>NZ_JBZYDL010000001.1:0-3035157 GCF_058933285.1 Halomicrobium sp. HArcht1-1
CGCATATGACCTATGATGTCATTCATACGATCTCATTCAGCAGCCCAAAGCCACTGCCCAGACTAACGGCTTTTTCGATACCCCACGCCCACTAAGGACACGGTGAGCCTGTTCTCTGATGGATTAGACAGCGCGGGCGGAGTCAATCAGAACCAAGCTGAGAATATCAATAGCAAGTACGTGAGTCTAAATTATGGGAGTGGACTCGGAGCCCGTCACGAGGAACTGCAAAGACTACTTGATGTGAGACCTCACATCTTCCGAGCTCGATTACGAAGAAGAAACAAACGAGTACACGACGTTTTCTCGCGGATTCCTCCACTGGGTGTTTGCCGCAGCCACCGCAACCGCTCACCGCATCGAAGAAATCCGCGCATTCGAAACCGGACTAATGGCGCGATTTGCCATTCTCAACGAAGGTTGGCACACTACCCGAACCGTCTCACCAGTTGCAATCGACTTGTTCAACACCTTACTAACCGAGGAACTAAACTGGAATACGACCGTTCAAAACCCGTTCCTCAACGATACCAAACGTGAGGTCGTAAATCGTATTTCTAACGAAGCGGTTATTCGAACTACAGTCTCTTGCCCACACCACGGAAGACAAGGAAAGTACCAACTCGACAACTGTGGCCAATGTGTACCATGCATCATCCGCAACATTGCTATCCTCACCAGCAGATTCGACTTATCTACCAAAGACTTGAGCATCTGTGACTGGAGTACAATTGATTTCGAGGGACGAGAACTCCCAGACAAAACCCCATTTGAACTCCCCATCGAAACGATCGTGACACCTTCTTCCTCGCACTGGGCGAAATTTCACATCTCTGTCGCCTCCTCCGAGACAAAAGCACTTCCACAGTCGTCACGGAATACCCTAAACTCGCCTCGGAACAGACCTACGATTTACATTCTCGATTCGCCATCGAATTTACACAAACATTCGAAGAGTTAGCAGAAAGGAACCCCTCCGTAGAAGCGATACTGTGACCTGAAGAGACAGGAGTTCACCAGAGATCAAATCTACAGTGAATCGTTGATCGATGGTCGCAGTCATGGCATCGGGAGTCTCACTTCTGTATGACTCAAATTCAACTGTAGAGCTTAGCGTTCCACACATCAGCAGTGAGGGAATTGACATCGTCATTCAATATCGCAACCAATTGTCCCGATTGAGTGAACTTTCGAATGATCCTGGCAACTATAAATCAGGGTTGCTGATAAACAGATCTCGTATCAGGTCTCATCTATTGGTTCAGTTGAGGTATTCTTCTCTACTCTGAAGCAGATTCTTCCTTAACTGGTTCTACTGTCTTTAGTTCTGCTTCCACTTCGCCGCCAGCACGCCGGAACAATTGGGATAGGGCGCCTCCAAGCGTCATTCTGTTTACTTTCGCGTATCGATACCACAATTTTGGATAATTAGTCCATGACCAGAGGAAGTCAAGGAAATGCGTTATCCTCGAGACGATAGAATCGATATCAAGCTCCCTGGAGTACATCACGAGTGTAGTTCCAGCAAATAACCACGCCATCGCTGATGCTGTCCCAATTCCAGCGAATACGAAGTAGACACCCATCATCAGAATCGTTCCAATGGGTGTCTGAATGTTTGGGTCTGTGGTGAAATTAGATAGAGCAAACAGCATCCCGAAGACGCCCATTAAGACCCAGAGGGTGGCGAATATCGGGTCCAGTATACCCCAGGCGTAAGTTGAGGATCGATTGACGCGCTTAGAAACCCATCGAAGGCCTCGAACCATCGGGACAATTAGTATGAGCGTGGCAACCAGCATGATGCCCTTTGAGACAATCCACGAAATAATCGCCCCTTCGTCCCCTCCGAGTGAGAGCACGGTTGTAAACGCTATTAGGAGCGAAATAGCAGAAATAACCACTCCGAAAAGTCCAGTGAAACTGATAGCCACAGGCCCTTCTTTGCAGTCTCATGGAGGTCTTCAGCGTCTATCTGGAGAAGGTCAGATAGTTTATCTGTGACGGACACAGCTAAACCTCTATGCAGCGGGGGTAAATAATATTGTTCAAGTTGGGTATTCTATACATAGAAAATTCATCTACACTATCAAGCCGTCTAAGGAACTATAACTGGCTATAACGAAGAACTGCTGAAGTACATACGCGGTGACTCAGTTAACCAGGGGGCCGAAAGGAGATCACAGGCCGGCGAAGACCTGATACAGAATACCGACGCCCCAGAGTGAGAACCCGACAAACAGTCCGGTGAGCTTGAGACCAGACCAACTGAGAAGACCTCGCTCTGCTACCTTCTCAATCCTGGTTCGTACGTACCCTTCCGAGAGGAATAACAGATTCCGTGCAGCAATCGAGAGAAAGATTCCAGGGATGATGAAGAGTAGAATAGAGTAGATGACCCACGCCTGAGAGACGCTAGTCGAAACCGTACCGAACAGCCCTCAATGTTGATTACCCATACTGCTGCATTCACTACATCGCCAACTGACGATAGCTCGGGATTCGAGACGACTGCGTGGAGTTGATTCGGATAATTCAACTCCAGCCAGAGGAGGGTCGGCATGATAATCATAAAGAGGAGAGTACCTTTTCCAGCGAAATTGCGGAATTTCTCCCGCGCTTTATTCACCTCTTCCTCCGACGGCGGCCACGGGGAGTAACTGACTCCGTATCCGATTCGGGGTGTCGAGGGGTATGCTGGTTCCAGTAGTTCTTCGTCACGTCACGAACCCACAGTACCAGGCGAACCACGGAAACGGTCGCTACACTGAACATTCCGATGCCGGCTGAAATACTGTAATGAACCCGAGAGTGCTAATATGAGAGACGAGCCACGGAGCCTGTGTCGGCTATTACGGATACACTGCTGGCCCGTCTCGTAGCCTCGACCAGCATCAAGCCACCCCAACCTACGAATATTGTGAGCAGGAAAGCGTACCAGAACCCAATCCACTTCTCTACCGCGAGAGCGATACCAATCTGATTTGGTCTTCTGCCCACTGTTTGCCGTCCCGTATGTCGAGTACGATGTCCCGCACGATTCGGTTTACTCGACGTGTGAACGCGCACTGTCGAGAATCGTCTCGCCCAGCCCCGTCATGTTATCACGTAGAGTGGAATGGCCAAAAGTTGTTCCGGTGAAATAAAATGTGCGAGCATAGCAATCGTATTCAGCAGATGGTGTATGACATTGTGTTACCATCTATTAGTAGTTGCTGACTGCGATAGTTCATCATACTCTTTTTGCTGACTCAAATCAAGAGCACTCTCTTGTATTGGTAGATAACGTAGTCTGAAACACTCCTTCGAAATCTAATGTGTGAGAACTAATCAGCCATTGTGACTTTACCCTGCCTTCAGCGATCAGCGAAGGCATGACGACAGCGGCGCGCAACCATCGTTTGAATGAACTCCAGACGCGACCTGCGACCTGGACCCCACCCGAATCGAGAAAACGGCTGTATCAGACGTTGTGTGGCACGAAACCGTCGGCCACGAACCCTGCAAACTGTGGATGGGCCCTGGCGGATTTGAACCACCGCTCAATCGGTTATGAGCCGATCGCTTTGAACCAGACTAAGCTAAGGGCCCTGGTACGTTCGTATCCCACCGGCCGACAAAATTCTACCGTCTCCGGCAGCGGCGAGACACTCGCCACGGGCCGCTCGACGGAGGCTGAGCGACTGGCTCGGGGAGTCGACGACGGGAGAAGCGCCACCGCCAGGGCTCGAACCTGGGACAACCACGTTAACAGCGTGGTGCTCTACCAACTGAGCTACGGCGGCTCTGTCCCACCATAGCCCGAGTTGTTAAATAGGACTTTCGCTTTCCGTCGTCCATCGACACGCTTTCACGCACTCCTCGCAAAGCCGGGGGCATGAGCGACGAGGTCGACGCCGTGGTCGAGCGGGTTCGCGAGCGGGACCCCTGGCGACGACGAGCGCGCGGCGTTGCAGGCGGTCGCGGACAGACTCACCGAGCGGGCCGAGGACGCGATCGCGTCGTTGCCCGTCGACGCCCACGTCGTGCGGGTGGGCTCGACGGCGCGCGGGACGTGGACGGCGGGCGATCGGGACCTGACCTGTTCGTCTGTTTCCCGCCCGAACTCGACCGCGAGGAGTTAGAGGAGTACGGCTCTCGGTCGGCCACGCCGTGTTGCCGGCGGGCCACGAGGAGTACGCCGAACACCCCTACGTCAAGGGCACCGTCGACGGGTACGACGTAGATCTGGTCCCGTGTTACGACGTCGCCGACGCGGCGACGATCCAGTCGGCGGTCGACCGGACGCCGTTTCACACGCGCTATCTCGCCGAGCGACTCGACGAGACGCTGGCCGCGGACGTGCGGGTCTGCAAGCAGTTCATGAAGGCGATCGGCGTCTACGGCAGCGACCTCAGGACGGAGGGGTTCTCCGGCTACCTGACGGAGCTGCTCGTGCTCGAACACGACGGGTTCCGGCCGCTCGTCGAGCCGCGGCGGCGTGGACGCCGCCGGTGAAGTTCGATCCGGCCGACCACGGGCGGGAGAGCTTCGACGATCCGCTCGTCGTGATCGATCCCACGGACCCGAGCGAAACGTCGCGGCGGTGCTGTCAGCCACGCCTGGCGACCTTCCAGCACTACGCACGCGAGCGTGGCCGAGCCACGAGCGGACCTGTTCGAGCCCAGCGAGTCCGAGCCGGTCGACGCCGAGACAGTCCGGGCGTGGTTCGAGCGGCGGGGGACGACGCCGGTGGTGGTTCGACGCGCCGGATCTCGTCGACGATCGCTTCTGGCCCTGCTCGAACGGTCGCTGTCGGGAGTGACCGACGCCTTGAATCGGCGCGGATTCGACGTCCTCCGCTCGACGGCGTTCGCAGACGAGACGGCCGTCTTGCTGGCGGAACTGGAAGTAGCCGAGCGGCCCACGATAGAGCGCCACGAGGGGCCGCCGGTCCACGTCCGGGACCACGCAGCGGGATTCTACGAGAAGTACGCCGCCGCCGACGCGACGGGGCCGTACGTCGACGGGGATCGCTACGTCGTCGAACGCGACCGCGAGTTCGCGACGGCGTCGGCGTTCCTGCGAAGCGACGCGCTGTCGAACGTGGCGCTGGGGACACACGTCGCGTCGGCGCTCGAAGCGGAGTACGAGGTACTGGTCGGCGAGGCGGTCGCGTCCCTGGCAGGCGAGTTCGGCGTCGAACTCGCGGACTACGTCGACCCGAAGCCCTGATCGACCAGGGCGTCGAGCACGTCGCGGGCGTCCTCGCTGACCGACCCGTCGGGCTGTGAGGGCTGGTAGCCGTCGAAGACCTCGTGGACGGTGGTGAGGCTGTCGGTCAGGGTGTCGAGGCTGTAGCCGCCTTCGAGAACGAAACCGAGGCCGGCGTCACAGCGGTCGGTGCTCGCGCATCCGCTGGGTGATAAGTCCGTACCCTCCGAGGAGACCCGCATCCGGGAGATCGGATCGTGGCGATGGGCGTCGAAGCCGGCGCTGACCAGCAGGAGGTCGGGATCGAACGACTCGATCTCCGGGGCGATCGGCCGTCGACGGCAGCCAGGTAGTCGACGGTGTCGGCACCGGGGTCGTAGGGGACGTTGAGTGTCGTCATCGCGCCGTCGCCGGTTCCCGTCTCGTCGACGTCGCCGGTGCCGGTACAGGCCGTCTTCGTGGATCGACGCGTAGAAGATGTCGTCGCGGTCGTAGCAGATGTCCTGGGTCCCGTTGCCGTGGTGGACGTCCCAGTCGAAGATCGCGACCCCTCGGCACCCTCGTCGAGTGCCGACTGGGCCGCGACGACGGCGTTGTCGACGAAGCAAAGCCCATGGCGTCGTCCGCGACCGCGTGGTGGCCGGGCGGACGGCCCAGCGCGAACGGCGTCTCGCGGCCGTCGTCGCCCTCCAGCGCCGAGAGCGCCGCCCACTCGGCGAGGCCGGCACTGGCGAGTGCGGCCTTCCAGGTGTCCTCGACGGCGACGGTGTCTGCGTCCCAGTTGCCCCCACCATCCTGACAGAACGTCTTGATCTCCGCGACGTAGTCGGGATCGTGGACCTTGCAGATCAGTTCCTCGTCGGCGTCGCCCGCGGCGACGTACTCGACGCCGTGGTATTCCGCGAGACCCCGCCTGATCGCCCGGAGGCGGTCGGCACTCTCTGTGGCGCGGACCCGTGTCGTGGTCGAGGCAGACCTCGCGGTAGCCGAAGTTCATTCAGTAGTACTGCCGCAGTTCGAAGTACGTCTCGACGTCCTCGGCCTTGATCGTCCGCCGGTCGGCGTGGCGGGCGAGCGTCGCGGCGGCGGCCGCCACGTCGTCGGCGTACGCTTCGAGGATGTCGGCGAGTGCGACCCGGCGTCCATCGCGACCCGGTAGCTGTCGTCGATGTCGAGCCGTGCGATCCGGTCGACCGGCGCGACCGGCAGCTCCAGTTCGTCCTTGTCTCGGACGCCCTCGGCGTCGAAGTCCTCGGGCATCAAGGTCTTTCGTCCGTCCGCCGTCGCCGTCTCGGCGGCGGCGGCGGCCAGTCGTGCCCCGTACTCCTGGATCCGGCGAGCCAGTTCCTCGGCGGCTTCGGCACTGACACGCAACCCACCCGCGTTCCGCCGGATCACCGAATCGACCGGCGCGAACGGTAGCTCGACGCTCATACACAAAGGCGGGACTGTCGCAGCCTTAAGAGTTTCCGTAACTGCGCTCGGCGCGTCAGAACACGTCGTCGGCGTCGAGTCGGTCGTCTCGGAGGGTCCCGCGGGCCGTGACCTCCTGACCGAGCTGGACGCGTTCGGCCGTCTCGACGCTCATCGTCTCCTCGCCGTCGTCGAGTACGACCGGGTCGCCGGTCTGGACGACCGTCCCGGTGAACTCGATCGTCTCGCCGGCAGTGGTCTCGTCGTCGCTTTCGTCGGTCGCCGTGGCGGTGCCCCCGTCGGCGAAGTCGTCGAGCCCCGCCGAGGCGCTGCCGCCGTCGGCACTCGTGGCTCCGGTCGCCTGTCCCCCGCCACCAGCGCCGCCGTTGCCCGGAGCACTGGCGGCACCGTCGAGGACGACCACGGTCGACTGCCAGCCGGCCGACGCTTCCTTGTCGTCCTGCCAGCCGTCGTCGATCTCCACGTCGGCCGCGAGGATCTCGTCGCCCGGTGCGATCTCCTTGTCGGCCTTCTCGCCCCAGAGCGCGACGCGGATGTCGCCGGTCGCGTCCTGAATCCGGACGTTGCGAACCTGGCCCTCGCTGCCGTCGTCGCGGTCGAACGTCCGCTTCGGATCGGCCGAGCGAACGACGCCGGCGATGTCGACGGTCTCGCCGATCTCGACGTGCTCGATCGCGGCGGCGTCGGGCTCGAAGGCGACCGCCTCGTCGATCTCGTCGACGGCACCGTGGTCGCCGACGTGGAGTTCGAGACTCCCTTCGCGCTCGCGGACGTAGCCGTCGACGATCTCGACGGCCGTCCCGGGATCGATCTCTCGGCACGGTCGGCCCGGTCGTCCCACAGGGTCACCCGAACCCGACCGGTCTCGTCGCCGATCGTCAGGTTCGCGACCCGGCCCTCGCTGCCGTCGTCGCGGTCGAACGTCCGGATCGAGTCGGTGTCGAGGACCACGCCGCGCACGTCGACGTCGGACTGGCCCATGCTCAGGGCGTCGATGGTCGACCCCGCCGGGCTCGACGTCGACGGTCGCGTCCTCGTCGGGTTCGGCCTTGTCGACGGAGACCTCCAGCCCGTTGTACCCTCCTGGGCCGGCCGGCGACGCGCAACACGTCGCCCACGTCGAGTTGTCCTTCGTCGATCGACTCGGCTTCCTGGTCCCAGAACGCCAGCCGGACCGAGCCCGTCTCGTCGGCCGCCTCGACGTTGATCACGCGACCCTCGTTCGTCCTCGTCCTCGCCGTCGCCGTCCCGTTCGAAGGTGCGCAGATCGCCGACCGACATCACCTTCGCGATGAACTTCACCTCGTTCATCCCCGGCTCGATGTCGGCGACCGCGTTGACCTCGTTCTCGTTGAGTTCGTGTGCGAGCAACATCGCGGCGGTCTCCTCGTCTGCGAGCCCGCCCATCTGCTCGACCTTCTCCTCGACGGCCTCGCGGAACTCCTCCTCGGAGACCTCGTCCGTCTCGAGGTCCGCGTAGATGTCTCCTATCGCACCCATTGATGTACACAAGGCAAGGTTGGCCGCCGCTTAAGCGTTGTCGTTACGAGAACGCACCGCTCGCGTCCGGTGGTTTCCGCCCCTCGGCTCGGTAGCATAGCGGCGATGGGTCGCGTTCCGGGATAAACGCACGGACCGCCAGGGTGGTCACGCCGTCGCCGTCGCGACCGTCGCCACGCCCTCGTCGGTCTCGTGTGTGACCGTCACGCTCCCGGCAGGCCGTCGGAAAAGGTCGCCGTGACCCGGTACTCGATCTCGGCGATACACTGGACGACCGGACCGCTGTCGTCCCGTGGTTCGACACCGACGGCGACGGTCAGTTCGTCGTCGTCGGCGTCGTAGCTGGCCGCCGACAGGACTGCCGTCCAGCCGGGGTCCGGAGCCCAGATCGTTCCCGAGACGGCCACGTGCTCCCGAACGACACCGTCGCGTCGCTGGTCGTCTGGCCACAGTCGTTGCGCTGTACCACGATCGTCGCGTCGTCCAGTGTCGGAGTCATGGCTGTCTGGGTCGTCCGCTGTCGCCGGTCACCGCCGTCGCTGCCGGACACACAGCCCGCCAGCCCCGCCGCCCCGAGCCCGACGAGCCGGATCAGTGTCGTTCGACGGTTCACGTTCACCACGAGAACGGCTGAAAGTAATTAGCTTGTGGTCGTTCGTACGGTGGACGCCCTCGCCGCGTGGCCGTGGGACGCCTCGAGTCGCGTCGACGACGCCACGGCGACGACACTCGTGGTACCGTCCCGCAGTGCCCGATCGAACCGTAACCCTTTACAGCACCTCTTCGGTTAGAGTGAGTCCGGGTAGGGTAGTGGACTATCCTCTTGGCTTGCGGAGCCAGGGACCAGCGTTCAAATCGCTGTCCGGACGTTTTCCTTTCACTACACTGCGAGTGACGACTGTCCGTTCGTGCGACGACGAGAAGTGACGGGCGATATCGCTGTCAGGACGTTTTGCCGGTCAGAGAAACCACCTACACACAGCCGGGGAACTCTTCGCCCCGGATGTGGACGGAGTCCACCCAGTCGGGCCGGTCCTCGGCCGGCGTCGTGAACCGCGAGCGGGCGTCCATGTAGGACACGATGAGCGCGCGCCGCCACTGGTCGGTCGTGTTGGGGGCGGTGAAGTGTGGAACCAGGCAGTGAGCGAAGAGTGCGTCGCCCGGTTCCATCGGCACGGCGACGGCGTCAGAGCGGTCCACGTCGTCCTCGGCGATGACGATGTCCGTGTCGTAGTCGGCGGCCTCGTGGCCCAGCAGGCCGTCCGTGTGCGCGCCCGGCACGACGTTCATACAGCCGTTCTCGGTCGTCGCTTCGTCCAGCGCGATCCAGACGGTGACGTGGTCCATCGGCTGGATCGGGTAGTAGGCCGCGTCCTGGTGGAATCCCTTCTCGCTGCCGACCGCCGGTGGTTTGAACATCGCGGCGCTGCGCAGGAGCTTCAGGTTCGGCCCGAGCAGTTCGGCGGCGGTGTCCGTGATCGTGGCGTCGTGGGCGACCGAGCGGAACACGTCGTCGGTCTCGACCATGCCCAGCCCCTCGAACTTCCGTACCGCGTCGCCCGTGTGCTCGACCTCGATCTCGCCGCGCTCGACGGCCGGCTCGATCTGTGACTGGAACCCTCGACGGCGCGGTCGCCGTGAGTGTACGCTCGCAGGCGACGCTTCACGCGGTCGACCGTCTCGGCGTCGAGGGCGTCCTCGACGACGACGTAGCCGTCTCGCTGGTACTGTTCGAACTGCGCGTCGGTGAGTGACATGCCGTCGACTCTGTGGTACCACCAACTAATGCTTGCGGTCCCGGCCGACAGAAAGCACTTGTCCGGGCGGCCGGATCGACCGGCGTGAACAGACGTGCCTTCCTCCGAGCGGCCGGTCTCGGCGTCGCGACCCTCGCCGGCTGTGTCGAGTCGCCCGATCCCGACGTGACGCCGACCGCCGAACCGACGACGAGTCCCACCCCGCCGCCGGACGATCCGATCCTGCTGGTGCTCGCGAACGGAGCGGCGAGGCGACGGTCACCGTGACCGTCGCGCGGCGGGGAAACGATCTCCGAGGAGACGGTGTCGCTGGACGCAGACGAGCGGCGAGAACTCGACCCCGGTATCGACACGGCGGGCGAGTACGAGCCGCGGTGTCGGTCAAGGACGGCCCCGACCGGACCGTCTCGCTCCCGATCGACGCCTTCGACGTGCGCCAGGGGTCGAACGTGATCGTCGGACTCGGCGGCGACGTCGAGGTGCTGATCGAGGAGTAGACCCAGGCGTTTTGCCCGCCGGGATCGAAGCCCGTGCATGCGCGATCACCTGCGGGCGGGCGTCGCGATCTACAACGAGGGCCGGTACCACGCGGCCCACGACGCCTGGGAGGACCACTGGCTCGACCTGTCCCAGGGGACCGACGACGAGCGACTACTCCACGGGCTGATCCAGTTCACCGCGGTCGTCCACCACCTCGACGACGGGAACCACCCGGGGCCACGGGGCTGGCCGAGAGCGGTCGGGCGTACCTCGCCGACCTGCCGGCGACGTATCGAGGGATCGAACTGGACGCCGTCCGGTCGTTCCTCGGTCGCGTCGCGACGGCCCCGCGGGAGGTGACACCGGACGACGCACCGCCGCTGGTCTACGAGGGCCAGCGGTTGACCTACGACGATCTTGACTTCGCGGCGACGGCCGTCGCCGCGAGAGTCCTGGCCGAAGGCGAGGACGAGCACGCCGTCGACGCCGGCATCGAGTACGCCCGCGAGGAGGTCGCCGCCGACGAGAGTGGTCCCTACACCGGACTGATCTTCGCGTTCGTGCGCGAACCCGACCGCCGGCCGATCGTCGCGACCAGACTCGGCGAACACGTCCAGCGCCGCGAACACCGCGAATCGGACGTCGACGGGCTGTTCGAGTGATACTGCCGCCCTCCCCTTCGAGAAGATTCTTGTAGGACGGCGATGCAGTACAGATGCTATGTCAGTTCTATCGACAGCAGACGAGGGAAGTTCCTGATGGACAACGAAGCCGAGCAGATCGGCGTCGTCACCGAAGTCGACCCCGACGAGCAGGTGGCCTACGTCGAGCCGGACCCGGCATCGCCGAGAGCGTGATCCAGGGCTTTGGCTTCGGCGACGCCGACGAAGACGACATCGAGGTCCCCGCCGACTCCGTCGAGACGGTCACCGACACGGAGTTGCGCGTCGCGATCGATCTGTGAGCCCGCCGCGCCGAGCGGTGTGACAGAGGTCGTCTCGTTCAGCCGTCGTGACCATCAGCGTCGGTCACCGGGAGCGAAAAGAAGGCTTCAGCCGTCGGTCTCGACCCGCTCGCTGCCGTCGAAGTGCGCGGAGTTGTCCCGCGGTTCGTAGCCAAGCACCTCTTTGGCTCGCTCCAGCGAGTAGTACTTGCGGTCGTTGTCGGAGACACCGACAGACTCACCCGTTCGTCTGTCGAGCTCTGCTCGCTCCGCTCGCGAGGATGCCGTAGACGATCTCGACCCGCTCTCCGGGCGCGCTGTGGACCTCACTCCGCCCCGGCTACGCGCTCCTCGCCGTCGAAGTGCGCGGAGTTGTCCCGCGGTTCGTAGCCCAGCACCTCTTTGGCCCGCTCCAGCGTAGTACTTGCGGTCGTTGTCGGAGATGCCGTAGACGATCTCGAAGTCGTAGTCGGCGACGAGGGCCCGGTCGTGGATGTGGGCACAGTCGCGGTAGGAGAGCCACATGGCCTGCCCGCGCTCGTAGTCGATCGGCGGGTGTCCCTTCGTGAGGTTGCCGATGCGGACGTTGCACACGTCGATCCCGTACTCGTCGTGGTAGTACCGGCCGATGACCTCGCCCGTGGCCTTCGAGACGCCGTAGAGGTTCCCCGGCGGGGGAACTCGGAGCCGTCGAGACGGAAGTCGTCGTGCGTGCGATACAGGTCGGGCTTGCGCTCGTCCTCGTAGGCCCCGACGGCGTGGTTCGAGGAGGCGTAGACGAACCGCTCGACCTCCTCGTCGATGGCCGCCTCGTACATCTTCTGGGTGCCGTCGATGTTGTTCGCCAGCACGGAGTTCCACGGCGCGTCGGGTCGTGGATCTCCGGCGAGGTGGATGATCGCCCCGACGCCCTCGACGGCGGCCCGAACGTCCTCGTCGTTCGCCACGTCACCGACGACGTAGTCGTGATCGGGCTCCTCGACGGGCGGACTGTGATACATGAGCTTCCACTCGTAGTCGTCTTCGAGCCCACCGAGGATAGCCCCAACCGCACCGCCAGCGCCCGTGAGCAGAACAGGCTCGTTCATTCAGGTAGATGCTACGGCGGGGGCGATACGTACCTTGCGGTTTCGGCGCTCTCTCGACAGTCTTTCGTCAGGTCCCCACCGACGGGTATGGACCCGACAGATCCACAGGTCGCGTGCTTCGAGGCGGGCGTGAAGTTCGGCTCGCTGTACCACCAGTTCGCGGGGACGCCGATCAGCCCAGACAGCGCCGACTCGCTGGCGGCGGCGATGGCCGAGGCCATCGAGAACCAGCCCCACTGCGAGGACGTGCGTGTCGACATCCGCGAGGAGGCGCTCCGTGCAGAGATCGAGGCGCAGTCGGCCGACTACACCGAGTTCACCGTCGGTAGGTAGAGATGACTATCGACTACGAGGGCGTCGCCGTCGAGACGAGCATGCGGATGGACGGCGACTATCCGCTGATGGCGGTCGACGACGTGGCCGCCCCCGAGTAGCGTCCGCGAGGTGTGTTCGAAAAGCGATAATTTTAGTGCCGTCGTCGCTGTACCGTCGTACATGGGATACGCTGCCCTGGATGCTATCGACGACGCAATCGAGGCCACGAAGGGGTTCCTCCTCCCCTTCGATCGCGGAACGTGGCTTCGTCTCGCAGTGATCATGTTCTTCGTCACCGGCGGCGGTGGCGTCCTGAACAACGCAAGCAACGTACCGCAGTTCGCCGGCAACGGTGACCTCGGGACCGCGCCGAGTGCCGGAGCAGGGAGCGTGACGCCCGACGCCGCGATCGGCCTACCGTCGCTCTCATCGGGGTTGCCGTCCTGTTTGCCCTCCTGCTGCTGTTTGCTTCGCCGATCATGGAGTTCGTCTTCGTCGAGTCGCTGTTCGAGCGCGAGGTCCACGTCCGGCGGTACTTCTCGCGCAACGTCGGCAACGGCCTCCGGCTGCTTGGCTTTCAGGTCGCGATCGTCCTCGCCGCGGGGTGTTCGTAGTCGGACTGTTCCTGGTGGGACTGCTGGTCGCTGGCGGCGTCGACAACGTCGCGGCGTCGCTGGGCCTGTTCGCGTTGGCGATCCCGTTGATCGTGCTCCTGGTGATCGGCACCGGGATCGTCAACGGGTTCACGACCGTGTTCGTCGTCCCCATCATGCTGGCGGAGGACCGCGGCCTGCTCGCTGCCTGGAGTCGGCTGTGGTCGTCGATCACCAGTAACCTCGCGGAGTACCTCGTCTACCTCGTCGTCAGCGTGTTACTGGGGATCGGCGTCGGGATCCTCGGCAGCATCGTCATGCTGTTCGCGCTCGCGCTCGTGGCGATTCCGTTCGGGCTCGTCGCCTTCGGCGTCTACACGTTCGCGGCGTTCAGTACGGCCGCGATCGCGGTCTATGCCGTGCTCGGACTGGCCTTCTTCGTGGTGGCGCTGCTCGTGGGCGGACTCGTACAGGCACCGCTCCAGTCGTTCCTGCGCTACTACGCGATGCTGGTGCTCGGCGGCGTCGACGACGATCTCGACCCGATCCCCGAGGTTCGCGAGGAGTTGCGAGCCGACGAAACCACGGTCCGGTAGCGTCTTTCGGTTTCGTCGCACCTGGACCGCTACCCGCTTGCGGTTACACTTTCACTTTCAGGCGGGCTTTTAATTCCCCGCCGTGTGAACACGTGACCATGAGCCAATCGACGCTCGACGACGACGAACTGTTCGGCGAGGCCGCCTCCGAGATGCGCGACGACGTCGAGGCCTCACTCGACGAAGCACGCGCGGTCCTCCGGTGGCCGACGACATCTGGGACGTCGACGCCGACAACACGCTGGGCGTGCTCAACGCACTGAAAGGCGCACTCGACGTGGAAGACGCCGAAGAACACCTCAGAGACGCCAAGAAGTGGTACACGATGGGCGAGCGTGCCGACGCCTTCGAGGACGCCGGTGACCTCGAAGAAGACATCGCCGCGCTCGAAACGCTGCTCGAAGACGTGGAGACGGCCCGCGAGCAGGTGGGCGAGCTGACGAGCACGATCCCATTGCTCCGGGGACCCTCGAAGAGTTCGCCGAAGACGCGGACGAGGAGACCGACGACGCCGAGGCCGACGCCGACGCAGACGCCGAGGCAGAAGCCTGCGGCTATAGTAGCCAGTGAAAATCGATGCACACCCGATCGCACGACAGCAGTGCGATCGGTGTGTCGATCGTTTCAATTGGTACTATCGCGGTCTCTGACACTCGCCAGCACGTCCGCCAGCGCCTCGCTCGCCGCGTCGAGCAACGCCGCGCCGCGGTCGGCACTCGCCGCTCGCGGATCGCCGACCGTCCCGTTCTCGCTGAACTCGTCGGTGTCGTAGGCCAGATTGACGCCGTGTTCGAACTCGCCCCACGAGTCGGCGGCGTCGGCCGCGCTGGCTTCGAGGCGGTCGCTCCGGACGAGTTCGGGGTCGGTCGCCAGGAGGAGGCTCGTCTCGACCGGGCCGCCGTGGCCCATGTCCGGCGCGTCGACGGCGTCGAACCAGGTCAGCGGGACCGCGTAGGCCGTCCCGTCGCGGGTGACTCGCCCGCAGATCTCCCGGAGCGCGTCGACGTTGCCGCCGTGGCCGTTGACGACGACGACCCGATCCCAGCCGTGGCTGGCGAGGCTCGCGATCGTCTCGCCGACGTAGTCCCGGAAGGTGTCCTCGCCGACCCACAGCGTCCCAGCGAAGTGGCGGTGTTCCTCGGCGACGCCGACCGGGATCGCGGGCGCGACGACGACCTCGCCGTCGTAGGCCTCGGCCCCGGCTTCGGCGACGGCCTCGGCCGTGAGAACGTCGGTCCCCAGCGGGCCGTGGGGGCCGTGCTGTTCGGTGCTGCCGACCGGGAGGACGGCCAGGTCCGTGTCGAGATCCGCGGCGTCGGTCCAGGTGGCCTCGGAGAGGTGCATACGCGTGTGTGGCCGGCGAGGGAGACAAGCGTACCGCTCTCGGCCGCCGCGAGATCAGACGATCGAGTTGGGCCGGGTCCGGAAGTACTCGAAGACGAGTCCGAGGCCGACGCCGTAGACGACGTGTGCCAGCAGCGTCAGGACGGCGTAGCCGACGAGCGCGAGGCCGGACTGGCCGGTGTAAAAGCCCAGTACGAAGCCGGTCCAGATCGCGAACCCGAAGAACGCGCCGCTGACCGGGTCTCGACGACCGGGCAGGTACTCCTTCAGCGAGGCGTACAGCAGCGGCCAGGGGCCATCCCACCGGCGAGGAAGATGAGATAGCCCGCGAGGATCGGTGGGACCAGTTCCTCGATACCGACGAGTTCGGTCAGCAGCGCGAACGCCGACCGTTCGAAGACGCCGAGACTCTCCGCGATGAGGAAGACGACCGTCGACAGCGCCGTCCCGACGAGCCCGCCCGCCGCGCCGACGACGCCGTCGCCGACGATACCGATCAGGCTGTCGAACTCCTCGGTTTCGCTCAGTTCGTCGACCGGATCGTCGACGCCGTGCGATGGACCAGACATGCCGTGGTATACCGTACCAAGCAGTAAAAATCCCCCGAACGTGTTAGACGGTTCACGAGTTTGCCGGAGATCGGGCGCGAGAGTTCGAAGGGGTCGGACCGTCGGCCGTTCGTCTGTGGCCCGCGTCGTCACCCGGAAGGGCGAGTCGTCCCGCAACGTATCGGCGGTGTCACTCCGGAACGTCTCCGATGGCGACGAGGCCGTCGGTGCTGCTGGTCGCGAAGAACACGGCACCGTCGGCGAGGATCGGTCCGATCGAGGGCGTGTGGAAGCCGTCCATCACGTAGTCCCAGCGCGCCTCGCCCGTCTCGCGGTCGAACGCGGTGATCGTCCGGTCGGTGGACTCGCCGCCGTCGGCCATCGCGACCACGGTCTCGGTCCCGACCGAGAAGCCGTCGGTGTACACCCACTCGTCGTAGTGCCACCGGGTCGTTCCGTCGGCGATGTCGACGGCGGTGAGTCCGTCGTCGCTGGTCACGAACGCCGTCGTGCCGTCGGTAGCGACCGTCGCGTCGAAGGTCGTCCCGTCGTAGTCGAACGAGTGGAGTTCGCTGCGGCGGTCGCCCGTCTCCCGGTCGTGGACGACGAGCGTCCGGTCGTCGACGACGAGGAGGCCGTGGTCGGTCACGACCGGCGCGCTCGGGGCTCGTCCGTCGAGCGAGCGCGTCCAGCGGACCGATCCGTCGGCGAGCGCGAGCGCGGCGAGCGTGTCTGTCCCGTCGACGCTGCCGACGGCGTAGATCGTCCCGTCGGCGATGGCGGGTGTGACCCGCTGGCCCGGCAGTTCGGGCGCTTTCCAGCGCCGTTCGCCGTCCGTCGCCCCGAACGCCTTGAGGCCGTCGGCGTACGGAACGACGATCGTCCCAGACGCCGCGACGGCGAGCAGTTGCGCAAGCGACGTGTCGATCCTCGACGGCGCGCTCCCAGTCGACGCCCCTCCTGTCGGTCGAGGGCGACGAGGCCGGAGTCGTGTGCGACGACGAACCGGCCGTCGACGAGGGCGCGTCCGTGACGGCCTCCCTGTCGAGCGTCGTGCGCCACTGTTCGGTGCCGTCCTGTGCGTCGAGCGCGATGGCACTGCCGTCGTTGCTGGGATCGAAGTTCGTCGTGTAGATCGTGCCGTCGGCGATAACCGTCCCAGCGCGTGAACGCCGAAGACGTCCACGCGAAGGCCGCCCGCGAGGGCGCGGAGACGGCCGGGGCGAACGTGTTGGCGGCGTCCGCCCCGTGCTGTGTCCAGGAACCGCCGGGGACTCGGGCAGTGGCGTGTTCCCCGCTCGTCCACGGAAGCGCCGACAGGCATCCAGAGAGGGCCGCCGTGCCAGCGCAGGTCGTCGTCAGGAACGTCCGTCGATCCATACAGCGCTTGAAATAATATTTTGATAAATCCGGCGGAATCGAACAGCGGAGCCGCGACAGCGGGCGGCGAAGTCGGCCACCCGGCAGTGTCATACTGCCGGCTGTCGCTGTTTCGAGAGAGCGCGACCACGGGGTCGCGAAATGCTGCACAGACGGACAGCCGGCAGTATCAGGCGAGATCGAACTGCTCTGCGGCCTGTGCCATGTCCTTGTCGCCCCGGCCGGAGAGGTTCACGAGGATCGTCTCGTGGTCGCCGTCCTCGGCCAGTTGCTTCGCGAGCGCGAGGCCGTGGCTCGTCTCCAGTGCGGGATGATTCCCCGGACTCGGAGAGTTCGCGGAACGCGTCGAGCGCTTCCTCGTCGGTGATTCCGCGGTACTGTGCGCGGCCGAGTTCGCGGAACATGGCGTGTTCCGGGCCGACGCCGGGGTAGTCCAGGCCCGCCGAGACGGAGTGGACAGACACGTCGTCGTCGATGACCCGCGTCTTCATCCCGTGGAGGACGCCCTCGGAGCCCGCCGCGAGCGGCGCGGCGTGGCGCTCCGAGTCCGCGCCCTCACCGCCGCCCTCGCCGCCGTAGAAGGCCACGTCGTCGTCCCGGAAGGCGTGGAACAGCCCCATCGCGTTCGATCCGCCGCCGACACAGGCCACCGCGGCGTCGGGCAACTCACCCGTGCGTTCGCGGAACTGCTCGCGGGCCTCCTCGCCGATGACGCTCTGGAAGTCCCGGACCATCCGCGGGAACGGGTCGGGGCCGACGACACTGCCCACGAGATAGTGGGTGTCGTCGACGTTGTGAGCGAAGTCCTCCAGAGCGACGTCGACGGCCTCGGCCAGCCCCTCCTCGCCCTGGGTCACTTCGTTGACTTGCGCACCCATCAGGCGCATCCTGAAGACGTTCATCCGCTGGCGCTCGACGTCTTTCTTGCCCATGTAGATCTCCGTGTCGAGGTCCAGCAACGCGCCGGCCATCGCCGTCGCCGTGCCGTGCTGGCCCGCGCCGGTCTCGGCGATCAGTCGCTCCTTGCCGGCCTGTTTGGCCAGCAGCGCCTGTCCGAGCGTGTTGTTGATCTTGTGGGCCCCGCCGTGGAGCAGGTCCTCGCGCTTGAGGAAGATCTCCGCACCCCAGCGGTCGCTGAGCGTCTCCGCGTGAAACAGGGGCGTCGGTCGCCCGGCGAACGATTCGAGCAGGTCCCGGAGCTCCGTCTGGAACGCCGTCGTCTCTCGAATGTCGTCGTAGGTCGTCGCGAGCTGTTCGAGCGGTGCTACCAGCGGATCGGGACGTGGCGGCCGCCGTACCCCGCGAAGTCGCCGTCAGACATATGCGGACCCTCTACCGCCCGCGGTCTTAAATCTTCTATCGTGAGACAGCCCGCCGCGACGGCGGCGCGCTCACAGCGTCTTCTCGAAGTGGATCGGCCGTACTCGCCCTGTACCGAGCGGTCGACCTCGCGATAGCCCGCAGCGGGGTAGAACCGTGCCGCCGCTTCCTGCCGGACGGCCGTCGTCGCCAGCAGCGTCTCGGAAACCTGCTGGGCCGCCCGTCGTTCGAGAGTCGCCAGCAGGTCTCGGCCGTGGCCACGGCCCTGCATCGGCGGGGCGACGCGCATCCGGTGGAGTTCGGCAGCGCCGGGGACCGTTCGCTCGTCGTCGTGGCCCGACTCCGAGGGCAAGAGCCCGCCCATCGCGACCACCGGCCCGTCGAAGGTCTCGGGGACGGCGACGTCGCTGTCGTCCTCGCCGTCCCCGATACCGACCAGAAACTCCCCGCCCGCGTCGAGGTACTGCGTCTCGATCGCCCGGAGGTCGTCGGTGCCAGGCACGTCCGCCGGATCGGTGCCGGCGACCCGCATCGCCCACTCGTGGAGCCCCAGACGGCGTGGGCGTCTCGCGGGTCGTACTGTCGGAGGGTCAGCCGCTCGCCATCGCTCTGTCAGGGAGTGTTCGGCGAGTGGCTTCAGAGTGCCGACCGGCGCTGGGCAGTGATTCACTTCCCGCCCAACAACGCACACAAACGGACGTGCGGTGTCCGAAGCCACTTCCGGGTGCCCGCCGAAGTGAGGCCGATGTCAGACACCAACCGCGTCTTCTTGCTTGCGGAGCGACCCGACGGACGACCGGACGAGGACACCTTCGAGCTGGCAGAGCGCGACGTGCCGACGCCAGGCCCCGGCGAAGCACTCGTCCGGACGCTGTACCTCTCGGTCGACCCTACATGCGCGGTCGGATGGACGCCCGCGAGTCCTACGCCGATCCGTGGGGCGTCGGCGATCCGATGGAGGCCGCCGTCGGGGAAGTCGTCGAGTCCAACGGCGCGGGCCTCGAAGCGGGGACCGTCGTCACGGGTGAACTCGAATGGGCCGACTACGCAACCGCGCCGGGGACGGAGCTGTACCCCATCGACCCCGAGCTGGCCCCGATCTCGACGGCGCTGGGCGTGCTGGGCATGCCCGGCCGAACGGCGTACTTTCGGGGGACTAAAGAGATCGCACAGCCGACCGCGGGCGACACGTTCGTCGTCAGCGGCGCGGCGGGCGCGGTCGGCTCGGTCGCCGGCCAGATCGCGGGCCTCCAGGGCGCTCACGTGGTCGGCTTCGCCGGCTCCGACGAGAAGGTCCAGTTCCTCGAAGACGAACTCGGCTTCGACGCCGGGATCAACTACAAGGCCACCGACGACTACGGAGCGGCACTCGACGAGGCGGCCCCGGCGGCGTCGACGCCTACTTCGACAACGTCGGCGGCCCGATCACCGACGCCGTCTTCACCCGACTCAATGTCGACGCTCGCGTCGCCGTCTGTGGGCAGATCTCCCAGTACAACGCGACCGAACTCCCGACCGGCCCGCGCAAGCTGGCGACGCTGGTCGAGAAACGCGCCACCGTCGAAGGGTTCCTCGTCGGCGACTACCAGCCCCCGCTTCGAGGCCGGCGACCCGCCCGGCTGGGCGGGTCCAGACCGGCGACGTCCAGTACCGCGAAACCGTCACCGAGGGCCTGGAGAACGCCCCGACGCCTTCCTCGGCCTCTTCGAGGGCGAGAACATCGGCAAAAGAGCTGGGTGAAAGTCGCCGAGCGGGACGCCTGACACAGCCGCAGTCGTCCGACAGCGGTTCGCGCCTCGTCACGACACATCGCGGGACCGTGCCGACCGTCACGGAGCGTGCGCCGCTGGCGTCGCGTGATACTGCCGGTTGTAACTTCGTGACGATCTTCGCCACCCCGGGTGGCGAAATCGTTCACAGATGTACAGCCGGTAGTATGAGGAGTCGGCTCGCTCGCCGACACCCCCACGCTCTTTCGGGCGTGAGGCGTAGTCGAGGCCATGTTGCAAGAAGCGACGCAAGCGCCGACCGTCGAGCCGTCGACGAGCGCCATCCTCTCGGAGTTCGTCGACGGGATCGTCGCGGCAGTGCCGCGGCTGCTGTCGGGACTGCTTCTTTCTCGTGCTCGCCTATCTCACGATCAAGCTCGTACTGGCGGTCGTCCGGTCGGTCGTCGATCGGCTCTACCGGGACGAGGAGCAGCTAATCGTCGACCTCGTGGTCACCGTCGTCGGGATCTTCCTGTGGTTCGGGGCGATCCTGGGGCTCCTGAAGGTCGTGGGCTGGGCGATGTCGCTGCCAGCCTCGGCACCGCCAGCGGCTTCATCGGGCTGGGTGTCGCGTTCGCACTCAAGGAGATGATCGCCGACACTGTCGCAGGGTGTACCTCCTGCAAGACGAGGACTTCTCGGAGGGAGACCGCGTCGAGACCGCGTCGGTGACGGGCCGGCTCGTGAGTATCGACCTCCGGAAGACCCGGATCGAGACCGACGAAGGGAACTCGTGGTCGTCGCCAACCGCGACGTCGAGAAGCGCTGGACGCGCCACGCTCGGGCCGACCAGGACCTCGATGCGGGCCGCTGAGGCGCGGACTACGCGAAGTGCGATTCGGCGTCGGCTTTCGCTCGATCGACGACGAACGCCTCGGCCTGGGTCATCGCCCGCAGCGCCTCGTCGGTGTAGTCGACCGTGATCGACGGGAGCGCGCGTGCCAGCCCGCCCAGCAGGTCGCCGGGGTCGATGTCGATAGTCAGTGCGTAGGCCTCGGGCGAGGCGTGCAGGTTCGGTGAAGGCAAACTGGGCGTCGATCAGGTCCGTCGTCGCCTCCCAGTCGTAGGCGGTCGCCGCGGCCCTCGTACGGCGTCCCAGACGGCAGTGTGGAGCAGCAGGAGTTGCGCATCAGCGACGAGCGCGGGTAGACGAAGCCGACGTGGCCCTCCGGGGACGGCGACCCGTTCGCCGTACTCTGACGTGTCGCGCCGGTTTCGAGCCGGTAGACGTCGTCGTCGCTCGATCTCGGTCCGGTCACCGACGTGCTTTGTCGCCGCGTTCGATCCGACCCGGCTCGACCTGTTCGGACACCGCCGCGAGCGTCAGGTCGACGCCGTTTGGCTGGACCCTTGTTCGGGTCGCAGGTCACCCAGCGCCTCGGCGACGAAACGTCCGCTCTTGTACATGCCCGATCGGTCGGTAACCAGCGTCATGAGCCTTCCGAGACCGCCACGTCGAACCGAGGGACGCGAGACGGATCCGGATGAACAATGGTTCGGATTTCCCGAGCAGTATCGAACGATCGGCAAAGATCCTCGGCGAGAGTCGCGAGAAACTGAGCAGATCCGGTGGCTTACCGGCGCAAAGGCCACAATTCGGCAGACACCGCTCGAAAACTCGCGGGAATACGCGGGATTTATACGCGCGCGCCGTCGACTCACGGACGTTATGGGACAGACGCTCACGGAGAAAATCCTCGACGATCACCTCGTCGAAGGCGAACTCACGCCCGGCGAGAGATCGGGATCGAAATCGACCAGGTGCTGACACAGGACACGACTGGAACGCTCGTGTGGCTCCAGTTCGAAGCGCTGGGACTCGAAGAGGTCCAGACGGAACTGGCCGCCCAGTACTGTGACCACCAGACCTACCAGTTCGACTTCAAGAACACGGACGACCACCGCTTCCTGCGCTCGGCCGCTGGGACCTTCGGTGCCCACTTCTCCCGGCCCGGCAACGGTATCTGTCACAACGTCCACAAGGAGAACTTCGCCGCGCCCGGCAAGACGATGCTCGGCTCGGACTCCCACACGCCGACCCCGGCGGCCTGGGCGAACTGGCGATCGGTTCGGGCGGCCTCGACGTGGCCGTCGCCATGGGTGGCGGTGCCTACTACATCGACATGCCCGAGGTCGTCAACGTCCGCCTCGAAGGCGAGCCGCCCGAGTGGGCGACCGCCAAGGACGTCATCCTCGAACTGCTCCGCCGGCTCGGTCAAGGGCGGCGTCGGCAAGGTGCTCGAATACACCGGCCCCGGCGTCGAGAGCCTGACCGTCCCCGAGCGGACGACCATCACAAACATGGGGACCGAGCTCGGTGCGACCACCTCGATCTTCCCGACCGACGAGCAGACCGAGGACTACCTCTCGCGCCTCGGTCGCGAAGACGAGTACGTCGAGCTCCAGCCCGACGACGACGCCGAGTACGCCGACGAGATCGTCGTCGACCTCTCGGACCTCGAACCGCTCATCGCACAGCCGTCCATGCCCGACAACGTCGTCCCCGTCGAGGAGGTCGAGGGCGTCGACGTCGAGCAGGTCATGATCGGCTCCTGTACGAACGGTGCCTACGAGGACATCCTCCCGGCCGCGAAGATGCTGGAGGATCGCAACGTCGACAAGAAGACCGAGATGATCGTCGCGCCCGGCTCCAAGCAGGCCTCCGAGATGCTGGCTCGCGAGGGCTGGACGGCGGAGATGATGGCCGCTGGCGTCAACTTCTCGGAAGCGACGTGTGGTGCCTGTATCGGCATCGGCCACGTCCCGGCTTCGGACTCGGTCTCGCTGCGGACGTTCAACCGCAACTTCGAGGGTCGCTCCGGTATCGAGGACGACTCCGTCTACCTCTGTTCGCCCGAGGTCGCCACCGCGGCGGCACTCAAAGGCGAAATCGTCGACCCGCGCAACCTCGCCGACGAGCTCGGCGATCTGGACGCCCCGGGCATCGAGCTGCCCGACGAGTACATCGGCAACTCCGAGTCGGACCTCATCGCGCCCGACGAGGCCGTCGACGACGAGCTCATCAAGGGCCCCAACATCGGCGACGTGCCGCTGAAGGACCCGCTGGGATCGGACATCGAGGGTGAGGCACTCCTCAAGATGGAGGACAACATCACCACCGACCACATCATCCCGGCGACGGCGGACATCCTCAAGTTCCGCTCGAACATCGACAAGCTGAGCGACTTCACGCTCTCGCGTGTCGACGACACCTTCGCCCAGCGCGCCAAGGACAACGACGGCGGCGTCCTCGTCGCAGGCGAGAACTACGGACAGGGCTCCTCGCGCGAACACGCGGCCCTCTGTCCGATGTATCTCGGCATCGACGCCGTCCTCGCACAGAGCTTCGCCCGCATCCACAAGGCGAACCTCTTCAACTTCGGGATCGTTCCCCTGGAGATCGACGCGGACACCTACGAGCAGATCGAGCAGGGCGACGACGTCGAGATCGTCACCGACGTGGCCGACGCCATCCAGTCCGGCGAGACGGAGTTCACCATCCGTGTCAACGACGACTGGGAAGCGAGCGCCACGCTGGACGCCTCCGAGCGCGAGCGCCGGTTCCTCGCCTCCGGTGGCAAGCTCACCCACACGAAACAGCAGTACGAGGACGACAGCGGCGCGGCACCCGCAGACGACTGAAGCGAGGTTCTGAGCGTAGCGAAGAACCTCGTTATTGCGAGCGGGAACAAAGCGACACGCGAGCAGCGAGACGCCGAGCGCAGCGAGGGGTCTCCAACAGCCGAACGGCGCATGCGCGGCGCGTTGCGCCGCGATGCCGAGGCGGTGAAACCGCCTCGCACGCGCCGTGAGGCGAGCGAGGTTCTGAGCGTAGCGAAGAACCTCGCCCTCGTGATCGGAGCAGCCAGGAACCGCGTCCGATCGGGACGACACGAACCGCGCACATTTTTGTCGGAGTCCGGTGACGGGAAGCGACGGCCATGCGGCGACGAGACGCCCACGGATCGGTAGATCCCAACGCTTGTTGACCTCGCCGCCGCCTCGACACCATGGGCACGTTCCGCAGCGTCACCGAGGACGAACGGGCGACACACCAGCGAATTAAGGACCACGTCTGGGGCGACGGCGGCGTCCCCGACCCGGACGAGACGGTGCCGCGGGCGCTGGGCGAGCGGTGGGCCTACGTCGAAGACGGGCGGTTCCGCTCGATCTGTGCGCTGCTGGAGATCGACGTGCGTCTCGCGGGCGCGTGGCGGACGATCGGCGGGATCAGGGGGTTCGTCACGCCGCCGGAACACCGCGGGCAGGGATACGGACGGCGACTCCTCCGTGCGGCCGTCGCGGAGTTCGCCGACCGCGGACTGTCCTACGCAGTCTTGTGGCCCGCGTCGATCGACTACTACCGGGAGCGTGGGTGGGGACTGGTCCACACCGAGACGGCCTACGCCTTCCCACCGGCGGCGATGGCAGATCCCGGCCCGGCGGGACGCTTCGAGCGCGTCGGACCGGACGACTTCGGACGCCTCGAAGCGGTGTGGGAGGCTGACGCCAGCGACTACGAGCTGGCGCTCCGACGAACCGAGCGGTGGTGGCGCGAGCGGGTGCTCGACGACGCGTGGGCCTACACCTGGACGCCGGACGAGGACGACGGGCCCGCGGGCTACGTCGTCTACAGGCTCGACCGCGACGCCGAGACGCTGACCGTCGAGGATGGGCCACCCGGGAGCGAGCGGGCGCGCCGACAGCCGCTTGGCTTCCTCGAACGCCACGCTCCACAGGCCGACCGCGTGGAGTGGGCGTGTCCGCGGGAACGGCGGCTGCTCAGAGAGGCCGCCGACCCCGACGCCGTCGAGGCGTCGGTCGAGCCGGGAGCGAGCGGGTACGTCGTCGACGTACCGACGGCGATCGAGACGCTCCCCGCCGAGCGAGGGCCAGCCGAAGCGGTGACGGTGGAGGTGACCGATCCGCTCGCGTCCCGCAACGACGGGCAGTTCCGAGTCGAACCGGACCTGACGTGCCGGCGACTCGAACCCGGAGCGACGACCGACGAGCCCGGTCTCGTGGTCGACTCGGCCGTCCTGGCACAGCCTCGTACGTCGGGACGCTGTCGATCGAGACGGCGGCGGCCCGCGAGAACGTCACTGCGACCGACGACGCCGTGGCTGCGCTGAGCGGGACGTTCGGGGCGCGAGACGTGTACGTGAGCGATTTCTTCTCAGCCGGCGAAAACGAAAGTGGGGTGGGATGGTTGGGGGGATGTGGGGGTAGCACCCAGTTGGGTGCGTTTACTCTTGCGTCCTTGATAGTTAAGAGCTTTTTGGCACGATGTGAGACGTACACGCCGGTCGCAGGAGCGAACATGTCCCGTGTCCCAGGACCAAAGAATAGAGGGTCTGTCGTACTACCGGCTGTACATCTGTGAATGATTTCGCCACCCGGGTGGCGAAGCTCGTCACGAAGTGACAGCCGGCAGTATCAGTCACCGGGAACCCCGAGGCCGCCATCCATTAGTGAGCCCGCGACGTAGAGAGCGGCAGTGACGACCGTTCCCGACAGCGATACGGAGCCGCCGACGGTCCGTCCCGCGACGCGGTCGGACCTGCTGGCGGTCCATCGGATCGAGTCGGCCGCGTTCCCACAGCCCTGGCCGTTCTCCGCGTTCGAGAGCTACGTCGGCGAACCCGGCTTTCTGGTCGCCGTCGACGAACGCCACGACGAGCCCGAACTGCTCGGTTACGTCGTCGCCGACACCGTCCCCAACCACGGGACGCCGCTGGGCCACGTCAAGGACCTCGCGGTCGAGGAAGCGTACCGCGGGCAGGGGATCGGTCGACGACTGCTCCGGCGTGCCATCGACGTGCTCGAAGACGCCGGAACGGGCTCGGTCAAGCTCGAAGTCCGAGTCGGTAACACGGCCGCACGCTCGCTGTACCGGTCGTTCGGCTTCGAACACCGCCGGACGATCCCCAACTACTACGGCAACGGCGAGGACGCGCTGGTGATGATCCGGGCGCTGGAGCCGGAGTGAGACCGCGAGGAGACCGCCAACGCTTTCGCCCCCACCCGACGAACGCTTCGCATGGACACCGAGGCGACAGTCCTCGCCGAGCACGACGGCCTCCGCGTGGTCGGTGGGTACCCCGGTGCGAACGCGACCGACGTGACGATCGAAGACCGGACAGTGACACTCGCACCGGATCCCCGCGACGCCGGCCACGAGTGGTTCTTCTACTGGAACGTCACCGTCGAGAGCGATACCGAGCGGACGGTCGACGTCGCGTTCGATCGCGAGGTCGTCGGGCCCTGGGGACCAGCAGTCAGTCGGGACCGGCGGACCTGGTCGTGGCTCGGTGCCGACGCCACCGACGACCGGCGTGGCTTTCGCTACGGGTTCGGGGCCGACGAGCGGGCCGCGTTCGCGTTCTCGGTACCGTACGTCCGCGCGGACTTCGAGCGGTGGTGGAGCTCGATCGAGCAGCACGAACGCGTCCACCGGGAGCGGCTGACCACGACGGCGAACGGCCGAGCGGTGCCGCTCCTACGGATCGGCGATACAGCGGCGGGAAACCCACGTCGTCGGCGCCTGCCGCCACCACGCCTGCGAGTCCCCGGCCTCGTACGCGCTCGAAGGGTGGCTCGGGGCACTGGCAGCGGACCCCCCGTCGGAGTGGTGCGCCCACGTCGTGCCACTCGTCGACCTCGACGGCGTCCAGCGCGGCGACCAGGGCAAGGCCAGACTCCCTCACGATCACAACCGGGACTACGGGCGCTCGAACGGCGTGCTCGGCGACATCGAGCCGCTGTACCCGACGACGGCCGCGATCACGGAGTACGTGGAGACCCTCGCGGGCGACGTCGCGCTCGCGCTCGACTTCCACTCGCCGTACAAGTGGGGCGATCCGCACGATCGCGTGTTCTTCGCCTGCTCGCCCGAGGACGCGACGGCGGCCGACCGGCGGTTCGCCCGATTCCTCGACGAGGCCTGTGATCGGACCGACGATACAATGGCGTTCGCGGCCGACGCGGGGTTCGCCGAGCCAGGTGGGCGAAGTGCCGGGTCGACGTTCACGGCGTTTCTCGACCGTGCCGGAGCCACGTCCTCGCGAACGCTCGAAGTACCCTACTTCGGGACCGAGGGGAACCGGGCGACACCGGACCGGTGGCGGGGGCTGGTCGGGCGACCGACCGCGCGACGCGGCAGTTCGTCGCACCGATCGAGTGAAACGCCTATTGGTCCGGGTGTGCTTTCGTTCCGTATGGGCTATGCCTGCCCCGTCTGCGAGGAGCCACAGGCCGACGCCGGCCACCTGGCGAACCACCTCGCGTTCACGGCGCTGACCGGCGGCGGCGACCACGAGGACTGGCTCGACGAACACGTCCCCGACTGGGGGGACCACGGCGAAGACGAACTGGCCGCCGAGGTCGTCGAACTGGCCGCGGAGACGGAGTTCCCCTTCGAGGCCGGTGGCCACGACCACCAGCACGGACAGGGCCACGGCATCGATCCCCAGCAGGCCCGCGAGCGCGCCAGCGGGGAGCTCGACGACGAGGCAGCTGAGATTCTCGAAGAAGCGCGCGAGATGACCGAGGCGATGCGAGAGGCGGACGCGGAGCGGTCCGAGTCGGCAGACGAAACCGAGTAGTCCCCGCCAGACCAAGCGGGGGTATGCACACCGAGGGGACGTTTCTACCGGAGACCGCCCGAGAGGCACGCGAGCGCTACGAGGCGCTTGGCTCGACGGCACAGGTCGTCGTCAAGGCCGTCGCCAAGTCGATGGCGTTCGACAGCGAGGAGTACGACGAGCGGGTGACCAGCGACGTCGTCGAGACGGCCCGCGAAGCCATGTTCGGCGAGGCCCTGCAGGTGCGAGTGGGTACCCGTGAGGCGTTCGACGAGTGGCGCGAGTCGGCCGACCACGAGGTCGAGGTCGTCGGTGCCGACAACGTCGAGAACGTCGCCTGGCACGCCCCGCCGTTCGCCGAGCAGGCCGTCGCGGCGACGTTCCAGGCGGAGGAAGCGGCCGCCGTCGCGACGCTGCGTCGACAGGCCGTCGCTCGGATCTACCAGGACGTGGTCTGATGCGGACGGTCACCCGGAATCTCCTGCTGGGCATCGGGGTCGTCCTGGTCCTCCTGCTCGCGCTGGGGCAGCGCCGTCGCTGCTTCGCAGCGGCGATCCCTACTACGTGAGTGCGACGCCGGTCGGCGAGGTCGACGCCAACGAGACGAACGTCACCGCCGGACCGAACGCGACGGCCGTCGGTGGCGACACGCTCTCGGAACGGACCCACCCGTTCACGGCGGCGGCCATCGCCGACGCGGGCGCGAATCAGACCGGCTACCCGAACCCTACTGGCGCGGTCCCGTCGGGATCAAGGGCGCGTTCACGCACTCGCCGTTCGACGAACTGGCGGCGCTGCGCCAGCGCAACCCACGGGCGGCCGACGGCGAGTCGGTGCGGCTGGCACACAACGGGACGCTTTATCGTATCGGCGTCACACAGGACCGACCATGACACGCGAGCCGACCCACGAGTGGCCGATCGTCGACTCCGAGACCGAGTACGAGACTGGCTGGTACACCGGCGGCTACGATCGCGTCCAACAGCCAGACGGGAGCGAGAAGGCGTACTACTGGGCGGAGCTACCCGACGCCGTCGTCGTGGTCGCTCGCAGCGGCGACGAACTGCTCCTGGTCGATCAGTACCGGCCGACGATCCGCGAGCAGTGTCTGGAGCTGCCGGCGGGCATCGTCGAGGACGGCGAGTCCTACACCGAGGCTGGCCGGCGCGAACTCCGCGAGGAGACCGGCTTCGAGGCCGCTGGCGTCTCGCTGCTGGAGGAGTTCTGGTGTTCGACCGGCGTCCTCAGACACCGGCGAGGGATCGTCTTCGCCGAGGGACTGGAACCGGTCGAGCCGGACCTCGACGACAACGAGTTCCTCACAGTCACGACCGTCCCCATCGCGGACGCACTGGACGTGGCCCGCAACGAACCGGCCAACGACGCCACGATCGAGGGGATCTTGCTCGCGCGAGCGGAGGGGCTGTTGTGAGCGAGGAGCCACGAGATCCCTGGGACCGACCGGATCCCGAGTGGCCGGTCCGAGAGAGCGTCGTCGTCTGGGAGACCCCCTTCTTCGAGGCCGGCTACGACCGGGTCGAGCGGCCGGACGGAGCGCTCGCGGACTACTACTGGCTGGAGCCGTCCGACGCCGTCATCGTCGTCGCGCCGACCGAGGACGACGAACTCGTCTTCGTCGAGCAGTACCGCCCGCGGTTCCGGCTGCGGTCGCTGGGACTCCCCGCTGGCGGGATCGACGACGGCGAGGAACCCATCGCGGCCGCCCGCCGCGAACTCCGCGAAGAGACCGGCTACCGCGCCGAGGAACTCAGCTACGTCGACTCGTACGTCCCCTCCGGATGGACCCGCTACGTCCGGCACGTCTTTTTCGCGACGGGCCTGGTGGCGGGTGAGCCCGACCCGGACGAGGGCGAAATCATCGAGACCCTGACGGTCCCCGTCGACGAGGCCGTCGACGTGTTGCGGTCCCGAGAGGGGCCGGTCAACGGCTTCGCGCTCACGCCGATCCTGCTCGCTCGCGAGGACGGACTGCTGTAGTCGTCGGCGACGCACGCTCCCAGAACAGCCACACAGTGCAAGTATCGACCGTGAGGCGTAAGGGATCTCAGCACCCAGCGTTCGCTAATGGACGGGGAAATCGGCCACGAGGAGCTGGAAGCGATACTCGAAAACGGCACCGACGCGCGCGTCGTGGACATCCGTTCGCCCGGCGCGTACGAGCGGGGACACATCCCCGGCAGCGAGAACGTCCCGCTCCAGCAACTGGTCGACGACATCGAGCAGTTCGCTGGCGCGGAGCGGGTCGTGACGGTCTGTCCACACGGAAAGTCGAGCGTCCAGGCCGCGCGGCTGATCGCCTCCTACGAGGAGTTCTCCGGCCGAGCCGAGAGCTTCGGCCCCGGCCTGTCGGCGTGGGACGGACCGATCGAGAGCGGACGCAGCGAGGCGGAGACGGCGGAGGGAGACGCGGGAGCGCCCGACGACGAGGGGCCAGACGCCCCGTTTGCCGCCGGCCGGTCAACGGCCGACTTATGTGTTCTGCCCGCCGTACCGTAGGCAATGACTGTTCGACACGACGGGCTCGCCGTCGAGTGGCTCGGCTACGCCACGATCCGGCTCGCGGGCGAGGAGACGGTCGTCTACTTCGACCGGGACGGTACGGCGTCCTCACCGGCGAGTGGGAGCCCGACGAGGAGGGACTGAACCACCCGCCGGGACGCGACTACCGGCCGGAGGACGGGGACGTGATCTGTGTGAGCCACGTCCACCACTACGACCCCGACGGCATCGAGCGGGTGGCGAGCGAGGACGCGACCGTCGTCGCCTTCGAGGGGATCGACGGGCAGGACCGCGAGCGCGGGCTCGCGCCGATCACCGAACTACCCTACGAACTGCGGACGGTCGACGCGACGACGAGCCTCTCGGTCGACGGCGTCTCCGTCTGGTCGACGCCGGCCCACAACGAGCCGGACGGCCCCCACACGCGCCCGGACGGGACTCCCTACCACCCGGAGGGATTCGGCTGTGGATTCCTCGTCGACGTGGAGGGGACGCGGGCGTTCTGGCCGGGGGACACCGACGTGTTGCCGGGCCATCGCTCGGTCGACGTGTCGCTGTTCTGCCCGCCGATCGGCCAGCGGTTCACGATGGACCGCCACGAGGCCGCGGGGCTGGCCGCGACCATCGAGCCGAACCTCGTCATGCCGGTCCACTACAACACGTTCTCGACGCTGGCGACGGACTCGCGGGCCTTCGCGGCCGACGTGGCGGCCGCTGGCGTCCCGGTCGTACTCGACGAGCAGTGACCGCCCCTCGCGAGTCGAGAGTGGTGGCTCTGGTGAAAGCTCTCGTCAGAAAGGGCTCAGAGGGGGTAACGTTTCGTCATTGCCACCGACGAGGGGTAGCGGGTCACCGGTAAAAAGGCCAGCGTGTTCGAGAGCCGGCATCGACTCGGCGACGGTACCCGGTCGAGGAGTCTCGATACCCACAAGAGCCCGTCGAGACAGCCACACTATCGGCTACACGTCTTTCGAGGAGTTCGTTGGCTGGACGGGCCACGATCTTGTACCAGTGACAGCCGACAGTATCAGTTCTCCGGCGGTGCCAGCGAGACGAACTCCAGTCCCTTCTGTGCCAGGAGTTCGCGGGCACGGTCGGTGACCGACGGAGCGACGAGGATCCCCGGATCTCGGCCTCGTCGTGGAGATCGCGCCCGAGCGCCTGGACGTACCGGTCGAGCTGTCCGACCGCGTCCGGTCCGACGCGCCGTCGTTTCGAGCCTCCACGACGACGGTCCGCCCGTCCGCGTCCTCGCCGTAGATGTCGATCGCACCGGCGGGCGTCGACCGCTCCGTGGCGAGCGGGGTAAACGCGGGTTCGAGGAGGTCGGGATCGTCGAGGATCCGCTCGCGCAGATCCGCCTCCGTGCCAGTCAGCGACAGGTCGGTGGGGTCGGTCACGTCGAAGACGCCGACGTGGGCCAGCGACTCGAAGGCGATCGCGAGCAGTTCGTCGGGCGAGGACCGCTCGCTCTCGACGACGAACTCGCCCTCGACCACGCGGACCGCGTGCTCACAGCCCGGCGGCTGCCAGTTGACCGGCTGCTGGCCCTCGTCGGTGTGGACCAGCGCCGCCCCGTCGGGTTTGAGCATGACGTGGCGGTCGCCCGGACCCAGCGTACTCGTCGCGCGTCCGTCGTAGTCGACCCGACAACGGCCAAACAGCGTCACCAGCGCTCCCGCGTCGATCCCCCGCTCGACGAGGTCACCGGCGGCGTCGACGTCCGGGTCAGACAGCGTCTCGGTCGCGTCCCCGTGGGTCGTCACGCTCGGCCGTAGTCAGTCGGGTCGTAAAAAGGACGCGTCGTCGATCGGGTACAGCGGTGCCAGTCGCGCGAGCGTCTCCCAGAGCGCACGGCGTGCGCGCTCCGGAGACAGTTCCCCGGCGTCGACAAGCTCGCCGAGTCGGTCCTTGGCAGTGACCAGCGTCCGACGGAGCCGTTCCTCGTCGGCCGTCGGGCCGGCGACGGCGAGGGCTCACCGCCGTCGAGACCGAGCGGACAAACGAGGTAGGTGCTGGTCTCGTCGGCGGGTCCGACGACGACGAGAGCCTCGATCGTCGGATCGACGGCCGCCAGCACGTCGGCAGGGGCCAGCTGCCGGGCCAGCGGTCGCGGATCGACGCGTGTCCCGACGGCGTCGTCCCGGCTCGAAGCGAGGTCGAACTGGTGGGCGATCCGGTCGGGAACGGGCGGGACCCGTAAGCGGTCCCGTCGGCCACCGAACGGCGTCTCGGGCGTGATCGCAGCGGCCAGCCCCGTCCCCCAGTGTGCGTAGTGGAGACGGTAGCCGTCGCCGTCCCGGTAGGCGACCAGTGCGCGGTGTGCCATGGCGTCGCTGGGCGCGTGTTCGCTGATAAACCCGCGCCGCCGATCGTGACACTGAATGGCACAATCCTCAAGTACGTACCCGTCGTAGTCGTACGTATGTTGGGGACCGAGTGGGTGTACGCCGCGATCGCGGGCCTGCTCTTCGCGCACCTTCTGACACTGCTGTATGCCTACCGGTCGAGCCGATCCGAGCCGGCCGCCGACGGCGTGTCCGACACCTCGTCGGTCGAAGTGGCCGATCGAGCCGACCGGAGCGTCTGTCGGTGCCCGGAGTGTGGCACCGAAAACGACCGTGCGTACCGCTTCTGTCGGCAGTGCGTCGCCGAGCTACCGAGTGCGCGGCTCCACGTCGAGCACCCCAGCGAGCAACAACAGCCCTACTGATACGACCGGCTGTACATCTGTGAACGATTTCGCCACCCCGGGGTGGCGAAGCTCTTCACGAAGGTACAGCCGGCAGTATGATCGCCGTCCCGAAAGTGGCGCTCCGGGCGAATCCGAGCCCCGCGTCAACACACCGGTCGCGGGTCCAGCCCCATGGTGTCGAGACGCTGGGCGTAGTCGTCGTACGCGACGGCGATCGTCTCGGCGGCCGCCCGCTGGGCGCGGTCGGGCTCGACTCCGAGTGCGACCACTAGCGCCGCGCCGTCGTCGGCATCCTCGCCGTGGGACGACCGGACGGTGCGACACGCGTCGGCCGTGGCGTCGTCGCCCTCGTTGACGAAGAAGTTGATCACCTGGAGGGTCGTCCGATCACCGACGAGGCCGGTCGCGACCAGCGCACCCGCCCGCTCGGCGTCGGCCGCGAGCCCCGGAGGTGTTCGACGACCGGCCACGCCGTCTCCGTCGGCGGCTCGTCGAGGTCGGCCGAGAGTCCCGTATCGCGTTGCCGCGCGTTCGCTGGCCCGTTCGAAGGCGTCCGCCGCCGGGCTGTCTGCCTCGCCGGCCCACGCGTCGAAGACCGCTCGACGGCCCGCCTCGCGTCCGGACAGCGTCGCGCGGACGGCGGCAGGTTCGAGATTCGCGTCCGTCGCCGCGAGCAGTACCTTCTCCGAACCGAGCCGGTCGAGTTTGGTCGCGCTGTCCGCACGGACCCGCTCGACGAACGTGTCGGCGTCCATACCGGAACGACGCGTCGACACACCTTAACCTCGGGGCCCGTGTCACATCTTATCACTCGTGGGGTCGTACGCACGGCTATGTCCGAGTCCTTTCCCGACCCACCGGTCGAGCCGTCGACGATCACCCCGGAGACGCTGGCCGGACGGCTGGCCGACGGCGAGGCGGTTCGGTTGCTCGACGTGCGCGACCGCGACGAGTACGAGCGATGGCACATCGCCGGGCCGTCGGTGACGGCGACACAGCACTCGTTCGCGAAGGCCCTGCAGGCACAGGTCAGCGGGTCGGTCGACGAGCTGGCCGCACAGGTCGCGGGCGAGGGGCCGATCACCGTCGTCTGTGCCCGCGGGGAGGCGAGTGCCTACGTCGCCGGGCTGCTGACGGAGGCCGGCGTCGACGCGCACAACCTCGCGGGCGGGATGGACGGCTGGGCGCGCGTGTACGAGGCACACGAACTCGACGCGGACGAGGCGACGATCGTCCAGTACCAGCGACCGGCCTCGGGTTGTCTGGGCTACCAGATCGTCGCGGACGGCGTGGCGGCCGTCGTCGATCCGCTGCGCGCGTTCGCCGATCGGTACGCCGCGGACGCGACACGACGGGACGCGACGATCGAGTACGTGATCGACACCCACGTCCACGCTGACCACGTCAGCGGCCTGCGGTCGGTCGCGGCGGCGACCGGCGGCGAGGCGCTGCTGCCCGCGAGAGCCCACGAGCGCGGCGTCGTCGACGACATCGGAACGCTTGCCGACGGCGAGACGCGCAGCCTGGGCGAGACGACGCTCCGGACGGTCGCGCTGCCGGGCCACACGACGGGGATGACCGGCATCGCGGTCGGGGACGTACTGCTGACCGGCGACAGCCTCTTTCTGGAGAGCGTCGCCCGCCCCGACCTCGAAGCGAGCGACGACGCGGCGGCGTTCGCCCGAGAACTGTACGCGACGCTGACCGAACGGCTGGACGCGTTCGACGACGAGACACTGATCGCGCCGGGTCACGTCGGCGAGCGAACGATCCGGAACGACGACGGCAGCTACGCGGCGACGCTGGGCCAGCTCCGAGAACGGCTGTGGGCCTTCGCGGTCGACGAGGCGACGTTCGTCGAGCGCGTCACGGAGAACGTCCCGCCGCGTCCGGCCAACGCCGAGGCCATCGTCGCAGCCAACCTCGGCCGACGGACGCCGAGCGACGACGACGCCTTCGAGTGGGAACTGGGGCCGAACAACTGCGCCGCGACGGCGGATTGATCGGGGTCGTCGTCGGTCCGTACCGGATCGATGGCAGACGATGTGCGGTCCCCGGGAAACGACGACAATAGCCGTATAGCAGGGCTACAGCGAGAAGCGACGCCGGATCACGTCGACGAGTGACTCCTCGTCGGTCGGTTCGTGCTCGCCGACGACGCCCGACCGGGGCGAGAAGACCGTCCGCTCGCCGTCCCGTGTCACCTCGATGAGCGTGTCCGCCTTCAGTTCGGCGAGGGCGTCCTCCAGGTGGTCGATGTCGGCGTCGACCCGCGACCGGAGTTCGAAGACGGTCATCCCGTCCTCGGGGCGATCTGCGAGGGCATCCAGCACCGCGACCTGCGTGTCGGGACGGTCGCGGTACTCCGGTTTCGCTCTCATACCGGGAGATAGTCGTGGAACCCCCTTGTGTTTGTCCCCGAGCGAGAAGTCGGGCGGGCAACTCGCAGTCGTCCCAAGCAGTAGGCTTATCACTCGGAGCGGGCCATGTCGTGACAATGGGTCTCAAATGCTCCGTGCTTGGGCACGCGTACGGAGAAACGACTGTCGAGCGCGACCGCGAAGAGCAGGGTAGCGAAGTCGTCATCACGATCCGAGAGGTCGAAACCTGCGAGCGGTGTGGCACCGAGCGCGTCGTCTCCGAGAACAAGGAGGTCACGGCGATCGAAACACCCGACGACGTCGAGACGACCGAAGAGACGGCGGCGTCGGAGGCCGAAGCGACGACGCCGGACGCCGAAAGCGAGTCCGAGTCCGACGGGGCCGAAGCGAGCGAGCCGTCGGACGAGGAGCCCGACGACACCGAGGACGTTCCGGCGGCGGGCGAAGAGCTGTCGGCCTCGGAGATCGTCGGCGGCGAAGAGACACCATCGACACCCGAGGCAGAGCCCGATACCGGCGCGGAGATCATCGACGCCGAATCCGACGAGCCGGTGTCCGAGGAGGCCGTCGACGAGGAACTGGCCGACCCCACGGTCGACCCCGAGATCGACGAGCAGGACGGCGACGAGCAACTGGGCAGCGGGTCCTCGGCCGTCGATACCGAGGAGATCGACGCGGACGACCCCGACGCCGACGACGCCATGATCATCGACGAGGACGACGACGATCCCGTCGAGCAGGGCGGCCGCCAGCCCGGCGAGTGGCCCGAAGAGCCCGACACGGGCGACGACGAGTGGCAGCCCGACACGATCGGGACGATCGACGAGGACGACGAAGAGCAGGCCACGGAGACGACGACGCTGACCGTCCCCGACGGCCAGTTCCGCTGTCCGGAGTGTGACTTTACGACGCTGGTCGAGTCCTCGTCGCTGCGGCGTGGCGACTTCTGTCCGGAGTGTCACCGCGGCACACTCGTCCACGAGCCAGAAGACGAAACGCGAAAAGAGTAAGGCAGGGCCAGCACAAATCGACTTCTATGCGAGAGTACAAGATGCGACGCGGCGAGCACCTCGAAGATCGGGTTCCCGACATGGAGGCGTTCGTCGAGGACTACTTCGGCGAAATCACCGACACGCAAGAACGCAAGGGGAGCGACCTGCTGGTCGTCGACGACCCCGACAATCCGGTCTTCGATCGCGTCGTCGCCGGCACCGTCGAGTACAGCGGCAAGAAAGACAAGCTCGCGCTCCACATCGACGAGCGCGACGCCGAGGACGTCATCGCCGAGGGCAACGCCGACGCGGCACAGGAGGCCGTCACGGCCAAGAACGACTTCCTCGAAGAGGCGACCGGGCGCGACGCCAAGGCCCGCCGAGACTCGATGAAACGCTCCGTCGAAGACGACGCCGAAAAGCCCGACAGCGTCTAAGGACTCTTCTCAGCTCGTCGCACGCTATCGATCGGTCGCGGACAGCCACGCTGCCCGTCAGGTTCAAGTACTCCCGTGCCAAAGTGTACCATACGCCACGCCCGGAGGCGATCGAGAAGTATCCGGGTCACAGCGCACAGAGCGCGTGCGTGGCCGGCTGGCGCGGGTAGGGCCAGCCCGCCACGGCCCTGTCATAGTTTGGGGCGTCGCCCGTCGATCGGGGGACGCTCTTTCTCGTCGCTCGCGAGTCCCTGCCCTGGCCCGCGAGCAGATCACTCGGTGAGCCCGTAGCCCCGTTTGAACAGCGCGAGGTCGACGGCGAGGACGGCGACGGCGGCCCCGGTGAGCACGAGCAGCGAGGTCGTGGGCTCGATCTCGGTGACGCCGATCATGCCGTACCGGACGCCGTTGACCATGTACACCATCGGGTTGAACAGCGAAACGGTCCGCCACAGCGGCGGCAACACCTCCAGCGAGTAGAAGACTGCGCCGAAGAACACCAGCGGCCGGAGGATGAACTGGTTCATCACCGTCAGGTAGTCGAAGTCGCTGGCCCACAGCCCGCCGATCACGCCGAGTCCGCCAAACAGCGTCGTGATGACCAGGACGAACGCGATCAGGTACAGCGGGTGAGCCACCGAGACCGACGTAAAGACCAGCCCGACGCCGACGATCAACAGCGAGGTGACGATCCCGCGCAGTGCGCTGGCCGAGACGTAGGCGGCGACGACGCTGCGATGGGACATCGGCGAAGTCGTGACGGCCTGGATGTACTCGTTCCAGCGGCCGTGGAAGATCGTGAACGACGCGTTCTCGAAGCTGTCCGAGATCGCGCCGAGGACGACCAGGCCCGGCAAGACGAACTGGATGTAGCTGACGCCCGCGATCTCGCCGATCCGGCTGCCGAGGATGACCCCGAAGACGGCGAAGTACAGCGCGTTCGTGATGATCGGCGGCAAGAAAGTGTTGTACGGCCGCCTGACGAACCGCAACACCTCCCGGCGGACGAGCGTCAGGAGTTGCGTGGCGGTTCGATTCACGCGTCGACCTCCATCTCGACCTCGGTGTCGCCGCCGTGGTCCGCCCGCGTCATGTCGACGAACACCTCTTCGAGGGAGGCCCGGCGCACGTCGAGCGACGTGACGGTGTGGCCCGCCCCTTCCAGTTCGCGCATGATCGCCGGGGCGAGGGAGCTCCCGCCGGCCGCGGAGACGAGCAGCGTCTCGTCTTCCATGCGGGCGTCTCGCGCGCCCTCGACAGAGAGGGAGGGGGCGGTCGCGGGCGGCGATTCGAGGCCGATCTCGACCGTGTCGGTGCCCCGTTCCATCAGCTCGTCGGGGGTCGCGACCTCGACCTTCCGGCCGTCGTCGACGATCGCCACCCGGTCACAGAGGCGCTCGGCCTCCTCGATGTAGTGGGTCGTCAGCAGGATCGTCGTCCCGCCGTCGTTCATGCGGTTGATGATCTCCCAGAGGTCGTGGCGCAGCTGTACGTCGACGCCCGCCGTCGGCTCGTCGAGGATCAGCAGGTCTGGGTCCGACACCAGCGCGCGGGCGAGCATGAACCGCCGTTTCATCCCGCCGGAGAGCCAGTCGAAGCGAGTGTCGCGTTTGTCCCAGATGCCGACGGTCTTCAGGGCGTCCTCGGCCCGTTCCTCGGCCTCGGCCTCGGGGACGCCGTGGTAGCCAGCCTTGTGTTCGAGGACCTCGTGAATCGGGAAGAAGCGGTCGACGTTGTACTCCTGGGGGGCGAGCCCGATGGCGTCGCGTGCCTCGCGGTAGTCGGCCTCGACGTCGTGGCCGAAGACCGTCGCCTCGCCGCCGTCGGCGTCGACCAGTCCGACGAGCGTGTTGATGAACGTCGTCTTCCCGGCACCGTTCGGTCCGAGCAGGCCGAAGAACTCACCGGACTCGACCGTCAGCGAGAGTCCGTCCAGCGCCTGCACGTCACCGTAGCGTTTCGTCAACTCGCGGGTGCGAATTGCGGGTGCAGTCATTACCCTCACCAGTCGTTCGAGGCGGTTAAGGGGCGTGAAACGCTCGGTGGCGTAGATCGTACGCGACAGAACGACGGCGAAAGGAAGAGCGAGTTACTGGCCGAGACGTTCGCGGCTGATCCCGACGCCGGCCGGCGTGATGATGAGCTGGTCGTCGTCTTTCTGGACGATGTCGCCCCCGACCTCGTTGACGACCCGTTTGAGTTCGTCGGTGATGTGTTCCATCGTGCGGTCCTGCGTGCTGTGGCGCGTGATGTCGGCCACGACGATGTCGCCGTCGTAGACGGCGTCTTTGATCTCGACGACGTCCTGTTTCTCGCCGATGCGTGCGATTCGGACCTGTCGGTCGACCTCGACCGCGTCGTCGAGGTCGTCGGCAGACAGTTCGACGTAGTCCTCGGTGGCCCGCGAAGAGCCCGACTCGCCCAGTATCTTGCTCATCAGTCCCATACCCACTGTGGGGGTCGCCGGTGGTTTAGGCTTTACGTCAGACGGAACGATTCGGCCACCGAGATATCGCCCGACCGCTTTTGCCGGTCGCGACCAACAGGGGCCTGTGACCTTCAGCATCTGCGTCCGAGAGGAGTACACCGACGAGGACGACGACGAACAGACCCGCTTCGGCGTCGCGGTGACGACCCGACTGGCCGCGGTCGGGACGCTGTGTCCGTTCGTCAGCGAGAACGGCGCGGTCGCGACACAGAGCCGCGTCAACGTCGACCTCGGGCGACGCGGGATCGAGTACGTCGACGACGGGCTGGCCGTCGAAGATGCCTTGCAGTCGCTGCTCAACGCAGACGACGGCGAGCCCGAACGACAGCTCCACGGCGTCGACGCCGACGGGGAGTTCGCCTTCTCCGGCGCGGAGTGTGGCGAGTGGTTCGGCCACGAGATCGGCGACGACTACACCGTCGCGGGCAACCTGCTGACCGGGGCCGACGTGCTCACAGACACCGCCGCGGCCTACGAGGACGGGCGCGACGGCGACGCGCCGCTGGCCGAGCGGCTGATCGACGCGCTCGAAGCGGGCCACGCGGCCGGGGGCGACAAGCGCACGGAGCTACAGGTCCAGAGCGCGGCCCTGCTGGTCGCGACGACCGAAGACCGGCCCGCAGATCCCTACTACGACGACCTGCGAGTCGACGCGACCGAGACGCCGATCGAGGACCTGCGCGAGACGTACGAACTGGCCAGAGAGAGCTACGAGCAGGCGCTAGCGAGAGCAGCAGAGACAACGGACGACGAGGACGAGAGTCCCGACGAAGAGACGGACGGCAGCGGGTCGTGATCGGTAGCCGGTCGGACGACGGCGTCAGGCCGACTCGGCGGCCTCGTAGGTGACCTGGACCTGTGCCGTCACCGTGACCGGTCCGCTGTCGATGTCGGTGCTGGCACCGTCTGTGGCCGCGGTCGCCGTCGCCTCGGCGGCGTAGGGCCGGTAGCCTCGGTCGACGGTCGTGACGGTCTCGACGCCCTCGATCGTCAGGTCCGCCCGCTCGGCGATCGTCGTCGCCTTCGTCCGGGCGCGGTCCATCGCGCCCTCCAGGGCCTGTTCTTCGAGCTCGTCACGGCGGTCGGCCGACAGCGTGAACTCGACGTTGTCGACATTGTTCGCCCCGTTGGCGACGGCCGTATCGATCACGGAGCCTGCCTTGCTGGTGTCGTTGACAGTGATCTCGAAGGACTGGCGGGCGACGTATCGGGGCTCGGGATCCTCTTCTTCGGCGGGCGGGCGGCGGTAGTCCTGCCCGATGTCGTAGCCGTTGGTCCGCACCTGTGCGCCCTCGACGTCGGCGAGGGCATCTCGAAGCTGGGTGACGTTGTCGGCGAGTTGCTGTCGAGCGGTCGCGGCGTCGCCGGCGCGGGTCTCGACGCCGACGCGCACGACGGCCTGGTCGGGCTGGGCGCTGACCGCGCCGGTCGCGCCCACGTCGACGGTTCGGTTGTCGGTGGCGGCTGTCTGTGCGCTGTCGCCGGCACCGAGCGCGCCCGTACAGCCACTGAGGAGCACGAGCGTCGCCAGCACGGCGATCGCGGGGATTGAACGTCGCATACACGGTCACCGACGACCCCCACCTTCAAAGCCCTCGGGGACGGTCAAAACGCCGTTTGAACGATCAGCCGGCCTGGTCGACGGTGACGAAACGAACCTCCGTCGTCACGTCGCGGTCGGCGATCCGGTCGGCCACCGCGTCGATGTCGTCTGCGAGCGTCGGGAACGCCTCGCCGGGCGGGACGCCGACCGTGACGACGACGCGGGTCGGCTGCTGGAACACCGCGGTGTTGGTCTGCTGGACCTCGATCTCCAGCAACGTCGCGCCGGCCTCGGCGACGATCCCGCCGGCCTCGGCCCGGATCTGCTCTTCCGTGTTTGCCCGCTCGAACGTATCGAGCGTGACACCGCCGAGAAACGCCGAGAGGACCAGGATAGCGACGACGAGCACGCCGATCCGGGAGGCCGTTGCGCTCTTTGCCTCGTCGGTCCGGAACCACTGGCTCGGCTGGTACCCCTTGTACCACAGCACGACGAGCGCCGCGAGGTTGATCGAGAGGACGTTGACGGCGAGCAACACCGCAGAGCCAAGCGAGACCAGTGGCTGGCCCCACGCCATGCCGATGCCGACCGTCGCAGCCGGCGGGATCAGCGCGACGGCGATCATCACCCCGACCAGCGCGGTCGAGACGCCCGACGAGAGGCTGACGACGCCCGCGACCCCCGCACCCAGCGCGACCACCAGCGAGAGGAAGTCCGGGGCGACGCGCTCGCGGATCTCCGGGATCGACGTGACGTCCGCGAGCGGCGGGATGAGGTGGACCGAACGCACGAGGAAGGCAAAGAGGCCGGCGCTGACGACGGCCAGCACGAGCCCGATCAACTGGAGTTTGACGCCCCGTCGGAACATCTCCTGGTCGTCCATGACGGTACCGACGCTGGTCGCCATCGCCGGGCCGATCAGCGGCGCGATCACCATCGAGCCGACGACGACGGCGGGCGAGTCGAGCAAGAGCCCGGCCGTCGCGATCAGCGCGCTGACGACCGTCATGACGACGTACGTCGAAAAGGCGGGTGCCATGTCGCTGGCTCTGGCGGTCAGTTCCTCGCGAGCGATCCGGTCCTCGTCTTCTTCCTCGTCGTACCGCTCCTGGAGTTCGTCGAACTGGCGGGAGATGACGGTGTTGGCGTCGACGATCACCGTGTACCCGTCCTCGTCGATCCCGACCGCTCGGAGCTGTTCGAGCACCGGCTCGACGGCCGCACTGGGCAGCGGGAAGTACGCGACGCCGGTGTACTCCCGACCGCTCGTCTCGTCGTTGACGACGTAGTCGATCCCCTCGTCGTCAAGAGCTTGGAGGATAGCGTCGCGCTTGCCCGCCGGTATCGTGACCTGTACGAGTCGCACGTCACCTGCTGTGAGCCCGAGGAGCAAAAGACGGTGGGGTCCGCGCGTCGAGAGCGAGTGCCGTGGGCGTCTAGTTCCCGTAGCGGTTCCGCATGTCGAGTGCGTCGACCAGCTCGGTGTTCTGTTCGAGGCTGTCCATCTGCGTGCGGAATTCGAGGTGCAGCGTGTCGAGCATCACGTCGACCAGATCGTCGACGGGCCAGTCGTACTGGCTGGGGCCCGTGACGTTCCCGTAGGTCATCGAGAACTTCTGGTTGGGGTAGAGGACCCGGTACATGTACGGGTTGTCGTGGTGGGTGACCCGGATGCCGTACGCCGACAGCGGCGCGTCGGTCCCCTCGAAGGGACCCGGCTTGGCCCCGTCGGGCAGCGCCACCTCGATCACGTCGCGCTGTGGGTGGCCCACCGAGAAGTTCTTGCGCTGTGCGTTGTCGTACGAGAACTGGTCCAGCCCCGTGGCCTCTTTCGACGGCGCGACGTACCACATGATCGCACCGTCGATCAGCAGCGGCACCTCGGTGCGGTTCTCGAAGATCAGCGACGTGTCGAACAGCCAGCCGTCGCCGTGGAGTTCGGCAGTCGCCTCGACCGGGGCGTTGGCGGTGAAGCCGTCGCCGAGGGTCTCGCCCGTGACCGGGTGGACCTTCTCCGTCGTGGCCTCGATAATCGGGTTGTCGCTGTTGTTGTACTGGCTGTCGCTGACGCCGCTACTCCACTCGACCCGATCGGGCTGGAGGTAGTCGTCGTCGAACCGCTCGCCGCTGGGCCAGGCGTCCTGGATCAGCACCGAGGGATCGTTGTCCGGCGACACCGGCCCGGCGTCGGCGGTCAGGCCGCCGTCCCGTCCGCCGCCGTCGTTGAACGGGATCGGTTCGGTCTCCTCGGGCAGTCCGACCACCCAGGGCATGATCCGCGCGTTGTTCTCTCGGGGCACGCCCGCCGCGTCGAACTGCTTGACCAGTTCGAGCCCGCGGTCGCCGAGCGAACCGAGTTGCATCGAGCCGTCCCCGGCGTTGTTCTGGATCGCGTCGACGTCGGCACCGTACTCGCTGGCGTCGCCGTTCAGCTCGCTTTTGAGCAGTCCCTGGACGCCGCCTTCGGTGTACTCCGGATTGAAGTCCTCGTCGTACGCGGGGTAGAACTCTTCGAGCGTGGTCTCGGCGGTGACGTCGCTGCCGTCGCCGACCTGGACCGTCGTCGTCGTGGTGGCGGTCGCGCCGCCGTCGTCGGTGACCGTCAGCTCGACGGAGTAAGAGCCCGCTTCGGCGTAGGTGTGGCTGGCCGTCTCGCCGGTGGCCGTCGAACCGTCGCCGAAGTCCCACTCGTAGGAGGCGATCGAACCGTCCGGATCGGCCGACTCCGAGGCGTCGAAGGTCGCTTCCTCGCCGGGTGACAGCGAGGCGGGATCGACCGAGAACGACGCCGTCGGCCCCTCGTTGACGGAGCCGACCGTGATGTCGGTGCGGGTCACCGCCGACGCGCCGCCGTCGTCGGTGACCGTCAGCTCGACAGTGTACTCGCCCGCCTCGGCGTAGGTGTGGCTGGCCGTCTCGCCGGTGGCCGTCGAACCGTCGCCGAAGTCCCACTCGTAGGACGCGAGCGAGCCGTCCGAGTCCGAGGACTCTGAGGCGTCGAAGGTGACTTCCTGGCCGGGGTCCGGATTGGCCGTATCGACCGTCAGGCCCGCCATCGGCGGGGCGTTCCCGTCGATCGCGAGGTCACCGACCATCGACTCCGGATGGACCGTACAGATGTACTCGACCATCTCCTCGGTGGCCTCGAACTCCAGGGTGCGGCTCTGGCCGTCCTGGCCGACTCGCTCGGTCGCCAGCAGCTCCTCGCCCGCGGCGTTGCGGATCACGAGGTCGTGGGGGATCCCGTCGACGTTGTTGTAGGTGAACGCGTAGGACTCACCGGCGGTCAGCGAGATCGTCGGGTTCCGCTCGCCCTCGATGGCTGCCGGTTCGACACCGAGCCAGCCGTCGATGCTGCTGTCGATCGTGATCTGGGTCGGGTTGTCGGCGTCGCTGACCGACACCGTCGTCGCCGTGCTGTCGGTCGCGCCCGCGTCGTCGGTGACCGTCAGCTCGACGGTGTACTCGCCCGCCTCGGCGTAGCCGTGGGTCGCCATCTCGCCGGTGGCCGTCGAGCCGTCGCCGAAGTCCCACTCGTAGGACGCGATCGAGCCGTCCGGGTCCGAGGACGCAGAGGCGTCGAAGGTGATGTCCTCGCCGGGTGCGGGCGTGCTCGCGTCCGTCGTGAACGACGCCGTCGGCGTCTCGTTGCCCTCGCCACAGGCACCCTCGTTCTCCCAGGGGCCGTACTCGCTTGCGCCGGGTTCGTCACCCGAGGTCCACCAGCTGGCTTCCCACAGATCGCCGTCGTGGGTGACCTGATCGCCGCCGCTGTAGGTCCCGTCCGCGTCCCAGGCGTCGACGCCGTCACAGCTGCCGCCGTCCGAGCCGGACGCAGAGACCGTGACGGTGGTGTCGTTGGAGTCGCTGGCACCGTCGTCGTCGGTGACGGTCAGCGAGACGGTGTAGTCGTCCGCCGTCTCGTAGGTGTGGGTGACGGACTCGCCGGTCGCCGTCGCGCCGTCGCCGAAGTCCCACTCGAAGCTCGCGAGCGAGCCGTCCGAGTCCGAAGAGTCGGCCGCGTCGAAGCTGACCGTCTCGCCCGTGGCGGGCTCGGCCGGGTCCACGGTGAACGTGGCGTCGGGTGCCACGTTCGATCCCTCGCCGACGGTGACGGTCTTGGTCGCCGTGGCCGGTGCCTCCTCGTCGTCTCGGACGACCAGTGTGACCGTGTACTCGCCCGCTGCGTCGAAGCTGTGCGTGACGGTCTCACCGGTGGCAGAGCCCCCGTCGTCGAAGTCCCACTCGTAGGACGCGATCGAGCCGTCCGGGTCCGACGACGCCGACGCGTCGAAACTGACCGTCTCGCCCGGCGCGGGCGAGCGGCCGTCGATCGTGAACGACGCCGTCGGCTCCTCGTTGTCCTTGTCACAGTCGTGCTCGCGGGTCCAGGCCCCGAGGTCGGCGTCGGGTTCGCGCTGGGTCCACCACTCGGCGGTCCACAGCGCGCCGTCGTAGACGACCTGATCGCCGCCGCTGTAGGTTGCGTTCGAATCCCAGTCGGGCGCGTCGCAGTGGCCCGAGTGTGCTGTTGCGGTCGAGCTCGCACCGAGTGCGAGCGCCGACAGTGCCGATGCTTTCCGTAACAGATCGCGTCGTGTGTGTCTCATAGTATCCCCCAAACTGCGTGCTGATTCCGTTGCGATGCCCCCAACCAACCATCAGATTCTTCGAACAGGAGCCTTGATTCTATCGTCAGCTACGGGATATTTCCATATATAGATTTATCACTAGTGCACGTACTAGTTTAATTAATTCGTGCTGAGACGTGGCGTCGGCTTCGGCAGCCGGCCCGTCACCTCACCGCTCGACGCCGGCCGGGCCGGCCGCGAACTCGCCGCGGGCCGGTTCGGGGACGTAGTCGGCGAGGTCGGCGTCGTCGAAGTCGACGCGTTCGCCCCGCTCGGCCGCGAGGTAGGAGGCCGCGACGAGTTTCGCCACGTCCAGTCCGTCCCGAAGGTCCTCCCGTGCGTTCTCGCCGGCCCGGAACGCCGAGACGACGTGCTCGTTCTGGTCCAAGTAGCCGTAGGTCGCGCCCTCCTGGGGGAGGACCGGCATCTGCCCGCGGTCGGCGGCCTGCTTCTCGACGACGTAGCCCGCTCCCTCCGCGGCCCGGTCCGAGAAGAACACGTCGGTGCCCGATTCCAGCGTGTTGATGGTCCCCGAGTACTCCGGGCCGAGCAGTTCGATCGTGATGCGCAGTCCCGAGCCGACGAAACACCAGGAGTTGGTCGCCTCGCCGACGACGAGGTCGCCCTCGGGGGTCTCGTAGAAGACGCTCGCGGAGGCGTAGTCCTCGCCGGGCGACTCGTGGTAGTCCACGTCGTACTCTTCGGCCAACTCGGCGGCGTAGTCGTCCCGTCCCCACTTCAGCGTCGAGATGTCGCAGGTCACCGCGATCGGTTCCAGATCGTCTTCGCCGGGCCGACTGAGGAGGTGTCTGTTGACCTTGTGGGAGTGACACATCATGTCCGAGAGGACGCCGCCGCCCTGCCGTTCGGGGTCCCAGAACCACGAGGAGTGAGGGCCGGGGTGTTCTTCGGCCGAGCGTGCGAGGTACGGTCGCCCGGCACCCTCGGCGGAGTCCCAGAGTAGCTCCTTCATCCGGTCGACGCCGGGCATGTACACCTGGTTTTCGAGGTAGGCGTGGTTCAGGTCGGTCCCCTCGACCAGGTCGACGATGCGCTGGGCCTCGCCGACGGTGCGGGCGAGCGGTTTCTCCATGGCGATGCCCGCGAGGTCGGCCCCGCCCTGCTGGACCTCCTCGACGATCGCTTCGACCGTCTCGACGCGGGTGTGGTTGGGCGAGGTCACCCAGACCGCGTCCACGTCCTCGTGGGCCACCAGTTCGCGCACGTCGCCGGTCGCGATCGGGTCCCCACTGCCGGCCTCGCGACAGGCGTCCGCGACCGCCTCGGCCTTGCTGACCGTGGGATTCATGACCCCCGTCACGTCCGCGTCGCGAATGCGTTCGAAGGTCGCCGCGTGGAACTCCCGCGTGATGAAACCGGCACCCACGAAGCCGACGCCGAGTCTGTTCGTTGCCATGGCACACGGTACGACGGGGCACGGTAAATAGATTCGTTCGATAGTCCAAACAACGGTGGCCGTACCCTACAGGTCGACGGATCGTGACACCGACGCCTCGGCGATCTCTTCGGCGGTGACCTCGCGGCCCCGTTCGGCCGAGAGGTAGATCCCCTCCATCACGAGCATGGAGTTGAGCGCGATCTCGTCGGTCCGGATCTGGTCGACCTCGCCGCGGACGGCCGCGACGAAGTGGTCGTACTGGTTCGGTCGCTCGTCGACCTCGTAGCCGCTCTCGCCCCGGATCAGTCCGTGGCGGGCCTCGAAGCCGTCCACGTCGATCTCGACGGTGGTCTCGTAGTCGTTCATCGTCGTCAGGAGTTCGACCGGATCGAAGGCGATCCCGCCCTTGCTGCCGACGACGACGCCGCGCTCGTCGGGCTGGTAGGAGTGCCAGGCGGCCCGCACTTCAAGGCGAGAGCCGTCGGCGAGTCGAGCAGCGCCGGTGCCGGCGTCCTCTACGTCGTGGCCGGACTCTTCGAGACGCTCTCGATAGAGATCGGCGTTGTCGCCGGTCAGCTCCTCGCTGAGGCTGTCCTCAGTGTAGTCGAACGTCTGGCCGTTGACGCGCTCGACGGCGGGATTGCCAAGCAGGTAGAGGTTGCGACCGATCTCGTAGGTGCCGATGTCGAAGACCGGCCCGCCGCCGGCCGACTCCTTCGAGACGAACGCGGGCGTGCCGTAGCCGTCGACGTAGGGGCGGCCGCGCCGCCGGGAGTACACCGACCGAGCGAAGGACACGTCGCCGAGATCGCCCGACTCGACGAAGGTCCGTGCCGCCTGTGTCTCCGGCGTCAGCAACTCGACGTTCTGGACCGCCAGGAGCTTGTCGGCCGCCTCGGCCGCGTCGACGATGTTCTTGGCGTCGGAGTAGCTGCCGGCCAGGGGCTTCTCACAGAAGACGTGCTTGTCGGCCTCGAAGGCGGCGACCGCCATCGGCTCGTGGAGGTTGTTGTGGACACAGACGTTGACTACGTCGATCTCCGGATCGTCGAGCATCGCCTCGAAGTCCTCGTAGACGTCCGGAATCCCGAACTCGTCGGCCAGCTCTCCCGCGGCCGCCGTGTCGATGTCCGCGATCGCCTTGACGGTCGCGCCCTCGACGCCGCGATACTTCTGGATGTGTTCTTCGCCTCGATTCCCCGCGCCGATGATGCCGATGGTAACTGTCTCCATGATGGTGTTCGTGTCCGGACTCGACCGCCACTCGTCGCGACGGCGGCCCGGCGATCAACTGCGAGTATCGAGAGTATCATCGAAGATACTGTTAAATCCACCGATGAGAACAACAGCAGGTGTTAATCCGATCGCTGGCCGGGACGAGTAGCCCGGTCGTTCGCGACCGGCGAGGATTTCAGGCTCCGCCGTCTACCGCGGGTATGTTCGAACAGCGACCGAACCGGGACAGCGAGATCGTCCTGGTGGGCCGGTCCAACGTCGGCAAGTCGACGCTGATGCGCGAGATCACGGGCCACAGCGTCGACACCGGCCAGAAGCCCGGCGTCACCCGTAAGCCCAACCACTTCGACTGGGCCGGGCCGGACTTCATGGTGACCGACCTCCCCGGCTTCGGGTTCATGAACGGCGTCCCCGAGGACGTCCGCGAGCAGATCAAGACCGACGTTGTCCGGTACGTCGAGGCCAACGCCGACAAGATCCTCGCCGGCATCCTCGTCCTCGACGGGAAGGCGGCCGTCGACATCATCGACCGCCACTCCGGCCCCGACGAGATCCCCCACGACGTAGAGCTGTTTCACTTCCTGCGAGACATCGACGTAGAGCCCGTCGTCGCCGTCAACAAGATGGACAAGGTCGACGACGAGGACGAGCGGCTGAACGACATCTGCGATCGTCTCGGCCTCTATCCACCGTGGCAACAGTGGCAGGAGACGATCGCCCCGATCAGTGCCAAGCGGGGCTCCGTCGACGCGCTCGACGAGGCCGTCCGCCACCACCTCCACGAGGCCGGGCGAGACGATCTGTTCCAGTTCTTCTAGACCCGCGCTCCGCGCCGGGTGGTTTCCCGCACCACTGGCGCGGTCACTCCGGGTCGAGACGCGTGACGGTGAGGTGTTCGACGGTCGACCGGGCCAGTTCCTCGGGCTGGACGCTACAGACCGTGGTGCCGACCCAGACGGGGTCGGTCAGCTCGATACGGCGCTGGTCGAGTGGCCGCCACGACCGACCGTCCGTCGAGCAGTAGATCGTCAGCGTGTCGTCGATCCGGTCCACGCGGTACCACGGGGCATCGAGCGACGACTCTTCGAGATGGCGGGTCGTGCCGCTGGCACCCTGGCTCGTCCGCCAGTCGATTTTCGTCCCGTGGCCCTCGGTGAGGCCGACGTGTCCGTACGACGCCTCGTCGTCGAGTCCGTCTCTGATCATCAGCCCGGCGGTGCTCCACTCGTTGGCACCGTCGAGGTCGGTGAACTGCCCCTCGATCCGCACCGGTCCCTCGACGCGGGCACAGCGGTAGTGAAACTCGTTCCACTCGCCGTAGATGTTCTTACCGGAGCCAGTGACGTGCCAGCGGCCCTCCTCTGCCGTCGACTCGCCCGCGACGAGCACGTCGCCGACGTCGACCCCCTCGGTGAGCGCGATCGTCTCGTCGGCGGTCGGCGCGACCGACGGATCGGGGACCACCAGCGTGTTGCGGAGTTCGATGCGGGCTCCGCCGGCCCAACTCTCCGTGAGAGAGAGCTCCCAGTTGCGCTGTTCGGCGATGTTCGTGACGATGCTCAGCCCCGTCCCGGTGCCGGTTCTGGTCGTCGTGTACCCGTCTTCGAAGACGCGCTCGCGCTCGGTCTCGGGAATTCCCGGACCGTCGTCGGCGACGTACAGCCCACCCGACGGCAGCGGTCCGACGCGGACGGTCACGCCCGAGCAGCCGTGATCGACCGCGTTCTTGAGCAGGTTTTCGAGGACCGGCCGGATGCTCGATCGGGGCGCGTTGACGACGGCGTCCGGCCCGAACTCGACCTCCAGCGACGCGGCGTCGAAGCCGACCAGTTCCCACACGTCCTCGACGAGGGCGGGCAGGGACACCGGGCTCGACTGTCCGACGCCGACCCCCTCCGGCGAGAGCGACGAGTTCTCCAGGACCGTCTGCGTGAGGTCGTCGAGGATCTCGTCGATGCGCGTGATCGCCTCGCTGGCCTGTTCGAGCGTCGTCACGTCGCCGGTCTCGCGGGCCAGGGCGATCCGGCCGCTGGCGATCTGGATGGGGCTCTTCATGTCGTGTCGGATCGACCGGACGAACTCCTCCATCCGTTGGTCCTGGCACTTCAGGCGCTCCCGACGCTCGACGATCTCCGTCACGTCGCGAGTCCAGCCGACGAGTCCGACGACCTCGCCGTCGTGTTCCCAGGGCAGTTTCGTCGTCCACGACCAGTGGGTGCCGTCGGGGGTCGTGTAACTCGCCTCCTTGTCGTAGAGTGGCTCACCCTCCTCGATGACCCGAAGGTCGTCCTCGTAGGACTCGACGGCGTTGTCCGACTCCCCGTACATATCCACGTCGGTCTGGCCGATAAACGCCTCCGAGCTGAAATCGCCCGGACTCGTCGACTTGCGGAGGTGGCGAGCCTCGCGGTCCTTGACGTACACCGCACCCTCGACGCCGTCGAGGAGCGTCCTGAACATGCTACTCTCGGCGGCCTGGTCGCGGCGGCGTTCGTACCGATCGACGGCGGCGGCGAGGCGATCGGGCAGGTCGTCTTCGTCGAGGACGATCTCGCTCGCGCCGGCCTGCGTGGCGCGTGCCGCCGTCCGACCGGCCGAGTCGTCGAGCGACAGGAGGATGGGGCGGTGCTCGTCGACTGCGTGAATCCGTTCGCATGCCTCGACGACCGACGCGTCGGTCGGGGCTGCCGTCACCAGCACGCAACCCACGTCGCGGCGGTCCGACAGCGTCGTGAGTGCGGCCTCGACGCTGTCGACGACGACGACCTCGCCGATCGAGCCCGCCGCCGAGGCAGACCGAGTCGGGGCCACCGCCCGCTCGCGTCCGCCGACCACGAGAACCGTGGTCGGGTCACTCAGTAAGTCGTCCATCGGTCACCTGTTCCGAGTGATAGCACCAGCCGACGCGTCTTAATTCCCAGCTTTTCTTTCGATAATCGGACGTAGTATGAATTGTTCTCGCTCTGAAATTGGACAGAAACGCGGTGCAGCGTCCGTCGAGGACGGCCCGGAACGCCGACCCCGAGTCCGTGACGGCGACACGACGCCACTGAGACTGGCAGTGCTATCGTAGCCATTGAAAATCAATGCACACCCGATCGCACGACGGCAGTGCGATCGGTGTGTCAATCGTTTCAATTGTTACTATAGACGGGCAAAAGACGAGGGCGACCGAGACGGTCGCCACGAACGCACCCGCTGCGCTCGCCGTGCGGGCCCGGCGACAAGTCGTCCGGTGTCGGACGGCAGTCGTAGCGACGGTCCGGAGAGGTCTATGCCGTGGCGACACCCCCCATCAGCAACGACTGCCGGCCGTATCAGGCGACGTTGAATCCCTTATCGCGCAGGAAGTCCTCGACGCGGCCCGTGTGGTTACCCTGGAGTTCGATCTGACCGTCCTCGACGGTCCCGCCGCAGGCGAACTTGGACTTGAGATCCGACGACAGGCTGTCCATGTCCACGTCCGATGGATCGAACCCTTCGATGATCGTTACCTCCTTACCGTAACGGCGCTCGTCGATGCGGATGTTGATCTCCTGAGACTCCTTGGCCACGTCTTCGCAGACGCAGAGTTCCTCAGGGAGCCCGCACGTCGAGCAGACTTCCGACATTACACTGCGGGCTACGAAATCAACGTATTAAATACTGTCGGGGTTATTTCGCCGTGCCACGCGAGCGAACGATCTCGTCGACGAGCGAGACGGCCCGATCGGCCGCCGCCTCGTCGACCGTGCCGGCGTAGCGAGCCCGTTCTCTGATCGACGCCACTTCGCGTACGCGCTCGTCGGCGTCGACGGCGTCGAGGTACGCTCGGACGGTCTCGTCGGGACGGCGCGGCCGGTCGTGTGCGCGGCCCAGATAGTACACAAGCCGCTGAAAGGCCCGCTCGGTGTCTCGCTCGGGGGTCGACCGGGGCTGGTAGTAGAGCCACACGCTCCGGTAGACGCGCCGGCCCAGGTCGCTCCGGCGCACACCGATCACGGTCCCGACGATCGCGAGCAGTCCCAGTGCCGCCTCCCGACGGGACGGCAGCGAACTGGCCGGACCAGGGCGATCCGTCGTCGCATCGGCAATCTCGGTGCGGGACTCGCCGACCCGCGTCGCGGTCGAGATGCTGTCTTCCGGGTTGACGCCGGGACGGGTCTGTGGACCGAGCGGCGTTCCCCCGGCGTCGGTAGCGCTGTCGACCGGTGTGAGCGGCTGGGGAGTCGCCGTCGGCGTCGGCGACCACTCCGGGCCGCCGCTCTCGTTGGTGTCGACGGACGGGCGATCTCGTTGCCGGGCCGACTCGACGTTCCGGTCGCGGGCACTCTCGCGGTCGCTGGCGGGCGTCGGGTCGAACCGGACCCAGCCGTACTCTTCGAAGTAGACCTCGACCCAGGCGTGGGCGTTCTGTCCGCGCACGACCCAGCGGTCCTCGGCGACCCGTTCGCCGGACGTGTAGCCGACGGCCATCCGTGCCGGGATGTCCTGTGTCCGCAACATCGTCGCCATCGTCGTCGCGTAGTAGGTACAGTAGCCGGCCGACATCTCGAAGAGGAACGCGTCGGCGACGTTGCCGTCGGGACGGCGCACGTCAAGCGAGTACTCGCGGTTGTTCTCCAGCCAGTTCTCGATCGTCAGGGCCGTCTCGTAGGGCGTGCGGGCCTCGCGTGTGAGCCGGTCGGTCCGCTCGCCGACGCGGTCTGGCGTGCTCGCCGGCAGTTGCGTGTACGTCTCCTCGATCTGCTGGGGGTACGCACGCGTGGTGTCGTTGAGCTGGGCCGGCGTGGCCGCGGGGACGGCGCTGGTGACGCGATAACTGTCGCCCTCTCGAATGGGTGCGCCGGTCGCGAGGCCGCCGTCACCGCCGACGCGTGTGGCGGGGTTGCCACGGCTCTGGATCGGTTTCCAGGCCGCCGGCATCACCCCGGCGTCCGTTTCGGCCCGAAAGCGCTGCTCGACGATCCGGGTCGGGCCGGGCGGCTCGTCCAGTCGGCCGCCGCCGTACGCGCGGCTGTTGGTCTGACTGACCCACCCGTCGCCGGTGTACCGGTCGAAGCTCCCGATCCGCCAGTAGCGAGGCTCGCTGCTGGTGACCGTAAAACGGACCTCGGGCGAGAGGCTGATCGAGCCCTGGACCGAGAGCTGGTCGCCGCTCTGGAGGAGACTCGCCTCGACGGTGTCCGAGCCGGTGCCGTCGACGTTCAGCGACAGTCCTGCAGTGGCGGGGACGACCGACACCAGCGACGGGACGACGACCATCAGCGCGGCCGTCACGAGGATCGTCTCGGCGTCGACGATCGGTTCGCCGCGGCGGTCGAAGTCGCCAAAGCCAAGCGCCGCCACCGCGGCGACGACGCCCGACAGCGTCGTCAGCAGGTCGGCGTCGCCGGTCAGGACCAGGAATCCCAGCGTCCCGCCGGCCGCGGCGACGGCCAGGGCATACCGGCGTCGCATCGCGAAGTACCACGTCAGGAAGGTGGGTGCAGGCGTGACACCGAGCACCCACGCCCGGATGTTGGAGATCCGCAGGAGCGTGTTGCCAGTCAGCAAAGAGAGCGTATCGGTCAGCAACTCCCCGATCCGCGGCGAGCCGCTCAGTTGCTGGACGTACCACCAGAGCCCGACCAGCAGGAGGACGCCGCCGAGCGCGACGGCGCTGCGCGGGGTCAGGAGACGGGCCAGCACCGTCGCGGCGACCAGCGAGGCGGCGACGACCGCCAGAAACCGCGCGGGGAGCCCGACCACGTCGATGAAGAAGTACAGCACTTGCAGCGTCGAGCCGAGCATCGCCGCGACCGCGACCAGCGCCGCGATGCGTGTCCGTCCGGGGACGCCGACGCCACCGACGGCGGGCCAGTCGATCCCCAGCCGATCTGCCGTACTCACGAGACACCCTCCGCGACCAGCGGATTGTCGCGCGTGGTCGTCAGTTCCGCCAGTTCGTGGACGGCGTCGCCGAGCGAGACGCTCACGCCCGTGGCGTCGGCACGGATGCGTACGTCGGCACGGTTCCAGGCGGTCTCGTCGACGTCGCCGCTGCTCGTCCGCGCGAGGAGTTCGAGCGCCCGCTGGCGGTGGCGCTGGCCGTGGCCCGCCTCGATCGAGCCGGCCGGGACCGTCATCGCGGTGGTCAGCCCCGCCCGGAGCGCGCCGACGAGGACCGTCGCCGCGCCAGCGGCCATCTCGTCGGCGTGGCCCTCGGTCGACTGGGCGGCGATCGAGAGCCCCTCGTCGCCGACGGGATCGGAGAACTCCGTCACCAGCAGGTCGTCGTGCTTGGCACTGGACTTCCAGTGGACGTCTCGCAGCGAGTCGCCGGGCACGTACTCGCGGAGTCGGTCGAACTCGCTGCGCTGGCCGCTGTCCAGTCCCAGCGTCCGCTCGAAGGTCGCGCCACCCAGTGAGTAGACCGGCGGATAGACGACGACCTCCGTGCGCTCGGTGACCTCGTGGCGCTGTTCGACCAGTCCGAGCACGTCCCGGACGGCGACGGTCGTCCGGGTGAGTTCGTAGACGCCGCGCGCGTCGTACGCGAGGTCGTAGCTGACCGTCGCCGGCAGCGTCCGCTCGAACTCGGCCGCCGCCGACAGGCCGTCGGCGAGTTCCTCGGAGATCGTCGCGACGCCGCGTCCCTCGACCGTCAGCGAGACGGTCCGGGACTCGCCGGGAAAGCCACGGCGGGGCTGGCTGCGCTCGACCGTCGGTGCCCCCGCACGCTTCACCTGGAGCGCGCCGACCGCGAGGGCAATCGACAGCGGCGCGGCGACGGCGTTCAGCGACCGCGGGCCGGACAGCCACGCCATCGTCACTGCCAGCCCCACGACGGCGAGCGTCGCGACGCCGCGGCGTGTCGGTCTCATTCTTCGATCGGGACAGTGTCGAGGGCCGTCCGGACCAGCCCCGCGCCGGTCTGTTCGGCGGTGTCGGTTCGGATGCGGTGGGGCAACACGACGCGTGCTTCCGCGCGCACGTCGTCGGGGACGACGTAGTCTCGGCCGTCCAGCACCGCGCGGGCCTGTGCCGCCCGCAAGAGCGCGATGCTCCCGCGGGGGCTCACGCCAAGCTGGCCGTGTTCGCGGGTGTAGCGTGCCAGTCGCGTCGCGTACTCGCGCAGCGGTGCCTCGATCGTCACGTCCGAGACCGTCCGCTGGGCCCGGCGAAACTCCGCGACGCTGGCGACCGGCGAGAGGCGCTCGATGGGGTGGTCGCTGACGACGCGAGCGAGCATGGCCGCCTCGTCGTCGGCGCTGGGGTAGCCGAGGTGGAGCTTCTTCATGAAGCGGTCCAGCTCCGCCATCGGGAGCGCGTAGGTCCGGTTCTGCTCGACGGTGTTCTGGGTCGCGATGACGGTGAACGGATCGGGCACGTCCCGCGTGTCCCCGTCGACCGTGACCTGCTCTTCTTCCATCGCTTCCAGCAGCGCCGACTGGGTCTTGGGCGGCGCGCGGTTGATCTCGTCACCCAGGACGACGTTCGCGAAGATCGGCCCCTCCTGGAACGTGAACGTCTCGGTCTGCTGGTTGTACACGTTCACACCGGTTACGTCCGACGGCAACAGATCCGGCGTGAACTGGACGCGCTTGAACGTGCCGTCGAAGGAGGCTGCGACGGCCTTCGCCAGCATCGTCTTGCCGACGCCGGGAACGTCCTCCAGGAGGATGTGGCCCCGCCCCAGCATCGCGGTCAGGATGTGTTCGATCTCCTCGTGGTGGCCGACGATGACCCGCTCGACGTTCTCGATGACCTGAGTCGCGACTCGGTTCGCCTCGCCGAGGGCAGACTCGGAGTGGGACCCTCGTGGTGTGTCGGTATCTGTCATTGTTGTCAGTGTCCACCGCAGGCACGCTGTCACGGGACCACGCCCCCGGCAGTGGCCCCGTCGGCGGACGGCCTGGCACTGCCGCCGCCGGGCGCGATGCCAGTCGTGACCCCTCCTTAGGGATCAGCGCTTGTAATACTGCTGCCTGTTAGCTCGACACATACACGACCGCAGACAGACGACACGGTCCGCGGGACCGTCGATCTACCACTCCTTGCAGTCGGGACAGACCAGTCCGTCCTCGCCCTGCCAGCGGTACGAAACCGAGGTCCCACACCGGCGGCAGGGCTCGCCGTCGGGCGACCAGGCTGCCGTCGTCACCGCCGGTTCGATGCTGTCCGGCGATACCCGACCGCCCTCCGCGTCGGCCTGCTCGTCCCCACTCGTCGACGACTCGTCTCGGGGCTCGTCGTCCGTGGCGTCGCCGACGAAGTCCGTCAGCGAGGCGTCGTCACTCATACCAGCCCGTTGGGACGGGCGAACATTGGACCTGTCGGTGGGGACCGAACCGCGCCCGGAGCCGCCGACAGCGATTTCGGCCCCGGCGACCTCCGACGAGACGTGACCGCGACGGTACGCCGAGACGCACTGCTGGCCGCCCTCGCGTCGGCCGGACTGCTCGCGCTGTTGGTCGCCGAGCGAGCAGTCGACACGCTCACCACCCCGACAGCGATCGCCAGCGGCGTCGCGGTGGCGCTCCTGGTCGAAGTTGCGTTCCTGCGATCGTCGGCTGTCGCGCGCCTGTGGACGCGCCCCGTGGTCCAGCTGGGCTCGACGGCCGGACTCCTCGCCGTGGGACTGGCTGGCTACGCGCTCGCCGGACCACTCGTCGTGGCGGCGCTGTCCTGGGGACTGGTCACCTACTTCGCCCTGCTCTGTGTGCTCCTGGCGAGCAATCGCCGCCCGGCGACCGAGTGACGAACGACGGCGGCCGAAAGAGCTTTGTCGTGGTACCCGGTACCACGGGTGATGATCGACGGCTCCACGTGCCCGAACTGCGACGGCCACGTCTCCACGACCAACGGCACCGACTACGAGTGTGACGACTGCGGGAGCAAGTTCGACACCGCCGACCTCTTTCTGCCCTGATCCCCGACAGTTTTGCCGACGCCCGACCAAGCGGTGAGCGATGGTCACGGTTCGCCCCGCCGAACACGGCGACGTCCCGGCGATACAGCGCGTCGCCCGAGAAACCTGGCACGCCGCCTACGATTCCGTCCTCGGCCCCGAAGCCGTCGACGCGACGGTCGAGGAGTGGTACGCCGATTCGGTCGTCGCCGACGGCGTCGCGAACGACGCGACCACCTACCTCGTCGCGGTCGACGACGGCGTCGTCGGGTACGCCTTCGGTGGCCAGATCGAAGCCGACCTCGCCAGCCTGTCCGCGATCTACGTCCAGCCCGACCGCTGGGGCGCGGGCATCGGACACCGACTGTTCGTCGCCCTCACCGACCGGCTCCGAGAGCGCGGCCGCGAACGGCTCCAGATCCGCGTGCTCGCGGCCAACGACCGAGCACGAACGTTCTACGAGCGCCACGGCGCGACCCTCGTCGACCGCCAGCAGATCACGCTCGCCGACGTTCCCGTCGACGAAGTGACCTACGAACGACCGCTGTGAGTCGCCGCCCGCTTTCGAAATCCTTTTTGATACCCTCGGCCTCGTCACGAATGCGCGCCGCCTTAGCTCAGACTGGGAGAGCACTCGACTGAAGATCGGGCTGTCCCCGGTTCAAATCCGGGAGGCGGCATTTTCCTGCGACCGAAGGGAGCAGTGAAAATACTCCCGAGCGGATTTGAACTAGACCGAGGTTCTGCGAGCGGAGCGAGCAGGTTCTCGGGCGTAGTTCACAATCCGGGCGGCGGCATACCCTTCTCGGTATGGTGTCGGTTTCGGCAGCGGTCGTCGACGCCGAGTCGAGACTGAAAGCCAACACGCTGGCGCTGGCCGGCGGCTTGCGTCGACGAGATCGACAGGGGCCGGCGCTCCTCTTCCGGTTCGACCCTCGGTGTCCGATCAACCGAATCTGGCAGACGACGCCGAAGTCGTCGATAGCCCGGCGTCGACGGGCTGCCGGTCGGCATACTCGGAGCGAGGAACCGAGCGCGGAGGAAAGCGACGGGCCGAGCCCGCGGTCGATCGGTGATGCGCCTCTCCGTCGCCTATGGGGGCGGTACGTCGTCCGACTATCGAGGGCGACGAAGTCGCGGAGCGGCTCAAGCAGTTCTTCGTTGAGTTCCGAGCGAGTGCTGGTGAGCAAGACGACGACTCACCGATCCCGCTGACGTTCAGGAAGGTCGAAGCGATCCAGCGGCTGGCGGAATCAAGTGCTCGGGTTCGGCTTTCGGATACTGTGGAGATTGACGACGTGGAGCGTGCGATCAGGCTCGTGACGAAATCGATGAAGCAAGTCGGATATGATCCTGAAGGGGGAGAGTTTAACGCCGATATTATTGAGAGTGGCCAATCGAAGAGCCAGCGTGAACGAAGAGAGAAGATTTTGCAGTTGGTTGGAGAGATGAGGGGGACAACGACCAGTGAGCTATCAGAAGTAATAGACTGCCACAATACTTCGCTTGAACACGACATCAAGCGACTGAAAGAGGAAGGTAGGGTATATTTAATGAATGGAGAGCTCAGGAGAGCGTGACGATAGATAGATCATAGCTAAACGGGACACATCAAAATGGGTTAGGGAGACATCTAGTATAGAATCCTTTGCGTAAAAGAGTGTGGTCTAGAACAGCTATCTGCCTGAGTCAACTAATTATAATAAGAGGGGGCCGTGTAGTTCTGGTATGAGCGTTGAGTCTGTCCGGCCCTCGGAAGAACTAAAGAAAAAGGTCAAAGACGCCTTAGATGAAAGAGGTCCCCTTGACCATAGTGAGATCGTCAGTATGATCTCAAGCTCGAAGATTCCCAAAGTCCAGAGAGCAATTAATGAACTCTGGCGTGAGGGAAGGGTTTCTCACACGCTTGATCGGCGTTTTGAACTGAAAGAATAATTCTATAATGGGGAAGTAAGCCTTCGCGAGAAGCGTAGGAGTGATAGCAAGGCCGACGATCAACGGACTCGATTCGAACGGGATCGAGATCGCCTGCTCTATACTCGGGCTTTTCGAAGGCTTGCTGGAGTGACGCAGGTGGCCCGAGCAAATGAGTCCTACACATATCATGATAGGCTGAGTCACTCACTCAAAGTGGCTCAGATTGGGAGACGCTTGGCCGAATATTTCAACAAGGATAGTGGCCCAGATATACCCTCTGATGTGTCGATAAATCCAGATGTTGTGGAAACAGCGGCCTTAGCTCATGATATTGGTCATCCCCCTTTTGGCCATGCAAGCTGAGCAGGAGCTTAATAGAAAGATATCAGATGAAAAAGGGGTCGAACAAGGATTTGAAGGAAATGCCCAATCATTCCGGGTAGTTACCCGTCTGGCAATAAACGACCCAAATGAATCAGGGCTTGATCTGACTTTTGCATCCCTGAATGCAATCCTGAAGTACCCCTGGCAACGAGGAGAAGATCTGAATCAATGGAAAGTTGACGAATCGAAAAATGGGGAGTCTATGAATCAGACTTAGATGCGTTTTATGACGCGAGGAAGCTATCCTCTGTCGAAAAACGTCGCAGTGCCGAAGCGGATCTTATGGACTGGGCAGATGATCTAGCATACGCGGTTCACGATATGGAGGACTTCTATCGTGCTGGGATTATTCCACTACATCAGTTGCTCCACAGTGAATCAGAGGAGAGAGACGAGTTTCTGAATGATTGGGCAAACAAGACAGATGGTGTGTCGGTTGATGATGGTGAAGAGATTTTAGAATATTTAAAAGAGATATCCGGTGATACGCTCCAAACATCATTCAGCGGAAGCGAGTTGGAGAGATATGATCTGAAGGAGCTATCGTCTAGACTAATAAGTAGATATATTGGTGTAGATGGTGGAGGCCTTAGTCTGCAAAATAAACACAAAAAGAGACACTTTCTCCAGATTGGTGAACAGTTGAGGAATGAGGTTAGCCTCCTCAAACATATGACTGTGTACTATGTTATCCTAGATAACAGTCTTGCTGCTCAACAGCGTGGACAAAAGAAGGTCATAGGTGAGTTATTTGATGTGGTATATAATGCGACACTTCCAGATAATGACCCGGAAAGTGAGAACCTTCGTATTGTACCCAACAGGTATCATGAGACTGCAGAAGAACTGGTACAAAATGGCAATAGCAAGTCAAGGTCCAGATTTGCAGCAGATGTGATAACAGGAATGACAGAAAAGCAGGCGATACAACTACATAAGCGGCTAATGGGTGAAACGCCAGGTTCGCTACAAGAGAGAATACTGCAGTAGACCATCGGAAGTAAACCAAGGAGATCTACTAGATCATAATCCGATCTACAGTCATAGTAACTGTCTCAGTCCACCAAGAACCACGACACGAACCCCGTCACATCGCGATAGAGCTCCGCTCTCGGACCCAGACGGTAGCTGCTACTGTCGCAGTGCGTACTGCGAGCGATCTCTCCGGGCAAACGCAGCGGTTCCGCGCACGTCGGCGGTCCTCCGACCGCCGGCCACGAGCGAAGTTTGTATGACGGACGGCCGAAAAGGGACGCGTAATGGGATCGCCGAACGTCTTGCTCGTCGTGCTCGATGCGACCAGGAAGGACCACCTCTCCTGTTACGGTTACGACCGGCCGACGACGCCGGAGTTGGAGGCGTTGGCGCAGGCGGGGACGCGCTACGAGCAGGCGATCGCGCCGGCACCGTGGACGCCGCCCTCCCACGCGTCGATGTTCACGGGGCGGTATCCGTCCGGGCACGGGAGTTTCGGCACGCAGCCGCTGGGAGAGTACGACGGGCCGACCGTCGCCGAGTTGCTCTCGGCGGCGGGGTACGCGACGTTCGGGTTCAGCAACTCCCACCACACCAGCATCGAGCAGGAGTTCGACCGCGGGTTCGACTACTACCACGACATCCTCGCGTTGCCGCGGTTCATGGACACGATGTACGAGCCCAGCCTGGATTTCCTCCGGTTTCTCCCGCGGTACTTCCGGGACGGCTACGACATCTCGGACTTCCAGCGGCGCAAGCTCGAAACGCAGGTCCGGCGGGCCGACGACCCCTTCTTCGGGTTCATCAACTTCAACGCCGCACACGCGCCCTACAGGCCACCCGAGGAGTTCAGAGCGCCGTTCGAGGAGCGGTTCGACGACTGGGACGCGGTCGACGAGACGGCGGCCCGGAAGGTCGGCGACGACGAGGGGTACGAGTACATTCTGGGCGACGTGACGATGTCGGCGACGGAGTGGGAGCTCGTGGAGTGCTGGTACGACGCCGAGATCAGGTACGTGGACGCGCTGCTGGGCGAGCTGTTCGACTGTCTGCGACGGCAGGGGGTCTACGACGACACGCTCGTCGTCGTCACCGCGGACCACGGCGAGCACTTCGGCGAGCACGGGCTGGCCTACCACCAGTTCTCGCTGTTCGAGGAGCTGCTCAACGTCCCGCTGCTGGTCAAGTGGCCCGAGAGCGACCGGCCGTCGCCGGCTCCCGGGACGGTGTCGGACCGGCTCGTGTCGCTGGTCGATCTCGTCCCGACGATCTGTGAGTGGGCCGGCGTCGGGGTGCCAGACGAGGTCGACGGCCGGGCGCTGACCGGCGACGACGACCGCGATGCGGTCTTCGCGGAGTACGACCGACCGTATCCGCCGCTGCGCGAGCGGCTCCAGCAGTACGACAGCTTCGAAGCCTACGACAGGGGCTTGCAGGCGGTTCGGACCGAGACGCACAAGCTGATCCGGCCGACAGTCGGGGAGAGGACGCTGTATCGCCTGACCGACGAGGGCGAGGTCGAGGTCTCCGACGACGAGCGCGAGGCGGCACTGGCCAGCCGGCTGGACGAAACGCTCGACCCACTTCCCGATTCGAGTCGAACCACGGAGCTAGACGATCACGTCAGCGACCACCTGGAGAAGATGGGCTACCTGTGAGGGCCGGCGGTGTCAGTAGTCCCGGACCGCGGCGACGATCCCCGCGGTCTGGCCGACGCCAGCGACTGCGAGGCCGGCGACAAGCACCAGAGGGTCGCCGCTCACGACGGTCCCCGCGACGTAGACGATCGCGCCGAGAGCGCTCAGGACCGCACCGCCCGTGTACGCCAGCGGCGAGCGGTCGACGTGCCGGCCGGTGTACGCCAGTCCGCCAGCCGGGACGAGCAGCCAGCCGACGACGGTGAGCCACAGCAGCGACGACGCGGGCGGCGTCTGTAAGAGGCCGGTCGTCCCGAGCAGCGTGAGCGCGAGCCCGACGAGCAAGACGAGTCGCCACGCGCGCAAGACGCCGCGGCGCATCGCCGACCACGAGAGCACGGTGAAGGCGACGAGGACGGCGTCCATCACCAGGTGAGCGATCAGGACCGTCCGGAGCGCCAGCGCGTCCAGGTGTGCGGCGATCGCGAACGTCCAGGCCAGCGGCACGAGGACGACGGGACCGTTCTCGCGGAGGCGACGAAGCATACAGAGCGCATTGTGATCGGCCCACAAGAACGTGGTGTGACACTGGCGCGCACAATCCTTTTGCCGTCCCGCACTGATGGTCGAGTATGACATACCGGGTCGTCGGCGCGAACTTCGACCAGATGCACATGAACACGAATCTCGGCTGGGCCCACGACCACCCCGAGATGGAGGTCGTCGCCGTCTGCGACGAGGCGCCGGAGACCTCGACCGGCTCCGTCGAGACGGCGGTCGAAGAGTGCGGGCTCACCGAGGACGACGTCTACGACGATCTGGAGCAGTGTCTCGAAGCGACGACGCCGGACGTGGTGTTTGGCTGCCCGCGAAACTCGGAACACGCCGCGTTCGTCGAGCGGGTCGCGGCCTACGACGTACACCTCGCCATCGAGAAGCCCATGGCCGTCACGCTCGCCGACGCCGATCGGATGCTCGACGCGATGGCCGACACGGACCGGCGCTTCGTCGTCAACTGGCCGGTGATGTGGGACCCCGTGAAACACACCGTCGAGGACCTCGTGGCCAGTGGCACCGTCGGCGACGTGATCGAGGTCCAGTACTACGGGGGCAACGCGGGCGCGCCGCCGGACGACAGCTGGTTCTACGATCCCGAGGACGGCGGCGGCTCGATGCTTGACTACCTCGGCTACGGTGCGACGTTCTCGACGTGGTTCCGCGGGGGAGAGCTGCCCGAGTCGGTGACCGCCGAGCGGTACGTCCCGGAGGGGATGGACGTCGACGTACAGAGCTCGACGATCTGTCGGTACGAGGAGGGGTTGTCGACGCTCCAGACCTCCTGGCGGCTGCTCACCAATCCCTGGGAGATCCAGCCCCAGCCGGTGAAGGGGTACGAGATCGTCGGGACCGAGGGGACCGTCAGCACGCGCACCCCCGACGCGGCGATCCGCGTGACGACCGCGGATCGACCGAAGGGGTACACCGTCGAGCCGGAGCCGCTGCCCGACCGCTTCGAGAACCTGGCAACCTACCTCGTCGACCTGATCGAGACCGACCGGGAGCCGGAGGGGCCGGCCGATCCCGCCTTCTGCCGGGAGGCCCACCGGATCATCGAGACGGCACGCCGGAGCGCACAGCGGGGCGAGCGGCTGGACCTGGTGGAGTGACCGACGTTACTGGAGGTTCACGGTCAGCAGCCACGCCTGCCCGAAGGCGATCGCGCCGAGCACGAGGTGGACGAGCGTCTCGTAGTACCGCGGACGGACGGCCGTCTCCAGATCGAGGAGGAGGCGGGCCGGTCGCAGGCAGAGGTAGGCCGTGACCGACAGCGCGGGGAGCACGGTCAGGCCGAGCAGCCGCGGGCCGCGAGTGATCGAAAGCTCGCCGTCGACGCCGATGTGCCAGCCGACGATCATCGTCTCCGGGAGCGACGGGGCCAGCAGGAACCCCGAGACGGCCGTCGCGAGGACCAGCCCGAGCGACGTGAGTTCGGGGAGAGCGCGACGGGAGACAGTCACGGCTCGCTCACGACCGTTGGGTCGGCGCTGGCGCTGTCTCGATTCGACGGTCCCGTTCGGGGCTGTGTGGAGGTCGGGTGGGCGGCCGGCGAGGTGCGTCCGTATCGCCAGACGAGGCCGACGGCCAACGCCGAGACGGCGGCCACGAACAGCGGTCCGAACGCGCCGGGGACGATAGCGGTGTCTGACATCGGTAGGGCACACTGGGTCGGCCGGGAGCATAGGAACACGACCAGTGCTTCACGCGCTGAAGCACCGGAGTCGTTTTTACGGTCGCCTCGCGCGTACCGACTACCGTGAGCGAGGACCCCGATATCGGGACTGTCGCGGGGCTGCTCGAAGACGAGACAGCGCGACGCATCCTCACGCAAACCAGCCAGGAACCCATGTCAGCGAGTACACTCGAACAGCGGTGTGACGCGTCAGGACCGACGATCTACCGTCGGCTCGAACAGCTCGAAGCGTCCGACCTGATCGTCGGACAGACCCGGCCCGACCCCGAAGGAGGCCACCACCGGACGGTGTACGAGCCGAACGTCCGGAGCGTGACCGTGGAACTGGTCGAGGGGGAGCTGGAACTGTCGATCGACCGCCGGGAGAACATGGCCGACCGGCTCACGCGGTTCGTGGAGGAGATCTAGATGACGATAGAGACACTCGTGACGGTCGGACTGTTGTTACAGGGCTACGAACTGGTCGGTGCGGCGCTTGGCCTGTTCATCGCCTACCTGGCGTTCAGGGGCTACCGGCGCAACGACAGCCGACCGATGCTGTTCTTCGCGATCGGATTCGGCATCATTCTGGGGTTGCCACTCCCCGTCGTCGCGTTGTCACTGCTGTTCCCGTGGCTGTCCGGTCCGGGGGGACAGGCGATCATCCAGACGTTCGAACTCGTCGGTCTCCTCTGTATCATCTACGCGCTCCGGATGGATCCCTGACGGTCACACCGTCGGCTATTACTCCCGTGCGGGCGGTGGGGTGTACTCCTCCAGATCGGCGTCCCGCAGGTCGACGTCGGCCCCGTCTTCGGCGGCCTTGTACGCGGCCATGCAGAGCCGGAGGATCCGGACGCCGTCGGACAGGTCGAGCCTCGCGTTCTCGCCGGCTCGGAACGCCGCCACTGCGTCCCGGTTCTCGGCGACGAACCCGCCCGTCACCACGTCAGCGGCGGCGATGGGCATTCGCCCGCTGGTGGCGGTCTGTTTCTCCGCCCACCCCTCGCCCTCGCCCAGTTCGTCCGAGAAGAAGACGCTGGAAGACTCGTCGTCGGACAGCACCTGCCCGGAGTACTCCGGCCCGAGCAGCTCGATCGTCCGTCGGACGCCGGAACCGACGTAACACCACGAGCCCGTCGCTTCCGAGACGACGGTCCGTCCGTCGCCGTCCTCGTAGCGCACCGTCGTCCGGGCGTAGTCGTCGACCGGGTTCGATCGGAAGTCGACGCCGAAGTCGGCTTCGAGCTGGTCGGCGTAGTCGTCCTGTTGCCACTTGATCGTCTCCGTGTCGGCGGAGACGCTGACCGGTTCGAGGTCGTCCTCGCCGTCCGGGTCCGACAGCAGGAAGTCGTTGCCCGCGAGCGCGTGACACAGCATGTCCGTCAGCGCGCCCCCGCCCTGCTTGCGGCCGTCCCAGAACCACCCGGAGTGGGGACCGCCGTGTTCGGCCTGCGATCGGGCGATGTAGGGACGGCCGGCCCCGCGGCCCTGCTCCCACAGCAGCGTCCGGAGCTTGTCGATGTCGGGCTCGTGGGGCCAGTTCTCCAGATAGGCGTGAGGGAGCTCCGCCCCCTCGACGAGGTCGACGATCCGGTTGGCCTCCCGGAGGTTCCGCGCGACCGGTTTCTCCAGGGCGATTCCCTGTAGCTCGGCCCCGTCTTCGACCGCCTCGACGGCGGCCTCGACCACGTCGACGCGCGTGAAGTTCGGGCTGGTCACCCACAGCCCGTCGACGTCGGGGTCCGCGACGAGGTCGGCGACGGCGTCCTCGCCGTAGACGCTCGGATCGCCCCACCCCTCCTCGCGGCAGGTGTCGGCGAGCGATTCCGCGTTCTCCCGCGTGCGGTTCTGGATTCCCGCGACGTGAACGTCCGGGAGGTACCCCACGCTGGGTGCGTGCGATTCGCGCGTGATGAAGCCCGCGCTGACGAAGCCGATGCCAAAGGAGTCGGTCATACAGGAAGGCAGTGAGCCAACGACTAAAACGCTCAGGGTCGGCTGACCGTTACCAGTTCCAGGGCCCGTGGTCGGCGTCGATCACGCGCTCCCGGCGGTCGATCGAGTCGATCAGGGCGAGATCGTCGTCGTCCAGTTCCAGATCGAGCGCGGCGAGGTTCTGCTGCATGTGCTCGCGACTGCTGGCCTTGGGGATGGCGGCGACGTTGTCGTGGCTGGTGATCCACGCGAGGCTGACCTGGGCGGGCGTGGCGTCGTGTTTCTGGGCGACCTCTCGAATCTCGGGGACATCGAAGACCGCGCCCTTGGCCAGGGGCGAGTAGGCGACGAACGTGTAGTCGTGTGCCTGGGCGTGGGCGACGAGGTCTTCCTGTGGGAGCAGGGGATGCATCTCGGCCTGGTGGGCGAAAAGCGGCGCGTCGAGCACGTCCATCGCCTCGTCGAGCAGTTCGGGCGTGAAGTTCGACAGCCCGACGTGGCGGGTCTTGCCCGCGTCGTAGGCGTCGTCGTAGGCCGGCAGCACTGTCTCGTGGTCGTAGACGCCGGAGGGCCAGTGGACGTACAGCAGATCGACGGCGTCGACGCCCAGCCTGTCGAGACAGCCGTCGATGGCGTCGGGCACCTGGTCGGCCTCGGGGGGCACGTCGTGGTGGACAGTCTTTGTCGAGAGCCACACGTCGTCGCGATCGACGGCCGAGGAGCGCAGTCCCTCACCGACGTACCGCTCGTTCTCGTACACCTGTGCGGTATCGACGTGGCGAAAGCCAACGTCGAGCGCGGTGCTGACGTTGTCGGTCCACTGCTCGCGGTCGTCCTCCGAGTAGGTTCCCAGACCGAGCGGCGGCATGTCGTCTCGTGGCATCACCCGAACCAGTGGTTGGGACGACTTGCCGCTGGCGGTCGCGGACGACACGTGTTGTTCCCGGCGTAGCTCAAGCGCAGGTCACGCCGTCGGCTCGACCAGCGCCGCGTCGGCCCGGTAGACGATCTGCATCGGCAGGCCGTTGTCGTCGAGCGGTGGCCGAGGCGGGAGCGAGCGCAGTCGCCCCTCGTGGGGGAGTGCCGTGTAGGCAAGCGCCACCGCGTCGAGTACGTCGGCGACGGTGACCGGTGCGTCGTCCACCGCCTCGGCGGCGGACTGGACCGCGGGCGGAGCGTCCCGATCGATCGACGCTAGCGTGCGCAGGCGTTCGGCGTACCCGCCGGCAGTCCGGCGGTCGTGCTCCATGCGCTCGCCCGCGAACGCGAGGAAGGCGACTTCTGGGTGGGCGGCGGCGAGGAGATCACGGGCCTCGGAGAACTCCCGGAGCAACTGATCGACCGTCGCGATCGTCTCGCTGAGTTCGAAGGCCCGCTCGGAGAGGGCGACCCCGGTCGCGCGCTCGTGCGTGCGGTTCGCGACGGGGTAGCGCCGCTTGCGCAGCGCCTCGCGTGCCGGCGGGGAGACGATCTCGTCGGCCCGTGGCCCTACGAGGGTGCGGGCCAACTCGTCACACTCGCGCTCGCCCTCGGCTTCCTCGACCAGTCCGATCGGCACGTCGACGAGGATCGCGGCCGCGTCCTCCTCGTAGCGAAACCAGAGGTCACCGATCCCGTCGAAGGTCGCCGCGTGGTCGAACCCCGCCCGGTCGAACGCCACCGCGATCCAGGTCCCGTCGGCGACGTGTGCCCCGACCCAGACGCCGTCGTCTGCCATACCGGCCTCTGGCGGTGAGAACACAAAAACGTACGCCGCGACGACCCGGCACAGATACACTCGTGTGGTGGATTGCTGCCGGACCGGGGTGCAAACCAACGTCGGGCGCGGCGCTGGGAGGGCGGGACGAACCCCATCGGAGACCGTGGTCCGTGGTACACCGACCCTCGGAAGTATTATCCGTCCCCCTCTCATGCGTACAATCGCAATGGCAACCGGTACTGTTGATTTCTTCAACGACACGGGCGGTTACGGCTTTATCGAAACTGAGGACGCTGACGACGACGTGTTCTTCCACATGGAAGACGTGGGCGGCCCGGACCTCGAGGAAGGCCAAGAGATCGAATTCGACATCGAACAGGCCGACAAAGGCCCCCGCGCGACGAACGTCACCCGACTGTAAGTCGGTCGCTTTCGTCAGCGGTCTCGGAGTGCGCGCTCGGCCGTAATCGCCGTTCTGCGTCTCTCCGGCAATTTTCGTTTCTATGAACCGGCCAGCGACGCCGAAGCCGTTCGGTGTCTCACGCCCGGTTCGCCAGTGGACTTAACAGCGCGTCGTGAGATCGTTCGAACATGTCCGAACACGTCCGCGCGAGACTACTGGCGGGAAACCGGGCCCACGTCGAGAGCCGGCCGGCGGACTACTTCGACGGAGTTCAGGAGGAACAACACCCGGCCGCCGTCTCGATTTGCTGTGCCGACTCGCGGGTCTCACAGGAGGGGATGTTCGACATCGACGGCCCCGGCTGGCTCTTTACGCCGAGCAACATCGGCAACCAGGCGTGGGACGTCGTCGACGGCCAGAAGGTCGTCAACGGCAATCTCCTGTATCCGATCGAGTACACCGGCACGAGGACGATCGCGGTCGTCGGCCACACCGGCTGTGGAGCGGTGACGGCGGCCTACCACGCTGGCACGGGATCGAGTCACAGCCACCCCAGCGGGATCGCGAAGTGGATCGACACGCTGGGTTCGGTCGTCGCGGACGGTCTAGAGGCCGTCGACACGGACGCCGACGAGGCGACTGTCGTCAACCGACTCGTCGAGTACAACGTCGACCGACAGGTCGCCTTCCTCCAAGAGGCCGAGGCGATCCCAGACGACGTGTCGGTGTACGGGTTCGTCTACGACCTCCACGGCGCGTACGACGGCCCGCGCGGGCGGACGTACCTCGTCAACGACGACGGCGAGACCGATCCGGCGGCAGTGCGGGCAGCGCTCGACGAGGGAGACGAGGAGTACGCACAGCGGCTCACTTCGTAGTCGGGCGCTCCGTCGGCTCGGCCGCGTCGGACCCGCGAGCGGCGTGTTCGTGGTGCCAGTACACGCAGCCGGCAAAGAGGAGGACGACGCCGACGAGGGGCGGCTGGGCGATCGAGAACAGCGCGCGTGCCGTGGCCTCTAGCGTCGCGGCAGTCTCGGCCGGGAGCGGTGCGACGACCAGCAACTGCTCGACTGACGGGTACGAGATGATCGCGGAGAGGCCAAGCGTCCCGGCAAGAAAGAGCCTGCGGACGCGCCCCGGCTGCAGGCGATAGAGAACGACCAGCAGCGGGTAGTACAGCAGCGAGTAGTAGAACGGCTCCAGTGGCAGGTACGCGAGCGCGGCCAGCAGCGTCGCGAGGAGCCCGACCAGCCGTCCGACCTCGGTCCGCAGGTCGCGAAGCGACGCCAGCACGACCGGGACCAACAGCACCAGCGCGCCGGCAGCGAGCGCGTCGGGAGACAGATCCGGAGCGAGTGCAGCCAGCGGCCGCCGAATCGTCACGAACATCGCCGACGGATCGAGGCCACCCGAGAAGGCTTCTGCCTGCCGCTCGCCGGGGACGACTTCGGTGAAGAAGGTCCACGTCGGCCCGACGCCGAACACGACCAGCCCGGCCGCGATCGTCCCCAGTCCGGTCGCGACCGCAGCGCCGACGGCACGCCAGGACCGCTGGGCCAGGAGCCAGAGCCCGACCACGGCCGGGAACAGCTTCACCGCCCCGGCCAGCGCGAAGGTCCCGCCGGCACGCAGCTCACGGTCACCCGCCAGCAGTCGCGCGCCGACGGCGATCGCCAGGGCCAACTGGAGGTTCACCTGTCCCATCACCAGCACCGGCACCGAGTGGATCGAGCCGAGGACGACCCCACCCACGAGCAGGCGGTCCCGCCGAGCCAGCGCGACACCGGTGTCCTCGATGGCACGGACGATCACCGCCGCGAGGACGGCCGCAGTCACGAGGTTGCACGCGGTCTGGAGCAGGTACGCACCCAGCGGGCTCCCGGTCAGGACGTGCGGGACGAACGCCAGCAACACCAGCGGCGGATAGATGTAGTGAAAGGTCGGATGAGAGGGGGGCGTCACGGCGTAGGGGTCCCCGCCGGCCAGCAGCGTCGTGCCGGCGTGGTAGTACACGTCGGTGGCGACCGCCACCTGTGCGGGGCGAAGCAGCGGCACGGCGAGCAGGTAGACCAGTCCCGCGACGATCGTGGCCGCGAGCGTCGCCCGCACCGCTCTTCGCTCGTCGGTCACTGTGAGTACTTCGTGAGTTCCGTCAGCGGAACGAGCCGGTGTTCGACCGTCGGCTTCGTGTATCCGGCCGACTCCTCGGTGACGCCGGCAGTGTACACCTCGACTTTCTGCTGGAGCACGTGGGGCTCACCCTGCTTGTTCTTGATGATGTCGACCGATTGCCACGCCTCTGATTCCATGCCCGTTCTGAGAGTGGCGACCTACCTCATACTTGCGGTGGTCACTACCCCCGACCGATCAACGAGTCGGCTCCCAGCGCCAGATGATCGCCGACTCCTCGCGGTCGGGCTCCTGTGGGTTCCAGACCAGGAGAATGCGTGCGTCGCCGAGATCGAGGTATCCGCCAGGAGCCGGCTGGGGCGTCACCTGGTTCGCACCGATCGAGATCGTCTCGCCGGCTTCGAGGGCCGAGCCGGCCTGTGTCCCCAGCGGGTCGACGCTCTCGTCGACGGAGACCGGCGTCCCCGTCGCGTCGACCGCACCACGGAGCTGCAGAGACAGCTGGCGGGTCTCGATCCGGTCCCCGCTCCGAACGGTGAGATGGAAGTACTGACCGTTCGGTGTCGTCTGTTCGTCGTACTGTGCCGTCATCGCGACCGACGGCGCGGGCTCCTGGCCTCGGTCACCGAACTGAAGTGCGAAGACGCTGATCGTCGCCGCGAGTACCACGACGATCGCGACCAGTACCACCACGCCGACGACGGGACTGACGCCTCTGTCACCCCGACCACCCACGGTCGTCATCGTTCCGTCCGTCGGCCTCGAACGGGTTAAACCATCGTTCGAGATCGAACGGTGAGACCGTCAGCCGCGGTTAGTCGGCCGTTTCCAGCAACGCCTCTGGTGGCTCGCCGGGAAGGTCGTCGCGGTCGTGGGGCGCGTCGAAGTCGGGCTCGGGGCCGGCCGGGACGATCCGCTTGGGACTCACGTCCGGGTGGGTCGTGTAGTAGTGCTCTTTGATGTGGTCCATGTTCACCGTCTCGCTCACGCCCGGCGTCTGGTACAGGTCGCGCAGATACGGCCAGAGGTTGTCGTACTGCTCGATGAGACGGCGATTGCACATGAAGTGGGTGTGGTACACTTCGTCGAACCGCACCAGCGTCGTGAACATGCAGATGTCGGCCTCCGTGAGTCGGTCGCCAGCGAGGTACCGCTGGTCGGCCAGCACCGCGTCCCAGTGGTCCAGCGCGTCGAACAGTTCGTCGACGGCGTCGTCGTAGGCCGCCTGACTGTCGGCGAAACCGGTACGGTAGACGCCGTTGTTGATCGGCTCGTAGATCTCGTCGATGATCCGGTCGACCGCCTCGCGGTAGCCCTCCGGGTAGAGGTCCACGTCTCGGGTCGCGATCGCGTCGAACTCGGTGTCGAGCATCCGCAGGATCTCTTCGGACTCGTTGTTGACGATCGTCTCCTCGCGTTTGTCCCACAGCACGGGAACGGTCACTCGACCCGTCATCTCCGGGTCGGCGGCCTGGTACACCTCCCGCAGGTAGTCGCTGCCGTTGACGCTGTCCTCCGTACAGCCGGCCTTTTCTGGCGTGAACTGCCAGCCGTCGTCGCCGCGGAACGGATCGACGTAGTCGACGGAGATCGCGTCTTCGAGCCCCTTCAACGACCGGATCAGCAGCGTTCGGTGAGCCCACGGACAGGCCAGACAGACGTAGAGGTGGTACCGGCCGGCTTCGGGCTGGAAGCGTGCGTCGGGATCGTCCTCGATGCAGTCTCGGAACGACGTGGTACCCCGCTCGAACTCCCCGTCCTCGTTCGTCGTCTGATAGGCGTCGGTGCGCCACTCCCCGTCTACGAGCATGTTCATCGTACTCTCTCTTGGGGCTACACGTTCAAAAACGGCCCAGTGACACGCGGGTTACCGTGCAACAGCGACACACGGAGACGCCGGGAGTTCGAAGGCTTAATACGCTCGCTCGGCCACGTATCCGCCAAGAGTATCTATGTCGGACAAGCCAGCCTCGATGTACCGGGAAATCAACAAGCCCTCGTACACGCGCCGCGAGTACATCACGGGCATTCCCGGTTCGAAGATCGCACAGCACCAGATGGGTAACAAGGACGCCGACCCCGAGGACTACCCGGTCCAGATCTCCCTGATCGTCGAAGAAGAGTGCCAGCTGCGCCACGGTTCCATGGAGGCCTCGCGCCTCTCGGCGAACCGCCACCTCATCAAGGAGTTCGGCGAAGGCAACTACAAGATGACGCTGCGGAAGTTCCCCCACCAGGTCATCAGAGAGAACAAACAGGCAACCGGTGCCGGGGCCGACCGTGTCTCCGACGGCATGCGCCAGGCCTTCGGGAAGATCGTCGGCACCGCCGCCCGCGTCCAGGCCAACGAGCGTCTGTTCACGGCCTACTGCGAGGTCGACCAGGCCGAGGAAGTCAAGGAAGCGTTCCGCCGTGCGTACAACAAGATCACGCCACCGTGCCGCATCAAGGTCGAACGCGGCGAAGAGCAGCTGATCGCCTGAGCTAAAGCGGCGCTGGCAGATTTCTTCCACCTCGGGCTTCGGTAGTCGGTTTTGTCCACGCCGAGCGTCAGATTCAGGGGCACAGCACCGAAGAGCAACGTATGCTCAGGCTGGCCGTGCCGACGAGAGCCGAGACGTTCGATCGCATGCGCGAGCCACTGGCCCAGCGTGGGATCGAAGTCTCGCACGTCCGGACCGACGAGCGGACGGTCTCGCTCGCCGACTCGCCGTTCGACGAGTACGACGCCGGCTTCGTCTTCCCGCCGCGACTCGCCGAGGGCGGCGTCGCCGATGCACTCCTGGACGTGCCGTGGGTCAACGACCGCGAGGCGATCTTGCGTTCCCGACACAAGGGCGAGGCACTCGCCCACCTCTCGCAGGCCGGCCTCCCGACGCCCGAGACCGTCGTCGTCTCCAACCCGGTCGACGAAGCCGACCTCAGAGCAGCCTTCGAGCAGTTCGATCCGCCGGTGGTCGTCAAGCCCAACGCGACGACCCGCGGGGTCGGCGTCGCGAAGGCCCACGACCTCGACTCGTTCCTGGGCGTCTGTGACTACCTCGATCTGGTCCACGACTATCGGGCGACCGGCGACCAGTCCTTTCTCGTCCAGGAGTATCTCCCCGACGCACGGGACTACCGGGCGATGATCGTCGACGGCGAGTACGTCGGCGCGGTCGAGCGCCGCCTCCCCGAGGACGCACTGGCCAGCGGCCAGTGGAAGCACAACGTCCACCGCGGGGCCGAGGCCACCGGCGTGACGCTCGCGCCCGAAAAACGGGAACTGGCACGGCGAGCAGCAGCGGCGCTGGAGATCGACTATCTCGGCGTCGACCTCCTCGTGACCGACGAGCGGACGGTCGTCAACGAGACGAACGCACGCCCGACGATCGACAGTGCCACCAAGTACGAAACGGGATTCTGGGACGACGTCGCGGCGCTGATCGAGACGACGGCAAAGAGCCAGTAGGCCAGCGATTCAGTTCAGACTGATGTCGCTGGGATCCTCTGCACGGTCGAACGTGACTTCGAGAATACCGTTGTTGTACGTCGCGTTCGCGGAGTGCTCGTCGACGCGGGCGGGCAGCGTGATCTGGTCGTCGTAGTCGCGGTGGGTCCCGGCCGCTTCGATCGTCAAGACCGTCCCGTCGCACTTCAGATCGATGTCGTCCTTGTCGACACCCGGCACGTCGGCGACGACCCGGAGCTGATCGTCCGTCTCGTGTACGTCGAGGTGCATATCTGTGCCTCTCGAACCGCCGCCACCCTGTTCGATGTGGACGTCGCCCTCCGGTCCCATCACGTCGTTCATCATCCGCTCTAGCTCGCGGAAGAACTCGTCGAAGGGGTCGTCGCGGTCGTCGCGTCTCATCCTACCTACCCTAGACGGACGTTGGGGAATAAACCTTCGGCCCACCCGTTGGAGAATCAGACGCAGGTCTACAACGAGGACGACCGAGGGCGACAGTGAGCGGCCCGTATACGTGGATACGCTGATGGCCCCACGTCGACGACCGCCTCTGCCGAGACGGTGTCTCTGACGGAGTATCCAGGCACCGACACCGAAACGAATATTAGGGACATCGACACGAGGAACGTGAACGAAACGATCCGATTGCGATTGTTTGAGATCGGTTTTGATCGGGATATATCACCCGGATTGCGTTCAGAGACGCAGCCACGAACCCACACCATGAATAGCAGTATAACGTCGACACGCTCCGCAGATGCAACCCCATTGCCGGCGGGGAACAGAATTATACTACCAAACGAACTATCTTGCACCCATATATTGACAATCGGAATAGAATACTGGTCATTTCAGTGTGGACAATGACCAGTTGCGGTGCCAGACGTTGACAACGAGTGAGAACAGTACCGAATCACGTCCACTTCGAAAACCATTTACTGACGGTGGACGGGCTATGTACCATGAGCGAAGAAACCGTTCGCGTCGGAGTCAACGGCTTCGGCCGCATCGGTCGCAACGTGTTCCGCGCATCGCTGGACAACGACGCCGTCGAGATCGTCGGCATCAACGACGTGATGGAAGACGAGGAGATGGAGTATCTCGCCAAGTACGACTCCGTCATGGGACGACTCGACGGTGCCAGCCTCGACGACGGGACTCTGACCGTCGAGGGAACCGACTTCGAGGCGGGCGTCTTCCACGAGACCGACCCGACCCAGCTTCCCTGGGAAGAGCTGGACGTCGACATCGCCTTCGAGTCGACCGGCATCTTCCGCAGTCACGAGGACGCGAGCCAACACCTCGACGCCGGTGCCGACAAAGTCGTCATCTCCGCGCCGCCGAAGGGCGACACGCCGGTCAAGCAACTCGTCTACGGCGTCAACCACGACGAGTACGACGGCGAAGACGTCGTCTCGAACGCGTCCTGTACGACCAACTCCATCACCCCGGTCGCGAAGGTACTGCAAGACGAATTCGGGATCGAGTCGGGACAGTTGACGACGGTCCACGCCTACACGGGCACCCAGAACCTCGTCGACGGCCCCAACAGCAAGCCCCGCCGTCGCCGCGCTGCAGCCGAGAACATCATCCCGACGACGACGGGCGCTGCTCAGGCCGCGACCGAAGTCCTCCCCGAACTCGAAGGGAAACTCGACGGGATGGCCATGCGCGTCCCGGTCCCCGACGGTTCGATCACCGAGTTCGTCTGTACACTCGAAACGGACGCCACGGAGAGCGACATCAACGCCGCGTTCGAGGCCGCTGCCGACGGAGAACTCGAAGGCGTACTGGGTGTCAGCGACGACCCGATCGTCTCTCGGGACGTGCTGGGCCAGCCGTACTCGACGATGGTCGACCTCGAGAACACGAACGTCGTCGGCGACCTCGTCAAAGTGCTGACCTGGTACGACAACGAATTCGGCTTCGCCAACCGCATGCTCGATCTCGCCGAGTACGTCGCCGAGTAACGCACCTTTCCAGCGGATTCTACCGTCTTCTCGATCGAATACACTGACCCGTCACTAAGAGTAACCGAGCCAACGGTCGAGGTTCGAACCACTCTCACCATCTGTGCGTCGTAGAAAGCCAAGGGCCGGATTTGAACCGGCGATGGGCGGCTCTGCAGGCCGCTGCGTTAGGCCGAACTCTGCCACCTTGGCGCAGTTTCAGGTAACGGGGTGGTTCGCTTAAGCGTAGCGGTCTCGGCTCGACACCCCTCCGTCGACGACTGCCGAAGGCGCTACGTCGACACTCGTTCGATAGACGAAATCGCGACCGCTGCTGTGGCGTCGACCACAGAGCCGCGCCGGAGCTGCCGATAGACACGGCGTCGCCACTTCTCGGCACGGAGAGATCGGGCACCACCGCTCCCCGATCGATATGAAAAAAGCCCACAGCCACCACGGCTGTGGGCTCTGTAGTATGAATAGCAGGCGGCGAACCGGCTTTCCCAGGGGTTCGCACACCCCAGTACTCACCGGAACGCTGGCAGGCTTAACCGCCGTGTTCGGGATGGGTACGGGTGTTTCCCTGCCGCTATGGCCGCCTTTACGCCGAGTCACGGAATCGAACCGTGAAACTACCACTCTCGGTCTCCGCGTAATACGTGCGATCCAGTAAACGCCTGGACTCGTGCAAATCGAGTCACAGTGCAATGAGTGTGTGGCTTCGGTCGATTAGTGCTCGCGGGCTCAACGTCTCGTTGCCTCGACGCGTACACCCCGAGTCTATCTATCTCGTCTTCTACGAGTGACCTCTGCGGTATCTCTTTTCCAGGTGGGTTTCGAGCTTAGATGCATTCAGCTCTTACCCCGTGTGGCGTGGCTGCCCGGCACGTGCCCTCTCGGACAACCGGTACACCAGTGGCCACCAATCGGAGTTCCTCTCGTACTATACGATCGTTCCCGTCAGATACCTTTACACCCCCAATAGATAGCAGCCGACCTGTCTCACGACGGTCTAAACCCAGCTCACGACCTCCTTTAATAGGCGAACAACCTCACCCTTGCCCGCTGCTGCACGGGCAGGATGGAGGGAACCGACATCGAGGTAGCAAGCCACCGGGTCGATATGTGCTCTTGCCGGTGACGACTCTGTTATCCCTAGGGTAGCTTTTCTGTCGTAGATCGGCCCGCATCAAGCAGGCGCATCCGTTCGCTAGACCACGCTTTCGCGTCAGCGTCACCGTGTTGGTAGTGACACTGTCAAGCTATCTTTTGCTCTTGCGCTCTTCGCCGCGTCTCTGTCACGGCTGAGATAGCCTTAGGGCGCGCTCGATATTCTTTCGAGCGCGTACCGCCCCAGTCAAACTGCCCGGCTATTGGTGTCCTCCGCCAGGAGTGAGGGTCACAGTCACTACCGGGTAGTGTTTCATGTCTGCCTCGGTGGCCCGCTAGCGCGGGTACCTGTGTAACGGCTCCTACCTACTCTGCACAGTAGCGACCATGTCCCAGCAACAGCCTGCAGTAAAGCTCCATAGGGTCTTCGCTTCCCCTTGGGGGTCTCCAGACTCCGCACTGGAACGTACAGTTCACCGGGCCCAACGTTGGGACAGTGACGCTCTCGTTAATCCATTCATGCAAGCCGCTACTGAAGCGGCAAGGTACTACGCTACCTTAAGAGGGTCATAGTTACCCCCGCCGTTGACGGGTCCTTCGTCCTATTGTACTAGGTGTTCAGATACCCGCACTGGGCAGGATTCAGTGACCGTACGAGTCCTTGCGGATTTGCGGTCACCTATGTTGTTACTAGACAGTCGGAGCGTCCGAGTCACTGCGACCTGCTCCTGTCAGGAGCAGGCATCCCTTATTCCGAAGGTACGGGACTAACTTGCCGAATTCCCTAACGTCGGTTGTTCCCGACAGGCCTTGGCTTTCGCCGCCACGAGCACCTGTGTCGGATCTCGGTACGGATCATATGCTCCCTTTTCACGGGCCCCAGGTTGAACCAATTTTCACTTTCCCGCCGTTCGTCCGCTTCCTGCCATTACGGCTTCCACGGATTTGGACGGTTCGACCGGGCGAAGGCCCGGCTTGGTCGACCCCGAGGCGTCGGTTTCACTGCATACGAGCGCTGGAATATTAACCAGCTTCCCATGTCGTCCCCTTCGAATTACGGGGGGACTTAGGACCGGCTAACCCTCAGTTGACGAACAGTGCTGAGGAACCCTTGCTCGTTCGGCCGTCGGAATTCTCACCCGACTATCGCTGCTACTATGGCCAGAATTGTCGTCACCGATCGGTCCACAGGAGTTCTCACCCCTGCTTCCATCCAATCGGAGCGCCAACCTACTCGATCTCCCTTTCACGGGAGCGGCCAGGTCTCGGTGGTGGATTTGAGTCCCGATCATTTTCAGCGCCTCAAACCTCGGCCGGTAAGCTGTTACGCTATTCTTAGAGGGTAGCTGCTTCTAAGCTCACCTCCCGGCTGTCTAGGGCTTGAGACCACTTTCGATCACACTTAATCCACACTTTGGGACCTTAACCCGGCGCTGGGTTGTCTCCCTTACGGTACACAGGCTTACCCCGCATACCGGACTGCCCACGTCGACGGCGTTCGTAGGTTCGGAGTTTGACAGAAGTGTTCACTTCTCTCGAAGTGAAGCACCTCAATCGGTCGCTCTACCCCACGAACTACCTCGGCGGACGTCATGCTTCGACATGTTTTGGTTGGAACCAGCTGTTTCCGGGTTCGATGGGCCTTTCACCCCTACACGTAGGTCACGGGAGGGTATTGTAGGACACCATCCCTAACGGGCCTCCACGTGCCTTTCGGCACGCTTCACCCTGCCCACGCGTAGATCACCCGGTTTCGGGTCGTGCCCGTTTGACTCCCCGCCCTTGAAGACGGCGGCCCTCGCAATGCTGCGGCCATGTCGGTTTCCCTATGCCTTCCCCGATTATCGGGTTAGACTCGCCAAACAGGCACACTCTCTGGCTCGTTTTTTCAAAACGCACGACGGAACTTCGGCTTCCTGTAAGTCCTACACACGGCTCGCGCCGCTTTCGTTTGTTACAGGACCTTTCAAGCCCCGTCGCTCGATCGCCACCTGATTTCAAGCCCTATTGCAACCCCCGTCTGAGGGTGCTTTTCAGCGTTCGCTCACGCTACTTGTTCACTATCGGTCTCGGAGAGTATTTAGCCTTGGCAGTCGATGCCTGCCATCTTGACGAGGGATTTCCAACCCCCGCTACTCTGGAGCTACCGCACGACGTACTGATCTTCACTACGGGGTTGTCACCCTGTATCACGCTTCGTTCCAGAAGACTTCGTGAAGATGGTCGGCCGATGAAAGGTAGTCCGTACACCACATTGCCCGTGAGGGCTTCGGTTTGGGCTGTGTCGCGTTCACTCGCGGTTAGTAACGACATCGCATTGCGCTTTCTATTCCTCTCGATACTAAGATGTTTCAATTCTCGAGGTTCCCCATTGCGCGAAGCAATTGTTGAAGGGATTCCCATTCGGAGATCCATGGTTCTTTGCCTCCGTGCGGCTCCCCATGGCTTTTCGCAGCTTGGCACGTCCGTCATCGGCTTCCGAGCCGAGCTATCCACCAGGCGGCACAGTAGCCAACGTCAAATTTGGTTGTGACTCGATGAAATTGCACGAGTCCAGTGGACGCCTGGATCGCACGTACACGCGGTGTCATCAGTACAGCCGGTGCGACCCGGTCTGTACATCGACCCTTCCTACCCGCGCTTGCACGGGGTAGTGCACTGGTCTGCCGTACGTCGTTCGAACGCCGTCCCACACTTAAGGGGCTCGGTTCGAACACGGTACGGAGTATGGACCCACTGGGATTTGAACCCAGGGCTTCCTCCTTGCAAAGGAGGTGCTCTGCCGCTGAGCTATGGGCCCGACGCCTCGTCCGCAACGTTAGCCCTAGTAGTTCATAGGTGCCCGGTCGACGGGTGTCGGTGGACGCTGCCAAAGGTGGGCCAGGCGCGTCGGCCTGGTCCCGATCGTTAGGAGGTGATCCAGCCGCAGATTCCCCTACGGCTACCTTGTTACGACTTAAGCCCCCTTGCGAAGCCCAGATTCGACCATCGCATGATGGCCTCATCCGGACCTCACTCGGGTGCTTTGACGGGCGGTGTGTGCAAGGAGCAGGGACGTATTCACCGCGCGCTTCTGACACGCGATTACTACCGAATCCAGCTTCATGTGGGCGAGTTTCAGCCCACAATCCGAACTACGACCGAGTTTAGGGGATTAGCTCTACCTCTCGGTACCGCATCCCACTGTCTCGACCATTGTAGCCCGCGTGTTGCCCAGTCCATTCGGGGCATACTGACCTACCGTTGCCCGTTCCTTCCTCCAACTTAGCGTTGGCAGTCCTCCTAGTGTACCCAACTACCACAAGGGTATTGCTGGCAACTAGGAGTGCGGGTCTCGCTCGTTGCCTGACTTAACAGGACGCCTCACGGTACGAGCTGACGGCGGCCATGCACCTCCTCTCAGCAGCGTCGGGTAAAGTCGTCAACCTGACCGTCATTACTGCTGTCGGGACTGGTGAGATGTCCGGCGTTGAGTCCAATTAAACCGCAGGCTCCTCCGGTTGTAGTGCTCCCCCGCCAATTCCTTTAAGTTTCATCCTTGCAGACGTACTTCCCAGGCGGCTCGCTTCTCGGCTTCCCTACGGCACAGCGCAGGCTCGTAGCCTGCGGCACACCTAGCGAGCATCGTTTACAGCTAGGACTACCCGGGTATCTAATCCGGTTCGAGACCCTAGCTTTCGTTCCTCACCGTCGGGTCCGTCTTTCTGAGGCGCTTTCGCTACCGGTGGTCCGTCCAGGATTACGGGATTTCACTCCTACCCCGGACGTACCCCTCAGATCTTCCGGCCCCAAGCCAGTCAGTTTCCGCTGGACGCCGACGCGTTGAGCGCGTCGATTTCCCAACAGACTTGACTGGCCGGCTACGAACGCTTTAGGCCCAATAATAGCGGCCATCACTCGTGCTGCCGGTATTACCGCGGCGGCTGGCACCGGTCTTGCCCAGCACTTGTTCCTGTACCACCTTACGGTACAGAAAAGCGAGGGCTATATGCCCTCGCACTCGGAGTCCCCCTATCGCACTGTCGTGCAGTGTAAAGGTTTCGCGCCTGCTGCGCCCCGTAGGGCCCGGTATCTTGTCTCAGATACCGTCTCCGGGTTCTTGCTCTCACAACCCGTACCGATTATAGGCACGGTGGGCCGTTACCCCACCGTCTACCTAATCGGCCGCAGCCACATCCTATGGCGCCGGAGCGTTTCCAGCTCTCGACACTCCAGTCTGAGAGCTGTATCGGGGATTAGCCTCAGTTTCCCGAGGTTATTCCCGTCCATAGGGTAGTTTGGCCACGTGTTACTGAGCTATCTGCCGCGGGTCTAAACCCGCGCGACTAGCATGGCTAAATCGGACTCCGATAGCAATGGCCTCCGGCAGGATCAACCGGAATGTCCCCTGCAGAGCAGGGGGGTTAGGCGGGATCACACCCATAAGGGTGTGGTCGCTATCGAAGAGCGTCCGACGACACTCGTCGACCGAGTGTCACCGAACTACTAGGGCTAACATCAGATTCCATCTTGACGGCGGACCGCAGGGGTGGAATCCTCATTCTTCCGGACCTGAACGTTCTCCCGAAGACATCATAAAGCCTTCGAGTCGTGTTCGGCGAGAGGGGCTCGCCGTGTAGTCCGAGTGGCCAGGGGTTCGTCCCCGGCCGGGCATCGGTTGCGTCCAACCCGAACACCCTGTTACACTTAAGGGCGTCGGATGGACGCAAAGCCCGGCAAGGGCGGTCTGCCCTGCGCCGCTTCGTATTACGTCCGAGGAGCAGGGACAACTTAAGGCCGTCGAACGACCCCCGCTACGGCATGCGATTACATGGGTACGTCGGGTGTCGTACAGTGGCAGACGAAAGGCGACCAGCAGGTTGGCGAACAGAGATACCGTCGACTGTCACGATGTCGGGATCGTCCCGCACCACAGATGATGGAACACATCAGAGACGGACGACAAACAGTGTATGAGTATCGCGCGGCTGGAGGTCAGCCGATCATCCCGCGCAGCGTGCGTCGGTCGGGCCGAGTGTGGCCGCGCACGTGTATGTGAGCGCCCGGGTTGTAAATGTCTCTCGGCACGGAACGACCGGCACAAAAATAGCGGGGCTCGAACGGTTAGATCTCGTCGAGGTGCTCTACGCCCTCTTTAGAGACGTTCCCCTTGGTGATGTCGCCCGGCATCCAGCCGGGCTTGTCGTCGGGAGCCTCCTCCTCCCAGGCCCATCCCTCGTAGATGTGGACCTTGTGGGTTCCCTTCTCGCGGAGCCGAATCTCTTCGGGATCTGCGTCGTCTTCGCTGTCGGCGGGATCGAGACGCCGGGCGGCCTTCAGTGCCGCCTGACGTGGTGTTCCACCCGAGAAGACGCTCGTTTCGTCACCGTCCTGTGTTCGGAGCGCAAAATTGCGCTTGTCCTTGTCGCGTGCCATGGTTCTCACCGCTCCATGTCAATGGAACACATGGCTCAACATAAATATACCCCCAAATCGACCGCTCCCGCCACGGTACATTTATATGTGATAACGAACCGAGGCCCGAAACCGGGTCCAAAAACGGCCGTGTCCCGTGCTCGCGCGCGGTGACGCGTGAACGGTACGCCTCGCACGGTAGACTTAAGTATATCCTACGGCGATGCACGGAGTAGGATAGCGCGATGGTGCGAAAGAAGAAGCTCAGCCCAAGTGGCGCCAAAGACGACGATGGCGAGTACCACAACGTTCACATCAACATCCACGAGGACGAACTCGCAGTCGCTGGGATGGAGATCGGTGACGAAGTGTTCGTCCGCGTCCGAGACAACAAGATCATCATTCAGAAGGCAGACCCAGAGGACGTCGAACACGAGTTCTAGCAGCACCATCACGGCGGATCGCGGTCCACCTGAACCGCGACTGCCGGACGGAGACACATGAACCCCTACGACATCGTACGACCGCTGTTGTTTCAGTTGCCGGCAGAGACCGCCCACCGGACGGTACACCGACTGCTCGAAGTGGCCGACGAGACGCCTGCGACGGCGTTGCTCGAACGACGGTACCGGATCGACGACGACAGACTGGCGGTCGACGCGTTCGGCCAGCAGTTCGACAGCCCGGTCGGCGTCGCGGCGGGGTTCGACAAGAACGCCGAGATACCCGGTGCGCTCGGTGCGCTGGGCTTTGGCTTCGTCGAGGTCGGTGGCGTCACGGCCGAGCCACAGACCGGAAACGCCCGCCCGCGGATGTTCCGTCTGCGCGAAGACGAGGCGATCATCAACAGGATGGGATTGAACAACCACGGCGCAGACGTCGTCGGCGAGCGGCTGGCGGCGACGGACGCCGCAGTGCCCGTCGGCGTCAACATCGCCAAGAGCGAGCACGTCGGCACCGACGACGCACCCGACGACTACCGTTACACCTACGAACAGGTCGCGGACGGCGGCGATTTCTTCGTCGTCAACATCTCCTGTCCGAACTCGCAGGGGTTCGAAGAGCTCCAGAACAAGGAGTCGATGGCGGCGATTCTCGGCGAACTCAAAGACGCTGGCGCGGCTCCGATACTGGTCAAACTCGCGCCCGACCTTCCGGAGCCGGCGATCGAGGACGCGCTGGCGATCGTTCGCGAACTGGATCTCGACGGCGTCGTGGCGACCAACACTTCCACCGAGCGGCCCGCATCTCTGCAGAGCAAGCACCGCGTCGAGACCGGTGGCCTCTCGGGCAAACCCATCGAGGACCGGGCGACGCAAATGGTCAGGTTCGTCGCCGAGCGCGTCGACGTACCGGTCGTCGGCGTCGGCGGCGTCTCCAGCGCCGAAGGGGCCTATCGGAAGATACGGGCCGGCGCGACGCTGGTCGAGTTGTACACGGCACTGGTCTACGAGGGGCCGACGCTGGCCCGAGAGATCAACGAGGGGCTGGTGGCGCTGCTCGAAGCGGACGGGTTCGAGACGATCGAGGACGCCGTCGGTGCCGATCTGTAAAGCGGCGTCGGGATCGTGACACGGAGACGGTTTGGGGGCCAGTGAAGGCTACTCCAGAGCGTCGAGTCGGAACTCGAAGGCAGCCACCGGCACTTCGAGGTCGTGTTCGACGAGCACTGCTGGGTCGATCTCCCCGACGACGCCCACGGTCTCGCCGTCGAGTTCGACCGCCGCAGTCCGGCCGTCGATGAACGTCGGGTGGTCGATCGGTGGCGTCGCGAGTTCTTTGCCGAAGTTGGCGGCGATGGCCTGCAGGCGCGTCTTGGCGTCCTCGTAAGAGGCGTCGTGGCGCGCGACCGCGGCCGCGACCGTGCGGTGCTCGGCGACGTTGGTGTTGGTCGACTCGTCGACCTCGGCAGCCAGACCGATCTCCGCGAGGTCCTGTGGGTACGAGCGGTGCGTGTTGTTTTCGAGGACGAGCATGATGGAGGGCAGCGCCCACGACCGCAACATCGTGTAGTCCTCGCTGTAGGGCTCCTGGATCGTCACGGGATCGCCGCCGCCGACGGCGTCGCTCCCGGGTGTCACCTGCAGGCGCTCGTAGTTCTCTTCCTCGCTGATCATGTAGAAGTTCAGCAGGTCCTCGAAGCCCAGACCGACCAGCACGTCTCGGGTCGCCCGTTCGAGCTTCGAGCGGTCGTGACGGCCGCCGACCGTCGACACGTCGGGGTACCTGGGTTCCAGCGTGTTGAAGCCGTAGGCGCGACCGAGGTCGTCGATCACGTCGATCGGGTGGAGCACGTCGACGCGGTAGGGCGGAATCTCGAACTCGTAGACGCCGTCGGTGTCGGTCTCGCTGGCGTCCAGACCGGCCCGGTCGGCGAGATCGCCGATCTCGCGCTTGTCGAGGTCGACGCCCAGAATCGTCTCGATGCGGTCGTGGGATACGGTCTTGGTCTTTGTCCCGAGATCCGGGCGGACGAACGACCGACCCGCGTACTCGCCGGGCGCACCGTCCGTGTACTCGACGGTGACCTCCTCGACGGTGCCGCCGCGAGCGTCGAGCGCGTAACAGACGATCGACAGCATGTGGTCGATCGTCCACTGGTCGGTCCCGGTCATCTCGATGAAGAGGTCCCGCGAACCGGTGTCGACTTCGGTCCGCTTGCCGTTGATGACCGGCGGGAACGAGAACAGCCCGATCGAGTCGTAGATCGCCGGGACGCGATCCATCTCCGCGACGAGGTCGGCGTACTCGACGCCGATGTGGTGCTCTTCGGTCACCTCGGCTGGGGTCATCGCACGGTCGCCTTCGAGGGGGACGAACTCCTCGCTGTCGGGGTCGATGCCAGTGTAGGTGATCGTCTTCTCGACTGCCTCGCGCTCGTCGTCCTCACCGGCCGGGGTGTCGAGGTCGCCGACCGCTTCGTCGCGAGGCGTCGACGCCGTCACGTTCGCTGCCCCGCCTTTCAGCATCGTCAGGTCGTGGACGCCGATCGCGCCCTTGGCGCGCTTGCGTCCCATCGTGGCGTGGAGCTTCTCCTGGAGCTGGATCAGCGAGTCCAGCGACGACTCGTCGAGGTCCAGCCCACGGACGATCGCGCCGGTGACGTAGGGCCGTTCTGGCGGCGTGTCTTCGACCTCGATAGTCCACTCGGGGTCGTTGGTGCTGGGGACGTACACGCCGCGGTCGTCGCCGTAGTCGTAGCGCAGCGAGCGGGCGATCCCCTCGACGGAGAGTCTGTCTAGCCGGTCGGGGGCAAACTCCAGTTCGAAGTGGCCCTCGTCGGTCTCGCCTTCGTACTCCAGGCCCAGCGAGAACAGGTCGTCGCGGAGTTCGTCGTCGCTCTTGTCGCTGTGGCCGGTCAGTTCGCGCAGTTCGTCGGGATCGATATCGACAGTTGGCATCAGTAGAGCACCTCCTCGGATCGCAGGAAGTCGAGATCGACCAGCGTCCCGTGGACGTCTCGGATGTCCTCGGCACCGGTCACGAGCATCAACAGGCGTTCCAGGGCCAGCCCCCAGGCCATCACGTCACAGTCGACGCCGAGCGGTTCGAGCATCTCCGGGCGGAAGATGCCGGAGTTGCCGATCTCGATGAGTTCGCCGGTCTCGGGGTGGCGACCGAACAGCTCGAAGCTCGGTTCGGTGTAGGGGTTGTAGTGGGGCTTGAACTGGATGTCGGTGATCCCGAACTGCTCGTAGAACTCGGTGAACGTCCCCATCAGGTCCCGGACCGACAGCTCCTCGGCCATCACCCATCCTTCGATCTGGAAGAACTCCAGCAGGTGGGTCGCGTCCAGCGTGTCGTTGCGGTACGCCTTCTCGATCGAGAAGAATCGCTGGGGCGGTTCCAGCTCGCCGAGCGCTTCGCCAGAGAGGTGGCGGGCGGTCAGAGACGTGGTGTGACCCCGCAGAGCCAGGGCCTTGGCGAAGTCGAGGTCCCACGGCGAGTGGTACCCCTCGCCGTCGGGACCGACGCCCTCGCGGTGGGCCGATTCGACGCGTTCGACCAGTTCCTCGGGTAGCTCGTCGATCTGAGCCGGCTGCTCCAGCGCGAAGCGGTCCCAGTGATTGCGCGCGGGATGGTCCTGTGGCATGAACAGGCAGTCGTTGATCCAGAAGTCCGCGTCGACCGTCGGGCCCTGCATCTCCTGGAACCCCATGCCGACCAGGGTGTCTTTGACGTTCTCGGCCTGCTGGCGCAGGACGTGGGTCTTGCCGGTCCTGACCTCGTCGGCGTCGGCTTCGACGTTGTACTCGGCGAACTCGACGTTCTGCCACTCGCCGGACGTGAGCAACTCGGGCGTGACCTGCCCGACGGTCTCGGCGACCTCGACGCCGGCCATCAGCGTCGTCACGCCGTCGTCGGTGAGCCGCGCGGAGCGCACGGTGGTCTCGGAGATCTCGACCAGTCCGCGGCGATCGAGTTGTCCGAGCACGTCCTCGTCGTCGACCGACTCGCCGTCGGCCAGCGCGGCCAGTGCCGCGGCCTCCGGATCGCTGTCGGGATCGGCCTCGGGGTCGGCCGACACGGCACCGCTGTCGATCTGGCCGTACCCCTTGCGTGCGAAGTTCGAGAGCGCGATGTCGACGGCCGCACCGTCGAGGCCGGCCGCGCCGATGACCGGGCCCATCTCCGCGGGTTCGTCGTCCGCACCGGCGTCGATCGCACCGCGGTAGAAACGGACTTCGGGGAGTCCTTCGTCGAGGTACGCTCGACCTTCGTCGGTCAGTGTGGCGGACTCGACGGTCTCCTCGGAGAGTGCGAGCAGTCCCTCGTCTTCGAGTGCGAAGGCGGCACCGGTCGCCGTCTCCGGTTTCAGGCCGGCCTCGTCGGCCAGCGTGTCGATACGTCTGGCGTCGTCTGCGTCGGCAGCCTCCAGCAGGGCCACCTGCGCGTGTGGTAATCGCATGTTCGTTGTCGGATACACGGCGGGTTCGTCAGTTAACGGTTCTCACTTGCCGCGGACGGTTTCGTCGGGACCGGCCGGCTATAACGTGCCGGCTCCGCCGTCACGCAGCACTCGCCCTTTCGGTGAGTTGTTCGCCGCCAATTCGATCACCGTACCCGAAAACACCCCTCGATCAGAGAGTTAGCGCTTCCGGTCGCTGTCGAGGTCGATGTCGAGCTCGTCGAGCTTCGCTTCCCACTCGGCGCGTTTCTCCTGGTGATCTTCGAGGAACGATTCCATCAGTTCGGCGGCCTGTTCCTTGCAGCCCCCACAGAGCCGCTCGCCCCCGACACACTCGTCGTAGACCTCCTTGGCGAACTCGTCGTCGTCACCGGCGAGCAGGTAGGCGTACAGCTCGTAGACCGGGCACTCGTCGGCCTTGCCGCCCTTCTCGCGCTGTTCCTCGGCGGTCGAGCGGCCGCCGGTCGTCGCCGACTTCACCTTGTCGTAGCCGTCTTCGGGGTCGTCGAGCAGCGAGATGTGTGAGGCCGGAATCGAGGAGGACATCTTGCCGCCGGTCAGCCCCGTCATGAAGCGGTGGTAGATCGACGACGGTGCGCGAAAGCCGTAGCCGCCGTGGTCGAGCGCGACCTCGCGGGCCAGCTCCGTGGCTGCCTCGCGGTCCATGTCGAAGGCGTCGACGTGCTCGTCGTAGACGCGCTTCTCGCCCTCGACAGCCTCGATGAGCGCCTCGAAGGCTTCGTCGGTGGCGTTGCGATCGAGGAAACGAGTCCGGGGACGAAGCGGTTCCTTGCCCGCCGCGCGGAGCTTCTCGACGGTGCGCTGTCGCACGTCGTCGGGGGTGATCTCGGCCTCGATCCAGTCGGCGGCCGCTTCACAGCGAACGCGCTCGTCGGCCGAGCGGTCGGCCTGCAGGGCCTCGTAGGCGGCACCGAGCAGCTCCCGCTCGGCGTCGTCGGCCTCGAAGCTCGCGTACGCGCTGGTGACGCCGAAATACCCCATCCGAGCCGCCAGGTCGCGGGCGAGTCGCATGTGTGGGTCCTGGTCGGGGCCGACCGGGATCACCGTCGGCTTCGGCTCGTCGAGTTGCGGGTAGAGGATGTCGGCCATCTGGGTGACGACCGACTGCATGTGACTCACGTCGGTCTCTCCGTCGAAGTCGTAGATCGCCTGGAGCTCCGAGAAGTTCGCCTCGGCACCGAGTTCGAAGGCAAGATCCTGTACGTCGCGGTTCTCGGACTGACGGTACAGCTCCCCGTCCTCGGGATCGAAGCCGAGTGCCAGCAGCGAGAGAACGTAGTTGGTCGCGTGCTCGTCGATCTCCGCCCAGGTCAGGCCGCGGGCGCTGTGGGCCTCCAGGTCGGCGATCAGTCCGTACGCGTCGCCGCCCTGCTCCTGGTGCCAGATGATCTCGTCGAAGACGAGTTTGTGACCGATGTGCGGGTCGCCCGTCGGCATGAACCCCGAGAGCGCGGCGAAGGGCTCGCCCTCTCGCATCGCGCGAGCGACCGGTCGGTAGTCTCGATGGCCGAAGATGACGCCCCGGCGCATCAGGTAGTGGGGGTCGGGCACCTCCGGCAGCACCTCGTCGAAGGCCTCGATGCCGAACTGATCGAACAGTTTGCGGTAGTCCGAGACCGTCGAGGAGCCCCACGGATCCAGCGCCACGTCGTCGGCTCCTTCGACCTCGGTACCACCGTCGGATCGAAGATCCGACGTGGCTCGGCTCGCTTCGCTCGCCTCACCGCCGTCGGATCGAAGATCCGACGTGGCTCGGCTCGCTTCGCTCGCCTCACCGCCGTCAGAGCAAAGCTCTGACGAGGCTCGCGAATCTCCGATTCGCTCACCGCCGTCCGGTCGGACGGGGGTCCCCGAACGCTCGCGCCAGTCCGAACCCGACGCGGCGCTGTGGTCGTCGGGCGATCCCTCGTCGCGGGTACGATCTGGGTCACTCATGGTCGAACTGACTGGCGCGAGCCAATCTATTCATCCGTAGGTGGTCGTCGGCGCAAAAAGGGTTCGTTTCGGGCTGCAGTCAGGGCGTCAGGCGCTCGACGGCCAGCCAGTCGATCCCCTCGTCGCCGACGAACGCGTAGGCCATCGTCTTGCGCACGCCGTGGGCCAGGCGCACGTCCAGTGCGAGGTCTCGGGGCTCGAAGACGTGGCCGGCGTCGAACGCCCGCACGAGCAGTTCGGAGTGACCCAGGTCCGCGACGCTCTCGACATCTGCGTAGGTCCGGAAGTCCGCGCCGAACTTGAAGCCCGTCTTGGGTGCGATCCCCTGCTCGCGAAGCCGTTCGTACACCGCGAGCCGGCGGTCGAACCGATCGCCCTCGACGGCGCGACCGCGTTCGATCACCGCGTCGGCATCGCCTTCGACCTGAAGCGTGCCCGCCCCGGCGAGGTACGCGGCCTCGACCAGCGAGAGCTGGATCGCCTGTGCGTCCTGCTCGTCGAGCGGTTGCCCGTAGAAGGCCGCTTCGTAGAGTTCGGCGGGCGGGTCCCAGCAGACGACCCGATCTGCGAGCAGATCGCCGTCGGTTTCGGGGACGGACGACCGACTCGTCCCGGTGACATCCGGACGGTGGGTCTCGAAGTAGCTGATCTCGCTCTCCTCGTCGACGACGGCCAGCGCACACTCCCCCAGATCGGCTGCCGGGACCGTCTCGCGCTCGCTGACGACCCGAATCCGGTGGGCGACCGCGTCGTCCCACGGCCCCTTGCCCCGCGGGTAGACGACGAAGTCACAGCCGTCGGGGTCCTCGACGCGGTCGGGGCGTGCCGGCGAGCAGTAGAACCCCCGGTCGCGCAGGTCCTTGTAGACGAAGAAGTCGACCTCCGACAGCAACGCGGAGTTCAGTAGCTCCCGAAGTCCCATCCCGTCGACACCGTCGAGGTCACCGCGATACAGCAGGTGTGCCGCCTCGACGGGTGCCAGTTCGAGCTTCCCGGCGTCGACCGGCCGGCCGTACCCGCTGGAATCGTAGAACTGCTCGCGGGCCCGCTTGCCGGCCCGGACGACCCCATCGGAGAGCGTCGCGTCCATACTCCTGCCTGCGCGTGGGCGAGTAAAGCCCCTGCGGGTCGTATCGAGGACGGAGCGTCAGGGTCCGGAGTACGTCGCCGGCTCGCTCGCCTGCGCCTGCGAACACGTCGCGTCGAGACAGCGACGGCCCCCCGAAGTCTCGAACAGCGGGAGCCCGCAGGCACAGGTGTCGACGACCACGCCGGTGGGGATGGCGAAAGCGGTCTCACAGTCGGGGTGGTGCTCGCAGCCGGCGAACAGCCCGCCCTTCCGGACGATGCGGAGGTCGCCGTCACACGCCGGACAGTCCCACTCGCGGTCGAAGGCCTCGGTGACGCGGTCGTCCAGCGATTCACACTCCCGGTCCAGACACAGTTCGAACGCTCGGCCCCGTTCGGTGCGGATGGTGGGGAGGCGACAGTCCCGACAGCGACCGCCGGTGATCGTCGCGTCCGCGGGGAGGCCGTAGCGCTCCGCACAGTCCGAGCACCGGACCGCGCCGTTCGACCGGACCAGCGTGCCCGCACACGCCAGGCAGTCGCCGACGGGGATGCCGGCCTCCGAGACCGGGTAGCTGGCGCTGCCGTGTTCCTCGTGGGTGACCACGCGCAGGAGGTCGTCGCCGTCGCGGGCGACCACGGTGCCGCCCTCGATAGTGACGCTGTCGGGCCGCGTGAGCCACGCGACCGGCTGGTAGCCGTCGGCGTCGTGGACGAGAACGGTGTTGTCGGGCTTGACCACTACGAGGACCTCGCCGCGTTGCTCGCGGGTCCGCTGGGTCTGTGCGCCGGTCGTCTCGAACAGCGTGGTACAGTCGCCGGCCAGCACGCGAGTGTCGTCGTGCATGGGCGGGGCTGGTCGCGTCTCGATACTTGAACGCTCGGACGGGGGCGGGGACCACTGGCGGGAGGAAAGCGGGGAGTCGGGCGGCCGGCGGTATTAGCCGTCCCGGCCGTGTCCCCGGCCGAGACGGAGAGCGGCGACGTGGAGCGCGAGCGCCGCCACGAGGAGGAACGGCTCCTGTCCGTCGAATCCACCGAACATGAGAGCGGGGTAGACCAGCGGGAGCGCCACAGCGGTCCAGAACGCCGTCGCTTCGACGGGGCGGAAGGCGAGCGTTCGGATGGACTGTGCGTCGAGGGCGACCGTGTCGGAGTCGAAGGGCGGTGCGATGGACATTGGAGCGTTCTCCTCGCTCGTCGCTATGCCCGACACCAGCATATAATGGGCCGACGGTTGGGTAGAATTTAGCTCATTTCAGCGGAGGTAGTCGGTATTTTACACCGCCGCGGCGGTGTTTCACGCGTTTCGAAACCGATCGAGAAGAGTCGGGAAAATTTATAGGCGCTTCTAACACTGTATCAGCCGTTCGGGTCGTAGCCACTGCCGGCGAGGACCACGAGCACGTGAGCGACGAGCAGCGCCGACACGGCGAGCGTGGCCCAGTGACCGTCGACGAACAGGAGCGGAACGTAGACCACTGGCAGGACGACGGCCAGCCAGAACGCCAGTCGGCGAGCGATCAGGACGGAGGTACGGAGGACCGTCCGCGCCCGACAGACGAGCGCGGGTGCGCGGTCGACCCCACGCCGCTCGGTGGTTTCGGGTTCCGACATCGTGGACGATTACATATTGTCTGTCCAACCATTTAACAGTGAGGTGTGATATCAAGGAGCATGCAAAAGCGATCGACGCCGTCGGGAGCTGGGACGTAAGTTGCAGTGACCGAGCCAGTGTCGGGCTACCAGACGACCGATACTGCCGGCGACGACTTCGTGATACGACCGGCTGTACATCTGTGACCGATTTCGCCACCCCGGGGTGGCGAAGATCTTCACGAAGGTACAGCCGGCAGTATGAGGACAGCCGCCGTCCCGAGGCGGCGAGATCGGTCACGGCGACAGCCGGTAGTGGGGCGGACACGCAGGCGCGAACGCTACACATTTGTCACTGCGAGAGAACCGGGCGAGTATGGACGCCGCGTGTTTCGACATGGACGGAGTGCTGGTGAACTCGGAGGACTACTGGATCGAGCTGGAGCGCGAGGAGATCCTGCCGACAGCGGTCCCCGACCAGGAGGTGCCGGTCGAGGAAGTGACCGGGATCTTCTACGAGGAGCAGTACGACGTGCTCGACGAGACGTACGACCTGGCCGTCGACTACGAGGCGTTCGTCTCGCTGTATGAGGGGGCAGCCGACGAAATCTACGGCGAACAGGTCGAGCTCACGCCCGGCGTGCGAGCACTGCTGACGGAGCTGCGCGAGGCCGGCGTGCCCGTCGCCATGGTGACCGCTTCCCCGCCCGAGTGGTACGAGATCGTCCTCGAACGGTTCGATCTCGGGGACCTGTTCGACACCGTCGTCAGCGCCGCGGACCTCGACGGCCCCGGGAAGCCCGAGCCGACGATCTACGAGCGCGCCGCCGCCGAGCTGGGCGTCGATCCAGCGACTGCGCTGGCCGTCGAGGACTCCCACCACGGGACGACCGCGGCCCACCGCGCGGGGATGACCGTCGTCAGCTTCGGCGTCGGGGCGGCCGAGGGTGCGACCGAGAACGCCGACCTCGTCGCCGAAACACCGACCGAGATGGCCGAGATCGTCCGATCGAACGTTCTCGCCAGCGAGTGAGCCACACACACGACGCCAACTGGGAACGCTCATACGGACAGTTGTAGCGCTGTCCCAGATCGACTGCACGACAGCGTGCGGTCGACTGGATAAACGTCTACAACCGTCCGTATCACCCCACGCTGACGGTGCGAGATTCCCGGATCGGCGGGATCGGCAACTCGGGGAAAGTGACCTCGATCGTGAAGGTGAGTTCGTCGGCGTCACCGCCGAACGCGGCGACCGGGACCGTCGCCTGTCCGAGGTACGACGGTTTGGCCGTCATCTCGTGGCCGTTGACAGTCACGCGGATGCCGGCGCGGGCGCTCCCGGCGACCGAGCGGACCGTCACCTCGTGGAGTTCGCGCTCGCCGGCCGCGATCTGGTCCGGGAACTCGCCCCACTCGACGACGACTGTTGGCAGGTCGGTCGCGTTGTCGTGGACCCGCTCGGCGACACTCTCGCTCAGGCCGGCCGTGACGAGTCCGGCGACGCCAGCGTCGACCACGTCCGCGGGCGTCCGGAAGCCCTCGGCGGCGAGCGTGCGCGCCCGTCCGGGACCGACCCCGTCGATCGCCGTGAGCCCCGCCGCGTCCGCGCTGACGCCGTTCTCGACGCGCGCCTCGACGCGGCGGGCGAGGTTCGCGCCGCGAGCGCCGGCAAAGCGATCGAGGAAGGCCCGCAGCGCGGCGAGCATGCGGAGCGCGTTCTGCTTGATGACCCAGGCGTCGCTCTGGAGTTCCGACGGCGTCGTGCCGGACATCGAAGAGCGGAGAATCGCGAGGACCTTCCGCTGGCCGGCGGTCAGCGCCTCGCCGCGAGAGCCGATCACCGCCGCGACGGCGTCTTCCTCGTCGCTGCGGGCGCTGACGCTGTCGAACTCCGTCGCACCGGCGACCGTCGAGAGGATCGCGTCCTCGTCGAAGCCGTCCGGGTCGGCCGCCGCCCGGTCGGCACAGTCTTTGAACCGACGGGCCGTCGCCAGCCGGAGGTAGAACTTCGAGGCCAGTCGACCGAGCGGGGTCCCCTCGACCGAGAGGTCGTCCATCTCGACGAACCCGTCGGAGACGAGCTCCCCGAGCGTGTCCGACACTCGCTCCCGGAGGTCGGTGCCGGCGGTGTACCGTTCGGGAGCGCGCTGGGCGCGCTGGTAGTAGAACGTGGTTTCGAGCCACCCCATCACGTCCTCGACGTCGCCCAGCGTCCCCAGCGCGATCTCGGCGTTGAGGTGGGCATCGAGGTCGTCGGCGAGCCTGGACTCGATCTCCTTGCCCTCGCGCAGGAGCTTGCGGTACTTGTCGGCGTCCGCCCGATCACAGACGATCCAGGCGTACCCCATGTCGTCGTAGCCCGGCCGGCCAGCGCGGCCGAGCATCTGGAGCACGTCCAGCGGGCTCATGTCGACTTCCCCCTCCAGGGGGTCGTGGAGCTTCGTGTCCCGAATGACGACACAGCGGGCCGGGAGATTCACGCCCCAGGCGAGCGTCGAGGTCGAGAACAGGAGCTGGATGAGTCCCTCCTTGAACCACTCCTCGACGCGGTCCTTGTCCGCCCGAGAGAGACCGGCATGGTGGAAGCCGACGCCGTCCAGGACGGACTGGCGGAGGGTGTCGTTGTCGAGTTCGGCGGCCTCGGTGTGGAAGTCGTACTCGCCGCGGGCACCCATCGGCACGTCCCGCTCGACGATCTCGTCACGGGCTTTCTTGGCTGCCTGGACGGTGTCCTGTCGCGAGGAGACGAACACGAGGGCCTGGCCCTCCTCGCGGATGTGTGGCTCGGCCAGATCCAGCGCCCGGTAGAGCCGCCGGTACTTGTCGGCGAAGGCGTTCTCGCCGTGGCTGTAGGTCTTCACGTCGGCGTTGAGCGGCACCGGCCGGTAGTCGTCGTCGAACTGGAAGGTCGTCTCGCTGGGGGCGTCGAGCCACGCCGCAACGTCCTCGACGTTCTCCATCGTCGCCGACAGCGCGACCACGCGGGGGTCACACAGTCGACGGAGCCGCGAGACGGTCACCTCCAGTACCGACCCGCGACGGTCCGAGTCCAGCAGGTGGACCTCGTCGATGAGACAGCAGTCCACGTCCGTGATGAACTCGTAGCGCCGGGAGTCGTGCTTTCGAGTGGCCGAGTCGGCCTTCTCCGGGGTCATCACGAGGATGTCGGCCCGCTCCGCGCGGCGGGGGTTGAGGTCGCGCTCGCCGGTGACGACGTACACCGAATAGCCCAGGTCCTCGAAGCGTTCCCACTCGCTCTCCTTCTCGTTTGTCAGCGCCCGCAGCGGCGCGAGAAAGAGCGCGGTCCCGCCGGCCTGCAGGGTCTTGCAGATGGCGATCTCGGCCAGTGCGGTCTTCCCGCTGGCGGTCGGTGCGCTGACGACGACGTTGTCCTCGCGGTTCAACAGCGCCGGGAGCGTCTCCGACTGCATTCGGTTGAACTCCTCGAAAGGAAAGGCGTCGGCGAACTCGGGGAGCACGTCCGCGACCGCGACGGCTGGCTCCCCGTCGGCGCTCCGTGACACGTCAGGGACCGGGGGCCGCGGTGCAATATGCGTTTCTATACCGCAGTCGCCGCCGCCACAGATCGACGGAGACGACTCACCCGATCGGCCGCGGTGGAGACACCGAGCAGTGCCGGCGGAGCCAGTACTCGGTGGCACCGACGACGGCGACGAACGCCGCCGGGACGAAGCACCGGGCAGGAGTCGGTCCGTCCGAACCGTCAGCTCTAACCGGCACCACAGCCGTTTTCATCGCCCGTTCCTAACTGTGGGCAATGAGTCGCGCCCGCAAGCCCGACTGGCTCAAGATGCGGCCGCCGTCGGGCCAGCGCTTCACCGAGATCAAACAGTCGCTGCGCGAGCGGGACCTCCACACCGTCTGTGAGGAGGCCAACTGCCCCAACATGGGCGAGTGCTGGAGTGGCGAGGACGGGCCGGGGACGGCGACGTTCATGCTGCTGGGCGATCGCTGTTCGCGGGGCTGTAACTTCTGTGACGTCGAGACCGGCGGGATGGAGCCGCTCGATCCCGACGAGCCCGCGAACGTCGCCGACGCGGTCGCGGACATCGGGCTGGACTACGTCGTGCTCACGAGCGTCGACCGCGACGACCTGCCCGACCAGGGCGCGGGCCACTTCGCCGAGACGATCCGGGCGATCAAAGAGCGTGACCCGTCGATTCTCGTCGAGTGTCTGATTCCGGACTTCCGGGGCGAGGAGCGGTTGGTCCGGAAGATTATCGACGCCGGCCCGGACGTGATCGCCCACAACGTCGAGACCGTCCAGCGCCTCCAGTGGCCCGTGCGCGACCGCCGGGCCGGCTACGAGCAGTCGCTGTCGGTGCTTGGCCAGGTCGACCGAGAGTCGGACATCTACACGAAGACGAGCCTGATGCTCGGCGTCGGCGAGTACGCCCACGAGGTCTACCAGACGCTCTCGGACCTGCGGGAAGTGGGGGTCGACGTGGTGACGCTTGGCCAGTACCTCCAGCCCTCCCGCTCGCACCTGGAAGTCTCGGAGTACGTCCACCCCGACGCCTTCGACACCTGGCGACGGGTCGCCGAGGAGGAGCTTGACTTCGCCTACTGCGCCTCGGGACCGATGGTCCGCTCGTCCTATCGCGCCGGTGAGCTGTTCGTCGAAGCGGTACTGGAGGGAAACGACCCCGCCATCGCACGGCGGCGGGCACGGGCCGGAGAGTGAGCCCGCCGGGCCGGCCGAGTGACAGCGCTACTATCCGTGTGGAGCCAGAGGGTCCCGTATGAGGTTGCCACCCGTTCGTCGTGACCGCCGCGTCGTCCGAACGGACGGCGGCGAGGACCGCACGGAGTCCGAACAGACCGACGACGCCGCCACAGTCGAGACGGTCCTGCGCGAGGCCAACGTCCTCGAACCGACGGCCGACGGCACCGACCTCCGGCTCACCGATGGATTCGCCGAGGCCTGGCACGAGCGGATGGCCCAGATGCGCGGTGGCGACCGGGCGCTGCGCTGGCTGGCAGCAAGCGAGGGGCTCGACGCCGACGCCCTCGACGTGACCGAGGCGGACGATCGGTACGTCGTCACACACGGCGACGAAACGGTGGGCGCGTGGCACTCCAGAGCGGGGTTTCTGGCCGCGATCGTCGCCGAACCGACGATCAGAGAGAGGGTCGACGAGGCCCGACTGGCACGGCTCCCGGACGTGCCCCGCGAAGAGCTGGCAGCGCGACTCGTCATGTGTCTCGAACGGTGTCCGACGTGTGACTCGGCGCTCGTCTTCGAAGACCGCCCCGACGGCGAGAGCGGCGTCGCCCTCCTGTGTCGCGGCTGCGGGGCGACAGTCGCGGTCAGTGCGATCGCGTGAGACGGAACAGTACCCACGTAGGAATTACCCTCGATAATTCCACCGAGAGAGATATTCGTCCGCACAAACCATAAGCCGACCCCGCGACAACGTATACCGTATGTCACACGGAAGGTGGTCCCACTGAGCGTCCTCCATCGCGACCCGACAGACCAGGTACAGGTACTCGACGAGAACGGCGAGGTACGGGACGGCGCGACGGTGCCCGACCTCACGGACGAGCAACTCGTCGCGATCTACCGCGAGATGAAGCTGGCTCGTCACTTCGACCAGCGGGCGGTGAGCCTCCAGCGACAGGGTCGGATGGGGACGTACCCGCCGATGGCCGGACAGGAGGGCGCACAGGTCGCGAGCGCCCACGCGCTGGCCGACGGTGACTGGGTGTTTCCGAGCTATCGCGAACACGCCGCGCTGCACGCACACGGGTGGCCGCTCGATCAGATCCTCTTGTACTGGATGGGGTCGGAGGCCGGCAACGATCCGCCCGAGGGTGTCGCCGCGTTCGCACTGGCCGTCCCGATCGCGACGCAGATCCCCCACGCGACGGGCGCGTCGTGGGCCGCGAAGCTCCGGGGGAAAGACGAAGTCCACCTGGCGTACTTCGGCGACGGCGCGACCAGCGAGGGAGACTTCCACGAGGGACTGAACTTCGCTGGCGTGTTCGACACCCCGACGGTGTTTTTCTGTAACAACAACCAGTGGGCCATCTCGGTCCCCCGAGAGCGCCAGACCGCCAGCGCGACGCTGGCCCAGAAGGCAAGCGCCTACGGCTTCGAGGGGATCCAGGTCGACGGTATGGACCCGCTGGCCGTCTATCAGGTCACCAGCGAAGCCGTCGAGAAGGCCCGCGACCCGGCCGGCGAGGACCCGCGCCCGACCATGATCGAGGCGGTCCAGTACCGCTTTGGCGCACACACGACCGCCGACGATCCCTCCGTCTACCGGAGCGACGAGGAAGTCGAGCGCTGGCGGCGCAAAGACCCCATCCCGCGCATGGAGGCGTTCCTGCGGGATCGCGGCCTCCTCGACGACGAGTCCGTCGAGGCCATCGAGTCGTCGATCACCGAAGAGGTCGCCGACGCCATCGAGACGGCCGAGCAGTACGAGCGGCCAGCGCCCGAGGAGATGTTCGCACACGTCTACGCCGAGATGCCACAGCGGCTGCACGAACAACTGGACTACCTCGAAGCGCTGCGCGAGCGCCACGGCGACGAGGTGTTGCTGGAATGAGCACCGAGACGCAGGATTTGACCCTCGTCCAGTCGGTCCGGGACGGGCTCTACGGCGAGATGGACCGCGACGAGGACGTGCTCGTGCTGGGCGAGGACGTGGGCGAGAACGGCGGCGTCTTCCGGGCGACACAGGGCCTGATCGAGGAGTTCCCCGACCGCGTGATCGACACGCCGCTGGCCGAGTCGGGCATCGTCGGCACCGCCATCGGCATGGCCGCCCACGGCCTGCGCCCGGTCCCGGAGATGCAGTTCTCCGGGTTCATGTACCCGGCTTTCGACCAGCTGGTGTCTCACGCCGCGCGACTGCGCAACCGCAGCCGCGGGCGCTTCACCTGTCCGATGGTCGTCCGCGCGCCCTACGGCGGCGGCATCCGCGCGCCCGAGCACCACTCCGAGTCGAAGGAGGCCTTCTACGTTCACGAGCCCGGCCTGAAGGTCGTCGTCCCCTCGACACCCGCCGACGCCAAGGGGCTGCTCGCGGCGTCGATCCGCGATCCCGACCCCGTCATCTTTCTCGAACCGAAGCTGATCTACCGGGCCTTCCGCGAGCCCGTCGACGCCGAGTCCTACACCGTCCCGCTTGGCGAGGCCGCCGTCCGCCGCAAGGGGTCGGACGTGACCGTCGTGACCTGGGGTGCGATGACGCGCCCGACCGTCGAGGCGGCCGAGGAGCTCGCCCCGGGGATAGACGCCGAGGTGATCGATCTGCGGACCCTGTCGCCGATGGACACCGACACCGTCGTCGAGAGCTTCAAGCGGACCGGTCGGGCCGTCGTCGTCCACGAGGCCCCCAAGACGGGCGGGCTGGCCGGCGAAGTGATCGCGACGATCCAGGAGGAGGCGCTGCTCTACCAGGAGGCCCCCATCCAGCGCGTGACCGGCTTCGACACGCCGTACCCGCTGTACGCCCTGGAGGACTACTACCTCCCCGAACCTGCCCGTATCAAAGACGGTATCACAGACGCCTGTGAGTTTTAGCCCATGTTCGAGTTCGAACTCCCCGACCTCGGGGAAGGCGTCGCCGAGGGGGAGATACTGGCGTGGCACGTCGCGACGGGCGACCGCGTCGAAGAAGACCAGGTGCTGGCCGAAGTAGAGACGGACAAGGCCGCCGTCGACGTGCCGTCGCCGGTCGCGGGCGTCGTCCGCGAGCTGCACTACGAGCCCGGCGACGTGGTCGAGACCGGTGCCGTCGTCGTGTCGATCGCGACCGACGACGGCGAGGACAGAGCGGCGGCGGCTCCGGCCACCGACGAGTCGAACGACGACGAGTCCGCTGGGACGGACGAGCGCGTGTTCGCGCCCCCGAACGTCCGGCGGCTGGCCCGCGAGCTCGGCGTCGAGATCACCGCCGTCGACGGGAGCGGTCCGAGCGGTCGGATCACCGAGAGCGACGTGCGAGCCGCCCACGAGGACGGCGAGGCCGACAGCGAGATCGAATCCGCCGTCAGTCGGGTCGACGACGGCGACGGTAGCGACGACGGCGGCGTGAAGTCGGCCGTCAGACGCGTCGGAGACGACGAATCGACGGACGAACCTGCCGTGAAGTCGGCGGTCTCGGCGGTCGACAGCGACGCCGACCGTGACCACACGCTGGCGACGCCAGCGACCCGCAGGCTCGCCGACGATCTGGGGGTCGACATCGACGCCGTCCCGACCGACGAGCGCCGCGACGGCGAGCCCTACGTCGACGAGGCGGCGGTGCGAGCCTTCGCCGCGTCGGCCGACGAGACCGAGCGAGAGCGAGCCACTGGCTCCACGGGACGGGGCACGGAGACCGAACCCGCGGACGGCGAGGGTGGGACGGCGGCCACGGGGGGCCGGCGCGAACCGTACCAGGGGATCCGGCGGACGATCGGCCAGCGGATGGCCGAGTCCCGCCGAGAGATCCCGCACGCGACCCACCACGACCGGGCCGTCGTCGAGGGGCTGGTCGACGCCCGCGAGCGACTCGAACCACTGGCCGAGGACCGCGGTGTCGACCTGACGTACACGCCGCTGCTCCTGAAGTGCGTGGCCGCGGCACTCGGACACCACCCCATCCTGAACAGCGAACTCGACACGGACGCCGAGGAGATCGTCTACCACGACCGGGTCGACCTCGGCGTCGCGGCGGCGACCGACCACGGTCTCGTCGTCCCCGTCGTCGAGCGCGTCGACGAGAAGGGACTGCTCGAACTGGCCCGCGAGGTGAACGATCTCGTCGCCCGCGCACGCGACCGCGACCTCGACCGGTCGGAGATGCAGGGCGGGACCTTCACCGTCACCAACTTCGGCGCGATCGGCGGCGAGTACGCCGACCCGATCATCAACGCACCCCAGACGGCGATCCTCGGCACGGGGGCGCTGAAGGAGCGACCCGTGGCACGGGACGGCGAGGTCGTCGCGAAGCCGACCCTCCCCCTCTCGCTGGCGATCGACCACCGCGTGATCGACGGGGCCGACGCCGCCCGCTTCGTCAACACGCTCAAAGAGTTCCTGGCCGAGCCCCGTCGCCTGTTGCTGGAGTAGCCGACGAGGGCGACACGGCGATCGACCCGAAGACATTCCTCGGAGACACCCGACGGACCGACAATGACAGTGTCCCCGGCCATCGCCACGGACGGACTGAGCAAGCGGTACGGCTCGACGACGGCCGTCGCCGAACTCGACCTGACGGTCCCGACCGGCGTCGTCTACGGCTTCCTCGGCCCGAACGGCGCGGGCAAGACCACGACGATGCGGATGCTCACCGGCCTGGTCGAGCCCAGCGATGGGACGGCCACGGTCGCGGGCGTGCCGAGTGACGACCGCCGCCAGCTCGTCGATCGGATCGGCCTGTTGCCAGAAGAGCCCCCGCTGTACGAGGAGTTGACCGGGCGGGAGCAACTGGCGTTTGCCGCCGATCTCCGGAGCGTTCCCTTCGAGCAGGTCGCCGACAGGGCGCTGGGACTGTGCGAGCGCCTGGGGCTGCGCGAGGACCTCGATCGGCGGGTCGACGGCTACTCGAAGGGGATGCGCCAGAAGACCGCCTTCGTCCAGGCCGTCCAGCACGATCCCAGCGTCGTCTTCCTCGACGAGCCGACCTCCGGGCTCGACCCGCGGGCGGCCAAGACGCTGCGCGAGCTAATCGTCGAGCTGGCGGCCGATGACACGACCGTCTTCCTCTCGACGCACATCCTCCCCGTCGTCGAGGAGATCGCCGACGAGGTTGGCGTGCTCCACGACGGCCGCCTCGTCGCGGAGGGGCCACCGGGAGAGCTGATCGGCTCGGTCGAGGCCGAGGGCGGTGCCGACCTCGAAGACGCCTTCCTCGCGCTGACCGGCGACGCCAGCGAGGCCTATGCGACGGAGTGACCTGCGGGACGGCGCGGTGCTTGCACGCACCGAGCTGCGGGCACAGATCCGCCGTATCGCGGGCAACCGCCGCCAGCTGATCGGCGTCGTCGTCGGACTGCTCTCGTTCGGGCTGTTCTTCCCGCTGACCTTCCTGTCGCAGGTCCTGGCGTTCGGCGCGGGGCTGGCCGGCGGCGATCCGCCGCTGGCGCGCTTCGGAACGGTCCTCGTGAGCGCGCTCACGATCGGGCTGTACTTCGGGGCCGCGACGGCGATCAACCAGACCCGCGTGGGGGCGATCGGGCCGCTCGTACGCACGTCGATCCCGCCGGAGGGGGTCGTGATCGGGCGGGTCACCAGCGAGACGCTCCAGGCGACGGCGTTCGCCGTCGTTCCGGGGGTCGTCCTGCTGGTCATGGTGGCGGCCGGCGCTGGGACGCCCCTGCCCGCGCTGCTCGTGCTCGCCGCCAGCCTCCCGCTGCTGGTGGCCGGACTCGTCGTCGGCCGGACGATCGGCGCGACGGTCCGCTATCTCGGCTTGCTCTCGCGACTCTCGGCGTGGGCGAAGGCGGTCGTGCTGGTCGTCCTCGCGGGCACCGTCTTCGTCGGTTTCCAGACGGCGATCCCCGCGGTGATGGGCGACGGCGACGGGCCGGCGCTGTCGGCGCTGCTGCCGGGACAGCCCCTACAGGCCTACGCCAGCGTCGTCAGCGCACCGCTGGGCGCGACGCCCCGGCCCCTGGGCGTCGTCGTGGCCGCGGTGACGCTGGCGGCGATCCCGGTGGGGCTGGCGACGACGCTGCGCATCGAGAGCGCGCTCCTGTTCGACGACCGCGGCGACCAGTCGGGCGACCAGCAGACGACGAGTCGGTCGGCCCCGCGCGTCCTGGCGGCGACGCCCTCGACGCGCATCGCCTGGCGGTACCTCCTGCGGACGCGCCGGAACCCGAAGCTCGTCTCGCACCTCTCGATGGTGTTGTTCGGCGGGCTGGCCTTCGTCGGGAGCCTCGTCACGCAGCCCGACCTCCTGACCGATCTCGGTCCCGGCGCCGCCGTCGTCGCCGGGAGCGTCCTCGCGGGCGCGACCTTCTGTCTGAATCCGATGGGTGACGACCGCGAGCAGCTCCCGCTGTTGCTGACGAGCACGGCCTCGACGAGACACCTCCTGCGGGGCCGGGTGGTGGGCGGACTCGTCGTCGGCGGGATCGTCGCAGTCGGCGTCGGGCTCCCGCTGGGGCTCGTGAGCGATCCGCCCCTCCGCGTGCTCGGACGGACGCTTCTCACCCCCGTGGTCCTGCTGGCGGCGGCCGGCACGGCGCTGGGCGTCGGGGCCGTCGTCCCGAAGTTCGAACGCAGCGAGTACATGAACGTCGAGCGCGCCCACCCCTCGACGCTGGGGACGCTCACCTACTTCTTCGGGACGCTGGTGGTGGTCGGCATCGGCCTCGCACTCGTCTGGCTCTCGGTCGACGGGGGTGGCCTGCTGCTGGTCGGAGCCTGGATCGTCTATCTGGCCGTCCTCGCGACGACCGGCGTCGGCGGCTACTACTACGCCGTCCGGAAGTTCGATCGGCTGACGCTTGACGACGTCTAGTCGCCGGACGGCCCCGACTCGTCGGTGGCGTCGCCGGGACGGTCGTAAGCACCCCGGTCGGCGAGTCGAGCGCGCTCGCGGACGACCGCTGGCGTCCGGCACCGACCCGGCTCGCCGGCCACCTGCGGGACGGTGCAGTTGTTGCAACTGGCACACAGCGCGTCCGCACCGGCGAGCAGGCGCGCGCCGAGTCGCGGCTCGGCGTAGAACGGTCGCCCCATCCCGACCAGATCCGCGGCCGGCGGCCGGTCGGCCGCACCGAGTAGCCGATCGCAGGTCGCGCGCTCGCGAATTCCGCCCTCGCACAGCACGGGCGCGTCGACCCGCTCGCGCACCGCCCGACAGAGGTCGGCGTTCCAGCCGGGCTCGCGGTCGAACCGGCGGGCCTGCAAGCGGTTGAGGAGCGCGACGACGCGCGCCCGGAGCGGGCCGCCGAACGCCGCCGCGTACTCCCCTCGCAGGTCCGCAGCCGACCACGCCCGCTCGGGGTAGGCCCCACGGACGATGCTCATGTCCCAGAACGTCGACACCGCGACCGGGACCACGGCGTCGTAGCCCGCCGCGACGAGATCGCTCGCCAGCCCGACGGCGTCGTCGAACGAGAGGTGCCGGCGGACGAAGGCCGGCGCGGCGGTCTCGGCGGGCACCTTCGTCACCAGCGCCACGTCGTCGGCGTGCTCGCGGACGGCGTCGTGGATCGCTTCGAGGAACCGCCGCCCGCCCGCGGCCGGTTCGCCGGGGTCGGGGCCGAACTCGTCGTCTCGCCGGTTGAAGAAGGGCGAACAGAACTGCTGGAGCAGGCTCATGTTCGCCCCCGAGAGGTGGATGCCGTCGTAGCCGGCGTCGGCGGCGGACCCCGCCACTCGGCCGAACTGGGCGGCCAGCTCGTACACCTCGCTGGTGTCGAGGACGTGAGGCGAGAGATCGATCAGCCCAGCGCGGTCGAGCACCCGGAGCGGCCACGGCGGCCGCGAGACGGCCAGCTGTTCGAGCTGCGGGTGCTCGCTGCGGTAGCCGGCGTGCCACACCGCCATGCTGCGGAGTCCGCCCTGTGCGAGCTGGAGGAAGATCCGACCCCCGTGGTCGTGGACGGCACCGGTGAGCCGTTCGAGTCGGGAAACGAACGCGGGGTCGTGGACGCGCGTCATGTTTGGCGCGGCACAGCCGCCGTCTGCCGTGACGATGCTCGCACCCTGAAACACGAGGCCGACGCCAGACGCCGCCGTCGGTTCGAGTTCGTCGATCAGCGTGTCGACGGCGTCGGGACCGTTGCCCGCACACTCCAGCAGCGGCGCGCGATACAGCCTGTTGGGCACTGTGACGCCGCCGATGTCGACCGGCTCGTCGAGTCGCGCCATCGTCCGACCGTCGGACCGAACGAGCGTAAGTGTGCGGGTCGTTGGCAGTCGTCCCGAAAGCGATCGGAGCCGGCGGGAGGCCCACGCGCGGGCGAACCAGCTACTCATTTAGTCCCCGGGACTCTTGGGGGCAACAAGAACGATGTCAGACAGTTCGAGCGGGTACGATCCGAGCGCGATCGAACCCAAGTGGCAGGCCGAGTGGGACGACGCCGAGGTGTTCCGGACCCCCGACAGCGCCGAGGACGTAGAGTACGTCCTGGCGATGTTCCCCTACACCTCCGGCAACCTCCACATGGGTCACGTCCGCAACTACACGATCACGGACGCCTACTCCCGGTACAGGCGCATGCAGGGCGAGGACGTGCTCCACCCGATGGGGTGGGACTCGTTCGGACTGCCCGCCGAGAACGCCGCCGAAGAGCGGGACACGAGCCCCGAGGAGTGGACCCGCAAGTGCATCGAGTCGATGAAGGCCCAGATGAGCGAGATGGGCTTTGGCTACGACTGGGACCGGGAGGTCACGACCTGCGATCCGGAGTACTACCGGTGGAACCAGTGGCTGTTCAAGCGCTTCCACGAGGCGGGGCTCGTCGAGCGCAAAGGGTCCGAGGTCAACTGGTGTCCCTCCTGTGAGACGGTGCTGGCAGACGAGCAGGTCGAGGGCGAGGCAGAGCTGTGCTGGCGCTGTGACACGCCCGTCACCCAGCGCGACCTCGACCAGTGGTTCCTGACGATCACCGACTACGCCGACGAGCTGGTCGACGACATCGACGAGCTGTCGGGGTGGCCCGAGAGCGTCCGCGCGATGCAGCGAGACTGGATCGGCCGCCAGCACGGCGCGCGGGTCCCCTTCGAGGTCTCCGGCTACGGCGAGGTCGAGATCTTCACGACGCGGCTGGACACGATCCACGGGGCGACCTTCTTCGCGGTGGCTCCGGACAGCGAGATCGCACAGGATCTGGCCGACTCCGACGAGGAGGTGGCTCACTTCGTCGAGGAGGAGGCAGATCCCGACGGCGACGAGCCAAACGGCGTCGCCACCGACCTGACCGCCACGAACCCCGCGACGGACGAGGAGATCCCGGTGTTCGTCGCGGACTTCGTCCTCTCGGACGTGGGGACGGGCGCGCTGATGGCGGTGCCCGCCCACGACGAGCGCGACCACGCCTTCGCGAGCAAGAAAGACGTGCCGATCGAGCCGGTCGTCAAGCCCGCAGACGGTGACGTGCCAGACGTCGAGGACGCGGCGTACACCGAAGACGGAGTGCTCGTCAACTCCGGCGACTACGACGGCTACACCAGCGCCGACGCCCGGAGCGCGCTGGAGGACGACCTGCCCGGTGCGCGCCACGACAAGCAGTACCGACTGCGCGACTGGGGGATCTCCCGGCAGCGCTACTGGGGGACGCCGATCCCGATGGTCCACTGCGAGGAGTGTGGCGCGGTGCCGGTGCCCGACGAAGACCTCCCCGTCGAACTCCCCGAGTTCGTCCGGACCACGGGGAACCCGCTGGACGAGGTCGACGAGTTCGTCCAGACGACCTGTCCCGACTGTGGCGGCCCCGCCCAACGCGAGACCGACACCATGGACACCTTCGTCGACTCCTCCTGGTACTTCCTGCGGTACACCGCGCCGGACCGCGACGACGGGCCGTTCGACACCGCTCGCGCGAACGACTGGATGCCCGTCGATCAGTACGTCGGCGGCATCGAACACGCCGTGATGCACCTGCTGTACGCTCGCTTCGTCACCAAGGCCATCTCGGATCTGGAGCTGCTCGACCACCGCGAGCCGTTCCAGAACCTCGTCACGCAGGGGATGGTCCAGCTCGACGGCGAGAAGATGTCCAAGTCGAAGGGCAACGTCGTCTCCCCGCAGAACATCGTCGAGGAGTACGGGGCCGACACCGCGCGGCTGTTCATGATGCAGGCCGCCCGCCCCGAGCGGGACTTCGACTGGAAAGACGAGGGCGTCGCCTCGAGTCACCGCTTCCTGACGCGGCTGTACGACGCCGTCGAGGCCTACGTCGAGTCACCGCCCGCTGGCGAGGCCGGCGACGTGACCGACTACGTCCGCCGCGAGATCGATCGGGTCACCGCCATCGCCGACGAGAGCTACGCGAACCTGACGTTCACCGAAGCGCTGCGCGAGACCAGAGAGTTGCTCTCCCTGCTGGACCGCTACGCCGAGGCCACCGAGCCCCACGCCGAGACCGTCGAGGCGGCGCTGTCGACGATCGTTCGCCTGCTCGCACCGGTCGCACCCCACGTCACGGAGGAGCTGTGGACGAAGCTCACCGACGCGGACGAGGGGTTCGTCGCCGAGGCCGACTGGCCGACCGCCGACGGCGATCTTGACCGCCACCAGCTGGAGCGCCAGCTGGTCGAGGACACCCGCGAGGACGTGCGCCAGATCGTCGACGTGGCCGACATCGAAGACCCGAGCCACGTCGAGATCGCCGTCGCGCCCGAGTGGAAGTTCGAGGCCCACGCGATCGCTCGCGAGTTCGACGGCGACAACCTCGTCGGCGAGATCATGAGCGACGAGCGGTTCCGCGGCGAGGACGGCGCACCGGACTACGCGAAGGACCTGCAGGCGGAACTGCAGAGCCTGACCGAGACCCTCGACGCCGCGACCGAGGCCGAGGTGCTCGCACGCGCTCGCTGGCTGATCGCCGAGGAGTTCGACGCCGAGGTGACCGTGCGGGCCGGCGAGGACGCCGACCCCGATCTGGTCCGGAAAGCCGAGCCGGGACGGCCGGCGATCAACATCGAGTGAGCGATTCCGACACGGGGGCATCGCTGGACGTGCGGACCGTCGGTCGAACGAACGGGACGGTTCGACCGGAACCGAAGGGGTGAATCGCGCTCTCTCGACGAGCGCACGTGCGACCGCCGGGGAGCCGCTTAAGTACTCGAACACACTAACGTATTAGGTATGAGGGCGGACGAGGAGGCGGCAGACGCCGCCGACGGCGAGGCCGTGGGGAAGAGTGACGCCGACGCCGGGGGGCGAGGCGAGCAAACGAGGACCGAACGCGGGACGGAAACGCGGGTCGTGACCGACGGCGGCGTCGATGCCGCCATCGAGGGCGCGAGCGTCGAGCAGTACGCCGGTATCGTCGGAGCGCTGGAGGACGGCGTCTACGTCCTCGACGCGGACGGCCACTTCACGTTCGTCAACGAGGCGATGGTCGAGCTGACCGGCTACGACGAGACGGAACTCCAGGGCGAGCCAGTCACCCGCATCAAGGATCGGGAGACCAGCGAACGGACCGAGACGGCGCTGGCGGCGCTACGCGACGGGGAGACGGAGGACCTCGATCGGACCTTCGACCTCTCGGTACAGCCAAAGCGGGGCGAGCCCATCGCCTGCGAAGAGCACGTGACGGCGCTGTTCGACGACGGGCGGTTCCGCGGCGTCGTCGGGATCGTCCGGGACATCTCCGATCGGCGGCGGCACCGAGAGCTGATCTCACAGCTACAGGAGACCTCCCGATCGCTGATGCAGGCACCGAGCCGGGAGTCGGTCGCGGACATCGTCGCGAACGCGGCCCGGCAGGTACTGGGCTTCGAGCTGAGTGCTGTCCGGCTGTACGACGCCGACGAGCGCGTGTTGCGACCGACGGCGACGACCGACGCCACCGACGACCAGCTCCCCGAGCGGCCGGTGTACGCTCTCGACGAGGGCCAGCCCGGCACCGTCTTCGCCTCGGGCGAACCCGCCGTCTACGACGACGTGCGAACGATCGAGGATCCCGACGGGGAGTTCGGGCCGGTGCGCTCGGCGATGTACTTCCCCATCGGCGTCCACGGGACCCTGACCGTCGCCTCGACGACGGTGGGGGCCTTCGACGAGAACGACCGGCAGGTGGCCGCGCTGCTGGCGATCAACGCCGCCGCGGCGTGCAACCGCGCCAAGCGCGAGCAGGAGGTCCGAGAGGCCCGCGAGCGCATCGAGACGATCCTCGAACGGATCAACGGGCTGATCCAGAACACCGTCGAGGTGCTGGTCGAAGCCACCACGCGCGAGCAGGTCGAGGCCGGCGTCTGCGAGCAGCTCGTCGCCGTCGAGCCCTATACCTTCGCGTGGCTGGGGCGGCCGGACGTGCGCGCCGAGACGATCAGCGCCCGCGAGTGGGCCGGCAGTCAGCCCAGCGGCCCAGCCACCACCGACGACGAGCGCGACGTACCTGCCGGCGAGCCACCCGTCGACGTCGCGGACGTGGCCGAACCGATCGACGGCGACACGCCGGGCGCGCAGGCCCTGGAATGTGATGGGCCGAAGGTACTGGAGGGAGCCGCGCTCGAAGACGCCGGTGGCTGGTTCCAGTCGGCCGCCGAGAACGGCGTCCGGTCGGTGATGGCGATTCCGCTGTCGTACACGGACTCGAACTACGGCGTGTTGTACGTCTGTGCCGACCAGACCGACGCTTTCGACCAGCGAGAGAAGGTCGTCCTGCAGGCGCTGGGTCGGGCCGTCGCGAACGCGATCAACGCCATCGAGAGCGGCCGAATCCTCAGTGCCAACAAGGTGATCGAACTGGAGTTCACCGTCGACGACCGGGACCTGCTACTGTCGCGCCTCTCCGGTCGGGCCGGCGGGACGATCACCTCCGCCGGGACCGTGACACAGGAAGACGGCTCGCTGCGGCTGTATCTCACCGCACAGGACGCCGACACCGACGAGGTGATGGCCGTGCTGGACGCCGACGACGCCGTCGAGTCCGCGAGCCGAGTGGCCGAACACGACGACGAGGCGCTGTTCGACGTGACCGTCACGGAGTCGCTGATCGCGACGCTCGTCGACCACGGGGCCGTCCCGAAGTCGATCGTCAGCGAGAACGGGATCGCCCGCTACAACATCGAACTCCCCTACGAGGCGGAGGCCCGCGAGGTGTTCGGGCTCGTCGAGGACAACTACGACTCGACGGACCTGGTCGGCTACCACGAGCACGAGCGCCCCGTCCAGACCCAACAGGAGTTCCGCGCCGCGCTGGCCGAACGGTTCACCGATCGACAGGAGACGGCGCTCCGGACGGCGTACCTCGGCGGCTTCTTCGAGTGGCCCCGCGAGGTCGACGGCGACGAACTCGCCGATGGGATGGACATCTCCCGACCGACCTACCACCAGCACCTCCGGGCCGCCCAGCACAAGGTCTTCGAAGAGTTGTTCGAGGGCGGCTACTAGGACGACTTGCTCTAGAGTTCGTCGCTGTCACAGAGACGAACACCTCGAAAGCCCTCGGCCCGCTCGACGCCGTCTGTGCAGGATATCCTCGCGAGGCTCGGATAGGGCCTGCACAGACGACGCGAGGCGCGCCTCGCCCTTTCATCCGCCAGGGCACGGTCGGTTGCGCGGGCTACGGGAGCGGTGGACGGAAGGGATGCGCGCCAGCGAGAGCGCAATTACTCCATCGCGGCCCGGATCTGCGAGCGCAGCGACGCCTCGATGGGTGTCGGCTCTCGCAGGCGGATGTCGTCGGCCGAGAGCTCCATCGGCGATGGCGGAGTGCGGTCGACGATCGACAGCGCGGGCTCGGTGCCGGTCTCCTCGGCGACGATCGACTGGATCGACTCGCCGACGGCGGCGTTCGTGAAGGTGTACGACGAGACCGCAGCGGGAGTCTCGACGGCGAAAGAGCCGGTCCCAAGTTCGCGGAGGAAGGCACAGAGATCGCCCACATCGACGTAGGGGCGAACGATCTCGCCGTCGCCCCAGACCTCGATCTCGCCGTCGAGGGCCTGTTCGATCATGTCCTGGGCCTGTCCGCGCGGGGCGGGACCGCCGACGACGTTGGGAAACCGGACGGTCGTGACTCCGTCGTACTCGCTGACGGCCCCCTCCGCGAGGTGTTTCGAGTGGCCGTAGCGGTTGACCTGGTCGGCGGCGGCGATGCTGGAGGCGAACACCACCGGCACGTCGCGTTCGCGGGCGACGCCGACGACGGTCGCCGTCCCCATGACGTTGTTCTCGACGAGGTGTCGCCAGTCGTCGGTCCACACGTCGGCGTCGGCCGCGAGGTGGTAGACTACGTCGAACTCCTCGGCCTCGAAGAGGGCCTCGACGCGGTCGGCGTCCCGGATGTCGTCGGCCGGGTCGGCCGCGTTGTCGAAGCCGACGACCTCGTGGCCGGCCGCCGAGAGTTGCTCTGTCAGCACACCGCCGATGTACCCAGCGTGTCCCGTAACGAGCGCGTTCATTGCTCGTGGTTGCGCTGGCGGTTATTTGAATCCAGTGGAGGGCGTCGCCCGGCCGTGCCGACCGTCGCCACTCCGAGAAGGCAGGTGTCGGAAGCGGAGATCGTGGGCGGCGTCAGCTCAGCTCGGCGAGGGTCTTCTCGGCCCACGTGACGGCGTACTCCGGGCCGTACTCGCCGTACGCGCTGGTGTCGAGGGCTGCGAACGGAGCCGGGACCTCGACGCCGTGTTTGATCGCCGAGCAGGCCAGTTCCGCGGCCGCGGGGAACTTCGTCTGGCCCATCGCGACCTCTCCGGAGAGGTCGCCGAGGCGCGGTTCGAGGCGCTCGCCCGCGTCGACCCACGCGTCGAACAGCGCCGGCAGGTCGCCCTCCCAGTCGGCGAACACCGGGCGCGTCTGCAGGCCGACGAAGGCGTCGAAGACCGCCGCCGCGAGCTGGTAGGTGCCGGCCGGCGAGAGGTGGTCGGCCGTCGCCGCCGCGAACGCCCGATACCGCTCCTCGAAGAAGCCGAGGAACTGTTCGGGAACCCCCAGCCCGGTGGCGACCAGCGCCTCGGCCAGCAGGAACTCGACGAAGTCGTCCGGCGAGCCCGCCAGGCGGGGCTTGACCAGCACGACCGCCGGGTCGGTCTGGCGCGTCCAGGCGACGCCGCCGTCGCCGGGCGTGCCGACGGTGAAGTCACTCGACGCGAAGGCGTGCAGTTCCGCGGGCGCGTCGTCGGGCACCCATTCGTCGGGATAGGACAGCGGAGCCACGTCGTCGGTGACCAGCAGGAGCTCCTCGGCGACTGCCGGGTCCAGCGTCTCGAAGTCCCGCTCGCAGTCCAGTACGAGCGCGTCGGGCGCGTGGCGCTCGCGGACGGTCGCCAGCTCCCCGTCGAGGGAGCGCTCGCTGAACATCTACGCGAGCGCGAGGTTCGCGATCAGTGCCAGGGACAGCAGCGCCGAGACGGCGATGGTCCCGAGGACGATCTTCGTTGGGTTGCTCATGGACGTGAGTGGGATGTGTCGGCAATTAAAGCTTGAGTTTGCGCCTGGTCAGTCATCGGCACCTGCGCTCCCGATGACTCCTGTTCGCACACGCGAAGCAATGCTCTCGGTCAATCGTCCGCACCGACCCCCGACGCACGGGCGACGGCACGCCACTTCCCCGTCCAGAAGCGCCCGGTGTTGACCGCGGCCTTGACGTAGTAGTCGCCGACGATGGCGGCGAAGATGGCGGGCAGCCCCCAGCCCATGCCGGGCGTGAGGGTGATCCCGAGGACGGGGATTGTCACGGCGAAGCCGACCGGTAGCGCGAGGACGGCGACGGGGATGCGATAGAGGTACGAACCGACGAAGGTGCCATAGAGGGGCCAGCGCGTGTCGCCGGCACCGCGGAGGCTGCCACGCATCGTCCGGGAGACGCTGAAGCCGGCGACCGCCAGCGCGAACACGCGGATGAACGTGACCGTCAGGTCCGGGTACTCCGTCCCGAAGAGCAGCGAGATGGGACGGGCAAAGACCACCAGCACGGCGGCGATCAGCAGCTGGGTGACCAGCGCGATCCGGACCGTCTGCCAGCCGTACTCGCCCGCGTCGGTGTCGTCGCCGGCTCCGACGTACTGGCCCACGAGCGTGCTCGCGGCCGTCGAGTACCCCCAGGCGGGCATCAGCGCGAGCAACATCACGCGGCGGCCGATCGCGAAGGCGGCGACCGTCGGCGTCCCGAGCACGCCCAGCACGAACAGGAACGGGAAGCGAGCGAACGTCTGGAGCAGGCGCATCCCCGAGAGCGGGAGCGCGACGCGGACGATCTCGGTCAGCAGGTCCAGATCCAGCTGGCGGCCGCCGAGTCGGAGCGTCACGACGTAGCGCCCCGAGACCAGCAGCGCGAAGAAGACGGCCGCCGCGAGCGTGTTGGCGACGGCGGTCCCGATGGCGGCCCCGGCGATCCCCAGCCGCGGCGCGGGGCCGAGCCCGAAGATCAGGACCGCGTTGAGGACGATGTTGGTCGGCAGCGTCAACAGCCGGACGTACATCGGCGTCCGGGTGTCCGCGCTGCCCGCAAGCGCCCGCGCCGCGACCATGCTCCAGAACCGGGGGGCCAGCGACAGCATCACGATCGAGAGGTAGACCCCGCCGAAGCGGATCGCGTCGGGGTCGTTCGTGAGAAGCCCAACCAGCGGCTCGGCGTACACCCACGAAACGACGGTCAGCGGTGCCGAGATCAGGAGCGCGAGCCACAGCGACTGCTTGACCGCGAGGTCCGCCCGCGCTTCCTCGCCAGCGCCCTGGAGCCGAGAGACGACGCTGATCGTCCCCGAGGTGACAGCCAGCGACAGCCCGAAGCCGATGAAGTAGTACTGAAAGCCAAGCTCCAGCCCGGCGATGGCGGCGTCGCCAAGCGCCAGTCCGACCATCGCGAAGTCCGCGATCCGCAGGAAGATCCGCAGACCGCCGGTGACCATCACGGGCGCAGCCAGGTCGAGCGCCTCCGTCGACTTGTCGCGATCGACCAGCCCGTACCGGGACAGCAGTGCCGGAAAGCCGTCGATGAACCGGCCGGGGAGTGTGGAGAGCCAGGCGACCAGCTGCGCGAGGCGGCGACGGACCATCGAGACGAAATCTAGACCGAACGGTACTGATAGTTTCGCTGGCGATGTGCAAAGCGTCGGGGACGAATCAGCGAACGGCGACGGCGTTCAGTCGTCCTGTGCGGGCGCTTTCGCCTGCTCGTCGTCCTCGTCGGCGGTCTCGGCGCGCGGGAAGTGCTCGATGGTCGCCGAGCGGAACCCTTCCTTGTCGAACTCGTAGTCGTCGCCCAGCGCCTCGACCAGGTGCTCGGTGTCACGCATGGCGTTTTTCAGGCTCGTGGAGGCACCCGGCGAGGGGGTGATGTTGAAGATCACGTCGTCGTCGGTGATCTTGGCCTCGCCCATGTCCAGGGTCTTGTTCTCGGTGTCGACGATCTGTGGCCGGACGCCGCCGTACCCCTTCGCGCGGTCGATGTCGTCCAGTTCGGCGGTCGGGACGACCTTCTGGACGTGGGGCAGGAAGGCCCGCTTGCCGACCTCGGGCAGGTCGTAGACGAGGTTCTTCAGCACGTATGGCAGCAGGATGCGGTCGGCGAGGATGTTGGCGTAGCTGAGGAACGAGTGGACGTTCAGGCCGAACACGTCGAAGAAGTCACTGACGGTCGAGAGTTCGCCCCGTTCCAGCGCGGGGACGAGCTTGGCCGTCGGTCCGAAGCGCGTGACCGAGTCGTCGTGGACGTCGGCGTCGCCGTGGACCGCCGCGAAGGGCAGCTTCTTCATCTGGAGGGTGTACACCTTGCCGTTGAGGAAGTCGTCGGCCAGGAAGAAGCTCCCGGCGACCGGCAGCAGCGACATCCCCTCGCCGTAGCCCATCTCCTTGGCGATCTGGAGGCTGTGAGAGCCCGCGGCGACGACGGCCGCGTCGGACTCGAACCAGCCGGCGTCGGTCTGGAAGATGTAGCCGTCCTCGGTGTCGTCCATCTGGGTGACCTCGGTGCCGGTGAACACGTCGACGCCGTCGATCTCCTTGGCGTCCTCGACGAACGAGTGGGAGACGTCGCCGTAGTCGACGACGTAGCCGTCCGGGGTCTGGAGCGCGAGCATCTCTTCGGTCGGGTCCCGGCCCTCGACGACCTTCGGCTCGATCTCGGCGATCTCGTCGCGGTCGATGGCGTCGAGTTTGGGGAACAGGTCGCCAAAGCCCTCCTCGTAGTAGCGGTCTTCGAGGCTCTGGACCTCCTCGTCCCCGACGGCCAGCACCATCTTCGAGCGCTTGCTGTGCAGCTCGCGGTCCGGGTCCACGTTTTCGAGATAGCCCGCGAGCATCTCCGCGCCCTCCTTGACCTGCTCGGCTTTTTCGAGCGTGTAGTTGGTCTCGATGTCACCGAAGTGCAAGGTCTGGGAGTTGTTCGTGTGGTGTGAGTTGATCGCCGCGATCTCCGATTCCTTCTCGACGAGCGCGATCTTCTCGATGTCGGTGAAGTTCGCGACCGTGTAGAGAAGCGATGCGCCACTGATCCCACCGCCGACGATAACGAGGTCGTATTGCTCTGTCATGATTAGTACCTAGCCACCGCAGTGCGAACCGCTCACACCCCAAGTGTACGATCTGTGCTATTTAAGCCTCTCTACTCGCCAATCTGTGTGTAAGATAACACGTTCGCGCTGACAGTGTGTCTCCTCGGGAGTACAGCACAGACGGGCAAAATCGAGCCACACCCGACCGGACGACCCCAGTGAGATCGGTGTGTGGATCGTTTCGATCGTCGACAGCGGCGATGTCGAATCTGATCGTCTCGTCTTTTATTCACACCGCGAGTACCGTCTCGGTAACGGAGCATCGTACTGTGGTGTTTTCACACCGCGAGTACCGTCTCGGTAACGGAGCATCGTACTGTGGTGTTTTTACGACGTGGTGCGTTTAATCCAGATGTGCCGTCGAATGCAACGCCATTCGATTGCGGTCCCCGAGGGCTCACTCTCGTGATCGGACTGCTGTACGGGCTTACAGCAGGAATCATCATGACGACCCGAAGTCTCGACAGTCCGCTCACACGCCTCCCGGAGTCACCAGCCGTCGTTCTCGCCCTGTACGGTCTCCTCGTCGGCGTCACAGCGATCCTCGCGTGCATCGTGGCATACGCACTGCTGGGCTACACGCTGGTGACCCCGGCCCTCCTCCTGACAGGTCTCTCTGTCAGAGTTCTCTTTCCGCTGGAAGGCGGTCTCGGAAACCCGTACATCGGTACCCTGTCCGTGTTGCTGCTCGCAATCGTTCTCGCAGTCGTACTCGGCGCGACAGAGTTCCTCCTCCGGCGAATAACCGGTGTCTATCCACCGACGCCACTCCTCTGACTTTTTGTCCCGACGTAAACGAAATCCACGGTTTGTACGTATTCGACCTGATCGAGCAACGGAGCAGTCCCGAATCGAGACACTGACCTCGCCCGAACGGTCCGGTCGTCGTCGCTGACCGCTCAGGGAATCAGTTGCTCGCCGTCGTCGTCGTAGACGACGATCGCGTCGACGGGACAGGAGCGGGCCGCGAACTTCGCGTCGAGTTCCGCGCCGTCGGGCACCTCGCGGACGAAGACGCCGTCGTCGGTCTCCTCGCTGTCGGCCAGCACCGCCTTGCCGGCGTCCTCGTCGCGTTCGAAGGCGTCCCACTCGGCGACGCACTGGAACATCCCGATGCAGGTGTCGCGGTCGTACTCGATTCGCATACCGGCGATTGCGGCCTCTCGGGCAAAGTGCTGTCGCCATCGGCCACGGGGGCGATGCGGGCAGTGTTTCGTGAACAGATTTTGGGTAGCAATGCACCGAAAGCCCTCGCGCCGTTCCGGTCCCGGGACCACTGCTGCGCTCCGGTGGGTGCTTGCAGGGTCCGGGTTCCCGGAACGGCGCTCGCCCTTTCATCCGCCAGGACGTAGCTGGTGGCACTGTCCACGAGCCTGGTGGATGAAAGGGCGAGGCGCGCTTCGCGGCGTCTGCGGCGGCTCTATCCGAGCGGGAGCGAGGATATCCGCCACAGACGCCGCCGAACGTGTCGAGGGCTTTCAGTGCAGCAACGGCCGCCATTCGCTTCACTAAACACGAGCGCGACGCGAGGGCGACAGTTTAAACCACGGCAGGGGCCAATCGGGGCGTAATGGACGTTGCGGACCTGCCAGGTGTTCCGTCGTGGCTGCCAGAGCACCTGCAGTCGGCGGGGATCGAGGCACTGTACCCACCGCAGGCCGAGGCCGTCGAGGCCGGCGTCACGCGTGGCGAGAACCTCGTCGCCAGCATCCCGACCGCCAGCGGCAAGACCCTGATCGCCCAGCTGGCGATGCTGTCGGCGATCACGGACGCCGCCGGAACGAGCGAAGTGAGTCCTGGGGCCGACCCGGAGAACCCATCCGCGGACGGCGACGGCACCGCTCTCGGCGGCACGGCGCTGTACATCGTTCCCCTGCGGGCGCTGGCCAGCGAGAAGCAGGCCGAGTTCGAGCAGTTCGAGCAGTACGGGCTCGACGTGGGCGTCTCGACGGGCAACTACGAATCCGACGGCGGGTGGCTCGCCGATAAGGACATCGTCGTCGCCACCAGCGAGAAGGTCGACTCGCTGGTGCGCAACGACGCGCCGTGGCTCGACGACCTGGCCTGTGTCGTCAGCGACGAGGTCCACCTCGTCGACGACGCCGAACGCGGGCCGACGCTGGAGGTGACCCTCGCGAAGCTGCGACGGATCAACCCCGACATGCAGACGGTCGCGCTGTCGGCGACGATCGGCAACGCCGACGTGCTCGCCGAGTGGCTCGACGCCGCACTCGTCGACTCGGACTGGCGACCGATCTCCCTGAAGAAGGGGGTCCACTTCGGACAGGCGCTGCACCTCGAAGACGGCAGCCAGTCGGAGCTGCCGGTCCGCAACAACGAGAAGCAGACCGCAGCCATCGTCCGGGACACCCTCGACGACGACGGCTCGACGCTGGTGTTCGTCAACTCCCGGCGCAACGCGGAGGCCGCCGCGGGACGGCTGGCCAGCGTCACCCGCGAGGCCCTGACTCCTGAAGAGCGAGAGCAACTCGCGGACGTGGCCGCGGAGATCCGCGACGTGAGCGACACCGAGACGAGCGACGACCTGGCCGACGCCGTCGCCGACGGGGCCGCGTTTCACCACGCCGGATTGGCGTCGGGACACCGCGAACTCGTCGAGGAGGCGTTTCGCGACCGCCTGCTGAAGGTCGTCAGCGCCACGCCGACGCTGGCGGCGGGGGTCAACACGCCCAGCCGCCGGGTCGTCGTCCGGGACTGGCGACGCTACGACGGCACCGCTGGCGGAATGCAGCCCCTCTCGGTACTCGAAGTCCACCAGATGATGGGGCGGGCCGGCCGTCCGGGGCTGGATCCCTACGGGGAGGCGATCATCCCCGCCGCGAGCCACGACGAACTCGACGAGCTGTTCGACCGGTACGTCTGGGCCGATCCCGAGCCGGTCCAGTCGAAGCTGGCCGCCGAGCCGGCGCTGCGGACTCACCTGCTGGCGACGGTCGCGAGTGGGTTCGCCCGCTCTCGGGACGGGCTGCTCGAGTTCCTCGAACGAACGCTCTATGCCACCCAGACCGACGAGAGCGGCCGGCTGGAACGGGTCGTCGACGAGGTGCTGGGCTACCTGCAGCGCAACGACTTTCTGGAGCGTGACGGCGAGGAGCTCTCGGCGACCTCGCTGGGCCACACCGTGTCCCGGCTCTACCTCGATCCGATGAGTGCCGCCGAGATCATCGACGGCCTGCGGTCGGGCGGTGGCTCTGGTGCCAGCGGCGACGACGCGAGCGAGGAACCGGCCGGTTTCACGACCGCGAGCGAGCTCGCCGACGAGGCGGGCGACGGCGAGGCAGTCAACGACCCGACTGCGATGGGACTGTACCACCTCGTCGCGCGCACCCCGGACATGTACGAGCTGTACCTCCGTTCTGGCGACGAGGAGGAGTACAGCCAGATCGCCTTCGAACGTGAGGCAGAGTTCCTCGGGCGGATGCCGTCGGAGTTCGAAGACGACCGGTTCGAGGACTGGCTCGCCGCGCTCAAGACCGCACGCTTGCTGGAAGACTGGGCCAGCGAGGTCGACGAGGACGAGATCACCGACCGCTACGGCGTCGGCCCCGGCGACATCCGCGGCAAGGTCGAGTCCGCCCAGTGGTTGCTTGGGGCCGCCGAGTCGCTGGCGAGCGAACTCGGGCTCGACGCCGCGCCGGCCATCCGGCGCGCCCGGACCCGAGTCGAGCACGGCGTCCGCGAGGAGCTGGTCGACCTGGCGGGCGTCCGCGGCGTCGGGCGCAAGCGGGCACGACGGCTGTTCGACGCCGGCATCGAGAGCCGTGCCGACCTCCGAGACGCCGAGAAGTCGGTCGTGCTGGCGGCGCTGCGCGGCAGGGCCAAGACCGCCGAGAACGTCCTGGAGAGCGCCGGCCACCGCGATCCGTCGATGGACGGCGTCGAGCCCTCCGAGGACGTGTCGTACGAGCGAAGCGACGGCGACGGGCGAGGATCGGACGACGAGGAGACGACAGACGACCAGACCAGCCTGGGTGATTTCTGATGCAGGTGATCGAGGGCACTGCGACCGTCGACGACGTGGACCAGTTCGTCGAGCGACTCGGATCGCTGGGCGACGATCACGGCGTCGTCGTCCAGCCGTTCGACGCCCGCTACGTCGTCGACCGACGGCACCTCGAACGGGCGGTCGAGTTGGCCGATCGCGCGTTCGACCGCGGCGAGTCGATCGCCCGCGACCGGGCCGTCGAGATCCTGCTGTACGCCGCCGGTCGCCGCCAGATCAACCGTGCGCTGGCGATGGGCGTCGGAGAGGGCAGCCAGCCCGCCGTCGTCGTGGTCCACGACCCCACGGGCGAGGGCAGCGAGGCCGCGGCCGCCGACGCCGTCAGCGACCTGCTCGAACCGGGCGAGACGCTCGGTCGGTACGACGAGGTGCTCGTGCGGGAGTTCTTCGACGTGAACGAGGCCGAGCTGGCGGCGACCAGTGGCACGCTCTCGGATCTCGTCGCCGAGCGGGTCGCGCTGTTGACCGTCGAACGCTGACGCCGACGGGAACGTCCGTGTCGCGGGTGCGAGACGTGTCCGTCTCTCGTCACGTATGACGATCACCCCAGAACGGTATTAAGAAGCTATAACACCGCCTGTGGCGGGATTTTGGGTACGATGGTGTACTTCGAGGGAGCCGGACTCTTGATCGGTGCGATCGCACTCGGGGTGATCCACGGCATCGAACCGGGACACGGCTGGCCCGTGGCCGCCTCCTACGCCCTGGACCAGACGAACAAGTGGGCGTACGGCTTCGCCGCGAGCCTGATCCTCGGCGTCGGCCACCTCGTCAGCAGCATCGCGATGGTCGGCGCGTTCTTCTACGCCAAGGAGTATTTCAGCCTCACGCAGGTCAACGAGCCGATGACGGTGTTCGGGGGCCTCCAGATCGGCGGCCCCGTCAGTCTCGTGGCCGGCGTCCTGCTGATCGCGCTCGGGCTCCGTGAGTACCTGTCGGGCCACACACACGGCACCAGTGCCGGCCACGACCACGACGATGGCCACGACCACGGTCACACACACGACACGGACGACGGCCACGAGGGACACCACCACGCGGGCACCGACGATCACGGACACGAGATCGACGGCAGTCACGAGCACCACAGTGAAAGCGACGAGCACGCCCAGTCGCGCGAGCGAGCGGACCGGAGCCTCGTCGATCGACTGAAGACGGTGGCCCCGTTCGTCGGCGGCGGACACGCACACGGAGAGATGGACACCGACCGCGGGCTCCTGGGAATCGCGTGGTTCGCGTTCGTCCTGGGGTTCGCACACGAAGAAGAGTTCGAGATCATCGCGCTCTGTGCCGGTTCGGACGCGTGTCTCGAACTCATGAGTGCGTACGCGATGACGGTCATCGTCGGCATCGTCGGGCTGACGATGCTGTTGATCGCGGGCTACCAGCGCTGTGAGGAACGCGTCGAGCGGTACGCGCCGTATCTCCCCGTGTTCTCCGCGGTCGTCCTCGTCGTCATGGGGATCGGATTCGTCACCGGCATCTTCTGATACGGCCGTCGTCGGTCGGTGAACGAGACCGGGCTACGTCGTCGGGTTCTCCAGTACGATGGTCTGGTCGCGGCCGGGGCCGACGCCGACGGCATAGAGTGGCGTATCGAGTTCGTTCTCGACGAATTCGAGGTAGTCGCGGGCGTTCTCCGGGAGCGCGTCGTAGCCCTCGCTGGCGACGGCGTCCCAGTCGACTTCGGGCCAGCCGTCGAACGTGCGGTAATTCACCGAGCAGCGACCCCACTCCTCGGTCGTCGGCGGGACGGTGTCGATCTCGGTGCCGTCGAGATCGTAGCTGACGCCGACCTGGACCTCGTCGAGGCCGGCCAGTACGTCGATGTGGCCGACGACGACGCCGGTGAACCCGCTGGCCCGCGTCGCGTGGCGAAGCACCGGGAGGTCGAGCCAGCCGACACGGCGCGGTCGGCCGGTGACCGTGCCGTACTCGCCACCCTCGTCGCGGATGTAGGTCGCGAGTTCCTCCTCGCGCTCTCCGGCATCACTCAGCGGCTGCGCCGCTTCGTGGTCCGAGGCGCGCTGCGCCTCGCTGCCCTCGTAGCCCGGCGTGTCGCCCTCGACGCCGGCCAGCTCGGTCGGCAGCGGGCCGCTGCCGACGCGGGTGGCGTAGCCTTTGACGATGCCGACGATCTCGCCCTGCCCGATCTCGGTCGGCCCGAGTCCGGTCCCGGTACAGGCCCCACCGGCGGTCGGGTTCGACGAGGTGACGAACGGGTAGTTCCCGTGGTCGATGTCGATGAGCGTCCCCTGTGCGCCTTCGAGCAGCACTTCGTCGCCGTCGTCGATGCGAGACTGGAGGTAGTCGCCACAGTTGACGGTCATCCCTTCCTCGGCGAGTCGCTCGCCGTAGCCGCTGTAGGTCTCGAAGAGCGTCGCCAGGTCGAGTTCCTCGCCGGCCTGCTTGTCGTAGACCTCCTCGACGACGGCACGCTTCTGGGGAACGACGTACTCCAGTCGCGTCCGCAACACCTCCTCGTCGAGGAGGTCGCCGACCCTGATTCCCCGCCGGCCGGCCTTGTCCTCGTAGGTCGGGCCGATCCCCCGACCCGTCGTCCCGACCTCCTCGTCTTTGTCCTCCTCTTCGATCCCGTCCAGTCGCCGGTGGTACGGGAAGATGACGTGGGCGCGCTCTGCGACGCGCACGTCCGGGTCGAGGCCGCGCTCGCGGAGGGCGTCGAGTTCGTCGAACAGCGTCTCGGGGTTGACGACACAGCCGTTGCCGATGACGCAGGTCTTCCCCCGAACGACGCCGGAGGGCAGCAAGGAGAGTTCGTAGGTCTCGTCGCCGACGACGACGGTGTGGCCGGCGTTGTCGCCGCCCTGATAGCGAACGACGACGTCGGCACCCTCACCGTAGAGATCGACGGTGCCGCCCTTCCCCTCGTCGCCCAGCTGCGAGCCGATGATCGTGACGGTCATACCGCCCCGGTATTTTTACCCTCGCTACAAATCGGTGCCGGTTTGACTGGCCGGTCGGGACCGATCCGTCAGTACTCTCGCTCGCCGGCTTCGATCGTCGTCTCCAGCCAGTTGGCTTCGGGTGGGAGCGGACAGGAGAACGTCTCGCTGTAGGCACAGAACGGCGAGTACGCGAGGTTGAAATCGAGCACGACCTCGTCGCCGTCGGCGAGGGTCTCGTCGGGCTCCAGTTCCATGTAGCGCCCGCCGGAGTAGGTCTGCTGGCCGGTCGTCTTGTCGCGGAAGGGGACGAAGATCGCGTCGTCGGCGTCCTGACGGTAGCCCGCGAGTTCGTACGCCTCGCCGTCGATCTCGAAGTCGAACGTGACGACGCGCCGGTAGCGGACCGTCCGGCCGTCGCTGGTCTCCATCTCGACCGGCTCGGGCGAGTCGGCGACGGTGACCGTCGCAGTCACCCGGTAGGTCGGATCGGGTTCGAAGTAGTCCAGCCCATCGAAGTCCTCGCGGTCCTCTGGGGGGATCGGCGACTGGCGATGTTCGTCGAAGAAGGTATCTTTCTCCTCGCGACTCGCTCGCAGTTCGTCGGCCCATCCGTCGGGTACGTCGCTCATGGGGCGGGGTACGCCACGGGGAGGTTTATACTGCCGGCTGTCGGACGCGAACGAGATACGACGGGCTCGGCGACGAGCGTCACGAGAGAATGCGCCGTCCGGGAATTGAACCCGGGCTATTAGCTTGGGAAGCTAATGTCCTACCACTGGACCAACGGCGCGCTCACTACGTTCGCGCCCCGCGGATCGCGAACTACTCGTTCGCTCACCAACGGCGCTCTTTTCGTTCACCCCGCGGATCGCGAACCGGCACGTTCGCTCACCAACGGCGCTCTTTTCGTTCACCCCGCGGATCGCGAACCGGCACGTTCGCTCACCAACGGCGCTCGTTCACACGTTGTACCTCGGTCGCACTTGAACGTAGCGTTTCGTCGGACGACAGCGACTTGTCGCTACAGGCCCCAGTCGTCGCCGTGACGCCACGGACAGACCCGCTCCCGCCGTCGCTCTTGTTGTACTTCGACGCGAGCGTCCGCTACGGCGAGGACAACGCGACGCCGACCTCCGCAGCGGTGGGGTTCGTCGTCGAAGACGGCACGGAGACGATGATAGAGGGATCGCTCCCGGTTCGGACGTTCGTCTCCAGCGCACACTTGGAGTACCGCGCGCTGTTAGAGGGCGTGCAGGCGGTCGCGGGCCTGGACGGGCGGATCGCATCGTTACACGTCCACGGCGACGCCGACGCGGTGATCGACGCGGTCGACCCGGCGACCGACGCGACGCCGGGCGACCGGATCATGCGCCAGCGCGTCGCGGCCGTCCGGACGGCCGTCGACGAGATCCCGACGGTCACCTACCGCGCCGTCGGGCGGGGGCGCAACGAGCGCGCCCACGAACTCGCACAGTCGGGCCACGCGACCGAGTAGCCGAGGTCAACGTCGTCGGCCCAGCAGGGCCGCGATCGCGAGTGCGAGCGCCGCGGCCAGAGCGTCGAAGCCGGGACCGGAGCCCGTCGTCGTCACCGCACCGCCGCCCGACGCGTCCGTCTCGGGTGGCTCGCCGCCGGACGCGGCGTCGGTGGTCGGCTGCCGGTCCGTCTCCGTCGGGGTCGCCGTCGGCGTGTCGACCGCGATGGTCCCCGCCGCCGTCCCCGGATCGACGCGACCGCCGTCGTCGTCGTCGATCTGGGCAGCCTCGACGGCGAGGGGCGCGGTGCCCGTGCCGTTGGCCTCGACGGTGACCGTCGCGAGGGTCACGTTCGTGGCACCCGGGCCGACTGCGGACTCTAGGTCTGCGGCCTCGATCGTGATTTCCCGGCCGTCGGGACCGACGTCGGGGTCGGTCGTTGGTCGGAACTGGTCGGGATACTCGGCACCGCCGACGGTCGCGACGCCAGAGCGGAGCGCGAGGCGGACCTCGAACCCGGCGAGTCCGTCCGGAGCCGAGTCGAGTGCCACGCGAACCGTCGTCGAGCCGTCCGGTTCCAGCGTCGCGTCGTCGATCGTGAGCGTCGGCTCGCTCTGGACGCCTCCGGCGGGCGCGACCGCCAGACAGGCCGCCAGGACGACGACGCAGGCGAGGACGAGCGGTCGAGTGGTCATCGGTCGACGATCAGATCTCCTCGTAGAGTTCGACGACGTCGTCGAAGTCGATCCGACCGTTGTCGTTGAAGTCGTAGGCCTCCGGATTCAGCCGGACGGCGTCGGAGTCGATCGCCTCGAACAGCAAGACCACGTCGTCGTAGTCGACGCGCCCGTTGCCGTTGACGTCCTCGTAGCGCCCGTCGCTGTCGGGGTCTTCCGGGACAGCGCCGCCGCCGGCAGCGGGGGGGCCGGTGATGACGAGCCCGCGACGGGTCTCGACGCCGATCTCGACGCCCGCCTCGTCGTCGATCCCTTCGACGGACACCGCGAGGTCCGTCGTGCCGGGAGCACTGCCGGTGACTTCGACGCCGGCAAGCGTCACGTCGAGTGAGCCGGGCTGGATCGAGCGCTCGATGTCGCCGACTCGGATCGTCGCGCTCGAGCCGTCGTCGGCGATACTGACCTTCTGCAGGCCGATCGCGTCGGGGAACGTCACGTCGGAGATCGCCGCGACCTCGGGATCGGTGAGCGAGACGGTGAACTCCCCACCGGCGAATCCACCCGGCGCGGCGTTCATCGTGAGATCGACGGTGCCGGTCGCCTCCGGGGAGACGGCGACGGCCGAAGCGTCGAGGATCGCGTCGGGCTGGTAGACGTACAGCCCGTCGTTGGGGTACGAACGAGCGGGGCCGCCGAAGCCGTCCTCACAGCAGAGCACGCGCCCGTCGTCCATCACGTAGACGTTGTCGATGTTGCGCAAGGCGTCGTCGGCGTCGGCGGCCGGATCGGTGAAGTCGGGGCCGACGATCACCGGCTCCAGCGTCGAGACGTTGTAGTCGCGTTCGATCTGGCCACGGTAGACGACGCCGCCGTCGACGCGGTCCATCTGCACGTCGCCCTCGTCGTCCGCGAGGGCGTCGTTGAACTCCGAGATGCCGAAGTAGACGAAGTCGCCGGGGCCGGCGTCGTCCTGGCTGTCGACGCCTTCGGCCTTGTTGAACTCGATGGAGGCTCCGATCTCCTTGGCGGCGGCGCGCGTTTCGAGGAAGGGCACGCGTCGGAGCGCCTCGTCGACGTTCTCCGGGCCGTTCTGTTCGTACTGGGCGGCCCACTCGACGATCTCGTCGTTCGTGATGTAGTTCTGGTTGCCGTCCTCGACGACCGCCTTGTCGGCCTCTTCGAGCGCGGTCGCCAGGTCGTCGGTCCAGTCGGTCTCGGCGTGGGCTTCGAGGTAATCCTCCTGGGTCACGTCGTCGTACTCGGCGATCCAGGACTCGATTTCGGCGTTGCTGGCGTGGCCGAGTGCCAGCCACTCGATCTCCAGAGAGGCGGCTGCCGGAGAGTTGCGCTCGCCGCCGTCGGCGACCGAGGCCGCGTCGTTGGTGATCTTCGGCGCGTACAGAGTCCCCTCGACGTCCATCGGGTCCTCGTAGCTCGGGATCGGTTCGTCGGCGACGAACTTGTAGATGCCCTTGCTGTCGCCGTCCGAGCAGCCATAGACCGTCCGCTCGTCGGGCAACACGTCGGGCGACTCCCAGGCCGCTCGCCCCATCACGTAGTACTTGATCGGCTCTGGGGTCTCAGCGGCCGGCTCGCGGAAGTCGACGTGGTAGCCGTAGCGGTAGGGGTTGGGGTACACGTCGCCGATCGGGTTCGTCGTGTTGTTCTCGTTGTCGCCGGTCTGGTCGACCTGCTCTGCGCCGAGGTAGTACGCGAGGAACTCGACGCCGTCCAGCGCCCAGTACCCCTGGACGAACCACGAGTCGTCGCCGTAGTACTCGTCGATCGCGTCCTGGATACCCACCGGGTTCGGCCGATTCCAGAACTGACAGCTGGCGACGAGCCCCTTGCCGGTGCCGGCCGACTCGATGTCGCCGACCGTGTTGGTCAGCGAAACACGGGGGTGAGCGTAGTTCTCCTCCGAGGAGAGCATCGTGTTCCACGGGCTGCGGTCGCCGTAGCAGTTGATCCGCGTCCCGCCGAGTTCGCGGAGCGGTTCCGTGTTCGCCAGGTTCGTGGCGTTCTCCAGGTCCGCTTCCCACTCGCCCTCGTCGGTCCGACTGACGGGCAGACGAGTGACGTTGCCCGGACTGTTCTCCCAGTTCGTGTAGAGATACCCCTCCGTCCCGTCGTCGTTCGTCGGGATGAACTGGTTGCAGTCGGGGTTGGTCGCGGCCGCGCCGTACTGGGTCCCCGCGAAGTTGTCCTGCGTAATCTCGGTGCCGTCGGGGGTCTGGACGACGCCGAATCGCTCGTCGCCGCCCTGGATCTCTTCCCGAGCGTGCGCCAGGAAGACGTACTCGCCCTCCGAAGAACGGATCCGTCCCTGTTCGTCGACCGTCGAGGGAACCGACAGCTCGGAGAAGTCGTCGTTGTCGCCGTCCAGTTCGAACGTGAAGCCACTGAAGTAGCCCACCCCGGCCCGGTCGAAGGGCGCTTCGTTGGCCTTCACGTCCGAGTTTTCGAAGTCGCCGCCACGGTCGCCCGTCGCGGGGTGTTGGTTGCTGTAGAGGAGACTGCCGTCCTGAAAGACGAACGGGCCAGTCACTTCCGCGCCGAAGGAGGTCGTCGAGAACCGCTTCAACGACCCGTTCACACCGGGCGCACCCGGCGTGTCCGATTCACCCACTTCGTCACCACTCGCGACACCCGCGACGCTCGCACCGAGCGCCGCTGCCACCGAACTCGCCATTAGATTCCGTCGATTGAGATCTACCATCTGCGGGTGGATCCGGGGAACCGCTGGTAAAGCTCGTTTATATGAGGGGTCCGTGCGTCGACGTACCGCTGTGACCGAAATTACTAGGCGATCCTAATCAAAACTATCTCGATACCTATTGAGAAATAATTTCACACAGCGCCGGGAAAATTCCGGGCTTTCGACAGAGTTCGAGGGCGGACTGCCCCGCCGTCGGCTGTGAGACGAGAGGTGTACAGGTACCGGGCCGGTTCAGAGCGTCACTGACGGTCGACGATGCCCTCGCGAATCTCACTGGCGCGCTTGCGGACCCGCGAGACGTAGCGTTCGGCCCGTTCGGGCTTGTGGCCGTAGAAGGAAGCGACCCACTGGGCGTCGACGCCCGGCATCGTCACGAAGTACGCCGCCAGCGTGTCCCGGCCGGCCTGGACGATCTCCGGCGGGATACCCCGACCGCCGGTCCCGACCTCCGCGAAGCCGTTGACGTCGAAGTACACGTCGGCGTACAGCAGCGCGCTCTCCTCGTCCTCGAAGGTCTTCCCACAGTGGTCCGGCGCTTCGAACCGATACTGTGACCCCTCCTCCGCGGGGAGTTCGACGACCGAAACGTCCAGCGGATACGACGCACAGACTCGTTCGCCCTCCTGTCGTTCCCGTGACTGAGACATACACCGGTCGCTCGGAGGGAGACCACATCAACGTATGTAAGAGTCGTACGGAGCGGTCCCACAGCCTCCTGTGAGAACTATTTGCACGACCGAGCGGAGCCACCGCAAACGGATGCGTACCCGATCGACTGCTGTCGTGCGGTCGGTGTGTGGATCGTCCGCCGCCGGGTCAAGGCCTTTGACGCTGGCAGTCGACGTACCGAGTGATGTCCCACACGCTGGTCAACTACGAGGACGTGGAACCGCGCGCCGAGAGCATGCACTTTCTGCGAGACGCCCTCGGAACCGAGCAGTTGGGCGTGACGGTGCTGGACTGCGACCCCGGCTGGAGCGGGATGGAGCACGACCACGCCGACGAGGACCACGAGGAGGTGTACTACCTCGCGGAGGGCGCGGCGACGGTCACCGTCGACGGCGAGGCCGTCGAGATGGACGCCGGCGACGCGCTCCGAGTCTCGCCCGACGCGACCCGCAGTATCCAGAACGGCGACACCGAGAGCACGTTCGTGCTCGTCGGTGCGCCGTGAGAGCTGTTGCTGTCGGGTTGTAGCGAACGAAGATCGGTCGGTGTGCGGTGCGGGCGAGGGAGTAGGGCCGCGAACACCCGGAGGGTGTGAGCGGGCGCGAGGGCGACTACCGCGCGCCGAAGGCGCGCGACTGGAGCCCGACGCGCTTTTTCCCCACGTTTTTGCAAACGAGCGGCCGTCAGGCCGCGAGTGAAGCAAAAAGTGGGTTTACATCATGCCGCCCATGCCGCCGCCCATACCGCCCATTCCGCCGGGCGCGCCGCCGGGGCCGCCTTCCTCGTCGCCGCCACTGGTCGAGAGGTCGCCAGCCGCGATGATGTCGTCGATTTTGAGCACGAGGTTCGCCGCCTCGGCAGCCGAGGAGATCGCCTGTCGCTTCGCGTGGGCGGGCTCGACGACGCCTTCCTCGAGCGTGTTGACCACGTCACCGCTGTACACGTCGAGGCCGGCCTGGACGTCGCCACCCTCGTGGGCGGCGCGCAGGTCGACCAGCGAGTCGATGGAGTCCAGGCCCGCGTTCTCTGCGAGCGTGCGCGGGATGAGCTCCAGCGCGTCGGCGAAGGCCTCGACGGCCAGCTGTTCGCGGCCTTCGACGCCGTCCGCGTAGTCTCGCAGGCGGCTGGCGAGTTCGACTTCGGGTGCGCCGCCACCGGCGAGGATCTGGCCGTCGGCGACCGTCGAGGCGACGACGTCGAGTGCGTCCTGGACGCCGCGTTCGAGTTCGTCGACGACGTGGTCGGTGGAGGCACGCAGGAGGAGCGTGACGCCGTGTGCGTCGTCGCCCTCGCCCTCGACGTAGAAGAGCTCTTCCTCGGTGTCCCGGCGGATGGAGCCGTGGCCGAGGTCGTCGGCGGTGGCGTTGTGTACGTCGGAGACGATGTTCGCGCCGAGCACCTCTCGGAGGAACTCGATGTCGGACTTCTTGGCCCGTCGGACGGCGAGGATGCCCTCCTTTGCGAGGTAGTGCTGGGCCATGTCGTCGATGCCCTTCTGGCAGAAGACGACGTTCGCGCCGGTCGCGGCGATGGCGTCGACCATCTCTTCGAGCTGCTCTTCTTCCTTGTCGAGGAAGTTCTGGAGCTGGCTCGGGTCGTCGACGGAGAGCTGGGCGTCGACTTCGGTCTCGTCGAGCTCGATCGGCGTGTCGAGCAGGAGCACGTCGGCGTCGTCGACGGTGGTCGGCATCTCCTCGTGGACGGGGTCCTTGTCGACGACCGCGCCCTCGATGAGCTCCGAGTCAGAGACCGCACGGCCGGTCTGGGTCTCGATGTTGAGGAACTCGAGGTCGGCGATGACCGAGCCGTCCTCGGCCTCGACGGTGACGGCGTTGACCGCGTCGACGATGAGCTGGGCGAGCAGTTCCTTGTTGAGCTCCGCGCCCTTGCCCGTCATGGAGGTCTCGGCGAGCTTCTTGAGCAGTGCCTCGTCGTCGGGCTCGACGGACGTGGCGATCTCGCCGATCTGGTTCTTGGCTTCCGTCGACGCGAGGTCGAAGCCCTTGATGATCGCCGTCGGGTGAATGTCCTGTTCGAGGAGCTCCTCGGCGTTTTTCAGCAGTTCGCCCGCGATGGAGACGGCGGTCGTCGTGCCGTCGCCGGCCTCGTCTTCCTGGGCCTCGGCGACCTCGACGATCATCTCGGCCGTCGGGTTGTCGATGTCCATCTCCGTGAGGATGGTGACGCCGTCGTTCGTGACGGTCACGTCACCGAGCGAGGAGACGAGCATCTTGTCCATCCCCTTCGGGCCGAGTGTCGATCGGACCGACTCCGCGACCGCGCGGGCCGCCGAGATGTTGTGGCTCTGTGCGTCCTTGTCCTTCATCCGCTGGGAGTCCTCTCCCAGAATGATCATCGGCTGACCCTGCATTTGCCGCTGGCTCATAATCGTTCGATTGATTGAATGTGCTTCTATATAAAAGTGTGGGTTTTACCCCGTCCCCGGGATCGACGGATCGACGGTCAGGAGATCAGAAACCCGGGGACGACGCCCGAACGACGCGAATAGCGTGGGAAGTGTTGCCACGGGAAGGTCCCCGACTCCCCCATCTTTTATACGGCCCTAGTCGACCGGTTCCTTCCAGTTGACGGTGAGCGTCCCGACGACGAAGCTGTCGTCGGTGGTCGTATCGCGCTGGAACTGGAGGGTGTTCTCGCCCTCGCGCAGGCGCGCCGACGTGACGGTGTCCATCCAGTACTGCCAGCCGTGTTCCGTCGGGAGGTCGAAGCCAGACAGCGCCTGGCCGTTGATCAACAGCTCGTGGTCGTAGCTGCCCACGTCGTAGACCTGCATCTGGACGTACGGCTCGACGGGATCGGCCGTCGGCACGTCGAAGGTGTGGACGTCGCTCTCGTCGGCCGAGAACGTCGCCCACGGTACGTCGAGCGCGTTCGGGTCCGGCCCCAGCTGTTCCTGCAAGGACACCATCGCGTAGTTCGCGCGGTAGTCGGTCATAGTCGGTCCCTCGCCCGGCGTGCCCTTAGCTATCGGGGGCAAGTAACGTGCTCGCGAGACGCCCGAGGGGCGCGTCTGGACCGGTCACACACCGAGCGAGAGCGCGATCGACAGCGCCAGCGCCACGAACAGGAACAGGCTCGTACCGATCAGGAGGTACGCTGCGGGGCCGTACTCGGTGACGATCGGGTTCTCCTCGTACCGCACCAGTCCGTAGAGGCTCCCCAGCATGAGCATGGCGGCACCGAGCAACTGGACGACGGTGGGCAGCGTCAGCGCGAACGGAGAGACCACACCGAGCTGTGCGACCAGGAGGAGACTGACTCCCAGGAAACACAGCGAGACCACACGAGAGGGATGCATCTATCGGGAGATACGCGATCAGGGACCGAAAGGGCTGTGAACTGACCGCGGTCGGAGTGGTGAAGTCCTCCCGGTTCAGACCGCGTCGCGTTCGGCTTCGATGTACTCGACGTACGTCTCGACGACGTTCTGGAAGATCGCTTCGCCAGCCTCCGCAGTCGCCGCCGACGGGTCACCGAGGACCCCGTTTTCCGTGATGGACGCGAACCCCTCGCTCAGCAGACGGGCAGCCGAGAAGTCGCCTTCGGGGCCGGGCTCGATGTCGGCTGTCCTGACGAGTCCCTCGTCGATGGCCAGCACCATCGCCGTCTCCGCGGCACCGGCGTGGATAACGTCCTGCTCGTACTCGATCCCGGCCTCGCTCAGCCCCTCGTTCAGCAACGCCATGTGTTCGTCGAGGTCGGCGAGCGTGATCACCGTGGCGTCGATCTCGCGGGCGATGTCGGGTGCGACGGTGGTGACCGGTCCGAAATTCCCGCCGTGAGTGGGAACGAGGACGACGTACTCGAAGCCGTGGGTGTCGAGCGATCGGCAGTACGATCGGATCACGTCCATCAGCGTCTCCGGAGGGACGGTGATCGTGCCGGGAAACTCCATGTGGTGGCCCGAACAGCCGGGTCGAATCGTGGGGGCGGCGAGGGCGTCGCCCAGTTCGGCGGCGATGCGGCGCGAGAGTTCGTCACCGTCCAGCGTATCCATGTTCAACGGGAGGTGTGGCCCGTGCTGTTCGATCGAACCGACGGCAACGATCGCCGTCCGGGCTCCGTCTTCGAGGGCTGTTTCGACTTCCGGCCATACCATCTCCTCAAGACACACTGACCTGCGAGAAGACATGTAACTGTGATTGCCAGGGTGACAATCAAAAATATGTCGGAGTCGAAGGACGACAGAGCGTGCCAGAGTCGTCGTTGCCGACAGTGGGTGTGTACTACGGCAGTCCCGCAATACACGTCGTGGCCGCGGATCGCACGGATCGTGCAGCGGTGACGGCCGACAGTCTCGTACAGGTCATTGGAGACGCTTCCCGGTGATCGTCTCCCCCCTGGCGACGAGCGCCGGGCAACCGCTAACACGCCCGATCAGTCGAAGATCGCGCGGAACCGGTCGACGCTGTCGTCGGTGCCGGCGACGACCAGGTCGTCCCCGTCCGCCACGTGTACGTCCGGGCCAACGTCGGTGATCACGTCGCCGTTGCGTTCGACCGCGACGACGGTACACCCCGTCCGCGCCCGGACGCGGGCCTGTCCGAGCGTCTGCCCGGCGAGTTTGTCGGCCGCGGTACGGACGATCTCGACTTGCTCGTCCATCGAGATCACCTGTTCGTCGGCCAGGATCGTCGAGGCGAGCATCCGACCGCTGATCGTCGCCAGCGAGAGGACGTAGTCGGCTCCCGCGCGGTACATCTTCTGGACGTTCTCGGTCTGTTCGGCACGGGCGATGATCTCCACGTCGGGGTTGAGGTCGCCGATCACGAGCGTGGCGAACTCGGTGTCGGTGTCGTCGGACAGCGCGAGCACAACGGTGCGAGCGTCCGCGATGCCGGCGGCCCGGAGTTCGTCCGGTTCGGTGGCGTCCCCGACCACGTCGACGCCGGGCTTGTCTTCGTGGTCGATGACGGTGTAGTCGATGCCCGCCCGGTCGAGGGCCCGTGCCGTGGTCCGTCCGACTTCGCCGTAGCCGACGACGACGGTCTCGCCGTGGCCGAACTGGCGGACGCTGGACAGCGTCATGTCCTTGAGTCGCTGGAGCTGGTCCTCGCGGCCGGCCACGAGCAACACGGTGCCGTTGTCGAGGGTCGCGTCCGGCGAGGGCGGACTCTCGAACTCGCCCTGGAACCACGCGCCGATGACGTTGACGCCGGACTCCTCGCGGATCTCGCTGTCGGCCAGCGTGCGACCGACGAGATCGCTGCCGCGGTGGATCGGCAGTTCCGCGATGTCGAAGTCCTGTCCGATCTCGATGGTGTCGCCGACGGCCGTCGAGACGCTCGTCGTCACCTTTCCGGCGAGGCTCTCGCCCAGCAGCCGACGCGGCGACACGACGTGGTCTGCTCCGGCGAGGTCGTGGTACCGCTCTCGGTCTGGCTCCTCGACGACGCTGACCGTCGAGACGCTGTCGTCGACCTCGCGAGCCGTGAGGATGATACTGGTGTTGACCTCGTCCGCGGCGTCGGCGACCAGCGCGCGAGCGTCTGCCAGCCCCGCGTTCCGTAGCCCCTCGACCGACTGTGGGTCCGCGTGGATGACGCGGTGGCCGTCCTCGTAGAGCTCGGTCGCCCGCTCGCGGTCGGGCTCGACGACGACGTGGTCGACCCCCCAGGTGTCCAGTTCGCCGACGAGCGTCTCCCCGCGAGGCGTGTAGGTGCAGATGACGACGTGGTCCTCGATGTCGTTCTCGACGGTGGTCGGGACGTTCGTCGAGACGGCCTCCTCGAACAGCGGAAAGAGCAGCGCCGGCAGCGCCAGAAAGATCAGGACGACGCCGGTGATGTCCATCACCGTCACGAGCAGGAGCATCTCGGGGCTCTCCCACTTGGCGTCTGACCCGTACCCCGTCGTGGTGAACGTCTCGACGACGACCTGGAGAGCCTCCAGAAACGTCCGTGGCCGGCCGTCGAACGCGCTCATGCCGTAGTCGTAGACGAGCGTAAAGCCCAGCATGACACCGATCAGCCCGACGACGTACAGCGCAGTCCGTCGCTTCCAGGAGTCCATCTACACCAGTCTTATCGACCTCGGTAAAAACGGTTCTCCCTGCACCGAGCGGCCGGCAGCCACGCGTCAGACGCTCGTTTGCTCCGTCTCACGTCCTGCGGTTACACTTTCACTCCGCTTTCATCGCTTTTAACCCATCTCGTGTCCTTGGATCACTCGCACACCCTCCATCGGTGGTGGGCACCATCCATTTCGTTCCCCTTCCCCGAACGTCGCCCAGCGACGGCTGTCGCGCCAACAGTAACAAGCACCGGGGTGTAACTGCCAGTATGCTCGCTTTCGATGACGTGCTGGCCGCCCGCGATCGCGTCGCCGAAACGGCTCGACACACCCCGCTCGACTACTCGCACACCTTCTCGTCGATGACGGGCGCGGACGTACACCTCAAACTCGAACTGTTCCAGCGGACCGGCTCGTTCAAGATCCGTGGCGCGACCAACCGGATCGCGACACTGTCGGCGTCCGAACGCGAGGCGGGCGTCGTCACCGCCAGCGCGGGCAACCACGCACAGGGCGTGGCGCTGGCTGCGACCCGGATCGGCGTCGATTCGACGATCGTCATGCCCGAACGTGCCCCCGTCTCGAAGGTCCAGGCCACCGAGAACTACGGCGGTCGCGTGGTCCTCCACGGGCGAGACTACGACGCGGCCGCCCAGAAGGCCCACGAGATCGAGCGCGAGTCCGGCCGGACCTACGTCCACGCCTTCGACGACGAGATGGTGATGGCCGGCCAGGGGACGATCGGGCTGGAGATCTACGAGGACCTGCCCGGCGTCGACACCGTCGTCGTCCCCATCGGCGGCGGCGGCCTCGTCAGTGGGATCGCGACGGCGCTGAAGGGCCAGGACGACGACGTGCGCGTGATCGGCGTGCAGGCCGAGGGCGCATCCAGCGTCGCCGAGTCCCTAGAGAAGGGCCACCGGATCGAACGCGATTCGGTCCAGACCATCGCCGACGGGATCGCGACACGGACCGTCGGCGACCGGACCTTCGAGGTGATCGAAGAGCGCGTCGACGAGGTCGTCACCGTCTCCGATCCCGAAATCGCCGTCGCGCTGACGACGCTGCTGGAGCGGTCGAAGACGCTGGCCGAGGGAGCGGGCGCGGTCCCGCTTGCGGCCCTGCTCGAAGGGAAGTTCGACTACGAGGACGACGAGACGATCGTCCCGACGCTCTGTGGGGGCAACATCGACCTGAACACACTGACGAACGTCATCATGCGAGGGCTGGTCGAGACCGGCCGGTACTGCAAGATCAGGACCGTCCTGGAGGACCGGCCGGGCTCGCTGGAGGAACTGGTCGAGGTGCTGTCGGCGGCCCAGGTCAACGTCTACGGCATCGAGCACGACCGGACCTCGCGGGACATCGCCATGAACGACGCCGAGGTCGAACTGGATCTCGAAACGCGGGGACCGGACCACGTCGCGGAGCTGCTCGACCGGCTCGAAGACGCGGGCTTCGAGGTCGAAGTGCTTGTGTAGCGCCCCACATTTATGCCCTCGCCGGTCGCGCGTTGACGTATGAAACGGATTGTCAGTACCGACGCCGCCCCCGCCGCGGTCGGAGCGTACAGTCAGGCCACGACGACCGACGACCTCGTCTTTACGGCCGGACAGATCCCGCTGACCCCCGAGGGCGACCTGCTCGACGAGGCCGCCATCGACGTACAGGCCCAGCAGGCCCTCGAAAACGTCGAGGCCATCCTGGAGTCGTCGGGCACGAGCCTCGACAACGTGCTGAAGGTGACGGTGTACCTCGACGACATCGACGACTTCGAGGCGATGGACGACGCCTACGAGAGCTTCTTCGAGAGCGAGCCGCCGGCCCGCAGCGCCGTCGGCGTCGACGAACTCCCGAAGGGCGTCGGCGTCGAGATCGAGGCGATTGCGACGAAGTAAAGGCTGCCCGACCCACAGCGTCGGTATGGACGATCGGACCAGAGAGAGCCTGCTGTGGGGCGTCGTCGGAGCGCTGTCCTTTCTCGTGCTCGTCCAGGGCTACGAGCTACTCGCCGCCGCTACGGTGACCATTGGCGTCAAGGCCGGCGTCGCCCTGCTGGTCGGCCTCGCCACCACGGCGCTGACGACCGTCGCCCGCGACCGCCTCCTCGACGCCCGGCGTCGGCCAGCCGAGAACGAAAGCCCTTAATCACACGCCCGCCGACGTATCGACGCGTGCCAGGATGGCCGAACGGTAAGGCGCACGCCTGGAAAGCGTGTTCCCTTTCGGGATTCTGGGTTCAAATCCCAGTCCTGGCGTCTTCTGGAGCGAACATCACGCCGAGAACCGTGGAGCGTGTTCTCGGCTTCCGTGAGCGGCGAAGACGGTGATAACTGGGATTTGAGCTCGCGAGTCGCAGCCCCGGAACGGTCGAACAGAGCGAGCGAACTCGCGAGCGGCGATCATGGCGACAGCTGGCGTCTTCTGACGCGAACGGATCGCTGAGAACGGCAGCTGTCTGTTCGGAAACGTGGCCGAAAAACCGGACGGCCGCCTATCGCTCGTCGAGGGGCACGAACGTCTGGTCTGTCGGGCCGACGTAGCGAGCGCGTGGGCGGATCAGCCGATTGTTCTCGTACTGTTCGAGGACGTGGGCCGTCCAGCCGCCGACGCGGGACATCGCGAAGATGGGTGTGTAGATGTCGATGGGGATGCCCATCTGGTAGTACGTCGAGGCCGAGTAGAAGTCGACGTTCGGGGCCAGACCCTTCTCTTCTTTGAGGTAGTCCTCGATGGCGGTGGACATCTCGTACCACTTGAGCGAACCTGCGGCCTCCCCCAGTTCCTTCGAGCGCTGGCTGAGGATCTTCGCTCGCGGGTCCTTGACGTTGTAGACGCGGTGACCGAAGCCGGAGACGCGACGGCCCTCGTCGAGTGCGGTCTTCACCCAGTCGATCGGGTCCTGCTCGGCGTCGTCGACCTCCTTGAGCATCTCCATGACGTCCTGGTTCGCGCCGCCGTGGAGCGATCCCTTCAGCGTGCCGATCGCGGAGGTGATCGCGCTGTGGAGATCCGACAGCGTCGAGGTCGTGACCATGGCCGAGAACGTCGAGGCGTTGATGCCGTGGTCGGCGTGGAGCACGAGCGCCATGTCGAACGTCTCGGCGAGCACCTCGTCCGGTGCCTCGCCGTTGAGCATGTAGAGGAAGTTCGCGGCGTGAGAGAGGTCTTCCCGCGGTTCGACGGCGTCTTTCCCGTCACGGAACCGGGCGAAGGCAGCCAGCACGGTCGGGATCTTGGCGGTGATCCGGCGACCTTTCCGGAGGTTTGCGTCGAGGTCGGTCGGGTCGGCCTCGGCGTCGGGATCGTGCGAGGACAGCATCGAGACCGCCGTTCGGAGTGCGGCCATCGGGTTCTCGTCGGCGTCGGCGAGCTGCTCGACGGTCTGCATGACGTCGTCGTCGACGTGTCGCTCCTCGACCATCGCGTCGGTGAACTCGTCGAGTTCCGCTGCGTTCGGGAGGTGACCGTGCCAGAGGAGATACAGGACCTCCTCGAAGCTTGCGCCGGTCGCCAGGTCCTCGATCGTGTAGCCACGATAGACGAGCTTGCCCGCGTCACCGTCGATCTTGCTGAGCTCCGACTCGGTAACGAGGACACCCTCCAGACCTTGCTTGAGGTCGTCGGACATACGCAGAGAGTTTTTTACCTGCCGGGAAAAACATTGTCTTTCTGTGCGTCGCTTGCCCCGGTCTGTGTGGGAGATTTTTGAACGTTTAGCCATCGATCGGGCCGACAGTGGACGATCGTTCCGACCACCGCACAGAGTTCGACAGAACGGTGATTCGGAGCGGGCGACTCGGCGTCGGCGAGGCCGCCACGGCGAATAGCTTTTGCCCGCCCCCCGCGCAGGTGGAGACATGTCGACCGAGGTGGCCTACGAGCCGGTCAGCGTCAAGGCGGTGCTGGCCGAGATGAAAGACACCGCCGAGCTGTTGATCGATCTCTCGTACTCGGCGGTGTTGCTGGGCAGCGACGAGGTCGCCGCAGAAGTGCTCGAACTCGAAGAGCAGATGGACGTGTTGCAGTTGCGCGCCCGCATGAGTCTGCTCATGGCCGCCCGGAACACGGAAGACGCCGAGGCGCTGGCCCCCGTGCTGGGGATGGTCGGGGCCGCAGAGAAGATCTCCGACGCGGCCGGCGACATCGCCAAGGTCGTGCTCGAAGACATCGGTCTGCCGGAGGCGATGCGGGCCACGCTCCCGGAGGCCGTCGAGACGATCGTCCGTGCGACCGTCGCGCCGGGGTCGCGACTCGCCGACGAGACGCTTGGCGATCTCAACCTCGAAACCGAGACCGGCGTCCGCGCCATCGCGGTCCGGCGGGCCGGCGACTGGCTCCTCAACCCCGACGCCGAGACGACCGTCGCGGCCGGCGACGTGGTGCTCTTTCGGGGCCCGGACGACGGGATCGGCGAGGTGTATCGGGACGCGACCGGCGAGGGCTACGAGCCACCGGCACCGCCCGAGAGCGACATCGAGGACCTAGAGCGGGCCGTCGACTCGATCGTGCTGATGAAAGACATGGGCGAGCTGGCCGTCGATCTGGCCTACGGCGCAGTGCTGTTCGACGACACAGATCTGGCCGAGGAGGTCGTCGAACTCGAAGCCGAGGTCGACGCCCTCCAGTCCCGGTTCGAGGCCTGGACGCTCCAGGCGGCCGGTCGCCACGACGACCCGATCTCGCTGCGCGGGCTCGTCCACCTGGCCCGGGCGACGGAGGTGATCTCCGACGCCGCACTGGAGATCAGCGAGGGCGTCCTGCGGGGCCTCTCGACACACCCCGTCGTCGCCGAAGCGGTCCGGGAGTCCGACGAGGTGATCGTCAGCGTCCCGGTCGCGGCCGACAGTGCCCTCGACGGCACCACCATCGGCCGACGGCAGGTCAAGACGGAGACGGGCATGCGGATCATCGCCGTTCGTCACGCTGGCGCGAGCGATCGGACCGGACGCGAGGGGGGCGACTGGGAGGTGTCGCCGGGGCCGGAGACGACGCTGGCAGCCGGCGACGTACTGATCGCGAAGGGAACGCGCAGTGGTGCCCAGCGGTTCGAGGCGTTGGCCGGCGACTAGAGCGACCGGATCTGGCGGATCGCCGAGCCGGCGACGAACACCGCGGTGATGAGTCCACCCAGTGAGACGAACAGAACGAACGCCAGTCCGGTGTACAGCACCGCCGGCCGCTGGGCTCCGGGGATGACGACGAAGAAGGCAAAGACCGCCGCAGTGAGCAGCGCTGCCAGGAAGAAGCCGCGCTTGGCGTGAGTCGGGACGTTCAGCGCTGCCACGAGCGCGCCGGGGCCGGTGTCGGGCTGACTCTCTGACACGGCAGTCCCTTGGGACGGCCCGAATAAGGAGCCGTCGGTTCCGGCCAGCCCACGACCGCGAGCGGGTTCGCTACGGCGCGAATCCGAACCAGTAAAAGTCCCGGCCACCCAAAGTCGTTCAAATGGTTACCCTCGGGACGGCGACGGCCCAGCCGGGCGAGACGGACACGGGACGGCTGGCAGTCGGCGAAACACGGGACGGAAGCGAGGTCGGGCTGCCGGTCGCCGTCGTCAACGGGGCCGACGACGGCAAGACGCTGTACCTCCAGGCCGCGAGCGACGGCGACGAACTCAACGGCGTCGGCGTCGTCCAGCGGGTCGTCCCACGGCTCGATCCCGCCGAGATCTCCGGAACGATTCTCGTCGTCGGGATCGTCAACTACCACGCCTTCCAGGTGGCAGAGCACCGGAACCCGATCGACGACACGAAGATGAACCGGGCGTACCCGGGCAACGACGAGGGCACGTCCTCGGAGCGGATCGCCGCGGCGACGTTCGACGCCGCCACGCGGGCGGATCTCGTGGTCGATCTCCACCAGGGGTCGACCTCGCAGATGATCGACGAGTGTCGCGTCCGCTGTGGCACGCGCCACCGCCTCCACGACGAGTGTCTCGAACTGGCGAAGGTGTTTGGCTGTGGGTACATCCTCGACCAGAAGGGCCCGGACGGCCAGCTCGCGCGAGCTGCACCGGACGAGGGCGTGCCGACGATCGATCCGGAGCTGGGCGGCTGTGTCGGCTGGGACGAGCAGTCGATCCAGCGTGGCGTCGAGGGCGTGTACAACGTGTTGCGGTACTACGGGTTCCTCGCGGCGTCGCACAGCTTCGAGGCCCAGACCCGCGCTCGGGGGTTCGACCAGTACGGTTCCCCGGCGGGCGGTCTCGTCGACTTCCAGAAGCAACTCGGCGACCGTGTCACACGCGGTGACACGCTGTACACGATCACCGACGTGTTCGGCCAGCAGAAAGACGTGGTTACCGCCCGCTCCAGCGGGATCTTCTGGCGGGCACGACGCCTCCCCCAGGTGGCGACCGGCGAGTACGTCTGTTCGGTCGGGACCGACATCGACTCGGTGTAGCCGGGCGACAGCTTTCCGTACCGGCGACCCGACACCACGACCATGTACCACTGCGAAGCCTGTGGTCGCGAGTACGGACCCGACGGCCCCTGGCGGTGTGCCTGTGGCCACGCCCTGGACTACGCCGAGCGCCCGCTGCCCGACGCCGACGACCCACCGGACCCGGCGACACTCGACCGTGATCGTGGGCTCTGGAGCTTCGAGTCGTTCCTCCCGGTCGACCGGCACGTCTCGCTTGGAGAGGGGTGGACGCCGCTGATCGACGACACGGTATTCGACGCCCAGCTCAAGCTCGACTCCGTCTTTCCGACGGGGAGCTTCAAGGATCGCGGGGCGACGGTCACGCTCTCTCAGGCCGACGCGCTGGGCGTCGAGCGGGTGGTCGAAGACTCCTCTGGCAACGCGGGGCTGGCGATCGCGACCTACGCGGCGCGGGCGGGGATCGACGCCGAGATCTACGTCCCGGCCGACGCCAAGCCGACGAAGCTCCGAAAGATCGAGCGGACCGGCGCGGACGTGGTCCGGATCGAGGGCACTCGCGGGGACGTGACCGACGCCTGCCACGACGCCCTCGACGAGGCGGACGCCTGGTACGCCAGCCACGCCTGGCAGCCCGCCTTCTTCGCCGGGACGGCCACCTGGGCACTGGAGGTGGCGGCCCAGCGAAACTGGTCGGTGCCGGACGCGGTCGTCGTCCCCGTCGGCCACGGGACGCTGTTGCTCGGGGCCTATCGCGGTTTTCGGGCACTGCGAGCGGCCGGCTGGACCGAGCGAGTGCCACGCTTGCTGGGCGCACAGGCCAGTGGCTACGCGCCGATCGCCGCCGGCCGGCAGGCCAGTGACGGCGAGGCCGAGGACGCAAACGAGGTCGCCGACGGCATCCAGATCCACAGACCGGCACGGGGCGATCAGTTGCTCGACGCCCTCGACGCGACCGGCGGCACCGCCGTCGCCGTCGACGCCACGGCTACCGAGCGAGCCCACGACCGCCTCGCACGGGCCGGGTATCAGGTCGAGCCGACCTGCGCGACCGCGCTTGCCGGGCTAGAGCGGTTTCGAGCGGCGGGGACGATCACGGCGGACGAGGACGTGGTGGTCGTCCTGTCCGGACAGAACCACTAGCGGCAGTCGGCGACGTCGACGGCGAACGACGCGTCGACGGCCAGCCAGTGGGTCTCGGCGTCGACCGGATCGATGTCTTCGGGATAGAGGATACACCGCTTTGAGTCGTCGGCACGCTCCTCGACGACGGCAGACAGCTGTTCGCTGGGGAACTCCTCCTGGGGGAGCGGTTCCGGGGCGATCGACGGATTGGCCTCGCCCGACGATGGCTGGCTCATAGCACCGGATTGGGCCCCGAGCGGTATTGTTACAGAGCGACTACCGGCGTGTCGGCGTCTGAAACGACCGGCAGTCGGCGGCTTCCGGGGGCCTCAGACGGCCGGCCGCCGATCAGTGACGTGTGTCGTGACTCGGGGGCGAGACTGTCTCGTGACGGTGACAGCCGACAGTGTAAGCCGACCCTAAAGCTAAGCGGACGGGGGCAAAGATACGGACGATGGAGATTCTGGTCAACCAACTCGGCTACGAGACCGATGGTCCGAAACGAGCGGTCTGTCGCGCGACGGAGCGCCGCGACCTCGATCGCTTCGTGTTGCACGACGGGGACGGCGTCGTCTTCGAGGGGACGCCGGAGTTCGTCGGCGGCGTCGCCGACTGGGGAGAGTGGGTCTTCTGGACGCTCGATTTCTCCTCGCTCTCCGAGCCCGGCGAGTACACGCTCCGGGCCGGCGAGGCCCACTCGCGGCGCTTCGAGATCGGCGAAGACCTCCACAAGGAGACGCTCCTCTCCGATCTGCTGTACTACTGCAAGACCCAGCGTGCCAGCGGCGAGTACGACCGGGCCGACCGGTCGGTGCCGTTCGTGGGCGACCGCGAGGGGACCGTCGACGTACACGGCGGCTGGTACGACGCCTCGGGCGACATGAGCAAGTATCTGAGCCACCTCAGCTACGCCAACTACTTCAACCCACAGCAGGTCCCGATCGTCGCCTGGGGACTCGCCGACGGGCGGGACAGGCTACACGACGGCGACCACAGGCTGGGTGAGGAACTCGACGCGCGACTGCGCGAGGAGATCCACCACGGCGCGGACTTCCTCGTCCGGATGCAAGACGACGCGGGCTACTTCTACATGACCGTCTTCGACCAGTGGTCCAAGGACGTAGACCGGCGGGAGATCTGTGCCTACGAGACCGAGGAGGGACACAAGACGACCGACTACGAGGCCGGATACCGACAGGGCGGGGGCGTCGCGATCGCCGCGCTGGCTCGCGCCAGCCAGGTCGAGGGACCGGGCGCGTTCGACCGAGAGACCTACCGCGAGGCCGCGATCGAGGGGTTCGACCACCTGCAGGCCCACAACACGGCGTACCTCGACGACGGGACCGAGAACGTCATCGACGACTACTGCGCGTTGCTCGCCGCCACGGAACTTGCCGCCGCCACGGACGACGAGCGGTTCCGGACGGCCGCCAGAGAGCGCGCCCAGTCGCTGCTCGACCGCCAGACGAGCGACGATCGCTACGACGGGTGGTGGCGTGCGGACGACGACGACCGCCCCTTCTATCACGCGGCCGACGAGGGACTGCCGATCGTCGCACTGTTGCGCTACCGGGAGGTCGACGCCGACGGACCGCTGGACGACGCCGTCGCGAACGCGATCGAGCGCTTCTGGACGTTCCAGACGACGATCGGCGACGAGGTCACCAACCCCTTCGACTACCCGCGCCAGTACGCCAGACCGGTCGACGAGGACGAACCGCGCGCGTCGTTCTTCATGCCCCACGAGAACGAGACCGGCTACTGGTGGCAGGGCGAGAACGCCCGGATCGCATCGCTGGCGACCGCTGCCGCGCGGTCGCGGGCACAGCTCGACGCGGAGCTTGGCGAGCGCCTCGATCAGTTCGCCCAGGCGCAACTGGACTGGATCCTCGGGTCGAACCCCTTCGGCGTCTGCATGGTCCACGGCGTCGGCGCGCCGGAACCGACCTACCACCGCCAGTTTCGCAACGTCCCCGGCGGCGTCCAGAACGGTATCACCGCCGGCTTCGAGAACGAGGCCGACATCGCCTACTGTCCCGAGCCCTGGGGCGACGACCACGCGCACCGCTGGCGCTGGGCCGAGCAGTGGATTCCCCACTCGGCCTGGCTGTTCCTGGCGGTCAGCTCGCTGTAGCGTCGGGAGCGGTATATAGGACACATAGCAACCGCCTACATCCCCCGTTCCGTCGCCACCGCTACGAGCGAGCGGCCACCCGAACCATGCCAGAGACACGCCAGTCCCGGATCGAGCACGCGCTCGAACTGCTCGACCGGGAAGTGACCTACGCGAGCGACGAACGGTCCGCGTTCGAGCGGTTCCGGTCCCGCGTCCGGACGCTCGATCCGACGAGTCCGAGAGACCCCGGCGTCCGGGCGGGCGGCGGTGGCGTCGTCGCCCTCGAAACGGCCGCGCCGCCGGACGCCGCGGCACGCACGGTCCGACAGGCCTACGACGAGACGGTCCTGTCGGTGCCACACTTCGAGGCCGAGTACGGCGAGACGCTACGGCAGAACTTCGAGGCGGAGCTGGGGACCGAAGTCACCGTCCAGGTGTTCGAGACCGGGCGGGTGACACAGCCGGTCCACGACGCCCTGCTGGCGGCCACCGAGCAGGCGATCGAAGAGCGGACGACGTACCTGGAGACGCTCCGGACCGAACGGGACTCGCTGTGTCGGGCTCGCGACCGGCTCGACGACTGCGAATCGCGGGCTGCCGAGCTCGGGGCACGGCTCACGACGGCGGACAGCCCCGATCGCAGCGGGATCGACGAACAGTTGCAGTCACTCGAAGCGGTCTGTGAGGACGTGGCCCAGACCAGGCAGGAACTGCTCCACGGCCGTTCGACCGCACAGCTGGTCGGCATCTCCGGGGAGACGCTCGTCCAGTTCCTCTACGCGGAGTGTACGGCGACGTGTCCGGTGCTGGCCGACGCCGCCGACTGCATCGAGACGATCCGACACCAGCGTCGGCGGAGTCTCACGCTGCCGACCGTCACGTCCTGACGCGCGTCGCGGCCTGTGCGCGCCGTGGCCGGCGACTCACCGCTCGGGGTGGCACGGGCCGTCGAAGCCGCCCCGGACGAGCGGCTTGGCGACGTGACGCCGCGCCACCGGCGGGACCTCGTACCAGCCGGGCTCGATCGCTCGGGCCAGCGGGCGCTCGACCTTGCCGTCGCGGTGGGTGTCACAGTCTCGACAGCGGTAGCCCTGATCGCGCCCGGCGCTGCTCATCGATCGGCCGCACGCCGGACACTCCGGTGTCACCAGTTCCGTCTGGACGGGATCACGCAGCGCGAACTTCTCCAGTTTGAGCGTGCCGTCGCCGACCTCGCCACAGACCGTCAGCACGTCGCCGGGACGGAGCGCCCGGACCCGGTCCCGGAAGCGCTTGGTCGGCTCGAAGGCCGCACACTCGACCGTCGTGTCCCCGTCGGCCAGTGTGAGGAAGACGTGGCCACCTTCCCGCGTTTCCGGTGGCTCGACCACGGTCCCGTCGGTCCGGTAGGCACTGCCGTCGGTCAGCGCGTCCAGCGGGGCCGACCGGAGGTGAGCGTCGGTCCCCTGATTCGTCACGAAGGTCCGCGTCCGGTCGACCGGTTCGCCGTCGATCGCCGCCGCAACGCTGCGACAGGCCTCTGGATCGTCGCCGCGGATGCCGTAGAGGATCGGACACGGCGTCCGGGGGACACAGACCGGATATCCCGACGCGTGATCGACGGTGTCCCAGACCGTCGGGTAGTGGCGGTCGGCGGCGGCGAAGACGGAGTCGGGGTCGACGGAGCGCTCGGTTCCCCAGCGGTCGCGCTCGCGGTAGGCGATGTGCTCGTACGTCCAGTCCTCGAAGGCTCGCCAGGCACCGACCGCAGCGAGCGCGCCGATCAGACCGCGACCGTTGCCGACGGCCGTCGACTCGAAGCCGGCGTCGGCGATCCGTCGGCGGGCCGTCTCGACGTCGAGTAGCTCGTGGACGGCAGCCTCGGCGTGGTCGGCGACGGGCTCGGGGACGGCCGCCGGATCACAGTCCGCGACGACCAGTCCGGGGTTCGTCCGGGGATCGTCGGCCGCCATGGCGAGTGCGTCGGCCCCGAGATCGAGTGCGCGATCGGCGGACACGTCACAGTGGACCGCCAGCGCGGCGTTGCCGCGGGTCTTGTGCTCGACGGCGGGGTCGAGTCGGACCAGCAGCGTCCGCTGGACCGACCCGCCCGCGGCCTCGATGCGCTCTGCCAGCCGCGTGGCTGCGAACGTCGTACACATCCCCTCGGTGCGGGAGTCGGTGTCGTCGAGGCCGATGACCGTCACGCCGTCGGCTACGCTACGGGACACTTTCGGCGTTTCGACTGTCGGTGAGCCCGCAAGCGCGTCGACCTGTCGTCGAGTAGACGAGAACTGGAGATACAGCCGTCCTATCCCGGCGCAACGCATATATGCAGCGAATATCTTGTGTTATAGAGAGGGACAGAGTACTATGTCACGGTCGGCACTGGTCGAGAACGTCACGGCGATGCTGGAAGACGCTGGCTTCCTCGTCAGCGACCGGTGTGCGATTCGGCCGAAGAGCTTCGACGTTGCAGCGCGGCGCGGGGAGGACGTGTTGCTGGTGAAGATCCTGGGCAACATCGACGCGTTCGACGCCATGACCGGCGCGGAGATGCGACGCCTGGGGACCTACCTGAACGCGACGCCGATGGTCGTCGGCCTCCGGACCCGCGACGAGGAACTCAAACCCGGCGTCGTCTACTTCAGGCACGGCGTCCCGGTGCTGTCGCCGGACACGGCGATGGACCTGTTCGTCGAGGAAGTCCCGCCGCTGATCTACGCCGCGCCGGGCGGGCTGTACGTCAACATCGACAGCGAGGTCCTCGCAGACGCCCGCGAGGAACGGGACTGGTCGCTGGGGCGACTCGCAAAGGAACTGGGCGTCTCCCGCCGGACCGTCTCGAAGTACGAGGACGGAATGGACGCCTCCGTCGACGTGGCCGCCGAGCTCGAAGAGCTGTTCGACGCGCCGCTCACGTCGCCGGTCAGCGTCCTCGAGGGAGCCGAAGCCGTCCGAGAGGAGGACGACACTCCCGACGACCCGGACATCGATCCGGCCGACGAGTCGCTCGTGACGGTCTTTACCCGGATCGGCTTCGAGGTCCACCCGACGGATCGAGCGCCGTTCAAGACCGTCTCCGAGAACGAGCACGAGCGCCAGCAGGTCCTGACCGGTCGCTCGGAGTTCACCAAGACCGCCGAGAAGCGCGCCCGGATCATGTCCTCGGTCGGCGAGGTCACCCGGACCCGCTCGATCTACGTGGTCGACGAACTCAAACGGGAGTCCGTCGACGGCACCGCCATCATCGAGGAGTCGGAGATGGAGGCCATCGACGACGCCGACGACCTGCGAGACCTGATCATGGAACGGGGCGACGATCCGGAAGAAGTGGCCTAGCAGCGAACGTCGGCTGCACTGGATTTGCTGCCACGACCGAAATCTCGGCAGTAGAGACACCGAAAGGGTGAGGATCGCTCCGTTCCCGGACCGCTCGTCGCAAAACGTGGGCGAAAAGACCGTCCACTCGCTTCGCTCGTGGACGAAGGCACTCCTTACGCTGCGCCGCCGTACGTCTCTTCGAGGTACTCGACGATGTCGTCGGACTCGGACATCCCATCGACGCCGTTGTCGGGGTCGACCAGGACTGGGACGCCGGTCTGGCCCGAGACCTCCTCGACCTCGGTGCGCTCGTCGTGGGAGCGCGGGACCATGTGCGACTCGTAGTCGAGGTCGAGTTCGTCGAGTTTGTCGATCACTTTCGCGCAATAGGGGCAGCCTTCCAGTTCGTACAGTTCGAGGTTCGTCATCGAGAGAAGGTAGAAGCTCGCGGTATATCAGGACCACGGTGGTGTGTGGCGTCCGGACACAGCCACGCCGGCAGCGCCGAATCGCCAGCGAGAGCCACGCCGATCAGAGCTGGCCCGCGAGGAGCCCGCTCGTGCGGACGAAGAAGTAGAAGACGAACGCAGCCGCGAGGACCCACTGGCCGGCGTGGACGTCGCTGGCTTCGCCCTGTGCCGCTTTGACGATCGGGTAGGAGATGATGCCAGCGGCGATACCGTAGGAGATCGAGTAGGTGAAGGGCATGATGAACATCGTCAGGCCGGCCGGAACCGACTGGGAGAGGTCCGACCAGTCGATGTCGGTGATGTTGGCGAGCATCAGCACCGCCACGACCACGAGCGCGATGTGGGAGGCGTGCAGCGGCACCGCCGCGGCGAGTGGCACGAGCGCCAGCGAGGCGAGAAAGAGGAGGGCGACGACGAGGGCCGTCAGTCCCGTCCGACCACCCTCCTCGACGCCGGTCGAGGACTCGATGTAGGTCGTCACCGTCGAGGTGCCGATGATCCCGCCGACGGTCGTCCCGACCGCGTCGGCCATCAGCGGCCGGTCGATGTCGGGGAGGTTGCCGTCCTCGTCGAGGAAGCCCGCGATCTGGGAGACGCCGGTCAGCGTCCCGGCGGTGTCGAAGAAGTCCACGAAGAAGAACGTGAACACGATCAGCGAGAAGCCCAGCGCGTCGACGTTCGAGAACCCGCGGAGGAACGCGCCGATCAGCGGCGTGATGTCGTACCCCGCCACCGAGTAGACCACGTCGGTCGTCCCCGTCAGTGAAGTGGGAGTGTAGAGGAAGACGCCCTCCAGCGACGGGACGGTGGGGTCGGCGGGCACGTAGCCCAGTGCGTCGGCGGCGTAGGAGGCGAGCGTCGTGACGACAATCCCGATCACGATCGAGCCGGGCACGTCGGCGGCGTACAGCGCGAACGTCAGGAACAGGCCGACGACGGAGATGATCGCGATGGGGTCGGTGGCGAAGACGGGGTTGAACTGGAGGAAGGTCGCAGGGTCGGAAGCGACGACGTGCATCGCCTCCAGCCCGATGATCGCCAGGAACAGGCCGATCCCCGCTCCGACGGCGAACTTCACCGGTTTGGGGAACAGTCTGATGATGTACTCGCGAGCACCGGCCATCGTCAGGACGATGAACAGCACGCCCTCGACGACGACGGCGGCGAGCGCCGTCTCCCAGGGGACATTGAGCCCGCGGACCACGGTGAACGCGAAGAAGGCGTTCAGGCCGAGCCCCGGTGCCTGCGCGAAGGGACGGTTGGCGTAGAACGCCATCACGAGCGTCGCGACCGCCGCGGCGATGATCGTCACGACGGTGAGCATCTGTCTGGTCTGTGCGTCGGTCCGGCCAGCGACGTCGATCGCTTGTCCCAGAATCGAGGGGTTGACGACGACGATGTAACTCATCGTCAGGAACGTCGTCAGACCGGCGAGCACCTCCGTCCGAACGTCGGTGTCGTGTTCGTCAAGTCCGAAGAATCGTTCGAATACGCCCATCTACCTGTCACTCAGTCTTGTCGCTGTTAAACGTGACGAGAACGGTGGCGACCAGTTAGCGTTTTGAGGAGTGGGCGCTCACTCGGCAGCGTCGTCGGGCTGGTCGGCCAGCAGCTCCGACGCCGTCACGAGCGATGACAGTTCGAGGTCGTGCTCGGCGAGGTTCCCGGCGGCACCCTCCTCGCGGTCGACGACGACGAGGACCCGGGAGACCGTCGCACCCGCCTCACGCAGCGCCTCGGCGGCGTCGACGGCGCTCTGGCCGGTCGTCGCGATGTCTTCGAGGATCACGACCTCCTCGCCCTCGGTGAGGTCGCCCTCGATGAGGTTGGCGGTGCCGTACTCCTTCTGTTGCTTGCGCGCGATGACGTACGGCGTGCCCGTCTCGACGCTTGTGACGGCCACCAGCGGGACCGCACCCAGTGCGACGCCCGCGAGCGTGGTGTCGTCGGCGTACCAGTCGGCCCCCGCGAGCGTCTCGGCGAAGGCCTCGCCGATCAGTGCCAGACACTCCGGGTTCGTCTCGAAGACGTACTTGTCGACGTAGTAGTCGCTGGTCCCACCGTGTGAGAGTTCGAACTCGCCGTACTTGACGGCGTCAGCGTCCCGCAGCGCGGCGATGAGTTCGTCGTTGGCCATACCGCCAGTCTGCGGTGTGGGCGCTAAAAGGCGTTGAAACGGCGTCGCGTCCGGTCGGTAGGGTCGCCCCGTACGGATCGTGTCGCCCGTTCCGGTGAACGACTTCCCCACCCCGAGGTGGGGAAACGATCACCGGACATCGCTCCGACAATCCGTCTCAGTCCGCGAGCCGCCAGCCGCCGTCGGCCCACTCGATCACGTCGCGTCGCTCCATCTCGGTCAGCACCTCGTCGAGGCGGTTGGGCTGGGCGATCTCCATCTGGATGCGTTCGACGCCGTGGTACTCGCGAAACAGCTGTCGCAGGTCGTCCTCGTCGTGGACTCGCTGGTCGCTCTTTGCCATCAGTCCCGAGAGGAGTTCGATCATGTCCTCGACGAAGTTCCAGGGGTAGACGACCCAGGTCCACTCTTCGAGGCGCTCGCCGACGAAGTCCGGTTCGTGCTTGCTGGTGTCGAGCAACTGGAGCGTGGCCGTCCGGACGCTGGCGGGGTCTGCCTCGCGGACGTAGTCGGCGGCGGTCTGGATCGACTCGCCGGTGTCGGCGATGTCGTCGACGACCAGCACGTCCTTGCCGGCGACGGAGTCGTCGGGCATCGGGTACTTGATCTGGGCCTCCTGGCCGGACTGGGCCGTGCCGACGTAGTGTTCGACCTTCAGACTCGTCAGGTCGTCCAGTCCGAGGAAGTCACAGAGACAGCGCCCGCCGAACCAGCCCCCGCGGGCCAGCGCGACGACCACGTCCGGTTCGAAGTCCGCGGCCTTCACGTCGTTGGCGACGTGGCGACACAGGCCGTAGATGTACTCCCAGTTGGTGATGGTACACGAGAACTCCTCGGGGAGATCGCTCATACACGACCTGCGTGTGCGGGCGACCTTAAGCCGATTGCAACGGGTAGCGACCGCGAACGCTGGCGTCACTCCGGCGTCGGAGCGGGCGCGCGCGGCAGGACGACGGTGATCGTGTTGCCCGTCTCGTCGCTGGTGACGAACTCGATCCGACCGTCCGAGAGGTCGACGATCCAGTACACCAGCCACAGCCCCAGCCCGGTGCTGTGGTACACGTCGCTCATCGGTTTGTCGCCGGTCAGTACGCGGTACTCGAACTCGGGCAGGGGCGAGCAGTCGTCGTCGATCCGGATCTCGATCTCGTCGTCGCGAACGCGTCCGGAGATCCGGACGGTCGGGGCGTCGCTCTCGGCGTGTTTGACGGCGTTCTCGATCAGTTCCGAGAACGCGACCTCGACCTCCGAGAGCGCGCTCGCGACCAGTCCGTCAGCGAGTGTCGTCTCGATCGTGGCCGCCGGGTAGCGAACGCGGACGCTCGCGAGCGCGGCGTCGACGGCGTCTGCCACGTCGACGGTCGTCGGACAGGCGGGCGACCGAAAGAGGTGCAGCGTCTCGCGTTGCTTTTCGGTCGTCTGGAGGAGCGCCTCGCCGACCCGCCGGATGACGGCGGCCCGCTCCGGGGCGTCGACCTCGGGGTCGTCCGCGATCAGCTCCGCCTGCCCGAGGATGGTCGTCATGTCGTTGCGAATGTTGTGTCGCAGGAGGTTGTCGACGACGGCGAGCTGGCGCTCCCGGCGGTTGCGATCGGTCACGTCCCGAGTGAAGCCGACGATGCGGACGACCGCCCCGTCCTCGACGATCGGCTCCGCCTGGACCCACACCCAGCGATTGTAGTTCTCTGCCGGGTTGACCCGATACTCCATGTCGACCGATTCGCCCCGAGAGAGGGCCGCCATCGAACGGCGAACCGCCGGCACGTCCTCGGGGTAGACACGATCGATGAAGGCGTCGACATCCGCCTCGACGGCGTCGATCGAGCCGCCGTAGACGGACTCGTATGCAGGGTTGAGAAAGAGCAGCTCCGACCAGTCGCCGCTGAACATCCAGAGGACGTCGTCGGTGTTTGCCGCCAGCTCCCGCAGTCGAGTCTCGGTCTGGTCGCGCTCCCGTTCGGCCGCGATCCGGTCGGAGATGTCCCGCGTGCTGACGACGTAGCCGCCCAGTTCCGAGTCCGTCAGGTTCGACATCCGACTCTCCAGCCACACCCAGCCCTCGTCGCGCTGACGGTGGCGGTACTCGACGGTCACGTCGACGAACTCGTCGTCGACGGCGATCGTCTCCTCGAAGCGGGTCCGAACGTAGTCCCGATCGGACGGGTGCATGTACTCGAAGGCGTTCTCGCCGACCAGATCGTCTGGATCGTACCCCAGGATCGACTTCGCCGCTCGATTGAGGTACTGGTAGGTCCCGTGCCGGTCGACGACGGCGATCTTGTCCTGCGCGTAGTCGAGGAGCACCCGATCGACCGGAGGGTTCATATCAGCGTGTATACACTGCGTGCGGGCAAAAGGGTGGTGGTCGTTCACATGCATCGAGATCCAGTCGTCGAAAGCGACGGAGGCGGTAGCCCTAAGCCGGTCGGCACACGAGTGCCCAGCGAGATGCACGTCTTCGGGTCCAGCGGCGTCAGAGGTGTGGCAAACGAGGAGGTGACACCAGCGTACGTCCTACAGATCGCACAGGCGACCGGCTCGGTGTGGGACGGCGACCGAATCGCGCTGGCACGAGACACGCGGACCAGCGGGGAGATGCTCGCAGACGCCGCGGCCAGCGGGCTGGCCAGCACCGGCCACGCCGTCGACCTGCTCGGCGAAGCGCCGACGCCCGCCCTCCAGGCCTACTGTGCCCGTCACGGCGTCCCCGGCATGATGATCACCGCCTCGCACAACCCGCCAGCGTACAACGGCGTCAAGCTGATCGGCGCGGACGGGGTCGAACTCGACAGGGCCGTCCTCGACGACATCGAGGATCGCCTCGAAGCCACGGAGTTCGACACCGTCCAGTGGGACGGGCTGGGCCGGACGAGGGCGGTCGACGGAGCCGGCGAAGACTACGTCACCGAAGTCCTCGACGCCGTCGATCGGACGGCGATCGCGGCGGCGGAGCTGACCGTGGTCGTGGACCCCGGCCACGGAGCCGGCTGCCACACCAGCCCGACGTTCCTGCGAGAGCTTGGCTGTACCGTCCACACCGTCAACGCCCAGCCCGACGGCCACTTCCCAGGCCGCGATCCGGAACCGATCGATCCACACCTCGCCGACCTGCGAGAGTACGTCCGCACGACCGACGCCGACCTCGGCATCGCCCACGACGGCGACGCCGACCGTGCGGTGTTCGTCGACGAGACCGGGACGACGATCAACGGCGACGCCGCACTCGCGGCACTCGTCGAGGCGACCGTCGAGCCCGGCGACCACGTCGTCTCGGCGGTCAACGCCTCACAGCGCCTCGTCGACGTTGTCGAGGCCGCCGACGCCGAGCTGACGCTGACCCGGATCGGCTCGACGTACCTCATCACGCAGATCCAGCAGCTCCGAGCGGCGGGCGAGACCGTCAGCGTCGCGGGCGAGGGCAACGGCGGCATCATCTTCCCGGGCTACCGGATCGCCCGCGACGGGGCCTACACCGCCGGGAAGTTCCTCGAACTCGTCGCAGAGGAACCCGCCAGCGAGATCGCCGCCCGCTTCGACGACTACGTCAACGTCCGCGCGGCCGTCGAGTACGAAGACGAGACAGAGCGCGCGGCGATGCTCGAGGCCGTCGAAGCGGCCGCCACCGAGGCCGTCGCGGACCTCGATACGACCGACGGCTACCGGCTGAAGTACGGCGACGGGTGGGTGCTTGCCCGCCCGTCCGGGACCGAGCCCGTCGTCCGGATCTACGCCGAGGCCCACACCCAGGGGCGGGCAGACGAACTGCTGTCGACCTTCGCCGACCCGATCGATCGAGTCCGCGAAGACGGGTGAGCGATCACGCCAGCGGCGACAGCTCGTCGAGCGCGTCACGGAGCGCGTCGCGCTCGGCCCGCAGGTCGGCGAGTTCGTCCGCGACCGCGCCCGTCCGGAGCCGTTCTCGCTCCGCGTCGGTCAGACGCTCGCGAGCGACGGCACTGTCTCGCAGCCGATCGTAGTCCGACCGGCGAGTGAGCGCCCGGACGGCCCGCAGGTCGCTCACCACGTCCGGGGCGAACCGGGCGACGACCGAGATCCGTTCGTTGCACTGCCAGCGCAGCGTGTCGGCGGCGGGCGGGGGCCAGCCGACGGTCAGGGGGTCGGCGTCGAGCCGTTCGAGGTAGGTCTGGCGGGTCGCGACGGATCGCTTGAGGGCGTCGGCGTCCGCGACGTAGTGGTCCAGCTTCGACTGCGAGTACGCCGCGTACGCGAGCAGCTGCGGGATCGGCTCGGTGCCCGCCTCGTGGCCGTGGACGTACGCCAGCAGGTCCTCGGGCGGTTCGCGAAACGGGACCAGCGGGTACAGCGCCGTCGTCTCGACGAAGTCGAGTACCTCGCGGGCCGACGCGTTCGATCGGAAGGCGTCGAACGCGTCGGTGACGGCCTCGTCGTAGCGCTCGATGGGCTCGCGGAGCCGCTCGGTCGGCGCGTCGAGGTCGGCCTCGCCAAGTTCGACCAGGCGCTCGCGGTCGTCGATCTGGTCCCCGACGGTGTCGAGGCGACGCCGCGCGGCGCGTCTGGCCTCCCGGTAGCGCTCGCGGGCGTCCTCCCACTCGACGAGGGGTTCGACCGTCTCCTCGGCGGCGTCGATGCGCTCGCGGACGGCCGCGAAGTCGTCCTCGGTGAGTCGGCGCTGCTGGAGGCGCTCGTCGATCTCCTCGAAGACGGTCCGCTCTGGCAGTTCCTCGTCGAGGTCGTTCGTGAAGTGGGCGATCCGGTCCTGGAACTCGATGAAGGCCGCGAAGTCGCCGTCGCCGGTCGCCCGACCCTCGTACTCCGTCAGCAGCGCACGAAGCTCCTCGCAGGCCGTCCGGAGGGCCCGGAGCGCGTCCTCGCCGACCGCATCCACGCGCTCGCGGGCCGCCCGCCGGTCGGCGTCGGCCCGCCGGAGTCGCGTGACCGCGTCAGCGTCGGTCATCTACTCGTAGACGTCGTCGGGATCGAACACCTGCTCACCGACGACCTCGCCGTCGACCGTACGGTGGAAACAGGAGCGGTAGCCGGTGTGACAGGCACCGCCCTCCTGGTCGACCAGGTAGAGGATCGCGTCGCCGTCACAGTCCATCCGGATCTCCTCGATTCGCTGCGTGTGGCCGCTGGACCCGCCCTTCTTCCAGAGTTCGTCGCGGCTGCGCGAGTAGTAGTGAGCGTAGCCGGTCTCGCGAGAGCGTTCCAGGGCCGCCTCGGAGACGTACGCGAGCATCACGACCTCGCCGGTGTCGGCGTCCTGTGCGACCGCCGGCAGGAGGTCCTGTTCGTCGAAGGCGAGTTCGCCGTCGCTCATGAGCGGGCGAACGCGTGTCCGCCGCATAGGTCTTCTGCTAGCCCAGCCCCAGCGTCCTGAGCAACGACACCAGCACGTCGCCGTAGGTAACCGAGAGGAGGAGTCCGGCGAAAGTCGGCACGAGGAACGGGATACCCGGCGAGATCCACACCTCGTCCTCGGCGGCGATCACGTCGAGACCGTCACGCAGCCCCGCGGGCGTGGTACCGTACGCTCCGTCGACGTCGTCGAGGAACGCCTCGGCCCCCCAGGGATCGTCGTGGTCGGTGGGCGAGGGGTCGGGTGCCGTGCCGCCGTCGGTCCGAATGTTCCCGTCCCCGACCTCGCCGGGGACCGCCGGCAGGCTGTCGGGGTCCCGGTGGGCCGCCGGATCGGCGCGCAGATCGGCCAGCGTACAGTCTCGCCAGCGCAGATACATCCGGAGGGCGTCGAGGTCGAGCCCGCGGCGGGTGAAGCCGTCGGGCGTCTCCAGCAGGAGGCCGTACTCCTCGATCAACGCCGGCGTCGCGACGGGCTTGCCGATCACCATCGGGAGCCCGACGCGACCGCGAGCGAGGTTCGAGACGGCGACGCCGACTGGATACAGCGCCCCCGCGACGACCGTATTCGAGAGGATCGTCAGCGAGAACACGCCGATCGCGGGCTGGAAGGTCGGCAGCGTCGTCGTCGGCAGGTAGTAGATCGGGTAGGCGGGAAAGAGCAGTGCCAGCACGTAGAACGCCTTCGTGTCGGCCCCGCCGAAGCTGCCCATGTACCAGAACGCCGTCACCAGCGGGACGATGAACCCGAGGCTGATCGCCGCCTGCAAGAAGAACAGTCGGTCGCCGCCGACGTACGCACCGTACCCGTCCCAGACGAGCAACACGACCGCGAGCGCCGCGAGCGGGAGCCATGCCCTGGTCGGGACCCGCCGTGTCTTGACGTCGCGATAGGCCGCCCACCCGAACACGGGGATCGCGACGAGTCGGAGGAGATCCGAGGCCGGTGCCGCCACCCCGATTCCGGGGACGGTAACGAGACTGTCGAACGTCGAGGATAACACGAGCGGTGGATATCGGCCCACAAAGATATCACTTGCGGGGAGAAAGCGGGGTCGTTACCCCCAGGCCATCCGTGGCCGAGAACAGCAGGTCCTCAGATGACGCGGTTCTGCAGGTAGTCGAGGTGCTTCGCGTTGTACACGATCTTGACCTCGTCGGCGTCGGGGCTGCCGATGCAGGTCAGACGGACGTTCTTCTCCTCGACTTCCTCGTCGGAGAGGATCTGCTGCATGTCCATGTCGATCTCGCCTTCGACGACGATGGCTGCGCAGTTGGCACAGGCACCGGCGCGACACGAGAAGGGCCAGTCGTAGCCCTGGGCTTCAGCGGCTTCGAGGATGTACTCGCCCTCGTTGACTTCGAGCGTGCCGTAGTCCTCGTCCGAGAGGTCGGCGTCGGCGGCGTCTTCGAAGACGCTGTCGTCGTACATGTCCCAGCCTTTGTCGTCCACTACTTCGTAGTTGAGGTACTCAACTGTGGGCATCACCTGTTCGGTTGGCCCCCCGCACTGTTAGACTTTGCTGTTCCGCCCGAGCGGCCGCCGGAATTCGGTCAAAAAATCGGGACGAACTTGAACACCAGATAGGCGGCGAGCGTCGCGACTGCGGGAACGAAGTTTTGTGTGAGGATCACTCTCGCGGTCGTCTCCGGTTCGAACAGGTCCGCGGCTTTCGGGAGGTCCTCGGGTTCGCCGATGGGCTGGGTGCGCTTCTCGCTCGGCGTGCCGGCCTGTCCGCCGACGGTCGGCGCGTCGGGGGCGTCGGCGGTGAGTGCGCCGACCGACACCTCCGGGGTCTCGCCTTTGCCCGTGACGGTGTCCGAGATCGTCGTCGTGCGAGTCGCCCGTCCCCATCCCAGGCCGACGATGCTCATCGTCGCGATGATGACGAAACTCGCCGGCACGCCAAGTGCCGAGAGGAAGGTGACGATCGTCGAACTGACGGTCGCGACCAGCAGCGCCGCCAGCAGCGGCAGGTCGGTGAGGTCGTTGCCGACGGTGTCCATCGTTCGACGGGCGATGGTGAACGCCCCGAGTCCGATGGCTCCGCCGCCCAGCAGGATGGCGGGCGTCATCTCCAGCGAGCCGTTGCCCACCAGCGGCGCGACGGCGTTGGCGACGTTCGACGCGCCCGCCGAGAAGGCCATGTAACAGCCGATGCCGACCACCAGGAGCGTTCCGACCAGCTCCCGCAGCGTCGTGTTCTCGCCCATCGTCGGCCGTGGGATCGCGCCGGACCGATCGAGCGCGAGCAGCGAGCCGTCTGTCTGTGGGATCGCGAAACGCTCGACCAGAGCCGGGTAGAAGTACCGGCCGATGACGCCGCTGATCCAGAACGCGATCACCGGCGAGACGAGCCACCAGGAGACGATCTCGCCCATCGCCTCCCAGTCGAGCGTCCCCTGAGCGATCCCCAGTCCCGCCATCGCACCGACGGCCGTCATCGAAGTCGAGGCAGGGACCCCGACCACGTTCGAGAGGAAGAGCGCGAAGCCGATGAAGAACAGGACGACGATGCTGACGGTCATCGTGAACTCAGACTCGACGAGGCCACTCCCCAAGGTCTTGACGACCTCGCGACCGACGAAGTGACCGCCGGCCAGCGCGAAGATCGTCATCAGAGCGGCGGCACCGAGCTTCGAGACTGTCCCCGCGCCGACGGCCGGACCGAACGCGACACCCGTCGAGGACCCACCGATGTTGAACCCGACGAAGATCGCGACGAGAATACCGATCAAAAACAGTACTTCGACCATATCCGTGGCACGTCCCAGGGCCGTTAAAGGGTACCGACACCCGCTTTCGCGGGTGTCCAGTACTCACGTGTCACACGCTCACGTCTCGCTGTCGTTCGCGTCGTCGGCGTCCCGGCCGTCGTCATCGCCGGACTCGTTCTCCGGCAGGACCTCGCGTTCGCGCTCGACGGTCTCTTTGACCTCGTCTGCGACCTCCTTGGCCGTCCCGGTCTTCTCGCGGGCCTCGTCGGCCTTCTCGGTGGCTTCGTCGGCTTTCGCCGTGGCCTCGTCGACGCGTTCGGTCGCTTCACCGACCCGCTCGGCGGCGTCTTCGGCGGTATCGGGGTCGGTATCGGCGACCGTGTCGGTGACCTCGTCGACCTGTTCCGTGGCTTCGTCGACCTCCTTGGCCGCTGTCTCGACGTCGGTGGCGGCGTCCTCGACGGTCGCGGCCGTCTCGTCGAGTTCGTCGGCGACGGTCTCGACTTCCTCGGCGGCCTGTTCGAGTTGCTCGGCGGTCTCGGCGACCGTCTCGGTGCCGTACTCGTAGGCTCGCGCGATGACGACGAACTGGACGATCCCCATGAGGACGAACAGCGTGACCGCGATGCCGACGGCGATCTCGAACGTCGAGACGACGGCGGCACCGAGGTCGACGACCCCGAAGACGAGCAGGGCGTAGGCCCCGGCCAGTCCGGCGGTCGCGACGCCGGTCGCGCGGACGAACTGTCGGTACGCCGACGACTCGTCGAGGACGGCCGCCTGAAACCGAGCGAGCAGCCCGGGACCGGAAGATCGTGACATGTCTCCCTATCGAGTGGACGTGCGCATAAGGGTTCGGGACGCGGCGGCCGGGACACCGATACCCTTTCAGCGATCGGCGGCACACTGACGCGTATGTTTCCGGAGTTTGCGGTGATCCCGGCGGTGGACATGCAGGACGGGCAGGTCGTCCAGCTGGTGGGTGGGGAACGCGGGACCGGCAAGCGCTACGGCGAGCCCGTCGCGGCCGCTCGACGGTGGAGAGCGGCCGGCGCGACGACGCTGCACCTGGTCGACCTCGACGGTGCCTTCGAGGGCGAACGAGCCAACGCCGACGCGATCGACGCCGTCCTCGACGCGGTCGACGCGGACGTGCAACTGGGCGGAGGGATCCGGACCGCCGACGACGCGATCGACCTGCTCGACCGGGGCGTCGACCGGGTCATCCTCGGCACCGCGGCCGTCGAGAACCCCGAGATCGTCGCCGAGATCAGCGAGACACACCCCGGCAGCGTCCTCGTGAGCCTCGACGCCAAGGACGGCGAAGTTGTCGTCTCGGGGTGGACCGAGGGGACCGGGCTGGACCCGGCCGAGGCCGCGAGCCGCTACGCGGAGCTGGGTGCCGGCGGGATTCTCTTCACCGACGTGGACGTGGAGGGACAGCTGGCGGGGGTCCGCACGGAGCCGGTCCGGCGCGTCGTCGACGCCGTGGAGATACCCGTGATCGCCAGCGGCGGCGTCGCGACCGTCGCGGACGTGCGAGCGCTTCGGGACGCGGGCGCGGCCGCCGTCGTCGTCGGCAGCGCGCTCTACGAGGGCGCGTTCACGCTCGAAGAAGCGATGGCAGCGGTCGAGTGACGGTCGCTGGTACCGCCGTCAGGCGTCTCTGATCGTCACTTCGCGGGCGGCGTACTCCTCGTAGTACGGTCCCAGGCCGCAGGCCTGGCCGCCGACGCTGACCAGTCCGTCGTCGGTCTCGACGACCAGCGAGTTCTCGATCGGGAACGCGTTGTTCACCGGTTCGACGAGGTTCTGGCGCACCTCGCGGATCGGGACGCCCTCGAACTGACGGACCGTCTCGTCGGTGGTCGCGACCACGTCGAGGTCGGCGACGACGTCGTGGCCCGCCGTCGTGTGGAGGGCCGCAGTCGTCACACCCGAGCGAAACAGCTCGAAGGTCGCCGGTAGCGCCGGTGGTTCGGCGACGAAGCGCTGTTCGCCCATGGGCCAGACGTTGCTGACGTAGTTGCCGAAAAAGCCAGAGGCGACCTCGTTCTGGTTGAACGCGAGCGCGTAGCCCCGGCCGTGGCGGCTGGTGAGCATGCCGTGTGAAGCCAGCACGCCCCCCAGCGCATCCCGGACGACGAACAGCGGCGGGCGGCCGTCCCAGCTCCGGACGACGTGTGCGTACCGGCCGGGGTCGTCCATCTCGGCGACGTGTGACTCCGCGGACTCGCCGGCCAGCAGACAGTAGACGGTCAGTCCCCGCTCCCGGGCGTCGGCGAGCGCGTCGGCGACGGCGGGAAAGGCGTTCGACGGGACGATCGCGAAGACCTCTCGCTCCGCACGCGCCAGTTGGCGTTCGAGGCGGCGCTCGACGGTCTGACTGGCGTGGACGACCTCGAACCCCGCCGCCGTCTCGGCCGGCTGATCGTACACGCTCTCGACGGCGGTCTCGAACTCCGAGAGGTGCATCGACAGCGCGTCGACGGCCTCTTGGGGTGGCCGAGCGCGGAGCTTCGTCGGCGTCGCGCTCTCGTCGACGATGACCAGTCCGCGTTCGGCCAGTGCGGTCGCGATCTCGTAGACGTAGCTCTGTGAGACGCCCGCGGCCTCCGAGACGGCCCGGGTCGTCGCTTCCCCCCGCTGTAGAATTGCCAGGTAGGCGTCGACCTCCTTCGTCGAGAGTCCGAAGGCCGACAGCGTCTCCCTGATCTGGCTTTCACCCATACGAGGACTTTTCTTATACTATTAGAAAAACTTTTCTCGTCGGATCACCACGCTTCGACTATGACTGCAGGTGTCGCACGTCCTGACGTTCTGGCCCCGGACCACCGGACGGCAGGTGAAGCGTGACCGGCTCGAACCGCCGGCTCTGGACGGCGGCCCTGTTCGCGACGATGGCGCTGACCGGCGCGATCATGATGATCCGTGGCCCGGTGATCCCGGAGCTGCGGACCACCTTCGACGCGCCCGCGTGGCAGGTCGGTCTGATCAGCACCGCCGGCACCGCCGGCTACCTGGTCGTCGTCTCGATCGTCGGTTTCGGGGCTGGCCACCTGAAACCCCACCGGTTGATCGTGGGCGGACTGTTGGGCAGCGCGCTCTCACTGCTGGCGATGGGCGCGGCCCCGCTCCTCGGGGTGTTTCTCGTCGGCACGCTCGTGCGCGGAACGATGAACGGCGTCCTCAGAGGGCTGAATCGGCCGATACTCAGCCACTTCTACCCGGACAGCCGCGGCCGGATGTACAGCTACTACGACATGACCTGGGCCGCCGGTGCGATGGTCGGACCGATCGGGGTCGTCGCCGTCCTCGCAGTGGCCGACTGGCGACTGGCCTACTACGGGCTGGCCGTCGGGATGGCGCTGCTGGCCGTCGTCGTCTGGCGGCTCGACGCCCCCGCGGTGACGGGAACCGAGGAACCCTTCGACCGCCGGGAACTGCTGGCGCTGCTTCGCAGGCCCGAGATCGCCGCGATGATCGTGGTGATGTTTCTGGGGACCGGCGTCGAGGGCGGGCTCTTCCTCTGGTTGCCGACCTACGTGGACAGCGTCGTGCCGACCGGCGTCGCCGGCCTCGGCCTCTCGGCGGCGGCGCTGTCGTCGCTGTCGCTGTCGGTGATGATCGCCGGCTACGTCCCCGGTCGCCTCCTCTATGGCCGCCTCTCGGAGCGAGTGGGCTACCTCAAGATCCTCATCGGGATCCTCGCGCTCCTGATCCCGACCTTCTACGCGACGTTCGTCCTCGCGACGGGACTGTGGCTCCTCCCCGGCGTCGTCGTCATCGGCGCGCTCATCTCCGGCATCTTCCCGATGCTCGTCTCCTACGCCACCGACGCCGTCCCCCGCCACAGCGGCCCCGTCACCGCCGTCGCCGCCATCTCCTCGTCGCTGGGCGTCGGCATCGCGCCCGCCGTGATGGGGTGGATCATCAGCGGCTCGGACCCCAGCGCGGCCATGCAACTGCTGCTCGTGCCCCTCGTGGCCGCCCTCGCCGTGGTGCTCGTCGCGCGAGTGGCCGAACGAAAACGGGAGCAGGCGGCAGTCTCGATTGCCGATTGAGCAGGCAGCCCGAACGGTTACAGCAAGCACGCCGAAGACACTGCCATCGTCCGGACCTCGTATCGGACGTGCCACGTGTACTTGTCCGGCCGGGACGGATAGGAGCGTAGTTCGTCAACGGTGGACGCCTAGACGTGTGACTTCGTGCTGACGAAATACCGCCCGTCAGAGCCGGTCCGGTCGTCGCGTACGGCCACTGCGAGCGTCCTGAAAATTGGATTGTCGATCGCTTCTCTGTCGATGACTGGTCCGAGGACGGGAGCGTCGTCTGGCCCCCTGACAGAGATGGTACACCCCCATATCATACATGTGACGGGCAGACCAGCCGACGTGGACCGTCGAGACGAGGAGGACAGTCAGCAAGAGCGCTCGGATGTCCAGATTCCGACGCATCGATCGGCGATAGACGAAGAGTCGTGTTACTACTCCACCATGTACAGCTGGCGATGTTCGATACAAAAGATGTCGAGAGCAGATGCTTTCAAAGGCCACAGAGGAGACCGAACTGCAGGATCTGACCCTCGTAGCGCGTGTAGAAATCGTAGCCGTCGTCTGACGAGTGCGATTTGAGTTCCGCCTGAACAGCGTCGAGTTCGCGCTCGTTCAGGCTGATCGCGTAGCGCTCTCTGGTCTCGTTATGGTAGGCGTCCTTGATTGCCTGTCGGACGATCCGGTTCTCGATCTCAGACATATCGATGAGTGGCACGCCAACGGGAGTCTCATCTGTCCGCTCGACTTCCAGCGCACAGTCATCAAGTCCGTCGTCTTCGAAGGCAGCGCAGCCTGCAAGTGTGGCAGACACGAGGAGAACGCTTAGCAGCAGGGCCCTGACAGAGATCATGTAGTCAGATTAAACTATCACATTGTAGCCGTTTTCGATATATCGGCACTGTCTAGTTGAGGAATTGAGGAACGAGCAGGCCGTAGCGAGAACTGCCTATAGAACTCGCAGACCTGCTCAGAGAAACGTTAGAAACGGACGATCAAGACGTTCCGGAGAACGAGCGCACTGCGATACCCGTCCGGCGGTTTGGAGTGCGTCTCCACACGGCGGGGCTGTCGATCAGGGAGACGGTGGAGCTCTTAGAGTTACTGGGTGTCGATTGTTCTCATGGTGCGGTCTGGAATTGGGTGCCGACGCTGTCTGAAGCACAGAGCGACCCGCCGACGTTCACGAGACCGAGTCTCGTGCAGCCCATCAGAAATCTCCGAGCTCTGAGGACGGCGTTTCTGCATCGGCTCACCGAGAAACACGATCTCGCCGACACAGAGTTTCTCGTCGATGCTGGTGGCTATTTGACTGCCCTCGCCCGTCACGAATTGAGCGGTCGCCTCGGCTATCGAACGCGGAACCACATCGAAAAATGGTTCCAGACCGTCACCATGCGAATCGACCGCTTTCACACGTACTGGCGGGGCAGTCAATCGAGCGCCAGACAGTGGGTACGACGCTTTATACTACCGGCTGTAAATCTGTGACCAATTTCGCCACCCCGGGGTGGCGAAGATCTTCACGAAGTGACAGCCGGCAGTATTAGACACCACTACAACCACGAACGACCCAACCAAGCGCTCGACGGACGAACACCGGCTCAGGAGGTCCAGAACTAGGCAGTGCCAAGACAAGTATCGTGTCGCAGATATGACACTCGCCGACACACAGCCAGTCCTACCGCGAGGACCGCGCCGCCGGCCCCTCGGACTGGACGAACTTCGGGAGGATCAGCGCGTAGGCCCCGCCAGCGACAAGCAGTGCGCCGACGATGTCCGTCGCCATCGTGTAAAAGAGGAGCGCGCCCGCCAGCATGACCGCCGACGCGGCGACCTGTCCTTTCGCGTCGTCCATACGTATCACTCGTCGAATATCGGCATAAGCACCCGGCAGACAGTCGTCTGACGCCCGTTCCGTGCGTGTGGTCCGCTATCGGCGGGGCGCAACCGCCAAATAGCCGGCCCGACACTACTGGCGTATGACCGACCGCACCGCGGCCGTCACGCGGGAAACGGCCGAGACCGACATCGAGGTGACGCTGGACGTCGACGGCGACGGCGAGTCGACGATCGACACCGGCGTCGGCTTCTTCGATCACATGCTGGATTCGTTTTCGACCCACGGCCTGTTCGACCTGACCGTCCACTGTGACGGCGATCTGGAGATCGACGACCATCACACCGTCGAGGACGTGGCGATCACGCTGGGCGAGGCCCTCGCGGAAGCGCTGGGCGAGAAACGCGGCATCCGGCGCTTCGCCGACCGCCGGGTCCCGCTGGACGAGGCCGTCGCCAGCGTCGTCGTCGACGTGTCCGGCCGGCCCTACTTCGCGTTCGACGGCGAGTTCTCACAGGGACAGGTCGGCGGGCTGACCAGCCACATGGCCAAGCACTTCTGTCGGTCGCTCGCGACCAACGCCGGGCTGACGCTGCACGTCGACGTGAGCGGTGAGAACGCCCACCACGAGATCGAGGCGCTGTTCAAGGGACTGGCGCGGGCGCTGGACGACGCCACCCGGATCGACGAGCGCCGGTCGGACGTGGCGAGCACGAAAGGCGAACTGTAGCGACCGAGTTCGGGTACACGGCGGCGTTCGGTGCCGCCGGAGCCGTCATCTTCGCCGGGGCCGCCGTCGTGCTGTCGCTGCGTCACATCTCCGAGAAGACGACCACGGCCGGCGCTGCCGGGACGGCCCTGGAGGGGTGACGGCGTGTCCGGTAGTATGAGAGATCCTTTCCGGCCGCCCGTGCAGGGTGTGATATGGCTCCAGCCACGTTCACCGCAATCGGTCTGCTCGCGATCGTCGGGCTCGTCGCCCTGAGCGCCTTCTTCTCCAGCAGCGAGAGCGCGATCTTCACGCTCCCCGAGGACTGGGACGCGGAAAGCGACGACCGACGGGCAGCGACGCTGCATGCGCTGGAAGACGACCCCCACCGACTACTGGTGACGATCCTCGTCGGGAACAACGTCGTCAACATGGCGATCGCCAGTATCACGACTGCGCTGCTGTCTGGCGTCCTGCCGGCCGGCGGGGCCGTCACCGCCTCGACCATCGCGGCCAGTTTCGTCGTGCTGGTGTTCGGTGAGATCGTTCCCAAGTCCTACGGGCTCGCAAACGCCCGCGAGTGGGCGCTCACCATCGCCGGGCCACTCGCCGTGATCGGTCGGATCATCTCCCCGCTCGTGGTCGTCTTCGACGTGTTGACGGGATACATGAACCGCCTGATCGGCGGCGACGCCGGAATCGAGAAGCCGTATCTCGACGATCAGTAGCCTCTATGCCGACCAGGATGGACACGCTGGGACCGAATTTTGTTCACGCGGCCCCCTCGTGGCGTGACGAGAGAGCGGAACCAGAACGAACTACACCAGCGGTTTGGGTGGATACACCTGTAACAGCGTACGAGCCCCGTATTCGAGGACTGCGGCGACGACGATCGGAACGAGGAACGTGAACCACCAGCCGAGATAGAGCACAGAGAACTCGGGACCGCTGATCACGTGGTCACTGAGAGCCAGGATCGTGAACAAGAGAACGAACGCACCGGGCGAAACGAGCCCACACCAGAGTGCGAATGCGATCGCGACGCCTGCGAGGAGAAAGAGTCCGACAGCGTGATACGCCACACCCATCGTCGTCGAAACGAGGTCGGTTCCAGGTGGCCCGATCGGCTGGAACAGATACGTGTTCGCGAGCAGTAGTGCTGCGTAGGTCGTCCCGACGAGTGCCGTAGTGACAGGGCGACTCGGAAGGTTCATGAGTTGGTCGTTGTATAAGTGCCGTTCACGAGAGGAGTGCGATCTTCCCGTCGTGAGTATCGAAATCCTGCTCACTGTAGTCCAATGAGTGGATCCAACTGCTGTGTTCCTGGCCGTCTGTCCAACAGTCCTTCGTGGCAGTTCGCGCGGCGTTGAATTGCCAGTCCTGACAACCAACACCAATGAACTTGCAGTCCTGATTGTGATCCCAGGGATCGATGTGTGCCTGCCCGAGGACTGGATACGGTTCCTCGCCGTAGTTGTAGACCCGGATGTCGATCTGTTCGTAGATGTCTGTCGGGATCGGAATCGGACCGAGCCAGATTATGTCACCGCCTCCGAGCGTCTTCTGGATCCGGGTGTCGTTGCTCTTGACGCCGTCATCAGTGACAATGTATCGTTTCACATCTGGCTGCGGTGCGGAGACCCAGTTGCACTCGTCGTCGTAGTGATCTTCCGCGTCGGAGGCCGTGGAAACATCCCAAGCGACGTTGATCGGAGCCTTACGCTCGCCGGATGTGTCAGCCGATTCGTAGTGGTACAACGGGATCTCGTCGTCGAGGTGGTGCTGTGCAGAGACAGTATCTGACGACGCGTCCCAGATTTCTTTCTCTGCGGTCCGGTGTTCCTCGAAGGTCCCGATCACCCGTGTGGCTGTGACACTGGTTTTACCGCCGTCTTGGAGAGAGTCAGGGACACGCTCTCTGGGAAGTCGCTCTGGTTCGAACTCAATGACGGGATCTCCGTACCGCTCTGCCAGGGCGTCGCTCTCGAACCGGTGTCGGTGGATTATCTGTTCCCCATCGGGTTCAAAAGTATGTGTACTCGTGCCACTGGCGACAATTGGCAATTGCTGTTCGTTGTCCACACTACCCGTCCCAGGGTGCCCACCGTCGTGTCCGCCAGTTTTGTGTCCTCCTGACCGATCGCCGGCAGCGGTCCCAGTGGCTCCGAGTGCACTCGTCGCAGCTATCGTCTCGAGCAGTGTTCGCCTGTTTAGTCCACCAGTCATGTACATCAGTTTATCATACTTCAGATTATAACAGTTTATATTAGATTTTGTTTTTAATATATAATTCTATCTATACCAACGACCGAACCGATTCACACACCGATCGCACTTCCGTCGTGCGGTCGGGTGTGCATTGATTTTCAATGGCTACTATAACTCGTCACCGGATCCCAAGACCGAAGCAGCCTGCTTGCAATGGCTTCTCCATGTTCGACGAGATCATGGAGAAGTTCTCCGACTCCCCCGGCCAACAGCAGGTGATCCGCCTGCTGCTCGAACGGGGCTTCTCCGTCAACGACGACGGCCGGGTCGTCTCCGGCGGCATCGAGATTCCGAACACGGAGGTCGCCCGCGAGGTCGACGTGGACCGCCGGGTCGTCAACGCCACGACGAGCGCGATCCTCGAAGACGAACAGCTCACGCGCATCTTCCAGAACATCTCGGCGATCCCGAGCCTGATGGATCTGGCACCGGTGCTCGATTTGACCGTGCTGACCGTCGCTGTCAGCAACGCCGAGGAGAGCGGCATCGTCGCGGCCGTCACCGACGCCATCGCGGACCACGACATCACGATCCGGCAGGTGATCTCCGAAGATCCAGAGTTCACCGACGACCCCCGCCTGTACGTCATCACCGACGAGGCCTTCCCCGGAGACCTGATCACCGACATCAACGCGCTGCCCTTCGTCCACCGGATCGAGTTGCAGTAGATGGCCACGATCACCGTCGAGACGCCCGACGGCGCAGTCCGAGAGATCGACTGCGAGGCCGGGCGCGTGTTGCGGGACGTGCTGATAGAACACGGGCTGTCGCCCCACAGCCGCCTCGCCGTCGCCAACTGCGGCGGCCGGGGACTCTGTGCGACCTGTGGCGTTCGACTCGAAACGCCGCCCGACGCGGAGCACTGGCACGATCGGCTGGCCGATCGCTTCGGCTACCCGCGGCTGTCCTGCCAGATCGAGATCGTCGACGGCATGTGCGTGCGGATTCCCGAGAAGCGAGTGTGGGGCCGGCGAGAGTGAGCCTGCCCGGAAGGACAAACCGTATGCCCACACCGCCACAACGGCCGCTGTGACCGACGAGGCGTACGACACCGTCGCGGGCCGGGGAGAGGCGGCCTTCGAGGTGCAGGGCTCGGAGTTCGTCGGCCGGGTGCGCCCGGCCCGCACCGTCGACGAGGCGGAGGCGTTCGTCGACGCCGTGAGCCGAGAGTACGCCGACGCGACCCACAACGTCCCGGCCTACCGGGTGCGGGCCGACCCCCTGCGCGAGTATTCGAGCGACGACGGCGAGCCATCCGGCAGCGCCGGCAAGCCCGCGCTCAACGTCCTCCAGCAACGCGAGATCGAGAACGTCGCCGTCGTCGTCACCCGCTACTACGGCGGGACCAACCTCGGCGTGGGCGGCCTCGCCAGAGCGTACTCGCGGGCGGTCAAAGACGCGATCGACGACGCCGGCATCGCGACCGAGCGACCCCACGAGCGGCTGACGATCACGGTCGACTACGACGACTCGGGCACGGTGCGTGGCATCGTCGAGAGCACCGGCGTCGAGTTCGACGCGCGCTACGAGGCGACGGTGACGTTCGACCTGCGGGTGCCGGTCGCGGAGGTCGACACCCTCCGTGAGCGCATCGCCAGCGCGACCAGCGGTCGGGCACGAATCGGTTCGTCAGACGACTAGATTTCCGGGGCCGAGAACGGGTGCGATCGTTCGCTCGAAGTTCCACTGGAACTCGAATTGGGCCACTGTCTTGCGAATTTCCACCCGAAGAGAAGGGGTTCGTGGATCGTCGAACGGACCTGCGGTGTCCACCCGTCGACCGTCCGGGACCTTAATCAGTTCGGAAGGCCCTGTCACCGGCGTCGCCCAGGCCGGGGACGATGTAGCCGTCGTCGTCGAGTTCGTCGTCGATCGCGACCGTCAGCAGTTCCGCGCCGGGATCGGCCTCGTTCAGGCGGACCAGCCCCGGGGGCGCGGCCACCGCAGAGAGCACGAGGAGTTGCTCGGGATCGGGGCCCTGCGAGCGGATCTCCTCGAGAACCGCGGCCATCGTCGAGCCCGTCGCGAGCATCGGGTCGGCGACGATGACGGTGTCGGTCGCGCGGATCTCCGGCAGCTTCACGTAGTCGATCGAGATGGGGAACGAGCCGTCGTCTGCCATCCCGGCGCTCTCGTCTCGGCTGGCCGAGATGACGCCCTGCCGGGCCCGCGGGAACGCCTTGAGCAGTCCCTCGACGAACGGCGTGGCCGCCCGCAGAACGTTGACGATCACCACGTCGTCGAGCCCCTTGACGCGCTCGCCCATCGTATCCGTCAGAGGGGTCTGGATGGAGACGTACTCGGTCTCCATGCGACCGTCGATGATCTCGTAGCCACAGATCCGACCGAGACGGACCAGTCCCTTCCGGAACTCGACCTGTTCGGTCTCGACGTCACGGAGCCGCGACAGTTCGTCTCGTGCCAGTGCGTGGGTGATCACTTTCGCCTCGCCACGGTCCTCGATAGCCATGCGCGGAGGCACGGGCGGACGGCGCTTAACTGTTGATCGATCGCTCCGGAGCGGCGACCGCTACGCGTCGCCGGCCCGCGGCGAGAACGACATGTCGGCCTCCGTCTCCTCCTGTCCGCCCTCGGGCGTCTCCGTCTCGGCTTCGCCGTCGTCCGCGCCGTCGTCGTCCGCGCCGTCGTCCTCGTCGGTCCCGACGGCACCGCCACCGCCGCCGTCGCTACAGCCGGCCAGCAGGCCGATGCTCGTGAGTGCTGTCGCCCTGACGAAGTGTCGTCGAGTGCTGTCGTCCATGCACCCGGTGCTGGGCGTGGGACCCATTTCGTTATGCGATTCGAATCCGGAACAGTTCACACTTATCCGACGGTAAGGACGGGTGGCGGGCCGAGAGACGGTTCTACGCTGGACTTATACTGCCGGCTGTCCCTTCGTGACGAGCTTCGCCACCCGGGGTGGCGAAATTGGTCACAGATGTACAGCCGATAGTATTACCCCGGCTACGCGGCGTCGGCGGCCGCTCCGGAATCGCCGCGGGGGGCCGCCCGCCGGTTCTTCGCCAGCAGCGCGACCAGCATCGCGAGTCCGACGGCCCGGAGCAACAGGTCGGCGGTCAGCGAGACCGAACCGCCGCCGAGCCCCAGCAGCGCCGTCACGTCGTAGCCGGCCGACACCGGGAGTCCGGGGGCCATCAGCAGGAGAGAGCTGACCGCCAGTCCGGCCCGTTCCCAGCGGTCGAGGGGCGCGTAGACGAAGCCGATGACGGTGCCGGCCAGCGCGACGACGCCGAGGAAGACGCCGACGACGGGGACGAACACCTCCGGGAGCGACCAGCCAAGCTCTGCCAGGTCGGCCAGCGTGGCGACGCGAAACTTCTCGCCCAGCGGCAGCTCCGCCGCGTCGTCTTTCTCGCGCAGCAGGACGATGCCGGGGACCAGCACGAACGCGAAGGGAACGATCGCCTTGTTGAGCGACAGCGAGAACGCCTCGATGCCCGTCTGGAAGGGGTCCGACTTCGCGATGCCCGAGGCCGCGTAGGCGGCGACGGCCACCGGCGGCGTGATGTCGGCGATGACGCCGAAATAGAGGATGAACAGGTGCGCGGCGAGTTCGGGGATGCCGAAGGTCACGAGCGCGGGCCCCAGCATCGACACGAGGATGATGTAGGTGACCGTCGTCGGCATCCCCATCCCGAGGATGATCGACGCGATGGCGGTGATGACCAGCAGGAGGACCAGCGAGCCGCCGGCCAGCGAACGGATGAGCGCGACCAGGTTCGGCCCCAGCCCGGAGACGCTGATCACGCCGGGGATGATGCCGGCGGCCGCGACCGCGACGACGACCGGGACCGCCGTTCTGGCACCGCTGTCCATCGACTTGAGCACGAAGGTGCCGAGGCGGACGAGCCCGTTGTCACCCGCCGCCGGGCGACCGACGGCCGTCGAGATCTCGTCGGCAGCCTCGTCGACCGCTGGGTCGAGCGCGAGCCACGACGCGGTCAGGCGCGGCTTCGAGAGCAGTGTCAGCGCGCCCGCCGCGATCGACAGCCAGCCGACGGTGCCAAGCGTCGCCGAGACGGCCCCGCCGATCGACTGTCCGCCCGGACCGCCGCCACTCAGTGCGGCGACGAGCGACGCGCCGGTCAGCCACTGTGCGAGGAACTGCCCCGTACCGAGCACGAGGAGGATGGCGACGAGACGACCGCGCGTCTCGTCGCTGTAGGCCGCGACGAGCGTGATCAGGGCGACGATGGCCACGAGCGTGAACCACGCCGAGCGCGCGACCGAGAGCCGAGCGCCGATGAGGTAGTACAGCAGGAGGAAGATGGGAACGAGGTAGAACCACCCGGTCCGCAGGTGAGCGCGGATGTCGACGACGGAGTCGGGATCGAGCCCGCCGATACCCAGCCGCGAGGCCTCGAAGTGGACCATCACCCAGACGCCGAAGAAGAAGACGACGGCCGGGATCGCGGCGGCGACGATCACGTCTGCGAAGGGCGTCGCGGTGTACTGGACGATCAGGAAGGCCGCGGCACCCATCACCGGCGGGAGGATCTGGCCGCCAGAGGAGGCCGAAGACTCCACGCCACCGGCGAACTCCGGGGAGTAGCCAGACCGTTTCATCAGCGGGATGGTGAACGCGCCGGTCGTGACCGTGTTGGCGATCGACGAGCCGGAGATCGTCCCCATGAAACCACTTGCGAGGATCGACGCCTTCGCGGGCCCGCCCTTGCGCGTGCCCGTCGCCGCGTACGCGAGATCGATGAACCACTGGCCTGCACCGGACATCTCCAGGAACGCGCCAAAGAGGATGAAGATGTAGATGAACTGCACCGACACCGTCACCGGGATACCGAAGACGCCGTTCTCCGTGTTGTACCAGAGGTTCTGGACGATCGAGGGCCACGTCAGCTCCGGGATCGAGAGGACGCCGACGTAGGCCGCGTCCTGTGGGATCAACACGCCAAAGCGGGCGTAGACGATGAACGCGCCCACGATGACGACGAGATAGAGGCTGATCGCTCGCCGGGTCGCCTCCAGGACGAGCAGCACGCCGACGACCCCCAGGACGAACGCGTAGGACACGTCCGTCAGCGGGCCGAGCAGGCCGGCCACCGGATCGAGGAACGAGAACACCTCCTGGATCGGGCGGCCGGCGGGCAGCCCCAGCGCGCGCATGCGCTGGATCTCCTGGAAGTCGGTGACGAAGTACGCACTCGACAGCACCGTGACGGCGATCAGGAGGAGATCCGACGGCGTCACGCGGTCGAGGTCGGGATCGACGAGCAGCCAGGCCAGTCCGTCGCCGACCGCGTCCATCGCCGAGACCAGCGGGCTGTCGGGACCGAGCCGGGAGGCCGTCCGCGCTCGGAGCTGGCGACAGGCCCGCGATACTCGCCCGTCGCCCGTGGTGCCGGGGTACAACAGGAACGTCAGGACGAGCGCGAACCCGACGTGGACGGCGTTGATCTGCAACAGCTGCAGGGAGGCGAGTTCGACCTCGCCGAGGACGGGCACCTCGACGGCGAAGACGAACCCGCGGGCGGCGAACCACATCTGGTAGGCCGAAAAGAGGACGCCGACGATCGAGACGACGACGCTCGCCACCCGCCGCAGCGATCGCTTGCGTTCGATCTCCTGGAGGAGGTCGTCGGCCGCGACGTCGGTATCGGTGATGCGAGGAGTCATGCTGTGACGTGCTCGACTGCCGCCCAAACCACCGACCGGCGTTCGACGGTGATGCGAACGGCGCGTGCGTTCGAACGGTTCACCAGGTCGTAGCGCCGGTCACCGACGTGGAGGCGGTGGCCGGCGATGCGCCCCGGCTTGACCGTGATCGTCTCGAACGTCCCCGGCGGGTCGTAGACGAACGAGCCGTTCACCCGCGTGACGTTGGCGTCGGCCGGCAGCCCCCAGCCGTACGAGTCGAAGGCCATCCGGGTCATCTCTAAGTGGCCGTCGCGGACCCGGTACGTGTCGACGACGCGCGTGCGCTCGACGCTGTGGGTGTACGCCAGCGCGACGCGCGTGTCCTCCTCGACCGGCGTCTGGAGGAGTACGTCACCAGAGTCGACCGACGAGACGACCAGCGTCTGCTGGGCCGGCAGCGAGACGCCGACGGCCGCCGTCACGAGGACCGCAGCGACCAGTCCGGGACGGAGCCACCCCATCGGATCAGGCGTCGAAGTAGGCCGCCGCGCCGGGGTGGAGCTCGATCGACATCCCGTCCTGTGCCGAGTCGACGCCGATGAACTCCGTCTTGATCGTCAGCGCGTCGACGTTGTCGAAGATCGCCGCGGTCACCGTCTCGACCGTCGCTTCGGGCACGTCGGCGTTGGTCGCGATCATCGCCTGGACGGCGACGGTCTCTACGTCTTCGGAGACGCCCGAGTACGTTCCGCCCGGAATGGTGTCGTCGGCGAACCACGACGCCGCGTCCTTGACCGCCGTACGGTTGTCGCCGTCGATGGGGACGATCGCGATGTCGTTGGTCGTCGCCAGATCCTCGATCGCGCCGACCGGCCAGCCCCCGACGACGAAGGCGGCGTCGATGTCGCCGTTCCGGAGCTGGTCGGCCGCCTGCGAGAACGAGGCGTTTTGCTCCTCGAAGTCGGTGATGCCGACGGCTTCGAGGATCTGGTTGGCGTTGACCTGCGTGCCGCTGCCCAGATCGCCCGTGTTGATCGTCGCCCCCGAGAGGTCAGACAGCTGCGAGATGCCGGTGTCGGCGAGGGTCACGATGGTGATCGTCTCCGGATACAGCGTCGCGACGCCGCGCAGATTCTCGATGGCGTTGTCCTGGAACGCGTCGATACCGGTGCCGTTCTTCGCGAAGTACGCGATGTCGTTCTGGATCAGTGCGAAGTCGGCGTTCCCGTTGGCGAGGCTGCCGACGTTCTCGACGCTGGCCCCCGTCGACTGGACGTTCAGCGTGAAGTCGGTGTTGTCCTCGACGACTGTCTTGAACTCGTTCGAGAGCGGGAAGTAGGTGCCGCCGGTCCCACCGGCGTGCCACGAGAGGCGGGTGTCGACCTGGCCGTCGCCGCCGTCAGACGATTCGGTGTCGGTGGCCGTCTCGTCCATGTCACCCTCCGTCTCGTCGCCACCCTCGTCCATCCCCGTCTCGGTCGGCGAGTCTTCCGCACCGCCGCCGCCGTCGTCGCCGGCACAGCCGGCGAGTGCGGTGACGCCCACGAGTCCAGTCGCGCGAATGAATCGTCGTCTGGTGTGATCGCCCATAGACCAGTCGTACCGCCGACGGCATTTCGTTATGAGATCCGAAACGGCCGGTAAGCAGGTCCTACACTGGAACGAGAGAGTTCTGCGATCGTCGCGCGCGCGGCTGTCCGTGCCGATCGGTACCACGCGTCCGACGAAAGCTTATGGTGGTGTAGCGACAAAACTCGCCAGCACCAACGGATGGGCACCACGTCCACCAGCTGTTCTAACCGACCATGGAAAACATAGAAGAGAGCGTCTCAGGCTTCAAGCGCCGCGGTGGCTGGGTCGACGTCGTCGAACACGGCGAGCGGATCGTCCAGGCGCTGCGAGAGCTGGCGACCGACGAGCGCGTCGACCGGCCAGTCGACGGCGACGCCCTCGAAGAGTTCGACGAGTGGCGACCGAAGAGCCACGAGCGGCTCGACGAGGACGTCAACGAGAAGACCGCCGAACAGGCTCGCGTCGACGAGGGCAAGGGCGAACAGGCCGGGAAAGATCCGGACGACGACCTCCGGACGGCCGGCGAGAAGCTCGCGGACTCCTACGAGAACCTCGACGAGCCCGACGAGGCCGTCGAGTCGTGGGGCGAGAGCTTAGACTACGTCGCCCGCGCCGCCGACTCGGCCAGCCGCAAGGCCCTGCGGACGGTCGAAGACACCGTCTACAAGAACGTGATGACCCAGATCGCACCGTACTACTTCGACAACGCGCTCGTGAGTGCGAACCTCCAGCGGGTCAACGGCGACGACCGCCCAGAGTACATCTTCGAGATCAACGTCAACGACGACGACCTCAAGGAACGGGTCTCGAACCGCCTGGCGGACTTCGACAGCGACGTCGACCGGTGGCACGTCAACACCGAGAAAGAAATCGAGGCCGCCGCCACGGCGGAGGGCGTAGAGGTGAGCGAGGAAGAGACGGGCGACGAGGAGACGGATGCGAAGACGAACTAAACGCTGCTCTGTCAGCGTTTGATTTCGGGTTCGTATCCGGGAGACGCCAAACCGAACTGAGCGAGGGAAGCCGAGCGAAATTTCGGTTTGGCGTCGGGAAGACAGACGGACAGACGGACGAACTGACGCCGTGAGAAACGGGACCAAGCGGCGGAGAATTTTCGGAGAGAGAGCGACTGCGGATCCAGATTACGGCCACTATTTCTGGAAGAATCACGGTACCGAATCGCACACGCCAGAATTACTCACGGAGTTGTTTCCCTATAATGAAAATCCGGGTGCCCTGAGTGTCTCCTGTAAGTCGTTTTGTATCAGTAGATAAAATTCGTTAATTCGAAGCCGGACTCTGCGGTAACAGTTCCGTACTTCCCGAATAACTGTGTAAAATTATGAAGGACTTATGTGGGATTCTCACAACGTCTTCGACGGAGGTTCGGCCCTTCCCGGTTCGCGGCGGCGACCGTCGGGCTGTCGAGCGCCCGAGGTCGTCCGACACACCACTGGCATGGGACGCGTGGGGTTGGGGCCAACGACTGCCTCCGAGAGTGACAACTATGGACAATTCACGCAGAGAGTTCATTCGTGCGGTATCGAGTACGTTCGTCCTCGCGGCTGGCGCTGGCACAACCGTGGCCGCGACGGACTGTAGCAACGTCGCCGAGTGGGACCCAGACGCGACCTACAACGGCGGCGATCAGGTGACCTACGAGGGGTCCCTCTGGACCGCCGAGTGGTGGACGCGGGGCACCGCCCCCGCCGAAAGCGAGGCCGTCTGGACGCTCGAAGGGTCCTGTGACGGCGACGGTGGAACGGGCAACGAGGGGCCGACGGCGTCGGTCAGCGCGTCCTCGACGACCGTCGAACCCGGAACGACCGTCGACCTCGACGGGTCGGGATCGTCCGACGCCGACGGGTCGATCGCCAGCTACGAGTGGGAGCTGGGCGACGGGACGACGGCGACCGGAGCGACGACGAGTCACAGCTACGACGCGACCGGGGACTACACCGTCACACTCACCGTCACCGACGACGACGGGGCCACCGACAGTGCGACGACGGGAATCTCCGTCAGCTCCTCGTCGGGCAGCAGCGACGCGATCTTCACGCCGTACCTCGGAACGTGGGGCGACATTCTCGGAGACACACGGAACGCGAGCACCGACCGCGTCGTCCTCTCGTTCGTCGGCGACGGCACCGACGACGGGACGGTCACCCCCGCGTGGCTCACCGCGGACGGCGACCGGCCGCTCTCGGACCACGCCGACAAGATCAGCACGCTCCAGGACGAGGGCTACGACGTGTGGGTCGCGATGGGCGGCTGGGACGGCCGGATCGTCGCCCGCGACGCGAGCAGCGTCTCGGAGGTCAAAAGCGCCTACGAGACGGTCCTCGACACGCTCGGCGTGACGCACATCGACATCGACGACGAGAACTACGACGAGCCGGGCCGTGACGGCACCTACTACGAGATGCGAAACGAGGCGCTGGCACAGATCCAGTCCGAGCGGCCGGACGTGAAAGTCACGTACACGGTCGCCGCCAGACCGTCCGGGATCGTCAACGCCGATCACTGTCCCGGGAAAGACATGATCACCGACGCGCTGGACAAGGGCGTCGAACTGGAGTACATCAACATCATGACGATGGACTGGACGGACGTGGACACGACTCCCGAACGGGTCAAATCGGCCGTCGAAGGCACGGTCGACTGGATGAGCAACGTCTATCCAGACAAGAGCGAGGCACAGCGGCGTGCGAAGCTCGGGTTCCTCCCCAACGTGAACGAGTCCGAGTGGTCGGTCAGCGACTCCCAGAACGTCGCCGACTTCGCGAAACAGCAGGGGATCGGGAACGTCAGCATGTGGGCACTGCACCGAGACACCAGCGACTACGGCCACTCCGACGCCTTCTACCCAGTCGAGAGCGGGAGCAACTGATACTGCCGGCTGTACATCTGTGACCGATTTCGCCACCCCCGGGGTGGCGAAGATTTTCGCGAAGTTACAGCCGGTAGTATGAGGCTGTTTCCCACCAGTCGACAGCCTAATACGCTGGCCGGCGAAAACCGGTGACAGATGGTTGCTGGGAGCACGCTCGGAACGCTCGTGATCGCCGCCGCAGCGAGTCTGTTCATGGCCTGGGCGATCGGTGCGGGATCGTCCGGCTCGACGCCGTTCGCACCGGCGGTCGGGGCCAACGCCATTTCGGTGATGCGGGCAGGCTTTTTCGTCGGTATTCTGGGTCTGCTCGGAGCGGTGTTACAGGGGGCCAACGTCACAGAGACGGTCGGGAGCGGCCTCATACTCTTCCCCGACGGTGGGGGCCTCTCGGCGATCGCGGCGACGATCGCGCTGCTGACTGCGGCGGTGCTGGTCGCAATCGGCGTCTTCGCCGGCTACCCGATCGCGACGGCCTTTACCGTCACCGGCGCGGTCGTCGGCGTCGGGCTGGCGATGGGCGGCCAGCCAGCCTGGCCAAAGTACCAGCAGATCGCCTTGCTGTGGGTATTGACGCCGTTCGCCGGGAGCTTCGTCGGCTTCCTGACGGCGAAACTGCTGCGCGCAGACCGGATCGCGGAGCGGTTCTCGATCGCCGGGCTCGCGGGCCTGGTCGGCGTGTTACTGGCGAACGTCGAGTTCACGGGGCTCGGACCCGACGGCGGCCCGGGTGCCCTCTCGGTCGCCCTCGCGCGCACCTTCGAGGGCGGAACCGGCGGCCGGGCGCTGGTCTCGCTCGTGCTCGGGCTCCTGATCGCGGCGGCGGTGTGGTACGACATCCACGAACACGGCGAGCGAGCACAGCGGCGGTTCCTGCTGGTGATGGGCGGGCTCGTCGCCTTCTCGGCCGGCGGCAGTCAGGTCGGGCTGGCGATCGGGCCACTACTCCCGCTGCTCGATACGTTCACGGTGCCGATCACGGCCGTGTTGCTCGGCGGCGGGATCGGCCTGCTCGCTGGCTCCTGGACCGGCGCACCACGGATGATCAAGGCGCTCTCGCAGGACTACTCGTCGCTGGGACCACGCCGCTCGATCGCGGCGCTGATCCCCTCGTTTATGATCGCACAGACGGCCGTCTACGTCGGGCTCCCAGTGTCGTTCAACGAGATCATCGTCTTCTCGATCATCGGAAGCGGCGCGGCCGCTGGCGGCGGATCGGTCAGCGGCGAGAAGATGGGCAAGACGGTGCTGGCGTGGGTCGCCTCGCTGGCGCTGGCGCTCGGGCTCGGCTACGGCGTCTTCACGGCCGTGTCCATCCTGTAGTCGACGACGAAACGGCAGACTCGGCGCTGATCCGCCGACTATCTTGGCACCCGGGTGTGGGGAACGATCGGCGTCGCATCGCGCTCCGTCGCGCCAGCCGAGTCGTCCGAAGCACGGTCAGTGTCGCTCACACCGTCGTCTACCGCTCGCGTTCGCGTGCCGATCGGGACAGTATCGTCGTGCCGATCTGGGGAGTGAACCATCGTAACCGAACGTTCGTAAACCCAGTACATGATACTTCGGCCATACAGCAACATATTCCTTATTTCTACTAGAACAGGTCCAAATACGAGCCGCGGGACCGAAGATGTGGAAACTTTTCTGTCGACAGAGTGTGTCGGTGTCGTGTGACCGATCTGGTGAATGTCGACACCGTCGCGTATCACTCGGTCGCCGTTTGTGTGGACGTGTCGCCGTCACTCTCGGCCTCGCCGTCCTCGCCGTCCTCGGGATCGATCCGTAACAGCCGCGCCTTCATGATGCGGGTGTTCTCGACTCGCTCGACGACGATCGCGACGCTGTCGAACTCGATGCGCTCGCCCTCTTCGACGAGGCGGCCCGCGCGGTTGAAGATGAAGCCGGCGATCGTCTCGAACTCCTCGCCCTCGGGCAGTTCGAGGTCCATCGCCTCGTTGACCTCCTCGATGTTGACCTCGCCTTTGACGACGACTTCGCCGTCGCCGACGAACTCGATGGGTTCCTCCTCCTCGCCTTCGAGGATCTCGCCGACGATCTCTTCGGTGAGGTCTTCCATCGTCACCAGTCCCTCGGTGGTCCCGAACTCGTCGATGACGATGACCATGTGGAGTCGTTCGCGGCGCATCTCCGTCAGGAGGTCGTCGACGTTCTTGGACTCGGGGACGTGCAGCGTCGGTTCGATGAGGTCCGCGAGCTCGGTCTCGGCGTCGCTGTAGTCGCGGTCCCGAACCAGATCTCGTAGGTGTGCGATGCCGATGACGTTGTCGAGACTCCCCTCGTACACCGGCACGCGGGCGTGGCCGCTCTGGACACACTGCTGGATCGCCTCCTCGACGGTGGCGTCCTTCGAGATGGCTTCCATGTCCAGTCGCGGCGTCATCACTTCCTTGGCGATCGTGTTGTTGAACCGTAGCGTCCGCTGGAGCATCTCGCGTTCCTCCTCGTCGAGGACACCCTCGCGCTCGCCGGTCTCGATGATGTCCTGGATCTCCTCGCGGGTGACGTAGGACGTCTCGATGGCCGAGCGGCCGCCAGTGACCTTGTTGACGATCCGGGTGAGGTAGTCGAACAGGACGATCAGGGGCAAGAGGACACGCTCGGAGAACTTCAGTGGCTTGGCGATCCGCAGCGCCCACGACTCCGTGTTCTCGACGGCGTAGCTCTTGGGCGCGCTCTCGCCGAACAGCAGGACGATCGCGGTGATCCCGAACGTCGAGAGCGCGACCGCGAGTCCCTGCTGGCCGCTCCCGAGGACGTAGGTCAACAGCCCCGTCGCGATCGAAGACATCGCGATGTTGACGAGGTTGTTCCCCACCAGAATCGTCACCAGCAGCCGGTGTGGATCCTCTTTGAGGCCTTTGAGCGTCTTCGAGCCGGGGACGGCGTCCTCGACGAGGGCCTCGACGCGGTGGCTCGGTAGCGAGAACATGGCGATCTCCGACGAGGAGAAGAACGCCGAGAGCCCGATCAAGAGGAGAATGATCCCCGCACCGATCCCGAGAAACACGTTCTCGGGCAGCTGGACGGGACCGTAGATGTCGACCTGTAGTGGCAAGGCTACCAGTGAATCGACTCCGACAGGGGGGTCAAGAGCCATCAACGTCTGAGTTTGCAGAGGGTGTGAATTAAACGTTGCCATGGGGCACCCGTCTAACGCGACACGGAACGGACACACCCGACAGAATTACCGGTCGCTCGCTCCTACGGGGAGGTGTATGAGCGACACCGCCATCACACTCTACCGGCTCCAGGCCTGCCCGTTCTGTGAGCGGGTCGTCCGTCGGCTCCAGGAGTACGGCCTCGACTACGAATCCCGGTTCGTCGAACCGCTCCACTCGGAGCGCGACGCCGTCAAGCGCCTGTGTGGGAAGCGAACCGTTCCGGCGATCGTCGACGAGCAGACGGGCGTGACGATGGCAGAGAGTGCGAACATCGTCGACTACCTCGACCGAACCTACGGCGAGGGAGGGGACGACTGATGGAGCTCGATTTCGACGTGGTCGATCTCGGTCCCGCAGACCACCCCGAGGTCGGCGAGCGAGCGCCGGATTTCACCCGCCCGCTGGTCACCGACGAGTACTGGGCCGACGTGGCGCTGTCAGAGTTGGTCGCCGAGGACGACGACCCGACGGTGCTGGTCTTTCACTCCATGGACGGGGCCTTCCCGGCGACGTACGCCTGGAACGAGATCCGCGACCGCGAGTGGCACACCGACGCCACCGTCGTCGGCCTGTCGATCTCGACGCCGTACGCCCACAAACGCCTGCTCGACGAGCGAGCGCTGGGCGAGGCGTATCGGCTCTACTCCGACCCTGCCAACGGCGTCGCCGAGGCGTACGGCATCGTCAACGATCTCGACGGGATGAGCGGCGTGGCCGAGCCCCGGCCGGCCGTGTTCGTCCTCGATAGCGACCGGACGATCGAGTACGCCTGGGTCGCCACGGAGTGGCCCGACTTCCCGGACTACGACGCCGTCGAGGCGGTCATCCGATAGCGGTTCCAGCACGCTTTTTCGCGGCCCGGCCCACGCTCGGGTAATGAGTGATCTCGACCGCGCGGCCGACGCGATCGGCGAGGGCGACCTGGTGATCTACCCCACCGAGACAGTGTACGGACTGGCCGGCGACGCGCTCGACCCCGACGCCGTCCAGCGCGTGTTCGACGTGAAGGGGCGAGACCGTTCGAAACCCGTCTCGCTCGCGGTGCCAAGCGTCGACGCAGCGACCGACTACACCGAACCCAGCGAGCGCGAGCGGGCGTTCATGCGGGCCTTCCTCCCCGGCCCGGTGACGGTACTGGCCCAACGGCGGTCGTCGGTGCCCGACGTGCTGACCGCCGGGCGTGACCGCGTGGGCATTCGCGTGCCCGACCACGAGCTGGCGCTGGCGCTGCTGGAGCGAGTCGCGCCGATCACGTCGACCAGCGCCAACGTCAGCGGGGAACCGAGCGCCCGGACCGTCGAGGAGATCGGGGAGTCCGTCAGGGCGGATGCGGCAGTGGTCCTCGACGGCGGTCGGACGCCCGGCACGGAGTCGACGGTGGTCGACGTGGCCGCCGACGAGATCGTCCGGGAGGGGGCAGACTGCGAGGCGATCCGGGCGTGGCTGGCCGATCATTAAGTGCCACGCCGTCGTCGCTTTCCGCTCGACCGTCGTCGCGTCTGCCGACGCCCGACTCCTACGAGAGCATGCTCGCCAGCGAGCGGGTCGTCGTGCCACACGTCTCGCGGTACTCGCAGGGGGCACACTTCGCATCGCTGTCGACACGCGAGGGCGGGCCGTCGATCGTCTCCGCCGTCCTGACGGCCTTCCGGTAGGCCGCTTTCCGCCTGACCGTCAGGTCGATCTCGCGGACGACGCCGTAGGCCGGATACTCGGCGACGGCCCGTTCGACCGTCGTCTCGTGCTCCCAGGCGAGGGCCTTGGCCGCGGCCACGAGCCGGACGGTCTGGGGCTCCCAGACCCCCTCGTCGGGCGGCTCACCGGCGAAGACCAGCGACGGGACGAGCGGCGCTTCGAGCACCTTGTGGGCGATCCCACGACACTCTCGGCCGGTCAGGAGAGCGTCCCGTCGCGGCGGATCGACGAGGCCGTCCCAGTAGTCGAGCCGCCGCGCGAGCCGCCCGAGCCGCTCGCGGTAGGTGCCGGGCGAGACCTCGATGGGGGCGGCGAGCAGCGCCGCGTCGACCGACCGGAGTGTGTCGTAGTCGAAGGCCAGCTGTCGCACGTCCTCGACGCCGTCGGGGATCGTCGGCTCGCCGTCGCGCCGTCGGTAGTAGAGCTTTCGCGGACAGTACGCCGCCGTCGCCAGGTCACGGAAGGTGTGCACGGACGCCCCTGGCCCCGTCACGGGTCATAAACGTGTGGCGCTCTCGCTCGCGAGCAACACTTATCCCCGGTAGTTCGAAACGAAAGGGCATGCCAGACGGCCAGCTCGTTCTCGTCTTCGACGACGGCTACGCGACGGACTACGAACAGCTCTTGCCCGTGTTGCGCGCTCACGACGCGCCCGCGGCGGTGGCGGTCGTGCCCGAGTGGCTGGGCGACGACGACCACCTCACCACCGAACAGCTCGCCGCGCTGGCCGAGGCCGGCTGTGAGATCTGCTCGCACGGGAGCCGTCACCGCTACCTGCAGGCCCACCACCTCACGGCCGACGTGACCAGCGGCGACGAACGGCTCACCGTCGCCGCCGGGCACGTGTTCCCCGGCGAGGAACACGGCGTTCTCGCGGGCGATCGCTACGAGCTGACCGACGGCAACCGGACGACGACGGTGACGCTGGGAGAGTCACTCGCTGTCGGCGAGGCGGCGGTCACCCTCGGCGTCGAGGGCGAGATCGACGCCGCGTTCGACGGGGACGAGGCGGTGGTGCGCCCGACCGAAGCGACGCTCAGAGACGAGATCGTCGGCGTTCGCTCGGCGTTCGACCGGCTGGGGTACGATCCCGACGGCTTCGTGTTCCCCTACGACGCGGCCGACCCGCGAGCGTGGGCGCTGGCCGCCGAGACGTACGACGTGCTCCCCAACGCCGCCGTGCGGTCACTGCCGAACCGGCCGGGCACCCCGCCGACGAGCTACCAGCGGTGCTACCTCGAACGGAGTCACCTCCGGCGGGCCGAGATCGAGACGTACCTCGACAGCGTCGCGGCTCGGGGCGGGCTGGGCATCCTGGCGGGCCACACCGCCTGGGAGACGGTCCCGCCCGAGCGGGTCGCGTTCGTCATCGAGGCCGCACGCGAACGCGGGGTCGAGTTGACGACGTTCTCCAGTTAAAGCATCTCCGCCGCGTCTTCGACGCTTAGATCGCCCCGGTCGAGTGCCGCCAGAACGTCCAGCGTCGCCTGATCCGGGCCGTCGTCGTCGCCGATCTCGGCCAGCGTGACCTTCTCGCTGTGGCCCACGAACTCGTCGAAGTCGGTGCCCTCGGCCAGCGCCGTCTCCTTCTTGACGCGGTAGTTCCCGCCGTCGGTGACGTAGAGGTCGCCGGGGTGGAAGAAAAACCAGTCCTCGCGGTCGAATCGCACGCCGATCCGTGGCTTCGCGCCGAAGTTCCGGGCGAAAAAGAGCAGCGCCTCGACCTCCTCGCCGTCGAGGTAGATCGGGTCACCCGCGCTCGACTTCGCCTCGACGGCGTAGAACTGCTCGCCGTCGCCGGCCAGCACGTCCGGCAGTTCCCGTTCGGTCGCCGAGCCACTGGCCGGCGCGCGCATCACCGCGAAACCAGCCTCGTCCAAGGCGTTGACGAGTTCGCGCTCGCGGCGGTCCCCTTTGGCGTTCGAGCCTACCATTACTCGGTCGGTCGGTCTCGACGTATTTAAGCGCACGCCGACGGAGCAGCGGTTAATTTCACGCGGCTTCGGGAGCGACAGTTTCTTGCCCCCTGACTGGATAGTCAGTCAACAATGACCACCGACGACGACATCATGGAGGCCACGTTTGCGGCTCTCTGCAAGCACGGCTATGCGGATCTGACGATGCAGTCGATCGCCGACGAGTTCGAGAAGAGCAAGTCACTGCTGCACTACCACTACGACTCGAAGGAGGACCTGATCGTCTCGTTCATGGAGCACCTGCTGGAGAACTTCCTGCAGGAGTTCGACGAGGACAGCGAGGCCGACCCGATGGAACAGCTGTTGCGGATGACCGAGATCGTCGTCGAGGGAGACGACAGCGAGGGGCCCGACGACGTACACATGGCGCTGCTGGGGCTGCGCGCACAGGCCCCCTACGACGAGGCGCTGCGTGCCCAGCAGGTCCACAACGACCGACACATCCGCGATCTGATCGCCGACATCGTCCGGGAGGGCATCGAGCAGGGCCAGTTCCGCGACGACGTGGACCCCGAGCGGTTCGCCGCGGTGTTCCGGTCGGCCATCGAGGGAGCCCAGTCCCACGACGTGATCCTCGGCGAGGACGCGCCGACCGAGATCGCACTCGCGGGCATCGAAGAGTACCTCCTCGAACGGCTCCTGGTCGAGGGCGAGAGCCTCGTCGACGACGAGATGGCCGCGAGTGACGACTGAGGCTGCCGCCTGCGACTCTTTTCTCGCCGATAGGACTCTGTGTCACAGTCGGACGGCGGTGCGACGGGGCCACCACAGCGCTCACCGATCGTACGCGTGGGCTTCCAGCGTCTCCAGGTCGACCGTGTCCAGGACGGCCTCGTTGGTCGCGTCGAGCACCACCGGCGGCACCGTCGTCTCGGGCAGTTGCTCGCGGCGCGTCGCCTGGAGGGCCTCGACCCACCGGCCCAGACAGAGACACCAGCGGTCGCCCGGCTCCAGCCCGGGAAAGTTCAGTTGCGGGCGCGGCGTCACGAGGTCGTTGCCCTGCCGTTTGCTGAACTGTAGGAACTCGTCGGTCATCACCGCACACAGTTCGTGGCGGCCGCGGTCCTGCGGGTGCTCGCCACAGCAGCCGTCTCGCTCGAAGCCAGTCTCCGGGTCGGTGCTGCACGGTTCGAGTGGCTCGCCCAGCACGTTCGTCTCGCTCATACCGACAGATGGGCGAGCGACGGGTTAGGTCTGGCGAGAGGCGGACTCGTCTCGCACCGCGACGAAACGGCCGCCGGGAGCGAGCGCCGCGGCGACGCGTTCGGCGACGGCGTCCTGGTCGTCGATCCAGTGCAGCGCCGCGTTGGAGAACACTGCGTCGAACGCCCCATCTGCCTGGAAGGCCGTCGCGTCGACGCAGTCGAACCGCAGGTCGGGGTGGGCCGCGCGTGCCTCCGCGATCATCTCGCTCGACGCGTCGATCCCCAGTGTGTCGCCCTCGCTGCCGACCGCGTCGGCGACGGTCGCCGTGAGGTGGCCGGTCCCACAGCCCAGATCGAGGATGCGCTCGCCGGGTCGCGGGTCGAGCAGGTCGACGACGCTGTCGCCGTGGTCGGTCACGAAGTCGGCCGCGTCGTCGTATCGCGCCCCGTCCCACTCGTTGTCTGTCATGGATCCGATTCGATCGTCCCCGTACAAAAGTTGTCGGTGCGGGCCAGAAGCAGAACGCATACGGGGCCAGGCGGCCACCGTTCGGACATGAGCGAGTTTGCCGACGACGTGCAGGCAGTGTTCGAAGCGGCAGGAGCAGACGAAGCGACCGCGGCGACCGCCGCCGAGAAGCTCGCGGCCTTCCGCGAGGACTACGACGAGGAACTGACCGCCGACGCCGTCGAGCAGCAGTTCGCCGACGCGCCCGACGAGGCGTTCGTCCACGCCTACGACTGGCTGGTGGGCCACCTCGCGGCGGAGAACGACGACTGCACCGACTCCCGAGAGTACCGCCTCGAAGGGTTCGACAGCTTCGCGGCGGACCCAGCGATCGGGGCGTGACCGGCGAGCAAGAGACCGACGCGGGCGGCACCTACACTCTCCTGATCGAGCGGACCGAGGGCGGCCCCCTCGAAGTGGGCGCGCTCGGGTCGCTGTCGTTCCCGTCGGGGTGGTACGCCTACACCGGGAGCGCACTGGGCAGCGGCGGCTTCAGCCGCGTCGACCGTCACGAGCGCGTCGCGGCGGGCGAACACGACGTGCGTCACTGGCACGTCGACTACCTGCTGGGCGCGCCCGGGACCCAGCTCGATCACGTCGTCCGCTCGGCGGGCGTCGACATCGAGTGTGCGGTCGCCGACGCCGTCGCCGGCAGCCGCGTCCGCGAGTTCGGGAGTTCCGACTGCGACTGTGAGTCACACCTCGCCTTCCACCCCGACCGGACGACGCTTCTGGACGCAGTCGATCGAGCACACCGGGCGAACCGGTAACGCGGGGACCGGTCATACTGCCGGCTGTACGTCTGTAACGAACGTTGCGACCCCGTGGTCGCGAATATCTCGAAACAGTGACAGCCGGCAGTATCAGGAACCGTTCCCGTCGGTCTCGGCGTCGGCGAGCGCCGCGTCCCGCAGTTCGCGTTCGGCGTCGGTCTCGACCGTGAGTTCGGGGACGCCGGTCGGCTCGCCGTCGTCGAGCGCGACGAAGACGAAGTGACCTTCGGTCGTGACCTCCGTCTCGCCGGTCGTCGGATTCTCCCGTTCGGCGCGCACGCGGACGCGAACGCTCGTCCGCCCGGAGTCGTAGACGTACGCCTCCGTGAGCGCGGTGTCGCCGACGGGGATCGGGCGACGGAAGTTCAGGCCGTCCATCCTGGCGGTCACGCAGGGGTGGCCGGCAAAGCGCATCGCCGACATCGCGCCGATCTCGTCGAGCCACTTCATCACGATCCCACCGTGGGCGGTGTCGTAGTTGTTGGCGTGGTTGGGCTGGACGCGGTAGCGGTTCGTCAGATGGGTCGAAGCCAGCGTCGGCATGCGAGGCGCTTCGAGAGAAGCGGGGAAAAAGGCGCGGCTGTTCTCGGGCTGTCGGCTGTGTATCGACCGACAGTTCCGCCGCCCGTAGCGGCGAAGCACTCCGAGAGGTGACGGCCGGCAGTGTCAGACCGCGACGCGCTCGACGCCGGGCTCGATCTCCTCGGTCTCGTAGTCGGACTCGGCCTCGCTCCGGCGCTGGCGGAGCCAGCGGACCGCCAGCCCGACCGTCGCGACAGCGGCGACGAGCCCGAGAACGCGCAGCCAGAGATTGCCGCCCGTGTCCGCCGTCGCCGAGTCGGCGACCGGTTCGTCCGGCTCGCTCGCGGGTTCGGTGTCGGTCGGCTCGTCTCCCAGGGGGTCCGCGACGTTGATCTCGAACAGCGTGACGTTGTCGAAGGCCATACGAGAACCGTGGGGTGCCAGCGTCTTATAGCTACACCAACAGAAACGAGACCCACTGCGGACCGATCACGTGATGTGGATCGCGGGCTTGTTCGGCCGGGCTCTGTGGGCCTGCTCGCCGTCGGGGTCGGCCCGCCTGACGACCACGTCCGCGTCGAACTCCTCGGCGAACAGCCACGACGCCTGTTCCAGCACCGTCAGTTCCCGGTCTGGAGCCAGCACCGGCTCGAACCCGCCAGAACGGTCGGCCAGCTCGGCCGCGTAGTCGGCTGCCGCTTCGGTGCCGGGCACGGCGTCGGCGTCCATGATACGACCGACGACTGCCCCGTCTGCCGGCTGTCCCGCGGGTGTACTGCCGTCCCGAGAGCTGGGACCACCCTCGCTCGCGGTCGACTCTGGCTCCTGGCTCACCTCGCGAGCGATCTCGTAGGCGCGATAGCTCCAGTCGGGCGCGACGACGAGTTCGATCTCGTCGGGATCGGTGATCTCGACCACGTCGGTGATCTCGCGCACGTCCGCGAGCGTCGTCCGGACGAGTTCGCGCTCGGTGCGATAGTCGGGACTGTCGTGCAGCGGCGTGGGCCAGTCGGCACCGGCGATCAGCCCCTCGCCGTCCAGCGCGGACCACAGCTCCTCTGCCAGATAGGGAGCGAGCGGCGCGAGCAGTTTCGCCAGCACGCGCAGCCCCCGGCTGTACGCGAAGCGGTACGGCGTCTCGTACTCGCGATAGCGTCGCAGCAACTGGGCGAACTGCTGGAGTTCGGTGACGACCCGGTGGAAGCGAAAGCGGTCGTACTCGTCGGTGACGGCGGCGATTGTTCGGTCGATCTCCCGTTCGAGGTAGGCGTCGTGCGGTCTGCTCTCGGTCCGACCGCCGGCACCGTCGGTGAACGACAGCACCATCCGGTACACGTCCTGCTGGAACTCGTAGGCGTTGCTCACGTCCGTCGCCGTCCACTCGAAGTCCTGGCCGGGGTGTGCCGCCGAGAGGACGAACAGCCGCGTCGTCTCTGCGCCGTACTCGTGGGGGGCTACGTCGTTGCCCTTCGACTTGGACATCTTCTCGCCGCCGTGCAACACCGTCCCCTGGTTGACCAGCCGGTCGACGGGTTCGCGCCGATCGAGCAGGCCCAGATCCGCCAGCGCGCGGGTGAAAAAGCGAATGTACAGCAGGTGGAGCACCGCGTGCTCGTCGCCGCCGACGTACACGTCGACCGGGAGCCAGTCGTCGGCGACCTCGTTCTCGAAGGGGGCCGTCGAGAGGTCGGGGTTCAGGTACCGCAGGAAGTACCAGGAGGAGTCGACGAAGGTGTCCATGGTGTCGGTCTCGCGTTGGGCGGGGCCGCCACAGTCGGGACAGGTCGTCTGGACGAACTCGTCGCTCGCGGCCAGTGGGTTCCCCGTGGTCTGGACGAACTCGGGGAGTTCGACGGGGAGGTCTTCGTCGGGCACCGGCACCGCGCCACAGTCCTCGCAGTGGACCATCGGGATCGGCGTCCCCCAGTAGCGCTGCCGAGAGATGAGCCAGTCCCGGAGCCGGTAGGTCGTCGCCGCCGTCACGGCGTCGTGATCGAGCAATCGCTCGCGGGCGGCCGCACTCGCCAGCCCCTCGTAGGCCCCGTCGGCGACGATCATCCCCTCGTCGGTGTACGGGAGGTCGTCGCCGTTGCGCGCTCCGCGTTCGGCGTCGTTGGGCGCGACGACTCGCTCGACCGGGAGGTCGTGTGCCGTGGCGAAGGCGTGGTCGCGATCGTTGTGGGCCGGCACGCCCATCACCGCACCCGTCCCCACGTCAGAGAGGACGTAGCTGGCGACGTAGACGGGAATCGCCTCGCCGGTGACCGGGTTCGTCGCGGTGAGCCCGGTGTCGACGCCGGCCGTTCCCTCGGCCCGGCCGTCTGCGGCCCGGTCGTGGAAGTCGGCGACCGCATCGCTCGCTCCCGAGGACGCGTGCTGGGCGAGTTCGCGGGCGACCTCGTGGCCCGGCGCGAGCGCCAGATACGTCGCTCCGAAGACGGTGTCGGGCCGGGTCGTGAACACGTCGATCGGCTCGCCGTCGATCTCGAAGGTGATCTCGGCACCCTCGCGGCGGCCGATCCAGTTGCGCTGGATCTCGCGGACGCTGTCGGGCCACCCGTCGAGGTCGTCCAGGCCGTCCGCGAGTTCGTCCGCGTAGTCGGTGATCGTGAAGAACCACTGGTCGAGTTCGCGTGTCTCGACCGCGGTGCCACAGCGCCAGCAGACCCCCTCGCCGTCGGCGTGTCCCGGCGTGTCGTCGCGCACGTCGGCCGGACCGTCGCCCTCGTCGACCTGTGCGTCGGCCAGGACGGTCTCGCAGTCCGGGCACCAGTTGACCGCTGCGCCGGTGTACTCGACGAGGTCGTTCTCGTAGAAGCGGGTAAAGAGCCACTGGTTCCACCGGTAGTACTCCGGATCGCAGGTGGTGATCTCGCGAGACCAGTCGTAGCCAAACCCCATCCGTTCGAGTTCGTCGCGCATCTGCTCGATGCACGTTCGCGTCCACGACTCCGGGTCGGTGTCGCGCTCGTAGGCGGCGTTCTCCGCCGGGAGCCCGAAGGCGTCCCACCCCATCGGGTGGAGCACGTCCGCACCGTTCATCCGCCGGTAGCGGGCGACGGCGTCGGTGATCGCGTAGTTGCGGATGTGGCCCATGTGCAGCGAGCCCGACGTGTAGGGGAACATCCCCAGCACGTAGGTCCCCTCGCCGCGGTCGATCGCCGCGTCGTCGAGTTCGTACACGCCCTCGCGGTCCCAGACGTGTTGCCAGTACTCCTGGACGCGGGCGTGGTTGTAGCGGTTCGCCATCCTTGCCCGGAAGGTGGGAGGGTGGCACCATCACTGTTCTGCCAGCGAGGGCGTGACATCGAGGGGTGGGAATCGACGAACGATAACCCAGACTATCTTTCGTGATGAATAGGACAGCACAACGCCGTCGGTGACGGCGAACGCGAGGTTGGCTCCATCTGTTGGGCGGCCTTTTTTGTACACCGAGCCGGAGTATACTCACAATGACCGGAGTGCCGCAGCAGGCGACGCTGGCTGACGATCGGACCTGGGCGTTCGAGGCCGTCCAGTCGGTCTCCCGGACGTTCGCGCTGAGTGTCGAGTTGCTGGACGAGCCGATGACGGAGTGGGTCTGTACCGGCTATCTCCTCTGCCGGACCGCGGACACGATCGAGGACGAACCGACGATTCCGATGCAGCGCCGCGCCGAGCTCTTAGAGACCTTCGACGCGATGCTGGCCGAAGACGACGAGACGACCGTCGAGGACTTTTTGGCGGCCGTCGAGCCGGAGACGCCGGCCGACGGAGGCGACGACTGGGCCGTCCTCGGCCAGACCGACCGCATCGTCCGCCTCTGGCGGTCGTTTCCCGACCCGGTCCAGGACGGGATGCGCTCGATCACCCGCGAGATGGCAACCGGGATGGCGGACATCCTGCGCCGCCACGAAGACAGCGGCGGCCTCCGTCTGGAGACGCTGGACGAACTCGAAGAGTACTGCTGGTACGTCGCCGGCACCGTCGGCCAGCTGTTCATGAACCTCCAGGCCGCCCGAGCCGATCCCGACGACCCCACGCCAGACCCCGAAGACGCCCGCGCGTTCGCACTCCTGCTCCAGCTGGTCAACATCGCCAAGGACGTTCGCGCCGACTGGGACGAGGAGAACAACGTCTACCTCCCCGGCGAGTGGCTCGCCGAGGAAGACCTCGACCACGAGGCCGTCGCCGAACCCGAGCACTCGACCGCGGTCGCCCGCGTCGTCGGCCGCGTCGTCGACCAGGCCGCCGACTACGCACACGGTGCCCAACGATACCTCTCGACGGTCCCGGAAGGAGACAACGGCGGTCTCCTGGAAGCGACGGCGCTGCCCTACCTGCTGGCACTCGGGACGATCCGCGAACTCCGCGAACGGACCGTCGACGCCGTCGAACAGCCCGACGCGGTCAAGCTCGAACGCGAGGAGGTCGAGGCGCTGTTCGCCGAGGCCGAGGACGGCTTCACCCGCGACCAGGTCCGTGATCTCGCAGCCACGGTGCGAGCCGGTCCGTACCACGAGCAGTAGCGAGCGACGATCCCGGCGCGAACGCTTTTGAGAGTGCCCGTCGAACGGCCGGCATGGACCGGAATCGATGACCGGGATCGCGTTCTGGTCGCTGGTCGGACTCGCCTCGCTGACGAGCCTCGTGACCGCGTGGGCTCTCGGTGCGAACAGCAACTCGCCGCCGTTCGCGCCCGCGATCGGTGCGAACGCCATCTCGACGATGCGAGCGGCCTTCCTCATCGGCATCCTCGCCGCCCTCGGAGCGTTGACACAGGGTGGCGCGATCTCAGAGACCGTCGGTTCGGGGCTCATCGACGGCGTCGAGATCTCCTCGCTTGCGGCGACGGCGGGGCTACTCACTGCGAGTGCGTTCATGGCCTTCGGCGTCTACTCGGGCTATCCCGTCCCCGCCGCCTTCGCGACGACCGGCGCGATGGTCGGCGTCGGCCTCTCGCTTGAGGGTGACCCCGCGATGGCCACCTACCGACGGATCGGGACGTTCTGGCTCCTCGTACCGCCCGTCTCGGGCGGCCTGGCGTATCTCACGGCGACGATCCTGCGCCGTGACGACATCCCCGAGACGGTCGGGGTCCCGCTGCTCGCGGCCATCGTCGGCGGGATCGTCGCGAACGTCCAGCTCAGTATCGTCCCGACACCGCCCGGCGTCCAGCAGGGTTCCGTCGCCGGATTTCTGGCGCGACAGGTGCCCACGCCGATCGTCGGCGGTCTCGATCTCGGCGTCGTCGCGTTCACGCTGGTGGTGGCGGCGGCGAGCTTCCAGTGGATCCGCCGCCGCACCCAGGCCTCGGTCGACCGCGGGATCAAGACCTTCCTCGTCGTGCTTGGCAGCGTCGTCGCCTTCTCCAGTGGCGGCAGTCAGGTCGGACTGGCGACCGGGCCACTGGAGAACCTCTACGGCGTCGAACTCGGACTGCCGGGGATCCTCCTGCTGGGACTCGGAGCCGCCGGTATCCTCGGCGGGGCGTGGATGGGCGCGCCGCGGCTGCTACAGGCGACTTCGCGCGAGTACGCCCAGCTCGGTGTCCGCCGGTCGATCGCCGCGCTCGTCCCCGGTTTCATCATCGCACAGGCCGCCATCGCACTCGGCATTCCGATTTCCTTCAACAACATCATCATCTCCGGCGTGATCGGCGGGGGGCTGGCCGGCGGCTCGGCGGGCGTTTCCAGGCGAAAGATCGGCGTCACGCTGGCGTTCTGGGTGATCACGCTCGTCACGAGCATCGCCATCGGTTTCGGCCTCTATCGACTGCTCTCGACGGTGCTCGGGATCAGGTGAGGGAGTCCGCAGAGATGCGACCGACGGTATCAAGCCGAAGACGGTGAAATGGCGAGCGTCGTTCGATCCGTCCCGGGCGACGTAAGCACCAGGCCGAAGGCCAGGGCGCGAAGCGAGCCCCAGACGGTCGAACGATGCGAGGGCTTTCGATGATTCGCCTCTGTGTCTGAAGAAGCGTTACAGACTCACAAAGAGCCGACACCAGATCACCGAACGACAGTCACCGTCACCGGCGCTTCTCGAACGACCGCCGTGGCGACCGTCCCGAGCAGGCGCTGGGTCAGGTCGCTGGCGTCGCCGCCGTGACCGCCCATCACGACCTGGTCCACGTCGTGCTCGTCGGCGTAGTCGACGATGGTCTCGGCGGGGTCGCCCTCCTCGACGACGGTTTCGATGGGCTGGTCGTACTCGGTCGCGCGCTGCTGGGCTTCGTCAATTACCTCGTCGGCGTACTCGCGGGCCTCGGCCTCGCGGTCGTCTCGCTCGATGACGCCGCTCTCGCTCATCGACGCGTCGATCGGTGTCACCACGTTCAGGACCGTGATCGGACAGTCGAAGACGGAAAGCGCGTGGGCCAGCGCCGCCTCCGAGAGGGGCGACCCGTCGAGTGGCACGAGGACGTGGGTCGGTTGCATACGCGCAGCGTCGTCGGCCGGTGCCAAAGAGATGGGTGCTCGAAGCGACCAAGAGCCCGAAGCGGTGGCCGTGATCGCCGGCGCTGCGCGCGACTGACAGGGTTCGAATCCACTCCGTCGACGATTGCGCGGCTCGCGAATGTGCTCGCCGCAGGAATAGTCCATCCTGGATTCGAACCAGGGTCGAAGCCCCCAGAAGGCTTCAGGATTGGCCACTACCCCAATGGACTGTGTACCCCATCGTATCCGGCAGTCGCATATCAGTGTTACGGACGAGACGGCTCTGTGTGACCGTCTGCCATCCGATCGCGAGGGGTGCGACTACAGCGACACCGTTTCCAGTGACTCCGAGATTTCGCGGACGTGGTCGTTGAACGCCTCGACGAACCCCGGTACGTCGTCGGCGTGGGCTCGCAGGTCGCGAGCGTCAGGCGGCTGGTACTGCGAGAGGAGGTAGACGCCGCCCTCGCCGCCGACCCGGAGGTAGTCCGCCCGGCCTTCCTCCCAGTTGAGTTCCCAGCGCGAGCCGTCGATCCGGGTCGTGAAGGTGCCGTAGCTGTCGCCGCTGTAGCGGTAGAGCTGTTGAGCCATGGCGTCGGCGACCTCCCGGAGCTCCGAGAGGATCGCCTGGCGTGTGGCGACCACGTCGTCGACGGTGGCGACCTCGGGGAACTCGGTCGTCACGTCGTCGAGGACGCCGTCGAGCGATCGAACGTGCTCGTTGAACGCCGCGACGAACGCGTCGTAGTCCGACAGCGCCGTCGCCAGCGCGCCCGGAGCGGGCGGTTGCTGGGTCGAGACGACGTAGATCTCGCGACCACCTCGTTCGTAGCGGAGATACTGCACGTCGCCGGCCTCGTATTTCAGGGTCCAGGAGGCGGCGTCGGTCTCGAAGGTCGCCTGTCCGTAGTCGCCGCCCTGGAGGCGTGCGAGTTCGCGGGCGATCTCACTCGCGTGGTCGGTGACAGCGGCGACGATCTCGTCCCGTCGTGTCGCGGCCGCGTCGGTCCCGACCACGTCGGCGTCAAGCCCCTCGATCATCGTCCACAGCGAGGGGTTCGAACGGCATAACGGCGGTGACTCCGGACGGAGAAGGACGAGCGTACCGCCGTGGCGGAGCGAATACGCCCGGGTTATCGCGTGAACGATCGAGCCGTATAGGGGTGGCCACGGTCTGGTGACAGCCATGGCATCGGAGAGACCCAACCCGAGCGCCGCCCGCACCCGGACGCCGACCGTCTCGCCGACCTGGCTTCGCGGGCTGGCAGCCGGGCTGATCGGCGGTCTCGGCGCGGGCGTGTTTCTGACACTCACCGCGCCGACCGTGCTCTCCGAGACGTTCTCCGCGCTGCTCTGGGCCAGCGGGACGGCCGTGGGCTGGCTCGTGCTCGGAGCTGCCAGCGCCGCGGCCGGCATCCTCTTTAGCACGGCGGCCGGGCGACAGGCCCTCTCGACGACGGTCGTCCTCGGGATCGGATACAGCGTCGCGCTGTGGCTCGTCGCCGCGGTGGCGCTCCCGGCCTGGCTCGGAGCGGTCGGAGCCACGGCCCCGCCGTTCCCGTGGCTCGATCCGACGCTGCTGGCCGGACTGGCCCTCTACGGTATCGTCCTCGGAGTCGGCCACTGGCTGTTCGGCCGGTGACGGGCAAAATCGACACCTCCTTACTTCGACCGCCGAACTGACGCGTATGTACGTTGGACGGTTCGTCGTCGTCGGCCCGCAGGTCGGCGCGTACCGCGTCTCGTCGCGATCGTTCCCGAACAGGAGAGCACTCGACCGTGACGGCACGATCACGGTCGGCCCCACGGAGGACGCTCCCGAGACCGACAACCCCTACATCTCGTACAACGCCGTACGGGAGACCGACCGGGGTGTCGTCGTCGGCAACGGCTCTCACGTCGATCCGATCGCGGAGAAGCTGGCACTTGGCTACCCCGCGCGGGACGCCGTCGCCGAGTCGCTGCTGGCGCTTGACTTCGAGAAAGACGACTACGACACCCCGCGCATCGCCGGCATCGTCGGCGTCGATCCCGACGACCCCACGACGCGGGCCGAGGGCCACGGCGGCGTCATCGGGACGGTCCGCCGGGACGCGCTACTGGTCGAAGAGGTCACCGAGCCGACGCTGGTCGCGACCTACGAGAAGGACAGCCCGGAGGCGTTCGACCTGGCAGCGACCGACCCGGCGGGCATCGCCCGCGAGCTGTACGACCACGAGTTCGAACACGCCGTCTGTGCGGCCGGCGTCGCGGTCGACGACGGCGTCGAGACCGCGATCTACAACGGCTAGGGCGCTCCAGTCCGCTTTTGTAGGGCTCTCTGCCCGAGTCCGAACGGGTCAGTCCAAAGGTCTAAGCAGGCGGGGCACCCACGTGTAGACACTATGAGCACGGAGACCGAAAGCGGCGACGACCTCGAGGAGCGCATCACGAACTTCCTGCGCCGGAACTTCCCGCAGATCCAGATGCACGGCGGCTCGGCGGCGATCCAGAACATCGACCGCGAGGAAGGGACTGTCACGATCCAGCTCGGCGGTGCCTGTTCGGGCTGTGGGATCTCGCCGATGACGATCCAGGCGATCAAGACCCGCATGACGAAGGAGATCCCCGAGATCGACACGGTCCACGCCAACACGGGCATGGAAGGCAGTGAGGGCATGGCCGGCGGAGCCAGCCCGTCGATGCCCGGCGACTCGCGGGGCGGCGAGATCGGGGACGACGACGAAGGTCCCGAAGCGCCGTTCTAAGCTCCAAACTTCTCCGTTTTTTCTCGTCGGTGAGCGACGGCTCCGCCTCGTGGAGGCGGCGGTGTTCAGATAAGCGAGCCAAACTGGAGCGAACACACCGAAAGCCCTCGGCACGCTAAGCGGATCTGTGCCGGATATTCTCCCGCCGGTCGAATAGTGCCGGCGCAGATCCGCTTACCGCGCCTCGCCCTTTCATCCACCAGGCTCGTGGACAGTGCCACCAGCTACGTCCTGGCGGATGAAAGGGCGAGTGCTGCGTGACGGCTCCGCCGTCACGTTATAGCCGGCCGGCCTTTTCGGGAACCCCGACGACGCAAGCACGCGGAGCGCAACGAGTCGCGGGACCGCAACTGCGCGAGAGGGCTTTCGGTACCTGAACGCCACCACGCCGCGTCTCTTATCTGAACACGATCGTGGAGTCGGGCGGTGTGATTATGGACCTCGCTACCTAACTGTGGGTATGCGTCTGGGGCTGCTCGCGGTCGTCGCCGTCGCCTTCCTGGCCGGCTGTGGGGGGCTGGTCGGCACGTCCACGGAGACGACGGTGACGCCGGCACCGGTCCCCGAACCGCCCGCTACCGAGTCGACCGGCAGCGCGATCGCACCGGGAGTTGGGGGAGCCCGGATCGTCGACGCCGACCGGCTCGCCCGAGCCCACAGGGCGGCGATCCGGGAGCGCTCGTACGTCTGGCAGGAACACCAGCGCGCGAGTCCCGCCGGGACGAACGAATCCGAGCGCGTCGACACGCGGTTGTGGGTCGAACACGAACGTCGCTATCGGTACGAGCTGTCGACCTCGTGGCGGCCGGTCAACACCTCGGGGTACACCGAGGGCGAGACGCGCTACCGTCGGGACGTGAGTCGCGCCGGCTTCACCTACTCGACGGCGGTGGCGACGAACGCCACGGCACGCTACGGCCACCAGCCCGAAGTGGCGATCAGCCGCTATCTCGCGATCGGGTCGGCCACCGTCGCGGCGACCACGGTCGACGGGAAGCGGTACTACCGGATCACTGGGACGACCGACTCGCTCCCCGTGACCGGTGATATCAGCAACTACAGCGTCGAGGCGCTGGTGGCCCCCTCGGGGTTCGTCCGCTCGCTGTCGGTCAGCTACGAGGACGTGATCGGCAGCAACCGCGAGCGGATCGACTATCGCTACCGGTACAGCGCCGTCGGCGAGACGACGGTCCAGCCACCGGAGTGGGTCCGAGCCCGCTGGCCGGAGAACGTGACGACGGCGACAGCGACGCCGACGGCCGGTTGAGGCTGCCGGCTGTTCGAGGAGCGAAGAGCACACGGAGACGATCACGACGGCACGAGCGCCAGCCGACGAGGCGGCGTGGTGAGGACTACAGCCGCTCGGCGACGGCGCTCGCGGCGCTGACGTCGCTGACGGCCCGCTCGATCGTGTCGGTGCCGTACACTCGTTCGACGCCGGCACTCGCCAGCTTCGTCTGAGCGTTGGCCGCCAGCATGGGGTGGACACAGGAGACGAAGACCCGGCCGGCACCCCGGTCGTTCAACACGCCGACGGCCTCGCTCATCGTCGAGCCGGTGGCGATGATGTCGTCGGCAACGACCACGTCCCGGTCGGCGACCGCGGCGTCGCTGGGCGAGACGTCGACCGCGCCGGTGTCGTAGTTCCGATCCTTCTGGAAGTAGTCGACGGTCCCGCGCCCGTAGGCGTCTCGGACGGTCGTCGCGATGTCGACGGCTCCCTCGTCGGGCGAGAGAAAGAGCGGCTCGTCGAGGTCCGCGGGCAGCGGGTCGGCCAGGACGCCGGCAGCGTCGACCGGTTCGGCGGGCACGTCGAAGAACTCACAGACGGTGTCCTCGTGGGGGTTGACCGTCAGCACGCGGTCGGTGCCAGACGAGATGGCGCGCGCCATCGCACGCGAGGAGACGGGTTCGCCGGTCCGGAACGCCTCGTCCTGGCGGGCGTATCCCATGTACGGCAGGACGGTGAGGACCTCGTCGGCACCGGCTTCGCGGGCGGCGTCTTGCAGCTGGAGCAGTTCGACGTGTGCGTGATCGGAGACCGTCGAGGCGACGACGACCGCCCGGTCGATCTCGTCGGGGACGCGCACGACAGACTCGCCGTCTGCGAAGTCCTCGTACTCGACGCGCCCGAGTGACTCGCCGCTCGCGTCGGCCAGCGCCGCCGCGAACGCCTGCGATTCCGAACCGGGGATGATCATGTTCGCCCATCTACCGGCCGCGCTAAACCCCTTTTCGGTTCCCAGAGAGGCCGGTCCGGCGAGCTACGGCACGGCGACGCCGGTGACGCCGGCCAGCCCGAGCGCACGCGAGCGCCACTCCGGTGCGCCGTCTTTCGCGGTCACCGGGTCGATCGCGACGGTGCCGTCGTCGGTGACGGTCACCGTCGCAGCGGCGTAGGCGACGTCGACGATCCCGGACACGGTCGGGTCGACGGCCGTCCACTCGCCGCTGGCGCGTGCGAAGAAGTCGCCGTCGACGACTGCGTGTGCGCGGTCGCCGTCGCGCTCGGCCGAGACGACGGTCGCGTCGCCGGCCAGCTCGGTCGTCCAGCCGTCGGCGAGGCGGTCGACGCCGTCGGCGGTCCCGGCGTAGGGGCCAGCGGCGGCCACGTCTCGGACGGCGTCCCCGCCCAGCGCGACGAGGTCGTCGCCGTCGATCCGGAAGCAGCCGTCCGTGGCCGCCACGAGGTCGCCGTCGACGGCGTGAACCTCCTCGACAGCGCCCAGTGTCACCCACTCGTCCCCGTCGAGTCGGGCGAGCGTCCCATCCTCGCTGGCGGCGACGACGCGCTCGCCGACGCCGACCGCCGTCGCCGGGCCGAACTCCGTGCTCTCGAACCCCTCGTCGCTGCCGACCAGCACGTCCTCCGCGGTCGCGACCGCGAGACGGCCCCGATCGGCGGCGATGTCGCGGGCCGTACACTGGTGTTCGAGCCCGAACCGGCCGATCTGGTCGTCCGAGAGCGCCACCGTCGCCACGCCCATCTCGCAGGCGACGTAGGCGTGGGTCTCCTCGCGGCGCTCCTCGTAGATCCGCTTCTCGTCGAGGGCGATGTCGTCGTCGCTCATGAGCGGGGGTTGGTCGGGTCGGCTGGAAAGGCTACCGCCTCACCGATTCGGGACCGGCGGTGTGACGGACGGGCCTCGGACTCTCGAAGTACGCGGGCGTCGGTCGCGGGGAGACGCCGCGACGTGACTCAAAGCGGCCTTTCACCGTTCAGGGCCTTGATGCGACCGTCCGTCGTACGATCTGACGAACCATGCCAACAATACCCGTGACCAGACGACAGATCGCGCTGCTGGCCGTCGTCGTCCTCGTCGCCGTCGCCGGCTGTTCGGGTGCCCAAAACACCGCCGACGGCGGCGGCTCCGAGCTGGGGATGCAGTCGGCCGACGACGCCAGCGGCGGTGGCGGCGGTGGCGGCGTCGGCAGCTACTACGACGCCGACGGCGATCGCGTGATCGTCCGCGAGTCCCGGATGGACCTGCGGGTCGACAACTTCACGCGGGCGTTTCGCTCGACGCGCGAGATCGCCGCGGCCCACGGCGGCTACGTCGGCGACCGCTCGCAGAACTCCCGTGGCGACTGGGACGAGGGCCAGATCACGGTCCGGGTGCCCCCCGAGAACTTCTCCGAGGCCCGTGACGACCTCGCGGCGCTTGGCCACGTCGAGGACGAGTCGGTCTCGGTCCAGGACTTCACCGACCAGTACAACGACCGCGCGGCCCGCATCGATGATCTCCAGCAGGAAGAGCAGGCTCTCGAAAGCCTGCTGACCCGGGCCAACGACAGCGAGGAGGCCAGCGAGATCAGAACCGACCTCCGAGACGTGCGCGACGAGCTGCGAACCCTCCGCCAGCAACAGGCCTCCCTCGAGCGCCAGGAGGCCATGTCGACGATCCGGATCGACGCCCACGAGCCGGTGGGCGAGCAGCCACCCGAGAACTACCGGTCCTCGTTTGGCTTCGACGACGCGTTCATGGAGGCGTTCTACGGCGGCCTGACGGCGGTGAAGTACGTCGTCGTCTTCTTCGGCTACGCGATCCCGATCGGGCTCTCGCTGTTGCCCCTGGCGGCCTTCGGCCTCGTGCTCGTCGGCGGCGTCCGTCGGACTCGGCGGTTCGTCTCGGGAGCGATGAGTGCCGAGCCAGAGCGTCCAGACGACTCGCCAGCAGTCGTCGAGACGAGCGCTGACGAGAGCGGGACGACCGACGACGGCGAGCCCGGCAGCGGAGAGAGCGAGGAGTAGCTACAGAGCTTCCTTGTACGCTTCCAGCGCTTCGTCGATGTCCGCCTCCGTGTGGGCGTCACAGACGAACTGCGATTCGAACTGGTTGGCCGTGAGGAAGACGCCCCGCTCTTTCATCGCCGGCCAGAACAGGCGCTGCCAGCGCTCGGTCTCGGCGCGCTTGATGTCCGCCCCGGTCTTCGGGCAGGTGTCGAAGCGCTCACAGTCGGGATCCTGCCTACAGCCGGCGTCACAGGGGCCGCCGGCCTGCGTGCCGTCGGCGTCGCGGGTGAACACCACCTTGAACATCGAGTCGGTGCCGACGACGGTGTACTCGGGTGCCTGATCGGCGAGGATGTCCGTCAGGCCGGCGCGCAGCCGTTCGCCCAGGCCGTTCACGTGGTCGTACACGTCGTTCTCGGCGGCGTATCGTAGCGTCTCCAGGCCCGCGGCCATCGTCACGGGGTGACCCGAGAAGGTGCCCGACTGGAACACGTCGCCGGCAGGCGTGAACTGCTCGACGATCTCCGAGCGGCCGCCGATCGCGCCGACCGGGAACCCGCCCCCGACGATCTTGCCGAAGGTCGTCAGGTCGGGCGTGACGCCGAACTTCCCCTGGGCACACTGGAGGCCGCCGACCCGGAAGCCGGTGATGACCTCGTCGAAGATCAGGAGCGAGCCGTGGTCGTCACACAGCTCGCGCAGCGTCTCGTGGTAGCCCTCGACCGGGTGGACGATCCCGTAGTTGCCCAGGATCGGCTCGGTCAGGACCGCGGCGATGTCGTCGCCGTGCTCGGCGAACAGCTCCCGTGCGGCCTCGGCGTCGTTGAACGGCAGCGTCAGGGTGTGCTCGGCGAACTCCGGGGGGATGCCGGGACTGGAGGGGGCCGTGTGGTCGCCCTCGCCCTCGACCAGCGTCGACTCCTGTGCGCCGTGGTAGCCACCCTGCATGACGACGATCTTGTCCCGGCCGGTGTAGGCTCGCGCGAGCCGGACCGCCGACACCGTCGCCTCGGTGCCGCTGTTGACGAAGCGCGTCATCTCGACGCTGGGGACGTGCCGGCGGACGAACTCCGCCAGTTCGACCTCGACCTCCGTGGGCGCGCCGTACATCGGTCCCTCGGCGGCGCGTTGCTGGACGGCCGACTGGACCGGCTCGGGCAGGTCGTGGCCCAGCAAGAGCGGGCCGTAACCCAGCACGAAGTCGAGATAGCGGTTCCCGTCGGCGTCGATCACGTGGCCGCCGTCCCCGCGCTCGACGAAGAACGGGTAGGGCTGGGTCGCCCGCACGGAGGAGTTGACGCCGCCCGGCATCACCGACAGCGCCCGATCGTACAGCGCTCGCGACTGCTCGTGGTTCATGGCCGGAGCTTTGGACCGGGCCAGAAAGATACTGTCGGTCAGATGCTGTCGAGTGTGAGTGGTCGAACAGTTTACGGCGGCGAGACGCCGCCGGAGCGGAACCGGATCTGCTGGTCGTCGGTGACGCTCAACACGACCGAGAGAACGATCGGTCGATCTTCGGTCTCCAGATAGATCTGGTCCTCGAACCGATACTGACCCGATGGCAGGCACGTCCCGGAGACGCCCGGAGTGTACACCTCGTACGTTTCAGTTACGGGCTCGTCCGAGCCGAGCGGGACCGCATCGAGAGATGACTGGACGACCGGCACAGCCGTGTCTGGCACGCGCCAGCACTCACCTTCTCGGACCGGATCGGCGCTGAGTTCAGCGCCCCGCCCAGCCGGTTCGATCGCAATTGCGTCGGCCCATTCGAGCTGGGCAGAACTGTTGTCCGTAAACAGGAGTGTCGGACCCATGTGGACCGTGACAGCGCTGTCGCCTCGATTGGCAAGCGAGAGTGAGATTCGTGCAGGATGGTCGGTCGTCGATTGCGTCTCGACCGCCCCCGTCAACGACAGCGAAGAGAGCGACGGTGTCTCCGTTGCGGTCGTCGTCGGCGATTCCGACGTGTTCGACGCGTCGGGACGACCGAGACAACCAGAGACACCAATCAGGGCGCTCCCGGCGAGTGAGTGGAGCAGGCGACGGCGTTCGACGTTCACAGACTCGTTTCGACGCACAGCTGCTAAATATTTTTGCCGGTCAATTGCATCGAGCGTGGACGAAACTCATCGCCGTGCCAGCCCGACGACGTGGCCGACCTCGGGCAACAGAACGGACTCGACGCCCAGTGCGATCGCGTCGGGGCTCCCGGGGAACGCGTAGACGGCGGTCTCGCCGACGATCCCGGCCGTCGCGCGGGTCAGCATGGCGGCGGTTCCGACCTGCTCGTGGCTCAGCCGCCGGAAGTACTCGCCGACGCCGGGGATCTCGGGGTCCAACAGCGGGCGGATCGCCTCGATGGTCACGTCGTCGGGCGTCAACCCCGTCCCGCCGGTGGTGACGATCACGTCGACGGTCTCTCCGTCGGCACGCTCGCCCGCCAGCGTCTCGACGCGCTCGCGGATGGCCACCTCGTCGTCCGCGACCACGTCGGTGACGGCGACGCGGTGGCCGGCGTCCTCGATCGCCCTGCTCGCGACCGGGCCGCTCTCGTCCTCGTCGCTCGACCGAGAGGAAGAGATCGTCAGCACCGCGACGTCAAGGGTCTCGTCGGTACCGTGGTGATGGTGGTCGTGGTCGTCGTGGCTGTGATCGTGGTGGCCGTGCTCGCCGTGGCCGCCCGCAGCGTGCTCGCGGTGATCGCTCACGACTCCGCCCCCTTGACTTTCGCTTCCACGCGCACGTCCGAGATGCGCGTGTCGGGATACTGCCCGTCGTCGTCTTTCTCGGCCGACTTCACCATGTCCCAGACCGTCAACAGTGCGCGGGTGACGCCGTTGAGCGCCTCCATCTCGACGCCGGTCTGGCCGGTCGAGGACACCTCGACGCTGCTCTCGACGCCGTCCTCGCGGACCTCGAAGTCGACGGTGACGCCGTCGATCGACAGCGGGTGACACATCGGGATGTCGTCCCAGGTGCGCTTGACGGCCTGGATCGCGGCGACGCGGGCCGTCGCCAGCACGTTGCCCTTCACGACCGCACCGGTCTCGATCGACGCGGCCGTCGACGGTTCGAGGTCGATCCGGCCGCTCGCGACCGCCCGGCGGTCGACGACGGCCTTGTCGCCGACGTCGACCATCTGTGCCGCGTCGTCTTCGACGTGACTGAACTCGTCCATACCGCCCGCAACGCCCGGCCCGTACAAACCGCTTTGTGCTTCTGGGGCCCTGGTATGCAGGTGAGCTTGGACGCTTGCAGTGCGGAGACCGAAAGCCCTCGGCCGCTAGCCGGATCTGTGCCGGATATTCTCCCTGCGGTCGAATAGTGCCGTCGCAGATCCGGCTACCGTGCCTCGCCCTTTCATCCACCAGGACGTAGCTCGTGTCACTGTCCACGTGCCTGGCGGATGAAAGGGCGAGCGTCGTTCCGGGAACCCGGACCCAACAAGCACGCGAACACAGTGGGCGCGCGCAGTTCGGGTCCTGGGACTGGAACGACGCGAGGGCTTTCAGTGGTCGTCCGATCCAGCAATCGCACTGGCTCCGCCTGCTAGCGAGCGGGCCGGAGGCTTTCCGTGGTCGGTGGTCGTTCACGGGGTCACGTCTGCTAGCGATCGATCCCGAGCAGTGAGAGACTGGGCAACGTATAGGTAGCTCGGGCAGTCAGTTCCGGTATGCACGTTCTGGGAGTCGCCGGCCCGTCGGACGTGGGGAAGACGACCCTCGTCGAGCGGGTCTGCGAGCGGTTGGCCGAGCGGGGCCGCGTCGCGACGATCAAGCACTGCACGCACGCCCCCGACGTGGACACCGAGGGCAAGGACACCGCCCGCCACCGGGCGGCCGGCGCGGCGGTGAGCTACGGTCTCGCCGACGACGCGTGGTTCGCGACGGGCGAGGACCGGGGGCTCGACGAGACGCTCGACGAACTCGCGCGGTCGTACGACTACGCCGTCGTCGAGGGGTACTCCGGGGCGCGGATTCCGACGGTGGCGCTTGGCGGGCGCGACCACGCCGGGCGACGGCTCGCGGCGGGCGAGACCGCGAGCGACGTGGACGTGGCGGCGCTGGTTGAGGCGCTCCACGACTGCGAGCCCTACGAGACGCTTGGCTCGCTCGTGACACGGATCAAAGCGGCGAACGACAGCGACCGTGCCGGCGCGATCGCGACGTTTACCGGACGAGTCCGCGAGCGTGACGACCCCGACGACACGCCGACGGAGTACCTGGAGTTCGAGAAGTACGAGGACGTCGCCGACGAGAAGTTAGCGACCATCCGCGACGACCTCTGTGCGCGCGATGGCGTCTTCGAGGTCGCGCTGTACCACCGCACGGGCGTCGTCGAAGCCGGCGAGGACATCGTCTTCGTCGTCGTTCTTGCGGGCCACCGCCGCGAGGCGTTCCGAGCGGTGGAGGACGGGATCGACCGGCTCAAAGACGAGGTCCCGCTGTTCAAGAAAGAGGTCACCGTCGAAGACGCCGTCTGGGCGCACGAGCGGTAATACTACAGCAGATCGCTGGCCGTCGTATCTTCTGCCACGTCGGTGTCGAGGTCGATGTCCTGGATCATCGCTACGAGGTCTTCGAGCTGGGGGAAAGTGTACACCGTCATGTCGATGTCCGCCCCCTCGGCGACGATGTGTGAGTCGACGACGAAGACGAGGTCGGAGTCGGGCCACCCACCCATCGAGTCGATGATCGTCGCCGTGTCGTCGACCAGCAGGGTCGGCGTCGTCATGTCGATGGTCGCGTCGAGGACGTTCGCCCACCCGTCGATGAAGCCGCTGGTCATGATGTTGCCGATCTCCTGGAGCGCCGACTCCTCCATCTGGGAGAACCCCTCGTCGGCCCCCTGGATACCACCCATCATCTGTCCCGCCAGGCGCTTGCCGTGGTCGGGATCGAGGACGAACAGCACGTAGCCGCCGGGAGCCTCGGTCAACTCGACGTAGATGCCGATCCGCTCGTCGTTTCCGAGGTGGGTCTTGACGTCGCCGATGTCGAGAAAGTTGATCTGAGACGTTCGCACCGAGGCGTCGACACCGGTCAGTTGCGAGAGGTGATCGGCGACGGTGCCCGATCCCTCCTTGGCCATCTTGTTGAAGAGGTCGAGTTTCCGCACGTCGACTTGCAGGCTCATACGCTCGAATCGGGAGCCACTCGCTTAATCGCACCGCCGGGATTTCAGCGTCTGATACTCGGAGGCGGCCGTCGTCGCGATGACGGCTCGCCCGTCGACCGGCGCGAATTCGACTCGCCGACCGACGTTACTCGCTCTCGACGCGAAACTGCCCGTACTCCGTGACCGTGTTGAGCACGACCGACGTTTCGACGGCGGTGATGTCGTCGTCGGTCATCAGTTCCTTGATTCGTGCGTTCATCGCCGCGGTGTCCGTGAACTTCCCGATCGCGACCACGTCGTGGCTCCCAGTCACCTCGTAGACGCCGATCATCTGCTCGGCGTCGCCGAGTCGCTCCGGGACGCCGGGCAGTCCGTCGCCGTCGATCGTCAGCTGGAAGACGGCCGTCACGTCGTAGCCAAGCGACTCGTAGTCGATGCGGGGCTCGTACCCCTCGATGACGCCGTGGGTTTCGAGCTGGTCGATCCGTTGGGAGACGGTCGGTTCCGCGATCCCAGTCGCCCCGGAGATGTCGCGGGGACTGGCGCGGCCGTCCTCCAGGAGGGCGTTGACGATCCGGCGCTCGGTGTCGTCGACGTTCATCGAGCGATCAGACGGCGTCCGGTCCGCGTTCACCCGTCCGGACTTGCACTGCATCCTCCACGTCGATCACGAAGATCTTCCCGTCGCCGGGCTCGCCGGTGTGTGCCCCCTCCTGGATCGCATCGACCACGTCGTCGGCCGGGATGTCGGCGACGACACACTCGATTTTGACTTTCTGGTGGAGATCGACGACGTACTCCTCGCCGCGCCACTGGCCTTTCTTGGCCGGCTGTGAACCGCGGCCGGAGACGTTCGTCACCGTCAGCGACGGTGCGCCGACTTCCGCCAGCGACTCCTTGACGTCGCCGAGCTTGTCCGGCCGCACCATCGCGACGACCATCTTGATCTCGTCAGTCATCGTTGGTCACCTCCGTGAAGTTCGTCGTCCCACCGTCGGCGACGACGCCCTCGCCGCTGCCGAACTCGGGGTAGGTCTCGACGCCGTGCTCCGAAACGTCCAGGCCTTCCTGTTCGTGCTCGGGCGTGACGCGTGCCTGTCCGACCGCCTTGAGAGCGCCCCAGATGAGGCCGGTCGCGGCGACCGTCCAGACCGTGATGATCGCGACGCCGATCAGCTGCGTGACGAAGCCATCGATCATGAAGCCGACGTTGGCACCGCCGGCCCAGGCGTCGACCGCGACGAAGGAGTACAGCAGGGTCCCGAGGACGCCTGCGCTCCCGTGGACCGGGAAGACTGCACACACGTCGTCGATCTGGAGGCGTTTCTCGACGAACTCGAAGACGATCGGCAGCTGTGCACCGGCGAGCCCGCCGACCAGGAAGGCACCCCACCAGGTCGTCGTGTTGGGGATCGCGGTGATGCCGACCAGACCGGCGAGGAGACCGTTGGCGACGTACAGCGTATCGACTTTGCTGGTCTTGACCCAGGAGATCAGACCGGCACCGATGGCCCCGCTGGCCATGGCGATCGTCGTCGTCATCGCGACACGCCCGACGTACGAGAAGTCACCGAGCGCGATTGCGCCCTCTTCGATGCTGAAGACGGTGGCGGCGGTGCCGACGTTGAAGCCGTACCAGCCGAAAGCGAGGATCAGCGTCCCCAGCACGGCGAAGGTCATCGAGTGGCCGGGGATGACGTTGGCGCTGCCGTCCTCGTTGTACCGTCCCATGCGCGGCCCCAGCACGTAGGCCGCCGTCAGACCGGCGATACCGCCCATGCCGTGGACGACCATGCCGCCAGCGAAGTCGGCGAAGCCAAGGCCCGCGAGGAGCCCGCCGTCGTACCACGACATCCCGCTGACCACCGGGTAGATCACTGCGGCGATGAGGACCGTGTACGTGATGTACGCGCGGAGCTTCGCGCGACCGGCGACGGCCCCGGAGACGATCGTCGCCGCCGTCATCGCGAAGACGGCCCCGAACAGCCACGTCACCCAGCCCGACGAGCTACCGTTCATCTGCCAGGAGAGTCCGGCACCGCCGACCAGTCCCTCGACGGTCGCCCCGACGAGGAAGAACAGTGCGACGCCGACACTCCAGGTCAGGAGGTTCTTCGTCAGCTGGTTCGCGACGTTCTTCGAGCGCACCTGGCCCGCCTCCAGCATGGCGAAGCCCGCGTGCATGAAGAAGATCAGGAACGTTACCACCAGTACCCACAGGAGGTTGACTCCCTCGACAATCGTTTCTGGGCTCGACTGTAGTAGTTCGTACGTCATTGTTTTGGATCGTGTTTGAATTGCGTTTGAATGTCCAGCTTTATCTCCACAGCACCCGTCATCGTCAACTTGCTCACGGAAGTGGTCTTGCCGTAGCCCTACATAAGGATTTGCTTTACAATAACAGAGATAGGAGGGTGTTGCGTAGACGAGCGTCCAGATTAAGGTATGATATTATCGATATAAGGTTGTATTCCGTCCAGAAAACCGCCGCCTGTCCGCCCAGATTTCGAACGTTCGTCAACCGGGAGAACGGCCGATTCCGCTGCTTCGAGGGAATTTCGCTCGCGCGCACCCACCGACAGCAGTGTCGCCACGTCGGTCCCCGAGAGTCGTGACGTGGCGCGTCGGCGCTGCTCGTCCGGGCTCACGACTGGGGTCGATCGGGCTCGCGGTCGAAGACCGACAGGATCGGCGTCGTCGCGGGGAGATGCGGGAGCAGGTACTCGTCGTCGGGCAACTCGACGACGACCGTCTCGGTGCCGAGCAACCGATCGAGGAGCGTCCGTTCGATCCGAACGGCCGTCTCGTCCCAGGGCTCGACGCGCCACAGCGAGACGCCGAACAGCCGGTCGTACGCGACGAGGGCACGCTCGTCCTGGGCAACGCGGTACTCGAGTGCGCCGTATCGCAACAGGTGATCGACGGAGACGAGTGTCAGTGGAACCGCGACGGCCAGCGCGACCAGGAGTCCGACGACGGACCAGGCGCTGCCGAAGGCAAACAGCGCCGCGACGGCCAGCAGAAAGACACCGAGAAACGCGACCCCCGGGTGCTGTGGGAGGCGCAGCACGCCCCCGAGGACGCGACCCGCGAGCGTCGGTCGAACCCGGTCGGCCGCGTCGGCGGGCACACCCGCGACCGACTGGGGTTCCGACGGGGGCTGAGACCACCCGTACGTCTCGTCGTACGAGACGAAGTAGACGGCGAGTCGGTCGCTGTACACGCTCAGGAAGTCAGAGGCGAACTTCAGACCGATAATCGCGAGCAGCAGCGCCGGACCGACGGCAGTGGGGTCGAGCGATCCCAGCGTCGTGTCGGGTCCAGCGGTGACGAGACCGACCATCGTGAGCGTGAATATACCGGCAAAGAACACGGTAAAGATGCGAAAGACGACACCGCTGATGGCGGTCTGAGAGTTGTGGTTCCGGTACTCGCCACGCAGGAAGTAGGTCCGTATCGTCGACACACCGGTCGTACAGAGGATCGCGAGCGTGGCCAGGGTCACGCTGGCGATCGTGTCGTCGTCGAGCGCCGACGTGCCCAGTGGGCCGACGAGGAAGGCACCGGCGAACAGCCAGACCCCGGCGACGACCAGCACCGCGATCGGGAGGGTCAGCAGCGTCACGACGTGGATCTGGAGGGCGGTCCACGGAACGTCGAGCGTCGGCCGGCGCTGTGCCACCGCTCCGATCAACAGCCCGTCGGTGTCGATCTCGGGCGGGCGGGCGGCAAACAGCGCACGCACGAACGCCCACACCGCGTCGACGGCGAGTTCGAACCAGTAGAGCACGAGGAGGGCGGCGACGTTCCACTCGAAGGCGACGACGCCGACGACCGGCACGGCGTTGGTGAGGGTAATCTCTGCGAGTTCGAGCCGACGGCTGTCCGTCGACGGGACGATCCGGCGGAGGGCGACCATCTACGCGTCGGTAGCGACGCTCGGTAAATGAATGGCCCGGTAGCCCGCCGTCCGATCTGGACCCACGGCCGTGTCACGGAAAGGGAGAGCTGGCGAGTGCGGCGACCACACCGCCCGGCGACCTCAGAGCTGCTGGGCGATGTCCTCGGCGAAGTAGGTGAGGATGAGGTCCGCGCCGGCCCGCTTGATCGAGAGCAGCGACTCGTGGGCGACCGCGTCGAGGTCGAGCCACCCCTTCTCGCTGGCGGCGTGCAACATCGCGTACTCGCCGCTGACGTTGTAGGCGGCGACGGGGTGGTCGTAGGACTCGCGGATCTCCCGGACCACGTCGAGGTAGGGCAGCGCGGGCTTGACCATCAGCACGTCCGCGCCCTGCTCGACGTCGAGGGCGACCTCCCGCATGGCCTCGCGGCCGTTCGCGGGGTCCATCTGGTAGTGTCGCCGGTCGCCGAAGGCAGGTGCGCCGTCGGCGGCGTCGCGGAAGGGACCGTAGAACGCCGACTCATACTTGGCCGCGTAGCTCATGATCGGCACGTCCGAGAAGCCGTCGTCGTCGAGCGCCTCGCGGATCGCCCCGACCATCCCGTCGGTCATGCTGGAAGGCGCGACCATGTCTGCTCCCGCGCGAGCGTGCGAGACCGCCGTCTTCGAGAGCAGTTCCAGGGTCGGGTCGTTGCGGACCGTCAGCGTCGGGTCGTCGGCCGCGCCCGCCTCGACGATCCCGCAGTGGCCGTGACTGGTGTACTCACAGAGACACACGTCAGTGATGACGTAGGCGTCGGTCTCGTCGGTGATCGACCGGACCGCGCGCTGGACGACGCCGTCGGTCGCCCAGGCTCGCGAGCCGCGTTCGTCCTTTGTCTCGGGAACGCCGAAGACGATCACCGCCTCGACGCCGGTCGCCAGCACCTCCTCGACGCGGTCGACGGCCGCCTCGACCGGGACGCGTTCGTGCCCCGGCATCGTCTCGATGGGCACCCGCTCGTCGGCGGTGGCGTCGACGAAGATCGGCGCGATCAGGTCCGCTGGCGAGAGAGCGGTCTCGCTGACCAGCCCGCGGACGCCGTCGGTCCGGAGCCGGCGAGGTCGGCATGTCGGTTGCATACGAGGGTCTCGGTGGCTCGGCCCAATGAAGTCACCGCTCCGGGTGGCCGGCGGCGCTGGTCTGTCGATCCCGGGGCGAACGTTTTCGGTCGCGTCGCCCGAACGGCGAACTATGACCGCTGGCACCGTGACCGTCGCGGGCAGCGCGCTCCTGGTGGTTGCCCTCGGCGTCCTGATCAGGTTCGGTCGCGTGACGACTCTCATCGCGGGCGTCGGCCCCGACGACAGCCCAGAGCCGTCGGTGGTCGACGCCGTCGGCACGTACACGATCCTCGTCGGTCTCGGGACGGGCGCGATGGCCGTCCTGACCCACACCGGCGGCGCGACCGATCGGCTCTGGGCCGCCTACACCGCCGTGATCGTCGCGAGTGTCGTCGCACTGATCGTCTGGGTGAACCGCGCGGACGACGGGTAACAGAAAGCATTTGCACCGCAGGATCGTTGCCCCTGTCGAATGGCCTCTCTGGCGTTCCCCGCACGCTCGCGGCTCCGGACGTGGGCCGAGGAGTACGGCCTGCTCGCGATCGCGCTCTCGTTCGTCGTCCTGGCGGGAGCCGGTGTGGCGCTGTTCGTCGTCGGCGACGAGCAACTGGCCCGCGAGCTGATCCAGCGGTACGGGCTCGCGGCGCTGCTCGTGATCTTCGTCCTCGAAGGCGCGATGTTGCTGTACTTCGCCCCCAGCGAGGTGCTCGTCCCCGCCGCCATCGGCGCGCTGGCGACGACCGACGCAGGCTACGACTGGGGTGCGATCGTCGCCATCTTCGTGGTGGCCGTCGTCGGGGCGACGGCGGGCCAGACGGCCCTGTTCGTGCTCGCTCAGCGGGGCGGCCGCGAGTGGCTCCTGCAGAAGCCGTGGTTCCGCGTCAGCGAGTCGAAGCTCGACCGCTTCGACGGCTGGTTCGATCGCTGGGGTCACGCCGCCGTCCCCGTCAGCAACGCGCTCCTGTTCACCCGCGGCATGCTGACGGTGCCGGCGGGCGTCGCCGAGATGCGCGTCCGACGGTTCGCCGCGCTGTCGGCCGCCGGGACGCTGGTCTTCGAGACGTGGCTCGCGGTCTCGTTTTACTACCTCAACGAGGCCGGCTTCCTGTGGTTCCTGTGATAGACCGGGCGACGACGAACTGGTCGGCTAACAAAGGTAAAGTGTCTCTGCGCTGGAGGTACGGGTATGAGCAACACGGACCTCGACGACGTGGACAGGGCGATCCTGTACGCGCTGCAGGAAGACGCCCGCGACATGTCGTCGGGGGACATCGCAGAACGAACCGGCACCTCGGACAGCACGGTCCGCAAGCGCATCCAGCGCCTCGAAGGCGACGAGATCATCAAAGGGTACAGCGCCGAGGTGGACTACCAGGAGTCGGGCTATCCGCTCCGCATGCTGCTTTTCTGTACCGCGTCGATCCCGGAGCGGGGCGAGATCGTCCCGGAGATCCTGTCGATCGACGGCGTCGTCTCCGTCCAGGAGCTCGGTCACCGGCGAGGAGAACCTCCCTCGTGACGGTCGTCGGCGAGTCCGACAGCGACATCACGCCGGTCGCACAGGAGCTGCTCGACATGGGCGTGACGGTCGCCGACGAGGTGCTCGTTCGGAGCCACGAGACGACGCCCTTCGGCGAGTTCGACCCGGAAGACAGTTAACAGATCACGCGCTCGACGTCCAGCGCGGTCGCGCGCCGGACGACGCTCTCGACGGGATGGCGTGAGCCGGCCAGATTGTCCGAGTCGCCGTCGAGGACGGTCAGGGCCGCCCGCTTGCCGGGCGCGACGACGCCACAGTCGAGGCCCGCGATCTCGGCCCCGGCCGTCGTCGCCATCCGCAGTACCTCGCGGGCGCTCACGTCGAACTGCCTGACCGTGTACGCCATCTCTCGGAACATCGACGGCGGATTCAGCATGACGTTGTCCGTCCCGAGCGCGACGGTCGTGTGATCGAGCAGGTCTCGAATCGGCGGTCGGCCGACGCCGAGGACCGTGTTGGCGCGCGGACACACCGCCACCGGAACGGACTGCTCGGCGACGCGTTCGAGGTGCTCCCCTGCGGCGTGGACCATGTGGACGAGCAGGTCCGGCTCCAGATCGAGCGCGGGGTGGATGTCCGTCTGATCCGGTTCTCCGGCGTGAATGGCGAAGGGGACGCCCCGGTCGGCCGCTGCATCGCGCTGTGGCCCGAAGTCGTCGTCGTTGGCACCGCTGGCTCCGAAGCCGTCGGCCACGTCGAGGACCGATGCGTCCCCGCTCCCGAAGACGAACGGATCGATCGACAGCGGCTCGGCGGCCTCACGGAGCGTCCGCGCGCCCTCGATGCCGAACTCCCGGAAGTCCAGCGTCGAGACGGTCCCGGTCCGCTGCATGAATCGAAGCGTCCGGCGCATCGCGGTGACGAGCTCGGTCCGGTCGGCTTCGGCCAGTCGACGGTGTTTCAGGCTGTCGGGCGGTGCGACCGCCGCTTCGAGCGAGAGCCCGACGGCGGCGTCTTTCGCGACCGCGTCCCCGAGGTGGGTGTGCGCGTTGACGAACGCCGGCAGGATGATGTCCGTCGACGCGGTGTCGGTCTCTTCGATCGCCTCGATCCGGCCGTCTTCGACGACGACACGACCGGTGACGGGTTCGAACGACTCACCGACGAGAACGGTTCCCTCTAACGCAGGCATACCCGTGGTGATGGACAGAGAACGATATGGTTTTCTATACGCGATATTCGAACGATCCGGTAGCGTTATGGGCCGGCGTGGGCAAGCCGACGGCAACGCGGCGGAAAACGAGAGCGGTCTCCGCGACGGTGACAGTGTGTGAGAAAACCGTCGGTACCGTGCTCGAAGCGCTCGAAGAACGGCGATTTGGGGCCGATCCGGGCGAGGGATCTGGCGGGCGACTGGCCCTCGTCGTCTCGTGTTCGATGGCCCGCGGTGGCGTTCAGGTGACTCTCAGAGGGGGAGACCATCACGTTCTATAATCTACTTCTTCCAGAACGATCTGGTAGTATAGATAGTTTTAATAGACAGTCTGTTCGTACATCTGGGTGAAGATGACCGATCGCTGTGATCGCGTGTGCCACGCGGGGGGTGATCGGTCGGAGACGGACCAAACGATGACCGGACAAACGCAGACGACGACCGTAGGACAGCTACCGACGCCAGACGGCGAGGACTCGCGCGTCGCGGCGACACTGACGCGACTCGTGTGGGTCCTCTGTGTCGCGAGTATCGGCGTGTTGGCGCTTCGGCTCCGGGGCGGCGGACCCTGGGAACTCGACGGTCTCGTCGCGGTCGACGGCCTGACCGCCGTGATGTGGGTGACGGTCACCTTCGTCAGCGGGATCGTCCACAGCTACTCGCGCCGCTACATGGCCGGCAACCGGACGATCGATCGCTTCTTCGGGCGCGTGTTCGCGTTCACGCTGATCGTGATGGTCCTGGTTGCCGCCGACGCCCTCGCGCTGTTCGTGGCCGCGTGGCTGGCGATGGGGCTGGTGATGGCCGACCTGATCGGCCACGTCGACGAGTGGCCACAGGCACGGGCCGCCGCCGCGCTCTCGCGCCGGTACTTCCTGGCCAGCACCGCCGCGCTCGCGGTCGCGCTCGGAACGCTGTGGTGGCACACCGGCGCGACGACGGTCTCCGGCGTCGCGTCGGCGCTGGGCGAGGCCTCTGGGACGGTCGTGCTGTTTGTGGCGACCGCGCTCGTGCTGGCGGCGATGATCCAGTCCGCGCTCGTCCCGTTCCACACCTGGCTCGTCTCGTCGATGACCGCACCGACGCCAGCCTCCGCACTGATGCACGCCGGCTTCGTCAACGCCGGTGGCGTCCTGCTGGTTCGCTTCGCGCCGGTGATCACCGTCGACAGCGCGTTCATGCTGGCCGTCGCCGTCGTCGGTGCGACCAGCGCGCTGTCGGGAAAGCTCCTGAAGACCGTCCGCACGGACGTGAAAGGGAAGCTCGGCTGTTCGACGGTCGGCCAGATGGGGTTCATGATCATGCAGGCCGGCTTCGGGTTCTTCGGGGCCGCCGTCACGCACCTCATCCTGCACGGGTTCTACAAGGGCTACCAGTTCCTGAGCTCGGGGAGTCAGGTGGCCCACGAGAGCCCGAAGTCGACGACGGCGACCAGTTCGGCGGGACCCCTCGGCGCGGTCGTGGTCGCCGCCACCGCACTGGCCGGCGGCGTCCTGTTCGCCGCGCTCACCGGGAAAGGGACGAAGCTGGACAGCGGGCTGGTGCTCACGCTGCTGGTCGTGCTGACGGTGCTTCACGCCGCGCGCGATCTCGTCACGCGGTCGGCGCTGCCCGCGTCGGTCCGGTACGGAGCCGTCCCGCTGGTAGCGTTGCCGGCGATCGGGATCTACGCCGCCGTCTACGGGACGATCGAGGGACTGCTCGGCGGACTTCCGGGGGTCGGAGCGACCGCGGAGCTGACGGTGGCCCACGGACTCATCGCCGCCGCGTTCGTCGCCACCTACCTCGCGATCGAGCGCGGTGCCTACAAGCACAGCCAGCGCCTCTACGTGGTGCTTTTGAACGCCACACAGCCACCGTCCGAGACGCAACTGACCGCGACGGAGGAGTACAATGAGTACTGACGACGCGATCCACGAGAGTATCGAGACGGCAGCACAGACGGTCGGCTCCCGCTGGCCGTTGCACTCGTTCGTGACGGCCAACCCCCTCTCTGGCTTCGAGGACCAGCCCTTCCACGAGGCCGTCGCGGCCGCAGCAGACACGCTGGGGAGCGACGGCTACCCCGACGCCGACGTGTTCCGCCGCGCCTGGGAGGACGGACGGATCGACCCCGACGTTCTCCGTGATACGTTGCGCGAACACGGGTACGAGAGCGAGCCCGAGGCGACGCTCGACCGCATGGCAACGGCGGAGCGGGCCGAGGCGACCGAGACGGCGACCGCAACCGACCGGGTCGACGCGGTGCTGACCAAGTGGCTGTCGGCGTTCCTCGATCAGGGACAGGCCAAGTGGCCGATGCCGGAACGCGAGGACGGCTTCTACGACGCGTTCCGCGCCGTCGCTCGCCACGACGGGGAAATCCCAGACGCCGAAGCGATCGCCGAGCTTCCGGACCGTCCGCTGGACGCCATCCGAGAGCAGCTCGTGAACGATCCCGTCGGAGAGTGGCCGGAGATCTTCGAGTTCCACCTGGCCGCGCTGCCGGGCTGGACCGGCCTGCTCAAGCAGCGGGCCGACGACGGGGACGCCTGGCAGTCCGCGTACCCGATCACGCTGGCCGGCTACCTGGCGGTTCGCCTGACGCTGGTCGACCTGTTCGACGCCCCGCGCACGCCCGAAGAGGCAGACGGAGACGACGCCACGGCCGACGGAGCCGTCCCGCTCCCCGAGGTCTGGCTGACCGCCTGGGAAGCGACCTACCGCTCGGCGCTCGTCGCGGAGCTCACCGACGCCAGCGAGTCGGTCGCAGCGACCGACGAGGGGGACAGACCGGACGCACAGCTCGTCTTCTGTATCGACACGCGCTCGGAGATCATCCGCCGCCACGTCGAGGCCGCTGGCGACTACGAGACCCACGGCTACGCCGGCTTCTTCGGCGTCCCGATGCGCTACGAGGGCCACGACGCAGCGGTGACCGTCGACGCCTGCCCGCCGATCCTCGACCCACAGCACCGCATCGCGGATCGCCCCACGGACGGCGAGGGGTCGCGCCACGCCGAACACGACCGCTGGACGGCGATGCGCGAAGCCGCCGAGAGCGTGATCGGGCGGCTCCGCTCCAACGCCGCGACGGCGTTCAGCTACGTCGAGAGCACCGGCGCGGGGTACGGAGCCGCACTCGCGGCCCGGACGCTGGTCCCCGGACGCGTCCACGACCTGGTTGACGCCGTCGACGATCGCACGCCCGACGACCACGCTGTCTGGGAGCCGGCCGTCGATCACGATCCCGACCACGCCCACGAACTCCCGGCGGGGCTGACAGTCGAGGAGAAGACCGAGTACGCCGCGACGGCCTTCGAGTTGATGGGGTGGGAGCAGTTCGCCCGTCTCGTCGTGTTCACCGGCCACGCGAGCCAGACGGCGAACAACCCCTTCGACGCCAGCCTCGACTGCGGTGCCTGCGCCGGCAATCCCGGCGGCCCCAGCGCCCGCGTCCTCGCCGCTCTCTGCAACGACGAGGCCGTCAGGGAACGCCTGCGTGACCGTGGCATCGACGTGCCCGAGGACACCTACTTCCTGGCGGGCGAGCACAACACGACCACCGACGAGATCGAGCTGTACGCGGACGCCGTCCCCGAGACACACGCCGAGGACGTACGACAGCTCCGTGCGGACCTCGAAACCGCGCGGGCCGGCGCGGCCGCCGAGCGCGCCGACGACATGGGTGCAGACGGCGACGCAGGCCGTGAGACGCACCGCCGCGCGGCCGACTGGGCAGAGACGCGCCCGGAGTGGGGTCTGGCGGGCAACGCTGGCTTCGTCGTCGGCCCGCGGGAACTCACCGACGGGCTCGATCTGGACGCCCGCGCGTTCCTCCACTCCTACGACTGGACGACCGACGACGAGGGCGACGCGCTCGAAGGCATTCTGACCGGGCCGATGGTCGTCACCCAGTGGATCAACGCCCAGTACTACTTCTCGACGGTCGACAACGCCGTCTTCGGCAGCGGCTCGAAGGTGACCCACAACCCCGTCGGCAACGTCGGCGTCTACCAGGGCAACGGCGGCGACCTGCTGACCGGCCTCCCGCTGCAATCGCTGATGGCTGCCGACGACGAACCGTACCACCAGCCGCTCCGCCTCTCGACGGTCGTCCACGCGCCCGTCGAGCGCGTCACCGACGTGCTCGCCGACAACCCGGCGGTGACGGAGCTACTGGACAACGACTGGCTCCACCTCACCGTCGTCGACCCCGAGCAAGAGCACAGCCCGTTCCACTACACCGAGGACCTGGAGTGGACGCCAGTCGACGAGCAGGCACCGACGACCCCGGAACAGACAGCCACGGCAACGCCCTCGACGGCCGACGACTGATCTCCCGTCCGAGCAGCTACTCGGGGCTGTCGACTCGCTCGGCGACCCACTCGGCGGCGGCCTCGACCGCTTCCGGGTCGGTCCCCGACACCTTCACCCGCCCGTCTGCCTCCCCGTGTGCCGGATAGCTGCCGACCGCCACGTCGAACCGCTCGCGAACGCCCGCGAGCACGTCCTTCAGCGCGCCCTCGGGCGTGGCCGTCGGGACGGACTCGGCGACCGCGTCGCCGCCGAAGTCGTCGGCGACGCTGTCGAACATCGTTCGTAGCTCCTCGGGGAAGCCGGGGAAGACGTAGACGTTCTCGACCACGCAGCCGGGGTTGAAGCTGGCCGCCGTCTGGAGCGGGCGGGCGTCTGCGGGAAGCGCGGCCGTCTCCGCGAAGTCCAGATCGAAGTCGTGTTCCTCGTAGCGTTCTGGGTTCTGCTCGCGGTACTGACGAGCCTTCTCCTCGACGCGCTCGCGCACGTCGGGCTGGACGGTCATCTCGCGGTCGAAGGCGTCGGCGACCGCTTCGAGAGTCACGTCGTCGGGCGTGTCGCCCAGGCCGCCCGTGACGATCACGGCGTCGAAGGCGTCGGCCCACTCCCGGACGTGGCGGGCGATCAGCGCCCGGTCGTCGGGGATCGTGAGCATCCGCGTGACCGTGGCCCCGCGCTCGGTCAGCTGGCGGGCCAGCCACCCGGCGTTCGTGTTCTCCGTGTCCCCCGAGAGGATCTCGTCGCCGACGGTGATGAGCGCGACCTGCATCGGGCCGTCGTAAGATCCTCGGGGAGGTAAGTGTTGGCGACGGTTACGCCGCGCTCTCGGCGGCGATGGCTTCGGCCAGCAACTCGGTGAGGCCGACGATCTCGATGTCGTCCTCGTAGTCGCCGGTCTTGCGGCCGTCCTCGTACATCGTCATGCACATCGGGCAGGCGACGACGAAGCGGTCCACGGCCGAACCCGCTTCGGTGTCCTCCAGGGCCTCGCGCAGGCGCTCCTCGCTGGGTTTCTCCTCTTCTTCGAGGTCCATCCAGAGGCCGCCACCGCCCCCGCCACAGCAGAAGGAGTCGTCGCGGTTGCGGGGCATCTCCACGCGGTCGACGCCGGTGGCGTCGATCAGCTCCCGCGGGGCCTCGAACTCGCCGTTGTACCGCCCGAGGTGGCAGGGGTCGTGGTAGGTGACGGTGTCTGTGAGCGTCGCGGGCACGGCCAGTCGCCCGGTCTCGACGAGGTCGGCGACGACCTGCGTGTAGTGGGCCACGTCCGCGCCGTCCCACTCGCAGGCCTCGAACTCGGGGTACTCGTGTTTGAACGTGTTGAACGAGTGTGGGTCCGTACAGACGATCCGGTCGAACTCGCAGTCCTGGATGGCGGCGGCGTTGTCCTCGACGAGCATCTCGTAGAGCCCCTCCTCGCCGACGCGGCGCACGTCGTTGCCGTCGGTCTGCTCGTCCTCGTAGAGGATGCCGTAGGAGGCGTCGCTGGCTTCGAACACGCGGGCCAGCGCCGTCGCGATCTCCTGGTTGCGGTCGTCGTAGCTGGGGTAGTCCCCGACGTACCAGAGGTAGTCGACGGGCTCGTCGCGGGCGTCGGGCACGTCGAACTCGAGGTCGTCGGTCCAGTCGGGCCGCTTGCGCTCGGGTTCGCCGAAGGTGTTGCCCTGCTGGAAGACGTTCATCATCGCGTCCTGGACGTGTTCGTCCATCTGACCCGACTCCGTCAGCCGGCGGTTCATCTCGGTGAAGTGGGTGAGGTGTTCGATCTCGACCGGACAGGCGTCCATGCAGGCCATACAGGCCATACAGGACTCCATCGTCGCGCTGTCGATGACTGACGTGCCTCCATCAGCGATAATGTCGACGGCCTCGCCGCCGTCGTCCCGATCCTCGCGGTACTGTTTCAGGTCGAGGATCACGTCGCGGGGATCGAGCGGGCGGCCCGACTCCTTGGCCGGACACGCCGACGAGCAGCGGCCACACTTCGTGCAGGCGTCCTGGTCGAGCAGCTGTTTCCAGGAGAAGTCGTCGATCTCGCTGGGGCCGATCTCCTCGGGGCTGGCGTCGGCGGGGACGCCGGGGAGTCGCTTGCCGGCCTTCTCGTCGCGAGTGACGACGTTGGCGAACGACGACAGCATGTGGAAGGGCTTGGCGTAGGGGACCCAGGCGACGAACGCGAGCGCCAGCAGCGAGTGGCTCCACCAGATCACGGGGTAGGCAGCGGTCGCCATCTCGGGGGTGACACCGGCGGCGGCGAGCCACTCCTTGCCCGCCCAGCCGACGAAACTCCACGTCTCGAAGCTCACGTCACGGACCGCACTCGTCCCGAGGATGCGGACGGCCTCGGTGACGTACCCGCCGACGCCGAGCAGGAAGAGGACGCCGAGGAAGTAGTCGTCTTCCCGAGAGGTGTGGCGGCCGTGGAGTCGGTCCGTCCGGCGGCCGTACCGCCGCCACATCGCGACGCCGACGCCGACGACGAACAACAGCCCCATCGCGTCCATCACGAAGGAGTACGAGAGATAGAAGTCGCCGACGAAAAGGACTCGCCGGTCAGGGGCCGGTAGAGGTCCATGTCGATGCCAAGGATAGTCGTCCCGATCAACAGCGTCAGAAAGCCCCAGAAGACAAGCGTGTGCATCACGCCCGCGACGAGGTCGCGGTCGAACTGCTGGCGTTTGTCAGCGCGAGGCGCGCGCCCGAGAGATCCGCGAGGGGAGCGCGTCCAGACGCGGGAACGGCTCGTCGCTCCCGCGCGTGTAGCGGGTGATACGCTCGTACACGCCGAAGGCGAACACGAGCAACGCCAGCGCCGCGAGGTAGTAGAACACCGCCTTTCCGACCGGTCCGATCTGCCAGAAGGTCGGTCTGGTGGTGGTCTGGAGTGGAACTGTCATGTGCTACCACGAACCGGGAGCCGCTTAAATTTTGCTCCGAACCCGCGCCGTCTTGCGGGAATGATACAACTGTTTTGAGTTGTCTGCCTCGTCGGCGATCGCGGTCTTGCCACGTCGTCGACAGGTATAAACGGTAGAAGGCACAGACGTACGGTCCGATGGACGAGAAAACCGAGGAACTCCGTGACATCTTCGTCGACGTAGCGGGCGAGGACACCGTCACCGAGCGCCAGGAGGACGGCCACGGCTCGCTACTCTCCGACGAGGGGGGCGTCGAAGAGCGCCTGCTGACAGTGATCGACCGCCTGCGCGAGCGCTTCGAGGTGGACACGCCGCTGTCGGACGAGGCACTCGTCACGGTCGTCCGTCGCTACTACGAGGGCGACGACGACGCGGCCATCGCCGACGCCGTCGACGCCGACACCGACGTGGTCACCCGTGCCCGGATCGACCTCCACCTGCTCCGAGACGAGGACACCGACGCACCGTTCGACCTGGCGCGACTGCGCGAGGGCGACACCGCCGAGACCGTCCGCGAGGCGTTCGATCTCACGGAAGCCGAACTGGCACGCTACCGGCGCGTCGTCACCGCCCAGACCCGCGCCCGGCAAGTCAGCGGCCGCTTCCAGAGCGAGTACGAAGACGTGCTCCACGACGCCGGGATCGGGACGGTCCTGACCGACGGCGTCCGTGACGACGGCCTCGGCGAAGCGACCGAAGACATCGGCTCGCTGGAGGAAGACGCCGACGTGGACTTCTAGTGCCGTCTGTGACGATCCCCACCGATCGCGAGCGACGTGTCGCCAGCCGAATCAGCCGTGAGCGACCACGTCGACCGTCTGATCGGTACGAACCGTCACGTCGTAGCCGGCGTACGCGAACGTGAGCACGCCGAGCGTCTGGCGACCGCTGAACAGCGCGTCCAGCGCGTCCGGGTCGACGGCTTCGTACAGCGGTGGGAGTTCCATCACCGGCTGTCCAGTGTGTGAACTGACCGCGCGGACGATCGCGGTGCTTGGCTCCCACTCGTCGTCGATTTCGACGCCGTTCCCACGTTCGGTCGCTGCCATGTTTCATAAAAGTCAACACTAATTAATAAAAGTTCGTCAGACATTTCAACAGATTGTACAGACGGGTCGGTGTCCAGACACCCGGGCAGAAGTGTCAGGCTGAGAGTCAATCGGCAGTATCAGTCGCTCGCTGCGGACTGACCGCTGTCGGCGTCGGTCCCCGACGACAGCGGCGTCCGTTCGACGACGGTGCCGTCGTAGGTCGGGTGTTGCCGCGAGTACCTTTTTCCGCCTCGGGTTTCCTCGTTCGCTTCGCTCACTGCGGTGAACCGCTCGGCGCAAAAATCTACGCTAAAAAGGCTGCAGCCTCGTTACACTCGGCTGCAAGGAACCGGCGACTCCGTCGCCGGACAGACTCAGTCTCCAGCCGCCGACTGCCCGCTTCCCGACTGCCCCGACGACAGCGGCGTCCGTTCGACGACGGTGCCGTCGTAGGTCGGGTGCTGTTCGACGATCTCGCCGTTGGGCACGTCGCCGTCCTCGACCATCTCCTCGAGGAGCCACCAGGCGAGTTCGACGTGCTCCGATTTCACGGCGTAGAACTCCTTGGGCACGCCCAGTTCCTGCAGGCGGTCCTCGCCGACCCAGGTCTTGCCGTAGACGAGCGTGCCGTCGTCGGTGATCTCGTCGAACTCGCGGCCGATGTTGCGGGCCATGCGCTTCATCCGAGAGCGGTGCTGGGCGGCGTCTTTGAACACGGAGGTACAGAAGTAGACCTTCTCGTGGTCGCCCATCGTCTCCAGGATCTCGTGGCTGCCTTCGACGGCGCTCATGTGGCCTTCCTTGCGCTCGAAGCCCTCCTCTTGCATCCGGCGGAAGTTTCCGTCGGACATCTCGAACTCGTTGATGTTGCAGAACTCCGCCGCACCCTCGTCGAGAAAGTCGAGGAACTCCGTTTCGGCGCGGATGCCGGGGATCTCGAAGGCCGGCGTGAGACCCTCCTCGCGTGCGATGTAGAGGATCTCCTCCCACTCGGTGCCATGCAAATCGCCCCACTGTTCGAGGGGCGGGTGAAAGCGGATCTCGTCGAGGCCGGCCTCGCTGAGGCGGCGCATGTTCTCGCGCCCGCCCGTGATCCCCGTGTAGAGGTGCGTGTGGTGGTCCTCGCCGAACTCGTCTTTCAGCAGTTCGAGGTAGTGACAGGTTCGGTCCAGCGCCTCCTGGGGCTCGCCACCCGTGATGGAGGTCCCCAGCGCGTCCATCAGTTTCGCCTCGGCGATCACGTCCTCGTCGGACTCGACGGGGCGCTCGTTTGCGTACACCTGGTCGACGTTCTTGCGGTTCTCGCCCAGCGGACAGTAGAAGCAATCGCGCTGGTCACAGTAGCCGTAGACGAACATGACCATCTTCCCGCCCTCGGCACACTGTTCACAGCCCTTGGAGATCATTCAGTGTCCGGTCTTGTTCGTCCAGCGGCAAAAAGCGTCCGAAACGCGATCGCAGCGCCTCGGTCCCGCAGTGTTCAGATAAGCAACCTCAGTCTCAGACTTACAGACACCGAAAGCCCTCGCGTCGTTGCGGTCCCGCGACTCGCTGCGCGCGCTTCGCGTGCTTGCGTCGTCGGGGTTCCCGCAAAGGCCGGCCGGTTGCACCGGCCGGCTATAACGTGACGGCGGAGCCGTCACGCAGCGCTCGCCCTTTCATCCACCAGGGTATAGACGGCTGAACAGCCGACTCCTGGCGGATGAAAGGGCGAGGCGCGGTAGGCGGATCTGCGGCGGCACTATTCGACCGCAGAGAGAATATCCGCCGCAGATCCGCCTAGCGTGCCGAGGGCTTTCGGTGGCTTGTTGCGACCACTCCTGGTCTCTTATCTGAACACTACCCTCGGTCCCGTGCCCACTCGTAAGTACCAGCCGTCCGTACGGAGCGTATGGCCACCCGCTCGCGGCGTGGGCTCGCGATCGTCTTCGCCGTCGTCTTTCTCGACCTGCTGGGATTCGGGATCATCATCCCGATCCTGCCCTACTACACGCGAACGTTCCCCGGCGGCACGGAGTTCGTCATCGGACTGCTGGCGGCCTCGTACTCGCTCATGCAATTCGTCTTCGCCCCACTGCTGGGCTCGCTCTCGGACCGGATCGGCCGCCGCCCCGTCATCGTGGTGTCGCTCGGCGGATCGGTGATCGCCTGGACCGTCTTCGGGCTGGCCGACGCGCTGTGGCTGTTGTTCGTCTCGCGCATGCTCGCAGGTGCGATGGGCGGGAACCTCTCGACGGCACAGGCCTACGTCGCAGACGTGACCCCGCGGGAGGAGCGAGCGAAGTCACTGGGCCTGCTCGGGGCCGCGTTCGGACTGGGCTTTATCTTCGGTCCCGGAATCGGCGCAGTGTTGAGCTTCGACGGCGTCGTCGCCGCCGTCGACAGCCTCGTCCCGATCGTGGCTATCACCCGCTTCTCGCTGCCGAGTTTCGCCGCCGCCGCGGCGAGTCTCTGCGGCGTCGTCGTCACGGTGTTTTTCCTGCCGGAGTCGCTGCCGGCCCCCGCCCGCGGCGACGAGACCACACGGCGGCCGTCCCAGATCGCACAGTTGCTGACGGCCGTACAGACGACCGGGTTGCGAGAACTGCTCGCCGCGTTCTTCCTCGTCTCTTTTGCCTTCTCGGGGGTACAGATCATGTTCATCCCGTTCGTGGCCGACGTGTACGGCTACACCGCGAGTCAGAGCGCGCTCTTGCTCACGTACATCGGAGTGCTGTCGGTCGTCGTCCAGGGCGTGTTGATCGGGCGGTTGACGGCGCGATACGCCGCGGTGTCGCTGACAGTCGGTGGGACCGCGGTACTCGCAGTGGGCGTCGGGCTCTTGCCGTTCACGAACTGGCTGGGAGCCGGCGTCTTCGATCTGACCGGCGTCGCACCGTTTCTCACCGGGGAGCTGCTGGCACTGCTGGCGGTGCTGACGCTGCTGCCCCTTGGCAACGGCGTGTTGTCGGTGACGCTGACGACGATCGTCTCCCAGCGGGCCTCCGCCGCGACCCAGGGGAGCGCGTTCGGGCTGACACAGGGAGCCGGCAGCCTCGCGCGGACGGTCGGGCCGATCGTGATGGGCGGACTCTACACCGTGGTGGGCTACTGGTCGCCGTTCGTCGTCGGCGCAGTCTTGCTCGTCCCCGTCGGAGTGTTGGTCCTCCGTCTCGGGAACGCTCCGGAGCCGCCCGAGCCGCGGCCGGTCGATCCGGGACACGTCCGCTGAGACCGCCGGCTGTCACCGCTGTCTGACAGAGCCACGGTCGAAAACGCAGCACAGTACCGTTCGATAGATCGATACCTGGGCGTATACCCCAGACATGTCCAGATATCGACTTATTTGTAGCCGAACTTTGGTAGTTTGATGACAGAATGATTGTTTACACGTAGAAGAAATTACTTCCAAATGCAGAAGGGCAGATACGACAACATCGAGAGAATTTTCAGGTTCCTCTACCGCGAGTGTCGCAGAGAACGGTCGAGTGTGGCGGCGTCGCGGGCCGCGTTACTCGCTACGAGCGACGAGTTCGATCTCGACGCCGATGTCGATTGGGAGGCGGGACACTTCCATGGCCGCGCGGGCCGGGTACGGCTCGGACATGTACTCGGCGTACACTTCGTTGACCGCGTCGTAGTTGTCCATGTTGGTGACGTAGACGTTCGTCTTCAGCACGTCGTCGAGCGACGCGTCGGCGGCCTCCAGGATCGTCTCCAGATTTTCGAGGGTCTGTGCGGTCTGCTCTTTGATGTCCTCGGAGACGACCTCGCCGCTCTCGGGATCGACCGGCCCCTGGCCGGAGACGTAGATGCGGTCGCCGTCCTGCATCGCCTGGGAGAACGGTCCGATCGCGCTCGGTGCGTCGTCCGTATGGATTTCTCGCATACCAGAAGCCAGTCACAACGCGACATTGAATCTATCGATCTCGTCCGGTCGGGGGCTCGTCGGCCTGGTATATCTCGTTCTCGAAGGACATCGGCAGGCCGCTCGTGAGCCCGCCGTCGACGACGATGTTCTCGCCGGTGATGAAGCCGGACCGCTCCGAGGCCAGGAAGAGCGCGGTGTCGGCGACCTCGTCGGGACGACCGAACCGACCCAGCGGGTACTGGTCGAGCCAGCGATCTCGGGCGCTCGTCTCCGCGGCCCGCTCGTCGGTGTTTTCCATCTCCTTCTCGCGGCTCTCGGTCTCGATCGTGCCCGCCGAGAGGACGTTCGATCGGACGCCGTACTGGCCGTAGTGGGTCGCGATGTTGCGCGAGAGCGCCAACAGTCCGCTCTTGGCCTCGGAGTAGCCCGAGAGCCCGATGCCGAACAGCCCGTTGACCGAGCCGACGTGGACCATCGAGCCGCCGCCGGCCGCAGTCATCGCCGGCAGCGCCTCCCGAGCCAGCAGATAGGGGCCCTTCAGGTTGAGTTCGAGCATCCACTCGAAGGTCTCCTCGTCACAGCGGTGGAGCAGATCCGCCGACTCGGCGGCACCCCCGGCGTTGTTGACGAGCACGCGCAGATCGCCGAACTCCTCGATCGCGACGTCGACGAGATCCCGCACCGCGTCGGGGTCGGTAACGTCACACTCGACGGGGACGACCCGACCGTCGTGGTCTGCCGTGAGCTGTTCGGCGACCGGAGCCACGTCTTCGTAGGATCGCGAGCAGATCGCGACGTCGCCGCCGGCCTCGGCGAAGGTCGCGGCGATCTGTCGCCCGATGCCTCGTGACGCGCCGGTCACTATCGCTGGTCGGTCCGCGAGGGACAACTCGATCATATCGATCCGATACACGGTCGCGGGTCCCAAGAAGGTTCCCCCCGGCGGCGGGCCCCGACGGGAGCAGAGCGAACGACGATCTGTCGACGACGACAGCTATCGGACGCGGTACTCCTCGACGGTGTCGAGATCGACGTCGATCCCGAGGCCGGGGTCGTCCGGCACGGTCATCCGGCCCTCCCTCGACGGTGAAGGGGTCCGCGATGACGTCGTCTTCCCAGCCGTAGTAGGTCGTGTCCGGCGGGAGGGAGAATCCGGGGATCCCGTGGACCGCGTGCAAGATCGCGGCCGTCCGGATCCCGAGGTCGAACGCGCAGTGGTGCGTGTAGGGGACACCGGCGTCCTCGACGATGGCCGCCTGCTGGCGCAGTCCCGCGATGCCGCCCGCCGGAGTCAGATCGAGGACCGCCACGTCCATCGCGCCGGCCTCGACGAGCGAGCGGAGATTGTTGGGGATGTACGTGTCCTCGTTGGGAGCGATCGGCTGGCGCAGACGCTGGCGCAGCGCCGCCAGCGAGTCGTGGGCGTTGACGCGGATGGGCTGTTCCATGTACTGCAGGAAGATGCCGGACTCTTCGAGTGCGGCCCCGACGCGGACCGCCTGATCGAGCGACCAGCCCTGATTGGGGTCGAGACGGAACTCCAGTTGCCCGTCGACCTCGTCGTGCATCGCCTGGATGCGGGCCACGTCCTGTTGCCAGTCACGGCCGGCCTTGGTCTTGAGGACGGAGAAGCCGGCGTCGAGGGCCTCCTGGGCCTTCACGCGGGACTCTTCGGGCGAGAGGATACCCAGACAGAAGGCGAACTCGACGGCGCGGTCGTCGGCGGCGTCGGCACCACCAGCGGCGGCGTTCATCGCGGTCGTCTGGTACGGTGCGGTCGCCCCGCCGAGCAGTTCGAAGACCGGCTTGTCGAGTGCCTTGCCGGCGATGTCCCAGCAGGCCGTCTCGACGGCGGCGAAGAACAGTTCGATGTTGGTGTACTCGATGAACACCTGTCGGCGGAGCCGTTCGACCTCGAACGGCGACTGGCCTTCGATCAGCGGACCGATTCCGTCTTCGATGATCGACTCCGTGGCCGCCGGTGAGAGGAAGGTCCGCATCTCGCCCCAGCCGGCGATGCCCTCGTCGGTGTCCACGCGGACGAGGACACGTTCCATCGATTCGACGCGGCCGTGGTTGGTCACGTACGGACCGATCCCGAGACGTTCCTCGAGGTCCACCAGCGGTACGTCGACAGTCGTCGCTGTCACGTCGGTGATCTCCATGCTCACGTGTGCCAGCGGAGCCACAATGAACGTATCGGCTCTGGCCGAGGAGAGAAAGGGTGGGGACGTTACTCCTTGACCGCGCCCGCAGTCATGCCCGCGACGATGTACTCCTCGAGGAAGGCAAACAGGACCAACAGCGGCAGGATGCCGATCACGGAGACCGTCAGCATCATCCGCCAGTCGGTCTGGAGTGCCCCGACCATCGAGAACACCCCGCGTGGGATGTTGTACTTCCCCGCGTCGGTGAGGAAGGTGAGCACGAACAGCAGTCGGTTCCACGCGTAGAGGAACGTGTAGGTGATGCTCGCGACCAGCGCGGGCTTGGTCAGCGGGAGCACGATCTTGGTGAGGATCTGTCGCTGGCTGGCCCCGTCGATCCGGGCCGACTCCTCCAGTGACTCCGGTATCGTCTGGAAGTACCCGTACAGCATCCAGACGTTGAACGGCAGCGTGAACGCGGCCGCCGGGATGATCACCGCGAGGTACGTGTTGTAGATCCCGAACTGGGTGATGACGTCGAACAGGCCGACGATCAGCACCACCGGCGCGAACATCTGCACGACGAGGACCGCCAGCAGGAACGATCGCTTGCCGACGAAGTCGTTGCGCGCACAGGAGTACGCCGCCGGGATCGCCAGCAACAGCGTCAGCGCGACGGTCCCCAGCGAGATGAGGAAGCTGTTACCGACCCACAGCAACACGTCGGTCTGGCCCCAGACGGCCAGATACGACTGGAAAGACGGGTCCGCGGGGAACAGCGTCGCCGGACTGGAGAAGATCTCCGACTCCTGTTTGAGCGTACTGGAGAACATCGCGTAGAAGGGGAACATCATGATCCCCAGCAGCGCGATCAACACGCCGTAGAGGCGGACTTTGCGGAGCTGGCTGCGCTCCTGGCCGGCCATCATAGTTCGTCACCTCCGCTGGTGTAGATCCGCAGGTAGATCACGGCAAACACCAGCAGGAACAGGAACCCGACGACGCTGTAGGCCGCGCCACGGCCGAGGTTCCCGTTTTGCAGCCCGACCTGGTAGATCCAGATCACGAGCGTGGACGTGGTGTTGATCGGCCCGCCGCCGGTCATCGTCCAGATGGTGTCGAAGCTGACGAACGTCCAGATCGTCGACAGCAGCGTCGCGATCAGGATGACGCTCTTGAGCTGTGGGATCGTGATGTAGCGGAACTGCTCCCACTTCTCCGCGCCGTCGATGGCTGCGGCTTCGTACAGCTCCTCGGGGATCGACTGGAGCCCCGCGAGGAAGATGATCGCCATGAACGGCGTCCCGATCCAGATGTCGGCCACGACGACGCCGAGCCAGGCGATCTCCGGGTTCCCGAGGATACCGATCCCCTGATCGATCACGCCCAGCTTGATCAGGATCGCGTTGAGGTAGCCGTACTGGGGGTGCTCGATCCAGCGGAAGACGACCGCCGAGATCGCGTAGGGAATCCCCCACGGGATGAGAAACGCCGTCCGGAAGAACTTCCGGCCCTTGATGTCACCCTTGAGGTGAACTGCGATCAGCAGGCCCAGCAGCGCCTTGCCGGCGACGCCGACCAGCACCCAGCGGCCGGTCTGCCAGAGCAACTGATAGAAGATGTCGCTCTGGAAGATCTCCACGTAGTGCTGGAAGCCGACGTACGTCTCGATCGTCGAGTCGGCCGGTGACTCGTAAAAAGACAGCCGGAACGTCTCCAGGATCGGCCACCCGACGACGCTCAGCAGGAAGATCGCGGCCGGCGCGATCAGGAGATACGCCTGTCTGTGTTTCCACAGGTACTGCAGTCCCCGTTCGAAACGGGAGTCGGCCGGCGACTCCGTGTACTCTTCTGCGACGCCCATCTGTTATTGCATCATCTCTTCGAGGTCCGCCTGTGCGTCGTCCAGGGCCTGCTGGGGGGACTTCTGGTCGCCCAGCGCTTCCTGGATCGCCTGGACCATGCGGTTGTTGAACTCGTTGAAGTTCGAGAGCTTCGGCCGAGCACGAGCGTACTGACCGGCCTCGATGAACGGTGCCCAGTTCTCCGAGTCCTGGAAGTAGTCACGCTCGCCGACCGCCTCGACCGTCGGCATGAACCCCTTGCTGCTTGCGTACTCGAAGTGGCGGTCCTCGTCGAAGTAGAACCGCAGCAGATCTCGCGCGAGGTCCTCGACTTCCGTCTGGGCGAAGATCGAGATGCCGTCGATGGTGTTCAGGCTGTAGCGGCCAGCGGGTCCCTCGGGCACCTGTGCGATGCCGTAGTCGAAGTCGGCGTCGCTGTCGTCGATGTTGATTCCCGTATAGACGTGAGCAATGACCATGCCCAGCGAGCCCGACTCGAACAGCTGGCGGATGTCCTGGCGCGTCGAAGACAGCGGCGAGGACTGGGTGACGCCGTGTTCGAGGTGCAGGTCCGAGTAGAAGCTCAGCGCCTCGACGCCCTCGTCGGAGTTGACGACCGGCTGGCCCTCGTCGTCGATCAGGTCCGCGCCGTGAGACCAGTGGTAGTGGTAGTACTGCGAGCCGGTCTCGATGGCGTCGGCACCGGCCAGTCCCAGTGCGGGGGTGTCGGTCTCCTCGGTGATCGTCTGGGCCGCCGAGAGCATGTCGTCCCAGGTGTCGAGCTGGGGGTCCTCCGGGTCGAGGCCCGCCGCCTCGAACACGTCCTTGTTGTAGTAGAAGCACTTGTTCGAGGCAGCCCACGGAGCGGCGTAGTACTCGCCCTGGTACGTACAGCCGTCTGCCATGCCCTGGTAGAACTGGTCGCCGAACTCGCCTTCCATCATGTCGGTGATGGGGACGAGCGCTTCCTTGCCGACGAGCTGGGGGATCCAGCGGGCCGGCCAGCGAGCCACGTCGGGTGCCTCGCCGCCGTCGACGCGGTTGTTGACCGTCTGCTGAGCGTTGTCCCAGGTGACGCTCGTGAAGTCCATCGTGACGCCGTACTCCTCTTCGAAGGCCGCGTTGTTCTTCTCGAAGAACTCGGCGATGTTGTCGCCGACCCCCATCGTCAGGAACTGGATGGTCTGCTGGTCGCCGCCGTCTCCGCCGTCGCTTCCACCGTCGCCGCCGTCTCCGCCGTCGCCGCCATCGCCGCCGTCACCGCCGCCGTCGCCCATACAGCCGGAGATGGCGATGAGGCCGCCGGCACCGATGGCTTCGAGCATTCGTCGTCGGTCGATACGTCCGTCGGAAAGTGAGTCTGGTTGTTCGCTCGGCATCTGACAGCATTGTTCACTCGATAGTATATAAATCCGCCGATTTATCAGGGTCGATTATTAAAAACAACGGCCAACAATCGGTCACGCGTTGTGTTCGTGGATCGCGACCAGCAAGGCGGCGAGTTCGCTCGTGACGGCGTCGTAGATTCGAGCCCCCTTCTCGGCGCTGGCGAGTTCCGGCGCGCCGATGGCACCCGACTCGGAGTACTCGTCGAAGGACCGATACACCGAGACTGGACCGCCATCCAGGAGGTCGCCGCCGCTCCACTCGTAGTGTTCGTCCCAGAGAGTGCCCTCGCGCTTCGCGGCGTCGGCGACGAGGTCGGGCCGCAAGTGGAGCATCAACGAAGTCTCGTACTCGCCGCCGTGGGCCATCCCGCCGTCCTCGCTGTCTCGCAGCGCTCCCACCTCGTCGGTGGCCAGCGTGAAGTACGTCGTCCCGAGGACCTCGGCGTCGGTCTCGGTGCCGACGGTGCTGACGACGGCGTCGACGAGCGCCGCGTTGCCGCCGTGGCCGTTGACGAAACAGACGGCGTCGAAGCCGTTCTGGATGCCAGTCAGCGCTACGTCTTCGAGCACCGCACGGAGGTGGTCGAGTTCAAGCGACAGCGTCCCACCGAACGAGAGGTGGTGGGGCGAGAAACCCGTCCAGACCGTCGGGGTCACGAGGACGGGAACGTCAGCGCCCGTCTGTTCGGTGCCACCGTGGACGACCGCGTCGACGAGGATGGTGTCCGTCGCGACCGGGAGGTGGTGGCCGTGCTGTTCGATGCTCCCCACCGGGACGACGAGGACCGAGCCGTCGCTGTCGGCGACCTCGCGAATCTCGGCGTACGGCTTGCCGGCCCACTCGCTGTCGGTCGCGCCGATTGAATCGTAGAGCATGCTCAGGCTGTCGGGATCGCTTCGGGTTCGTCGTCGATCGGGACGCGATCACCCGTCTCGTCGAAGAAGTGGATGTCTTCGATGTCGAAGCCCAGCGAAACCGTCTCACCGGGATCGGGGTGGTACTCGCTGTCGACGCGGGCGATGATCTCGCCGTCGCCCTCGGGCGGGTGCAGATAGAGGAAGTTGTCCGAGCCCATCGGCTCGACGACGTCGACGACGGCTTCGAGGTGGCCCTCGTCGGTGCCGACGGTCAGGTCCTCGGGGCGGACGCCGAGAGTGTAGGCACCGGCGTCGAGAGACACCCCGAGCGTCGTCTCGAACCCGTTGCCCGAGAGGTGGACGCCGTCGCCGCTTTCGGTCACGTCGACCTCGAAGAAGTTCATGCTCGGCGAGCCGATGAAGCCCGCGACGAACTTGTTGTTCGGGCGGTCGTAACACACCTCCGGCTCGGCGATCTGCTGGAGTTCGCCGTCGTTGAGGATGGCGATGCGGTCGCCCATCGTCATCGCTTCGGTCTGGTCGTGGGTGACGTAGATCGTCGTCACGCCAAGTTCCTCCTGGATGCGCTGGAGTTCGGTGCGCATCTGGGTCCGGAGCTTGGCGTCGAGATTCGAGAGCGGCTCGTCCATCAGGAACACGTCGGGGTCTCGGACGATGGAGCGTCCCAGCGCCACGCGCTGCTGCTGGCCGCCAGAGAGTTGCTTGGGGAGCTCGATCGAGCAGCCCGGAATTTCGAGGAGATCGGCGGCGTCGTTCACCCGCTCGTCGATCTCGGCGTCCTCGTACTCATCGGAGAGACGCAGCCCGAAGGACATGTTTTCCCGAACGCTCATGTGGGGATACAGCGCGTAGTTCTGGAACACCATCGCGATGTTGCGGTCCTGTGGCCGGACATCGTTGACGACCTGGTTGCCGATCTCGATCTCGCCCGAGGTGATCGTTTCGAGCCCCGCGATCATCCGGAGCGTCGTGGACTTCCCACAGCCGGACGGACCGACCATCACGAGGAATTCCCCGTCCCGGACGGTGAAATCGATCTCCTTGACCGCTAGAAGATCGTCGTACACCTTTGTGACATCAGAGAGACGTACCTTGCTCATGGCGACGTACACCACCCTGCGTTACTATGGTTAAAAAATCTATCGGCGGGTTCCGGTGAGCGGCCGCGTACGTGCCAGCACGCGGCGAAACGGGAGGAAAGCCGCCTGTCGCCGCATGAGATCTACCGACAAACACATATTTGACAATGACAAACTTTACAACCGGTGAAGTGGTACAGAGTGACATGACGAACGACCGGACGCCACGACGAATCCAGTCGGTGGAACTGGCGTTCGACATCCTCGAAGTGTTACGCGATTCGGGAGGCGCGACGGTGACGGAAGTCGCCGACCGGATCGGTCGCTCACCGGGCACGACCCACACCTACCTCGCGACGATGGCAGACCGGGGATACATCCAAAGCAGGGACGGAGAGTATCACGTCGGACTGTTCGCAGTGCCACTCGGTGAGTACGTCAGAAGCCAGTCCCGGCTCTACCGGGTCGGCAAGTCGGAGGTCGACGAATTGGCGCAGGAGACCGGTGAGGCCAGCCACCTCGTGGTCGAGAGCCACGGCCGCGAAATCCCGCTGTACGAGCGGTTCGGTTCAGATGCCGTCGGGGAGACGCTGTACGAAGAAAACAAGGGCCACCCCCGGAGGAACCTCCACTGCTCTGCCGCCGGCAAAGCGATCCTGGCCCACACACCGCCAGAGCGGCGCGACGAGATTCTCACGAACTACGAGTTCGCCGAGCGGACGCCACAGACGACGACCGACGAGGCGTCACTGCGCGAAGAGTTCGAAGCCGTCCGACAGCAGGGATTCGCACAGAACGACGAAGAGCAGATGTCGGGGTTGCGCGCCGTCGGTGCGCCGATCCGATACGAGGGTCAGATTCGCGGAGCGATCAGTCTCTCGGCACCGACGAGCAGGCTGCAGGGCCAACAGTTCGAGGCCGAGATTCCGGAGCGCGTCGTGCAGGCCGCAAACGTCGTCGAGATTAACCTCCAGTCCGCATGAGTGACCACTATCCACCAATGGTAAACGGCCGTGTTGACAATGAGATATAATTAACAGTAGTACCGTCGTTAGATGAATTATTTATCGTCGTATTCATTTCGGAGAGCGATATCGAACTGTATTTGGTGTGAAATAAACACGGCACTTTTTTGACGATGTCAAAGGAGAGGCCACGGAACGACGACACCATCTTGCGTTGGCGAGCAAACAGCCACATGTCGCCACAGTGCCCTGAGAGCGGTCCTGGTTCCGCCGAGGAGTCAGTTCAGCGTTACACTGTCGGCCCAGCCACGCCTGCCACTATACCACCGGAATCGTGTTCATAATTTACGCATCTCTAATCGGATTGGCCCTATTTTGCTTTTTGCTCTCATATCTTCATTTATGCCCCCAGATTCTGGTTTTTCATCAGCCGATAGTCGTTCTTTCGCTACAAGCCTGGTCGCTCTTTCGTGTGATAGCCACACCAGCCACTGTTTGGCGCTTGTACCGACGAAACCGACACCCATGCTTGCAGAATCAGCCTCGCAACAGAGTCCGGGACAGTGTATGCGTCCGTCACCGGAGACGATAACGGCGGGGTGACTGTCGACGGCCGACAAAAGTGATTATACGGATCCCCCTCGTACTCCCGCTCGATGCTGCTGATACTGTGTGTCGACCTCGACGACGACCTCGGCCGCAAGACGGATTGTGAGACGCCCGTCGTCGGCCGCGACGCCGTCGAGTCGGCCGCAGTCGAACTGGCGACTGCCGACCCCGAAGACTCCGACGTGAACGTGCTGTTCGAGGGCGTCCACCTCTACGACTCCATCGACGACGAGGCCGTCGAGGTGGCAGCCGTCACCGGCGTCGACGGGAGCGACGTGGCAGCCAACCGCGCCGTCGGCGAGGAGGTCGACACGGTACTCGCATCGCTGACCGCCAGCGAAGACGTGCGCGCACTGCTCGTGACCGACGGTGCCCAGGACGAGTCGGTGGTGCCCGTGATCCGCTCGCGAATCCACATCGACGGCGTCCACCGCGTGGTCGTCCGCCAGGCACAGGACCTCGAATCGATGTACTACACGATCAAGCAGGTGCTCGACGACCCGGAGACCCGCGGGACGATCCTCGTGCCGCTGGGCATCTTGCTCTTGATCTATCCGCTGGCGATCCTCGCGAACTTCCTCGAACTGCCGGGATCGGCCATCGGGATCATCTCCGGTCTGCTTGGCCTGTACGTCCTCGCGCGCGGTCTCGGTGCCGAGGAGACGCTGGATCGGACCGTCGACCGCATCCGCTCGGGACTGTACACCGGGCGCGTGACGGTGATCACCTACGTCGTCGCGGCGGCACTGATGATCATCGGCGGCGTCAGAGGCGTCCAGACCATCGAGTCGATGGCCATCGAATCGGTCGCCGAAGCCATCGCCGGCCTCGTCTTCGGCTCCGTCCGGTGGTTCGCCGCCGCCGGCATCACCAGTAGCTTCGGCCGCGTCACCGACAAGTACCTCTCGGACAGCTTCGAGTGGCGCTACCTCAACGCCCCCTTCTACGTGCTGTCGATCGCGGCCGTCCTCTACGGCGTCAGCGCCTACTTCCTCGGCAAGGCCACGATCGAGGAACTGGCCGTGGCACTGACCGCCGGCACGCTGCTCGGCCTGGGCAGCACGCTCGCGTTCGCCATCGCCGAGACCCGCTGGCAAGGAGCCGATCCGGTGTAGTCAAGCGCCTGGCGTGCCAGGCTGCCGGCATGTACGTCTCCAGAGCCGTCCGGTCGATCCGGGACGACCCCATCGACGGGGAATCCGTCGGGCTGGTCCTCGAACCCGACGACGAGACCGATCCCGACGCCGTCGCCGCGGCCGCCCGGGCCGCCGACGCGACCGTCGAGCGCCGCCTCCAGTTCGGCGAACTCGAAGTGCGCGTCCCACACCAGCAGGTCGACGACGTCTGTGCCATCGACGGACTGGCCGCCGTCGAGACCACCAACGCGATCGGGATCCACCCCGACGAAGCCGAAGAAGACATCGACCAAGAGGAGTGAGACGCCCGACTGCCCGTCGCTGGGCACCGCCCCGGACGACGCGACGACCGCCAGTCCGAGTCGTACCGCTTTTGACCGCCCGGGGAGTACGCGGCGACGAGGGCACGTAGCTCAGTCCGGATAGAGCGTCGGACTTCTAACGCCGTCACGCCCGTGACGGTGGAAGCGATCCGACGGTCGTGGGTTCGAATCCCACCGTGCCCGTCGACGTTTTTCTGCGTCGGGTGCGCTCCGCGCACCACTCCTTGAAAAACGTCGATGAAAAAGACTCTCCGAGTCGCGCCTGCGGCGCGCTCGGAGCGAACCGCCTCGCTTCGCTCGGCGGATACTCACACTACGTCGGGATTCGAGAACTGGAGACGACAGAATTGTGCCGACCATCGTGTGAAGGAATAGTGCCGTATTACTCGAAGCGTGGTCAACCGAAACAATTCTGATCAACAAGAGTTCGACACTCGGACGAGCCGGCGCGAAGTAGCCTTTCACCCATCCATATCCGATGTCCCTGAACGAATGGCTACGTTGCCCCGCTGGGTGTGATGCGACGATCGAGGTGGTCACCCTTCCCGGGAGTCGGACCGGACGCCGGGAGACGGACATCGCCGTCTCCCGAGCACGACCTCACTCCGTTCGGTCGAACTCCAGTGTGTGGCGTGTGGTCGCAAAATCGAAGAACCAGTCGAGCAGGTCGAAGAGAACTATCGGACCCTACAGCGCTGAGCCATTCTGCTGTCCGCCGATCTATCGGTCGAGGTGCTGATCGAGCGTCGTAAACTCCAGTTCGTCGGGAGCGTACTGGTACTGTTTCAGGTCTTCGTCGTCACAGTGCTGCGAAAGGTTCGCCGGAGAAACGTCCTCTCCGATGGGTCCCTCGAAAACGACGCTGACTTCATCGTCGTCGACGCTCACCACGACGGCGTAGTTCGGATCGTCGTGGGAGGACTTGACGACGTAATCCCCGACGGTGAACGGACGCTCGGCGAAGGCCAGGTTCTCGTGCTTGTACGTGTAGAGGCTGATGTCCTGATCGTCGCAGTACGACGACAGCAGCGCCGGGTCGATATCCCGCCAGTCTCCCGGTCCCTCGTCGAGCGAGCTGGGGAAGGCGACTCGGACACCTTCGCCGTCGAGTTCCTGCCCGTACAGCTCGATTTGCGTCTCCGGCGGCAGTACCTCGACGACGACCCCGACCGACGAGTCTTCGTCCGCTCGCTTTTCGACGCGATCGCCCGGCTGGAATGGGTTCTCCGGCGTCTGGTTCATGTTCGCCGTGTTCGGCCCGAGGTCCTGGAGGTCGTTCATCGGGCGAGCAGCGAGGTGTTCGAGCTTCGCTGGCGAATCACCGGAGAACCGCCGTTCCGTCTCGACTTTCGATTTGAGGGTGTCGACGTGCTCCCACCCCAGCATGATCAAACTATCCTCGTTGTCCCGGTGCCAGACCATTACGATAATGTCGTCGTCTGCGTCGTTTTCGATCAGGTTCTCCGGGTGGAAGGCCGACACGTCGCGGGAGGTCTTCACGTCAATCTCGTATCCAAACACCTCGAAATCGTGGCCTGCGAAGCTCTCGGGATTACATCGCCTGAGCGCGTCTTCGTTCATCCACTCCCACATTTCCGCCGGGAGGAACTCTCGACAGAACTGCTCGAACGCGATCTCCCCGAGGTTCCCGATTCGCTTCGCGTCGATATCCTCTGCGTCCTGTATTACCGCTTGGTGATTGGCCCGACTGCTGTCGATGTCGTCAGGGCTGAACTCGTACACGCTATGTCCAGTTCGTCGTGACAATATGAGTGTTTGTATTCCAGAAACAATATTCGAACCTGAATCAATCCACCACCTACCGGTGGGTGTCTGGCACGATGTGCGTCGACAGGATGACGACTCGATCGGCAGCGAGTTCCGAGAGGACGTTCCGGAATCGAACCCGTTCTTCGGGATCGAGACCTCGAATCGCGGCCATGTACTCGAGAAATTCTTCTAGCGTCAAGTTCGGATACACGCCGGGATTCTGCGGAAGATACCCGAGAACCGACCGGACAGTCCCCGGCGACTCGACGATATCGGTGTCGTTCCAGTAAACCGTCCCCTCTGTCGGTTTCATCACGGTCGTCAACACCTGCATCAACGTCGACTTACCGGCACCGTTCGGGCCGAGAAGCCCGTGAACGCCGGTGCCGACTTCGAGATCCACGTTTTTTACACCCCACTTATCCGAACCGTATTGTTTTCCTACGCCGTCTATTACAAGGTTCATTCTGTTCACAGTTAGCTACGACCCCCGCGTTTAAATTCATTCGGTTTGTCAGGAAATATTAGGTGGCCGGACACCGCAGCGGACTGCCACCGGTGGTCAGTGCCGAGTGGTGTCACGGCACGGAACAGAAAGCGACGACAGGCGAGTAAATTATTTAGTTATTTATGGAGATAGTTTTATATGATATCGCAGACAACATTTCTTCCAATGGCAGACATCGTGAACCTGAAGACGGGACTGATCGCCGCAATAATCTCGGTGGTCGGGTTGGTAGCGAATCCTACCCGTAACCAGCTGTCGGGAAGCAAACTGTATCTGTGGATCGTAGCGACTATCGCGTTTTCTATCGTTCTTGCCGGTGGAATTCAGTACTTCTGGACGCAGACACGTCGGTAGACGACTATCTTCCAGGAAAGATTTTTGCACAGTAATGGCATAGATGTAACTGATGAATGTAATACAATCAGTCAAAAGAAGGATGGTATTTTTGACTGGACTGGCCATCATTCTGGGTGGAAGCTACTTCCTGTTCGTGTATTATCCCACGACTTCACTGGAGTTGATGGGCACTGTTCTCCTGCTCGTCTCGGTGGCCGTCGGAGGAGTGGGAATGAAGAAACTGGCGTCGTCGGTCGTCCCCGAGTACAACGTTGGGCAGATAACGATCGACGGAACCATCGCCCAAACGGAGAGTTCGGACCTCTCCCCGGTCGGCGGTAATACGACCGGGGCAGAGAGCATCGTCGAGCAAGTGAACGCCGCCGATGAAAACTCGAACGTGAAGGCGCTACTGGTCAAAATAAACACCGGCGGCGGCGGCATCGTACCGAGCGAGGACATCCGCCGTGCGCTCGAAGAGTTCGATGGACCGACGGTCGCGTACGCTACCGAGGTCTGTGCGAGCGGTGGATACTGGGTTGCCAGTGGTTGTGACGAGATATGGGCTCACAAAGGGAGTATGGTCGGAAGTATCGGTGTCAAGTTCTCACAGGTCCGCTTTGCCGATCTCGCCGAGAAGGTCGGCGTCTCTTACGAGAGTATCACATCAGGAGAGTACAAGGAGATAATGACGAAGTTCAAGGAACTCGAACCTCACGAACGCGAACAACTCCAGGGGATCACTGATTCGTTCTATGACATCTTCGTCGAGCAACTGGACGAGAGCCTGGAACTGGAACGAGAGACCATCGAAGCGACGGAGGCGAAAGTCTACGTCGGGCCAGAAGCGCGTGAAAACGGCATGGTCGACAACATTGGATACGAATCGGAAGTCAAAGACCGTCTGGCAAACAGACTGGGCGAGGAAGTCGTCGTAACCGAGTTCGGAGACAGCGGTGTCGTGTCCCAGCTAGCTGGCGGCGCACATTCACTCGCGTACTCGTTTGGGGCCGGACTCGGGACCGGTATCGGGAGCATGGGTGGCTCCAAATTCGAGTTCTGAGGGACCCGAGACAGGATCACCAGCAACCACTGTTCTCACGGCAAGGTTTCCGCTCGACGGCAGCAAGATCACGACTCTGTGGCGGCGGTCGTTGATGAATCGTAGCGCGGTTTCGAGGACGCTACGCGACTCGCCCCGAGTCGTCTGTACGGAGCGTTCGCTATCCGATCCCGGAGACCGCTGGGTTACGCCTCGAAGCCGTCCTCGAAGACGAACGTCCCATCCTCCTGGACGCGCTCACCGTCCACCTCGATGTACGAGTCTTCCGACATATCCACGATCATGTCGACGTGGACGGCGCTCTGGTTCTGTTCGTTGTCTTCGCCGACGGTGTCGTCGTAGGCGCGGCCGACGGCCATGTGTACGGTATCGCCCATCTTCTCGTCGAACAGCATGTTGTAGGTGAACTGGTCGATGTCGCGGTTCATCCCGATACCGAGTTCGCCCAGTCGGCGTGCGCCCTCGTCGGTGTCGAGGACCTCGGTCAGCACGCTCTCGTTTTTCGACGCGCTGTGGTCGACGACGCGGCCGTCCTCGAATTCGAGGAAGGCGTCCGTCACTTCCCGGCCCTGGTGGTACAGGGGCTTGTCGAACAGGACTTCGCCCTCGACGCTGTCGGCGACGGGGGCGGTAAAGACCTCGCCGCCGGGGAGGTTTCGCTCGCCGTAGTCGTTGATCGTCGGGTTGCCGGCGACGCTCATCGTCACGTCGGTGGTGTCGCCCGAGACGATCCGGACCTCGTCGGCGGGGTCGAGGATCTCGACCATCTGGGACTGGTGTTCGCGGACGGCGTCCCAGTCTTTGTTGACTGCGTCCCAGACGAAGTTCTCGTAGCCCGCCGTGCTGAGCTGGGCCAGCTGGGCGTTGGTCTGGGCGGGGTACTGGGTGAGACACCAGCGCTTCGAGAGGCGTTCGTCGAGCAGCGGTTGCTGGGCCTGCTGGTAGGCGGCGGTCGTCTCGGGGTCGACGTCGCTGGTCTCGGTGGCGTTGCCGCCGCCGCGGATGGCGATGTACACGTCCATCTCGTCGTACAGCGCCTGGACGTGTGCCGGCGTCTCGAAGTCGCCGTCGTGGTTGCGGAGGTACGCGCGTCGGAAGCGGGCACCGAGGCGGTCCTGGACGGTGAGTGGGTTCGCGCCGCGGTCGGCGATCACCTCGTGGAGCGCCGTCACGAGGTCCGCCGCGTCGGGGTGGGCGTCGATGACGACGTCGTCACCGGCCTGCAGCTCGACGGAGTGGTCTGCGACGATCTCTGCGTGTTCGCGGACACGTGGGTCCATGTCGACAGCCACCGAGTGCGTGAACTAACAACTTTCGTCTACTTGCGCTGGCTCTCTTTGATCCCCTCTTTGAACCCCGTCACCGTTCGACGAACCATCAGGTAGAGGAAAAAGACCAACAGGAGCAGGACCGCCAGTATCGCGTACACTTCCCAACCGGGCATGGCCGGCCGTTGTAGCCGGCCGACCAAAGTCGTTTCGGCACGTCCGGAAATCGGGCCGCTCGACCGGTTTTCGCGTCTGTAAAATAGCTCTTTGATGTATGGTAAAGACTCATACGGTCGTAGTACGTACCCAGAATGCATGTCACTGCTCCCCTCGAAAGACCCCGCAGTCACCGACGCGGACCCTCGGGTGATCTCGGTCGACAGTGATGACGCCGACGACGTGCTCTCGGCGTTGTCGGCGGCGACCGCCCGGAAGTTGCTCGCGGAGCTACACCAGGAGCCGGCCCCGCCTGGCGAACTCGCCGACCGCGTCGACACCTCCCTCCAGAACGCCCAGTACCACCTGGAGAAGCTCGAAACGGCCGGTGCAGTGGAGGTCGCCGACACGGCCTACTCCGAGAAGGGACGAGAGATGGACGTGTACGCGCCCGCAGACCAGCCGCTGGTCATCTGTGCGGGCGACGAACAGGAGACCTCGGGACTGCGCAGCGCCGTGACGAGTCTGCTCGGCGGGGTCGCCGTCGTGGGGGTCCTCAGCCTGTTCGTCCAGGAGCTGCTGGGTCGATCGCTGCTGGGAAGCGGTGTCCAGGAGGGGAGTGCCGGCACGGGACAGCCGGGGAGCAGCTATCTGCCGTCTGGTTCTGCCGGGAGCGTGACAGAGAGCGCGGGACAGGTCGCAGCCGACGGCGGCACCGTCGCACAGAGTGGTGCGCAGGCGGCTGTGAACGCCGTTCCACCCGGGGCAGCGTTTTTCGCGGGCGGCTGTGTCGTCCTCGCCGCAGTGTTCGCAGTCTGGTACGTTGATCGGTAAAACGATCGCTTGACCCACCTGCGTGGATCTGTCAAACGGCTCTTTGTCTTACCGTCGTCTCTTTTTACCCCTGGTGTGTACTAACGTGTGCGTCGACCCATCGGACGGACCACGACCAGACTGGCACACGATTCCGTCGACGCTGGCCCCCGTCACTGGCACACCTCCGTTATCACTGTTCCGTCGGGCTCGTACAACGTCGCTCGCAACGCTCCACCAGTGTCCACGAGTTCGGCGTGTGCGGGCCGATACCGGCGGGGATCGGCGTAGCTTCCCGGATTGACGAGCAGCCATTCAGACGTATCCGACAGTTCTGGCCGGTGTGAGTGGCCGACCACTACCACGTCGGCAGCCTCCTGCCGAGCGAGCAGCGACAGCGCAGTCGCCGAGTGTTCGTGCCCGTGGACGACGACGAAGCGAAGCCCGTGCCACTCGACGGTCGCGGTACTGGGGAGTCGGTCCCGAAGCGCTGGCTCCTCGTTGTTGCCCGCGACGGCGACCAGTTCGGTCGCCTGGGCTGTGATGGCGTCGTACACCGCTTCGGTCGTGAAATCGCCCGCGTGGATTACGGTGTCGGCCTCGCGGACGGCCGTAAGCGTCCGGCCGCCGAGTCGGTGGTCGTCGGTGCCGTGCGTGTCCGAGATGATCGCGAGCATACCGCAGTTCCGTTCCAGAAACACTTAGTTGGGGCCAGATGAGTCCCAAGCAATGGCTGGAAGCAAGTCGGTCGTCCTTGCCGCGTTGATCGCGAACGGTGCGATCGCGATTCTGAAATTCTTCGGGTTCCTCCTGACTGGGAGCGCGGCGATGCTGTCGGAAACGTACCACAGTATCTCCGATACCGGGAACCAGGTGTTTCTACTGATCGGGATCCGCTTTAGCGAGCGCAGTCGGGATCGACAGCACCCGTTCGGCTACGGCAAGTCACAGTTCTTCTACAGCTTCCTCGTCTCGGTGTTGCTCTTCGGGATCGCCGGCTGGGAGAGTGCAAAGCACGGCTGGAAGCAGCTCACGGGCGGCAGCCACGGTGGTGGCGGCCACGCCGGTGAGGCAGTCGACCTGCTCTTTTTCACCTACACGCCGCCGGCGTGGCTCGAACCGGTCTGGGTCAACTACACGGTCCTGATCGGGGCATTCGTCTTCGAGACGTGGGCGCTGTACAAAGCCCGTGCGGAGATGCAGCGCCAGATGCAGGCCAACGACTGGACGAGTTACAGAGAAGCGTTCCGCAAGACCAGTGACGTGACGACGCTGACGGCCCTGACCGAAGACACCATCGCACTGGCTGGCATCGTCATCGCACTGGTCGGGATCACGCTCGAACAGGCGACCGGCAACGCCGTGTTCGACCAGATTTCCGCACTCCTGATCGGGATCATGCTGATGGGCTTCGCGCTGGCGCTGGCCTGGGAGAACAAGCGGCTCCTGCTGGGCGAGAGCCTCCAGCCCGACGAGGAAGCGGCGTTGCGCTCGGTCATCACCGACCACGCAAGCGTCGAAGAGATCAGGGACTTCCGGACCGTCTACTTCGGTCCCCGGAACGTGCTGCTGACCGCTGACGTGGCGTTCGAGGACGGCCTATCGACCGACGAGATCCACGAGCATATCACCACGCTACAGGAAGATCTCAGAGCGGTCGACGAGGGGATCCAGCGGATCTACATCGAACCGGAGAGTTGATACTACCGGCTGTAAATCTGTGAATGATTTCGCCACCCCGGGGTGGCGGAGATATTCACGAAGTAACAGCCGGCAGTATGAGATAAGAGTGTACTGTTTGGAGGCGCGACTTCATGCCTCGGTGAGAAGGCCTCGAAAGTGGATTGCTCGGTCGCTTATCTGAACAGCACTTTGTCTATTGCCGCAAGATTGAGGTACGTGAGCATTCATGTAAACAATATGGATATTCGAGAAACAGAACCGCTAGACGTGATTGGAGCAGGAGTAGCTGCAGTCGTCTTTGGATACCTTCTAATCATTGAGGGGAACCTCGTACGGGGCTTCGTACTTGCAGCCTGGATCCTCTCAATGTCGGTTTCGCTTCGGAACAGTAACTACGAGCATACTGTTGTTTTGTTGGTACTCGGCTCACTCATTACCGGTGCAATGATCAGTGGACAGTTCACCTACCTGCTCCTTTCCGTTGTTGTTGCGGGATTTGGCTATACTCTGTGGACAATCAAACGATCATCCAGAGACACTGCTGCATTGTAGCGACTAGCGAAGATGAGCGAGCGGTAAATACTTTCAACCACCAACTGCTGATCTGTCACGGCCTTCGCCAGCGAGCACACTGCGTCAAACGAAGCACGATCCGTTACTAGGGCCGAACCCTTTTGCCCGATAGCGGCCAAGAGTGTGACGTGGCGACGACCGACGACGACTACCTGCGATTTTTCCCCTACGACGAGCCCTACGACCACCAGCACGAGGCGATGGGCGGCATCTACGACGCGCTGACCGATGGTCGTGACGTGCTCTTCGAGGGGGCCTGCGGGACCGGCAAGACGCTGGCCTCGCTGGTGCCGGCACTGGAGTACGCCCGGCAGGCAGACAAGACCGTCGTCATCACGACCAACGTCCACCAGCAGATGCGTCAGTTCGTCGCAGACGCCCGCGCGATCACCGCCCAGGAGTCGATCCGCGCGGTCGTCTTCCGGGGCAAGGGGTCGATGTGTCACATCGACGTCGACTACGAGGAGTGTCAGGCGCTGCGGGACACCACACGAGACCTGGTCGACAAAGAACAGGAGCGAGCCGAGCTGGAACGCCAGGAGAGCGAGCTACTCGACCAGGCTACTGCCGACGGCGACGCTCTGGGCGACGACAGTCAGGAGAACGCGCTGGAGGCCCGCAACGCCGTCATGGACGAGCTCCAGGCGGTCGAGGACGAACTCGAAGAGCTACAGACCGACGCGACGATCTGCGATCACTACTACCGGAACCTCACCGTCGACACGACCGAGTTCTACGCCTGGCTGTACGAGGACGTTCGCACGCCCGACGACGTGTACGAGTACGCCCACGACCGCGGGCTCTGTGGCTACGAACTGCTCAAGGAGGGCATCGAAGGCGTCGATCTGGTCGTCTGTAACTACCACCACCTGCTCGATCCGATGATCCGCGAGCAGTTCTTTCGGTGGCTCGGTCGGGACCCGGAAGACGTGGTCGCCGTCTTCGACGAGGCCCACAACGTCGAGAACGCCGCCCGCGACCACGCTCGTCGGACCCTCACCGAGACGACCGTCGAGAGCGCGATCGACGAACTGGCCGAGAGCGACGATAGCCGGAGCGAGAACGCCCACAACGTGCTCTCGACGTTCCTGCGGGCGCTGCGGACGACCTACGACGACGCCTTCGGCTTCGGCGAGCGCGAGCAGGTCGAGGACCACTGGTACGACCTCTCGATCGCCAACGACGACCGTCGGGACGACCTCACGCTGGCCTTCCTCCAGGAGTACAGCGGTCCGGGGTTCCACGAGGAACTGGATCAGGCGCTCGATCTTGGGCGCGAACTCGACCAGCAGTACGAGGAGGCGTTCAAGCAGGGCGACCTCGATACGCGCAAGGAGTGCCAGACCCTGCAGGCGGCCCAGTTCCTCTCGGCGTGGCTCGAAGAGAGCGACGACCTCGGACAGTACCCCGTGGTGAGTGTCCGACGCCGGGAAGAGAGCGGCGACATCTACGGCCGGGCAGAGCTGTACACCTGCATCCCCTCGAACGTGACCGGGGACCTCTTCTCGGATCTGCACGCGTCGGTGCTGATGAGCGCGACGTTGCGACCCTTCGACGTGACCCAGGACGTGCTCGGGCTGACCGACCCGGAGACGATGGCTTACGGCGAGCAGTTCCCCGAGGAGCGCCGACGGACCTACGCCGTCGACGGCCCCGCGCTGTTCGCCAGCGAGCGCGACGACCCCGCGACCCAGGACGCCGTCGCGGGCGTGCTGGAAGACGCCGCCCAGATGACGCCCGGGAACACGCTGGCCTTCTTCCCGAGCTACGCCGAGGCCGAACGGTACCACGAGCGAGTCGACGTCGACGGGCAGCAGTACCTCGACGAACCGGGGACACAGGCACGAGACCTCCGAGAGTCGTTCGTCGACCGCGACGACGCGCTCCTGTGTACGTCGCTGTGGGGAACGCTGGGCGAGGGCGTGAGCTACGACGGCGACGACGCCCGCACCGTCGTCGTGGTCGGCGTCCCCTACCCCCACCTCGACGACCGGATGGACGCCGTCCAGAACGCCTACGCGACGAGTTTCGGCGGCGACGAGGAGGCCGGGTGGCGCTACGCCGTCGAGATCCCGACGATCCGCAAGACCCGACAGGCGCTTGGCCGCGTCGTTCGCTCGCCCGACGACTTCGGCGTCCGAATCTTGCTCGATCGACGCTACACGGAGGCCGCCGAGATGGAGATGCACGACTACGCGGTGCGGGGGACCTTCCCGCCCGAGGAACGGGCCGAGATGATCGACATCGACCCCGAGAAGCTCAAGTTCGCGATGCTGAACTTCTACCAGGACGTAGACGGCTACGACGGCCCACCGCCGACGCCCTGAGCGACTATCGAGGGGGCTGAATGACCGAGTGTCCGAACAGAGCGACAGCGTTTTTGTATACATATACGCATACATAGGCGGGACGACAATTCGTCTCTCCGAGGAGGCCAAAGAACGGCTCGCACTCCTGAAACGAGAGGACGAGAGCTTCGAGGACGTGATCATGCGACTGACGGAAGACGACAAGTGGGCCGGGTTCGGGGCGCTGTCTGATTCACCCTCCGACACGAGAGACGGCATGAAGCGCCTCCGCTCACAGATGCGAGACGGCATCGACGACGATATCGGCGAGGATTCGTGATGCTCGTCCTCGACAACAACCTCTGAGCTGATCCCCGCGCTGGCGCGTGAGGCGGACTGATTCTCACTGGTGCGTTGCTCCGTGTGAAACAACCACGTGGTCGAGACGGTGTACTTTTGCAGTGAGGTCCGGTAGCGGAGACGATGGCAGACGACTCCCTCCGTACCGTCGCGCGGTCGTACTTCGAGGACTCGATGAGCCCCGCACACGACTGGCATCACGTCCAGCGCGTCGAGGCGCTCGCGAATCGCCTCGTCGCCGAGTACGCCGTCGACGAGCGTGCCGTCGAACTCGCGGTACTGTTGCACGATATCGGTCGCGCGATGGAGGACGCCGGTGAGATCGAGGACCACGCGGTCTGGGGTGCCCGAAAAGCCCGCCAGATCCTGAGGGATCGAAACGTCCCCGCCCAACGCGTCGAGACGGTGAGCCAGGCCATCCGCGCACACCGGTATTCGAACGACATCGAACCGGCGACCCGCGAGGCCGAGGTGCTCTGTGACGCCGACAACCTTGACGCACTGGGTGCCGTCGGCCTCGCCCGGTGTTTCACCTACGGCGGCGAGTTGGGTGAGGCGATCCACGATCCCGACGTGCCGCCCAGCGAGGATTCGACGGCCGTCGGACGGACCCAGTACAACCACCTGCACAAGAAGATCCTCTCGCTCCCCGAGCGAATGTACACCGACGCCGGAACGGCACTCGCCGAGGATCGGGCGGCCTTCGTCGAGCGGTTCGTCGACCGGTTCGACGCCGAGGTGGCCGGCGAGCGGTGACTCCCGCCGAAATCCGGGGACGGCACTCGACGTGAAACAGTGGGCGAGCGGGCCCCGATCCGCCCGCTTAACCAACACTGGCGTTCTCCGACCGATCCTGTTGGTTAACCCCTGCGACCGGAAACCAGACCCTTTGAAACCCCTCGCACAGAACAACGGAGCAATGCTAGTCGCCTTCGACTTCGACGGCACACTCTCCGATTCGGAGATGACGGTCCTGCTTGGCAACCAGAACGACACGGCCGAGGACATGGCCGAGATCACCGAGCGGGCGATGAACAACGAGATCGAGTACGCCGAAAGCCTCTACCAGCGGTGTGCGCTGCTGGAGGGGCTCAGCGAGCGACAGGCCGACGACGCCTTCGGGCAGGTGCAACTCCGTCCGGGCGCGGCCGACGTGATCGAGGCCCTGCGGGAGGCCGGCGTCTACGTCTGCATCCTCACGGGCGGATTCGAGCGCGGCGTCGAAGCTGCACTCGAAGCCGAGGGGGTCGAGGTCGACGCCATCGTCGCCAACCGCCTGCCGATCGTCGACGGCGAACTCACCGGCGCGGTCGAGGGGCCACTCATCGAGGGGACCAAGGACGACGCCCTAGACATCGTGACGACCATCGTCGGCGAGGATCGAGCAGACACCATCGCCGTCGGCGACGGAGCAAACGACCTCCCGATGCTGGAAGTGGCGGGACTGGCCGTCGGCTTCGACCCGAAACCGGCCGTCGCGCCCTCGTGTGATACGATCGTCGAGACGATGGACGAACTGGCCGATCTGCTGGAAGGCGAAGGCGTGCTGTAAGGCCTCGTTTGGTATCGGTTCAAAGGCGCTGGCGGCCCCGAGGAGAGATATGACGACCATTTCGTCGGTGTCGCTGGGTGTCCCGCTGTTGATCGCGTTCGGTGTCGTCGCCGGGATCGTCGCCACCCGCGTCATGGACGTGGTGATGGCGCGCCTGCCGGAGGGCGAGACGCCGCCCCTCGTCGCGTCCGGGGTCCTGACCGAGCGAGACCCCGACGCCGCGCCGAAACGGCTCGCCGCCGTGGTCCACCACGCCGCCGGGTGGCTCACCGGGGCGCTGTACGTGACGCTGTTGTTGCTCGCCGGGAGTGTTTTGGGCAATAGTGTGATGACCTACGTCCTGACCGCAGTCGTTCTGCTTCTTCTGATGGTTGGCTTTTTCGCGGTCGTCGTCCTGCCGCGGCCCGAAATAGCCCACCAGCGCGTGCGGACGATAACCCGGGACTGGGCCGTCTCGGCGGCGGCGGTGTAGCTGCTCGTGCTCGTGCCGCTGGTGGCGGGCGCGGCGAGCGTGCTGGGCGGGCTCTAGATGGTTGATTAGACAATTGATTCAGCTTCACGAAACGAACACTCCTGACTGATGACCATCCGGAAAATTGTTCTGGAAGCCGGCCAGCGCATACTGCAGCGTGACTTATTCAACATCCATTGTAGCGTGATTACGTTTCTAAATAATCCAAAGCCACCTCAGCAGAGATTGATTCGATGCGCACCACAATAAATAAACACCCCGTCTAGTATTTTTATAATATGGCAGCAACAATAGGCATCCCACCGATAGCAATCTTCATGATGATAGTGATTATCGTAATAGTTTGGATTTTTATATATTTAATCAGTGAATGAGTATTTACGAGCTTGAATTCACAGAAGAATTTTGTAGAGATGGTGTGGAGATAACGGAGGGTTCTATAAGTAATGCCGAGCAAAATGCATATGCAAGAAACATCTCTGGAATGGTCTCATATAGCCCTGCAGTTCTGCTGACGGGGATCTGGATATCAGCGGAGGGAATCATGAATACTTAGAGGCCAGGTACCAAGATCAATTCGACACAGAACCGGTATTTGGTGTTCCGTTAGCTAACTCAAACCCATGGGTAGAGACTCAGTTATTATGCTGGACAAGGGGGTCCTTGCATTCGGTCTAATTTAGGAGATCGGGGAATCTGTTAAGTATAGAAGGCTATCAGAAATTATCGTTATATAATATTATTTAAGTTCTTATAGAGGGTGTTTTTAGGTTCGGCCCACAAGCTTCTAATGTCTATGGAGTCGCCTGCTCGATGGCCTGATCGAGGTCGGCGACGATGTCCTCGGTCGACTCCAGCCCGACCGAGAGGCGAACGAGGTCGTTGGTGACGCCCGCGGCCTGCTTTTCCTCGTCGGTGAGTTGCTGGTGGGTCGTGCTGGCGGGGTGGATGATCAGCGTCTTCGCGTCGCCGACGTTGGCCAGCAGCGAGGCGATCTCCGTCGACTCGACCGTGCCGCGTGCGGCGTCGTAGCCACCTTCCAGTCCGAAGGTGATCATCCCGCCGTAGCCGCCATCGAGGTACTCGCTGGCGTTGTCGTGGGTCTCGTGATCGTCGAGTCCGGGGTAGGTGACCCACGAGACTTCCGGGTGGTCCTGGAGGTGTTCGGCGACGGCCATCGCGTTCTCGCAGTGGCGTTCCATCCGAACCGGGAGGGTTTCGAGGCCCTGGATGGTGTTCCAGGCGTCGAAGGGGGACTGCTGGTTGCCCATGTCCCGGAGCCCGCGAGCGATGGCGGCGTAGGTGAGCCCCGCCGGGCCGAACGTCTCGTCGAAGTTGATCCCGTGGTAGGCGGGGTTGTCCTGGGCGATCTCGGGATACTTCTGGGCGTGCTCGCTCCACGGGAAGCTCCCGCCGTCGACGAGGACGCCGCCGACGGTGGTGCCGTGGCCGTGGATCCACTTCGTCGTGGAGTTCCAGACGATGTCGGCCCCGTGCTCGATCGGGTTCGAGAGGTACGGCGTCGCGAAGGTGTTGTCGACGAACAGCGGGACGCCGTTGTCGTGAGCGATCTCGGCCAGTCGCTCGAAGTCCGGGGTCACGAGCGCGGGGTTGCCGATGGTCTCGCAGTGGACGTAGGCCGTGTCCTCGTCGATGGCCTCCTCGTAGGCCTCGTAGTCAAGCGTGTCGACGAAGCGGGCCTCGACGCCGTTGCGCGGTGCGGTGTGAGTGAAGTAGGTGTACGTGCCGCCGTACAGCGAGGACGCCGTGACGATGTTGTCACCGGCGTCGGCAAGCAGGAACGTCGCGAGGTTCAGCGCCGCCATCCCGGAGGAGGTCGCGACCGCACCGACCCCGCCTTCGAGTGCAGCGATGCGTTCCTGCAACATGCCCGTGGTCGGGTTCATCAGCCGCGAGTAGATGTGGCCGGGCTTTTCGAGGGCGAACTGGGCCGCCGCGTCCTCGGCGTCGTCGAAGACGTAGCTGGTCGTCTGGTAGATCGGGGGTGCGCGAGCGTTCGCGTGAGATTCTGGCGTCTCCTGTCCCACGTGCAGTGCGTCGGTCTCGAATCCGCGGTCGTCGTCGCTCATACCTACTCGTCTTTGTTTCGGGGGGATTGTATAACCACTCCCAGCCGTGTGTATTCGCCGAGATGCGCGACGGTCGGCAACACTATCCGCATATCGTGCGGTCGACAACGAGCTTCACCGCTGAACGTCGACACCTCGACATCGTTCGAGAGAGGGACGAGTCGTCGCCCGACTGGAGTCTGATTCGGAGACAATGGAGGAGAAAACCGTCGAACGGGTACGACTCGACGGGCATCACGGGGAGAGTTTCCGACCCAGAAGCTCTGCTGACTATTTTATGCAGGTACCGTGGGACGGTGCTCACGTATGCCCGCAATCGAGGTCTCCGCATTGACGAAACGCTTCGGTGAGGTTCGAGCCGTCGAAGACCTCTCCTTCACTGTGGAAGAAGGAGAGGTCTTTGGCTTTCTCGGCCCGAACGGTGCCGGCAAGTCGACGGCGATCAACGTCCTCCTTGGCTACATGTCCCCGACGAGTGGAGGAGCGAAAGTCCTCGGCCACGACGTGGTCGAGGCGTCTCGCGCTATCCGAGAACGGACCGGCGTGCTTCCGGAGAACGTCTCCGTCTACGACCGTCTGACTGGTCGCGAGCACGTCGAGTCCGCTATACGCATGAAAGGCGTCGACGACGACCCACAAGCGCTGCTAGAGCGGGTCGGAATCGCCGACGCCGCCGACCGACGGGCTGGAGGGTACTCCACGGGGATGGCCCAGCGACTGGCGCTGGCGACCGCCCTCGTCGGGGAGCCTGACCTCCTGGTACTCGACGAGCCACAGAGCGGGCTCGACCCGACCGGAATGCAAGACGTGCGCGAGATCGTCCGCGAGGAAGTCCGGAACGACACGACGGTGTTTTTCTCCTCACACATCCTCCCGGAAGTCGAGGCCGTCTCCGACCGCGTCGGGATGATGCGGCGCGGAGAGATGGCCGCCGTCGACACCGTCGGCAGCCTTCGCGACCGACTGAGTGCCGGAACGGTGCTGACGGCGACGATGGCCGATCCACTTCCCGATACACGAACGATTGACGCCATCGACGGCGTCAGAGCCGTCTCGACCGACGGGGCCACCGTCACAGTCACCTGCCGGACGGACCGCTCGAAAGTCGATGTCATCAACGCCCTCGAACGCGTGGGACGGATTACCGACTTCACGATCGAGGAGACGTCACTCGAAGAGCTGTTCAATATCGTCACCGGTGAGCAGACGGAGGAAACTGCGGATGCGACCGACGAGACAGTCCAGCCCGCCACAGCTGACGGGGGTGTGGCTCGATGAACCTCTCGCGCGTGCGTGCAGTCGCCGCACAAGACTTTCTCGACGTTCGCCGAGCCCGGCTCGTACAGGGCGTCGCGTCGATGTACGTGCTGTTCGTGACCGCTGTGTTCGCGGGGCTCACACTCACGTCAGAGCCCAGTGTCCCCACCGGAGTCGAGATAGCGCGGGCGATCGCAATCCTGTTTGTGCCACTGGTTGCCCTGATCGCGGGCTACCTCGCCGTCGCCGGTGAGCGAGAATCCGGCACGATCCGCTTCCTGCTTGGTTATCCCGTCACCCGGAGTGAGGTCGTCGTCGGGAAGATTCTCTCGCGGATGGGGATCGTCCTCCTCTCGATACTTGTCGGGTTCGTCCTCGCAACTGTCGCGGTGCTTGTCGAGTATCCGGAGCCGAACCTCGGGATGCTGTGGGGCTTTGCCGCACTGACTTGCCTGTTCGCGCTGTCCTACGTCGGTGTCGCCATCGGTATCTCGGCGGCCACCGCTACGCGGTCACGGGCGATGACCGCCGTCATCTCGGTGTATTTCGTCTTCACCGTTATGTGGAACGCAGTTCCGCCGCTCGTCCAGTTCGTCGCCAACTACCTCTTTGACGTGACGCTCGACGGGACACTGTGGATGCTGTTTTCCAGTCTCGCACCACCCCGGGCGTTCGGCCTCTCACTGTCGGCACTACCGGGTGACGCCGTCCAGGCCCCGCCAGTACTCGGCTGGGAGACGGGTGTCATTTTGCTGGTGCTGTGGGCCGTTGGCCCTATTGTGCTCGGCTACTGGTGGTTCTCCCGGAGCGACGTAGAATAGCTGTGGCCGTCGCGTACTCGCGACCGTCGTTACGAGCGATCTGCGCGGTGAGTCGTTAGACGAACTTCCGCACCGTCATATCGAGCGTGTCCAGGTCCAGAATCGGCGCGAACCCGGCGTCTGGGTCGATGTTGACGCTCTTCTGGAAGTCCGTCTGTGCCTGCCAGCACCCGGAGTTGATCGCCAGCACGTTGTGGTACTTCCCCCACCCGAGCTTGTGGACGTGGCCGGTGTGGAACACGTCGGGGACCTCCTCCATGACGAGGTAGTCCCGGTCTTCCGGTGCGAGGCGAGTGTGGCCGCCGTACTGGGGGGCGACGTGGCGCTTCTTCAGGAGCTGGTACATCGCCTTGTGGGGTTCGTCGTAGCTGGCCTTCTCGTCGGGCAACTCCGCGATCACTTCGTCCAGCGAGACGCCGTGGTACATCAGGACCGTGACGCCCTCGACCGTGACGAGCGAGGGGTTCGAGTGGACCTGCGCGTCGTGGGCAGTCATGATCGATCGCAGTTCCTCGTCGAAAGCCGGCTGGGGCTCGGCGAGGCGGACGGCGTCGTGGTTGCCGGGGATCATCCGGATCTCGATGTCGCCGGGGATCTCCTTGAGGTACTCGCTGAAGCGTTCGTACTGCTCGTAGATGTCGACCACGTCGAGTTCCTCGTCCTGGTCGGGGTAGACGCCGACGCCCTCGACCATGTCGCCGGCCAGCAGCAGGTACTCGACCTTGGCGGCTTCTTCGGTGTGGAGCCAGTCGGCAAAGCGGTGCCAGGCGTCGGCCATGAACTCCTGGCTGCCGACGTGGACGTCCGAGATCAGCGCCGCCTGAACCGGCCGGTCGGCCGTCGAGGGATCGTGAGTCCGTGGGATGTCGGGGAAGTGCAGCGAGTCGACGAAGAGGATTCCACCGTCGTCGGCCAGCGTCCCGTCGACGGCGATCACCTCGTCGTACAGCAGTTCCTGCACGAGGTCGGCGATGGCGCGGTCTTTCATCACCAGACACGGGAACGTGCCGTTGGTGTCTTCGAGTTCGATCAGCCAGTGACCGCTGGCCGTCGAGCGGATGTCCGAGACCATCCCGACGATGGCCGCCTCCTCGCCGCCGCTCATCCGTTCGAGCGCGTTCGTCGGACGGTGGTTCACGCGCCCGCGCAGTTGCTTCGAGAGCTTCTCGTAGCGGTCCCGGAAGACGGAGACGAAATCCGAGTACTCGCCGGTCCCGGTCGACTGACCGGTCATGTCGTTGTGGACCTCGATCGATCGCTGGTCGGGATCGGACGAGCGGACCGTCGAAGACCCCTCCGTTTCGACTGGAGTCGACCCGCCGGAATCGGACGACGAGGTGGGGTCCGTTCCAGTCGAAACGGAGGGGTCCGTATCTGGCGAGTTCGTCGTGTCGGCCCTGCTCGTCTCGTTCCCGGATCGGCCACCGTCAGCGTCGTGCTCGCTCTCCAGGGCCGTTCGAACGTGATCGGCCGAGAGAACGAGCGTGTCCTCGGGAATCGTTTCCAGTGCACGGTCGAGCGCCACGTCCGGATCGGCGGCGTCGGCAAGTAGCGTCACCGCCTCGCGTTCGGCGTTGTAGCCACGGCTGGCGAGTTCGCTCACGAGTCGGGCCGGCGTCTCCAGGGGCACACAGACAGCTAGGCACCAGTCGAGAAAAGGCTAGCGAACTCCGAGACAGAAGGTTGATACGTCGTTTCCACGCACTCTACGACGATGAGCGAGCCACGCGGTCCGAACCCGCCCGAAGACGACCAACCGGGCGGGCTCGTCTACCTGTTCGATCTCGTCAGCAGTGCCGGCGCAGTCGTCGCGGTCGGCCTGTTGCTGTTCGCGATCAGCGGCGTGTGGCCGCCGCTGGTCGCGATCGAGTCCGGTAGCATGGAACCACACATCGACACCGGCGACCTCGTCTTCGTCATGGACGAAGACCGCTTCGCCGGTGAGGGAGCCTACGCCGATACCGGCGTCGTGCCCGCGAACCGCGGCGCTGACACCGGCTACACCTCGTTCCAGAACGACGGCGACGTGATCGTCTTCCAGCCCGACGGCGACGGAGCGACCACACCAGTGATCCACCGAGCGATGTTCTGGGTCAACGAGAGCGAGAACTGGTACGACAAGGCAGATCCCGCCTACATCAACGCCGACAGCTGTGAGGAACTGCGCAACTGCCCGGCTGACTCGGCCGGCTTCGTGACGAAAGGCGACAACAACAGCGGCTACGACCAGGTCAACGGGCTGCCCAGCTGTGGCCCCGGTGCCTGCGATCCGGTCCGAAAGTCCTGGGTCGTCGGGACCGCCGAGACGAGAGTGCCACTCCTGGGTAACATCCGGCTCCAGCTCCAGCGAGCGCTGGCCTGATCGTCGGCGGACGGGCGAGTCGGCGGCGTTCTCGCGTCTGTGGCGAGAGGAGTGAACGAGCGTGTCGAGCGGGGCGATACCCCTTCGTTTCGGGTCGAGCGAGCCTGCCGATCGGTCAGTTGTCGAACCGGGCCTGGACGAACGGTTGCACGTCCTCGATGTCGCCCAGCCGGGAATCGGACAGCAACACGGCCTCGGTCTCGTCGATGGGGACCGAGAGGCTGATCTCTTTGGTCCGGCCGTAGCGCCCTTTCGAAACGACGACGGCGTTGACGATCCCGAGCATGTCGAGCTCGCTGATGAGATCGGTGACCCGTCGCTGGGTCAACACGTCGGCGTCGATCTCCTCGCAGAGACGCTTGTAGATGTTGTACACCTCGCCGGTGTTGATGTTGTGGACGCCGTTTTTCTCCAGGAGGATGATCGCGAAGAGGACGATCTTGCTCTGGGTCGGCAGCGTCCGCACCACCTCGACGACCCGGTCGAGTTCGATCTTCTCCTGGGCCTGTCGGACGTGGTCTTCCTCGACGCAGTCGGTCTGGTCCCGTTCCGCGAGTTCGCCGGCCGTCCGGAGCAGGTCCAGCGCCCGCCGAGCGTCGCCGTGTTCCTGGGCCGCGAAGGCGGCACAGAGCGGAATCACGTCGTCGGTCAGTGCGTCGGCTTTGAACGCCACGTCGGAGCGGTGATCGAGGATATCCCGGAGCTGCGTGGCGTCGTAGGGCGGGAAGACGATCTCTTCCTCGCCGAGGCTGGACTTGACGCGTGGATCGAGGAAGTCGGTGAACTTCAGGTCGTTCGAGATGCCCATGATCGACACCCGCGAGCGTTCGAGCTCGGAGTTCATCCGGGAGAGGTTGTACAGCGTGTCGTCGCCCGACTTCTCGACGAGCTTGTCGATCTCGTCGAGCATGATGACGACGACGCGTTCGTGGTAGTCGACGGCGTCGAAAAACGAGCTGTACACCCGATCGGTCGGCCACCCGGTCATCGGCACTTCCTCGAACTCCGCGCGATCGGATTCGAGTCGTTCGACTTCGGCGTCGATCTCGTCGACGGTCGCGAAGTCGGTCTCGGCGAGTGGGTCCCCGTCCGGGTTCGAGGTCACGCGTTCGCGGAGCGTCTCGAGTTCCTCGATGCGATCGCCGATGTACGTCCGGTTCTGCTCGATGAACTTGTTCGCGAGCTGTGCGAGGACGCGGTACTGCGTGTCGGTCACCTCGCAGTTGATGTACTCGACCATACAGGGGACCTCGTACTTCTGTGAGGTCGTCTCCAACTCCTCGCTGACGAACTTGGCGCTGGCAGTCTTTCCGGTCCCCGTCTTCCCGTAGATGAGGATGTTCGAGGGCGTGTCTCCACGGAGAGCGGAGACGAGGATCGTCGCGATGTTGTTGATCTGTTCCTCCCGGTGTGGGAGCTTGTGTGGCGTGTACGAGGGACGGAGCACTTCCTTGTTCTCGAAGATCGGCTCGCCGCTGAGGAGGTCGTCGAAGAGACCACGGGATGCCTCGTCGGTGGCCTCGTCCTCGCCCGTGTCGATGTCGTCAAGCACCACGTCGTCGAGATCCGTCCCGAAGTTGTCCCGGTCGGGCTGGTCGTCGTCAGTCTCCTCGGAGGACTCTCGATTCGGCGTGTTCGGGTCGGCGTCGTTTCCTGTCTCGTCCATAGTCGTGGTGACAACCCCCTCGTTTCAGGTGGAAAGACCGGTGCGCAGTGTGGAATCGCGACCGAGACCGCTCGGAAAGACGTTGTACGCGGATTTCGCCGAGCGACGCGAGTCCAGTTGAACCACAAGAACCCGTGGGTGACTCGATATTAAACATTTCGGTCGGAACGGATACTCGCGTCAATCCAGCTCTCCGTCGTCTCTCCGATTCGTGTCTCTGCCGGTACTGACCGTAGCTTCACCGTACCTTCGTACCGTACCCTCCTGATGTTGATGGCTGTCCCGTTCCGAGAGATTGTCGTCCGAGGCGGCGACGTTCGTGACGAATTCACACTCGACAGTGAGTCGACAGTGAGCGGGGCGTCGACAGTGAGAACGGTCGGTGAGTGAGGGCGGCCGGACCAGAAACGGGCGGGGGTCTGTGCTGTCAGGTGTGTTCGAGAGTCTGCGTGAGAGAGTCTCCCGCAAGGAATGAACGGCTTCGAGTGGAATTTCGGGAGTGAGTACGGGAACCCCCCCACCCCTTCGTTTCGGGTGGAACGTGTTGAAGAGGGTGGTGGGGGGTACGGCGGTCTGTCGAAGACTCACTAGATGAGGGAAGACTTATGTACGATACGAGTAAACCAAAGCCGCACTAGAAACAGAGAGCAGTTATCAGTCGTATCTAGTATTCTAGACGGTGTTATACACGTTCTCGCGTCTCTCTAGTCGCGTTCCAGACGAAACCTCCCGCGCGAACCACTCGTGTCTTTCCCGCGCGAGTCCCGTCTCTCCCGCTCGTCCCCACGGGGGGTCGTGGTGTTCCACTCGAAACGAAGGGGTGGGGGTGTTGTATCGCTCTCTCGAATTGGTACCATTCGACACATCCACGCCAGCACTGACCCAACTCCTCACGTCTCAGCTGTTCCGTCCCCGTCGCGTTTTCTCGACAGGTTTCTTCGCTGTATCTTTCGACGTACTATCAATTCGGGTATGGTTGTCTGACGTAGCCTTAAGTGAATTCGACTTTCTACTACGCTCAAGCCCCCGAATACGGACGTTCGGGCGGGAGGAACGAGGATGGGACTGCTCACAGATCTCAAAGACAGTATTTCACGCGCGGCATCGACGCTGTTCTCGGAAGAGAACCCCAAGCGTATCGGTATCTACGGCCCGCCGAACGCTGGGAAGACGACCCTGGCCAACCGAATCGCCCGTGACTGGACCGGTGACGCCGTCGGCCCGGAGAGTCACATTCCGCACGAAACGAGGCGCGCGCGCCGGAAAGAGGACATCGAGATCGAGCGCAACGGCGCGACGGTCAACATCGACATCGTCGACACGCCGGGTGTGACGACGAAAGTCGACTACGAGGAGTTCCTCGATCACGACATGGAGAAAGACGACGCCGTGCGCCGCTCACGCGAGGCGACCGAGGGGGTCGCGGAGGCGATGCACTGGCTCCGCGAGGACGTCGACGGCGTCATCTACGTGCTCGACTCCTCGACGGATCCGTTCACGCAGGTCAACACCATGCTGATCGGGATCATCGAGAGTCAGGACCTGCCGGTCCTGATTCTGGCGAACAAGACGGACCTCGAAGAGTCGTCGGTCCAGCGGATCCGCAACGCGTTCCCACAACACGAGACGATTCCGCTGTCGGCTCTGGAAGGAGACAACATGGACGAAGTGTACGACAAGATCGCGGAGTACTTCGGGTGATCGTGGATGGCTGAAGCAAAACCACAGGACGGCGTGCAGATCGACCTGATCAGCGGCGAACAGATGGACGGACTGACCTCCATGGAGAAGATCAGGAACATCCTCGACGGCGTCCGCGACGGCAAGATCGTCGTTCTCGAAGAGGGGCTGTCCCCCGACGAGGAATCGCGGCTGATCGAAGTGACGATGACCGAGATCAGCCCCGACGAGTTCAACGGCATCGAGATCGAGACCTACCCGCGCTCGGAGACGTCCGACACGAGCTTCCTCGACCGACTCATGGGCACCCAGTCGACGAAGAAACTCACCGTGATCGGGCCGGCCAACCAGATCGAGACGCTTCACAAGGACGAAAACGTCATCAGTGCCCTCGTCACCCGGAAATAATGCCACACCAGTGTACGAACTGCGACCGCACGTTCGACGACGGCTCCAAGGAGATGCTGTCGGGCTGTCCGAACTGTGGGGGCAACAAGTTCCAGTTCAAACCCGCCGGTGAGGAGTCGGTCGACACCGCGGCGGAACCGCCCGATCCACCGGAACCGTCCGGCGGATCCTCGGTGGCACAGACCGTCGGCAAGACTGCCGCGACGGTCAAAGACCTGATGGGCAGCGCCACCTCCGAGCCAGAAGCACAGTCGACTCCCAGCGGGAGGACCGACGCAGACCGGTTCGACGATCCCGACGCCACTGCCCGGCCCGCGCCCGAGGACACCGCCCAGGCCAGCGCCAGAACCGATGTCGTCTCCGTCGACGAACTCCCGTCCGAACCCTCCGGCGACGGTGACCACCACTTCCAGCCCGTCCAGACGGACGAAGGGTCGTCCGTTACTCCGGACACGGCGGACGGTGCCGACCCGGCCTCGACCGATCGTGTCTCGGCCGACGACAGCGAGACCGAGCAGGCAGCCGACGCCCGTGCTGATCGTCCGGGACTCGAAGAACTGCGCGAGGAACTCAACGATCAGTTCGAGAGCATCAAAGTGCTCGAACCCGGCCAGTACGAACTCAACCTGATGGAGCTGTACGACCGCGAGGAGTACATCGTCGCGTTGCAGGAAGACGGCCGCTACAGCATCCAGGTCCCCGAGAACTTCCGGGACTAGTCTCCACGCGAGCGCGGCGACGACGGACTTTCGGATACACGTACTTTCAAATGTTTTAAAATCACTCAATCAGTTGAATGTTTTGTGAAAGGGTGGGTGAACAAATACACCCTCCCGAGCGCCGTACTGGGCATCGTCAACGTCGCCGTTCTCCTCTTGGCACACTGGAACATCGACTCGCAGATGTTCTCGGACGGCGGAATAGTACTCGTCCTCACGGCACCGATCGTTTTTCTCGGCCCGTTTCTTCTGGGGGCAGTCCCCGGATATCTGCTGGTCCGCTATCGAATCGTGTCACCGCTACCGATCAGCGGATTCCTGACGTGGTTCGCGTTCGTCGACCGCGGAAGCATGGAGCCGTTCATCGCACTGTACTCGAACCCCATCGTCCACGCGTACATCCTCGGCGCGCTCGTCGTCGTCGGCTTCGGTGAATTCCTCGTCCGCGACGTGGCTCCGTACGTCTCTCACGACCCGCTCCTGTAGGACGAACCGGCCGTGCGACGGCGGTGTGTCGTCGTGCTCCAACCCGGCCAGTACGAACTCTCCCTGATAGAGCTGTACGGCCGCGAGGAATACAGAAACGCCTTTCGGATACTCGTTTCCGTATCTCTACACCTCGTTCCAGACGTTCTCTGAGCTGTGCTAGGACACCCTGTATTATTGATTAAATAACCTTACTAAAAATCAAATAGAAACAAAACTTTTTTTTTGAGATACTATTGAAGAACAACCTGCCTACAATGACGAAACGAAGAAAATTCCTCAAAGGAATTGCCTCCACATCGCTATTCGGTGCGGTACAGGGTGTAACTGCTGAAAGCTCGTCAGACAACACAGTGCAACCGCTTGGCACTGGCGGAGCAGGTAACGACGAAAAATTACCTGTCTATGCCGACGGGAGACTTGTCTCTCACTATCGGCCTGACACGAGTCACGAAGATCGATACATTCTGGAACGGAAATTCGAGAGCGCGGATCTCGCAGAGCGCTACGGAGATCCGATCTTCAGGTACAAGGATCAGATCCTCCCGAAGGAGCGTGTTCCCGAGGCAGTACAAGAGCGACGGAAAACGACCTACACATTCCAGACCAAGAAGATAATCGGAACTGAGGTGGAAAACCGGAACGCAGAGGAACACATCAGACAGCAACAGAGTGGAGAGTTTGAGCTGCAGGATCAGGCTGACATTGATGGAAACGTCCCGCTGTACCATTACGATCCCGACGCTGATAACGAGGCACAAAGCCGTAGCTCCCCGCTAAGTCTCGCGTGGGAAGCACAGGATTCGGAAAACATCAAACAGAACATGGAAAATGATGATATCGGCAGTGCCTGGCAGCCTCATGCACTTACAAGACTTGATGAGGCACGTGTTGACAAGGTAGTTAACCTCCCAAACGGTGGAACGAAAGAAACTGACGCACACGTAATGAAGTGGATTGCTGATCCCATCTGTGCTATTCACACGAAACAGTGGCACATCAGACTTTACGATGTGCCCACGGACGGTATTACCGCTGTCGGACAACCCCACCGAGATCCCTGTGACCATGGTAAACTAAGTGATAACGAAAACATCGACTGGAAGATAGCCGAAGCGAGAGATCAGGTAGCTGATTTCTGGTCGGATGTGTCTGGAATCTCGGTTGAAAGTGTCAGTGTCGGCAACACTGAAACATCCACAGAATTCGAATCTCATGATGGCGAGTGGACCTACTTTGACGATGATTAAATAAATATAATATTCATCATAATATCAATCATCAAAAACACTCATGATCTGAGCCATACACCCTGACAATTCATACCCGAAATTAATACACAAACAAAATCCACAGTTCCAGACGGATGGCAAAAATAAAACTGAAAGTAAATACACAACGTATTGTAGCTGCGGCGGTGGGCATCGCCAATGTCATTATTCTCCTCCTGGCTCGGTGGGCAATCGATCCACTCGAGTACGCTGATCTGAGCCTGTTTACGCCGATTGTGAGGCTTGGACACTTCACGTTAGGTGCCGTTCCTGCATATCTGCTGGTTCGCTATCGGATTGTGTCACCGCTGGTGATCAGTGGGTTTCTGACTTGGGCCGCGTACGTCGATCGTGGGAGTATGGAGCCATTTATCGGTCTGTACTCCATTCCGATCCTCCACGGCTACGTTCTCGCTGTACTCGGCGTCTTCGGTTTGGGTGAGTTCCTCGTCCGTGATAATCTCTCGTTCCTCTCCAACGACCCATTAGTGTAGAGTGAACAATTCGACCATGAGACAGAGAATACGTATCGATCGGTACGCCGTCCTGAGCGCCGTACTGGGCATCGCAAACGTCGCCGTTCTCCTCTTTGCCAGATGGGAGATCGATCCCCTGGAGTACTCAGACGGAGGAATGTTACTCATTCTCACGACTCCGCTGGTGTTGCTCGGACACTTCCTGTTGGGCGCTTTTCCCGCGTACCTGCTTGTCCGCTACCGAGTCCTCTCCCCGCTGGTGATCAGTGGTTTCCTGTCTTGGGCTGCGTTCGTCGACCGTGGGAGCATGGAACCGTTTATCGGCTTGTACTTCAGTCCGGTTCTACATCTATTCGTCCTCGCCACACTGGCAGTCGTCGGCTTCGGTGAGTTCCTCGTCCGCGACGTGGCTCCGTACGTCTCTCACGATCCGCTCCTGTAGGACGAACCGGCCGTGCGACGGGGGGTGTGTCGTCGCCCTTCGAAGAGGCCGCCGCCGACGCACGTCACAGGGGACCGTCGGAGGTCACTGCGCCGACGCTTTCCCAGTTCTCGACGACCGGCACAATCATTATATATTCCGACAGAGTTGTACCCGCTGAGACCATGCTCCAGCCTGATCGCTCACACCTCGAGGAGTGGGCGTCACTCCTCGGCGAGGACGTTTCGGAAGAACTGCTCGATGACGAATCGGGCACGTGGCTCCCGTCGGAGTCGAAGTACCGCGGTGATCACGCGGAGTGATCTTCACTGCCGTTCAGGACGGCCCTCGTCTCGCTGGCGACGACTACGAACGACGACTGCTTCCGAGTGGTGTTGTCTTACCGAAGGCTGTTCGTAGGGACGCATATTTTCGACGCAACGTACGGCCATGGCTCCGATAGCGACTGACTCGTACCGATAGTGAGAGCGTCGGCGTCGTTGCACTGGCGTTTTCCGTGTGGTCCCGCTCTCTGTTGCTCGGTGCCAACATTCGAACGGACGACCAACACTGCCAGCCTCGATTCTTCACGTCTAGAGATATATTTTTGTCCTACAGGGTGAAATACACCAGCCGTGACCATCTCTCTCTCCAGGCTGGATTCCAGTCAGACGAGATCGGCGCTCCGTTTCGGTCTCCCGTACGGGATCGTCGGGGGCATCGTGATGACGGCCCAGGCGACACGAGACCCGGTTGCGGCGTTCGTTGCATCACCACTCGGAATGAGTGTACTGTCTCTGCTACATATCATCTTCCTCATCGAAATTGCGACTCTCGTCGGCTATCTGTGGACGAAGTATTCTCTCGTGGCACCTGTCGTCGTCATCGCGCTTCTCTCGTTCAGCATCGTCCAACCCGACCGGCTGTCTCTCGGCGTCTCGTACGTGCGGAATCTATTCAGTCTGTTGTACGCACTCGGATTGATGACCGCTCTCGGTGTCGCCGAATACGTCGTCCGGTCTGTGACGGGGTCACCGATGGCTGGCCAGTGACCTATCACCACCGCGTTCGATCACTCGGCCGACGGCGACGACTCGGCGACTGTTCACAGAACGGGATACCGACCGCCGAGACGACCGGGCGACGCCGTTATCCGATCTTGTCGTACTGCTCGGCCAGTTTCTCGCTCGCCTCGTCCATCAGTTCCCGCTCGTAGTCGTCCAGGTCCCACTCGACGACCTCCTCGACGCCGTCGGAGCCGAGCTTGACCGGGACGCCGAAAGCGGTGCCCTCGTGGCCGAACTCGCCGTCGAGGACCACCGAACCGGGGAGTACTTCGCCCGTGTCGCGCAGGACGGCCTCGACCATGTGGCCGACGCCCGTCGCCGGCCCCCACTCGGTCGCGCCTTTGCGCTCGATGACGTCCATGGCGCTCTCCTGGAGTTCGTTCAGGATCTCCTCTTTCTCGTCGTCGGAAAAGTCCGGGTCCTCGCCGTCGATGCGGACCTTCGAGAAGACCGGTACCTGTGCGTCGCCGTGTTCGCCCAGAATCGTCGCCTCGACGTTCTGGACCTCCGTGTCGAAGCGTTCGGCGAGCACGTAGCGAAAGCGTGCGGAGTCGAGCCGACCGCCGAAGCCGATCACCGTCTCGCGGGCGCGATCGCCCGTCTCGTAGAGGTGACGGTTGAGCAGGTCCACCGGGTTCGAGGTGGTGATCGTCACGAAGTCGTCGTTGTGCTCGGCCAGCGACGAGCCGATGTCGTCCATGATCGGCGCGTTGTCCCCGGCGAGATCGATCCGGGTCTGACCGGGCTGGCGTGGAATCCCCGCCGTGATGACGACCACGTCGGAGCCGGCGGTGTCCTCGTAGGTGCCCTGTCGAATCGTCGTGTTCGAGTCGTAGGCGACCCCGTGGTTGGTGTCGGCGGCCTGTCCGATCGTCACGTCTTCCTGGTCCGGGATGTCGACGTAGACGAGTTCGTCTGCGATGTCGCGCAACGCGATGTTGTACCCTGCTGCAGCACCGACCGTTCCGGCTGCGCCGACCACGCTTACCTTTGTCATGACACCTAGTACCACCGGATGGCTGGACGAAAAGCGTGTCGGACACGCGTCGACCATTCATCGCTGTGGTCGATCGGTCGCGCCGAGTGGCTCCCACAAGCCCTTTTCTCCTCGGTGGCCTCCCTACGGGTATGAGCGACTTCGACAAAGAGGCCGAACGGGAGAAACTCCGCGAGAAGTACGGCGACGCACAGTCCGATCGCGAGGCCACCGAGCAGATGAGCGACCTCCTGCTGAAAGGCGCGACGATGACCAACGCCCACTGCAACAACTGCGGAGACCCCATCTTCCGGTACGACGGGCAGGAGTTCTGTCCCACCTGCCAGCAGCCGGTCGACCGCGGCGACGACGCGGGTGACGACACCGGCGACAACATCGAGGTGACGACGCCGAGCGACGACGCGACGGTCCAGTTCGGCGATCCCGACGACCAGCAGCCAGCGTCCGAAGCGAGCAGCCGGCAGCCAGCCGCTGGCAGCGCCGGCCAACAGTCGGGAGCGTCGGAAGCGGGCAGCCAGCAGCCACCACGTGCGTCCGAAGCCGACAGCCAGCAACCGACTGACAGTCGGCCTTCGAGCGCCGGGGCCGGCGAGAGCCAGCGCGACACCGCCACCGTCGACGGTCGACACCACGCCACCGCGCCGGCATCCGAAGAGTCCGCCGACCCGCGGCGCGCACCGTCGGTCGATCCGGCCGCGACGAGCACGCAGCCAGCTGGTCGCTCCGGCGGAGCCGCCGACGAGCCTCGTGCGGCGGCTCCCGACTCGCTCGACGAGCAACTGCACAACGCACGCGGACTCCTCGTCCAGACCGTCGAACAGTACGCCCAGCGCGCTCGCGACGCCGACAGTCCGCGACAGGCCCGCGAGTACCTCGAAGCCGCTCGCGAGGCGGCCGAGACCCTCGATGCGACCCGGTACTGATTACCGGAGTCACACGTCGACGACGCCGTCGGTGTGTCAGACGGATCGTTAGTCCGTATCTGTGAGGGCGTAGGTGTCTGCTCGCGGCCCGGCCCGCTGTCTGGTCTCTCCCCGGTCGTGGGACTCGATCTCGCTCAGTAGCGCCTCGACCTCCGGGAACGACTGTCGACCGTCGCTGCCGACGGTCTCGATCAGTCTGAGTTCGTCGCCGTCGGTACGGAACAGCGCACCGCCGGGGAGCGACTGCAGATAGCGAGCGTAGGGCTCGAACGTTCCGAACGACGGGGAACTCGACGCTGCTTCGTCGTCGTCCCCCGACTCGCCGGGATCGGCCAGGACGGAAAACGGCAACTCGTAGCGTCGCTGCCACACCGCCCCCCGCTCGACGGTGTCGGGCAACACCGCCACGACGGCCGTCGACCGGGACGCGAAGGCTCCGTACTCGTCCCGGAGTGACTGGACGATCTCGCGACTCAGTGGACAGTAGTGACTTCGCAACAGGACGACGAGGACCCGCTCCTGTTCGCGTGCCAACGTCTCGGAACGACACTCCTCTCCCCCGACGCTCGCATCAGGTAGTGTAAACGCGATCGATTCGTTTCGTCCGACGCGACGCTTGTTCACGCTCTCGTGACCCCCGCGTCCAACTCCAGACCAGACGACAATAAGCCTAACTTACGTATAGCTCAGCCGAAACGTCTCGGTGATCCGACCCCCCGTTCGTCGTACTACTCGCAAATGAACGCGCTCGCCGGGCGAATCACTGCTCTCTCGCAGTGATCCGCTACTCGCAAATGAACGCACTCGCCGGGCGAATCACTGCTCTCTCGCAGTGATCCGCTGCTCGCAAATGAACGCGCTCGCCGGGCGAATCACTGCTCGCTCACGATGATTCCCTATCCGCCGACGGAGCGGCAGATCGTGCGAATCATCCCTCGAACTCGCTCCCCACTACGTCCCGGAATCGCTGGGCCGTGACGTCGCCGACGCCGTCGACTTGTTTGAGGGCGTCTTCGTCGGCGGTCATGACGGCCTCGACGCTCCCGAAGTGTTCCAGCATCGCCCGCGCAGTCACTGGCCCCACTTCCGCCACCGAGGCGACGACGTACTCCTGTTGCTCGCCCAGCGTCTTGGCCTGTTTCTCGCCGTGGACGCTGACCTCGCGGTCGGACTCTTCTTGCTCGCGGCGAGCGACGGTCTCCAGCAGGTCTGCGGTCTCGTCCTCGTCGCTCGTCCGGAGGACACTCGCCCCGAAGTCGACGGCCAGCGAGGCCAGTGCCCCCTGGATCGCCTTGTGGTGGACGTTGCGCTCGCCGTAGAGGTCGCCGCCTTCGACGACGACGACTGGCCGGGCGTAGTGACGGGTGGCGTCGCCGACCTGTTCGAACATCGAGCGGTCGCCGCCGGTCAGCGTGTCGAGGAAGTCCTCGACGGTCTTGCGCTCGACGACGACCCGATCCGAGAGCACGTAGTCCCCGACCGCCAGCGTCTCCAGTTCCGTCTGGACGCCCTCGCGTGTCGAGAGGTCGCGTGCGATCGTCGAGTCGAGTTCGCGCTGGTCGGCGACGATCGCGACGGTCTCGTCGCCGTCGGCGTGTGGCTCCGGCGTCGACCCCTTCGTTTCGTCTGGAACGTCGACTGTCTCATCTTCGTCCTCTCCGGTCGCGCCGTCGTCGGCGAAGGCGTCGAGACCGGCCTGTCCGTCACCGTCGGCGGTCTGGTCGTCGGCTTCGGATCGCCCGCCCGTGGCCGACGTTTCCGAGGGCTGGCGCTGAGCGTCGGACGGACCGGCACTGTTTCCACTCGAAGCGGTGCCGTCGTCCCCGTCGACACCGTCCCTTCCGGGTTCTCCACCCCGCTGGTCGGCGGTCTGCCCGTCGTCGTACTCGTCGACACCGGTCTGCTCACCCCCCAGTTTCGACTCTAGCTGGCCGGCGACGCTCTTCAGTGTGCGGAGTTCGTCTTCCATGCGCTGTTCGTCCTGTCGGGACTTCCAGAAGTACGCTTCGTCGCGGGTGTCCTCGGCCAGCAGGACGACGACGCGGCCCTCGGTCTGGCGGCCGGTCCGTCCTTTGCGCTGGATGGACCTGATCGCCGTCGGCACGGGCTCGTAGAACAACACCAGATCGACCTCCGGCACGTCCAGGCCCTCCTCGGCGACGCTGGTCGAGACCAGCACCTCGAACTCCCCGGCGCGGAACCGGTCGAGGGTCTCCTGTTGCTGGGTCTGGGTCATCCCCTCGCTGCCCTCGGTGTCGCTCTGGCCGACGAACTTCTCGGTCTCGAAGTGATCGGAGAGGAAGTCGGTCAGCGTTTCGGCGGTGTCTCGGGACTCGGTGAAGACGATGACGCGCTCGCCGTTCTCGATGCCCAGCGTCTCGGCCAGCAACATCCGGGTCCGGCGGAACTTCGGGTGGAGATCGGTGAAGTTCTCGGCTTTCCGCATGGCCTCCATCACCGTCGGGTCCGAGACGAGTCGCTGGTCGGCTTTCGAGGCTCCAGACGAGCGGGCGGCCTCCTTCTGGCGCTCGAAGTACCGACGCAGCGCCTCGACGCTCTGGGTCTCGGCGTAGGTGACGGCCGTCCGGAGCTTTCGGACCTCGGCCAGCAGGCTCATCCCGCTGTACCCCTCGCTCTGGTCGTTGTCCATCAGCTCGGAGAGTTTCCCCTGGATCTTCTGGATCTCGCGCTCGGAGACGTCTGGCTGGGTGGTCGACGTGACGCCCAGCTCTTTGAGCTGTGCGAGCCGGTCGCTGACGACCTCGTTGATCGCGTCCCGGATCTCCAGGACGGTCTCGGGCAACTCGATGCGCTTCCACTCCAGTTCCGTGTCGTGGGTGTGTTCGGCCACGTCGGCGTCGTCCTCGGTCATCACTGCCACCTCCCGCAGGCCGAGGTTCTCACACACCGTCAGAATCTCCTCCTCGTCGCCGCCCGGCGAGGCCGACATGGCCGTCACCAGCGGATCCGATGCGTCCTCGTGGTAGCGCTCGGCGATGTAGTTGTACGCGTAGTCGCCGGTCGCCCGGTGACACTCGTCGAAGGTGCAGTGGGTGACGTTCGCCAGCGAGATGCGATTGCCGACGAGGTCGTTCTCGACGACCTGTGGAGTCGCGATGACGACGCGGGCGTCCGCCCAGAGGTCCGATCGCTTGGCTGGCCGGACCTCGCCGGTGAACACGACGATCTCGTCGTCGGGCACCTGGAGGGCTTCCCGGTAGAACTCGGCGTGTTGCTGGACCAGCGGCTTCGTCGGCGCGAGCAAGAGGGACTTCCACTGCGCGTCCTGTATCCGTTCGGCGGTCACGAGCAAGGAGACCGTCGTCTTGCCCAGGCCGGTCGGGAGACAGACCAGCGTGTGATCGTCGAGGGCCTGGTCGGCCAACTCGCGCTGGTAGCGCCGCTGTTCGAGTAGTCCCGGCGTCACCAGCGGGTGGTCGACGTGGCCGTCGGTGCTCCCCGCGTCGGCGTCGGACTGGGCCATCTGTCCGGGTTTTGGCCGGGAATCTGTTTAAGCGTTCGCGTACCGCGGTGAAAGTGGTGCGGGTACTGTAAAGAATATACAGCGAAAAAGGCACATTAGGAACGGAAACCTTCCGCCTAATAAATAATTCCGCTCTTGGGTAGGAGATTGTTGGTCAAGTCTTAGCTGTAGCTATAGTAGCCATCGAAAATCAATGCACACCCGATCGCACGACAGCAGTGCGATCGGTGTGTCAATCGTTTCAATTGTTATGATAGAAGTCGTAGCGGGCAAGGGTGGCGCGAACGCGCCATCCGATGAAGCATGATTCCACTCAAGACGTTCGTCTCGGAGCGACGGGCCGCGAATCTGCTGGCACAGATTCGCTGGCGCGACGGCGTCTACTGCCCGCGCTGCCGTACCGAATCACAGATTCGGTACGGCAGCTATCGGGTGTTTCAGCGATACCTGTGTAAGAATTGCGACCGCACGAACCCCTCGACGAGGACGACGCATTCGACCGCGAATACGTCGTCCACGGCGACGGAGAATACGCTGATGGAGATGTTCACGTGAATACCTGCGAGAGCCACGGATCGCGCCAGCGATCCGTGGCTCTCGCCCCATCGAGGCATCTCCAAGGATAAACTGACGCCGTATCTCAGAGCGTTCCAACTTCGTTGTCGTGTCTATCGAAAACCGAGGAAGGAAGCGCTCAGAACCATCCTCAAAACTGCTCTCTAACTCACCAACAATCTCGCCACAAGAGCGAATAATTCATATAGAAATAAAGGACTTATAGATAAATTATCTAAGAAAAACATTTAATACAATATAGACAAAATAAATAACTGAGTATGGCGAGAGATATAATGAACGAATCGTATGAGTCGTCGACGATTTATTAAAACACTCACCGGAATGGGTGTCTCAACTTTGACCATTCAGTCACTCACCCAGGGTGGATTAGCGCAAGTTACGGAGAATCCGAGAAGGGAGGTACCCTATTTAAAAACCGTAAAATATTCGGATTCTTGGGACAAAAATTTTTCCCAACAGCCCAAATATAACCGAGAATTTGACACCATTCCTCGGTCTAGATGGGTCCAAATTGAAGCGGTAGAAAATGCCGCTAGTCAGTTACGATCAAGATTTAAAGATTCTAATATTGAAATTGCGGTTCGGAACCTTTCACTCGGAAGCACCGAGCCTGAGCTGGCCGTTGACGTAAAATACGTCACTCAGGAAAAACAAAATAACCAACAAAGCACTCCAGATATGAGCTTCAAATCTCTTGAAAGAGCTGTACCTGGTCAAATGTCTGGAGAAGTTACTACAGATAACAATAGTTGGCAAATTACGAACATTCCTGTGAATACCCGGAGAGTACGTGAGACACTTGATGGTTACTTCAATGATAGCTATCGGCCCGTCCCAGGTGGTGTGAAATTAAATTCTGATGGTGGATCTGGGACTGCTTGTTATCATTTCTGGAGTCCTGATCGGCAGCAGAGAGAAATTTTAACAAATCATCATGTGCCACAAATTGAAGATACTGATGAGGTTGCTGACACGATTGAACAACCAGACTCAGCCACGATTGCATACCTGAGAGATTCACAACGAGGTGACCATGTAGACGCTGCTGTGTATGAACCCGCAGATGATATTGACCTTGAGTTTACTCTAGGTGCTCTTGATGGTGATTATCAAGACCGACCAGTTAATGGATATAGAACTTGGGAATTCATAAAAAATGATGGATACGGGGAGACAATATTTAAGCAAGGAAAAGCAACTGGTTACAATAGTGGGTCAATTGTAAACTATAACTCCGACCGCAAAACCTTTGAGAATACGGCGAACTCAGATAGTGGTGATTCCGGTGGACCTCATTATCATTATAAAAATGATAGTATCTATCTGGTTGGGCTACATACATGGGGGAATTATGATGAGAATGGTAATCTGACAAATAGTGGTGCCCAAGCTATAGAGCGCGTACAAAACGAGCTGGACATAGGAGTATAACTCAATATTTAAACATTCATTGTTCTACCATAGTTAAACAGTTCAATTGTATGTCTCCCAGTAGAAGGAATGTGCTTACGTCCGTGGGTATGGCTCTGACGGGTTTGTTTTCCGGATGTAATGGCGACTCTCGACAAACCCGGGAGCGCCATAGCCAAACAGAATCTGAAACAAGCATGGAATATGACCCGACGATAATGGACTTTTCAGCCGAGGTAGTCAGTCAATCAACAAGCGATTCTCCTGTTAGTATCGAAGCGACGCTGACGAATACGGCATCTGAATCCGTTGAAGTGATATTTGGTCCCGCCCTGCTGTATACGCCGGAGTCTGACCCATCACGTTTCGAGTGGTCTAATCAGCTTATCTTGGATCCGAGAACGTCTATTGGTCCGTGGGCCACTCCGGTCGAAACCGATGACGGATGTCACCGCTTCCCGAGAAACGGGGATCGGTACGTTCGTTCTGAGACCTGGGGACGGACACTTGCTTCGGGAGAATCTGTCGAAGAGGTGTACGATGTGTTTACTCACGGTGGTGACCTGCCTTGTCTCCCTGCTGGCAGCCATCGGTATCAAGACGAAATCTACGTTGGCGACCGATCAAATTCGGGGGTCATCACTCTCGGTCTGAGAGCCGCAGAAAACGGAACGATTACGATAGAAGAGTCGTCTGTCGAAGACGCATAAGGGACAGCATTCCGCTTGATCATCGCAATGTGGCTTTGGCATGCCCAGCGCGACTTGGACCGCGATCATGATTGTCGAGGCCCAGTAGAGGGGTTCCTCACGAGCGTGGGAGAGATTGCTAATGGGATACCGCGCGACGAGTCGCGGTCCGGCGTGTTTGCTGGAAGCTACCCATCCGCGCGATTCTGTTGAGACTGTCGGACGATAACGTGGGCTCTGAACATGATCTGGGTATTTAACGGGGTCTTACGTCTCCCTCGGAGTTCCCTGTCCAGCTGTGATGTTCGTCTCGGTCGACGGTTCTCGCATGACGACTATGCGAGCGGTAACGGGTGTCGCCCAGTAGTTCGAACTCGGATTTGACGGTATATAGGCGTCTCGTCGGAAATCCGCTGTCAGCGTCGGACTGGGCCATCTGCCCGCGTCTTGGCGCCGTACCCGTTTAAGAATTCGCGTAGCAGGGTGAAAGTGAAGCCGCCACACAGAATTAAGCCCTCAACGGTGCAACGACCGCCATGACCATCTACGAGGCCGAGGTGCCGGGAGTCGGCCACAGGTTCGAGCTCGAACTGGAGGGTGACGAGCGCCTCGTGGTGATTATCCACCACGACGGCAAGCGCGACGTGTACCGTCGGCCCGATCCAGACGCCGACAGCGAGCAACTGTTCTCGCTGTCGGACAAGCAGGCCCGGCAGTTCGGCTCGATCCTCGAAGGGGCACACTTCCAGCCAGTCGACCTCGACGAGGTCCAGGTTCCGCTGGGCGATTCGCTGATCAAGTGGTACGACATCGACGAGTCGGCCCCCATCGTGGGCGAGACGCTCGCGGAGTCGAATCTCCGGGAGGAAATCGGTATCTCGGTTGTGGCGATCCAGCGCGGGGAAGCGACCATCGCCAACCCCGAAGCGACCGAGACGGTGCGAGCGGGCGACACGCTCGTCGTCCTCGGCACCCGCGAGCAACAGCACGAGTTCGAGAAACTGCTGGACGCATAGATGGCGGCACTGCTCGTCGAACTCGGCGTCGCACTCGTCGCACTCGCGCTTGCCGGTATCGCTGCCAACCGACTTTCGCTGTCGGTGATCCCCGCGTACATCCTCGTCGGCATTCTCGTCGGTCCGAACCCGCCGACAGAGGTGGCCGGGCTCTCACTCCAGATCGTCGGCTACGGAGAGTTCGTCGAACTGGCCGCCGAGCTAGGGATCGTCGTGTTGCTCTTTTTTCTCGGGCTGGAGTTCAGCGTCGGTCAGTTGCTCGATGACCGCCGCCGGATCGCCAGTGCCGGAGCCGTCGATTTCCTGCTGAACTTCGGGATCGGTGTCGCCATCGGGCTGGCGTTCGGTCGGACGCCACTGGAGACGCTCCTGCTCGCGGGAATCGTCTACATCTCTTCGAGTGCGATCGTCACCAAGACCCTGATCGAGCAGGGGTGGATCGCGAACCCCGAAGCCGATCCGGTGCTGGGGACGCTCGTCTTCGAAGACATCCTGATCGCGGTGTATCTGGCGGTCGTCGCTGCGCTCGTCACCGGGACCGGCGGGCTCTCCGGGGCCGTCGTCGACGTGGGCGTCGCCTTCGCTTTCCTGGGGGGGCTCGCCCTCGTGGCGTGGTACGCGACCCGATTCGTCGAGTCGACGTTTGATCTCCCCTCCGACGAGCTGTTCCTCCTGTCGGTGCTGGGGACCGCGACGCTGATCGCCGGCGTGGCGCTCTCGATCGGCGTGAGCGAGGCCGTCGCCGCCTTCTTCGTCGGGACGGCGTTCAGTCAGACGAGCCATACCGAGCGCATCGAACACGTGATCGCACCCGCTCGGGACCTCTTTGCGGCGTTTTTCTTCTTCTCGATCGGGTTACAGACGGACGTGACGCTGCTTGCTAGCGTCGCGGGACTGCTGGCCGTCGCCGTGGTCGCGACGACGGTGACGAAACTCACAAGCGGCGCGATCTCGGGGCGCATCTACGGGCTCTCGCCGACCCGGTCGCTGCGGACCGGGCTGGCGCTGATCTCCCGCGGCGAGTTCTCGCTGATCATCGCGGCGCTGGTGGTCAGCGCGGCCGGTTCGGGGAACGACGCCCTCGCCGATTTCGCACCGGTCGTCACGGCCTTCGCCGTGGGCTACGTGCTCGTCATGAGCGTCCTCGGGACGGTACTGGTCCAGTACGCCGACGTCATCACCGGCCGGCTCGTTCCGTTGCTGGATCGGTAGGCCGACTACAGCGAGAGCGTCGCCACGAGTTCGATCCCGGCGACCATCGCCACGGCGGCCGCGGGCGGGATGGTGAGGTTGTCGTCGAGGACGTACCCCGCGACGACTGGCTTGAGGCCGTCGGCGGCCGTCGCGGCCAGGCCGCCAAGCACCGCGGGCACCCAGTGGACGAAAAACGAGGCGATTCCGGTACAGACGCCGAACATCGCCAGCAGGACGTAGGTCTCTTTGGTCAGGCTCCCCGAGCCCAGCAGTCCGCTGATGGGATCTCCGATCGTCAGCATCAAGATTGCGGGGATCGCGACGTGTTCGGGTGCGAGCAGGCCGACGGCGGCGGCGCTGACGAGATAGAGCGCGTAGCCGGCGAGGTTGTCCTGTTCGTACTCGCGAGTGAGTCGGTCGTAGATGGCCCAGTCGAGGCCGACCACCAGGCGGATCACCTCCAGTGCGAGCGCGACCGCCGCGCCCACCACCAGCAGGTACTGGACGGTCCGCCAGTCCGTCAGTCCCAGCAGGTGCAGTGCCGGCAGCCCGGTCCCGCTCGCGTGGACGAGCCGTCTGGCGATCTCGTCGGCCATCTACAGCTCGTCGAAGGTGCGTTCGCCGTCCCGGAGCGCCGTCAGCGTCTCGGGGAGATCGGCGACGGGAACGCGTTTCTGAGCCGTCGTGTCTCGCTCGCGGACCGTGACGGTGTCTGGCGCTGCCGGCTCGCCCTCGTCGTCGCGGGCCTCACCGAGCGTCGCGTAGTCGACGGTGACACAGAACGGCGTGCCGACCTCGTCCTGGCGGCGGTAGCGTCGGCCGATCGCGCCCGAATCGTCGTAGGTCACGGCCAGGCCCGCCCCGCGCAGTTCGTCGACGACCTCGCGGGCGTACTCGCCCATGCCGTCTCGGTCCATCAGCGGGAAGACGCCGACGGTCGTCGGCGCGACCGCCGCCGGTAAGGCCAGGTAAGAGCGGTGCTCGCCGTCGACCTCGTCCTCGCGGTAGGAGTGATCCAGCGCCGTGTACAGCGCCCGGTCGATGCCCAGCGAGGGCTCGACGACGTGGGGCGTGATGTGCTCGCCCGACTCGGTGACTTCCTCGACGCCGAAGTTTGTCTTCTCGACGGGGACCGCGTGTGACTCGCCGTCGACCTCGACGACGACCTCAGATCCGTCGAAGGCGTCGGGATCGCGCTCGGCGAGTGCTTCGAGGGCGTCGGCGACCGCGCCGGCCGAGCCGCCAAACTCCGGCCCGAGGTAGCTCATGTCCGGGTCGACCGTCGCTCGCTCGACGGTGATCGGCTCGTCGTACTGCTTGAAGACCGTGAACTCCTCGTCGGAGTAGCTGTCGTGTTTCGAGAGGTCGTAGTCCGAGCGGTAGGCGAACCCGCCCAGCTCGATCCAGTCGCCGTCGACCTCCGCTTCGGCGTCCCAGCAGTCCGCGGCGTAGTGGGCCCGCTCGCCCGAGAGGTGCTGGCGGAAGCGAAAGCGGTCCATGTCGACGCCGATCGACTCGTACCACTGCTTGGCGACGCCGAGGTAGTAGGCGATCCATGGCTTCCCGACGACGCCCTCGTCGACGACCTCGCGGATCGTGGCCTCGTAGGGCTGGCCCTCGTCGGCCTCCTGATCGGCGGCGGGGTAGAAGGGGGCGGTCACGTCCGCGACCGCTTCGAGTGCCGGCTCGTCTTCCTCTGGATCGACGAACAGTTCGAGTTCGGCCTGGGTGAACTCCCGGACGCGCAGCAGGGACTTGCGCGGGCTGATCTCGTTGCGGTAGGCGCGCCCGATCTGTGTGACGCCGAAGGGGAGCTGGTTGCGGGCGTACTCTGCCAGCTGTGGGAACTCGATGAAGATGCCCTGGGCGGTCTCGGGGCGCAGATAGCCCGGATCGGCGGAGCCGGGGCCGATGTTCGTCTCGAACATGAGGTTGAAGTCCTCGATGGCCTGGCCGGCCAGTCCGGTGCCACAGGTCGGACAGACGAGTTCGTACTCGGCGATCAGCTCCTCGACCTCGGCGACCGGGATCGACTCGGCCTCCTCGATGTCGGTGTTGTCCTCGACGATGTGGTCGGCCCGGTGACTCTCGCCACAGTCCGGACACTCCACGAGCATGTCGTCGAAACCGTCGAGGTGGCCCGAGGCCTCGAAGACGGGCTCTGGCATCACGGTCGGGGCGTCGACCTCCATGTTGCCTTCCTGGATCGTAAAGCGGTCGCGCCAGGTGTCCTCGATGTTCTGCTTGAGTGCGGCCCCGGAGGGACCGAAGGTGTAGAATCCCGAGACGCCGCCGTACGCGCCGGCCGACTGCAGGAAAAAGCCCCTGCGCTTGGCCAACTCGACGAGGTCGCCGCCGTCGCTCATAGGCCCTCCAGCAGATCCATGTCGCGGACGATGCCCACGAGGTCGTCGCCCGAGACCAGCGGGATCTGCTCGATCTCCGCGTCGATCATCAGCTGTGCGGCGTCTTTGGCCGTCTCGCGCTTGCTGACCGTCAGCACGTCTTCGGTCATGAACTCTCGAACGGGCTCGTGTGGGATCTCGACGTTGCGGGTGGGCATGTAGCGGCTCCCGACGGCCTTGACGCTCTCCCACTTCCAGTCGTCGTCGTCACTGGCCATGTTCTCGCCCGTCTCGGCCTCGCCTTCGACCACGCGGGCCACGTCGATGATGTCGACCTCGGTGAGCATGCCACACATCTCTCCCTCGTCGCCCAGCACGACGCCGTAGGGGACCTTCGCGTAGTCGAGTTCGCGTTCGGCGACCGTCAGCGGCGTCCCGGCGTAGACGCAGTTCACGTCTCGGCGGGCCAGCTCGTCGACGTTCCTCGCGCCGTCGACGTCGCCGGTGGCGATGGCGCGGATCACGTCCGTGACGGTGATGATCCCTTCGAGGCGACCGTCGACGACGGGGATGCGGCGGGCTCGCTCTTCGACCATCAGAGCCGCGACCGCCTGGATACTGGTGTCGGCGGTGACGGTGGGAACCTCTTCGGTCAGGAGCGCGAGCTGGTCCTCGTCGGGCTGGTTGATGAGGGCGTCACGGGAGACGATTCCACGGAACGTCTCGCCGTCGTCGGTCTGCTTGATGACCGGTACGGAGGAGAAAGAGCGTTCCTGGAGGTACTCGAGCACGTCGTCACGAGTGCCCGGAATCTCGACGGTGACGACGTCCGAGCGCGGCGTCATGGCGTCTGCGACGTTCATACTATCCCTTGTCCCGTCCCACGTACTAAGTCCTGCCCTTCGGCTTCTCCCGGACGCGGGTCCCACCGACCGCTGGCGCGCACACGTAGAGAGTCCATAATGCGACCACTCACTACGACCGTCGGCCCCTCCCAGGTCTAGAAGCGGACACTATCTCCGCTTTTGTTGTTCGCTTACTAACCATATTCCCGGCTTCGTCCGTCGGTTTCGGCACGTTTATATGTGGTTGTTACATATTATCATGCATGGAGCCGGACACGGTCGCCAAAGCGGAGGTGGCAGCGGACGCAGAAGTCATGGGTTCCGTCGAACACGGCCAGACGGACACGTACATCATCGCGGACGTAACGACCGACGACGCCTACCTCACGCTCGACCTCGAAGACGCCGCCTCGCTGCCTGCCTGGCGGTAGACGACGACGCAGTTCGCGGTGCCGACGGTTTTTCTCTCGCTTCGCTCACCAGTCCCTCTTTTCCTGTGAGTGGTCCGCGAGCGTAGCGAGCGAATTCGAGGGAGAGACGGTGGTGTGTCTATTGTGTCATCCGCGTCGCAGTGAGAAAACAAACGTTATCCCCGACGGCGCGAATCGAGAGGGTATGAAGGTACTCGTGACAGACCCCATCGCAGATGCGGGTCTCGAACGGCTCCGCGAGGCGGGTCACGAAGTCGAGACGGCCTACGACGTCGAGGGCGACGCGCTGCTTGACGCCGTCGCCGACGCCAACGCACTGATCGTCCGATCCGGCACCGAAGTGACCGACGAGGTGCTGTCGGCGGCACCGGATCTGGTCATCGTCGGCCGGGCCGGTATCGGCGTCGACAACATCGACATCGACGCCGCGACCGAACACGGCGTCATCGTCGCCAACGCCCCGGAAGGCAACGTCCGGGCGGCGGCCGAACACTCCGTGGCGATGGCCTTCGCGACGGCGCGTTCGATCCCACAGGCCCACGAACGGCTCACCGGCGGCGAGTGGGCGAAAGGCGACTACCTCGGCACCGAGGTCAACCACAAGACGCTGGGCGTCGTCGGCTTCGGCCGCGTCGGCCAGGAGGTCGCCAAGCGCCTGGGCAGTCTCGGGATGGACATCGTCACCTTCGATCCCTACATCAGCCAGGAGCGAGCCGACCAGTTCGGCGCGGAACTTGTCGACAACCTCGACGAGTGTCTCGCCGCCGCCGACTTCCTCACGGTCCACACGCCGCTGACCCCCGAGACCGAGAACATGATCGGCGAGGAAGAGCTCGCACAACTGGAAGACGGCTACGTCGTCAACTGCGCCCGCGGCGGGATCATCGACGAGCCGGCACTCGCCGAGGCCGTCGAGGACGGCATCCTCAAGGGGGCCGCCGTCGACGTGTTCGCCGAGGAGCCGCTGCCGGCCGACAGTCCGCTGCTGGACGTCGAAGACATCATCGTCACGCCTCACCTCGGGGCCTCCACCGAGGCCGCACAGGAGAACGTCGCCACCTCGACGGCCGATCAGATCGTCGCCGCGTTCAACGACGAGCCGGTGATCAACGCGCTGAACGCGCCGTCGATCGACGAGAGCATCTTCCCGCAGATCCGCCCCTACATCGAGCTGGCCGACACGGCCGGCAAGATCGCCGTCCAGCTGTTCGACGGACAGATGGGCAGCGTCGAAGTCACCTACGCCGGTGACATCGCAGACCAGGACGTCGAACTGGTCACCGCCAGCGCGCTGAAAGGCGTGTTCGCACCGTCGGAGCTCCAGGTCAACGCGGTCAACGCCCCCCAGATCGCGGAGAACCGCGGTATCGACGTGACCGAGTCCAAGACCCGCCAGTCCGAGGACTTCCAGAGCCTCGTGACGGTGACCGTCGGCGACGGCGAGGACAGCGTCAGCGTCTGTGGGACCCAGTTTGCCGGCGAAGATCCCCGCATCGTCCGGATCGACGACCACCGCGTCGACGCCGTCCCCCACGGTCACATGCTGGTCGCTCGCAACCGCGACGAACCGGGGACGATCGGCTTCATCGGGACCGTGCTGGGCGAGGCCGACATCAACATCGCCGGGATGTTCAACGGCCGCGAAGTCATCGGCGGCGAAGCCCTGTCGGTGTACAACCTCGACGAACCGCCGACGAGCGACGTGCTCGACCGACTCAACCGCGACGACCGGATCATCGAGACCAAGTACATCTCGCTGGACAACGGCGACTAGAACAGCCCGTCAAGCAGCCCCGCCTCCGATTCGATCGCTGCCTCTTTCTCGCGTAGCAGTCGCTCGTACTGTTCGACGATCTGTTGACGCTGTCTCCGTTCGTGTGCGAGTTCCCGCTCCAGCTGGTCGATGCGGTCACGGAGAGCCTGTCGTTCGATCGCGTAGCGAACCATCTTGCTCCGGGGTCGCTCGACCGTGACCGGAGAGCCACCGCCGGGAGTCGGATCCGATTCCATGACTGTGTGTGCCATCCCCACACCGAAAAATCCCCGTCGGACGAGCGTCAGCCACCGCGTGCTCCGGTGGTCAGTGTCTGATGCGCACCGCCTGCTGGCCGGTCACTCCTCCGATCGGAGCTTGCGGTAGAGATACGCGACGCCGAGCCCACCGGCGACCAGCGCCGGGACCAGCGGCGAGTCGGCGGCTTTCGACACCTGCTGTCGAACCGTCTGTGCGACGGACGACCCCTCGTCGATGTGCTCCAGGATCGCGTCGGTGTCGTTGGGCACCGGCTCGGGGTCGGCCCCTGCCTCGGCGGCGGCGTCGGGGTCTTTCAGCAGGTGGCCCGTCGTCAGGCAGACGACCTGCTCGTCGCTGCCGATCTCGCCCTGGGCTCGGAGCTTCCGGAGGCCGGCGACGCTGGCCGCGGAGGCCGGCTCGACGCCGACGCCCTCGCCGGCCAGCGAGCGCTGGGCGTCGGTGATCTCCTCGTCGCTGACTGCGACGGCGGTCCCGCCGGTCTCGCGGATGCCCGGCAGCGCCTTGGGCGCGTTGACGGGATTGCCGATGCGGATGGCCGTCGCGATGGTCTCGACCTCGTCCCAGCGTCGCACTTCGTCGTTGCCTTCTTCGATGGCCTCGACCATCGGCGCGGACCCTTCGGCCTGGACGCCGGTGATCTTCGGCACGTCCGACTCCTCGATCGCGCCGGCCTCGACGAGTTCGCGGAAGCACTTGTACAGCGCCGCGGTGTTGCCGGCGTTACCGACCGGCAGCACGATCCGGTCGGGGTAGTCGTCGTAGTCGGCGGCAAACTGCTCCATGATCTCCAGCCCGATGGTCTTCTGGCCCTCCAGGCGGAAGGGGTTCAGCGAGTTCAGGAGGTACGCCTCGCCACGGCCCGCGAGTTCCTGGACGATGTCCAGACAGCTGTCGAAGTTGCCGTCGACTTCGAGGATCCGTGCGCCGTGGAGCGAGGCCTGTGCGACTTTCCCGGCGGCGACCTTCCCGGCCGGCAGGAGGACGAGCGTCTCCAGGTCCGCGCGAGCGCCGTAGGCCGCGAGCGCCGCGGAGGTGTTGCCCGTCGAGGCACAGGCGAGTCGGTCCACCCCGACGGCCTGGGCCACGCGGACGCCGACGGTCATCCCGCGGTCCTTGAACGACCCCGTGGGGTTCATCCCCTCGTGTTTGATCCGCAGGGCGTCGACACCGACCTCGTCTTCCAGGCGAGGCACTCGGTGCAGCGGCGTGTGACCCTCGGGGAGGGTGACGCCCTCCTCGAACGGCAGTGCGTCGCTGTAGCGCCAGACGCCCTCGCCGTCGAAGTCGTCGAACGTCGGCAGATCCTCGTAGCGAACTTCGAGCAGTCCGTCACACTCGTCGCAGGTGTACCGGACCGCTGCGAACGGCGCGAACGTCTCCCCACACTCGATGCACGTCAGCCAGACGCCGTCGTCGGCGACCCCCGGCGTCTCGTCGGTCAGCTGTAGATCGGCCATTGTCGGGGGCGAAGTCCCCTATCGGCAAAAGTGGGGCGGTTGTCGGTTCGTCGTTCGGAGGGCCACGCTGCTCTCGATACTCATGCCCTGCCGCTCGCGTTGTCGAGGGCCGTCGCTCGCTTCGCTCGCCCGATGGAGGATCACCGCCGCTCGCGTGTCGCTTGCGCTCCCGCTCGCGTTGCCGAGGGCCGTCGCTCGCTTCGCTCGCAGGATCGATACTCATGCCCCGCCGCTCGCGTGTCGCTTGCGCTCCCGCTCGCGTTGTCGAGGGCCGTCGCTCGCTTCGCTCGCCCGATGGAGGATCACCGCCGCTCGCGTGTCGCTTGCGCTCCCGCTCGCGTTGTCGAGGGCCGTCGCTCGCTTCGCTCGCAGGATCGAGGATCACCGCCGCTCGCGTGTCGCTTGCGCTCCCGCTCGCGTTGTCGAGGGCCGTCGCTCGCTTCGCTCGCGACGCCCCTCGCTACTCGCTAGAACTCCTCGATCCGATCGTGGACGTAGTCGGCCCACTCCTCCAGAGTCTCGTGCATCAGCTCGGCGGCCTCCTCGCGGGGTGTGGGCGTGTACTGGTAGACGTGGCCGCCGCTGTCCAGCAGTCGGCGGCGACGGGAGGCCAGCCCCTTCTCGCGCAGCGTCGACAGCGAGCGGTTCACGTTCGATCGGTCCCGGTCGAGCTGGTCGGCCAGCTCCTCGACGGTGCTCTCGGGGTAGTCGAGCAGCGTCTCGTAGGTGCGGACCTCGTGGGCCTGGATGCCGAAGACGCAGGCCATCACCTCGTCGAGGGACGGTTCGTCGTCGAGGAGCAGTTCTCTGAACCGGTTGGGCGAGGGGTCGGCGGCCATACCCGACGTTGCCGGCCATCGCGGATAAATTGCCGCGTTACCTACAACTCACTGGCTCGCGTAGCCCTGGTTCTCCAGACAGGTCCGCATCGCCTCGCGGCTCTCGTGGCGGTGGAGTCGCGTGGGCGTGTCACAGTAGAACGTCGAGCCGTCGTAGCGCAGCGTCACCTCGTGTTCCGAGCCCAGAAACTCCGTGCAGACGACGACGCGTTCACCGGCTTCCAGCCGGTCGAGCAGTTCCTCGACGGCCAGCTCGCCGGCCGAGACGGTCCGTGGCTCGCTCATCGTCGAGTCCTTCTCCCGGCACCATCTTGATACTGCCGGCTGTCCGTCTGTAAAGAATGTCGCGACCTCGTGGTCGTAAATATCCCGCAACAGTGACAGCCGGCAGTATCAGTAGCCGAGGCGGCCCAGCGTCTCTGCGAGTTCCGCGCGGTACTGGCCGCCGAACAGGTGGACGTGGACGAGCAACGGATACAGTCGGTAGACGAACCGGCGGCGGTCGAAGAAGCCGGCCAGCTCGACGCCGTGTTCGCGCCGGTAGCGCTCGAAGAAGGCGTCGCCGAACGTCTCCGTCCAGTCGACGTAGGCCAGCTCGATCTCCGGGTGGCCGTAGTAACAGGCGGGATCGAGAAACGCCGTCACTCGCTGGCCGTCGGTCAGGAGGTTCGTCCGCCACGCGTCGCCGTGCAACAGCGCGGGGGCCTCGGGCTCGGTCAGCAGCGACTCGAAGTCGGCACACGCCCGCTCGACGCGGGCCGCGAGTTCGTCCGACAGCGTTCCCGCCCGACTGGCCCGGTCACAGATCGACTGCACCCGCTGGTCGCGGTAGAACGGAATCCAGCGCTCGGTCCACGGGTTCGGCTGGGGGACCGGCCCGGTGAGCGTGTCGAACGGGAAGCCGAAGGCCCGCCCCTCGACGCGGTGCAGATCGGCCAACTGCCTCGCCGCGTCGCGTTCGACTGCCGGGGTGATCGTCGACTCGCCCTCGACGTACTCGATGCAGAGCAGGTCGGCGTCGCTGTGGTACACCTCGGGCACCGGCAGGTCAGACTCCGCAGCGAGGGACGACAGCATCCGCCCCTCCGTCGAGAGGTCGTGCTCGCCGGTCTTCGCGACCGTGACACGCCCGTCGGCGAGTTCGACGCGAAACACGTCCCCGACCATCCCGCCGTCCAGGCGCTCGACCGTCTCTACGGACCCGCCGAGTGTCGCTTCGACCGCCGCCGTGGGTGCCGAGGTCATCGTCGACCGTAGCCCTGGCGCGACGGAAAACGTTGCTGTTGCTCGCCGCCGGTGACGAAAGGGTACCGTTTCGGGTGGAGACCGCCGGACGGGACGCCACCTGCTTGCCGATCCGACGGGTCGGCCACGGCGACCCGATGCCAAACATACTCACGGGGACCACAAAGGGCACCGTTTCGACTGGAGACCGCTGGACTGCGATCGACTGTACACAACGCTGTTCGGCTCTCCGGTCCTCTGGTCGGCATGGACAACATCGTCGGCGCTGCACTGCTGATCGAGGTGTTCAGTGGGTTCCTGTTTCCGGCCAGTGACGGCGACATCGCGTCCGTCTGGTTCGCGATCCTGTTCTTCGGGCTCGTTGCCGGGCTCTACGGTGTCGTTTCCAGCCGTCTCCGACAGCTCGAAGCCGACCGACGCTGACGATCGACGTGTCGAGTGGGGGCGAGACTCGCCCCGTTCGTCGCCGTCAGTCCTGTTCGGCCAGCCACGCCAGCAGCCCGTTTTGAGCGTGCAGGCGGTTCTCGGCCTGGTCCCAGACGATGGCGTTGTCGCTCTCGATGGCGGCGTCGGTGACCTCCTCGCCGCGGTGGGCGGGCAGGCAGTGCATCAGGCTCCGGTCGCCAAGCACGTCGGGCGTGATCTGGAAGCCCTCGAAGGCCCGGAGCTTCTCGTCGCGTTCGTCCTCCTGGCCCATGCTGACCCACACGTCGGTGTAGACCACGTCGGCGTCGGCCATCGCGGCCTCGGGGTCGGTGGTCGTCGCGGGCACGCTCCCGAGCTCGGCGGCGCGGTCCAGCACGCTCTCGTCGACGCCGTACCCCTCGGGGGTCGCGACCGTCAGGTCGAGATCCGTCATCGCCGCACCCAGCACGAACGACTGACAGACGTTGTTGCCGTCGCCGACCCACGCCACGGCGGCGTCCTCGAAGCTGCCGAACCGCTCGCGGATCGTCAGCAGGTCCGCGAGCGTCTGGCAGGGGTGGGCGTCGTCGGTCAGCCCGTTGACGACGGGGACGCTGGCGTACTCGGCCAGCTCCTCTACGTCGCCGTGGTCGAACATCCGGGCCATCAGGAAGTCGACGTACCGCGAGACGGCGCGTGCGGTGTCTTTGATCGGCTCGCCGTGGCCCAGCTGGATGTCCTCGGGGCCGAGGAAGATCGCGTGGCCACCGAGGTCGGTCATCCCGGTCTCGAAGGAGATCCGGGTTCGGGTCGAGGGCTTCTCGAAGAGCATCCCGAGGGTGTGCCCGTCCAGGAGGTCGGGCGCGCCGTCGGCTTTGATCTCGGCCGCGCGGTCGAGCACGGTCGTCAGTTCGTCGGTCGTCAGGTCGTCGACGTCGAGCAGGTGCGTGGGCATTGTTACAGGAGACGTTCGGTCACGTCTTCGAGGACGGTGACGGAGCGGTCGTACTCCGCTAGCTGGATGTGTTCGTTCGGCGCGTGATCCAGGTCCGAGTCGCCGGGGCCGTAGGTGACCATCGGGCAGTCCCAGGACTGTGCGAAGACGTTCATGTCGCTGGTCCCGGTCTTGCGCAACAGGGTGGGCTCGCCGCCGGCCGACCGGATCGCGGTCCGGAACGCCCGAGCGACCGGGGTCCGGGGGCTCTGCATCACCGGTTCGACCTTGTCGTCCCAGTGGACGGTGCCGTTGACCAGGTGGCCGTCGGCGATCTCGCGGATCTCGTCGGTCGTGTACTCCGGGGGAACCCGAAGCTGTACGTCCATCGTCGTCTCGACGGAGAGCCCGTCCTCGGAGATCCCGCCGTCGATGTCGACGGGCTTGCAGGTGACCCGTTCGAAGACGGGCTCCCACTCGTCTTTCTCGAACTCGCCTTCGACGGCGGCCCACCAGTCCAGCGCGTCCTGGATCGCGTTGTTGTCCGGCCGCGAGGAGTGGCCCGACTCGCTGGTGGCGACGTACGTGCCGGCCAGCAGACCGCGATAGCCGAGCGTGATCCCCTCCCAGCCGGAGGGTTCGCCGTTGACGACGGCGTCGGGCGTCCCCTCGCGGTCCTCGATCACGTAGCGGCTGCCACGCGAATCCACTTCTTCGCCGACGACGCCGAGGAAGCTCGCGCCGGTGCGGACGGCGACGACCGCCATCGCACAGAGCGGTCCCTTGGCGTCGACGGAGCCACGGCCCCACAGCTCGAGCTCGCCGTCGTCGTTCTCCTCGATCCGGACCGGGATGTCGCCCGGCACCGTGTCGATGTGGGAGGTCAGCAACACGCCGTCGTCGGCCGGCGCGCGGACGTTGCCGATCTCGTCGATCCAGGCCTCGCGGCCGTGGGCCTCGAAGAACTCGACCAGTCGCTTCGCGGCCTGGTCTTCTTCGGGCGTGACCGACGGGATGCGGACGATCGCTTCGAGCAGGTCGCGGGCCTCCTGGTCGGGGGTCTGGACGGTCTGGCTCATGCGCTCACCTCCAGTGAGCCCATTCCCCTGCCGCTCGCGGGCGGTCTCGCCCGCTCGCCGTTCCGAGACGCGTGGCGTCTCGCGCTCATTCCAGGATCACCGATTCCAGCGCGTCGACGACGTGGTCGGCGTCCGCCTCGGTGAGGGTCAGCGGCGGGAGCAGCCGCACCACCGTTCGGCCGGCCGGCAGCGCCAGCACGCCCTCGCTCATCGCCAGCTGCTTGAGGTGTCCCATCGCGCCGCGGCCGACCTCGATGCCGATCATCAGGCCCTCGCCGCGGATGTCGCGGACCTCGTCGCCCAGCGTGGCCGCCAGTTCGGTCTGGAGGTAGTCCCCGACCGTGGCGGCGTTGCTCGGCACGTCCTCCTCGACGATCGTCGAGACGGTCGCGTCGGCCGCCGCCGAGATGACCGGCCCGCCCGAGAACGTCGAGGCGTGTGAGCCGTACTCGTCGGCGATCCACTCGCGACACAGCGTCGCACCGATTGGGTAGCCGTTGCCCAGCCCCTTCGCCGCGGTGATCATGTCCGGGACGACGCCGGACTCCTGGGCGGCCCACAGCGATCCGGTCCGTCCCATCCCGGTCTGGACCTCGTCGAAGATCAGCGCCGCGCCCGCGTCTTCGGTCGCCTCGCGGGTCGCTTCGAGGAACTCGGTCGAGGCGGGGTTGATGCCGCCCTCTCCCTGGATGGGTTCGACGATGACGCCCGCGGTCTCCTCGTCGACGGCTTCCCGCATGGCCTCGGGGTCGTCGTAGGGGACGAACTCTACGTCGCCGGCAAGGGGCTCGTAGGGCTTCTTGTACTTGCTCTTCCAGGTCGTCGCCAGCGACCCCATCGTCCGGCCGTGAAAGCCCTGCATCGTCGCGACGAGCTTCGACTCGCCCGTCGCGGCCCGAGCGAACTTCAGTGCGGCCTCGTTGGCCTCGGTGCCGGAGTTACAGAGCCACACCTTGTCGATCGGATCGGGTGCAGTGTCGGCCAGCGTCTCGTAGAGGCGAGTCCGCGCGGCGTTGGGGTAGGACGCTTGCACGTAGGTGAGCCTGTCTATCTGGCTCTTTGCAGCCTGGTCGACCGCCGGGTGGCGATGACCAAGTGGGACGCAGGCATACGAAGCCCCCATGTCGAGGAACTCGTTGCCCGCGTCGTCGGACAGCCACACGCCGTCTCCCTCTTCGATCTGTATCGGTTTCTCGTTGAAGACGAATCCACTCATAGCTCTTCGATGGCCTCCTGAAACATGTGTGTGCCGCCGCCACTGACGGCGTCTGTGACCGGTGTGTCGGCGTTGGCGTCGGCGACGACCACCTCGGGTGCGCCACCGTCCAGGGCCTCCTCGGCGGCCATGATCTTGCGGCTCATGAACCCTTCCGCGGCCGCTTCGAGGGCCTGCCACTCCTCGCCGGTCTCGACGGTCTCGATCAGCGTCTCGGGATCGTCGGGGTCCTCGTAGACGCCCGCCACGTCGGTCAGCAAGACGAGCCGCGCGTCCAGCGCGGCCGCGATCGCCGCGGCCGTGCGGTCGGCGTCCGTGTTGACGGGGACGATCCGCTCTCGTGGCTCCTCGTCGTCGCCGCTCGAGTCTTCCGAGGTGCTTCGCGCCTCGCTACCGGCCATCGGCGGCGCAGCGACGGGCACGTAGCCGCCGTCCAGCAACGAATCGAGCAGGTCCGTGTTGACTTCCTTGATCGTCCCGCTGTGGTCGCCCCGCTTGATCTTCTTCTTCCCGTCCTCGACGACGCGGACGGCGGACTTTCGCGGCCCGTACAGGAGCTTCCCGTCCACGCCGTTCAGTCCGACTGCGTCGACGCCCTGACTCTGGAGGCCGGCGACGAGCTGGGTGTTGAGGTGGCCAAAGACCATCTCGAACACCTCCATGGTCTCCGCGTCGGTAAAGCGGCCGACGACGCCACTGGGCGTCTCGACGTACTCGGGCTCGATGCCCAGTCGTTCGAGGGTGTCGTCGACGGCCGTCGAGCCGCCGTGGACCAGCACCACGTCTTCTCGCGGGCCGTGCCCGCTCGACTGTTCAGAGGGCTCGCTCTGCTCGCCCTCTACAAGCGTTGCAACGTCCGAGAGGGCACCCGCGGGATCGACCGCGCGAGCGCCGCCGACTTTGATAACTGTTGTCATGAAACCACTCCGAAATCAGGGTGCCCCGACGGGGTGGAACCCGGTCAGTTCGAGGCCGGCGGTCTCTTCGAGACCCAGCGCGACGTTGGCGGCGTGGACCGCCTGGCCGGCCGACCCTTTCATCATGTTGTCGATCGCCGAGAACACGACGAGTCGCCCGTTCGCGGGGTCGACCTCGAAGCCGACCTCCGCGAAGTTCGTCCCGGCGACGGCCTTGGGCTCCGGGTAGCGGTAGACGCCCCCGCCGCCCGCGGCCATCCGGACGAACGGCTCGTCTTCGTAGGACTCGCGGTAGGCACTCCAGAGGTCGCCCTTCGAGACCGGCCCGTCCGGGAAGACGTGGCAGGTCGCGCTCGCGCCGCGGGTCATCTCCACCGCGTGGACGGTGAAGGACACGTCGACGCCGAGGAACTGCTGGATCTCGGCCTCGTGGCGGTGGCCCGTGGGCGCGTACGGCCGGACGACCCCCGAGCGCTCGGGGTGACTGGAGGCCTCGCCGCCGCCAGCGCCCCCCTCCGAGGAGCCGACCTTCACGTCGACGACGATCTGCTCGTCGCCAGACAGGATGTCGGCCTCGAACAGCGGGAGCAGCCCCATGATCGTCGCCGTGGCGTTACAGCCACCGGAGGCGATCAGATCCGCGCCCGCGAGGTTCTCGCGGTTCAGCTCGGGCAGTGCGTACTCCGATTCGGCGAGCAGTTCCGGACGCGCGTGGCCGTCGTACCACTCGTCGTACTGGTCTGCCGAGTCGAGCCGGAAGTCCGCCGAGAGGTCGACGACGGTGTCGGCGGCGTCCTGGAAGGCGTCGATCTGCTCCATCGAGACGCCGTGGGGCGTCGCCGCGAACAGCACGTCGACGGATTCCAGCTCCGACGGGCTGGAAAACCGCAGGTCCTTGTGTCGGAGGTTCGGGTGGGCGTGGCCCACCGTCTTGTTCTCCTTCGATCGGCTCGTGGCCTGAACAGTTCGAAACTCGGGGTGGCCGTCCAGCAGGCGAAGCAGTTCCCCGCCGGTAAAGCCCGAGCCGCCGACGACGCTCGCGGAGTAGGTCATGCGCTCACCTCCTGTTGGGCCTTCGCTTCGAGCCAGTCGACGACCTGTGCGGGCACGTCCACGTCGCTCACTTCGTCGAGCGCCTTGAACTCGACGGTGTGGTTGACCTCGTGGACGGTGTAATCGTCGGGTTCCCCAGTGTCGTCGTCTACTCCGACTTCCATCAGGTCGATCCCGAGCAGACCGCCGCCGACGGCGTCGCTGGCCTGCTCGACGAGTGCCAGCGCGCGGTCGTCGAGTTCGAAGGTGTCGGTCTCCGCGCCTTTTGCGGCGTTCGTGAGCCAGTGGTCCGAGGAGCGGACCATCGCGGCGACGGGCTCGCCGTCGGTCGCCAGCACGCGGATGTCCCGTCCCGGCTTGTCGACGAACTCCTGGACGTAGAACACCTTGTGCTCGTAGTGGCCCAGCGTCTCCTTGTGTTCGAGGATGGCCTCGGCGGCCGAGCGCGAGTCGATCTTGGCCATCAGGCGACCCCACGAGCCCACGACGGGCTTGAGGACACAGGGGTAGCCAAACTCCTCGATAGACTCCATCGCGGCGTCCTTGGTGAAGGCCACGTCCGTGTTCGGCGTCGGCACGTCGGCGTCGACCAGGGCGAGGCTGTTCTTGACCTTGTCCGAACAGATCTCTGCGGTCCCCGGCGTGTTGACCACCGGCACGTCGTAGGCTTCGACGAACTTGGTGGCGTACACGGACCGGCTCGTCGCCAGACACCGATCGACGACGACGTCGACGCCGTCGAAGGCGGCCGGCGGCTCGCTCATGTTGAACCGCTGTTTCCGGACGTCGATCTTTGTGACCTCGTGGTCACGATCGCGCAGCTCCTCCAGCAGGAGCTTCTCGTCCCGACGAATCCGCGAGTAGAGTATTCCTACATTCATTGTTGTATCACCGCGCTCGGCCGCCCGCCGTCGTTACTCGCCCCAGTCTTCTTCGAGCTCGGGGGCCGAGTCGAGCTCGACGGGATCGGCCGAGAGCACTTCGAGCTCGGCACCACAGGTCGCACAGTCGACGATCTCTCCAGCTTCGAGGTTGTCGTGCAGCGAGACTTCCGCCCCGCATTCGACGCATTCTGCCATTGTACCTCTCACTCGCGCCCCATTGCACTTAAACTCTTCGAACCTATCAGAATTAATTTAATAGCTATACTCGGCTCTAAAGGCGCGATGGTCCGAAAAACCGGGACTGTACTGATATCTGTATCAGTTTTGTGGTAGTATTTCCCCTCGCGGGGATCGTCGGTCGATCGGCCGCCGATCACGCTCCGGGCTCCCCGTCCGTGAGCCACGTCGCCACGCCGCGGTGACGACGCCACTCTGACGGCGACGGCCGGTCGTATCAGACATAGCGATCGACCTCCGCGGCCAGCTGTTCGGCGGCCGATTCGACACGTTCCCGACGTGTCGTGAGCGCGTTCCGGTCCGCCGCCAGTGTCTCCTCGGCCGCCGACAACTGGGCACTGACGGCTTCAGGTGCAGGGCCACCAGCGGAGTCACGCATCGCGACGCTCTCGGCCGGCTCCAGGGCCGCCTCTACGTCCTCGCGGTCGACGTAGGCCGACAGTGACTCGCCGAGTAGTTCCTGGGCGACCGCGTCGATGGTCTCGTAGTCTGGTGGGTCGCCGCCCTCGACATCGCCTGCCGCCTCGGCCACCAGCTCGTGGGCGGTCCGGAAGGGCAGGCCCGCCATCGCCAGCAGGTCCGCGACGCCGGTCGCCGTCGAGAAACCGTCGCCGGCCGCGGCCGCCAGCGTCTCGGCGGGCCAGTCGGCGGTCGCGACCGCGCCGGTCGCGACGGCGACGCTCTCGGTGACGCTGTCGACCGCGTCCCAGGCGTGGCGACCCGCGCGCTGGAGGTCGCGGTTGTACGCGCGGGGCTGGCCCTTCAGGTTCGTCAACAGGCCGTTCAGCCCGGCGGTCGCGTCGCCGGTGCGACCGCGCACGAGCTCCAGCGTGTCGGGATTTTTCTTCTGTGGCATGATCGAGGAGGTCGACGAGTAGTCGTCGGCCAGCTCGACGTGGCCCTTGCTCGCCATGACGATCACGTCCTCGGCCAGCCCCGACAGCGTCGTCGCGAGCGCCGCGACCGCGCTCGTCGTCTCCACGAGGAAATCGCGCGTCGCAGAGGCGTCCATCGAGTTTGCCAGCACCGAGTCGAAGCCCAGCAGCGTCGCGGTGCGCTCGCGGTCGACGTCGAAGGGCGTCCCGGCGAACGCGGCCGCCCCGAGCGGGTTCTGGTTGACCCGATCGTAGGCGTCCAGCAGGCGCGCAGTGTCGCGTTGCAGGGCCTGCTCGTAGGAGGCGATCCAGTGGGCGACCGTCGTCGGCTGTGCCGGCTGGAGGTGCGTGTAGCCGGGCATCACCGTCTCGGTGTGATCTCCCGCCACCGCCAGCAGTCGCTCGCGGGCCTCGACGACCGTCTCGATCAGCGCGAGCAGGTCTGCTCGCAGGCGATAGCGGATACAGGCCGCCACCTCGTCGTTGCGCGAGCGAGCGGTGTGCATCTTCCCGCCCTCGGCTCCCACGCGGTCGATGACCGCCGACTCGATGGCTTCGTGGACGTCTTCGCCCTCGGGGAGCGCCCCGTGGCCGGCCGCCTCCACGTCTGCGAGCGCCGACAGGATCTCGCCGACGGTGTCGTCGTCGACGACGTCCTGCTCTGCGAGCATCACGACGTGAGCGCGGTCGACCGCCAGGTCCGCCGCGAAGATGCGCTCGTCGTCGTCGAGCGAGGAGAGGAACGAGCGGGCGGGGCCACCCGAGAAGCGGTCCCGGCGGACGACGCTCTCGTCGGCGGCCTCGCCCGCGCCGTCGTCGTGCTCTCCGTCGCTCATCGTCTATTCCTCGCTCTCGCCGTTCGCGCTGTCTGTGGCTTCACTGCCACCGTCGGCGACGGCTTCGCCCTTCTTCGCGTCGGCGAGGATCTTGTTGGCCAGGCGCGACTGGAAGCCGTGGTACTTCGCGACGCCGGTCGCGTCCGCCTGGGTGATGCCGCCGGTCACGTCCTCCTCGTCGAACGACGCCGCGGACTCGCTGTAGACGGCGTACTTCGACTCGCGCGAGACCGGGCGGCAGTGGCCCCCTTCCAGCTTGACGGTGACGGTGCCGGTGACGCGCTCGTTCGTGTCGTCGACGAACGCTTCGAGCGCGCTCACGAGCGGGGCGTCGACGAGCCCCTCGTAGGCCTTCTGGGACCACTCCTGATCGACCTGGGCCTTGAACGCACGCTCTTCCTGCGTGAGGACCAGCCCTTCGAGGGCCTCGTGGGCGGTCAGCAGCACCGTCGCGGCGGGGTGCTCGTAGTTCTCGCGGACCTTCAGCCCGAGCATGCGGTCTTCCATCATGTCGGTGCGACCGATCCCGTGGGCTCCGGCCTGGGCATTGAGCTGTTCGATCAGCTCGACCTTGCCGAGGTCGTCGCCGTCGACGGCGACGGCCTCGCCCTCCTCGAACGTGATCTCGACCAGTTCTGCGTCCTTGCCCGAGGGATTCTCGGTCCACTTGTAGATGTCGTCCTCCGGGATCGTGCTGGGGTCTTCGAGCTCGGAGCCCTCGATCGAGCGGCTCCAGAGGTTCGTGTCGATGGAGTAGCGGCCGCCGTCGCCGCCCTCGACTGGCAGGCCCTTCTCCTGGGCGTACTCGTTCTCCCACTCGCGGGTCAGTCCGAGTTCGCGGACGGGTGCGATCACGTCCAGTTCGGAGTCGCGCCAGACGGACTCGAAGCGAAGCTGGTCGTTGCCCTTGCCCGTACAGCCGTGTGCGACGGCCGAACAGCCCTCCTCTTGGGCGACTTCGAGGATGGCCTTGGCGATGACCGGGCGCGCGAGCGCGGTCCCGAGCGGGTACCCCTGGTAGTCGGCGTTGGCCTTGACGGCTTTCAGACAGAGGTCCGCGAAGTCCTCTTTCGCGTCGACGACGTACTGTTCGACGCCAAGGGCCTCGGCGGTCTCTTCGGCCTCCTCGAACTCGTAGTCGGGCTGGCCCACGTCGACGGTGACGCCGACGACCTCGTCGTAGCCGTACTCCTCTTTCAGCAGCGATACGCAGACTGTCGTGTCGAGCCCGCCCGAGAAGGCGAGTGCGACGGTTCCGGATGCGTTTTCTGGTGTCATGGGTTTCGTGTCTGGGTGGTGTCTGTCGACGGTCGTCGTCTGCGTCGCCGCACCCATCACACGAGCGTGCGAACGGCGAGACGACGCGGCGACCAACAGACGGTGGTCGGTGGTCGATGGTCGAACGAATCGGAAATCAGAGATGTGAGTATTGTGGGCCTAGAAACGGCCCCGTCGTCGCCGAAGCGCACGCCGGTCTGGCTGCTCGTCGGAGCGGGTCCGACGGCGACCAGCGGTGAAAAGAGTGCCAGACCCGTTGCTGGGAGAGCGGCGTCCGCCAGCACTCTCGGTCTGACTCATGTACTCGCCACTATCCGGGGTTCGGTACTAATAGTTTCCGAGTCACACGCGGTGTGTGATTATTTCACGTCCCCGAGCGCCGTCGTAAGGCGAGGAGGCTCGTGGCCGCCAGTGCCGCGACCGCGCCGCCGACGCCGAAGCCGGGGCCGTCGGCGTCCGTCGCCGCGTCGGTGTCGGCGGAGGGTTCCGCCGTCGCGACGACCTCGAAGTCGTCGAGTGCCGTCCCGCCGGCCCACTCCAGTCGCCCGTCACCGCTCTCTGCGGGCGAGGGCGTGACCGCCGTCGCCTCGTAGCCGTCTGGGAGGACGACGACGAACGCACGGTCGGGCTCGAAACCACTGGCGAACGGCTCGTCGAGGACCAGTCCGTCCTCGGTCGTCGCTGCCAGCCCGTTCCACTGGACCGACACCTCGACGACCCCGGTCCGGTCTTCTCGCGTGAGTTCGACCGCCGCCGATTCGATTCCCATCTGTCGCCCGGTCTGGTTCTCGCTCGCGTTCGCGACGCGCTCGAACCGATCGTGAACGCGGTCCTCGAACGCGGCGGTCGCCGTCTCGTTGCGCTGTAGCTCCGCGAAAGCCGCTTGCTCGGCGTCGTCGCCCAGGTCGTAGGTGTACGTGATCGTCACCGCCGCGTCGCCGCGGTCGTCGAGTTCGACGACGAACGTCGGCTGCTGGGCGGCCGCCGCGGGTCCGGCGCTCCCGACTAACAGGAGCGTGGCGACGACGCCGACCGCCGCGATTCGGTTCGCGTCCATCGGCTATCGGCCCTGACCGCCGTCCGAGCGATCGTCGTCTCCCGGCCGTTCGCCGTCGCTCTCGGTCGCGTCCTCTGACTGCTCGTCGGTGGCAGTTTGCTCTCCGTCGGCCGACTGCTCGCCGGTGTTCGCCGATCCCGCGTCGGTCTGCTGCTCGCTACCGCGGTCCGCTCCGTCGGCGGTCGTCTCGTTTTCTCCTCCTCCGGGGCCGCGCTCTCCCGCGCGGTCGCCGTCGGGGCGGTCCCCGCGTTCGGTTGCGTTGCGTGCGTCGCCACCGCGCTCTCCTGCGCGCTCGGGACCGAAGCCGTCACTCGCGTTGGCACCGGCGATCGAGCGGGCGATCGCGGCCACTTCCGGCCCGCTCAGCTGGTCGGCGCGGTCGCGCAGCGCCTGGATCGCGGTCGCGTTGACGCCGTTGGCTTCGAGGGTCTCGGTGGGGAGCGACTGTGCGGTCTCGTTGCTCTGGTTCGCGAGCCGCTCGGCCGTGCGAGTCTCGGCGGCCAGTCGCGCCATCCGGGCGCGGTACTGGCCCTCGCTCATCGAGCCGTTCTCACGGGCCGCCTCCAGCGTCTCTCGGCGCTGTTCGAGTTCGTCGAGTCGCTGCTCGACGTCGGCCACTTGCTGCCCGACGACGGCGGCCTTCGAGTCGTTGCTCTCGGACTGGGCGACGCGGATGCCGTACGCACGCGTCTCGACTTCACCGTCGATCTCGGCTCCCTGTACGCCCACGACGCCAGCGAGTTGCTCGCCGGGAGCTGTCGCGTTGGCGTCGGTCGCGTTCGTGTCGGTCGCGTTGGCGTCGGTCGCGTTCGTCTCGGTCGTGTTCGTCTCGGTCGGCGTCTCGGTCGTCTGGGCAGCCAGTCCGGCCATCGGGACGGCCGCGAGGCTCCCGACGACCAGCACGACTGCGACCAGTACGGTGGTGGTGTCTCGCATCTGTAGGCCATCCTTGTGCTGGCAACTGCATATAAAGGGGCGGCCGTCACCCCGAATTGCCGACGATCAAGCCGAATTAAGCGCGATCGAAACCGCACGACTGCGGAGTCCCGATCCTGTATCGACCGTCTCCCCCGCTCGAAACGTCGATGGGTTTATATACCAGTCTAAGACTCGTCGTCCTCACCCACGTCACTCGCCAGGTCGACGCCGGGGAGCGTGACGACGTTCTCTCGGCCGATTCGGAACGTCTCCAGTTCGTCTTCCCCACGCAGGTCGCCGATCACCTGACTGGTCTTTGCGGCGGTCCAGTCGAGTCGCTCGGCGATAGCCTGCTGTTTCAGCCGGCCACCGCTGTCGTCGAGCAACTGGAGCACCCGCTCCTCGTTGCTCAGCAGTTCCGGCGGCGGCGACGGGTCATCGCCAGCGTCCTCGGCGGTCGCTTCGCCAGTGGCTCCGTCGGGCGTCTCCGATCCGTCGTCGGCCGCCGCTCCACCGGCGATACCGTACCGGCGATTGGCCCACAGCAGCGCGACGACGCCGCCGGCCGCGAGCAGTGTCGCGACCACGAGCAGCCAGGCGTCGCCTCCCCCGTCGCCCGCGCCGGTCGTCGTCTCGCCGGCTGTTGCGGATTCGCTCACGACGAGCCGCGGCTCGTCACTCTCGAAGTCGAGGCGGCCGTCCCAGGCGACCGTCTGCTCGTCGCTGCGGGTCGGCGACGGATCGACGCTCGTGCGCTCGTAGCCGGCGGGCCAGTCGATCCGCAGCGTGCTCTCCTCGTCGAGATACAGCCCCGACAGCGCGTCGCCCGCCCGGAGCTGGTCGCCCTCGACGGCGGCGAAGTTCGTCCACTCGAACCGGTAGGTGACCACGCCGTACTCCTGGGGCAGCGTCTCGGTCTCGGTCGCCACCGTGAGGTTCCGCAGCGCCATCTCTCGGCCGGTCGCGTTCTCGGCGGTCGCGATCGTCCGGTTCATGCGGTCGCCGAAGTCGGCCGTGTACGCGGTCGGATCGGCGCTCACGTCCGCTTGCAGGCTCTCGAAGGCGGCCGTCGTGTTGTCGTCGTCCAGCCGCGTCCGGTAGTGGACGGCCCACGACGCGTCGCCGTCTGCCTGCAACTCGACCTGTAGCACGACGGTGTCTGGATCGACCTGTTCCTGTGCCAGTCCGCCGAGCTGTCCGCCCGCGACCGGGACGACCAGCAGGGCGACGACGAGAGCCAGCACGGTGGCGCGCCTCCGGCGAGCTGTCGACATCTCACTCGGTGTTGGCCGCCTCGCGGTATATGGCTTTAGGCCGCGTGTACAACCGGTCGAAATCGGGTCGCTTTTCGCCGTCGCCGTCGTCGGTCCGGACGTGTTCAGCCTGAACGTCCCCGTTCCGGGCGAGGTCGCGCGGCTGGCGAGCGACCTGGCTCGCGAGTGGCCCAGCGCGAGCCCGCGCCCCCGCGGCGAGCACTCGATGGTCGCCAAGCGGCTCGCGACCGACGACCACCCCGCCAGCGTCGTCGAGGCTCGCGCCAGGGAGGTCCTCGCCGACCAGCCCGCCGTCGCGGTCCGCATCACGGGCGTCGACTGGTTCGCCGAGCCGACCTCCGGGACGGCCCCGGTCGTCTACCTCGCCGTCGAGAGTCCGGGGTTGCACGACCTCCACCGCACTCTCTGTGACGCGTTCCACACCGTCCCGCGGGTCGAGGGCGAGGAGTACACGCCACACGTCACCGTCGCACGTGGCGGCGACCGGGCCAGCGGGCGTCGGCTGCTCGACCGCGACATCGAACCTATCGAGTGGGTCGTCGACGAACTGGCCTTCTACGACGCGGCCCACGCGGTGGAGTCCGGCCGGGTTTCCCTCGGGTGACAACCCTTTTGCCCTGCCCTGCCCTCTCACTCCAGTATGGATTACCGCGAAGTCGAGACCACCCGAGAGTACGTCTGTCGGCTCGAAACCGGGCGTGACTGGCGCGCCCAGATCGAGGACTTCGCCGACGAGCAGGGGATCGACGCGGCCTTCTTCCAGGGGCTCGGTGCCGTCGAGGACGCCGAGATCTACTTCTACGACCAGGAACGCCAGGAGTACGACGCCGTGACCTTCCCGGAACCGCTGGAGGTGGCGGCCTGCGTCGGCAACGTCTCGCTGCTCGACGGGGAGCCGTTCGCCCACACCCACGCCGTCCTCTCGCGACCCGACGGGTCGGCGCTTGCGGGCCACCTCAACAGCGCGACCGTCTTCGCCGGAGAACTCCACGTTCGCGCCTTCGACGCCGAGCTCGTGCGCGAGCACGACGAGACGACGGAGCTGGACCTCTGGGGGCTGTAGATGCGCGAGGTCGACGAACGCTACTTCGACCGCCTGGAATCCCAGCTCGACGACGCCTTCGAGGTGGCCCAGGCGGCCAAGCGACGCGGCGGCGATCCCGTCCCCGAGGTCGAGATCCCGACGGCCCGCGACATGGCCGACCGCGTCGAGAACATCCTCGGGATCGACGGCGTCGCCGAGCGGGTGCGCGAACTCGAAGGCGAGATGAGCAGAGAGGAGGCCGCACTGGAGCTGGTCTCTGACTTCGTGGAGGGCGAGGTCGGGAACTACGACTCCAAGGCCGGCAAGGTCGAGGGAGCCGTTCGAACGGCCGTCGCCCTGCTGACCGAGGGGGTCGTCGCCGCACCGATCGAGGGGATCGACCGCGTCGAGATCCTCGAAAACGACGACGGCACCGAGTTCGTCAACGTCTACTACGCCGGCCCGATCCGCTCGGCCGGCGGGACCGCACAGGCACTCTCGGTCCTCGTGGCCGACTACGCCCGCGCGCTGCTGGGCATCGAGGAGTACAACGCACGCGACGAGGAGGTCAACCGCTACGCCGAGGAGATCGAACTCTACGACAAGGAGACGGGCCTCCAGTACTCGCCAAAGGAGAAAGAGTCGAAGTTCATCGCCGAGCACATGCCGATCATGCTGGACGGCGAGGCGACCGGCGACGAGGAGGTCTCGGGCTTTCGGGACCTCGAACGGGTCGACACCAACTCCGCCCGCGGTGGGATGTGTCTCGTCGCCGCGGAGGGCATCGCGCTGAAGGCTCCGAAGATCCAGCGCTACACCCGCAACCTGGACGAGGTCGACTGGCCGTGGCTACAGGACCTCATCGACGGAACGATCGGCAAAGACGGCGGGGACGACGGCGAGGACGAGGAGGTCGACGACGGGGACGAAGAGAGCGACGGCGAGGACGAGGAGAGCGACGGGGACGACGACGGCCCGCCGCGTGCCGATCCCAGTACGAAGTTCCTCCGTGACCTCATCGCCGGCCGACCCGTCTTCTCACACCCGAGCGAACCCGGCGGCTTTCGCCTCCGCTACGGCCGGGCACGCAACCACGGCAACGCGACTGCCGGCGTCCACCCCGCGACGATGCACCTGGTCGACGACTTCCTCGCGACCGGTACCCAGATCAAGACCGAACGGCCCGGCAAGGCCGCTGGCGTGGTCCCGGTCGACACCATCGAGGGGCCGACGGTCAAGCTCGCCAACGGGGACGTGCGCCGGATCGACGACCCGGCCGACGCCATCGAGGTCCGCAACGGCGTCGAGAAGGTGCTGGATCTGGGCGAGTACCTCGTCAACTACGGCGAGTTCGTCGAGAACAACCACCCGCTCGTGCCGGCCTCCTACACCGTCGAGTGGTGGCGACAGGAGTTCGACGACGCCGGTGGCGACCTCCGGGCCCTGCAAGACGACGTTCACGTCGACCTGGCCGATCCGACCGCCGAGGAGGCGCTGCGGTGGGCCGAGGCGTACGACGCTCCCCTGCACCCGAAGTACACCTACTGCTGGCACGACGTGACCGTCGACGCCGTCGGCGCGCTGGCGGCCGCCGTCGAAGACGCCGAGAGGGCCGAGACGGACGGCGCAGCCGTAGCAACGCCGTCGCCGGACCGTGATACCGACGGCGACCTCGTTCTCCCGAACCGCGAGCCCGTCGCCCAGACGCTCGAACACCTGCTGGTCGAGCACACCCAGCGCGAGGACACCATCGTCGTCCCCGACTGGGAGCCCCTGGTCCGGACGCTTGGCTTCGACGCCGCTCTCGAACGCGAGTGGTCGCTCGACGACCTCTCGGAGCACGCCCGCACGTACGCCGACGGCGACAACGCCATCGAGGCGATCAACGAGATCGCCCCCTTCCGGCTCCGCGAGCGCGCCCCGACCCGGATCGGCAACCGGATGGGCCGCCCCGAGAAATCAGAGGAGCGAGAGCTGTCGCCGGCCGTCCACACGCTGTTCCCCATCGACGAGGCCGGCGGCGCTCAGCGCTCGGTCGCCGACGCCACCAAACACGCCGAGGAGATGAACGACCAGCAGGGCCTCGTCGAGGTCGAGGTCGGTCGCCGCCGCTGTCGGGACTGTGGCACCGAGAGCTTCCGGGGCCGCTGTCCGGACTGCAACGGCGTCACCGACGCCGTCTACGTCTGTCCCGACTGCGACTCCGAGGTCGAGCCCGACGAGTCGGGACGAGCCGAGTGTGCCCACTGCGAGACGATGGCCTACCCCACCCAGTACGAGGCCATCGACCTCGGCGAGGAGTTCCGCGACGCACTCGCTGCCGTCGGCGAACGCGAGACGGCCTTCGACATCGTCAAAGGCGTCGAGGGGCTGACCTCCAAGGAGAAGATCCCCGAACCGATGGAGAAGGGGATCCTCCGGGCGAAACACGACGTGTCGGCGTTCAAAGACGGCACCGTCCGCTACGACATGACGGACCTGCCGGTCACCGCGGTCCGGGCGTCGGAGCTCGACGTGAGCGTCGACCAGCTCCGCGGGCTGGGCTACGAGGAAGACATCCACGGCGATCCGCTGCGCCACGAGGACCAGCTCGTCGAGCTCAGAGTTCAGGACGTGGTGCTCTCGGATGGCGCGGCCGAGCACATGCTCAAGACCGCCGCGTTCGTCGACGACCTCCTAGAGCAGTACTACGGGCTCGACAGGTTCTACGAACTCGACGACCGCGAGGAGCTCGTCGGCGAACTCGTCTTCGGGATGGCTCCCCACACCAGCGCCGCGACGGTCGGGCGCGTCGTCGGCTTCACCTCCGCGGCGGTCGGGTACGCGCATCCGTACTTCCACGCCGCCAAGCGGCGCAACTGCGACGGCGACGAGGACTGCGTGATGTTGCTGATGGACGGCCTGCTCAACTTCTCGAAGACGTTCCTGCCGAACCAGCGCGGCGGCCGGATGGACGCCCCGCTCGTGATGTCCTCGCGGATCGACCCCAGCGAGATCGACGACGAGGCCCACAACATCGACATCATGCGGGAGTACCCTCGCGAGTTCTACGAGGCCACCCGCGAGATGGCCGACCCCGGCGAGGTCGAGGAGATCATGACCATCGCCGAGGAGACGCTGGGCACCGACCACGAGTACACCGGCTTCGACCACACCCACGACACGACCGACATCGCGCTCGGCCCGGACCTGTCGGCGTACAAGACCCTGGGGTCGATGACCGACAAGATGGACGCCCAGCTGGATCTCTCGCGGACGCTGCGGGCCGTCGACGAGACCGACGTGGCAGAGCGGATCATCGAGTACCACTTCCTGCCGGACCTGATCGGCAACCTCCGGGCCTTCTCCCGCCAGGAAGTCCGCTGTCTCGACTGCGGCGAGAAGTACCGCCGGATGCCCCTCACCGGCGACTGCCGGGAGTGTGGTGGCCGCGTCAACCTCACGGTCCACGAGGGGTCGGTCAACAAGTACATCGACACGGCGACGATGGTCGCCGAGGAGTTCGACTGCCGGGAGTACACCAAACAGCGCCTCGAAATCCTCGACAAGTCGATCAAGCGCGTGTTCGAGAACGACAAGAACAAACAGTCAGGTATTGCCGACTTCATGTGAGACCACCTTTTTACGCGGCGGGTGCGCTCGTTCTCCCAAACGTCTTGATCGTCCGTTTCTAACGTTTCTCTGAGCAGGTCTGCGAGTTCCATGATCAGTTCTCGCCACGGCCTGCTCGTTCCTCAATCCCTCAACTAGACAGTGCCGATTCTTTCGTTGCATCACTCAGCCGACAGCAGGACGCTCTCACGTGGGCGACACCTGTTCAGACACGAGATCCCTGACCGACGGCTTGATTGAGGTGACTGGGTGGATTCCGAAGCGACCGCTGACACGGACAATTCATGTAGGTCCGACGACGATCCTTCTGGGGAGTATCAGAAAGACAGTTGGTTCAGCCAACTGAAAACCGAACAGTGATCAGATTGGCCAGAGCCAGTCGTACGCTGGTGCAACCTGCCTGAGTTACGCTATCGCCGTTACGCAATCCGATCTTGAGCAGCGGTACGGTGGCGAATGACACCAATCGGAAGCACTCGCCGGTTCGATAATAATGACAACTAATACATGTTTCGGGCGGTTCCGCAGAGTATGAGCGACAGTGACGGGAAAGCGATGTGGTTATTCACGCTTGCGCTCGGCGGCGCGCTCAGCGTGGCGGTTACCGATCAGTTCGTATTGGGTCGGTTCGGCGAGATGGCAGTCGCTGCAGCGACGATGTTAGTGGTCTATTACGTCGTGCTGTTCGTGTATCGCCAGGTGGAGGAGCTTAACAGCGATGAGACAGCGTGATGCCCATCCAGGCTACCGCGTCTTTCAACAGCAGTCGACCTAAGCCACAAGTAGAGAGTATCATAGAAGAGTTCGTAGGGATTGCTAAACCAGCTCAAACAAATCCAAACCGTCGTACACTTGTCGCACGCTGTTCTAAGATTGCTGTAGCTATGGCGGAAGAGAAGTTCGGCGTCGCTGTTGACGAGGAAATCGTACGAGGAGTGGACGAATGGGTGGCTGAGTGTGACAATCTCGGAGCTAGCCGCTCCGAGACCGTCGAAACCATCCTCACAGCGTTCGTTCAATCCGAGACGAACCACGTCGAACGGGTGAGAAAACTCATTATTCGAAAACAGAAAAGTTCTTTCGCGGTCAATTCGCACACCTACTGAACGGTTGTTTCTGGCCATAAAAAATCGAAAGAACAGCGATTCAACAGCACAGCTCTCGTCACCTCCTCGTCACCTCCTCCTCAGCTCTCACGTCTCCTTCGAGAACACCGGCACGTAGCTGTGCGGAGCCGAAGGTGCCGGCGGGGCCGTCGGTCGTGTGGCTGCGGTCCTCGCCGGAGGTCGGTGGACCGACGCACGAGCCGCTGGGCTAGGGCCGGTGACATCCGGCCGTCCGAGTCGATGGCCGCCGGAAGCTCACGGTCGTGTTCGTCGGTGCACCGCCAGACCGTCTCCGTGGGCGGGGCGCGGAGTGAGCTTCCTGTCTCGACCCCACCGTTTAACCCCGAGACGCTGGAAGGACTGGCCACATGACCGACATCGCACTCTCGCTGGGGGGCATCGCGCTCGCGCTCTTTCTGGTCCTGCTGAACGGCTTCTTCGTCGCCTCGGAGTTCGCCTTCGTCCGGATCAGGGCGACCTCCGTCGAACAGCTCGTCGAAGAGGGGGCCGCCGGTGCCGGCGTGCTGGACGACGTGATGGACCACCTCGACGACTACCTCGCGACGACGCAACTGGGGATTACGGTCGCCTCGCTGGGACTGGGGTGGGTCGGTGAGCCCGCCATCGCCGACCTGCTCGAACCGGTGCTGGCTCCGATTCTGCCACCGAGCCTGCTCCACGCCGTCGCCTTCGCCGTCGGATTCACTGTCATCACCTTCCTCCACGTGGTCTTTGGCGAACTGGCACCGAAGACGCTGGCCATCGCTGACGCGGAGAAGATTTCGCTGCTCGTGGCCGCGCCGATGAAGTTCTTCTTCTATCTCTTCTATCCGGGCATCGTCGTGTTCAACGGGACGGCGAACTACTTCACGCAGCTGATCGGCGTCGAACCGGCCTCCGAGAGCGAGGAGACGCTCGAAGAGGAGGAGATCCTGCGGGTGTTGAACCGGTCGGGGCAGGCCGGCCACGTCGACGCGAGCGAAGTCGAGATGATCCAGCGCGTCTTCGAGTTCGACGACCGGTCCGTTCGCGAGGTGATGGTCCCGCGGCCGGACGTGATCAGCGTCCCCGCCGCCATGCCGGTCGCCGAACTCCGGTCGGTCGTCCTCGACGCGGGCCACACGCGCTACCCCGTCGTGGACGAGGACGACGATGTCGTCGGCTTCGTCGACGCCAAGGACGTGTTGCGGGTCATCGAGACCGGCGACGAGTCCTCGGCGACGGCGGGCGACATCGCACGGGACCTCCCGCTCGTCCCCGAGTCGACCCGGATCGACGAGCTCCTCGGGGAGTTCCAGGACCAGCAGCGCCAGATGGCCGTCGTCATCGACGAGTGGGGCGCGTTCGAGGGCATCGCGACGGTCGAAGACGTACTGGAAACGCTCGTCGGGGACATTCAGGACAACTTCGACACCGACGAGCGCGAACTCTCGATCGAGCACCGCGACGACGGCTCCTACCGCGTCGGCGGCTCGGTCCCCCTCTCGGCAGTCAACCAGGAGCTTGACAGCGACTTCCAGAGCGACGCCTTCGAGACGATCGGCGGGCTCGTCCTGGACCGCCTCGGTCGCGCACCGGAGGCCGACGACGAGATCGAGGCCGACGGCTACCGGATCTCCGTCCTGCGTGTCGACGGGGCACGGATCGCTGCCGTCGAGCTGTGGCCGTCTCAGTCGGCCGAGTAGCGCCCCACGTTCGGCCAGACGGACCCCTACTGGTGGGCGCGACCGGCGTCGAGTCGATACCGGGTCGTCTGCTGGCCCTCGAACTGGGGGCCGGCCCCCTCGTTCTCGAAGCCGGCGTCTTCGATGGCGGTGCGTGCCGCGTCCTCGTCGGCCGGGAGGAGGACCTCGACGCCCATCTCCTCGCGCCGGGCGAAGCTGACCGGCTCCTCGATCAGTCGCGCACACGCGCTCTCGCTTCCGCCGATCTGTGTCACGTGAACGGTGCTGTCCCGGGCGTCGAAGCTGACGAACCCGGCGACTGTCGTCTCCTCGTCCCCGTCGGCCGGTGTCTCCGCGACCCGTACCGTCCGGTCGTGGACGAGGTTCCGCATCACGTCCGGCGGGCTCCCCGATAGTTCGGCCATGCGCTCGGCGTCGGCCTCGACGGCGTCCCGGATCTCCATACCGGAGTGTCGGCGCGAACGCAAATAAACGGTGTGCCGCGCCAGATGAACACAGTTATCCCCGACCATGGGCTACGGGTCGGGTAATGAGTCACGTACGCACGATCAGGGTGGTAGCATGCGCGTAGTCGCCAAGTTCGGTGGGACGAGCCTTGGCAACGGCGAGCGGATCAACCGGGCCGCAGACTCGATCGCGTCGGCCATCGAGAACGGTCACGAGGTCGCCGTCGTCGCCAGCGCGATGGGGAACACGACCGACGAACTCCTCGAAGAGATCGAGTACGACGCCGAGCCCGAGGACCGCGCACAGATCGTCAGCATGGGCGAGCGCACCTCCGTCCGGATGCTCAAGGGCGCGCTCGCGGCCCGCGGCGTCGACGCGATGTTCCTCGAACCGGGGAGCGAGCACTGGCCGATCATCACCGACGAGTACGGCGAGGTCGACGTCGAGGAGACGACCAAGCGGGCTCACGCGCTGGCCGGCCAGCTGGAGGACGTGGTGCCGGTCGTCACGGGCTTTCTCGCACAGGATCTCGCGGGCAACGTCACCACGCTGGGGCGGGGCGGCTCGGACACCTCCGCGGTGATGCTGGGCAAGTACATGGACGCCGACGAGGTCGTCATCGTCACCGACGTGGAAGGCGTCATGACGGGCGACCCCCGCGTCGTCGAGGGGGCGCGCAACGTCGGCGAGATCTCCGTCGACGAACTGCGCTCGCTCTCCTTTCGCGGGGCCGAAGTCGTCGCGCCCTCGGCGCTGTCGTACAAGGACCGCGACCTGGGCGTCCGGGTCGTCCACTACCAGCACGGCGACCTGCTGACCGGCGGCACCTCGATCGAAGGCGAGTTCCAGAACCTCATCGACCTCCAGGAAGAGCGTCTCTGCTGTGTCACCGTCGCCGGTCGCGCGATCCGAAACAGTCCGGGCATTCTCGGCGAGCTCTCGACGGCGCTGGGCGACGAGGGGATCAACATCGACGGCGTCTCCTCCGGGATGGACTCGATCACCTTCTACGTCGACACCGACCACGCCGACGACGCGGAGGCACTCTTGCACGATCACGTCGTCGACGACGACACCCTCTCCAGTGTCACCGTCGAGGACGACATCGCCGTCGTCCGGGTCACGGGCGGTGAGTTGCCCAACCAGCCGGGCATCGTCAAGCGCGTCATCGACCCGCTCTCGGACGCCCACATCAACCTCTACGACGTGATCACCTCGGCCACCTCGGTGTCCGTGTTCGTCCCGTGGTCGGACCGGGAACAGGCCCTCTCGCTCGTTCAGGACGTGTTCTGACGCCGTCAGCTGTCTCTGGATCTTCGACTTATCGCCCCTGTGTCAGCCGGAACCCGATCTGTCGCGGGAGCCCGGCGTCCTCGACTGCCTGGATGACCGCGTCCGTGTCGTAGTCGACGCGTCGCTCCTCGACGGTCCCCTCGGCCACGTCGAGGACGGCGTAGGCCGCCGTCGGGTCGTCGTCCCGTGGCTGGCCGACGCTCCCGGGGTTCAGGACGATCCCCTCGTCGTACCGTTCGTGGTGTTGCACGTGAGTGTGGCCCATGATCAGCGCGTCCTCGTCTCCCAGCAGGTCCGGTCCGAACTCTCCTGGCCGGGTGTAGTGGTCGGGGTCGTCCGGGTGGCCGTGGACGATCTTCACTCGCCCGTCGAGCACGTGGCGCTCCGTCGGCAAGTCGTCGAGCCACGCCAGCTGGTCGTCGGTCAGCTGGTCGCGGGCGTGGTCGACGGCGGCCGCCGCCATGTGGTTGAAGTGTGGGGCGTGGTCCGTCGCGACGGCCCGGTCGTGGTTGCCCTGCACCGTCGGGACCGTTCCGTCGAGCAACGCGGCGTCGCTGTCCGCGATCGGCCCGCTCTCTGGCGCTGCGATCGCGTCGACACACGCCGCGTGCCACGGATTGTACCCCACCACGTCCCCGGCACACACCAGTCCGTCGACGCCGGGCATGTCCGCGAGGACGGCCCGTAACGCGACCTCGTTTCCGTGAACGTCTGACAGAACGCCGAGCTTCATTGCCACTCTCTACGACGGTCAGAACTTAGTTCCCACTGACTTGTTTCACGAGCTGGACGTGCGGAACCCTCGTTTGCCTGTCGCTCGCCGGGGTCATCCAGACTGTGCGCGAGACCGGCCTACGTCCCGTGCTGCCAGGAGTCCATGTACTCGGCCTGGCTCTCGGTCAGCGAGTCGAACTCGACGCCTTCCGCGTCGAGTTTGATCTCCGCGACCTCCTCGTCCAGTTCGTCGGGTACGTCGTGGACGCCGGCCGCGTACTCTTCGCCGCGCTCGACGAGTTCCCGGACACAGACGGCCTGGATGCCGAACGACTGGTCCATCACTTCGACGGGGTGGCCCAGCGCGATCGGGGTCGCGAGGTTGACGAGTCGCCCCTCTGCGAGGACGTTCAGTCGGCGACCGTCGGCCATCTCGTAGGCCCGGACGCCGTCGCGGGCCTCGTACGTGTCGACGGCAAGCTCCGAGAGCGCGTCGAGGTCGACTTCCACGTCGAAGTGGCCGGCGTTGGCCAGCAGGACGCCGTCCTGCATCGCTTCGAAGTGTTCTTCGACGATCACGTCGCGGTTGCCCGTCGTCGTGATGAACACGTCGCCCGCTTCGGCGGCGTCGGCCATCGGCATCACGTCGTAGCCTTCCATGTGGGCCTCTAGTGCGCGGCGGGGCTCGACTTCCGTGACGATCACGTCCGCGTTCTGGCCGCTTGCCTTCTTCGCGACGCCTTTCCCGCAGTTCCCGTAGCCGGCGACGACGACGGTCTTGCCGGCCCACGAGAGGTTCGTCGTCATGGCGATCGAGGCCAGCGAGGACTCGCCGGTGCCGTGGACGTTGTCGAACAGTCGTTTCATCGGCGTGTCGTTGACGGCGAAGACCGGGTACTCAAGCGCGCCGTCGTCGTCCATGGCTCGCAGGCGGTGGACGCCGGTCGTCGTCTCCTCTGCGCCGCCGACGATCGTGTCGATCAGCTCCGGATAGTCCTCGTGGATCGCCGCCACGAGGTCCATCCCGTCGTCGACGGTGATCGTCGGCTCGTGGTCGATGACGGCCTCGATGGCGGCGTAGTACTCCTCGTCGTCGACGCCGCGCTCGGCGTAGCAGGTGACACCGTCGACGGCGTCCAGCGCGGCGGAGACGTCGTCGTGGGTCGACAGCGGGTTACAGCCGGTCATCGCGACCTCGGCCCCACCGGCGGCCAGCACTTCGGCCAGGACGGCGGTCTTGGCTTCGACGTGCATCGCCATGCCGATGCGCTCGCCCGCGAAGGGCTGGTCGGCCTCGAAGGACTCCCGGAGCGACGCCATGATCGGCATGTGCTGGACGGCCCAGTCCATCTTGCGGCGGCCCTCCTCGCGGGCCGTGGCCGGGTCGTCGAGTCGCGCGGTAATGGGATCAGTCATACCCCAGATAAAGAGCAGGCCGCTGAAAACGCTACCGAACCCGGATCAGTTGCCGCCCGCGTTGGCGTGGTCGGGCGGACCGCCGTCGTCGGTCTCCGTCTCGTCTTCTGGCGCTTCGTCGGTCTCTCGTTCCTCGTCTTCGCTCTCGGCTTCTCCTCCGTCGTCCTCGTCTTCTGGCGCTTCGGTTTCCGTTTCGTCGTCCGCTTCGTCGTCTTTGTCGGGACCAGCGTGTTCGGGCGGACCGCGCTCGTCGTCGGTCTCGTTCTCGCTGTCGGGGCCGGCGTGTGCGGGCGGGCCACGCTCGTCTTCGTCGGTTTCGTTCTCGAATGCCGTCTCGTTCTCGTCTTCGGTCTCGTTCTCACGGTCGGGGCCGGCGTGTGCGGGCGGACCCGCGTGGGCTGGTGCGTTCCCAGGATTGTTCGCCTGGACGAAGGCGGCGACCTGCGGGCCGATGTGGCGTCGGTCACCGTCCAGCAGCGACTGGACGTAGGCAGACACCTGCTGGCCGAAGGCGCTCGTCTGATTCTCGCCGAGGTACTCCTCGCCGAGCAGGTCGGCCGTCGTCGTGGCCGTCCGGTTGTCCGCGGTCGCGGTGACCGAGATGGTCTCGTTGACCTCGGGCGAGTCCAGCTCGACCTCGCCGTCGTCGTCGGTCGTGTACGACCCGATCCCTTCGTAGGAACTCCCGTCTTCGCCACCCACGTCGACGGTGGCGTTCTCGACGGCGCTGTCGTTTTCCGTGACGCTGATCGTCACGTCGTCGTCCTGTGCGACGCTGACCGACAGCGCCGCGTTCCCGGCCCCGTCGTCGGCCGCCGCGACGCCGGGACCGACTGCGGCCCCGACCAGCGTGACGGCCATCACCAGTGCGAATAGTTCGGTGCGCATCGTACCAGAGACGTGCCCCAACACCGGCATAAACCCCGAATCCGGTTCAGTCAGTTCGGCGACGTTCGAGACTAACTCAGATGGCGCGAGAACGTTTAGAAACGTCTCTCGTCGTTTAACCCCGCCCGGCGGACGCCGCTACTCCGTCGCGCGCTCGACCAGTGCCGTCGCGTGCTCGCTCGCCCGCTGGACGACGGCCGCCTCGTCGAACGGTTCCACGTCCCGATCGCGCATGAGGACCGTCCCGTCACAGACGGTGTGGCGCACGTCGCTCGCGCTGGCAGCGTAGACGAGGTGGCTCACGAGGTCGTGGGCCGGCGTCAGGTGGGGTTGGTCGAGGTCGACCACGGCGAGGTCGGCGTTCGCGCCCGCTTCGATCCGCCCGCTGTCGAACCCGAGCAGTTCGGCCCCGCCGGCCGTGGCGATCTCGACGACGCTCGCCGCCGCCATCGCGCTCGCGTCCTCGGCGGCGAGCTTGCCGATCATCGCGGCGTCGCGCATCTCGTCGAACATCGAGAGGTCGTTGTTCGAGGCCGCCCCGTCCGTCCCCAGGCCGACGGTGACGCCGGCATCGAGCAGGTCCTGGACGGGTGCCATCCCGCTCGCGAGCTTCATGTTCGAGGCCGGGCAGTGGGCGACGCCGGTGTCGGTGTCGGCCAGCAACTCGATCTCTCGCTCGTCGACGTGGACGCCGTGGGCGATCCAGGTGTCCGGGCCCAGCACCCCGAGGTCGTCGGCGTACTCCAGTGGCCGCTTGCCGTGCTCGTCGACGATCGGGCCGACCTCGTCGCTCGTCTCGTTGGCGTGCAGGTGGATCGGACGGTCGGCGTCGTTCGCCGCGGGGACGAACTCCCGGAGGAACTCCTCCCCGACGGTCGTCAGCGAGTGGGGCTGGAACGTCGTCCGGATGCGCCCGTCGGCCGCGCCGTCGAGGCGCTCGGCCACGTCGAGGCTCTGCTGTGTGTCTTCGCGTGCGGCCTCCTCGTCCTTGCCGACGGTGACCGCAGTGTGGCCCAGCACCGCCCGCAGGCCGGACTGCTCGACGGCCCCGGCGATCTCGTCGACGTGGAAGTACATGTCCGAGAGCGCCGTCGTTCCGGACTTGATCATCTCGACCAGGCCGAGCTCGGCACCGGCCCGCACGTCGTCGGCCGTCAGTTCGGCCTCGACGGGCCAGATGTCCTCCTGGAGCCACGCATCGAGGGGCTTGTCGTCGGCGTACCCCCGCAACAGCGTCATCGCCACGTGCGTGTGTGCGTTGACCAGCCCCGGCACGACGAGCCCGCCGCTTGCGTCCAGTTCGTCGTCGCCGGCGAGCGCGCCGGGCTCGTCGACGGCCGCGATGTCGCCACTCGACTGATCGATCAGTACGTCCGCGCGTTCGACGGTCAGGTCCGGTCGGAGGACCCGTCCGCCGGAGACGAGGAGTTCGCTCACGCCCGACGGTTCTGTCCGGGGGTGCCTGAATCCACCGCCTTCCTCGTACTGCTGTCTCTGCGGACAGTCCCCACGGCCGGGGTGCGAATTCCGGCGGACAGCGACGGCCGCTCACGACTCGGGAAGGGAAAAGCAATTGCGGCGGGCCGTCGAGGTGTCGGTATGCGCATCGCCGTCCCCAACAAGGGCCGCCTGCACGATCCGTCGGTCGACCTGCTGGAACGGGCGGGGCTCCACGTCGTCGACGGAGCCGACCGCCAGCTGTACGCCGAGACGGTCGATCCCGACGTGACGATCCTCTACGCCCGCGCCGCAGACATCCCGGAGTACGTCGCCGACGGCGCGGCCGACGTGGGAATCACCGGACTCGACCAGGTCCGGGAGGCCGGTCCCGGCAACCTCACCGAACTGCTCGATCTGGACTTCGGCTCGTGTCGGCTGGTGCTGGCCGCGCCCGAAGACGACGCCGTCGAGACGGTCTACGACTTCGAGGGCGGCCGCGTCGCCACGGAGTTCCCCAACGTCACGCGCCGGTACTTCGAGGAGATGGACGTGGACGTTTCGATCACCGAGGTCTCGGGTGCGACCGAGCTCACGCCCCACGTCGACATCGCGGACGGCATCGTCGACATCACCTCGACGGGGACGACCCTGCGGATGAACCGCCTGGCGGTCGTCGACGAGGTGCTCGACTCCTCGGTCCGCCTGTTCGCCCGCGAGGAGGTCGTCGGCGACGAGAAGGTCGGGCAGGTCGCGACCGCGCTGGAGTCGGTCATCTCAGCGGAGGGCAAGCGCTACCTCATGATGAACGCGCCCGAGGACGCGCTGGACGACGTGAAGGACGTCCTGCCCGGCATGGGCGGCCCGACGGTGATGGACATCGCCGGCAGCGACGACGTGGCCGTCCACGCCGTCGTCGACGACGCCGACGTGTTCGAGACGATCACCGCGCTCAAGGACGTGGGTGCCAGCGACGTGCTGGTCACCGAGATCGAACGGCTCGTCGAGTAATCTCGTCTCGGTGGTCGCTGGCGAGGGGGCGTGATTGCGACCGACGCGAGGGCTTTCGGTGTCCTGACGAACGAAGTGAGGGCGTGAAAGACGAGTGCAACGAGTCTTTCAGTGTCTGTCCCTGGTCGGCTGTTGCTCCTCAGAACCCTACTCCCACCACTCGCTCCTGCGCTCGCCGTAGTCGGCGTCCTGGAACACCGCGGCGCGTTCGCCACTTTCCAGCCCGAACGCCGACCCCAGCCAGTAGCCGGTGTGCCAGCCGACGGCGTCCTCGCCGACGGGGCCGATACAGACGACCATCCGGGTGTACAGCTCCGCGCGCTCGTCGGTGTCGAGGTTCCGGACCGAGCGGAGAGCGCCCGATCCGTCGGTGACCGTACAGCCCCGCTCGCTGTCGTTGGTGACGACGACCTCGGCGAACTCCGGTTCGTCGCTCACGACGACGCTGACGTTCTCCGGCACGGTGCCGTCGGCCCCGGCGTCGTAGTACTCGACCGCGTGGCGGACCTGCTCGCGGACCACCGCCGGGTCCCCGTCGATCGTGTCTGGCTCGACCGCGACGTGGAGGGTGTCGCCGTACCACGGGAACGGTCGGTGGCGTCGCGGATGTCGCCCTCGTAGCGCTGTGCCATCAGGTCCAGGGGCTCGTCGCTGTGGTTCAGGCCGACGAGGTGGCCGAACTCGTGGCGCGTCGTCGCCAGGACCCCCGCGTTCGAGCCCTGGCTCTCGACGGCGGCGACTTCGAGGTCTCTGGCTCTCGTCTCCTCGTGGAGGTACGCCGCACAGCCCGCGACGTTGGTCTCCTGCTCGTCACAGCGATCGACCGACTCTCTGAACTGGACCTCGACGCGGGCGTCGTCGGGGTCCTCGGCCAGCACGAAGCGGTACTCGAAGTCGGTGTAGCGCTCGATGTTGGCGTTCCAGTAGTCGATCGTCCGGAGCGTGAGCGCGGTGGTGTTGCGCCCGTCGTCGGCGCTGTCGTTGATCCGGACCGGGACGATCTCCTGGCCCCACGGGTTGTCCGACGAGAGCGTGTCGTCCGGCGTTTGCGTGGCCGTCTCTGTCGGTGATGGAGCGGGCGTCGGCGTGGGTGTCTCGGTTGCGGTCGGCGTCGGCGTGGCCGTCTCTGTCGCGGTCGGTGTGGCCGTCGGCGTCGCGGTCTGGGACTCGACGGCCGTCGGCGTGGCCGTCTCGCTCACCGTCGGTGTGGCGTCCTCTGAGACCAGCAGCCCGCTACAGCCTGCGAGGGTGACGAGGACGACGAGACCGAGTAGCGTCCCGTTCCGGGGAGCTACCGACCAGCGTGAGCGAGACATCTACCCACTCTTCGGTGGTTCGACGTGTTAAGTCATGGGGCACTCGTACGGTCGTGGACTGGCGGCCATCAGTTTCCGGCGACGTTCGCGTCGGGGTGATGCCGCGTTCGAATGCCCCTAGCGCTCCGCTTCGGTTCGATAGTACTGGTAGGAGAGGTACACGAACAACGTTCCCAGGCCTGCGAGCGCCCCGGCGATGCCTGCAATCTGGCCGGTCGTTCCGGTCGTGTACCGGCCGAAGCCAACGGCCGAGAGACCGAACAGGACGACGGCCGCGCCGACGATAGCCGACAAGAGCAGCGAAACCGCCAACACCACGCGGTTCGCGAGCAGGAGGGTGCGTTCGGTTGTTTCGGACATGATCAATCGAGTGACTCGATCCGGATCGGTTCGTTGAGGACGACGCGTCGTTTGCTGAGGTCGATTACCGTGGTGAGGTAATCGGCGTAGAAGTACGCGGCGGCGATCGTATCGACGCTCGTCTTGATCTCGATTCCGATGTCGTGCTGGACTCCTGCGGGCAGCACGAACTGCTCTGAACGAATCGTATCTCCGGTGACGAATCCGGGATTCTCGACAGTTCGGAAGACGGCCGTCGAAGCCGGGCGTGCTGTCTCTCGGACGAAGAACCGAACCCTCGCGTTCCCTCCGACGGCACCGCCTTGACGGTAATACTTCGCCGTCATCCGGACGGCACCACCGATCGACGAACTCGGTGTGAGACGACCGTACAACCGCGCGTACCCTGTTGCACCGCCGATCCCGGCAACGCGCGCATTCGCCTGAACGCGGTTGCTGCTGACGTTGAATGCTCGATCTGCGGCTCCGACACCCCACGAGTTCCCTCCCTTCTGCCCTCGTGTCGCCGTGACTCTCGTGGTTGCCCCGACGGCGGCGGTGGTGCCCTCGGAACTGGAACTCGAATCCGGGGTCGTTGCGGTCTCGGGCCCGCTCTGTTTCTCGCCTGTCGTCAACGCACGGCGTTCTCGAATGTCGGTAGAGACTCGTGGCGTCTGTGGATGTGCGAGAATCTCGTCTGTTGCCGCCCTGAACGCGGCCTCTGTATCGAGAGAGCCGGTGTTCGACCGACGCCGATACTTCGTCGCGATCCCCTGAATGATGGCCGCCTCTTTGCGTCCGTACTCCGCCACCAGGAACGCCCGTCGATCTCGTCGGGAGGGTTCTGTCTCGGTGCCTCCCGGTATGTCCGGATCGTCCGCGAGCGGAGCGTCTCCGTCGGCCTGTCCACGCACGACTTCACTCGACGCGACTGTGCTTCCGAGGATGCCGACCGAGAGTTTCCCGAGGAGCGATCGACGGTCCAGCACACTGTCGGCTCTCTTCGACGGTCTGCTCTCTCGCGAAGCCATCTCTCTTCGACCGTCGGAACTCGCATCGGCGTCGGATCGCCGCCGGTTCTGGTCGGTATCTCTCTCCTTCATGCCGCCTCACTCTGATCCGGTCTTTCGCGACTCACACGACATCTATTGACAACGAGAAACAAAAAACTTATGACTGCTGAGACAAATTGAAAACCTCTCTTTCTGATACTATCACCGGTGCCGGCCCGAAACACGTTCCAGACTCACGTCGCGGTCCTCGTGATCCCGCGAACTGCCCGTCGGTGACGCATTTCGCCGTCCCGTGCGGTGCGTCCGGTCACGAAGCGACGGCCGTGGTCTCACTGCCGGCCATTTATTTCGCCCCGCGACCAAGGAGTGGTATGTACGAGCGGGTCGCCGACCTGAAGCTGACCGTCGACGAGTACGAGCTTGCCGATCGTCGCCGTGACACCTCCAGTGGGTTCACGCGCCGAACGACGACGGTCGCGCTCCACGGCGACGGCGAGATCGGGCGCGGGGAGGACGTGACCTACGAGCCCGAGGATCACGATTCGATGCACGCGCTCACGGCCGATCTGGCCGGCGAGTACACGCTGGATTCGTTCTCCGACCGACTCGACGACATCGACCTGTGGCCGGAGCCCCCGACGCAGGACCCGGCCCGTCACTACCGGCGCTGGGCCTTCGAGAGCGCGGCACTGGACCTGGCGCTGAAACAGGCCGGCCGGACGCTCGGGGACGCACTCGATCGGACGTACGATCCCGTCCGGTTCGTGGTCTCGACGCGGCTGAGCGAGGACGGCGACGGGCGGCCGACGACCGACCGCGTCGAGGCGTGGCTCGACATCGACCCCGGCATCGAGTTCAAGCTCGACCCCACGCCCGACTGGGACGCCGAGCTGATCGCGGCCCTCGCGGCGACCGACGCGGTCCGCGTCGTCGACCTGAAGGCCTACTACGAGGGGACCGACGTGGACACGCCGATCGACGCCGAGTTCTATCGGCACGTCTCCGAGGGGCTGCCCGACGCCGTCGTCGAGGACGCGGCGATCACCGACGAGACGCGATCGGTGTTCGAGGGGCGCGAGGAGCGGCTGAGCTGGGACTACCCGATCACGGGCATCGCCAGCATCGAGGCACTGCCCGTCGAACCGTCGTGGCTCAACTGCAAGCCCTCCCGGTTTGGCACCGTCGAGTCGCTGCTGGAGTCGATCGCCTACTGCGAGCAACGCGGCATCCAGCTGTACGGCGGCGGGCAGTTCGAACTCGGCGTCGGCCGCGGGCAGATCCAGGCGCTGGCGTCGCTGTGCTATCCCGACGCACCCAACGACGTGGCACCGGGCGAGTACAACGCGCCCGAGCCACAGGCGGGGCTCCCGTCGAGCCCGCTCGAACCGACGGCGCGTCGCGGCTTCGGCTGGTAATCCCGGCGACGAGCGGGACACGCCTGCTCGGACCGCCATCCACCGGCGGGCGATCACGAACGCCGCCACGTCGCCACTGGCCGCAACGTAGCCGTCGACGACCTCTTCCAGGATCGCCGTCCCCGTCCGATCCATCGCGGTCACGCTGCTGTCGTCCGCGACCGCGAGCCCGTCGATCTCGCGGGCCAGCCCGACCGCCTGCTCGTTGCCGAGTCGACGAGGTCGCCGACCGCGGGCACGATGTCGCCCGGTCCCTCGCCGTCGTCGGCGGCGAAGACGGTGTTCACGAGGCGGAGGTACGACTGCCAGTGCGGACCGCTCCGCGCTCCGCCCGTCATCGTCAGTGGCCTGTCCCTGCCCTCACAGATCCCATTAGCGTGCTGTTGCGGACTCCAGTACAAAGATACTGGTGCTGGTCTGGGGGTGGTGTTCAGATAAGGATGAAAAGTGAGGCGGTGTCTTTCTTGAGTGGTTCATATCCGAGGACACACGCCTCGGCGGAAACTCGGTGAGACCGACTTTCTGTTTGTTGAACGAGAGGCGACACGACGATTCTCGATGAAGCTTAGAACGGTACTATATACTGCTAAAATATACGCTTCAAATACTATTCTTGTTCTTGTCATATCTGGTGTCAGACGGGCTCGATTCACAGTGTATGATTCGGTTTACAAGGCGAACTACAGACAGCGTCTTATCGATCTCCAGGTCAGATTACGGTCGACGAAACGGTGTTCTGAATCGACGACGGGTAGTATTGGCTGTACGCTACCGTCGATCTCAAATCGAACAGATTGCTCTGTAAAGCTTGAGATAGCAAGAATATGGGGATTTGAGGCGTGTTCTTTGTCGGGTCACGCAAGCAACACGAAGTCGGTGGCGCTCTGGTGCTCGTCGACAGTGTGACTCCATGGCAAGATATCTGTCCACGCCGTGGGATCGATCTCAGATGTCAGGATCATTGGAGCTGGAATTGAGCATATCACATCATATAGGTGATAAAAAGACAAATATGTCGGATTTCAATTGTTTATGTGGGGCAGGCACAGACACAGTTGAAAACTAGTCCAGATCATTTATCATCGAGTGTTGTCAGCGTGACAACTTTTACCCCACGTACTCGGTGACAGTGAAGAGCTGATCGGGGCAGCGTCGGATATCTCTTCGATTGCACTCAAATTTGACAAGAGTTATGTATTGGGATATTTTCTTCCAAATGTGAACGAAAGCAGAGCACAGGTATTCGTCCTCGCAGGCGCCAGACTGGCGGACACGACGGGCAATGGCTTCCTCATAGTTCTTCTTCCTGCGTACCTGAGCAGTTCGCTATTCTCCCCGTCGCTCTCAGCTGGACCGATATTTCTGGCCAGTGGGACGATGATCGGAATCGCTGTCTCGGCTTATAGTTACGTGAGCGCAGGCCTGCAGCCGTATACGGGTCGACTGTCTGACTGGGTAGGAGTGCGTCGTCCGTTCGTCCTCCTCGGCCTCGGCATCGTCGGCGTCGGAAACCTCCTCTACCCGTTAGCTGAAACGTACGGCTACGTCGTTGCAGTTCATGCCATTCAGGGACTCGGTGCTGCTCTTGCACTCCCAGCATCGATGGCTATCATCAACGACATCACACGCCGGTCCAACCGAGGCGGAAACATGGGGATTTTCAACAGTATTCGCCTCCTTGGCTACGTGATCGGGCCGGTCCTCGCTGGATTCCTCATCACCAACGGACCGTATACGCTCTCATTTGGGGGCTTCTCGAGTCAGATTTCGGGATTCCAAATCGCGTTCTGGGGGGCCGGGTGCTTCGCTTTCATCGGAATGGCACTCGTGGTCGCGTTCGTCACCGAACCTGCGGTGCAACCCACGACGGAAGAGAATAAAACGTCGCTTACAATTCTCGGACACAATCAACTCTTCCATCCGGTCTTTGCGCTCGCAATTGCCACGTTCCTCATGTCGGTCACTGTCGACTTGATCGTCGCGCTACAATCCGATATAAACTCACATCTCGGTCAGACGGCCTCGGAGTTCGGGCTTCAGTACTCCGCATTGATCATGGCTGTCGTTCTGCTGATAATTCCGTTTGGTATCGCGAGCGACCGCTTCGGGCGGCGGCCGTTCTTATTGGGCGGTGTGGTACTGCTTATTCCCGCGATCGCCGTCCAGGGATTCATTCAGTCGGAACTGCTCATGGTCGCAGCGCGCTTCACGCAGGGTATCGCGATGGCGATGGCCTTCGCCCCGTCGCTCGCGTTCGCAGGCGACTTTGCAAGCTCAGGTCAGTCCGGCCAGTGGATGGCGGTGATCACCTCTGCCTACGGATTCGGCCGCGCAAGTGGCCCAGCTATCGGTGGGTTCCTCGGCAGCTTTGGATACGTGATTCCGTTTCTGGCGGGTGGGCTGATTTCGGTGATCGCCATGTTACTTATCGTCACGCAGGTGGGCTATAGCGATCGGTTTCAGCCAGTGCCCGGTGGTGTGACCTCGGATTCGTGACGATAATCAACTGGGGCTAGCCGTCTCCTGGTGTTGAAAGACGGATCGGTTGGTTACGGCGGGCGGCCTATCGACGCTACTACTCGGGGATCTCACCATAGGCTGTCTGGTGGGACCAAAGTCCTTTTCGGAGAGCCCGGTACTGGTAGTGACAGCCGACGATGTGATCGACTTCGGTCTGGCTCACTTCACCCCGTAACTGTCCAAGCTTCGCCTTCGCATACCGCGGGAAACTCCGCAGGAACGTCCCTCGGGAGAACGGCATGACGTTCTCGTCATTGCAGTGCATCTCGACGTTGCTGAAACCGTACTCGTGGAGCCCCTCCTCGAATTCGTCAACATGTGCGAGATTCGGAACCTTCCAGCCATCAAGCCACTTCCGCATTAGTGTCTTCTCTCGGACGGAGAGGTGATCCCTGACCATGTAGCCGTCTGCGACGACGAGCCGGCCACCGTCGCGAAGCACACGCCGTGCCTGTTCGATGAAGTCCCGTTTGTCTTCCGCGTAACAGACCGCTTCAAGTCCCCAGACGACGTCGATGGAGTCGTCCTCGATCGTCTCCATCTCGGTGTGGTCGTCGTATCGGAAGTCAGCCTGGTCCGTCACTCCTCGCTTTTCCGCGAGGTGTTCGGCCTTGCTCAGTTGCATCTCATTGATGTTGATCCCGACGACGTCGGCTCCCCGATTTTTTGCGAGCCACGTCGCGGGTCCGCCGATTCCACATCCACAGTGGAGGACTCGATCATCTTTGTCGATGTCCGCGATGTTTGCCAGCACACGGTTCATATTTTGAACGGCTGTCTCGCGGCTCGTGTGCTCCCTGTCGAAATATCCGTAGTGAATCGACGCGTGATCGTTTGTATCCATCGACTCCTGATAGAGATCGTGTGTATCTGTGTAATACTGTTCGACACTGTTGGTAATCACGTCCTGCACCATAATAGTCGGGACATAGGAACAGAAATTAAGTCTTACTGTATTGAATTCTGCTCTTGGGAAGGACATTGTCGATACTTCTGATCGGTAGCTGTGGAGTCGAAGTGGACGGGGGCACTGCGTCAGCGGTGGCCGTTGTTGGCCCGGCCGGGATCGACGAAGCGCAGGTCTTTGCTGGGAAGAACAGCCCCAAGCGCGATTGAGCGGTACGCTCGGCGCAGCGCATCGATATCCAGATTCGACCACTCGCCTGCTATTATAAATTATATTCTATTTACTACTATTGTATTTAGGCTAATACTTACTCTATATATACATATTGTATAATAAGTACACAATTGAAAGATAGGCGAATTTGGTAGCTTCTGAGCCTGCTATTCGCAATCTCTAATTTTTATGTTTGGAAATATAACACGACGTATAACAAGCGTACGATTGAAAGATTAGTCAATTTGGTAGCTTCCTGGGAAGACGCCGAGAGGCCCATTGTGAGGCTGTCGAGAGGCATCCGTTCGATGCGAGGTCAGTCGATGTTCACGAACAGGTCACCAAAACGCGTCCCGAACTGCAGTATGGTGGTTTCGACCGCGCTTCTCGAAGACAGTGTGTGATCCATTGTCGTTGATAGCTACCACCACGACTGGTCGTCGGATGGGTACACCGGGACCCAGAGACGCTCAAAGTCTTCATGGTGTCGGAAAGAAGCATCAGGCCGGCAACGCGTACTTGCGACCGACACGTGCGAGCTCCTGAAGAACCGCGAGGAGTGGTGTGCTCGCTTGTGCCGTGGCGTTACAGTTCGAAGTCCAGTTGGGCTAGGACCTGGAGCTTCGTTCGCTCTGGTGATTCGGGAAGGTTCTGCAAGGACGCCTTCGCGTCGTCCTGAAGTTGTTCCATGTAGTTACGCGCATACGTGATGCTACCGTTTTCTTGGTAGCGGTCTATGACCTCCTGTACGTCTGCCTGCGTTGTTTCTTCTGGTGGCTTGTCTAGTATATCGTACACCTCGTCGCTGTTAGTGTGGATCGTCATCAATGTTCGCTTCCCCGAGCAAATGTCTCCGCCGGGTTTGGATTTACCTTTACCGTGCTTGCAGTCCTGAATGTCGTCGTAAATTTGGAAAGCCGGCCAGAGACTCGAGTACCCATCGACATCCAGATCCGTGTCGCTCACCGCCTGTGGAAGTTCCAGACACAGGTCAAACAGCGAACCAGTCTTTTTCTGAACCATCTCGAGATACTCCTCGGAGGTCACGTCACGGCGTCGATCGAAATCCAGGTCCATCTGTTGCCCGGCCGTCATCTCGTGGACCGTCTCTATCGCGAGGTGTTCTTGGTCGTCCGGAACTGTCTTGAGGCCACGTGTGAGCATCATATCGCCGATATTGATAGCATCGTCGTGGCCGAATTCGACCCAGAAGGCGGGTTCGCCGCGCCGATATCGGTCGTCGTCCACGAGATCATCGTGCAACAGCGAGTAGGTGTGGATCATCTCGACGGCAGCGGCGATATCGAGGATATCGGCCGCTTCAAGCCCGCAAAGGGTTCCACTGAGCATGGCCAGTCCGGGGCGAAGTCGTTTTCCGCCACTCCGAATCTGGTAAGTCAGTCGGTCGGCGAACTGACTCTCACCAAGTATCGCCTCGAGGTGGTTGTCGACTGACGGTGTCACATCCCGTTGCAGCCATTCCAGAACGTCTCTCGTGGACGGAGCTTTATCACTCATTGCAATTCTCTCGAAAGAAACTCTCGGTTCAGAACATATATTACTTCTGGGTATCTCATAGGTAGTACTCAGACACGCTGATTCAATGCGAAACTGCCTGATTTGAGTCATTCGTCAGGTGCGTCTAGTTCGACGTTGCTGAAATAGTTTGAGAACGAAGAGGTTCACCTTCTCACTTCTCGAAGGACACGTTCAACGCTCTTCCGATTTCCCTGTTGTTAGTATCTGAAATCGAGTCCGTGACGTGAACACGCGTCTTTCAATGGTGTCGCACCATCGATGAGAAACGTGGTGTCATCGACGTCGTGTTTTTCGCGCAACTCGCCAAAGAATGTGTGAGCGATAGCTCCGCTCTCTCCGGCTCAAGCTTTGTATATGGTAATTCGCTCCAATCAGGAGCAACGGCAGCGTACAGCCAATACTGTTCGTCGTCGATTCAAACACCGTTTTCGTCAACTGCAACCTGATCCGGAGCTCGACCGGCTTCTGGCTGTAGTTTGCTCTTGTGGTTCAAATTATGCACTGTAGATCAAGCACGCTCGACACCAAAAACCTCAAAAAGCAAAACAGTATTCGAAATCGACACTCTAGCAAGATGCAGTTGGAGACTGAACTTCCTCAAGAATCGACGTGTCGATTCTCGCTCAACAAACTCAAAGTCGACCTCGTCCAAACTTCGACTGATACTACCGGCTGTAAGTCTGTGAATGATTTCGCCACCCCGGGGTGGCGAAGATCTTCACGAAGCTACAGCCGGCAGTATGAGGTGGGCGTTTTCGAGTATATCTCACTTCGAAAACGTACCGACTTACTCTTCATCCGTATCTGAACACCGCCGACGAGATCGAGTCATAGTAGCAATTGAAAGTCAATGCACGCCCGATCGCACGACAACAGTCCGATCGGTGTGTAAATCGTTTCAATTGTTACTATAGCGTTTATTGAACGAGAGACGAGAGCCTGTTTCTCGATGAACTCCAATATTCAGTTGTATTCGCAGAAATACATCTTCCATATACAATCATTCTTTTTATGACTTTGCCGCTGTAGCGCTTCAATTGACTGTCTTCAATTCGGTTCTCGAAGCCGACGTTTAGGCAGTGTCCGGTCGATCTTCGGAGCGGGTCGCAGCTTGGGAAACCTTGACTCGAATCGGCGACGCTGACGCTGCCGTCGATCCAGTGCCGAATAAATTTCTCCGTACAAAGTCTGAGGTGGAGAGATAGGCGCAGTCTCCGTATTCTTTGCCGAGTTTACCGGGAAATACGCTGCCGGTGCCGCCGTGGTTTGGAAGCTGCGTATCTGAGCACTACTGTCCGCCGACCCGCGGTCCGGTCACTACAGTACCATTGAAAGTCAATGCATGCCCGAGCGCACGACAGCAGTGCGATCGGTGTGTAAATCGTTACTATAGCGCCGGAGCGGATCGTTCGTTTCGCCAAGAATTATACGGGACTCGTGTGCCACCCTTGTATCAGGACGAGTCGCCACCTGCAGCCCGAGGGTCGCGCGCCGTGGGAGTCGTCCGCGCCACTGAGACATGTTCACCGACGTCGAGTAATCACTCTTCGGCCAGATAGTCGTCCTGGACGGCGACGACCTCGCTCGAATCCGCACACGCCGCGTACCGCTCCAGTGGCTCCTCGTTGAGTTCGAGGAAGGTGTGGCCCCAGCTGAAGTGTTCGAGCAACCGCTCGGCGTGGTCGCGCTCGCCGAGGATACAGAGCGCCCCGGCGAAGGCCTCGACCGTGTTGAGCTGGAAGGCGGTGCCGTAGTTGACGGGGTTGCCGGCAACGAGGAAGGGCAGCGACCGGTGGAGCCCTTCGAGGTCGAACGCCTCCCGCTCGGCGGTCTCCCACGAGCAGTCCAGTGCCACCACTCGGTCGGTGCGGGACCCGGAGCCCGCCCGGTCCGCCGGTGAGAGGGCCTGGTCGGCGAAGGGGTTCAGCACGATCCCCGGCGGCGTCGACCGGGTCGCGCGGTGCAACTCGGCCTCGTCGAACTGCGCGAGCCGCCGGGCGCTGCACTTGTCGGGATCGTCGTCGCCCTCGTACCGGACGTGTAGTTCCACGGCCGCTCGTAGGTCGCCAGCCGGTATAAGGGCCACGAGCTTCGATTTTGGACATACAGTTAAGTGGCCGAACGAGAAACTCTCTCGCAGTGATTTCCGAGGGCGACGAAGCGCCGCGGTTCGAGCTGCCGGCCGTCGTCGACGGCGAGCACCGGCGGGTGGCGCTGGACGAGTACCTCGGCGAGGACGTGGTCATCCTCGCGTTCTATCCCGGCGACTTCAACCCGGCCTGTGACGAGGAGTCGGACCTGGACGAACTCGACCTGTTCACGATGCAAAAAGACGTGAGCGTGCTGGGGATCAGCGCGGACACCCTGTACAGCCACGCCGCCTTCGCCGAGGCGTACGACCTGCACGTCCCGCTGCTCTCGGACACGCGTCGCGAGGTCGCCCGAGAGTACGGCGTCACCTTCGAGGACGCCGTCGGGCAGGCCCTGATCGAACGGGCGGTGTTCGTCGTCGACCACGACGGGATCGTCCAGTACGCCTGGTCGACACAGAGCCCGCTGGCCCTGCCCGACGTGGACGCCATCAAGGACACGATCGGCGACACCGGCGGCGACGACACCGCCTTCGCCCGCTATCGGGTCGGCCACGCCCACTACACCGAAGGGCGGCGGGCGTTCACGAGCGCCATGGGATCCTACCAGGACTCGGAGTGGATGCTCGCTCAGTCTGACTTCGGGCGGGCACAGGCGGCCTTCGAAGAGGCCGCCGACCACTTCGACAGCGCCGTCCGGTTCGTCGACGACGCCGACCTGACGACGTACTACGAGCGCGCCGAGGAGAAGGCGACCGCGCTCTGGCAGGCCGCCGAGTGGCTCTCGGAGTCGGCCAGCGAGTATTCGAGCGGTGCCGGCGCGGCGGGACAGCGCCTCCGGGACGACGCCGAGCGTCCGCTGGAGACCGCCCGCGACATCGGCGAACCGATCGATCCAGACGCGTGGCCGCCGGACTTAGACGCCGACGACGCCCAGAGCATCCTCCCGCAGGACGACGACGCGGAGGTCGAACTGGCGATCGACATCGACGAGGCCGCGACCGGCGGTGCGGAGGCCGACGCGCCGTCGCTCGACGAGACGCCGGCAGGCGAGGGGTCGGGAGACGAGACCGGCGGCGAGGAGGAGATCGACGACGCGGAACTCCAGGAGATCGAGGCGGAACTGACCGCCAACCAGCCCGACGACCCGACCGGTGGGGACCTAGAGGAGACGCCGACGAGCATGGTCGACGCACCGCCGGACGCCGACGACGGTGACACCGGGGGCGACGATCTGGCCGAACTCGAAGCGGACCTGGAAGCGAGCCAGTCGACGTCGGAGCCCTCACCGGCGGACGAGGAGCGTCCGGACTCCACGCCCGACACGCCCTCGCTCGAACCGGACGACGCGGACGTTCCCCCGCCGGGATCTGGCTCGCTGGAACCCGGCACGGGATCGGGTGACGGCGGAGCCGCGTTCGACGATGGCGACGGCGCAGCGTCGCCCGACGACGGTCCGGACGAACGGGACCACCTCGACGAGACGGACGAACTCGACGAACCGGACGGAGCCAGCGACGAGGACATGGCCGCGATCCCGACCGAGGCGGAACTCGCCGCGGACGACGAGGACGACGACCGCGAGCGGTACTGACACCGCCGATCGTCGTTCGCTCTCGGCTCGATCGACACCGTCGTGCGATCGACCGAGCCGTCGCCTCCAACCGTCCGTCTGGCTACCGGACCACCACTTTCTCGTCGCTGCCGGGCGAGGGACCAGTCATGGATCGGGTGGCGACGGCACGCGCGTACTACCGGGCACTGGACGAGCACGACTACGACCTGCTTTCGGACGTACTCGCCCCCGACTTCGTCCACGAGCGACCGGATCGGACCTTCGAGGGGCGCGACCGCTTCGTCCAGTTCATGCGCGAGGAGCGCCCACAGACGGAGACGAGCCATCCCATCGACGCTGTCTACACCGGGGCGTCGACCGTCGCGGTCGAGGGACGACTGCTGGCCAGTGACGACGCCGAGATCACGCGGTTCGTCGACGTGTTCGCGTTCGAAGACGGGGTGATCGACCGTCTCAGGACTCACACGCCGGAGTCCTGAGGGTCAGAACACGATGCGCTCGAACAGCCGCCGGAGCAGCCCTGGCTGTTCGGACTCGTGTGCGTGGACGGTGATCTCGGTGCTGTCGGCCGGGCCGTCGGGCCGCCGGTCGAGCAGCGAGCCCCGGAGTCGGTGATCGGCTCCCCGGCGGATCCGAATGTCCGGTCTGGTCTGTGCGGTCTCCGTGCCGGTGGCCGAGACCGGGACCGACAGCAGGTCCGCCAGCTGTTCTCGGTACGTCACTCCGGGGCCGTTCTCGTCTTTGTCCCCCGGGCTGAAGACGACGCGACCGCCGTTCTCGGCGGCCAGCGTGTCCGTGATCGCGACGGTGTTGGGGTGGAACGGGCCGCCGTCGTCCTCGACCGCGATGCGCTTCGGTCGGTCGTACCCCCTGTTGTCCACCAACAACACGTCACACGGGGCGTGGTCGACGATCCAGTCGACCGGATCGCCGAACAGCCGCGACCGGAGCCGTCGGTGTTCATGTTCAGCGACGATTGCGTCGACGCCGCGGTGGCGCGCGAAGTTGACGATCGCGTGTTTCGTGTCGTGGCTGACGATCTCGCCCGCGTCGACGGCGACGTTCAGGTCGTCTGCGAGGTCGTCGGTCTGTTCTTCGAACTGAACGTCTGCCGGTGACTGCGTCTCGGAGGCCGTTTCGAGGTCCATCTGGTCTGGCACCTCCTCGAACCAGACGGCGACGACGCGGCCGTCGTGTGGCCGCACGAGATCGGCGGCGATCCGCAGCAGTGCGGCCTCGCGCTCGCGATCCATCTCTCGGGTGATCGCGACCAGCACCTCGTAGGGCTTGTTCTCCATCGCCGAGGCGGTCTCGTCGATGAGCGCGTCGCCGATCCCCTGTCCGACCGCGTCGGCCGCGGCACCCTGTCGCTCGACGTTGGGCCGGGCGTAGAGGAGGTACCAGAGCACGCTCCCGACGGTGATGACGACGGCCCCGACGATCGCGACCGGTCCCATCTGGGTGAGCAACACGACGCCGCTGAGCACCCCGCCGACCTGCAGCCAGGGATACAGCGGGGCCTCGAAGCTTGGCTCGTAGTCTCCCTCACCCTCGCGGAAGGCCACGATCGCGACGTTGATCAGGACGAACACGAGGATCTGGAACGCACTGGCGAGTTTCGCGATGTCGAGGATCGGGACGAACGCGATCAGAGCCAGCAGGACGATCCCGGTCAGCGAGATCGACAGCGACGGCGTGCCAAAGCGCTCGCTGACCTCTGCCAGCGACGTGGGCACGAGGCCGTCACGGGCCATCGCGAAGGGGTACCGAGACGACGAGAGGATGCCGGCGTTGGCCGTCGAGATCAGCGCGAGGATCGCCGCCAGCACCACGGCCCAGACCCCCCACTCGCCCAGCGTCGCTGCCGCGGCCTCGGCGACCGGGGTGGCGGAGCCGGCGACCACGCCCGCGTCGGTGACGCCGACGATGATCGCCACGATCAGGACGTACAGCAGCGTCGTGAACGCCAGCGAGCCAAGGATGCCCAGCGGGATGTTCCGGTCCGGGTTCTCGACTTCCTCGGCGACGCTGGCGACCTTCGTGACGCCAGCGTAGGAGACGAACACCAGCCCCGTCGCGGCCAGCAGGCCGGACAGTCCGTCGGCGTAGAACGGCTGGAAGTTGGCCTGCTGGACGCTCGCTCCGCTGCCGACGACGAACCACGCCAGCGCCGCAAGCATCACCACGACGATCACGACCTGCAGGCGACCAGTCTGTTTCGCTCCGACGAGATTCACCAGAATCAGGACGCCCGCGAGTCCCAGCGCGACGGGCTTGACCGGGAGGTCGAACAGGATCAGGAGATATGGGACGCCACCGACCAGTGCGAGCCCGCCCTTGAACGCCAGGGAGAACCACGTGCCGACGCCCGCAACTGTCCCGAACAGCGGCCCCATTCCGCGCTCGATGTAGAGGTAAGTCCCGCCGGCCTCGGGCATCGCCGTCGCCATCTCGGACTTCGACAGCGCCGCCGGCACGACGAGGAGGCCGGCCAGCAGGTAGGCGAGCACGACCGAGGGACCGGCCGTCTTGAGCGCCAGTGCCGGGAGAATGAAGATCCCGCTGCCGATCATCGCGCCGACGCTGATCGCCATGACCGTCGGGAGCCCGAGGTCTCGCTCTAGCTGTTTCATCTGTCTCGTCGTGTCCCGCTACTGTGCGCTCGCTCGGACTCCGCGATGTCGGCCCTCCGGACGCCCGGCGGGGGATCGGTCGCCTCCGCCCGCGCGACCAGTGATCGCCCATCGACGAGAGCCGTCCGTTCGTCTGGGAGTGCTGTGCGAGTGTGACCGGGTAGTGACTGTCGGATCATGTGTCGCTGTGTCGACACCGCTTCGGTTCGGTGTCTATGTTACCCGGCTGTTACAGACGGACGGCAATAAGCTAGCCGATGTAATTGACGATCCGGTAGATTATAGGGTACGATATTCTCTATTCGTCCGCACACTCGACGTCGAACCCGTCGAACGCGTCCACGTGCTCGCTTCGGATGAGGTCCTCGTCGGCGACTTCCAGCCCGAGTTCGTCGAGGTCCCGGCCGATGCGGCTGAGGTCGTCGCCGTCCGCCCCGACGACGCTGACGTGGACGTTCTCCTCGCCGGTCATGACCTCCGTCACGCGAACGACGCCCGGAACTTCCAGCGCCGCTTCGGCCAGCTCCTCTCGCCGGGGGACCGGCGCGGTACAGATGATCAGCGTGTACAGCTGGTAGCCGGCGCTCTCGTACTCCACGTCGGCGTGGTACCCGCTGATGAGCCCCTGTTGTTCCAGTCGCTGGATCCTGTTTCGGACCGTACTGGCCGAGACGTCGGCCGCGTCGGCGATCGTTCCAGAAGACGTGTGGCGCGCGTCGGTCTGCAGTTCGTGGATGATCTTCTTGTCTAGCTCGTCGAGTCCTTCGAGCGTCATGCGTTTCGGTCACGCACCGGATACAAATAGGCATTCCCCGTCACAGCGGCGTCAGCTTTCGATCCCGAGTGCCACTCGACGCCGCCCAGTGGGCTCGCTCGTCGCTGGCGGTCCCCTCGGACGCTCGGACGACCGATCGCCTCAGGCGTCGCCGTCGCCCTCGCCGACGGCGCTCTCGCCGACCGGGTCGTGGCCCTCGATGCGTTCCTGGCCGCCCATGTAGGGGCGCAGCGGTTCGGGGACGGTGATCGTGCCGTCGTCGTTCTGGTAGTACTCCATGATCGCGACCATCACGCGCGGGACGGCGACGCCGCTGCCGTTGAGCGTGTGGAGGTACTCCGCGGACTCGTGGCGTTCGGGCCGGTAGTGGATGCCCGCCCGACGGGCCTGGAAGTCCTCGAAGTTCGAGACCGAGGACACCTCAAGCCAGCGCCCGCCCTCTTCGGGGCCGTCGTCCATGTCGTCGCCGGGTGCCCACACCTCGATGTCGTACTTCTTGGCCTGGGTGAACCCCATGTCGCCGGTACACATGTCCAGCACGCGGTAGGGCAGGTCCAGGCGGTCGAGCACTTCCTCGGCCTCGGCGAGCAGCCCTTCGAGGCGCTCGTAGCTGTTCTCCGGCCGGACGAAGTTGACCAGCTCGACCTTGTTGAACTGGTGGACGCGGACGTACCCGCGGGTCTCGGTCCCGTGCTCGCCGGCCTCGCGGCGGAAGTTCGGCGAGAACGCCTGGTGTTTGATCGGGAGGTCGTCGTCCAGCAGGATCTCGTCGCGGTACATGTTGGTCACCGGCACCTCCGCGGTCGGGAGCAGCCAGAGGTTGTCGTCGTCGTGGTCGTCGTCCTGCCGGGCTCCGATACGGTAGGCGTCCTCGGCAAACTTCGGCAGCTGGCCGGTCCCACGCATCGACTCGCTGTTGACTGGCAGCGGCGGGAACACGTCGACGTAGTCCTGCTCGCGGTGTACGTCGAGCATGAACTGGATCAGCGCGTACTCCAGCCGTGCGCCCTCGCCCTTGACGAACTGGAACCCGCCGCCGGAGACCTTCGCGCCGCGCTCGAAGTCCAGAATGTCGAGTTCCTCGCCCAGCTCGTAGTGAGGGATCACGTCCTCGGGCAGGGTCCGCAGGTCGTCGAACCCCTCGCGGTAGCGCTCGACGTTGTCGCTCTCGTCGTCGCCGACCGGCACCGACTCGTGGGGGACGTTGGGGATCTCCAGCAAGCGAGCCTCCAGCTTCGCTTCGAGTTCGTCGGCCCGGTCCTCGACGCGCTGGAGCTCCGCTTTCAGCTCGCTGGAGCGCTCGATGGCTTCCTGGGCCTTCTCCTCCTCGCCCTCGCGCTTGTACTCGCCGATCTCGCTGGAGACCTCGTTGCGCTGGTGGCGCAGATTGTCGCCCTCCGCCTTCAGCTCGCGCCACTCCGCGTCGATCCGCAGGATCTCGTCGAGGTCGACGCCCGTGACGCCCTTCTGCTCGATGGCCTCCCGGACCATCTCGGCGTTCTCACGGACGAACTGTCTGCTCAACATGGACGGCGGTTGTCCACGCCCGGCCCTAATCATTCCGATCCACCTTTTTTCAGCGGGGGTGCGCCGTCGGCGCACCCCGCTTGCAAACGTCCTCAGAGATCGAAGATCTCTGATGGGCTCGCAAGAGCTGTGCTCTTGCGAACGTGGGCGAAAAAGGCTCGCCCTCACTACGCTCGATCGAGTGAATCGCGCGAACTGCCGGGTCCTTCGGACCGCTCGTTCGCGCGAATGCTCTCAGTAACGATGTGGCGCGCGCTGTCGCGCCTCTGTGGCGCGACCAACACTGTGCGAGGGACGACAGAGCGACCACAGGGAGCGATGGAGTCGGCTGGGGAGGCCCGTGGTGCGGTGCTGCAATGCAGTCCTGGTGGATCGAAAGGGCGAGACGCGGTCGCGGGTTCTGCGCGGGCACTATCCGAACAAAGTGAGGATATCCCGCACAGAACCCGCGAGCGGGGCGAGGGCTTTCAGCTGTCGTTAGTAGTGTTACTCACCGTAACTGCTAGCGAGCGGGGCGAGGGCTTTCAGTACTTGTTACCGGCGGTCGTTACTGAAACTCCTAGCGAGCGGGGTGAGGGCTTTCGGTACTCGTTGGCTCCCTCGATCACTGTCTCGTCGACCCCTAGCGACACCAAGTACTACTGCTAGGACCGCCCGCCTATAAGACCGACCGGCAAGAACAGCCGCCAATGACCGAGCCGGAGACGGTCGTCGTCGGCGACGGGCGGCGACTGGCCTACGAGGAGTACGGCCGCACCGACGGGCGGCCGGTGGTGTGTCTCCACGGCAACCCCGGTTCCCGGCTGCTGTGGTCGCTGTTCGACGAGACGGCCCAGCACCACGACGCCCGCCTGATCGCGCCGGATCGGCCGGGGTTCGGCGCGTCCGACTTCCGGCCCGACCGGGACCTGCTGGACTGGGCCGACGACGTGCGGACGCTGGCCAAGATGCTCGATCTCGACACCTTCTCCGTCGTCGGTTTCTCGGCTGGTGGACCCCACGCGGCGGCCTGCGCCCACGAACTCGACCGCGTCGAGCGGGCCGTCCTCGTCAGCAGTCCCGGTCCGCCGGAGACCCGGCAGTACGCCACGGCGTCGAACCGTCGGCTGACGGCCGCCACCCGGTCGGTGCCGGGGCTCTCGCGGGGGCTGTTCGGCCTGACGGGCTGGCTGGCCCGCCACTGGCTCGCGCGGTTTCGCGAGACCATCGAGAGTGGCGCGTCCGACGCCGACCGCGAGCTGTTTGCCGCCCCCGACGGCACCGTCGTCGTCGCCGACGCCGCCGAGGCGTTCGCTCAGGGCGGGCGCGGGCCGGCCCACGAGTTCCCGATGCTGGGCGAGCCCTGGGGGTTCGACCCCGCCGACTGTGCCCGCAAGCTGTCGCTGTGGCACGGCCGCCAGGACGAGCGAGTCCCGCTCCGGGTCGCGCAGGCCGTCGCCAGCCGACTGCCCGACACCGACGTGACCGTCGTCGACGCGGGCCACTACTCGACGCTGGTCGAGCAGTTCGAGTCGATCTTACTGGATGCGAGAAGATAGTGTTCTCGAACTGGCCGATTTCGGCCTACTCGTGTTCGAGCGCGTCGTAGATGTCCCGGTGTTCGTCCCGGTCTGCCGTGGCAACGCGCCGAACCAACTCGCGACGGATGTCCGCCATCACGTCGTCGAGCGGCGAATCTGCCTCGGACGATTCGTCTGTCGCCATAGTTGAATCTGTCTCCCGAGAGCCGTTAATCGTTCGGATTCGATCGGTCGGTCGTCAACTCGCCGACCCCGTACCGAACGAGTTCCTCGCGCCACTGACTGATTTCACCTGCCAGATCGATCGGTGCGGTGTTCGTTCGAAGATACTCGGTGACCGCGTCCTCGTCGACTGTCTCAGCGTCGGTCCCGAAATCTCGCAAGATCGTTCTGATCTCGTCGTCGTACGCGAACCGGTAACCGTTCAGGAAGTAGAACACGACGGTCGTGTTGAGGGCAGTCCGTTTGTTGCCGTCCACGAACGGGTGGTTGGCGACCAGGAGTCGAGTGAGATGATACGCTTTCGCGTGGAGTGTCTCCGGAACCGTCCCGAAGTTGCCGTGTTCGACGTAGTCGAGCGCGAACTCGATGTCTCTTGGCATCGGCAGGCACCGTTCGTTCCGCAACTCCGCGCAGTGTGACCGTCGTCGACGCGGGCCACTACTCGACGCTGGTCGAGCAGTTCGAGTCGATCTTACTGGACGCGGTCGAGTGAGACCGCCGGCTGTCGTCTGTGACCGGTCTCGCCGCTCCGGGATCGACGGGACGGCCGCAGTACGGCGGTCGATTCGACGGCAAAACGGGTCGCTCGGCCCTAGACGCGTTTCGACTGGGCGTCGACCGTCCAGCCGGGATCTTCGCCGGTCTCGGCGATGTGCTCGGACCGACACGCCGGACAGTAGTCCGGCACCGTGGACTCGCTTCTCGGAACGTAGACCGCGCCGCCACACTCCACGCACGCGTCCTCGACCACTGTCGTACAGTCGACACAGAGGTTGAAGTCGTCGACCGTCAGCTCGCGCAGGGGTTCGAGGTGTTTGTCCAAGAGGTACTCGTCGATAGCCGCCTGGCAGTTGTGGCACGGTTGCATAGCGATCCACTGCACTCCATGTGATACCGACACATAGTCCTACCGCCTGCAGTGATACTGCCGGTAGTATGAGTTCTGCCAGCGACCTGTCGTGAAACGAACTCCGTGTGTCGCTCCAGCGTTCCCGGCGACTGCAAAAAGCGGGCGTCGTCTGCCCGGTCGTGCTCCGGCCCGCGCCTTTCAGCGGGCAGGCACAGACGGGACGCTATTCGAGGTCGAAGCGGTCGGCCCGCATGACCTTCGTCCACGCGTCGACGAAGTCCTCGACGAGCTGTTCCTCGCCGTCGTCGGCCGCGTACACTTCCGCGATCGCCCGGAGCCGGGACTGGGACCCGAAGATCAGATCTGCGCGGGTGCCCGTCCACTTGTGCTCGCCCGTGTCGCGGTCGTACCCCTCGTAGATCTGGGTGCCCTCGCTGGCTGCTTCCCACTCGGTGTCCATGCTGAGCAGGTTCGCGAAGAAGTCGTTGTCCAGCGTCCCCGGTTCGTCGGTGAAGACGCCCAGATCGGAGCCGTCGTAGGTCGCGCCGAGCGTGCGCATGCCGCCGACGAGCGCGGTCATCTCGTCGGGACCCAGGTTCAGGAGATCCGCCTTGTCGACCAGCAGCGTCTCGGCCGGCTGTTCGAGGCCGTCCTGAATGTAGTTGCGGAAGCCGTCGACCTTCGGCTTCAGCGCCTCGAAGGAGTCGGCGTCCGTCTGTTCGGCGGTGGCGTCGGTCCGGCCGGGCTCGAACGGCACGTCGACCTCGTAGCCGGCCGCGGCCGCGGCTTCCTCGACGGCCGCGTTGCCACCGAGGACGATCAGGTCGGCCAGCGAGACGCGCACGTCGTCGGATCGGCCCTCGTTGAACTCGGTCTGGATCTCTTCGTAGGTTTCGAGGATCGTTTCGAGTTCCTCGGGCTGGTTGACCGCCCAGCTACGCTGGGGTTCGAGACGGAGTCGGGCACCGTTCGCGCCGCCGCGCTTGTCGCTGTCGCGGTAGGTCGAGGCCGACGCCCAGGCGGTCTTGACCAGCTGGGCGGTCGAGAGGTCCGAGTCGAGGATCTCTCCCTTGAGGTCGGCGATCTCGGCGTCCCCGATCAGCTCGTGATCGACCTCCGGGATCGGGTCCTGCCAGATCATCGTCTCGTCGGGCACTTCCGGACCGAGGAGCCGCTCGGGCGGACCCATGTCGCGGTGGGTCAGCTTGTACCAGGCCTTCGCGAAGGCCATCCCGAACTCCATGGGGCTCTCCTGGAACTCCTCCATGATCTCCCGGTAGTCGGGGTCGCGCTTGAGCGCGATGTCGGTCGTCAGCATCATGGGGGTCTGGGTCTCGTCCGGGTCGTGTGCGTCGGGCACGGTGTCTTCGAGCTCCTCGTTCTTCGGTGCCCACTGCCACGCGCCGCCGGGACCGCGCTCCGGTTCCCACTCGTAGTCCAGCAGGTTGTCGACGTAGCCCATGTCCCACCAGGTCGGGTCCTGGGTCCAGGGGCCTTCGATACCGCTGGTGATCATTTCGCCGCCCTTGGTGCCGTTCTCGTTCTTCCAGCCGAGGCCCTGCTGTTCGATGGGGGCCGCCTCCGGCTCTGGACCGAGGTTCTCGTCGGGGTCGTCCGCGCCGTGGACCTTCCCGAACGTGTGTCCGCCAGCGATGAGTGCCGCGGTCTGCTTGTCGGTCATCGCCATCCGCGAGAACGTCTGGCGGATGTTCTTGGCCGACGCCTCGGGGTCGGGGTTGCCGTCTGGGCCTTCCGGATTCACGTAGATGAGCCCCATGACGGAGGCACCGAGTCCCTCCTGAATCTCGCCGGGCTCCTCGAAGCGTTCCTGGGTGTCCATCTCCTCCTCGGGACCCCAGTTGACCGCCTTGTCGGTGTCGAAGGCGTCCTCGCGGCCGCCGCCGAAGCCGAAGGTCTTGAAGCCCATCGACTCGATGGCGACGTTGCCCGCCAGGACGATCAGGTCGGACCACGAGAGGCGCTTGCCGTACTTCTGCTTGACGGGCCACAGCAGGCGTCGGGCCTTGTCGAGGTTGGCGTTGTCGGGCCAGCTGTTGATCGGGGCGAACCGCTGGCGGCCACCGGCAGCGCCGCCGCGGCCGTCGTAGGCGCGATAGGTCCCGGCGCTGTGCCAGGCCATCCGAATCATGAACGGTCCGTAGTGGCCGTAGTCGGCCGGCCACCAGTCTTTCGAGTCCGTGAGTACGTCCTCGATGTCCGCTTTCACTGCTTCGAGATCGAGCTTCTGGAACTCCTCGGCGTAGTCGAACTCTTCGCCAAGCGGGTCCGCGTCGCGGACGTTCTGGTCGAGAATCTCCAGGCTCAGCCGCTCGGGCCACCACTCGTCGTTCGACGTTCGCTCGGGCCAGGCGGTCGATCCGCTCGTACTCAGTTCTGTTCCGGATGTCGGACTGTTGTCTGCCATCTACTAGTCTCGTGCAGACCCTCCTCAAAAACAGTTGTTTTGGCATATGCCAAAGTGGCGGTGGCTTTAACGCGTCGCCGCTCCCCACTCGTAGTATGGCAATCGGCGACGTCGTTCGAGCACGAGCGGTCCACGACGACTGCTGGTACGTCGACACCGGCATGTACGATGTCGAGGAGTACGGCTCCGTCTACCTCGTCGACGGCGACCGGCCGGCGCTGGTGGACACGGGTCTGGGCACCAACGTCGAGCGGGTCCTCGATCTCCTCGACGCGGCCGACCTCGCACCGGAGGCACTCGACGTGATCGCGCTCACGCACGTCCACCTCGATCACGCTGGCGGCGCGGGTCCCCTCGTGGAGGCATGTCCGAACGCGACCGTGTTCGTCCACGAGTCGGGAGCGCGCCACCTCGTCGATCCCGCTCGCCTCTGGGCCGGCACGAAACAGGCCGTCGGCGACCAGATCGAGTACTACACCGAGCCGACGCCGATCCCCGAACCCCGTATCGAGACACTGACCGACGGCGACGCGATCGACCTCGGCGACTACCGCCTCCGCGCCCGTCACGCGCCCGGCCACGCACCCCACCAGGTCGTCTTCGACGCGCCCGAACTGGACGCCGTCTTCACCGCCGACGCGGCCGGGATCTACACGCCCTCGACCGACGAGGTCCACGTGACGAGTCCGCCGCCGAACTTCGATCTCGACGGTGCCCTCGACGACGTGGCGATGCTCGCCGACCTCGATCGGACGTGGCTCTGCTACGCACACTACGGCCCGGCTCGGACCGACGACCGTCTCGACGAGTACGCCACGACCCTCGAAACGTGGGTCGAGGCCGTCGAGACCGCACGCGCTGACGCCGACGACGAGGCGGTCGTCGACCACTTCGTCGAGACCGTCGAGACGCCCGCCGTCTGGAGCGACCACAAGGCACGGGCCGAAGTCGCGATGAACGTCCGTGGCGTCCTGACGTATCTGGACCGCCGCGAGGAGAGTGCGGAATCGACCGACAGTGGCCGAGGTGATACTGCCGACGAGTGAGTGCGTTTATACGCACCGACTCCGTGCGTTCCTGTAGATGGCGGCTACTGAACTGATACTCCTCGTCGCGGGGATCACTGCGATCGGCGTCCTCGCTCAGTTGCTCGCCGACCGACTCCAGATCCCGACTATCATCTTCTACATCGGTGCCGGGCTCTTGCTCGGACCGATCTCGGGGTATCTCTCCGGCCACCTCCCGTTCCTCGGTGGTCGGATCATCGATCCGGCGTCGTTCGGTGACGCGCTGCCGGCGATCGTCGGTCTCTCGGTCGCGATCATCGTCTTCGAGGGGGCGTTTCACCTCAGGGTCGGCCGCATCCGCGAAGCCCCGGCGGCGGCGCTGCGCGTCGTCACGATCGGTGCGCTCATCGCGCTGCTGGGTACCGCTATCGCGGTCCACTTCGCACTGGGAGCCTCCTGGGCGCTGTCGCTGACTATCGGCGCACTGCTGACCGCTACCGGCCCGACCGTCGTCACGCCGATCCTCGACATCGTGCCGGTGCGCGACCGGGTCGCGGCCACGCTGGAGACCGAGGGGATCGTCAACGACGTGAGCGCCGCCATTCTGGCCGTCGTCTTCTTCGAGATCGTCAACCCCGCAGACAGCTTCGAGGGACTCCTGCAAGGGTTCGCGGGACGACTCGGGATCGGCCTCTTTTTCGGGGTCGTCGTCGCCGGTGTGCTGTACTACCTCGTCCGGTACGTGGATCTCGCGCCCGGCGACGCACCGCGCAACGCCCGACTGCTCGTCCTCGCGGGGGCGCTGGTCGCCTACGCCTCGGCGAACTCACTCGCCAGCGAGGCCGGCGTCGCCGCCGTCGCGACGGCCGGCTTCCTGCTTGGCAACGCCGACATCCCCTACGAGGAAGACATCGAGGACTTCAAGGGCGACATCACGCTCATCGTCCTCTCGTTCGTCTTCATCACGCTCGCGGCCCTGCTCGAATTTTCCACGCTCCAGACGGTCGGTCTCGCGGGCGTCGCCGTCGTCGTGATCATCGCGCTCGTCTTGCGCCCGCTCCTGATCTTCATCTCGACCGTCGGCGACCGCTTCACGCTACAGGAGCGGACGTTCATGAGTCTCGTCGGTCCCCGCGGGATCATTCCCGCGTCGGTCGCGACGCTGTTTGCCGTGCAACTCCGATCCGAAGGGCTCCCAGAGGAGGCCAGTCTCCTGCTGGGGGTCGTCTTCCTCGCGATCCTGCTGACGGCCATCTTCGAAGGTGGCCTCGCGCGCTACATCGCAGAATACCTGGACGTGATACCAATGCGAGTCATCATCGTTGGAGGCGGTAAGGTGGGCCGGTCGCTCGCCGAACGCCTCGAAGACCGCGGCGAGAACATCGTCATCATCGAGAAGAATCAAGCAGTCGTCGAATCGGCGCGAAACGCCGGCTACACCGTCGAGTACGGCGACGGAGCCGACACGGACACGTTACGTGCCGCCGGGGCCGACAACGCCAAGATCGTCGCCGCCGCCACCGGTGACGACGACGTGAACCTGCTCGTGTCACAGCTGGCGTCCTCGAAGTTCGACGTGGAGAACGTCATCGCACGGGCCAACAACCCCGACAACGTCGAGGCGTTCGAGGATCTGGGCGTTCGGACCATCTCCTCGTCGATGGCGACGGCCTGGGCGATGGACAACCAGATCGAACGCCCGGCGATCGCCAACTGGATGACCGACATCGGCCACGAGGGCGACGTCCAGGAAGTCGAGGTCTGTGGCGGGGAGTTCGTCGGGACACCGATCAATGAGGTCGGCTCCATGCTGCCCGAGGCCTGCCTGATCGCGCTGGTCACCCGCGACGGCGAGACGAAGGTGCCCACGGCCGACTTCGTCATCGAGAAAGGCGACATGATCACGCTGCTCGGCCGTCGCGAATCCGTTCGTGAGGGGATGCAGATGGTCGATTCGAAGACCGCTTGACGACGCTTTCTGCCGTCGTCCTGTGTTCAATCGCCGTTGAACACAGAGACACCACTAAATGCTTGGTGGCTCTCTGCTTCAGACGACCAGTATGTCGCTGTTGCCCTCCTCGCGCTCGGAGACCGAGTCGTCCCAGGACGGATCGCTGCAGTTGCTCGACGTCGACGACGAGGAAGCCGACGCGGTCTTCGACGCGCTCTCCTCGCAGACGACGCGGACGGTGCTCGCGGAGATCCACCGCACGCCGGGCACCCCTGGGGAACTCGCAGAGCGAGCGGACACGACGATCCAGAACGTCATGTATCACATCGAGAAGCTCGAAGCGGTGGATCTCGTCCGGGTCACCGAGACTCGGTACTCCGCCCGGGGCAAAGAGATGGCAGTGTACGGCCCGTGTGAGAACCCGGCCGTCGTGTTCCTCGGCACCGACGACCGCAAACAGAGTCTCATCGCGAAGCTCAAACGATTCCTCGGTGGCTTCCTCGTCTTCGGGCTCCTGTACGCACTGTTCGAGACAGCGACGGAACTGGTCAGCGGTATCGAGCAGCCGGCCGTGTCGGGGGCCTCGAACCCGAAGACGATACTCGTTCCGGCGACGGGGGCCGTCACGACCCTCATCGTGACGTACGTCTCCGCCGACGGCCAACGGACCGTCCCGTTCGACCCCCGCCGGCTCTCTGAGCTCAACACGATGCAACGACGAACACTCCTCGCGTCGTGCATACTCCTCGTCGGCGTGTGCACGACACCGGTCGCCCTGGCGTACAGCCCTGCGGTTTCGGACGACTACTTCCACCACGCGCCGTCGGCGTCGATCTCCGCGACGCCGGCCGACGCCGGTGTCCCGGACCTCCCGAACCAGACCGTCCACCTCGTCGTCACCGGCGACAACGACGCGCTGGAAGCCCCACTCACCGAGCGACTCTCCGCGACGCTCCGCGATCGGGGTGCCACCGTCCGACACCGCGACGAGGTCGGAGACGTCTCCGGCAGCCTCCTGGTCGTGCGCTTCGAGACGACCACGTTCGATGCCGGCGGTCTCACGCGGGACGCCAACGTCACGACGCAGTTCGCCTACGTCGAATCGGGCGACGGGGCAGCGGCCGAACGGATCGTCGCCAGCAAGCAGCGCTCGTTCCGTGGTGGGGCCGACTTCCCGTCGAACACGACCGGGCAGGCCGCTGGCGGTGCGTTCGTCTTCGAACGGGCCGGCGGCACGGGGTCGCCGCTGACCACGATCAAGCGCACGAACAGTAGCGCCGAGGCGTTCACCAACGAGACCGCCGCGCTCGTCGGTGACCGAACCGTGTCATACGCGTTCGGACAGGACATCTGGAACTGACGCCGCTGGCTGTCTCCGTCGTCGACTCTTTCCCGTCCCGGCGGCGACGTGTGTCACTCCTCGGACTGCTGTCCCGCGCCGCCGTTGGCGGGTTCGACGTCGGTGCCGTCGGTCCAGGGGGTCGCCTCGCCCTGTCCACCGGTCTTGTAGACGCCGCGAGCGCTGGCCACGTGGTGGTCGTCGGCGTCGTACACCTCGATGTCGACGGTCGCCACGCTCGCTCCCGACCGGACCACGTCGGCGACAGCCCGCAAGTCCGCGGTCGCCGGCGCGAGGTAGTCGATTCGCATGTCGATCGTCGGCGAGACGGACTCGGACTTCGAGACGACGGCCGCGCCGCCGACGGTGTCGGCCAGCGAGAACGTGACGCCGCCGTGGGCGATCTGTCCGCCGGGGTTCGAGGAGTGCTCTTCGCGCAGCGGCAGGCGGCCCTCAGCGTGACCGTCCGCCACCTCGTCGAATTCGATACCCAGCTCCGCGGCGAACGGGATCTGTTCGAACATCGCTCCGATTTCCATACCACCCCCAGCGTCGCCGAACGGATAAACCTGCGAGAACGCCCCGAAACTGGCGTTCTGTGGTCTGTCACGGACCGGCTCGCTTCGCTCGCGCACCACTCCTCGAAAAACGTGGGCGAAAAAACCGACCCTCGCTGCGCTCGGTTCGGCGAACCGGCTCGCTTCGCTCGCCGGACGCTGGTGTTACTGAGGCAGGCGGAACTCGATGGCCTGGCCTTGCACCACCATCTTTTTCCGCTGCGGGTTTCCTCGTTCGTTTCACTCACTGCGGAACCACTTGCGCAAAAACCTGGGCAAAAAAACCGACCCTCGCTGCGCTCGGTTCGGCGAACCGGCTCGCTGCGCTCGCCGGACGCTGGGGCTACTGGGGTAGGTGGAACTCGATAGCCTGGCCTTGCCCGAAGCCGACACACTCGGTCGCCAGCCCGAGTTCGGCGTCGCGTTTGTTCATCTCGTGGATCAGCGTCACGGGCAGGCGTGCGCCGCTGGCTCCCAGTGGGTGGCCGATCGCGATGGCCCCGCCGTTGACGTTGAAGATGTCGTCGTCGAAGCCCAGTTCGCGCTGGCAGTACAGCGTCTGGCTGGCGAAGGCCTCGTTGAGTTCGACCAGATCGTACTCTTCGGGGTCGCGACCGGTCCGCTCACACAGCGACTCGACGGCCGGAACGGGACCGATGCCCATGACCGTCGGGTCGACGCCGGCCACCGAGTGGTCGCCGACTTCCGCCAGCACGTCGAGCCCGTGTTCCTCGGCGAAGGCCTCCGAAGTGATCATGAGGCCGGCAGCGCCGTCCGAGACCTGCGAGGCGTTGCCGGGCGTGATGGAGCCGTCGGACTTGAAGACGGTCGGGAGTTCGCCCAGCTTCTCCAGCGTGGTGTCGGGGCGAATGCCCTCGTCGGCGTCGACGGGGCCGTCGTCGGTCTCGATCGGGACGATCTCGTCGCCGAACCGCCCGGACTCGGTTGCCTCGGCGGCGCGTTGCTGGCTCCGCAGGGCGTACTCGTCCTGTTCCTGGCGGGCGACGTCGTACTCGTCGGCGACTTTCTCGGCGGTCATCCCCATCTGTAGCTCGCCGATGTTGTACAGCTCGGCGAGCTTCGGGTGGACGTTGTGCGTGTTCTCGCCCATCTTGACCCGAGACATCGACTCGACGCCTCCGGCGATCACACACTCGCGCTGTCCGGCGGCGATGGCGTCTGCGGCGGTCGTGATCGCCTGTGCCGAGGAGGCACACCAGCGGTTGACCGTCGTCCCCGGCACCGACTCGCCGAGGTCCGAGAGCAGCGCGATCACGCGGGCGAGGTTGTTGCCCTGTTCGTCGCGCTGCTGGGCACAGCCCCACACGAGGTCGTCGACCTGCGCGGACTCGACGCCCGTGCTCGCGAGCATCTGGTTGATCAGCGGGACCGAGAGGTCCTCGCTTCGCGTGTCGGCGTACACGCCGTCTTCTTTGCCCTGGGGCGTTCGTACCGCGTCGACGACGACTGGTGTCCGTGTCATACACCCACCGTAGAGCGCAGCCGTGTTAAAATCTCACAAACTCGGAGGCCGGTGTCGTCCGTTTACCCCGCGACCTCCTCCCACGGACGCCCCGGTTCGATTCACTTATCCCCGTGCCCGGCGTACGTGGCTGGGAATGAGTGATCCGGAGCTAGATATCGTCGAGTTCTTGCTGACGACGAAGATCTACACCGAACAGCGTGATCTGGAACCCGACGATCTCCCGCCGGGGTACCGGGCCGCGTTCTGGACCGACGGGGAGATCGAGCGGCCGCTGACGCCGACGAGCAGCGCGGCCACGACCGCCACCGGCATCGAACGGCCCTGGGAGGCCGTCTCGGGACTGATGTTTACCGACCGCGACGAGTTCTCCGGCGCGATCTCCTTTACCGACCGGGAGATGGCCGAGGAGTGGTACGAGAAGCGCACCGACGCCCAGCGCCTCCAGCGCAACCCCGTCATGGCCGCGGCCTTCGAGGACCGCGTCGACGGCGTCGACTACGAGAGCGCGCGCCAGCAGAACCGCCCCGCCCGCGCCGACCGGGCGCTGATCGACGCCTTGCTGGACGAGGCCTTCGACGAGGAGGAAGAAGAGGAGGGAATGCTCGATCTCGTCGAGGTCCGGGCACCCGAGGAAGTCGACATGACGATGGACCAGCTCGTCCTCACGCCCGATCAGGAGGCCGAGATCCACAAGATCGTCAAGGCCATCGAGCACCGCGACTACCTGGCCCAGATCGGGCTGCGCGAGATCGGGAAGCTCCTCTTTGTCGGACCACCGGGCACGGGCAAGACCAGCGTCGCCCGCGCGCTCGCACAGGATCTGGACCTCCCCTTCGTCGAGGTGAAGCTGTCGATGATCACCTCCCAGTATCTCGGCGAGACGGCCAAGAACGTCGAGAAGACCTTCGAGGTGGCAAAGCGACTCTCGCCGTGTATCCTCTTTATGGACGAGTTCGACTTCGTCGCCAAGACCCGCTCCTCGGACGAGCACGCGGCGATCAAGCGCGCGGTCAACACGCTGCTGAAGTCCATCGACGAGGTCAGCCTCATCCAGGACGACGTGCTCCTGATCGGCGCGACCAACCACCCCGACCAGCTCGACGCCGCGGCCTGGCGGCGCTTCGACGAGATCGTCAACTTCCCCAAGCCCGACCGCGACATGCGCTCGGACATCCTCCGGGTGGTCACCCAGGAGATGGAGATCGTCGACTTCGAGCCCGACGAGCTGGCCGAGATCACCGAGGGCCTGACCGGCAGTGACCTCCGGCTCGTCCTCCGCGAGGCGGTACTGGAAGCACTGACCGAGGAACGGACGACGCTCACCCAGCAGGACCTCCGGGACGCCGTCACCGACTTCGAGGAACGGGACAACCTCAAGAACATGGACATGATCGAGGGCGACCACGACGCGCTGGTCGCTGGCGGCGACATCTCGGGGACCGACGAGGACTCCGAAGCGGCGTCTGACGGCGGCCACGACCACCACGATCACGACCACTGACCGCCACGCCTTTGTCCGCGAGGGACCCATCCGGAGACGATGCAGGTCACGCTGCTGGGAACGGGGGACACGACGGGGACGCCGACGGTCGGGTGTGACTGTGCCACCTGCGAGCGCGCTCGCGACCGCGGCGTCGAACGGACTCGCTTTTCCGTCCACGTCGAAGGTGCGAGCGGCGAATCGCTCCTGATCGACTTCAGTCCCGACTTCCGCCAGCAGTTCCTCCGCGAGTCGGTCCCGCTGCCGGACGCGGCGGTGGTCACGCACGTCCACTTCGATCACCTCGACGGGCTGGGCAACGTCTACCGGCTGGTCGACTCGCTGCCGGTGTACGCCGCCGACGAGACGGACCCCCAGACCGGCACGAGCGTCGCCGGGACGATCCGGGACCGCTATCACTACCTCGACCGGATCTCCGTCCACGGACGGACGCCCTTCCAGCGCTTCGAGGCGGCGGGCTTCGAGGTGACGCTGGTGCCGGTCGTCCACCCGCCGCTCGTCTCGTACGGCCTCCGCGTCGACGATCCCGACAGCGGCGCGAGCCTCGCGATCTCGGGGGACACGAGCTACGCGATCGACGAGGACGCCCGCGACGTGTTGCGTGGCGCGGATCTCGCGCTCGTCGAGGGGATCGTCCACGACGACCTCTGCTCGCACCACCCGGCCGGCGGCGATCACTACGACGACGCCGGCCGACCACGGACGTTCGGGACCAAACACATGACCCTGACCGGTGCCCGCGCGCTGGCGGAGGACCTCGCCGCCGACCGGTATCGGATCGTCCACACCGCCCACTTCGTTCCGCCCGAACAGGCCTTTCGCGACGACGTCGCGGTCGACGGCCAGCGGTTCGACCTCGCGGGGGCGAAGCGATGAGCGACGCCGCCACGCCCACGCCGCCATCGGACCGGATCGTGAGCCTCGACGCCATCCGCGGGCTGGCGGTGCTGGGCATCCTCCTCATCAACGTCTGGGTGTTCGCGATGCCCGAGTCGGTGTTGCTCAACCCCCAGACGTACGGCGACCTCACCGGCGCGAACTACTGGGCGTGGCTGGCCGCCCACGTCTTCGCGAAGTCGAAGTTCATCACGCTGTTCTCGGCGCTGTTCGGCGCGGGCATCCTGCTGTTTACCGACAGCAAGCGCCGGGACGGCGAGGCAGCGATGGGGCTGTACTACCGGCGGATCGGCTGGCTCCTCCTCGCCGGGCTCGGCCACGCCTACCTCCTGTGGTACGGCGACGTGCTCGTCGCCTACGCCCTCTGTGGGCTCTTGCTCGTCTCCTTTCGCAACCGCGAGCCGGCGGTGCTCGCCCGCCTCGGCGTGCTCTTCTTGCTGGCACCGTTCGCCACCGAGCTGTTCGCCGCTATCGCTCAGGGGCCGTCCGTGATCGCCCAGCAGTGGCAGCCCCCGGCGGCGACTCTCCAGCAGGAGGTCGCGACCTACCGCTCGGGGTGGCTCGCCCAGATGGACCACCGCGTCCCGACGGCGTTTCGGCGACAGACCTCTGGCTTCGTCGGGTCGACGCTGTGGCGTGCCGGCGGCTCGATGTTCCTGGGGATGGCCCTCTATCGCTGGGGCGTGCTGACCGGCGAGCGCTCGACGCAGTTTTACCGCCGGCTCGTCGCCGTCGGCGTCGTCGGCCTCCTGGTCGTGCTGGCCGGCGTCTGGTACATCGAGGCCAACGACTGGTCGGCCGACGCCGCGATGTACTGGCGGCAGTTCAACCACTGGGGGAGCCTGCTCGTGGCCGGTGGCTACGTCGGTGCGGTGACGCTGTACACGCGTTGGCGACCGACGGGCATCGTCACCCGGACGCTGGCGGCCGTCGGGCGCACCGCCTTCACGAACTACCTGTTCCAGACGGTCCTCGCCACGTCGATCTTCTACGGCCACGGGCTGGGGCTGTTCGGGCGGCTCGACCGCGTCGAACTGCTGGGCGTGGTCGTCGTGATCTGGGTCGTCCAGATCCTGCTGTCGGTCGTGTGGCTCCGATTCTTCCGCTTCGGTCCGGTCGAGTGGTGCTGGCGGACTCTGACCTACGGCGAGCGCCAGCCCGTGTGGCGCGGCGAGTGAGCGACCGCCGGAGTCTCACAGGAACCGGTCGAGTCCCGACTGTCGACGCGCTCGCCCCTCCGGCTCGGGGTCCCAGGGCGTCCGCTCGGCCCGTAGTCGGTCGGCGTCGACCTCGGGGGGCTCGGCGGGCTCGAACCCGCCACAGTCGCTGTCGCACTCGCTGTTGGCGTGGACCGGTCGCTCTTTCCACTCGCAGTAGGGCAGGCCGTCGTCGTCGGGCGAACAGCGCGCACACGGCGGCAGGTCGTAGGACCGCCATCCCTTCCCGTAGGCCCGCTCGGCGATGCGACGGCGCAGTCGCGCTTTCTCGGCGGCGCTGACGATCCGGATCTCCGTCCGTCCGGGCTCCTGGGCGACGAGTTCGACGCCGGGCTCGTCGACCGGGAGCTGGGCGGGCTCGCGGCGCACCTCGCGGTCGCCGGTCTCGGGATCGAACCGCCAGACGCCGACTTCCGCTGGCAGTCGGTTGAGGTGGGCGCGGGTGACGTGGGAGGCCGTCGCGAGGACGACCGCGTCGACGGCCGCCAGCGACACGTCGGTTCGCAACTGGCGCTCAAGGTCGCCCGGCCGATCGAGGTCGGGCTTGTTCTCGACGGCGACGAGACGGTCGAACCAGTCGGGATAGCGCGTCGTCTGGCGGACGTACGTGCGACCGTTGCGTCGCTCGCGCTCGAAGAAGCCTCGCTCGCTCGCCAGTTCGAGGGCGCGCTCGGCCCGCTCGGGATGGCAGTCGAAGGCGTCTTTCCAGTAGCGGGCCCGGCCCGGCCCCACGTCGGCCTCGACGGCCGCGCTCGGGAGGCGTTCGGGCGTGATCGCCACGCGCTCTTCGAACGCCGGACCGGGCTCGACCTGGACGACATCGAGCACGCGGCGGCCGTGGACGCTCGCCCCGAGCTGGCGGGCCACGATCCCGTCGCGCTCGATCGCCCGACAGAGCCCGACCTCGAAAGCAAACTCGCGCACACCGTCGTCCAGGGCGGCGACGGTCAAAAACGGCGCGGCGACCGCTCCACGCAGCATGGTATTTTATACCGTGGCGGAGAATAGATGGGGGGAGATGGCACCCGTGGGTGACGGCGGTGGGAACGCGAGCGCGATCGACGTACTGGTGGTCGACGACGAGCCACAGATGGCAGAGCTGGTCGGGACCTATCTCGAACGGACCGGCGACGACCTCGACGTAGCGACGGCGACCAGCGTCGGCCAGGGGCTCGACGCGCTGGACGACCGCTTCGACTGCGTGGTCAGTGACTACCACATGCCACAGATGGACGGGCTGACCTTCCTCGAACGCGTCCGCGAGCGGCTCCCCGACGCCGTTCGCATCCTCTATACGAGCGACGGCGACGCCGAGTTGATGATCGAGGCACGCGACGCGGACGTCGACTACGTCCACAAGCAGTTCTCGACCAAACAGTACGCGGCGATGGCGACACACATCCGTCGGCGCACGGCCACCGACTCCGTCTGACAGCCACGTCCGGTCGAATCGTGCGTCGTGCTCCCAAGCGACCGTTGTGTGGCCGAAACAGTAGGTTTATCACTCGCAGGGGGCGAACCACTACCAAGATTACTCCCGAGATGACATCGCACAACCAACCGGAGGTGAACATCGGACTCGTCGGCCACGTCGACCACGGAAAGACGACGCTGGTCCAGGCTCTCTCAGGCGAATGGACGGACCAGCACTCCGAGGAGATGAAACGTGGTATCTCTATCCGTCTGGGCTACGCAGACGCCACGTTCCGTCGCTGTCCCGATGCCGACGAACCCGACGCGTTCACCGCGGCCGAGCACTGTGAAGAACACGACGTCGACACCGAACCGTTGCGAACGGTCTCGTTCGTCGACGCGCCGGGTCACGAGACGCTGATGGCGACGATGCTGTCGGGTGCCGCCATCATGGACGGTGCCGTCCTCGTCGTCTCCGCGACCGAGGACGTGCCACAGGCACAGACCGAAGAGCACCTGATGGCACTGGACATCATCGGCATCGACAACATCGTCATCGCTCAGAACAAGGTCGACCTGGTCGACCGCGAGCGTGCCCAGGACAACTACGAGCAGATCAAGGAGTTCGTCTCCGGCACCGTCGCCGAAGACGCACCGATCGTCCCGATCAGCGCGGGCCAGGAAGTGAACCTCGACCTGCTCATCGACGCGATCGAACGCGAGATCCCGACGCCGGAGCGTGACCCTGACGCCGACGCACGGATGCTCGTCGCACGGAGCTTCGACATCAACCGTCCGGGAACGACCTGGGAGAACCTCAAGGGCGGCGTCCTCGGTGGTTCGCTGGTCGACGGCCAGCTCGAAGCCGACGACGAGATCGAACTCCGTCCCGGCCGCGAGGTCGAGGAAGGCGGCCAGAGCGAGTGGCAGCCGGTGACGACCGACGTGCGATCGCTCCAGGCCGGCGGCGAGTCGGTCGACGCCGCCACCCCCGGCGGACTGCTGGGTGTCGGCACCGGACTCGATCCGTCGATCACGAAAGGTGACGCGCTGGCCGGTCGCGTGGCCGGACCGCCCGGCACGCTCCCGCCGACCCACGAGCGCTTCGAGATGGATGTCGATCTGCTCGAACGCATCGTCGGCGAGGACGGCGGCGAGGTCGAAGCGATCTCGACCGGCGAACCGCTCATGTTGACGATCGGGACCGCGACGACGGTCGGCTCGGTCACGAGTGCTCGCGGCGGCGAGTGCGAAGTCGCACTCAAGCGGCCGGTCTGTGCCGAGGCCGGCGCGAAGATCGCGATCAACCGACGTGTCGGTGCCCGATGGCGGCTCATCGGCGTCGGCACGCTCCGGGAATGATCCTCCTGGACACGAACGCACTCATGATGCCGGTCGAATGCAACGTCCGTCTGTTCGCGGAACTCGATCGCCTCGGATTCGACGAGACCGACTGTCTCGTCCCTCGGTCCGTCCTCGCCGAACTCGACAAACTCTCGGTGGGCGCGGGGGCGGAAGCGACCGCGGCCAGCGTGGGCCGGGATCTCGCGGACCGCTGTTCGGTCCGGGAGGCGGCGGCCGACTACGCGGACGACGCGATGGTCGAACTGGCCGGCGACGACGACGTGACACACGCCGTGACGAACGACGCACCCCTCAAACGACGGTTGCTGGACCGTGGCGTTCCAGTAATTAGTTTAAGGGGCCGGAACAAACTCGCCATTACTCAACCATAACATGTACAAACGGGTTCGACTCCGCGACACGGTCGAAGTGCCTCCGCGGCACCTCGCAGACGTGTCTCCGGATCTGGTCAAGAAGCTCCTGCAGGACAAGCTCGAAGGACGAATGGACGAAGACGTGGGTTCGGTCGTCTCCGTCATCGACGTCAAGGACATCGGCGAGGGCGCGGTCCTCCCGAACAAGCCCGGCGTCTACTACGAGGCCGAGTTCGACGCGCTCACCTTCGACCCACAGATGCAGGAAGTCGTCGACGGCGAGGTCGTCGAAGTGGTCAACTTCGGTGCCTTCGTCGGCATCGGGCCGGTCGACGGCCTGCTCCACGTCTCCCAGATCAGCGACGAGTATCTGGCCTACGACGAGGAGGGACAGGCACTCGCCTCCCGCGAGTCCAACCGGACCCTGGGGACCGGCGACGCCGTCCGCGCACGCATCGTGACCAAGAGCATCGACGAGCGCAACCCCCGCGACTCCAAGATCGGCCTCACGGCCAAGCAGGTCGGTCTGGGCAAGCACGGCTGGCTCCAGGAGGAACGGGAGAAACGCGCCGCCGAGGCGGAAGCCGGTGATAGCTGATGGCTGATCGCCTCGTCTGTCGTGACTGTCACCGCGTCCAGCCTTCGGAAGCCGAAGAGTCCTGCGAGATCTGTGGCTCGACGTCGCTGACCGAAGACTGGGCCGGCTACGTCGTCATCGCCCACCCCGAGACCTCCGAGATCGCCGCGGAGATGGAAGTAACCGAGCCCGGCCAGTACGCACTGAAAGTCCGCTAACGTGTCTTCGCTCCGCCTCGACCTCCCGTCGTCGCTTCGCCACGAACTCAAAGAGCCGCTGGGTCCGATCTACACCGACGCCGACGAACTGCTGACGGCCGCCGCCGAGCCGATCGTCGCCGTCGGCGACATCGTCACCTACCACCTGCTGGAGGCCGGCTACACGCCAGCGGTCGCGTTCGTCGACGATCGCACCAAGCGCGCCGCGGTCGATCCGGAAGTTCGAGACGCCGTCGGCGGGTTCGACCACTGCCGGACCGTCGACAACCCGGCGGGGACGATCACCGGCTCCCTGATCGGCGCGCTCAGCAGGGGGCTCGGCGAGGACGGGACGACGCTGATCCGGGTCGACGGCGAGGAGGACCTGGCGGCGCTGCCGGCCGTGCTCGCGGTCCCGGAAGGCGCGACCGTCGTCTACGGCCAGCCAGACGAGGGGATGGTGCTGGTGACCGCCGACGCGGCCGCTCGCGAGCGCTGCCGGGACCTCATCGGACGGATGGACGGGCCGGCCGACGAACTGCTCGCGGCGCTGTCCTGACTGCCGTCGCTATTCTGCGTTCGCCGCGTGGACGGCCCGCATCGCCCCGCCACACGCCTCGCACTCCTGGGGTGCGTGTTCCGTCTGGACGCGCCGATCACAGCGGCGACACTCGTAGACGTGGTCGCCGTCGTCGTGTGGTGTCGACCAGAGTGGCATGTGTGATAGTCTGTAACACGCGAACGCAGAAGGATCTGACGGTCGCCTCACTATTTTCGGCCGCCGGACCGAATCAGACCAGCACGTGGACGTGGCGAACGAGCGAGCGATGCACTCGACGCTCGAAGCGGTCCTCGACGGTCCAGCCGGCCGCCTCGGCGGCGTCTTCCCACGAGCGGTCCGCGACCAGCACGGCCCGCGGGGCGATCCGCTTGGCCTCCGTGAGCGCACCCGAAACGACGGCGTCCAGTTCGCCCTCGATCTTGGACTGGCGGCCGTAGGGGGCGTCGAAGACGACGGCGTCGGCGGCGTCGTCCCGGAGCGGGAGGGCGGTGGCGTCGGCACGGGCGACGGCGAAGTCGTCGAGGAAGGCGTCGAGGTTCTCGCGCGCGCCCCGGACCATCTTTTCCTGTGCGTCGGTCCCGACCACGTCGGCACCCGTCAGGCCGGCCTCGATGAGGATGCCGCCGGTGCCACACATCGGGTCGACGACGCGCCGGCCCGCCCGCGCACCGGCGATGTTGACGATTGCGCGGGCTTCCATCGGATCCATACTGCCGGGCTGGGTGAAGGGGCGATCCATCGGCGCGCGCTCGCCGTAGTCCCGGACTGAGGCGCTCTCCAGCCACGCGAGCGCACAGACGCCGTCGGCGTCGGCGGCGACTTCGCTGGCGTCGGTGGCCTGCTGGTGGCCCGCCGAGAAGAGCGCCCGGAGCTCGTGGTCCGGATCGTCGAGGTCGACGGTAAAGCCCCGTTCGACCAGTCGTTGTCCGAGCTCGCGCTCGGCGCGCTCGGTGTCGATCCCGGTCGTCGATCGCACGTCGACCGCGCGGACGGCGACGCTGCCGGTGCGGTCGACGTTCGCGGCGTCGAGGGTCACGCTGGCGCTGTCGACGGTCGGCTCGCAGGTGGCGAGCAGTTCGCTGGCCCGCCGGGTGAACGCCAGGGTGCGCACGCGGTCGGTGATCCCCCGTGCGGTCGCCAGTCCGGGCGCGCGGAGGCTCACGTCGGTCGCCGCGCTGGCCGCTTCCCTGGCTGCGAAGCGATCGTCCTGGCCGGCGAGTTCGAGGACGTACACGCCCGACGGTGGGTGCCAGTGGGGTTTCAGGGTGCCGATCCGTTCGCTCTCGGAGCGACGACGAGACGGCCGTGTGCTCGCTCCAGTGTGAGATCTGTCAGTCCATGCCATCAACCTTTATAAGTCTTAAATACGTGTTTTAAGTCGAGACATGGTTGACCCCAAGGAAACCATCAATATCGAAAACGTCGTCGCCTCGACTGGCATTGGGCAAGAACTCGACCTCCAGAGCGTGGCGATGGACCTGGAAGGGGCGGACTACGATCCCGAGCAGTTCCCGGGGCTGGTCTATCGGACCCAGGACCCCAAGTCGGCAGCGCTGATCTTCCGATCGGGGAAGATCGTCTGTACCGGTGCGAAAAGCACCGACGACGTCCACCAGAGTCTGCGCATCGTCTTCGACAAGCTCCGCGATCTGAACATCCAGGTCGACGACGACCCGGAGATCGTCGTCCAGAACATCGTCACGTCGGCCGACCTCGGTCGGACGCTGAACCTCAACGCGATCGCGATCGGGCTGGGGCTGGAGAACATCGAGTACGAGCCCGAGCAGTTCCCCGGCCTCGTCTATCGGCTCGACGATCCCGACGTGGTCGCCCTGCTCTTCGGTTCGGGGAAACTCGTCATCACGGGTGGGAAAGAGCCCGACGACGCCAAGGAGGCCGTCGACAAGATCGTCTCCCGACTCGAAGACCTCGGCCTGCTGGAATAGCGCGACGACGCCTCTCGTCTTCTCTCTGGCCGGCACGCCTTCGATGCATCCTTTAGCGGGCCAGCCGTACCGTCGGCTATGTTCGGCCTCCTGCAGACGGGTATCGCTGGCGGCGGGCTGGTAGCGATCGCCGTGACGCTGCTCGTGACCTGGCTGTTCTACGGCGTGACCCTCCACCTGGCGGCCGTGTTCTTCATCGGCGACGTCCCGAGCCAGCGGGCCGCCTACGCGGCGATCGCACCGGCGGTCGTCTCCCTGCTCCTCCAGCAGTACACCGGCACGGGCCTGCTCGTCCTGGTGACCGTCGCCGCCACGCTCGCGACCGATCTGTTCTCGATCAGCTACGTCTACCGCCTCAAGTGGCGCTCTGCCATGCCCCTCGTTGCTCTCCACTTCGCCTTCGCTGGAGTGCTCGGGTTCGCGTTCAACAACATCTTCGGGCTGGTCTGATACGCGCGGCCGTCGTCGAGACCGAAAGCGAGCCGATTCGGAAACGCTTAACCGCGCCGACGGGAATGGACGCGTATGGCTAAGTTCGAAGAAGCGTCCGAGCGGCTCCTCAACAAGCAGATCTGCATGCGGTGTAACGCTCGCAACCCGGCCCGAACAGAGAAGTGCCGCAAGTGTGGCTACAAGAAGCTCCGACCGAAGGCCAGCGAACCCCGCTCGGCCTGATCGGCTCTTCTCTCCGCGTTCACCGACCGGTAGTCATACGACCATCCCGGTTGAGACGATCGTATGGTCTCGCTCCCGTTGCTGGCGGCCTTTACGACTGGCCTGGCCGTCGCTGGCTACGGACTGGCCCGATACTTTCGACGGGCGCGACGCGATCCCTACGACGCGACGACGACCGGCACGGTCGTCGAGTCGGACCTCGACGCCGAGACGAGCGCCCGGCGTGGGGACTACACGCCCGCGGTCAGCTACGAGTACGTGGTCGACGGCGTGACCTACCGACACGACCGCGTGCGGGCCAACACCGACCCGCTCTCGCGCCGCGGCGCCACCGTGTTGCTCGGCGAGTTCCACGAGGACGCCGAGGTGACCGTCCACTACGACGCCGACGACCCCGAGCGGGCGGTCCTCGTCCCGCCCGAGGGCGGTCAGTCCTGGCTCGTGCTCGTCGTGGCCGGCTTCCTCGTGGCCATCGCCGCCGCCGCGCTCGCTGTGGCGGGCGTCTGATACGACCGGCTGTACATCTGTGAACGATTTCGCCACCCCGGGGTGGCGAAGATCGTCACGAAGGTACAGCCAGCAGTATGAACGACGAGCGCTTTTGTCCGTCCCGCCACAGGGCCGAGTATGGAGCAGATGGACGGGCTGCAGGTGATCGACTGTGAGCGCTGTGGCGACCTCGTCGACTCCCGGTCTCGGATCGTCGACGGGACCGGACCGCCGGAGGCAGACCTCCTGTTCGTCGGCGAGGCCCCCGGCGCGCAGGAAGACGCCGACGGGGAGCCGTTCGTCGGTCGCAGCGGCGACGTACTGGACGACGCCCTGCGCGAGGCGGGACTCGATCGGGGCGACGTACGCATCACCAACTGCGTGCGCTGTCGCCCGCCCGACAACCGCGACCCCCGGCAGGCGGAGCTGGCCAACTGCCGCCCCTATCTCGAACGCGAGATCGAACTGGTCGACCCGGAGCTGATCGTGACCCTGGGGAAGGTGCCGGCCGAGCACCTGCTGGAACGGGACGTGGCCGTCACGAGCGAGGCCGGCGACGTGTTCGACCCCGAGATCGGCGGCCAGCGCCGCGAACTGCTGGTCTCGGTCCATCCAGCGGCGACGCTGTACGACCGGAGTCAGGCAGACACCTTCACCGACGCCATCGCGACGGCCGCCGACTACACGGACGAGGACAGTGGGCAACGGCGGCTCGGTGATTTCTAGCGAGGGGCAGCCCGAACGAAGTGAGGGCTGGCCCTCGATATGCGAGCGGTGACGAGCGGAACCGCGAGCAGCGGCGTCGAACGAAGTGAGGGCTGGCCCTCGATATGCGAGCGGTGACGAGCGGAACCGCGAGCAGCGGTGTCGAACGAAGTGAGACGGACAGTTGTAGCCGTCTGCCAGTGATCGCCAACGCGGCTGGCGATCACTGGCGAGCACGTACGACTGTTCGTCTGTGGCTGGCCCTCGATATGCGAGCGGTGACGAGCGGAACCGCGAGCAGCGGTGTCGAACGAAGTGAGACGGACAGTTGTAGCCGTCTGCCAGTGATCGCCAACGCGGCTGGCGATCACTGGCGAGCACGTACGACTGTTCGTCTGTGGCTGGCCCTCGATATGCGAGCGGTGACGAGCGGAACCGCGAGTAGTGGAGGCGCAAGGTTCGACGGAACAGGAAGCGACTTAGGAGCGTCTCGCGAAGGCTACGTATGGCCACGAAACAGACCGCCGCCGAGGTGGTCGTCGTCGACTACGGGCTGGGGAACCTCCGGAGTGTCACCCGCGGGCTCGAACGGGCCGGTGCGGACGTGACTCTCTCGGCGGACCCCGCCGAGTTCGCCGCGGCCGACGGTATCGTTCTGCCGGGCGTCGGCGCGTTCAGCGAAGGGATGGACAACGCCGGTCCGTTCCGCGAGGCACTGGTCGAGGAGGCCGAGGCCGGGACGCCGCTCTTTGGCATCTGTCTCGGGATGCAGATGCTCCTGACGACGAGCGAAGAGGCCGACCACGAGGGCCAGGGCGACGCCGAGGGGCTCGATCTGGTGCCGGGAAAGAACGTCCGCTTTCGGACCGACCAGACCGTCCCGCATATGGGCTGGAACGAGCTCAACGTCCAGCGCGATCACCCGCTCGTGGACGGTGTGGATGGCGAGTACGCATACTTCGTACACTCGTACTACGCCGAACCGGACGACGACGACGCCGTCGTCGCGACGACCGACTACGGGACCGACTTCGCCAGCATCGTCGCCAACGAGGCCGGTAACGTCTTCGGCACTCAGTTCCACCCCGAAAAGTCGGGAGAGACGGGACTCCGGATCTTGCGCAACTACGTGGACATCTGCGCAGAGTAGCGTCGCCGCGTCCGGCCGCGCCGTCGGCGTGGCCGTTCACCAAGTGGTCAGGCCGATTCTCCGTCGACCGTGATGAACCGGTCGTGGTCGACGGTGACCGTGTGGCCGTCGACTGTGATCGTGAGCTGCCACTCGCCGTCGTGGCGACCAAGCTGGTCCAGCGCTTCGGTGTGTATCTCGTCGTACAGGACGAACTCCAGATCGAGGGCCGAGACGCCGCGATAGCGGGCGATCGCCTCCAGCACGACAGTCGAGAGCGGCTGCCCGCCGGTGCTGGGCGACCCAGCCAGTGCGTGGTCGGTCACCCGGGGGCCCCGTCGAGTTCGACGATCGTCGCTTCCCAGTCTGGCCCGCTGTCACTGGTTCGACAGAGCCACGGTCGCCCGACAGTGAGATCGTTGTCGTGGGCTCGCTGCAGCAGTGCTGTGAGTGCGGCCTGAAACTCCGCGTCGGTCGTAACGTCTCCTTGATATGGATTGTCTCGTGTCATAATAATCCTCGGACTGTCTGCAGATACGATCCAACTGATTCGGGACTCCCGAATCGTGGGATCTGCACACGGTTGTCCGTACAGGGTCAAGCCGTGCCAGCTTTAAAAACCCCCGAGAACACCATGGTATGCCATGCATGTAATTCCGACATGACATTCAATCCAGCCTACAACTCTTTGCGCGTCCCCGTGTCACTCCAATAATGAGCGTCATTGCTGATCTGCGGGTTCCCGCGACGAAGTTCGAGCTCGGGCGCATTCTCGCGATGGAACAGCCGGTCTCGGTCGTGCTCGAGACGATGGTGCCGATGGGCCAACAGACGGTCCCGTTCTTCTGGGTCCACGACCACGACCGCGATGTCTTCGAGGAGGCGGTCCGGGAACACCACGCCGTCGAGCGTCTGCGCGAGGTCGAGGTCCACGAGCACCGCGTCCTCTACGCGTTTCGCTGGCGAACTGACAGCGACGAGCTCTTCGCCGCTTTTGCCGAGGCCGACGCCCAACTGCTGGAGGCGACGGGCCACACCGACATCTGGGAGTTCGAACTGCGCTTTCCGGACCACGAGCACCTCTCGACGTTCAAAGAGCACTGTGACGACGCCGATATCGACCTCGACGTTCGTCGCATCTACAACCCGACCAAACCCGAGAGCGGCCCCTACTACGGGCTCTCTCACGCCCAGCGTGAGGCTCTGTCGACGGCAGTCTCGGAAGGGTACTACTCGATTCCACGGCGCATCTCGACGAAAGAGCTTGGCGGCCGGCTGGGCATCTCCGACCAGGCGACGACCGAGCGACTCCGCCGGGCGATCATCACGCTGACCGAACACACGCTACTGACCGAGGACGACGGCGAGTAGACGACCGGCGCTGTCAGTCGACGGTCACCGAATCGGTCGGTGCTGTCTCGCGATCGCTCCACGCCTCGACCTCGTCGCCGTGGAACTCGACCAGCGGTTGGATCGTCTCGAACTGCGGTCCCCGAGAGACGCGCTCCGCATCTTTGTTCCACTCTGCGTATCCCATCTGCTCTAGCAGGGGGAGATGCTGGTGGTGGAGACTGATCTGTCTCAGTGGCTCGGCTCGGTCGCCGATCAGTACGTCGATGTCGACCGTCGGTTCGTCGAGGAGTGCCAGGAGGACCCCTCGTCGCTGCTCGTCGGCCAACGCCAGGTACGCCTCATCGTCCATACCGTCATTCGCTCTGCCAGCCGGATCACCATTCGCCATGGTGAATCATGTCCCGCAAAAGTTGGGGGACAGATCGTCGCCGAGAACCTGCCAGTAGCTCAGGCCGCCGACTGCTCGCCGTCTTCCTCGACCGGGACCCACAGCCGCGCCGTCGTGCCGTCGTCGACCTCGAAGTCGAGGTCCCCGCCGAGCCGGCGGGTCGCCCACGAGGCCAGCCACAGCCCCAGTCCCGTCGAGTGTTCGAGATCCGTCTCCTCGCCCGCCGCCAGCACGTCGCGTTCGTGTTCCGGGAGTCCCGGACCGTCGTCCGCGATGGCGATCTCGACGCCGCCGTCTCGGACCGTCGCGGTGACCCGGACTGGTGTTCTCTCGTCGCTCGTCTCGTCCGGCTGGGCGGTGGCGGCGTCCCGACGAGTATGGGAGTCGGGGCTCGTGGAGCCATGTTCCGCGGCGTCCTGGCGACTGTGGGAGTCGGGGCTCGTGGAGCCATGCTCCACGGCGTTTTCCACGAGCGCGACACACAGCACCCGGAGCGTGTCGGCGTCGACCGTCACGGTCACGTCGGGCACGTCCGTGGCGATGGGCACGTCGGCGTCCACGTCGTCGACGGCGTCGGAAAGCAGCGCGGCGAGTTCGACGGTGGTCGCTCGCCGATCGGCACCGAGGATTCCTTCGATGGCACGGGCCTTCTCGCCCAGATCGACGAGGTCGTCGGCCTTCCCCTCCACGGTGTCGAGCAGCTCCGAGACTTCGGTGTCGTCGGTCGCCTCGTTCGCGGCCTCGGCGAACCCGCGGACGACCGTCATGTCGTTGCGGAGGTTGTGCCGGACGACGCGGTTGAGCACCTGGAGTCGCTGCTCGCGCTGGATCTCCTCGGTGATGTCCTGCAGAACGACCGTCGAGCCGAGCCGGTCACCGCTGGCGGTCAGGGGCGTCGTCGCGAGGCTGTAGGTTCGTCGCCGACCGTCCGTGTCGACGGTCACGCGGTCCGTCTCGTCGGGGCCTGCGAACCTCTCGTCTGTCAGAAACGCGGCCAGTGGCTCCGTCAGCGCCTGCGCTTTCTCGACGCCAAGCACCGACTCGGCCGCGGCGTTGAGCGTCACGATCCGGTCGTGTTCGTCGACGACGACGACGGGGTTCCCGAGGTCTTCGATGGCCGCCCGTTCGCCCTCTCGGCGGGTCGCGGGGTGGAACTCGAACATGTCGCTGCGGACGAACGCGTAGGCGTCGAGCGCGATGTGGGGCAAGAAAAGCACCGTCGCGAAGTTCAACTCGGGGACCGGGCCGATCTCGTAGAGCCAGACGACGACCGCCGACAGGGGCGGCACCGTGCTCACGCCGACGGCGATCGCCTCTCGGCGGTAGAGTCGCCCGTAGCTGGCGACGGTGTCGAACAACACCAGACTCCCGAGCAGCGCGATCAGGACGCCGCCGGTGGCGACCACCACCGCCCACAGCCGCAGTTCGTAGGCCGTTCCCGCCAGTCCGGCTACCGCGACGACGGAGAACTCGTCCCAGACGAGCCCGTGCCAGGGGTTGGTGCCGAGCAAGACGACGGCGACGGCCGGCAGCGTCAACAGGGCGCGGTACCACGGCGTCTCCACGAGGTGGCCCCGTCCGGTGTAGGCCAGCGCGAACGCGAGAAAGTACACCGCGATCCCGGCCAGCAGCGCCCAGCCAAGCACCTCCAGGGCCAGCCGCACAGTCTCGTCGAACACCAGCAGGGAGACGGCGTAGCTGACGCTCCACAGCGCCTGGCAGGCCAGCGACAGCAGGAACCACTTCGCGCCCGGCTTCTCGCGGTAGCGCCAGAGTCGGCCCAGCAGGGTCAGGGTCCCGACCCCCGAGGCCAGCGACGCGACGACGATCCAGCTGCCGGCGATCATCTACAGATAGGAGGACAGCGAGTCACTTACCGGTGCTGGTCGTTCGGCTCTCGGTTCGTACGGAAAGCTGTCGTCGCGTACCGGTGCGCGTCGCCACGGGGTAGACGCTCACCGGCACATCGCTACAACCGTCCGTCTCAGAGGAAATCGCGCACGTCGGAGTACCACATGTCGTGGTCGTCGGTGGCCTCGATGGCCTCGGCGATCCGGACCGCGATCGCGTGCCAGCACAGCTGCTCGGGGTCGGTGGCGTCGAGGTTGTACTCGCTGTCGGCGCAGGTACAGCCGCCGCCTTCGACGACGTACTCGTCGTCGTGGCCGACGACGATCGTGAAGTCCCGGTAGGCCTTGACCCGCTGCTCGCCGACGGCTTCGATGGCCTGCTGGCCGCGGTCACCGTGGACCGAGACGATGCGGTCGACGGCGTCGGGGGTCAGCTCTCCCGCGGCTTCGAGCATCGACACCCACTCTTCGACCGCGCTCATTGGCCCCACTTGCGTGAGACGGGTGAAAACACCGTCGGTGAGCGCCCGATGCGTGGCGCTTTTCGCTCCCCGCCTTCCAGTAGCGGTATGCGCGTCACAGAGGGGCAGGTCACCGTCGAGGTACCGGAGCAGGCCGACGCCGGCAAGGGCGAGAACGTCTTTTTCAACCCCGTTCAGGAGCTGAACCGCGACCTGACGATCGCCACGCTGCGGGCCTTCCGCGAGCGCGAGCCCCGCGCCGAGCACTATCTCGACGCGACGGCGGCCAGTGGCGTCCGCGGCGTCCGGGCCGCCGCCGACGGCTGGGAGGCGACGTTGTGTGACGTGGATCCCGACGCCGTTGCCCTCTGTGAACGGAACCTCGACCGCAACGACCTCTCGGGGACGGTCCGCCACGAGGACGCCAACGTCGCGATGCACAGCGATCCCTGGGACGTGGTCGACATCGACCCCTTCGGGACGCCGATTCCCTTCGCCGACGCCGCCTTTCAGGGGACCCGCGATCTCGTCTGCGTGACCGCGACCGACACCGCACCGCTCTGTGGCGCACACTTCGAGAGCGGCGTCAGGAGCTACAGCGCCGTTCCCCGAAACACGGAGTACCACGCCGAGATGGGGATGCGGATCCTGCTCGGTGCGATGGTCCGGACCGCCGCCCGCTACGACGTGGCCGCTCGCCCGATCCTCAGCCACGCGACCAAGCACTACGCCCGGACGTACCTCGAACTGGACCACGGCGCGACCGTGGCCAACCGCGCCCTCGACGAGATCGGCCACGTCTACCACTGCCAGCAGTGTCTCTACCGGACCCACGAGGCGGGGCTCCACGCCGACGCGCCCGACGCCTGCCCGAACTGCGGCCAGCACCTCCAGACCGCCGGCCCGCTCTGGCTGGGTGGGACCTGCGAGCCCGACTTCGCCGCGGCCGTGAGCGAGTACCTCACCGAGGACATGGGGACGGCCGAGCAGGCCGCCGAGCTGCTGGCGACGCTCGCTGCGGAACTCCCGACGCCGACTCACTACGACCAGCACCGCCTGTGCAAGCGCTGGGGCGTCGGCGCGCCCGCGATGGACGACTTTCTGGACGCGCTGCGGGCGGCCGGACACGACGCCTCTCGGACCCACTACGGCGGCACGACGTTCAAGACCGCCGCCGACGTGACCGAAATCAGGGACGCCACGGTCGACTCCTTCTAGGCCAGCGTCTCGACGAATCGCATCACGAGCGAGTAGCCGGCGTGGTACACCGGCCGGAGGAAGTAGTTGACCATGCCGACGAACCCGAGCAGGCCGCCGACCGTCTGGATCTCCGCGGGCGTCGCCCCGAAGACGAACGCGCTCGCGGCCGCTGCCAGTGCCGGCCCGATCCAGAGGTCTCGAACGTAGCGGTCGAGGTCCTGGCCGAGTCGCCGGCCGGGCCGGGGGAGGCGCTCTCTGCCCGCGGCGAGCGTGACAGCGATCAGCGTCAGTACCGCCACCAGTGGGACGCCACCGCCGATGCCGGCGAGGCTGGCTCCGATCAGGAGCACGCTGGCGACGAGCAAGAGCGCGGTCGCCTCCATCGCTCGCTCGTCGAACACGCGTTGCATGTCCGGCCGAAGGAGGGCCCCCACAATATGGGTTCCGCCTCCCGGGCCGGCGGCCACGAGAATCTGGACCGGCAGCTACAACAGGCCGCCGCCCACATCGGTCCAACGATGACAGCCGACGACGGGGAGACGCCCCCACCGGACGCGGGTGACGGGGACGACGCCGACAGCACGCCGTCGAGCGAGCGCCACGCGGCTGGCAGCGGCGGCGAGACGCCCCCGCCCGACGATCCCGCGCGGCGGGACAATCCGACACAGGAAGAACTCGACGAACTGCGCGCCGAACTGGAGTCGTTCCGCGAGGACGTCGAGGACCGGACGCTCCATCGCGACGAGGTCAAAGACGACCTCCGCCGGTACGTTCGCCGCGAACTCCGGCGGGGCCACGCCCGTGGCTGGGGGCCGTATCTCGTCTTGCTGTACGGCACCGCCATGACCCTCGGTGCCTTCTACTACCTCCAAGACCAGGGTCTGTGGGCCGTGCTGGCGATGATCGTGATCTGGCTCTCGACGCTCGGGCTCTACGTCGTGATGCTCGTCACCGGTCTGGGGATCGGTGCCGCGGGCATCCCGCGACGCCTGCTCGATCGGCTGCGGGGCTGACCGTGCGCGCCATCGGCGTCACCGAGTGGCTCGGCGAGGCCCTCGGTCCCGCGGTCGTTCCCTTCGCCGTGGTGACCCAGCTCGGTGACCTCTGGTTTCTCACAGTCGTCGTGGGGCTGCTCTACTGGTTCGGTCGGTCCACGCCACAGGTCGGCGCGGGCGTCGACCGCGAGCGGGCGGCGACGGTCGTGGCGCTCCTGTTCGGGACCGTCGCGTTGCTCACGACGCTCAAGCCGCTGTTCGGCCTGGCCCGGCCGCCGGACGCGGGCGTGGCTCCCCAGGCCGCGCTCGTCCCGGCGGCCCTGGAGGGGGTGTACGCGTGGCTGGCGACCGGCGACGGCTTCGGCTTCCCCAGCGGCCACGCGCTGGGGACGACAGTCGTCTTCGGCGGGCTCGCGTGGGCCGTCCGCGTGGGTCCCCTCCGGCGACGCGCCGCGCTCGCCGCCGGCCTCGTCGCGCTCGTCTCCCTCTCTCGGCTCGCGCTCGGCGTCCACTACCTCGTCGACGTACTCGCCGGGGCGGGGCTGGGTCTCGCGTATCTCCTCGTCGTGGTCGGTGTCCTGGGGACGCCTCGGCGGGCCTTCGGTCTCGCGACGGCAGTGGCGCTGCTCGGCCTCACGGTCGTGGGTCTCCATCCGGAACTGGTCGCCACTGTCGGGTTGTGTGTCGGCGGGACGGCGGCCTGGCTGATCGCTGGCGATCGCCTCCTGGCGCTTTCGGATACCCGTCGTGGCGGTGTCCTCGCCACGCTCCTCGGCCTCGCGGTCGCGGGGCCGGCGCTCGCGGTGACCGGCCTGCTGGCCCCGTCGGTCCCGCTCGCGCTGGCGGGTGGACTGGTCGGCGGCGTCGTCACCGTGGCGGCACCGCTGGTCGGTCACGGCGTCGATAAAAAAGGCGCGTAGTCGGCGGTCGTCGCGGGCCTGTGCTTGCTCTCGCCGGCCCGTCCGAAGCGACGGTCGACGAGACGACTGGGTGCCGTGGCCTCATACTGCCGGCTGTACCTTCGTGACGATCTTCGCCACCCCGAGGTGGCGAAATCGTTCACAGATGTACAGTCGGTCGTATCAGAACTTCTCGAGGTAGCGGTCGAGCTCCCAGTCGGAGACGTCGACGCGGAACTCGTCGTACTCCTGGGTCTTGGCGTCGACGAAGTTCTCGTAGACGTGCTGGCCCAGCGCGTCCTGGACGACCTCGTCGTCTTCGAGTGCGTCGATGGCCTCGCCGAGGTTCGACGGCAGCGTGGTGATGCCGTACTCCTCGCGCTTTGCCTCGTCGAACTCGTAGATGTTCTCGCGGACGGGGTCGTCACAGTCCAGTTCCTTCTCGATGCCGTCCAGCCCGGCGTGGATGAGCGCCGCGAAGGCGAGATACGGGTTACAGGACGGGTCGGGGAAGCGGGCCTCGATCCGGCTGGCCGCGGGCGTGCGGGCCGCGGGCTTGCGGATCAGCGCCGAGCGGTTGCGGTCGGACCAGGCGACGTAGACGGGTGCCTCGTAGCCCGGGACGAGTCGCTTGTAGGAGTTGACCGTCGGGTTCGACACCGCGGCGATGGCCTCGGCGTGTTCGAGGATGCCGGCGGTGAACTGCTTTGCCGTCTCCGAGAGGTCGAACTCGTCGTCTTCGTCGTGGAACGCGTTCTCGCCGTCTTCGAACAGCGAGAAGTGCGTGTGCATCCCCGAGCCGTTGATCTTCGGGATCGGCTTGGGCATGAACGTCGCGTGCAGGTCGTGTTCGGCCGCGATGGCGCGGACGACCGCACGGAACGTGGCGACGTTGTCGGCCGTGCTCAGCGCGTCGTCGTAGGTGAAGTTGATCTCGTGCTGGCCCTCGGCGACCTCGTGGTGGGAGGCTTCGATGTCGAAGCCCATCTCTTCGAGGCCGAAGATGATGTCACGGCGCACGTCGGACGCGAGGTCCTTGGGCGCGAGGTCGAAGTAGCCACCGGCGTCGTTGGTCTTGGTCGTCGCACGTCCCTCTTCGTCTTCCTCGAACAGGAAGAACTCCGGCTCGGGGGCCGCGTTGACCGTGTACCCCATCTCCTCGGCGCGCTGGATGGCGCGCTTGAGGACGCCACGCGGGTCGCCAGCGAAGGGCTCGCCAGTCGAGGTGTCGATGACGTCACAGATGAGGCGCGCCGCGGCACTCTCGTCGTCGTTGCGCCACGGGAGCACGGAGAACGTCTCCGGGTCAGGGTCCAGGCGCATGTCCGACTCCTGGATGCGGACGAAGCCGTTGATCGAGGAGCCGTCGAAGTAGATGCCCTCGGTGAAGGCCTTCTCTGCCTGATCGGCCGGCACGGAGACGTTCTTGATCGTCCCCAGAATGTCTGTAAACTGCAGGCGCAGGAAGTCGACGTTCTTCTCTTCGATCTCTTCCAGTACGTCTTGTGCTTCCGCCGAGAGTTCGCTTGTCATTTTTGGACACCCGAGAGGAACACTGCTATCACTAAAATCCTGCTGCTTTGCGCAAAGCTTCCGGGCCTACGGGAAGGAATTGTATATTCGTAAAATTCTAATCCCTGGGGATCGTTCCACGATGTAATGACGTACGAAAATTTGGACCGGAAGCTAGTGAATGAACTTCTGGGCGACGGGCGGGCCAGCCTGCGGAGCCTCGCCGAGGACCTCGACGTCTCGGTCACCACCGTCTCCAACCACCTCTCAGATCTGGAAGACCAGGGCATCATCCAGGGGTACACGCCGAAAGTCGACTACGACGAACTGGGCTACGACGTGACCGCCATCGTCCAGCTCAAGGTCGAGGGCTCCTCGCTGCCCGAGGTCACGGAGTCGCTCCGAGAACACAAACAGATGATCTCCGTCTACGAGGTCACCGGCGACTACGACATCATCGCGGTCGGGAAGTTCTCCGACACCGACGGCATGAACGCCCAGATCAAGGAGCTGCTGACCGACCCCGAGATCAAGGAGTCCAACACCAGCGTCGTGCTCAACGCCGCCAGCGAACACGAGCAGTTCGACCTCGAACTCGAGGAGTAAGCGGCCGTCGCCGTCGCGGTTCGGCCCTCGCGAAATCGATATCCAAACATTCTTGACTGAATGGTCAGTTAATAGCTGTAATGACAGTTACCGCCCAGCCCCCGGTCCCTCCCTCGCAGTCCCCATCGTCGCCCAGACGGGGAGTGATCGGGACGTGACGCTACTCGACGAACTGCGGCGTGCCTTCTCCGTGGTCTTTCGGGGCCCGGAAGAGTTGGAGCTGACCAGCGGCTCGATCGGGACGCCGCTCTTTTTCCTCTCCTTGCCGATCATCATCACGAACCTCCTGCAGGTCGCGTACAACCTCGCCGACACCTTCTGGCTCGGCCAGTACAGCACCGAGGCGCTGGCGGCGATCTCCTTTGCCTTCCCGATGGTCTTTTTCCTCATCTCGCTGGCCATGGGGATCTCCGTGGCCGGCAGCGTCCTCGTGGCCCAGTACACGGGCGCGGACGAACCCGAGAAGGCCCAGTACGCGGCCTCCCAGACGGTGACCTTCGCCGTGCTGGCGTCCGTCTTCTTCGGCGTCACCGGCTACTTCTTCATCGAGGACTTCCTGCGGTTCGTCGGGGCCTCGGAGTCGGTGCTGCCCGGCGCGACGGCGTACCTGCAGGTGATGGCACTGGGACTGGCCTTCCTCTTTGGCTTCCTCGTGTTCATCTCGCTGATGCGGGGCGCTGGCGACACCGTGACGCCGATGCTCGTGATGTTCGGGACGGTCGTGCTCAACGTCGTGTTGGACCCGTTCCTCATCTTCGGGTGGACGCTTGTCGAGTCCGCGCCGGTGGTCGGTACGATCGCCTTCCCGGAGCTTGGCGTACAGGGAGCGGCGATCGCGACGATCTTCTCCCGTGGGGTGGCGATGGCCGTCGGCCTCGCCATCATGCTCTCGGGGACCCGCGGCGTCAAGATCTCCCCCAGCGAGATGGTCCCAGACCCCGCCTACGTCCGCAAGCTGTTGCGCATCGGCGTGCCCGCCTCCGTCGAGGGGACCGGCCGCTCGATCTCGGTCAACCTGATGCTGATCGTCGTCGGCACGTTCTCGACGCCGGTCGTCGCCGCCTTCGGCGTCGGTACCCGGATCTTCTCGCTGATCTTCATGCCCGCCATCGCCGTCGACCGCGGCGTCGAGACGATGACCGGCCAGAACATCGGCGCAGACAAGCCCGAACGGGCAAACACCGCCAACCACTTCGCCGCGAAGGCCTCCTTCCTCATCCTCGCCGCGGTCGGCGTCGTCGTCTTCTTCACCGCCCCGACGATCGTCAACGTGTTCAGCCCCGACCAGGAGGTCGTCCGCATCGGGGCGGAGTTCCTCCGCTGGGTCGCCCCGACCTTCGGCTTCATCGGCGTCGTCAGGGCCTACTCCGGGGGCTTCCGTGGCTCGGGCAAGACGCTCACCGCCGCCGCGCTGGCGATCCTGATGCTCGGGTTCATCCGCCTGCCGGTGTCGTGGGTCGCGTCCCGCGTCGTCGACGTTTCGACTCTCTCGCTTTCGGTGCCCGGATTCGGCACCTTCACGACCGACATCCTCGCGGGGACGCTGGTGGCCGACGCCTTCGCGTACTCGCTTGGCTCTCGGGGGATCTGGCTCGGCTTCGCCGTTTCGAACCTCCTCGCGGCGGTCCTCGCGTGGGCGTGGTTCTCGCGGGGCACCTGGCGCGAGGCCGACCTCACCGACGAGCCGACGGCCGCCGTGGCCGACGACTGACAGCGACTGACAGCCACTGCCCGCTCTGTACTCGTGTGGGCAGCGACCGCCAGCGACCGATGATGCTCCCGGCGTGGGGATTATAGTCACAGATCACTAACCCACGGCCGTGAACACGCGTACCGGGGCGCTCGACGCGGTTGTCTTCGGTGTCGACATCCAGAGTGGCGACGTGCGCGGGGACGCACCCTCCTACGCGCTGGTCGTGTTCGACGGCGAGGCAATCGAGCGCGACGTGGTGAGTCTCCGCAAGCTCCGGCGGCTGATCGACGACGTGGAGCCGTCGATCGTCGCGACGGACAACATGTACGAACTGGCCGAGGACAAGGACGCGCTCGTCCACTTCCTCGGGACCCTCCCCGACGAGACCACGCTCGTTCAGGTGACCGGTGCCGAGCAGCCCGAACCCCTCTCTCGGGTGGCGTCTCGCCACGGGGTCCCCTACGGGAAGGAGCCGATGAAAGAGGCGGAAGCGGCCGCACGGCTCGCCGCGGCCAACGTCGGCCAAGAGGTGTCGGCTTTCACCGACACGACCGAGGTGAAGGTCGCCCGCGGTCGCTCGACGGGCGGCGGTGGCGGCTGGTCCGAGGACCGCTACACTCGCCGGATCCACGGCTCGGTCAAGCAGCGCGCTCGCGCGGTCGAGTCGGAACTGGACGACGCCGGCCTCGACTACGAGCGCGAGGTCACCGAGAAGTACGGCGGCTTCTCGCAGGCGCTCTTTACCGTCTCGGCCCGCCCCCAGGACATCCCCGTCTCGCGGATGCGCTCGGGCGACGTGCGCGTCGAGATCGAACGCGAGCGCCGTGACGGGATCGAGTTCCGGCCACTGGCCAAGCGGCGCGACCACGTCGTCGTCGGCGTCGATCCCGGGACGACGACGGCCGTCGCGGTCGTGGGACTCGACGGCGAGGTCCTGGACGTGTACTCCTCGCGGACCGTCGACGCCGCTGGCGTCACCGAGTGGATCGTCGAGCGGGGCCGGCCCATCGTCGTCGCGGCGGACGTGACGCCGATGCCAGAGACCGTCGAAAAGCTGCGTCGCTCGTTCAGCGCCGCGGGGTGGACGCCCGACAGCGACCTCGCGATCGACGTGAAACAACACCGCACTCGCGAGGAGGGGTACGACAACGACCACGAGCGCGACGCGATGGCGGCGGCGCTGGGGGCCTACGACGACCACGCCGACCAGTTCGAGCGCATCGCCGAGAAGGTGCCGCCCCGCGAGGACGTGGGCGAGGTGACCGCGCGGGTCGTCGCCGGGGGCGAGTCCGTCGAGAGCGTCCTCGACGATCTGGCCGACGACGGCGGCGACGGCGACGAACAGACCGAACACACGCCCCGCGAACTCACCGAGGAGGAGAAAGAGATCAAACGGCTCCGGGCCCGCGTCGAGCGCCTGGAAGGCCACGTCGACGATCTGGAGGCGACGATCCAGCAGAAAGACGACCAGCTCGCGGAGAAAGAGCGGGAACTCTCACAGGCCCGCAGCGAGGAACGTCGCGAGGTGCGCAAGGACCGCGAGGTCACGCGCCTCCAGCGGGAAAACGAGCGCCTCGAACGCGAACTCGAAGCCGAACGCGAGGACCGCGAGGCCCTCGAATCGAAGCTCGAACGGCTCAAGGGGCTGTGGAAGCTCGACCACTCGAACTTCGCGGACGTGTCGGAGAAACAGGAGGGGCTGGTGTCGGTGAAAGTGATCGAGCAGTTCACCAGCGACGCGATCGCGACCGCCGACGAGGCCGTCGGCCTCGTCGAGGACGACGTGATCTTGCTGCGGGACGCCTCGGGCGCGGGCCGGTCGACCGCCCAGCGGCTGGCAGCGGTGAACCCGCGGATCGTCCTGCGCAACGGCGGGCTCTCGGACGTGGCCGACGAGATCCTCTTCGAGCACGACGTTCCCGTCGCGCCCGCGGAGATGGTGACCGTCCAGGAGGTCGACGAACTCGCGGTGGCTCGCGAACACGAGGTCGAGGCCGCCATCGAGGACTGGGAGGAGCGTGCCGAAGCACGGAAACGGGAGCAAAACGCCGAGCTGGTCGACCAGATCATCAGCGAACACCGCGCGGATCGACCGGAGAGCTAGGGGAGCCCGCCCGCACCGAGGCCGAAGGCAGTCATGAGATTCTTGACCATCCCGTAGACGATCAGTCCGAGACCGGCGACGACGAAGGCGATGCCGGCGGCGACGATGGGTGCCACCCACGCGACCAGCGCGATCCCGCCGAGCATCACGACCACGCCGAGGATCCCGGCGATGCCGAGTTTGTCGAGCATACTCCGACTGGTGCGAGGGAGGGAGGTAAGGGCTGTGGTCCGACTCGACGTTCACACTGCCGACTGTAACTGCTTCAAGAGATTCGCGACCCCGTGGTCGCGACATTCTTCACGGACTTACAGCCGGCAGTATCAGTACGCGAAGGTCGTCTCCACGTCTCGGGCCGCCTGGACCAGCGCTGCGACGGCCGCCTGGCGCTGGAGCAACTCGATCGTGTTCCCCTCGACGGTGAAGGGGCCGTCCATGACGGCCTCGGCTGCGTCGAGTTCGCCCCGCAACATTGCTTTCCAGGCCTCGTAGGGGCCACGAAGCGCGAAGTCGTAGTCGAACTCCGTCGCGAGTTCCGCGACGGGACACGCTCCGTCGTCGACGACCAGTCGGACGACGATCGGATCGCCGTCGTACGCCTCGTCCGGCGTGATCTCGAAGCGGAAGGTCGCGGCGAAGTCGGCGGCCGCCTCGGCGAAGGCCGGTCGGTCGGCCAGCGCACCGTGCCACTCGGTGACCCACTCGTCGGCGTCCTCGGGCAGCGTCGTACTCATCGCCCGGTCGTAGGCCCAAGGGGAACTTGGGCGTTGCCACTCGCTGGACCGGTCGATTCGGTCAAAACCGTACAAGCCTTAAACCGTTCGCCATCAAAAGGTGGCGTATGAGCGACAACGAAGGCCGCAAGAACCTCCGGATGCCCGAAGACGACGAGGTGTTCGCCATCGTCACGAACATGCTCGGAGCCAACCGCGTGAAAGTACGCTGTATGGACGGCGTCGAACGCACCGCGCGCATCCCCGGGAAGATGCAAAAGCGCATCTGGATCCGGGAAGACGACGTTGTCCTCGTCGAACCGTGGGACTGGCAAGACGAGAAGGCCGACATCACCTGGCGCTACGACAAGCAGGAGGCCGACCAGCTCAAAGAAGAGGGGCACATCCAGGAGTAACGATGGCCACGCACACATGACGCCGCCACCGTTCGGGGGCGACCGATGAGCGACGACGGCGACTTCGGGCTCGTCGACACCGAGGAGGCCGACGGCGTCGGTGACGAGTGGGAGTCGATCGACGTTTCTGACACCGAGGCAGACGAGATCGCGCGGACGCGCGACCGCGAGTTCAGTGAGTTTCGCAAGCGGATCAAGAACACCGAGCAGTTCAAAGTGACGGCGTCGGTGTTCGACGACGCCACGTACGGCGCGCTGTACAAACTGGTCCAGGACGGACACATCGACGCCTTCGGCGGCCCCATCTCGACGGGCAAGGAGGCGAACGTCTACACCGCACTGGCCGGCGACAGCGAGGCACGCAGCGCCTCGGGACAGTCGGGCGGCGACGGGGCACCACGGGACGAGGAGGTCGCGGTCAAGATCTACCGGATCAACGCCTCGGACTTCCGCGACATGCGGGGGTATCTCGACGGCGACCCGCGCTTCGAGGGGATCGGCTCGGACAAGAAGAAGGTCGTCACCGCGTGGGTCCGCAAGGAGTTCGCGAACCTCCAGCGGGCACGTAAGGCCGGCGTCCGCGTGCCCGAACCGATCGCTGTCCAGCGCAACGTACTGGTGATGGAGTACATCGCGACCGAGGACGGCCGTGCCAAGCGGCTCAACGAAGTCCACATCGAGAACCCCGAGACGGCCTTCGAGGTCGTCAGGGAGTACATGCGCCGTCTCTACGACGCGGGGCTCGTCCACGGCGACCTCTCCGAGTACAACATCGTGTTCCACGAGGGTCAGCTCGTCGTCATCGATCTGGGTCAGGCGGTAACGGTCCACCACGGCAACGCGCGGGACTACCTCGAACGGGACTGTGAGAACGTCGCGAACTTCTTCGCACGACAGGGCGTGGACGTGACCGCCGAGGACCTGCTCGCCACGGTCACGCGGGCCGACGAGGCGGCCGACGGGTAGCTGACGGCCACAGACGAACGCTTAACTGTCCGGATACAGTAGCTCGCAACATATTATGCAACACGTGAAGATTCCGCAGGACCGCATCGGCGCACTCATCGGCGAAGGGGGTGAGACCATGCGCGAGATCGAGGACCGAGCCGAAGTTCGCCTCGATATCGACTCCGAATCCGGCTCGGTGGAAGTCGAGTCCGTCGGCGACCCGATCACGGGACTGAAAGGCCCCGACATCGTGAAGGCGATCGGTCGCGGCTTCAACCCGGAGGACGCGCTCGCCCTGCTCGACGACGAGATGATGATGTTCGACGTGGTCGACATCGACGCCGCCTCCCGCAACCAGAACGACTTCACCCGACAGAAGGGACGCCTCATCGGTGAGGGCGGTCGGACCCGGGAGCTCATGGAGGAACTCACCGGCGCGTCTGTCGTGATCTACGGCTCGACGCTGGGGATCATCGGTGGCCCGGAACAGGTCGACGCCGTCCGTGAGGCCGCCGAGATGCTGCTCGAAGGCGCACCACACGGCTCGGTCTACTCGTTCCTCGAACGCAAGCACAACGAGATGAAACAGAAGGGACTGAACTACCACCAGTTCCACGGCTGACTCCCGCGCCGTTTCTACCGGTCTCGACTGTGCCCAGCCACAGCGCCGCCACGAGGCGCGCTCGTGGCCGCTCGCGATATCGTATTTAAAACCACCGTGACAACCCTTGTCAAATACAGGCTGGGCTGTCTCTCCGGCGGTCTGGCTTCCGGGTCCACAATCTTTATATAGAAGCACATTCAATCAATCGGACGTATGAGTCAGCGCCAGATGCAGGGTCAGCCCATGATCGTGCTGGGAGAGGACTCCCAGCGAACCTCCGGAAAGGACGCACAGTCGATGAACATCACGGCCGCACAGGCCGTCGCGGAGGCCGTACGGACGACACTCGGCCCGAAGGGCATGGACAAGATGCTCGTCGACGACTCCGGCGGCGTCGTCGTCACCAACGACGGTGTCACCATCCTCGACGAGATGGACATCGAGCACCCCGCGGCCAACATGATCGTCGAAGTCGCCCAGACCCAGGAAGACGAGGTCGGCGACGGCACGACGACCGCGGTCGTCATCTCCGGTGAACTCCTCTCGGAAGCCGAGGACCTCATCGACCAGGACATCCACGCCTCCATCCTGGCACAGGGGTACCGCCAGGCCGCCGAGAAGGCAAAGGAGATCCTCGAAGAGCAGGCCATCGAGGTCGGCCCCGAGGACACCGAGATGCTCGAGAAGGTCGCCGCGACGGCGATGACCGGCAAGGGCGCAGAGTCCTCCAAGGACGTCCTCGCCGATCTCGTCGTTCGCGCCGCACAGTCCGTCGCAGACGACGGCGAGGTCGACACCGACAACATCCAGCTCGAGGTCGTCGTCGGTGGCTCCACCGACGAGTCCGAGCTCGTCGAGGGCGTCATCATCGACAAGGAGCGCGTCCACGACAACATGCCCTACGCCGTCGAGGACGCCGACATCGCGCTGCTCGACACCGCGATCGAGGTCCCCGAGACCGAACTCGACACCGAAGTCAACGTCACCGACCCGGACCAGCTCCAGCAGTTCCTCGACCAGGAAGAGGAACAGCTCAAGGAGATGGTCGACGACCTCAAAGCGGCCGGTGCCGACGTCGTCGTCGCCCAGAAGGGCATCGACGACATGGCCCAGCACTACCTCGCACAGGAGGGCATCCTCGGCGTCCGCCGTGCGAAGAAGTCCACGATCAAGGCCCTCTCGCGCTCGACCGGCGCTCGGATCGTCTCGAACATCGCCGACGTGACCGAGGACGACCTCGGCTTCGCGGGCTCGGTCGCACAGAAGGACGTGGCCGGCGACGAGCGCATCTTCGTCGAGGACGTCGACGAGGCCAAGTCCGTCACGATGATCCTCCGCGGTGGCACCGAACACGTCGCCGACGAGGTCGAGCGCGCCATCGAGGACTCGCTCGGCGTCGTCGCCGCCACGCTGGAGGACGGCAAGGTCCTGCCCGGCGGCGGTGCCCCCGAGACACAGCTCGCACTCGGTCTGCGTGACCACGCCGACTCCGTCGGTGGCCGCGAGCAGCTGGCCGTCGAGGCCTTCGCCGACGCCATCGACGTCGTCCCGCGCACGCTCGCCGAGAACGCCGGTCTCGACCCGATCGACTCGCTGGTCGACCTGCGCAGCAAGCACGACGGCGGCGCGACCACGTCCGGTCTCGACGCCTACACTGGCGAAGTCGTCGACATGACCGAGGACGGCGTCGTCGAGCCCCTCCGCGTCAAGACCCAGGCCATCGAGTCCGCCACCGAGGCGGCCGTGATGATCCTGCGCATCGACGACGTGATCGCTGCCGGCGACCTCAAGGGTGGCGGCAGCGACGACGACGAGGACGACGCACCCGGCGGCCCCGGCGGCGCGCCCGGCGGAATGGGCGGCGGCATGGGCGGCATGGGCGGTGGCATGGGCGGCATGATGTAAAACGACCGTTTTCCGCTTCGCACGCGCCTTCGGCGCACCACTCGCGCAAAAACGTCCTCAGAAGTCGAAGACTTCTGATGGGCTGCGATAGAGCTCCGCTCTATCGAACGTCGATGAAAAAGGCCGAGCGCTTCGCGCTCGGTGAATCGCTCGAACGAGCGGGTCCTTCGGACCGCTCGTTCGCGCGAATGCTCGCGGTATGCTTACTTTCACTTTCACCCCGGCAGGACTATGTATTTATACAGTCGTTCTGAAGACAATCTTTGTATGCAATCGCCACTCGAAATCACGGCCGAGGAACAGTACTGGCTCCGCAGCCGGGACGTGAGCGACTCGCCGACGGTCGCTGGCGACGCCTACTTCTCGGAGTACAGTATCGCCCGCGCTGACGAGACGACCGTCGAAGACCTCCCGCCAGCAGACAGCGACACTGTTCGGGAGATCGACCGCGAGGCACTCGATCAGGAATTGCTCACCGGCAAGTGGCAGATCACGGGGTCGCCAGAGCGGATCGAAGACCTGTTTCCGAAGCTCGTCGCCGACGCCGAGGACGGGATCGTCTGGGCGGTCAAGGCCATGACGACGTTCGGCTTCGAGAACCTCTCTATGTACGACGAGTACCTCCTGACTGTCTACACGCCGAATTACTTCGACCGTGCTGACGTTCACCGCGTCAGGGACTACCTCCGCAGGGAGTACGGTGAGAACGGGGTGCTGTACTACAAGCCCGACATCTACACGAAGAAGGGAATCGACGCGACCACGGTCGCGGAGTTCGGGCTCTCGGCTCCCGCACGATACGTCGAGTGAGAGCGATTCGATGACTACCGACTACGAGATCCGACCGGCCACACCGTCCGACGCCGAGGCGATGCTCGTCGTCCACGTCGCGGCCATCTTCGAACGTGGTTCCGACGCGTACGCCGACCGGCCGGTTTCGGTGTAGCTGCCCAAACGGAGTGGGTGGGTGTGTCGAGGCAATCGAGACGGCGAAGTGTCGATCGTCTGGATGGCACCCCTCTAATTACATTTAATTAGACTTTAGTGTCGGCGGTCCAAACGGTTTTCCCGTGATTCGTTTTCAGTGCCTACTGTCGGCGACGGACCGGTTGCGATCACGCTCCGTGATCTGGGAGGTGTGACACCGTGGAGACCCACCGTCGATCGATCGTGAAGGCTGCCTCTTATCGCCTGTTCGCCACGAGCGTGGTCTTCGCGGTCGCCTTCCTCTTTACCGGCGAGTTCGGAGCCTCGGCGAAGATCGGGCTCTCGGCGGCGGTCGCGAAGACGGTGCTGTACTACGTCTGGGAACGACTGTGGAGCAACATCGAGTGGGGGCTGGCCGAACCGGAGTGACCGGTGTCGAAAGGCGAACCGACCCTCGGCCCGTGGCGAGACATCCGGGAGCAAGACGGGGATGAAGCGACCAAACGTCGCCGACGGTCGGACCGTCGGACTCCCGCTCGACAGTGGCGCTCTTTTCTGTCAGGTGGGGAGTGCGAAGACGACGCCGAGCAACACGAGCGGAACGGCGAACACCAGCGCGTACCAGACGCCGCCAACCGCCAGCAACAGCCACGTCGACGCCGCGTAGCCGGTGGGGTCCCAGTCCAGGCCCGCTCGTGGGAGCCCGAGCGCGGCGACGACCGGGAGGCCAACGGCGTAGCCGACCGTTCCGACGATCGCGACGTCGATCAGACTGTTGCTCAACTGTGCACCCGTCTGGGGGTCGTTCGACGCACCGCTCGCGAACACGGCGAGGAGTCCGCCGACGAACGGCAGCGACCCACAGAGGCCGGCGAGGACGTACGACGGGAGCAGCGACTCCGTGGGCGGGAGCGTCCAGAACAGCGAGCGAACGCGCTTTGCGACGAGAAAGGGCGTCCAGAGAACGGTCGCGACGACGCCCGGTGCCAACAGCGTGGCGATCAGGCCGAGCCAGTCGGTGATCTGTGCGGACAGCGATTGGAGGGGGACCATACCGGGGTGTGTGTGACGGCGAATAACTATTTTCCTTTCTCGTGGCCCGGATGCGTCGGGCCGGCCGTCGCCCGGTTCGCTCTCACTCGGCCACACCGCGGTGAGACGTCGGCGCGCCCGATCGATTCCGGCTACGCGTCGACGGCTTCGACCTTCGAACCGCCACAACTGCGACACGTCGTGATCTCGGTCCCGGGGTCGTCGTAGTACTCTTCGCCACAGGACGGACACTGATGGGACGGTTGCGCTCGCTCGTCGAGCCCGCCGGTGATCGTCACCGGGATCGCGGCATCGAGCATGACTGCCTGACTGACGCTCCCGAAGATCAGCGAGCCCAGCGGCGATCGCTTCCGACCGCCGAGGACGATCTGGTCGGCCCCGATCCGACTGGCCGCATCGAGGATTTCGCTCGACGGGTCGCCGCTGGTGCTCGCCGTCTCGACGGTGATCCCACGGTCGCGGAACCACTCCTGGACGTTGCGACCGGCCGTGATCTGCGTCGGCGACGTGTTCTCGGCGACGTTCTCGTCGTCGAAGACGTGCAACAGCGTCACCGTGATCTGGTCGCGGGCGGCCGGCAACTCGCTGACAGCCCGGGCTTGCCCCATCGCACGCCCCTCGTCGCTGTCGATCGGCATGAGGACATTGTACATTGCTATCGAACCTCACGAAAACTCCCGGCGGGCGAGCGTATAGTAAGTCGTTCCGTACCGCCAGATTCGCCCAGTGACTAAGTGAGAGGGGGACACAGGCACACGTATGCAGACCTTACTACTCGGTCCGGATACCGTCGACGAACACACACCGCTCGCAGACGTGATCGCCGCCGTTTCCGACGCGTTCGGTGCGTACGCACGCGGCGACGTCGTCATGCCGTCCAAGTCCTACGTCGATCTCCCACAGTACGACGGTGACTTTCGGTCCATGCCGGCCTACGTCGCCGCCGACGAGTGGGACGCCGCGGCGCTCAAGTGGGTCAACGTCCACCCGAACAATCCCGACTCGTACGACCTCCCGACAGTACTGGGGACGCTGATCTACTCCGATCCCCGCAACGGCTTCCCGCTGGCCGTGATGGACGGGACACTCCTCACCCAGAAGCGGACCGGCGCGGCGTCGGCGGTCGCGACCGACCACCTCGCGGTCCCCGACGCCTCGTCGATGGGACTTGTCGGTGCGGGCGTGCAGGCCTACACCCAGCTCGAAGCCATCGCCGAGGTCCGTGACATCCAGACGGTCGTCGTCGCCGATCAGGACGAGGCGGCGGTGCAGGCGTTCGTCGATCACTTCGCGGACCGCTTCGACGTGCGCGGCGGGACGATCGAGGAGGCCGCCGCTTGCGACGTGCTCTCGACGGTGACGCCCGTCTCGGAGCCGATCATCCACGCCGTCGGCGACCGGACTCACGTCAACGCGATGGGGGCCGACGCCGCCGGGAAACACGAGATCGCCGACGAGGTGTTGCTCGACGCGACCATCGTGATCGACGACTACGAGCAGTGTACCCACTCGGGCGAGATCAACGTCCCCTGGAGCGAGGGGCGACTGGACGACGACGACATCCACGCCGAACTCGGAGATCTCGTCGTCGGCGACCGACCCGGCCGAGACGGGATCGACGGCGTGACCGTCTTCGACTCGACCGGGCTGGCGATTCAGGACGTGGCCTGTGCCCACGTCGCCTACGAGAACGCCAGCGACGGGGGGTCGGGGACCGACTTCGAACTCGTCGGGACCGACCTCAGTTCGTGAGCTTGTCGACCAGCCAGATCAGTGCGAGGATCGGCAACACCGGGAGCATGACCACGAGCATGCCGGCGAAGATGAGCCAGCCGATCGCGTTCATCTGACTGTCGTCGCTCTCGTCGGCCAGTGGCGTGACCGTCCGGAGTCCAGAGCCGCCGTCGGTTTCTGCTGCCATGTCTCGACGTTCGACGCCTGCGTTGATAATGCTCTCGGGTTCTATCGACGACACGCCGCCAGTCTGTGGTAGTCACTCACAAACAATTATGTAGTTTCGACCACATGTGTACGGTGTGAGTGATCGACATCCGAGCCACGGTCGCGGTCCCGCGCGCCCTCCCGAGTCCCAGTCGCCGGTCCCCGGCTCGCGGGTGGTCTGGCGGACGGTCGCGCTCTTGCTCGCCGCGTTCGTCCTCGTGAGCGTGTTCGGACAGATCGCCCCGATCAGCTACGTCAACAGCGGGAGCATGGACCCGGCGCTGTCGACCGGTGACGGGTTCGTCGCGGTGCCGGCGGCCGTCGCCGACGATCCCGAGCCCGGCGACGTGATCGTCTATCGCTCCCAGGAGATCGAGGCCGGCGGACTGGTCACCCACCGGATCGTCGCCCGGACCGACGAGGGGTTCGTGACGAAAGGCGACGCGAACCCCGTCACCGACCAGCAGGCCGGCGAACCGCCGGTCTCGCGTGACCGCATCGTCGCGCAGGTGTTCGCGGTCGACGGGCGCGTGGTCTCACTGTCGGGGCTCGGGACCGTCTCGATGACGATTCGCAGCACCGTCCGGACGAGTCCCGTCGGCCTCCCGCCAGCGTCGATGGAGTTGCTGGTCCTGGCCGCCGGTGCGGTGTTGTTCTGGCGCGGGCGGTGAGCGTCACTCGGCGGGATCGACGAGGCCGAGTTCGGCCAGATCCCGGAGCACGTCCCGAGCGTGGCCGTCCGGTCGGACGCCCTCGTAGAGGCCGACGACGCGCCCCGCGGCGATGACGAACGTCGTCCGGACCGCGCGCCCGTCGTCGAGGGGCACGTCGAAGGCGTCGGCGATCTCGCCGTCGGGATCGGCCAGCAGGTCGAACGCGAGGTCGTGGTCCTCGGCGAACGCGCGATGGCTGTCCACGTCGTCGGTCGAGACGCCGTAGACGGGAATGCCGGCGTCGCGATAGGTGTCGTAGTGGTCGTCGAACTGGCGAGCCTGAGTCGTACAGCCGTCGGTATCGTCTCGCGGATAGAAGTAGAGCACCGTCGCACCGCCGAAGTCGGGTTCGACGCGCTCGCCCCGCTGGTTCCGGGCGCTGATCGCCGGGGCGTCCGAGCCCGTGTCGAGCACCATCGTCACTCCACCGTGATCGACGTGCCGCCGTCCGTGGACTGCTTGCCCAACTCGACGGTCAAGACGCCGTCGTCGTAGCTGGCGGTCGTCGCCTCGGGAGCGACGGCCTCCGGGAGGCGCACCGTCCGACGGGCGGCCTGCCGGGGTCGTTCCCGCTTCACGTAGCGACCGTCCCGGTCGGGCTCGTCGTCGGCCGCGCTGATCGTCAGCAGCGTGTCGTCTTCGAGAGTCACGTCGATGGCGTCGCTCGACCGGCCCGGGAGGTCGGCGCGGACGACGATCTCGTCGCCCGTATCGAGCACGTCGACGGGGACGCCCGTACGCTTGGTGCCGAACTGCTCGCTCACGAGGTCGAAGGCCCGTTCCAGCTCTTCGAATGGGTCTGTCGGTTTCGAGTCGTCCATGTGTCACCGTAGGTCGGGTGCCGGGATAAAAGCGGTCGCCGGCCGTCCTCACAGAGTGTCGTAGACTTTCACCAGACCAACCCCACGCCACGGGGAGACTCGCTCCGTCGTCTCCCGGGCCGTCCACACAGCGTCGGCCGGACGCCGTGGTCGACCGGGCAAACGGCGACGGCGATCCGTCTCGTACTGCCGGCAGTATCAGTTCAGGACGGTCTCGGAGTCGTACGAACCCAGCCGCTTCACCCATCCCTTCTCGGCGATGGCTTCGATGTCTGCCAGTGCCTTCTGGGTCCGTTCCTCGTAGAGGCCGGCCTCCACGTCGACGTGGAAGACGTAGTCGCCCAGTCGCTCGCCGCTGGGGCGAGACTCCACCCGAGTGAGGTTGATGTTGCGGTCGGCGAACGGTTCCAGCATCTCCAGCAACAGTCCGGGGTAGTCGACGTTGGGGTAGACGATCAGCGAGGACTTCGAGCCGGCGTCGGACCGCTCGGCAAGCGGCGCGACGACCACGAAGCGCGTGGCGTTCGAGGACTGGTCCTGGATGTCTTCGGCAAGCACCTGCAGGTCGGTGCCCTCGCCGCCGTTGTCCGGGTGGCCGATACCGGCGACCGACGGGTCGTCGCGGGCGCGCTCGACGCCGCGAGCGGTGGAGGCGACGGCCTCCAGTTCGGCGTCGGGGTAGTTGGCGTCCAGGTAGGACCGACACTGAGCCAGCGCCTGGGCGTGGCTGGCGACCAGTTCGAAGTCGTCGCGCTGGGCCAGCAGCGCGTGACGGATCGGCGTGATGATCTCCTTGACGACGGCGACCTCGTAGCCCGCGAAGGCGTCGAGGCTCTCCGTGACCGATCCCTCGATGCTGTTCTCGACGGCGACGACGCCGCGATCCGCCTCGCCGTCTGCGACCGCTTGGACGATGGCTGTCGGCGACTCTCGGAACTCGATCTCGTCGTCGTCGGCGACCGAGCGGGCTGCCCGGTGGGAGTAGGTTCCGGCCGGCCCCAGCGTGAGCATCTTCATACCAGCCGGTACAGCGCTCGACGTGAAAAGAATCGTGGTCGCGTGGCTACAGTCGGCGGAAGCGACGGTCGACGTACCAGTGTGCCACGAGGACGACGGCGCTGGCAGACAGCGCCCCGATGCCGACGGAGCCAAGCGACAGCCCGTACACCGAGCCAGCGAGGGGATTCTGTCCCATGGTCGCCACGTAGGACCCGACGGCGTCGCCGCCGAACACTCCCATGGCGATCGAGCCGGTCGTGATCGCGATCGCGAACCCGCCCATCGCGAGGCTGACTCCACCGGCGAAGTCCTCGACGGTGAGGACCTGGTAGGCCTGCTGTTCGGTCAGGGGCGCGTGTTCGACGCGGTACAGCGCCGCCCCGACGAGCAAGACGGCCGAGAAAAGCACCATCGTCCCGCCGAACGCGCCGAGCAGCGCGACCCTCGGCGTCGCGGTCATCGGGTCGGTCGTCGTCAGATAGCTGGCGACGCTGTCGGGATAGAGCCAGTAGAGCGGCACCGTCGCGGCAAGCACCGCGAGCAAGAGTCCCTGGACACGCAACTTCCAGGGGATCGGCTGTGCGAAAAGCGAGTCCCGCAGGACGCGCACCCGCTCGTAGGCCGAATCCGAGAGGACGGCGTCGGTGATTCCGTCGCTGCGCTGTTGTTCCGGTGACATCTTTCGTCTCGTTAGGCATGCCTTTCTTAATCTCAGACTTAACGCTTTCCCTTCAATATTCGCCGGTTGTTGCCGAAAGAATACGGGTACAGGCCAGTTCAAGTGGCTTCGTCACCGCGTGTGGATGGCTTCGCCGCGGGCCGCCAGCGCGGCCTCGTGGACGGCCTCCGAGAGCGTCGGGTGGGTGTGGATCGTGCCGGCGATGTCTTCGAGCGTCGCGCCCATCTCGATTGCCAGGCCGACCTCGGCGATGGACTCGGAGGCCTCCGGGCCGACGATCTGTGCGCCCAGGACGAAGCCGGTCTCGTCGTCGGCAACGATCCGGGCGAACCCCTCTTTCTCGTCGATCGTCAGCGCGCGACCGTTCGCCCGCATCGGCATCTGGCCGACGACGGGGTCGAACCCGGCGTCGGCGGCTTCCGCTTCGGTCATGCCGACGGTCCCGATCTCCGGTTCGGTAAAGACCGCGGCCGGGACCGCCTGGTGGTCCAGTGCGGCCGGCTCGCCCGCGGCGACCTCCGCGGCGACCTCGCCCTCGGCCATCGCCTTGTGGGCCAGCATCGGCTCGCCGGCCACGTCGCCGACGGCGAAGACGTGCTCGGCGTCGGTCCGGGCCTGCTCGTCCGTCGCCAGGAACCCGTCCTCGTCGGGTTCGATACCCAGCTCGTCCAGTCCCAGCCCGTCCGTGACCGACTGGCGACCGACCGCGACGAGTGCCTTCTCGGCGTCGAACCGCGTCAGATCGCCGTCTTCGTCTTCCGTGTGGACGACGATCTCCTCGCCCGCCTGCTCCCAGCTGTCGGCCGCCTCGCCGAAGTAGAAGTCGACGCCGATCTCCTCGGCCCGTTCCCGGACCAGCGTGGCGATGTCGTCCTCGAAGCCCGGCAGCGCCTCGTCCAGCATCTCGACGACGGTCACCTCGCTGCCGAGCTTCTGGAACACCGTCGACAGCTCCATACCGATGTAGCCCGCGCCGACGACCAGCAGCCGCTCGGGCAGCGACTCCAGTGCGAGTGCCTCCTTCGAGGAGAGGATCGGCTCGGCGTCGAACTCGAAGCCGGGGACCTGGATCGGGCGGCTCCCCGTGGCGACGACCGCGTACTCGAACTCGACGGACTCCGACCCCTGCCCGTCGCCGCCGTGGGCGATCCGGGCGGTGTGTTCGCCAGTGAAGGTCGCCTCGCCCTCGATCAGCTCGACGCCGGCCGACTTCGCCAGCGACTCGACGCCCCGCGTCAGCCGGGTGACGACGCCGTCTTTCCACTCGACCATCCCGGCCAGGTCGACCGCGGGATCGGCGTAGACGCCCATCTCCTCGGCCTGGCCGGCCCGGTGGGCCACGTCTGCCCCCGAGATCAGCGCCTTCGAGGGGATACAGCCGTGGTTGAGGCAGGTCCCACCGTAGGCGTCTCGCTCGACGAGTGTGGTGTCGACGCCGAGCTGAGCGGCCCGGATGGCGGCCACGTACCCGCCCGGCCCGCCGCCGACGACCAGCAGTTCCGTTCCTGTCGTTACGTCTCCGACGACCATACCGACGCCTCGCACGGCCGCCTGAAAAAGACGACTGTCCCCGGCCAGCCCTCGCCCGACACCGCTTGCGGTCGACGGCCGGCGCTGTCGCCCTGTCAGCAGTCCGAAGGCTCATGTCTCTCAGACCCCGACTTCGAGGCGATGAACGAGTCGATCGAGTCGAACGCTACGACGCTGTCGGTTGACGGCGACGACGTCACCGTCCGATATCTCACCGCCGGTGACGGACCGCCACTGCTCTTCTTGCACGGGATCGGCCTCGACGCGGCGGCGGTGTCCGGTCGGTACGCGCTCCCCGCACTGGCCGAGGAGTACACCGTCTACGCGCTCGACTTCCCGGGCCACGGCGAGAGCGAGAAACCCCGCCGAACGTATACGACGGACTACTACGTAGACACACTGTCGGCGTTCGTCGACGAACTCGCCATCTCCGGCGCGAGCGTCGTCGGCGTGTCGATGGGCGGTGCGGTCGCGCTCGGCCACGCGCTCGACGGCGGTCGCCCGGAGCGGCTGGTGCTCGTCGACAGCTACGGCCTCGGTGCCGACGCCTACTGGCGGACCGGTGCCAGTCTCGCCCTCCGGGTCCCGTTCGCGGACAGCCTGCTCTGGGGGAGCATGGGCTCGCGCGCGGCGGTCCGGACCAGTCTCCAGACGATGTCCGGGGCGACGCTGCCGGACGAACTGGTCGACGACGTGTACGAGACGATCTCACCGGCGACCATGCGGACGCTCCGGAGCTGGCAGCGCCACGAGTTCCAGGCCGACGGCCTCCGTACCGACTACACGGCACGGCTCTCGGAGCTCGACGTTCCGACGCTGCTCGTCCACGGCTCGGAAGACCCGCTGCTCCCGGTGTCGTGGTCGGAACGAGCGAGTGAGCTGTTGCCAGACGGGCAGTTCCTGGCGGCGAAGGGGTGTGGGCACTGGCCCCACAGGGAACGACCCGAGCGGTTCAATCGGGCGGTAACGGCGTTTCTCAATAGTAACAATTGAAACGATTGACACACCGATCGCACTGCTGTCGTGCGATCGGGTGTGCATTGACTTTCAATTGCTACTCTAGCTTTCGTCGGGCATCTCGTCGATGAGGACGACGGCCTCGCCGTCGATGACCACGTCGCCGTCGTCGACGACGCGGGTCGTCAGGCGGTACTGGTCGTCGCCCAGATCCTCGACGATCTCGATTTCGGCCGTCAGGCGGTCGTCGATGCGGACCGGGTTGTGAAACTCCAGATCCTGCGAGAGATAGATCGTCAGCCCCGGCAGCCGCGCGAGGGCGGCGCTGATGAGTCCGCCGACGAGCGTGCCGTGCGCGATCCGGCCGCGGAACCGGGTCTGCTCGGCGAAGTCGTCGTCGAGGTGGAGGGGGTTCGTGTCGCCGCTGGCGGCGGCGAACTGCTTGACGTCGTTGTCGGAGATCCGTTTCGTGAACTCGACGCGATCACCGACTCCGAGCCGGTCGGGGTTGTCGGCGCTCAGTTCGACGTGCCACTCGGGGAGGTCCTCGTCGGCCTCGATGCGTTCTGCCGGGAGTGGCTTGCCGTCCCCGTCGTCGTCCGGCCGGACGCCGAACGCCGCGAACGCCGCCCGATTGGCCGCCACCACGCTGTTGAACATGTGTGAGGACGTTTCCGTCCACGTGTCCAGCAGCGGGTTGTCGTGAGATTCAGAACTCATTGCTGGAAAAGCATTGGTTCCACCGATATTAAAGGGTGGTGGTAGCCGCTGTTCGTCGTTCAGACACCTCCTACCGCCCGACAACGGCGCATTTCCGCCCGCGAATTCCGTCTCGCTGCCAGATCGGCTGCCAGCTGATGGCATCTGATGGTATCTGTTGGTGATGAGCGGAAGCTTTATGTCGTTGAAAGGAATAGAGTGTAGTACCCGATGACCGACGAGAACGATGTCACGATGTGGCCCCCGATGTTCAAGGGGATGCAGGAAGCGAGCGAGCAGGCTATCGAATCCCAGCAGGAGATGCTCCAGCAGATGATGTCTGCCGGCAGCGGCATGCCCGGTTTCGACATGAACCAGCTCGGTGCGATGAGCCAGATGGCGACGTTCAAGACCCGCGTCCAGAGCGGCGGACGCATCTCCATTCCCGACGCCGAGCGAGAGGCCCTCGACATCGAGGAAGGCGACATCGTCCAGACAGTCGTTCTCCCGGTCAAGCGGAACCGCACGGAGTAACCCATGAGCCAATACACAACCCCAGTCACCACGGCGTTCGAGATGCAGCGCGCGACGATCGAGCAGAGCCAGAAGGCGCTCAAACAGAGCATCGAGTTCCAGAAGAACATGAACGAGGCCATGCTCGGCAGCCTCGACAGCCAGGAGTCCGCACAGCGACGCGGCGTCGAACTCGCACAGACGGCCGTCCACAACTACCTCGACACCGTCGAGTCGACGGTTCCCGGCGTCGCGCCTACCGTCGAGGAGATCCGAACGACCGTCGACGAGCAGTACGAGTTCCTGCTGGAGAACCACGCCGAAGTCTTCGAGAACGTCGAGGCGGAGTTCCACGAAGGCGCGGAGACCTACGACGAGATGACCGGCGACGTCGTCGCGGCGCTCGACGAGCAGATCGACCTGCTCGTCGAGGCCCACGAGGACCTCGAAGACCAGTCCGTCGAGGCCGTCGAGCAGTGGGGCGACCAGCTCGAAGACCTCCAGGACCAGGTCGAAGAGGTCCAAGAGCAGGTCCGCGAAGTCCAGGAACAGGCCGCCGACGCCGTCGAGGCGTAAATCGCCGCACCTTTTCGTTCTGAATACTAACAACTTACCATGAGTGATACGAACCAGATGCAAGACGAGTGGACGGAGATGGTCGAACAGATGAACGAGGCCGTCTCCGAGTCGGTCGAACAGAACATGAAGGCACAGGCCGCCTTCGTCGAGTCGTGGGCCGACGCGGTCGAAGACTCGATCCCCGAGGAGGAAAACGTCACCGAGGGCATCCAGGGGTACAACCAGGCCTACGAGGAGTGGATGAACGCCGCCGAGAAGATGCTCGAACGCACCGGCGACGCCGCCCAGGGCGAAGACGTGGACCCGACGGAGTTTCGCGACATCTGGCTCCAGTCGGCAAACGAGGCGTTCAAGCACGTGATGGGTACCTCCGCCTTCGCCGCCGCCAACGGCCAGCTCGTCGAGACCATGATGGAGATGCGCCAGCAGGCCGACGACATCGGGCAGGACTCGATCGCCCAGATGGGCTTCTCGACGCGTGAGGACGTCGAAGAAGTCGGCGAACGGCTCGTCGAGCTGGAGCGTCGCCAGCACGAGGTCGAACAGAAACTCGATCAGATCCTCGACCACCTCGAGGAATAACCCATGACGCCCGCAAATCCCTTCACGGCAGCACTCGACTGGCAGCGCCAGTCCCTGGAGGCGATGACGGAGGCCACCGACCAGGCCAGCGTCGCGCCCGAACGCATCGAGACGATGCAGTCCGTCGAGGTCGGCGAGACGCCAAGCGACGTGGTCTACGAGGAGAACAAACTCCAACTGCTCCACTACGACGCCGAGGCCGCCGGGATCGACGTTCCCGAGGAGGACAAAGAAGAGATTCCGATCCTCATCATCTACGCGCTGATCAACCGCCCGTACATCCTCGACCTCCAGAAGGAACGCTCCGTCGTGCGCCGCCTGCTGGAGGCGGGCCACGACGTGTACCTCATCGACTGGAACGAGCCCTCCCGGCTCGACCAGCACCTCACGCTCGACGACTACGTCAACCGTTACATCGAGAACTGCGTCGACGAGGTCTGTGAGCGCTCGGGCCAGGACGCCATCAATATCCTGGGGTACTGCATGGGCGGAACGATGTCGGTCATCTACACGGCGCTGAACCCCGAGAAGGTCAACGCGCTGGGGCTGATGGCCGCCGGACTCTGCTTCGACCAGACCGGCGGCGTCCTCGAAGAGTGGGGCTCCGACGAGTACTACGACCCCGAGGACGTGACCGAGACGTTCGGCAACGTCCCCTCCGAGATGCTCGACGTGGGCTTTGCCCTGATGGACCCCGTCGACAACTACGTCTCGAAGTACATCCGCCTGGCCGAGAACATCGAGAACGAGGGGTTCGTCCGGAACTTCGGACGGATGGAGCAGTGGCTCTCCGACGGGGTCGACGTGGCCGGCGAGGCCTACGTCGAGTTCCTGGAGAAGATCTACCAGGACAACGACCTCTACAACGACCGACTGGAGATCGGCGGCGAACACGTCGACCTCGACGAAATCGACATGCCGATGCTTCAGTTGATGGGCGAGTACGACCACCTCATCCCGCCGGAAGCCTCCAAGCCGTTCAACGAGGTCGTCGGCTCTGACGACGTGACCACGATGGAGTTCTCGACGGGCCACATCGGTCTCTCGGTCTCGTCGAGCACCCACGAGAACCTCTGGCCCGACGTGTGTGACTGGTACAAGGAACGCAACCGACAGGCCGAAGCGGCGGACGACGAGAGCGAGGACGCCGTCCCGATCGACGTGGAGTCGCCGGCAGACGACGCCGCCGAGAGCGACGACGAGGCGGCGGCCGATGAGAGCGAGGACGCTCCCGACGTGGCGTCTGTCGACGGCATCGGTCCGACCTACGCCGACCGCCTGCGCGAGGCCGGCATCGAGACCGTCGACGACCTCGCAACGCACGACGCGGCCGAGCTGGCCGAGATCGCCGAAACGACGGAGTCTCGGGTCCAGGACTGGCTCGACCAGCTGTAGCCGGACGCGTCGCTCGAAACCATCTTTCCTTCGTCGGCACGGTCCGGCGGACCGCTTTTCACGACTGGGTGTGAACTGGCTGATATGCTCGACGGACAGACCTGTCTGGTGACCGGCTCCTCTCGCGGGATCGGACGCGGGATCGCCACGGACGTGGCGGCCCACGGAGCGACCGTGGTCGTCAACTACCGTTCCTCCGAACAGGCCGCCGAGGCGGTCGTCGACGAGATCGAGGCCGCTGGCGGCGAGGCGGTGGCCGTCCAGGGCGACGTGTCGGCGTACGACGCCGTCGAACGGATGCGGACGACGATCCACGACGCCGTCGGCCCGGTCGACGTGGTCGTCAACAACGCCGGGATCACGGTCGACCGGACCTTCGGGGAGATGACCCGCGAGGACTGGGAGGCCGTCATCGACGTGAACCTCGGGGGCGTGTTCAACGTCAGCCACTGCTTCTACGACGACATCCGCGAGGCCGAGGACGGCCGCCTGATCAACGTCTCCTCGGTCGTCGGCCAGCAGGGCAACTACGGGCAGGCCAACTACGCGGCCGCAAAGTCCGGCCTGTTCGGGTTCACTCGGACGCTGGCCCTGGAGATGGCAGCCACCGGCTCGACGGCCAACTGCGTCGCGCCGGGGTTCGTCGCGACGGACATGCTCGACGAGGTCCCCCAGCGCGTCCAGGAGCGAATCCTCCAGCGGATCCCGCTGGATCGGTTCGCCACGATCGAGGACATCGCCCCCGTCGTGCGCTTCCTCGCCAGCCCCGAGTCGCGGTACATGACCGGGCAGGTGATCGGGGTCAACGGCGGGATGGACTGGTAGCGTGGCGGGGTGTGACCACCGAATTTATTCGCCCCCGCGTGATAGGGTCGGGCGATGCAACCGCTCCACGCGCGCTATCCGTTCTTGCAGTCGGCCCGCGACGCGGTCGAGGAAGCGGCGGTCGATCTGGGCGAGGTCGTCGCCACCGACGAGGTCGTCGTCGAGCGCGCCCGCGAGCGCGTCGAGTGGGCGATCACCGACGGAAGCGTCGGCGACCCCCACCGGCGCACGCGCGTGGAACTGCTGTCGTACCCGGTCGCGCGGGTGCTCGTCTCGCTTGTGGACACGCCGGTCTGTACGCGCAAGTACGCACAGGCCGAGGCCGAGGCCGCACGCGAGCGGTTCGTCGGCGAGTTCACCGCCGGGGAGTCGTTCAGCTACGGCGACACCGAGTCGCTGTCTCTGCAGGCCCTGCTCGCGGAGTTCGACCTCACCGCCGCCGTCCACGAGACCGCGGACGGCTACCGGATCGACGTGGGGACGTACCTCGAACTGGCGGCCGATCAGTGGGGCGACGAGTGGCGACTGGTCAACCGCGCGCTGACCGACGGCGAGGTGCCGGTGACGACGGAGGAACTCCACACGCTGCTCAAGCAGGCGATTCGCCACCGGATCGACGACGGCCTGCCCTTCGACGTGCCGGACGCCATCGCGGACGAACTCGACGCGGAAGTCGAGTCTATCCAGACGACGCTGTCGGAGATGGATCTGACCCGCGAGATCGACACGGTCGTTCCGGACCTGTTCCCGCCCTGCATGCAGCATCTCCTCGACGCAGTTCAGAAGGGCGAGCACCTGGAGCACCACTCGCGGTTCGCGCTGGCGGCCTTCCTGACCTCGATCGGGATGACGACCGACGAGATCGTCGAACTGTTCCAGGTCAATCCGGGGTTCGGCGAGGAGGCCACCCGCTACCAGGTCGACCACATCCGGGGTGACACGAGTCCCACGGAGTACTCGACGCCCTCGTGTGCGACGATGCAGTCCTACGGCGACTGCAAGGGGAAAGACGACATCTGCGAGGACGAGATCAACGAGTCACATCCGCTGAACTACTACGAACACCGACTCGACGAGACCGACGACGAGGAGATCGAAGACTGGCGCGAGAACGGCGAGGAAAGCGAGGCCTGACGGCGCGGCCGACGGCGATCGGCGTTCAGAACTCCCGGCGCTCCAGGAAGAGACCGGCCGCAAGCATGACGACGACGAACGCCGCGATGGCTGCCACGAGTGCGATGCCACCCTCCTGCGTGAGGTCGCCGTTCGCTCCGTAGTTCGTACTCACGACGACCGTACCGGCGATGAACAGCAAGACGGCGACGGCCGACAGCGCGATCTGCGTGACCGTCTCCCGATCGAGGGACATGCTCGTCCGTATCCCCGGGGCCGGCAAAAGCGCTTCGAAGCCCGCGCCGCCCGGCTCACAGTTCTTTGACGACCGTCGCCGGATTGCCGGCCACGACCACGTCCGACGGCACGTCGTCGGTGACGACGGCTCCGGCGGCCACGACCGCACGGTCCCCGACAGTTACCCCCGGCGTCAGGACGGCCTGGCCGCCGATCCAGACGTGATCGCCGACGGTCACGGGCTCTCCCATCTCCAGTCCGTCGGCGCGCTCCGCGGCGTCGAGCGGGTGCGTCGCCGTGTACACGTGGACTGCGGGTCCGAGCAGACAGTGCTCGCCGAACGTGATCTCACACACGTCCAGCAAGACGCAGTCGAAGTTCGCGTAGAAGCCGTCGTCGACGTGGACGTTGAAGCCGTAGTCACACCGGATGGGGGGTTCGACCGTCGCCTCGCCGACCGTCCCGAACAGCTCATCGAGCAGTTCCTGGCGGCGCTTCCCGGCGTCGGGCGGCGTCTCGTTGTACGCCCGCGTCAGTTCGCTGGCCCGGTTTCGGCCGGCCACCAGCTCGGGATCGCTGGGGTCGTAGGCCTCTCCGGCGAGCATCTTCTCTAGCTCCGACGTCATCAGTACTCGTCGTCCAGTCGCCCCTCTCGCTCGTCGATCTCGTCTAAGATGTCCAGCGTCTTGCGAACGGACGCTCGGATCGCCTCGCTGCGGTTGACGAACTTCCCCTCGTCGCCGACGTGCTTGTCCAGATCGTCCAGTAGCTCCGCGGGCACTTCCACGCTGATCTTGGGCATAGCTAGGGTAGGGACGCCGCCGCACATAAAAACAGGTTTCCGGCCCGGCTCGCTGCGGCGTCGGGTGACGTGTTCGCCGACGCGTCTCCTGTCGTCGGTCTTATACTACCGACTGTACATCTGTGAACGATTTCGCCACCCAGAGTGGCGAAGCTCTTCGCGAAGTGACAGCCGGCAGTATCAGTCCGCCGGCTCGGCACCCTCGGGTGCCCGTCTGCCACCGAGGGTGTAGAGCCACAGCACCCCGAGACCGACGAGGAAGGCGATCGTCACCGGGATCGAGACGAGGAACATCGTGAAGATGCCCTTCGGCGAGAACAGGGCTCCGGCGACGAACACCCCGAGCGTGACGGTCCGCCAGCGGTCCTGGACCGACTGGAAGGTGATGATGTTCCCGCGGTGGAACAGCAACATCGTCACCGGGATCTCGAACAGCAGTCCGATCCCGACCGTCAGCGCGAGCACGAGCCAGCCGAACTTGGCGACGCGATACGAGATGATCATCCCCGACTGGAGCACGTCGAAGGCCAGCCAGGAGATCACCGTCGGCGCGACGTAGGTGAACCCGACGAGGCTCCCGCCGATCATCGACGCGATGACGGTCCCGCTCCAGATCCCGAGCACGCCCCGCTGGCCGCCGACGAAGCCCCGTTCTTTCAGCGCCGGCCAGGCGAAGTAGACGATCAGTGGCAGCACCGCCACCGCGCCCAGGATCGCGGAGAACTTCACGATGAAGATCAGGTGCTCGACCGGGTGGAGGTTGACGAACGTCACGTCGGCCCGCATCGACGGCGGGAGGTTGCTGACGAACGTGTTCCGGATGTCTCCGATGCCACCGGAGTACAGGAAGACGAAGGCGGCCCCGGAGATCGCCATGAACGTGCCGACGAACCAGATCGCCTTCGAAGTCAGCGAGTCGAGGATGAAGGCGATGTCGTGGTAGTAGCCGCCGATGTCGTCCTCGGTGGTCTCCTCTTCGGTGAAGGCGTTCATCACGCCGGCCGTCGTCGAGGTGACCACGTCGGCGTCCTCCTCGTCCTCGTCGTCGGCTGCCTCACCCGTGCCCGCCATCGTGTCCTGAGCGAAGTCCCAGCGGCCCAGAATCGCCTCGGCTTTGTCCGGATTCCCGTCGTCCATCGCCGACTGGGCCAGTTCGAGCGCTTCCTGCTCTTCCATCTCCTGGAACCGCTGGACCGGCGCGCTCCGGACGGCACCGGCGCTCAGCGGTTCGATGTCGATGGCCGTCGGATCGCCGTAGTTGCCCGCCTCGGCGGCCGCCACGTCGAGGGCCTGGATCATGTAGTAGTACAGGACGACGATCGCGGCCACGACGCCGAACACGGCGGCGATGGCGATCGCGGTCGTCTCCGTTCCCAGTCCGAGCAGGTCCGGGCGAGCGATGTCGCCGGTGAGCCGGTCGGAGGGGAACCACGCCGCGAACGCCTGGATGTACTGGAACGCGGGCGTCGCGAGCAGGTAGTACACCGCGCCGCCGGCCACGACCGCTCCGGCCGCGAGCTTGTTCCAGCGCGTGCGCGCGACGGTGGCAGCACCGACCTCCTCGCCGGCCCGCTTGGTCAACACCAGTATCTTCGAGATACCGAGGCTGACGACGTACAGCCCGACGAGGGGCAGCGCCCACATCACCTGCGTGAACGGGTCCGGCGGCGAGAACAGCGCACCGAACCCGAAGATCAGGACCACCGCGACTCGCCAGCGGTCACGGAACGTCTCGTAGGGGACGATGCCGGTGTAGCTCAGCGCGCTCATAAACAGCGGGAGCTGCGCCGCCAGCCCGAACGAGAAGCCGAGCAAGGCGACGAAGCCGACCCACTTGGTGATCGAGTAGTCCGGCCGGAAGCCGGCGGCGTCGGCGTTTTCCGCCAGGAAGTCGAACATCAGCGGGAAAAAGAGGTTGTACGAGTAGAGGATCCCGCCGGCGAACAGGCCGATAGCGATCAACAGCAGACTCCAGAGCTTCCACAGTGGCACCCTGTCGGCGGGCCACAGATCCCGCTCGCGCAACGCGTCGCGGCTGTAGTAGATCAGGAAGGGGAGCGCGAGGAGGATACCGATGACCGCCCCGATTTTCACCTGCAAGAGGATCACGTCGAAGGGCGTGACGGCGACGATGTCGGCCTCTTCGGCGGTCCGTTCGATCATGTCCGCCTTCAAGCGATCCCACAGGAACTCCTGGAGCGCGTAGATCGTTCCGACGAGGCCGACGACCCAGACGATGAACACCTTCTGGAGGTGTTTTTGCGCGGCTCTGAGCATCGAGCCCATCGTCTCGCGGCCGCTCTGGACAGACCGCATCGTGTCTTCGTCGAGCCCCGTAGACATCTGGTCGGAGACTTGCCGACTCTGCGTTATCAATTTGTTCATCGCGCGAACGCTCCGGTCGGGACTGCGAAAAGAAAGTTTACAACAACGAGCAGCCAAGGGGGCCACAGATGGGCGACCGCGACGGCGACGACGAGCGAGCCAGCGAGGAGCCGGCCGACTCCCACTCGGAGGAGTCGCCGGCCGACGAGCAGCAGGTACCCTCGTCGACCGCCGTCGACGCGAAAGCCGACGACGCGTCCGACGCGACGGAGGACTCGGCGGACGACCCGGCAGACGACGACCGCGAGAGAGCGGACTCGGACTCGTCAGCCGACACGGAAGACGAAGACGGAGCCCCCGACTCGGAGGAAGACGAAGACGGAGCCCCCGACTCGGAGGAAGACGAAGACGGAGCCCCCGACTCGGACGACGATCCACAGGAGTGGTGGAAAGACCACGACCCCGCGAACGACGTCGACGAGTCCGGCGACGACGAGTCCGACGACGACGAGGAGCTGCCGCCGGCCGCCCGCCGAGACCAGACGCAGGCACGCGGCGACGCTCGCCGGGCCGACGAGACCGGCGACTCGTCGGACACCGACGATTCCGAGGACGGTGACGCCGACACGGCGTCGGACACCGACGACGGTGACAGCGACGACTCGGAGGAGCCAAAGCAGGTCCACGCGCCAGGCCCGTCGCCGAAAGGCGGTGGCACCGCGGCCAGTGCGACAGCGCGGCCGACGCGCGATCGCGAACCGCCGTCCCCGCCGGACGATGTCGGGCCGTCGACGGCTCCCGACGACGAGGAGATGCCCCTGACCGAGCACGTCGAGGAGATGGCGCTGCGGTTCCTGGCGGTCGGACTCGTCATGTTCGGCGTCGCCGGGATCGTCGTGTTCTACGCCAACGACCTGATCAACTTCCTGTGGTACTCGTTCCTGGGCGACCCGGCGCTCTGTCCCGGCCCGGACTGTGGCGTCAAGCCTCGCGTCTACCACCCGCTCTCGCTGGTGCTTGCGCGTCTGAAGGTGTCGACGCTGGTCGGGCTGATCATCGCACTGCCGGTCGGCGTCTACCAGACCTATCGGTTCATGCGCCCCGGCCTCTACCCTCGCGAGCGACGCTACTACCTCGCGGCCGTCCCTACGAGCCTCGTGCTGGCGGCCGTCGGGGTCAGCTTCGCGTACTTCGCCGTCCTCCCCTCGCTGTTCGCCTACTTCACCGAGTACAGCGAGCAGGCGGCGACGACGGCCTTCGGCCTGACCGAGACGTTCAACCTCATCGTCCTGATGCTCGGCTTCTTCGCGCTCGTCTTCCAGATTCCGCTGCTGGTGATGCTGGCGATCATGATGGGCGTGACGACCCGCCAGTGGCTCGAAGACCGGCGGCTGTACTTCTGGGGTGGCTTCGCTGCCGTCGCCTTCCTCTTTAGCCCGGACCCGACCGGGATGGCACCGCTGATCGTCGCGGTGACGATGATCTTCCTGTTCGAGGGGACGCTGGCGCTGCTTCGCTGGACCGGCACCGGTTCGCCGGTTCCGACGGCCGAGGAGGCGGCCGACCGCCGACCGGTCGCCTACCTCGCTGCGGCGCTCGGCGGCTACGTCGCCAGCAGCGGCCCGATCCCGCCGGGCTACTACGACGCGCTGCCCCAGGTCGTGATCGACCAACTCGCGAGTGCGGGTGGACCGATCGCGACACCGGCGATCATCGCGGGTGCGCTGATCGCGCTGTTCGAGATCGGAGCCTTCCTGCTCCGGCGTTACGGCCGCTCGCGGCGGGCGCTCAAGGCACGGCTCGCGGTCGAAGACGCCCGGATTCCCGTCTGGCTCGGTGCGGTCGTCGTCGGCTACTTCGGGAGCCCGACGCCGACGCTCGTCACCGCTGCTCGCGATCTGGCTCTCTCGCCGACGCGGGCGGCGCTGGTCGGTGTCGGCCTGGTGGTCCTGTACGAACTGTTCGTCGCCGTGCTCCGCTGGCGTGAGGGCGACGACGCCGCCGAGACGCCGACGACAGAAGAGGCCTAGGCGTCTTCGAGCGACGAGATTCCGGACACTTCGAACCGTGTCCCTGACGGTTCTCCCGCCGACTGCTGGTCCGTGACCGCGATCGACCAGCCGTGTGCGTCGACGATCTCGGCGACGATCGCCAGCCCGAAGCCAGTCCCCTCGTCGCTCGTCGTGTACCCTCGCTCGAAGATCCGGTCGCGGTCGGCCGGGCCGATTCCGTCGCCGTCGTCGGCGACGTAGAAGCCGTCGCCGTCGGAGAGGAGCCCGACCGTGACGGTCACGTCGTCTGTGGCGTGGTCGACGGCGTTGACGAAGAGATTCGAGAGCAGCCGGTCGAGCCGTCCGGGCGTGGTAGTGAGCGTCGCGTCGGCACGGACCCGAAGTCGCGCTCCGCCGGTGTCGATGCCGCGCCAGGCGTCTTCACACACCGACGCCAGCGACACCCGCTGGGGCTCGTCGACGGTGTCGCCCTGTCGCGCCAGGGTCAGGAGATCGTCGATCAGGCGTTGCATCCGCTCGTGAGCGTCTGCGAGCCGATCGAGGTGGGTCTCGTCGCCGGTCTCTCTGTACAGTTCGAGCTGCGTGATCGCGAGCTGGATCGGCGTCTGGAGGTCGTGTGAGATGCTGCTGGTGAGCGTGTCGAGTCGCTCGCTCTGGCGTCGCAGTTCTCCCTGCTCGTCGACCGTTTCGAGACTCCCGTCGGCGAGCGTATCGACGTGGTCGGCAAGCGCCGCCGTGGGCTCTCCGTCGACGGCGACGCGCTCGTCGACGACGCCGTCCGGGAGGTCGCTGGTCTCGGCGGCCAGCACCGTCACGGGGGCGTCTGCCAGGCGTGTCGCGTCCACCTCGCCGACGGCATCGACGACCACGAAGGACGTGCGGGGATCGTCGAGGACGCGCTCGTCGGGCGTCTCCACTGCGAGCACCGACCCGGTGACGGCACGCTCGAAGGCGAGGCCTCGCTCCTGTGGACCGACGTAGACGACCGGGGGCATATCCTGTCCGAGGTGACGCCGGTGCTAAATGATTGGCGGTTTAATCTCGCATTTCTCTTGTAGGAAATCTAAATCGCTCGGCGAGCCCGTCTCACTCTCCGGTCGGGTACTCCGTCGAGAACACGTCTTCGACGACGGCGTCGTCGTCCTCGGACTCGTCGTCGGGGCTCACGCTCCCGGTCTGGTAGCCGTGGAGATCCAGCGTCACGTGGTCGAAGCCCAGATCCGCGACGTGGTCGCGGGCGGCCCGGACGAAGTCGGGATCCAGTGCCACGTCGAGTTCGTCGTCGCCGACCTCGATGCGGGCGAGCCCGTCGTGGTCGCGCACGCGGAACTGCTCGAAGCCCCAGGTCCGCAGGAGCTGTTCGGCCTTCTCGACGCGAGAGAGCCGGTCCTCGGTCACTTCCAGCCCCGTCGGGATCCGGGAGGAGAGACAGGCCATCGAGGGCTTGTCGGCCACAGACAGGTCGTACTCGCGAGCGATCTCGCGGACCTCCTCTTTGGTGATGTCGTGTTCCAGCAGCGGCGAGTAGGCGTTCAGCTCCTCGACGGCCCGGAGGCCGGGACGGTGTCCCTCGCCGGGGTCCGAGGCGTTGGTGCCGTCACAGACCACGTCGATGTCGAGCCGGCGGGCCTCGTCGTACATCGCCGAGAGGCGCATCGAACGGCAGTGATAGCACCGTTCGTCGTCGTTGGCGACGAACGCCTCGCTGTCGAGTTCGCTGAACTCGACGATCTCGTGGCGAATCCCGATCTCGTCGGCGACGCGGTTGGCGTCGACCAGTTCGGCTTCGGGAAGCGTCTCGCTCTTTGCGGTACAGGCGACGGCGTCGTCGCCCAGCGCGTCGTGGGCGAGTGCGGCGACGACGCTGGAGTCGACGCCACCCGAGAAGGCGATCAGGACGCCCTCTCGGTCGGCCAGATCGGCCCGTGCGGCGTCGAGCTTGGTCTCGACGGCAGTCATGCACCGTCGTTCGGTGCGGACGGGCAAAAGCCCGTTGCGTTAGCCGTTCACAGGGCCGATCGCTGACACGACCGAGGGTAGCACCGCTGACGCTTCGGTGGGAGTTTCACTGCGGCGGGTGAGTGCTCGCTTCGGTCATCGGGACGCCGACCGACCGGACCGACTCATTTATGAGCGACCACACCGCCTAGGGGAGCGTGCGCGTCGAGAACAGTTTCATCGGGGTTCGTGGTGTCGGCGAGCAGACCGAACGCACTCTGTGGGAGGCCGGGATCACCCACTGGGACGCCTTCGAACCGGACCCGGTCGGGCCGACGACGGCCGACCGGATCGAGACGTTCATCGACGAAGGCCGCCGTCGGCTCGCGGACGACGACGTGGCGTACTTCGACGAGCAGTTCCCCTCCGGCGAGCGGTGGCGCGTCTACGAGACCTTCGCCGATCGGGCCTGCTTCTTCGACATCGAGACCACCGGGCTGGACCAGCAGCGCAATCAGGTGACGACGGTGAGTTTCCACCGGGACGGCGACACCGAGACGCTCGTAGCGGGCGACGACCTCACCGCCGAGCGCTTGCGGGCGACGGTCGGCGACGCCGACCTGCTGGTGACGTTCAACGGCAAGCGCTTCGACGTGCCCTTCCTCGAAGCCAACTTCGACGTGGATCTGGACCGACCCCACCTCGACCTGATGTACACCTGCAAGCAACTGGGTCTCAGCGGCGGCCTGAAACAGATCGAGCAGGACATCGGCATCGAGCGAGACCGTCCGGACATCTCCGGCGAGGACGCCGTCCGTCTGTGGCGCGAACACGAGCGGGGCGAGGACGGTTCCCTGGAGACGCTCGTCTCCTACAACCGCGAAGACGCCGTCAACCTCCGGACGCTGGCCGATCGGGTGACGACCCGCCTCGACGAGCGAGTGTTCGTCGACCCGGCCAGCCAGTAGCGCCACCCCTCTCTTTCGAGTGCAGAACCCACCGACACACATCGAGTGCCGTCGGTAGCTGCGGGGATGGTGGACTGGTCCAGTCGACCCCCGCTCGTACCGAACACACAGCCGTCTCGTACTGCCGGCAGCATCACGCTGGCTCTGGCTGGGTTCCCTTCTGCCGTGGGCGCAACACGTGGACGCGGCCGGCCACCAGCCCCAGCAACAGACCGGTGAAGTGCGCGACGAGCGCGACCTGTGGCCGGGCCGTGGCCAGCGTGACGATGATCGCGATCGCCGCGAAGGCGGCCAGTTGCAGCCTGGGGCTGAGCTGAATCGTCCCGACGACGCGATCCGTGAGTCGGTTGCTGGTCAGCAGGTACCCCGCCAGTGCGAAGACCGCCCCGCTCCCGCCCAGTACGCTCACCTGGCCCGCGCCGCCCAGCACCGCGCCAGTCAGCGGTGCGAGCCACACCTCGGCGAGCCCCGAGAGCGCCCCCGCGACCACGAAGAAGGCGTGAAAGCGGGCCGGCGTCGTCTGGCGTTCCAGCAAGATTCCGACGACCGCCAGCGCGACCGCGTTCGCGATCAGGTGCGAGACGCCGCTGTGGGCGTAGACGCTCGTCACGACCGTCCAGGGGTTGTGAGTCACCGGCGTCGTCAGCACGAACAGCGACTGCATCGCGACGCGGCCCGCGACCAGCGACACGAGTTCCTGACAGAGAAACACCGCGAGGAACGCAGCCAGCGTCATCACCGTCGGACTCCCCAGGAGTCGTCGTCGCATTACAGTTCGTACGGACTGTTGGCACAAAAAATGGCGGTCTGGACTGGGGGTCGACGTACAGCCGGGGGTATCAGAGCCGTTCGAGGACGGCCTCGGGGTCGTACTGCAGCGTGAGTTCTCGCGAGCGCCCGCGGCCGTCGACGTTCGTGTAACTGGCCTCGATGACGCCCAGTTGATCGAGCTTGTTGATGATCTCGGAGTAACGGGTGTAGCCCAGATCGGTCTGGTCGTTGAACACGTCGTAGATCTCGCCGGCTCGCTGGCCGTCGTGCTGGGCGATCACCTCCGCGAGTGCGGCCTCGGAGTCCGACAGTTCTCGCAGGCGTCGCGAGAGGTGGACGTACTTGGACTTGTCGTAGGCCGCTTCCACGTCTTCGCGCTCGACGGTGCGGGAGGCTCGCATCTCCGCGTTCATCCCCGCCCGACGCAGCAGGTCGATTCCCACGCGGAGGTCCCCACCCTGCTTGGCGGTGAGTTCGGCGACGCGGTCGAGCACCGTCGTGTCGACGACGCCGTCGTGGAACCCGCGGTCGGCCCGCTCTCGCAGGATGCCGACGATCTCGGGCTCGTCGTACCTGTTGAAGTAGATCTCTTCTGGCCGAAAGACGCTCTGGACGCGCGTATCGAGCGCGTCGATCACGTCCAGATCGAGGTCCGAGGAGATACAGATGACGCCGATCTTGGCTCCGGAGTGGGCCTCGTGGGCGCGCAACAGCGAGTACAGCGTGTCGCTGGCTTCGGACTCGTAGAAGAGGTAGTTCACGTCGTCGAGCGCCACCACCAGCACCTCCTCGCGCTCGACGAGGCGGTCGGTGATCTGGGAGAACAGCTTCTTGAAGGAGATGCCAGAGGAAGGGGGTTCGTAGTCGAAGATTTCGGCGAACAGCCGCGAGAAGACGGCGTAGCGCGTCGAGTCGACCTGACAGTTGACCCGCACCGCCTGCACGTCGGTCTGGGCGGTCAGTTCGTCGAAGAGGATCTGGGTCGCCGTGGTCTTGCCCGTCCCCGGCGGCCCGCGTGCGATGACGTTCAGCGGCCGGGAGCCACGGACGGCGGGCCTGAGCGCGTACTTCAGGTTCTCCATCTGGCTCTCCCGGTGTTCGAACGTCTGGGGGACGTAGTCGATCTCGAAGACGTGTTCGTCCCGGAACACGGACTCGTCCCAGGAGAGCATCCCCTCCTCCGGGTCGTCGCTCATCACTCTCACCGGGGTTCGCGCGCCACTTAACGATTCCCCAGGGTGGTGAAAGTGAAATCGCAGGCTGATGTCGGACGCTGATGACGGCCACTTCTTCGATCAAAACTGACATCTGGTGGTGTCATCTAAGCGATGATATGGTCGAGGGAAATCAGTTGGTGAATATTGTTGCCGTCCTGATCATCATCGGCACAGCCGTCGTTACGGATGAGCTTCTTCTCGGTATCATCGCCGTGATACTGCTGCGAATCCTGACCGTGCTCGTCGATTTGCGTCGCAGTCTTCGACAGACCGATCGGCCGTTCGCCGCAGGCAGCGAATAACGCCCTCGAATCTTCGGCGAGGTAGAATCGTTCTGGTTGGGACTGCCGCGCCGGCCGACGGCTGACGACCGGCCGTCTTCGGGGTCGTTCGACCACGTTCAGAGACTCTCTCGCACGCTCAGAGGAGCCCGAAGAAGGGAACGTCGACAGCCGTCCAGGAGAGCGCGTGGATCAGTGCGACCACGAGGAGGTTCCGCGTCCGCTCGTAGGTGAGACAAAACACCAGCCCCTGGCCGAACAGGACGATCAGGTACGTCGCCAGGAACTCCGGCCCGCCACCGAGCCCGTACAGGCCGTGCATGAGCGCGAAGAGAGCCGCGCCCAGGACGACCTCCAGGGCCGGATGGAACCGCTCTCCGAGCCGTCCCTGGACGATTCCGCGAACGAACTGTTCCTCGACGAGTGCGGGCAGCAGGTACAGCCCGAGGAAGACGAGTGGCCACAGCAGCGGCCACGTCCCGAGGCCGACGGCCGAGCCGGAGCCACCGGAGCCGCTGAGGACTTCGATCGAGAGCCCCGCGAGCGGCAACACGAACTGGATGGCCTCGGCCATCAGATCGAGGCCGGCGGCTCCGAGCACCATCCACAGCGTGTCGTGGAGTGTCGGTCGCCGGATCTGCACGACGTTCCAGCGTCGCGTCGTCGCGAGATAGCCCACGACGACGACGGCGACAGCCACCTGTGATCCCTTCGTGCCCGCGAGCGACGCGAGATCCGCGGACCACGGCGCGACGAAGCGATCGAGCAGCGATCGGTGTATCGGGAACACGAACAGCGAGAGGACCGACGCGAACAGCGTCAGACCGGTCATCCGGATCACCGTCCCGACGCCAGTGTCCGGGCCGACGCGTCGAGACAGGCTGTGCAACCAATGTGCTATCTGGACCATGTGCGTCTCGTTCGACGGTCGACGCCCACATCAACGCCACAGAGAGTTAACGCCGTTTTATCGGCGTGTACGCCCGTCTCTGTTCACTCTGGCTGATCGTGTACGCCCGTACACTCGCCCCGAACGAGCGGCGTCCACGACCGGACGGCCGCGTCGAACAGTAGAGTGAAATGTGCTATCGCTCTACGACGACACATGGCCGATCGGGTTTCCTCGCTGCTCACGCGGACCCAGCGCGAGCGCGTCCGAACCGACTTCGCGGACGTAGAGCAGGCGAAACGTCGCCGGGATCAGCGAAAGATCCGCTCGCGCGTCGCTGCGGGCGTCGAGGACTTCGAACTGCTCGTCGACTACCCGGACCGGCAGTTCGAGCTGGCCTTCGAGGACCACTCCGACGAACTGCTCGAAGCGCGCCTCGCCGACGCGTATCTGACGGTCGAGCGATGCAGAGCGATCAACGATGTCGACCGCGACGACCTGCTCGAACGGGCACAGCAGCGTCGGAGCGCGGTCGAGACGGACGAGACGCCGTCACTCGAAGCCCTCTCGATCCAGACGAGCGAACAGCGCCGACAGCGCGTCGCGGCCGACCTCGCGGAGAGCTACCGCCCGAGTCGGTGGAAACGCCTCTCGGACGCACTGTTGAAGATCGGGCTGGCGCTGATCGCGTTCGTGAGCGTGCTCGCGGTGATCGTCCCCGAGTTCACGAACGGCTTCGGGTCCGTTCCGGGCATCGTCGGTGCCGGTGTGCTGGCGGGCGGCCTCGGCATCGTGGGGCTCCGGGCGGTGAAGTACGACCTGCTCCCGGCGGTGCTGGCGCTCGCGGACGATCCGGCGGGGACGGTCCAGTCCGCGTGGAACCGGCTTTGAGGGTGGCCGCGTCGCCGCTTCACTCCTCGACGACGACCGTCCCCACCATCCCGTTTGCCACGTGGGGCGTACAGATGTAGTCGTACGTGCCCGGGACCTCGAAGGTGTGCTCGAAGGTCTCGCCTTCTTGGAGGGTCTCGTAGCTGTTGCCGGCCTCGTAGCTGGAGAACGGTTCGGCCCCCTCGGGAAGCGAGGCGCTGTCCCACCCGTCGGGCCGACAGCTGACGTTGTGGTTCGGGCTCTGGAACCGCCAGGTGACCGTCGTCCCCGTCGTGACGGTCAGCGGATCGGGCTGGAAGACGTACCTGCCGTTCGGTCCGACCAGCACCTCGTCGTCGCCGGGCGTGGCCGTTTCTGAGTCGCCGCTGCTGGCACAGCCGGCCAGAGCGCCGGTCGCGCTCACGCCGGTCACGCGGAGGAACGTGCGTCGTCGCATCGTCCGAGACGCAGTGCCGGCGCTACAAATAGGGTTCGCTACTCGAATTTCCCGAGCAGGTCGCCGTAGAAGTCGCCCTCGGCGTCGTCGGCCAGCTTCTCGACGATCAGCTCCGGCGTCGAGCGAGCCAGCGTGCCCTTGACCGGCGAGCGATTGACCCGAAGCTCGCCGTCGACCAGCCCCTCGGCCTGGATGCCGTCGACGCTCAGCTCCGCGTCCGCCGCCTCGATGATGTCGCCCGCGAGATGCGAGACGAACACGCCCGTCGCGTCGCACTCGGCGAGGGCTTCGAGGATGCCGGCGACGATCGTCGCCGCCGCGCCGGGCTCGGTGATCGACTCCAGTTCGTCGACCAGCACCATCACGCGGCCGGCGCGAGCGTCGCCCGGACTCCCGTCGACACCGTCGACCAGCGCGCCGAAATCGCGCAGCGTCGCCTCGAAGGCCCCGGCGTCCAGCGTCCCCTGTGTCTTGGCGTGGTAGTGCAGTTCCCGGACGCGGCCGATCCGGGCGTGCTCGGCCGGGACGGGCAGGCCCATGTGGGCCAGCGTCGTCACCAGCGCCACCAGATCCAGCGTCGAGGTCTTCCCGCCGCTGTTGACCCCCGACAGCAGCGCCACGCCGTCGACGCGGTAGTCGACGGGCTCGACGGCTTCGAAGGCCACGTCGAGCAGCGGCGAGCGCCCGCCCTCGATGGCGAAGCCGGGGTCGTCGCCGGTCCCGTCGACCCCTCCTACTTCGGGCATCGTACAGTCGAAGTCGGCGGCGAACCGGGCGATCGCGAGCTCGACGTCCAGTTCGAGTGCGGTCTCGACGAGCGTCTCGGCGGCCCCACGCATCTCGGCGAGGTCGTCGGCCAGCTCCCGTTTCAACCGCGTGGCGCGCTGGTCTCGTGCGGCGGTCAGTTCCTCGCGCAGGCGCGAGACGGCCTCCTCGTTGTGTTCGACGGGGTAGGTCGGATCGTCGGGGAAGGCCCGCCGTGCGACCGCCTCGGTGTCTGTCAGGCCCAGCGTCTCGATCAGGCGGTCGCGGGCCTTCGCGACGGCGGCGTCGTACTCGTCTGCCAGCTCTCTGGACAGCAGCGAGTCCACTCCGGCCCCTCGCTCGACGAGCGAGAGCAGGTCCGTCCCCTCGATGGTCACGTCTCGCTCTTCGATTGCCTCCCGGAGGTGGTCGTTGGCGGCGGACTCGGCCGTCGAGACCGCCGCATCGAGGTCGTCGACGGCGACGGTCAGCCGATCGAGTTCGTCGTCGCCTCGCACGCCACCGTCTTCGGCGAGCCGGTCCAGCGCGCTCTCCAGGGCGTCCAGATCACAGGGGGCATCGAGGTCGGCCACACGGTGTACCGCGACGGCCGCCCGGATTCGGTCCCGGTTGCGCGTGAAAAACGCAAGCGGGCGCTCTGGCACCACGTCGGCGGGGTTCTCCAGTGCGTCGGGCTGGACGCGCACGTCTCCGTCCACGTCGAGGCCGGCGAACGACTCGTCCAGCGCGACGACGGTCGCGTAGCTGCGACCCAGCTCAGCGAGCTGTCTGGCGTCGTCGACCACCTCGACGGTGACTTCCGGGATCGCCGCCTGTGCCTCGGCGTAGCGCTCGGCGTCGGTCGTCGCCAGACACCGGTCTCGGACGCGCACGTCGCTGGGATCTGCCAGCGGTTCGACGGCCGACAGCGCGTCGCGGACCGCCTCGTCTGGTTCGCGTTCCATCGCCGCCCGCGCTCGCTCCCGGACGGCCGCGATGCGCTCGGGGACGACGCTGGGATAGATCGTCTCCAGGCGCTTCTCGGCGTAGTCGGTGACGGTCCGGTCCTGTAAGAGTCCCAGCGCTTCCCGATACATCTCGCGTGCGCGACTCGTCGCGGCCCACCCGCCGGGGTCGTCGTGTTCGTCCCGGATGGCCGCTCGCGCGATCCGGGCGGCCCGTCCCTCGCTGATCCCCGGGGCCTGGGCCAGCGTCGCCACGTCCCCCTCGCGAAGCGCCCGCTCGGGATCGTCGAGTTCGGCCAGTGCCGCCGCCGTCTTCTCCCCAACGCCGGAGACCGATTCGAGCTCCATCTACCCGACTCCTGCACCCCGGCGGAAAAAAGTCTCCCGCTCGTCGCGATCCCAACGGATTTGCCGACAGCGGTCGACCGAGCGGGCATGACGGAGTATCTCGTCGCCACGTCGTCCGTCCACGTCACGGCCGCCGCCGCCGACTACCTCCAGGAGCGCCTCGATCCGGCGACCGACGAGGTCGTCGTCGTGGCGGTTCGCGAGGCCGACAGTCCCGGCCGCGACGCCGGTGACGCGGCCAACGTCGCCCGGTCGCGACTGGCCGCCGTCGCGCCGACGGTGGAGACTCCCGACGGCGATCCGACCGAGACGCTGCTCGACGCAATCGAACGGCGAGCCCCCGACGTGGTCCTGGCTGGGCCGAACCGGGGCGTCGAAGGAGCCGAGGGCGTCGGCTCGACCGTCCGGGCGCTCCTCGAACGGGCGCGGTGTCCGGTCGTCGTCGTCCCGTTGCCCGAGCTCTGAGGGGTGTCGGGACGGCCCTTTTAACACTGGGGACGGAGAAGGCGCTTGCATGTCCGCCTCGGAACTGGCGCAACGAGTGCGAGAGGCACTGTCGGCCGACGGCGACGAGTTCGAGGCTCGTGCCGCCGAGGAGGCCGAGTGGCTCAAAGCGGAGGTCCGCGATGGCACCTTCGACAACACCGAAGCGATCGTCGGGCTGGAGCTGGAGCTGTACGCCGTCGACGACCGGACCGACGCCCTCCAGCGCGTGCCCCGGAACCTCCTGGAGCTGATCGGCTTCGAGAAGGAGCTGGGGCTGCACAACGCCGAAATGCAGACCAGCCCCCAACCGCTCAACGAACACGGACTGGAGGCCCAGCTCGCGGAGCTGCGGGCCAACCTCGCGCCCGCGCTCGAACAGACGCACACGGAGAACATCCAGCTGGTCTCCGACGGGATGTGGACGGTCCCGCCGAACGGCGAGACCGCGAGTGGCTACCTCTGTGACTCCGTCGAGGAGCAGGGGATCCGCATCGCGACCAACATGTCTGCCGCAGTGCGCTACCACGCGATGGCGAACACGGACTACCCGTCGGGGATGGCCCTGGACGCGCCCAACGTCTCGCTCCAGGCCGACACCGTGATGCCAGAGAGCCTCATCACCTCGATTCAGCCCCACTACCAGATCCCGCACGCGCCGGATCTCCCGGAGTACTTCCGGTACGCCTTGCGGATCGCCGGCCCGCTGGTCGCGCTGGGGGTCAACTCGCCGTTCTTCCCGCCGGAGCTCTACGACGACGTGCCAGACAGCCGGATCGTCGACGAGGCCCACATGGAACACCGGATCGGCGTCTTCGAGTCGGTGCTGAACCCGCGCGAGACCGGCTCCGGGACGGACGCGCAGCCGAAAGTCACCTTCCCGACGGACTTCGAGACCGTCGAGGCGGCCATCGACGACGTGGTCGCCGACACCACGATCGTCCCGATGTCGGTGTCGACGGGCGAGCGCTTCGACGACGCCTTCGCACACCTTCGGCACAAACACGGCTCGTACTGGCGGTGGGTCCGACCGGTGTTCGACGGCCCGACGCGGTCGGCCGCCAACGCCCGCATCGAGTTCCGGCCCCTGCCCGGACAACCGACCGTCAGCGACGCCGTCGCCTTCCAGGCCGTGTTCGCCGGCCTGATGAAGAGCCTCACCCGGCTGGAACACCCCGTGCGCTCGCTGGACTGGGAAACGGCCGAGGCGAACTTCTACGCGGCCGCTCGCGACGGGCTGCGGGCCGACTTCGAGTGGATCACCGCCGACGGCACCGAGACCAGCGCCGTCGACGAGATCTACGGCGAGCTGTTCGAACTCGCCCGCGAGGGACTGGAGGGCCGCGGGCTCTCGACGGAGCAGGCCCTCGGGTACATCCAGCCGCTCAAGGAGCGCGTCGACCGGCGGCTCACTCCCGCCCGCTGGAAACACGAGCAGGTCCAGACGGCCGTCGACGAGGGCGTCCCGCTGACGGAGGCGATCTGGGGGATGCAGTCACGCTACGTCGACCACCAGTCCGAGACGCTGCTCGACGGGAGCTTCACCGACTGGCTGTAGCCGACGCCACGTGGTCGACGGTCGGGCGGGACCCACTTCAGCGTCGGCTCCCGGTCTTTTCGTCTCGAAACGGCGACGGACTGGCCTTCGGCCGCGCGCGCTACTCGTCGACTCGCTCTTCGAGCTCCCGGATGACCTGCTCGGTCTCGCCGCCGTCGCCCCGGACGACCTGCTTGTACTCCGAGTACTCCTCGCGAGACAGCTCTACCGTCTTGGTCTCGCCCTCTCGCCGCAGTTCGAGCCGAACGGTGCCGTGTGGGTTGTTGCGGATCCGGTAGCTGGCGACGGCGGTGAAGACGAACCAGAACGCCAGCGACCCCCCGAGGAAGTACACGGTCGTGGTCGGGAAGGCCAGCGACTGAGCGGTCCCGGTCCACCGGGCCGGGTAGGCGTAGGCGAACAGGCCGACGCCGACGACACAGAGGAGCGTGCCCGCGAGCACGCCGACGTGCTCGCGGCGCGTCGCTGGCAGGACGACGACGACCGACGCGAGCGACGCCGGGACACCCAGTCCCGCGAGGACGCCGGCCAGCGACTGGGCCTCGGTCGCGCTGTCGGCTCCCAGTAGCGTCCCGAGCGGCGTCGTCACGATGAGGATGCCGACGACGACGGCGAGCACGCCGACCGCGAACAGCACGACCCCGGCGTAGACGCGTCTCGGATCGCGCCCGTTCCAGCGGGAACCGCCGTAGGCGTCGCCGAGACTCTCCATACGCGGCTACTCGTGGTCGTCGTACAAAAGGGTCCGTCAGACGGTCGCAAGACGGAGCGGGCTCGGTCCCCCTCGCGGTCGACGGTCCGTAGCGGTTAGGTACTCCCCGCCGGAACCCCCGCTATGGCCGATCCGTTCGGACTCTTTCTGGGTTTCGTGGCTCTCCTGGCCGTGGCCTTCCTCGCGGTGTACGCCTACTACGAGAGTGCCGGCGCACCGGCACCGCTCCGCACCCGCCACGGACTGACGCCGGGGCGATCGGCGGTCGCCGTCGCTGTCGGCGTCGGCGTCGCCGTGCTGGTCGTCGCCGTCGGCGGGCGAGTCTCGTTCGAGGCGGTGTTCGCCAGCCGACGATACGTCCTCCGGGTCGGTCTCTGGGTGGTCGTCCTCGTCGGCGCCTGCGAGGCAGTGGCCGGGGGCTACGGCTTCGCCCGCCGGTGGTGGCGGTGCCGGCCCGACCAGGTCGACGCCACGGGGCGGGCCGAGACGGGGACGACGGCGGTGTCCGGTACGGTGACCGACGGCCACGCCGACGCTGCGCCCGTGACCGGTCGCTCGGCGGTCTGCTGGTCGTGGTCCGTCTCGGTCACCGGGCCGGGACTGCGACGCTACGACGAGGACGACCCCCACCGGACCGTCGACGGCGGCACCGGCGGCTGTCCCTTCGTCCTCGACGACGGCTCCGGCCCGCTGTGTGTCGATCCCACCGACGCGACGCTCGCTCTCGACGGGGAGCGGTCGGTCGTCCGGCGACCGGACAGCGAGCCGCCCGACGGCTTCGCCCATCCCGCACCCAGCGTCGAAGCCGACTACGCCGATCGGCCACGCGAGTACACCGAGGCGGTGCTCCGGCCCGGCGACACCGTGACTGTCTGGGGTGCGGTGGTGAGCGACGACGACGGACCGGTCCTCCGCGGTCCCCGGACCACGATCGTCGCCGGGTCGCCGGCCGGCGTCGCGCGGCGGTACCGCCGCCGGGCCGCTGGCTACGCTCTCGCCGGGATCGCGGGCGGTGCCGTCGGCGTCCTCGGCCTGCTCTGGAGCGTCGGCGGGCTCTGATGTCGTCTCCCCCGTCCGATCTCGACAGGCTACGTATCGATCGCTCTGACTGGGGGCGATATCGGGAGACAGCAGCAAAACGCGGCTGACACTGCTGGCCGTCACTGCGACGCGGTATTCGCGATCTGGCGAGCTTCTCCCCAGACGTAGTCGGCAGCGTTACTCGCTCTGGATGCGCGGCGCGAGCATGTAGGTGACCGATCCCTGTCCCTCGGCGAAGTCGAAGTGCATCTTGACGGGGAACTCGTCGCCCAGTTCCATCCGGACCTCGGCGTCTTTCGGGATCGCCTTGTTCATGTTCTGCAGGTAGTCGAGTGAGAACAGCGAGTGAGCGTCGCCGGGCGTGAGATCGATCAGGTCCTCGCGGTCGAGTTCGAGGTGGACGTCGTCGGTGTCGCCCTCGGCGTCGACGTAGAACAGTTCGTCGGTGGCGTCGACTCCCAGCGCGATGTGATCGGAGACCATGTCGGCGGCGGTGACGGCACGGTCGATGTCTTTGCCCTCGATGACGACGTGGGCCGCCAGGTCGAGATCCGGCAGGTCCGGCTCCTGTCGGATCGAATCGGGGTCGATCAGCGCGAGCGTGTACTCCAGCCCGTCGATGGCGATGTGGAGCTTGCGCGTCTCTTCGTCCAGTTCGAGGTGGACGAGCTGTCCGGCGTCGGCCATGCCGGCGATGTCTTCGAGCCGCGAGAGGTTGACACCGATGAGGCCGCCGTCGGTCTCGTAGGATTCGAAGGCTGCGGCTTCGAGTGTGAGATCGACCATCCCGACGTTTGCGGGATCGACGGCGCGAATTTCGAGGCCCTCCTCGTTCAGGTGGATCTTGCACTCGTCCACCAGCACGCTCACGGAGTCGAGTGTCGCCTGGAGCGTGTCTGCGCTCACGATGGCGTTGAACATCTTGGCCACGGCTACGCCCCCATCCATTAAAAAAGACGCCATTCATCGCGTGCGCGTGCGGCGACGACCGTCGTCAGGGCTCGGGGTCGAACACGTCGGGTTGTTCGTCGCCTTCCCGCATGATGACGGCCATGTTGCCCTTGCGAGCGACTCGGGTGAGCGCGTGGTCGACGAGCTTGATCGCACCGGGCACCTCGGCGTGCAGCGTCGCGATGACCGTCGATCCGGGCTTGACCGGCGTCGTCTGGACGTTGACGTGGGGATCGCTCTCGATGGCACCCTGTGGGTACACCTCGTCCCAGACGGAGCCGATGGGGTGGAAGCTCGAATCGAGGTTCGGACCGCCAACCGCCATGTACACCCTCGCGGTGTCGCCCACCTGCATCGTCGGCGCGCCGTGGACGTCGGGCGTGATCGCGTACTTCTCCCCGTTGGTGAGGACGTAGGTCGGGTCCTCTGCCTTCATCGACTCGAAGTCGAAGTCGTGGTGGCCCTCTTCGCCGGTCTCGCCCGTCGTGTACAGCTCGTGCTGCCCGAAGTAGAACTCGTGGTCGACCTCGGGCAGCCCGTCTTCCGGTTCGACGAGGATCATGCCGAACATCCCCGAGGAAATGTGCATGTCGAGGTTCGGCACGGCACAGTGGTAGATGTACGAGCCCGCGTACGTCGCTTTGAACCGGAAGGTCTCGGTCTCGCCGGGTGCCACCATCGACGCCTCCGCGCCGCCGCCGGGACCGCGCACCGCGTGGAGGTCGATGTTGTGGGGCATCGAGTTCCCCTCCTCGTTCGTGATGGTCAACTCGACGGTGTCGCCCTTCCGAACGCGGATCATCGGCCCGGGGATCTGGTCCTCGAAGGCCATGTACGTGTACGTGACGCCGGGCTCGACCTCGGCGACTAACTCCTTGGTCGTCAACTCGACCTCGACCGTCTCGGGTTCGTCTCGATCGATCGGCTCGGGAATGTCGGTCGGATCAGCGGCGATACGGTCGACGTCGGTCTCCTTGGCTGGGTTCATGCTTGGCTCCTGTGGGGTCGCGCGATCAGTCGTCGATACCTCGGTCGCCTCCTGGTTGCTCGGCGCGGTACAGCCAGCGAGGGCGGCCGTCCCGCCGACACCGAGCGCCTTGAGCACGCGGCGACGCGTCGAGCGTGGAATGGATGACATTGAGCTTGCCTCCGACATCTGTACCTTTCTGCCCAGACCACATATATACAGAAGCGGCTTCTCAGGCCGTCAGAAGCGCCCGAACAAGTTCGGGATGTACAGAAAACACGTACTACTACACGACGATAGCTATGCCTTCGTACCGCGGGCCGTCTGCCTGTAACGGCGTTCGTCGTCAAGAGGTGGTTGACGCGGTGACGCAATGACAGGTAACAGTCTCATACGGATTATTGTAGATCTTTACCGGATTGACCGCACACCGTGGTGCGGTCGACCGGGAAAACGGCTACACTAATCCGTATCAGTCCCTGCCGTCGGTTTCGGATTCGTCGTCGACGGTGAAGGCGTCCAGAGAGTCTGCAAGCGTCGTCGCACGCTCGTTGAGCGTGGCGGCACTGCTCGCGATCTCGGCGACCGACGCCGTCTGCTCTTCGGCGGCGGCCGAGACTTGCTCTGCACTCTCGGTCACCTCCTGACTGATCTCCGTGACCTCGTCGACCTGACTGACGACGCGCTGCGTGGCGTCGGCCTGTTCGTCCGTGGTCGTGCTGATGTCTTGGACGCCCTGATTGGTGTCTTCGATCGCGTCGACGATCTCCTGTAGCGTGCTGGAGACTTCTCTGACGGTCTCGACCCCGTTACTGATTTGATCTCTCGTCGTTCGGATGTCTGTGACTGTCTCGTCGGTCGCATTCTGGAGTTCGTCGATCTGTGTCTCGATTTGCTCTGCCGCGGTCTTCGTCTCCTCGGCGAGATTCTTGACCTCGTCGGCGACGACGTTGAATCCCTCGCCGCTGCCGTCGGCGTGGGCAGCCTCGATGTTCGCGTTGAGTGCCAGGAGGTTCGTCTGCTCTGCGATGTCGGTGATGAAGTCGACGACCTTGCCGATCTCGTCCATCTGGCTCTGGAGTTCGAGCATCTGTTCGACGGCGGCATCCGAGCGTGACTCGATCTCGGCCATGTCGTCGATGGCAGAGCGGGCCGCTTCTCGCCCCTCCTTTCCGCGTTCTGCCGTCTCGCCTGCCGTGTTGGCGACCGTCGCGGACGCGGACGCCACTTCTTCGATGCTCGCCGAGAGGTTGTTCATGTCGCCGGCAGTCTCTTCGAGTGTCTCGTTTTGCCGGAGTGCACCGTCGGAGATCTGCTGGATCCGTTCGGCGACGGTCTGGCTTGTGGTCTCTATCTCACCGGCACCGCTCGAGACCTCTTCACTCGCTGTCGCGACTTCCTCTGCGAAGGCCATCACGCTGCCGACGGTCGATTCGAGTTGGTCGATCATCGCGTTGAACTCCGTCGCGATCTCGACCATCGCTTCCTGATCGGTGTCGAGGTCCATCCGACGAGTGAGGTCGCCGTCCGCAACTGCCCGCATCACGTCGCTGTAGGCCGCGGCCTGCTCTTTGAGCTGCTGGCTGACTGCTTCTGCCTGCTGTTTCGCGGCCTCGGCTTCCTCACGTGCCGACTCGGCCTCCGAACGAGACTGTTCGGCCTCTTCGAGTGCCTCTTCGGCCTCGGTGATACGTCGCCGGAGAGAGTTACGCATCGCGTCGAAACTGTCGTACAGTCTGCCGATCTCGTCTTCCCGCCCGGTGTCGAGATCGACGTCGAGGTCGCCAGCCTCCATCTGTTCGGCTCGGCTTCGGAGGCGCGTCAGCGGGCTGATCGTCCGCTTGCCGAGCACGACTCCGACGACGCCGAGCGACAGGAGTCCGAGCACCACGAGTAGCCCGACCGACTGGGCGACGTCGTTACGGACGGCGAAGGCCGTCGAAGTCTCGATGTCAGTCATGGCGACCCAGTCGGTGCCGGGAACGGTCGCGTACGCGTAGACACGGTCAGTCCCGATCCGGGTCGTCGTGCCGTTCACGGTTCCGTTCCGGATCGCCCCGAACTGCTGGGTGTGTTCCGTCGTCGACACTGTCCGGTCGATGTCGAGGACTGTCTCTCCGTTTTCGTTGACGATCGTCGTCCGTTGGTCGGTGTTTTCCCCCTGGATCCGTTCGAGTTGTGGTTGGATCCGACTGACGACGACGACGTAGGAGTTGGGCCGCTGTGGGACGGAACTAGCGAACGCCATCACCGGCCGATCGTTGAGAACCGGTGAGCGGTACGAGCGGTCCGACTGCCAAACGCGGCTGTTCTCTCCCGGCCCTTCGGGTACCTCTGCGTCGGTCCACGGAGCGTCGACCTCGTCGAGTGAGCGATCTTCGATCGGTAGCTCCGTGCTCGCGACGACCCGGTTCTGGCTCGTGTTCACGTAGTGCATGCTCACGATGTCTTCCGAGAGCAACTGATCCTGCAACAGGATGTGTGCCGCCGCCGTCCGGTCGGACTGGAGTGGTTCGCCACTGGACACCGACCGGGTACTCGTTCGCATCTCTGCGACCCACGAACCGATCGACTCGCCCTGGAGTTTGCTGGTCTCTTCCAGTTGCTGCGTCGTACTGCGCTCGACCGTCTCCTCGGCTTGGACGTAGGTCATCCCCCCGACCCCGGCAATGACGATCATGACCGCGAGAAACGCGATCGCGAACTGTGCGGCGTACCGCTGTCGGACGAACGACGGCGTGAGCAGACGGCCGTAGCGCGTGAGTCGATCACTCATCTGTCGTCACCCCTCTACCTCCGTCGGAACCGTGATCTCTCCGGCGACGATGTCGTCTCTCGACTGCTGGAGTGCCGCGGCGACCTCGTCGGGGACGGCGGGTTCCAGCGAGATACCGTAGACTAGGTCGACGCCGTTGGCTTCGAGGCCCAACGAGACGACGTTGCCGCCCTGGAAGTCGTTCTCGACCACGTCGGTGGTGGCGCTGTAGACCGCGTTGTCGACGCGCTTGACCATGCTCGCGAGGATCACGTCGGCGTACTGTGGATTGCTCCGAGACTGGTCGGCGTCGACCCCGATCGCGTACCGGTTCGACGCTTGAGCGGCCTGAAAGACCCCGAGCCCTGCACTGCCTGCGGCGTGATAGACGATGTCTGCGCCCTCGTCGTACATCGCCTTCGCAGTATCGTACGCCCCTTCGATGTCACTGAAGTTCCCCAGATACGACGAGCGGACGGTCACGTCCGAATCGGCGTAGTTCGTCCCGGCCCGGTATCCCGCCTCGAAGCGCTCGATCAGCGGATTCTCGACACCGCCGACGAAGCCGACTGTCCGCTGGTCGGGGACTGTCGCGCCGGTACCGAGATCGATCTCTCTACTCGTCAGTTCGCCCGCGAGGTGGCCGGCCTGGAACGACCCCTCGTGCTCACTGAAGACGTAACTGGCCACGTTCTCGGCGTCGACGACACTGTCGACGATCATGAACCGCTGCTCGGGAGACTCGGATGCGATGTCGCTCAGTGATCCCTCCTGGACGAAGCCGATACAACAGAGAAGATCGTAGTCAGGTGCCTTGCTGTCGGCCAGTCGTTGCTGGAGCAGTGCGATGTCGTCTCGAGTCTCGGGTTCGTGATTCGAGAACGAGATCCCGTAGTCGAGTCGCGCCCGCTGGATACCCCTGTTTGCGGCGTCGTTGAACGATCGATCGTCGAGTCCGGCGAGGGCGTATATCATGCCGACCTGCGTGACATCCTCGTCGACCTGTTCGGTCTCTGTCTGTCGACCTGTCGACTCGTTATCCCCCGTGATGTCCGAGCAGCCTGCGAGCCCGGCCGCGCCGACACTGGCGGTCGCCTGGAGCAGTTGTCGTCTGGTAAAGCGTGGGAAACTCATTGCACGTTACCTTTCAGACGGATCTGTTCGATAAAGAGTGTATCTCACCAATATCGTAATTGATAATATATATGGTAGTCACTCACTCACACTGGTATGGTCGCTCCAGAGAGCCGCCCCGACCACGCGAGACGAACAGACAGCCATCCGTACGGTGGTGTGTCGCTTCGGTTCCGATCGCTCATTCGATGTCCCTTTCCCCTTCGGCCGCGTCCATCAGTGTATGACCACCAGTACGTCCCGACACGGAGAGCGAGTCTCACGGAGGCAACCGTAACATGTCCGGGAAAGACGACTACTACAACAGGGCCAAGCAAGAGGGGTATCGCGCCCGCTCGGCCTACAAGCTACAGCAACTCGACGAGACCGCCGGCCTGCTGGGCCAGAACCGGACGGTGCTGGACCTCGGGGCCGCACCCGGCGGCTGGATGCAGGTCGCCGCGGAACGCGTCGGCAGCGGCGGCGTCGTGATCGGCGTCGACCGCCAGCGCATCGACGACCTCGACGATCCCGACCCGAAAGTCGAGACGATCCGCGGGGACATGACCGACGAGGCGACGAAAGCGGAGGTGCGCGACGTGGTCGGTGCCGAGGGCGACGAGCGGCCGGTCGACGTGGTCATCTCCGACCTCGCGCCGAACATGACCGGGGAGTACGACCTCGATCACGCCCGCTCGATCCACCTCGCACGCCAGGCGTTCGCGGTCGCCGAGGACGTGCTCGCGACCGGCGGCGACTTCGCGGTGAAGGTGTTCGACGGCCAGGACCTCGCCGACCTGGAGGCCGACATCGAGAGCGAGTTCGAGTACGTCCGGCAGGTCCGGCCCGACGCCTCTCGGGACTCGTCGTCGGAGCTGTACCTCGTCGCGAAGGGCTTTCTCACCGCGCCGGTCCGCGAGGGCGACACGGTGGAAGTCACCATCGAGGACGTGGGCAGCGAAGGCGACGGCATCGCCAAGGTCGAGGGGTACACGCTGTTCGTCTCCGGGACCGAAACGGGCGACACCGTCACGGTCCGGGTCGACGACGTGAAGCCGAACTTCGGGTTCGCACAACCGATCGGCGAGTAGCCCGTTCGGGTACGTCGTCGTCCCCTCTCGACAGACGGCGTCTCGGCACTGGCTCAGATCTGTCGGTCCGTACAGCTGCGAGTTCACCAGTCAGGCGTCCGTACCTCTTTATTGGATGACCGTCTGGAAGAGATATGGTTCCCCTTTCCAAATACTGGTCTAGTAAACCTGTCCAGTTCCTCCTTGTCGTAATCTCTGCAGTCATCGCTATCGACCTGTCTTACGAGTATTGGGCGACAGCAGGGCGAGCTAATATCTATCTCGGTGTCATCGGTGTATGCACGCTACTGGTCGTGCTTTTTTCTACACTTGGTTCTAAATCTGACAACGTTCAAAAATCGGACTGATAGACTCAGCACCTGTACTGACCGCACGTTTGCCGTAGCATCCGGGCGACCGAGCGGTCCGGAGGACCCGGCAGGTCGCCGGCAGCCTCACTTCGCGACGCTCAGTGAGACCGCGTTTTTGCGCAAGCGGTCGCCGAAGGCGACCCGTAGCGCAAAAAGGTGGTCGGCTATCGTCCGATCGTCCCCTGTCGCGTGACCGGCGCGTCGGGGTCGATGAGGAACGCGACGACGATGGCGTCGTCCTCCGCCGTGAGCGTCGCCGTTCCGTCGCCGACGACCAGTGCGCTCTCGGTCTCCGCCAGCGTCGCGTCGTCGACGGTTGCCGCTCCCTCGAACACGTAGACGTAGGTGTCCCGGCCCGCTCGCTCCGGGAGCGTGATCTCGTCGCCCTCGTCGAGTCGCAGATCGTACAGGTCCACCTCGTTGCGAACCGTGACGGGGGCGTCCGACCCCTCGGGGCCGAACACGCGACGCCACTCGCCGTCGACCGGGTCGGGGAGGGGTTCGTGCTGGATGTCGGGGTCCAGGTCGAGGCTGTGGGGCCGGACGAAGATCTGGAGCATCCGCAGCGCCGGATCGTCGGCATCGGTCCGCTCGGCGTGCCAGAACTCCCGGCCGGCGTTCATCGCCATGACGTGCTCGCTGTCGGTGACGAGGTCGTTGCCCCGCCGGTCGTCGTGGCGCATCACGCCCGCTGGGACCCAGGAGACGATCTCCTCGTTGCGGTGGGGGTGCATCCCGATCAGCGTGTCCGGGTCCATGAACGACTCGACGACCGTCGCCAGCGGGCCGTAGCCGTGGTCCTCGTGGTCCGGGTGGTTCCGGCCGGGGAAGTTGAAGTGGATTCGGAACTTGCCCTGGTTCTGGGCCACGTCCGTCCGCGGGGCCGTGTAGATCTCCGTCGTCGTCTGCTGGCTCATACCGCTCGTTGGGCGTCGAGACACATATGCTGGCGGTGGCATCGCTGTCACCCGTCGGGTGACGCTCCACACCGGCCGAGCGATTTAGGCTGCTGGAGCACCTACCTGTTCGTACGGACACACCTCGCCCAAACACCCGTGTCCACCACTATGACGCTCATCGATCCCGCCGACGCGCCGCGCAAGACTGCACTGGCTCCCGACCTTCGACGACTCGACGAGCGGGCCGCTCGTGCCTGGACGGAGGCGATGGCGGTACGGTCGCTTCCGGGCTCGCGCTACGCCGTCGACTCCGAGAGCGGTGCGACCTACGTCGTCGACGCGACGACCGGCAGCTGTACCTGTCCCGACCACGAGATCAGAGGTCGGCGGTGCAAGCACGTCCGCCGGGTGGCCATCGAGATCACCGCCGGTCGGGTCCCACCGCCGGGACAGGTCCGGGCGGTGTGTGACGCCTGCGAGACCGAGACGTTCGTTCCCGAGGACGCCCCGACGCCCCACCTCTGTGCGACCTGCGCGCTCGATCCGGGGGCGGTCGTCCTCGACCGGGAGACGGGCGACCGGCTGGTCGTCGTCCGCGTCACCGATCGGCGGGCCGACGACGTCCGCGTCGACGCCGCGGACTGTACGGTCGCGGCCTACCCCACCAACGAGGGGTATCCGGCCGACGACGTCGTCGTCGAGGTGGCGTATCTGGGCGACGGCGACCGCCGGTACTCGTTCCCCCGGTCGCGGCTCCGGCGAACGGACGACGCGGCGCTGCTCGCGTGACCGAGCGCCGTCCCCAGGCCCCGACGCGCCCACACGACGCCGTTCGGCCCCGAGAAACCGTCGCTCGTAAGCGTTTTGCCGACGGCCACAGTAACCAGTCGCATGGCCGACTGTCCACTCGCGGACGACTGCCCCGAGTTTAGCGAGCGAATCGAGGGGATGGGGTGTCAACACTACGGCGACCGCGGTGGTGCCGAGTGGTGCAACCACTACAATCAGCCGATCTCGGATCTGAAGAGCCAGCCCGTCAAACTCGGCGAGGAGGTCGTCGTCGAGGTCGACGACATCCACGAGAGCGGTGCCGGCGTCGGCCGCACCGAGGACGGCTTCATCGTGATGGTCGACGGCCTCCTCCCACCGGCGAAGGCCCGCGTCCGGATCACGAAGGTCCGGTCGAACCACGCCCGCGCCGACGAGGTCGAACGCCTCGAACTGGACGAGGACGACGGAGAAGACGACGAAGACGAGGGGTACCAGGGCGAGGACGACGACGACGGCGAGCGTCTCGGTAGTCGCGACAACTTCTGGGGCGGATAGCGCCGCCGGGGTGGACAGTCACCCGTTTTTTCCCAGCCACGGAGAGTGGATCATCGGATTTATTCGAGCCCGTCGGACACGGTAGCCCGTGCCATCGGCGTCCTCGCCCGAGTCAGACACCGCTCGCAGCGACGAGCACAGCGAGGCGTCCGTCGAGGCGACCCTCGACGACGCGCTGGAACGGGTCGCCCACGGTGCGACGGTCTCGATTCCGGGGATTCTCTTCCAGCGCGCGCTCACGCTGGCGTTCACGGCCGTCCTGACGAACGGCTTCAGCGCCGGAGCCTACGGCGTCTTCGCGGTCGCACGCAGGCTCCAGCGCTTCCTGTTGCACCTCGCGCTTGGCTTTCGCTCCGGCCTGAGTCGCTTCCTCCCGAACGCCGACAGCGACGCGGAGCGCGACGCGTTGCTGACCGTCGCGAGCCTCCTGTTGCTCGGCGTCGCGACGCTGTTCGGTGCGGCCCTGTACGTCGCGACGCCGCTTGCCGTCACGGTGACCGGCGAGGGCGAGCGGTTCGGGACCTTCCTGCGAATCTTCGCCGTCGGGCTGCCGGCCAGCGTCTGGCTCTTTACCGTCGCCGAGATGTTCCGCGGCTTCGAGGCCGTCGGGCCGCTGACGCTGACGCTCCGGATCGCCGTCCCGACGGGCCAGTTGCTGGTCGGCGTCGCCGGGACGATCCTCTTCGCCGACCTGGCGGCGGTGGCGCTGGGCGTGGTCGCGGTGATGGGGCTGGTCGGCGTCGTCGCCGCCGTGTGGCTGGCCCGTGATCGCGGCGTCCGGCCGCGACTGCGAACCGACGGCGAGGGCTCCATCTGGCGGCGCTACGTCCGCTACACCGCGCCGCTGTTCGCGGGCGGGTTCGCGACGGTCGTCCAGCGCCTGGGCTTTTATCCGCTGATCGCGCTCTTCCTCTCTGGCGTCGCGGGGGGCGTCTTCTCCGTCGGCGTCCTGCTCGGCTCGCTGGTCAGACTTCCGCTCATGGGGATCAATCAGTTCATCCCGCCCGTCGCGGCGGCCCTGCACGAGGAAGAGTCGCGGGCCGCGCTGTCGCGACTCTATCACGTGACCAGCCGGATCGTCCTCGTGGGCGTGACGGCGCTGTCGGTCCCCGTCGTGGTGTATCGCGAAGCCGTCATGGCGCTGTTCGGGCCGACGTTCGTCGAGTACGCGCCGCTCCTGCCGGGCTTCGTCGTCGCCCAGTACGGCGCGTGTGCGGCCGGCAGCGTCGGGATCCTGTTGACGATGACCGACAACCAGCGCGCACTGTTGCTCGTCAACACCGTCGTCACGCTCCTGTTGATCGCGGTCGCGGTCCCGCTCACGCTGGCCTACGACCTGCCCGGGCTGGTCGCGAGCTACCTGCTCATGCTGACGCTGAACAACGGGTTCGAGGTCGCCGTGCTCTATCGACTCGAAGGGCTCCAGCCGTTCACTCGGCTGCACCTGCAACCGATCGCCGCCGGGGCCGTCCTCGCGGCCGTCACGCTCGGGGCGAAGGCGACGCTCCCGTCCACGACTGCGCTCGTCGTCGGCACCGCCGCGGGACTGGCGGCCTACGCGGCCGTCCTGCGGTGGCTGGGGTTCACGCCGACCGAGCGGCGGCTGGCCGAGACGCTGCTCGACCGCTATCGCACTCGCCTGTCGAGGCGCTGACGACGACGTTTTGGGGCTGCCGCGCACACCGGGCCACATGGATCTGGAACTCGACGGCAACGTCGCACTGTGTACCGCAGCGACCAGCGGCCTCGGACTGGCGAGTGCCACGGCGCTGGCCCGCGAGGGCGCTCACGTCGCGGTCTGTGGCCGCACGGCGGCCCACGTCGACGCCGCTCGCGAACAGCTCGAAGCGACCGGCGACGGCGACGTGCTGGCCGTCGAGGCCGACATCACCGACCAGGATCACGTCGCCGCCTTCGTCGAGGAGACCGTCGACGAACTGGGCGGGCTGGACCACGTCGTCACGAGTGCCGGCGGCCCATCCAGTGGGGACTTCCGCTCGACGACCGACGACGACTGGTACCACGCCTACGACCTCCTCGTGATGAGCGCGGTGTGGACCACGCGCTTTGCCTACCCGCACCTCCGGGACTCCGAGGCCGGCACGGTCGTCAACATCACCTCCCGCTCGGTCAGAGAGGTCATCGACGACCTCGTGCTGTCGAACTCGGTCCGGCGGGCCGTCATCGGCCTCATGAAGACACAGGCCCGCGAGTTCGCCCCCGAGGTCCGGGTCAACGCGGTCCTCCCCGGCGCTCACGAGACCCCGCGCATCCAGGAACTGATCGAGGACGCCGTCGAACGCGGGGAGTACGACAGCTACGAGCAGGGCCGAGCGGAGTGGTCCGACGCGCCCCTCGACCGGATCGCCGACCCGCGCGAGCTGGGCGACGTGGTCGCGTTCCTCTCCAGTGTGCGCTCCTCGTACGTGACGGGGACGGCACTGCCAATCGACGGCGGGTCGATGCGGAGCTAGCGCCGCTCGGGTTCGTCGATCCCGCCGACGACGGTGCGCTCGCTGACGACCGACTGCCAGACGACGATTCCAAGCGACGCGACCGCGACGATCGCCGTCAGCAGGTAGCCCGTGCTGTCGACGGTGTAGAGTTCGCCCGGGAAGAAAAACGACAGCGCCAACAGCCCGACGGCCGCGAAGCCGACGATGAACGGAATGACGAACAGCCAGAACTGCCGGGCAGCGCCTGCCATAGCGCCGCCTACTGCCGGCGATGGGAAGACTTTTTCGGCAGTGCCAGTCGTCGCGCCCCTCAGAACGCGTCCTCGTCTCGGAGGCGGGCGACGACCTCGCGGACGCGCTGGCTCTCGTCGGCGGGGACGACCAGCGTTCGGTCCCCGTAACTCGCGACGACCAGATCGGAGACGCCGACGAGGCTGACGTGGCCGTCGGTCGCGACGACGTTGTCCGCCGCGTCGACGGTCACGGCGTCGCCGAGCACGGCGTTACCGTCGTCGTCTGTCGGCAAGTGCCGCGCCAGCGCGTCCCACGCGCCCAGGTCGTCCCAGGCGAAGTCGGCGGGCACGACGAACACCTCCTCGGCCTGTTCGAGGACCGCGTAGTCGACGCTGACCGGATCGACGGCGTCGAACCCCCGTTCGGGTTCGCCCCGCTCCAGTGCGTCGACGAGGGCCGACAGCGGCGACGCCCGCGCGGCCGACAGCAACGCTTCGGGCGTCCACGCGAACATGCCGACGTTCCAGTAGCAACCACGGTCGACGTACTCTGTGGCGGTCTCGCGGTCCGGCTTCTCGCGGAACTGCGTGACGGTCTCGTAGCCCTCTCGGCTCTCTCCGGGCTCGATGTAGCCGTAGCCCGGTTCGGGACGCGTCGGCTCCACACCGACGGTCACCAGCCCCTCCGTTTCGACTGCGGTGCGAGCCGCCCGCCGCCCGACGGCCTCGAAGCCGTCGCCGACGGCGTGGTCGCTTGGCACCGCAAGGAGGACGCAGTCGCCGACCTGCTCGCGGATCCGGTGGGCGGCGTAGACGAGCGCGGGGCCGGTGTCTTTCGGCGCTGGCTCGGTGAGGACGGCCGCCTCGGGCGCGTGGTCGTGGACCTCGTCGGCGAAGGCCTCGCGAGTGAGGACGTACGTCTCCTCGGCGAAACCGACTCGCTCGATGGCGCTGGTCAGCAGCGACCGGTCACCGCCGAACGACTGGAACTGTTTGGGCCGGTCCGAGCGACTGGCTGGGTAGAGGCGCGTCCCCGTCCCGCCGGCCAGTACCAGAGCGACGATGGGGCGATCCATGTATTCGCTTGGACGCCGGCCGCTCTCAAAAATTCTGTCCGAGAGACTGTCGGCCGGTTCACTCGACCGAAGTCGAGCCTCTTTCGCCAACACTTTTCGACACGCAGTGGGCTTCTGGCGCACCCGTAGTCGAAAAAGGTGGTTTCTACCAGGTCTCGACGCTGCCTGCTTTCACGTCTTCGGCACAGCCCTGGCAGTCGGGGTGGTCGGGGTCGAAGCAGGCCGGGCGCGCCTGGTCGTCGAGGCGGACTGCGCGGCGCTCGGCGTAGCGTCGACAGACGATGCGAGCCTTCCCGTCGTCGTTCTGGGGGAGATCCGCGAGCGCGGACCGCTTGGCGTCGGTGTAGGCCTGTTTGGCGTCCTCGATCTGGCGGCCCGCCGACCGGAGGGTCGTCCTGATCATCTGCTGAAAGAGGCTCGTCCGGTCGTCGTCGGCCATACGTACCGTTTCGGCTCGCGCCTCAAGAATCTTCTCTGGCAACGAAGGATCGTGTTCAGACAGGCAGAGGGTGTTGGAGCAGAGACGCCGAAAGCCCTCGCCACGCCGGGCGTCGCTTTCACTTTCGGTGTGGTTGACGAGGGTTTATGTACCGAGACGACCAATCGACAGGTGTCTCCCATCGAAAACACGCGGAGACAGAGACACCAATGACCGATTTGCATACCCCTGCGACAGAGATACAAGAGCAGTTCGACGACCAGTTAGACGTGACCGTCGACGAGATCGAGGAGCGCCTCGAAACGCTGGTCGAGGAGTACAAGGTCCCGCTCAGCGAGGCCCGCCGCAGCGTCGTCAACACGTACCTCGACGACGCCGGCATGGACCGCGACCAGCTCTCGGGCGGTGGCGGCAACGAGCACGTCGACATCGCCGAGGTGGACGCCCCCGAGGAGTGGATCGACGTGACCGCGAAGGTCGTCGAGCTGTGGGACGCCACGGCCGACGCCGTCGCGCAGGTCGGCCTGCTGGGCGACGAGACCGGGACGATCAAGTTCACCAAGTGGTCCAAGTCCGACCTCCCGGAACTCGAAGAAGGGCAGGTCTACGAGCTTCGAAACGTCGTCACCGACGAGTACCAGGGCCGCTTCTCCGTGAAGCTCAACCGGACGACGACCATCGAGGCCGTCGACGAAGAGATCGAGGTCGGCGACGACGCCGTCGAGGTCGAGGGCGCGCTGGTCGACATCCAGTCTGGTAGCGGCCTGATCAAGCGCTGTCCCGAGGAGGACTGTACGCGGGTCCTCCAGAACGGCCGCTGCAACGAGCACGGCGAGGTCGAAGGCGAGTTCGACCTCCGCATCAAGGGCGTCCTCGACGACGGCGAGGAGGTCACCGAGGTCATCTTCGACGAGGAGGCGACCGAGGCACTGACCGGCATCTCGCTGGCGGAGGGCAAAGAGATGGCCATGGACGCGCTGGACACGACCGTCGTGGCCGACGAGATGCGCCAGAAGGTGCTGGGTCGGTACTACCGAGTCACCGGCCCGACGCTCGGACGGTACGTCCTGGCGAACGAACAGGAGCGACTGGACGGGCCAGTGGACGCCGAGGCGATGCTGATCAAAGCGAGGTCGATCTGAGATGGCTGCAACACCCACCCGCGAAGTCGCACGCCGCGTCTTCGCCAGCGAGTTTAACGACGCGAGCTACACCTTCAAAGAGTCCGACGACGAGCGCGCACCCGTCTACGTCCTGTTGCCGACGGGCGAGCGGGCCAACCGCGTGTTCCTCGTCGGTACGCTGACCGAGACCGAGGACGTCGGTGAAGACAGCGAGTACTGGCAGGGACGAGTCGTCGACCCCAACGGCGACACGTTCTTCATGTACGCCGGCCAGTACCAGCCCGACGCCGCCTCGATGCTGCGGGAACTGGAGCCGCCGGCCTACGTCGCCGTCGTCGGCAAGCCCCGGACCTACGAGACCGACGACGGCGAGGTCAACGTCTCTGTTCGTCCGGAGTCGATCTCACAGGTCGACGAGGCGACCCGCGACCGCTGGGTCGTCGAGACCGCCCAGCGAACGCTCGACCGGATCCAGGCGTTCGACGACGAGGACGGTGCCGAGATGGACGAGTACGTCCAGATGGCCAGCGAGCAGTACGACCTGCCCGTCGAGAACTACCGCCGCGCCGCGGTCGGCGCACTGGAGAGTCTCGAAGGCGATCAGCGAGACGCGCCAGAAGCGTAGCGAAGGCGGGTCTCGGAGTTGCGAGCGGGGAACAGCGTGACCCGTGAGCAGCGAGAGACGACCAGCGCCGAGCAGTAGTCCGACTTCCGGCACCCGTTCGTTTTCTTTCGATCCCCCGTCAGCCGTGCGATCGTCTGACAAACGGTTAAGTATGATGCGGGGACAAACTGAACACAAGGATGAGCAACAAGAACAAGACGATCTCGTTCCGGGTCAGCCAGGAGAAGTTCGAGACCCTCCGTGGCATCGCCGAGGAACGAGACATCTCGCTGTCTGCGGTGTTCCGTGACTACGTGGATCTCCTCGTCGCTCACGACGGCCAGGTCGAGGTCGTCCCCGAACACGAACTCAACGAAGCGACGGACACCGAGGAGACGACCGAGAGCTTCCCGCCGAAAGTCGAGGTCCCGAAGAGCTTCGTCCGAGAACACGAGCGGCTGGAACTGGAGGCCGACCACCTCCGCGAACAGCTCGAAGAGCACAAGCGCTACGTCACCCAGCTCCGCCAGCAACTCGACGAACACGACCAGGAAGACATCGTCCAACTCGAAGATCTCGACGGCGAAGACGACGACGACGCGTCCTACCGCATCGGTAGCTTCGACGACCTAGACTAATTCGTCTCTGCTCTCGCGTGCCTGCTTCGCTACGTCCGGTTTTCCGTCTACGTCTGCCAGTGCCTCGACCGCTTCGAGCGTCCTGACCGAGTCGTCCAGAAAGGACAGCACGTCGCCGGGGTAGGCATACAGCATGTAGTCGTCGCCCATCACGTCGACGATGGCGTCGGGGCCGAGTCCCTGTGCCCGAAGCTCCAGGAGGTATCGGACGAACTTCTCCTCGGGACAGCCACAGTGGGGATTCGCCTGACAGTCACAGTCGAGGAAGTCTTCGGCGAACTCGAGGACCCGATCCTGGCTTGCCTCGTTGAGCTTCGCGAGTCCCTCGCCCTGAAAGAGGATGTCCAGCGTCGCTCCCTTGAACGCGCCCTTCGGGAACGAGGTCTCCAGCTGTGAGGCGAGCTGGCGGTGGTTCTTGACGTAGATCTTGTCGGTGATGGCCACGCTTAGAGACCGTTGGGGTGTGGCGTGTAAAAGCGTCTCGAAGGCCGTACGGAGTCGTAACGTATATGAGTTCCAGCGGGATAGTGGTAAACGCTTCAGCGTGTCCGGGCTGGGGTAGTGGCATCCTACAGGCTTGTGGTGCCTGTGAGGCGGGTTCAATTCTCGCGCCCGGACCTAGTAATTTTTACATTACTTAGCGTCGGCTGTGTAATCATCTGCTTCACTTTCACCGTGGTATCGTATGCTATAATATCGACGGAGTTGTTGTCGTAAATATGCCTGTTCACGGATGCCCGACGTGTGGAAAAGTCTTCGACAGTCGACGAGGACTTGGTGTTCACCACAGCCAGGTCCACGACGAGCATCTTCCGAACCGGGAATGTGCGGCCTGCGGTGAATCGTTCTATTCGGAGTACGAGAAGAAATACTGTTCCGATGAATGTCTCGATAGATCGGTCTCCTACACGGGATCTGACAATCCCAATTACAGCGATGCGAAGGAGGAGACGGCGTGTGAAATCTGTGATACCGTGTTCGAGTACTATCCGAGTGAAAAGCCCGGGAAATTCTGCTCTGAATGCGTCGAATCCGAGTCGTGGCGCACACCCTTCGACATCGACGGGGAAAAGAACCCCCGCTGGAACGGTGGTAAAGCCACCGTCGCCTGTGACGAGTGCGACGCCACAGTCGAGCGCTACCCCCACCAGATCACCGGGGAGGCCACGTTCTGCGGTCCCGACTGTCAGTACGCGTGGCTCTCGGAGCAGTTCACGGGCGAGGGCCACCCGAACTGGGAGGGTGGGACGGTCGGGCCGTACGGTAAGGGGTGGAACGCGGTCCGGGCGGCGGCACTGGAGCGGGACGGCCACGAGTGCGTCGTCTGCGGGACCACGGCCGATGAACTGGGGCGCAACCCCGACGTCCACCACGTCGTCCCGGTGCGGGCGTTCGTCGAGCTGCCGGTGCTGGCCGAGCGGGACGCCCACACGCTGGACAACGTCGTCTCGCTGTGTCCGCCCTGTCACCGGCGGGCGGAGTTCGGCCACGTTTCGCGCGAAGCACTCCGGTGGCGGGCGGGGCTCGCTGGGCCGGCCAACGGCCGTCACGCCTGTGGCTCGAAGACGGTCGCTTCGCCTTCGTCGTCGGCCTTGTAGTCGGGGTTCTCTTTGATGATCGTCAGTGCCGTCATGATGTCGCTGCGGGTGAGCAGCCCGCGGAACTCGTCGGCTTCGTCGAGGACGATCAGGCGGCCGACGTTGTTCCCCTCCAGCTCCGAGAGTGCGGTCATCACGTCTTCCTCGGGCGAGAGGACGATGAGCTCCGTCGTCATGATGTCGCTGACGGTGTAGGCGTCCCGTTCGACCTCTCGCACGGCGCGGGCGTCTTCCAGCGTGACGAGGCCGACGATCTCACCGTTGCGCTCGACGGGGTAGCCGGTGTGGCGTTCCTCGAACATCGTCCGGATGAGTTCGCGGACCTTCGTGTCGGGGTCGACGGTGGTCACGCGGTCGGCGGGCGTCATCACGTCGGCGACGGTGACGCCTTCGAAGGCCGCTCGCATGACCGTCTGGCGGGACTCGCCGGCCGCGCCGATGTAGATGAAGAAGGCCAGCCCGATCAAGAGCGGATTGAACGGCGGGAACAGTCCGAACAGCGCCAGCAGGATCGCGAAGCCCTTCCCGACCTCGGCCGCGATCTCCGTGGCGCGAGCGTAGGGGTTCGTCCTGGCCAGCAGCGCCCGGAGGATGCGGCCGCCGTCCATCGGGAACCCCGGTAGCATGTTGAAGACGGCCAGCGCGACGTTCATCAGCGCGAGGTAGCCAAGGACGAAGCGGACGGCAGCGAACGCCGTCGTCCCGCTGGGGACCAGCACGAACCCGACCAGCGAGACGATCCCGACGAGGACGCTGACGACGGGGCCGGCCAGCGCGATGAGAAACTCCTGTCGCCAGTCTTCGGGCATCTCGTCTAACTGTGCGATGCCGCCGAACAGCCACAGCGTGATCGACTCGATCGGGTAGCCGTAGCGGATCGCCACGAGTGAGTGGCCCAGCTCGTGGAGGACGACGCCGGTAAACAGGCCGATCGCGGCAGCGATGCCCAGCAGCCACGGCAGGAGATCGGTGGTGAGGACTGCCGGATCGAGGTTCCCACCGAACCGATTGAGCAACTCGACGGTCGGCTCGACCTGCGAGCCGATGATCCACGCGAACAGTGGCAACACCAGCAGGAAGGTCAGGTCCAACTGGATCGGAATGCCGAAGGCACTGCCGATACGGAATCGTCGCATAGTCGTCGCTTGTCGTGGGAGGGGCTTAAGCCCCCTGCGTGACCGGCCTCAGACGCCGAGCCACTCGTCGTTGCGAACGCTGTACCCGTTCGAACGACAGAACGTCGCGGCTTCCCGGCGCACCGCTCGCGATCCCGGCAGCGTGCCCGTCTCGTCGATCCGTTCGACGATCCAGTCGGCGACGTACTGGATCCCTTCGTCGTCGTCGTCGGCGTCGATCGCTTTGAGTGCCCGGAACGTCTTCTCGTAGGCCTCTCGCTGTGAGGTGCCAAGCGAGGTCTGCTGGATCGACTGACAGTGTTCGACGATGCGCTTCATCGCCGCGGCGATGGTCGGACGCTGGACGCGGGTTCGGACGGTCGCCGGCTCGTTGAAGCTCTCTCGATCGGTATCTGGGAGGAGATCCGCGACCGTGTGGACGCCCGCGTCCGACTCGACGGTCCGATCTCCGAGGGTTTCGACGACTTCCCGCGCTGTCACGGGGAACGACAGCGTGTCCAGTTCCGTCTCCAGTTCGCCCAGTGCCCGCTCGTCGACGGGCGGCTCCGTCTCGTCGTTGCGTTCGAGCGCGGTGAGGATGTCCCGCTCGCGCTGGCGTCGGTCGGCGTCATCGGCCTGATCGTCTCGTCCGCTCTTGTTGTCTGCCATTGTGAATTATTTCATCTCTGAACTGATAACGCTGTGGTCGACATTACGCGACACTCGTGCTCTCGTCGACCGTCGACTCGACGTGCGTGTCGGTCGCCGCGGCGAACCCGTCTCCCAGGAGCCACCCCGCGATGATCAGGGCGTAGAAGCCCAGGAAGACGCCGACGATCCCGCCGAGGATCGGGACGACGTTGAGTGCGCCAGCGAGGACGCCGACGACGACGTTGAGCGCGATCACGTAGAGCCACGCGACGGCGTAGTCGCGTGACGTGACGGCGGTTCTAATGACGGTCACGTCGAATCCGGCACCGAAGGACCGCTCTCTCGCGTAGTTTGCGACGCCCGCCAGACCGACGTAGCCAAAGACGATCGCCAGCACCCACCAGAGCACGAGGCCGCCGAACAGTCCGAACAGCCCCAGTCCCGCGGCGGTCTCTGAGCCGGTCGTGAACGCGAGGATCGAGCCCCCAACCAACACGCCGAACACGACCGTCGGGATGAGCTGGTAGACGAAGGTGATGACCGCCGCGACCAGTCCCTCTGTGAGCAGTGATCCCCACTCGTCGAAGACCGGCGGCTCGCTTGCGTCCTCCATACCGGCCCGGATCGCACGGACCGTGTAGCCCGTGACCACGAAGATCGGCACCACGAACACCGCCAAGAGCGTCGCTACGCCGCCGATCGCGACGGTCACGATCCAGTCGTCCGATTCCATCGGATACCGTGCCAGTTCCTCGATATCGGGGTTCATGTTGGTGTCTCTGAATTCACACATCTGTGAAGTAAGCGTTCGCGTCGGATCCGTACCGACTGGTTGCGGGGTAGTCGAGCGAACTGACGAGGTTCCGAACCGCTCAAATAGCTCCGTCGCGTTCGTCCAGGCGTGTCTCAGCAGGTCGCACGCGTCGATACGCTGTTCCTCCACGAGCACGGCGACGACTACCGGGTCGTCGTTCGGCGGGACGGTGATCGAGTGTTTCACGGCGTGCTCGAACTCAAACAGACCGACGCCGGGCCACGGCCTCGCCGGCTCCGGATCAAGCAGGGGGCCAGCGAGGACCTGCGCAGTCCCGACCAGTTCGTCGAACTCGCGCGTCGGGCCTCGCGGATCCGTATCTCCGAGCAGACCTCCGGACGGGGCCGCGAGGAGCTACAGGCGATGCTCGACGGCTACCAGCTCTCGGCGAAGGTCGTGCGCACCTGCCGGTACTGTGCCTCCAGTGGCCGGTACTCGCCGATCACGAGCGAGACGGCGATCAAGGCCGACGACGAACACATTTGTCCGGACTGCGCTCGCGAGGAACTGGACCGCGAACTCGCACTCAACGGCGGGATCACCGGCGACGCCCAGGCTCGCCTCGAAGAACTCCTGCTCGACGTTCAGGACCTCGATCGCATCGAGAACCTGCTCGCTGGCGAACTCGATCCCGACCTGACGAAGTTCGACGAGATCTCGGCGACCGTCGACGACATCGACCTCGTGCCGGTGGACTCGCTGGATCTCCACCCCGGCATCCAGCAACACCTCGAAGGCCGCTTCGACACGCTCTTGCCGGTCCAGAGTCTCGCCGTCGAGAACGGTGCGACCGACGGCAGAGACCAGCTGGTCGTCTCTGCGACCGCGACCGGGAAGACGCTGATCGGCGAGATGGCCGGCCTCGACCGCGTGCTGAACAACAAGGGGAAGATGCTCTTTCTCGTCCCGCTGGTGGCGCTGGCAAACCAGAAGTACGAGTCGTTCACGGAGCGCTACGGCGACATGGTCGACGTGTCGCTGCGCGTCGGATCGAGCCGGATCGACGGCGACGGCAACCGCTTCGACCCGAACGCCGACGTGATCGTCGGCACCTACGAGGGCATCGACCACGCGCTGCGGACCGGTAAGGACCTGGGCGACATCGGCACCGTCGTCATCGACGAGGTCCACACGCTGGGCGAGGGCGAGCGTGGCCATCGCCTCGACGGCCTCATCTCGCGGCTGAAGTACTACTGCGAGCAGGGCGAGACTGCGGAACAGTCTCGGAAAGGGCGAACGGGCGGAGCCCGTGAGCAAAGCGTCGGGCCGGACGGCACCCAGTGGATCTACCTCTCGGCGACGGTCGGCAACGCCAGCGACCTCGCCAAGAAGCTCCGGGCGAACTTGGTCGAGTTTGAGGAACGTCCGGTCCCCATCGAACGGCACGTCACCTTCGCCGACGGGCAGGAGAAGACCCGCATCGAGAACAAACTCGTCAGGCGGGCCTTCGACACGAAATCGAGCAAGGGCTACCGGGGCCAGACCATCATCTTCACCAACTCCCGACGGCGCTGTCACGAGATCTCTCGGAAACTGGAGTACGACTCGGCACCGTATCACGCCGGTCTGGACAACAAACGCCGCCAGCGCGTCGAGCGGCAGTTCGCCGACCAGGACCTCGCGGCAGTCGTCACGACCGCCGCGCTGGCCGCCGGGGTGGACTTCCCGGCCTCGCAGGTCGTCTTCGACTCGCTGGCGATGGGCATCGAGTGGCTGTCGGTCCAGGAGTTCAGCCAGATGCTCGGCCGCGCCGGCCGGCCCGACTACCACGACAAGGGGACCGTCTACCTGCTGGTCGAACCCGACTGCTCCTATCACAACAGTATGGAGATGTCGGAAGACGAGGTCGCGTTCAAACTGCTCAAAGGCGACATGGAGCCGGTCATCACCGAGTACGACGAGGCCGCGGCCGTCGAGGAGACGCTGGCCAACGTCACCGTCGCCGGCGACCAGGCAAAGCGGCTCAACGACCGCATGATCGGCGAGGTCCCGACCAAGCACGCGCTGGGCAAACTCCTCCAGTACGAGTTCATCGACGGGCTGGAGCCGACGCCGCTGGGCCGGGCCGTGACGCGGTTCTTCCTCGCACCCGATCAGGCGTTCGCGATTCTCGACGGGATCCGAAAGGACCTGCACCCCTACGAGATCGTCGCCGAGATGGAGCTCCGAGAGCGCGACTGATCGGTGCGCTCTCGGAGTGTGTGAGCGGGGCGTGTACGACCCGTGAACTGCGAGGCGTTCCGAGAGTGACACTGCGCTGAACGCGTGGCGCTTCGCGAGGGTGACGTTTTTATCCCCGCCGGCCCCCTCCTCTGCTGTGACACTGCCACCGATCACGCCGGCAATGGCGTTCGTCTTCGCCGTCGTCGCCGGTGCGCTCGTCCTCTTCGCGACCGAGCGCGTGCCCGTCGACGTGACCGCCATCGGCGTGATGGTGGCGCTACTGGTCGTCGAACCGCTGACCGCGCTGCTGGCCGACGCCGGACTGCTGGCCGAGCGACTCTACGTCCTCCACGAGCCCGGCGACGCCGTCGATCCGGTGGCCGTGGGGCTCTCGGGCTTTGCCTCTCCGGCGACGATCACCGTCCTCGCGATGTTCGTCCTCTCGGCGGGCGTCCAGCGGACCGGCGTGATCCAGATCCTGGGGGCCAAGGTCGCCGCGTTGACCGGCGACAGCGAGACCAGACAGCTCGGAGCAACCGTCGGCATCGTCGGGCCGATCTCCGGGTTCATCAACAACACGGCGGCCGTCGCCATCCTGCTGCCCATGGTGACCGACCTCGCACACAAGGGTCGGACCTCGCCCTCGAAGCTGTTGATGCCGCTCTCTTTCGCCTCGATGTTCGGGGGGATGCTCACGCTGATCGGCACCTCGACGAACATCCTCGCCAGTGATCTCGCCGGCCGACTGGCGATCGAGGATCCGGCGCGCTACGGCGACCTCCACGTGTTCTCCATGTTCGAGTTCACACAGCTGGGCGTCATCCTGCTCGTCGTCGGCTCGCTGTACCTCATGACGGTCGGCCGCTGGCTCACTCCCGAACGGATCGAACCGCGTGGCGATCTGACCCAGGAGTTCGAGATGGCCGACTACCTCACCGAAGTCGTCGTCCGCGAGGACTCGCCGATCGTCGGCCAGACCGTCCACGACGCGCTGGAAGCGACCGAACTCGACATCGACATCGTCCAGCTGATCCGGGATCGCCGGACCTTCCTCGAACCGCTCGGTGCGAAGTCGATCCGGGCCGGTGACGTGTTCGCGATCCGGACCGACCGGGACACGCTCGTCGAACTGCTCGACGCCGAGGGCCTGGACGTGGTGCCCGACGTGGTCGTCGACGAGGCCGAACTCGAAGAGGCCGAAGAGCGACAGAACCTCGTCGAGGTCGTGATCGCACCGGGCTCGGAACTGGTCGGTGCGTCGCTCCGATCGACGAACTTCCGCCAGCGCTACGACGCCAGCGTCCTCGCGCTCCGGCGCGGCGGCGAACTGATCCGCCAGCGGATGGACCGGACGACGCTTCGCGTCGGCGACACGCTCCTGGTCCAGGGAGCCGGCGACAGCATCGATCGCCTGAACAACAACCCGAACTTCATCGTCGCCCGCGAGGTCGAACGCCCCGACTTCCGGGAGTCGAAAGTCCCCGTCGCCGTCGGCATCGTCGCCGCCGTCGTCGCCGTCGCGGCACTCACGCCGGTCCCGATCGTCGTCTCGGCGCTGGCCGGCGCGCTCGGGATGGTCCTCTCTGGCTGTCTGCGCTCCTCGGAGATCTACGACGCCGTCCAGTGGGACGTGATCTTCCTGCTCGCGGGCGTCATCCCGCTGGGGCTCGCCCTGGAGGCGACCGGCGGCGCGGCGCTGCTGGCCGACCTCCTCGTACTCGCCGCGCCGTCGTTCCCACCGCTCGTGGTACTCGGACTGATGTACGTCGTCACGGCGGTCCTGACGAACATCATCTCGAACAACGCCAGCGTCGTCCTCATGATCCCCGTCGCCGCCGAGGCCGCCGTCCAGCTCGGGGCCAACGCCTTCGCGTTCGTGCTGGCCGTGACCTTCGCCGCCTCGACGGCCTTCATGACGCCCGTGGGCTACCAGACGAACCTCTTCGTCTACGGCCCCGGCGGCTATCGCTTTACCGACTATCTGCGGGTCGGCGCGCCGCTACAGGCGATCTTTGCCGTCGTCACGACGCTGGGCATCGCCTACTTCTGGGGCCTGACTCCGTGACAGGGTGTGTCGATGTGCCACCGCAACGAAACCCTTTACTCAGCGACGGCCGCATCTATTGGTACGGGATCGTGGGTTAGCCTGGTATACTTCGGGCCTTGGGTGCCCGTGACCCCGGTTCAAATCCGGGCGATCCCATCCACCTTTTTCGTCGCCGCCCTTCCTCGCGAGCCTGCGGTTCCTCGAAAAACGCGGACGAAACAGACTCTCCGCATGCGTGGACAAAGCGTTTGTAACCGGGTACGCAAGTGTGGCTGGAATGGTCAACACGACGAAGTTGCTCTTGGGTCTCACCTTCGCACTGGTGCTCTTGATCGTGGACGTGCTCGTCTCTTATTTCACTGGCACCCTGGGCGACGGCGTTGCAACGTTTCTCATCCAGGCGCTCGGGACTGTTGCCACCCTCCTTTTCGTCGGAGCGACCTTTCTCACGGTCCGTCAAAACCGAACGACGATCCGGGAGCTCAGAAAGGATCGAGAAAAACAGGTCGTCATCGACGAACTCCAGTACGTCATCCAGCCCGCAATCGATCGCCTCACCGGGAATATCGAGAAACTCGAATCGGGGTTCGTCGGTTGGAAACCGGGCGACCAGGCATTTCCAGAACACGAGCAGTGGGAGCCCGACGGTGGGCTTTCGATTCAGAAGCCCCTCTCGAAGACGCAAACAGACGAGGCAGCACTGTTGCGTTCGAAAGAGCGCCATCCGGAGTTACACTCGGAACTGGCGTCGTACGACACTACCGTCGAAGACCTGACTGCCGCGGCACACGACGTGGTGCGGACAGCTGGTCCCGAACTGACGAAAAAAGTCGAGCGTGACGTGCCTCGGTTCGACTTCTCTCGGGGGAGTATGTCTGTCGACCCGCCGCGGCTTTTGTCGTATCTCTTAGACGGCGAGGGGCGGGAGTACCGCGACCTCCACACTGGCTGGTCGCAATTACTCGAACACCACGGAGACGAATTTCGGGCGCTCCTCGACGAGGTCGCTCTCGAAGAGCGCCAGCACCTCCGCGACGAGAAGAGTCGAACGCTCGCCGAGTCACGACGGCTGAGGGACGATCTCATCGAGAGACGGAACACGCTTCAAGAGGAGTACGGGATCTCGGTCAACGAATTCACGCAGGAGAATCTCGTCGAGAGCGCCAAGTAACGACCACTGCACTCGTCGATGTGGTCCGTACTGACTGATACGGGCGCTTCCCGGTTCGGTCCGACCACTTCCACCCCGGTTTGCGAACCTTCTTGAGCGAGGACGCACTATCTCGGTTCCAATGGCTACCGGCGTCGACAACACCGAACTCACCGACGCGTTCGAGGAGTTCTACCGGGACTACTACCGCAACGAGATCGGTGAACTCGCCCAGAAGTACCCCAACGACCAGAAGTCGCTGTGGGTCGACTGGGACGACCTCTATCGCTTCGACCCCGACCTCGCCGACGACGTGCGCAACCGCCCCGAGCAGATGCAGGACTACGCCGAGGAGGCGCTGCGACTCTACGACCTCCCGGTCGACGTGAAGCTCGGCCAGGCCCACGTCCGCTTTCACAACCTCCCCGAGGCCGAGGACATCCGGGAGATCCGCCACGAACACCACGGGATGCTCATCGCCGTCCAGGGGATCGTCCGCAAGGCGACCGACGTGCGGCCCAAAGTGACCAACGCCGCCTTCGAGTGCCAGCGCTGTGGCACTCTCACCCGGATTCCCCAGGTCGCCGGCGACTTCCAGGAGCCCCACGAGTGCCAGGGCTGTGAGCGCCAGGGGCCGTTTCGCCTGAACATGGACCAGTCGGAGTTCGTCGACGCCCAGAAGATCCGCGTCCAGGAGTCCCCGGAAGGACTGCGCGGCGGCGAGACCCCGCAGGCCATCGACGTGAACATCGAAGACGACATCACCGGCGAGGTGACTGCCGGCGACCACGTCCGCGTGACCGGCGTCCTCAAACTCGACCAGCAGGGCGACGACCGCAATCAGTCCCCGATGTTCGACCTCTACATGGACGGGATCGACGTCTCGATCGAGGACGAACAGTTCGAGGACATGAACATCACCGAAGAGGACAAAAAAGAGATCATCGAGCTGTCCAACGAGGACGACCTCTACGACAAGATGGTCGGCGCGATCGCGCCGTCGATCTACGGCTACGAGCGCGAGAAACTCGCGATGATGCTCCAGTTGTTCTCCGGAGTCACCAAACACCTCCCAGACGGCTCCCGAATCCGTGGCGACCTCCACATGCTACTGATAGGTGATCCGGGAACGGGGAAGTCCCAGATGCTCTCCTACATCCAAAATATCGCCCCTCGTTCGGTCTACACCTCTGGGAAGGGGTCCAGCAGCGCCGGGCTCTGTGTCACTGGTGACACGATGATCCACACCGACGAGGGATTCCGACCGATTCGTGATCTCGTGTCGTCGGAACTCCCAGAGCCAGTGTCCGAGGAAACGTCGGTGCGAAAGCAGATCGATCTCCAGACGTTCGACCGCGATGCAGGGGAGATGCAAGATGGGACCGCCTCGCGTGCGTGGCGGATGCCGGAGAAGACGTGTCGACGGATCGAAACGAGCCACGGCAAGGAACTCGAAGCGTCCGTGAACACTCCGGTGCTGACGTGTGGCACCGACGGGATCGAGTGGACCGAGATCTCCGAGGTCGAACAGGGCGATCACGTCGCAGTCCCGCGATACAATGCTATCGACCGGTCGGAGGTGCCAGTGAGAGAGTTCCTCGAACTGACGACCGAGAAGGTCCTGCTCACGGACGACTCGATCGAGTTCCTCCGCGAGTCGTTACAGGCAGAGTTCGGGACGCTCAGAGATGCAGCCGCCGCGCTGGATCTCTCGGAGGACTTCATATATCTGCAGCTCAAGAACCACCACGTCCCGCTGGAGAAACTCGACCGGATGCTCGATGCGATCGGGGCGACACGTGAAGACGTAGATTTCGATCGCCTCATGATCAGGCACGGGGACTCGATTACGCTCCCGGAGACGTTCGACGAGGACCTGATGTACCTGCTGGGGCTTGTGTTCGGAGACGGGGACATCTCGCTGGATCGTCGCGGCGGAAACAGAGGGATGGTCCGCATCTCGAACAGCGACGAGGCGTTACTGGAACGGGCTATCGAGATTTTCGATGCGAAGTTCGATAAGCGGCCAGAGATCGAATATCAAGACGAGAGGGTCCCCTGCATTCGAGTCAACAGCGCGACGATCGCTCGGATATTCGCCAACGCCGGAATGCAGACGCCGAAACAGGATCTCGCACTGGCCGACTCCCTGACGGTCAGTGAACACGCGGACGCCTTCATCCGTGGCCTCATGGATGCCGACGGATCCGTCTCGAACCGAGACGACGGCGGTTCGAGCGTTCTTCTGTCGACGATCAGCGACGAACTCGCTCGACAACTCCAGCTCATGCTCGAAACCTACGGTGTGCGGGCGAGGACGCGCGAACGCGACCGTCGCGGGAGCTACGAACGTGGGGACGGGTACGTCATCGAGTCCAAACACGTCCAGCAGTTCGTCGAGATCTACGGTGCAGACATCGATCGATACGCCGAGGCGATCGGCTTCGACAGTGTCGAGAAACAGCGATCGCTCGCCGAGATAACCGCTGTCGAGCGACGCCAGCGTGAGACGCTCCCGATCGGTTCTACCCTCGCTACAGTCGAGGGGGCCGCCGGCCAGTACTATCAGAACATCAACCAGAGTGAAGACCCCGGCCGTTCGCGGGCCAGATCGATGCTCGAAGATGTCGATCTGGGACCGACAGAGCCCCTCGTGAAGGAGGCGGTCGACGCCGATCTGCGATGGGACGAGGTCGTCGCCGCCGTGGACACCGGCGAGAAAGAAGTGTTCGACCTCACCGTTCCGGAAACGCACAACTTCGTCGGCAACGGCATCGTCACACACAACACCGCAGCGGCGGTTCGGGACGACTTCGGCGACGGCCAGCAGTGGACCCTGGAGGCGGGTGCGCTCGTGCTCGCAGACCTCGGGATCGCCGCTGTCGACGAGCTGGATAAGATGAATCCGGACGATCGGAGCGCGATGCACCAGGCCCTGGAACAACAGGAGATCAGCATCAACAAGGCGGGCATCAACGCGACGCTGAAGTCCCGGTGTTCGCTGCTTGGAGCTGCGAACCCCAAGTACGGCCGGTTCGACCAGTTCGAGCCCATCGGCGAGCAGATCGACCTCGAACCCGCGCTGATCTCTCGGTTCGACCTCATCTTCACGGTCACCGACGAGCCCGACGAGGAGGAAGACCGGAACCTGGCGAGTCACATCATCCAGACGAACTACGCGGGGGAACTCCACACCCACCGCACGGAGAACCCCACGTCGGACTACAGCCAGGACCAGGTCGACGCCGTCACCGAGGAGGTCGCACCGACGATCGAGCCGGACCTGTTGCGAAAGTACATCGCTCACGCGAAGACGAGTTGCTTCCCGACGATGACCGAGGAAGCGAAGACCGAGATCGAGGACTTCTACGTCGATCTGCGGGTCCAGGGGACCGACGAGGACGCTGCGGTGCCGGTGACGGCCCGAAAGCTGGAGGCGCTGGTCCGCCTCTCGGAGGCGTCGGCGCGGATCCGACTCTCGGACACGGTCGAGAAAGAAGACGCCGAGCGGGCGACGACGATCGCTCGCTACTGCATGGAGCAGATCGGCGTCGATCCCGAGACGGGCGAGTTCGACGCCGACGTTGTCGAGACCGGGACCTCGAAGAGCCAGCGCGATCGGATCCAGAACCTCAAGGGGATCATCTCCGACATCGAGGAGGAGTACGACGAGGGTGCGCCGGTCGACGTGGTCGTCGAGCGGGCAGAGGAGGTCGGGATCGACGAGTCCAAGGCCGAACACGAGATCGAGAAGCTCAAGCAGAAAGGCGAGGTGTACGAACCACGTACCGATCACCTGAGGACGACGTAGATGGACCGCATCTCAGCACTCAGGAACGTCGAGGACGCACTGGCCCGCTTCGAACGGGGCGAGTGTTCGCTGACCGACCTCGAAGCGGAAGTCCGGGGCGTCTTGCGGACCTACGCGACCGACTTCGACGGGGAGTTGCAGGCCTACCGTGCCGACGGCGGCGACGCCGACGGCGTCGTCGTCCTGGCGAGTTCGCGCCCCGACGCCCGCGACCGAGTCCAGTCGCTCGTCGAGTCGCCGGGCCGCTTCGAAGTGACGCCGGTCGATCCCTGACCTGGCAGTAGAAAGGGATTTGCGGGTGTAGTCCCTGTGGTTCCGGTAATGCAGTCCGTGATCGACCGGTTGGACGGTGTGACGACGCTCCTGCTCTGTGGGTCGTGTGCGCGGACCGACGAACTCTGTGGGCGACTGCTGGCCGACGGCGGTGCTGCGGGCCGGACGGTGCTGTGGGTCTCTTTCGGACAGTCGCCGTCGGAGTGTCTCGACGACAGGGTCGCGGCGGACGCCGACCGTGCCGTCCTCGCGGTCGGCACGACGCCGACGGGTGAGCGAGACGACGACGTCACCGTCGAGGTGATCTCGACGCCCAGTGACCTCGCGGCGCTGGGGATCAAACTCAGCCAGTTCATCGCGGAGACCGACGGCGAGCTGACGGTGTGTTTCGACTCGCTGACCGAACTGCTCGGCCACGTCGCGGTCGAAACGGCCTACGAGTTCCTGCACACGGTGACCCGACAGTGCTACCTCGCGGACGCCCGGGCCCACTTTCACCTCGATCCGGCGGCCCACGACGCACAGACGGTCGCCTCGATCACGTCGCTGTGCGACGCTCGCGTCGACCTCGACAGCACGCCACCGGTCCGCGTTCGAAACGGCCTTTAGTTCGTAAATTTAAACACTGAAAGCGAAGATCGTGGGCGTATGTTCCTCGTGATCACGTACTCGCGGTCGGCACGGTCGTCGCTGCGCAACGTCACGCGGGCCCACGAGGAGACGACCGTCCGGCAGTTCGGTCGCGCGGCACTGCTCGCAGGGACGGCCTTCGGGGCGTTTCAGGCGTGTCGGCTCCGCGAGAAGCACGGACGGGACGTACAGATCGAGCGCGTCGAACCGTTCGTTCCGGCGGACGTCCCCGCCGACGTTCGCGAGGCTGCCGGGGCCTACGAAGACCGCGACCAGCCGTCGGTTCCCTATCGCCAGTTTTCCGCCGGGACCGACCACCCCGGGCCGTCGGCGCTCCGGGAGCGAGACCTGTGATCGTCCGGACGGCAGACCGAACGTGGTGTGGCAGCGTCGCGGACCTCCGGTCGACCGGCGTCTCCGGCCACCAGGTCGTCGACGCCGTCCGCGGCGACGACGCCGCCTGTCGCGTCCACTGTCCCCCAGCGGGGCCGCTCTTCGACCGCGTGGGACACGTCCATCCGGAGATGGGACTCCGGGTCCGGCCGGCACTCGCCGTCGCTGCCAGGACTCGCGGCCTCACGCCACCGCAGGACGACGAGATCGAGCGACTGCGGGCCGAACGCGACGCGATCGACGTGGACGAGCGCGTGCCACAGCACGCGACACCACCCGAAGAGGATCCGGCGGCCCTCGAAGAGCGCGTCGCCGAACTCCGCGGTCGGATCTCGGCACTGCGAGCGCACGATATAGACGCCAGCGACGAGCGGGCGGCACTGCGTGAGGCTGCCACACGGCTGTCCGAGGCACAGACGACCCGTCTCGCGGCCGCACAGACCCGGCAGGCGACACGCGAACAGCGAGACCGACGCCAGCGTCGCCTCCGCCTCGACGACCGGATCGCCAACCGCGAACGCGACGCGCGCTCGTGGCTGGTCGAGCGCGTCCGCGACCCCTACGAACGGGCCGTGTTCGCGCTCGATCCCGGTGCCGACCCGTTCGACTGTGATCCGACGACCGCCGCTCTGGCGATTCTCCGTGTCGGGACCCAGCGAGCGCCGGTCGTGCTCGCGACGGAGCAGTTCCCGACGCCGGCCGCCGCGGCCGCCTGGGTGGAGGGCCCCGTCGTCGCCTGCGGCCCGGACGTTTAAATCGCGTGACGGGGCCACCGACCGTATGGTTTCGGTGGATGCGAGTGCGACGGCGATCGACGGTGTGACGCTCGTGACGGTCTCGCTGACCAGCGACGGGCTCGCCCGTCGGGTCCGCGTCGAACAGCGACTCGACGGGCCGGTCTGGCCGCCTCGCTGCGAGGGCGAACCCGAGCGCGGCTGGGACGAGTCGGGATACGAGGGCGTCGTGCCGGCCGACGGACGGCTCGCGCTGGGGTACGCGACGCCGGCACCACCGGCCCAACAGCCGGTCGTGGTCGAGGAACGCGAGGTCGTCCCGGACACGGGTGACGCCGCTGGCGAGGACGCGACGACGGTCCTCCAGCGACTCGGCGATCCGTCACCGCCCCGTGATGGGGTGCCCGAACCGGCAGCCGTTCGAGCCGACCCGCGTCCCGACTGTGACACGGCCACCGCGGCCGAGGAGACGCCGGACGATCCCGACCACAGCCCCTCTCCCGAGCACCGTGTACGCGACGAGTCGACAGCCCAGACAGTGCCGGACCGACGAGCGGGTTCGACAGATCCGGTGACCGACTGGCTCGACGGCGTCGAGGAGCGGGTGACGACGCTCGAACGACTGGACGCCGTCGAGACGGTCCCCGAGGCGACGACGGCCCTCCAGTCGACGGGGGGACTCGCTGCCGGCCGGCGGTCCGCCCGAGGGTGTGCCGCCGACCGACGCCGGCTCCTGGCGGTCGCAGACCGCGCACGCAGGCTCGCAGATCGGATCGAGGCGACCGATCCGCCGCTGTCGTCGCTGGAGCGGCTGGCATGATTCTGGCCGTGACGGGCGGCAAGGGTGGCGTCGGGAAGTCGACGGTCGCGTACAACCTCGCCGCCCACCTCGACGCGGTCGTCATTGATGGCGACCTCGGGATGGCAGATCTGCCCGCCGACCACGGGCCGGATCTGCACGACGTACTCGCCGGACGTGCGGATCCCGTCGAGGCCGTCAGAGAGGGGCCTCCGGTCTCGATCCTACCGTGTGGACGCAGTCTGGCCGGCGCTCGTGCCGGCGATCCCACGGCGCTCGTCGCCGCGATCGAAGCCGTCGAGCGCGCCTACGGCGACGTGATCGTCGACTCCCCGGCGGGATTGCGAGCCGACGTTGGCCTCCCGCTGTACGTCGCCGACGCGTGTGTGCTGGTGACCACCCCGTCAGAATCGGCCGTTACGGACGCGGTCCGGGTTCGTGAACTCGCACGAGAACTCGACGCCGGCCTGGCACGCGTCGCCCTCAACCGCGCGGACGACGGCGCGAACCCCGACGCCGTCGCGGCGACGCTTGGCGCACCGGTGAGCACGGTGCCCGACGACGCAGTCGTCGCGGACGCACAGGCCGCGGGTCAGCCGGTCTGTCGGGCGTCGCCGGGAACGCCCGCTTGCCGGGCGTTTCGATCGCTCGCCGACGCCGTCGAACGGGTCTGTCGCGGTCACCGCCCGTAGCCGCCGTTCTGTACCGTTTGCCGCCACCTCTCAGTCTTTGAGGGCCTGATACGTCGACCGCAGCGTCACCGGACTCACGTCTGCGACGGCGGCCGCCCGGGCCTGCGTCAGCTCGTAGTCCGCCTCTCGGGCGGCGGTGTAGAGACACGCGGCGGCGACGCCACCGGGGTTCTTGCCAGCGATCAGATTGCGCTCTGCTGCCAGATCGGCCAGTGCCGTCGCTCGGCGTTCGATCTCGTGGGGAACGTCGAGCTCGCTTGCGAACCGCGGGAGATACTCGCGCGGATCGATCGGACCCGTCGGCAGTCCCAGCTCGCGGTTGATCGCGTCGTAGGCGACCCGTAACTCGCCGGTGCTGGCCTGAGCGTCGGCGGCGACCTCCTCGACGGTCCGTGCGATCTCGCTCGTGCGACAGGTCGCGTACACCGCCGCGGCCGCGAACCCTTCGATCGACCGTCCCACCAGGAGATCGGCCTCCTGTGCGGACTCGAAGAGGACACAGGCCCGATCCCGAATCGTCGACGAGAGGTCGAGCCGACTCACCAGCCGCCGGATCTCGATGAAACCGATGCGCTGGTTCCGGTCGCGCTTCGAGCCGGTCTGGGCGCGGCTGTGCTCTCGACGGAGGCGCGCCATCTGGCGGCGCTTGCGACCCTTGAGACGAGTCGACCGTCCGATCTCCGTCGAGAGCCCGCGGTCGTGGCGCGAGCGGGTCAGCGGTGCGCCGGTGCGTGCCTTCTGCTCTCCGTCGTCCTCGAACGACCGCCACTCGGGGCCGCGGTCGAGCTGGTCCTCGTCGACGACGAGGCCACACTGGGTACACACTGCTTCGCGTGTCGATGCGTCGATCGCGCCGTCACACTCCGGACATCGCTGTGCCGTTTGGCTCATTCTATTTCGAGATTCGTCCGGATGGAATATTTAAAACCGGGTCGTTCGGACGGTGATCGGCGGTTTCGAGCGAATTTTACCGACCGGTAACCGGTAGGTAATGCGCCCGTAGAGCCGGTCGAACTCGCCCTCGACCAGCGACGGCTTTCGACGTTCAATGGGTTTAAATTACGAGAGGGATGATGTGATGGTAATGGGTCTCTCCGAGATCGCGGCCGGCATCGAAGTGACTGCCACCCAGCGCCAGCACGGCGTGGCGTCGGTCGATCGAACGGAGGGGACGCTCGCGGAACGCCTCGACGGCGTCGCGACTCGGCTCCCCTGTGATCCCGAGCGGGCGGCGACGCTGGTCGAGGCCTACGCCGCGGGCGAGAGCGTCGGTGACGCCGGGCGGGCGGCGGGACTCACACCGCTTACGGCAGCCAAGACGCTCCACCTGTGTGGCGAACACGTCTGTCCGCTCAGCCCGCGCCAGCGCGACGTGCTCGACGACTGGCTCTCGGGGGATCTCGCCCGCAGCGAGGCGGTCGCACTCACCGGCGCGAGCGAACGCGAGTTCGCGCTGGCGACGTACGTCGCCACGCACGAACCGATCGCCGACGCACGCGAAGCGCTCGAAGGCGCGCTGACAGACGGGCAGGGGACCGACCGACAGGCGTCGCTTGGCGACGCCGTCGAACAGCCGTCGGATCTGCTCTGAGGCGGATCGTTGTCGTCGTTTTCCCGGCTGAATGGACACTCTCGTGTGGTCGATCCGGGACAGACAGTCACCCGTACGAAGCTGTGGTTGTCACCGCCGTCCGATTGCCGGTCGCGATTCGACACGGCGGGCGAGCCAGCGGTGTCAGCTCAGCAGCCCCTCCTCCGGGAAGTCGAGATCGAGCGAACAGCGACAGAGCGCTTCGGTCATGGTCGCGACGGCGGGTGCGAACTCGGTGTCGGGATCGATCGCGGTCGGCTCCGTCACGCCACGTTCGGCGGCGGGAAGCTCGTAGTCCGCCGACAGCGCCGTCTCGCCGTCGGCGAACGTCCCGACCACCGCGTCGGCGTCGAATCCAAGGTCGACGAGTCGGCCGCGCATCCGGGGGAGGTGGTCGTTGCCCCGCCGCGTCGCCGGTGCGACGAGCGCTCGCCGATCGGCCCCCCGGACCGCTGCGACGGCCTGGTTGTCGGCCACCGGGGGCACGTCCAGCAACACGTGATCGTACTGTCCCGCGGCGTGGTCGATACACGTCTCCAGTCGCTGTGCCGCGTCGACCGTCTTGGCGCGTGCGAGTCGCTCGAACGGTGCGTGAGCGGGGTACAGTGCCACCTCGCCGTCCAGCTCGGGCCACCCCGGAATGGCCGCTTCCGAGAAGCCGGTCTCCTCGACCAGAACCGCCGTGAGATCGGGGTCCAGTCGTCCCTCGACGTAGGTCGACAGTCCCTGTGTGCCGAGCGCGGCGTCGAGGACGGCGACCGAGTGGCCGTCCCGCGCCAGCGTCGCCGCGGTCTCGACGACGGTGCGTGTCGTGCCGACGCCGCCAGCGACGCCGACGAACGCGAGCGTGTCTGCCATCGTAATATTCGGTCGCTCGCCACAGGATAAAAAGGGCCGGACTCCGGCTACGGCTCGATCGCCGCTTCGATCTCGTCGAGTTCCTCGTCCGAGAGGTCGGGCCGGGAGCCGAACATCGCGTGGATCGGACCGCCGCCGTCGCCCTCGAAGCGGGGGACGACGTGGGCGTGGACGTGGGGGACCTCCTGGCCGGCGTCCTCGCCGTTGTTGAAGGCGACTGTCGTGGCCGGTGCGTCGACGGCGGCCTCGACGGCCGGGACGACCTCGTGAAGCGCGCTGTACAGGCCCGTCGCTTCCGCGGCCGGCACGTCGTCGAGGCGCTCGTGATGGTTTTTCGGGATCACGAGCGTGTGGCCGCGAGCCAGCGGGTTCGCGTCGAGGAACGCGACGGCGTCGTCGGTCTCGTGGACGATTCGGCCGGGGATGTCGCCCTCGACGATCGAACAGAAGATGCAGTCCTCACTCATATCTTCCCGTGCGTCCGGCGACCAAATCAAAGTTCGCCACTCGCCCGTCGGTGCTCGCGACGATCGCTCGCAGATACCGACCGGTTCACGGTCCCCGCCGTCCACGTCTGGGACATGCCGACGTTCACAGTCGAGACGGACCGTCGCTGTCAGGCCGTCGACGTGACCGAACGAGTCGAGTCGGCGCTGCCCGCCGACGCGAACGGAACCGCGACGATCTTCGTGCAACACACGACGGCCGGCGTCGCCGTCAACGAGGCGGAGTCTCGTCTGCTCGGTGACTTCGAGTCGATGCTGACCGATCTCGTGCCCGACGACGGGTGGGACCACGATCGACTCGACGGCAACGCCGACGCCCACCTGCGGACGCTGTTGCTCGGACCGGGCGAGACCGTTCCGGTCGACGACGGCGACCTCTCGCTCGGGACCTGGCAGTCCGTGTTGCTCGTGGAGTGTGACGGGCCACGAGAGCGGACGGTGACGGTTCGAGCGTGAGGGCGGATCGTCCGATACGTTCGGGCTGCTTCTCAGACGGCGTATAAATCCTTCGCCGATGCTTGCGGTCGTGTTTAGTTTGGAGCATTGTGCCAGCTGGCGAAGGCTTGGAGCCAATTTTCGGCTGTCTCCGGTTCGACGTGACTGAAGCAGTTCGAAAACGACGAGGTTCGGCGCTTCAGTTCTCGGAAAATCCGTTCGACAGTATTCCGATTTCCGTGGCGAGATATTTGAAATCGCAGTCCTGAACGTTGTAGCGCAGTTTGGAGGTGTTGAGCGCCATCAACGAGAAATTCGGCAGTTTCGACATCGTGTTTCTGCCGGAGTTCGCGCAGGAAGATTTCGGTGAGGGCAGTCGTGGTAGTCGAAAAGAGACGAACGTGAAGCAGATCGTTTGTGGCGGGATCTGCGGCGGCGTACAGCCAAAATTGCTCGTCGTTGATCCGAATCACTGTTTCATCCACCGCAACTTGATTCGGAGATCGGCCAGATTCTGGCTGTAGATCGGCTTTCTGAACCCAATCGTGGATCGCCTTCCGACTGCGTTGGACACCCAAAGCTTCGAGCAAATCGACGGTATTCGACAGCGAGAGTCCCGCAAGATGGGACTGAATACCCAGCGCCATCGCCGGTTCGGGTGTCCGCTCACGCTCCATAAAATCCAAATCAATCCACTCTCTACTCCCACTGAGGCGGGTGATTTCTGGCATAGAGCACCAAGAAATTCTCCCGCCTCACTTTTCACGCTTAACTAAACACGACCATGCTTGCCGGCGCGCGGTCGACGACCCGGTATAAAGGTGACCGGCTGTCATCGATTACGTACCACGATGGTTCCACTAGACGACTCCTCCCGGTCGACGCGTCGCTCGGTGCTCCACCGCGGCGCGACGGCCGTCGCGATCGGGCTGACAACCGGCCTCAGTGGCTGTAGCGGTCTCCCGCCACTCGGCGACAAGCCCCAGTACGGCCGCGTCGACATCCCCGACCCCGGCCCGCCGGAGTACCGCCGCTGGCTCCCTGCAGGGTGGGACAGCGACACGGACGAAGACTGGTTCCTCACCTACGTCGAACCCGGACCGTTCGACGGCCCGGTCCCCGAGGAGTTGGTCTCTCGCCGGGCCGTCCAGCGCCGGGACCTGGAGTACCTCGGGATCGGCTACGAGAACTACGACAGCCTCACGCGTACGACCCTCGCCACCGTGCGAGAGGGGACGTTCTCGGCTGACACGGTTCGGTCCGCCCTCGCAGACAGTGGCTACGAGCCCGACGGCACGTACCGCGACTACGATCTGTACGCTCGCTCGGACATCTCGCGCCGAGTGGCCGTCCGGGACGGTGTCGTCGTCTCGACGAGCGCGTCGCTCCACAGGACGCCGGACCTGGAGGCGACGATCGACGCCGGAGACGGACAGACGGAGCGGTATCACGAGGTCGATCCCATATTCGAAGCGGTCACCGACGCGGTCGGTGCCAGCCGACTGCTGTCGATCGGCGACCACCCGAGTCTCAATCCGACCGTCGCTGCCCTCGGTGCCGACGCGTTTCGGGTCGACGGGGACGCTGCGTACCACGTCCTGCTCGAACAGTATCCGGAGACGGTCGAACAGCCCGGCGAGCGGATGAAAACCGCCATCGAAGACGAGCACTACACCGGTATGGCGGCGGCCGACACCATCGACATCGGCGTCGACGGCCGGCTGGCGACGGCCGGCGCTCGCGTTCCGCTGCAACCGGACGAGCCCCGCGACTTCGTCCACGATCCGCCCCAGATCACGTGGGGCGTGGCCTTCGACGCGGAGACCAGTACGGTTACGCTCCGCTACGAGCTCGGTCCCGAACTCGACGCAGACCGCCTGTGGTACGATCTCGTGCCCGTCGACGCGGTCAACCGGATCGAGAACCAGCCGCTCTGGCCGGATCGAGACACTGTCGGACCGGGCGACGAGACGACCGTCGAGATGAGCGACCGTCCAGACGCCGACGGCGTCGACGTGCGCTGGGGGCCGAAAGACGACCCCGGAATGCGACTGTTCAGCTACGTGCCCCAACGTACCGAGTGATTCTGGGGCGCTGTCTGCCCGTCATGCATCTCGTTGTCGCTGATGACACACTTCGTGATGGCCGTCTCGGCGAGTGACTGATCGATTCTGTATATAAATCCTTCGTCGATGTTTGCCAGTACGCGGTCGACGACCCGATATAAAGGTGACTGGCTGTCATCGAGGACATGCCACAATGGTTCCACCAGATGACGCCTCCCGGCCGACACGTCGCTCGTTTCTCAACGGCGGCGCGACGGCCGTCGCGATCGGTGTGTCTACTGCTCTGAGTGGTTGCACTGGCAACTTACCACCGCTCAGCAGCAAGCTCCGGTACGGAAACGTCGATGTTCCCGACGCCGGTCCACCGAAGTACCGTCGCTGGGTCCCAGCAGATCGGGGTAGCGAAACCGACGAGGGCTGGATCGTCACCTACGCCGAACCCGGTCCATTCGACGGCCCCGTTCCAGAGGAGTTCGTCGCCAGACGAGGGTTCCTCAAGATGGAACTGGACCACTTCGGGATCGGCTACGAGAACTACGACAGCCTCACGACTACGAACCTCGCCACGGTGATCGAGGCGGATTTCACGGCCGACGACGTGGCGTCGACGCTCGCGGACACCGGCTACGAGCCGGACGGCTCGTATCGCGGCTACGACGTGTACTCCCGTTCGGACGTGCGCAGACGGGCTGCGGTGCGGGACGGTGTCATCGTGTGGGCGAGTGCGTACAGACACGACGACCCCGACATCGAGGCGACGATCGACGCCGGACACGGCCACAGTCGCCAGTACCACGAAGCGAGTGAGGCGTTCGCGGCGGTCACCGACGCGGTCGGCGCGAGCCGACTGCTGTACATCGGCGGCTCCCATCCGGGACTCAACTCCGGCATTGCCGAACTCGGTGCCGACGCGTTTCGGATCGACGACGGTGTCGCCTACCAGCTGTTGATCGAATGGTACGAAAACGCCAGCGCAGGCTCCGAAGATCAGATGCAGCGTGCCCTCGAACAGCAGCAACACGAACTCACGAAGGAGGCAAAAACTATCGACATCAAGGACGACGGCCACTTCGCGACGGTCACTGCTCGGGTACCGACCCGGCCGGGTCGCGAGCGTGATCCGATGGACGACCTGCCTCAGATCACGTGGGGTGGACGCTTCGATGCCGCGACTCGAACCGTCTCCCTTCGTCACGAGGCCGGTGAGTCGGCCGATTCGGATCTGATCTGCTACGACATCGACACGCCCGAGGACAGGGGAGAGGTCGAGAAGAAACCGCTCTGGCCGGACCAGCACACCGTGAGTGCCGGTGACGAGACGACCGTCGACCTGAGCGACGAGCCCACCGCAGAGGGAATCAGCGTGGTGTACGGTCCGCAAGACGACGTTAGCTTCCGAATGCTATTCACGCTGCCACTGGAGGCCGACCGATGAGCGCCACGATCGCGCCTCGTCTCACACCCTCGCAAGCGGCACGCCCTCGGACAGCCGAGGACAAAATACTTGTTCCACGTATGTCAGACGATCCTGTGGACGAGGACCCAGACGTTGCCGATATCGTCGCCTTGCTCGACGACGAGCACGTTCGGTCGATCCTCGTCGCGACGAGTGGGGAACCGCTGTCGGCCAAGGAACTCGGCGAGCGCTGCGATCTCTCGGTGTCGTCGATCTATCGACGGGTCGACGAACTCTGTGACTGTGATCTGCTTATCGAGCGAACGCGACCGCGCCGCGACAGCCACCACGAGACGGTGTACGTCTCGACGCTCGATCGGTTCGAGCTGACGATCCGCGACGGCGAACTGGACTGGACGATCGACCGGGCAGAGAGCGATCCGGCCGACGAGCTCTCGCGTATGTGGGGGAAACTCTGAGATGGACCTCTTCAGCGCGCTCACCGACCTCTTCGGTATTGTCGGCCTCGCTGCCGGGGTGGCAGCGACCGGCTCTGCCCTCGTTGGCCTCTACATCGGCGGCCAGGCCTATCGCGGGCTCCGACGCAACGACGACCCCTCCATGCGGTACCTCTCGATCGGGATGATCCTGCTCTTCGGCGTGACGTACGTCCTGGCGGTGGCTGGACAGGGACTCTTCATGTTCCGCATCGCTCCGATCCGCTACCAGAACGTGTTCCGACTGATCGTCCGCCTCCTCCAGTTTGGCGGACTCCTCTTGATCGCCTACTCCCTGCGTATCGCGACCGACGATCGGTCGACGCCCCCATAGCCGCCCACAACCGCTGACGCCCCCCTCCACCACGTTCCGACCGATCCCTCCTCTGGGCCGCCGCTAACTCTCTGACTCGCTCGTCTTCGCAGGCCGCGACGAGAGTGGGACACTCCCGACGGTCGCGTGCTGTGCTAGTCGCTCGCGTCGGCCGCGGCGATTGCCTCGATCGCGATCTCGCATCCACCTTTTTCCGCTTCGGGTTCGCTCGCTCTGCTCCCGAACCACTCGCGCAAAAACGTGGGCGAAAAAGCAGCACGCTCCCGGTGGTCGCGTGCTGTGCTAGTCGCCCGCGTCGGCCGCGGCGATTGCCTCGATCGCGATTTCCATCTCGACGCCTTCGACGTCCCAGGTCTTGCGGTGGCCGTCGTCGACGGTCGCGAACTCGTCGGCACGAACCTCCTCGGCGATGAGCGTCTCGTGTTCCCGGACGAGGTCGTCGATGCGGTCGTCGGCCACCGCCAGATCCAGCCGGATCCGCTCTTCGAGGTCCAGTTCCAGGTCCTTGCGCATCTCCTGGACGCGGCGGATGACCTCGCGGGCGTACCCCTCGCTCTCGATGTCCTCGGTCAGCGTGGTGTCGACGTAGACGACGCCGTGGCCGCCCAGTGCCTCGAAGTCGGTGCTCGCGACGCCTTCCGGAGTCTCGCGGCGGAACGACACCATCTCGTCGGTGAGCTCGATCGACTCGCCGAGCGCGTCCGAGACGGCCGCTTCCAGCGTTTCGAGGCTGGCCTCGTCGACACGGGCCTCGTTGAGTGCGTTCATCACGCGGCCGGCGTCGTCGCCGAACGCCGGGCCGAGTTCGCTCATGTCGGCTTCCGCGGAGTAGGCCAGTTCGCCCCAGGCGTCGCCGCCGCCGACGATCTCGACGGTGCGGGCGTTGAGCCGGTCGGCGACGAGGTCGGTGTGGGCCTCGATGGCATCGGTAACGTCGTCGCTGTCGGTGTCGATCACGACGCGCGTGACCGGCCAGCGGAGCTTGCGTTCGGCCTGTTGGCGGGCGTTCGAGCCGGCCTCCTCGACGGCGCGGGCGACGGCGACCTCGTCTTCGAGGGTGGGATCTCGCAGGTCGTCGTCGGCCGTCGGCCAGTCGCACATGTGGACCGTCGGATGTTCCGTTTCGCCGGTGAGCGTGCCGTAGATCTCCTCGGCGACGAACGGCGTGAACGGTGCCAGCAGCGCGACGACCTCGCGGAGCACGCGGTACAGCGTCGCGTAGGCGGCTCGCTTGGACTCGCTGTCGTCCTCTTCCCACATGCGCTCGCGGACCAGCTGGACGTAGTAGCGGGACACGTCTTCGACGACGAACTCGAGGACGCCCTCGATGGCGTCGTCTTGCCGGAACTCCTCCATCGCCTCCGTCGCTTCGGCCTCGACCGTCTGGAGCCGCGAGAGCACCCACTCGTCGGCCAGGTCCAGCGTCACGTCGTCGACGGTCGTCGCTTCCGGGTCGAACCCGTCCATCCGCATGTACGGCAGCGGGAAGCGAAAGACGTTCCAGAGGATGTTGAGCCGTCGCTGCATCTCCTGGGTCCCGTCGTACGAGAAGTTCATGTCCTCTCCGCGGGCCGCGAGCGACAGGAGGAATGCTCGCATCGGGTCCGCGCCGTAGTCGTCGATGACCTCGCCGGGATCGACGCGGATGTCCTTGGACTTGCTCATCGCGCGCCCGTCGGGCATCAGCGCGTGGCCGTGCATCACGACGCGCTCGTAGGGACTCGCGCCGACCGCCGCCGTCCCCATCCCAAGCTGGGACCAGAACCACCCGCGGGTCTGGTCGTGGGCCTCGATGATGAGGTCGGCGGGCCACAGCTCGTCGAAGGCCTCGCTCTCGGAGGGGTAGTCGATCGTCCCCCACGTCGCGACGGCGGAGTCGAGCCACACGTCGAACACGTCCGGCACCCGCTCGTAGGTGATTCCCTCCTCGGTGATCGTCAGGTCGTCGACGGTGTCCTTGTGGAGGTCGACGGTCTCGGGGTCGATCTCCTGGTCGACGCGCTCGGCCAGCTGCTCGCGGTCGCCGACGACGATGGCGTCGTCCATGTCGCCGCTCCACTCGACGGGCTCGCCGTCGGCGTCCTCGCTGGGCAGCCAGATCGGGACGGGCGTCCCCCAGTAGCGCTGGCGGGAGACGTTCCAGTCGGGGGCCTCCTCGACGAAGTTCCGGAACCGGTTCTCGCGGGCCTCGTGGGGGTACCACTCCGAGTCGTCGATGTTGTCCAGCAGGTCGTCTTTGATGTCCGTGATCGTGATGAACCACTGGTCGGTGACGATCTGGACGATGCCCGTGTCACAGCGCCAGCAGTGGCCGTAGCTGTGTGTCGTCGTCTCGGCGGCCAGCATCCGATCGCGGGCTTCGAGGTCGTCGATGATCTGCTCGTCGGCGTCTTTGACGAACTGACCTTCGTACCTGCCGGCAGCCTCGTCGTAGACGCCGTCGGGACCGACCGGACAGAAGATCTCCAGCCCGAGTTCGCGCCCGCGCTCGAAGTCCTCCTCGCCGTGGCCAGGTGCGGAGTGGACCAGCCCGGTCCCCTCGCCCTCGGTGTCGACGTACGGGGCTTCGTACACCTGTCCCGCACCCTCGCCGTCGGGTGCGTCGGGCACTTCCTCGCGAAGCGGGTGGTCGTACTCCCAGCCGAGCAGGTCCTCGCCGCTCAGCTCCTCGACGATCTCGTAGTCGTCGTACCGACCCGCCCGGAGCACCTCGTCGACTTTCGGCTCGGCGACGTACAGCAGTTCGGTCTCGCCGTTCTGTGTCGCCTCGACGCCGACGTAGCTCCCCTCGCCGTCGACCGCGACGAAGGTGTTGGCCGGGATCGTCCACGGCGTCGTCGTCCAGACGACCAGGTTTCCCTCCCGGTCGGCGAGGTCGAACTTCACGTAGATCGACGGGTCCTCCACGTCCTCGTACTCGACCTCGTTGTTGGCGATGGCGGTCTCACAGCGGGGACACTGGGTGATCGAGCGCTGGCCCTGCTCGACGAGATCGCGCTCGTGGGCGCTGGCGAAGCCCCACCAGGCGGCTTCCATGTACTCGGGTTCGACTGTCCGGTATGGATCGTCCCAGTCCATCCAGACGCCGAACGACTTGAAGTCCTCTTGCAGGCCTTCGAGGCTGTTCTCGGCGAACTCCCGGCAGGCGTCGACGAAGTTCTCGACGCCGAACGCCTCGATGTCCTTCTTGTTCCGGAAGTCTTTCTCCTCCTCGACTTTGGTCTCGATGGGCAGGCCGTGCATGTCGTAGCCCGGCCGGTCGGTCACGTCGTAGCCACACATCCGCTTGTAGCGGATGTACACGTCCTTGAGGCTCTTGTTCCAGGCGTGGCCCATGTGGGCCGAGCCCGAGGTGTAGGGCGGTCCGTCGACGAAGAAGAAGTCCTCGCCGTCGGCCCGGTGCTCCACTGTCTTCTCGTAGGCGTCGACGTCGTCCCAGTACTCGAAGACCCGCTCCTCGACCGCGGCGGGGTCGTACTGGTCGTCGACGGGGGCGAAGCGTTCCATACCCGAGTACTGCGACGCCGGGACTAAAGGACAATCGGTTGTGTGTGACTCCTTTGGCGGGACACGCCGAGACGCCCGGCCGACCCGCTACACCTCGCGCTGGAGCAGGAGACTGACTGTCTCGCCGGTCTTGTCGGTGATCGGGGCGGCAACGTCCCACCCCTCCGCACCGAGTTCGTTCAGCTCTTCCATCGGCGGGCTGACGTCGCCGCCCAGGCCCGCGATCATCACCTCGCTGTTCACCTCGATCGTTCGGTACTCGTAGGAGGGCATACACCGACCAGCGGGGCCACCAGCGGCAAACCTCTTGTGGTCGGTCCGCCACCGCTTTGGCACCCAGGCCCCTGGCTCGTCGTGTGACCGCGTTCCCCGACGACGAGGACCGCCACGCACTCGCGTCCGACTGCCGGCGCTGTCCGGCGCTGATCGAGAGCCGGGAGTGCATCTCGTGGGGCAACGGCCCGCTGGACGCCGATCTGGTCGTCGTCGGTGAGGCACCCGGTGAGGGCGATCCCGACGCCGAGCGGTGGCGCGGCGGCAACTACACCGGGATGGCCTTGTGCTCATGATGACCATGACCACGTGGTGTTCGGTCCCCATTTGACTCGTGAATGATGCTCCGAGCGCTCTCGTTCACGGCGAGATTCTAACGAGGTCCATATGATGTCTGGAGATCCCAATATGCCCTCTCAGGGAGTGTCAGCGACTATGACGGCCTGTCCATCGTCGTCCCAGTAGTGAGACTTGACGTTTGTTGATATTGCGCCCAGCAGTCGCTGAATCAACCGGTTGCGGGTGGTCTGGTCATAATGAGCAACAGCGACCGAATTAGATGAGAAAGCCAGTAAAGACGGTCATCATACCGAGTAAAATGACTATTATCCCTTTGCCTTGCTGTACAAATCTTCCTCGGTCAGATAATTCAGAATCTGCAAATGAGTGGCCTGCCCCGAAATCAACCAGTTTCTGCGGATGTACGACGCTGTAACCTCCAGCCATGGATAACCCAAGCCCGAGGAGGACCACCGGAAGATTCACTATTATAACAGATGTGCTCAATCCAAATAAATACATGTATTATAAACGTGCTTTATAATGTAGCGGCCTTCCAATGATGGATTGACCACTTCACTCCACTTTTTCTTAGTCGGGGATCCTCGCCTCGCTCACGCTCACGCTCACTCCTCATACCCACTGGGTAGCTGTTCCAATCTGAGGGGGCTGAATGAAACCGTTGTCGTCCACATCATATGCCACCTCTCTGCGTACGGGTGCGAGGAGCCGACGACGCCGACACACGAGTCGTGCGCCGAGGAGGCGGAGGTGTCCGAACACGCCGTCTCGCCCGTCTTGTCGGTGATCGGAGCGGCCACGTCCCACCCCTCCGCACCGAGTTCGTTTAGCTCAAAATAAGAATAAGTAGATTATGTGACATTATTCCAAAACCTCCAGTGAATATCATTGCTTGACTAACGGCAAACTGGTCATCGTCCCCGAATTGATAGAGAATCACACCAAAGATAACCGCAGCTATCCCAATCGTTTTGAGATCGAAAAGAAATGCTCGGCGGATGATCCCAAGGGCCAGTCCCAAAAGGAGACCAACCTGAAGCGGCGGTTTAATTGACCCTCCGCCGAACGATCTGGATTCAGTCTTGCTCATGTTTTTCATGTAATTTCACAGTTGAATGAGCTTTTTGGCACTGTCTAGTTGAGGGATTGAGGGACGAGCAGGCCGTAGCGAGAACTGATCATGGAACTCGCAGACCTGCGCAGAGAAACGTTAGAAACGGACGATCAAGACGTTTGGAGAACGAGCGCGGTAGTGTTTAGTTTGGAGCATTGTGCCAGTTGACGAAGGCCCGGATCCAATTTTCGGCTGTTTCTGGTTTAAGTGGCTGAAGCAGTTCGAAAAGGACGAGATACGTCGCTTCAGTTCTCGGAAGATTCGTTCGTCAGCGTTCCGATTTTCGTGACGAGATCTCTGGAAATCGGGGTCCTGATCGTTGGAGTGGGGTTTGGAGGTGTTGAGCCTCGTCGACGAGGAAGATGGCAGCTTCGATGTCGTGTTTTTGCTGCAGTTCACGGAGAAAGATATCGGTGAGAACGGTGGTCGTCGTCGCAAAGAGGCGGACGTGAAGCAGTTCATTCGCTGCGGGATCGCCAGCGGCGTACAGCCAGAATTGCTGGTTGTTGATCCGAATCACTGTTTCGGCCAGCGCGACCTGATTCGGAGACCGACCAGAATCTGGCTGTCGATCGGCCTTCTGAACCCAGTCATAGATGACTTTCCGACTCCGTTGGACTCCCGGGGCGACGAGCAGATCGACGGTATTCGATAGTGGAGATCCTGCTCAGTGCAATTGAATACCCAGCGCCGTCGCCGGTTCAGGTGTCATCGCGCCCCACAAAACCCAAATCGATCTAGCCTTTACCACCGCTGAAGCGGCTGATTTCTGGCGTGGACACCAAGAAATCCGTCCGCCCCACTTTCCACGCTTAACTAAACACAACCCGGCTACCAGCGGCAAACGTCTTGTGGTGGTCCGTCACCGCGTTGTCGCCGACGGCTCCGTCCGCTGTGTGCTGCCCTTCCCGGAGACACGAGGACTACCTCGTCGCCATCGACGGGTAGCTCCGATCCTCGAACGGGAAAAATACGCGCCCGATACTGCCGGTTTGGTATCGCCTACTTAAGTCAGCCGGACGACACTGATACACACATGCCAGCAACCACCACCCTCTTGCAGGCCACACAGTCGGAGGCGGTCACGGCGATCGAGAACGACGTACTGTTGAGTTCGTCGCTGTGGGCGAACGTCGCCCTCGCCGGACTGGCGATCCTGCTGTTCGTGTACATGGGACGCAACGTCGAGGCCCCGCGGGCGAAGCTCATCTGGGGGGCGACGCTGCTGATCCCGCTGGTGTCGATCTCCAGTTACCTCGGCCTGCTCTCCGGGCTCACCGTCGGCTTCATCGAGATGCCGGCGGGACACGCACTGGCCGGCGAGGAGGTCATGAGCCAGTGGGGCAGATACCTCACGTGGGCGCTGTCGACGCCGATGATCCTGCTGGCGCTGGGGCTCCTGGCGGACGTCGACATCGGTGACCTGTTCGTCGTGATCGCGGCCGACATCGGTATGTGCGTGACCGGGCTGGCCGCGGCGCTGATCACGTCCTCGTACGGGCTCCGGTGGGCGTTCTACCTCGTCAGCTGTGCCTTCTTCCTCGTCGTGCTGTACGCCATCCTGGTCGAGTGGCCACAGAGCGCGACGGCGGCGGGCACCGACGAGATCTTCGGAACGCTGCGGGCGCTGACGGTGGTCCTGTGGCTCGGCTACCCGATCATCTGGGCCGTCGGTATCGAAGGGCTGGCGCTGGTCCAGTCGGTCGGGCTCACGTCGTGGGGGTACTCCGCGCTGGACATCGGCGCGAAGTACCTCTTCGCCTTCCTGCTGTTGCGCTGGGTCGCTGCGAACCAGGACGTCGTCGGACAGCCGACCCTCGGCACCCACTCCGAGGAGACGGCCCCGGCCGACGACTAACCTGTCGGCCGGCACCGCTACAACTATTCGTCACGGACAGACAGCCGACGCGAGACGGCCCGTCGCGACCGTCTCGCGCACTCGCGACTACTCGGCGAAGTAGCTGGTGAAAAAGCCCGAGAGGAACGACGAGATGGCGACTGCCAGCGCCATGTCGCCCAGTCCCCACGGTCCGTCGTCGTCGTCGGCCAATGCGACCGTGACGCCGACGCTGACGACCAGTGAGACGATTCCGTTGACGAGGTGCTTTCCGAAACCCATACGCCTCCTTCGTCGGCCAGTGTCTCCACTCTTTCGCCGCTCGTCGGGAACCGTTCGCGGCTCCGAGTACGCGACACTCGTGCCAGACGACGGCCAGGGGGCTCCCACGCCACGGTCGGCGGTCGTCTCGCTGTCGTCTCTTGCGAGGAGTGGACCGGAGATTTAAACCCGATCAGGGACCAACCTCGCGCCGATGGGACCAGTTCCCAACCTCGACGACGCTGCGACCGCGTGCGCCCAGCGCCTCTGTCGCGCGGACCGCGTACTATTGGCGTCACACATCGACGCCGACGGCCTGACCAGTGCCGCCGTCGCCTCGCTGGCACTGGAGCGGGCGGGGATCCCCTTCGAGGTCGTGTTCAAGAAGCAACTCGACGAGACCGAAATCGCCTCGATCGCCGCCCGCGAGTACGACACCGTCCTCTTTACCGACTTCGGCAGCGGGCAACTCGACGTGATCAGCGAGCACGAGCGAGCGGGCGACTTCGAGCCCGTGATCGCCGACCACCACCAGCCGGCCGTCGTCGACCGGCAAAGCCCGTCTGCCAGTGGGACGGAGTCCCGCGCTGCCGAGACGGAGTTTCACCTGAACCCGCTGCTCGTCGGCCTCGACGGGGCCTCGGAGCTGTCGGGTGCGGGCGCGAGCTACGTCCTCGCGCGGGCGCTGGCCGAGGTCGGCGAGACCGAGCCACCCGACGGGAACCGGGATCTGGCCGGTCTGGCCGTCGTCGGCGCTGTCGGCGACATGCAGGCCGTCGACGGCGAACTCGTCGGCGCGAACACCGGCATCGTCGAGGAGGGCGTCGCGGCCGGCGTCCTCGAAGAGGGGACCGATCTGACGCTGTACGGCAAGCAGACCCGGCCGCTGCCGAAGCTACTGGAGTACGCCACGGAGGTCCCGATCCCCGGCATCTCCAACGACGAGGCCGGCGCGATCCGGTTTCTCGAATCGCTCGGGCTCGACCTGAAGCGGTCCGGCGAGTGGCGCACGTGGGCGGACCTCACCGACGACGAACGCCAGACCGTCGCCAGCGCGCTGGTCCAGCGGGCCGTCGAGCGGGGCGTGCCCGCCGACGACATCCAGACGCTGATCGGGACGACGTACACGCTGACCGAGGAGCCGACGGGGACGGAGCTGCGCGACGCCAGCGAGTTCTCGACGCTGCTGAACGCGACCGCCCGCTACGAGCGTGCCGACGTGGGCCTGGCGGTGTGTCGTGGCGACCGCGAGGCCGCGCTCGACCGCGCCCAGACGCTGCTCTCGAACCACCGGCGGAATCTCTCGGAGGGACTGACGCTGATCCAGGAGCGGGGCGTGACCCACGAGGACAACGTCCAGTGGTTCGACGCGGGCTCGGCGATCCGCGAGACGATCGTCGGTATCGTCGCCGGCATGGCGCTTGGGACGGCCGACGTGGACGCCGACAAGCCGATCCTCGCGTTCGCCAGCAAGGACGACGACGAGACGAAAGTCTCCTCGCGCGGCACCGGCCCGCTCGTAGGTCGCGGCCTGGACCTCTCTGCGGTGATGCGCGAGGCGGCCCGTTCGGTCGGCGGCGACGGCGGCGGCCACGACATCGCGGCCGGTGCGACCGTCCCGGCGGGCAAAGAGCAGGCTTTCGTCGACGCCGCCGACGAGATCGTGGCCGACCAGCTCGGCAACAAGAGCTAACTACCTGCCTCACCGAATGCGGGTGATGGACGAACGGGACGTCTTCGACCTGCTACTCGTCGTCGGGGTGTCGCTGGCCGCGTACGTCCACGTCTACGGGCTCGCCGATCCGCTCGCGACCGCCGACGAGATCGCGGCCCTGCTGCTCGCGCTGGACGTACGGATCTACCTCGTGCTCGGCAGTGTCACGGGCGTGTTCTTCGTCGCCTACCTCGTGGTGTATCTCCCACAGAAAGACACCAACCGTTCGGTCCGGCGCTCCTAAGAGCGTCAGCGATCGAGAAAGTCCGGCAGATCGAGCGCCTCGGTGCTGTCGACGTCTTGCCGATCGAGGAGTTCGGTCGGATCGAGCGCCGAGGGGAGCCCGTCGCGACCGCCGGTCGGGCGCTCGTCGGGGTCGACGAGGATCGTCTCGCCCTTGACGAGGTCGGCCCAGACCGCGTCGCCGTCGGCGTCCGTCGACTCGGCGGCCGCACGGGCCTCCTGGCGGCCCTCTCGGTAGGCGAGTTCGACCATGCTCCGGTTGTAGTTGGTCCCCATCTCGTCGTAGATGGCCTCCAGTTCCTCGCGGTTGTACTCGCCGAGTCGCTCTGCGACGCCGATCGCGTAGGCCCGCTCGGTGGCCTCGTCCTTGTCGAGGGCGTCCCACTCGTCGTACTCGGCGTGGTACAGGCTCATGATTCCACTTTCTCGCTCGGGTGGACCCGGAGACCGGTGTCGGAGAAGCTGATCCGGCGGATGTCACAGTCGATGGCGGTGCCTCGCATCTTGATGACCTGGAGCCCGCGGGTCATGCTCCCGCCGTCGAGGAAGTTGTGGAAGAAGACGACGCCGTGAGCGAGGTAGTGCTCGTCGGAGTACGACGTGGGGTCGGTCATCTCGGAGATGAGCAAGACGGTCGCGTCGGTCTGTTTCAGCGCCGAGAGAAAGCCAGTGATCTCCTCGGAGACGTCCGTCAGAAAGTGCTGGAGCAACATCGTCGAGTCGACGACGACCCGTTCGACGTTGTTCTGCTCGATGAAGGCGACGAGGCGGCTCGTCAGTCCGCCCTCGGAACCGAACTGGGTGATCGTCCGCTTGCCGCTCTCGGTGACGAGGTTGAGAAACTGGATCGCGTCGGACTGCATCGCCCGGTCGAAGCCGAAGTCGTAGCCGGCCATGTCCTGCATCAACTCTTCTTTGGTCTCGTGCATCGTCACGTAGAGGCAGTCCTCGCCCCGCTTGGCTCCCTGTGTGATGAACTGTGCGCTGAACGTCGTCTTGCCGCTCCCGGGCGGACCGCTGATCACGTAGAGCCGGTTCTCCAGCAACCCACCTTCCACGAGTTCGTCGAATCCCGGCACACCACTCTCGAGTCGCATACCGCTAGTCACAGCGAATCACGTAATAGGTGTTTTCGCTCCGTTTTCACGCCTGATAACTCACAGACGTGAACCGAACGAAGGCGCGGGCGTCGACGGTCACGTCGGCCGGAGCGACGGTGGCCGACCTCGTCGGTCACTGGAGACGGGCCCCACACTGCCGGCAGTAGACGAACGCCGAGTCGTCCTCGTTGTGCGTGCCACACTCGCGACAGCGACCGCCGCCGGCAGCGGGGTCGACAGACGCCGGGGCGGCGGTGTCCACTCGGCTCGGCGTCGTGTCGGGCGCGGGATCGTCACGCTGGAAGTACCGGTAGAGCAGCAACTGCACCAGCCCGAACCCGAGGACGTACGCGACGAGCCAGAACACCACGTCCATACCGTGTGATTCGGTACCGAGGAACTTGGCTGTTTCGCCGGGTTCTCGGGAGTGATATTTCGACGGATCCCGTCGAACGGATTCCTCACCGATCGGGCGGGGACAGATCGCGACCGAACTCGTCGAACTGCGTGACGTCGTCGGGGACCGTCGTGTCGAGTTTGCGCTGGTCGCGCCGATCGACGTTGGCACCGTCGAGCGAGTCGGCGACGGACTCCCAGCCGTCCTTGATGGCGACGCTCTCCGCGGGGGTGCCGGCCGCGATGTGGTGGGCGGGCACGTCGCGACTGACCGACGACTTGGCCGCGAGAATCGAGTTCTCGCCCAGTCGGACGCCGGCCCGGACCATCGAGTCGTAGGTGACCCGAGCGTCGTCTTCGACGATCGTGTGGTAGTTGTCGACGTGGGTTTGGTCGACCGAATCGTGGTCGTGGGTGTAGACGTGGGCGTCGTCGGAGATGGAGACGCGGTCACCGATCGTCAACTTTCCGCGGTCGTCCAGGTGTACGTCGTCGTGGATCACGACGTTGTCACCGACGGTGATGTTGTGGCCGTAGGTGAACGTGATCCCCTTGAAAAATCGACAGCCGTCGCCGACTTCCTCGAAGAGGTGCTCAGCGATCATCCGGCGAAAGCGTAGCGCGAACTCGACGTTGTCGGCCATCGGCGTCGCGTCGAACTGCCGCCAGAGCCACTGGAGGTACTTCGACTCGGTGAACGCGTCCTCGTCTTTCTCCGCGTAGTACTCGCTCTCCAGGGTCGCGTTACAGGGGTCGTACCCCTGGAGACGGACCCGCTCGGCTGGCGACACGTCCTCGCCTGACTGCCATCGCTCGTAGGCCTCCCGGTCGCCGTGGAGGTCGATGAGCACGTCCTCGACGACGTCGCAGGTGTCCTCGTCGCTCGCGAGGCGCTCGTCGACCTCGGAGATGAACGCGCGCAGGCCCTCCTCGGCCAGCGGCGGCAGCGAGACGTGGCGCTTCGTCATACTGCGAGGATGGCGATGCCCGCTGATATGGGTTTCCGTTGCGTCGCCGTTACCGCCGAGTAACCCGGCGACGTAGCCGTAACGTGGCGATTGGGCCCTACAAATGTGGGGTTCCGAGAAGGGGAGCTACTTTGCCCTCGCCGCCCGCACCGTCGGCCAATGGCGCGATCGGATCTCATCATGGACGTACGCCGCGTGCTCGTGAACCCGCAGGAACGACGCCTGCGAGCGGGGTGGCGATTGCTCGTCGGACTACCGGTGCTCCTGTTCGTGCTGGCGGTCGCGGGCGTCGGTCAGCGGGCGTTACAGGCCGCACCGCTCACGGTGCCAGTGCTCGCGGGCGGGGCCGTCCTGGCGGGGGCGCTGTTGTCCTACGGTGCCGGGACGGGCACGCTGATCGGGCTCTCGTGGTGGCTCGGCGGGCGGACCCTCGCGGGACTGGGACTGGGCGGCGACGGCTGGTGGCGCAACCTCGGGTTCGGACTCCTCGTCGGGGTCGCGATGACGACGACGATCTTCCTCGTCGAGTTGAGCCTGGGGCTGATCGCCGTCGACGGCGTGCTCGTCGCGAGACAACCGAACCAGCTCGGCGTCGCCCTGCCGGCGCTGGTCGCCGTTCCCGTCACGCTCCTCTTTTTCGTCGGCGTCGGCGTCTTCGAGGAGGTGCTGACGCGTGGCTACCTGCTGCACAACGTCGCCGAGGGGCTGAGCGGTGTCGGACCGATCGGCAAGCGGGGCGCGATCGCGGCCGCGGCAGCCCTGACCAGCGCCGTCTTCGGCCTGTTGCACCTGACAAACCCCAGCACGACGCTGTTCTCGACGCTCAACATCACCGTCGTCGGCCTGTTTTTCGCCGCGACCTACGTCGTCACCGACGATCTGGGCATCCCGATCGGGATCCACATCACGTGGAACTTCTCGCTGTCCTCGCTGTATGGCTTTCCCGTCAGCGGACTCGCGATGCCGGGGACCGTCCTCTCGGTCCGTCAGACCGGCCCGACGCTGGTGACCGGCGGCACGTTCGGCCCGGAGGGCGGTCTGGTCTTCTATCTCGGGCTCGCGGTCGGGATCGCGCTCACCTGGTGGTGGGTCCGCCGAGTTGACGGCCCGGTGCGTTTCCGGACCGACATCGCCGACCCCGATCTGCGCGATCCGCCCCGGCCCGAGTGATACTGCCGGCTGTCACTGTTTCACGAGATTCGCGACCACGGGGTCGCAACATTCGTGACAGACGTACCGTCGGCAGTATGAGACCCGAGCAGCGCCGGTGTCCTCGGGTGTGCCGGGACCAAGAGGGCTAAGTACGCGCATCCGTAACGTCGGAACATGAACGAGCGGGAACTCGGAACGTCGGGCGTCGAAGTTTCGGAGATCGGTTTCGGGGCCTGGGTCGTCGGCACCGACTGGTGGGGCGACCGCAGCCGCGACCAGGCCATCGAGATGGTCCAGCACGCCATCGACCAGGGCGTCACTTACTTCGACACCGGCGACGTGTACGGCCACGGGGCGAGTGAGGAACTGATCGGCGAGGCGCTGTCCCAGCACCGCGAGGACGTGACGGTCTCGACGAAGGTCGGCTACGACTTCTACAACAACCCACAGGCCGGCCACGGCGAACTCCCCAAACGGATCGACGGCGAGTGGATCCGCGAGGCACTGGACAACTCTCTGGAGCGACTCGACATGGACTACGTCGACGTGCTCATGTTGCACAACGCCAACGCCGACGAGGTCGACGCGGACGTGCTGGCGACGCTCGACGAACTCCGAGAGGAGGGCAAAGTCGAGGCGATCGGCTGGGCGCTGGGCCCCTCGATCGGCTGGCTGGCCGACGGCGACGCCGCCGTGCACGAGGAGTTCGACGCCCTCCAGACGGTCTTCAACATGTTCGAGCAGGTGCCGGGCCAGCACTTCCTCGACACCATCCGGGAACTGGACGCCGACACCTCCGTCATCGCCCGCGTGCCCCACTCCTCGGGACTGCTCAACGAGCAGGTCACGCCCGACACCGAACTCGGCGAGGGCGACCACCGCTCTCACCGCCCGACCGAGTGGTACGAGACCGGCTGGGAGAAGGTCGACAGCGTCCGGTTCCTCGAAGCGCCGGACCACGCCGACGGCCAGCGAACGATGGCCCAGGCCGCCCTCCAGTGGCTGCTGTACCACGACGAAGTCGCGAGCGTCACGCCGACGTTCCGGACCGCCGCCGACATCGACGAGTGGGCTGGCGCGCCGGCCACCCCGGCGCTGTCCGACGCGGAGTACGAGCGCGTCCAGGACCTGTACGCCGACAACTTCGGCATCGACCGCGACGACGGGATGGACCAGCTTCGCTCCTCCGTCGGCGGCGAGGACTTGGACGAGACGGGAACGGCTCCGGCCGACGACTGATCGGCGGCACTTCTCCCCCGCGATTCGGACCCACGGGACGTTTCGAAATTCGACACGCGTTTATCCACGCTCACCCAGAACCAGAGCATGCGCGTGACGTTTCTCGGGACGAGCGGAGCGGTGCCGACGACGGAGCGCAACCCCAGCGCGCTCTTCGTCAACAGAGACGGCGACAGGCTCCTGTTCGACTGCGGCGAGGGGACCCAGCGCCAGATGATGCGCTTCGGGACCGGCTTCGCCGTCGACCACGTCTTCGTCACGCACACCCACGGCGACCACGTGCTGGGGATCCCCGGCCTCCTCCAGACGTTCGACTTCAACGACCGCGAGGAGCCCCTGGCGATCCACGCACCGTCCGGAACGCGAGGCACCATCGAAGACCTCGTCTCGGTCACCGGCGACACGCCCTCGTTCCCGGTCCGGATCACGCAGGTCTCGGCGGGCGACACCGTGCTCGACGGCGACGGCTACGACGTGCGGGCGATCCGCACCCAGCACCGCTGTCAGTCGGTCGGCTACGCCGTCGTCGAAGCGGACCGCAAGGGCCGGTTCGACCGCGAGAAAGCCGAGGAGCAACTCGGGATCGAGCCCGGCCCGAAGTACTCGAAGCTCCACCGCGGCGAGCCGGTCGAACACGAGGGCCGGACCGTCCAGCCCGAGGAGGTCGTCGGTCCGGACCGACCCGGCCGGACGCTGGTCTACACCGGTGACACTCGCCCCACCGACGCCGTCGTCGAAGCCAGCGAGGACGCCGACCTGCTGGTCCACGACGCCACCTTCGCCGACGACTGGGCGGAGCGAGCGCGCACGACGGCACACGCGACCGGCCGCGAGGCCGGCGAGGTCGCACAGGAGGCCGGCGCGAAGCGACTCGCGCTCACCCACATCTCGACGCGCTACGGCGGCAACCCCCGGCCGATCCTCGACGACGCCCGCGAGGCCTTCGACGGCGAGGTCTTCGTCCCCGACGACGGCCGCCGGATCGACGTGCCCTTCCCCGACGAGTGAGGGGGTGGGCCCAACAGTTACGGTAGCCTGGCACACAGTAGAACCATGCACGTTCTGGTCACCGGTGCGACCGGCTTCGTCGGCGGGAACCTCGTGCCCGCGTTGCTGGAGCGGGGCCACGAGGTCAGGGCACTCGTTCGTGATCCGACGGGGTACGACGGCCCCGACGGGGTCGAGGTCGCCGTCGGCGACCTGCTGGAACCGGGCAGTTTCGACGACGCGCTCGACGGGATCGACGCCGCGTACTACCTCGTCCACTCGATGCGGGCCGGCGAAGACTTCGAGGAGCGCGACCGGACCGCGGCGCGGAACTTCGCCGACGCGGCCAGCGAGGCGGGCGTCGACCGCGTCGTCTACCTCGGCGGCCTCGGCGAGGAGACGACGAAGCTGTCCTCACACCTCGAATCGCGACGGGAGGTCGAACGGCTGTTGCGAGACGGCGACTACGACCTGACGACGCTGCGGGCGGCGATCATCATCGGCGACGGCTCGGCGAGCTTCGAGATGGTGCGCCAGATGGACCGCCGGCTGCCGGTGATGACGACGCCACAGTGGGTCGAGACGCCCAGTCACCCCATCGCCATCGACGACGTGATCGCTTACCTCGTCGGGGTACTGGACGTGCTCGAGACCGCGGGCGAGACATACGACATTGGCGGGCCGGAGGTGCTTTCCTACGCGGAGATCCTCAAGCGGACCGGCAAGGTGATGGGCACCGGCGAGCCCTACATCATCCCGATTCCCGTCCTCTCGCCGCGGCTGTCCTCGTACTGGATCGGCTTCGTCACCGACGTGCCCACCAGCGTCGCACGGCCGCTGATCGAAGGGTTGAAAAATCCCGTCGTCGCCAACGACGAGCCGATCCGCGAACTGCTGCCCGTCGAGCTGACGCCGTTCGAGACCGCGGTCGAGCGGGCACTGGGCCAGCGCGAGGCCCGCCTGGCCGTCGAGCAGCTCCCGGCGGAGGTCCGGTCCCGGTGAGCGAGGACCCGCGACCGCTCCGGTACGGAGAGACGTGGGTCTACGAGAGCATCGTCGGGGCGCTACCGGGGATCAGCCTGCCAGCGTGGGCCGCCGTCGCCATCCAGTTGCTCGTCTTCGAACTCGGCGTGCTCGTCCTGGCGGCGTACTACGACCTCTGGGCGGCCGCGGTCGCCGGCACGGCCGCGGTCGTCGTCGCCGCGATCGGCAGCGTCGAGATGCTGCGGATCGGGACGCTGGTCCGCCGGATCGACGTTCCCGGCGACTACCGCGACCTCCTCTTTAGCTCGAACGTCGAGGTCGTCCTCTCGGTGCTCGCCTACATCGCGCTGGTGACCCACCTGTTCGTCTTCGATCCCCAGCAGGGCGGGGAGACGCTGGTCGGGCGACTGTTCGGCCCCGACCAGCCGATACTGGTCGTCTACCTGATGTTGCTGGTGCTGTGGGACGTGTGTTACCGGATCGGCACCGGCTGGTGGGCCGCGATCACGTCGCTGTGGCGGTCGGCACGCTACCGGTTCGACCCGGAGACCGCCACCGTGTTGCGCCGGGCGGACCTGGAGATCCTCGGGTTCGGACTGCTCCAGCTCGTGTTGGTCCCGTTCGTCCTGGAGTTTCGGGTGCTGCTCGCGGCCGTCGTGGCACACGTCGTCGCGGTGACGGTCGTGATGTCACTGTCGGTGTTTCTGCTCGGCCGACAGACGACGGCGTAGCTACGAGGACTTGATCTGCTCGAACTGATCGAGCAGTTCTTCGGTCGAATCGCTGGAGTCGTACTCGACTTCGCCGTGGTACGCTGTCCGGTCGTCGTCTTCGCTCAGATCGACGTCGCTGTTCTTGCGCTCGCGGCGTTCGTGTTCGTCTTCGTCATATGCGCCCATCGACATTGCTTACCACACTCAAAGTAACATGGTAGTAGTTATCAATGTAACGGTCGTATGAAATACGACTGACAGTTGCGCCCATGCAGAACCCTCAAACGGGCTGGGCGTGTACGGTGATCCGTGGCAGGCCCGATTCGATTCCGACACTCGTCCGAACGCTGGAACGCGGGACGAGTACACGACGCCCTCTACCAGCCCCTCGACGCGAAGTTCGGCGCGACCACGGCCGATCCGTGGTACCGCCCGCCCGACGGCTACGAAGCGCGCCGCATCGCGATGGACAACGGCGACCTCGCGCTGTTCTGTTGGTCCGACGCCGACGCCTACTGGCTGGGCAACACCGAGACGCCGAAGACGCTGTGGCGGACGAACAAGTGTACTTTCGAGGAAGCACCACACGGGGTCGCCCGCTGGGGGAAGCGCGAACTGCTCGCCCAGCTCGAACAGGAGGACCCGTGGCTGGCCGAATACGACCACCTGGCGTGGTTCTTCCTGCCGGTCTTCTTCTCGAAGGACGGCCGGGAGTCGACGCGAGCGTTCTTCCGGGACCACGCCGGTGGGTTCCCCGACGCCGACCGCGAGGCGGCGCTGTCTTTCTACGAGGAGCTGCTCTCGACGGGGTTGCTCGACGACCACCGCTACACGATGGCGAGCAAGCTCGGGACCAGCGATGGCGTCGACCTGACCAGAATGCAGGCGACGATGGGCGAGTTCAACGCCGCCAAACTGCTCGCCGACGCGGGCCACGACTTCGAGCCCGAGGTCGAACTGGGGTCGGGCCACGCGCTGGACTTCCAGGTCGACGACATCCTCGTCGAGGTGACCCGTCCCCAGCCGACGAACCGCCGCAAGATCGACTCGCCGATCCACGCGGTCAAGGCCAGCGGCGACGCCAAGACCCGCGACCAGATCGCGATCCACGGCAACGCCGCGCTGTTCGTCGACTGCTCGTCGTTCCCCGACGACGACTGGCGACGCATTCTCGGGGAACGCCCGGACGTGGGCCACGAACCCGCCGTCGTCTTCCGGATGCGTCCGGACGGCACGACCGAGGGGTACGCGAAGGGGACCTTGCACCTGGACGTGGCCGGCGAACTCGAACAGCCGGCCTAGCGGCGTCAGGACAGTCGCGACTGGAGCGTCGCCGCGGTCGCTTCGCCGACGCCCTCGACGGCCAGCAGTTCCGCCGTCGAAGCGGTTCTGACGTTGTCGACGCTCCCGAAACGCCTGAGCAGTCGCTTGCGCGTCTCGGGACCGACGCCGGGAACGTCGTCGAGCGCCGTCGCGACCTCGTCGCGGACCGTCTGGTGGTACTGGACGGCAAAGCGGTGGGCCTCGTCGCGCACTCGCTGACAGAGGTGGAGCGTCGGGTCGTCGTCGTCCCAGTCGTGGGTGCCGGTGGGAGTCACGACCAGCTCCTCGTCCTTGGCGAGTGCGACGGCCGGCACGTCCCAGCCGGTCTCGGCCAGCGCGTCCCGCGCCGCGCCGAGCTGGCCGTCGCCGCCGTCGATCAGGAGGAGGTCGGGATCGGAGCGGTCGTCCCGACCCTCGATCGCTCGCTCGGCCCGCCAGCGAACCAGCTCCCGCATGTTGGCGTAGTCGTCGTTGCGCTCCGTGAGCTTCTTGCGGCGGTAGTCGCGCTTGGCGGCGTCGCCGTCGACGAAGGTGACGTTCGACCCGACGACGGCCCGCCCCTGTGCGTGGCTCACGTCGAACCCCTCGATACGGTCGGCGGCGTCGATCGAGAGCGCGTCGGCCAGCGCGGCGGTGTCGTCGCGTGCCGGGCCGCCACGGCGGGCGTTCTTCAGCGCGAGGTCGACCAGCGTCGCCTCGCGTCCCGCACCGGGGACGCGCACGTCGACGCCCTCGCCAGCGAGCCACTCGACGACGTCCTCGCTGGGGCGCTCCGAACACAGCACCGCCTCCGGAAACTCGCGTTCGGCGTAGTACTGGGTGATAAACGCCGAGAGGACCTCGCCGACGCCGTCGCCGTCGGGCGCGTCGAGCCCGTGGCGCTCGCGATCGACCAGCTGGCCGTCGGCGGCGTGCAGGCGGGCGACGGTCGCGCGTTCGCCCTCGCGGACGGCTCCCAGCACGTCGACGGCCCGTTCGTCGCGGGTCGTCTGGACCGCGTCGTCGGCGTCGCCGTGGAACGCCTCGACGGCTTCGAGCTTGTCTCGACAGTTGGCCGCGCGCTCGAACTCCTGGGCCTCCGACGCGGCGGCCATCTCCCGGCGGAGCGGATCGGCCAGCACGCCGGTCTCGCCGCCGAAAAACCGCTCGACGCTCGCCACGTCTTCGGCGTAGTCGGCGGGACCGATCTCGCCGGTACAGGGCGCGGTACAGAGCCCCATCTCGTAGTCCAGACACGGCCGGTCGCGGCCCTCGTACTTGTGGTCGGAACACCCCCGCAGGCCGTAGGTCTCCCGCAGGGCCTTGACGACGGTCTCGACCCGGCCTTTGTCGGTGAACGGGCCGTAGACGGTCGCGCCCTCGTCGGGGTCGCGGGTAACCTCGATCCGGGGCACCGGGTGGTCGGTGAGCTGGACGAGCGGATACGACTTGTCGTCTTTGAGCCGGACGTTGTACGGCGGCTGGTGGCGCTTTATCAGGTTCGCCTCCAGCAAGAGCGCCTGCGTCTCCGTGTCGGTGACGCTGAACTCGATCGACTCGGCGCGCTCGACCATCTGTGCGATCCGTGCGGATCGCGGGTCGGCGTAGGAGCGGACCCGATCGCGCAGGTCGACGGCCTTGCCGACGTACAGCACGCGGTCGGCGACGAAGTGGTAGACGCCGGGCTCTCGGGGCAGGGTGTCGGCGGCCTCGCGGACCCCTGTCGCGTCCATCGCGCTGCTGTTGGCACTGAGCGGCTTTGAACGTCACGCACCGGGACCAGCTTTATCAGCCATCTGAGAGACAGTTCACGCATGGGCGAGTCTGGTCCCGGAGACGAGGCGAGCGGTGTGAACGTCGACGGGGAGTCACCGACGGCACCACCGGAGCGAGTGACCGACGAGACGACGGTCCACGACGACACCGAACTGGAGCGGACGATCGGGCTGGTCGGCGGACTCGCCATCGGGATCGGGACCATGATCGGGGCGGGGATCTTCGTCTTTCCCGGACTCGCCGCCCAGAACGCCGGGCTGGCGGCCACGCTCTCTTTCGCCATCGGCGGCGTCGTCGCGCTACTGGTGGCGTTGCCGACCTCGGAACTGGCCACGGCGATGCCCCGCAGCGGTGGGGGCTACTACTTCATCTCTCGGGGGCTGGGGACGGCCTACGGTTCGGTCGTCGGGCTGGGGCTGTGGCTCGGGCTGGTGTTTGCCTCGGCGTTTTACCTCGTCGGTCTGGGCCACTACGCGACCGCCGTGCTCGCTGAGGTCGGTGTCGTCCTCTCGGTGAACCCGGTCATCGCCGTCGGGCTGGTGTTCGGCGTCGCGCTGACTGCGCTGAGCATCGGCGGGACCGAGAACACGGCGACGCTGCAAAACGCCGTGGTCGGCATCTTGCTCGTCGTGTTGACCGTCTTTCTCACCTACGGCGTCCTCGACGCGGTCGGCGTCTTCGGCAGGGAGAGCGCCCCGGAGCAGTTCTTCTCACAGGGGATCTTCCCGGCGGTGTTCTCGACGGCCGCCCTCGTGTTTACGTCCTACCTCGGGTTCGCACAGGTCGCGACCGTCGCGGGCGAGATCAAGGACCCGGAGCGAAACCTCCCGCTCGCGATGGTCGGCTCGGTCGTGATCGTCACCGTCTTCTACGTGGTGACGATCTTCGTCGCGACGAGCGCGTTCGGAGCCGAGCAGCTCGGTCGGTTCGGCGAGACGGCGATGGTGGAGGTCGCTCGGGACTTCCTGGGCGTGCCCGGTGCGATCGCGATCCTCTTTGCCGGCCTGCTGGCGACGTTTTCGAGCGCGAACGCTTCGATCCTCAGTGCGTCACGGGCCGTGTACGCACTGAGCCGGGACGCCCTGTTGCCCCGCAAGGCCAGCGAGATCAACCTCCGGTACGGAACGCCCCACGTGGCGCTGCTGGCCGCCGGTGGCCCCATTCTCGTGCTCGTCGCCACCGGGCAGGTAGAGCTACTGGCGGAGGTCGCCTCGTTCCTCCATCTCGTCATGTACGCGTTGCTGTGTGTCGCGTTACTCGTGTTGCGACGGCGAGATCCTCCCTGGTACACGCCCAGCTACACGGTCCCCGGCTACCCGGTCGTGCCGGCACTGGGCGCGCTCGCGAGTGTCGCACTGATCGCGTTCATGCAACCGGCCTCGATCGTGATCGGGGTCGCGATCATGGTCGTCTCGTACGGCTGGTACCGGTACTACGCCGGTGACGTATCCCTCAAAGGAGCTGTCTAACATGACCAGACCACCGATACTCGTCCCGATCCGCGTACTGGAAGGCGAACCGATTCCCGACGGCGTGCCCGAACTGCTGGCGAACGCCCACGTCGTGTTGCTGGGGTATCACGTCGTGCCCGAACAGACCGCCCCCGGTCAGGCCCGGATGCAGTTCGAGGACCGGGCGACCGAGCGCCTCGACGAGTTCGAGTCGCTGTTCGAGAGCGTCGGCGCGACCACCGAGCGACGCCTCGTCTTCACCCACGACGGCCAGCAGACGATCGACCGAACGATCGAGGAACACGACTGTCTGGCCGTCCTCGTCCCGAACTCGACGCAGCCGCCCGACGATATCCTCGTGGCGGTCCGGGGCACGGTCGGCGTCGACCGCCTCGTCCGCGTCGTCGCCGGGCTGTTCGCGGAGAGCGAGGTCGGCGTGACGCTGTATCACGTCGCGGCCGACGGGGAGACCGACGAGGACAGCCAGACGCTTCTGGACGGACTCACCGACCGGCTGGCAGAGCAGGGCGTCGAGCCGTCGCGCCTCGAAACGGCGGTCGACCGCGACGTGTCGCCACTGGATGCGATCGTCGAGACGGCCGCCGAGTTCGACGCCGTCGTCATGGGCGAGTCCGACCCGTCGCTCTCGACGTTCGTCTTCGGGCTACCGACCGACCAGGTCGCCGAGCGATTCCTCGGCCCGGTCCTCGTCGTCCAGCGCAGCCCCGAGACGGACGACCAGTGACGCCCGCTCACGACTCGCCCTGCGGGAGGATCACGGACTCCAGTCGCGCGGCGACCGCGGCGGCGTCGTCCGGCGCTGGCAGCCGCAGGTCCTCCTCGTCGCCGGCCACGGAGACGACGAGTTCGGCTTCGCGCGACCAGGCGTAGACGCCCAGCACGATCGCCCCGAACAGCAGTGCCAGCGCACCGAAAAGCGTCAGCAACTCGTCTAGCTGGGCCATCAGCGAGAGGAACGTCTGGAGCAGTCCCAGCATCCCGCCCATCCCGACCTGTCCCGCGCTGACCCCGATCTCGATGCCCTCGACCATCGAGTCGAGGCTCACCGTCTGGCCCGCGACCAGCAACACGCCACCGGCGACCAGCGCCTTGATCGCCCGCTCCAGAAACGCCCACTCGCCGCTGGTCGCTGCGGCGACGCCGACGACGTTCGGGCGATCCACGTCCCGAAAGTTCGCCCCGTCGCCGCCGGGCGTAAACACCAGTACGCGGTGGGACGTGACCACGACGCCCCCCTCCCCGATCCGGACCCGCTCGATGGACTCTTCCCCGTCGTACAGGAGTTCGTCGGCCCGGTCGAGCCAGCCAGTCATTGTCGGCCGTTTGCGAGCGGCCGGTATGAATCTGCTGGCGGGAGTACCAGAATCGAGAACGGGCGTGGTGATCCATCGACCACTGTCACCGAACCCCACCTGTCCGTACAGGAGACAGGTCACCGTCTCGACTGGGCAGTCTTTAAATAGCTCGCCGCACAGATGCGTCGTATGATCAATCCGGACCGGCCTGTAGCCGACGCCGACAGCGCCGGAGCGTGCGAAACTACCGGATCAGCCGACGTGGGTACGTTCGAAAGCGAAGGACATATCAAACATAGCGCAATAGGTCAGGACAATGCTGAGTAGTGCCGGTGACGACACTCGCCCGTCGAAACGACAGGGGGACGACGGGAACGACGCGGTCGACGACGAGTTCGAGTCACAGTACGAAGCGATGGACGGCGACGAATTCTTCCAGTTTTTGACCGAAGAGACGGCCAAGAGCGCCGGAATCGAGGCCGAGGAACTCGCCGAGATGCCGATCCACGAGTTCGAGGAGCGATCCGACATCGAGATCACGAAACCACACCACCCCAACGGTGCCAGAGAGGGGTACAAGGACACCGACCGGCTTGACGTGGTCGACAAGTCCGAGTACCAGTCGCGTCGAGAGCGAATCAAGCAACGGCTGGGACTCTAGCTCCGTCAGCGCATGGAGGACCGCCAGTCACCACTCGACAGGAGCGATCTCGACGATCTGCGCAACAGCGTCGTCGACGACCCCGAGACTGAAGCGGAGATCCTGACCGAACTCGAACGCCTCCTCGGAGAGCCCTACGAGCGGGCAAAGCGGACACACATCTGGGCCGAAGAGGAGCGCGGCGAGCACAACTGGGTCGCGATGACGAACTTTCGGGACGCACTGGACCACATGAGCAAGATCTTCAACGATCTGGAACAGGACGACATCGACGGGGCCAGAGAGAACCTCGGCGAGATGGAAGCACACATCCAGCGTGCCGCGTTCGACAGCGCACAGTCCGTGCCCGACAAGAAGCTCGACCAGTACTTCAACGAGCGAGTGCCACCGACCCTGTACACGATCACCCGACTGGACGCCCCGAGCAAGGCAGAGAGCGAGCGACGCCTCCAGACCATCCGAGAGCAGATGGTCAAAGGGCGCGAGAAGAAGGCCAAGTCGATGGAAGAGAGCGTGAAAGCGTTCAAAGTCGCCGACGACCACATCTCGAAGCTACTGCAAGAACTCCCCTCGCGCCGCGAGGTGCAGTACCGGCTCATCATCCTCGGCGGCGTCTTCGTGTCGGTCGTCGCGTTGCTGTTGACGATCGCCTCGTTCAACGTCGGCGTCCTGTGAGGCCGCCGGACCCACAGGCCCTAAACCGTCGGCGGCGAAGGGGGAGTAATGACCGAGACCGTGCAGTGCTGGCTGGTCGAACGGGACTACTGGGACAAGAACCTCGTGACGCTGGTGTACGCGACGCCGGACGGCGAGCGAGCACAGACGAGCCAGCGGTCGACGACGATGTTGCGCCAGCAGCCACCGACCGCGGCCACGGAGGTCCCGGTCGAGGACCTAGAGCCCGTCGCGGACGACGACGAACGCGAGCGGTACGCTCGCGAGGTCGAGCGGGTTCGTGAGCAGTTCGCTCCCGACGACGAGATCTAGGGTCCCCGAGCGGCGCGACGAGTGCAGACGCCTGCCGGGACGCGACGAGTCAGTTCCACGAAGATTTTACGTCACCGGGGTAAATTCGGCGCGTATGGCTGCAATAGAACTGGACGGAGTAACGAAGCGGTTCGACGGCGTGACCGCGCTACAGGAGGTGGATCTCACCGTCGAAGAGGGTGAGATCTTCGGCTTCCTCGGCCCCAACGGCGCTGGGAAGTCGACGAGCATCAACATCCTGCTGGACTTCGTCCGGCCCACGGAGGGTCGTGCGGAGGTACTGGGATACGACTCCTACGAGGACTCCACGCGGATCCGCGAACGGACCGGCGTCCTGCCGGAGGGGTACGACGTGTACGACCGCCTGACCGGGCTCCAGCACCTGGAGTTCGCGATCGAGTCGAAAGACGCCGACGACGACCCGCACGCACTTCTGGATCGGGTCGGCCTCAGCGAGGAAGATGCAAAGCGCAAGGCGGGGGGGTACTCCAAGGGGATGTCCCAGCGGCTCGTGCTGGCGATGGCGCTGGTCGGCGAGCCCGACCTGTTGATCCTCGACGAGCCCTCCTCTGGACTCGACCCCAACGGCGCGCGGATGATGCAGGAGATCGTCCGCGAGGAGAACGAACGCGGCGCGACCGTCTTCTTCTCCTCGCACATCCTCGGGCAGGTCGAGGCCGTCTGTGACACCGTCGGGATCCTCAGAGAGGGCGAACTGGTCGCCAAAGACACCATCGAGGGGCTGCGCGAGGCCTACGACACCGGCCTCACGCTGACGGTCACCGTCGGCGGGACCGCGAGCCAGATCGACGACGGTGTGGCTGCCGTCCGGGCACTGGACGCCGTCTCCGACGTGCGTGCCGACAGCGACGCCATCACGGTCACCTGCGAGGGCGACCAGAAGATGGCGGTCCTGAACGCGCTGGAAGACGCCGAGGTCAGCGTCGAGGACTTCGAGACCGAGGAGGCGTCGCTCGACGACGTGTTCAGCTCCTACACCGAGCGCCAGGAGGCCGAAGCATGAGCTGGCAGGCCGTCGCGCGCAAGGACTTCCAGGACGCCTCCCGATCCTATCTCTTGTGGGGGCTGACGATCGGGTTCATCGCGCTGGTCTCGCTGGCTGCCGCGGTGCTCGGGTGGGTCCAGCGGGATCCCACCTCCACGGACATCCTGGGGCTCCTCCACATGCTGTTCCAGTACATCGTCCCGCTGATCGCGATCGCGATCTCGTTCGGGGCGATCGTCAACGAACGCGACTCCGGGTCGCTGAAGATTCTGTTGTCGCTGCCTCACTCCCGGACGGACGTGATCCTGGGGAAGGCGCTGGGCCGGACAGCCGCGTTCGTCGTCCCGCTCGTGCTGGGGATGCTCGTGCCAGCGGTGGCGCTGCTGGTCGTCGGCGTCGAGTTCGAGGCCGCGAAGTACTTCGGCTACCTCCTACTGGCGACGCTGTTCGGCGTCGCGTTCGTCTCCGTCGCGACGGGGATGTCCGCGACCTTCGAGTCTCGCTTCCGCATACTGCTCTCGGTCTTTGGCTTCTACTTCCTGTTCAACATCCTCTGGCGGGCGATCAACACTGCGTCGTTCGTCATCGTCCTCAGACTTAGCGGCCAGTGGCCCAGCTGGATGCCCCTGACAGTCCAGGAGACCCTGCGTGTGTTCCAGTTGCTCAGCCCGACCGGCGACTTCCAGATCCTCCGACAGGCACTGATGAACGACGTGCTGTTCGCCTCCGAGGTCGGCGAGGGGCTCCCGGACTTCCGGCTCCAGCTGGGCGCGATGGCGATGTTGCTCGTCTGGATCACGCTGCCGATCCTGATCGGTATCCTCCGGTTCGAAGACGCCGACCTGTAGCCCTCTCGGGACTGCGCTCTCAGTTCTCGATGCCGCGATCGGCGAGCAGGTCCGCGAACGCCTCTTCGTCGATCGTCTCGACGCCTTCCGCCGCGGCGTCGTCACGCTTTGACTGGCCGGGGTTGTCGCCGACGACGAGATAGTCGGTGTTGCCCGAGACGCTGCTGGTCGCAGCGCCGCCGTGGGTCTCGACCAGTTCCTGTGCCTCGCTGCGGGTGTAGCCGTCGAGCGAGCCCGTGAACACGAACGTCAGCCCGTCGAGCGCGTCGCCGGTCTCCGTGTCGGCCGGCTGGGGGTCGACGTGGTCGAGCAGGTCGTCGAGTACCGCCTCGTTGCGCTCGCCACCGAAGAACTCGCAGATGCTCTCTGCGACGATCGGCCCCACGTCGTCGACGGCCTCGAACGCGTCCGTGTCGCCGGCCTCGCCGGCCTCGCGGATCGCCTCGAAGCTCCCGAACTCGCGGGCGAGGTTCCGGGCCGTGACCGTCCCCACCTCGTGGATGCCGAGCGCGACGAGGAAGTTCGCCAGCGGCGGCTCGCGGGTCGCGTCGACCTCCGCGACGAGGTTCTCGGCGCTGCGCTGGCCCCACCCTTCGAGGGCGGCCAGTTCGTCGACGGTCAGATCGTAGAGGTCGGCCGGGCTCTCGACGAGCCCCGCGTCCAGGAGCGTCGCGACGGCCTTCTCGCCCACCCCCTCGATGTCCAGCGCGTCGCGGCTGGCGTAGTGTTCGATCGCGCGTTCGCGCTGGGCGGGACAAGCCAGGCCGCCGGTACAGAAGGCCATCGGCCCGTCGCGCTCGACTGGACTCTCACAGACCGGACAGCGCTCGGGGAAGGCAAACGTCGCTTCGCCGCTCGACTCGACGACTTCGACCACGTCCGGGATCACGTCGCCGGCTCGCTTGATCCGGACCGTGTCACCGGCGTCGACGCCGAGCGACTCGATCTGTGCGGGGTTGTGCAGCGACGCCCGCGAGACCGTGACGCCGCCGACCTCGACGGGATCGAGGAGCGCGACGGGCGTCAGCCGGCCGGTCCGACCCACTTGGACGGCAACGTCACGCAGCGTCGTCCGTTCCTTGCGCGCCGGGAACTTGTAGGCGAAGGCCCAGCGGGGGGCGCGACTCGTCGACCCCAGCAGGTCACAGGCGGCGCGGTCGTCGACCTTGATGACGACGCCGTCGATCTCGTAGTCCAGATCGTCCCTCGCGTCGAGTTGTCGGTCCCGGTAGTCGATGGCGGCGTCGATATCGTCGACCACGGCGGTCCGGTCACACACTCGCAGCCCCCACTCGGGAAACCGTTCGTGGAGCGCGCCGTGGGAGTCGAAACCGACCGACGCGTCGAGCACGCCGAAGAAGAAGATCGAGAGCGGTCGCTCGGCCGTGATCGACGGGTCGAGCTGGCGCAGCGTCCCCGCCGCGGCGTTGCGGGGGTTGGCGAAGGGGTCCTCGCCGCGTTCGATGCGCTCGCTGTTGTACTCGGTGAAGGCGTCGCGCGGCATGTACACCTCGCCTCGCACGGCGAGATAGTCGGGGTAGTCACCGCGCAGGCGCTGGGGGACGCTGGCGATCGTGCGGACGTTCTCGGTCACGTCCTCGCCGACCTCGCCGTCGCCGCGGGTGGCGGCCCGCTGGTACCGGCCGTCCTCGTAGACGATCTCGACGGAGAGCCCGTCGAACTTCGGCTCACAGAAGTAGTCGATCTCGTCCTCGTAGCCGGCGTCTGCCAGTCGATCCCGGACCCGGCGGTCGAACTCGCGGACCTCGTCGGCCTCGCCGCCCTGGTCGATCGATCCCATCGGCGCGACGTGTTCGACGGACTGGAGTTCGTCCAGCGGCTCGCCCCCGACGCGCTGGGTGGGGCTGTCCGCGCGGTCGAGATCGAAGGCGTCTTCGAGGGCTTCGAGCCGCGAAAAGAGGGCGTCGTAGGCCCGATCCCCGATCACCGGATCGGCCAGCACGTAGTAGCGGTAGTCGTGGTACCGGATCGCCTCGCGGAGCGCCGCGGCCTGCTCGCGGGCCGCGTCGTCGGTCAGGCCGTCGATGGGATCGAACTCGGTCGGCGGGTCCTCGACGTAGCGGTTGTCCGGTGGTGGTGTCGGCTCCGTCTCCGAACTCATACGGTGTGGGTGTGGCCGTCGGGGGTTAAAAGGAGCCATCCCGAACAGCGGCGGTGAGGGCGGGCGGCGGGCGACGGGTCAGCGGGGCGTGTGGGCAAGCGATGGACGCGTTACACCGTCGACGGCAGTAGGACGGCCTTACCGGGGGCATCCCACGTCCGGGTCGGGCTCGTCGCTACCGTAGTGGTTGGCCTCGTACTCGACGTTCGCCCAGTCGCTCGTGTGGACCTGCGTGATCGCGCTGCCGTCCCAGTCGGCGGGGGTCGACTTCGGCTCGTCGGGGTTGTAGAACCAGTTGTGATGAATCGCGGCCACGTCGTCGGGCGTGCCCCGGATCGCGACCGCTTCCGGTTCCCCGCCGTCCTGGACGTGAGAGACGGCCTCGACGGTGTTGTGGTGGATCTCCATGGTCGTCCCGCCGGGCTCGTGCTGGTCGATGACGTGATCGACCGTCTCCGGTCCGAAGTGGTTGTACCGGGCGGTGTAGCCGCAGTTGCCGCTGCCGGCGACGCTGTGGCGGTTGTAGTTGAAGTAGTTGTACTCGATCAGGGGCTCGCCCCGGGTGACGCTGACGCCGTAGCCCAGGCCGTCCATCGGGTTGTGGTGGACGTCGTTGTGGTGGACGTGGGTGTCGTCGAAGGGCCGGATGGCGGCGTGAGAGAAGCCGAAGACTTCGTTGTTGTCGATCTCGACGCCGCTCTCGGCGACCTGTAGCCCGATACTGACCGGTCCGTCGGTAAGGTCGACGTACTCGTCGTACTGGCCGCTGACGCGCAGGCCGGTCACGCGAGCGTTCGCGCGGACGACGAACATCGGCCACGGGAGATCGGTCGTCTGGAGGTGGCCGCCGGGAGCGCCGTCGATCCCGCGGTCCGAGGCCAGCGTGACGCCCTCGGGGATCGACCACTCCGCACCGCCCATGTCGATGGTCGCGTCCCCAGCGACGTACACCACGTCCCCACTGGACGCGTTGCCCAGCGCGTCCTGGAGTTCGCTCCGCGTACCGACGGTAACGTCTGCCTGATCCGGTTCGACGGTGTTCTCGTATCCGGTGCCGCCGCCGACGACCGGAGCCTCGTCCGTGTCGCTCTCGCCAGCCGGTTCCGACGCGCGGCCGGTCACGTCGTCGTCGGCCGCCGCGGCCGACTCGGCATCGCGTGCGCTGGCAGCGCCGACGCCAGCGCCACTCATGAGCATCAGTCCGGTCAGTTCCAGACAGCGGCGTCGGCTGACGGGGAGCTCTGTCGTCGGTGCAGTACGGTTCCGGTCGCCGTTAGGTTCCGGCATAGTCGAGTACAGTGATCTTACCGTTAAAGGGGATTTTTACGGGGTGGCAACCGGGTTGTCACACCCACAGCCCAGCGACGGTCGGACGCTCGGCAGTTGCTTGCCAGTTCGGTGCGAACTGGCCGGGACGAGAACGTCTCGCTTACCTCGCCACAGGTTCGGGTTATCGAGAGTAAGCAGTGATTACGGGCCAGAGAGCGGTTCTCGTCGCCACCCCGCTGGCAGTGACAGCGCGGTGCGCGCGAGCGACGGTGTCCCGTCAGTCGACAGTATCATACGGATTATCGTAGATCTTTACCGGATCGACCGCACGACAGTGTGCGGTCGACCGGGCAAACGGCTACAATAATCCGTATCAGTCGGCCGGCGTCGCCCCGGACGCGGTCGAGGGACGCAACGACGCGGCTCCGATCGCGTCGAGGTTCGCCAGCAGGAACCCGGCAAAGCCCACGCGGATGAGGACGGCCATGTACTGCTGGATCACCAGTGCGACGAAGGCGTCGAAGACGCCGAACAGCGAGATGACGGCGTAGACGATCAACATTCCGATGAGGAACAACACCAGATTCCGAGCCTTCCAGTGGAGGAGGCGGCGCTGCTCGGGTACTGCCTGTGCCTGCGTCCAGATCGGTCCCAGGAGGTAGGCGGCGATCGCGAGGTGCCCGCCGACGACGGTCACCAGACCGAGCAGGGCGACGATCCCGCCCGAGACCGCCGCGACCTCGAAGGCGATGCGCTGGACGACCGGCGTGAGCACGATGATCCCGAGTGCGCGACCCTCCACGTCGGCGAGTCGTGCCATCACGGCGTACAGCACCGCGTACGCGATCATCGACTCGACGAGCGACGGGAGGACGATTTCGCTCCCGTTGACCGTGAGCGTCCCGACGCCGGCAGCGACGAGTGCCGACGACACTCCGGCGATCCCGACGACCAGCACGATGGGGGTACAGAACCGACGGTGTTCCGCCGAGACCCGGCGGAGCCACCCCAGCAAGACGACGAGCGCGACTGCGTAGACCACGGCGGTGAGACCGTGGACGGTCGTCGCCTCAATCATCGTCGTCACCCGCCGTTGCGCTCGCGGTCTGCACTGTCCCGGTAGTGTCCGTCTCTCTGGTCTCGAACGAGTCCAGCAGTGCCATCAGGTCGGCCGTCTGGTCGCTCAGCTCGTCGGCGCGCTTTCGAACGCCACGCATCGTCGACGCCGTCTGCTCGGCCGTGTCGGCCAGCTCGTTCGAGCGAGTCGCCACCTGCTGGGCGGAGTCGGCGACCTGGTCGAGCGCCGCCGAGACCTCCTCTGTGGCGGCCGCGCCGTCGTCGGTCGCACGGGCGATCTCCGCCATCGCGTCGTCCACGTCGTCGACGGTCTCGGTCAGCGTGCCCAGCGTCTCTCCGGCTTCGGTCACCGTCTCGACGCCGTCGTCGATCCGGCGGCGCGTCAGCGCCATCTCCTCGGTCACGTCGTCCACGTCGTCGCGGGCACCGTCGACGATCGACTCGATCTCGTCGATGGCGTCCTGAGTCTGCTCGGCCAGCCCCTTCACCTCGTCGGCGACGACGGCGAACCCGTCGCCACCGCTCCCGGCGTGGGAGGCCTCGATGTTGGCGTTGAGCGCGAGCATGTCGGTCTGCTGGGCGATCTCGTCGATGAGTCCCGTCGTCTCCGCGACCTCGTCCATCCGGTCGTCGAGGGCGGTGACGAGCCGGTCGAGTTCGTCGACGGCGTCGGCGACGTGTTCGATCGTCTCGACCGCCTCCTCGGTGCGCTCTGCGCCGACCTCACCGACCTCGGCGGCTTCGGTCGCCCGTCCTGCGACCTCGTCGGTCGTCGAAGCGACTTCCTCGATCGTCGCCGAGAGGTCGTTCGTCTCGGCGACCGCGCTCTGGAGGCGTTCGGCCTGTCCGGACACGTCACTGGCGAGTTCACGGATGTCGGTCGCCAGCGACTCGTTGAGGCGCTCGACCTCGGCGGCGTCCTCGGCGACGGCCCCGCTGGTCTCTTCGACCGTCGTCGCGAAGGCCCGAATCTCGCCGACGGTCTCGGAGAGGTCGACGGTCATCTCCTCGTAGGCGTCGGCGATCCGCTCGATCGCGTCGACCTCGCTGTCGGCCGTCAGCCGCGTGGTGAAGTCGCCGTCGGCGGCGGCCGCCATCGCGTCCCCGATCGTCTCGGCCTGGTCGACCAGCTGGTCGTTGAACTCTTCGGCCTCGGCGCGGGCCGTTTCGGCCTCCGACTTTGCCTGTTCGGCCTCTTTGCGAGCGGCCTCCGACTCGTCGAAGGCCGACGTGAGCGAGTCGCGCATGCTGTCGAACGCGTCGGCGAGCCGCCCGAACTCGTCGGCCCGATCGACCTCGGGGGTGGCGTCGAGGTCGCCGTCCTCGATCGCGGCGGCCGCGTCGGTGAGCTGTCTGAGCTCGACCGCGACGTTGCCGGCCAACACGATGCCGAGCAAGCCGAGGTTGAGCGTGAGGACGAAGATCGTCCCCGCGAGTCCGGCGAGGCCGGCCTCCGGCGAGGTGGCGACGTGGCCAGCGAAGACCGCGCCGAAGCCGACTGTCACTCCCAACGTGATCGCCAGCGCCGTGCCGATACGGCGGCTGTACTGCGAGGCGAGCCACGTGACTGTCCGTGATTGCATCTTACTGGAAACAAACTCGATACGACTCTTGAAGCTGTGGCTCCAGATTCCACAATTGATAACGTAGCGAGATTGCCTCGCTCACAGAGACGCCCGACAGCGTGCGACGGGAGCGTTACAGGTCAGCGACGTCCTCGATGGCGTCGGTCAGCGTCTGGATCGACTCGACGTCGTGTTCGCCCATGTGGCCGATCCGGAACGTCTCCTCGCCCAGCGCGGAGCCGTAGCCGTTCGAGAACACCATGTCGTACTTCTCGGAGACTTCCTCGATGGTGGCGGCCACGTCGATGCCCTGCGTGTTCTCGATACACGAGACCGTCTGGGACTCGTACCTCTCCTCGGGGAACATGTCGAAGTGATCGCGCGCCCACTCGCGGGTGTACTCGGCCATCTCGCGGTGGCGCTGGTCGCGGCCCTGGTGGCCCTCGTCGAGCATGTGTTTCATCTGCTTGCGGTAGGCCAGCATGATCGGGATGGCGGGCGTCGAGTGGGTCTGTCCCTTCCGGTCGTAGTAGTCCAGACAGCGCTGGAAGCCGCCGTACCACGAGGCGGACTCTTTCTCGATCTCGCGGTCGTAGGCGTCGTCGCTGACGACACAGACGGTCAGTCCCGGCGGCATGGCGAAGGCCTTCTGGGTGGAGGCGAAGATCACGTCGACGTTGTGCCGGTCGATGTCGACGTAGTCACCGCCGAGCGAGGAGACGGCGTCGACGACGAAGTAGGTGTCCGGGTACTCGGCGACCACGTCGCCGATCTCCTCGATCGGGTTGCGGACGCCGGTCGAACTCTCGTTCATCACCGTCGCGACCACGTCGTAGTGCTTGTCGCTGGCCTCCAGTTCCGCGCGGATGTCCTCGGGCTTGATCGCCTGTCCCCACTCGTATTCGAGTCGGTCCACGTCCTTGCCGAGACGCTCGGCGACGTTGGCGTGGCGCTCGCTGAAGCTGCCACAGGTCGGCACGAGGATGTTCTCGTCGACGAGGTTCAGCGTCGACGCCTCCCAGAACTCCGTCCCCGAGCCCGTGAGGATGATCACGTCGTTGTCGGTGCCGAGGAACGTCTTCGTGTCCTCGACGATGGTCGTGTAGAGGTCGGTCATCCGGTCCATCCGGTGGCCGAACATCGGCTGGGCCATCGCCTGGATCACGTCGTCGCGGACCTCGGTCGGGCCGGGAATGTACAGCGTCTTGTCGGGATAGTCGTCCGTGTATTCGCTTTTTTTCGTCACTGAAGCCACCTCTAAGTGTTGTGAACGCTCGTCGCCGAGCGGTATGGTAGTTGTGATACCGTCCGCACGACTCCGGGGTAACCTCGCCTTATCTCCGCTGGCGTCGTCGCCCCGTCGATACGGTTCGCTTTCCGGGTCCCGCGGAGGGATCGTGCCGGCAAACAAGCGGTCGTTATCGAGCGAGCGCGGAACAAACGACCGGCTTACTCCAGAGCGCCGTGGCGGGCACGGGACAGCGGCGCTGGCGGGCGAGCGCTTGCTCTCGCATAACAAAGGGGGAGAGGGTGGATGACTCCACTGCATGCCAGACAACACACGCAGTACCGCACTCGTATTGGTCCTCTCGGTCGCGCTCGTGGCGAGCGCGGCCTTCGTTGGGGTCGGCTTCGGCCAGCAGGCCGAGGACGACGCCGACGACACAGAGTTGAGCACACAGAACACGTCGTACCTGCGCATCGCCCACGCCGCGCCCGGTGCAGCGTCGGTCGACGTCTCCGTCGACAACGAGACCGTCGCCGAGGGCGTCGCGTTCGACACGTTCAGCGACTACATCGCCCTGGAGTCGGGCAACCACACGATAACGGTCTCCGTCGTCGACACGCCCGACGAGGTCGTGTTCAACGAGACCGTCGACCTCGAACCGCGGTCGGTGACGACCGTGACCGCGGCGATCGCCGCAAACGACAGCGAGGGTGGGGTCGTCCCCGTGGCCTACGACGATAGCGCCGCGACCCCGGCAGACGACGAGGCTGCACTCCGGATCGCTCACCTCTCGCCGAACGCGCCGGCAGTCGATATCGTCGCCGTCGAGAGCGGCGACGACAACGCCACCGAGGAGACGGCGACCGAGACGGAGGCAAACGAGACCGCAACTGAGGAGGAAGAAGCGACTGACGAAGCAGCGACCGGCGAGACGGTCCTCGCGGAGAACGTCTCGTACACCGAGGCGACCGAGTACGCGAACGTCCCGGCCGGTGACTACACCGTCGAGGTCAGAGTCGCGGCCGAGGACAACGACGGATCGGTCGTCGCCAGTACGGACCTCTCCCTGGAGAGCGGCGTCGCCCACACCGCGTGGGCGCTCGGGAACGTCCCCGAAGACGGCGAGGAGATGCCACCGACCTTCCGCGTCGTAACGACCCAGGACGCAAGCAGGATGATCGACTTCCCGGGCGCGGAAAACGAGACTGAAGGGACGGACACCGAAACGGAATCCGAGGAAGAAGAGACGACTGAGGAAGAGACCACCGAGGAAGAGACGACCGAGGAAGAAGAGACAACCGAGGAAGAAACGACTGAGGAAGAAGAGACAACCGAGGACGAAACCACGGACGAAGAGACGACCACCGACGAGGAAGCGACGGAGACCGAAGCCGCGACGTAGGGCTTCAGCGCGTCTTTTTTTACGATCCGTCGACCGCCGGCCCCCGTTTGCCGACCCAGTAGCCGAATGCGGCGACCGGTGCGGCGACGAGGACGGCCCCCAGTTCGAGGCGCGCGAACACGCGAAGCTGGTCGGCGAGCGAGGGTGTGTACTCGAACGAGACCCCGACGACCGGGAGACAGAGGACCAGCACCGCCGTCGAGTAACACCCGAGACGGGTCGCCTCGTAGACGCTGCCGCGAGTGAGGAGCAGGGCCCCGGAGCCGACGAGAACGACGAACGGGAACACCAGTCCCCAGGCGCTACCGACGACGGCCATCCCAATCGGGAAGGCGAGGAGTCCGTTGACGAGCGCGACGAGTGCGCCGACGACGACGGTCGGCGTGTCGAGTTCGGTGTCGGACGAAATGAGAGCGACGTCGGCCATCACGTCACCTGTCGAACCCATCCCACTTCATACGGATGGTCGTCTGGTAGTGGCGGTTCGACCAGACTTATGCCGCCGCTGGCCGAGCACTCGCGTATGGATCACGAGACCGCCGGCCGGGCCTGCGCCGAGATTCTCGACGCCGTCGGGAGCGCGGTGATCGCCGAGGACGCCTTCCTGGAGGGCGTGTTGACCGGCATCCTCGCACGGGGCCACGTCCTGTTGGAGGACGTGCCCGGCACCGGCAAGACGCTGACCGCCCGGAGCTTCGCGAACGCGCTCGACCTCTCGTTCAACCGCATCCAGTTCACGCCGGACCTATTGCCGGCCGACATCACCGGGTCCAACGTCTACAACGAGGGGACGGGGAGCTTCGAGTTCGCGCCGGGGCCGATCTTCGCCAACGTCGTGCTGGCCGACGAGATCAACCGCGCCCCGCCCAAGACACAGGCCGCGCTGCTGGAGGCGATGGGCGAGGGCCAGGTCACCGTCGACGGCGAGACCCACGCGCTGCCCGAGCCGTTCTTCGTCATCGCGACGCAGAACCCCGTCGAGCAGGAGGGGACCTTCGGGCTACCCGAGGCCCAGCGAGACCGATTCGTCGTCAAGACCGCGATGGGCTACCCCGACTTCGACGGCGAGCGAGCGCTGATCGACCGGCGGGCCGACCGCACCGCACAGGCACCGAGCGTCACCGCCATCGTCGACGCCGAGCGGATCCCCGACCTCCAGCGCGTCGCCGAGACCGTCACCGTCGACGGGAAACTCAGGGACTACGTGGTGGAACTCGGGCGGGCGACCCGCGCCGACGAGCGCGTCGACGTGGGCGTCTCCCCGCGCGGAATCCAGCGACTGTTCGAGGCCGCGCGCGCTCGCGCCGTCATCGAAGGGCGGGACTACGTCGTCCCCGAGGACGTACAGCGAGTCGTCCGCGACGTGTTCGCTCACCGACTGGTGCTGACCGCCGACGCGAGCGTCCGCGAGGTGGATCCCGACGAGGTCGTTCGAGACGTACTCGACCGGATCGAGGTGCCGGCCGTCTCGCCGACCTGAGACGGATTGTCGCCGGTCTGTACCGGATCGACCGCACGACAGCGCGCGGTCGACCGGGCAAACGGCGACAACAATCCGTCTGATGGGGCCGACCTCGCCGTTCTCCACTGTCCGTCAGCGCAGTGCGACCAGCAACGCCAACAGCCCAGCGACGGCGACGACCAGGCCCGCGACGACGGCCCCGTCGGCGACGGTGACCGCGCCGACGGCGGCGTCGGTCACGGCCACGGCGACGGCGACGCCGACCCCGCCGACGGCCAGCGTTCCGGTCGTGTGGACCAGTTCTGCCCGGCGGGTGTCGGCCCGCTGTCCGATCTCTTCTCCCAGCGTCGTCCCGAACTCGCCCACGTCCCAGACGAGGACGGCGGCGACGAGGCTTCCAAACAGCAGCGCCGTCGGCACGCCGACGACGCCCGCGAACGCCGCGACTTCGAAGAGTGCGGCGCTGGCGATCCCGACGCCGGCAGTGCGGTCGTCGAGGTACTTCGTGAGCAAGACGAGCCACAGACACATCGCCACGACCGCGGCGACCAGCAACACGAAGCCGACGCCGGTCAGGACGATCGGGACCGGGCCGTAGAAGTCGACGACGGAGCCGGACAGCTCGCGAAACTGCGGGCCGAACTCGCCGGGCAGCGTCGCCGCGACCCAGCCGCGAGCCGCCGACAGGACCGGGCCGGCGACGAGGGCGGCCGCGACGAGCACCCCGCTCCCGGCCGCGAAGGGCGCGACCGCGGCCCCGATCCGGTCGGCGGAGGTCTGGGCGGTCCGCCGGAGCAACGCGACGGCGACCAGCGTCGCGACACAGACGACGATCACGCGCCACGCGAGCCTGCGAGCCGGCGGCGCGGTCGTCACTGCGACCAACAGGTCGAACACCGGCGGCGTCACCACCGACTGGAGTCGCTCGGGCGGGAACACGTAGTCGGTGAAGAACCCGACAGGGACGCCGAACCCGGCGAGGACGGCCGCCCGGAGCAGCCACGACCGGGCGCTCGCGACGGCGCGCTCGACTGCCGGGTCGGTCGTGAGTTCGGTCAGCGGCAGGGCACCGACGGTCCGTCGGACGACGAGGAACGTGGCCGCGACGAGCAACAGGAACGTCGTCACGCTGGGTCGGACCGCCGGGGGCTCGAAGACGATCGTCGTGGTCGTCCGGAGCACGTCGCCGAGGACGGCCCCGACACCCGGTGCGTCGCGGGTGGCTTCGAGATACCGGAGGGCCTCGCTGGCGACGAGGACCAGTCCCACACCGAGCGGCGGTATCGTCGTCTTCAGCGACGCCTCGGCGGTCCGCCTGGCCGTGTCCCGATCGAGGACGTGTCCGATCGCCACGCTCGCGCCGAAGACGGCCGCGGCTGCCCCGACGACGACCATCGCGCGGGCCGACAGATCGACGACGGTCGCCGGCAGCCGGGACAGCGACTCGACGGGGAAGAAAACGCCCGCCAGGACGATGACGGTCCCGACCGTCGCAGCGACGACGCCGAGCCCGATCGGGAGCGCGAGCAGGCTGGTCAGGACGGTCCCCAGCGTCCGGTGGCGTTCCCAGCCGGCGGTCCAGACCGCCAGTGCGAGCGCGACCGCGCCGGCCCCGCCGAGCGCGGCTGGCACCGCGACGCCGATCGCTCGCACGAGCACCGTCGCTGTCAGCAGCGTGACGAACACGACCAGCCCCGTGCTCGCCGTCGTCGGCCGCCAGTCCGTTCGATCGTCGATCATCGGTTGAACAGCTCCGCGAGCGAGGCCCGCATGGCGATGTCGATCGGTTCGTCGAGGTCCCAGTCGATCAGCGTCGCCCCGCTCAGCTCCACCGACTGGAGGCGCAGCCGGCGTTCGAGCGCGACGACGGTCTGGGCCGGTCCCTCGCCGCGAGTGACGTCGGGACTGACGACGGTCGTCGGGTAGCTCCGCGCCCGGAGGCTCGTGATCAGTTCCGTCGGCCAGTCGTCGAGCAGCGGCGAGAAGACGACGACCTGGGCCGTTGGCGGGAGGCGAGCGAGCAGGGTCTCCACGTCGGGGACGGTCCGATCCGTCGCGGTCTCGGCCCCCGCCTGCTCGCCGCCGTCGGGGGCGACGCTGTCGCGCGTGGCCGCCGACTGGACGCCGTCGAACAGACGACTCGCCTGCGGGCTCTCGACGCCGCCGTCGGGGTCGGCCCAGGCCAGTCCGTCCGGACCGAGCCCGCCCACGAGGTCCTCGTCGGCGAGCCCGACGGCAGTGATGCTGGCGACGACACTCGATCTGGACAGGGCATCGAGCAGGCGCTCGGCGGCGTAGGCAGACAGCTCGGCACCCGTCGGATATCCCGCTTCCGGCGTCACCCGCGTCGGGGGGCGTGCGTCGACGACGAGCACGGTGCGGACGGCCTGCTCCTCGCGGTACTCGACGGTCGTCAGTTCGCCGGTCTTGGCGAAGCGCCGCCAGTCGATCCGCGCGACTGGATCGCCCGACTGGTAGTCGCGGGTCGCGTGAAACTCCAGCCCGCTCCCGCCGCTGTCGGTCGGGAGCGTGCCGGCGCGGGGCAGCGTCGCGTCGGCAAGCGGTGCCTCGGCGACCACGTTGGCACAGGTCAGGGCGGTGTCGCCGGCCGCGGCGACCGTCGCCGTCGCGATCTCTGTGGCCGCCAGCGGCCGGATCCGAACGACGGGATCGTCGAAGGCGTAGGTCCCCCGCTTCGAGCGGACGGCGTACTCGACGGTCGTCGACTCGCCGGGCCGCAGCGAGCGACAGGCCCGCGGCGAGCCCGAGACGACGGTCAGTTCGGCGGGGACGCCGTCGACGATCCGCACGTCGGTCAGGGTCCGCCGGCCGGTGTTCTCGACGGTCAGGGTCACGTCGACCGGATCGCCCGGCGTCGGTGCCGCGGCGGCCACGGTCCGGTCGGCGTCGAGGTTGGCTCCCGACGGGACGCGCGAGAGCGCCCCGACCAGCACGTAGGCGAGGGGGATCGCCGCCCCCGCGAAGAGGGCCGGTTCGGCGGCCAGGAGACCGACGCTCAGTAGCGTCACCGTCCCCGCGAGCGGGACGCCCCAGCGTCGGACCCGGTCGGTCACGGCCACCCCTCCGTGAGTCCGCGCGTGGCGCTGACCGTGCGGTGCAGTCGGCGTCGGCGCTCGGCCGCCGGATCGAGCCAGAGTCTGAGACGCGACCACAGCGAGTGCGACGGGCCGTCGTCGCCCGAGAGGACGGCCGCGGCGGTCCGGTCGTCGGTCCAGTCACCGCGCTCGACCGCTCGCCGGGCGGCCTCGGGGCCACAGCCGGCCGTCTGTGCGTAGGCCGCCGTCGCCGTCTCGCGAAACCGCTCGCGGACGGCGTCGAGCGCCTCGTCCTCGCCCGCGATGGCGTCGTCGATCGTCGCCGCCAGCGCCGCGCCGGTCCGACGCTGGCGTGCCGTCGTGACGGCCTCGGGCGGTTCCGCGGTCGCAGCGTCGAACGCGTCTCCGCCCTCGCCATCGCGGCTCGGCAGCGTCGCCGACCGGGCGGCGACGAGCAGGTAGAGCCCGGCGAGGAGGCTGCCCCCCAGCAACAGCTGGCGCGCGTTCGCCGCCTCGCCGAGGGTCACGAGCGGAGCGACGGGCGCGACCGACAGCAGCGTCTCGGGAGCGAACAACAGTCCGGCGGCCAACAGCGTCGCGACCGTCCCGACGACTCCGAACAGGACGACTCGGACCCGCATCAGTCGGCCACCTCCGGCTGTCCCTCGGGCGCGTCGCCGTCGGCGTCGTCGGCGCGCTCGACGGCGTCGTCGATCGCCGCCAGGGCCGCGTCCACGGCCGGCACCCGTTCGGTGGGTTCGCGCTGGCCGTACTCGACGGCCCGGAAGGCGTCGACGATCGTCCAGACCGCGTCAGCCGGGAGGTCGTCGACCTCGACGGCGTGGGCCGCGATCGCCTCGGGCGTCCGGCGCTCCGGCCGGGCCACGGAGACGTGCCCGAGGAACTGCGACCACCCCTCTCTGATCGTCGCGTGGGCGTCGTCGGACCCGGCGTCACCGTCGCCGGCTGGAGCCAGCGACTCGAAGCGGGCGGTCACCGTCGACTGGACGCCGCCCGACCGGTCCGCGAGCCAGCGCCGGAGCGCAACCAGCAGCGCAGTCGGCGAGACGCGACCGGCGACGAGCGCGCGCAGGTGGTCGACGGTCAGCGCCGCCCGTCGGTAGAGCCGCCGGATCGCGCGATCGAGCAGCGAGCCGATCCCCACCAGCGCGACGACGACCAACTGTCCGCTCCGGGCGAGCGCCGCCCCGATCCGTCGGGGCGTGACTCCGTAGCGGCGAGCCAGCGCGACCGCGGCGACGACGGCGACGAGGAGGGCGGTCACGACCGCCGCCAGGTTTGCGTACAGTCCCTCCAGGGCGGTCCGGCGAGACTGGCCGTACTGCGAGACCGCGACGGTCGCGCTGTCTGCCAGCGGCAGCGAGACCGTCGTCGTCCCGTCGACGCCGGTCGTCCCGATCCGTTCGCCGTCCAGCGCGACGGTCGCGCCGGCCGTCGGTTCGCCCGCCACGGTCGCGTTGACCCGGGCGTCGGTCAGCGGGAGCGCCAGCGGTGCCGTCGGCTCGACGCTCACGTTCAGCCGCCCGAGCGTGAGCGTCCGAGTGCCCTCGACGGCACCGCGACGCACTGCCAGGGTCGTCTCGCCGGGCTCGTCCGGCAGGCGCACGGTCGCCCGGCCCCGGTCGTCGGTCGTCGCGACCTGCTCGCCCCCCAGTGTCACCGCCGCCCGCTGGAGCGCCTCGCCGTCGACGAGCGCGACCACCGACACCTCGCTGCCGGTGGTGAGATCGCCGCTCACGGCGATCGCCGCGGTCGTGTTCAGATCGAAGGTCTCGGTGTCGTGGGTCGCGGGACCGGCCGGCCGGAAGAGCCGCCCGTTCTCGCGGCTCGGCGCGCCGTAGACGACCACCCGCTCGTCGGCGGTGCCGGCGATCGTCACGTTGAGCGTCGCAGCGTAGGGGACGGTGGCGGTCACGTTCCCGTCCGTGGCGGTGGCACCGACCGGCTCCCCGTTGAACAGGACCTGCGCGCCCATCACCGGAACGCCGTCTTCGGTGACGGTCACGGTCACCGGCACGCCGGGGACGGCCGTCCGGTTCAGCGACACGTCGTAGCCGCCGTCTGCGGTGTCGTCCTGCTCGGTCGGCGTGGCTGTCGCCGTGTCCGTCGGCGTCGGCGTGTCGGTCGGGGACTGGTCCGTCGGAGCCGGTGTCGGTGTCGCCGTGGCCGGCTCGTCCAGCGCGGCCTGCTCCTGCTGGCGGCGCTCGTCGCCCGGCGTGGCGTCGAAGCGGACCCAGCCCACGTCGGGGAAGTACACCTCCGTCCAGGCGTGGGCGTTCATCCCTCGGACGGTGTAGCTGTTCTCGCCGACCTGCTCGCCGGTGGAGTAGCCGACGACGTAGCGGGCGGGAATGTCCTGACTGCGCAGCATCGCGACCATCGACGTGGCGAAGTACTCGCAGTATCCCGACTCCATGTCGAAGACGAACTGCGTCGCGACGCCGGCCTCCCGTTCGGGATCGTGGCTGGCGTTCAGCGAATAGGCCTTGTTCGATTCGAGCCACCGCTCGATCGTGCGAGCGGTCTCGTAGGGATCGTCGGCGTCGGCCGTCAGCTCGTCGGTGAACGCTCCGAGGCGGGCCTCGCTGTCGGCCGGGAGCTGGGTGTACCGGTCCTCGATCGCCGCCGGATACTCCCGGCCGGCCTGGCTCAGTACGGCCGGATCGTCGGCCGGGCGCTGACTGACACCGGTGTAGGTGGTCCCCTGCGGGACGGCCCCGTCGGCCGTGATCGCACCGTTCTCGGTGACCGAGACGCCCGGCCGAGAGATCTGGGTCGGCCGCCAGACGGTCGGGAGCGACGCGGCGCTCCGTTCGAGGGTCACCTCGTAGGTGACGCGGCCGTCGCGAGCGCCCTCGACGGGCAGTTCGCCCTCGACCGGCGTCGTCCCGCCGCGTCGCTCCCAGCCCGCGCCCGTGTACTCGCCGTAGGCACCCGTCCGCCAGTAGCTTGCCTGCGTGCTCTGGACCCGGAAGTGGACTTCGTCGCTCTGTGATCGCAGGGCCGACTCGCCGCCAAGCGACCCGCCAACGTCGGTGCTGTCGCCGGGACTCAGCGCGCCGAGCCCGCCGCCACCGCCAGAGCCGCTGCCTCCCGACCCACCCCGGACCTCCTCGGGGATCGGGACCAGCGACGAGGCTGGCGTGTCGGTACCTGCCGGCGACAGCGCCGGCACCGCGGTCGTCGCCACCACGAGCGCGAGCAGCGTGACTACCACGAGCGCGACCCGCGAGTAGTCGCGCGTGCCGCCGACCTCGAAGAGAGAGTCGTCATCTGCCATGGCTCGTCGATGTGGGACGACCGGCCGGAACGTGACTGAAGATGGACGTACGTCAGTCGTGACGCGATATAAGCTTTGACCAGACGAGACGGTCGCTGGATGGGCGGTCGACCGCCGACAGCGACCTGCCAGCGGGCGACGCACCTGCGAGTTTTGCCGTAACTGGTGGTTATAGATGGCTAGAGCAATATGCGTGTTGTACATGACTGACGACACCCAGGGGTTCGGGACGCGCTGTGTCCACGCCGGCCAGGAGGAGCCCGATCCGGCGACGGGCGCGCGTGCGCCACCGATCTACCAGACCACGTCGTACGTGTTCGAGGACGCCGACACCGCCGCCCAGCGGTACGCTCTCGACGACACCGGCAACGTCTACTCGCGGTTCGACAACCCGACGGTGTCGATGCTGGAGCGGCGCATCGCCTCGCTGGAGAACGGCACTGCGGCGGTGGCCACGGGCTCGGGGATGGCCGCGCTGGACGCCGGTACGTCGATCCTCGCGAGCGCGGGCGACAACGTCGTCACGGCCGCCTCGATCTACGGGGGGACTCACTCCTATCTGGCCAACATGGGACCGCGCCGCGGCATCGAGACGCGCTTCGTCGACACGCTGGACCCACAGGCCTACGCCGACGCCATCGACGACGACACCGCCTACGTCCACTTCGAGACCATCGGGAACCCCTCGCTCGTGACGCCACCGATGGAAGAGATCGCCGAGGTCGCTCACGACCGTGGCGTCCCCGTCTTCGTCGACAACACCTTCGGCACGCCGTACCTCTGTAACCCGCTGGATCACGGCGTCGACCTCGTCTGGGAGTCGACGACCAAGTGGATCCACGGCTCGGGGACGACCGTCGGCGGCGTGCTGGTCGACGGCGGCTCGTTCCCGTGGGCGGAGTACCCCGAGAAGTTCCCGGAGCTCGGGGCTCCCAATCCGGCCTTCGACGGGATCACCTTCGCCGAGCGCTTCGAGGGCGAGGCGTTCGCACACGCGGTCCGCCAGCGCGCCGTTCGCTCGCTGGGCGACGGCCAGAAGCCCTTCGACGCCTGGGCTACCCTCCAGGGGTGTGAGACGCTCAAGCTCCGGATGCAACAGCACTGCGAGTCGGCGATGGCCGTCGCCGAACACCTCCGAGACCACCCCGAGGTGGCGTGGGTCACCTACCCCGGACTCGAAGATCACGAGACCCACGACAACGCGAGCCGGTACCTCGACGGCGGCTACGGCGGCATCGTCACCTTCGGCCTGGAGGGGGGCTACGACGCCGGCCGCGAGGTGTGCGAGCGGACCGATCTCGCGCAGTTCCTCGCCAACATCGGCGACGCCAAGACGCTCGTGATCCATCCCGCGAGTACGACCCACGCACAGCTCAGCGAGGACGAGCAGCGGGCCAGCGGCGTCACGCCGGACCTGATCCGCTGTAGCGTCGGCATCGAGGACACCGAGGACGTCGTCGCCGACCTCGACCGGGCCATCGCGGAGGCGAGCTAAATGGTTCGAGACCAACGAGAAGACCGTCTACGGCACAGCACCACGGCAATCGGGTCCCCGTTTCGAACGACGACAGTGAGGGCCACAGCATGGACGTAGACCACCAGACCCTCTCGCTGGGCGAGTTCGAGTTCGCCTGTGGCGAGACGATCCCCGAACTCGAAGTCGCGTACGAGACCTACGGCGAGTTCGACGGCGACAACGCGGTCCTCGTCTGTCACGCGCTCACCGGCAGCGCACACGTCGCCGGCCGCGGTCGCTTCGAAGACTCCGATCAGGCCTTCGCCTGGTGGGACAACATCGTCGGTCCGGGCAAAGCCATCGACACGACCGAGTACTACGTGGTCTGCGTGAACGACCCCGGCTCCTGTTACGGCACGTCCGGGCCGGCCTCGACGAACCCCGAGACCGGCGAGCCCTACGGGACGGCGTTCCCGCCGGTGACCGTCGGCGACTGGACGGAGGCCCAGCGGGCCGTGCTGGACGAACTCGGGGTGCCCCACCTCCACGCGGTCGTCGGCGGCAGCGTCGGCGGCATGAACGCGCTGGACTGGGTCAAGCGCCACCCCGACCACGTCGAGCGCGTCGTCGCCATCGCCACCGCCGCGCGACTCGACCCGCAGTGTCTCGCGCTGGACGGGATCGCACGCCGGGCGATCACGACCGACGACGACTGGAACGGTGGAGACTACTACGGCGACGACCGCCCGGACCCAGACGAGGGGCTGGCGCTGGCCCGCGAACTCGGCCACGTGATGTACCTCTCGAAGGCGACGATGGAGCAGCGCTTCGGCCGGCGGGCCGCCACGAGAGAGTACGAGCGGGCCTTCCCGACGGATCCGGCGGGCCGGTTCTTCCCCTACCGGGACGTGGAGTCGTACCTCGATCACAACGCCACGAAGTTCGTCGACCGCTTCGACGCGAACAGCTACCTCTACCTGACCCGAGCGATGGACAACTACGACCTCTCGTCGGGCTTCGAGTCCGACGCGGACGCCGTCGCCGCCTTCGACGGCGAGGCGTTGCTGATGTCCTTTACCGGCGACTGGCACTTCACCACAGAACAGTCCGAAGAGCTGGCCGACGCGTTCCGCGAGACCGACACTGCGACCGCACACCACGTGGTCGACTCCGACTACGGCCACGACGCCTTCCTCGTCGAGCCCGACCGCGTCGGCCCGCCCGTCGCCGACTTCCTCGCCGACGGCGTCGGCGGCAGCGCCGTCTCCGACACCACCGACGACGACGACGGCGACGACGGTCCCGACCACGCCCCGGTCCACACCAGCCTCTTTTCCTGATACGGCCGCCGTCGGCGGTGCGTTACGCGTCCTCGTCGGTACCCGCCCCGGCGAGCAAGGCGAAGACGATCACGAGCGGCGCGACGACCGACGCGACCAGCATCGGGAGGTAGTCGGTGATCGGTTCTCCAGTGATCACAGACTTGAGGACGTACCCGAGCGCGAACGCCGCGATCAGGAGCAACACGAGGGCGACGCCCCGTCGCTCTCTGTCGGCGGAGAGCCTGTCGACAGATGTCGAGAGATCGTTCTCGATCTCCATATCGACCGCATGCTCCCAGCAGGGTATAAATTCCCGCGTGTTTCTCTCGACGAAGCCACCGAGCACGGTAGCGTTCGACCACCTGTTTTCCCAGTGACCTTTATTGCCGTGTGGTGTGAACTGTGTTACACAATGCCAGAGATGCCAGACGCGGCCAGCGACATGGGACTGGGCTTCGGAGAGACCGTCTACGACGAGGACGGCCAGCGACTCGGGACGATCCGCGGGTTCGACGAGCGGGGGTTCTACGTCACGCTCGAAGGCGGCATGGCCGCCATGTCGATCGAACACGTCCGCGCGGGTGAGTCCGGAGAGGCCGAACTGATGTGGCGGTGCTGGGCGTGTGGCGCGATGGGCGAGATCGAGGACATCCCCGAGGAGTGCCCCGACTGCGGTGCGCCAAAGGAGGACATCTACTACTGGACTGAGGACTGATTTGCCCAGCGAGCGCGGCCGTGCGCGAGCAGCGAATCAGTCCGAGTGATACTGCTGGCTGTCACTGTTGCAAGATATGTGCGACCACGGGGTCGCAACATTCGTGACAGACGGACAGCCGGCAGTATGAGGGCGAGCGAGATTCGGAGCGAGCGAAGCGAGTGAGAATCTCGGGGCAGACGAACGGCGACCACGGGGAGCCAGCGCCCGGCCGACGGCGGCCTGTCCTCCGCTACGAGACGACTTCGAGTCGCTCTCGCAGCGACGACGGCAGCGACGACTCGACGGCCTCGATCGCCTCGTCGGGCACGGCGAACGTGAACCGTTCGTCGCGTCGCGTGACGAGCGCGAGTCCGTCGTCGTCCCGAACCACCAGCGTCCGGATCTCCGGAGACACGTCTGCGAGCGCGTCGAACGTGCCATCGGTCAGCGGCACCGTCCCGCTGGTCTCCTCGTGGCCGACCGCCACGTCGGAGTGGGCGGCCAGATCGGCCAGCGCGTGACGGATGTGGTCGCGGTCGTCCCGCCGACCGGTCCCCACGCGGACGGTGGCCGTGGCCGGTGATCGCGGACTCTCGTCGAGTACCGTCGCCAGCACGTCCAGCGGGGCGTCGTCGTCCGTCGCGGGCGTCTGGAGACGGTACTGCGGCGTCTCGGCCGGCCACTCGGCGTCGGCGAGGGGATCGTCTGAAGCGGATCCGTCGGTCATACTCGTCGTTGGCGACGGCGCGGCAAGTGGGTGGTGATCCCCGTCGCGTTTTTCAGCACCCGCGACGGAGTGGGCGCATGGACGTCGTCGTCTTCGGCGCGGGGAGCCTCGGCAGCCTGATCGGCGGGCTGCTGGCACGCAGCCACGACGTGACCCTGGTCGGGCGCGAGCCACACGTCGGAGCGGTCGAGCGATCGGGGCTGACGATCGAGGGCGCGATCGAAGCGCACGTGGGACCGGCCGCGGGGGCGACGCCGCCCGCCGCGGCAGACCTCGCCGTCGTGACGGTCACGGCCGGTGACACCGACGCGGCCGCCGCGGCGCTTTCTGATACGGCACTCGACGCCTGTCTCTCGCTGCAGAACGGCATGGGCAACGAGGCGACGCTCGCCCAGCGACTGGACTGTCCCGTCCTCGCGGGCACCTGTACCTACGGCGCACGCCTGACCGAGCCCGGCGTGGCCGCGTGTACCGGCGTCGGCGAGGTCGTGCTGGGGCCCCGCGAGGGCGGCCACTCCGCGCCGGCCGACCGCGTTGGGGCGGCGTTTACCGACGCCGGTGTCGAGACCACCGTCGCCGACGACATGCCGCGACGGCTCTGGGAGAAGCTGGCGGTCAACGCCGGGATCAACGCCACGACGGCGCTGGCCCGCGTCCCCAACGGCGCGCTCGTCGACGGCCCGGCCCGGCGCGTCGCCGAGCGCGCTGCACGGGAAACGGCGGCCGTGGCGCGCGAACACGGCGTCGATCTGTCGGACGACCGGGCCGCCGAGACGATGGCGCAGGTGGCCACGGGCACCGCCGCGAACCACTCCTCGATGTTGCAGGACGTGGCGGACGGACGACAGACCGAAATCGACGCGATCAACGGCTACGTCGTGGCGCAGTCCAGGGACGTGACGGTGCCGGTCAACGAGACGCTGACCGCACTCGTGCGAGCGTGGGAATCGGGCTAGTCCCGGTCGCGAGGCAGCGCCGAGCGACCGGCTTTTTCGCCCACGTTTTTGCAAGGGGGTCCCCGCAGCGCCGCGAGGATACCCCCGCAGGAAAAAGGTGGATCGACGCGATCAACGGCTACGTTGTGGCGCAGTCCAGGGACGCGGCGGTGCCGGTCAACGAGACGCTGACCGCACTCGTCCGAGCGTGGGAATCGGGCTAGTCCCGGTCGCGAGGCAGTGGCGAGCGAGGGATCTGGGGGCACATCGCGGTGGTGGCGCACGGCCCTAGCTCCGCCGGAGCACGAACACCGCCGCCGCGCCGCCCACGAGGAGCGCGAAGACGTAGCTCGCGACCCGGTAGAGAATCGAGATGGCGGTCGCCCCGTCGCTGGCGATCGGCGTGAGCGCGACGATCAGCACCACCAGGAACGCCTCGACCGCGCCCGAGCCTCCCGGCGAGGGCGCGAGCCCGCCCAGCGTGCTCGCGGGGACGATGAAGAAGACGAGCAAGAGCGGGATCGCAGCGTCGCCGACGGCCATCCCGACGAAGTACAGCGGGAGCGCGAAGAAGATCCAGCCGACGTACGAGTAGCCAAGCGCCCGCACGAGCGCTCTCCGATCCGTCGCGATCCGCTGGAAGGCCTCGTCCAGTTCCGCGAGGCGGCTCTGGAGCCCGTCGACGGTCAGGCGCGGCAGGAGTCGGACGATCGGTACCACGACTCTGGCACCGACTCGTCCCAGCGACAGCCGGTAGCGCCAGCCGACCGCCGCGAGCACCGGGACCCCGAGTGCGATGGCGAACAGCGCCACAGCGAGTGGTTCCAGCACTGCCGGCAGCGACGACTGGTAGAGCAGGGCCGCGAACCCCACCCCGGAGAAGGTGACGAACGGAAAGAGGTTCAGCAGGTCCGCGGTGACGACCGAGGCCAGCGCGTCCTCGTAGCTGGCGTCCGTGTCTCGCGAGAGCACGTAGGCGATGAAGGGCTCGCCGCCGGCCTGGCCCAGCGGCGTCACGTAGTTGGCGAACGTCGCGGCGTAGTAGGTCACGACCAGTCGGCGAAACGACTCGCGGACGCCGGCCACGTCCAGGACGATCTGCCAGGCTTTCCCCCAGAACGTGAGACAGAGCAGCGTCGAGAGACAGCCCATCGCCAGCCAGCGCAGGTCCGCCGTCGCCAGCCGATCGAGGACGTTTCGCGTCCCGACGAAGTCGACCAGTACGAAGAGGACGAGCCCGGCGACGGCGAATCCCAGGACGGTCTGGACGACTGTCCGACGGTCGAACAGGCCACCGATCCCGCCTGCGTCGTCGCTCACGATCAGTCGATGTAGCCCAGGTCTTTCAGGCGATCCTTCGCGTCGTCGTCCATCGAGTCCAGCACCTCGCCGTCGGTGCCGTCGGCCTCGTCGGGCCAGTCGGCGTCGACGCGGTCGACGAAGTCGCGCAGTTCCGCTTCGAGGTCGGCCAGCAGTTCGTCGTCGTCGCCCACGCGGTCCTCGGTCTCGCCGGGGTCGCTGTCGATCCGGTAGGCCTCGTCCGGGATGCGCGTACAGTGGATGTACTTGCCCTCTGGCGAACGGGCCGCCCCCATCCGAGAGTAGAACCGCGACGCTGTCTCCAGGGAGATGCCGGCCGCGCTGGCTTTCCCCTCCAGCTGGCGGAGCTCGACGACCGGCTGGTGGTACTCGACGAAGCCCACGTCACCGCGGGGGCCGTGTGCGCCCGCACCGCTCGGGGCCTCCCCGGCGAACTCGCGATACTCCGTCGAGAGCAGGGAGCGAGCGGAATCGAGCGAGACGCCGTCGCCAGCGACGCCGGTCGCGTCCAGCACGGCGTGATACAGGTCGACGAGTTCGACGACCGTCTCGTCGTCGCGTTCGGGCTCAATCTCGGGGTGTTTGACCATGCAGGGGACGTTCACCAGCGGATCGTAGATGCAGAACTCGTGGCCGTAGAGGTCGTGCTCGCCGTGGAGTTCGCCGTGGTCGGCCACTACGACGACCATCGTCTCTTCCCACTGATCGGTCTCCTTGAGGTGGGTAAAGAGCCGGTCGAGCTGGTCGTCGATGTGGCGGATCTCGGCGTCGTACAGCCCCTCGATGTCGTCCCACTCCGCGTCGTCGATGTCGCGAGCGCCGCAGTTGAACTCCTTGGAGTTCTGGCACACTTCGGTGGAGTCGACGCCGGGAGCGAACTGCTCGACGTACTCCTCGGGCGGGTGGTAGGGGAGGTGGGCGTCCATCAGGTTGATGAACGTGAAGAAGTTCTCCGAGTCGTCGATAAAGTCCATCGTCTTGTCGATCACGGCGGGGGTCTTCGTGTCGCCCCCGCCCTCGGAGGCGAAGTACTCGTGGAACTTGTTGCCCAGCTGAACCATCCGATCGGCGACCCCCCGCAGGGTGTCGCTGTCGTTCATCGTCTTCCAGATCCGGGCCAGCGGTCCCGAGAGCAGTTCGCTGGGCATGATCTGGAAGAAGTTGTCGTGGTCGTCGAACCCCGCAGTGAGGTTCGTGTAGGGCGTGATCCAGGCGTTCGAGGAGTAACAGGCCGTGTCGTAGCCGGCCGAAGATAGCGACTCGGCCAGCGTAGTCGCCCCGTCGAGATAGGGGTCCTCCTGTGTGGCCTCGTGTTCGGAGGGGTACAGCCCCGTAAACAGGGAGGCGTGGACCGGCAGAGTCCAGGGGGCCGGCGCGACGGCGTGTTCGAAGACCGCCGCTTCCTCGGCGAACGCCTCCAGGGTCGGGGTCGTCGGCTCGTCGTACCCGTACGCCGAGAGGTGGTCCTTGCGGACCGTATCGAGCACGACGAAGAGCACGTTCGTCCCGTCCGCACCAGTCATACTGAGTACGGCATCGTCCACGAGTTTAAAGACCGCGTTTCGCGGCTCTGGGTGGGTTCCCAGCGATCCGGTCGCCCGACCCTCTGCTCGTCCCGTTTACTGTAACGTCACAGCCGACAGTGTCACTCGTGGTGACTCGGCGCGGCCGCCTCGACCGCCGTCGTCGCCAGCGTCTCGAAGTCTGCGGTGTCGGGGACGACGTCGACGTCGATGCCCGCGTCCGTGGCCGTCTCACGGGTCGGTTCGCCGATCGCGCCGACGACGGCGTCGTTCAGTCCCTCGATCGCTTCCCCTCGGAGTCCCCGCTCGTCGGCGGCCGCGAGGAAGTGCCGGACGGTCAACGAGGAGGTGAACAGCGCGGCGTCGAGGTCGCCGGCCGCCGCACGCTCTGTCGACGCTCCGGCCCCCTCGGGCCGGACGAGCCGGTAGAGAACCGTCTCGTGGACGTACGCGCCGGCCGCTTCCAGTCCGTCGGTCAGGACCGCCGAGCCGTGATCCGAGCGCGCTACCTCGACGCGTGCGCCGTCGACATCGTCTTTCAGCGCGGCGACCAGGCCACTCGATGAGTACTCCTCGGGCACCAGATCGACCGCGTAGCCGGCGTCTTCGAGTACGTCTGCGGTGGGCCGGCCGATCGCACAGACGGTCGCGTCGCCGGGGTCCCACCCGGCCTCTGTGGCCAGCTCGACGCCGGTCTTGCTCGTGAGGACGACGTAGTCCGCGTCGGATCGGGGCCGCGCCCCGGTCGCCTCGACGGCGAGCATCGGGTCCGGGACCGGGTCCGCACCGAGCGACTCCAGCAACGCGACGGCCTGGGTGGTCCGCTCGTCGTCGGGGCGGAACACGGCGACGCTGAGCCGTGGCTCCTCACGCATCGTCGGCACCTCCGTCGCCCGCCGAGTCGTCCGCTGTTCCGACGAGGAACTCAAGCACCGCCGCCCGCGTCGCCGCCACGTCGCCGATGACGGTGATCGCTGGCGGCTCGATACCGGCCGCGTCGCGGGCGTCGACGATACTGTCGAGGGTGCCCGTCGCGACCTGCTGGCCGGGCCAGGTCGCCCGTTCGATCAACGCGACCGGGGTCTCGGGGTCCATGCCGGCCTCACGGAGCGCGGCCGTGTACTCTGGCAGCTTGCCGACGCCCATCAGGACGACGATGGTGCCGCCGGTCGCGGCGAGTGCCTCCCAGTCGACGGCCGACTCCGACTTCGTGGGGTCTTCGTGGCCGGTGACGAACGACACCGACGACGCGTGATCGCGGTGGGTGACGGGGATGCCGGCGGCCGCCGGACCGGCGACGGCCGACGTGATGCCGGGGACGATCTCGACCGGAACGCCGTGCTGTGCGAGGTGGACGAGCTCCTCGCCGCCGCGGCCAAACACCGTGGGATCGCCGCCCTTGAGCCGCACCACGTCCTTGCCCTCGCGGGCCAGCTCCACGAGGCGACGGTTCGTGTACTCCTGGGGCGTCCACTCGCCGCCCGCGCGCTTGCCCACGTCCTCGCGTTTCGCCTCGGGGATCATGCCGATGATCTCCGGGCCGGGGAGCTTGTCGTGTAGCACCACGTCGGCCGCTTCGAGCAGCCGCTTTGCCTTCACCGTCAGCAGCTCCGGATCGCCGGGACCAGAGCCGACGAGATAGACCGTGCCGGTCGCCTCGTCGTCGCCCGTCTCGTCGCTCATTCGTCGCCGGCTCCCTGGGCCGTCGCCGCGTCGCCGCCCTCGCCCGCTCGCTTGGCCTGCTCGATCAGGTCGGCCGCGCCCTGTTGGGCCAGGTCGGCGGCGAACGCTCGCGCGTCGTCGACGTGGCGATCCGCCGAGAGGTCACGCGTGGCGGTGACCTCCTGCTCGCCCGCCTGGTCGAGGACGCGCACGGTCGTCCGGATCACGCTGCCCTGCAAGATCGCGTGGACGCCAAGCGGTGCGACACATCCCCCGCCCAGCTCGTCGAGGACGGTCCGCTCGACGGTCGTCTCCGCTCGCGAGCGCGGGTGATCGAGGGCGTCGTTGAGCTCCTGTGCGAACTCCCCGTCGGTCGCGGTGACCGCCAGCGCGCCCTGGCCGGGCGCGGGGACGAACGTCCCGGTCGGGAGCGACTGGTACTCGACGTGGTGGAGCAGCCCGGCCCGTTCCAGACCTGCGCGAGCGAGGACGACGGCGTCGTACGCCGTCTCGACCTCGCGGCCCAGCGCCTGGCGCTCGATCTCAGTGAGCCCGTCGAACCACGTCTCCACGTCTTGCTCGTAGGGAAATTCGTACTCCTCGTCGTCGACGCTCTCCTTTCGCTCTTTCTCGGCCTCGCTGCGCTCCTCGTGTTCGGCCTGGAGGGTCGGCGCGAGCAGCTTCTCGATGCGCGTGTCGACGTTGCCACGAAGCGGCTGCACGTCGAGATCCGGCCGCTCGGCCAGCAGCTGGGCCTTTCGACGGAGGCTCGACGTGCCGACGGTCGCGCCGTCGGGCAGCTCCTCGACGGTGGCTCCGTCCGGCGTCACCAGCACGTCGTCGGGCGACTCCCGCTGGGGAACGCCAGCGACGACCAGCTCGTCGGGCTGTTCGGTCGGCACGTCTTTCATCGAGTGGACGGCGGCGTCGACCTCACCTTCGACGACCTGTTCGTCGAGGCTGCGGACGAACGCGCCGGTCTTGCCAAGCCGGTGGATCAGTTCGTCGCGAATCTGGTCGCCGGTCGTCTCTACTTCGACGATCTCGACCGTGTACCCCCGTGATTCGAGCGTCTCGGTGACGGTCGCGGCCTGACGCAGGGCCAGGTCCGAACCCCGCGTCGCCAGCCGCACCGTCGTCGCTGTCGTCATACACGGTGGTCGTCGGCCAGCGTAGAAAAGCCCACCACTTTCGTCGCTCTCGGCGAACACGCCCCGTGAGATCCCGGCCCACCGATCACCACGGCTCGTCTTTCAGCCCCAGCGCGTACGCGATGCCGTTGGTGACGACGTGCAAGAGCGGCGTGATCACGACGACTGCGACCAGTACGGGCGGCCTGAACGTCGCCAGCGCCCACTCCGGTGCGAACAGCGTCGCCAGCGCGAGCGCTCCGACGACGAAATCGAGCTGGTCGAGCCCCGGAAACGCCGCCCCGCGTTCGCGACCGGTGCGACGCTTGAGGAACGAAGCGCCGATGTCGCCGACCATCGCGCCGAGTGCCAGCCCCAGGCCGGCCACCACCGGGAACGGGTCGGCGACGACCCCCAGCGTCGCGGCGACCGGCTCGTAGACGGCGTTGAGCGCCAGCGCCAGCGCCGTCCCCGCGAGCGTGCCGGCAGCGGTCCCGCGCCAGGTCTTCCCGTCGCCCAGGAGCCGTCGGTCCCCCCACGTCCGTCCCCCGTCGATCGGCCGTCCCCCTCCGGCGAGGACGGCCGCGTTGTTGGGGACGTACGCCGGTAGCATCGCCCACAGCGCCGTCGCCACGATCGCGAGTACGTCCATGTCGCGGTGCTGTCCCGCGGGCGGCTTAACGTCGGCGACTCCCTGCGGCACCTGCCTGGGCGGGTGCCGTGGTGCGGAACAGATCGCCTCGGTGACAAACCTCATAGGGAGGCGGGTCGTACCACCGGACGATGATTCCGCCACTGGCGCGGCGGTTCGTCGCGGGTGAGACGACCGCCGGAGCGCTGGAGCACGCGCGACAGTGCAACGAGGAGGGAATCGGCGTCATCCTGAACCAGCTGGGTGAACACTACGATCGTCGCGAACCGGCCGCAGAAGCCACGGCGACCTACGAGGCCCTCGTCGAGGAGATCGATCTGGCAGGTCTGGATGCGTGCCTCTCGATCAAGCCGTCGCAACTGGGCCTCGATGTGAGCGAGGCGCTCTTCCAGTCGAACCTCGACAGCGTCGTCACGCACGCCGCCGACCGCGACGTGTTCGTCTGGATCGACATGGAAGACCACACGACGACGGACGCGACGCTCGACGCCTTCGAACGGCTCGCCCGTCAGACCGACGGCGGCGTCGGCGTCTGCGTGCAGGCGAACCTCCGACGGACGCCCGACGACCTCGAACGGCTGGCCGACCTGCCGGGGAAGATCCGGCTCGTCAAGGGCGCGTACGATCCACCGCAGTCGGTCGCACTCCAGGACAAGGCCGAGATCGATCAGGCCTACCGCGACCAGTTGCGATACCTCTTCGAGCACTTCCGGGGCGAGGTCGCCGTCGGCAGCCACGACCCGGAGATGATCGACCTCGCCGCGTCACTACACGAGGAGTACGGCACTCCGTACGAGGTCCAGATGCTGATGGGCGTTCGCGACGACGCCCAGCGCTCGCTGGCGACGGACTCCGAGGTCTGGCAGTACGCTCCCTACGGCGGCGAGTGGCTCGCCTACTTCTATCGACGGGTCGCAGAGCGGAAGGAAAACGCGTTGTTCGCCCTGCGGGCGATACTCTCTTAGCTGGCAGCTGTCTGACAGAGACGAAGGGAAGGGCTGATAACGGGGGAGGGCTACGGACTTGACATGGCCTCGGCGACGTGGAAACGTGACTTCGCGAGCGGGCTGATCATCCTGCTCCCCCTGTTGGTGACGGTCTACGTACTCGCCTACCTCTACGGTATTCTGGCCTCGTTACCGCTCGCGAACGTCATCACTCCCGAGCGGCTCGCTCCGCTGCTCAATATTCCGGAGGAGCACCATCTGATGACACAGCTGGTGACGTTCGTCCGCGTGCTCACCACGCTCGCGGTCTTCGTGCTCCTCGTGTTCTCGATCGGCTATCTGATGCGGACTGCTTTTGGCGACGTGATCGAACAGGCTCTCGACGACATGATGAACCAGGTCCCCGGCCTCCGCGTGGTGTACAACGCCTCGAAGATGGCCGTCGAGACGGCCGTCTCGGGGGCCGACGAACTCCAGACGCCGGTGAAACTCGAAGTGTGGGACGGGCTGCGGATGACGGCGTTCAAGACCGGCCAACAGACCGAGGACGGCCGAGACGTACTGTTCTTGCCGACCGCACCGAACATCACGACCGGCTACGTCATCGAAGTCGAGCCCGACGCCTACGAGGAGACCGACGAGCGCGTCGAGGACGCGCTGACGCGGATCCTCTCGGCCGGCTTCGGCGACGCCGAGGAGAACCACACGCAGGTCCCGGCCGGACTCGTCGACGCCGACGACGACTAGACTACTACCTTTTTCGACTGCAGGTGCGCCTTCGCGCACCGCTTGTCGAAACACGTGGGCGAAAAAGGCCGGAATCGGGCGACCTGCCGGGTCCTTCGGACCGCTCCGTCGCCCGGATGCTTGTGGCGGTGAGCATCGAGAGAGCAGGGTCGTCCTACGCCTCGCCGTGCCACTCCGCCAGAAACCGTTCGAAGAACGTTTCGAGGAACGCGTGTCGTTCCTCGGCTAATTGCTGTGCTGGATCCGTATGGAGTTCGTTCTGCAAACGAAGCAGTTTGTCTTCGAAATGGTATATCTGCGAATAGTCCTCTCCGTCGGGATCCCAGAGCGGTGTCCCGTGGACGCCCCCGAATGCGAACGTCCGTGCGACACCGACAGCACCCATCGCATCGAGATTGTCGGCGTCGCGCAGTATTTTTGCTTCGATCGTCTCCGGTTCGGGGTCTTCATCCCGAAATTCGAGGTCGTCGTGTACTGCGACACAGTGCTGTACAGCACCAGTTCGTTCGTCGCCGATGCCTGTTCCCTCAAGCATCTCTTCGATCACGGACAGGGTTTCTTCTGGGTCACAACCGGTCCCATCTCCCAGTACCCGATGGAGATCGTGGACGAGTGCTGCACAGCCGACCACTTCGCTGTCAGCGTCTAACTCGTCAGCAAACCGCTGTGCGAGCCGAAATACGCGCCAGACGTGGTGCATGTCGTGCCCGGAAGCGTCCGCCGACAGGTGTTCCCGCACGTTCGCTGCGACGGTGGGAAAGGGATCGTCCCGGTGTCGAGGACCGCCGGGATGTTCGCCTCTCGTGGGTGGAGGATTCGACAACATCTTCGTTCGCTTGCGTGTCGATCGCACCCGAGGAGTGATACAATTTCCGTCGTTGCGACGGTCTCGTTCGAGCTGTGCAAAACATCGAAACGGTGTCGTCGAGTGTGTCAGCGTCAACACCGCACGTGATCGATCCGGCCTTCAGACGTACTTGAACCAGTCGTCGTACTGCTCGGGTGGCTCTTCGAGGATGTCGAAGAAGCGCGTCTGGATCTCGTCGGTGACCGGCCCTTTCGTTCCGGCACCGATCTCGTTGTCGTCGACGCTGCGGATCGGCGTCACCTCCGCGGCGGTGCCGGTGAAGAACAGTTCGTCGGCGGCGTACAGCTCGCCCCGCGAGATCGTCGCGTCGTCGTGGACAGTGTAGCCCATATCTTCGGCGATCGTGATGACGCTCCGTCGGGTGATGCCGTCGAGGATCGACTCCGCCAGGCCGGTGGTGTAGATTTCGCCGTCGCGCACGAGGAAGATGTTCTCGCCCGGCCCCTCGGCGACGTTGCCCTCCTTGTTGAGGACGATCGCTTCGCCGTAGTCGTTGCCCTTGGCCTCGAGCGAGGCGAGGACGCTGTTGACGTAGGCACCGGTCGTCTTCGCGCTGGTCGGGATCTGGCTGGAGGCGTGCTTGCGCCACGAGGAGATCGCCGTGTCGATTCCCTCTTCGAGTGCTTCCTCGCCGAGGTAGGCCCCCCACGGCCAGACGCCGATGGCGGTCTCGACGGGCGACTCGCTCGGGTTCAGCCCCAGCGGGCCGTAGCCGTAGAACGCGATCGGGCGGATGTAACACGACTCCAGCCCCTCGCGGCGGATCAACTCGACGGTCGCCTCGGTGAGTTCCTCGGGCTCGAAGGGAATCTCGATGTCGTAGACCTTCGCCGACTCGTACAGTCGGTCGAGGTGCTCCTCCCAGCGGAAGATCGCCGGGCCGTCGTCGGTGTCGTAGCAGCGCACGCCCTCGAAGACGCCGGTGCCGTAGTGCAGCGCGTGGGCCAGCACGTGGACCTGTGCGTCCTCGAAGTCGACGAACTCGCCGTCCTGCCAGATCTCGTCGACGCCCTCGAACATCTCCGGGCGCTCGCTCATCGAGCCGTCCCCCCGCGTGTGGTCTGTCCCTCGCGATACTGTCCACGCATCGTCTCAGCGACGTACATACCGGGCCATTGCAGGCCATCGTTAAGAGTGTTGACGATGTGTGTGTCTCCCTGTCGTGCCAGACGACGCGTCAGCGCGCCGCGCCGGTCGCGTCGAGATCGATCGTCGCGAGCGCGACCCCGGCGAAGACGACGCCGAGGAACTGCACCGTCGTCCACAGCAGGGACGCGACGGTCTCTCCCGCGAAGAACTCGACCGGTGCCGTCAGGACGGTGAGGACGAACGGTCCCAGCCCCGTGCCGAGACAGAATCCGACGACGACCAGCAGCTTTCGCTCGTTCGGGACCATCCGGCGGCTTTCGGCCATATCCGTAGCTGGTCGGGGTGTCGACTCAAACCTGTCGCTTCCCTCTCACGACAGTCGTCCGTGAAACGCGTCGACGCTCGGACACAGTGACGGCGAACGGCGACTTACGACGACGCTCCCAGTCGCTCGACGAGTGCGCTCCCCTCGACGTAGGCGAGTCCCTCGCGCTCGGCGTAGGCACGCGCGGCGGCCGGCGAAAGCGCCCCGCCCGTCTCGTCGTCGAGCATCTCACAGACCACGACCGCGGGCGGCTGGTCGGCCGCCGCGGCGACGGCCAGCCCGAGTTCGGTGTGGCCCAGCCGGTCGGAAAGCAGGTCCGGCGCACCGCGCAGCAGCGTCACGTGGCCCGGCGAGCGGAACTCGTCGGCGAAGGCCGTTCCGCCGGGGTCGGCGGCGGCCCCCGCGAGTTCGGTGATCGTCAGCGCGCGGTCCTCGTCGGTGATGCCGGTGTGGGTGTCCCGATGATTGACCGTCAGCGAGAACGAGGATCGCTCGTCGTACGCGAGGTCGTGGCCGTCGGCGCTGGGGTGGGTCAGTTGCTCCTGCATGAACGGCAGGCCGAACGTCTCGGCGACCGCATCCGAGAGCGCGACACAGACCAGCCCGCCAGCGTCGTTGCGCAGGCGTGCGACGGCCCCTGGCGTGACCGCTCCGGCCGGGTAGACGAGGTCGACCTCGCCCTCGCGGTCGGCCGCGTCGTGGATCAAGATCGGCTGGCCACGTGCGAACGCCGCGATGGCGTCGTCGGCACCCGTCGCTGCCTGCTCACTGCTCCGAGACATGGACAGTCACCTCGTCACCGTCGGCCAGGCCGACCACGTCGCGCAGTTTCTCCGGGGCGATCACTTCCAGTTGGCTCTCGCCGTGGTGGGTTCGCTCGGGGGCGATGACGTGGGCGGGCTCGTACTCGCTGTCCCCGGCGACGACGGAGGCCGGATAGCAGTACGCCGGTCCGTACGTTCGCTCGTCGTCTTCCCATCCCTCGATCGTGACCGGCTCGAAGGCGCTCAGCCGCGCGCGCTTGCGGACGCTCTCGTCGACGAGATCGACGTTGAGCGTTCCGGCGAAGGGCTCGTAGCCGAGCTTGTCGATGAACTGCTCCATGTACCCCGGCAGCGTGATGTAGTGTCGCCCCTCGCCCATGCCGGAGGTGACGATCCCGCCCAGATCGACGCCGACGGCCCCCTCGAAGATCCGCCGGTAGTCGGCGTACTCCCGCTGGAGGGCCCGCTCGCCGACTTCGCTGATCCGGATGAGCTGTCCGTCGCCGACGATGTCCCGATCGATCATCTCCGCTTCCTCCAGCCGCTGGAGCCGCCGCGAGGCGGTCTGGTTGGAGGCGTCCAGCCGGTCGGCGAGCGCCGAACAGGACTCCTTTCGCTCGCCCTCGATCGCGCCGTCGAGCGCCAGCAACTTCAGCGTCGCCAGCTCGTCGTGGCCGACGGCCCGCGTTGTCTCTGCCATAGCCGTCGGTTGGCGCTATCGCGGGAAAAGGATAACGAATGTGGCATTCGTCACAGTTCTGGAACGGAAGGCAACGGGACCGGCGTTGTCCTCGCCCGTTCCCGGTAGCCACTTGCCCGTCGAGTCGTTACGACCAGTATCGCCGTCGAGCAGGCGGCCACACTACCATGAACGAAACGGATTCGACCACGTCGGGGCGGCGCGTCGTCGGCTGGGTGTTCGTCGCGGCGCTGGCACTCGGCGTGGGCTTCGGTGCCTTCGTCGGTCTCGTGATCAGCAACGACGCCGCCGTCCCAGTCGGTCTCTTCGGCGTCCAGTTTCGGCCCACGCCACTCAACATGGCCAGCTACGGCGGCGGTGCAGTACTCGTGTTGTCCGGGATCTTCTACGCCGTCATGCGCTACACCCGCCGGTACGACGACGAGATCGAGTCGGCCTGATACTGTCGGCTGTAGCTTCGTGAAGGGGTTCGTCACCGTCAGAGCGGGCGCTGCTTCACTGCGTTCAGCAGAACCACGGTTTTGCGAGCGGGATCGCCGTCGGCGACCCCCGCAGTAAAACGGTGGTCTAGAACGAGACCTGATCCGGGCCGTCCTCGCCCATCGCGATCGGATCGCGGTCGGAGTAGCCCTTTCGACCGATGCCCTTCTGGCTGACGGCGCTGTAGGCCGCCAGTCTGGCCTCGTTCTCGGTGTCGTAGGTCTCTTCGGTCAGGCGGCCCAGAACGTCGGCGACCGTCTCCGAGCCGTTGGGCAACTCCAGCGTCAGGTGGCCGTGGGCCTCGATCAGGTCGGTCGTCGTCGCGGGGTAGCTCTGTGCGGTGAACATCTCGTCTGCGCTGTCGAACATTCGCATGGCTCTGGAAAGTTAATGAACGATAATAAACCTTCATTATTAATAATTAATACACTCCTTAATGTGTATAAGGACCACGACCCGAAGTGGCTTGGGCTCCGGCGGCCAGGCTCCGGTATGACTGTCGCGGACCTCCACGTCCACACGCAGCGCTCGGACGGGACGCTGTCCCTCGACGAGGTGCCGGCGGCCGCACGGCGTGGCGGCCTCGACGCCGTCGCGGTGACCGACCACGACCGACTCTCGTCCGACCTCGACGCCCCTGTGACGACACGCGAGGGCGTCACGGTCGTCCACGGGATCGAGCTCCGGGTCGACGCCGGCCAGCAGCGCCTCGACCTGCTCGGCTACGGTGTCTCGCCGACGGACGCGCTGGTCGCCGAGTGCGAGCGCATCCAGCGAAACCGGGCCGAACGGGGGGCCGCCATCGTCGACTGCGTCGAGGAGCGCCTGTCCGTCTCGTTGCCGATCGAACCGCGGCCCGGACTGGGTCGGCCACACATTGCACGTGCGATCGCGGAAGTCAGCGACTACGACGTCGACGGTGCCTTTGCCCACCTCATCGGCGACGACTGTCCGTGTTACGTCCCCCGAGCGGTCCCCGCTTTCGAGCGAGGCCGGGCGTTGCTGACCGAGGCCTGCGGGCTGGTGGGGCTGGCACATCCGCTGCGCTACGACGACCCCGAGAGCGCGCTCGCGCTCTGTGACACGCTCGACGCCGTCGAACGCCCCTACCCCTACGCCGACGAGCCCGATCTGTCGGCCGTCGACCGGGCCATCGAGCGCCACGACCTGCTGGTGACCGGCGGGAGCGACGCGCACGACGACCGACTGGGCCTGGCCGGTCTGGACAGCGCCCAGTGGGAGCGCGTCCGGGACGCCCTGGACGTGTCGCCGGAGTGACCGGCGAACGGAGCATTCAATGTCACAGGGACCCAATCGTGTCGTATGCAATGTCACTACTGCGAGAGTGAGGCGGACATCGCAGTCGAGAAAGACGGTATCTCTGTGGGGGTCTGTGAGACTCACTTCCGCGAGCAGCTCGAAGAACTCGAAGAGACCGAGTGGCTCGGCGATCTCGAAGAGGAGCTCGACGTCGACCGGACGGAGTGAGGACTTCTTTCGATTACTGGATCGAGCGCACGCCACCGGGAGACTCGCCGTCGTCTCCCGACCCGGCCCACAGATAGTTCGGCTCGACGCCGTCCCGTCGACTGGACAAACGACGACGACGATCCGCGTGCAGTCGCCTCTTTTCGATTGACCGCTACGGTCGTTCTGTCACGTGATCCGCCGGGACGACGCACCGACACTGGCGTCTTGCCACCGGTGAGATACGCAATCCGAAGTGCTTATTTTAACCACTCCGATGACCGTTAGTGTGCAACGCTCAGCCGCCGTGTTCCTCGTCGTCGCTCTTTCTGTGGGTAGTGCCGGACTGGTGCTCTCGACGAACGTCGTCTCGCTCGACGGTGACGGAATCCCCGCGGCAGCGGAACTCCAGCAAGACACAGATCCACTCGTCGCTGATACGGACCGTGATGGCCTCCCAGACGGCGAGGAAACCGCGGTCGGTTCGGACCCGACGGTCGTCGACACCGACGGGGACGGTCTCGACGACGGCGTCGAAGTCCACGATCTCGGCACAAATGCGACAGTTGCCGACACTGACGGGGACGGTCTCGACGACGGCGACGAAGTGTATACGCACGGAACGGCACCAATGTCGGCCGACAGTGACCACGATGGACTCAACGACAGTGCTGAGATCGAGGTTCACGGGACGGACCCTGTTTCTGCCCACAGCGACAGTGACGATCTCGCCGATCTCGACGAGATCGAGGTTCACGGAACGGATCCCACGGCGGCCGACACGGACGGCGACGGTCTCGACGACGACGCGGAAGTGTACCAGTATCGAACTGGCACGACGGCGGCTGATACGGACGGTGACGGTCTCGACGACGGCGAGGAGGTCGAGATTCACGGAACCGATCCCACGGCGGCAGACACGGACGGCGACGGCCTCGACGACGGTGCAGAAATCGAGGTTCACGGGACAGATCCCATGCAGGCCGACATGGACGGCGACGGCCTCGACGACGGTGCCGAAGTCGGCCACGACGCTCTCGACGAGAGTGATCCATTCCGTATGGATATCTACGTCGAGGTGGACTACGTCGAGGGGTACAAACCGCCCGCCGACGCCCTCGATCCGGTCACGAAGGCGTACGCGGCAGCCCCGATCTCGAACCCGGACGGTTCGACCGGCATCCGACTCCACATCAGCTACGACGAGGCGATCGAGACTGACGAGCGCGTGAGTCTCGACGAGCTGCGGCAACGCTACATGCCCGTCTACTTCGATCACGAAGCCGATGGCTACCACTACGGCATCGCGGTCGGTGACGCTCGGCACGACGGTCGCTCCGTCGCCGGAGTTACCCAGAGCTGGGGCGACAACAGGCCCTTTCTCTTCGAGACGGCCCGGGACGACAGCGACCAGACGCTGTCCGACGACTCCATCGCAAGTACGTTCATGCACGAACTGGGTCACTCGAACGGGATCCGACCGAACGACTACGACGGCGTCGACTCGAAGACTGTGAGTGCAGATCGCTACGAAAGTACGATGAACTACAACGCTCCCGATGAGTACGTGGGCTACAATGACGGAGCGCCGTTCGACGACTGGGCGCACATCGAACACCACCTCCACACGCCGGCAGTGCGGGACTGACACTGCCGACTGTCACCGCCTTCGACTCGCACCTCGGGAGACAGTAGCCGCCACAGGTAACTGCGCAGCCTGCGGTGTGGGTCGTCACGCTTCGTCGTCGTGAGAGCGCAGTCCGCTCGCGACGCGATTCCCTACTCGAAGGCGTCGATCCCCGTCAGATCCGCACCCAGGATCAGCGTGTGGATGTCGTGGGTCCCCTCGTAGGTGTAGACGGTCTCCATGTTGGCGGCGTGGCGCATCGGCGGGTAGTCGGTCGTGATCCCGTTGCCCCCCAGCATCTCGCGGGCGGTCTGTGCGACCTCGCGGGCCATCCGGACGTTGTTGCGCTTGGCCATCGACACCTGCTGGGGCCGCAGGTCGCCCCGCGCCTTCAGCGCCGCGAGCCGGTCGGCGAGCAGCTGTGCGGTCGTAATGCGGGTCGCCATCTCGGCGAGTTTCTCCTGTTGGAGCTGGAAGCGGGCGATCGGCCCGCCGAACTGCTCGCGGTCGGTCGTGTACTCGCGGGCGGTCTCGAAACAGTCTCGGGCGGCCCCGACCGCGCCCCACGCGATGCCGTAGCGGGCTTCGGTGAGACAGGACAGCGGCCCCTTCATTCCCTCGACGCCGGGCAGGAGGGCGTCCTCTGGCACCCACGCGTCCCGGAGGTGGATCTCGCCGGTCGAGGAGGCCCGCATCGAGAGCTTCCCGTCGATCTCGCTGGTCTCGACACTGTCGCCGTCAAGATCGACCAGAACGCCCCGGACGGGGCCGTCGGTCTCGCCGTCCCCGTCGTCGATCTTGCACCAGATCACGGCCACGTCGGCGATGGGCGCGTTCGTGATCCACGTCTTGGTCCCGGTGAGCCGATAGCCGTCCCCGTCGGGCACCGCGGTGGTCGCCATGCTCGCCGGATCGGAGCCGTGTTCGGGCTCGGTCAGTCCGAAACAGCCGACCGCTTCGCCCGCAGCGAGGTCGGGGAGCCACCGCTCGCGCTGGGCCTCGCTGCCGAACTCGTGGATCGGGTACATCACGAGCGCGCCCTGGACGCTGGCCATCGAGCGCACGCCCGAGTCGCCGGCCTCTAGCTCCCGCATGAGCAGGCCGTAGGCCTCCGGACTCACGCCCGGAAGCGTTCCCCACGACAGCGTCGGCGCGTAGAAGTCCAGCTCGCCCATCGCTTCGAACAGGTGGTCGGGCGAGGTCCCGGACTCGAACCACTCGCCGATCGACGGGCGGACGCGCTCGTCGACGAACTCGCGTGCGGTGTCGCGGATCAGACGCGCCTCCCCGTCGCGGTCGGCTTCGAGGTCGAGATAGTCGAGCATACGACGGCTACGCGTGGCGCGGGCAAAAGTGTGGTCCGCGGTGACGGAGGCCGTGACGACACGCGTCGGCACTGCGTGGAAACAGCACGCTTTACTGTACAGATCGGCAGCCTCCGGCACAGTGACGGCACCGCGAGCGCTGTGGCTTCGGCAGGCGGTCAGAGCGGCGACACTGCTGTCGACGCTGGCCGGTGCGGTGTGGCTCAGCGGTCTCCCCTTCCTCTTTCCGAGCCTCGGTCCCACCGCGTACCTCTTCGCGACGACCCCGGCGGCCCCGGAGTGTGCGCCGCGCCGCGTCGTCGCCGGCCACGCCATCGGCGTCCTCGCGGGACTGGTCGCGTTCCACGCCCTGGGCGCTGGCATCGGCATCGACACGCTGACCACTCCGGGGTCGATCTCGGCGCTCCGACTGGCCGCCAGCGGCGTCGTCGCCGTCGGCCTGACGACCGCCGGCATGGTCGCCACCGACACCGGCCACGCTCCCGCGTGTGCCACGACGCTCATCGTCTCGCTGGGGATCCTCACGACGCCGCGGGCGGCGCTGTTGATCGTGGTGGCCGTCGTCGTCCTCGTGGTAGAACAGCGGGTGCTCGACCGGATCGGAGTGTAGTCGGCGTCCGACCGATCAGTCGTCTGCGGCCGCGACGCCGCCGGACTCCCCCGTCACAGCTCGCTCTCGGAGGTACTGCGTGAAGTTGTCGAACAGTCGCTTGGCCTCGCAGGCGGCGTCGTAGTTCTCGGCCGTGATCCCGTCGAGCACCTGCTTGATCCGTGCCTCGGAGAGTTGCTCGTCTTTCCCCCGCGTGACCTCGCGGGCCGTCTCCGGGTCGTACTCGGGGTGGAACTGGACGGAGAACACGTCCTCGGTCTGGAACCCGTGGATGCCGTAGTCGTTCGCAGCGAACTGCTCGGCTCCGGGCGGGAGTTCGACGACGCGGTCGGAGTGTGTGGTAAAGACGGTGAACTGCTCGTCGACGCCGTCGAGCAGTTCGCTGGTGCCGTCGTGCTCGACCGTCCGATAGCCGATCTCGTACTCGTCCATCGGCTCGACCTCGCCGCCCAGCGCGTGAGCGAGCAGCTGGTGGCCGAAACAGACGCCCAGGAACGCCACGTCGCGGTCGACCGCGTCGCGGACCCACGCGGTCAGGTCCGCGATCCAGGGCTCCTCCCAGTAGACGGAGGCGCGGGACCCGGTGAGGAGACAGCCGTCGAACGCGAAGGTGTCGGGCAGTTCGCGTTCGGTCACGTCGTACTCGACGAGGTCGGCGTCTAGCTCCCGCCGGAAGTTCCGGCGGTTGAGCGCCCCGTCGTGGGCCGCGTTCAGCAAGGCGATCCTGAGACTCATCACTCCTAGTCAGCGGGTCGAGTCACAAAAGCGTACAGATACGTGGTCGTATTTGCCGATCTCCGCGACGCCGCTGGCGGGGCGGCCGGTCACGCGTCGCTCGTCTGCTCGTCGAGCCAGCCCACCAGTGCGTCCGAGACCGCGGCGCTCTCCTCGACGAAGGCCCAGTGGCCGCCCTCGACGGCGCGGTACTCCCCTCGCGGGAGGTCCCGAGCCAGCGACTCGCCGGCCGACGCCGGGACGATCTCGTCGTCGACGCCGTGTAACACCAGCGTGGGCAGCGTGATCTCGTACAGCGGCGGGGCCTCGAACGACCGCATCGCGGCGGCCTGTGCGTCCCACGCCGTCGGGTCGGCGTCGTCGGCCTGCCGCCACTCGACCATCTCCTCGCGGATGGTCGGATGGTCGGTCAGGTCCGAGGCGAACGCGGTCTGCAGCGACGCCGCGAGCGCCTCGCGGTCGTCCAGCGGGGCACGGAGGTCGGCCAGCCGGTCGGTCACGGCGTCGCCGCTGGCGGCGGTCCCGAAGAGCGTCAGCGACGCCCCGCGGTCGTACTCGTGGGCGTAGGCCAGGGCGACCATCCCGCCCAGTCCCGCGCCGACGAGGTGGACCCGCGCGACCCCGGCGTCGGAAAACACTGCCTCAAGATCGGCCGCGAGTCGGTCAACACTGTAGGGACCCGGCGGCGCGTCCGAGCGCCCGGTCCCACGCAGATCCCACACGAGGCTCTCGTAGGGCCCGGCGACGACGCCGTGTTGCCAGCTCCAGAGCCACGCGCCGGCCCCTACGTCGTTGACGAACGCCACTGTCTCGCCGTCCCCGTCGCGCTCGTAGTGTACTGCGACGCCGTCGGCTGTCGCGGTCGGCATAGTCGAGCCGTGGCTCGCGAGCCCGTTGTGCGTATCGGTTCACCGAACGGGCTCGTCGGAGGCCGGTGGGACGACGCCCGCGGCGGCGGCGCTGCGGTAGTAGTACCCCCACAACACTCCCAGCGAGTAGGTACCCCAGGCCCGGACGACGACGGGGCCGACGAGCGTGATCACCGACAGCACCGCCGCGAGGGCGACGGCGACGATCCCGGCGAGCCAGGCGAGCCACGCCCGGACGTACGTCCCCGAGGTCGCGAACCGACCGGCCGACGCCCGCGAGAACGCCGTTCCCAACTCGCCGGTCGCGGCGTAGACCGTCAGCGAGGCCGGGAATGGGTAGAGTCCCAGCACGCCGGTCGTCACGCCCAGTGCGATCCCGAGTGGTTCGTCGACGGTCCAGACCGCCGCTGCGGCCCCCCCACCGACCAGCAGGATCACCCCGTAGAGCCCCGCCACGAGCAGGGACTGGAGCCCGCCGACCAGCGACTCGCCGTAGTCGTCGAACGCCGGCCGCTCGCGCTGGCCGCGCGCGACCGCGCCACAGAGCCGGAAGCCGTACCCGACGGTGACGAGCGAGAAGACGGGCAACACGAGCGCGATCAGTTCCACGATCCCGCCGACGACCAGCGGCCGGTAGTCCTCGTCGACCGGATAGGTCGCCGCCACGCCGAACGACCAGCGATCGGCGAAGGGGGACGGGCCCGACGGGTCCGTCGACGGCGGAGTGTCGCCCGCTTCGTCGTCCTCGACCGCGAGCGTGTCGTCGATCCCCGCCAGTGGCTTCGACTCCTCGGCCTCGGCCCCGTTCGTGGCGTCGTCCGTCCCAGATTCGGCGTCGTCAGCCCCAGATTCAGCGTCCCCCTCCTCCCAGGGGACTTCCGGCTCGGACGGCTCCGGAAACGCGTCTCCCGGCGGATCGATCCGGTGTCTGACCGCCTGCCCACAGGACGGACACGTCTGTGTCTCGAAATCGGACTTCGTCCCGCAGGCCAGACAGTATGGCATCGGTCGGCCCTTCTGGACCGACCTAAAAGTAGCTTGGTGCTCTGATCGTCAGGACGGATCAGCCCGCAGCCGTGACCGAACTCGCGACTGCGGGAACAGCAAAGCAACGGGGACGGTCCCGATCAGACGTTCGCGATCTGTCTGAGGATCTCCGGTGCGTCGTCCAGTGCCGCGTCCAGTTTGTCGGCGTCTGGGCCGCCCCCCTGTGCGAAGTCCGGCGGGCCGCCGCCGCCGCCGCCGACGCGGGAAGCGAGTTCGCCGACGACTTCGCCCGCGTTGACCTCGACGCCGTCGGGGACGGCGACGACGAACTGCGCACCGCTGGCACCGGAACCGAGCACGGCGATCGAGCCCTGGTCGACGACGGCGTTGGCCTGGGCCCGGAGTTCGTCCATGTCGGCGTCGATGCGCTGGACGACGGCGGTCGTGTCTGCGACCTCGACCGCCTCGCTGTCTCCGCCGCCGCTCGCGCGGGCCTCGGCGAGCTGTTCTTTCAGTTCCTCGATCTCCTTGCCGCGGGCCTTCCACTCGTCGAAGAAGCGTGCCGCCGTCTCGGGCACGTCGCCGTGTGCCACGTCGAACAGTTCGGCCGTCTCGTAGAGCGCGTCCTCGACCTCGTGGGTGGCGTCGATGGCCGCGTCCCCGGCGGCGAAGGTGAGCCGGATGACGCCGTCCTGGATCCGCTCCGTGTTCAACAGCTTGATGGCTCCCACGTCGCCGGTCCGGTCGACGTGGGTGCCACCGCAGGCCTGCACGTCGTCGGCGACGTGGATCAGGCGGATCTGCTCGCCGGTCGGGATCCCGCCCTGGTAGAGATCGAAGCCGTGCGCTTTCTCGGCCTCGTGGCGGTCGGGCCACTCCTGGGTGACGGCGGCGTTGTCCATCACGATCTCGTTGGCGCGGTGCTCGATCTCCTTGACCTGTTCGCGACTGATCGACTCGTAGTGGCGGATGTCGATCCGCGAGGAGTCGGTCCCCTTCTGTGCGCCGGCCTGACGGACGTGCTCGCCCAGCACCTGCCGGGCGCTGTGGATGACGACGTGTGTCGCGGTGTGGTGGCGCATCAGCCGACGGCGACGGGTGGCGTCGACCTGCCCGCGGACGAACTCGCCGGTCCCGGGGTCCTCGTCACACGTGTGGACGATGACGCCGCCGTGGACCTGTACGTCGGTCACTTCACCGGTGACGTCGTCGGTCGAGATCGTCCCGTGGTCTGGGGGCTGGCCCCCGCCTTCGGGGTAGAACATCGTCTGGTCGAGCACCACGTCGTAATTACCGTCCTCGCGGTCGAACACTTCGAGGACGACGGCCTCGAACTCCATGCGCTGTTGGTCCTCGTAGTAGAGCCGGTCGGTCTCCGGGAGTTCGTCGAGCCGTTCCTCGTGTGGGACCGTCGTTTCCGCCTCGACGGCCTGGCCGCCGCCGTGGCGGTCGGCGACGAGGCCGTAGAAGTTGTCGGGCACGTCCACGTCGACGCCCCGCTCGGCGGCGATCTCCGCGACCATGTCCGGCTGGATGCCGTGGGAGTCGTACAGCTCGATCAGCTCGGACACCGGGATCGATTCGCCTCGCTCGGCGTAGTCGTCGGCCAGCTGGCGGACCTTCCGGCCGCCACGGTCCAGTGTCTCGCGGTACTTCTCGACCTCGGTCCGGACGATGTCGCGGATGGTATCGCGGTTGTCGTAGCCCAGGCGATCGGCCTGCATGTCGACGAGTTCGTCCAGGGGCGCGTCGACGCCGACCGTGTCGACGAGGCGCTTGGTGCGACGCAGCACCATCCGCGCGAGATAGCCCGTCCCGACGTTCGAGGGGACGATGCCGTCGCCGAGCATGTACGCGAGCGTCCGGGAGTGGTCGGCGATTGCGTAGATGTCTTCGAGGGGCTCCATCAGCTCGACCAGCCGCGCCGTCTCGACGCCCAGCTGCTCGGCCATGGTGTCGCGGGCCGCCTCGACGTCCTCGGCCTCGTCGATGTCCATGTGGCCGGCCAGCTTGGCCGCCCGGAACACGATCTCGTCTTCCTCGTCGGTGTAGTCGAGCCCGGCGTTGTCCCGCAGGAACTCGATCATCTCGGGGTAGATCGCCTCGTAGACCGTCGGGGTCCCCTGGCTCATCCAGGTCCAGCGTTCGATCCCGTACCCCGTGTCGACGACCCGGCGGTCCATCTCCGAGTAGCTGTTGCCGTCTTTCATCTCGTAGTCGCCGTCGGGGTCCTGCTCGAACTGCATGAACACGAGCGTCGCAAGCTCCAGGCCCTGGTAGATCACCTCGAAACACGGCCCGGCGTTGCCCCCGCCGACCCACACGTCCTCGATCAGGGTCAGCTCGCTGCTGTCGACGCCCAGCTCCTCGAACAGCTCCACGCAGTACTGGACGGTCTCCTCTTTCCAGTAGACCTCGCCCTCGTAGGCGTAGCCCGACCCCTCGTCGGCGTTGAACGCGTGGTGGCCACCCATCTCGAAGGCCATCGTGTGGCGTCCGGTCTTGCCGACGTTGTCGATGTCCTGCATCCGGATGCAGGGCTGGGAGACCACCAGCGGATTCGACGGCGGCGGCGACTGGCCCGTCGTGACGTGGGGCTGGAAGTCGTAGATCGACGCCTGGGTCAACAATACGTCGTCGCGCCAGCGGTTGGCGGCGACGGGATAGGGGTCGACCCGGCCGTGGTCGCGCTCTTCGAAGAAGGAGAGAAACGTCTCGCGCATCTCTTCGAGCGAGAGGGTCTCCTCGAAGCCGGGGTCGTCGATGAAGCCGTACTCGGCACAGGGTGGCTCACCGCACGTCTCGCGGGAGGCGTCGCGCGTCCAGAAGTGATCGCCACACGTCCCACACTTCAGCCGCTCGAACCCCTCCTCCTCGAAGTAGTCGAGTCGATATTCGTCGGCGAGGTCGCTCATTGGGATACTGTTGGCCCAGCAGCGGGTAAAACAGTTCCGAAGGCTCAATCCGTGACAGCCGGCGTGACGCGCCGTCTGCCGACGCCGTTGTTAAGCGTTCCCCGGTCGTGCCAGACGCGCCACGACCACCACACGAGTTTTATCTTCCCCTTCGATCCTCCGGTCGCATGTCAACAGAAAACGTCGACGCGCAGCGAACCGCGGCTGGGACCGCCGACTGGAAGGCCGGCGTCCTCGGTGGTATCGCTGGCGCGCTCGCGATGGGTGTACTGGTGCTGGTGATGAACGACGCGACGCTCGCCGTCGCGATTCCGTCGCTGTACGGCCTCGCGCCGCCGCCCAACCCCGGCCTCGGGATGGCCGTCCACGTCTCTCACGGGGCCGTACTGGGCGTCGGCTTCGCCGCGCTCGCACAGGCACTCGACGTGCGAGAGACGAACCGGCTCGTGGGACTCGGCCTCGGCTGGGGCGTGCTCACATGGATCGGGCTGGCCGCGCTGGTGATGCCAGTCTGGCTGAGCGTCGTCGGGTCGCCGGCCTCGCCGCCGTTCCCGAACTTCGCGCCGCCGTCGCTGCTGTGGCACGCCGTCTACGGGCTGGTGCTGGGCGTCGTCGCGGCCGCGCTGCGAACGCGGCTCTGATCAGTCGTCTAAGCTCAGCGAGGCCAGCATCGCTTCGAGCTGGATCCGTTCGTTGGCTCCCTCGGTGATCCGGTAGTCCGTCTCGCCGACCCGATCGAGGATACGGACGGCCTGCTCGTCGGGCACGTCGAACTCCCAGATCGACCGGTGGAGCTGGTCGATGATGTCGCCACCGGCGATCCCCTCCTCGGTGATGAGATCGTCCAGTTGCGCCCGAGCGGCCGTGAAGTCGCCGTCGATGGCGTCCTGAACCATCCCCTGGATGACCTCCGGACGGGCCGTCGAGGTGATCGCGAAGACCGCTTCCTCGTCGACAACGTCCCCCGAGACCGAGGCCGCTTGCAGGCCGTTGATCGCCTTGCGCATGTCGCCCCCGGCGGCGTAGACCAGCGCGTCGACGCCGTCGTCGGTGAGTTCGATCCCTTCCTCGTCGGCGATGTGACGGATCTCTTCCTCGACGGCCTCGTCGCCCAGCGGCGAGAAGCGGAAGACGGCACAGCGAGACTGGATCGGATCGATGATCTGGCTGGAGTAGTTACACGACATGATGAAGCGGACGTTGTTCGAGAACTGCTCCATCGTCCGCCGGAGTGCTGACTGGGCGTCAGAAGTAAGCGCGTCTGCCTCATCAAGAAATATTATTCGGTAGTCGACGCCGCCGAAAGAAGTGCGAGCGAAGCTCTTGATCCGGTCTCGGACCACGTCGATCCCGCGTTCGTCGGAGGCGTTCAGTTCGAGGAAGTGCTCCTGCCAGTCCTCGCCGTACAGTTCCCGGGCGATGGCCGTCGCGCTCGTGGTCTTGCCGGTGCCGGCCGGCCCCGCGAACAGCATGTGGCTCAGATCGTTGCGATCGACGTAGCTCTGCAGGCGCTCGACGATCGTCTCGTGGCCTACGACGTCTGCCAGGGTCTGCGGGCGGTACTTCTCGATCCAGACTTCCTCCCGACCCGAACGCTCGACCTCGCTCATACCCTATCGGAGGGTGGGACCGTCCTTAACTGGTTTGAAACTGCCAGCCTCGACGGAGCGCTACTCGGGAACGACGCCGACCGTCAGTAGCGTGCCGTACTCGCGGTATCGCTCGACCATCGCCGCGCGCGTCTCCCAGTCCTCGGTCGGGAACTCGCTCTCGGCGGGGATCTCCGTCTCCGTGTCCGGAATCCGGTCCTGGCCCGCGACGGCGAAGCCGGCCTCGCGGAACGCCTCGCGGTACTGCTGTTCGCTCCACAGCAGCATCGGCACGCCGACCAGTTCCTCCCACTCGTGGGAGTGGACGTGCTCCTCCCAGCGGTTGACGGCACAGTAGAAGGTCCCGCCGGGGCGCAGGACGCGGCGGAGTTCGTCGAGCACCGTGTGGGGGTTCTGGGCGTAGTAGAACGCCTCCATCGACCAGCAGTGGTCGATGCTGTCGTCGTCGAAGGGCAGGTGCTCGAAGTCGCCGACGGCGAAGGCGACCCGCGGGTCGTCGGTGTAGGCGCGTGCGTTGTGGGCCATCTCCGGCGCGGCGTCGACGCCGTAGACGCGGCCCACGTCTTTCGTCTCGCGCAGGGCACGGCCGGCGTAGCCGCTGCCACAGCCCAGATCGAGGACGGTGTCGCCAGATTCTGCCGGGAGGCGGGCCAGCGCGTGCTTGGCCGTGTGCCAGTGGCGCTCTTCCATCCCTTGATCTTTGCCCGTACGAGCCCACTCGTCGAAGGCGTCGCTGACGCTCATACCCGAGCGAACGCGGGGGCGGGACAAAGGCGGTTCGGACGGTCGCGACCGTGACACGTATGTTCCGACCGCGAGGGCTGGACGTGACTTCGGCGTGCCCTGTCGCTGTGACCGTCGAACACAAACCGTTTTCCCGGCCCGCCGCCCAGACCACGGCATGGCACGGCCCCCGCGCTATCGGATCGCCGACACGGCCCAGCAACTCGTCGGCGGGTTCCTGCTGGCCGGTCCCTTCGTCGTCACCGAGGAGGTGTGGGTGCTGGCGGCGAACATGACCGACGCCCACGCGCTCCTCGTCGTCGCCATCGTCTTCGCGATCGGCTACGGCGCGCTGTACAAGGCCGACGACGACCGCGATCCCGACACCGAGGCCGAGGTCGCCGGTGTGCCGATCCGGTTCGTCTCGCTGATGGGCGTCTCCTTTGGCTCCGTGGCGATCCTCGCGCTCGCGTTCACCGCACCGCAGACGTTCCTCGTCGAGGCGGAGATTCTGGCGGAGCCGACCCAGCGGAGGGTGTTCACGACCACGCTGAAGGCCGTCTCCGTGGGCGCGATCTTCAGCGTCGTCGGGGCCGCGACCGCCGACAGCGTCTTTTGAGCCCGTCGGACCGCTTGCCCGATCGGTGTGGTCACATCTCTCGTCGGGGGAAACGACCGATACTCTAAAGCGCGCCGGGCACCCTTTGCGACCACATGGAGTATTCCCTCGCCATCGAGAACACGCCCGAGTCGATCCCGGGCGGGACGGGCATCCTCTTGTTACATCCGAGCACCGGCGAGACGGACCGACTGGACACCGACTTCCTCAGTACCGACACCGACCACCTGCTGGTGGTCTCGACGCGGACGACCGCCCGCGAGGTCGAACAGAAACTGGAGTACTACGAGGTCGACGAGGACCGGGCGACCATCCTCGACACGCTGTCCGTCGAGCGCGGGTACACGCGCCGGAAGTCCGACAACGTCCGCTACGTCTCTGCACCCGACGACTGGGAGGCCATCGTCGACGAGGCCGAGACGTTCCTGACCGATCACGACGGCAAGCTGCGGGTGACCTTCGACTCCGTCACGGAACTGATCTACTACGCCGACGAGGACCGCGCCGTCCAGGCGCTGGAGCGGCTCCTCGACCTGCTGGCCGACCACGACGCCGTCGGGATGTTCCACCTCGCTCGCGGCGTCCACGACGACGAGACGGTCGACCGGTTCCGGGAGCTGTTCGACGGCGTCGTCGAACTCGACGAGGACGGCTCGATCACCAGCCAGTTCTGATACGACCGGCTGTACATCTGTGACCGATTTCGCCACCCCGGGGTGGCGAAGCTCGTCACGAAGTGACAGCCGGCAGTATGAGACGGCCGGCCGTCGCTGTCCGCGCCGAACCCCGACCCGCGCTCGCATCGGAGGAACGAACCATTAAGAGGCCAGATTCCCTTGTTGAGAGACGTATGCCGGAATGCCAGAACTGCGGGAACTTCGTGACGGCTGATTACGCACGGGTCTTCACACCCAACGGGGTCGATGCACCGCGGGTCTGTCCGCAGTGCGAGGACAAGATTCGCGACGGCGCGGGCGTTCGGGAAGCCCGGTCGAAACGGCGCGGATAGTCTCCGATCGTCGCGCGGTCTGACAGACACGCGAACGCTGCGGGTTCTCTCGTCTCACGTCGCGGCACAGTCGAACGCGCCCAGCGAGCGCTCGGCTGGGCAGCTCTGTCGGTCTCGTACTGCCGGCTGTCACTGTTTCAAGATATGTGCGACCACGGGGTCGCAACAGTCGTTACAGACGGACAGCCGGCAGTATCACTCGCGAGCCCCAGCGACGGCGTCGCGCGCGATCTCGAAGGCGTCCGTCGCTCGCCCCTCGTCTCGTGCCTCGGCGGTGATCCGGATCAACGGTTGGGTCCCGCTGGCCCGGACCAGGAACCACGCGTCTCCGAGGTCGACCCGAACGCCGTCGAGCGTCGCCACGTCGTCGTACTCGGCGGTGATCCGGTCGGCCAGGCGATCCACGACGGCGTGCTTGTCCTCGACCGCGACGCTCTCGCGGCGGATCGGATAGTCGGGCACCGCGGCGACGCGTTCCCGGAGTGGCTCCTCGGCGTGGAGCGCCACGAGCCGGCAGGCCGCAAGCGGTCCGTCCGGACACAGCGTCTGGTCGGGCCAGATCCAGGCACCGCTGGGCTCGCCGCCGAAGGCGACGCCCGACTGGCTCGCTCGCTCGGCCACGTACACGTCGCCGACCGGCGTGTACGCTACCGCCACGTCCGACTCGGCGAGGAAGTCCGCGACTGCGAGGCTCGTGTCGACCGGCACCGCGACGGTGTCGCCGGGCGACGCCGCCTCGCGGGCGAACACGGCCAGCAGTTCGTCGCCGGAGACGAAACGCCCGTCGGCCGTCGCCGCTCGCAGGCGGTCGGCGTCGCCGTCGTGTGCCACACCGAGTTCGGCGTCCGTGTTCGCGACCAGCGCAGAGAGGGACGCGCAGTTGTCCGCGGTCGGTTCGCTGGGACGGCCCGGAAACGAGCCGTCCGGCTGGGCGTTCAGCGTCTCGACCGCACAGCCCAGCCGCTGGAGCGCGTCGACGCTCACGCCGCCCGCGCCGTTGCCGAGATCGACGGCCACCGGGGGTGCGTCTGCCGGAGCGAGCGAGACGGCGTCGGCGATCGTCCGCGCGTGGCGCTCGCGGCCGTCCCACGTCGTCCGCGTGCCGAGCCCGTCCCACGCTTCGAGGTCGGCGACGCCGTCGCGGACCCGCTCGGCGATCCGCTCGCGGCCGGCCTCGTCGAACGCCTGGCCGGAGGGCTGCCAGAGCTTGATCCCGTTGTCGGGCGCGGGGTTGTGCGAGGCCGTGATCGCTGCCCCGGCGTCGGCGTCGCGCCACCCTACCGAACGGGCGACCGTCGGCGTCGCCGCCACTCCGAGGTCGATCACGTCGGTCCCGGACTCGCGCAGTCCCGCCGCCAGCGCGTCGGTCAGTAGCTCCCCGGACTCGCGCGGATCGCGCCCGACTACCACCCGATCGGCCTCGACGCCCAGCGCCCGCCCCACGTCGAGGGCGAGCCCCGCGGTCACCGCCTCGCCGACTGGTCCCCGGATACCGCTCGTACCGAACATACCGGCAGGTCGCGAGAGCGTGATAAAAAGTATGCGTCGTCTAGCCGACGACCTCGTCGCTTCGGCCCACGGGTCATACTGCCGGCTGTCACTTCGTGAGGATCTTCGCCACCCCGGGGTGGCGAAATCGGTCACAGATGTACAGCCGGTCGTATCAGTCTCGCCCGCCGATCACTCGGTGAGTGGGAGGACGATCCCGAACAGGAACGGAGTCACGAGCGCGATCACCAGGCCGACCAGCTCCAGGTCGAACAGCAGTGTCTGCTCCCAGCCCGGGATCGGGCCGCCGGTCGCACCGGCGGCGATCCCACCGAGGCCGCCGATCGCGAACAGGGCGACACCGAGGAGGAAGCTTCGTTTCGTCAGCGTCGCGTAGTCGACGTTACCGTACCGTCCTGCCATAGTGCGAAATCGGAAGAGCGGAACGCATAGTCGTTGCGATCCCGCGAACCAAAAGGTACTCGGCAGCGACTCTGGTGGGTCCGTACATGGACTCGGAACTGTTCGATCTGTTTCCCGAACTCGTCGAGTTGCTCGTCGCCGGCCTGAGCACCGCGGTACTGTCGGTCGCCGGCACGTACGTCGAGCGGTTCGCGTTCGCGACGATCCAGACCGGCGACACGACCGCAGGGGCCTGGGCCGCCTTCATGGGCGTCGCGATGCTCTTTCTCGCCTACGTCGTCGTCACCGACCGCCTCGTGCCGACGTTGTTCGAGGTCACGGGACGCGTGACCGGTTCGCCCGAGTGATACGGAACGTTGTCGTTACTTACCGGTGCGCGTCGCCACGGAGAACAAACGTTTTGTTCGCGTCCCTGGACCCTCCGGGCATGAAACAGGGCGGGAGCGACGACGCGAAGCGCGCGGCGGGAGAATCGGCCGCCGAGGCCGTCGAGGACGGCATGGTGGTCGGACTCGGAACCGGCTCCACCGCGGCCCACGCGATACGGGCGATCGGCGCGGCCGTCGACGCCGGACTGGACGTGACCGGGGTTCCGACATCGTTTCAGTCCCGCGAACTCTCACGGGACGCCGGGATCCCGCTGACCGACCTCGACGCCGCCGAGATCGATCTCGCGATCGACGGCGCGGACCAGGTCGCCGGGGGGAACCTCATCAAGGGCGGGGGCGCGGCCCACGCCCGCGAGAAGATCGTCGACACGGCGGCCGACCGGCTCCTCGTCGTCGTCGATCCGACCAAGGAGGCGGACGTACTCGATCACACGGTTCCACTCGAACTGCTGCCGGACGCCAGACGGCCCGTCGCGGCGGCCGTCGAGCGACTCGGCGGGGAGCCGGCGCTTCGCCGCGCCGAGCGCAAGGACGGGCCGGTGGTGACCGACAACGGCAACCTCGTGTTCGACTGCGCGTTCGGTGCGATCGCCGACCCCGCAGCGCTGGCGGCGGACCTCGCGACGATCCCCGGCGTCGTCGAGCACGGCCTGTTCGTCGGCGTGGCCGACGAGATCCACTGCGGGACCGACGACGGTGTCGCCGTCAGAGAACTGTAACTCGGGCGCTGCGGCTAGTCGATCGCGTCGAAAAAATCGATCGAGTGTCGACCTTACAGGTCGCGCGGCTGGACGGTCTTCCGGTCGTTGGCCTCGGCTCGGCGGGCGGCGTCTGCGAGCAGCTCCTCGACCTCGTCGTCGAGGGCTGTGTAGAAGTCGGAGGCAACGTTCATGTCATCGAGCTCTTCCTTCACGGCTGCTTTGACGATTAGGTCTGCCATACAGAGAACGTGTTCCAGGTGCCATGTTAAATACTTTCCTGAATCCTGGCCCTCTCGCCGGTATTGACGGGGGTTTGAGCCACTTTGACACTCGGCAGCCCATATAAACTACGGTGGTCTGGCTCGCCTTGGGGTGGCCTCGACCACCGAAACCGCCGCTGGCGACCGCTGGTGCGGCGCTCGCGCGCGAACGCGGCGGGCGAACAGTTATACTGCCGGCTGTCACTTCGTGACGAGCTTCGCCACCCGGGGTGGCGAAATCAGTCACAGATGTACAGCCGGTCGTATTAGGAAAGAGTCGAGTGTGCGCGCTCCAGAGAGTGGGTATGCGCGAACTACTCGACGCCGTCGCCGCGGGCGAGGTCACGCCCGCCGAGGCCGAGGCGGAACTCGCCGGCTACGCCACGGGCGAGGCCGGTCGATTCGACGCGACCCGGGAGCAACGCTCCGGCGTCCCGGAGGCGGTGCTGGCGGACGGAAAGACACCGACGGAGGTCGCACAGCTGGCCGCGACCGCGCTGTCGACGACCGGTCGAGCGATCGTCACCCGGGCCGACGAAGCCCAGGCCGGTGCGGTCCGAGCGCGACTCGACGAGGTGGCACCGGCGGCGACGCTGTCCTGGTCCGAGCGCTCCCGCTGGCTCGTGGCCCACGGCCCGGAGTACGAACGACCCGACCTCGACGCCAGCGTCGGCGTCGTCACCGCCGGCACCTCCGACGCGGTCCCGGCGGGCGAGGCGGCGATGATCGTCCGCGAGATGGGGGCCGACGTAGAGCGCGTCGACGACGTCGGCGTCGCCAGCCTCGTCCGCGTCGTCGACCAGCTCCCGGCCCTGCGCGAGCAGGACGTGTTGATCGTCGCCGCCGGTCGCGAGGGGGCGCTGCCGACGGTCGTCGCCGGCCTCGTCGACGTGCCGGTGATCGGGCTCCCGGTCTCGACCGGCTACGGCCACGCTGGCGAGGGCGAAGCGGCGCTGTCCGGCATGCTCCAGTCCTGTACCGCCCTCTCGACGGTCAACGTCGACGCCGGCTTCACGGCCGGCACGCAGGCCGGGCTGATCGCCCGCCAGATCGACGATGCGAGCGGTGCGTAACGCCCTAACTGTGTTGGCATGTGAGGCTATGGAACTGGCTCCCATACGTGTGAGTGCCGGACGCCGAGAGACCGGCCCCAACCATGCCAGAGTGCGATCACTGCGGCGCGCACGTGTCGGATCGTTTCGCTCGAGTGTTCGCGGACAAGAGCGGCAACGTCCGCGCCTGCCCGAGCTGTTCGGCGAACGCTGGAATCGCCGAGGTTGCCCGAGAGCGCGCCCACAAGGTGTGAGGCCCGACTGGGCCACCCGTACCGTGGTACCAGTACCACGCGACGCCCTGTTCTGCCGACGAACGCCCCAGCCACAGGCACGCGACCGATGAGCAACCACTACGTCTACGTCCTGCGCTGTGCCGACGACACGCTGTACACGGGCTACACGACGGACGTACAGCGCCGCGTGGCCGAACACGACGCGGGCGAGGGCGCGAAGTACACCCGCGGTCGGACGCCCGTAGCGCTGGTCCACGTCGAGTCCTTCGAGAGCCGCTCGGCCGCGATGAGCCGCGAGTACGAGATCAAGCAGTACTCACGGGGGCGAAAAGAGCGGCTGATCGAGTGCGACTGTCGGGAGTAGCGAGGACGGGAGCTTTTTGCCGGCCGGGGTTGCACTGCCAGCCATGACAGACGCAGACGCCGAGGCCATCGCCTTCGGCACCGACGGCTGGCGGGCGACGCTCGACGAGTTCACCGACGAGCGGGTCCGCATGGTGGGCCAGGGGGTCGCGACCCACCTCCGCGAGGCGGGCCACGACGGCGAGACGGTCGCCGTGGGCTACGACGCACGCTCGCACTCGCGAGGGTTCGCCGAGGAACTGGCCCGCGTGCTGTGTGCGAACGGCTTCGACGTGGTGTTGCCCGAGCGAGACACCCCGACGCCGGTCGTCGCGTGGACGGTCCAGTCCCGCGGGCTGGCCGGCGCGCTGATGGTGACGGCGTCGCACAACCCGCCGGAGTACAACGGTGTGAAGTTCGTGCCCGCCGGGGGCCAACCGGCGCTGGCCGACGCGACCGACGCCGTCGAGGCGGCGCTTGCCCGACCGGACTCGCTGCCAGAGTCCGAGTGGGGGAGCGTCGAGGAGACGGACCTGCTGGCGGCGTACCTCGACCACGCCGTCGAGTTCGCCGGAGAGAGCCGCGACGAGCCGGTCGATCTGGACGGGCTGACGGTCGCCTACGACGCGATGCACGGCAGCGGCCGCGGCGTCACCGACCGCCTGCTAGAGCGGGCCGGGGCAGACCTCGTCCGCCTGCGCTGTGAGCGAGACGCCGACTTCGGCGGTGGCGCACCCGAGCCCGTCGCCGAGCGCGTCGAGGCGCTGATCGAGCGGGTCCGAGACGGCGACGCGGACCTCGGGATCGTCAACGACGGCGACGCCGACCGGATCGGCGTCGTGACGCCCGACCGCGGTTTCCTCGACCCGAACCTCTTCTTCGCCGCGGTGTACGACGACCTGCTGGCGACACGCGGGAGCGAACCGGACGGTGCCGGGCCGGCCGGCGTCGTGCGGACGGTCTCGACCAGTTCGATCGTCGACCGCGTCGCCGCGGCTCACGGCGAGTCGGTCCACGAGACCGCAGTCGGGTTCAAGCACGTCGCCGCGGCGATGGCCGAACACGACGCCCTGATGGGCGGCGAGGAGTCGGGCGGGTTCGGGCTCACCGCACACCTCCGCAACAAGGACGGCGTCCTGCTGGCGCTGCTGGCCGCCGCGGCCGCACACGACCGCCCGCTCGACGAGCGCGTCGACACGCTGCTGACCGAGCACGGCGAGATCCACCAGAGCCGGAGCAGCGTCGACTGTCCGGACGACCGCAAGGAGCCCGTGCTGGCGGCACTGGAGTCGGCGCTCCCGGACAGCGTGGCCGGCCAGTCCGTCGACTCGGTCTCGACGGTCGACGGCTTCAAGATGACGCTGGCAGACGGCACCTGGCTCCTCGTTCGCCCCTCCGGCACCGAGCCCAAGCTCCGGGTGTACGCCGAGGCGACGAGCCGCGAGCGGGTCGACGAGCTACTCGCCGCCGGACGCGAGATCGTCACGCCCCTCGTCGCCAGCGCGGAGTGACAGCCGACAGCACGAGCCCCGATACGCTACTCACCTTCCAGGCGACCGCGATAGCGCGACTCGTCTCCCTCGACCGGCTCGATCGCGAAGCCGAGCGTCTCGTAGAACGGCCGGACCCGCTCGTCGAACGCCGCCACGAGCCGCCCCCGTTCCGCGAGGGCGCGCTCGACGAGTGCCGAGCCGATCCCCTGCCCGCGTCGGCGACGGCGGACGGCGACGCTGACGATCCGATCGCCGTCCAGCACGAGCGCTCCCAGCACGCGCTCGCCGTCGTCGGCGACCGCCAGCAGCGTCTCGCCGCGCTGGAGGCTCGCTTTCAGCCGGGCCGGCTCGGTCTCCAGAGCCGCCCCGTCGAGGACGTTCGCGACGGCAGCCCGGTCGGCCGGCGTCGCCTCGCGGACCCGCATCGTCTCGTACTGGCGGCTCGCTCGCCAGAAAGAATTTCGCTCTCCCGGGACGGCTACCACGTCACCCGCCTTTGACCAGCCGGACCACGCGGACGTGGTCCGCCTCGACGGGCTGATCTTCCGGGACGGGCGTGCCGTCGACCAGGATCGAGACCGTGTGGGGGCTGAGGTCGGTCGGAGCCAGCAGGTCGGCGTAGCTGTCGCCGGCCGCGACATCGACCTCGTGGGTCTCGCCCCCGACGATCTCGACTGTCACGCGCATACGGTTCGATTCGGACGGTCGCCCTTGAGCGTGTCGCCGCGTGGCGCTCATACGACCGGCTGTACATCTATGAACGATTTCGCCACCCCGGGGCGGCGAAGCTCGTCACGAAGTGACAGCCGGCAGTATCAGGCCGACGGCTCGGTGTCGACAGCGGCCGGCTCGGGGGCGGGTTCGGCCTCGTCCTCGTCGCTCTGGTAGCGATCGTACATGCCGATGACGAGCGCTCCGAGTCCGACCAACACGACGACGGCCTCGACGAGGTCGCCGAGTATCGGCACGAACTTCACCGCAGCGACTCCGAGGACACCGACCAGCAGCGCGAGCCACCGACTGTCCCGGTCGATCTGTCGGAGGAGCCAGCGCCCGAGGGCAAACCGGCCGTACAGTGCGCCCGTCCACACGAGGAAGGCGTACGCGACGATGCCGGCGATCGACAGCGGGATGCCGACCAGCGTCAGGAACAGGAGCACACAGACCAGGGGAACACCGACGAGCGCGAGCAGTCCGAACGCCCCCATCCGGAGGGGGTCGTCGGTCACGTCGTCGGCGAGGCTCGTCGAGAAGCGAGGGAACGCCACCAGGAGGACGGCCCCCGCGACGAGGTTCGCGACGACGCCGTAGGCGGTGAAGGTCCCGGTCGGCAACGCGAACGACGGGCCGCTGGGGCTGACGGTCACGTTGTCGGTCCGCTCGACTGTTCCGCCGACGGTCGCGCCGTCCGCGCGGTTCAGGGTGCCGTCGTAGGTCAGGTCGCCGCGGATGTCGGCGGTCGGGCCGAGCGTGATCTCCTCGGCACCGATCTCGACGTTGCCGTCGATCCGTCCGTCGACGGTGGCCGAGCCGGCCCCGGTGGTCAGGTTGCCGCCGATCTGAGCGCCCTCCTCGACCGTCACGGAACCACCCGCGCCCTCGACGTCGCCGCCGACGGTCCCGCCGATGTCGAGGGTTCCGGCAGCCGCCTCGACGTCGCCCTCGACCGTGCCGTCGATCACGACGGTGCCACCGGTGGCGTCGAGGTCTCCCGTGACGGTCCCTTCGACGATGACCGTGCCGCCGACCGCTTCGAGGTCGTCGTCGATCGTCTCGCCCGGGCCGACCGTGACTGTCCCGCCGGTCCGGCTGGCCGCGGCCGCCGTCCCGGGGAGCGTGCCGACCACGAGGATCACTACGAGCAGTGCGCAGAGTGTGCGTCGCATATTCGATCGTTCTCGGCCCGACAGTATAAAACGGAACTCGGAGTTTCTCGGTGGGAAACTGTGAGTGAGTCGGCCCGTGTTCCCGGCGGGGAACGCTTTTGAGACCGGGGGAAATGTACTGTGGCATGCGAAGACGACAGGGAGTGCTCGTCGGGCTGGTCGCCGCGACGGGGCTGTTGACGATCGTGTTACTCTGGAGCGTCGTGACGACCGTCTTCTTCGCTATCACGGTCGCGTACGTGCTCTATCCGCTGCGCCGACTGCTCGTCGAGCGAGGGGTCCACCGTCGGATCGCCGCCGCTGCGGCGACCAGCGTCGCCTTCCTCGCCGTCGCGGCGCTGATCGGCCCGCTGCTGTGGTCGCTGTACCGCCGTCGTGGAACGCTGCTGGCGTATCTCAGGACGCTTCCGACCGCCTTCGAGTTCGAGATCCTGGGGATGCCGTTTGGCTTCGAACTCGGATCGCTGGTCGCGACCGCTCGTGTCGCGATCACCGGCCTCGCCGTCGACGTGGCCGGGAGCGCGCCGATCATCGGGCTGAAGCTGTTTCTCTTCACGCTGCTCGTGTACGCGCTCCTGTTGCGACCGAGTGCCGCACCGGCAGTCGTCTTCCGTGCGGTCCCCGACCAGTTCCACTCGCTCGTCCGCACGATGCACGAGCGGACCAGAAACACCCTGTACGCGATCTACGTCCTCCAGGGGGCGACGGCACTCGGCACGTTCCTCATCGCCTACCTCGTGTTCGCCGGTCTGGGCTACTCCGGTGCCTTCGGACTGGCGGCCGTGGCCGGCATCCTCCAGTTCGTTCCGGTGGTCGGCCCGAGCATCCTGATCGCGCTGGTCGCTGCGACGGACGTGGTCGCCGGGGATCTGACCGGAGCGGCCACGCTGCTGGTGATCGGACTGGTCTTCGTCGGTTTCCTCCCCGACGCGATCATCCGGCCACAGCTCGCACCCTACACCGCAGACATCCCCGCGAGCCTCTACTTCATCGGCTTTACCGGTGGTGTGCTCTCGATCGGGCTCGTCGGGTTCATCGCCGGCCCGCTCGTCGTCGCGCTGTTCGTCGAAGCCGTGGAGTTGCTCACGAACGATCGGCCGGCGGTCCAGCGCCAACTGGATTCCGAACACACGGAGTAGGCCGTCGACCGCCAGACGGTCAGCTCTCGCCGGTCTCCAGGGGACGGTCCTGTGCTTTCCACTCGGTGAGACTCCCCTCGTAGAAGGCCAGATCGTCGTATCCGAGGTGACGCAGGACGACGTAGGTGTGACTGATCCGGCGTGCCGTGTTACAGTAGAGGACGATCCGCGCTTCGGGGACGATCCCGCGCGACGCCAGCAGTTCCCGAATCTCCGTCTCGGGGCGCAGGCCCCGGCTCTCGTCGTCGACCAGTTCGCGCCAGTCGAGCCGGACCGCACCGGGGACGTGGCCCTCTTCGTACTCCCATTCCTCTCGGGTGTCGACGATCACGGCGTCGCCGCCGACGGCCTCGGCGACCGCGTCGGCGTCGACCAGTGGCGTCTCGGCCGGTGGCTCGATCGCGTACTCCGTCGGCGTCGGCGCGGGCGTCTCGCTGCTGGTCTCGCGTTCGAGTTGCCACGCCGAGAAGTCCCCGTCGAGCAGGTGCAGCGCCGCGGGGTCGTGGCCGTACAGCGCCGCCGTCACGAGAAAGCGCGCGGCGAAGACCCCGTGTGTGTCGTCGTAGGCGACGATCTCGTCGCCGTTGGCGATTCCCGCCTCCGAGAGCAGCGTCGCGAAGTTCGCTCGCCCGGGGAGCATCCCCTCGTCGTGCTCGCCGCTCTCGTCGGCGCGAAACGCGTCGAAGGGGACGTTGACTGCACCCGGGAGGTGGCCGATGCCGTCGTACTCCCAGGCGTCGCGGACGTCGACCACGCGCACGTCGTCCAGACGCTCCGCGAGCCAGGACTGGGACACGATATCTGTCATTGCTCGACCGTTGCGGACGCGACGGCTTGAAACCGTTCGTCTCGGTCGCTCGAAGATAGCGGAGATATTTTCCAGCCCGCGGCCCGCAGTCGGGACCGAACCGCCAGCAGTCGGGGAGCGCCGCCGGAACCGTGCGAAATATTCGCATACTAATACGTCCGACAAGGGGCAGAAACTGCCGCCAGAGGGGAGGAGTGGCGGGCTATGCCGAGAGAGGGTGGGGTTATATGGATGGGGTGCATATTTTGGCCTGTATTATGAGCGACTACGCAAACGACGTTCTCGTGACGGCGGACTGGGTCGAGGACAACCTCGACTCGTTCCAGAGCGACGATCCCGACCACCGACTGGTCGAGGTCGACGTAGACACCGAAGCGTACGACGAGGCCCACGCGCCCGGCGCGATCGGCTTCAACTGGGAGACACAGCTCCAGGACCAGACCACCCGCGACATCCTCTCGAAGGAAGACTTCGAGGACCTGCTCGGGAGCCACGGCATCAGCGAGGACTCGACGGTCGTCCTCTACGGTGACAACTCCAACTGGTTCGCTGCCTACACCTACTGGCAGTTCAAGTACTACGGCCACGACGACGTTCGGCTCCTCGACGGCGGTCGCGAGTACTGGCTCGACAACGACTACACGACCACGGACGAGGTCCCAGAGTTCTCCGCAGTCGACTACGAGGCGTCCGGCCCGCGCGAGTCCATCCGCGCGTACCGCGACGACGTCGAGAACGCCATCGAGAAGAACCTCCCGCTCGTGGACGTTCGCTCCCCCGAGGAGTTCTCCGGCGAAGTGCTGGCACCCCCGGGCCTGCAGGAGACCGCACAGCGTGGCGGCCACGTCCCCGGCGCGAAGAACATCTCCTGGGCGGCCGTGACCAACGACGACGGCACGTTCAAGGACTTCGACGAGCTGCAGGAGCTGTACGCCGACGAAGACATCGACGGCGACGAGACGACCGTCGCCTACTGCCGCATCGGCGAGCGCTCCTCGGTCGCCTGGTTCGCGCTCCACGAGCTGCTGGGCTACGACGACACCGTCAACTACGACGGTTCCTGGACCGAGTGGGGCAACCTCGTCGGCGCGCCCATCGAGAAAGGGAACTAACGAGAGCGTCAGCTTCCGTTCTTTCTTTCGCGCAGTACCCGTGTAGCCACCGGAGTCGCCTGACGTGACTGGTCAGTTCGGCTCGGGCCGATCCATCCCTTCGATCTCTCTGATCGCCGGGGTCTTCTGGACCGTCTCGTACTGTTCGCGCCAGATCGCCTCGTCGAAGATGTCGTTGCGGTCGAAGAGATCGCGGCCCGCTTCGGTCACGTAGTAGAACGTGTAGGGCAGATCGCGACTCCGTTCGCCGACCGGAATCGTCGCCTTGGCGAGAACCCCGGTATCGAGGAGCACGTCGAGGTGTTCGGTGATCGCGCTGCGTTCGATATCCGGATTGAGATAGTCGAGCTCGGGGACGCTGATCATGCCCTCGGGATGGCCCACGATATCGGCGATCAGACTCGCGCGGGTCTCCTGTGTGATCGCTCGCAGTGCCTCCCACGTGTCGAGTCCGTCACGATCGCTGTCGTTCGCACCCGGTGCAGGCGTTCCTTTGCTCATGGTATCTAGTCCTACACTCTGGTGACAGATAACTGTACCGTCAGAGACCGTCACGGTTGCCACCAATACAGTAGCCGACCCGATACCCACGATCGTCACAAAGATTATACGCTGAACAGGGGCAATACCACGGCGTTCACGCCGTGGATACGTGCCGTCACTTGGGGAAAGTATCCACGTTCGACAGCACTCTGAGTTTCAGAATACTGGTGTTTAAGCGACAGGAAACCCTATCAGTAGGTAGGAATCGGTCGGAACGGAGCGGATTCCGAACCGTCCTTCGGAGGTGGCCTGTCCACCCACGCAATGAGACAGTATCCGAAAGGGTAGTCGGTGAACGCACATTCCAGCAGAGTGTGTCTGTGCCGACTGCTCAAAGCGAGTCAGAAGGTACCCCCGACTCTGCTGACGCCTACTGGCGTCCCTGTGGCAAAAACAACACCGGGACGCCATATACGGTTGAGGATAGGGGTAACGGCCACTTGGCATGGCCAGCAGTCCACCAGTCCGACACTGTGTGACTACCCGTGCCCGAAAGGACTGGGAGTCCGGTGATTGGACGACAGACCTGAAACTCCCACCGCTCGGGATTCCTCCGCGTTCACGCGGAGGAGGATGTCAAGCGTAGCCCGAGCGGGCACGAGAACGTGACCGACGACGAGGCGTTCGATAGAGTTCAGGCCGAGACGGCAGACTACTCCGCGAAAGAGACGTTCACACCGTCGGAGCATCAGGCACTCAAGCAGGCAGTGTTCAGCGATCACTTCCGGCGGCTCGTCTTCGCCGACCGATCGTACTTCGTGCTCGGCAACTACGACGACGGCCCGAAAGAGCGACGCCTGACGCTCGTCAGGGACCGGCTCGCATCCCGGCGTGATGGTGCCTTCGCGTTCCTGATGAAGGACATCCCGGAGGGCTGGACCTACTGGACGACGAAATTCAAGATTCTCGCGATCAGAGCCGACTACATCACTCTCGTCCTCGAAGACAGCCACGGCAGTCACCACTGGGAGGCAGGCCACATCGACGCCCCGCGGTATCGGCCGAAAGTCCACGTTCTGAAACGGGCGTACGAGGACGAACAGACCGAGCGAGCGCAGTTCGGCGCGATGATCGCACACTTCGTCGAGATTCTCGATCGCGACAACCGCGTGTACGAGTGGCAGACCGAAGACGAACTGGCATCGGCCGTCGACGACCTCCCGCCCTGACTACACCCGCTCGTCGAGCACGTACCGCCGCGTCGCCGTCTCGGTCTCCTGAACGACTGCCATCGGTCCGTCGGGGACGATTTCGAGGCGAATCGGCCCGTCGAGCGTCCGCGTGAGCGCGCCCAGTTCCGGCCCGTACCAGTTCCGGCAGTCGGGTCCCTCGACGGTCCGGGCCGACAGCGTTCCCGTCCCCGCTACGACCTCCCCGGACACGGCTAGCCGGAACTGCCCGTCTTCGACGACGACGGGCACGCCCTCGCTGTCGACGATCTCGGCGGCCGTCACGAGTCGTTCGAGGGTCGCGGCGTCGGTCTCGACCCGCGTGGGAGCGGGCGCGCCGTCCGGCGCGAACCGCCCGTCGTCGTCGAACGCCGCGGGCATCCCGAGATCGACCGACTCGACGGCGACGTCGGTCGGGAGCGGCTCGGCGCGCATACGGTGGTCTCGCCCGCGGATCTCGGCCCACTGGACCAGTTGCCGGCCGGGATCGCCCCCGAAGACGACTTCGACGCGGTCGTCGTCCAGCCAGTCGAGCCACTGCAACGTCGGGACTGCGCCGAGGATGACGTAGCTGGGCCGGTCGACCGTGTAGCTGTCGAAGTGGTCGGGTCGATAGCTCGTGTACACCGCCGGAGAGCCCGACCGTGCCGGGGCTGTCAGCCCGTCCTCTCCGAGCGCGAAGAGCACCCGCTCGTAGTACGGATCGGTCGCATCCGTCGTCAGCGTCGTCTCTCCGACCAGGCCCGCGAGGCGATCGGGCGCGCCCGCTAGCCGGGCGAATTCGGCCATAGCCCAGCTATGAGCGCACACGCTCTTGACTGTTCGGCCGACCGACCACCGGCGGAAACGCCGCGCCTGCGGTGGTCGGTCCGCGAGCGGTCACTCGCCCGGACCCGAGTCGTTGGCGGTTTCCTCGCCGACGTTGCCCGGACCGGACGGGAAGAAGAACTCCCGTTCGGACTCGGTCCGGAAGCGACTGAGCACGTCACCCAGCGGCCCGGCGTACTGTTTGAGAGTGCTGGCCTGCTGGGACACCTCGTTGAGTTCGGCGGTCTGTTCCTCTGCCGCACCGGCGACGGTCTCAGCGGCCTGCGTCGTCTCCTCGCTGATCTCTGCCACGTCCGACAGGGTCGTCGCTACCGCCCGGATGCGAGCCAGCGGCTCGTCGAGGTCCAGCGCTTCGTGCTGGTCGGCGTGCCGTTCGAGCGTCCTCGCGACGGCGTCTACTTCTTCGCTGATCTCGGCCAGCTGTTCTTGTTGTTCGTACGCGTCCAGCGACACCTGCTGGGCGGCCTCGGCGACCTGTTCGGAGGCCTGCCGGAGCGTCGCGGTACTGGTTTCGACGTGGTCTGCCGAATCGGCCACGTCCTCGGCGAACGTCTTGAGCTGACCGGTCGTCTTCTCCAGTTCGGCGACGGTATCGTTGAAGTCGCGCGCGATGCGGTCCATCGCGTCGTGTTCGCCGTCGGGCTCCATCCTGACCGTCAGATCCCCCGCAGCGCACTCGGCGAGCACGTCCGAGTAGTCGTCGGCGGTCGCTTCGAGGTAGTCGGTCAGTTCCATCGCCTCGGCCCGAGAGGCTTCAGCGGCTTTGCGCGCAGATCGTGCCTCCTCGATCTCTTCGCGGAGCGACTGGCGCATACTGTCGAAGGCCGCCGTGAGTCGCCCGATCTCGTCGGCTCGGGTCTGTTCGAGCGTCACGTCGAGGTCGCCGTCTTCGATGCGTCCGGCCTTTCGTTCCAGCCGTTCGAGCGCGTTACCGGTTCGGCGGCCGCTCACCAGGACGAGACCGCCGAGCAACACCAGCGGTGCGCCCATCACGGCGAGGATACCCGTCCGGATCTCCTCTCGGACGGCGAAGGCGGCCGACGCGGGGAGGTGGCGGACGATCACCCAGTCGGTCCCTGCGACGGGGGCGTGGCCCACGACTTCGCTCGCGGACGATTCGAGGTTCACCGACCCGGTGTCGCTGGCACGCCGGACCCGTTCGGGAACGTTCGCTGGCGACTCGACGGTGGCAAACAGCATCCCCTCCGAGTCGTGCAGCGTCGTGTACCCCGACCGGTCTTTCGGATCGAAGCCGGCCACCGGCTCGCCCAGCGACGCCTCGACCAGTATCACGCCCTCGCTCCCGACCGAGTTGCCGACGATGCCGGCGACGGTCGTCCCTCGGCGGGCGTAGGTGTCGTCGACGACCTGTGCCGGTCCGACCGGAACGCCCGCGGTGATGGCCTCGCCGACCGCCGTGCCGGTGACGGTTGTGTCCACCCGCGAAGCGTTCGTACTCGCGATCACCGTCCCGTCGTCGGCGACGTAGTTGACGCTGACCACGTCCGGACCGAAGCGATGAGCGTCGAAGTACGACTGGACCGACGAGGCGTTCCCGGCCTGTACGTCCGGGCGGAGTCCGATCTGGTTGGCCGTGTCTCGGTGACCGTCGAGCCACCGGTCCAGCGCGTCGGCCTGTAACTCCGCGGTCGTCGTCGTCCGCTCGTCGACCTGCCCCGTCAGGGTCGCCGTCGCAGTGTTCAACGAGACGATGCCGATGCCAGCCGTGACGACGATCACGACCGCGACCGTCGTCAGAAACTTCCACACGAACCGTCGCCGGATCGCGCTCGGCAGGACGGACCAACTGTCCGACCCGGAATCCCCCTGTGAATCCATTACGTGGATCGCGCCGGCACTGTCGGATAAATCCCGCTCATATGTACGGTATATAGACAACAATGGGCATAGAGAGCCACCCGGTTCAGTACTGCGATTCCGTCCGAAAACTGCTGCCCTTTCGTCTTTCTTAGAGCTATCCTGTCACCTCTCGCCGGTCGGAGTGTCCGTTCGCCACGCTTTCGAAACGACTGTCGGACACTCCGTTTTGCTCGGGGTTCCCGTACAGACAGGCCGATCGCTCGCGGCTCCGACTATCCTGTCAGCCAGTACTGCGTCTGATCGACGGTCGTCGAGAGCCACTGGCCGTGGACGCGGCCCGGTCCGGGCTCGAGCACCGCGTCGAAGACGAGGTCCCGGCCGTCGATACGCAGTTCTCGGAGCGTGAGCGTGCGCTCGCTGGCCCAGGTCGCGAGGCGTGCGTCGCCACACTCGTCGAGTTCGAAGTAGGTCGCTGGCGTCCGATCGGTCGTGAACGTGTACTCCCGGTCGCCGTAGGACAGCGTCTCTTCGACGATCTCGCCGAAGGCGAAGGCGATCCGGCACTGCTCGCGGGGCTCGTCGGCTCGGTCGCTGTCGACGCGGCGACGCCGATCGACGTCGTAGCCCCACTTGCGAGCCCACCCTTCGAGGAGGCGCACGTCGATCCGCGGGTTCGACCCCGACCGGCCGCCGTCCCACAGGACGTGGTACTCGGACGGGCGGTCGTCGCCGAGGTGCTGGTCGAACATGGTGGTGAGATTCGGCTGAGCCACTATATACCTGCCTGGTCGTTCACCGACGCTGCCGGCGACCGACATCGATTCAGACTTCGATAATCGGGCAGGGACCCGCTATACTGCGGCTTTCGGTTCGGTCCCGGCGTTGGCCGCGACCATCCGGCCGAGCGTCCGCACCCGGGCCTCGATGTCGGCGTCGACGAAGGCTCCGTCGTCGTCGAAGGCGTCGGACGCGTTGCGGATCCCGACCTCGTGGGGGAGCGTCCAGCCGTGGACCGTCCGGACGCCGGTTCGGAGGTGTTCCAGCGCCGGGCCGTAGGAGCCACCGCCGGCAGTCGCCAGCAGTCCGACCGTCGTGTCTCGGAACTCGTCGCGCCCCAGGTAGTCGAGGGCGTTCTTCAGCGCCGACGACACCATCCCGTGGTACACCGGCGTTCCGAGCACCACCGCGTCGGCGTCGTCGAGCAGCGCCCGCAACGCTTCGGCGTCGCCCCGGTCGCGGTCGTCGGGATCGAACAGCGGCAGCTCCCACTCGCGGAGGTCCACCAGTTCCGTTGTCGCGCCGGCCGTCTCTGCGGCCGACAGCGCGTGTTCCAGTGCCAGACACGTCGTGCTCGTCTCGCGCAGACTGCCGCTGATGGCGACGACGAGCGGGGACTCGCTCATTACAGCGTATCTGGACGCCGACGGGCTTAACGCCCGTGATGGCCGGTCGGCCAGGTGGCTGTCCGTCGGATCCCGGCAGTTACAAGCCCTGGCGACCGTAGCGACCAGTATGGACGCTCAGGAATTCGTCGACACGATCAGTTCCGAGAACAAGACGGCGCTCTCGCGGCTCGGCTCGTCCAAGGCGCTGTACGCGCTCACCGGCGGCGAGATGGACGAGGGGCCGATCCTCGCTGGCGCGGCCGACCGCGCACACTACGCGTTCGAGACCGTCGACGGGTGGGAGGGCGACGCCTTCGAGACGGCCGCCGACACCGCTCGCGAGCACTACGAGACGATCGCCGACGAGCACGGCAACCACGAACCGGGTGAGCGGCCAGCGATGTTCGAGACGCTGGCCGAGCAAGACGAGACGGCCGCCCGCCTGGGCGGGCTCGTCGGCTGGACGCTCGTCGCGAAGAAGACCTTCGAGCAGCTCACCGGCTTCTTCGTCGGGCAGGCCGACCCCCAGACCTCGCAGGTGTTTCGTGATCTGGGCGGTGACATCGAGGAGCTGCGCCAGGCGGCACTCGACGCGCTGGCCGAAGACGGCGACTGGGACGCCGCCGAGACGGCCGCGAGTGCGGTGGTCCAGGCCGCCTACGAGGACTACTTCGAGACGCTGGAGGCCCTCGGCGTCAACCCCAAGCCGGTCTGCTGATCGCGTTCTCCCCCGCCGTCACCTGAACACGTCCCGCAGTTTCTGTGCGCCGAGCCGTCCCAGTAGCTTCGCCGGCCCGCGCTTTGGCGCGTCGGCGAGCACGTCCCGGAGTGCCGGTGGCTCGGGCGTTCCGAGCCCGAGGTCCCACTCGGTCGCCGCCGCGAACTGCTCGACGGCTGCCGTGGCCCGTTCTCGGACCGCTTGCGCGTCCATCGTCTGGACGACGCCGTCCTCGACGACCACTTCACCGTCGACGACGACCGTCTCCACGTCCGAACGGCGGGCACCGTTCGCGAGCTGTGCCGCCACGTTCGTCAACGGCGTGAACTTCGCCTGGTCGACGTCGAGGACGGCGAGGTCGCCACGAGCACCGGGGACGAGGCGGCCGACCGACTCGATGCCCACCGCGTCGGCGCTCTCGGCGGTGAGCATCCGGACCAGCGCCATCGAGTCGTACTGCTGTGCTCCCGCGTCGAGGTTGGCCAGCAGGCGCGCCGAGCGCGCCTCTTCGAACAGGTCGACGGAGTCGTGCCAGTAGTGGTCGTCAAGACCGAGGCCGACGGCCACGCCGGCCTCGCGCAGGTCGGCCACCGGCGTCCAGGGAGTCTCTGGATCGAGGTTGTAGTAGCCGAAGATGGACGGACAGTGTGCGACACCGGCGTCGGCCTCGCTCATCCGCTCGACGTCCCTCTCGTCGGCGACCCGGAAGTGCGCGCCCACGAGTCGGTCGTCGAGCAGCCCGACCGCGTCCAGCAGCGCGAGCGAATCGTCGCTCCCGTTCGCACGGGCCATCTCGTCGCTTTCGCCGAGTTCCAGCAGGTGCGTGTGGACTGGCACCTCGGGGTACTCGGCCGCCAGGTCTGCGACGCGCTCCCAGAGGTCGCGCGTACACGACCAGTCGTCGTGGGGACAGAGGGCGGCGCTGATGCGGCCGTCGTAGCTGCCGTCGAACTGCTCGACGAACGAGCGGGCCCGCTCGAACTGTGCGTCGACCGACCGGTCCCAGAACAGGTCCGACAGCATGGGTCCCATCACTGCCCGCAGCCCCGCCTCGCCGAGGATGTCCGCGCCCAGTGCCGGGCGCACGTCCATCGTGTTGACCGTCGTCACGCCCCCCTGGAGGTGAGTCAGGGCCGCCAGCTCGTACCCCGCTCGCAGCAGGTCGTCGTGTTCGCTGGCCATGTCGGCGATCAGCGGCGTCATCTGGGCGAACAGCTCGACCGGCCCCATCTCGCTGAAGGCACCCGTCAGCGCGGTCCCCTCCAGGTGTGCGTGGGCGTTCACGAGCCCGGGCAACACGAGCCGTCCCGCTCCGTCGAGGACGTGGTCGGCGTCGATCTCGGCGTCGCCCGCCCGGCTCTCTCGGACGGTCGCGATGTCGCCGTCCCGGACGACGACGGTGCCGGACTCGTAGACGCGGTTGCGCTCGTCGACGGTCACGACCACTGCGTCGTGGACGACGAAGTCTGCCGTCACTGTGTGGCCCTCCCACGATCGCTCGGGAGTTCGCCGGTCCGGACCCAGGTGCGAGCCGCCTCGCGTTCCGCCGGGCCGAAGTACCGCATCTCGTCGGGACTGACCGGCCAGACCGGCGCGATGGCTCGCCAGCAGTCGAACAGTCCCCGCGCCCAGACCGAATCGCCGACTGCGGCGTAGCGACCGATGTCGAACGTCGACCCCCGCCGGAGGTCCGGCAGGATGCCGTACCAGTTCGAGAGGGCCGACCGGGCGGTCCAGTCGACCGTCTCCTCGTAGAGGTGGACGGTGTCGTGTGCGTCGGTCGTCGCCGAGAGGAGTCGGTAGAGGTCCCTGAATCCGGCGGGCGAGCAGTCGCCGACTCGAATGGCGACGACAGCCGGTGTCGGCTCGTTCAGTACCTCGAACATCGCGTCGTTCGGATCGGGCCGATAGTCGTCGAGCGTGGCCGTCACCGTCTCGCGATCGATCATAGTCGACGGTTCGACGACCTGTTTGTTAAAACGGCTGCTATTATACGCCATTTTATGCACAATCTCTAGCAAAATAGGGGTACTTAATTGTTAAACAGCTGGCTTATTTCCGAACCTGGTCGAGTGCCTGCGGTCCCGACCACCGCGCTCGCTGCGTGGTCGGTTACCTGCTTCCGACCGGATTCGCCGAGGAAGAAGATTCATGTGTCTGGTCGGACCAGTTAGGGCATGGACAGTTCTCTCGACGCCGTCCGGGCGGACGACGACCTCGCCGTGGCGCTGGCGGTCGTCCTCGACCGTGCCGAGGCGGGCGACGGAACCGTCGCGTGGGCGGATCTCCGGGGACAGATCGATCCCGTCGAGTGGGGCCGACTGCTCGACCACGGCGTCGTCGTCCCCGCTGGTGACCGCTTCGTCGTCGACGATCCGACCGCGGCGCGCGAACTGCTCGCACAGCGAGACCTCGACGACGCGGACCCCGACGCCCCAGAGACCGGCGGCTGGTCGCGCGCGGACAAGCTGGCAGGCGTCGGCGCACTCGCACTGATGGCGAGCTACCAGTTGCCCGGCGGGCGCGAACTGGTCGGCCAGAGCGTCAACACCGTCCTCGGACCGCTCGCGGCACAACTGCCCTTCGTCGCGACGATCACACTACTCGCAGTCGTGACCGCGCTGGCGTCGACGACGATTCGCCGCCGACTCCAGTCGAAAGAACGGATGGAGCGGCTCAAGACCCGGCTGACCGACGTTCGCGAGCGACTCGACGACGCCCGCGAGCGCGGCGACGACGAGGCGGTCGAACGCCTCCAGGCCGAACAGCAGGAGCTGATGACCCAGCAACTGTCGATGTTCAAGCACATGCTCCGACCGATGGCCTGGACGGTGCTGGTCTCGGCACCGATCTTCCTGTGGCTCTCGTGGCTGGCCGTCGCGCCCGCCGCCGCCATCGCGCCGACGGCGACGGTGTTCCCGATGCTCGGCCGGATCACCTGGACGGCCAAACTGATCGGGCCGCTGCACGTCTGGACGGTGTGGTACATCGCCACCTCGATGCTCTCGGGGCTGACGATCCAGCGGACGATGGACCGGGTCGACACGGCGGCGTAGCGGATCTGGGTGGGTCGTCCGTAATTAGATAATTCATTGACCACCTGCCATGTGACGCTTACTTCGATGTATTCGGTACTCGTGGCGGCCTGTGGTGTCTGCTGTCGCTACGTCGCCCTTTGTGCAGCGTTGTCAGTGATTATTTGTGAAGTCGCGTTCGGTATTGACAGCAAACCTCACTGGCTATCACCAGAATTTCTCTTTCTGACAGTGGCCCACGGGGTGGCTCATAATCGCCACCGAATGAAATATAACAGACATGTAGACAGTATTATCAAAGTCTGCTGAGGATGGTCGATACGGTGAAATCTGTCGTCGGAAAACTGAGTGAGCGAGTCGAACTGAAAGACGTGATTGTCATACCGGCAGTCGCGCTCGCGTTGTATTTGATTACGGGAGATGTTTTCACGTCAGTTATCGGGCCCGCGGTCGTCATGCTCGTATTCTTGACCTTTGCGGCGGTCGATGTTACGAACAACGACATTCGGTGCGTGGAACTGGCGATATTCGTCGCCGGAATCGCTGGCGGTGTCATTATGTACAGCAGCACAGATATCCCTGCTTGGTTCGGTGTCTTGGTCACTCTCATTTCCCTGTGGTGGGCCGGAACCACTCTGGTGGATATCCTCCGACGTAATCGAGGAGCGCCGTGACAATTGGAACTTCAGTGTGACGTGGCGGTTGAACGGCTCCGGACCGAACAGCAGGAGCTAACGACCCAGAAACTGTCGACGACCGGTCACACGTCTGACCAATAGCCTGGACGTTGCTGGTCTCGGCACTGATCTTCCTGAGCTCTCGGGCTAGCCGTCGCGCCCGTCGCCGCATCGCATCTCTGCACACCCGATCGCCGGCCGTCGTGCAGTCAGTGTGAAGCCCTTCGACTGTGCTACCGCTGTCTACCGCGGGTGGACGCCACTCGCCGCATTCGATATAGCGTACAGCAGTTTATCACTTTGCGACCCAGATTCTGAACCTCGCCCAAAACACGGCCGACAGCCTGGAAAACCGGCGAATCTGCCCAAAGCACACCGCTCAAGTCGATCGAGCCCTACTGTCGGACAATGAGCGACTCCGGCCCACTGTCTCCGGACCGACCGGACGCCGAGACGGCGTTTCGCGTCGACGCACCGTTCGAGCCAGCCGGCGACCAGCCAGACGCCATCGAGCAGCTCGTCGACGGATATCGGAGGGGAATGGACAAACAGACCCTGCTGGGCGTCACCGGGTCGGGCAAGACCAACACCGTCTCGTGGGCGATCGAGGAGCTCCAGCAGCCGACGCTGGTCATCGCCCACAACAAGACGCTGGCGGCCCAGCTCTACGAGGAGTTCCGGAGTCTCTTCCCCGACAACGCCGTCGAGTACTTCGTCTCGTACTACGACTACTACCAGCCCGAGGCCTACGTCGAGCAGACCGACACCTACATCGACAAGGACGCCTCGATCAACGACGAGATCGACCGCCTCAGACACTCTGCGACCCGCTCGCTGCTGACCCGCGACGACGTGATCGTCGTCGCCTCCGTGTCGGCGATCTACGGGCTGGGTGACCCGCGCAACTACGTCGACATGAGCCTCCGGCTGGAGGAAGGCCAGCAGATCGAGCGCGACGAACTCCTGGGCCAGCTCGTGGACCTGAACTACGAGCGCAACGACGTGGACTTCACGCAGGGAACGTTCCGCGTGCGAGGTGACACCGTCGAGATCTACCCGATGTACGGCCGCTACGCCGTCCGGGTGGACATGTGGGGCGACGAGATCGACCGCCTCGTGAAGATGGATCCCCTGGAAGGCGAGGTCGTCAGCCAGGAGCCGGCCGTCTTGCTCCACCCGGCAGAGCACTACTCGATTCCCGAGCAGCGCCTCCAGCGGGCGATCGAGGAGATCGAGGACATGCTGGCAGACCGAATCCGCTACTTCGAACGGCAGGGCGACGCCGTCGCGGCCCAGCGCATCGAGGAGCGGACCACGTTCGATCTGGAGATGATGAAAGAGACCGGCTACTGCTCGGGGATCGAGAACTACTCGGTCCACCTTTCGGACCGCGAGAGCGGCGAAGCGCCGTACACGCTGTTGGACTACTTCCCCGACGACTTCCTCACCGTCGTCGACGAGTCCCACCAGACGATCCCCCAGATCAAAGGCCAGTTCGAGGGCGACAAGTCACGCAAGGAGAGTCTGGTGGAGAACGGCTTCCGCCTGCCGACCGCCTTCGACAATCGTCCGCTGACCTTCGAGGAGTTCGAGGAAAAGACCGACCGGACGCTGTACGTCTCGGCGACGCCGGGCGACTACGAGCGCGAGGAGAGCGGTCAGGTCGTCGAACAGATCGTCCGTCCGACCCACCTCGTCGATCCCGCGATCGAGGTCGCAGACGCCAGCGGCCAGGTCCAGGACCTGCTCGAACGGATCGAATCGATGCCCGACGAGGAGCGCGTGCTGGTGACGACACTCACCAAACGCATGGCCGAGGACCTCACCGAGTATCTCGAAGAGAGCGGCGTCGACGTGGCCTACATGCACGACGAGACCGACACGCTGGAACGCCACGAACTGATCCGGTCGCTGCGGCTTGGCGAGATCCAGGTGCTCGTCGGCATCAACCTCCTGCGGGAGGGACTGGACATCCCCGAAGTGAGCCTCGTCGCGATTCTCGACGCCGACCAGGAGGGGTTCCTGCGGTCGGAGACGACGCTCGTCCAGACGATGGGGCGGGCCGCCCGCAACGTCAACGGCGAGGTCGTCCTCTACGCCGACGACACGAGCGACGCGATGCGGTCGGCCATCGAGGAGACCCAGCGCCGCCGCCAGATCCAGCAGGCGTACAACGAGGAACACGGCTTCGAGCCGACGACTATCGAGAAAGAGATCGGCGAGTCCTCGCTTCCGGGTGCCGAGACGGACACCAGCGACGTGGCCGGTGACGGCCCGGCCGACGCCGACGAGGCTGCCCGACAGATCGAACGGCTCGAAGCGCGGATGGCCGAGGCCGCAGACAACCTGGAGTTCGAACTCGCTGCAGACATCCGCGATCGGATCCGCGAGCTCCGCGAGGAGTTCGAACTCGGCGGCGAAGACGACGGTGGCGTGCCGGCTCCCGGTCCCGGCGAGTTCTGACACTGTCGGCTGTGACCGATTCCGCCACTCGGATGGCGAATCTCGTCACGGGGTTACAACCACGCATGACGACCGACATCTGTTCGAGACGGACGCAGCTCACGCATCCGCTCCTGAGGCACAGATAACGCCGTGAGTCCGCTGTTTGTGGCTGTGGCGACTGTTCCAGAAACACGCGTCTGTCCCACGCCATAAACCGCCATCCGCGATACAAAAGCACGACCTCGGCGGATGCAGCGGGCTCGCGGCGACGGCGATAGCGACCGCTCTCGTGTCCGATGCGTGGGCCTACACCGGGATCGGATCGTCGACGATCAGGCGTCGGCTCGCACGCCGATCTCGCTCTCGAACTGCTCGAAGAACGCCTCCATGAAACGCCACCGCGATCTGCCGAGCCGCCGGGCCGGTGGCGTGTGTAGTCGTGCCAGTCGTTCGCGTGCCCACTCCCTGAGGACCGAAATGTCGCGACGGTCGGTCGTCGCTTCGTGTGTCGAGGCGTCGTCGAGGTGTGCGTACTGGGTCCCCGTTCGCCCCGATCGTTCGCCGACGACACACGCGAGTCGGACGATCCCGACGGCACCGGTCGCATCGAGCTTGTCGGCGTCGAACAGGAGCTTCGCTGCCGGGCTCTCGGGCTCCGGTGAACTCGATCGGATGCTGTGAGTTCGCAGGCAGTGTGCGACGGCGTCGATTCGGCTGGCAGCGACCCCTTCCTCGGCCAGCAACTCTCTGGCCGTGACCGTAGCCCACTCGCCGTGGTCGTCGATTTCCCCGACGCGCTCCAGGGGGCGGCCGATGTCGTGCAGCCACGCCGCCGCGGACAGCACGTCTCGATCGACAGCGCGGTCCCACCTCTCGGCGAGTCGCACGGAGAGATCGCGGACCCGTTTCGCGTGGAACCGATCGTGTGCGGGGAGGGCAGCGTCGTAGTACGGCATCGCCAGCGATCGTGCGAGCGAATCGAGTGTGGAGGGCATCGCTCGGGGCGTCGTCGACCGGTGAAAAAGCGATTGTGGAACACGACGCCGTTCCCGAGGCGACGGCTCGCGGACCGACGGCCCTCATTCTCTATCGCGGATAGTACTTTATGGCGCGTCTCGTCGGGTCGGCGTCGTACCCGACGAGCAGACCGGTGAGACGCTGCTGGGCGGGCAGCGCGTGGGTTTTTGCTGCCGGCGATCGTCGTCCCTGTATGCCGATCAGTGAGACGGTCACCACCGACGGTCTGGCGATCCACTTTCTCGAAGCCGGCGATCCAGCGGATCCGACGATCGTCCTCCTGCACGGCGGGATCATCGACGCGGCACACGTCTCCTGGGGCGAGGTGATCGAGCCGCTGGCCGCGGACTGTCACGTCGTCGCGCCGGATCTCCTGGGGTACGGCCGGAGCGGCGTCGACAGGGGCGAGGGCACGGACGGCCGGACGGTTCTCCCGCCGGGCTCCTACCCGGTCGGCCGGCACGTCGACGCTACGACGAGGTTTCTCGACGAGCTGGCCGTCAACACGTTCTCGATCGCCGGACTCTCGCTCGGCGGTGCCGTCGGACTCGGCGTGGCACTCCGCCGTCCCGCTCTCGTCGACGATCTCCTGTTGATCGACAGCTACGGACTGGGCCGAGCGCTGCCAAACGGTCGACTCTCCTACGCCCTCGCGCGCGTCCAACTGTTCAATCGGGTCGCCATCGCCCTGTTCCGCCGGAGCCGCCGGCTCACGAAGGCGAGCCTGGGCGGAATCGTCGCGGACCTCGACGACCTCTCCGAAGAAGCGGTCGACGCGGTCTACGAGGAGGTCCAGCGGCCTACTGCCGGGGTCGCGTTCCGTCGCTTCCGCGAGGCCGAGGTGACGCGCTCGGGATACCGGACCGTCTACGTCGACGAGCTACCGGCGCTTGAGGTCCCGACACGACTCCTCCACGGCCGCCACGACGAGGTGGTCCCGCTGTCCTGGGCCGAGCGGGCGGCCGATCGCATTCCGGAGGGTGAGCTGGTGGTCCTCGACTCGTGTGCTCACTGGCCGCCCCGCGAGAGGCCGTCGACGGTGGTCGAGCATGCTCGCGAGGTCGCGACTCGCTGACGGCTCTCGCGGACGTTCTGGCTGCTTCGGGAGCTCGGTAGCGTGGCCCCGGGATCGACGTGATATATCGTTATCCGCGATACAGAACGAGCGGTGGCGTCGTCACCGTCTGTCGATTCGTCGGTGATCGTCCACTACCCGGAGTCGTTCGATCCGCTCGTCGATCGGCGGGTGCGTCGCGAGCAGTCTCGCCAGTGGCGTGTCTTCCTCTCCCTGGACGTACAGCGGCGTCAGAAGGCCGAATCCCGGCTTCGAGGCCCGTTCGATCGTCCGGAGTGCCCGGGCGAGCGCGAGCGGGTCGGCGACCGCGGCAGCGCGCTCGTCGGCGGCGTACTCCCGTCGGCGGGAGTAGCCCATCGCCAGCAGTCCGACCACGAGTCCGAGTCCCGCGATCGAGAGCAGCGCCAGTCGCTGTGCACGGCCCAGCAGTGACCGGGACGCGGCCTCGGGCTGGCCTCGGACGAGCGCGAACGCGCGAGCGAACCCGCCGAGCAACGTCGCGACCGGGAGGACGATCAGCGCGACCACGCCCGTGAGCGTCTGGACGAGGTTGTACGCGAGCGTCTGGATCAGGGCGTCGTTCGTTTCGAGGTGTGCCAGCTCGTGGGCCAACAGCGCCTCTATCTCCGTCGGTGACAGCAACCGGAGCAACCGGCGGTCGACGACGACCGCGTCGCGGCCGCCACCGATGGCCAGTGCGTTCGGTGCCGACAGCTCTGCCACCAGCAGTTCCGGCCGAGCGACGCCCATCCGCTCGGCGACCGCGTCGAGTCGCCGATGCACTCGCGGGGCGCGTTCCGGAGCCAGCGGCACGGCGTCGAGTTGTCGCCGGAGGCTGCATCGTCCCGACCCTGTAGCTGTGGTATCCCAGCGCGATCCCCGTCGTCAGGACCACGACGGCGGCCAGGAGCGGGTCCGGTCGGTTCGCCCACAGGAACGTCGCGAGTCGATAGCCGGCCACTGCGAGCACGCCGTACACACACAGCGTCGCGAGCCCAGCCAGCGCCAGCAAGAGCCGACGACCAAGCGCCATGGCTGTCGGTAGGCTCGTGTCCGTCAAACCGTTGCCGGCGGCTGCAACGCCTGTCAGTCGCGGATCGACGCTCGATTCGGTTTCGAAGTCGACTACGAGACCACTTTCTCCCGGAGACGGCTGTTGCTGTCTGTCCGGTCGTCGTGAGAAAGCCTAGGCCGGGATTTGAACCCGATACCAGACCTCGCTTCGCTCGGTCTGTCGTGATTCAGATCCCGTGTATAGCTTTTGCTCCTCACCTTCGTTCGTCGCAGAAAGCCTCGGCCGGGATTTGAACCGGAGGAAGACGTTCCGGGATGCTCGCTCACTGCGTTCGCTGCGCTTCCGGGGCTGCGACTTCCAGGGTTCAAATTCCGGGTACGACTTCATCGATTTCAGCGATCGCTCGGCGACAGAGCGCCTCGCAGAAGTGAAATCGAGAAGCCTAGGCCGGGATTTGAACCCGGGCTCTCGTCCTTACCAAGGACGCGCTTTACCTCTAAGCTACCCAGGCGCGCATTCATCCGTTGTCCGGAGTTGTCTTTAGGCGTTACGATTCGGGGACGGCACGCTACTCTCTCTCAGTGGTCGGCCGAGGTGCGGACGCCGTCGGCGCTCGTGGCGTCGGTCGTCAGCGTCGCGAGCGTCTCGCGTACGTCCTCGTCGGCGAACGTCTCGACGGGTGGCAGCCCGTCGGTCACGAGGTCGCTGGCGTACTCACGCAGGCGTGGCGCGGGTCGGTTCCCGGCGGCGGTGACGCCGGCCACGGCGGCCAGTTCGAGCACGTCGGCTTCGAGGTTCCGGTCGAGCGTGGGGTCGTCGGTTTCGCGGCGGACGGTCTGGTCGGTGCCGAACGCCCGGACCACGTCGACGGCGGCGTCGGCGGCCTCGGTTCGGGCCAGCAGATAGAATCCACGTGAGACGAGGATGTCGGCGATGAGAACGTCCAGGTCGGCGGCGTCGCGGTCGCCGCCCGCCCAGGGGTCGTCGTGGGCCAGCGCCCGCGTCAGCCGGAGTCCCTCGTAGATCAACTGGACACCGGCGGCGCGGTCGCTGAGGCCGTCGAGCTGTCCCTCGCAGCCGGCGGCGCTCGCGCTGACGAGCGTGCAGACGCCGGGGGTCATCGAGGCGGCGTCGAGCCGGTCCTCGATACGGTCGCGCAGACGAGCGGGGTCGACGTCGTCGACTGCCGCCAGTGCGGCTCGTCGGACCGCAGCGGCTTCCTCCATTACCTTCGCCTAGCGACGGGAAGGGCAAAGACCTTTGGAAACGTCGGGTCGGGCATGGGGACGATACGGACCGAGCGGACGGGCGAGGTACTGGTCGTGACGATCGACCGGCCCGACAGCCGCAACGCGCTGACGGTCGACGCGCTGGCTGCGCTCCGAGACCGACTCGCGGACGCGAGCGCGCCGGTGGTCGCAGTTCGTGGTGCTGGAACGGCGTTCTGTGCCGGCGCGGATCTGGACACCGTCGACGCCCTCGACGGAGACGACGCGCGTTCGTTCGCCCGGCTGGGCCAGGCCGTCGCGGACGCGCTGGCTGGCTACGACGGGGCGACCGTCGCGGCCATCGACGGGCCGGCACGTGGGGGCGGCGTCGAACTCGCGCTGGCCTGTGACTTGCGGGTCTGTACGCCCCGCTCGACGTTCGCCGAGTCGGGCGTGACGCTGGGGCTGTTCGGCGCGTGGGGCGGGACCGATCGGCTGGTCGACACCGTCGGCCGGAGCGTGGCGATGGACCTCTCGCTGTCCGGTCGCGTCGTCGACGCCGACGAGGCGCTGCGGGTCGGCCTGGTTTCGCGGGTCGTCGACGATCCGCTGGCGGTCGCACACGCGGTCGCCGACAACGACGCCGGAGCGGTCCGGACGATCAAGGAGCTGCTCGCCGAGTCGGCCGACGGCGACCGCCAGTTCGAGCGGGAACGCGAGGCGTTCGCGACCCTCGTCGAAGCGCGGGCCGAGCGCAAGGATTGAAGCCGTCCCACGCGCACTACGAGACAATGGTTGACTGTGAGTACTGTGACGGGTCCTTCGACAGCGAGGACGCGTATCTCGATCACCTCGGCAGCGCCCACGAGGGTGAGCTGGGGTCGATCGATCAGCGACGGGTCGCCGAGCGCGACGGGAGCGACGAGGGCCGGATCCTCTCGCTGGGGCCGGCTATCCTGATCGGTGTCGTCGGCTTCTCGATCGCGGTCGTGGTCTACGTCGTCGTGTTCATGGGTGCAGGCGGTGCTGGATCGAGTCTCCCAGACAGCGGCGATCAGGCCGTCGTCTCGCAGGTGACGACACAGGAGTCCGAAGGCACCCAGCACGTCGACCGGGGCACGGAGCTCACCTACGAGCACATGCCGCCGACCTCCGGGCCACACTACGCCGACTGGGCGACGGGCGGGTACTACGACGACGAGACGGCTCCGCCGCTGGGTGAGGTCGTCCACGCACTGGAACACGGGGCGATCGTCGTCTACTACGATCCAGACGGTATCGATCCGGACGTTCGCGAGAGCTTCCGGCAGTACGGGAACCGGTACACGGACGACTTCATGAGCTTCCTCGCGGTCCCGACGCCGGTCGAGGACCCGGCGGCGACGTACGTCCTGACGGCCTGGACCAAGCGCCTCGACATGGACGAGTACGACGAAGAGACGATGCGGCAGTTCATGGCCGAGTACATCGGGCGCGGGCCCGAGCAACAGGTCCGCTGACACCGTCGCTCGTCCGAGCGGCCACTGGCGGTCAGCACAGCGGGTCGGGACCCGGCGGAGCAGCCCGTTTGTGCGCGCTGCCCTCGTACAGCGTCCGCACCCGAGCGACGGCGTCCTCGCCGACGCCGATCTCGGCGGCCGTCGCCGAGGCGGAGACTCCGCCCTCGACGTGGAGCGCGAGAATCGAGTCCAGCGTCGGGTAGTCCAGTCCCATCTCTTCTTCGTCGGTCTGACCCACCCACATCTCGGCGCTGGCGGTCTTGTCCGCGAGGTCGTCGGGGACGCCGACGTGTTTGGCGAGCTGGCGGACCTGCCCCTTGTAGAGATTCGCGATCGGGTGACAGTCCACGGCACCGTCGCCGTACTTGGTGAAGTAGCCCACCAGCGCCTCGCTCTTGTTCCCCGTCCCGAGGACGATCGAGTCCCGGTGGTTGGCGGCGAGGTAGTTCAGCACCGCCCGACAGCGCACCCGGAGGTTGCCCACGGCGAGCTGGTCGCCCTCGGCGTCGGGGTAGCCCTCGAGGAAGGCGTCGGCGATCGGCTCGATCTCGATCACGTCGTACTCGATCCCCAGCAGCTCGCTGGCGACGCGCTCGGCGTCGCTCATGTTCGCCTCGCGGTTGACCTCGCTGGGCATCACCAGCCCGTAGACGTGCTCCGCGCCCAGCGCCTCGACGGCGAGGTGGGAGGTGAGCGTGCTGTCGATGCCGCCCGAGAGCCCGATGACCGCCGTCTCGACGCCGGCCGCCTCGACCTGCTCGGTGACGAAGTCGGTGATGTGATCGCGATACGCCTCCAGTTCCGCCTCGGAGAGAGTCAGATCCAGCGGATCGTCGGCTCGCTGGACCGGCTTCGCTTCTGCCATCGTATCAGACGAGTAGGGCGCTAGCGACTAATACCCCACCGAGTCGCCCCCAGGACTGGACGATCGGTCAGTCTCGGGCGTTGGCGTCTCTGGAGTCACGATCACTGATTTCTCGTTGGAATTCGAGAACGTATTGCCGAAATCGTCCACAGTAAGCCGGCCGGTAGTTGGACAACAGGGAGAAACCCAGTATCAAACAGTTCACTTCGATTCACACCGACCGATACCAATCTGATACGATACGAACGGTACGAGAATCATTGAAAATGTGAGGATAAACGCATTGAGCAAAAGGATGACGAGGAGTTCGACGATCCAGATTGTGTTAGGGACGACCGGCCTCATTCCGAACATAACTACTCCTGCGACGGCTATCGAAAACATCCCTATGGCGAATATTTCTAATCGACTTGACCACGCATCCTCTCGCATGAGGAGGTAATCTTTCGGCGGACTCTCCACATTCTGTTAACTCAGACAACAATAATAAATGCGCTGGAACCTCCTCTACAGCGGGTCGCAACTTCACTGCCTGACGAATGACGTGCGGTTGCCGAAATCAGCCCTCTCAGTCCAGCGGCTCCACGAACTCCAGGACGTACCCCTCCGGGTCCTCGACGAAGGCGACGTAGGCGTCGGCCGGTTCGATCACGGTCGGGGCGGTGACGACCGTCCCACCGGCGTCGGTGGCGCGCTCGACCGTCGCCTCGGTGTCGTCGACGGTGAGCGCGACGTGATCTACGTCCGCCCGATTCGGCGCGATCGGCGTCGTCCGGTCGGGGTCGTGGCGCAACTGGAGTTCGCCGTGGTCGCCGCCGACGTAGACGTTCTCGACGCCGTCGAGCGTGAACGACCACTGGCGTTCCAGCCCCAGTTCGGTGTAGAACTCGATCGCACGATCCATGTCCGAGACCCACAGCGCGACGTGTGCAACGTCCATGCTCGGAGGTGCGCGGCCCGGTAGTTGTGTGTATCGGCTTCCGGCGGGCCAGTTTTCGCCCTCGTCGTGTCAGAACTGTGCCGTTGACTACTTGGTCAGCCCCCGCAACGGGGATATGTATGGAGTACACGACACTCGGCTCGACCGGGATCGAGGTCTCGAAGATCTGCCTGGGCTGTATGAGCTTCGGCAGCGGCGACGAGTGGATGCTCGACCGGGACGACTCCGAGGCGCTGATCGAGCGCGCGCTCGAACTCGGGATCAACTTCTTCGACACGGCAAACGTCTACTCGACGGGCGAGAGCGAGGCGATCCTCGGCGACGTGCTCGGCGAGTACGACCGCGACGAGCAGGTCGTCGCCACGAAGGTCTTCGGCGAGATGGGCGACGATCCCAACAGGCAGGGGCTCTCGCGGAAGGCCATCGAACAGGAGCTGTCGGCCTCGCTGGCGCGGCTGGGGATGGACACCGTCGATCTCTACCAGATCCACCGCTGGGACTACGATACCCCCATCGAGACGACGCTGCGGGCGCTGGACGACGCCGTCCGGCGCGGCCAGGTGCGTCACATCGGTGCCTCCTCGATGTGGGCTCACCAGTTCCAGCGTGCCCTGCACGTCAGCGAGCGCGAGGGCCTGGCCCGCTTCGAGACGATGCAGGACCTCTATCACCTCACCTACCGCGAGGAGGAGCGCGAGATGTATCCCGTCTGCGAGCAGTGGGACGTGGGCGTCATCCCGTGGAGCCCCCTCGGCGCGGGCTATCTGACCCGCCCCCACGAGGAGTTCACTCGCACGACGCGCGGGGAACACGAGAAGGAGAACATCGGGCTCCCCTACGACGAGGGGCCGGGGAGCGAGGCGATCAACGAGCGCGTCCAGGAACTGGCCGACGAGAAGGGCGTGACGATGGCCCAGATCGCGCTGGCCTGGCACTTCGAGAACGAGTACACCGACGCGCCGATCCTCGGCACGTCGAGCATCGAACACCTCGAAGCGGCCGTCGAAGCACTGGAGATCGACCTCTCGACCTCGGAGATGGAGTACCTCGAAGAACCGTACGAACCGGTCCCGGTGTACGGCCACGACTGAGAAGACAGGCCGACTGCGGGGCTGGCCCGCCGTCCGAGTAAGCCGGCCGGCGCGTGGTCGCCCGGTGGCGGTAAGCCGGGCGCGACGATGCCGACGACTCACAAAGCGCCGAATAACGAAGTACCGTCACGGGAAGGTCCGGACGACGGTGGGGCGGGCGGGCCGTCGACACCGTCGCGTTATGTCACAGGAACGATTGACGGAGCGAAACGACCTGCGGGCGTATCTCGACGCGGAACTGTCGTACCCGGTCACCCTCTCGACGGTGCGTGACCGCCTCGGACAGGTGACGGTTATCGCGCCGGACAGCGACGAGTCGGAGACGCTGGCGTCGATCGTCGAGCACGTCGACGACGACAGCTACGAGAGCGCCGACGAACTGTTCGAGACGGTCGTCTCGCGGCTGCCCGACGCCTACATCGGACGGAAGTACTACGACGATCGGGGCTCCTCGCTCGCGGTGGCCGGCAGCCCGGAGGACGAGTCACTGTAACCCCGCTCTTTTTCGCTCGGTCGCCCAACGACCTGCCATGAGCGACAGCCGGGTCGCGCTGGTCACTGGGGGAACGAGCGGGATCGGACGTGAGACGGTCCGCGGGCTGGCAGCGCGGGGCTGGACGGTCCTCGTCCACGGCCGCGACGCCGAGCGTGGCCACGAGATCTGTCGGACGGTCCGCCGGGAGACGGCGGGCGCGGCGACGTTCCACCACGCGGACCTGTCGACACTCGACGCCGTCGGTGCGCTGGCCGACGCGATCGCCGACGACTACGACCGCCTCGACGCGCTCGTAAACAACGCCGGGACCTGGCAGGACGAGCGCCGCCTCGTCGCGGCGACCGGCGAGCGCTCGGACGGCACCCGCACACAGGTGGCGCTGACGGTGGCGGTGAACCACTGCGCGCACTACCGGCTGACCCACGACCTGTGGCCGCTGCTGGACGCGGCCGGCGGGCGCGTCGTCACTGTCTCGTCGGACCTCCACCGGCGGGGCGAACTCGACACCGACCGGTTCCTCGGTCCGGACGGGCCGACCGGACAGCAGGCCTACGCCGACTCGAAGCTCGCGAACGTCGCGTTCACGCGGGCACTGGCCCGACGAACGGACGCCGTCACGGTGTCGTGTTGCCACCCCGGCATCGTCCCGAGCAGTCGTTTGGCACGCGAGACCGGCGGGCTCTCGCGGCTCGGCTGGAAGCTGTTCGGCCTCGTCGGCGGGCTGCTCCCGGTCGGCCCCGTCGACTCCGAACGGGCGGCCGCCGAAACGTCGCTCTTTCTGGCGACGACCGACGACACGGACGGCCTGCACGGCGGGTACTTTTCAGACTGTGAGCGCACGGAGGCGAAACCGGTCGAGGAAGCCACCGAGGAACAGTGTTGGGCCTGGACGGCGGACGTTGTCGGCGTCGACCCGGAGTGGCCGCCCGTCGAATCCGGTTCCGACACCTGACCGTCCGCTCGCGTTCCGTCGCCAACGACTGCCTTCGACTTGCGCTCGCTTCAGGTGGACGTGTCGTCGATCGAGTCCCAGCCCGGCGTCGGCGGTGCGCCGTCGTCGTCCTCGATCTCGCGTGCGCATTCGGGCTCCGGTGCCGGCTCACCGACCGCGTCGGCGAGGGTCTGCCAGCGCTCGATCGCTCGCCCGGTCCACGACGCTGTGTCCCGTGCGCGCTCGCGGTACCGTTCGTACCAGTCGTCGCTGATCGCTCCGGTCCCGGGTGCGGAGGCGGCCGCGACGGCGACGAACTCCACGCGGTCGGCGGCCGTCAGCTCGTCGGCGACGAGGCGGGACACGACGCCGGAGAGGCGCTCGGGCTCGGGGTGTGCGAACAGCTTCGAGCCCAGCGCGGCCGGGCCGAGCAACGGCGTGGCGTCGGCCGGCGGCTCGTCGTCGCTGAGTCGCTCGCCAGCGGCCTCGCCGGGGGCGTGAGCCTCGACGCGCTCGCACTCGGTCTCGACGGCCAGCGAGAGGTTCTCGCCGGGGTAGGCTCCGCAGGTGTCCGGGTACAGCTCGCCGTCGTGGAGCCGACACTGGAGGGTCACGGGATCGAGGAAGACACAGGTCTCCAGCCAGGTGGGGTCGGCGTCGAACGGCGCGACGGGTTTGGGCGGCTTGCGAAGGCCGACGTAGAACGCCGGCCGGCCGTCGATCGCGGCGACGCTGTGCCCGTCGATGGTGACGCCGTCGTCGTCGGCGAACAGGCGGGGCGTGAGGGCGTCGCCGTGACCGCGGTCGACGAACGCACGCACCTCCGAGCGGGTCAGCGGGACGAGGTTGCTGGTCTCGTCGAGAGGCTGGCGACTGCCGCGCCGCTCGTGATCGATGTCGGCGTCGGTCAGGGGCCGCCAGTCGATACAGCAGCCGGCACACCCCTCGCAGTCGACTCTCATGTCCGGTCGTTCGACCGTGCGGGAGAAAAGAGCCCGCCCCGAGACGGCCTAGGCGAACTCGCCGGTCGTGTCCGTCGAGGAGACCATTCCGACGTAGTCGCCGTGGTCGTCCATCACCGGGAGGTGTTTGATGCCGAAGTTGGTCATCATGGCCGCAGCCTCGTTGAGTTCCGTCGTCGTCTCGACGCGCTCGACGGGAGAGGTCATCACGTCAGCGACCCGGGTCTCCGAGAGGTCCGCGCCCTCGGCGACGGCGTGGACCACGTCGGTCGTCGTGACGATTCCTGCGTCCGCACCGGGGACGAAGAGTCCGTTGACGTTCGCTTCGCGCATCTGCTCGGCGACGGCTCGGACGGTCGCGTCCGGGCTCGTCGTCTCGAGCGGCGTCGACATTACGTCTTCGACGAGAACAGTGTCGGCACTCATACGTCGACTGTCGGGGCCAAGTGTCATTGTCCTTCCCCTCCCGCGACGCCGCGACGTTCTTTGTGGTCCCGGCGCAACGTCGGCTATGGAACACGTCGAAGCTGGCGGTGCGTCGATCCCGAAGATCGGGCTCGGAACGTGGCAAAACACCGGGACAGCGTGTACCGAGACGGTTCGGACCGCTCTGGATCTCGGCTATCGACACGTCGACACCGCACAGGTGTACGACAACGAGCGGGCGGTCGGCGAAGGGATCGCCGCGGCCGACGTGGATCGCGACGACATCTTCCTAACGACGAAGGTGTGGCGCTCGAACCTCCGGCGCGAGGCGGTCGTCTCGACGGTCCAGGAGAGTCTGGCAACGCTCGGCGTCGACTACGTCGACCTGCTGTTGATCCACTGGCCTCACCCGCGCGTCCCCGTCGAAGAACCCCTCGCCGCGATGGCCGAACTGCGCGAGCGGGGGCTGGTCGAACACCTCGGCGTGAGCAACTTCACGCAGTCGCAGCTACGGGCGGCCGGCGACGCCGTCGACGCCCCGATCGTCGCCGATCAGGTGCTGTACCATCCCTACAAGGATCAGTCGGCGCTGCGAGAGTACTGTGTCGACGCGGGGATCGCACTGACGGCCTACAGCCCGCTCGCGCGGGGCCGCGTCCTCGGGGACGATCTGCTGGCCCGGATCGGCGACCGCTACGACCGGAGTCCGGCACAGGTCGCACTGCGCTGGCTGGTCCAGCAGGACGGCGTCGTCGCCATCCCGAAGAGCACCAGCCGCGACCACCTGGCCGACAACCTCGCTGTCTTCGAGTTCTCCCTGACCGACGACGAGATGGCCCGCATCCACGAGCTGGAGGGGGGCTTCAAGACGAAGCTTCGCAACCGTCTGCCCGCGCTGATGCGCCGGCTGCCCGTCTGATATCGTAGCCATTGAAAGTCGATGGCCACTATACCTGTACTAGGACCTCCCAGAGGCCCCTACCCATTAGTTCCCCTGGTAGGGAATCACTATCAGTAACGAGTCGAACTGCTGGTACCGTGTACTGCACGCCACGATCTGTGATCGAGTCGTCCGGCCGACAGCCGACGCCGTTTGCCCGGTGGCCGGCGACAGCTATCGCGCTGGCGGTCTCCGTCTCACGAGGAGTGGTCTGCCGAGAGCGGGGCAGCCGGCACCGCCGTGGGTCCGGCGGTGTCCGCCCTCTGGAGCGACACGGTCGCGGTTCGCGCGCGTCGCCGGGCGGTGGTCGTCGTGAGTGACTCGAAGCCCAGCGCACACGATCCTGCACTGGCCCGTGAGCGCTCCGAGCTTGCGACCGAGTCGGAGGCGGTCCAGCAACTTCGCGAGCAGTTGCCCCGCTTCGTCGAACGGACGCTCGAACGGGCCGGTGCCGAGGGCGTCGCCGTCGCGCTAGACGGGCGAGTCGGTTCGACGGTCGCGGCGGTGCTGGCGATCGAAGCCGTCGGCGTCGATCGGGTCAGCGGTCTCGTGTTGCCGGCCAACATGAACGACGAGGCGTCGGCCAGGGCGGCGGAGGCGGTCGCGTCGATGCTGTCGATCGAGTACGAGCGACTCCAGTTGCGGCCGCTGCTCTCGGCGTTCCAGCGCGTGATCGGTGCTGCTGGGGAACCGGCCGACGACGTCGTCGCGCTCGACAACGCACGCGAACGGTTCCGAATGGCGTGTCTGTACTACGTCGCCAACACGACCGACCGGCTCGTGCTCGGCTCCGTCGACCGTACCCGGCGGCTCCTGGGGTCGGTGACGAAACACGGGGACGACGGCGTCGACCTCGCGCCGCTGGCACCGCTCTATCACACCGAGGTACGCGCGCTCGCGAGAGCGGTCGACGTGCCGTCGAACATTCTCGACCGGTCGACCCGGACGGCGGGACGCGCCGACAGCGACCCACAGAAACTCGGGGTCGACCCCGAGACGCTCGACGAGATCCTCCACGCGCTCGTCGACCAAGCGCAACCACCGGCCGCCGTCGCCGAGCGACTCGCCGTCGATCGAGCGACGGTCCAGCGGGTCCGGAAATGGTGCGAAACCACCAGACACAAGCGCCGTCCGCCGCTGACGCCGTCGATCGATCTCTAGCAGTCACGACCACGAAACTCATGGTTGCCGACCGTCAACAGACAATCAACAAATGAACACGAACGACATCGACCTCTCTCCGACACAGACCCAGCTCGTGACGACACTCATCAACGAACACGAGACCGCGGACGGCCCGGTCACGAGCGGTCAGGTCGCCGAGATCCTGGACCGCAGCTCGGGGACGGTCCAGAACCAGCTCACGACCCTCCAGTCGATCGGACTCGTCGAGAGCGTCCAGGGACCCACCGGCGGGTACGAGCCGACGCCAGCGGCCTTCGCCGCGATCGGTCGCGAGCCGATGGACGACGCCGAGACGGTGACCGTCTCGCAGGCGTTCGACCGGATCGACGCCACAGTCGAGGAGATCGACCTGACCAACGTCCACCACCCGACGGAGTGTACGGCACACGTCTCCCTCCAGGGGACCCTCGGCAGTATCGAGGTCGGCGATCCGGTTGTCGTCGGGCCGACGCCCAGCGCTGATCTGGTCGTCGCGGGCGAAGTGACGGCCGTCTCCGAGACCGCCGACGAACTGGTGCTCGACGTTCGACGCATGGACGCGCCGGTCACCGAGGAGTAGGTGACGGCGACCTCGCCGCAATCGTGTCGTCGCAGCGAAAACCAGTCGTGATTCAAAGAGCGTGGCGTCTCGTTCTCGCACCGTCGGCTGTCACGGCGTGACGGGTAGTCTCACAGCGGGGCGATGCTGACGGTCACGGTGCCGACGCCGGGGACGGTGACCCGACGAGGCGCGTCGTTCGTCCGGCGGACAAGTGCGGCCAGTCCGAACTGCGTGCCTTTCACTGCAAGTGCCGTCGCGGCGAGGGCCGTCGCGGCTGCGAGCGGATAGCTCAGGGCGACGAGAGCGGCGACGAGGAGGACGGGGAAACCGACCAGCGTCGCGAACGACGGGGAATCGACTGCGGGACCACGCTCGGATCGTGTGCGAAGATGGGACGTGTTCGATGACATTGTGAGTGCTCCGTGGGGGCGAGCGGTCGCGGGACCACTGCCGTACGTACACCAAGACTCTCGCCATACAAGAAGTTTCAGAAAGTCGATTGGTTTTGAGAGACGGTACCACGGCACACTCTGTAGAAATACTTTTCACGCCCCAAAATGCGGTGCAACAGTTACCACGGTATTCGTTCTCTCAACTCCACTTTCTTATACATCGTCTGGTAGAGCGTGTCGACGGTCGACTCGTCGTCCCCGTCGATCCGGCTCTCTCTTCACGTGTCGTTCGCGACGCCGTCGGGTCCGCGCCCGCCGCGAGGGTTGGGAGCTGTACGCCGTTCGAAATCCTTTTACGCGCTTCAGGGGCAATGTAGGGACAACGAACCATGGAAATCGACATCATCAAAGAAGACGACAACCCGATGTTACACCGGACCGACGTTCGGTTCGAGGTGCGACACGACGAGGCGACGCCGTCGCGACTCTCCGTGCGCGACTCGCTCGCGGCCAAGCTCAACAAGGACGCCGAAGAAGTCGTCGTCCACGAGCTCGACACGAAGTTCGGGATGCGAAAGACCGTCGGCTACGCGAAAGTGTACGACGCGCCCGAGTTCGCCCGCGAGGTCGAGCAAGACCACATGCTCGAACGCAACAAGATCGTCGCCGACGGCGAGTCGGGTGAGGAGGCATAAGATGGCCCGTCACGAGTACTACAGCGACGACGGTCAGATCGAGCGCGAGCAGTGCCCCCGGTGTGGCGACACCTTCCTCGCCGAGCACGACGACCGCAAACACTGCGGCAAGTGCGGCTACACCGAGTGGGAGTAACGCCCGCATAGCGGCTTCACAATGCGCGTTCTCGGCATCGAAGGCACAGCCTGGGCAGCCAGTGCTGCGATCTTCGAGGCGGACGAAAGTGAGCTTCGAGATCCCTCGGCGGCCGCCAGTGACGACCACGTCTTCATCGAGACCGACGCCTACCAGCCCGACAGCGGCGGCATCCACCCCCGCGAGGCCGCAGAACACATGGGTGAGGCGATTCCAGCCGTCGTCGAGCGCGCGCTCGAACACGCCCGCGAGCGAGCGCCCGACACGGAGACCGGCCCGCCAATCGACGCCGTCGCCTTCTCGCGTGGCCCCGGCCTGGGACCGTGCCTGCGGATCGTCGGGACGGCGGCGCGGGCGGTCGCACAGCGGTTCGACGTGGCGCTGGTCGGCGTCAACCACATGGTCGCACACCTCGAAGTCGGGCGCTACTTCTCGGGGTTTTCCTCGCCTATCTGCCTGAACGCCTCCGGTGCCAACGCGCACGTCCTCGGGTACCGCTCGGGACGATATCGCGTGCTCGGCGAGACGATGGACACCGGCGTCGGCAACGCCCTCGACAAGTTCACGCGCCACGTCGGCTGGTCTCACCCCGGCGGTCCCAAGGTCGAAGACCACGCGACGCGCGGGACGTACGTCGACCTTCCCTACGTCGTCAAGGGGATGGACTTCTCTTTCTCGGGGATCATGTCCGCCGCCAAGCAGGCAACCGACCGCGGTACGCCGGTCGAAGACGTCTGTCGCGGACTCGAGGAGACGATCTTCGCGATGCTGACCGAAGTCGCCGAGCGCGCCCTCTCGCTGACCGACGCCGACGAACTCGTCCTCGGGGGCGGCGTCGGCCAGAACGAGCGTCTCCGCTCGATGCTCGCGGAGATGTGTACACAGCGCGGTGCGGAGTTCTACGCGCCCGAGCCCCGCTTTCTCCGGGACAACGCCGGGATGATCGCGATTCTGGGCGCGCGGATGTACGCGGCCGGCGACACGCTGTCGATACCCGACTCCGGCATCGACTCGGACTTCCGACCCGATCAGGTCGAGGTGACCTGGGACGCGGGCGAACCGGTCGCTCGCGTTGGCGGCGACGCCGACGAGATTCAGGGGGCCGAGGCGCTCGTCCGCTTCGAGGGCGACCGCGTCGTCAAGGAGCGCCGCCCTCGCTCGTATCGCCACCCGAAACTGGACGAGCGGCTGCGCTCGGAGCGCACCAGACAGGAGGCCCGCCTCACCAGCGAGGCCCGCCGGCACGGCGTTCCGACGCCGGTAATCTACGACGTCGATCCACGAGACGCCCGGATCGTCTTCCAGCGGGTCGGTCAGCGAGAACTGCGCGACGGGCTGACCGAGGAGCGAGTCCGGGCGGTCGGCCGGCACCTCGCTGCGATCCACGATGCCGGCTTCGTCCACGGCGATCCGACGACGCGGAACGTCCGCGTCGGGGAGGGCGACCCCGGCGTCTTCCTCATCGACTTCGGACTGGGCTACTACACGCGAGACACCGAGGACCACGCGATGGACCTGCACGTCCTCGATCAGTCGCTGGCCGGGACCACCGACGACGCCGAGCGGCTCCGGGCCGCCGTGGCCGACGCCTACCGGACCGCAAGCGAGCGCGACGACACCGTCCTCGACCGTCTCGACGCGATCGAAGATCGCGGCCGATACCAGTGAAAATTAAGTGGGCTCCGCCAGATCGCTCCTGACATGGACGACGCACTCGTCGTACTCGATACGGACGAACGCGGTCGCGAACTGTTGACCGAGGCCGCGCAGCTGGCCGGTGGCGCAGACGCGCGACTCCACGTGCTCTCCTTGCTCACTCACGAGGCGTTCGAAGAGAAACGCGACTCGCTCGACGCCGTGGCCGAGGAGGAACACACGAGCTACGACGACAGCGTGATCATGGACGACGTTCACCAGGAGGCGGCGGCGGTCGTCGAGGAGGTCGTCGGCGACTACGACGTCGAGTGGGACGTCCTCGCGGGACGCATCGGACAGGCCGAAACCGAGGCCGACCGCATCCTCGAAGCCGCCGCGGACAACGACATCGACCACGTGTTCCTCACCGGCGACCAGCGGTCCCCGACCGGCAAGGCGGTGTTCGGCGACCGGGCCCAGGCCGTGATCATCAACTTCGACGGCCCCGTCACCTCACTGCTGGGCTGAGCGAGGAAAAACGACTTAACGCGGCGTGCCGTACCGGATTCCATGGCCGACAAACCACAGTCCGGCGAACTCTTCGGAGTGCCGTACAACTTCGAACGCCCGAGCGTTCGACGGATGCTGTCTTCGTACTGGCAACCCGGCGACTCGATGCTCGTCGAGAAACCGTTCGGGATCGGGTACTCGCTGAACCTCGCCAACTGGCGTTCCTGGGTCGTCCTCGCGGTCGTCGGCGCACTGGTCTGGCAAGAGCAGGGCGGCATCGAGGAGGAGCCAGACGCCGAGGACGAAGCGGTCGAAGTCGTCGTCGACTGAGTCGCGAACATCGACGGCTATTTTCCCGTCCTCGCCCGACTCGCGGTATGCTCAAGTTCGTCACGACCAACCCCGGGAAGGTCCACGAAGCCAGGGAGTACCTGGGCGCGGAGACGGTCGAGCAGTTCGACTTCGACTACACCGAGGTACAGGGCGACGACCTCGCCGCCGTCGCTGCCCACGGCGCACGCGAGGCCTACCGGGCTGTCGGTGAGCCGGTCATCGTCGACGACTCCGGTCTGTTCGTCGACGCGCTCGATGGGTTCCCCGGCCCGTACTCGTCGTACGTCGAAGACCGGCTCGGCATCGAGCGGGTCTGGCGACTCACCGAACCGGAAGACGACCACAGCGCCGCCTTCGAGACCGTCGTCGCCTACTGCGACGGCGACGGCTTCGAGGCTGCACCCAGCTCCGTCGATCACGACGACCGGCGCGGACACGACCTGGCTGCCGACGAGCGGGGCGGAGCGACCACCGACGCGCAAGTCGACGGTGCGGCGCTCCCGGTGAAGCTGTTCCGCGGGCGCGTCCCCGGGACGATCGTCGCGCCCCGAGGGGACGGCGGCTTCGGCTTCGACCCGATCTTCGAACACGACGGGGCGACCTTCGCCGAGATGGGCACCGAGCGGAAAAACGCCGTCAGCCACCGGGGCCGGGCGCTTTCGACGTTCGCCGAGTGGGTCGAGACGACGGGTCGGATCGATGGCTAACGATCGAGCCTACACCCACCGGTCCCGTCGACCATCGCTGCACGCGAGCGACGGCCCTGGAGTGGGTGACGCGTGACCAGCGAACGGGAGACGGCCGGGACGGCGCTGATCACGGGTGCCAGCGCCGGGATCGGTGCGGCGCTGGCCCGGGAGTTCGCCCGCCACGGACACGACCTCGTTCTCGTGGCCCGCCGGGCGGCCCGCCTCGAATCACTCGCGGCCGACCTCGAACGCTACGGCGTCACGACTCACGTCGTCGCGATGGATCTGGCGGCGGACGACGCGCCCGATCGGCTGTGGGCGACGCTGGCGGACCGTGGCATCGCCGTCCAGACGCTGGTCAACAACGTCGGTGTCGGCACGCACGGCCCCTTCGCGGAGAGCGACCCCGACGAGGAGCGGACACAGCTCCGGCTCAACGTCTCGGTGCTCGTCGAACTGACCCGCAAGTTTCTCGACGGCCGGGACGCCGGGCAGGTGCTCAACGTCGGCTCGGTCGCGGGCTTCGTCCCCGGTGCGTACATGGCTGGCTACTACGCCAGCAAGGCCTACGTCAACAGCTTCTCCCAGGCACTGGCGGCCGAACATCGGGACAGCGCCGTCGACGTGACGGTGCTGTGTCCCGGCCCGACCGAGACGGAGTTCCAGGAGCGGGCGGGGATGGGCGACTCGGCGGTCGGTCGTACCCTCTGTGACACGCCCGAACGGGTGGCGCGGGCGGGATACCGGGGACTCCAGCGCGGCGAGGCCGTCGTCGTGCCGGGGCTGGCGATGACCGTCCTCGTGGGGCTGCTCTCGTTCGTCCCGCGCCCACTCCAGCGGTGGGGGAGCCGGCTCGTCAACGGGAACCGCTGACGGCGACCTACGCTCGCGGGTCGCTGTCCGGTCCGGGGTAGTCGCCGTCGTGGGTCGCCTCGTACACCGCCGCGGGGTCGAACAGCCGGGCGAACGCGTCCGGCGGACGGACGCTGAGGTCGGCGTGGGGCTGGATCGACAGTCCGGTCCTGGCCGACCGGAGCGTGTCGTCGTACGACAGCAGGTGCGTGGCCTCGCCGCGGTAGGCGGCGGCCAGCCCCGGATGGTCGTCGGGCGGGTGCTCGACGCAGTGACACGCCGTCCTCACGCCCTCGCGCCAGTCGCTGGCCAGCGAGGCGTCTGCGAGATCGGCGATCACCGCCTCGGCGTCGTCCAGCAGCGGGACGCTGGCGACCAGCGTCACCCAGTCGTGCCGGCGCACGTGATCGAGCGCGGCGCGGGCGTCCCCACCGACGAGGAGGTCCGCGGCGAGTACGTCGGCGTCGGCCACGACTCGGGTCGACTCACCCGTCACGGCGTCGCTCCTCCAGTGCCGAACGCACGCTCTCGACGCTCGTCTCGTACGCCGTCGCTCGCTCGAAGAGTGCCGCCCAGGTCATGTTCGAGGGGAGGCACGCGCGAGAGAAAAACCCACGGACTACGCCGCCGTCGAACGCCCGTCTGACGGGTATTTATGTACGGTCGTCCTGACCCGTCGACACGGGCGCGCACACCGACTGTACATTCAGTCTCCCATCCTCCCGAGCGCGCCCGGACACCGCAACCCACCCCTCTCTTTCGTCCGCGAGCCGACGCGCTGAAACCAGATCCCACAGAGACTTACGTCGGCCCCACGCAGTGGACGCCGAAGCGATGAGCAACACTGCCACAGAGCAGACCAGACCGGGCTTCCCGGGCGTCAGCGTCGTCGAGGCGCTCGGCGTCCTCGCCGTCTTGCTGGCGCTGCAGTTCGTCTACGCCGCGAGTGGCTTCGCCGACGGTGTCCTGACGATCGCCCACCGGATCGCCTACATCATGACGACCGCGCTGGCCTGTACCTGGACGCTGCGGCTCCACGACGGCTTCTCGCTGAAGTTCATGGGCGTCACGGTCGTCCTCGTCGCGGGTGGGATCGTCTCGATCGTCGCGTTCGCGACCGCACCGCCCCTGGCCGTGACTGCCGCCGCGATCGCCGTGCCGGTGGTCTTCGGGATCGTAGTCCGCCTCACCGACGCGCTCCCCAACTGGACGGGGACGCACACGACCCTCCTGCTGGTCGTGCTCGGCACGACGGCGATGTTCGTCGCGGCCGCCCCCCGCGACGTCGGCTCGCTCGCGTCCGTCGGCTTCGGGATCGAGATCGTCCCCGTCACCGACGGCCTGTCCAGCCGACTCGAAATCGTCCGGGACGGCGTGACCAGCGTCGTCCACGCGCCGCTCGCAGTCGTGGGTGCCGGGCTGTACGTCCTCGGTCGAGTGTTCGAGTGACACTGCCGACTGCCCGTCCGTCCCGACAATCAACGAGAGCGGTCTTCGCGACCGCTCGCAGCCGTGGGGGACTTCTCGCTACTCGTCTGGGTACTTCGGCTCTCGGCGCTCTGCCCGTTCGAGCGCGCGTTCGACGACCGCTCGCACGTCGCCCTCGAAGACGCTGCCGTGGCCGGCGTACATCGCCCCGACCGACGCGGGGAGTCGGTCGAGGAGGTCCCGAATCGACTCGATGAGCCGCTCGCGAGACTGATCGGGGGCGTCGGTCCGGCCGAAGCTCCCGTCGTCGAACGCGCCGTCGTCGTGGACGACCACGTCGCCGGAGAACAGCGCCGTCTCGGAGACCAGCGAGACGTGGTCGTCGGCGTGGCCCGGCGTGTACACGACCGTACAGTCGTGGTCGCCGACCGTGACGGTGTCGCCGTCGGCGAGCGCGTGATCTCGTCGCGGGTGCTCGCCGTAGGCGTACAGCTCGGGGTCGAACGCGTCGAGGACGGCGGCCAGCTCCGCGACGTGGTCGCCGTGCTGGTGGGTCAAGACGACCCGATCGAGTTCGTCGACGTGGTCTCTGATCGCGTCCACGACGCCGGCGTACGCACCGGCGTCGACCAGCGTCGTCCGTTCGCCCGTGACCAGATAGGCGTTGCAGGTGAACGTCTCTGCGCCGTCGGTGACGGTGTAGACTGCCATCGTTCCCGATAGGGGTGGCTCGTGTTTCAGACTGCCGACTACCGGGTGAGAGGGCATCTCCCGAGGCGGTGACAGCCGTACCACGGCGGCTTCTTATAGCCTCACTGTCGTGTTCTGTGGCGGTAGCGGCAAAACCGCCGAGTGATTTATCACGGGGAATCTATAATGGTTACATGTATGGGGTTTGGGAGCTACGACGAATCCGAACAAGACAACCAGGAGTACGACACAGAGTACGACGACGAGGATGGACTGTCCACCTCGGAAAACGAGCACGACGGTGACGTGGAGTTCGAGTTTACGGCCTCGAACGACGAACTACTGGATCGGCTCGACGACATCAAAGGCGAGAACACGTAATCGACAGCCTGCAGACTCGGGAGTGACTTCGAGATGAAAGCCGGCGTCCGCGCGCTGGGCGTCGCAGAGTCGTATCGCGGGTCGACGAGTACGCTGGCGGGCGTCGTCGTCCGCGCCAGCCGGGTCGTCGACGGATTCGTTTTCGGCAGTTGCACGGTCGGTGGGAGCGACGCGACCGCCGAGATCGCCGATATGGTCGACCGGCTCGACCGCGAGGACGTTCGGTACCTGCTGGTCTCTGGCATCGCGCCCGCGTGGTTCAACGTCGTCGATCTCGCCGAACTCCACGACGCCACCGGGCTCCCGGTCTGTTCGATCACCTACGAGGCGAGCGAGGGCCTCGAATCGGCGATTCGGGACGGGTTCGACGATCCTGCGGTCGCGGAGGATCGGCTGGCGATCTATCGAGCCCAGCCAGAGCGTCGTCCGGTCTCGGTCGCAGACGGAACGGTGTACGTCCGGAGTGTCGGCATCGACGAGGAGAGGGCCGGCGAGGTCGTTCGCGCGTTCACGCCCGAGGGCGGACGGCCGGAACCGCTCCGGGTAGCGCGCCTGGCCGCCAGCGCTGCCGACGCCGCTGGCCGAGAGGGGTAGACTACGTTCCCTTGAGCGACGTTCGCACGTCGTCGAGCGTCTCGGGACTGGCCATGACTGCGACGGTGTCGCCGGCTGCCAGCTTCGTCCGTGGGAGCGGGATCGTCATGGGTTCCCGGTCGCTCCCGTGGGCGTAGATCCGCGCGTCGCCGGGGAGATCGAGCGCGACGACGCGCTCGCCGACGACGGGCGATCCGTCGGGGACGGTGACGCTGGCGACCGAGAGCTGTTCGGTGAGGTCTGCCAGGACGTTGAAGTTTCCGCCCAGCAGCGCGGTCTTCGCACCTGCCGCACCGAGCCGCTCGGGGTAGACGATCTCGTCGACGTCGGCGGCGTACTTCTCGTAGATCTCCTCGCGGTAGTCGGCGTCGATCCGGAGGACGGTTCGACAGCCGTGTTCCTTGCCGACCATGCAGGCCGCGAAGTTGGTGTTGAGGTCGCCGGTCAGCCCCGCGATGGCGTCGGCGTCGTCCAGCCCCGCCGCTTCGAGGACGGACTCGTCGTTGCCGTCGCCCCGGACCGTCTCGAACCCTTCCTCCGCGCTCCGATCGGCCTTGTCGAGGTCGTTCTCGACGATGACGACGGCGTGGCCCTCGCTGTCCAGGATGCGTGCCGTCCGCGTCCCGACCCGACCGTAGCCGACGATGACGAACTTCATACCGCGTGGTACGTCACCATCCCACAAAATGCTGCCGCCCGTTCGGTCGGCGGCTTGATTCGACGGACGTGAGACGCTCTCACGTCACGAACCCCCTCGTTTCGACTAGAGATCGACTGCCGTCTTGTGGTTCTTCTGGACCGATTTCACTTTCACCGCGGTGCGTCAGACGCGCGAAAGACGCGGGACGGCGGCGGGTTCGAGGGGAAACGAAGGGGTCGTGGTGAGTGTTCTCACCGCATCGCGGGGGCCGGTCTCGAACGGCGGGCGTCGTGCGTTACTCGTCCATCAGGCCGCCCTCTTCGACGCGCATGACCGCTTCGCCGTCCGGGAGGTTCGGCGCGTCGACGAGTTTGACGATCCGCTTGTTCCCCTTGGACTTCCGGAGGTAGATGCGGAACGTCGACGTGTGGCCCAGAATGTTCCCGCCGATGGGCTGGGTGGGGTCGCCGAAGAAGGAGTCGGGGTTGGCCGCGACCTGGTTGGTGACGACGACGGCGGTGTTGTTGAGGTCGCCGACGCGCATCAGGTCGTGGAGGTGCTTGTTGAGCTTCTGCTGGCGGTCGGCCAGTTCGCCACGGCCGACGTACTCGGCACGGAAGTGAGCTGTCAGAGAGTCGACACAGAGCAGGCGGACGGGGAACTCGTCGTCCTGGCTCTCGCTGGCGATCTCCTGGGCCTTCTCTGCCAGCAGGATCTGGTGGTTGGAGTTGAACGCCTTCGCGACGTGGATCTTGTCGAGGACGGACTCGACGAGCGCTTCGAGCAGTTCCTCGTCGCCCGCGTCGGCGTCGCCCGCTTCTTCGACGAGGCCGTGCAGGACCATCGTGTCTTCGAGAACGTCGTCGTCGAGGCCACGCACCATCTGATCGATCCGCTCGGGCCGGAACGTGTCCTCGGAGTCGACGAAGATCGCGCTGCCCTCCAGACCGCCGTGCTCGGCCGGTAGCTGGACGGTCACGGAGATCTGGTGGGTGACCTGGGACTTGCCGGCCCCGAACTCGCCGTACACCTCGGTGATCGACTGGGTCTCGATGCCACCGCCCAGCAGGTCGTCGACCTCCGAGACCGACCAGGTGAGCTTCCCGATCTGTTCGCGACGCTCCAGGACGGTCGCGCCGGTCTCGAACCCGCCGATGTCGGCGGCCTCTCGGGCGGCCTGGATGATGTCGGCGGCCGACGACTCGCCGATGTCGGCCGTGTTCGACAGCTCGCCGGGGGAGGCGACGGCGATTCCCTGATAGCCGTCGAAGCCGTTGTCCTTGAGCTTCTCCGCTGTGGCCGGACCGACGCCCGGCAGCTCTTCGAGGTCCTCTGATGTGGACATACACGGGGCTTGTGCGTCGGGGGTAATAAACCTCCGTTAACAGGGGAGTGAAAGTGAAAGTGGCTGCCGGCGACGGGCCACTCGACAGTCGATGCGAACGTTCAAACGAGAGCAGCGGTTCGTCGTCGGGAACGGACGGCCAAAAGAGAGCCGACCGGACGGCTACAGCGGCGCGTGCGTCGCGGTCCCCGCGACGAGGACCAGCGCCACGAGCAGACTGTTGACGAACGCGCCGACCCAGACGCGGCCGGTCCGCCGGAAGAAGTACGTGGAGACGGCGGTGACGATCGAGAGCAGGGCGACGAACTGGAACGCCAGCACCGTCAGGAGCGGCTGGACGACGGGCAACGGACTCCCCGTCAGGAGAACGCCGTACTGCACCGCGAGGAGCAGGACGAACCCGCCGACGACGGCGATCCAGTTGTGGGCCAGTGCCTCCCGGAAGGAGCGGTCACCCGTTCGGAGTTGACCGTGTAGTAGCAGCTCCAGTGCGAGGAAGAACAGCGTCAACGGCACCAGGTACACCAGCGCGATCCGGAACTGCGTGGGCGTCGGGAGCTTCATCGCGAACACCCAGAACCGGAAGTCGGTGCCAAAGAGGTAGCCAACGGCTCCGAGCGTACCGAGGAAGCCGCTGACGATCGTCGCCGCCGCGACGGCCGACCGGGCGACCGTTCGCCAGCCGTCCGTGTCGAACCCGTAGCGCGCGAGCGAGTCACGGTCGGATCGGTAGTGCCACGCGCCGACCAGCCCGGCGACGATCAGACCGTTCCCCAGGGCCCACACCATCACGCCGTTGGTGACCTGCTGGGGGAACAGCCAGTTGATCGGGACGAACCCCTGGCCGACGAGGTTCAGCGGGAAGTAGGTCACCACGGGGACGAGTGCGGCCACCGCGACCGCGCCGTACCAGCTCCGCCCCTCGACGCCGGCCGGCTCGGGTACCGTCCGACGGAGCTCCGAGAAGCGCCGGTCCGAGAGGACCATCGCGCCGAAGGGGAACAGGAAGAGGACCCCACCGAGCAGCGAGGCCAGCGTTCCCAGCTCTTTGAGCCACCAGATCTGGTTGCTCGGCGGCAGTTCGTCCTCGCCGTCCAGCGTCACCTGCATCCACTCGACCGCGTCGCCGACGGCGGTCGTCGAGAGGTGGTCGCCGGGGTGGGTCGTCGCCGGGGTGTACAGACGGCGAGCGGTTCCGTCTTCGAGGCTCCCGTAGGTCCGCCCCTCTTCGACGGGCTCGTCAGTACCGAACAAGGTCTGGAGCTTCTCGCTTCGCTCGACGTTCGAGGCGTGGGGCACACCCCACATCAGCATCGAGAACTCGTCGTACTCGCTGAAGACGACGGCCGTGTTGCGCGGGAAGGTCGCGTTGCCCTCGACGACGCCCGAGTTCCCCGTCGAGGAGCCGACCAGCGCGACCGACTCGTAGCCGTCGCGGTCGCTCTGGGCCGCCGCGACGCTGGCCCAGCCGCCCATCGAGTGCCCCTCGAGCCCGACGTTGTCGTCGTCGACGAACGCCAGCGACCGCATGTACGACAGGGCTGGCGGGCCGCCGAAGCCGTTTCCGAACGCTGGCGGATCGGAGTGGCCGTGACCGGCCTGATCGATCGCCAGGACGACGAACCCGCGACGCGCGAACTCGATGGCGAACGGTGACTGTGTCTCCCGGGTGTTGATGTAGCCGTGGGTCGCGACGACTCCCGGGCTGGGATCGTCGGCACTGGCACCGGGCGGGACGTACAGGGTCCCGTGGATCATCTGTCCGTCCGGAGCGGCAAAGCGCACGTCTCTGGTGTCGACGCTTCCGCCGTCGGTCTGGACCAGATACGCGACCGTCCCGCCGCCGAACACGAGCAGGAGTGCGATGAACAAGATTGTCGTCTTTCGTGTCATCCTATACCGCGTTGCAGAGGTATGTACAAATAGCTTTCCGATATTAGAGATCAGGTGGATATAGATTACCACCGTTAGGGAAATGGCTGGGTACGGGCTACAGTAGATTCGAGCCGAGCGCTGCGAGCGAGAGGCTCCCCGCGAACACCGCGACCGAAAAGACCCACTCGGGCGCGGACACGAACTGGTCGCCGACGAGCCCGACGAGCAGGACGGCCCCCGCGAGGGTCGAACGGCTGGGACTGTCGGCCAGCGAGCCGGCGAACGTCCGGAGCTGCCAGCCGAGCGTGTCGAGACCGTCCCGGAGTCGCTCACCGACTGGGCGGTTGCCATCGGGGTCGTCGGCCGGTTCGAACGCGGTGAGATCGTCGCGGTCGACAGTGAACACTTCTCCGGTGTGCTCGCGGCACGCGTCCGCGTCGGCGACCCGGAGGAGCGTCACCGTCCCGTCGCCGGTTCCGACCACGCGGTAGACGCCGGGCGTGGCGTCGGCGTCGATCGCCGCTGGCTCCGACAGCGAGACGTGGTCCGAGACCGCGACGCCGTCAGGCACTGGCGTCACTCCCACGGGTGGTTCCCCGGCCGGTCGGGCCACAGCGGATACCAGTACTCCTTGTCCGATTCGACAGTCAGCTCTCCGTCGAGGTTCGAGTCCAGTTTGAACTCGGCGCTGGCGTCGCGTTCGTGGTCCGTGTCGTCTTTCGGTGCGAACGGGTAGTACGCGCCCCGACGGAAGGAGTACACCCAGTAGACGAGCTGTCCGTCGCGTTCGCGCTCGAAGGCGAAGACCGCAGCCAGGAGCCGAGATCCGTACCGTGCCTCGATCAGCGTGTCGGCGGCGAAGTGGATCGACGTGACCAGATCCTCGAAGCCGTCGTCGTGGAGAACGATCCAGTCGTAGCCGTGTTCGTCGGTCGTGAAGTCGGCCGTCGTTCCCGTATCCACTTCGCCGGCTTCGAGGATCGCCTCGACCTCCGCCATGGCGTCCTGAAAGTCGGTGTTGTCGACGTCGGCGAAACACAGCGCGGCGTCGCCGGTCGGGGCGTAGCCCAGGTCGGCCTCCATCGTGACGTAGGCCGTCGACATCCCGAAGAGGTCTTCCGGGTCGGCGTCCCGAGTTGCGTCGGCTTCGGCCTTCGTCCCGAGGATGCTCTTGAGTCCGTCCAGCAGTCCCATACACGTCCCGTGGGGACGTGTGCTCTTATGTGTTGTAGAACGGGGCCATCCAGCACACCGATCGGAATCCTCCATTCTGGTGTGTGAATAGACAATATAAATCTCATATGGCTGATTGATGGTACCACTTGGCCCAAAACTCTACCAAATATAGAATTACGAATATAGATAGGGCTAAACGAGTATATCATGGGAAAATATCTCCACAAATAGGGTCGTTGATAACTCAAATTCTCATACGCTACTTCGCGAGACGGATACAGGCATCGACGGCCGCGGTTCGGTGAAGGGTGGTCACGATGCACCGCCCGACGCCCGTGTCGAGAGCACCAGTGTTATCCTCGCCAGCTGTTCACTATTAGAGAACAAGTACACGATCTTTCGCACAATACACGGCTGCGTCGGACCACTCCAGCCGACGTGTGTTTCCCACTGTCTGGGTTACCGCCTACTGGAAGAATCTACGGTCCCTGGTTATTAGGACCTCGGGATATCCCGTATAACGGATTTTTTCACTGCTGGACGAGTGGACTGTACGACGTTTCCGGGTGGCCGACACGCTTCTCAGGTCCGTCGAGACTCGCTCTCGAGGGAAGTCGTCCTCAGAGTTCGGCCGCCGATGTAGCGATCTCTGATAGCAATAACAATTGTACTACTATTACTCTTCCGCCCGGCGTTTCTTGATAGTATATGTATGCCAGTTATTCAGGACATATCCAGCGTGTGTTTTCTATGGCGAAAGTCAACAGGGAACACGGGGCGTGTGAACGACCAACAACGCACAGCAAAGGCGTTGAGTGGGTCACTGCGGTCGAACTCGCAGATGAACCCCATGATCGAAAATGCCGACAGACAGTCGTGCCGAGACCATCGCCGCTATATAGAAACGATCAGGAATCTTAGGGGAAACACTCTCACAGAGATACTCAACCGAAACAGGGTTCGGGAGCCCGCGTCTCTCGTGTCTCGCCGAATCTCTACCCCGCTGCCCGCACTGTCAGCTTCGCAGCTCTGAACTGCCGATCACGTTCGGGGATGGACGGCCGACGACATCGCTGCTCTCTCAGTTCGAGCCGGTCGAGGTGCGTTTCGGTCCGATCGTCGGGCGTACGTGGTCCCGTACTGTTAGCTTCGGTCCACGAAGATATTCTCCGATGTGGGGTGGTAAGTCGTTTGCAAATTCACATCTGACAGTATCAGCACCGATGTCTCACGCGCGTGACTCTGGCTGTCCGCCAAACATTCAAGATGTGAGATGGTATAGAAAAGTGATAATACAGCCGCCCAGACACTGTTCGGGTAGTACGAGACCAGGTCTTCGACGACCGTCGTACGAATACGCAGACCTTCTCGTCGGGGTCTGTGAAGCGGATTTAATCGGACAACAGCTGAATCATCTCCCGTCGGGGCTACCAGCGCACTCCCGGTGCTCTCTGATTCCCTTGTTACTCTCCCGTACTGATCGCGCAACACCTATCGAGAGACGCTCTGCTCCGGTCATAGGTGGACGATAGTCGAACGGTCCCCTATCAGTCGAACCCACAACGAATTGCTGTCGATTGGTGTCTCGTTCAACATCGATAGTGATGGTCTTGGCTGCCTATCGCAATAGACTCGCTCACACCGGTACGCCGACGGTCCGATCTCAGATGCTAGCCGGCGTTCGCCGTCGAAGTCCTCGATCGTGTATCGGGTCTGAATCCTCGAAGAGAAGCACTTTCGTCGGTATCTCGGCGACGCTGGCATGTCTCTGGCTGTGGTGCCTGCTCACCGGTTGACTGCTTCTCCCTGCATCAATATTGTATGATATATACACAACTAGGTCCGTCATAGCTTGGCAGACGTTGCCGTCTGCGAGCCACCCGCTGTTCAGTGTGTGGATCAATACCATCTGTTCGACATGCACGTTGAGGCTCGGGTTTTCCGACATAGGCCGAAAAAAGGTTAGCTAACTTCTTCAAATCCTTATCTGAACCCCCTGTGTAGAATTATCCAAAACCTTTATTATCAGACAACGACGCGGGATAACGTGGATATGGCAGACAAGTCCAACGACTACAAAGACGTTCTTAGCCGCCGCCGGTTCGTCGCGCTGACAGGCGCGGCAGGTGCTGCTGCACTTGCCGGCTGTGACGGCTCGGAGGGTACGGATGACAGTACGCCGGCCGACGAGGGTGGGGACGACGACACGTCGACCGAAGACGACGACATGTCGACCGAAGACGACTCGATGGAGGTCGCCGACGTTCGTCACCTCAGCGGGACGAACCTCGCGCCCGACGAGATCCAGTTCAACCCCTGGGGCCAGAACACGGCACAGATCTCGAACGAGCTCATCTTCGATCCGTTCGCGGAGTTCAACTACGCCACTGGCGAGTACGAGCCCGCGATCATCGAGGAGTGGGAGTACACGGGCGACGCCTTCGAGATGGTGCTTCAGGAGGGTGCGACCTGGCACGACGGCGAGCCGGTCACCGCCCAGGACCTGGCCACCTATCTGCGACTCGACCGCGAGTCCGGTAGCTCGATCTGGGACTGGGGCAGCGACGTCGAGGAGATCGACGAGCGGACCGTCGCCATCACCGTCGAGGGCGACATCAACCCGTCGCTGATCGAGTTCTCTGTGCTGGAGAACCGACTCGCCACCAAGCACTCCCGCTACGGCGACGTTCTCTCGGAGGTTCAGGAGGCAGACGACACCTCGGCACTGACCGAGTTCGTCGACGACGAGCCGATCGGCAACGGTATCTTCCAGTACGGCGAGGCCGACGAGCAGGTGATCCTCACGGAGCGTCACGCCGATCACCCGAACGCGGACAACATCAACTTCAAAGAGTACGCGTTCCAGTACTTCGACGGCAACACGGCGATCCACCAGGCGCTGCTCTCGGGCAACATCGAGAGCATGTTCACCATCTACACGCCGGGCAACGTCGTCTCGGACCTGCCCGACGCGGTGAACGAGTACCGCACGCCCCGCAACGGCGGCGTCGGACTGATCCCCAACCACAACCACGATCACCTGGGTCGACGCGCGGTCCGTCAGGCGATCGCGTACGCCATGGACCGGACGCAGGTCGCAGCCAACTCCGACCCGCGTACCAAGGTCGCTCCGCGCGTCCCCACGGCACTGCCCAACGCCCAGCTCGAGAACTGGCTCGGCGATTCCATGGGGGACTTCGAGACGTACGGTCGCGAGTCCAAGGAGACCGAACAGGCCGCGAGCGTACTCGAAGAGGCCGGCTACAGCCGCAACGGCGACGACGTCTGGGAGGACGAGGACGGCAACACCCTCTCCTTCGAGCTCATCGCCCCCGGTGGCTGGTCCGACTGGGTCACCGCGATGGAGTCCGTGGCAGACCAGCTCAACGCCTTCGGGATGGACGTGAGCTTCTCGACGGTGCCGTTCGGCGAACTCGGTGGCTCCGACGGTCGCTGGGCGAACGGGAACTTCGACGCGACCGCCGAGTACTGGACGGCGGCGTTCGCGCGTGCCGCTCACCCGTACCACAACCTGCGCCACCAGATGGTCGATCCCGGTGCGACACTTCGTCCCAACGGCTACGCCTATCCGGGTGCTGTCGAGGCCCGCGACGGCTCCGAAGCCGACATCACCGTTCCGGCACTCGGCGGCTCCGGCGAGCTGACGGTCAACCCCGTCGAGGACGTCGGGACGCTCGGGACCACCGCCGACAGCGAGACCGAGGCCGAGCTCGCACTCGAACTCCTGTGGGTCTCGAACCAGGATCTCCCGATGATCCCGATCCAGGAGGGGCTGAACCAGACGTTCATCTCCTCGAAGCGGTTCGACGTGCCGGCCGAAGACGCCGAAGTCGCACAGGTGCAGTACGCCAACACCTGGCTCCCGCGCCAGGGCGAGATGACGTACAACGGCAACTAACGGACAGCTATCTGGCCCGGACCCCTGGGTGGGAGGTCGGGGCCACGTCGCTGTCGTCGCGAGCGTCGGTCCGCCGCGTCGACAGAGTGACAGCGAGCCCGCCACCGATGCAGTTGACGAACTGATGTTTTCCTCGGGGGCACCCGGTTCGACGAACCGCCGGGAACCGTAATCCATATTTGTGTGAAGCGTAAGGACTCCACCATGCGCTACTACGCAGAACGGGTAGCTCGCTCCGTGTTAACGGTGTGGGCCGCCATCACACTAACCTTCGGAATCCTTCGACTGATGCCAGGGGGACCACTGGTACAGCTCCGGGGGCAACTGTCTCGCCAGAACATGACACCGGAGGAGATAGATAACCAGATCGCAGTGTACAGAGAACGACTCAATCTCGTCGATGCGCCGATCCACGAGCAGTACATCGCATACGTCTCGAACTTGCTTCAGGGGGACTTCGGCCAATCGCTCAAAGAGGGGGAGCCGGTGCTCCAGCTCATCGGCGAAGCGCTCCCGTGGACGGTGTTCGTGATGACGGTGGCGACGATCCTGATCTTCGCGATCGCGATCGTCTGGGGGGCGTTGACGGCCTACAAGGAAGGGTCGACGTTCGACAAGGTCTCGTCGGTGGTGGGTGTCCTCCTGGGATCGATCCCGTTCTACGTGTTCGCGTTCATCCTGTTGCTGTTCCTGGCCTACCAGAACAAGTTCTTCCCGGCCAGTGGCCGGATGACGGCGTTGACCGACGTGCGCCTCTCGGTCGATTTCATTATCGACGTGTTACACCACGCGGCACTGCCGATCGCGTCGGTCGTCGTCGTCCAGGCCGGGCTCCAGATGCTGTCGATGCGTGGGAACAGCATCCAGGTGCTGGGTGAAGACTACGTCCGTGTGGCCAGACTTCGTGGGCTCTCTGACCGCCGGATCTCGACGCGGTACGTTGCGAGAAACGCGATCTTGCCGATGTACACCGGCTTCCTGACGCTGATCGGCTTCAACATCGGAAACTCCGTGATCCTCGAACAGGTGTTCACCTACCGGGGGATCGGCTACGTCATGTTCGACGCGCTCGAAATCCAGGACTACTCGATACTGATGGGCGTGTTCCTGGTGTTTACCATCGTTCTCGTCATCGCAGTGCTGATCGCAGACCTGACCTACTCATGGGTCGATCCGCGGGTCAAATCGGGTGATGCAAGTGAAGCATACTGACTCAGACACGGACGGAGAAGAGTTCGTCTTCGAAACACAGACCTCGACTGTCGAAACGTCTCGCAGCGAACGGCTGCGAGACTTCTACGAGGAGTTCATCTACAAGCCGGGTCTCGTCGCCCTCGACGACTCGCGGACCCTCATCGGCGGTGTGATCCTCTTCGTGTTCATCCTCATCGCACTGGTCGGGACGCGGGTGTATCCGGCACCGGTCACCAACCAGGTCGAGCGAAGCCTCAAGCCGTTCGAGACGATGAACGCACCGCTGGGATCGAACCCGTCGGGGACCGACCTCCTCGCGCAGGTCATCCACGCGACGCCGTCGATGCTGATCCTGGTGACCGCGGGTGCGGTCTTCTCGACGTTCGTCGCGGTCTTTACCGGGACCGTCGCGGGATACAAGGGCGGCACGACCGACCGCGTCATCACGACGATCTCGGACATCGCGATGTCGATTCCGGGACTCCCGCTGGTGATGGTGCTGGCCGTGACCATCAAGCCCGAGAACCCGGCTGTCGTGGGGATCCTCCTCACCATCAACTACTGGTCCGGCCTCGGCCGAGCGATCCGGTCGCAGGTGCTGACGCTGCGCGAGGAGTCGTACGTCGAGGCCTCGCGGACGATGGGTGTGAGCACCCGGCGGATTCTGACGAAAGACATCATCCCGAACCTGATGCCGTACATCCTGGTCAACTTCGCGTTCGCCGCACGATACTGCATCTTCGCGGGCGTCGGACTGTACTACCTCGGCGTGTTGCCGGCGGACCTGGCAAACTGGGGGCTGCAACTCGACAGTGCGTACAACGACTACAGCGCACTCGTCGGCAGCGGCTCGGAGTATCTGGTGATCGTTCCGATGATCCCCATCGCCCTGCTGTCGCTCTCGCTGGTGTTGCTCGCCCAGGGACTCGACCGGATCTTCAATCCGCGCGTTCGCACTCGGATGGCCGGCGAGTCGGAGTCGATCGAAGAAGATGATGACGATGTCGTCCACACGGGGGGTGTCTAAATGGCCAGTACGACTGTCGAAACTCGCGAGCCAGACGCAGAGGATCCCGTCGTAGAGATCCGGAACGCCTCGGTGACCTACGACGACGGCAACTCCTACGTCCTCGATCACGTCTCGATGGACGTTCACCGTCACGAAGTGATCGGTGTCATCGGCGAGAGCGGTTCGGGCAAGTCGATGCTCGCCGAGTCGATGCTGGACTCGATTCCAGACCCCGGCATACTGCGCGGACAGGTCACGTACAACCCGAGTGAGGGCGAGCCGATCGACGTGCTCGACCTGACGACCGAAGAGCTGCGACAGCTCCGCTGGGAAGAGATCTCGATGGTGTTCCAGGGCGCGATGTCGTCGTTCAACCCGACGATGCGAGTCGGGAAGCACTTCGAGGAGACGCTGTCCGCCCACGACGCGGACGTCGACGAGGGGCTGGAGTTCGCTCGCGAACTGCTCCAGGACCTCTATCTCGAACCCGACCGCGTGTTGAACTCCTACCCCCACGAGCTGTCCGGCGGGATGCAACAGCGGGCCCTGATCGCCCTGTCGCTGGTGTTGGAGCCGGAGGTCCTCGTGATGGACGAGCCGACGGCGGCGCTGGACCTGCTCATGCAGCGCTCGATCCTGCGACTACTCCGCGAGCTCAAAGAGAAGTACGACCTGACGATGGTCTTTATCACGCACGACCTCCCGCTCATCGCGGCACTCGCAGACAGACTCGCGATCATGTACGCCTTCCACCCCGTCGAGATCGGACGGACCGAAGAGATCGTCCGGAATGCGGCCCACCCGTACACGCGGGCGCTGCTGAACTCGACGCCGAACCTCGACGCACCGATCGAAGAGATGGTCCCGATCCCCGGTTCACAGCCGGCACCGATCAACGTGCCAGACGGCTGTGCGTACCATCCGCGGTGTCCGCTGGCCGACGAGCAGTGTCGCTCCTCGGAACCGGACTACGCGTCGATCAGCGATCGTCACGCGTCCGCGTGCTACCACTGGGAGGACGCACGAAACGAAATCTCGCTCAACTACTCGGAGAACCTTGGCGACGCCGCCCGCTCCGGAGGTGAGGAGTGATGCCGGGTGACGAAGTCGTGTTGAGCCTCGAAGACGTCGAGGTTCACTTCGAGAACAAGTCGTCGCTCCTCGATTTCGGTGGCGAAGACGAGGTCGTCAGAGCGGTCGACGGCGTCTCGCTCGACATCTACGAGCGCGACGTGATCGCACTGGTCGGCGAGTCCGGCTGTGGGAAGACGACGCTGGGCAAGACCTCGATCGGTCTCCAGCGACCCACCGGCGGCTCGGTGAAGTACCGCGGCGAAGACATCTGGGACATCCGTGACGGAAAGGTCGACACCGACACCGAGTGGGCCGACATCCGCCAATCGCTGCAGATCATCCACCAGGACCCCGGCGCGTCGCTGAACCCGAACCGCCGGCTGGTCTCGATCCTCTCGGAGCCGCTCCGACAGGTCAACCCGGACCTCTCGAAACAGGAGAAGCGCGAACGCATCTACGCGCTCTTGGAGCGCGTGGGTATGACGCCGGCCGCCGACTTCGCCGAGCGCTACCCACACCAGCTCTCGGGCGGCGAACAACAGCGCGTGGCCCTCTGCCGGGCGCTGTTGATGAACCCGGACGTGATCCTGGCCGACGAGGCGATCAGCGCACTGGACGTGTCGCTGCGCGTCGAGATGATGGACCTGATGCTTGACCTCCAAGAGGAGTTCGACACCTCCTACGTGTTCATCAGCCACGACCTCTCGAACGCTCGCTACTTCACCGCCCACAGCGGTGGGCGAATCGGCGTGATGTACCTGGGACAGATCGCAGAGATCGGTCCGGCCGAGGCGATGATCCAGGATCCCCACCACCCATACACCAACGTCCTCCGGTGGGCGACGCCGGACCTCTCCCTGCAGGACGCGGGCGACCTGCCGATGCGCAAGATCGACATCCCGGATCCGGTCGATCCGCCGAAGGGCTGTAACTTCCAGACGCGGTGTCCGGAGGCCCGAGAAGCCTGCCGACAGGCAGACCCACAGAGCTACCACGCGGGGAACCAGCGCGTCCGGTGCTTCCGCGAGGACGAGGACCACGAGTACTGGGAGAGCCCGGAACTGACGGACTGATCCTGCTCGCAGTCTGTCAGGACCCTCGCCGCTACGGTCGTGAGGCGGTGACCTGACAGTAACAGCGGTTCGTCGGTCCGCTCTTCTTCGACGCCAGTGGACAGAGCAAGACTCTTGTCTACTCGCCGGTAGTACACTCCCATGGCGCGTTTCGAGCCCTTCTGGCGGACCATGTGTGCGTACCGGTCGTACATCTGGCTCGCCGTCATGGTCCACATCTTCTTGCTCTTGCTCGCGATCTTCGGACTGGTGGTCGGACAGCCGGGAACGGCGTCGTACACCCTCTCGCTCGTCAACGTCGGCCTGCTGACGGTGTCTGGTGGGACTGCCTTCCTCGTGTTCTACACGTGTACTCGCCGCGAGGTAGAAGAGTACTAGGCGTCGGCCTGTTCCTCGATGAACGTCGCCGTCTCGCTGGCCAGTTCGCGCAGGTCCTCGTCACGCTGCTCGTCCGCAGCGACGCTGCGAAGCGGCTCGATCGCGGCTGGCGGTGCGAGAAAGCCCAGCGCGGCGACTGCCGTACTGACCGTGGGCGTGTCGTGGTGGGCCAGCAGTTCGACGAGGGGATCGACGGCACCGTCGACGAGCGTCGGATCGTGTTCGGCGACCGACGCGACGATGTTCGCGACCGTCGTCAACACCCCCACGGCGTCGCTCTCGCTGTCGAGGACGCCGACCAGCGTCGGGATGTGGTCGGCGACGGCCGCCGGCTCGATCGACGCCAGCTCGGCGATCATGTTGGCCGTGACGACCCGCGTCGCCCACTGACGTTTGGTCTCGTCTTCCGAGACGTTCTGGTAGAACTCCGCTCGCTCCTGGCTCGGCGTTTCGCCGGCCCGTCCCTCGGTGAAATCCACCGCCGGGTCTTCCATCGTCCGATCGACCAGCTGCTGGAGGTGGGGACGGTAGGCTCGCGGCATCGTCGTGATCGACTCGCGTACGAACTGGACGGCCGCCAGCTGCAGAATCGGCGGGTCCTGATCGAGCAGGTCGACGATCGGTCCGACCGCGTCCTCGACGGCCTCGGGTGCTTCGTCGACGAGCGAGGCCAGCGCCAGCGCGCTGTGGAGCTTCACGTTCGTCCGCTCGTGTTCGAGGTTGGCGATCAACTGCGGGGCATGTTCGATCACTGTCGCGGGGTCGTCGTCCGCGACGGCGGCGGCGACCCGCACGGCGTGAGTACGAACGAGGTTCGTCTCGTGTTCGAGTCCGGACCGGAGCACGTCCGCCGAGACCTCGTCGGCCGACACTGACTCGATGTCGTGTGTCAGGACACCGTGGCTAAGCGAATCACTCATCGTCCATCGAAGGACGCCGACGCCAATAATGGTGGCGATGGGGACCGTCACCAGTCTCGTCCACACCGGCGTTCGTCACGGGAGGACGGTCCGTACGGCGACACGGACGCTCCCGCCACGTCGCACCACGATGGTCCGAGAGGAGTGGCACTTTGCGTATGGCTTCGCATTTGTGACTGTCTCCGAACAGTAGCGCATCAGTTGACGTTCGACCGGCCTGCCTGTGACATACCGAAGTGCAGGCGGGCTATCCGTGGTGAAAGTAGGGGAATAGCGTTCGGTGTCCGTGACCTCGCTTCGAGAGCACGTCAGTTTCTCTTTGTCTATCGAGAACTTCGCAGCGACCTCGAAGACGAATTTGCTCACCGCTTTCGGATTTCGGTGGGTACTCTGACCAGTTCCCGACTATTCAAATACCGACAGTTATGTAGAACTGATAGTTACCGCTGTTCCAGCTCGCGCTCCAGGTCCTGGAGGCGATCGATCCGCTGTTCCGTCGAGGGGTGCGTGCTGAACAGTTTCCCGACGAAGCCGGACTTGATCGGGATGATGAAGAAGGCGTTCATCTCGGCCTGATCGCGCATGTCCTCTTTGGGGACCTTGTCCATCCGGCCGTCGATCTTCATCAGCGCCGTCGCGAGCGCCGAGGGGTTGCCGGTGATCGACGCGCCGCCGCGATCGGCGGCGTACTCCCGATAGCGGCTCAGCGCACGGATGAGGAGGAACGAGACGATCCACACCACGAGCGAGACGAGGATCGCGACCAGCACCGGCGCGCCGCCGTTGCCCCCGCGGTCCCGCCCGCCCGAGAACAGCCAGCCCCACCGGACGACGAGGAAGGCGATCGTCGAGAGGAACGAGGCGATGGTCATCACCATCACGTCGCGGTTCTTGATGTGAGCGAGTTCGTGAGCCAGGACGCCCTCCAGTTCCTCCTGGTCCAGCGTCTCCATGATCCCGGTCGTCACGCAGACGGCCGAACTCTTCTTCGAGCGGCCGGTCGCGAAGGCGTTGGGGACCCGAGAGTCGGCGACGGCGACCGTCGGCTTCGGGAGGTCGGCCTGTTGGGCGAGGCGCTCGATCGAGCGGTGGAGCTCCGGGTACTCGTCGGGTTCGACCTCGCGGGCACCCATCGAGTACAGCGCCAGTTTGTCGCTGAAGAAGAACTGTCCGAGCAGGAATACGCCCATCCCGACGAGAGCGAGGTAGATATCGAACTCGATCATCACCGCGACGAAGACGATGTACAGCGCGAACAGCAGGAACATCGTCAGGATCATGCGAGCGCGGAGACCCCAGTCTGTTTGCCACTCCATACCCGTGCTACGGGGCTGACGAGTAAAAGGGTTGTTCGACGGACTGCGAATGGATCTCGCCGCTTTCTCCCGGTTTCTGGCACGCAACGACACCGACGGAGCCGATTCGACCACAACTGGTTTGTTCCTGTTGGCTGTATTATCTGTATGTCACTCGCCGACGCTGCTCCCGATCGGTCCGATCGTCGCGATCTCCTCTGGGCACTGGCGGCCGTCGTCCTCGTCAACGTCGTCGGCGGCGTCCCGGCCGTCCTCGGTGGCCCGGACTCGGCGTGGTTCGAGGGGCTGGTCGAGCCAGCGATCTATCCGCCGGGCTGGGCCTTCGGCGTCGTCTGGACGCTGCTCTTTACCCTGCTGGGCGTCGCGGTCTACCTGGTCGCCAGCGAGGGGCTGGACGAGCGTCGCGTCCAGGTTGCGCTGGGGCTGTTTGCCCTCCAGTTCGCGTTCAACGTCGCCTGGACGCCGGTCTTTTTCACGCTCCAGCGACCGCTGGCCGCGCTCGGGGTGATCGTCGCGCTGGCGGTCCTGATCGTCCCGACCATGTGGGCCTTCGATCGCGTCGACCGCCGGGCGGCGGCGCTGCTGGCCCCCTATCTCGTCTGGGTCCTGTTCGCGGCCCTGCTGAACTATCGGTTCTGGGTCCTGAACGCCTGAAGATTCGGCTCCCGACTCCGGAACGCACGACTTAACCGCGACAGCCACCAACGGCGTCGCAATGAGTCGATCCGGAGCTTTCTGCCCGCGCTGTGGCGACGAGATACCGGACCACGAGCGCGAGCGCCCGAGCGTCGCGGGCCAGCACGACCCCGACAGCGTGCTCTGTGACGCCTGCTACTTCGAGGAGTTCGATCTCGTCGACGCGCCGGACCGCATCGAGGTCCGGGTCTGTGCCCAGTGTGGTGCCGTCCACCGGGGCAACCGCTGGGTCGACGTGGGTGCCGAGGACTACACCGACATCGCCGTCGACGAGGTCAGCGAGGCCCTGGGCGTCCACGTCGACGCCCAGTCGGTCGCCTGGCAGGTCGCGCCCGAACAGGTCGACAAGAACACGATCCGGATGCACGCGGAGTTCTCCGGGGTCATCCGGGAGACGCCGGTCACCGAGGAGGTGGTCGTCCCGGTCAAGATCAGCCGCCAGACCTGCACGCGCTGTGGCAAGATCGCGGGCGGTTCGTACGCCTCGACGGTGCAGGTGCGGGCCGACGAGCGCACGCCGACCGGCGACGAGGCCGACCGCGCCAAGGAGATCGCCCACGAGGTCGTCGACGAGATGGAGGCCACGGGCGACCGGGACGCCTTCGTCACCGAAATTTCCGAGCCCGAAGCGGGCGTCAACATCAAGGTGTCGACCAACAAGATCGGGATGAAAGTCGCCCGCCAGATCACGACCGAGCTGGGCGGGACGTTCACCGACAACGAGACGCTGGTCACCGAAGACACGGACGGCAACGAGGTGTATCGGGTCACGTACGCGATCCGGCTGCCGCGCTATCGCCCCGGCGAGGTGATCGATCCGGAGGACGGCGACGGTCCGGTGTTAGTCCGCTCTGTGCAGGGCAACCTCAAGGGGACGCGCCTCGCGACGGGCGACTCCTTCGAAGCGTCCTTCGAGGACGAGAACGCCCCCGACGCTCGCCGCCTGGGGACCGACGCCGACGCCGAACGGACCACCCTCGTCGCCGTCGAGGACGAGAACGCCGTGCAGGTGCTCGACCCCGAGACGTTCGAGTCGAAGACGATCCCCCGGCCCGACTACCTCGACACCGACGCCGACGAGGTGCCGGTCCTCAAACACCGCGAGGGACTGCACGTCCTGCCCGACGAGAGCTGAGGAGTGACTTCGGGACACGTGCCCGCCGCGTGTTGTCGTCCAGACAGAAGATACTTACCGGCAGACGTTAGCCCCGTTCGCACGGATGCAACGCCGCCAGTTCCTCGCTGCGACCGGCCTGACGCTTCTCGGTGGCACCACCGGCTGCGTGGGCCAGCTCTCCAGTCCGCTCGCGCCGACGAGTGACGAACCGATCGCCGTCGACGAGACGTGGAATCAGCCCGGTGGCGGGCCGGGCCACGCGTACGCCGCCAGCGGCAGCGGTCCGGGCGCGGCCATCGAGTCGCGGTGGCGGTTCTCGGACGGTGACAGCCACTTCGAACCGATGGCTATCGCAGACGACACGGTGTTTGCGGCCAGCGACAGCACCGTCGTCGCGCTCGACGCGAGCCGCGGGACGGAGCGCTGGCGCGCGGCGGTCGACTCGAACGACGACTGGCTCGCCGTGGGTCCGGACCACCTCTTCTTTTCGGACGGCTGGATCGAACGGGAGCCGGAGACGGCCAGCGTGACACCGTATCCCGAATCGTCGCCCCACCAGGACCGATTCGTCCTCCTGGAGGACCTGTTCGTCTACCTCACCGACGACGCGGTCGTCGCAGGACGGCCCGGAGCCGACGAGGCGCGCTGGCGGCGACCGCTCGACAGGCCCCACTCGCTGTGTGGCGTCGCCGACCAGATGGTCGTGGTCGCCACGGAGACGGGACTCGCCGGTCTGTCACTGAGCGACGGCAGCCAGCAGTGGCTGCGTGAAGACCTCTGGTCGGAGGTGAGTTTCGTCGATGTGGCCGGGGCGGACGAGCGCGTCTACGCGACGACGTGGACGCGCGACGCGACCGTCTTCGGCCTCGACGCGGCGAGCGGCGAGACGGCCTGGACGTACGAACCACCGACACAGGTGTGGCTCACGGCCGATTCGGACCACGTCGTTCTCGGTGGGCTTCCGGACGTCGAACCGATGAACCGCGTCGACGTCCTCGACGCGGCCGGCGACCGCCAGTGGGTCGTGCCCACCGACAGCAACGACACGACGGTCCACGTGCCGGTCCTCGCCGACGGCGTCGTCTACGCCGCCCACGTCGCCGACTGCTTCGCCTACGACCTGGCCAGCGGTGAGGAACTGTGGTCACTCTCGCCAGACGGCCTCTTACCGAGTGACCTCTACCCGCTCGGCCAGCCCCTCGTCGCCGGTGACGGCCTCTTCCTCGAACAGGACGGGGCCGTGTACGGGTTCGGCCCCGCCTGACGGCCGACCGGTCGACACGAAACGGGTTTCCGTCCCGGCCGCCTGTCGTCCCACGATGAGCGCAGACGATCGACTGGCCGTCGTCGTCGCCCACGACCGCACCCAGACGGTCATCGACCGGCTCCGGGAACTGGACGCCTACGACGACGACCGGACGGTCCAGCCGTGGGACGACGACAGCGTCGCCGTCCCGGTGACCAGCGTCCCCGCCGACCTCGCCGTTCGAGACGTGGTCCGTCAGGTCGGCGAGCCGAGGCTCCGAGACCTGGACGACTACCTCCGGGACCGGGGGTGGACCGACGCGGAGATCGATCTGGCACCCGCGTCCTGGGCCGTCGTCGGCAGCGTCGTCCTCGTGGACGTCGGGGACGCGCCACGGCCCGAGGAGGTCGGTGAGGCACTCTTACAGCTCCACGGCGAGGCCGACACCGTCCTCGCGCGGGGGCCGATCACCGGCGAACACCGCGAACCCGCGGTCGAGGTCGTCGCCGGCACCGGCGACACCGAGACCGTCCACCGCGAGCACGGGACCGCCTACGCGCTGGACCTCGCCGAGGTGATGTTCTCGCCGGGCAACAAGGCCGAGCGGAGCCACATGGGCCAGGTCGTCCGCGAGGCCCACGAGGGACGGAGCGAGTCGGGAGCCTCGACGAGCGCGAGCGGTGCAATCGAAAGCGGCGAGCGCGAGCGGGTACTCGACATGTTCGCCGGCATCGGCTACTTCACGCTCCCGATGGCCCGCGCCGGGGCGACGGTCACTGCCGTCGAGCGCAATCCCGCTTCCTTCCGGTACCTGATCGAGAACGTCCAGCTCAACGAGGTCGCCGACCGAGTCCAGCCCTACCGGGCCGACTGCCGAGACGTGACTCCCGATCTCGCCGCCGACCCGGTCGACCGGATCGTGATGGGCTACTACGAGGCCCACGAGTATCTCGACGCCGCACTGCCGGCGCTGGCTCCCGGCGGGGTCGTCCACATGCACGAGGCGACGCCCGACGGGCTGGTCTTCGAGCGCCCGATCGAGCGGATCGAGGCCGCGGCCGCCGACGCGGGCCGGGGCGTCGAGATCCTCGACACCCGCCGAGTCAAGAGCTACAGCGAGGGCGTCGCACACGTCGTCGTCGACGCCCGGATCGAGTGATCGTGTCGGCGTCCGCTCGGGATTGCGAACCGCTCCCAGCGGTGACAGCCGCCCGTCCGGGTCCGGAACCTATTCGGCGCTGGTCTCGGATCGGGTACGTATGCGCCGCCGTTCGTTCCTCGCGACCACGACGACTCTCGCCCTCCCGCTGGCCGGTTGTGTGCGCCCGGACTACGGCTCGCTGACGATGGCGTCGATGGCGTCCGACGCGGCGATCGCTCGACGCCACGCCGAAGACCTCGACGCTCTCCCGCCGGACTCCCGTGCCCTCGTCAGAGACGCCATCGACGGCGAGACGCCGACCAGAGCAGACACCGGTCCGCCGTTCGACGCCGACCGGCCGTTCGAAGACGACGGTGCGTTCTACGACATCGGGTACGAGGTCGTCGAGCGCCGTTCCGCTACCCAGTACGATCTCCAGATCGACTACGATCCGGTCGCGGAACCGTCGTCGGTCGTCGCGTACGCCGACCTCCCGGCCGTCGACAGGCGCGCCCTCTCTCGGCTCTTGCCGCCGCCGGCAGAGCCACCGACCGGCAGGGGCTTCGACGTAGACGTTGCCGACACGTACCTCGACGACACTGAGAGCGTCCTCGTCCCGGAACCGGAGTACGAGGCGGTCTCCTACGACGGCACCGCCTACCGGGTCGGCGTCGGCGGGAGCCGCGAGATCGAAGTCGACCGATACCAGTACAGCGCCGATCGGATCGCCGACAGCCCGGCGGCGTTCGGCCGTCAGCTGCGCGAGCGGCACCTGTTTACCCTCAGTGGACTCCCAGAGGCCGAACGGGAGATCGTCCTGGCGGCCGCCGACGAGGGCTACTATCCCGACAGCCCGAACCGGGCGTTCCGGTCGCTGACCGAACGACTTGGCTCACACGAGCCGGTCCGCTCGACGGCCGACACCGGCCACTGGCTGGTCCGGTACGACGGGCGGATCTACTGGGCGGAACTGTCGACGCCGGGGGAGACGATGCCGTAGCGCCTCGAAACGACTATCCGTTCTCACTGGCAAGGCGTGGGTATGGATCGACAGCAAATCCTCGCGATCGTCCTCGTCTTGCTCATGGTGGGCTCTTCGGCCGCCTACGCACTCTCGATGTTCTGATCGGCCGGCCGCTCAGTCGCCGCGGCTACTGTCGATGGCGTATCACAAACTATTCACCACACCCTGCGGTGCTCCGACGTATGCGCCGCCGAACATTCCTCGCGACCGCAGCGACCGCCGTTGCCCTCCCCCTCGCAGGCTGTGGCCACGCCTACGACGGTTCGCTCTCGATGAGCGAACTGACGAGCGACAGCGCCATCGCCGAGCGATACGCCGGCGAGACGGAGAACCTCTCCTCGGATCGCCTGGCGCTCGTCGACGCCGCCGTCGCCGGTGACGCACCGACACGGGAGGGCCGGTATCCCTACGAACGGGATCGTCCGATCGAACACGAGGGCGCGTACTACCGGATCACTCACGAGGTCGTCGACAGCCGTACCGAGACCCGGTACACGATCGACGTCGACTACGACCCCGAGACGACCCCGTCGTCGGTGATCGCCTACGAGGACCTGCCCGAGGCCGACAAGCGGGCGCTGGGCGAGTTGATCCCGCCGGAAGCAGATCACCCCGACAACGACGGGTTCGACATCGGTCGCTCACACCGGTACGAAGACGTCTCCGAGAGCGTCCTGGCCTCCGATCCCGCGTACGAGGGGATCTCTCACGAGGGGTCGACCTACCGCGTCAGAGTGGCCGACGGCGGCGAAGTGACGATCGAGACCTACGAGTACAGCGCCGAGCAGGTCGCCGAGAGCGCTGCCGATCTGGGCGCACAGCTCCGCGAGCAGTACCTGTTTTCCCTCTCGGGGCTCTCCGAAGCAGAACGCGAGATCGTCGCCGAGGCGATCGATGGGAGCTACTTCCCCGACGGCGGCGAGGTGCCCGACGCGTTCCGATCACTGGCCGATCGCTTCCGCGACCGAGCGGGTATCGACACCACCGAACACGGCGGGACGTGGCTGGCTCGCTACGAGGGAACCATCTACTGGACGGACCTACAGTACCCGCCGGAGACGGACTCCGAGTAGGACTCGTCTCACTCCGTCTCCCACACGTCGGCCATCGGACTCGTTCCCGAGGAGCGCCGTCGGGACCGCGAACGGGACCGTCCGCTACTGGTCCTGTCGCCAGTCGAATCACCGGAGCTGCCGCCACCGAGCGCGCTCGCGGGATCGAACGCGGGCAGGTCCGGCGGTGCCATCCGATCGACTTGCTCGGCGAACCAGTCGGGCATGTCGACGCGAGCCCGCTCGAACAGGTCCAGCAGCGACGAGTCCGCGAGATAGGTCGCGCCGTGGTCGTCCGGCGCACGGACGACGCGGCCACAGGCCTGAATGACCGTCCGCAGCGCCGTGCGGTAGTACCAGCCCCACTGGCCGTCCTCCAGGCGCTGTGCGACCCGCGAGTCGCGGGTGTTGGGATACGGTGCCTTGCAGATCACCTGCCAGCGACAGAGATCGCCCTCCAGGTCCAGCGCCTCTTCCATCTTCACCGAGAGGAACACGTCGGGGTCGTCGCTGCGCTTCCAGGCGGTGAGTTGCCCGTCGCGGTCCTCGCTGTCGTGGCTCCGCAGGCGTGATCCGACGCCGAAGTCGACGAGCAGCGATTCGAGTTGCTCGGCGATCGCGTAGGAGTGACAGTGGATCAGCCCCTTCTCGTCGGGGTGGTGTTGCATCGCCCGGACGACGATCCGGGCGATCTTGGGCAGGGTCTCCTCGCGGTGTTCGTAGGTCATCTTCCCCTGAGTCACGTCGTACAGCGGCCGGTGTTCGACGGGGAAGGTGTGGCCCACGTCCACGAGCGCGACGTTGTCCGGGTCGAGCCCGACGTTGGCACAGAACGCCTCCTTGTTGAGGATCGTCGCCGACAGCAGAGCGTGGCGCTGGCCGCGATCCCAGACCGTGTGCTTGAGGTACTTCTCCGGGTCCAGCGGTTTGATCGTCACGCTCCCGCCCTCGCCCTCTGGCTGGTCGACGACCCACGTCGTCACGCTCTCGGGATCGCGGTAGTCCTCGACGAACCACGAGAGGTCCTGCCGGAGTTTGTTCAGTCGATCGCGCTCGGCGACCTCCTCGGGCGTCAGCTCCTCTTGCTGGCGCAGTTCCTGCACCCGGCGCTCGCCCACGTCGGCCAGTCGCTGCGCGTAGCCCGCGGCGTCTTCCAGATCGTCGACCGCCTGAGGCCTGGTGTCCTCCCAGACCGGCACCGTCTCGAGACCGAGCTCGATCGTCGCGTACATCTCCGCCCAGTCGCCCAGCCCGTGGGCCTCGTCGATCACGACCACGTCGCGCGGGCCGAACACGTCCGAGCCGGCCGTCTGCATGAAGTAGGCGAGCGTCATCGCCGCGACCGGCCGGTTCGAGGCGATCGCCCGGTCCGAGAAGTACGGACAGCGGTGTTTCACCTGACAGTCGAATTTCCGCTCGCGGGCACAGGGTGCCTGATCGACCGACGTGTCGGTCTCGCCGGGGAGGATGCAGTCGTAGTTGTTCTTCCCGCGGATCACTTCGAGATCCGAGAGCAGCGGGTCCTCCGCCACGTCGTCTAACTGCGAGACCTGTGGGGTCGTGTAGTAGGCGTCGATGACCTCCTCGGCCCCGGCATCTCCCGCCGTCCGGGCACAGCCGGCGATGGCACGCGCGAGCAGGGACTTGCCGCTCCCGGTCGGCGCACGCACCAGCACCACGTCGTTGCCGGCCGCGAAGGCGTCGCGGATGTCCGCGAGCGCCTGGCGCTGGTTCCCCCGGTATTCCGGGGCCGGAAACTCGTCGAAGATACGGGCGGGATCCACGAGGGATGGCAACCGTGCGTCGGTCGTAAAACTGCCGGTCAGCGGAGCGCCGTCGAGACGAACAAGTATTTGCCGTCCCAGAGGGTGGGCCACTGTATGGATCAGACACGCCGCGCCCTCCTCCGCGCGGTCCCGCTGAGTGTGACGGCCGGGCTCGCCGGCTGTTCGGCCCTCTCTGGCGACGACGAACCGGCGACGGAAACGGCGACCGACACCCCGACCCCCGAGCCGGTCCTCGACGGGGACTCGTCGGCCACAGAGTGGCTGTTCCCGCCGTCGGCGCTGGAACAGGACAGCTACACCTTCGTCTCGCTGCACCCCTCGGCGATGCTCGAATACGCCGACGCGCTGCCCGAGGCGCGCGTCAGCAACCTCCAGTCCGACATCGGGCTGAGCGGCTTCGACACGATCGGCTCGCTCGACGGCCTCTACCAGTTCGGGCAGGGCGTCGCCGTCTACGACGGTCCGTTCGACCGCGACCCACTCGTCACGGAACTGACCGAAGCGGGCTTCGAGGAGATCGGCTCCACTCACGGCTTCGACCGGTACACCCCCGACGACAAGCGGCTGGTCGCCGTCGGCGAGAGCGACGTGTTGCTCGTCGACCTCCGCGGTGGCGACCTCGCCGTGACCGCCGACAGCGTCGCCGGAGCGGCCCTGGACGCGGTGACCGGCGAGGGCGACCGCTACCAGGACGTGAGCGACGACTGTGCGACGCTGCTCGACGCGCTCGGGACGGGCCACGTCCGTATCGGCCAGCCCGGGTCGACGGCACTCGACGGCGACGACGGCGTCGCACAGGGCGCTCGCTGGCGACTGGACAGCGAGACGACGGCGGTCGCCGCTGCGACCGTCTTCGAGAGCGCGGACGCGACGGACGAAGACGCCGTGGCGTCCTGGGCCGCCGCGTCGGGTCCCTTCGGTGAGACCGCGCCAGCGACCGCGAGTGACGGGCGGGTCGTCTCGGCGACGGCCGACGTTCCGACCGGCGAGCTGGGGCCGTTCGAACTCTCCTCCTCGCCCGACGCGGCACCGCAGGTCGCGCTGGACTTCGACTACGACGCCGACGCGGGGACGGTCACCGTCACTCACAACGGCGGCGACAGCGTCCCGGCCACACGGCTCGAACTCCGGGGCGACGGCTTCGCCGAGCGCGACAGCGCCGATCAGAGCGAGTCTGGGCTGTGGGACGGAGAGGCCAGCGGTGACGACGAGACGGTCGTCGCCGGTGACAGCGTCGTCGTCGGTGTCACGCCCGCGTACCGGCTGTTCGTCCTGTATTCGCCCGAATCGGGGCGCGGGACGACGCTGGGCTCCTCGACCGGACCCGAGGCCTGAGCCTGCCGCCCTGCCGTGGTTACAGCGCCGCCACGTCCTCGGCGGTCACGTCCTCGTCGGGGAGCCGGTCGATACAGTCGAAACAGAGGAAGTGCTCGGTGTCGTCGACGAGTTCCAGCGTGATGCCGCCGGTCGGCGTGTGCTCCTGGGTCCAGATGTTGGCGATGCCACCGGCGATGGTCACTTCGACGCCACAGCCGTCACAGGGCTGGGTTGCCATAGCTCCCCTTCGGCCGGCAGAGTGGAAAACGCGTCGGTGACGCCGCCTCGAACGGCTGTGGACGGAAGGATGTTTCAGGCTCCCGGTCTATCGGCTCTACAATGAGCGAATCGGACGGGCCAAAGCAGGTCGACGACCCGGACTACCACAGCGAGAATCACACTGCGGCACAGACCTGTGGCTGGACGGCGAACTCTTTACGCGGCGAGGGGAAGTGTTACAAGTACATCTTCTACGGCATCGAGTCCCACCGCTGCATCCAGATGACCCCCGTCGTGAAGTGCAACGAACGCTGCGTCTTCTGCTGGCGGGACCACGCCGGCCACGCCTACGAACTGGGCGACGTGGAGTGGGACGATCCGTCGGCGGTCGCCGACGCCTCGCTGGAACTCCAGAAGAAACTCCTCTCGGGCTTTGGCGGCAACGAGAAGGTCCCTCGCGAGCGCTTCGAGGAGGCCATGGAGCCTCGTCACGTCGCCATCTCGCTAGACGGCGAGCCGTCGCTGTACCCGTACCTGCCCGAACTCATCGAGGAGTTCCACGACCGGGACATCACGACCTTCCTCGTCTCCAACGGCACGAACCCCGACGTGCTGGCCGAGTGTGATCCGACACAGCTGTACGTCTCCGTCGACGCGCCGGACCGCAAGACCTTCGACGACACGGTCAAGGCCGTCGAGGACGGCGCGTGGGACTCGTTGATCGACACGCTGGACGTGCTGGCCGACAAAGACGACACCCGGACCGTGATCCGGACGACGCTGGTGAAGGGCCACAACATGCACCACCCCGCCTGGTACGCCGCGATGTGCCAGCGCGCCGACGCCGACTACGTCGAGATGAAGGCCTACATGCACGTCGGCCACTCCCGTGGCCGTCTGGATCGGGACTCGATGCCCAGCCACGACGAAGTTCGGGCGTTCACCGAGCGGGTCGGCCAGTTCCTCCCCGAGCACGACACCCTGAAAGAGGTCGAGGAGTCCCACGTGACGCTGCTGGCCCGCGAGGAAGAGACCTGGGTGCCGAAACTGGAGAAGGGCAGCGAGTTCTGGGAGCGGGATCCGGTGGTGAGTTACTGAGCTGGTGGCGTTTTTCGCCCACGTTTTCGCCGAGTGAGGAACGAACGAGGCGAAAAGGTGGTCTCGGGAGCGGGATCCGGTGGTGAGTTACTGAGCTGGTGGCGTTTTTCGCCCACGTTTTCGCCGAGTGAGGACCGAACGAGGCGAAACGGTGGTCTCTGGAGCGGGATCCGGTGGTGAGTTACTGACGCTGCGTTCGGTCAGTCCTCGCCGCCCCACTGCCACTGGGCACGCTCGGCCTTCGTTTCGAGCGCGTCGATCCTATCCGCGAAGCTGTCGCCGGCCTCGGGATGTGCGTCCGAGAGCTGCTCGGCCCGTCGGAGGCGTTCGAGCGCTCGCTCGTAGTAGTAGTCGGCGTCTGCGTGTCCCTCGCCCCGGTCGTCGCCCTGGGCTGCCAGTTCGGCGGCCGCCGTCGCGAGCGCGTCGACGCAGCGATCGACTACCCAGACCAGCTGGAACCGAACCATCGCCTCGGTCACGCCCGCGGCGGCCGTCCACCCGGCGGCCGCTGCGGCCCTGTAGCGGTCGAGTGCGTCCTCCCAGGCGTCGACCCTCTCTGGGGGCGTCGCCGCATCGAGTCCGTCCCGACAGCGCTGCTCTGCGCGCTCCAGAAACGTCGTCGCGAGCTCGTCGTGGGTCTCACGGAGCGCTTCGAAGCGGTTCTCGACGTCGTCGGTCTCGCTGGCCTCGTCGAGTGACTCGCCGGCTGCGACCAGTGTCTCGAAGGCGGTTTCGTAGTCGCCGTCCTCGTGGGCGCTGCGAGCTGCTTCGAGTCGCGTCTCGACCTCGTCGGCCGTCGCCACCGCACAGAGTCGGTCCAGCTCGTCCTCGACGGGCTCGATCTGTGCCCGCATCGCCGCCGTCGGCGCGTCGTCCGCCTGGGTCGCACAGTGGTAGGCCTTCGAGAGCCGGGCGCGTGCGTGCTGTCGGTGACGGTCGACGGCGTCCGACGCCTCGATCGCCTCGCGCAGCGCGTCGAGGCCGGCCCGTGCGTCGTCGAGTGCCGTCGCCAGCTCGGACCAGCACGAGCCGACGCGGTCGACGTACGCCTCGGCGGCCGCGGCCTGTTCGGCGTCGACCGGGCGGAAGACGACGGACTCCGTCGGAGTCCGGACGGTCAGTGTCGTCCGTAGCAGTCCGTCGTCGAGCGCCGACCGGGAGACTGCACCGAGGGCGAGGGTCAGCGCCGCCGTCGTCGGCTCGTCGCCCAGCAGCGCGTACAGCCGGTGGTCTGTCACGACCAGGTACGCGCCGTGGCCGTCGTCGGGCTCGATGCTCGTCGGTTGCCCGTCGACCGTGTGTTCGATCGCGCTGGTGCTTGCCAGGACGTACTGTGCGGCTTCCTCGTCCCCGAGGAGCGATTCGAGCGGCCCGGTACCGAGCTCCGCGATCGTCGTTTCCCCCCGGACGGTCTCCCTCGAAAGTTCGCTGATTCGGTCGAGCATTGAGTGGCCCCCGCAGTACAGTCCCGCTGCTGTCCGATTATAACTATCGATCCAGTAGATAAAATTCAGAATATTTTACCGACAACAATGGACCGTCATAGAACTCTTCACAAGGTGACTATTTTTCGGCGTTGATTGACTAAATACGCTGCTCAGTAATCCTGCGCATCGACCTTTTTCTGCGTCGGGTTTCCTCACTCGCTGCGCTCGTTGCGGGAACCGCTCCTCGAAAAACGTCGGTGAAAAAGGCCGACGGCTCGACCACTGGTCTCGCCGTCGGTGAACTGCGCTCGCTTCGCTCGCGCAGATGCTGGTGATCCGTGTATCGCCTGCATTGAGCGATTCGAGAGGGCAGAAGACGGGTGTGCCAACCGTTCTATGACTCCCTATACGATGATTACTCGGCTCCGCCCCACTGCCACGCTCCGAGTTCGATCTTCTCTTCGATGTCGTCGAGTCGCTCCGTCGAGACCGGCGCGGTCGCGTACGTGTGCTGGCTCGCGAGCTCCCGTGCGCGGGTGAGCTGTCGTTTGGCTCGTTCGTAGCGGTCGGTCGCCTCGTCGCTGTCGTCGATCTCGTCGCCCTCGGCTTCGAGCGCGTCGCCGTAGTCGATGTGGGCGTCGATCAGGCGCTGGGTCACCCACGCAAGCTGGAACTCGAGGGCCTCGGCGCTGACGCTCGCCTCGCCGTCCCAGTCTGCAGAGAGCGCGGCCCGGTAGCGCTGGCGTGCTTCCCGCCAGGCGTCGACCGCGTCTGCGGGATCGTCCGTCGACTGCCCGCGGTGGCAGGCCGCCGTCGCGTCCTCGAAGGTCATCTGCACGAGCTCGTCGTAGGTCGATCCCAGTTCGTTGATCGCTTCGAGGACGCCGCCGTCGGTGACGGCCTTGCGTCCGTCGGCGATCGTCGAGTGAGCCCGGGCGAGGGTTTCGAAGGCCGTCTCGTGGTCGCCCTCGACCTTGGCCTGGCGGGCCTCGGCCAGCAGCGACTCGATTTGCTCGGTGTCGATGGCCACACAGAGCTGGTCGAGTTGCGTCTCGACGGGTTCGATCAGCTCCGTCATGCGCTCTGTGGGCGCGTCGTCGTCGTGGGTGGCAGCGTGGTGTGCGTTCGAGATGTAGGATCTGGCACCCTGGACGAGTCGTGAGGTCTCCTCGCCGCTGGCGAGTCGCTGTTCGATCTCCTCGATCGTCTTCCGTGCGTCCGTCAGCGCGGCGTCGAACTCTCCCCAGGCGGTGGCCATCCGTTCGATGTAGTCGGTGACCGTCGCCCCCTGATCGGCGTCTTTGGGCGTGAACCGGACGGAGCCGTCGGCGATTTTGACCAGTATCGTCGCGTTGAGGAGCCCGCTGTTGAACTCCGCACTCGTGATCTCTGCGTGTGGGAAGGTCACCTCGGCCGTCTCCGGGTCGTCGCCGAGCACGAAGTAGACGCGACGGTCCGTGACTACCATGTACGCCGTGTGGCCGCCGCTTGGCTCGATCGACGTCGAGCGCCCGTTGGTCGTGTGATCGAGCCCACCGTTCCCGGCGACGACGTGTTGCAGTGTCTCCCCCTCTCCCAGCAGCGACGCCAGCGGCCCACCATCGAGTTCGTCGGCCGACGGCGTCTCACCGTTCGACAGCGACTTATTCGACAGCTCACTGATTCGATCGAACATCGAAGTTCCTTGCGAACTATTAACAACGCTGTTGCAATTATAATCTTCGGTGATCGTCCGTGAAAGTCTGTCGCCGTATCGACAGATACGACGGCTTCGACGGGCGACCTGGGGCGCTCGGGACTGTGTCGGCCCCGGAACCCTTTTAGCCGGGACTCCCCTACTCGCCTCCAACAATGGGTCTTGGCGGCTCCGATATGTACCGACAGCAGATCCTCGATCACTACAAGAGTCCTCGCAACTACGGGGAGATCGAGGAGCCAACGTTCACCCACGTCGGCGAGAATCCGATGTGTGGCGACACCATCGAGATGGACGTCGTCCTTGACGACGCCGAGGAGACGATCGAACGGGTGGCGTTCCGGGGGGACGGCTGTGCCATCTCCCAGGCCTCGGCCTCGATGCTCTCCGAACAGCTCCACGGTATGTCCGTCGAAGCACTCGACGAGATGGACCGCGACGACATCGTCGACATGCTCGGCGTCGAGATCTCTCCGATGCGGGTCAAGTGTGCCGTGCTGGCCGAGAAGGTCGCACAGGACGGCGCGGACATCTACTTCGGCGAACTCGACGTGGAAAAGACCAGAACCGAAGAGGACGACGCCGACGTGCCCGACGACGCCCAGTAGCACTCGATTCTCCATCGCCTCGCTACAGGTAACTCACTTCGCTCTCCTCGACGAACACCGGGACGTGGCGGGTGTGTTCCCGCCCGTCGAACGCGATCGTCGCGGAGACGGTCGCCGGCGTCACCCCCACTAGTCGCTCGACGGAGAGGTTCGGCTCGCTGACGACCGCTCCGTCGCGGTTGCGCGTCGTCGTCGCCGAGACAGTGATCGCCAGCCCGAAGGACACACCGCGGACTCCCTTTCCGATGCCCGTCGGTTCACCGTCGACGTGATCCGCGATCGCCGGGAGCACCACCTCCGAGCCCACGCTGGCACAGCGCCGGTTCGCCCACAGTACGAACGGCTCCGACCGGGACTCGATCGGTCCGTCGCTCCCGACCAGCGTCGGATAGCGGATCGTGTCGCGGTCGGCGTCGTACGTGATCGACTCGTCGGTGATCGTCCGCGTCACCGAGACGGGATCGCCGCGACCGCGCCGCGCGCCGTCGATCAGGCGCGGTCGATGGGCCGCGAAACCACTGGCCGCGGCGAGGCCGCCGCCGGTCAGTGCCGCGAGGAAGCAACGTCGGTACATACACAGTCGATCTGGCCGACGCGTCGAAATAGTTCCCGTCGCTCAAAACGCCGTCAGAGCGACGGCGATCAAAAAGCGGCCACTCGTGTCACTCGTGGCCGTTCTCAGGCCAGGAAGACGTGGCGCGGGCGATCTGCGAGGACCGTCCGCCCCCACTGGACGGTTTCGGCGAACTCGTCGGACCGGAAGAACGCCATCGCGTCTTCCTTGCTGTCCCACTGGCTCGCGATGAACATGTCGTTCTCGTCGTCGCGGTTCGCAAGCAGCGTCGTCTCTCGGTGGCCGTCCATCTCGTCGAGTAGCTCGCCGACCTCGTCGAAGGTCTCGACGAACTCCTCGCGGTGGTCCGGCTCGACGGTGTAGAACATCCCCATCGTACCGAAGCCGTCGCCCTCGTCGGGGCGACCGACGATCCCCGGGAGATCGGTGAGGAAGCCACTCGCCGTGTCGGCGGCGCTCTGGGTCTCCCAGAGGCTGACGACGGCCGCTCGGGGCTGGTTGGCGTCCGCCGTCGCGGCGTCGAGGGGCTCGCCGGCCTCGTAGACCGCAGTGCCCTCGTGTGTGTCGTAGTGATCGAAGCTCTCCGTGAGTTCGGTCACTTCGGTAGACAGCGTCTCGGGGTCGGCCTCGGAGTACAGCACCAGCGCGAACACGTCCTCTCCGTTCGGCTGCCCGGCGTAGACGTTTGCGTCGGCGAGCTGTTGCTGGATCTCTTCGCTGGAGTTCGCCGTCGTCGGCTCGGGCTCGTCGTCCGCGCCGTCGCCGAGGTGGCCCCCGTAGGTGTCGTCGACGCCGGACACGTCGCCCAGGAACCCGGCGGCGGTCTCGGCGGCTTCCTGTGCGGTCCAGATGCTGACGACGGCGGCCCGACCGCTCTGGGCGCGCACGGTCGTCGCAACGTGGCGGTCGTAGTGGTCGAAGCTCTCCCGGAGGTCGGCGACCTCGTCGGCCAGCGCCTCGGCGTCGCTCTCCGAGTAGAACAGCAGTCCGTAGTCGCCGGCGTCGTAGTCCTCGCCCTCGGACAGCCCCATCGTGGCGAGTCGCTGGGTGAGGTCGTCGACGTCCTCGTACGTGGTCTCACCCGGCGACGGGCGGCCACCGCTCCCGGGGTGGCCGTCGTCGTCGGTCTCGCTCGCGTCGTCCTGGTTGGCCACGTCGCCGCCGTCGTGTGGGTGGTCGCCCTCGGCGGAGCTGCCCGGATGGACGCCGCCGTGACTGCCCGCGTCGCCGGACTGGCCGGCCGTCGCGGTCTCGCGGGTCCCGGGATGGTCTCCGTCGGCGGGCCGGGCGTGTCCGTCGGTCGTCGCTCCCGGTGCGTTCGTGCCCTCGGCCGGAACGGGCTGGCCGTTCATCATCGCCGGCAGGTCCGACGGCGCGAACCGGCGACCGACGTAGAAGCGCCCGAAGTCGGCGAACTTCGACGTCGAAGGGTCGAAGCGCATCTGCGTGAGCAGGTCCTTGACGTGGGTCATGTCGTCGCTCCAGAGCGTGATCCCCCACTCGTGGTCGTCGAACCCGATCGAGCCGGCGATCATCTGCTCGACCTTGCCGCCGTACTGACGGCCGATGTCACCGTGGCGCTTGATGTGTTCGGCCCGCTCGGCGAAGGGCAGGTCGTACCAGTTCTGGTCCGGCTCGCGACGCTTGCTCATCGGGTAGAAGCAGACGAACTCCTCGTCGGGGATGTCGGGGTGCAGACGGGCCTGGATGTACTGTGCCAGCCCGGAGTCGTCGTCGACCTCGCCCTCGAAGTACTCGCGGGCCTTCTCGGTGTAGCCCGAGGCCTCCGTCACGGAGACGTAGGAGGTGGCCTGCTCTGTGTAGCGGGCGAACTCGGTCTGCTCGAACTGCCGCTCGGCGGCGTCCAGGTCGGCCATCGTCGGCCGCAGGTGCAGAATCATGAGGTCGGCCTTGTCGCCCAGCACGGTGTAGACCGCAGACTGGCCCTCCGAACTGTCCTCGACAGCCTCGAAGTACTCCAGGTAGTCGATCCCGTCGGTCAGCGCTCGATCCCGGTCTCGCTCGGGGGCCGCCCGCCAGGCGTCCCAGTCGACGTGGCGCAGGTCGTGCAACACGTACCAGCCCTCTTCGGTCTGTGGCGGCTCTCGTTTCATGATCGTAGCTACTGCTTCGATCCTAAGGAAGCTTCCCATGTCGAGCGACGGGTGGTCGACACCAGCCTCTGTGTGGCCCGCTATTTAGAGGTTCGAGACGGCTTCGCCAGACTCGATCCGGTCGAGTGCGTCCTCGACGCGGTGGTGGGTCTGGCCGTCACAGGCCGGATAGATCCCCGCGATCTCGCCGTCCTCGCGGACGACCAGACAGATCACCGGGAGGTAGAGCACGTCCGAGTCCGCGGTCTCGTGGCCCGTCGCGTGACGGAAGGCCGGCTGCAACGAGATCCCCGTTCCCTCGACGGCGTCGAGCAGTTCCTCGACGATCATCGGACAGGAGGTTCCCTCGTTGCCGTCTGTCCCCGGTGTACAGACGCGCGTGCTCCACCACTCGCGGGTCACCTCTTCGACGAGTCCCCGGTCGGACAGCGCTTCCAGCCGTGCGACCACCTCCCGTTGGCGTTGCTGGGCCGCGTCCGGCGCGAACCGTCGCATGCAGAGCTGGACGGTGCTGACACCGGTTGACATCTGACTCATATCACCGAGTACTACTGGTACTCAGATGAAAAGTGTTGCTGATAGTGTAAATATTGAACTACTTTTGGAGATGCACGACGCACGCCGGTCGGTCCGGTCTCCCGGCCGACCACCGCCGCTCACCCCTCTGTCTGTGCTATAGTAGCCATTGAAATTCAATGCACACCCGATCGCACGACAGCAGTGCGATCGGTGTGTAAATCGTTTCAATTGTTACTATAGTTCGCCGATCTCGGCCAGCAGATGGGAGACGTGGATCCGGTCGCTCGTCCCTTCGACGAGGTCGGCGTCGATCCGGCCGGCGATCCGGTGGATCTCGGCGACGCGGTCGCCCGAGTAGCGAGCCCGAACGACTTCGAGTACGTCTTCGAGTACGTCCCCGCCGCTGTGGCCCTCGTCGACGAGCAGGTCGTCGAGGGTCGCACGCGCGTCGGTGAACTCACCGGCCTCGGCGGCCGCGATCATCGACTCGACCTGGTCGTCGGCCTCGACGGCGTTGAGGGCCTCGTAGGCGGTGTTCATCGTGATCTCGCCCGCCTGCTCGTGGGTGGTCTGGGCGGCCAGCACCGCCTGCCGGAGATCGCCGTCGGCGTAGCCGGCGACGTACTCCAGTCCGTCCGCGTCGTAGTCGACCCCCTCTCTCTCGACGACTCGTTCGAGCGCGCCGACGGTCTCCTCGTGGGTCGGCGCACGCATCACGATCGGGAAACACCGCGAGCGGATCGGCGGGATCAGCGCGGAGGGCTGGCGAGTCGCGATCACGAACTGCGTCGCCTCGTAGTACTGCTCCATCACGCGACGCAGCGCCTGCTGGAAGTCCTCTCGCATCCCTTCGGCGTTGTCCAGCAGGATCGTCTTGTACGAGCCCGACATCGGCGTGTAGCTCGCCGACTCCTTGAGGACGTGGTTGATCAGGTCAGCCTTCGAGGAGTCACGTCGGCGCTTCGAGTCGATAAACGACGAAAACCGGGGGTCGTTGGCGACTTCCTTCTTGGTCAGATCGAACACGTCGGCGACGTTGATCTCGACGAGGTCGGCGTCGGGGTTCTCGTGGGTCTCCTCGGCCAGCGCCCGCACGGCCGCGGTCTTGCCCGACCCGATCGGTCCGTGAACGAGGAGGTTCATCGGCTCCTCGATCGCGCCCTGGAGGTGCTCGCGGGCCTGTGGCTGGGGAATGTCTGCGAGCGATGGGGCGTGTTTCTCGGTCCACAGCGGTGCGTCCATCGAATCGTCGTTGGCCGGCGACGGGTATGGATTTTCCGGATCTCGGAAGCGGCGAGGCGTGGTCGCCGTTCGAATGTCCGGAGACCCCTCGCTTCGCTCGGGCTCTCGCTATCTCGCGGGTCGTTCCTCTCCGCTCGATTGTCCGGCGAGGCATCGCTCCCGGTGGTCGCGATGCCTCGCCTACCCCTCGAACCCGAAGACCTCCCGATGCTGGGACTCCAGTTCCTCGACGTACCGTTCCAGGACGGTCGCCAGTTTCTCGTCGTCGACGACGATCGCGGTCAGGCGCTCGGTCGGGTCCTCGGGGAGGTCGATCCCGAACTCGCCGTCGCCCTCGTAGACCGGCTCGGACTCGTTGAGGATCTGCTGGTCGATGGCGTGGATCAGTTCGGAGTCGTAGCGGTCGTTCATCACCTCGAAGGCCTGCTTGTAGGCCTTCTGTAGCTCGGTGAAGTAGTGCTCGTACTTGTCCTCGAACTTCTCGGGATCGAACGCAGCCATACCTGAGGCAAGCCGCCGACGCTACTAGTCGGCATCGAATCCGCTCGCCGAAACGGCCACACTGCACCAGCCAGCGATTGGTCACGAAGTCAACCCCCGCCAGGCTCACGTGTCCGTGGTTGCGGTCGTCACCTGGAGTTCACGTCATTCTGGGCGACGACAGCGTCGTCGCCCGGTGTCGCCGGGATCGACTTCGGCTCGCCGTCTTCGGTGACGCCGGTCGTCACGAGCAGGCGCAGGCCTGCCTTGACGCTCATGTCCGTCTCGTGGAGATCGCTCTCGGGAACGAGCGCGAGACGCCCGCCGGTGGGATTCGGGCTGTTGGGGAAGTAGACGTTGTACACCGATTCCCCACCGAAGGCGTCTACGTCGACCGGGCTGTCGCCGGTGACGAGACCGATGGAGTAGATCCCGTCGCGGGGGTACTCCACGAGGACGACGCTCTCGTAGGCCTCGTCGCGGTCGACGAGCGAGTTGGCGACCTGGCGGACGCTGGTGTAGATCGTGTTCACGAGCGGCACGACGTTGACGATCCGCCCCACGTTGCCGAACAGCTGCCGGCCGGCGTTGCGCTGTGCGAGCGAGCCGAGCAGGACCACCGCGACGAGGACGGCACCGATCGCGACGAACTGGGCCAGCAGCTGGTCGTCGCCGGTGTAGCTCGCCAGTCGCGTACTGGCGACGATCGGTTCCACGAGCTGGAGCGTCCAGTTGGCGAGTGTCCGTACGACGTAGACGGTCACGACCAGCGGCGCGACGAGGATCAGGCCGGCGACGAAACTGCGCCGCAGCCGGTCACTCAGGCTCATACTCTGTGATTTACGACACTCGGCAAAAAGGTAGCGCCACTCGCCGCGCCGTGCCCACGCACTCGGGAGGCCCGGAGCGACACAGTATCAGCACCGATAATTTGACGGCGTGTCTTATGTTCCGTTAGTCGCCTCCTTCTACTCGTATGCGTATCGCTCTGTCGACCCGCTTACTCGCTCGGGCGGCGACAGGACCCATCTACCGTCGGCGGCCGAAGCACGGCATCCCATGTAGCAGTATCGGCTCTGATACCTGCTGGGTGGTGGGCGATGGCTAGCCGGCCACGAGGCGCTCGCCGTCGCCTCGCCGCGCTCGCCGACGCCGTGAGCGTGGGGCCGATCCACGTCGTCACCGCCCTGCTGGTCGTCGCGGCGGTCGCCAGCGGCACACTGGCGGTGTCGGTCAGCGACGACGAGACGCAGGTTCGGCCTGCCGGCGGTGCGACGGTGGCCGAGCGGCTGGTCGACGCCGACGACGCCGAAACCGAGGGGGCCGCGGCTCGCCGACAGAGCGTCGGCGGTGCGACCGAGTCCGACGGTCCGACCGCGTCGGTGAACGCGACGGACTCCGACGCAGACGGACTGGTCGACGAGCGGGAACGCCGCCTTGGAACGGACCCGACGGATCCCGACACGGACGGTGACGGTATCCCCGACGGTGCCGAGGTCGACGACGCGCTGTACCCCGACGCCGACCCGCTCGAACACGACATCTACGTCGAGGTCGACGCGACTGGGGAGAATCAGCTGAGCGAGGCCGCGGTCGACCTGATCGAGCGGACGTTCGCGGACGCGCCCGTCGAGAACCCGAGCGGTGAGTCGGGGATCGACATGCACGTGTTCGTCGACGACGGGGGACTCGAAAGCAACGCCACCGTCTACTCTACCGACAGACCCGGACCGCGCGACGACATGTACGACTTCCGCGAGGACTACTTCGACGCCAGCGGCTCGGCGTACTACTACGTCGTCCTGGCCGACGACGTGGCCTACGACGGACAGCCCCGCTACGTCGGTGCCGGCCGACCCGGTATCGTCGCGATGCAGACCTTCGACGCGCCGAAACTCACCGCGTCGCTGTTCATGCACGAACTGGGACACGCCTTCGGACTCGACGGCCGGGCCGAAGGCGTCGACAGCAAGACGTACTCCACCGAGGAGTACGACAGCGTCATGAACTACAACGGGCTGTACGACCAGCTCGATTACTCGAACGGCACGGACGGCCTCGGCCGCGACGAGTGGCAGTACGTCGCCCGAGAGCGCCACCAGCCCGGTGACGACCGCTGACGCTGATCTCGGGCCAGCCGCCGCCGTCGCCCACGGAGCGTGGCACCTCGCTCGCGGGACCGCGCCTCCGGCGCGGATGCTCGTCCGCTATGCGAACAGTTCGCGGGCCTGATCGAGCGCGTCGACCAGCGCGTCGACCTCCTCGCGCGTGTTATAGATGTAGAAGGAGGCCCGCGTCGACGCGGAGACGCCGAGCTTGTCGTGTAGCGGCTGCGTACAGTGGTCGCCCGCGCGGACAGCGACGCCGTTGGCGTTGAGAATCTCCGAGACGTCGTGGGCGTGAATGTCGTCGAGCGTGAACGAGACCAGCGCGGCCCGTTCGTCGCCGCCCGGCCCCAGAATCTCGACGTCGTCGAACGCCTGGAGGCGGTCGTAGGCGTACGACGCCAGCTCCGTGCCGTGGCGGTGGACGCGTTCCATCCCGATCTCGTCGAGGTAGTCACAGGCTTCGGCGAGTGCGATCCCCTCGCTGATGACCGGCGTGCCGGCCTCGAACTTCCAGGGGAGTTCGTGCCACGTCGAGTCCTCGAACGAGACCTTCTCGATCATCATGCCTCCGTAGAGGTACGGCTGCATCGCGTCGAGCAGGTGCTCTTTGCCGTAGAGGACGCCGACGCCGGTCGGACCACACATCTTGTGGCCAGAGAAGGCGAAGAAGTCCGCGTCGATGGCCTCCACGTCGACGGGCATGTGTGGCACCGACTGCGCCCCGTCGACGAAGATCAGCGAGTCGTGGTCGTGGGCGACGTCGGCCAGTTCGGCGACGGGGTTGACGGTCCCCAGCGTGTTCGAGACGTGGACGACGCTGACCATCTCGGTGTCGTCGGTGATCAGCTCGCGAGCGTGGTCCATGTCGAGGCGTCCGTCCTCGTCGACCTCGACGAACTTCACTGTCGCACCGGTCTTCTTGGCGATCTGTTGCCAGGTCACGAGCGCGGCGTGGTGCTCCATCTCCGTGAGGACGATCTCGTCGCCGGGGCCCAGCTCTGCCAGTCCCCACGCGTAGGCGACCGTGTTCATCGACTCCGTCGTGTTCTTCGTGAACACGACCTCTTTGCGCCCGCCGCTGGCCCCGATGAACTCCGCGACCCGGTCGTGGGCCTCCTCGTAGGCGATCGAGGCCTCCTGACTCAGCTGGTGGAGGCCGCGGTGGACGTTGGCGTTGTAGTGTCGGTAGTAGTGGCTGATCGAGTCGATGACCTGGTCGGGCGTCTGGCTCGTCGCCGCGTTGTCGAGGTACACGAGCGGCGTTCCGTCGAACTCCCGGTCGAGGATCGGGAACTCGTCCCGGATGGACTCGACGTCGAGGGCCTCTGTCTCACTGTGGCTCATTACCTGTAACGTAGGCTCGGACGGGGAACTTTCCTTCGGTTCGTCGGCTCGTTGCCAGGTCGCTCCCGCTGGTCGTCACTGTTTCGAGGCGTCCATGACTCCGGACGCGCATGACGCCCAGACGGACGGCCACCAGTACGAGCCGCCGTCGATCACCCACTCGACGATCTCTGTCCCGTCACATCCAGAGCAGTTGTGCGTGGCGCGTCCCGTCGATGTCCAGCACGTTCTCCTCGTCGATGAACCCGTGTTCGACCGCCAGCGTGACGGTCTCGGTGCCAACGAGGTTGGCGACGGTACACTGCGAGAGGCTGTCGAGGACGGTCTGCTCGTCGACTTCCTCGCCGTCGTAGAACCCCTCGTCGACGGTCAGCGAGATCTCGCCGTCGTCGAAGGTCTCGCCGATGATGTCGGGATCGCACACGGAGACCAGCGTCCCTTCGTCGGTCTCGCGTTCGTTGAGGATCATTCGAGCAGTTCTTGTTCGGCCTCTTCGCGCATCTCTTCGGCTTCTTCGACCAGTTTCTCGGCGCGCTCGAACTCTTCCATCTCCTCCAGTGCGCGGGCCTTCTCTTCGAGGATGTCGGGGTTGCGAAAGCCGAGGCGGGTGGCGTTGTCGAAGGCGTCGACGGCGTCCTCGGCCAGCCCACGCTCCAGCAGGAAGAAGCCGCGGTTGTACCAGGCTTCGGCGAAGCGCGGGTCGATCTCGACCGCTCGCTCGGCGTGTTCCAGCGCCTGTTCGGTCCGCCCGGACTCCCACAGCGCGTACGCGAGGTTCGTCTCGGCCGTGGCCGCGTGCTCGTTGCTCGCGCTCGGCGCGTCGTCCCCGGGGGCACCGCCAGCGTCGCTCTCTTCCTCGACGTTGAGGGCTTCCCGGTAGGCACCGATGGCGGCGTCCCACTCTTCCATCTCGGCGTGGGCCGCGCCCTTGTTGGTCCAGGCCTCCTGTTCGATCCGCTCGTCGTCGGCGAAGCGAGCGGCTCGTTCGAAGGTCTCGGCGGCCTGTTCGTGGCGGTTGATGTGGACGTACGAGACGCCCACGTCGAGCAGTTCCTCGGCGTCGACCGCGTCGGTCGGGACGTTCTGCTCGTCGAGGATGTCGGTGACGACTCGGGAGTCGACGGGATCGACCTTGTCCGTGTCGACGGCCAGTTCGGGCGGATCGATGTCGAACCCTTCGTAGGGCTCGTCGAACCCCTGCCCGGAGGAGAACTCGTGGTCGTCGCGCTCTCGATCAGTCATACACCGGGGTTGGCGGTCAGGATGGTTAAGGGCTACGTCACTCGCCGTCCGCGGCGGTCGCGTCGGACTCGACGGCGTCTGGCGGAACGTAGACGGCACTCACAGCGAGGTACAGGAGACCGCCGACGACGAGGAGCGCGGCGATGGGGATGTCTTCCGAACTGACAGCGCCGACCAGGAGTCCCACGGCGACCACGACGACCGCCGTACAGCGACGGACGGTCCGTTGCAGGGCGGCAGCGTCTTCCATATCGGTCCCTGTGCGCCGGGCGAAATAGTGGTTGTGGAAGACTCAAGTCGGCGACGCACGATCGTTCGGTATGAGCAAGCGACTGTTCGTCAGTGTCGGACTGGACGGGCTGTCCGAGGCGGTCGCCACAGTCCAGGAACCCTTCGTCGACGCCAGCGGCCTGAACCACGTCGACCCGGAGCAGGCCCACGTCACCCTGCAGTTCCTCGGCGAGACGGAGTCCCACCGTGTCGACGAACTCGTCGAGGAGCTACACGCCGCCGTCGCCGACAGCGGCGTCGATCCGTTCACCGCCAGCTTCGAGGGGCTCGGCGTCTTCCCGAGTCTGGACTACATCAACGTCGTGTGGCTGGGCGTCGAGGACGGCAGCGAGCAGCTGACCCGCCTCCACGACGCGATCGAGGACCGGACCACCGCGATGGGGTTCGAACCGTCCGACCACGAGTTCACGCCACACGTCACGCTCGCCCGCATGAACCACGCCGGTGACAAGGAACTGGTCCAGGATCTCGTTCGCGAGCGCAATCCGACTGTGGGGACGCGCCACGTCGAGGAGATCAGACTGACAGAGAGCGTCCACACCGACGCGGGGCCGCTGTACTCGACGGTCGCGTCGGTGCCGCTGTCGTGACCGGCCGATCAGGGACCCAGCCCGAGTGGTGCGCCCGGCTTGATCCGGGTTGCGATCCACTCTTCGCCCGCCGAGTCGGCCGGCGCGAGTGCGAGCCGGACCGTGGTGCCGACCGGCCGCGCCGCCAGCTTCTCGCGGACCAGCGCGTCGGCGTAGTCGACCACGTGGTGGGTGGTAGTCGTGCCGGTCTCCCGGACCGTCACCGAGCCGTCGTCGCCGACCGCACTCTCGATAACGAACGTCTTTTCACTATTTACTGACTTCACCGTGGACATGTTTCTGAATTCCACTAATTCCTGTATAAGCGTTCCCCAAAAGGTGGTTAGAACAGTTCGATGTGTTATACCGTTGCCCGCCAGTACAAGGACGATGTGACAATCGAAGGTGTACTAGGACTTCCCCGTCCCCCGATTTAGGGCTCCCAAAAACATCGGATTAGTGATAGTTTTTATCCCGTCGTATCTGCAAGGGTCGATATGGGCCTCGTCGAGAATCTCGTGTTGGTCTTCGTCGCTGGATTGCTCACGGCGCTGGCCACGGGACTCGGTGCGATCCCGTTTTTCGTCGTCGACGACTTCAGCGACCGCTGGAACGTCGCGCTGTGGGGCGTCGCGTCCGGGATCATGGTCTCGGCGTCGCTGTTCGGACTCGTCCGAGAAGGATTAGCCTACGGATCGTCGATCCTGCTGGTGCCCGGACTGCTGGCGGGGGTCGTGCTCGTGGTCGTCGGTCACCGCGTGGTCGACTCTTACGACCACCACCCCGAGGCGTTCGAAGAAGCCGACTTCAAGAAGCTCGTCCTCATCCTCGGGGTGTTGACGATCCACAGCTTCCCGGAGGGCGTCGCCGTCGGCGTGAGCTTCGCCGAACTGGGGCTTGCCGGCGCGGAGACCGTCACCGTCCTCGGCCTCGGACTCCCGGTGCTCGCGGTGTTCATGACCGTCGCTATCTCGATCCACAACGTCCCCGAGGGCGTCGCCATCTCGATCCCGCTGCGGACGCTGGGGGTCAGCGAGTGGAAGATGGTGTGGTGGGCCGTCTTCTCGTCGCTACCCCAGCCCATCGGTGCGGTCATCGCCTTCGCGTTCGTCCGACTGGCACGGGAGTTTCTGCCCTTCGGCTTCGGCTTCGCGGCCGGAGCGATGGTGTATCTCGTCGTCACGGAGTTCGTCCCAGAGGCCCTCGAATACGGGCGTGATCTCCCCGACGGCGGCCGGAGGGAACTCGTCACCGGAGCGGTTGCCGGCGTCCTCTTGATGGTGCCACTGGCGTTCGTCTGAGACGGACTGTTGTCGCTGTTTTGCCGGTCGACCCACGACAGCGGGGGACGCGATTTCGGAGCGGCCGCCTAGATGCGATTCTTGACGACTTCGAGGTCGACGAACGCGCTGAGGGGGTCCCCGTACTCGTCGACGCGGTTCTCCATCCGATAGTTCGAGTGGTCGACGACGAAGTAGTAGGGGCCGGCCACGTCGAGTGACTCCCGTGCGCCGTTCTGGGTCGACGCCTCGTAGGTCGACCCGTCGTCCGACTTCGGGACCGCGGCCTTGCTGAACTCCTCGTGGCCGCTCGGGGTCTCGGTGGGCTCCTCGTCTTTGACGTACGCGTCGTAGTGCTCGTACTGGTCTTCGCCCACGAACAGATACACGTCGAAGCGCCGGTCGTCCGACCGGACCGTATACGAGACGGCACCGCCGGTGTCGGACACGTCCGGTATCTTCTCGACCCAGCCGCTACCGGGCTCGACGCGGACGCTCTTTTGAACGCTCACGATCGCTTCTCCGCCCAGTCCCAGACAACCGGTGGCTCCGAGCGACACTGCGACGCCGGTAGAACGCAGAAAGCTCCGCCTTTTCATTACTGATACTATCACGATCACAACAGCATAATACTGTCTGGCCAGTTTCCATCTCTGATAACTCCCGGCACAGCGTCGTGGTCGTCGACGGTGTTGCCAAGGCTGGCCGAAAAGAACACACATTTAAGCTACGGCGCGGAAGGGACGCACATCATGAGCAACAAATCGAAAGCCCAGAAGAAGCGCCTGGCAAAGCTCGACCGCCAGAACAGCCGCATCCCCGCGTGGGTCATGCTCAAGACCGACCGCGATGTCCAGCGCAACCACAAGCGTCGCAACTGGCGGCGAGGCAACACTGACGAATAATGAGCGCTAACGACTTCGAGGAACGGGTCGTCACCGTTCCGCTCCGCGACGCAGACGCCGAAGCGAACCACAAGAAAGCAGACAAGGCGATGTCCATCGTCCGCGAACACCTCGCGAAGCACTTCGCCGTCGACGAGGACGCCGTCCGCCTGGACCCATCGATCAACGAAGCGATCTGGGAACGCGGTCGTTCGAACCCGCCGAGCAAGCTCCGCGTACGCGCCGCCCGATTCGACGAAGAGGGCGAGAGCGTCGTGGAAGCCGAGACTGCAGAGTAAATCTTGCTCCGCGCGGCCTTCTCGGGTTCGTCGTACGTCGGTGTCTTCGCACGGGCGACGGACGACTGTCTGCTGGTTCGCCCCGACATCGAGCAGTCGCTACAGGACGCACTCGGTGCCGAACTCGACGTGCCGGTCGTCCCGACCAACGTCGGCGGCTCCGGCACCGTCGGCGCACTCGCGACCGGCAACGAGAACGGACTCCTCGTCTCCAGTCGCGTTCGCGACCGCGAGGTCGATCGGATCACCGACGCCGTCGATCTCCCGGTCTACGAACTCCCCGGCCGGATCAACGCCGCCGGGAACGTCGTACTCTGTAACGACACCGGTGCGTACGTCCACGCGAAGCTCTCGGACGACGCCGTCTCGGTCGTCGAGGACGCACTCGACGTGCCGGTCGAGCGCGGGACGCTCGCAGATGTCGAGACCGTCGGGACCGCCGCCGTCGCGACGAACCGCGGCGTCCTCTGTCACCCCAAGTCGACAGACCCGGAGCTCGACGCTCTCGAAGCGCTCCTGGGCGTGCCCGCCGACATCGGGACGATCAACTACGGCGGACCGCTGGTGGGCTCTGGCCTGCTGGCAAACACCAACGGCTACGTCGTCGGCAACGACACGTCCGGTCCAGAGTTGGGTCGGATCGAAGACGCACTTGGCTACATCGACTAGTTTCCCGTCGTCGGCGATTCGTTCCGTGTTCTCTCGGTGGCGCTCTCGCCACACAGTTCTCGTACGTACTACCAGTATCGACGAACGCCGCACGCTGGGCGCGAATCGATCGGCGACGCCCGTTCGCTGTCGCGCAAGGAGAAGATACTTCCCTATCCCCGCCGCATCCAGAGTCATGAGTGAATTCACGGTCACCGGGACGTTCGAATCCCGCGACGGCCCACAAGACTTCGAGAAGACGGTCGAAGCACCGAACGAGAACGTCGCGCGAGACCGAGCGTTCGCCGCCTTCGGCTCGGAGCACGGCCTCAAGCGCACACAGGTCGAGATCAGCGAGGTGGCACAATGATGGGCGGTGGCGGCGGTGGCGGCGGCCAGATGCAGCAGATTCAACAGGAGATCGAGCAGATCGAACAGGAGCAGGAAGCCATCGAAGAGGAGATCGAGTCCCTGCGCAACGAGCAGACCGAGATCGACGAGGCCATCGAGGCCATCGAGACGCTCGACAGCGGCGACACGGTGCAGGTCCCGCTGGGTGGCGACGCCTACCTCCGTGCCGAGATCCAGGACATCGACGAGGTCATCGTCTCGCTCGGTGGCGGCTACGCCGCAGAGCGCGCGGAAGCCGGTGCCATCGACAGCCTCGAGACGAAGAAAGACACTATCGACGACCGCATCGAGGACCTCGAATCCGACATCGCCGAGCTCGAAACCGAGGCCGAGAAGATGCAACAGCAGGCCCAACAGATGCAACAACAGCAGATGCAGCAGATGATGCAACAGCAGGAAGAAGGCGACGACGAGTAAGGGGCCGATGTTCGACGGACTGAAAGACAAGCTCGGTAGCTTCACCTCCGATGTCGAGGAAGACGTCGACGACGAGGCACAGGAGGCCATCGAGGAAGACGCTGCCGAGGCAGACAGCGCGGCTCCCGAGAGCGATGCCGAACAGACGGACGCCGCTCTCTCGGCAGACGCGGACACAGCGGACGCTCAGGCAGCCGACGCGGACGATGCGTCGGACGACGACGGCCGCGGCCTGACCGAGAAAGCCAAGATCTTCGCGTCGGGCAAGTCGATCATCGACGAGGAAGACCTCCAGGGCCACCTCGACGATCTGGAGCTTGCTCTGCTCTCAAGCGACGTGGAGATGGGCGTCGCCGGAGAGATCCTCTCAGGCGTCGAGGCGAACCTCGTCGGCGAGACGCGTCGTCGTCTCTCCAGTACGGGGAATCTCGTCCGCGACGCGCTCCGCGAGTCGCTGTACGACGTGATCAGCGTCGGGCAGTTCGACTTCGAGCAGCGGATTCGCGAGGCCGACAAGCCGGTCGTCATCATCTTCACCGGCGTCAACGGCGTCGGAAAGACGACGACGATCGCCAAGCTCTCGGAGCGACTCGAACGGCAGGGGCTCTCGACCGTGCTCGCGAACGGCGACACCTACCGTGCGGGTGCGAACGAGCAACTTCAGAAGCACGCCGACAACCTCGGCCGGACGCTGATCTCCCACGAGCAGGGGTCCGATCCCGCAGCGGTGATCTACGACGCCGTCGAGTACGCCGAGGCGAACGACACCGACGTGGTGCTTGGCGACACCGCGGGGCGACTCCACACCTCGGACGACCTGATGGCCCAACTGGAGAAGATCGACCGCGTGATCGATCCGGACATGACCGTCTTCGTCGACGAGGCCGTCGCGGGACAGGACGCCGTCAACCGGGCCCGCGAGTTCGACGAGGCCGCCGAGATCGACGGCGCGGTGTTGACGAAAGCAGACGCCGATCCCCAGGGTGGGGCGGCGATCTCGATCGCACACGTCACCGGGAAACCGATCCTCTTCCTGGGCACCGGCCAGGAGTACGACGATCTCGAACGGTTCGATCCGGAGGAAGTCGTCGACCGACTGCTCGACGCCTGAGTACGCGCCTCCGTTTTTCGCGATCTCCGACGCGAACTGTCGCCGATCAGTTCCGGGCGTCCTCGACAGCCTGAACGAACTCCGCGGCCTGTTCGCGGACCCCGTCCATGTCGCCGGCCTCGATGGCATCGTAGTTCACCAGCGCAGAGCCGGCACCGACCGCGACCGCACCGGCGTCGAAGTAGTCGGCGACGTTGTCGGCCGAGACGCCGCCGGTCGGCATGATCGGCACGTCTCCGAGCGGGCCCTGGAGTGCGCCGATGTGGCTCGGGCCGACGGTCTTGGCGGGGAACATCTTCAGGATGTCCGCCCCGGCGGCCATCGCCGCGTCGGCTTCGGTGGGGGTCATGACGCCGGGGATGGCGACGACGCTCTCGCGATTACAGACCTCGATGACCTCCTCGTTGAGGTTCGGGGCCAGCACGAACTCCGCGCCGGCCTCGATGACGTTGCGCGCTGCGGCGGCGTCCATCACGGTGCCCGCACCGATGACCGCATCCGTCCCTTCGAGCGCGCGGTCGACCTTTGCGATCATCTCGCTGCAGCGCTTGGCGTCGGCGGTCAGTTCCAGCGCCGTCACGCCGCCCGCGTGGATCGCTTCGGCCACGTCGACGATGTCGTCTTCGGGGATGTCGCGCATGACTGCGGTGACGCCGCTGTCGACGATGCTGTCCACGACTGCCTGTTTGTTCGTCATGGGCGAGGCTGCGTGGGGCGGTGACTAAAAGGATGTACACTCGGGGCGGCCCTCACTCCGGGAGCACCGTCTCGACGTCCCACGACTCTTCGGGCACGAAGGCAGTCGCCTCGATCTCTACGTCGGCGTCGTCGTGGACGAGCGAGGCCACGCCGACCATCGTCGCCGCCGGGTACTCGGGGGCGTCGAAGTACTCACGTCGGAGGGCGTGGAGTTCCCCTCGGTTCTCGTCGGTGAGCTGTTCGTCTCGCACGTAGAAGCGGAGGCGCGTGACGTCTGCCATCGCTCCGTCCAGGTCCTCACAGACGACCTCCTCGATCACTTCGAACGCCCCGCGCGCCTGTTCGCCGACCGATCCGGTCGGGTGGACGAGACCGGACAGCTCCAGGGTCGTGCCGCCGGGCCGTTCCGTCGCGACGCCGATCGACATCGCGGGATCGGAGCCGTCTGCGAGTTCGCCCAGTTCCGGGCCGAGGTGGATCTTGCGCATACCGAAAAGCGTCGTCTGCAAGGTTCCTAACGGTTCCGTGGCCGTGTGATGGGTTCACGTGGTCGTCGTACCGACCCGCTCTTCGACGGGGGAATCACCGGATCGGTCTTCGGTAGACTCGCCGCCCACACCACGTCACGTTCACCGGTCTCTCTCGTGGTCCACGTGCAGCCGGTCGTACAGGAACCCCCACTTGTCGCACTGCTCGTCGACCACCTGCGAGACGGGCTTCCCGATACCGTGGCCCGTCGCGCCGTACGTTTTCAGGAGAGCGAGGCTCTCCCCGGCCCGGGCCTGCATCCTCGCGGCCATCTTCCGTGCGTGGAAGGGGTCGACCCGGGTGTCTCCCGTGGCCGTGGTGAACAGCGTCTCCGGGTACGCGCGTTCCTCGACGTTGTGGTACGGCGAGTACTCGCGCAGCCACTCGTAGTCGGTCGCCGACTCGGGGTCGCCGTACTCACCCGTCCACGACGCGCCCAGCAGCGATGTGTGAAAGCGGAGCATGTCGAGCAGCGGTACTTCACAGACGGCCGCGGCGAACAACTCCGGTCGCTGGGTGATCGTCGCTCCGACGGTGAGCCCGCCGTTCGAGCCCCCGTGGCAGGCCAACCGGTCGGGGTGGGTCCACCCGCGGTCGACGAGGTGTTCCGCCGCCGCGGCGAAGTCGTCGAACGTCCGCTGTTTCGTCTCGCGTCGGGCCGCGTGGTGCCACTCCTCGCCGAACTCGCCGCCGCCCCGCAGGTTCGCCACCGCCAGCACGCCACCATCTTCCAGGAAGGGAACCGCGTACTGCCGGAACTCCGGCGAGAGACTGATGTCGAAGCCGCCGTACCCGTACAGCACTGCCGGGTTCGATCCGTCGGGCGTGACGTCTTCGCGGTGGACGACGAACGCCGGCACCGACGTGCCGTCGGCCGACTCGAACCACTCCTGTTCGACTGCGAGCGGTGCTTGCACGTCGACGGCCGGTCGATCGATCACCTCGAAGCCGCCGTCGGCGTCGATCCGGCAGCTCGACTGCGGGTGATCGAACGACTGGTAGGTCGCGAAGACGGCGTCACGGTCGACCCGAGGTTCGAGGTGATCGATCGACCCCTTCCCCGGGAGGTCCACGCCTCGGAGGGTGTTTCCGTCGCGATCCATGACCACCAGCTCGGAGACGACGTCCCGTGTCCGGGAGACGAATAGCCGCGTGTCAGTCACTGCGATCGCGTCGACCGTCGCCGACTCGTCTTCGGGGACGATGGTCTCGAGTGCCTCGACACCGGCTTCCCCGGCACCGAGATCGAGCCGTGCGACCCGGTGGTTCGGTGCTTCGTGGGTGGTCCGGAGGTACAGGTCGTCACCGACCAGTTCGGGGTCGAACTGTGCGTCTACGTCCTCGATCAGTGGTTCGAGGGCCACCGTCTCTCCCGCCGCGTGGGCGTCACGCACCCTCTCGTGGTCGAGGGAGTAGAGGTCGCTCCGGTCCCAGGTCCCGAACCGGACGACGACGTGATCGCTCCCCGAATCGGTGACGACGCTCGGCCAGACCTGGTCGGGGAACTCGTCGTGCACGACGAGATCCGTCGCCGGATCGGTCCCGAGAGCGTGGTAGCGCAGTTCCTTGTCGAGCTGGCCGCCGTCGTCCGCGCCGCCGGTGACAGTGTAGTAGAACCCGTCGCCCTTCCAGGCGCCCGCTTCGAGGCTCGACCGTCCCATTCCTTCGAGGACCTCGACGTCTTCGCCGGTCGCGAGGTCGAACACGTGGACGTCGTAGTTCTCCTGGCCGCCCTCGTCGACGCCGTAGGCGACGAGATCGCCGTCCGGACCTGGGGTGTACCAGTTCAGCGACACCGAGCCGTCGTCGCTCCACCCGTCGGGATCGAGCAGCGTCCGGCGCTCGTCGTCCAAAGTCGATCGACAGGTGAGGACCGCGTGGTCCTGCTCGGGCCCGCGAACCCGCTGGAAGAGTCGCTCTCCGGCCGGGACGATCGGTTCGTACTCGACGGTGCTGGCGAGCGTCTCCATCCGCGGGCGGAGCGCCTCGCGGACGGGCATCTTCGCGAGATGTCCGTCGGCGTACTCGTTCTGAGCCGTGACCCACTCCGCGACTGCGTCGTCGTCACCGTCCTCGAGCCAGCGATACGGATCGTCGATCGTGTCGCCGTGCAACGTGTAGGGATCGCTGCTACGGGGCGTCTCCGGCGGGTGCATGGCTCGACTTCCCCGGCCATTAAAAAGTCGTTTGGGGTCACTGCAGCGACCGCCCGTTTTCGTCGAACGCTCCACGGAGGACGCCAGCCCCGACCCTCACTCTTCCGCCTCGTAGGGGATCGCCGGATCGGTCTTGGGCGCGCCCGTCCCCATCACGGTCACGTCGCCGTCGGCCTCGGCGGGGTTGTACGCCCGGTGGGGGCTCTCGGGCTCGGCCACGAACACCTCGCCTTCCGGGACGACGAACTCCTCGTCGGGCGTCTCGACGTGGAGCGTCCCCGAGAGCACGACGAAGGCCTCCTCGCGCTGGCGGTGTGCGTGGTAGACACGGGGTAGTTGCTCGCCGGGGGCCATGGTGTACCGGGCGAGGTGGAGCAGCGACGTGTCCGCCTGGTCGGAGACCGCTCGTCGGTCACAGGGGTAGTCCGGCGTCGCGTCGAGCTCGTCGGGGTCGATCTGGTGGTACATGAGTTAGCTGTGTGGATCGTGTGGTGTGTCGAGACGGGTGAGTTCGTCCACAGCGTCGAAGTCGTCGTCGAAGCTGTAGACGTATTCGATGCCGGTCCGTCGCATGTAGGCCACGAGTATCGCGTCCGTCAGCGAGAGTCCGTCGTACTGTCGGAACAGTGAGCGACCACCGTCGAAGTCGGTCCTGGTCGTCTCGTCGAGTTCGAAGTCTGTGCTCGCCTGGAGCGCGTCGAGCGTTTCGATCGCGGTCTCGTTGCCGACCCGCGTGTGCAGGTAGTTCAGCCTCTCTGTGAGGACGTGCTCCGGGATTCGTCCCGTCGGCAGGGTCCCGGCCTTGATGGCCGCCGTGATCGCGCGACCGTCCTCGTGGTGCCGGTCGTTCGCGATCCGGGCCGCGATGAGGACGTTCGAGTCGACGAGCGCAGTCGCCATCAGTAGTCTCCGGCGACTGCGTCGTGGTCGGCGGCGGCGTCTGTGGGTTCCTCGGCTTCGACGGGATCGAGATCCGAGAACGCCCCGCGACGGCGTTCGACGATCTCGACGCTCAATTCGCCGTCGTCCGTGACGCGCCAGCGGAGTCTGTCGCCAGCCTCCAGTCCGAGTTCGTCCCGGACGCTCGCCGGCACCGTCACGGAGTAACTGTCGTTGACCGTCGTCTCGTCCTCCGTGGTGTTGGACATGCCTATCGATTGACGATGTGCCCGAATAAATTTGCTGGGTAATTACCACAGTCGCCGGTGACACTCGGGTGACGGCACGACTCACTGGCCCGTCAGCCGTCGATACACGTTCGTCCGGACCCGATAGGCCAGAATAGTGGCGAGGAGTAGCGCGCAAACGGTCGACAGACCGGGATAGACGAGCCCGCCGGCCGCTCCGAAGGGGATTCCGACGGCACTGAGGACGAACAGTGCCGGTACTGTTGCCAGAGAGAGCCCGAACACGGACAGGACGAGCAGCGTGACGAACTCTGAGGCCCGGTCCCCGCCGTCGTACCGAGCGTTCAGGCCTGCACAGACTGCCGCGCCGGCCACTGCGAGACCGATCGTCGCCGGCCCAGCGTCAACGCTGACGTTCCGAGCAGGAGAGCGCAGCAGGTACTCCGTGTAGATCGCGAACCCGACGAGCCCGAGACAGAGTCCAACGAGAGCGCCCTGGACAGCACCGAGAAGTACGTTCCGGTACTGTTCGTACCACCCGGGATCGGTTCGATAGCCCAGCACGTCGGCGATCAAAAGGACGAACAGGGAGGTCAGGGACGGCAGCAGAAACCACGGCACGGTGTACAGTCCGTCACCGAGTACACTCTGGTAGAGCAGTGTCGGGACGATCGCGAGCGCCCAACCGGCGAAGAGGGCGCCGGTGAACCGTATCCGCCGCTGGTGGGCGTCGGTGGTCGTTATCCCACGGTCGGTCCGCAGCCACGAGTACCCGGCGACACCGCCGACGAGCAGTGCAGGGAACGTCGCTAACTGAAGGACGAACACCCACTGGGGCGGCAGGAAGGCCTCGGAGGTCGCCCTGTAGTAGTTCCTGACCGCACTCGCGGCACTGTCGACGACGAACGAGCAGCACAGTCCCCACTGGAGAGCCGCGACGAGGCTCTGCCTTCGCTCCGAGGGCGGCGATTCAGTCGGCATATTTCCGCCCCGAATTCGACTGATATAAGTGCTGTGGAACTGCCGAGGGCTCGTCCCAGCAGACAAAGGCTTTAACGACGGGGTCGCGTATCTCCGTCAAATGGTACTCGACGATCTGGGCAGTTCCCTGCGGGGGACGCTCGACGATCTCCGTGGCAAGTCCCGCATCTCCGAGGAGGACATCGAGGGCATCGTCAAGGAGATCCAGCGGTCGCTGCTGCAGGCGGACGTGGACGTGGGGCTGGTCCAGGAGCTATCGGACAACATCGAGTCGCGGGCACTGGACGAGGAACCGCCCGCCGGCACGACCCCGCGAGACTGGGTCTTGCGCATCGTCTACGAGGAACTGGTCGATCTGGTCGGCGAATCCACCGAGATCCCACTGGAGAACCAGACGATCATGCTCGCCGGCCTCTACGGGTCGGGGAAGACCACGACCGCGGCAAAGATGGCGTGGTGGTTCTCGAAGAAAGGGCTCCGGCCGGCGATCATCCAGACCGACACCGACCGGCCCGGCGCGTACGACCAGTCCAAGCAGATGGCCGAGCGCGCGGAGGTGGAGTTCTACGGCGACGAGGACGCCGACGATCCCGTGAAGATCGCCCGCGACGGGCTGGCAGCCACCGAAGACGCCGACGTGCGCATCGTCGACACGGCCGGTCGTGACGGGCTGAACGAGGAACTGATCGAGCAGATCGAACGTATCGGCGCGGCGGTCGAGCCCGACCGGAACCTGCTGGTGATCGACGCCGCGATGGGGCAGTCCGCGAAGGACCAGGCCCAGGAGTTCGAGGACGCCATCGGCATCGACGGCGTCACGATCACGAAACTCGACGGGACGGCGAAAGGTGGGGGCGCACTGGCCGCGGTCGACCAGACCGACTCCACCATCGCCTTCCTCGGGACCGGCGAGACCGTCAAGGACATCGAGCGCTTCGAGCCGTCGGGCTTTATCTCCCGACTGCTCGGCATGGGCGACCTGAAGCAGCTCACCGAGCGCGTCGAGCGCGCGATGGAGGAGACCGGCCAAGAGGAGGGCGAGTGGGAGCCCGAGGACATGATGGAGGGCTCCTTCACGCTGAAGGACATGCGCAAGCAGATGGAGGCGATGAACAACATGGGGCCGCTGGATCAGGTGATGGACATGATCCCCGGGCTGGGCGGCGGGCTCATGGACCAGCTGCCAGACGACGCCATGGACGTGACCCAGGAGCGCATGCGAGACTTCGAGGTCATCATGGACTCGATGACCGAAGCGGAACTGGAGAACCCCCGCGTCGTCGGCCAGTCTCGCACCGAGCGCATCGCCCGCGGGTCGGGCAAGCCCGAGGAGCGCATCCGGGAGTTGCTCCAGCAGCACAAGCAGATGGACCAGATGCTCAACCAGTTCCAGGGCATGGGCGAGGGCGACATGGAACGGATGATGCAGCAGATGCAACAGCAGGGCGGCGGCCCCGGCGGCGGCATGGGCGGGATGGGCGGCGGTGGCGGTCCCTTCGGCGACTGAGTGGCGCCTATTGTGCCCGTCCACTAACCGTGAGTTTAGAACTTCTTTGTGAAATGCCCGATGCCGGGTATAAAAGGCCATTTTACGGCGATTACTGGGCTTTCACTCTGGATCCAGTCTGGGGTTCTTTCATTACCAGGACGGTCCCCGACACTCACCGTCAAATCGATGACCACCATCTCATCGGACGTATGCTTTCGTGACTGACTTCTCGAACATCGTCAGTAATTCTGCCACGTTTGTGAGAAGGAGTCGACCAATTACTTCGATAAGCCAGATACGCAGAGAGTAGAGTGTCGCACCTCTCACAGGGTTCCCAATCTCCAGAATGAACTTCTATCGCAGAGAGGGGGAGACCAGTAATCCACGCATATTACCCTCCAAAAATTTTTAATGCTCTCTACTAATATTATAAACTGAGTATAGAAGAAGATAAAAAACCGTCCAGAAGAGAAGTCATGAGTCAACTCGGTGCTGGCGCCTTGAGCGCAGGATTGGTATCCAGTGCATCTGGCGCCGTAGCTGCCGATAGTAGTCCAATTGTGGAAGAAATAGAGGACAACCATAAACATGGACACATTCGTGCCGCTAAAAATAGATCAGAGTATGTGGAATTGCGCGAAAGATTAGAAAAAGATATTATCGACCTCGCCGGACAAAATAAGATTGAAATCAAAAATGAGGACGCGACAGTATATGAAGTTGTACAGCAACAGGGAGAAATTAGAGTCCAAGATCAAAATAAGTATGTGGGTGATATAAATTGTAGCCAATGCAAGGAAATTGCAGAGATTGCGAGAATGGTAGGATGCTCTGCTACCTCTGGAGCTATCTGTATGATCGTAACAGCAAAGACAATTGTCGGTCCGATTGCCTGCGCCCTGGCCGTTGGTGCAATTTGTTGGATCAATCTCAAATACGGCCCCACAACTCCGGAAGACATCTGTGAAATAGGGGACGCTTGCTAATCTGGGTCAACAGACGAGCACAAACAATTAAACTCATTCACCTGTGTCTTATAGTAGGATATCAAACAGGAAAATGGAATCGACACAATTCTCTCGTACTTTGTCTTGGATTGGGGCGTTAGCCGTTGGATCGCTTGCCGGAGTGGCTGTCTATATATTCCTCATACAGAAGATATCCTTTATTATCGCATATGTTATTGTTTATACTACTGTCGCAAAATTCTTGCTCAGATATCCAGAGCTTGTCTATGGATCGCCTACCTCGAAACGTACTGCAGTATGGTCCGGGCTCTTTATTGCTTTTCTCATCTTCGGGTCGTTGAGCAGTACAGTGGTACTTCTTCAGGAACAAATTGAACTACAGACCTCGATTGCAATCTTCGTGTTTGGTGCAATGGTAGCGGCGTTCGGGTTCGGAATAGAATATAATCGTTCCGCCCGATTAGATTCATAGGACGTATATCTAGTTTTCCGGTCCAGTTGTGCAGTTCGTACACCGTACTATGGAGAGTATTCTGCTCAAGAATCAGCGAAATGAAACTCCATGATATCGGATCTGGGAGAAAGCGGCCCGCTACATCGATTAACACCGAGAGCCTGTGACCGACGAGTACGGATGAGAATCACTAATCACGACCCCGAAACCAACATTCCCTCAATTTCGCTCACCAGACGCCCGGTAGCAGCCGGTACGGCGTCCGGTCGACGTAGTTCTCGTAGCCGTCCAGCTGTTTCTGGAGCGCCCGCTCCTCGACGGTGATCCGGTGGCCGAACCCGACCAGCGCGCCCCCCAGCGCCGCGAGGAGGCTCACCGCGTTGCCGGTGACGAGGCCGATCCCGAGGTAGGTCACGACCGCGCCGGTGTAGGAGGGGTGGCGCACCCACCGGTACGGACCCCACTCGACGACGGTGTGGTCGTCTTTGACGGCGACGCGGTGACTGAACTGCTCGCCAAGCGCCAGCATCGCCACGAGCCGCAGGCCAAAGCCCGCGAGCATGGTGGCGATCCCGAGCCAGAAGGCGAGGACGGGCGCGCCCAGCGAGCCGATGCCGGTGAAGGGGACGGCGACTGCGACGACGGTGCCGACGCTCGTCGCCGTCCAGAGCACGCCGAACGACCCTCGCTCGATGGGGATGTCGGTGTCGGCGTCCCAGAGCCACCGGGCGACGGCCTCCCGCAGTGCCAGCAGGCACGCCGTCCCGAAGAGAACGCGGAGGTACGGCGACTGCACGAACAACGGCCGCGTCATGGGGTGGTGTAGGTCTATTCGGGAAGAAAGCGATTCCGTTTTCGGGCGCAGTATTCAACAACGGGGGCAATATCGGGACAGGACACCGAAAGGGCGAGTGGCGCTTGATCCCTCCCAGACGAAGCAAGCACCTACTGGAGCGCAGCGAGTCTCGGAGCGGTCAAGCGGCGCGAGGGCTTTCAGTGTATTGAGCGAAGCGAGTAAAGCAACGTGTTCGGCGTGTCAACGAGCAAAACGATCGATTGCTCGAAAGGCGAGCGCAGCGAGTCTTGCGGTATCTGCAACCGGTCACTCACTGCTTCCGAATCCGATCCTTGCTTGCCGGCAGTATCAGTCCCCGCCCTCACTCCTGGCCGCCGCGAGCGACCAGAAGAAGCCGTAGTAGGCGAGGACGCCGGCCCCCATCGTGAGGTAGTAGGCCCACTGGGGGCCGGCAAGCAGGTCGAACAGCAGGGTCACGGCCGTGACCCAGATCACCGCGAAGGCCAGGTCGACCAGCATGCCAGAGCGGTGTTCCTGGACGTGTTCGCCGATCGTTTCGAGGACGCCCATCAGGCCTCGTCGCCCTCCCCGTGTGCGTCGACGACCAGCACCGGCAGGCGGGTCCGGCGCAGCACCTTCTCGGCGACGCTGCCCAGGACGACCCGCGAGAGCCCCGACCGGCCGTGCGATCCCATCACGACGAGGTCGATGTCGTTGTCCTCGACGAACTTCCGGATCGCCCGCGCGGGCTGGCCGGCCGTGACGTGTTCCTCGACGGTCAGGCCGTGCTCGGCCGCCCGGTCGACGACGTAGCCGGTGGCGTTCTCGGCCTCGTCGGTGACTTCCGTCATCTCGTCGAGGTCGCCCCGACGGATGCGGTCGATCTGTTCGGTGCCCAGCGAGTAGTTGGTCGCGTCGATGTCGACGACGTAGAGCGCGTGCAGCGTCGCGTCGTACTTCGTGGCGATGTCGATCGCGTGCTCGACCGCGCTCTCGGCCGTGTCGCTACCGTCTGTCGGGACGAGAATGTTGTCGTACATCAGTCATCACCTGGCGTTTCCGCACCGCTGACGACCTCTTCGGCCGTCTGCTGTTGTCCCATCGGTTCCGGGCTGTGACACTGGCGGACCATCCGTTTGGTCTCCAGTGGCGGTTCGTCGGTGACCAGCGAGACGGCGATCGTGACGACGAACACCACCGGCGCGGCGACCAGCGCCGAGCCGATCGCCGGGAGCCACTGTGCGAGGGCCGCCGAGAGCACGCCGTCGGAGCCGGCGGCACCCGCGAGGATGCCGTAGCTCGGGACGACCTCGTTGATCATCGGGACGAGCCAGATGACGAGCCCGGTCGACATCCCGGCCAGCGCGCCCTGTCGGTTCGTGTTCTCCCACCAGAGGCCGAGGAAGAACATCGGGAAGAGCACGGAGCCCGCCAGCGAGAACGCGTAGGTCACCAGCGCGGCGATCGGCGCGGCCGGGTCGAGCGCGGCCAGCGTCGTGATGACGCCCAGCGCGACGATGCTCAGGCGACCGACCAGCACCTGCTGGCGCTGGGTCGCGTCGGGGTTGATCAGGCCCTTGTAGATGTCGTGAGAGATGGCGGAGGAGCCGGCGATAAAGAGGCCGGCGGTCGTCGCGATCGCGGCGGCGATCCCGCCCGAGGCGACGAGGCCGACGAACCACTCGGGCAGTCCCGCGAGCTGGGTCGCCAGCACGACGATCACGTCGCCCGCGGCACTGGACATGCCGGGATCGCCGTAGACGGCACCGATCTCCTTGGCGTAGAGGTCGGTCCCGAAGGCGGCGAAGGCCGGCGCGCTCAGGTACAGCAGGCAGATGAAAAAGAGGCCCCAGACCGTCGACCAGCGGGCCGTCCGCTCGCTCTCGACCGTGTAGAACCGCACCAGCACGTGTGGCAAGCCACAGGTCCCGACCACGAGCGTGAACGCCGTCGCGATCCACGTGTAGTAGCTCTCGGTGGTGAACGGCTCGCTGAACTCGGCGCTGAGCGCGCCGATCAACCGACCGTACTCCAGCTGGGGCAACACCGTCGAGTACCCCTGGGTGTACCCGACCGCGTAGAGGCCGGCCAGGAACGCGACGATGAGGATGACGAACTGGACGGTCATGTTCTTGGTCGCGCCCAGCATGCCCGACAGCGTGAGGTAGCCCACCGTGATCGCCATCATCAACACGACCATCGACTGGTACCCCGAGAGGCCGGGGATGCCGATGTCGCCGAAGATGTACAGGCCGACCAGTCCCATCCCGCGGGCCTGTCCGATGGCGTAGACGAACCCGATCAAAAAGGTCGTCACGGCCGCCATCGCGCGTGCGCCGTCGGAGTTGAAGCGGTCACCGACGAAGTCCGGTGCGGTGTACTTCCCGAACCGGCGCATCTGGGCGGCCATGAAGATCAGGAGGATGAAGTAGCCCGTCGACCAGCCGACGACGAAGGCCAGTCCGTAGAAGCCAAACAGCGCGATCGTCGCGGCCATCCCGAGGTAGGAGGCCGCAGACATCCAGTTCGCGCCGATCGCCATCCCGTTCTCGACGTTGCCGATCGAGCGGCCGGCGACCCACATGCCCTCGGTGTCTGCCACCTTGAACACGTAGCCGACCGCCAGAAAGAGCAAGAGCATGGCCGTGACCATGATCCCGGGGATGAGCTTGAACGAGATTTCGAGTCCCTCCGGGAGCAGGCCCGACTGGAGGAGGAGGCCGCTCATTCGGCGGTCCCTCCGTCGGCCGCGGTCGCGACCTCCGTCTCCGGTTCGGGCTCGGTCTCGTGGCTGATCCCGTACTCCTCGTCGAGCGCGTCACGCTTGCGAGCGTACCAGATCGACAGGAGCAACGCGCCGACTGGCGCGCCGATCCCGACCAGGAAGTAGTGCAGCGGGAACCCGATGACCGGGATGGGTGCCGTCATCACGCCGGGGATGATCGGCGTCAGCGAGACCGGGCCGAACACGATGAGCAGCCACGCGACGAAGCCCGACCAGATGATCCGCAGGTGGTCGCGCATGAACGGCGTCGACGGACTGAAGATGTTGACCTCGGCGTCCAGGTACGCCACGCCGTCCTCGGTCGCGACGCCGCCGTCCGGGCGGGGGTCGGACTCGGTGGTCGACTCGTCGGCTGTGCTGCCGTCGTCAGCATCACCATTTTTCATGATGTACACTGGGTCGGTACTAACGCCTGTTTGAAAACTCTATGGTCGAAATGACAGATAAACGTTATGCGAGTGGCGGTCGATTGCACGCAGACACACCCGCCGGCCGCTTCGCTCTCCGCGGCAAGTGACAACTCACGTTGTCGGCCCGCGACGCGCAGCGATGCACCCCCTTTTTGGACTGTCCGGTCGTTCCGTCGTCAATGACGGTCCGCGAGATCGCCGCGGCGGCCTACCGGGAGACGATCCCGGTGCTGGTGTTGAGTGCGATCGGCGGCCTGTTCGCCGGGCTCGTCCTGGTGGGGATGGAGGCAGAACTCGCGGCCGTCCCCGGTCTCCTGGTCCTGGTGCCGGCACTGCTCGCGACGCGGGGCAACGTCTACGGCTCGCTGGGCGCGCGGCTCGGCTCTGCGCTCCACCAGGGCGTCATCGAACCCACGCTCGGCTTCGGCGACGAGCGGCTCAACGCCGCGATCGCCGCCGCGCTGGCAAACGGCGTTCTCGTCAGCGGCTTCGCGGCCGTGCTGGGCGTCGTCGTGTTGCGTGTCCTGGGCAGCGAGTCGGCCGGCCTCGCGACGCTCGTCGCGATCTCGTTGCTCGCCGGTCTCCTGTCGGGACTGTTGCTGACGGTGGCCGTCGTCACGGTCGTCGTCGTCGGCTACCGTCGCGGACTCAACCCCGACACGCTCGCCGGGCCGGTCGTGACGACGACGGGCGACGTGGTCGGCATCGCGACGATGCTCGTGGCCGCACGGATCGTGCTCGCCCTCGGGGGTGGCTGAGATGGTCGAGGGATCGGCCGAGTGGTCGGTGTCTGGCATCGTGGAGACGATGCTCCCGCTGCTGTGCGTGTTGACCGCGATCGAACTGGTCAGTGGACTCGTCCTGGAGTCCTTCGAGGCGACGCTGCTGGCCGCGCCGTCGCTGCTCTTGCTCGTTCCGGTGACAATCGGGATGGGCGGGAACCTCGGCAGCGTGCTGGCCGCCCGGCTCTCGACGGCGCTTCACCTCGGCCTGCTCTCCTTTTCGCCGACCGACGACCGCCTCGCGGGCAACGCCGTCGCGACGATCGGGCTCTCGCTGACGGTGTTCCCGCTCGTCGGGGCCGGCGCGTGGGGACTGACCGCCCTCGCGGGCGAGACTGGGCTCACACTGGGCACCGTGGTCCTGATCGCGCTCCTGAGCGGCCTCGTGCTGTCGGTGCTCGCCGTCGTCGTCACCGTGGTCACGACCTACGCGGCCTACCGCTACCGCCTGGACCCCGACGACGTGGTCGTGCCGGTCGTCACCAACGTCTGTGACGTGCTGGGCGTGCTGGTGCTGTTCGGGGTCTACCGGGTCGTGGCGTGATCGGCCGGGACCGACGCGCCTTTGCTCGTCAGGTCCTCAGCACCGCCCGTGCAGCCACACGTCGCCCTCCAGTCGGTCGGGCCGGTCGTCGATCTGCTCTGGGGGACGGTACTCCCGCGGGTGGGGACCATCGCCGTCACGCTGGCGCTGGGCGTGTTCCTCGCCGATCTCGCCGTCGCCTTCGGGATCGTCGAGTATATCGCGACGCTCTCGAAGTACCTCACCGAGCCGGCGAACCTCCCCCGCGAGGTCGGCACCGCGATCCTGGCGACGACGGCCTCGCCGACGGCGGGCTACGGGATGCTCGCGGAGTTCCGCGAGTCGGGCGTGCTGGACGACCGCGCGACGCTGGTGGCCGTCACCATCAACACGTTCTTCGGCTTCGCCCAGCACATCTTCACCTTCTACGCGCCCGTCTTGATCCCGATCCTCGGGCTCCGGGTGGGACTGCTGTACGTCGGCGCTCGCGCCGGTATCTCGCTGGCGATTACGCTCGTAGGCATTCTCGCAGGCGCACTCCTCCTCTCGAACCGCAACGTCGACCGCAGCCGGATGCCCGAGGTGGAGGACCCGACCGAGGAGAACGACACCGCCCACGAGAAAGTCCGGGACGCGGCGGCGTCGACCGCCGAGAAGCTCCGGGACATCCTGCCACGTCTGCTGGTCATCTACGCGATCGTCGCCGTCCTCGTCGCCTGGCGCGAGATCCCCGCGCTGGTGACGCTGGTCGGTGCCCTGAGCGAGTCGGGCGCGGCCAGCGTCGTCCCGTCGCTGTCCGAGAGCGTCGGCGCGTTCACCAGCGCCGTCGGCCTGCCAAGCGCCGCCGTCGGCGTCGTCGCGGTCTACACTATCGACACCACCAACGGCTCGATCGTCCTCGCGCCGCTGATCGAGAACGGGACCTTCACCCCTCGTCAGGCCGTCGCGACGATGCTCGTCGGCGGGATCGTCTCCTTCGCCGTCTCGACGTTCAAGCGCTCGATCCCGTTCCAGTACGGCATCTGGGGGGCCGACTTCGGCTCGAAGGTGATCGCGGTCAACACGACGCTGAAGGTCGTGTTCATCACGCTCGCCGTGGTCCTGTTGCTCGTCCCCTAGACGAGCGGTCCCAGTCCGCCCCGGTCGACGAACCGATCGGTCCCGTACCGGACGAGTGCCTCGACGAGTCCGGGGAGGAGTGCGAACCCCAGCAGGAGCGGCCAGACGACGAGGTACGAACTGAGCGGATGCAGGTGCGTGCCGTAGGCCCACTGATACACCGTATCGCCGAGCACCCAGAGGGTCGCGGCGGCCGGCGTGACCAGTGACAGCCGAGCGAGCAGGTACAGCGGGACGGCACCGATCAGGAAGAGGCCAACGAGGGCGTAGCCGACGCCAAAGGCGGTCGCGGCCACGTCGTCGGTCGCCCAGTACACGCCGTTCGCGCGCAGCCACGCGAACACGACGGTCGCGTAGACGATCCCACCGACGGCGGCGATGACGCGAGGGTCGCGGAGCTTGGAGGGCATCGTCCGTCACTGCACCGCCCTCGCACATCAATCTCGTGTCCCGACGCTAGAGCTTTGGGTCTCCCCGGCCACCGGACACACGATGGACCGTCGGTGTTCACTGCTCGTCGCCGTGCTGACTCTGGCCGCCCTCGCCGGCTGTCTCTCGGGCGGGCCACAGACGCCAGCCGCGCCCGGCGACGCCGTCCCGGCAGGGAGTGACACCGTCGACGCCACGGTCACCCGCGTCGTCGACGGCGACACCGTCGAGATCCGGTACGACAACGGGACGTTCGACACCGTCCGGCTGCTCGGGATCGACACTCCCGAGACCCGCGGCGGGACGAACCCCGCGGAGTTCGAGGGCGTCCCCGACACCGCGGCCGGCCGTGCCTGTCTCGAACGGGCCGCCGGCAACGCGACCCGCGCGCTGGAAGCCCTCGTCGGCGGCGAGCCGGTCGTCGTCGCTGTCGACCCGCAGGCCGACCGACGGGACCGCTACGATCGGCTGCTGGCTTACCTCGTCGTCGACGGCGTCGACGCCAACGAACGGCTCGTCGAGGCGGGTCACGCGCGGGTCTACGACAGCGCGTTCTCGCGGTCGGAACGGTTCTACGAGCACGAACGGGCCGCGCGGGACGCCGGCCGCGGCGTCTGGGCCTGTGGGGACCCGGCCACGCCGACCGGCGATGTCGGCCTCCGGATCGTCGCCGACGCGCCGGGCGACGACCGCGAGAACCCCAACGGCGAGTTCGTCGTCGTCTCGAACCACGGCGGCGACCCGCTCGCGATCGGCGACTGGACGCTCACCGACGAGGCCGGCCACAGCTACACTTTCCCGTCGAGCGCGACGGTGCCCGCGAACGGCTCGGTCCGACTCTACTCCGGATCGGGGACCGACACTCCCACCGAGTTCTACCGCGGGAACGGCCCGATCTGGAACAACGACGGCGACACCGCCACCCTGCGCGCCGCGAACGGGACGGTCGTCGCCGCGGCGTCGTACTGACTGCTCGCGAGCGTCGTGGGCCGACGCCCGCGACACCCACAAACCGATCCGGCCCCAAGCTGGGGTATGCGCCGACCCGACTGGCTTCCCGGGCGGCCGCTCCGGTGGCTGGAACCCGGCCCGCGCGTCCTCGACTGGAGCCTCGCCGCCGCGGTCGCGCTCATTCTCGCGACGGGTTTCTACAGCCTCGTCGCGGGCGTCCCCGCACAGGCCTGGGTCTTCGATCTCCACGCGATCGCGGGGATCGGGCTGGTCGTCCTCCTCGTCTTCAAGCTCCGCAGAGTCGCGCCCCGAGTCACGCCCGACCGCCTGACCGGGCCGCGCGTCCTCTCGCTGTCTCTCGCTGTCGTCACCGCGGCGGCGCTCGCAACGGGGCTGTGGTGGGTGCTGGGCGGTTCGGTCTCGATCGGTCCCTGGGGCCTGCTGAACCTCCACATCGGCGTCGGGCTGGTCGTCCCGGTCGTCCTCCTCTTGCACCTTCGCCATCGCTTTCACGACCCACGCGACGTGCCGAGCCGAGACCGCCGCACAGCACTGCAGTACGCCGGGATCGCCGGCATCGCGGCCCTGACCTGGCGGAGTCAGCGAGTGCTCAACGACGTCCTCGACACGGCCGGCGCGGACCGGCGATTCACCGGCTCCCGCGAGGTCGGGACGGACGAGGGCAACGCCTTCCCGCCGACGAGCTGGATGGCCGACGATCCCGATCCGATCGACCACGACGAGTGGGCGCTATCGGTCACCGGCCGAGTCGCCAATCCCGCGACGTTCGGCGTCGACGATCTGGAACTGGACGATCCCGAGGGTGCCGACGAGCAGCGGGCCGTCCTCGACTGCACCAGCGGCTGGTACTCCGAGCACGACTGGCAGGGCGTCGCAGTCGCGGAGCTGCTGGCCGCGGTCGAACCGGACGACGCCGCCCGGTGGGTCCAGTTCCGTTCCGTGACGGGGTATCGCTGGTCGCTGCCCATCTCGGAGGCCGAGGACGCACTGCTGGCGACCCACGTCGACGGCGACCCCCTCACGCACGGCCACGGCGCGCCGATGCGACTGGTCGCGCCGGGACGCCGCGGCCTCCAGTGGGTCAAGTGGGTCGACGAGGTCAGACTCTCTCGCCGCCGCGAGATCGGCGAGTCGGTCGCGATCTTCGTCAGCGGCTTCGAGGAGTGATCACAGCATCGCGGTGAGGATCGCGAACAGGTCCGTCTCGGCGTCCTCGTACTGCACCGGGACGAAACCGGCCTCCCGGGCGGCCACCACGTCCGACTCGTGGCTGTCGCCGACCATCACGTACTCCTCGGCGTCGACACGCTCGCGGACGGCGTCGTAGGGATCGCCGTCGGTCTTGTGCCCGCCCACGTCGTAGGAGATCACCGTCTCGTCGAAGTGCGCGCCAAGGTCGTGGTGGCCGATCTTCGCGCGCTGCCACTCGCCGACGCCGTCGCTACAGACCACGAGCGTCGTCGCCTCGTCCGCGCCCAGTTCCGAGAGACAGTCTCGCGCGGCCGACGACACGCTGGTCGCCGCGAACTCCTCGGCTCGCAGCGCCGCCACGAGCGCGTCCACGTCGGCGTCGATCTCGGCTTCCGCCAGCGCGGCCCGCATCCCCGCGTGGTACGGCTCCGGCGTACACCCCTCGAACGCGTCGAAGAAACCGCTCTCGTAGGCCGCGACCATCTCCTCGGTCGCGGTCCCGAGCTCGCGCTCGAAGGCGGTCGTCAGTATCTCGTCGAACGAGCGATCGTACTGGACCAGCGTCCCGTCGAGGTCGAAACAGATCGCCGTCGTGGTACTCATTCGGTGTCGATGGGTGCGCCGTCCTCGGTCGGCGGTGCAATGGCGTCGATGAAGGCCTCGGCCGACGGCTCGGTCACGCGCACTCGGACGTGGATGTCCCCGAGCTCTGCGGGACCGCCGACCGAGAAGTTGATCCGCCCCTCGAAGGCCGCCTGCTTGTTCAACTCGAAGGTGAACGTTTCGTCGTCGAGCGTGTCGAGGAAGACGCCCCGCGCCGTGTCGAGGATCTCCTCGCGGTGGAGCAGCTCCGAGACGTGGCTCATGTCGTGACACGTCGCGACGATCTGGTCGCCCTCGTAGCTGGGATCGGCCGCCGGGAAGATGTTGGTGACGGCGTCGGCGACTCGATCCGTCACCTCGGTGTCGTGGACCGGCGCAGTCACCCGCACGTCGACGCTGTAGACCGTGCTCATGCGTCTCCCTCCGCGGTGTCGTACTGGCTCCGGTAGGCGTCGACGCCGTCGGCCAGCAGCGTCCGCACTTTCGACTGGAACGCCTCCAGACTGTCGGTGTTGTCGATGTGTACGTCGGCCCGCTCCATCGCTGCGTCCATGCCAAAGCCTCGCTCGCGTTCGTCGCGCTCTTCGAGGGATTCCCCGCCGTCGTCGCGGTCGCCGTCCCGGCCCCGTTCTGCCAGCCGCGCTTTCCGGACCTCGAACGGTGCCTCGATGCTGACCAGCGAGAACGACGCGCCGAACGCCGCCTCGAAGGCGTCGACCTCCACGTCCGACCGGACGCCGTCGACCAGCACCGCGTCGTTCGACGCGAGCTCGTCTTCGATCAGCGGGAGCGACCGCTCGGCGATGGCCGCCGGCCCGTTCTCTTCGCGCAGCGCCGTCGCCACGCGGCCGTGCTCGGTCGCCGGATCCAGGCCGCGGTCCCGACACTCCGCCCGGATCACGTCTCCCATCGTCACGACCGGCACGTCCAGCTCGCGGGCGACGTTGGCGGCCTCGCCCTTGCCGCTGCCCGGTAGCCCGACCGTCGCGAGTACTCTCATGGTGCTGGGATAGTCCCAGCCGTCGCTTAAGCACTGTGCTCCACCCGCGACAGCAAGCATATACCCACTGATCGTCTACCCCTCGACATGACCCAGCGCTCCTTCGCCGTCCGTGCCCTCTGGTTCGTCCTCGTGGGCTGGTGGCTCACGCCGATCGTCGTCAACGTCGCGTGGCTGTTGAACGTTACCGTGATCCTGCTCCCGTTCGGGATCAAGCTCATCAACCTCGTCCCGACGGCGCTGACGCTGGCCGAACCTCGGTCGCTAGAAGACGGTGCCGGCGCGTCACAGCACCCGCTCGTGGTGCGGGCGATCTACTTCGTGCTCGTGGGCTGGTGGCTCTCGTGGCTGTGGGCCAACGTCGCCGCCGCGCTGTCGATGACGATCGTCGGCATCCCGGTCGCGATCTGGCTGTTCAACCGGCTGCCCTACGTCACCTCGCTGTATCGGTTCCACGGGCGGTAGCTACCGCTCGCGGACGACCACGAACTCCGCCAGATCCTGCAGGTACTCCGTCGCTTGGCTGTCGTCGGTGTCGACGGTCGCGAGCGCTTCGAGCGCGGCGTCGGACTCCGCACGAGCCCGTTCGTTGGCCTCCGCTGGCGTGAGGTCGGTCACCTCGACGAAGGAGGGGCGGTCCATCGCTGCGTCCTGACCGGCGGGCTTGCCCAGCTTCTCCGCGTCGGCCGTCGCGTCGAGCACGTCGTCGCGCATCTGGAAGGCGACGCCGACCCGCTCGGCGTACTGGCCGAAAGCCTCGACCGTGTAGGCGTCGGCGTCGGCCGCGATCGCGCCCAGTTCTGCCGCCGCCCGGAACAGCGCGCCGGTCTTCCGGCGGGCCAGCTCGATGTACTCGGTCTCGTTGGTCGGTTGGCTGACGAGCTCGGTCGCCTCGCCCTCGCCGAGTTCGACCATCGACTCGGTCACGGCCTGCATGGCTCGCTCGTCGCTGGAAAAGAGCGCGAACGCTTCGCCCAGCAGCCCGTCGGAGGCGATGATGGCCGGCCCGTGGCCGAAGGCCGCCCACGCCGAGGGCGTCCCGCGACGCACGTCGGACTCGTCGATGATGTCGTCGATCACCAGCGAGGCGTTGTGGACCAGTTCGATCCCGACCGCGAACTCCACCGCGTCGGCGGGCTCTCCGCCCAGCGCCTCACAGACCAGCACCGTCACTGTCGGCCGAACGCGCTTCCCGCCGGCCAGGGCCACGTGGCGGACTTCGTCGGCGAGTTCGTCGGGTTCGACCCCGTCGAGGACGGCCTCCAGCCGTTCCTCGACGCGGTCCCGACGCCGCTGTAAGTACTCCATCATCGGTCCTTAGGACTACCCCAAAAAGTACCTACTCATCCGTCTGCTTCTGGTCGCCGCCCCCGTGCCGGTCTCGGCCGGCCCCGACACCGGAGCCCTCTTGTACCGGTAGCGAAGACGTACACACGACGGCACGGTCGGCCAGCGATCTTTCGGCCCGCGTGGTTTCCACGCGTGGTTCTCGCTGGCTTTCCTACCCCGTCTCTCGAACACCGACGAGCGACGGCGTTCTCACTCGAACTGCTCGATCAGTGCCGGCACCACGTCGAAGAGGTCGTCGACGATCCCGTAGTCGGCGATGTCGAAGATCGGCGCGTTGGGGTCGTCGTTGATCGCGACGATCGTGTCTGCGCCTTTCATCCCGGCGACGTGCTGTACCGCGCCGGAGATGCCGATGGCGATGTACACGTCCGGCGTGACGACCTTGCCCGACTGGCCGACCTGCCTGTTTTTGGGTAGCCAGCCGTTGTCGACGATCGGCCGGGACGCCGACAGCGTCGCGTCGAGCGTGTCGGCCAGATCGCGGATCAGATCGAGGTTCTCCTCTTCCTCGATGCCGCGACCGATCGAGACGAGTACGTCGGCTTCCGAGATGTCGACGTCGCCGCCGCCGACCTCCTGGAAGCCGGTGACCGTCGAGCGGATCGCCGACTCGTCGATCGTCGCCTCGAAGGGTTCGACCGTGGCGTCGCCGCTGCCCTCCGCTGCGGGCCACTCGGCGGGTCTGATCGTGACCGCGGTGCTGTCGGCGTGGCTGTCGATCGTGGTCTCGACCTTCGAGCCGTACAGTTCTCGGGTGGCAGTCAGGCCGTCGTCGTAGGCGAGATCGACGGCGTCGGTGATCAGCGGCAGGCCCAGCCGGTTCGCGACGGCCGGCGCGTAGTCGAGCCCGTTGACGCTCTGGGGCATGAGCAGTACCGTGGGATCGATCTCGTCGGCCAGTTGCGTGACTGCCTGCGTGTACACGTCGTGGTTGAACTCCTCGCCGTGGGCGACCGTGTGGATCACGTCGACGCCCTCGCGGTCGAGCCGATCGGCGTACTCCTCGACCGAGCCGCTGACGACGGCCACGTGGAGGTCGCCGTCGGTCGCGTCGGCCAGCTCGCGGCCGGCGGTCACGAGTTCGTGGCTCACGGCTCGCAACTCGCCGCGGCGGTGTTCGGCGACGGCCAGGACCGTCATTGGCCCACCCCCCGTTCGGCGAGCAGGCCAGCCAGCTCGCCGGCCGTTTCCTCGGGCGTGCCTTCGTACAGCGTCGCGTCACCCTCGGATTCTGGCTCGTACAGCGCGGTCTGTTCGATCGGGCTGTCCAGCGCCGTCGCGTCGAGCCCGATGTCGTCGAGGGTCTTCTCGGCCAGCTCCTTGCTCTGGGCCTGTCGAATCCCGCGGAGGCTGGCGTATCGGGGGTCGTTGATCCCGGTCTGAATCGTCAACACGGCGGGCAGCTCCACGTCGGTCAGCTCCTCGACGCCGCCTTCGAGTTCGCGGTGGACGTGTGCGACGCCCGCTTCGGCGTCGAGGTCGAGCGCGTTGACGACGGCCGCCCACTCGGTCCCCAGCTGGTCGGCAAGCGTCACGCCGGTCGCGCCGAGGCTGTCGTCGGCCGACTGGACGCCCGTGAGTATCAGGTCGGGATCTTCCTGCTCGGCGACGGCCGCGAGCAGGCGCGCTTTCGTCGCGGGATCGAGCATCGCGTCGTCGTCGAGCGCGTCGTCCCAGACACGGATCGCGCGATCGGCACCCTTCGCCAGCGCCTGTCGGATCGTCTCCTCGCTGTCACTGGGGCCGATCGTCACCGTCACGACCTCGACGTCGTCGAGCGATTCGGAGAGCTGGACGGCTTCCTCGACGGCGTACTCGTCCCACTCGTTGAGGTCGGCCGTGACGTACCGATCGTCGATGCCGAGTCCGTCGATCTCGAACTCGTCGTCGACTGCGGTCACCTCCTTTACCGTGACAAGGACTTTCATACCACGCAGTGGGGCCGGCCACCGAATAAACGTTTCCGAACCACGGACCACGCGACGAGAGTTTTTCGGCTCCCGACGCTCCCCGCCGTATCCGCGATCCGGGGTTCACGACGGTCTCAGTTCTCGATGTCCGTGACGTCCTCGTCCGGGAACGAGATCAGGTTCTCGCGTCCGATTCTGAGCTTGTCGATCTGGCCGTCCTCTTCCATCGAGGAGAGCAGCTGCGAGACTTTCGCGTTCGACCAGCCGGTCTCTTTGACGATGTTCGCCTGCTTCATTCGTCCACCGTTGCGCTCTAACAGGAGTTCGACGCGTTCCTCGTCGCTGAGCAGCTCCTCGTCGATCTCTTGGTCGGGCGCGTCGTCGTTCTCCGTCGGGGCCGCTGTCGACGCACTCGCGGGTGGTTCGTCCCCGTCGTCGTCGGATTCTGCGAGGGGACCACCGTCGAAGGCGTCGCGGTCGATCACGCTGTCGTCCCGAAGCAACAGCACGTAGACCCCGGAGACGGCGACCACGGCACCCATCAGGGCGAGGCCACCCCAGAGCAGCGACAATCCGCCGTCGGGATCCTCACCGGGACCCGCTCCGGGGGAGGGCGATCCCGACGGCCCCTCTGCTCCGGGATTGTAGGCGAGTTCGAGTTCGGACTCCGTGAACGTCGTCGGCCCCTCCCAGACGATCTGTCCGTTGCGTACCTTTTTGGGGACTGTCCGAATCACGGCATCCGGCGGCAACTTGAGGATCAGCGTCTGATCCGCTTCCAGACCGGTCAGCCAGGGATCCGTGGTGTTGTACACGTCGTCGACGTACTGGGTCTCCCCTTCCGAGCGCGCGAAGTTGGTCCAGGTAAAGGACAGCGTCAGCGTCCCGTTGGTGAGGTTGCTGCTTCGTCGTACGTCGCGCAGTTCCATCGGACGGCCGGTCGCCTCGCTCGCGGCCGTGTTCGCCCGCCGGAACGCCGACAGCCCGAGCGTGTCCGCTTCGCCCTCGGTGAACCGCTCTGCCGTCGTGTTGAAACTGTCTCGCTCCTGCTCGCTCGCGACGTCGAAGCCGCTGGCCGTGATAGAAAACGTGGCGTTACCGTCAGACCGAAGCTGTATCAGGATCGTCGTGTGGCTGGCGGTCGACGACGCTGTCTGCGGGGGGGTTTGCTGGGCGTCGACACCGCCGACCACGCCACTGGTGGCCGCAACTGGTGCCGAGAGCACCACCAGCAGGAGGGCGAAGTGGGCGGCTCGTAACCGGTGTGACATCTTCACCCCGTGACTGTGCTGCCCGGGAGGAAAACGCTTTCCATCACGGGATAAAACGTCAGCGCCGTCGTTGAAACGTCTCGCGGACTCTCGTCGGAGAACGACGGTCCCACGGAAGAGAGGGATTTTTGTGGGACGGGGGAGAAGGGCGTAACAATGCGTCCCGCCACCGTCTCGATCCTCGCCCTCCTCTTCGTCGTGCTGTCGCTGCCCGCCGTGGCTGCGGGTCCCGTCCCTGCTGGACAGGGGACAGCGGCGCAGTTCGACGATCCGTCGCCGGTGATCGTCCCGATCCAAGAGTTCGCGAACTACCTGACGATTCCGCCTGGCAACGTGACGATCTCCGATCACGGAGCCGTCAACGTCAACATCGGGACGGCAGTCGCGACCGACGCCGCGTCCCTTCGCGGACAGCATCGGACGACCGCCTTCGAAAACGAGTTCTACGACACCTCCTCGACCAGCGAGCGGTCCGAGATCATCCGCTCGGAAGTGAGCTGGGCAGAGACCAGGTCCGACGAGTTGCGCGTCCGACGTGCCGGTGCCATCGAGGCGTACGCGTCCGGGACGATCTCTACCACGAAGTTCGTTCGGACGATGGCCCTGATCGACACCGAGGCGAGGCAGATCTCGGCGACGATCGGTCGGGTCAAAGACGTCGCCAGACGGTCGAGCTATTCGCTCCCGCGACAACTCGACACGCGTATCGAGAACCTCAGAGGCGAAGTCGAGGTGCTCCGCGGGCCGGTCGCCCAGCGTGCCAGCGAGGCCGTCACCGGTGACCGGAGGATCGAATCGATCTACGTCGAGAGCTCGGACTCGGGGTACACGCTCGCGATGGTCGACGGCGACTCGTACTACCGCGAGACGTATCTCGCCGACGAGCGCCGGCCCGACGCCACCGATCAGTTCCGGGAGAGCGATCTCTATCTGGTCAACGCGGCCAACCGTCGCGGCATCGAGCTGTACCCCTGGGTGACCAACGACACCTCGCCGTCCGGCCAGGCACTCGGTGAGACCGGCATCTACCGGTTCCGTGCCGAGTACACCAGCGGCGACCTCACGGCGTATCTCGACGGTGGGACCACCAACGTCTTCCGCGAACGCCAGCGCCAGTCGCTGGCGGCGATTCCAGTCACCGACACGGTGACCGAACAGGACGACTCGCTCCGGCTCCAGATCAACCGGACGTACGAAACCGGGCCGATGCACGTCCGGCTGGTCGACAGTGTGACCGGCGAGCCGGTGTCGGGTACCGTTCGGATCGACGGCGAGTACGTCGGGACGACCGGTGAGGACGGGACGCTCTGGACCGTCGAACCACGGCCCGGCGTTCCGCTGACGGTCAGCACCGACGACGGCACCGTCCTCGACGCCCGGCTGCCACCCTGACGTTCAAACCGGAACGGGCCACACCGGCCGTATGGACCGGGCCACCTCGCCGGTCGTCGGTGTCGCGCTACTGCTCGCGCTGACGGTACTGGCCGCGACCGCGGTCGGCACCGCTGCCGTCGCTCTCGATGCCCCGACACCGGCACCGACGGCGTCGTTCTCGTTGACGGCCGACGCCGCAACCGACACGCTGGTCCTGACACACCGGGGCGGCGACACCGTCTCCGTCGAGCGACTCCGACTGGTCGTCACCGTCGGCGGGGACGAACTCGACGCCCAGCCGCCGGTGCCGTTCTTCGCCGCCGAGGGGTTTCGAGGCGGCCCCACCGGCCCGTTCAACAGCGCCGACGACGGTACCTGGAGAGCTGGCGAACGCGGATCGTTTCGAATCGCGTCGACGAACGCACCGCTACCGGAAGCTGGGGATACTGTCGTGGTCCGGCTCCTCACCGGTGACACGACCGTCGGGATCGTCCGCACGACGGCGAGTTGACGGCCTGTGCAAGCGTCGTCACACCGACGCGGCGAGTCCTCACGACGGTCCCCGACCGTCTCGTACGGCTTTTCTCGATCGTTACCGGCTGTCTCACTCGGGGACGCGTGCGATCGTGGTGATGGCCTTCGGACTCCCCGGCCTGTTCTGCTGGATGAAGTGCTCGAAGTCTGTGAAACCGGCGTCTTCGAACATCCGGTCGGCCTCGTCCTCGTCGTAGAACAGCATGATCGCGTCCGCGAGCTTCTGGAAGACGCTCTGGCTCGGGTAGTCGGGGCCGACGATCAGCACCTGTCCACCGGGCTTGGTGATGCGTCGACACTCTTCGAGCGCGTCGACGGGGTTGGGCCAGTACTCGATCGATCCCGACGACCAGACCACGTCGAAGGTGTCGTCTTGGAAGGGGAGCCGTTCCGCGTCGCCGCGGTGGAACGCGACCGGACCACGCTTGCCGAACTTCGCGTACGCCTTCTCCAGTTGGTGGGCGCTCTGGTCGAGTCCGTAGACGTGTTCGGTCGCTTTGAGTAGTCCCTCCGTGGCGAAGCCGGTGCCACACCCCACGTCGAGGACGTGATCGTCCGGTTCGATGTCGAGCTTCGCGATCGCCTCGTCGCGCATCTCCTCGTTCCAGATGAATGGGTTGACACGGTCGTACACCTTCGAGAGGTACTTGTAGAACGTCCGCGCACGCGACTTGTTTTCGAGGACTCCCATTGCTCAGGGTTTGGGCTTGGCAAGCATAATTGCCCCGGATCGTCGTCGCGGTGACAGTCCATTGGGCCGGTGACGTTCGACACCCGTCGTTTTTTCACGGCGCGTCGCTCCCCACAGAACCGGGCCAACTTCGCAACTACCAAATAGCCGCTACAGCAACGTCAGGGTGATTAGAGAATGCCACGGCCAGAAGTTCTCGACCGTATCAAAGCGGCCGAACAGGACGCCGACGACATTGTCGACGAGGCCGAACAGGACCGTGAGCAACGACTCGAAGACGCTCGCGAGGAAGCCGAGCAGATCCGCGAGACGGCCCGGGAGGAGGCCCAATCGGAAGCCCAGGAGCGTCTCGAGGAGGCTCGTGCCGAAATCGAGGCCGACCGCAAGGAACTGCTCGAAGAGGGCGAGCAGGCCCGAGACGATCTCGAATCGCGCGCCCAAGAGCGCACCGAGGACGTGATCGAACACGTCACAGAACTGTTCGAGGAGGCGGTACATGCTCAGACCTGAGCGAATGAGCCGCGTCTCGGTGACCGGCTCGAAACGCGTCATGGACGACGTCATCGAGACCGTCCACGACCTGGGACTGTTGCACGTCACCGAGTACGACGGTTCGTGGGACTACTTCGAACCCGGTGACCCGGCCGAGGGGGCCGAAAACGCCTCGGAGAAGCTCGTCACGGTTCGATCGCTCAAGTCGATCCTCGACGTCGACGAGGCCGACGCCGGCCCGACGCGGCTGGTGACAGACGAGGCACTCGACGAGGAACTCGAAGAGATCCGTCAGACGGTCAACGAACTCGACGACCGACGCGACGAACTCACTGACGAACTCCGAACGATCGAAGACGAGATCCAGACGATCGACCCGTTCGTCACGCTGGGGATCGATCTGGACCTCCTCCAGGGGTACGAGAACCTGTCCGTGGTCGTCGGCGAAGGCGACATCGAGACCGTCCGGGACGCACTCGCACACAGCGACGTCGACCTCTACCAGTTCTTCCAGGAAGACGACGTCATCGCGGTGGCCGCACGCACGGACGAGGACACACTGCAGGATGCCCTCGTCAGCGCGACGTTCACCGAGCTGACCGTCCCCGACAGCGAGGCGGACCCCGAGTCCTACCGCGAGGAACTCCAGCACCGCAAACAGCAACTCGAATCGAAGCTCACGACCGTCGAGGACGAACTCGAAGACCTGCGCCTCGACGTCGCCGGCTTCCTGCTCGCGGCCGAGGAGAAGCTAGCGATCGACGTCCAAAAGAGCGAGGCACCGCTGACGTTCGCGACGACGGAACACGCCTTCGTCGCCGAGGGGTGGATCCCCTCGGATCGGTACGCGGACCTCGCGGAAGCACTGACCGACGCCGTCGGCGAGGCGATCGAGGTAGACGAACTCGAACGCGCAGACTACAGCGACGAGGGTCATCCGGAGTCCACCGAGACGGTCGAGACCGACGACTCCGGCGGCTCGGGCGGTGCGTCGACCGGCGAGACCGTCGAAGCGTCGGCCAGCGACGAGACCGAGAGTCAGGAGGTCGCCGCCGACGGTGGGCTCGTGACGATGGGCGACAGCCGCCCGCCGGTCATCCAGGACAATCCCGGCGTCGTCAAGCCCTTCGAGGCGCTGGTCGAGATCATCAACCGACCTCAGTACGACGAACTCGATCCGACGGTCGTCTTCTTCCTCACGTTCCCGGCGTTCTTCGGGTTCATGATCGGTGACCTCGGCTACGGGGTCCTCTACATGGGACTTGGCTACTGGCTGTTGAAGTCCTTCGACAACGACGTGGTCAAGAGCCTGGGCGGTGTCGGCCTGCTGTCTGGCCTGTTTACCGCCATCTTCGGCGTGTTGTACGGTGAACTGTTCGGTCTCCACCAGCTCGGAGATATCCTCTGGAACGGTCATCCGCCGATCCACAAGGGGCTCCAGCCACACTACCTGGCGTACGGACAGGCCTGGCTCCTCGTCAGCGTCATCGCTGGCGTGCTCCACCTCGTCGTGGGCCGGATCTTCGACTTCTACAACAACCTCGATCACGGCCTCGGTGAGGCGATCATGGAGAGTGGCTCGTGGATCCTCTTCACCGTCGGCCTCTGGCTGTGGGTGTTCACCCGGACCGCCATGGGACCGAAGCCCGCGTTCATGTTCGAGGTGTTCGGGAGCGGTGACGGCGCGGCGCTGCCGATCGGCTTCACCGGTTTCCCCGTTCTGGAGCTGTTCCGGTTCACGGTCCCCGGTGTCGGCTTCACGATGGTCGTCGGCGTCGCGCTGGCGATGACGATCGTCGGACTCGTCATGGTCATCGCCGCCGAAGGCGGGATCGGTCTCATCGAGTCGATCACCCAGGGCTTCGGGCACGTCGTCTCTTACACCCGGATCGCTGCGGTGCTGCTGGCCAAGGCCGGGATGGCACTGGCCGTCAACCTGCTCGTGTTCGGCGCGACCCTGCACGGTGGTGAGTTCCACCTGATCTGGTTCATGTCCGAGGAGCCGGTCGCCGACGACGTCGTCTTCCAGGGACTGCTGAACCTCGACGGGTCGATGGCGATCGTCGGCCTCCTGTTCGGGATCGTCCTCCTGGTACTCGGGCACCTGCTGGTGCTCGTGCTCGGGATCACCTCTGCCGGCCTCCAGGCCGTCCGTCTCGAATACGTCGAGTTCTTCGGCAAGTTCTTCGAGGGCGGCGGCAAGGCCTACGAGCCGTTCGGGTACGATCGCGAGTTCACGACCGAGGACTGACATCCTCCCGGCCGTTTTTCGGGACGTAATCGATTTTCGAGGTCTGAACCGAACGATGTCCCGTGTCGAGCGAACGCGATAGCGACCGGTACGGTGTCGTCGTCTGACACGCTATGCCGGCGACAGTCGGGGTGCGCGCCGTCGGACCCCGGCGGCGTTCCGAGAATGTCTGTTGGCCAACGAGTCTCCCACGGCGATTACAAAACAGGCAAATATCCGCACGTTCTGTAGATGATCGTTTGTTTAAGATCCGATCTGCGGTTCGAACAGTCACTTCTCGCCACAGCGCCGCGTCGCGGGTCGTCCGTCCCAACTAATTTCACCCGGTCCGTGGCCGAGTACTTGCTAGGCGTTCACGTCCCAAGGACCCAGCCGAGACGGCCCAAACCAGCCGAGCAGGGCCGTGACCATCTGTTTTGGGAAGCTTTATGACTCCGGTATGGTCATATGCGCTTGTCCGGAACCAACTACAGGATTCCAACAATGTCATCCGCACTACTCCAAGCGTTTGTCGGTAGTACCGCTGCTGCACCTGCAATCCCACCGCTGGCCGCCGCCGCGCTGGCCGTCGGACTCGCCGCAATCGGTGCAGGCTACGCGGAACGTGGAATCGGTGCCGCCGCAGTCGGTGCGATCGCGGAGGACGACTCCATGTTCGGTCGTGGCCTGATTCTGACAGTGCTCCCGGAGACCATCGTCATTCTGGCACTGGTCGTCGTGTTCCTCACGCTGGGACAGTAGACTCCACCCCTTTCAAACCCATTTATGAGTCTTGAAACAGTCGCAGAGGACATCCGAGACGAGGCCCGCGCGCGTGCAGAGGAGATTCGTAGCGACGCCGACGAGCGCGCCGAAGAGATCATCGAGGCGGCCGAGGCCGACGCCGACGAGATCCGCGACGAGCGACAGGCCGAGGTCGAACGCGAAATCGAGCAGGAGCGAGAGCAGAAACTCTCCAGTGCGAAACTGGAGGCAAAGCAGGAGCGACTCGAGGCTCGCCGCGACGTACTCCAATCGGTCCGCGACAGCGTCGAAGCGGAGATCGCCTCCCTCGAGGGCGATCGCCGAGAAGAGCTGACGCGGACGCTGCTGGACGCTGCCACGGCGGAGTTCGACGACGACGCCAGTGTGCAAGTGTACGGGCGAGCCGACGACGCCGACCTGCTGGAGTCGATCCTCGCCGACTACGACGGCTACGAGCTGGCCGGCGAGTACGACTGCCTGGGCGGGGTCGTCGTCGAGAGCGAGAGCTCGCGTATCAGCGTGAACAACACGTTCGACTCCGTTCTCGACGACGTCTGGGAGAACAATCTGCGAGACATCAGTTCACGGCTCTTCGAGGAGCAATGACCGTACGCTTCGAAGAACAGAACTGGGAAAGCGCAAACTACGAGTACGTCATCACGCGTGTCCGCTCTCGTCGAGCGAAGCTGTTCGACGACGACGACTACCGGAAGCTCGTCCGCATGGGCCCATCCGAGATCTCCCGGTTCATGGAGGAGACGGAGTACGAGACCGAGATGAACGCCCTGGGAGCGCGATACAGCGGCGTCGACCTCGTCGAGTACGCGCTGAACCGGAACCTCGCCAAGCACTTCGAGGATCTGCTGCGCTGGTCGGACGGACGACTGTACGACTACGTCGCCCGCTACCTCCGGAAATTCGACGTGTGGAACGTCAAGACGATCGTCCGGGGGCTGTACTCCGAAGCCGACGCCAGCGAGGTCGAGGACGATTTGATTCGTGCCGGCGAACTGTCCGAACAGCTGCTCGACCAGCTGGTCGCCGCCGGTTCGATCGAGGAGGTCGTCGAACTCCTCGACGGCACGATCTTCGGCGACGACCTCGCCGAGGCGTACCAGGACTACGAGGACAGCGGCGTGCTCGTCCCGCTCGAGAACGCGCTCGACCGGGCGTTCTACGACGTGTTGCTCTCTGGGCTGCCCACGCAGCCGGAAGTCGACTCGCCGACTGGCCTGTACGTCTCCTTTCTCACGGCCGAGATCGACTTCCGGAACCTCCGGAACGCCCTTCGACTCGCTCGCAGCGGGGCGGAGATCGATCCGGCCGAGTACCACATCGAGGGCGGTCGCCTGTTCGACGCCGACGAGATCGGTGCACTCGCCACGAGCACCGACCAGCTCGTCCAGCGAGTTCGTGAGAGCACGTACGGCGACGACCTCGACGCGGCACTCGACACGCTCGAAGCGGCCGACAGCCTCATCGAGTTCGAGCACGCCCTCGACGCGGCACTGCTCGAGTACTCCGACCAGCTGTCGAACCGCTACCCGCTGTCGGTCTGTCCGGTCCTGTCCTATATCCTCGCCAAGGAGCGCGAGGTCGACAACATCCGAGCGATCGCTCGGGGCCGCGAGGCCGGACTCGACAGCGACGAGATCGAACAGGAGCTGGTGATACTATGAGTCAGGAGATCGGTGTCATCGGCAGTCCCGACTTCACGACGGGGTTCCGGCTGGCCGGCGTACGGAAGTTCGCCGACGTGCCGGACGCGGACAAAGACGAGGAACTCGACGCTGCCGTCGAGGAGATGCTCGACGACGAGGAGATCGGGATCATCGTGATGCACGACGACGACCTTGCACACCTCTCGCGCGGGGTGCGCAAGGACGCCGAGACGAGCGTCGAACCAGTGATGGTGACACTCGGCGGCGGCACCGGCAGTGGTGGCCTGCGCGACCAGATCAAACGCGCGATCGGAATCGACCTGATGGAGGAAGACTAATATGAGTCAAGCGACAGAATCCGACGTCCGTGAAGACGGCGTCATCGACAGCGTCTCGGGGCCAGTCGTCACGGCGACCGGCCTCGACGCCCGGATGAACGACGTGGTGTACGTCGGTTCGGAAGGGCTGATGGGCGAAGTGATCGAGATCGAAGGCGACATCACCACGATCCAGGTGTACGAGGAGACCTCCGACGTCTCTCCGGGCGAACCGGTCGAAGGGACCGGTTCCCCGCTGTCCGTCGACCTGGGTCCGGGGATGCTGGACGCGATCTACGACGGCGTCCAGCGCCCGCTGGACGTTCTCGAAGAGAAGATGGGGTCGCCCTACCTCGACCGCGGCGTCGACGCTCCCGGTATCGACTTAGAGAAGACCTGGGAGTTCGAGCCCGAAGTCGAGGCTGGAGACGAAGTTTCCAGCGGCGACATCGTCGGGACCGTCCCCGAGACGCCCAGTATCGACCACAAAGTGATGGTGCCGCCCGACTCCGACGGCGGCGAAGTCGTCGCCGCCGAGTCGGGTAACTTCACCGTCGAGGAGCCGGTCGTCGAACTCGACACCGGCGAAGAGATCCAGATGCGCCAGGAGTGGCCGGTGCGCCAGCAGCGCCCCTCCGAGGAGAAGCAGACGCCGACCACGCCACTGATCTCCGGCCAGCGAGTGCTCGACGGTCTGTTCCCCATCGCGAAGGGTGGGACGGCCGCGATTCCCGGCCCGTTCGGCTCGGGAAAGACGGTCACCCAGCACCAGCTCGCCAAGTGGGCCGACGCGGACATCGTCGTCTACGTCGGCTGTGGCGAGCGTGGCAACGAGATGACCGAAGTGATCGAGGACTTCCCCGAACTGGAGGACCCGACCACCGGCAACGCGCTGATGGACCGGACCTGCCTCATCGCGAACACCTCGAACATGCCGGTCGCAGCCCGCGAATCCTGTGTCTACACGGGAATCACGATCGCGGAGTACTTCCGTGACATGGGCTACGACGTGGCACTGATGGCCGACTCCACCTCTCGGTGGGCCGAGGCCATGCGGGAGATTTCCTCCCGACTCGAAGAGATGCCCGGCGAAGAGGGGTACCCGGCGTACCTCGCCGCGCGCCTCTCGGAGTTCTACGAGCGGGCCGGCTACTTCGAGAACATCAACGGCTCCGAAGGGTCGGTCTCCGTCATCGGGGCGGTCTCGCCGCCGGGCGGGGACTTCTCCGAGCCGGTCACCCAGAACACGCTGCGTATCGTCAAGACGTTCTGGGCGCTGGACGCAGACCTGGCGGAACGTCGCCACTTCCCGTCGATCAACTGGAACGAGTCGTACTCCCTGTATCGCGACCAGCTCGACCCGTGGTTCGTCGAGAACGTCCGCGACGACTGGCCGGAGAAGCGCCAGTGGGGTATCGACACCCTCGACGAGGAAGCGGAACTCCAGGAGATCGTCCAGCTCGTCGGGAAGGACGCGCTGCCGGAAGACCAGCAGCTCACGCTGGAAGTCGCACGCTACCTGCGTGAGGCGTGGCTCCAGCAGAACGCGTTCCACCCGACGGACACCTACTGTGAGCCCGAGAAGACCTACCGTATCCTCGACGCCATCAAGACCTACAACGACGAGGCGTTCGACGCGCTCGACGCCGGGGTCCCGGTCGAGGAGCTGACGGATCTCGATGCCGTCCCGCGGCTCAATCGGATCGGTGTCCAGGAGGACTACAACGAGTACATCGACGAACTCGAAGCGGACATCGAGAGCGAAATTCAGGAGCTGTACTAACGATGAAGAAAGAATACGAGACAATCACGGAGATCAGCGGCCCGCTGGTGTTCGCGGAAGTCGACGAGCCAGTCGGTTACGACGAAATCGTCGAGATCGACACCGGCGACGGCGACGTTCGCCGCGGCCAGGTGCTGGAATCGACGAGCGACTACGTCGCGATCCAGGTCTTCGAGGGAACGACGGGGATCGACCGCAATTCCTCCGTGCGCTTCCTCGGCGAGACGATGAAGATGAAGCTCACCGAGGACCTGCTGGGGCGTGTCCTCAGTGGTTCCGGTGACCCGATCGACGGTGGCCCCGAGATCGAACCGGACGAGCGACGTGACATCGTCGGCAAGGCGATCAACCCCTACTCTCGGGAGTACCCCGAGGAGTTCATCCAGACTGGCGTCTCCGGTATCGACGGGATGAACACGCTCGTTCGCGGTCAGAAACTGCCGATCTTCTCGGCGTCGGGGCTGCCCCACAACGACCTGGCACTCCAGATCGCCCGTCAGGCGAGCGTCCCGGAAGAAGAGGAAGGCGACGACGACGAGGGCTCGGAGTTCGCAGTGATCTTCGGCGCGATGGGGATCACCCAGGAAGAGGCAAACGAGTTCATGGACGACTTCGAGCGCACCGGCGCACTCGAACGCTCCGTCGTCTTCATGAACCTCGCAGACGACCCCGCCGTCGAGCGGACGCTCACCCCGCGGCTCGCACTGACGACCGCGGAGTACCTCGCCTTCGACAAGGGGTATCACGTGCTCGTGATCCTCACGGACATGACCAACTACTGTGAGGCACTGCGCGAGATCGGTGCCGCACGAGAAGAGGTCCCGGGTCGCCGTGGCTACCCCGGATACATGTACACCGACCTGGCACAGCTCTACGAGCGCGCCGGTCGGATCGAGGGTCGCGAGGGCTCTGTTACCCAGATTCCGATCCTCACGATGCCGGGCGACGACGACACGCACCCGATCCCGGACCTGACCGGCTACATTACCGAGGGTCAGATCTACATCGATCGGGACCTCAACAGCCAGGGGATCGAACCGCCGATCAACGTCCTGCCGAGCCTCTCGCGGCTGATGGACGACGGGATCGGCGAGGGACTGACCCGCGCCGACCACGCCGACGTGAAAGACCAGATCTTCGCCGCCTACGCGGAAGGTGAGGACCTGCGCGACCTCGTCAACATCGTCGGCCGCGAGGCGCTTTCGGACCTGGACAACAAGTACCTCGACTTCGCCGACCGGTTCGAGACGGAGTTCGTCGACCAGGGAATCGACACCGATCGTTCCATCGACGAGACGCTCGAACTCGGCTGGGACCTCCTCTCGATGCTCCCCAAGGACGCACTCAACCGTATCGACGAGGACCTGATCGAGGAACACTACCGCGAAGACGAGACCCAGGAAGTCACCGCGGACTGACGCCTCGTTCCCGTCCATTTTTCGCCAGTCGTGATCGGATCGCCAGCGGCCGCACTTTCTCGACGCGACCGCCTCGATGCGAGCCGATCGGGTGTCGAGCAGTCGTCTTCGGCCGGGCCGACGAGTCCCATCGCCGTCTGGTGGTTTTTCTTTCGGCAGGTTTTGCCGAACTGACGAAGCCGCTCTATCTCGTGTCTGTGTCTGGCTCGCGTCTCCTCGTCGGGGTTCGGCACGTGTACCAATCCCTGTTGGCATGGGCTGTTTAAGTGCCGGGCCGTTATTACAACATGAACCATGTTACAGTCTGGCATGAGTACGTACGTACCGGGCGGCGAAAGCATATTCCTGTGGGTCGGGACGGCAGGAATGTTCCTGGGGATGTTGTACTTCATCGCCAGGGGCTGGAGCGTCTCCGACCAGCGTCGCCAGAAGTTCTACATCGCGACGATCATGATCGCCGCGATCGCCTTCGTGAACTACCTCTCGATGGCACTTGGCTTCGGTGTCACGACCATCGAACTCGGAGGCGAGGAACGGGCGATCTACTGGGCGAGATACACCGACTGGCTGTTCACGACGCCGTTGCTGCTGTACGACCTCGCCTTGCTCGCGGGGGCCGACCGGAACACGATCTACTCGCTGGTCGGTCTGGACGTGCTGATGATCGGCACCGGTGCGCTCGCGACGCTGTCGGCGGGCTCGGGCGTCCTCTCGGCGGGTGCCGAACGCCTCGTCTGGTGGGGTATCAGCACCGGCTTCCTGCTGGTCTTGCTGTACTTCCTGTTCAGCAACCTCACCGACCGGGCGAGCGAACTCTCGGGTGACTTGCAGTCGAAGTTCTCGACGCTGCGTAACCTGGTGTTGGTCCTGTGGCTCGTGTACCCCGTCCTGTGGTTGGTCGGGACCGAGGGCCTCGGACTCGTCGGTCTCCCGATCGAGACGGCCGCGTTCATGGTGCTCGACCTGACCGCCAAGATCGGCTTCGGGATCATCCTGCTCCAGAGTCACGCGGTCCTCGACGAGGGACAGACCGCGTCGGAAGGCGCAGCCGTAGCCGACTGATCGCGGCTCCCCTCTCACCACTCCAGTCGAAACACTCAGGACGACCTGTCCGGTAGTGTAACCGACTCGGGCCGTCGTCGTCACGACGGTCCGTCCGACGCACCGTCCGTACAGCGCCGTCTCAGTACACCCGCGTTTCAGTACTTCACAATGGCCGCTTTCACATACGTCCAATTTCACGCGCTGTTCGTCCTCCCGGCGCTCGCGGTGCTCGTGGGGGTAGCGGGAATGCGCTCGCGCACGACCCGAAGCGAGGTCCGGCCCCTCGCCGTCGCCATCATCGTCGCAGTGGCGATGCTGTACACCGTGCCCTGGGACAACTACCTCATCCTGCGGGGCGTCTGGTCGTACGGCACCGACAGCGTCGCGGCCGTCATCTGGCACGCGCCCATCGAGGAGTACCTGTTTATCCTCTTGCAGCCGCTGGTCGCCGCGCTGTGGCTGCACGTGATCTCGCCGGGGATGCCGGCCAACGACGAGACGACGGTCTCCGTCCGTGATCGGGTGGTCGGGGCCGCGGGGGGAGCGCTCGTCGGTCTCGTCGGCGTGGCTCTCCTCACGACCGACGCGACCTTCTACCTCGGTGCGATCGTCGCCTGGAGCGGCCCGGTGCTTGCGCTCCAGTGGGCCGTCGGGTGGCCGTACCTCCTCGCTCGGGGACAGACGCTCGTGGTGGCCGTCTTCGCGCCGACGGCGTACCTCTGGATCGCGGATCGCGTCGCCCTGGAGTCGGGCATCTGGATCCTCTCGGAGCAGTACACGACGGGGCTGGCCGTCCTCGGACTGCCACTCGAAGAAGCCGCGTTCTTCCTCGTGACAAACGTCTTCGTCGTACAGGGTCTGCTGTTGTACCCGTGGGTGATCGACCGATGGCGGTCGAAGTAACCGCCGATCGAGGCCGGCGGCTGCGGTCGGGCCGTCGCCGCCTCGCTCGCTTGATCTTTCTGCCAGCCTGGCTGCTGCTCGGTGCTGTCACGGTCGCACACACGCTGGGCGTGTCGACCGCCGTTCCGGTTCGCTACGGCGTTTTGCTGGTGACGCTGCTCTGTTTCGGGCTGCCACACGGCGCTGCCGACCATCACTCGGTCGCGCGAACGCTGGGCGTCGATCTCACCCCCCGGTTCCTCGCGGCGTTCTGTGCGGGGTATCTCGGACTCGCAGTACTGTACACTGCCGTCTGGTTTCTCGCCCCGGCCCTCGCGTTCGTCGCTTTCGTCGCCCTGACGTGGTTTCACTGGGGACAGGGCGACGTGTATCCGTTGGCGACGCTCGCCGACGGCCGTCACCTGGACAATCGGGTCGTCGCGGCGCTGACGGTGATCGTCCGCGGCGGCCTCCCGATGTTGGTCCCGCTGGTCTTCTTTCCGGATCGATACGCCGCCGTCGCCCGGACGGTCGTCTCGCTGTTCGATCCCGGTCGGGTCGCGTCGCTCGCGCCGTTGTTCACCCAGGAGGTGCGTCTCGCTGCCGGACTCGGATTCGCCGCCGTCACGGTGGTGACGCTGGCCGCCGGGCTCGTCGTGGCCGGCCCGAGACGCGCCTGGCTCCTCGACGCCGCCGAGACGGTGCTCTTGTGGGGTTTTTTCGCCGTCGTCCCGCCGGTCCTCGCCATCGGGATCTACTTCGCGCTGTGGCACTCGGTGCGTCACATCGCACGACTGACTGAACTCGACGGGGTCGCCCTGGCGGCACTGGACCGTGGTGCCGTCGCGCGTGCGGTCGGTCGCTTCACGCGGGACGCGCTTCCGGCGACGATCGGTGCAGTCGTCCTGTTTGGCGGCCTCGCACTGGCCGTTCCGACGACCGTGGCCGGCGTCTCCGAGATCGGCGGGCTCTATCTCGTCTTGCTCGCGGTGCTGACCCTACCCCACGTCGTCGTCGTCACCTGGCTCGACGTGCGACAGGGAATTTGGGGGTAACGACCGCGTCAGGACGGTGATCGGCCTCGTCCCGGCCGTGGGAACTGTAAAAGGTTATCCGACTGGGCCCGTAACGCCCCGGTAATGGCCAAGGACGTCAAACCCACCCGGAAAGAGCTGATGCGAATCGAGGATCGCATCGACCTCTCGGAACGGGGCCACGACACGCTGGAGAAGAAACGCGACGGCCTCATCATGGAGTTCATGGATATCCTCGATCAGGCACAGGACGTTCGATCCGACCTCGACGACTCCTACGATCGCGCCCAGCACGCGATCAACATGGCCCGGGCGATGGACGGCGACGTGGCCGTCCGCGGTGCCGCGGCCGCACTCAAGGAGCATCCGGAGCTGACGACCCAGTCCAAGAACATCATGGGCGTCGTCGTCCCCCAGATCGAGTCCAGCAAGGTCCGCAAGTCCCTCGACGAGCGTGGATACGGCGTCATGGGCACGTCGGCCCGGATCGACGAGGCCGCCGACGCCTACGAGGAGCTCATCGAGAACATCATCCTCGCGGCCGAGGTCGAGACCGCGATGAAGAAGATGCTCGAAGAGATCGAGACCACCAAGCGCCGCGTCAACGCTCTGGAGTTCAAGCTGCTGCCCGATCTGTACGACAACAAGGAGTACATCGAGCAGAAGCTCGAAGAACAGGAGCGCGAAGAGATCTTCCGCATGAAGAAGATCAAGAACAAGAAAGAAGAAGAGGAAGCCGCCGCTCGCGAGGAAGAGAACGCGGAAGCCGAAGAGGCCGCCGCCGTCGCCGCCGACGACTGACTGGCGTCGACGCCGCTTTTCGCCGCCGAGCTTTTGCCCGTGCCACGCCCACGTCAGTGCATGGACTGTCCCGAGTGTGGCCACGAGACCGTCGTCTTCGCCGTCGATCCCGAGCTCCGGGAGTATCTCCCCGGCGAAGAACCGGGCGCGTCGCTGTGTCCGCGGTGCCTGTCCGTCCGTCCCGCCGTGGACCCGCCCGCCAGCGAACCGGACTTCTCGCCCCTGGGCGACGCGTTCCCCGACGGCGGGGCCGCCGTCCCGATGGCGCTGTTGCTCGGCCTGCTCTCCTCGCTGGCACTGTATCGCGACGAGATCGCCGCGCTACTGGAGCGTGTCGAGCGTGCCGGTACCGATCCACTGCTGGTGATCGATCGACTCGACGCCGATCCCGCGATCGAAAGCGAGGTCGACCTCGGCCGTCGTCGCCACCAGCTCGAACAACTGCTGTGACGATCTCGTGGTGGTCTCCGGGAGAACCAAACTAGTAAGGTACCAGTTCTTTATATGTGTGGGCTATACAACCATGTGCGGCATCAGGACGTGGACGTTCCAGTCCACGACGCCACAGCGGTGTTGTGCCCACTCACCATCCCCACCCCACCACAACATCATCCTTCCCATGCCACCTTGGACGTGCCGCACCCGGTCGCCCTGTCCCGGGCGACCGTGCCTCTGACTTTCGGACGGTTCACACGAAGCGCTAGCCATCGCTTCCCGTCCGTCTTCGTGCCGAAAAACGTGTCCGTTAGACGCCAGTCGAGTAGCGCAGGAGTCCGGCGACGCCGCCGAAGGCCGACAGGAGCTGTTCGCCCTTCTCGAAGTCCGTCGAGATGAACAGCGTCTCGCTCCCGCGTTGCTGGGCGATCTCCATGAGGTGGTCGATCGCGTCCTCGCGGTCGGCCTCCTCGGCGGGGACGGTCTCGCCACACCGCGAGCAGTCGTGGTCGTCGATCGACGCCGACCGATCGACCATCTCGTACTCGTCGTGGCCGTTCTCACAGGTGTAGATGAGCACGTCCTTCCGGAGATCTTCGGAGATGAGCAGGCGGTCGACCGACCCCATGATGAGGTTCTCGCGGGTCGGGCCGAAGCCGTAGGTCGCCAGATCGCCGTCGTGGAGTTCCTTGAAGAACTCCTCCATGGCCTCCTTGTCCTGGAGGATCTCGTGCTCGGCGAGGATCTCGCTTGCGGCGTCGACGAGATCGTACAGTCCGGACTCGTCGGTGTAGGCCACGTCGAACTTCCCGAGGACGTTGTCACCGAGTTCGTGGTGGAGGTAGTCGCCGTCGAGGAACTCGTCTTTCGTCGGCGACGGCCCCCCCACGAGGATGCCGTCCATCTCGTGGCGACGCGAGACGAACAGGTCGTTGGCCATCTCGGCGACCTCCTGATAGAAGTTGTCGATGGCCTCCAGGCGCAGCCGTGCGAACCGCTGTGCGGACTGACCACCTTTCCGCTGCTTGCCCGGGACCAGCGACGAGGCGGACTTGACGGGTTCGACGCGCTTGCCCTTGAGCCAGCCGACGTTCGCCTCGCGGCGGTCGAGGACGATCAGGCCGAACAGTCCCTTGTCGGCCAACATCTCCGCCAGTGGCTCGGTGAGGAAATCCGAGTCACAGTGGTAGCGAAACGACTGGATGGGGTCGGGCGGACTCTCTAAGACCTCCGTGACCATCTCGGTGCGTCCGCCACTGGAGTCGACCGCTCCGGAGAACAGGACCATCCCGTTCTCGGGTGGCGTGTTCCCGTAGTAGCGGAGCCGGTCTTTGATGCTGGTCAGGGCGTCCTGGACGTTGGTCCGGGTCTGCTTCGACTTGATGTTGGACGCTTCGGAGTGTTCCTGTGTGACGTGGGCGACGACGTCGCTGATCTGCTTGTCCTCTGGCACGTAGATCGTCACCAGTTGCGTCCCGGATCCGTCGTACCCCTTGAGCTTCTCGATGACCTTCTTGAACTCGTATTTTTGTTTGTCGGATTGCTCCTGCTCGGACTCGCTCATTGGGTCAACGTTGGCTGAGCGCGGGTAAGTAACTGTTGACAGCGGGAGCCGTCGGATCACGTGTGACGGGCGGCTTTATATGATAGCCAACCTTGAGCTAAGGTATCTAACTATGGCGGGCTACGTGTGTACCATCGCGGGTGGCAAAGGCGGGGTCGGCAAGACCACGACGGCGGTCAACGTCGGAGCCGCCCTCCAGGAGGCAGGCCACGACGTCGTCGTGGTCGACGCGGATCTCGGCATGGCGAATCTCGGATCGATGCTCGGCATCGAGCATCGCGCTTCTCTCCACGAAATCCTCGCCGGGGACGCGGCGGTCAGTGACGCCCTGACCGACGCACCGGGGGGACTGACGATCATCCCCGGCGAGCAGTCCCTGGAGGCGTTCGCGGACGCCGATCCGGCGAAGCTGCGCAAGGTGATCAAGACGCTGCGTAACGCCTACGACGTGGTCCTGATCGACACCGGTGCGGGCCTCAGCCACGAGGTCGCCGTTCCGCTCGGTCTGGCCGACGGCATCCTGCTCGTGACGACACCGGACGACGTGGCCGTCGGTGACACGGTCAAGACTGCCCAGCTCGCCGACCGCATCGACGGGGACGTGGTCGGCGTGGTCGTCAACCGCGTCACCAGACACACGGACATCGCCGAGATCTCCGAACGGCTCGGCTTCGAGTTGCTTGCGGTCATCCCCGACGATCAGGAGGCCACCGCCGTCGAGCCCCTCGTGCTCAACGCGCCAGACAGTCGCGCGGCGAGCGCGTTCGATCAACTGTCCGAGTCGATGGCAGCGATGTTCTTCCGGGGCGAGCGGGCGGCCGACCTCGAAACCGTTCTCGAAGAGACGTGGTTCGTCGACGAGAGCGACGACGACGAGGAAGAGGAAGAAGAGTCCGGCGGCGTCTTCGGTCTGTTCAGCTGATCTTTCGGCCGAGCGCGCTCACATCGACCGGGGAGCCGCGATACCGATGGCGTCTAGCGCGTTCGCGATAGCGTGTCTGGCCGCATCGACGAGCGCGAGGCGCGCCTGCCTGGTGTCTGACTCGGCGTCCAGCACCGGACACTCTCGGTAGAAGGTGTTGAACTGCTCGGCGAGCGTGCGAGTGTAGGTCGCGACGACGTGGGGGCGGTGTTCGTCGGCGGCCTGCTCGATCACGGCGGGGAACCGCGCGATCTCTCGCAGCAGATCCCGTTCGGCCTCGGTCGCCAGCGGGGCCGCGTCGAGATCCGCCGCCGTCGATTCGGGCGCTCGCTCTTTGCCCTCTGCCACAGCGTGTCCGGCCTCGCTGAGGATGCCACAGCACCGCGCGTGGACGTACTGGACGTACGGTGCCGACTGCGCCTCGAAGTCGAGCGCGCGGTCCCACTCGAAGGTGATCCCCTTCGTCGGCTGTTTGGAGACGATGTCGTACCGGACCGCGCCGATGCCGACCTGGTGGGCGATCCGTTCGATGTCCGTCTCGTCGAGGTCGTCGTCGCGGTTGCGGGTGTCGATTCGGCTCTCGACTTCCTCGCGCGCACGGTCGATCGCTTCGTCCAGCAGGTCGTCGAGGTCGATCCCGGTTCCCTCGCGGGTGCTCATGCCGCCCTCGGGGAGGTTCACCCACGAGTAGAACACCTGGCTGAGCTGGTCGGTGTCGTGGCCGAGCAGGTCCAGCGTGGTGTCGAGCTGGTCGGCCTGGAGCTTGTGGTCTTCCCCCAGCACCGTCACGGCCCGGTCGTAGGTGTCGAACTTCCACTCGTGGTGGGCCAGGTCCCGCGTGGTGTACAGCGAGGTGCCGTCCGAGCGCAGGAAGACGAGGTTCTTCTCGAAGCCGGGCAGGTCGAGCTGCCAGGCGTCCTCCTCGTACACCGCCTGATCGAGGGCTTTGAGCCGGTCGACGAGGTCCTCGGTCGCGTCGTTGCGCATGAACCGCGTCTCTTTGACGAACTCGTCGAACTCGGCCGGGAGCCGGCCGAGCGTCTCGCTCATCCCGTCCAGCACGGTGTCGACGACTTCGCCGACCCGTTCGTAGGCGTCTTCGTCGCCCGCCTCCAGGCCCTGCAAGATCGACTGGATCTCGCTTTCGGCGTCTTCGACGCGGTCGGCGTCGGCGTCTTCGAGGAAGCTGTTGCCCTTGCGGTAGTACCGGACCATCTCGTACTCCGGCGAGTCCCGTTCGGGCTCCGGGAGGTCGTCCTCGTCGAAGGTCTCGTAGGCCCAGGTGAACACCGCCATCTGGCGGCCGGCGTCGTTGACGTAGTAGTGGCGATCCACGTCGTAGCCGGCGTAGTCGAGCACGCGAGACAGCGCGTCGCCGATGATCGGATTGCGAGCCCGGCCCACGTGGACCGGCCCTGTCGGGTTCGCGGACGTGTGTTCGACGACGACGCTCGTCTCGCGATCCGGGAGCCGCCCGTAGTCGTCGGCCTGTGCGGCCGCCAGCGTCTCGCTGAAGTAGGCGTCGCTGGGCAGGAAGTTGACGTACGGGCCTCGCTGTTCGACGCTGTCGACGTAGGTCAGGTCGCCGGGGTCGATCGCGTCGGCGATGTCGGCGGCGACTGCCGGCGGTGGCGCACCGACCTCGCCCGCGAGCCGAAACGCCGCGCTGGACGCGAGCACGGCCGCCACGTCTTCGGGCGGTTCCTCGATACCGAGGTCCTCACTGGGGAGATCGAGCGCCTCCAGCGCGGCTTCGAGCGCCGTCTCGACCTCCGAGCGGGTCTGGCGGAACATACCGGGCCTTTCCCAGCAGTCCGTTTAGCATTGACGAAGTGTCCCGATCGCCGGGCCGAGCGAACCCGACGTGCCGACGGGCGGCCTACCCGAGCAGCTGCGGGACCGCGATGATGAAGACGAAACTCCCGATCATCGTCAGCGAGACGCCGTAGGTGATCGCTTTCACGAGCCCTTCCCGACGCTCGATCGGGAGGCGAGCGGCGATCGACTCCGAACACACGCGCAGGATGTGGCCGCCGTCGAGGGGGTAGGTCGGCACGAGGTTGAACTGGCCGACGACGAGGTTGAGCCAGCCGGTCCAGAACAGGAGATTCGCGAGGACGAAGGCCCCGTCGGTCCCCAGTGCGCTCAGCGGCCCCGAGACCGTGTAGAAGTTCGCGGCGATCCCGGTGAAGCCAGGGAAGTTGTAGCTGAGTCCCTCGACGATCGACGCGAAGGGCAGCGCCAGCGCCAGGCCGATCCGCTGGAGGAACGGGGTCGACTCGAAGGGCTGCTGGCCGGGCACGTCGCCGCCGAGCATCGCGAGGAACCGCTCGGCCGGGTACGTCTCGATGCCGAAGTCACCCACGGAGAGCCCGCTGGTCCCGCGTGCGACGTAGTCGACGCCGATCCCCGGATCGCTCTGGCTCGCTTCCGCGAGCGTGATCTCGTAGGTCTCGCGCTGGCCGTCGACGTAGCCCGCGAGTCGGATCGTCTCGCCGGGTTCGCGCTGGCCGATCGCGCTCACGAGGTCGGCCGCCGTCGCGGTCCGCTGGCCGTCGACGGCCGTCACGACGAACGCTGCGCCTGCGGGTGCGCCCTCCGCTTCGAGCGGACCGTCTTCGGCGACGACGGTGTAGCCGCCGATCGCCGTCTCGACGGTCTCGCCGCTGTCAAGCGTGAGCCGTGCGACGCTTCTGTCCTGGACGGCCTCGTTGAACGCGGTCGTCGTGTTCACCGCGGTCCCGTTGACCGCGACGATCGTCCGGTTGGTCTTGACCGGTGCGCCGGACACCGCTCCGACGACGACCACCGCGCGGTCGACGGTCGTGACCGTCCCGTTCTGGAGAGTGACATCGACCGTGCCACCGGCTTCGTCGAGGCGCTGTTGCATCTCCGTGGCGTTTGCGACCGACTGGCCGTCGATACCGGTGATGACCGACCCGCTCTCGATGCCGGCCTGGTCTGCGGGCCCGCCGGGGAGCGTGCCGCCGACGTGAACGCCCTGAACGACGCCGAAGCCGGCGATCACTGGCCCGAACAGCAGCGCCAGACAGAGCAGACTCACCGCGAAGTTGTTCGTCACGCCCGCGACGTACATCCGGATCTGCTTGCCCCGGTCCGAGAGGCTGACGCCCTCTTCGTTCGGTTCGACGAACGCGCCCAGCGGCACGATCGTGAGGAGGGCCAGCCCCATCGACTCGATCTCGATGTCGCCGACCCGACACAGCAGCGCGTGTCCGCCCTCGTGGACGACCAGCGCCACCACGAGACCGGCGACGATCTCGCCGGCCACCGACAGCGGGAGGAAGTCGTTGACGCCGGGGATCACGAGGACGTTTCGCGGCTCGGTGACTGCACTCGGAGCCGGATCCCGCACTGCGAGGACGGCCGCCAACACGACGTAGAAGAACGAACCGACCATGACGACCAGTCCGACGCCGACGCCGACGTTGCCCCACGCTCGCCACGCCCGTTTGGGCGTCGCGAGCCAGTCGACGAACCGCCGACCACGCTTCGTGTGGAGGGTCGTGATCGGGCCCGACAGATGGACGTACTCCGGGAGCACACCCCAGGTTCGCAGGAGCATCCCGAGAATGGAGTAAGCGACCACTCCGACGAGGACCCACGTGAACGTACTGACCATTCGATCGGATACAGGAACCACCCGGCAAAGAGGGTTTGGTCTACCGATTCCGGCGGAACCGTTCGACGACGAACTCCCGATCGAGCTTCGCGACGAAGGGGCCGAGCTGTGGCCCCTCTGATTCGTCGAACAGGAGCCGGTAGCCGGCGCTGAAGAGGTCACCGATCGGCACGTCGTGGCGCTTTGCGGTCTCGTAGATCTCGCCCTGGATCGTCTCGCCGTCGTGGCCCTCGGCGACGAAGTCGGCCAGCTCGTCCAGTGCGGTCTCGGTGGCTGCGTCGAAGTCGGTCTCGGGCAGCTCGGCGCGCTTGAGCTCGTAGTTGAACTCGTTGTCCGTCCGGCGGGCCCACTCGCTGGCCAGGTCGACCCGCTCCATCGCGGTCTCGACGGCCCACTCGGGGGTGTCGTCGGCGAGATGTCCCTCCTTGCGAGCCACGTCCGTCCGCAACTCGGGATCGTCGAACATCCCGAGCACCGCGGCGAAGGTGTAGGGGATGCGGACGCGGTCGGCGTACTCCTCGGCGAGCAGGTCCGCGACGGTCTCGCGGGCCGTCCGGTCGTTGGCGACCGACCGCCACGCACCCTCGCCGAACGCCTCGTCGAAGCGGTCGGCGACGGTCGGCCTGATCGAGGGCGGGTAGGCTCGCTCGCCGAGTGCCTCCTCTCGGTCGGTCCCGTCTTCCTCGCCGAAGTAGAGGCGCTCGGTCCGGTCGAAGTCGTCGACCAGCTGGTCGAGGCGCTCGATGCTGAAGTCCCGTGCCTTGCTGGGATCTTTCGAGAAGAAGTACCGGACGACCGCCGGCTCCAGCAGCTCCAGTACGTCGTGGACCATCACGACGTGGCCCTCAGAAGAGGAGAACGGCTCGCCGTCGAGCGTGAACCACTCGTAGACCATCGGCACCGGCGGCGCGATCTCGAAGACGTTCTCCGCGATGTCGACGCCGGAAGGCCAGGACCCCTCGGCGTGGTCCTTCCCGAACGGCTCGAAGTCGACGCCGAGCACGTCCCAGCCCGCCGGCCACTCGAAGCGCCAGGGCAGCTTGCCGTCCCGCAGCGTCGCGCTTCCTTCGTGGCCACACCCCTCGATGACGCGGTCGCCGGCCTCCATGTCAGTACAGCGGTACTCGACGGTGCCGGCGTCCGTATCCACGGCCGTGACGGTCTCGGTGACCTTCCCACACTCTCCGCAGATCGGGTTGAACGGGACGTAGTCCGCGTCGACCTTGTCCTGGTACTCGCCCAGTACGTCCCGTGCCCGCTCTTGATTGTCGAGGACGTGGCGGGTCAGTTCCTCGAAGGAGCCGTCTTCGTAGAGGTCCGTCGTCGAGACGATCTCGATGTCGACGCCGAGCAGCTCCGCACAGTCGGCGATCAGGTTCGAGAAGTGCTCGCCGTAGGAGTCACAGCAGCCGAAGGGGTCCGGTACGTCCGTGTAGGGACGCCCGAGATTCTGGCCGAGCGCATCGGCGTTGACTTCCCCCAGATCGACGATGTTGCCGTCGAGATCGGCGAGCTTGCGGGGGAGCTTCCGGAGCGGGTCCCGGTCGTCGGTGGTAAACACCTGCTGGACCTCGTACCCGCGCTCTCGCAGGGATTCGGCGACGAAGTAGCCCCGCATGATCTCGTTGACGTTGCCCAGGTGGGGGACGCCCGAGGGCGAGATCGCGCCCTTGATGACGACTGGCTCGGTGGGCTCTCTGGCCTCGATCTCGTCGGCGACCGCGTCCGCCCAGAACACCGCCCGGTCGTCGGGACCCTGTTCGCCGTCGTGATCGCCCAGCGCGTACGGGTCTCGCGTTGCCGTCTGCCGTGTGCTGTCGTCCCCTGGATCGCTCTCGCTCATGCTCGATCCCACGCCGTCGGAGCGGCACCGAGATTCTCGGGGACCACGTCGGTGCCGTCGTGTTCGCCCGTTTCGACGGCGCGTCGAACCGCCGTCGGGTCGGTGCCGTCGAGGACGATCGACCGGAGCCCGGCCCGCTCGATGATCTTCGCCGCCAGCAGGTCGACCGGCGCGTTGCTCCCGGCGTTCATCTCGATGCCGGCGATCAGATCGACGAGTTCGCCGGCAGCGATCTCCTCGTAGCGCTCGGCGTCGTCGTCCTCGTTGGGGTCGGCGCTGAACACGCCCGGAACGCTGGTCGCGTACACGAGCAGGTCCGCGCCGACGTGTTCCGCGAGTGCGGCGCTGACGGCGTCGGTGGTCTGGCCGGCGACGGTCCCGCCCATGACGGGAACGTCGCCTCGTCTGAGGGCAGCCCGTCCCTCGTCGTAGCTCTCGACCGGTGCCGGCGCGGCTCCATCGCCCAGCGCGGCGATGAGGAGCCGGCTGTTGAGCCGCGTGACGGCGATCCCGAGCTGGTCGAGTTCGATCTCGTTGGCCCCGAGTTCCCGCGCCGTCGTGATGTACTCCCGCGCCGTGGGGCCGCCACCGACGACGATTCCGATCTCGTGTCCCGCTTCGTCGAGTGTCTCGATGACGCGAGCGTACTCGCTGATCCGGTCCGGTTCCAGATTGGGGGCGAGGACGCTCCCGCCGACGGAGACGACTACTTTCATTGTGCCTGCGTAACCCCGATGCAGGCTTAAGGGTTGTCAAGACGCCTGACACCGTCGGCTGTCCCTCTGTGAACGACCTCGCCACTCCAGCGGGGCGAATCTCTACACGAAGTGACAGCCAGCAGTCTGACGCCCGTCACACGGTCGCCAGAAGATGCGGCAAGAAACTCTTATTTTTGAGCGGGAATGACTCTCTGAACGCACATCTTTTCGTTTTCTTCCCCAGGAAAGAAACTCAGGCCAAAACGCCCTCAAAACCGTTTGTAAAATGTCTCGAAGGATATGAGGCGCTCGTAAAAGGTCTGTTTTTCGGCGCTTCACGCTGAAAGTGGTCGAATCGTCCCGAAGCTTCCCGCCTTTATATACTCCTACGGGGGGTACAAGCGAGTGAGGTTCCAAAGATGAGCACAACTGTGCAGCCCTCCACGGACGAGCTGAGCAAGGAAGAGCGTCTGGCTGCCTTCCTCAAAGAGAAGGCCAACAACGGTGAACTGTACTTCAAGAGCAAGTTCATCGCAGACGAAGTCGGTCTCTCGCCCAAAGAGATCGGCGCGCTCATGGTCAAGCTGAAGGAGTCGGCGTCCGAGATCGAGGTCGAGAAGTGGTCGTACACGAGCGCGACGACGTGGCGCGTCGAGCCCGCCTAGTCGGTCTCTCGGTTCCCGCAGCTCGCAGGACGCTCCGAGCGCGTTCTTCTACTCGTTCCCGACGGCGTGGTCCCCGTCCGGGGTTTTATGCTCGCTCGACGGCTAGTAGCGCGTGATGGATCGGACCGACTCGCCGACGACCGCACCGTCGGTCGAGGACCTCGCGTCCGTCTTTCAGGTCTACCAGGTCCGCCGCGACGGGGAGCGGCTCCTCTACGTCGGACGGCCCCGCGTCCAGCCAGACGCCGTCGAGCGACGGCTCTGGGACCGGTTTCGAGAGTCTGGCTACGAGATCTCGCTGGAGCGGGAGTACGACACCGACGCCGACACGCCGATGCCGACCCACGGCTGGGTCCTCGTGGCTCGTCCCCACTCCGTCGGGATCGACGGGATCCCCTGGACGAACATCCTCCTGGCGCTGCTGACCATCGGGTCGACGCTGCTGGTCGGTGCCGTCCAGTGGTACCACGTCGATCTCGGCGCGAACCCGCTCGGGATCTTCCGGGCCTGGCCGTTCGTGGCGGCCGTCCTCGGCGTCCTCGCGGTCCACGAGCTGGGACACTACGTCGCGAGCCGGTACCACGGCGTCGACGCGAGCCTCCCCTACTTCATCCCGTTCCCGACGCTGATCGGGACGATGGGCGCGGTCATCCGTATGAAAGGGCGGATCCCCGACCGCAAGGCGCTGTTCGACATCGGAGCGTCCGGACCGCTGGCCGGCCTCGTCGCGACGGTCGTCGTCTCGGCGATCGGGCTCCAGCTCGACCCCGTCGTCACGCAGGAGGCGATCGCCGCCGGCTCCGACGCGCCGGTGGTCCGCTTTCACAACCCGCTCCTGCTGGAGCTGATCGCCGCCGCTACCGGCACACTGGAGACGCTTCGCTCCGGGACGATCCACCCGGTCGTCTTCGGCGGGTGGGTCGGGATGTTCATCACGTTCCTGAACCTCCTCCCGGTGGGCCAGCTCGACGGCGGCCACATCGTCCGGGCGCTGTACGGCGAGCGCCAGGAGACGATCGCCGCTGCCGTTCCCGCGGCGCTGTTCGGGCTGGCCGGCTACCTCTACTTCCTGCAGGACGTGACCAACGCCGTCGGCATCTGGGTCATGTGGGGGCTGCTGGCGACGGGACTGGCCTACGCCGGCCCGGCGACCCCGATCCGGGACTCGCCGCTCGACTCCAAGCGGACGCTGCTTGGTGTCTTTACGTTCGTCCTGGGGATCCTCTGTTTCACCCCGGTGCCGTTCGAGCTGGTGACGTGACCGCTCGGAACGGTCGTGTTTAGTGAAGCGAATGTAGTCGTTGCTACCCAAAATCTGTTCACGAAACACTGCCCTCGGAACGACGGTAAACCGTATCAGTGGCTGTAGCCCCGGTCGGGGAGTGGCTCGCCGTCGAGCGTCACTCCGGCCTCGGTGACGGTGCCGATCGGCGTGAGCGGACAGGGCGTCGCGGCCCGAGCCCGTTCGACCTCGTCTTCGGGCACCGTGCAAACGAGTTCGAAGTCCTCGCCGAAGAACGCCCCCAGTTCGAGGCGTTCGTCGCGTCCGTCGGCCACGTCGTCGACGCTGTCGTCGATCGGCAACGGGGTCTCGACGGCCATCCCGCAGTCCGACGCCGCGGCGAGCTGGTGGAGCGAGCGGGCCAGCCCGTCACTGGAGTCCATCATGGCCGTCGCGATATCGGACAGCGCCGTCCCGGCCGCGACACGTGGCTCGAAGCGAAACAGCTCGTTGGCCCGCTCGTCGTCGCCACGCTCGAACAGCCGGAGTCCCGCGCCGCTCCGACCGAGCGTGCCGGTGACACAGACCACGTCGCCGACGCTCGCCCCGGAGCGCAACACCGGATCGTCCGTCCGGCCGAGCCCGGTCGTCGCGACCGTGAACTCGTCGTGGCCGTCGAGGTCGCCGCCGACGTACTCGGCTCCGACCGCCTCACACACCTCGCTGGCACCCTCGACGAACGCCGTCAGCGCGTCGGCCTCGAACGTCGGCGCGCCGTACACCGCCACGGCCGCGGTCGCGTCGGCACCCATCGCCGCCACGTCCGACAGCGAGGCCCCGACTGCGCGCCAGCCGGCGGTGTAACGGGTCGTCCCGTCGGGGAAGTCCGTCGTCTCGTGGAGCATGTCGGTCGTCAGCACCTGCCCGTCGACGACGGCACAGTCGTCGCCCGCCCCCGGCAGTTGTGTGCCGATCATCGCGAGTGCCGCGCGTTCGTCCATGGCTGTGTCTGGCCGGCCAGCCACAAAAACCGTCGCAGTCCCGCTTTTGGCCACCGGTATCGGTGATTTGAAACGCGAGCCGCTTCTCGCCTCGGTATGGCCGATCGCCTCCCGACGATCGTCGGGTTCGCCGGCACGCTCGTCGTCCTCGGGGCGCTCGTCTGGTTCGTCGGCGCTGGCGACATCCTCGCCGCGCTCTCGCGGGCCGACCGGTCGGTGCTGGCCGGTATGGTCGCCGTCGCCGTCCTCTGGCTCTGTCTCTGGGGGATGGCGCTCAAGACCGTCCTCGACTCGCTGGGCGCGCCGGTGGCGTCTCACACCGCGATTCTCGTCTTCTCGGCGGCGGTGTTCTCGAACAACATCACGCCCTTCGGGCAGGCCGGCGGCGAGCCGGTCAGTGCGCTTCTCATCTCCGAGGCCGCCGACACCGAGTACGAGACCGGGCTCGCCGCCATCGCCAGCGTCGACACGCTCCACTTCGTGCCCTCGATCGGCTTCGCCGTCGGCGCGTTCACCTTCGTCGCCGCCGGTGCGGTGCAACTCGGGCGCAATCTGTTGTTCGCCGCTGGCGCGATCGCGGCGCTCGCCGTCGGACTGCCGACCGCTGCCTATCTGGGGTGGCGCTACCGGTACGAACTCGAAGCGGCCGTCGTCCGGTTTCTCACCCCCGTCGCCCGCACGGTCGGCCGCGTCGTCCCCCGCTGGACGCCCCCTTCGCCGGGTGGACTCGAACACCGGATCGAGCGCTTCTTCAGCTCGATCGACCGCGTCGCCGGAGATCGACGGTCGCTCGTCGTCGCAACGAGCTTTTCGGCGATGGGGTGGCTCGCGCTCGGCGTCACACTGTGGCTCTCGATGTACGCGCTCGGCGAACCGGTCGAGTTCTCTTCGGTGATGCTGGCGATTCCGGTCGCGATGGTCGCCGGCATCGCCCCGCTGCCGGGCGGGTCCGGTGCCATCGAGTCGGTGCTTGCGACACTGCTGGTCGCGACGACCGGCGTTCCCTCTGCGGTCGCGCTGTCCGGTGCGCTCCTCTACCGGGGCGCGACCTACTGGCTCCCGATTCTGATCGGCGGCGGCGTCGCCAGTTTCCTCGGTGCCGACCGGGCCAGAGGCGGCGAGTAACGAACGCCAGCGTCGCCCTGGGCGATGGCCACCCACACCACCCCCGGAGACCGTCGCCACACGCCGTGTGACGACCTCTCGCACGGCCCAGGCCCGGTAGTAAACGATGGCCTTAAATGACGCCGACGGGAACCAGAGTGCAATGACGACGCTCTACGACGTGCCCGCGGACGAGCTCATCGAGGCCGCCGCGGTCGAGCTCGCCGAGGAGGACGCCATCGACGCGCCCGACTGGGCCGAGTTCACCAAGACCGGTATCGATCGCGAACTCCCACCGGAACAGGACGACTTCTGGCAGCGCCGCGCCGCGAGCGTCCTCCGGAAGGTCGCCACCGACGGCCCCGTCGGCGTCGGGACGCTCCGGACCGCCTACGGTACCTCGAAGAAGGGAACCAACCGCTACGAGGTCCGTCCCCACCAGAAGACCGACGCCTCTGGCAACATCATCCGGACGATCCTCCAGCAGCTCGAAGAAGTCGGCTACGTCGAAGCCGCCGGTGGCGAGGGTCGCCGCGTCTCGGCCGACGGCCGCGCGTTCCTCGACGAACTCGCCGGTGAGGTCCTCGAAGACCTCGACCGTCCCGAGCTCGAACGCTACGCTTAACGACCGTTTTCCGCTTCGGGTTCGAGTCGCGCCTTCGGCGCGTTCGAACCACTCGCGCAAAAACGTCCTCAGAAGTCGAAGACTTCTGATGGGCTGCGATAGAGCTCCGCTCTATCGAACGTCGGTGAAAAAGGCCGGAATCGCCAGCGGCGATTCCGGTGTCGTGCGTGTGCTTGCGAACGCACTGTCGTCAGAGCTTGCTCTGACGGTGGATAACTACGGGTGAGGCAGTCGCGCCAGCGACCTGCCGAGGGCTTAGGTGGAAAGAAATTTTGGCGCGAAGCCAGTAGTGGTGGTAGAGACAGCATGAGCGGTGAACCAGACGAGGAACGACTCGAAGAACTGCGCGAAAAGAAGATGGAACAGCTGAAAGAACAGCAGGGCGGTGAGGCCGACGCCGAGGCCCGCGAGGAGGCCAAACAGCAGCGAGAGGCCCAGAAGAAGGCAGTCCTGCGACAGAACCTCACCGACGAGGCTCGCAAGCGGCTCAACACGCTGAAGATGTCCAAGCCACAGCGCGGCGAGCAGATCGAGCAACAGGTCGTCTCGCTGGCCCAGAGCGGCCGCATTCAGGGCAAGATCGACGACGAGAAGATGAAGCAGCTGCTCAAAGAGCTGACCCCCGACTCCAAGAGCTTCGACATCGAGCGCAGGTAGATGCGCTGTGGGGTCCTGTACAGCGGCGGGAAGGACTCGACGCTCGCAGCACTCGTTCTGGAACCGTTCTACGAGCCCACGCTCGTCACGGCGACGTTCGGGATCGCCGACGTGGTCGCCCCCGGCCGGCGTGCGGCCGCTGGTGTCGACCTCCCCTTCGAGACGATCGAACTCGATCCAGCCGTCGCGGCGCGGGCGGCCGAGCGGATGGTCGAGGACGGCTACCCTCGAAACGGGATCCAGCAGGTCCACGAACACGCCGTCGAGACGATCGCAGACAACGATTTTTCGGCCGTCGCAGACGGGACGCGCCGGGACGACCGCGTGCCGACGGTCGACCGCTCGCTGGCCCAGAGCGTCGAGGACCGCTTCGGTGTGGACTACCTCGCGCCGCTTGCCGGGTTCGGCCGCGCAGCGATCGACGACCTCGCCGACCGGCGACTGCGGGTCGAGACCGGACCGAGCGAGACGATCGCCAAGGCCGACTACGAGACCGAATTGCGGGCGCTGCTTCGCGACGAGTACGGGCCGGAGACGGTCGCCGACGTGTTCCCCGAGCACACGCAGTCTCGCGTCGTCGGCCGGCGGTAGCCGGGGAAGGACAGTTTCAAGCGGGCGCTGGCTGTAGCCGGTGACATGTACGACTCGCTGAAGGGGTTTCGAGACGTCTACCCCGCCGAGATGGCCGCCTACCGCCAGGTCATCGACGAGATCGAGACGACGGCCCGCCAGTACGGCTTCCGTGAGATCACGACGCCGGCCCTGGAGGCCACCGAGATGTACGTCGACAAGAGCGGCGAGGAGATCGTCGAGGAACTGTACCACTTCGAGGACAAGGGCGGGCGCGACGTTGCGCTGACGCCGGAGCTGACGCCGACGGTGGCCCGGATGGTCGTCGCCAAGCAACAGGAGCTGTCCAAGCCGATCAAGTGGGTGTCGACGCGGCCGTTCTGGCGCTACGAGCAGGTCCAGCAGGGCCGATTCCGCGAGTTCCACCAGACGAACATCGACATCTTCGGGTCGAGCGAGCCGACGGCCGACGCCGAGATCCTGGCGGTCGCGGCCGACATGCTGACTCGACTGGGCCTCGGCGGCGACGACTTCGACTTCCGGGTCTCGCACCGCGACATCCTCACGGGACTGCTCGAATCCTTCGAGGCCGACGTGGACACCCAGGACGCGATTCGCGTCGTCGACAAGCGGGCGAAGATCGACCGCGACGAGTACGTCCAGGGGCTCACCGACGCGGGGCTCTCCCCCGCCCAGGCCGAGCAGTTCGACGAGTGGCTCCAGGCCGGCGACGACGATCTGGCTGCGCTCGCGGAGATGAGCGGCTCCGAGCAGGTCGCAGACGCCGTCGAGAACCTCGAAGCCGTCCTCGCGGCCGCGGAGGACTTCGGCGTCCGAGAGTACTGTACGATCTCGCTGACCACCGCCCGCGGGTTCGACTACTACACCGGCGTCGTCTTCGAGTGTTTCGACTCGACCGGCGAGGTCTCTCGGGCGGTCTTCGGCGGCGGTCGGTACGACGACCTGATCGAGGGCTTCGGCGGCGAGCCGACGCCAGCGGTGGGCTTCGCGCCGGGCGTGCTGAACTCGACGCTCCCGCTCTTGCTCCAGCGGGCGGGCGTCTGGCCCGAGGAGGCGGTGTCGACGGACTACTACGTCCTGCAGGTCGGTGACACTCGCCCCGTCGCGGCCCGTATCGCGCGGGAACTCCGGGCGGCCGGTCACGTCGTCGAGGCCGACGTGTCGGACCGCAGCTTCGGGGCCCAGATGGGCTATGCGGACTCGATCAACGCCGAGACGGTCGTCATCGTCGGCGAGAACGACCTCGAAAACGACGAGGTGACGGTCAAGGACATGGCCAGCGGCGAGCAGACGACCGCGCCGGTCGACGGGTTCCCCGGCGACCACGAGCGCCCGACCTACGACGACTTCGCGTAATCGCGGATACTTTTGTGTGCGGTGTTCGTACGCCGATCCATGAGCGCCCTGTTCCCCATGGAGAAGTGGCGATTCGCCGGTGTCGTCGCCATCCTGACGTTTGGCCTGACCTCGCTGGTCGCCGTCCTCGGAGCCCCCGGATCGATGATCGCCGCGTTGTCTATTCTCGGGTTCTTCCTCCTGCTCCCGCTGATCGCTCTCCTCGGATCGGATTTCCCGCTGGTCGCGGCCGAGGATGCTGAAGACGGACGCGAGGTCGAGGCTTCGCTCGACGACACTGATCCCGTCGAAGTCCTCCGCGAGCGGTACGCACGCGGGGAACTCTCCGAGGAGGAGTTCGAGTCACGCCTCGACAGGCTGCTGGCGACCGAAGACGTCACGACCGAGCGGTCGGTCGAAGGTGTCACCGACCGCGAACGGCTGCTCGAAGAGGAGTCCTGAGTCCGGGCTATGTTCGATCCCTTTCCGATGCGGCTCACTCGTCTGCTCCCGTATCTGATGCTCTCGACGTTCGTCGTCGGCATTATCGGTGCCGTGATCACGGGAATACCGCAAGTGATGGGAGCGATATTTGTCCTGGGGTTCTTGATTGTGTCCCCAGTTGTCGCCGTGCTCGGTGATTCGCTCTCGTTCGTCGCCGACCGGCGCGAGGAGAGCCTTTGGCGGTCGATGGGCGAGGAGTTCTCGAAGGGCAAGAACCTCGTCGACGACGCCGATCTCGATTCCTACGCGAGACTCCGGGAACAGTACGTCAGCGGCGAAATCTCGGAGGGAGAGTTCGAGGAGCGCCTGGAGGAACTGCTGGAAGCGGAGTCCGACAGCCGGTGGGCAGACGAGCGCACGCGCGTGCCCGAAGTCGAGTGACCTCGCGACTTACAGGTCCAGTTCCATCTCGTGTTCGTTGCGCTCCCGGCGTGTCGTCTCGAATCCGACCGACCGGTAGAGGTTCATCGCGACGTGGTTGTCCCGCTGGACGGAGAGCCAGACGTGGTCCAGTCCCGCGCGCTGGCCCGCGCCCAGCAGCGCCCTGATCAGGCGGGAACCGATCCCGGCGTAGTGGTAGTCCGGGTGGACGAAGATCACGAGTTCCGCGGTCTCGTCGTAGGGAAAGAGCGCGGCGTGACCGACCGCGTCCTCGCCGTGCCAGGCGACGAGGTTGATGCCGTCGTCGAGCATGGTGTCGACCCACTCCGCCACGTCGCGTCGCTCGCGCGGCGGGATCCCCTGCGCGCGGTCGGCGTCGGTGTAGGCCGCGTACATCTCGACGACGGCCTCGCTGTCGGCGTCGTCGGCGACGCCGATCTCGATCGCGCGATCGCGACCGTCTGTGAACGAACGGGGCGGACGTGAGAACCGGTGGGCGGCCGTCGCCTCGTCTGTCATTGTTCGGTATTGTGGTGCCGACTACCTAAATCCGCGTCGGCTTGTCGTCGCGTGGGAACGGCGGTGGATAAGTAGCCACGGCGTCCAGACGGCGTATGCGCGCCTATCGGATCGCCTACGACGGCCAGCCCTACCACGGGTTCCAGCGCCAGCCCGACGTCGAGACGGTCGAGGGGGAGCTACTGGCCGCACTCGACCGACTCGGAGTCACTGACGGGGGCGTTCCGGCGGGCTACGCCGCGGCCGGACGGACGGACGCTGGCGTCTCGGCGCTGGCCCAGACGGTCGCCTTCGAGGCCCCGGAGTGGCTCTCCCCGGCGGCGTTCAACAGCGAACTCCCGGCCGCGGTTCGTGCGTGGGCGAGCGCCGACGTGCCCGAGGACTTTCACGCGACCCACGACGCCCGAGAGCGCGAGTACGTCTATCACCTGTACGCGCCCGAGCGCCACGACGACCGGGCTCGGCGGGCCGCGGACGCCCTCGCCGGTGAGCACGACTTCCACAATCTCACGCCGGACGACCGTGGGACGGTCAGAGCGCTCTCGATCGATCTCACCCGGGAGGCGGCGTTTCTCGTCTGTCGGCTCCGTGCCGGTGGGTTCTGCCGCCAGCTCGTCCGTCGGGTCGTCGGTCTCGTCGACGAGATCCGCCGGGGCGAGGCTCCGGTGTCGAAGGTCGACCGCGTGCTCGGCTCGGAGCCGATCGACGGGGGCGCGGGTGTCGGACCCGCGCCGCCGACGCCGCTGGTCCTCACCGGAGTCGACTACGACCTCGCGTTTTCCGTCGACGACGCTGCTCGCGAGAGTGTCCGGTCGATCTTTGCCGACCGCGTCGCCGAACGCCGCGCCGGTGCCCGCGTCGCCGAGGAGATCCGCGACGGCGTGTGACGGATTGCTGTCGCCCGTGACCCTCCACGATCTTGCCCGGCAAGACTTACGGCATCGAGACGCTAACCCGGTCACATGAGTTCGGTGCCCGACAGATCGGAGATCGAGACGCAGTACAAGTGGGACCTCGAGTCGCTGTACGCGACCGACGAGGACTGGGAGGCCGCCTACGAGCGAGCCGAAGCACTCGTCGCGGATCTCGCGGCCTACGAGGGGCGCGCGACCGACGACGCCGAGACGCTCCGCGCGACCCTAGAGACCTACGAGGACCTGATGCGTACCGTCGCCAACGTCTCCTCGTACGCGCGGATGCGAAAAGACGAGGACACCACCCGAGACCAGTACCAGGCGTTGACCGCGCGGGCACAGTCGCTGTCCTCGGACGCCTCCAGCGCGGCGAGTTTCCTCGAACCGGCCCTCCAGGAGCTGGAGTGGGACGACATCGAAGCGATGATCGACGCGGAGCCGGCCCTCGCGGAGTACGAACACTACTTCGACGACGTGCTCCGGATGAAAGACCACACCCGCTCCCCGGAGGTCGAGAACCTGCTGGCGGAACTGAGCGAGGTCACGGGCGCGTCGGGCGAAGTGTACAACATGCTGGCCAACGCGGACATGACGTTCCCGTCCGTCGAGGACAGCGAGGGCGACGACCAGCCGGTGACGCTCAACAACTTCACGACCCTCCAGAAGCGACCGGACCGCGACTTCCGCCAGCGGGTGTACGAGAGCTTCTACGACGAGTGGGAGACCGTGCGCAACGCCGTCGGATCGGCCTACAAGAACAGCGTCAAGACCGACGTGAAGATGGCCCAGGCCCGCAACTACGACACCGCTCGCGAGGCCGCACTGGACGGCCCGAACGTCCCCGTCTCGGTCTACGACACGCTGGTCGACACCGTTCGAGACAACCTCGACGCGCTCCACCGCCACGCCGACCTCAAACGGGATGCGATCGGTGCGGACGAACTGGAGATGTGGGACCTCTACGTCCCGCTCGTCCAGGAGGAGTCTCCGGAGATCGAGTACGAACAGGCCTGTGAGTACGTCGTCGACGCCGTCGCGCCGCTGGGCGACGACTACCAGTCTCGCGTCTCGGAGGGGCTGGACTCGCGGTGGGTCGACGTCTACGAGACCGCCAACAAGCAGTCGGGGGCGTACTCCGGCGGGACCTACGACTCCCAGCCGTTCATCCTGATGAACTACCAGGACGACGTGGAGTCGATGTACACGCTGGCCCACGAACTGGGCCACTCGCTGCATTCGGAGTACACCAGCGAGTCCCAGCCCTACGTCTACTCGGGCTACGAGATCTTCGTCGCCGAGGTGGCCTCGACGGTCAACGAGACGCTGCTCACCCACCACCTGCTGGACGTGGTCGACGACGAGCGACTCCGCCGACACGTCCTCAACGAGTACCTCGAACGGTTCCGATCGACGCTGTTCCGCCAGACGATGTTCGCGGAGTTCGAGCACCGCGCCCACGAGATGAGCGAGGCCGGCGAACCGCTGACGCCCGACCGCCTGGACGAGCTCTATCACGACCTCAAGAGCGACTACTACGCACCCGCCAACGTCGACGACCGGATCGCTCGCGAGTGGATGCGCATCCCGCACTTCTACCGCTCGTTCTACGTCTACCAGTACGCGACGGGCATCTCGGCGGCCGTCGCCCTCGTCGACGAGATCCTCTCGGAGGGCGAACCCGCTGCCCAGCGGTACATCGAGTTCCTCCGGAAGGGCTCCCGGGAGTACCCGCTGGAACTGCTCCAGGGTGCCGGCGTCGACATGTCGACCTCGGCTCCGGTCGAGGCAGCCATCGACACCTACGGCGAGTACCTGGACGAGTTCGACCAGCTGAGCTGAAGCCGGCGGGCTGCCGTCCGGCGACGCGTGTCGGCTCGGCTATGCGTACCTGACCCAAAGGCCCTTAATAGTCCAGTTCCCTACGTTCGATAACCAGATGTCGCGCAGTCCTTCGCTTCCCGATCGGCCCCGGCTGGATCTCGATCCCGACATGACCCCCGAGGAGCGCCTCGAAGCGCTGCGGGATCACTTCGAACAGATCGTGGAAGTCAACGACGAACTGGAATCGCAACTCGACGCGGCCAAAGACCGTCGGCGCTCGCTGACGGAGGACGTCGACCGCATCGAACGGGAAAACGAGATGCTGAAGACCTCGTCGCTGTACATCGCGACGGCAGAGGAGGTCACCGACGACGGCGTGATCGTCAAGCAACACGGCAACAACCAGGAGGTGCTGACCGAGGTCTCGCCGTCGATGCGGGAACGGCTCGAAGCCGGCGATCGGGTCGCGATCAACGACTCGTTCAGCGTCAAGGAGATCCTCGAAGGCGAGAAAGACGCTCGCGCACAGGCGATGGAGGTCGACGGCTCCCCCGACGTGACCTACGGCGACATCGGCGGGCTCGAAGCGCAGATCCGCGAAGTTCGGGAGGCCGTCGAGGAGCCGCTGGTCAACGCCGAGCAGTTCCGCGAGGTCGGCATCGAACCGCCGTCGGGCGTCCTCCTGCACGGTCCGCCCGGCACCGGGAAGACGATGCTGGCCAAAGCCGTCGCCAACGAGACCGACGCCACGTTCATCAAGATGGCCGGCTCCGAGCTGGTCCGGAAGTTCATCGGCGAGGGCGCGCGACTCGTCCGTGACCTGTTCGAGCTGGCGGCCGACCGCGAACCAGCCGTCATCTTCATCGACGAGATCGACGCCATCGCGGCCAAGCGAACCGAATCGAAGACCTCCGGCGACGCCGAGGTCCAGCGGACGATGATGCAGCTGCTCAGCGAGATGGACGGCTTCGACGAACGCGGCGAGATCCGGATCATCGCCGCCACCAACCGCTTCGACATGCTCGACCGCGCGATCCTCCGGCCCGGCCGCTTCGACCGCCTCATCGAGGTCCCCAACCCGGACTTCGACGGACGGACGCGCATTCTGGAGATCCACACCGAGGAGATGGAGCTGGCCGACACGGTCGAGCTGTCGTCGATCGCCGGCAAGACCGACGGCCTCTCGGGTGCCGAGCTGGCGTCGCTGGCCACCGAGGCCGGCATGTTCGCGATCCGCGACCAGCGGACGACCGTCACCGAGGCGGACTTCGACGACGCTCTCGAGAAGATCGAGGACGGCACCGAGGGCGGCAGCGTTCCCGTCGCCTTCGCCTGAGGCTGCGGTCGCCGTCGGACGATCGCACGGGGTGGCGACGCGCTTTCGATCGAACAGCCGACAGTCCGACTCAGTGTTCAGAGCCCTACTCGGAGGCGTCGGAGACGTCGACGGTCAGCACCGGCGCGGGAGACTGCGTGACGACCTTCTGGGACGTACTGCCGAGCATGTTCTGCTCGTATTCGCCTGCCTGTGACCCCATCGTCACCAGATCGATCCCGGCCTCTTCGACGTACGAGACGATGTGGTCGGCCGGCCGTCCGCGGCGGATCGTCTTCGTCACCGAGAGCCCCTCCTGTTCGAGGGCCGCCGCCACGTCCGAGGTGGCGGCTCGCCCCTCGGCTTTCAGCTCTTCTAGCACTTCGTCTTGCATGTCGTCGTCCATCGACAGGAACGCCCGGTCGTCGACGACGTAGAGCGCGTGGACGGTGACGTTTCGTCCGTCGGCGATATCGATCGTGTGCTCGAGGACCTGCTCGATAGAGTCGCTGCCGTCTGTCGGAACGAGAATGTCGCTGTACATCGTCTGTCTCTATCCGGTTGTGACAGACATCGTTTTTGATTCCGTCGGGCGGACGGTCACACTCGCGCTGGCGTGTCGCTGGGGTCACACCGTCGGCTCCGTGAAGCGAAACCCCTTACAGCGAGCGTCGTCCAACGGCGAGTATGAGCGTTATCCGGATCGTCTGGGGGACTGCCGGCGGCCCCACAGAGCTGTCGTCGTTCGACGCCGCGCTGGCCGACGCGGGCATCCACAACTACAACCTCGTGACGCTGTCGTCGGTCATCCCGGCCGATCCGGAGATCGAAGTCGTCGGCACCGCCCCGGACCTGGGGCCGGTCGGCGCGGAACTCCACACCGTCGAGTCGTCTGCGACGGCCGCGCCCGGCGAACGCGTGGCGGCGGGGATCGGCTGGTCGCGAAGCGAGTCCGGCCGCGGCATCTTCTACGAGGTCTCCGGCGAGGACCCCGACGACGTGCGGGCAGAGATCGAGGCGGGACTGGCCGCCGGCCGTCAGCTCCGAGATTGGACGTTCGTCGACACGGAGACGGTCGTGCGGTCGGTCGAGGCCGACGAGGAGTACGCAAGCGCCGTCGTCTGTGCCGCCTACGGCAGAAGCCGGCCAGCGCTGTAACCATCGCCGCCCTTTTAAACTCTGTTCGCATAGATGCACCGGAAACCGAATGTACGGGAACACACAGTTTGGGGCAGACGTAGAGGAGGTGGACCTGACGCCGGAGCAGCGTCAGTCGCTCCGTCGCGATCTGACCCACGTGGCGGCCGGACTCCGTGAGGTCCTCCCCGGCGAGTTCGTGGTCGGCTCCGAGATCACGAGCGGTTCGAGCGGACCGCGTGCGACGATCGCCGTCCAGCCACCGCTTGGCTCGGTCGTCAGCGCAGGCTACTCGCCGACCGAGGACAAAGTCGAGATCACCGACGACGAGCGCGACGACCTCGTCCACGGACTGGCCGCGTCGGCGGCGCTGCAGGTCAAGCAGGCAATGACCGACGACGCCGCGCCGACGGCACAGTAGACGCTCTGCTACTCGCTTGCCGGCGGATCGTAAAACAGCGCGTAGCCCAGCGTCCCGCCGGCCGGCACACTCCCGGCACCCATCGCGATGCCGAACTGTACCGAGAAGACGACGCCGACCAGCGACGCCACCAGCAGGGGCAGCGCCATCGCGACCAGCACCAGGTCCGCGGTCGCCAGTTCGCCCGAGAGCATCCTACCCGTACCGGCGGCCGCCGTCTAATTAAATATTATTACTCGGCCGCCGGCGTCACGGTGCCGTCGTCCGCTACTTCCCCCAGAAGGGGTCGCGGTTGCGCTGCTTTTCGAGGTACTGATTGAGCGCCTCGCGTTCGTCGCCCGTGATGTCCTCTTTGAGTTCCTGTTCGAGGATCTTGGCGTGTTTCTCGGGCAGTTCGGTCCACAGCTCGTCGCCCTCCTCGATCTGGCGGCCGACGGTCGGTCCGTCGATGGAGACGGCGACGCGGTCGCCACGGTTCGCCTCGTCGACGTCCTCGCCCTCGTCCTGGATGGACTTGAGGTGGCCGACGCGTTCGGGCTCGTCGCCGTCGAACAGCGCGACGTTGCTGTTTCGCTTGATCCGTCCGGCGAGGATCTCGACGCCGACGACGGCGGGGTCAGACTGGCGGAAGGTGTGATCCTGGAGGATCTGGAAGCGGGCGGGGCGGGTGATGTTGTCGAGGATCTGGTCTTGCTGGGCGGTCTCGATGGCCTCGACGTGGTCCTCGTAGCTCTCGATCAGCTGATAGATCACGTCGTCGGCGAAGATTTCCACGTCCTCCTGGTCGGCCAGCCGTTCGGCGTCGTCGAGCGTGTCGACCCCGAAGGCCAGGACGGCCCGGTTGATCGGCTCGCCCGCGGTCTCGGCGACCCGAACGTCCCGCGGAGCCACGTCGCCGACCTCGGCGCGCATCACGGGAATCTCGTGTTCTTCGAGCGTCCCGGAGAGCGCTTCCAGCGAGCCGAGCGTGTCGGCTTTGATGACGACGCCCTCCTCGGCTGTCGAGACCTCGAAGCCGGCCAGTTCCTCCTCGACTTCGAGGATGACCTCGTCGACGTCGCGGTCGCGGACGACCCGGACCGGTGCTCCGGCCATCGCGTCGTCGAGATCCGGCGCGGCGATTTTCACCCCGTCTGCCGCGGCGACCGACTCGACGCGCTCGAACTGCTTCTCGGTACGGATCTCTGCCAGCGGTTGGGGCTTCAGCAACGCTCGGACCTCCGTGACGATCGGGCCGTCGAGGCCGCCGACGACGATCTCGTCGTCCTCGCTGATGGTCCCGTCGTAGACGACGGCGTCGACGGTCGTCCCGAACCCGCGGGCGTCGGTCACTTCGAGGACGGTCCCGACGCCGGGCCCGCCCACGTCGATGGACATCTCCTCTTTGAGGTATCGCTGAGACAGTCCCATCATCACCGTCAGCAGGTCGGGCAGTCCCTCGCCGGTCTCGGCCGAGACGGGGACGACGCCGATGTTGTTCTGGAAGTCCTGGACGCGCCAGTACATGTCGGCCGAGAAGCCGTTGTCCGAGAGCTGGCCGATGATCTCGTACAGTTTCTCGTCGAGGTCGCCCTGGACGCGGTCGGACTGTTTCTCCTTGCTCACCCGGACCGGTTCGCCCTCGTTGGGGTTCCAGCCGGGGACGGTGTCGATCTTGTTTGCGGCGACGATAAAGGGCGTCTGGGTCCGCTTGAGGATGTCGATGGCCTCCATCGTCTGGGGCTGGAAGCCGTCGTTGACGTCGACGACGAGGATCGCGATGTCGGCCAGCGCGCCGCCGCGCGATCGCAGCGTCGAGAACGAGTGGTGGCCCGGCGTGTCGATAAACAGCAAGCCGGGGAGGTCGAAGTCGGTCGGGTCGACGAGGTCGCCGGCCATCGACGAGATCACGTCCAGCGGCACGGCCGTCGAGCCGATGTGCTGGGTGATCGCGCCGGACTCGCCCGCGGTCACCGCCGAGCCACGGATCTTGTCCAGGAGGCTCGTCTTGCCGTGGTCGACGTGGCCGAGCACCGCCACGATCGGGGTTCGAAGGCCACCAGCGTCGGCGTCGTCGTCAGCGTGAGAATCGGGTTCGGACATGAGAGATCACCGTCCAGAAGTTATTCGTTCGGAGTCGGTCGCACCTGATAAGTGCATCGTAATCTCGGCGTCTGTAGCGTCGCTGGCACGATCAGACGACTTCGAAGGACGCGGTCATCCCGGACCCTCGGTGGGGCACACAGTAGTACTCGTAGGTGCCCGTCGTTTCGAAGGTGTAGACGTGCGTGTAGCCACTGCCGTAGGTGTCGGTCCCCGGCGTCCCGGACCAGTCGCTCTCCTCGGGTGTCGTGTCGGGGGCGACGTTGTGACCGCCCGCTTGCCACACCCAGCGGACGGTCTCGCCGGCACTGATCTCGAACGACTCCGGCGAGAACCGGAGCCGTCCCTCCGGTGCCACCGTGACCGTCTGGGCGACCGTCGGTGTCGCGGTGGGCGTGTCGGTGGGTGTCGGCGTCGGCGTGTCGGTCGCGGTCGGGGTATCGGTTGGCGTGTCGGTCGCGGTCGGTGTCGGGGTGTCAGTCGCGGTGAGCGTCGTCTCGGTCGCCGACGGCGTGTCGGTCGTCCCGCCGTCGCCGGCACAGCCGGTGAGGCCGACGACGGGCGCGGTCACGAGCGCGGCGAGGTAGTCGCGGCGGTCCATACCACTCCGTCGGACGGCAGACACTAATACCGTATGCCAGCACGTCTGACGGCCCGTGGCGTTTATGGTACAGGAATCGGAAGGGGCCAGTATGGCAGAAATACTCGCCGAGAATCTCTCGGGGAAAGACGTCATGGGGACGGACGGAACCGAGATCGGTAGTCTGTACAACATCACGATGGATCTGGATACGGGGGCACTGAAGCACCTCCTCATCGACGCCGACGGCGCGCTCGGACAGACGGAGTTCGAGCGCGACGAGACCGGGCGCTTGCTCGTCCCGGTCGAGCGAGTCCAGGCAGTCAAAGACCACATGATCGTCAAGCGTTAGATGTACATTCTGGACTCCTCGGCGTTTATCAACGAGTATCACACCGACGAGCCGATCGCTTCGATTCCGCTCGTCCGCGAGGAACTCGAAGACGAGAGCGCCTACCGCTTCGACGCGCTGGAAGGGTCGGGCATGCACATGCACATCCCCGAACCGGAGACCGTCGAACGGGTCGAGCGGGCCGCCGACGAGACCGGCGACCTCGCGGAACTCTCCCAGACCGACGTTCGCCTGATCGCCGCCGCGTTCGAACTCGACGGGCGGCTGGTCACCGACGACTACGCGATGCAGAACGTCTCGGAGAAGCTCTCGGTCGCCGTCGAAGTGATCGCACAGGACGGCATCGACGAGCAGCGTGACTGGCGCTTCCAGTGTCAGGGGTGTGGCCGCGAGTTCGACGAGAACCACGACCGCTGTCCGATCTGTGGCAGCGATCTCTCGCGGAAGAATCCGGCCTAAACTGTCGACTCCTCGGCGGCTTCGAGTCCGAGGTCGAGCAACTGTTCGAGGACCTCCTCTTCGGTGATCCCGTACCGGTGGGCCAGCCGACTGACTGCCCTGGCCTGGTCGTCGTCGCACACGACCGTGTACCGGGTTGGCATACCACTCGATAGGAGAGATTGCGGCATAAAGCCCCGTCAGACGGCCGTCACACCCGTCTCTATCCAAGTAGCGAGAGCCCGTAGACGGCCTGGAGCCACTGGCCGAGGTAGATCGAGACGTTCCAGGCCGCGTGGATCCCGACCGGAACGAGGATACTCTCGGTGTGTTCGTAGACGGCCCCCAGGACCAGTCCGAGGACCGTCGCCACGGCGAGGTAGGTCACCGTGCCCGCTCCGGACAGCGCCCCCGAGTGAGAGAGCCCGAACAGCAGGCTCGCGATCACGACCGCCGGCACCGAGCCGTACGCCTGACGGAACTTTCCCTGGACGAGCCCGCGAAAGAGCAGTTCCTCGCCCGGTGCGACCAGCAACACCGTGATCGGGAGCAAGGCCAGAAAGAGCAGCGGGTGCTCGCGGCCCGTGAGGATCGCCTGGTTCTGTGCCGTCTCGACGCCCAGCAGTCCGATGATCTGCTCTAGGGCCGTCGACGCGGCCAGCAAGACGAGAAAGCCCAGGACGATCCAGCCCAGGTCCCGGAGCGTCGGGGTGTGAACTCGGACGAGTCCGTCCGTCTCGCGGCTCTGGTGGTACCCGAACACGGTCACCAGGAAGCCCGCCGGCAAGAGCGCGTACTGCACCGAGTAGTAGACGACCGGCGTTGTCGACTCGGTGACGCCGAGCGCGTCGGCGACGCTGACGCCCAGCGACGCGAGGACGAGCCCCACCAGATAGGCGAACGCGATCACGGCCAGCGACGTGACGGCGGCCTCCAGTCGTACCGAGCGATCGGCGGTGTGGTACAGATCCGACCCCATCTACTCGGCCGTTCGGGGCTCGGCCGTAAATACGCTACCGTCCGTCCTCGCCGTCGACGATCAGTTCGTGCTTGTCCTCGATGGCGGCGGTCTTCTCGGTCTCGTCGCCTTCGAGGACGTCTCTGGCGGCCTGCTTGCCCCACTCGACGGCGGGCTGGGTGAACGTCTCGACGCCGGCCAGTTCGCCCACGAGGATACAGGCGGCCTCCATCGCGTAGAGGAGTTCGCCCAGTCCCCGCGAATCGAGGCGGTCGAGTTCGACGCGGACGTTGGGCTGGCCGGCTTCGGCGAGACTGGCCTCGGTCGCGCGCAGTTCCGTGTCCAGCAGTTCTCCGAGGTCGGTCCCTTCGAGGTGGGCGAGCGCGTCGGCCGCCGCGGCCGGCACGTCAAGCGACGGCCGCTCGCGGGGGCGGAGCAGCGTCACGAGCTTGTCCCGGCGGCCCGCCCGGTACAGCTGCAGCTGGGAGTGTTGATCGGTCGCGCCCAGTGCGCGGGCCGGCGTCTGGCCCCGGCCGTCCTTGCCGAGACTCTCGGCCCACAGCTGGGCGAACCACTCGGCGAACGGCTCCAGTCGCTCGGCGTAGGGGACGACGGCGTTGATCGTCGCGCCGCGCTCTTCGAGGCCGTACGCGACCGCACCGTAGGCGTAGGCGGGACAGTCGAACAGCGACGAGTCGAGCGTCTCGGCGGCGGCCGCCGCCCCGTCGAGCAGGCCCTCGATGTCACAGCCCAGGATCGCGGCCGGCACCAGCCCGACCGACGACAGCGCCGCGAAGCGGCCCGGCACGCCGTCGGGCACCGCCAGCGTCGGGAGGTCGTGCTCGTCGGCCAGCGCCGCCAGCGGCCCCTCGTCGCCGGTCGTGACGACCGTCCGCTCGGTCCAGTCGACCCCGGCCTCGATCATCGCCTCGCGGACGACGAGGAAGTTCGACAGCGTCTCGGCCGTGGTGCCGGACTTCGAGACGACGTTGATCGCCGTCTCGGAAAGCGACAGATCCGAGAGGACGCGGGTGACGTGGTCCGGATCGACGTTGTCGAGCACGACGTGGCTCGTCCCGCCGTCAGCTGCCAGTGCGCTCGTGATCGTCCGCGCACCGAGCGCGCTGCCACCGATACCGACCGTCACGACCGTCTCTGCGTCCGAAACCGGCGCGACGGCGTCGCGGATCGCTTCGGCGTCGGTCGTCGCCGGCAGGTTCAGGGCGGCGTAGCCGAACTCGTCGTCGGCCCGTCCGCGCTCGATTCGGTCGTGAGCCCGTGCGACGCGGTCGTCGAGTGTCGCCAGTTCGTCCCGAGAGAGGCCGGGTTCGGCGACCGCTGCCAGTGCGTTTCCGATGTCGACGTTCATACGCTCGCCTCGCCCGGACCGGGTAAAAAGTCCGTTCTCTTGGCTTCGCACTCTCGGTGGGCGGTGCCGTCCCCTCGAAACACGGCGTTTAACCACGGGCGAACCGTACGCTCGGCCATGGCCGAAGACGCCGCCGAACCGGGAGCCAGCGGGGCGACCGGCGACGCCGTCGGGACCGGTGTACCGTCCGAGGACGGCGACGACAGCGCAGCCACCGAGGAGGCGGACGACAGCTACGACGGCCTCTTTGGGGCCTTTCCCTACGCCTTCCGGTCCAGTGATTCCGTGCTGTTTCGCACCTACGTCGTCGTCGGCGGACTGGCCGCACTGGCGACTGGGCTGTTGTTTACGCTCGCGCTCGTCGTCCTGATCGCCGAGACGATCGGCGGGGGCGGCGGTCAGTTCAGCTTCGTCCGGGCGTTTTTCGTCTTCGTGGGGATGCTCGTGGTCGCGCCGCTGATCGCGCCGGTGCTGTTCGTCGCCCGCCGGCTCAGACGGGGCCGTGCCGACCGACGGTTCGCGGCCGTCCTGGCGGGGCTGGGCTACGGCTTTCTCGGGTCGCTGTATCTCGGGGCGCTGATCTCCGCCCCGGCGGCACAGCAGACGCTCCCGTCGAACCCACTCCTCTCGTCGGTCGTCGCGACACTGTACGCCCTGCCGCGACCCGCCGGTATCGCCCCGCCGCTGCTCGTCGGGGTGGCGATGCTGGTGGTCGCGCGCCGCTGGTGACCGGCCGGAACCGTGACGGGCAAAAGCACTCGACCGCTACGGAGAGGCATGAAATCGAGCACGTTCCTCGTGACCGCTGCCGACGACGAGACGGCGACGCTGCGCGACGTGGTCGACCAGCAGGTCGTCACGCTCTCGGAGAACCCCGGCCTCGCCGCCGACGAGGTGATCGAGGCCACCGTCGAACCGGAGCCACCGCTCGAAGTCGCCTACCAGATCGTCGACATCGAGCGCCAGTGGGAGATCCCGGTCGAGCGGAGTCCGGAATCGCCGACGACCCTCGCCCGCGACATCGCCGCCGAGCAGGCCGACGGCGAGATCACCAAACGCGAACGTGCCGGCGAGGGCGAGGTCCACGTCCTGACGGTTCCCGACGCCGAGGCAGCCGCCGACGACGTGCTCGACGACGAGGCGACCAGGGAACGGGCCGCCCGACTCGGCGTCGATCGGGTCAGCGTACGCGTCGGCGACGGCGTCGTCTCGGTCCGGTACCTGCCGAACTGATCGGAGCCGTCGATCGCTCCGGCCGAGACACTTGACGGCGGGGACTGCACTGACTCTCGGCCGCGGCGACGCTGTCGTCGTGTCCGTGTGTCGCGAGATAAGAAGGCTTATTCGGGGGGCTCGCACACCCACGCCCATGAACGCGTTCGAGGTACCGGAGGTCGACTACGACCAGTACACGAACCGCCAGCTGGCGGCCGTGCCGCTGGCGGTACTCGCCCTCGCGATACTGATTTTGGTCGGGTGGTCCCTGTTCGTGTCCGGATCAGTCGCGTCGCCCGGTGCGCCCGTCTCGCCGGGGATCGACTTCACAGGTGGTTCCGAGCTGACAGTCGTCACGTCGATGTCCAAGGCAGAGATCGACGACCAGTTCGACACCGAACCGATCTCGGTCCAGCAGGCCGCCGAGAACGCGGAGGCCGAGACCGTCGGACCGAACGAGAATCAGTACATCGTCCGGTTCCAGTCGTTCGACACGCAGTCGCTGCGGGATCAGGCCCAGAGTGCCGACATGCAGCTCCTGTCGAGTTCCTCGACCTCTGCGACCTTCGGCGGTGACAACCAGACGACGGCGGTCGTCGGCGTGTTGATCGCTTTCGCCGGGATGAGTGCGATCGTCTTCGCGCTCTTTCGCTCGTTCGTCCCGAGTATCGCGGTCGTCGTCTCGGCGTTCTCCGACATCGTGATCCCGCTGGCGGCGATGAACGTCTTCGGGATCGAGCTGTCGCTGGGGACCGTCGCCGCGCTCCTCATGCTGATCGGTTACAGCGTCGACTCGGACATCCTGCTGAACAACCACATCCTGCGTCGCTCGGGGTCGTTCTACGAGAGCGTCCACCGCGCGATGGAGACCGGTGTGACGATGACGATCACGTCGCTGTCGGCGATGGCAGTGATGGCAGTGGTCGCCTCCTTCTTCAACATCAAGCTGATGGCCTCGATCGGGACTGTGCTGGTGATCGGGCTGGCGGCCGACCTGATGAACACCTACATGTTGAACCTCTCCTTGCTTCGCTGGTACAAGTTCGAGGGAGTGAACCGATGAGCGGGCTCCGCGACAACTGGCGGATCATCCTGCTTGTCGTGCTCGCCCTCGGGAGTACCGTGACGCTACTGGTGCCCGGCGCGACGGTCGCCACCGGCGACAACGCGACGGCCCAGCCCGACGGCGCGAACGCCTCCGCCGAGGGGATCACGAACCTCCAGTACGGGATTCAACTCGACGGCGGTTCGCGAATCCGGGCACCGATCGTCGGGACGACCGCCGAGAACGTCGGCATCCAGCCCGTCGGCGCGGGTGACGAGACCAACGAGACGATCGCCATCGAGGACGAACTCGTCTCGCAACTCGGCGTCGATCCCGTCGACGTGAACGCGCGAGCGCCCAACGAGCCAAACGCCGACGGCACCGTCGAGGTGTACTCCGAGAACGTCACGCAGGCCGAACTCGCCGCCGCCCTGCAAGAACAGGGCTACGACGTGTCCGAGAGCGACGTTCGCGACGGCGTGACCCGAGCGACCCGCGACGAGATGGTCGAGGTCATCGACGAGAAGCTCTCCCAGTCCGCGCTCAGCGGCGGGAGCGTCCAGTCGGCCCAGTCGGCGACCGGACAGAACTTCGTCGTCATCGAGGCACCGGGCCGTGACATCAACGAGCTCCGCTCGATCGTCGCCAGCCGCGGGATCGTCCGCGTGTACGGTGGCTACGCCGCCGACAACGGAACGTTCGTCCGCCAGCAGATCGTCAGCCGAGAGGACATCGACGGCATCGGAAACGCCCGCAAGGTCGACGGAGGACAGGGGTACCAGGTCAGCGTCACGATTCGGGACGACGCGGTCGACCAGTTCCTCGAAGGGGTTCGGGCGACCGGACTCGACGAGCCAAACACCGCACGCGGGGCGATCAGATGCGGGTACAACGCCGAGAACCCGAACCAGAGCTCGGGCAAGTGTCTGATCGCGTCGCTGAACAACGAGGTCGTCACCGCCAAGGGCATCTCGCCGGGGCTGGTCGGGCTCTTTGCCGACGGGAGCTTTGCGAACGATCCGACCTTCGTCATCGAGACCAACACCCGCGAGGAAGCGCGCAACATCGAGCTCAGCCTGAAGGCGGGCCAGCCACTGCCCGCGCCGCTTGACTTCCAGAACGCACAGACCACCTCGCTGGAGCCGGCACTGGCAGACCAGTTCAAGACGAACTCGCTGATCACGGGTATCATCGCCGTCCTCGCGGTGTCGATCGCCGTCTACCTGCGCTACGGCGATCCCCGCGTGGCGGTCCCGATGATCGTCACCGCACTCTCCGAGGTGTTACTCCTGCTCGGGTTCGTTTCGGTCATCCAGTTCCCGCTGGACCTGTCACACATCGCCGGGTTCATCGCGGTGATCGGGACGGGGGTGGACGACCTGATCATCATCGCCGACGAGATCCTCCAGCGCGAGGGCGTCGCGACGGGACGGGTGTTCCAGAACCGCTTCCGCAAGGCGTTCTGGGTGATCGGAGCCGCCGCCGCGACGACGATCATCGCCATGAGCCCGCTGACGGTGCTGGGCCTCGGTGACCTCACCGGGTTCGCCATCATCACCATCGTCGGCGTCCTCATCGGCGTCCTGATCACGCGGCCGGCCTACGGTGACATCCTCCGCCGGCTGGTGCTGGACGAGGAAGAGCGAAGCGAGTAACACGACCACGCTTTTCGGCTCGAACTTCTCGCTGCAAGGCCGCGCGAATCGTCGATGGCTGCGCCTTCAGAACGACGCCAGCGACGACTGTTCCGCGGCGGCCAGCACGTCGTCGCAGGTCGACCACGAGGTCCGCGCGCAGTCGGGCAGGTCGCCGTGCTCGTCGACGTAGCGCTCCAGAAACTCGCGTGTCGTCGGATCGCTCGGGTAGCCGCTCCCGACGGCTCCGAACTCGTCGGCCAGCGCCGCGACGTGGGCCTCGCGGGCGGACTTGGCGACGATACTGGCCGCCCCGACGAGCGGGTCGGTCTCGTCGGCCCCGTGTGCGGCCCCCAGGTCGATTTCGGCGTCGACCCGGTCGGCCACCCGCCGGCCGAACCGCTCGGCGTCCGTGTCTCCGGCGTCGACTAGCCCCGAGAGATCGTCGCTCGCGACCGCCGAGAGCGCCTCAGCGTGGGCGGCGACGGTCAGCGTGTTCATATCCGTCTCGGGATCGTCGATCCGGGCCGGTGGGATCTCGGCGACCCCGACCGTCGCGACCGACTGGATCGCTTCGGCCAGTCGCTCCCGTCGCCCGTCGGGAATCCCCTTCGAGTCGCCGACGCCGTCGGGGAGGTCGCCGGGGTCACAGCGGACTGCCGCGGCGAACATCGATCCCAGCACCGGTCCCTTTCCGGCCTCGTCGACGCCGAATCGCATCGCTGTGGGGAACGGCGTGGGCGGGCAAAATCGTTGCGGTGGGTCGGCTGTACTCGCGGTGTGTGTCGTATGGTCGGCTGTGAGTGAAACTGTCGCAGTCCTACGCGAGTCGCGAGAAGGCCAGCGTCCCGCTGATGTTCTCGATGTAGATCTCCACTTCGTCGCCTTCCTGTGCACCGGGGACGAAGATCGTGTACTTGCCCTTCTCGGCGACGCCGTCGCCCTCGCGGCCGGTGCCGGTGATCTTGACCTCGTAGGTCTCGCCCTCTTCGAGGGTCGGCCGGTCGGTCTGGGTGTTCTTGGTCGACTCCTTGGTGACCGGGCGGAAGGCACCGCAGGCCTCACAGCGGAGCATGTCGACGCCGTCCTCGGTGGTGAGTCGGGTGTCGGGCAGGCCACACTCCGAGCAGGTGACGTACTCGGCGATGTAAGCGTCGATAGCGGCCTCGAAGTCGCTGACGGCGAAGTCACCGTTGTAGCGGGCTTCGTTGCCGTCGAACTGGCCGTTGGTCCCGAACTCGCGCTGGATCGTCCGGTGGACGTGCTTTGCCTCTCGCGAGAGCGCGGCCGCGATGGCCTGGAGATTTGTCAGTCGTGTGAACGCGCCGTCTGTCTGTCCTTCGGGGTCCGGAACCGACAGGCGTTCACCCGCGTCCCGCGGCTGGTCGGGGAGCGCGTCGAACGCCCGGTCGAGAGCTGCATCGTAGTTCATACCTAGGTCTCGCGACTGGGACGTATATGGGTTCCGTCGTCGCCCCGAGCGGCCGTCGTCGGGCGGATAACCCCTGCTTTCAGCGGCCGGCGGCTGGACGACGTGCCGGGATACGGTCGCGTTATCCTCGGATGCCAGTGGACAACGTGGGATTACTGCTCGCCGGGGCCGACGGCGGGCGACGGCCCCACCGGATGGCGATTTATAACAAAACGGTGCTGGCTCGACGACGCGAGTGTATGTCACGAAACGCACGGACGATCGGTGCGCTGATCGCGTCGCTACTGGTGGCCGGCAGTCTCCTGACGGCCGGCGGTGTCGTCGCGACACAGCTGGCCGACGACGCCGCCGAGCCAGCGACACAGGACACGTCGTATCTCCGCGTCGCCCACGCTGCTCCCGACGCACCGGCCGTCGACGTCGCTGTCGACGACGAGACCGTCGTCCAGAATCTCTCCTTCGGCGAGGTCGGTGACTACCTGACGCTGTCGGCGGGAACGTACAACGTCACGATCGCTACCAACGACACGGGAACCGTCGTCTTCGACGACACGGTGGCGCTCGACCCCCGGTCGGTCACGACCGTCGCCGCGGCCGGCGAGGTGAGCGACGACGCGAGCGTTCCCTTCTCGCCGATCCGCTACGACGACAACGCCTACGAGCCGGCAGCCGGTGAGTCGGCGGTCAGCGTCCTCCACCTCTCGCCCGACGCGCCGGCCGTCGACGTGACCGTCGGCACGGGCAACGAGACGACGGTTCTCGCGGAGAACGTCTCCTACGGCGAGGCGTCGGACTACGTCACCGTCCCGGCCGGGAACTACACCGTCGACGTTCGCGAGGCGACCGCGGACAACGACGGACCGATCGTGGCGACGACCGAGATCGCACTGAACAACGGCAGCGCCCACTCCGCGCTGGCGATCGGGACCGTCGACGGTGAGAGCGAACCGTTCCAGGTGGTCCGCACGGAGGACGCGACCGTCGACGTGGATCTGCCGGACACCGAGACGCCGACGGCGACGATCACGCCGCCGCCGGTCGACAACGCGACCGAGACGCCCGGCGATACCGCGACTGAGACTGAATCGGGAGAGACCACGATGACGGAAGCGCCGTCGCCGACCGAGACTGCCGAGCCCGTCGAGACCGAAGCAGGTGCTTGAGACGGACAGTTGTCTATTTCGGCGACGACAGTGGCGTCGCTCTGGTCGGTGAGATCGGTGAAAACGTTGTCCGTCGCGCCGCGATGGCGGTCTGGAAGAGAAGCGCCGTCGCCGGCCGGCGGGAGACCCGCGACCGGTCTGGCCTCACACGCCGCGAAGCGGCGTGGTCAGCACCGACGGCAGCTCCGAAACGTTAGTTGCGGACGACGTTCGTCGCGCGGGGGCCTTTGTCGGCCTGTTCGATGTCGAAATCGACGTCTGTGCCTTCTTCGAGGTCCGGGCCGCCCACGTCTTCCATGTGGAAGAAAACGTCGTCGTCCGCATCCTCTGTCTCGATGAAACCGTAACCGCCTGTGTCGTTGAAGAAATCGACAGTACCGTTTGCCATTGCAATTAACGAAATGCCAGTCACGGGGATAAAGGCTTGCATTTCGTTTTCTTTGTCTCGGTTCTGCTGGACGTTTGCTTTCCATACGTCGCCTTTCGCGCACATCGGCGACGGGTCGTCCACGATCGCGCCCAGTTTCTGTGGGTTCCACTCGCTTGTGGGCGAAAGCCGACGAAACAGCAGTTCTCGGACGACGACAGTCGTTCACACCATCGCACTGTCGTCGATCCCCGGGTGTTCGCGGGCGTAGGCGACCAGCCTGTCGGCGTAGCTCTCGAACAGCGGGCAGGCCACGCCCGTCCCCGACAGCGCTCGACGGGCGTTCGTGTCGGTGTAGGTCGTCGGGTGCGTGAGATACGGCATCGCTGCCGGTTCGAGGCCGTATCGCTCGGCGACGGCCGGGAGTCGCTCCAGCAACGCCGTCGAGAGTCCCGCGGTCCCGCGCAGCGGGACGACGATCTGTCTGGTCGCTCGCCCGAACGCGCGCAGGATGCCGGCGACCGTCGGCGGGTAAGGGTTGCACAGCTGGTACACCTCGCCGACGGTGTCAGCCCGCGCGGACAGTGCAGCGATGGCGTCGACGACGAAGTCCCGCGGCACGACGTTCATGGTCGTCGGTGCCGCGGGTGCGGGCGCGACGGCGAGAAGTGGCTGGCGACGGAGCACCGCGAGGAGGTAGTAGGGGCCGTCGTACTTCTGGGTCGCGCCGGTCTGGCTGTCGCCGACGGCGATCGCGGGGCGGTAGATCGTCGCCGGGAGGCCCGCGGCCATGCGCTCCTGGACGGCGACCTCGGCGGCGAACTTCGTCGCCTCGTAGTGGTTGTTGAACGACTGGCCCACGTCGAGGTCCGCGTGGGTGAACGTGCCGTCGTGGCGGCCGCTGACGTAGCAGGTGCTGACGTAGTGCAAGCGGTCGACGCCGGCCCGTTCGGCGAAGTCGAGCACGTGCTCGGTCCCGTCGACGTTGACCCGCTCGGCCAGCGCCCGTTCGACGCCGAGGTCGTACACCGCGGCCAGGTGATACACCGTCCGCGTCGCCGCTCGCAGCGACGCGGGGTCGTCGAGCCCGAGGTCGGGTTCGGTGATGTCGCCCTCGACGAGTCGGACTCGTCCGGCCTCGACTCCGGCGGCCTCGGTCAGCGATCGCCGCCGTCGCAGGGCTTCCTCCCGGTAGGCCGGCTGGACCAGACAGGTGATCTGTTCGTCGCCACGCTGTAGCAGCCGCTCGACCAGCGCCGACCCCAGGAAGCCGGGGAAGCCGGTGAGAAACTGCACTACGGTCCTCCCGGCCGGTGGCGACGCCACCAGCGCAGGACCTCGACGCCGGCCTGCGCCGCCCGCCCGATCCAGCGTTTGGGGACGCCGTCGACGGGAGCCAGCGGCGGCCCGCGCTGGGTCGTGACCGTCTGTGTCTCTGTGTACTTCTCGATCCCCTGGCGGCCGTGCCGGCGACCGATCCCGGAGTCGCCGACGCCGCCCATCGGCGCGTCCGTCGAGGCCCACATTCCGAGGTAGCCGTCGTTGATCGAGACCGAGCCGGCCTCGATCTGGCGGGCGACTCCTCGCCCGCGCTCGGTGTCGGCTGTCCAGACGCTGGCGTGGAGTCCGTAGTCGGTGTCGTTGGCGCGCGCGATCGCCTCCTCGCTGCCGGCGACCGGCGTCACCGACAGTACCGGCCCGAAGGTCTCCTCACGGGCGGCGTCGGCGTCTGCGGGCAGCCCCGTCAGCACCGTCGGCTCGTAACACAGCGGCCCCACGTCCTCGCGGCGCTGGCCGCCCGTCTCGACGGTCGCACCGCGCTCGCGGGCGTCGGCCACGTGGGCCTGGACGGTCTCCAGCTGGTGCTGTGCGATCAGTGACCCCACGTCCGGCTCGAAGTCGAAGCTCGCACCAACGTCGAGCCGTTCGGTCGCTCGGACCAGCGCGTCGCGGAAGTCGTCGTAGATCCGCTGATCGACGAAGACGCGCTCGAAGGAGATACACAGCTGGCCGGCGTTTGCGAAGGCTCCGCGCGCGATCCCACGCGCGGCGTCCGCGATGTCGGCGTCCTCTAACACGACCGCCGGGTTCTTGCCGCCCAGCTCCAGGGACGCGTCGACGAGCTGTTGGCCGGCCAGCCCGGCGACGATCCGCCCGGTCGCCGTCGAGCCGGTGAACGTGAGGTGGTCGATCCCCTCGATGAGCGGCTCGCCCAGCGTCTCGCCGCGCCCGGTCACGACCTGGACGAGATCGGTCGGGACGCCGGCCCGATCCAGCAGTTCGACGGCCCGCAGCGCGGTAAACGGCGTCGCCTCGGCGGGCTTCAGCACGACGCCGTTGCCCGCGAGCAACGCTGGGAGCATGTCCGAGATGGCGAGTGTCAGGGGGTAGTTCCAGGGCTCGATCAGCCCCACCACGCCGACCGGATCGTGATACTCCGTCGCCGTCGTCACCAGCGGGAGTCCGCCCGTTCGCTCGTCTGCGGCCAGATAGCCCGGCCCCTTTCGCGCGTAGTAGTCGGCGTTGAGGACCACGTCGAGCAGTTCTTCGAGGGCGTCGAAGCGGGCTTTCCCGGTCTCCAGTTGGACGGTGTCGAGCAGGCCGGCCCGGTCGTCGAGCATCTCGTCGGCGACGGACTGGAGGATCGCCGCCCGCTGTTCGACCGGCCGCTCGACCCACGCCGCTCCCGCCGCTCGGGCGCGCTCGATGGCAGTCTGCACGTCCTCGGCCGTACACAGCGGCACCGCCCCAACCCGCTCGCCGGTGTAGGGCGCAGTCACTTCGAGTTCGTCCCGTTCGCCCGTGCTTGTCACGCGGTTTCTGAGCCGTTCGCGCGTCCGTTCGGGCAACCGTCTCTCGGCGTCGACCGTGTCCATATGCCCCCGCTACGGGTCCTGGCCCCATGGGCTTTCGGCGCGAACCGGGGCGTTGAAAGCGCGGGGCCGTCGAGTACCGACAATGAGCGACGACGAGCGCGAGACCTTCAGTCACGATCCGATCGACCACACCGAGGTCCGGGGCGGCATGACTGTCGGCGAACTGGTCGAACAGTACGGCGCGGCGGGGATCGGCGCGGCGGACCTCCACGAGGCCGTCGACATCTTCGCCGCGATGTGTGACGACGACGTGACGACGTTCGTCGGCCTCGCGGGCGCGATGGTCCCCACGGGGATGCGCCGGATCGTCGCCGACCTGATCCGGGACGGCCACGTCGACGCGCTGGTGACCACCGGCGCGAACCTCACCCACGACACGATCGAGGCTATCGGCGGCAAACACCATCATGGGCAGGTCCACGCCGAGGACAAGACCGAGCGCGAGCACGACGAGACGCTGCGCGATGAAGGCGTCGACCGCATCTACAACGTCTACCTCCCGCAGGAACACTTCGCGCTGTTCGAGTCCCACCTCCGCGACGAGGTCTTCCCGGTCCTCGCCGAGGAGTGTGACGACGGCGGCGTCTCCATCCAGCGCCTCACCGAGGAGCTGGGACGGGCCAACGCCGCGGTCAACGAATCCGAGGGCATCGACGAGGGGGCCGGTATCGCCGCCGCCGCCTACGAGCACGACGTGCCGATCCACTGTCCGGCCGTTCAGGACTCCGTGCTGGGGCTCCAGTCGTGGATGTACTCACAGACCTCGCCGTTCACCCTGGACGCGCTTGGCGACATGACCGCGATCACCGACCTGGCCTACGAGGCTGACGAGGCCGGCGCGCTGGTCGTCGGCGGCGGCGTCCCGAAGAACTACGTCCTCCAGACGATGCTGGTCTCGCCCGACGCCTACGACTACGCGGTCCAGCTGACGATGGACCAGCCAAACACCGGCGGCCTCTCCGGCGCGACGCTGGACGAAGCCCGCTCCTGGGGGAAACTGGAGAAGGCCGCCCGCAACGCCTCGGTGTACGCCGACGCGACGATCACGCTGCCGCTGCTGGTCGCCGGAGCACGCGAGCGGATCGACCAGTAGGACCTCGACCTGGAAGGGCTCGTTGTCGCTTTCAGTCCCGTCTGGGTCGCCTGATGCCCATCACAAGCGACTGACCCGTTTCATACTGCCGGCTGTACATCTGTGAACGATTTCGCCACCCCGGAATGGCGAAGCTCGTCACGAAGTTACAGCCGGCAGTATCAGTCGAGATAGGAAATCTTTCGTACCGATACGACAGAGATGCCGTCTGGATGGCTGATGCATTCGTGCTCGGTATCGCCGGGGGGTCCGGCGCGGGCAAGTCGACGATCGCGAGGGATCTCTCGCAGGCGGTCGATCCGGAGATAACGATCATCTCGCTGGACGACTACTACGAGGACCTCTCCGAGCTCTCGCTCGCGGAACGCGAGGACCGCAACTTCGACCACCCGGACGCCATCGACTGGGACCGCCTCGTCGCGGACGTCGAGGCCCTCGCGCGCGGCGAGACGGTGACGGTGCCCCAGTACGATTTCGAGAGACACGCTCGCGCGCCGACCGCCAGGACGGTCGATCCGGGGCCGATCGTCGTGCTGGAGGGGATCTTCGCGCTGTACCACGACCGGATCGTCGCACAGCTCGATCTCGCGCTCTACGTCCAGACCGACGCCGACGTTCGCGTGCTCCGTCGCCTCCAGCGGGACGTGACCGAGCGCGGCCGCACCGTCGACGGCGTCGTCGAGCAGTACCTGTCGACGGTCAAGCCGATGCACGAGCAGTTCGTCGAGCCGACCAAGGAGAACGCGGACCTCATCGTCCCCGAAGGAACGAACCCGGCGGTCATCGACGTTCTCCGCGAGAAAGTCGTCAGTGAGATGGCCGCCCACAGAGAGGCCGCGACCGAGCTCTGACCGTTACTCGTCTGTCGCTGCGGACGCTTCGTCTGTCTCTCCGGTCGCCGTCGTCTCCTCGGCCTCGGCCGGCTCCGAGCTCTCGGACTCCGTCTGGGCCATCGCCTCGGCGTCGGCGGCCGCGGCCGCCTCGGCCGCCGTGCGCTCCTCGCCTCCGCCGATCACGTCGTACCTGAACAGGAGCCACACCGCCACCACGACGCCACCGGCGAGTGCGAACGCCAGTGAGACGGTGCCGACGCGACCGAACAGTTGGCCGACGATCCCCAGGAACAGCTCGATCATCGGCGCTGCCGACGCGTCGCCGCCCGCGATCTGCTGTGTGACGCTCCGTTCGACGAACGACTGCAGCGGCCCCAGCGCGAGGTAGATCGGGAGCCCGGCGATCACGAGCGAGAAACCGAGCGAACCCGCGACGGTCTGGACCGAGCGGGTCGCGTAGTACAGCAGGCCCACGAGTGCCAGCCCGACCAGCGGGAGGACGAACACCAGCCGATCCAGCCAGGTGACCGCGGTCCGGGCGTCTTCGAGGCTCTGTCGCGTCGCGGGGTCCATGTCCTCGGTCAGATCCAGCGTGTCGGGCAGTTGCTCGTCGAGCTGGGCTTCCGTCTGGTCACCGACGGCGGCCGCCGCCGCGGCCTTGTGGTCGTCGATCTCGGACTGGAACGTCTGGTAGCTCATGTCCGTCGTCAGCGCCTCGGCGAACGTCGCCCGCATGTCGGTCGTCACCGCGTCGATCCCGTCGCTGTCGGCGTCGCTCGGTGCGACCGATTCGTTGATCGCGGTGAGCTGCGTGTCGACCTCTTGGTCGATCTCGTCGCCGCGCTCGTTCTCGACGCGCTCTCGCAGCGCCGCTCTGATCTCCGTCTCGTTGTCAGCGACGAGTTGCTCTTTCTCTTCTTCGGTGTACTCTCGCGGGTCGTAGTTGGGGATCACCAGCGCCAGCTTCTCGTCGTTGCTGGTGTTTTGCCAGGCCCGCTCGACGGCCTCGTCGAGGACCCGCTGGCGGACGTCGTCGCGGAAGTCGGCCTTCGCGGCCGCGTATCCGCTCTCGTTTGCGGTCATCTGCTCGACGGTCGACTCGTCGACGGGGCCGTCAAGCTCCGTCTCGGACTGTGCGAGCAGTTCCGGGACGGTCGCGTTGCGCACCTGTTCCTCGACCGCCGTCGACAGTTCGCTCTTGAGCGGTGCCGTGTCGACGGTGAGGTTCAGCGTCTCGCTGTTGCCGTGGAGATACGCGTACGTCGCCGCGACGTTGCGCTCGGTCTGGTTGGCCAGATACGACCGATCGATGCTCTCACGAAGCAGCGCCTCGGTGTCGACTCCCTCGGCGACGCCGGCAGAGACCTGACTGCTCGCCGTCGCTATCGTCGCGTTCTCGACGAGCTGATAGCCGCCTTCCTCCTCGATAGCCGTCTGGGTGAACCCCGGATCGAGGACGGTCAGGTGGGCCGCCGCCAGCAGATTGCCCGTGACGAGTGTCGAGGCCAGCAACAGCGTCACGACGACGACGGTGAACTTGCGAACGAGACTCATCGGGACCGCCTCCCTGTGCGTGCCTGCATCGCCGGGAACGTGTGCTGTCGACTGTGAACCATACGTCGGATACCCCCAATCTGTGAGCCCTCGACTTAGCCCTACCGGCGGGAGTATCACCTTTGACACTGACCGGTGGCGACGGCAGGGGTAACGCTATGGGGATCTCGTTCGTACCGTCACTCATGCCACCAAATGTCACGGTCCGGCCGGCGACAGAAGACGACGTGGCAGCGATTCGGCGGGTCGCACACGCCGCCTGGCACGCGACCTACCGGGACGTGTTCGACGAGGCGCGCATCGACGAGATGGTCGACGAGGGGTACGCACGGGACGTGCTCACGGAGCTGATCGCCCTCGACGAGGTCGGGCTGTTCGTGGCGACGGTCGAGGACGCGGTCGTCGGCTACGCCAGCTGTGGCATGACCGAGGCGATCGGTGTCGGCGACCTCGACATCTACGTCCACCCGGATTACTGGGGAGACGGCGTCGGAACGGCGCTTCTCGAACGGGGCCGCCAGCACCTCGCCGACATCGAGACGACGACGATCCGCGACGAGGTGCTGGTGGCCAACGAGGTCGGCAACGCCTTCTACGAGAAGCACTTCGACCGCGTGGGTCAGCGGACCGTCGAGTTCGACGGCATCGAGCGGACGGTCAACGTCTACGAGGCGAGGGTGTAGCTCACCGAGCGACGGGACGCCAGTGCGCGCTCGCGTGTGCGACTCACCCCCACTCCCGTTCGCTTTGACAGCGTTTAAACGGCCGATTGGCGTGACTGTGTGCATGAGCTTCGACGTCGGACTCGTCGGCAAACCCTCTGTCGGCAAGTCCACCTTCTTCAACGCGGCGACGATGAACGACGTGCCCGAAGGGGCCTATCCCTTCACGACGATCGACCCCAGCGTCGGCGAGGCCTACGTTCGCGTCGAGTGTGCTGCCCCCGAGTTCGACCACACCTGCACGCCGAACCTCGGCTACTGCGAGGACGGCACCCGGTTCGTCCCCGTGCGTCTCGTCGACGTAGCCGGCCTCGTCCCCGGTGCCCACGAGGGGCGGGGACTGGGCAACCAGTTCCTCTCGGACCTCAACGAGGCCGACGTGTTGATCCACGTCGTCGACTTCTCGGGCAAGACCGACATCGAGGGCGAACCCACCGAGGACCACGATCCTCGCGAGGACATCGACTTCCTCGAAGACGAACTGGACATGTGGTACCTCGACGTACTGGAGAAGGGCATCGAGCGCTACCGCTCGGGGTACCACGGCGAGGAGGCGGCCATCGAGGAGGACCTGGCGACCCAGATGGACGCGTTCCGGACCAACAAAGACGAGATCAAGCAGGTGATCCTCTCGCTGGATCTCGAACTGGACCCCGACACCTGGGACGACGCGGACCGCGAGGCGCTGGCCCGCGAGATCCGCAAGCGCACCAAGCCGATGGTGATCGCGGCCAACAAGATGGACACGCCCGCGGCCCAGGCGAACTTCGAGGAAATCACGGCAGATCCCGACTACGACCACCTGACGATCGTCCCGACCAGCGCCCACGCCGAGAAGGCGCTCAAGAACGGCGACGAACAGGGCGTCCTCGACTACCTGCCCGGCGACAGCGAGTTCGAGATCGTCGAGGACGTGCCCGCGGAGAAAGCGACCGCACTGGAGCAGATCAGCGAGTTCGTCGGCGAGTACGGGGGCACGGGCGTCCAGCAGGCCATCGAGACGGCGCTGTTCGACGAACTGGGTTCGATCGCGATCTTCCCCGGCGCGCGCAAGCCACAGGAAGACGGCACCTTCCTGCAAGATTGCTTCGTGCTGGAAGACGGCGCGACCGCCGAGGACTTCGCGTACTTCCTGCACACCGACATCGGCGACGGCTTCCTGCACGCCCACGACGTTCGCAGCGGCCGCCAGATCGGTGCGGACACGCTACTCGATCACCGGGACGTGGTCGAAATCACGACGACGAACTAGGTCGTCGCGCGGACGGCGAGAATGAGTGTTAGAGCTCTTCGATCGTGACGGTTTCGTCCTCGACGGTGACGGTGTATCCCTCGTAGTCGAACGAGACCCGTACCGTGGTTTCGGTGTGTGTCACCATCGCATCGAGTGCCTCTGGATCCACGACGTGATACAGTGGCGTCAGGTCCGTCGCGGCGACCCCTTCCCGGTCTGCGACGGCACGAACGATGTCTTCGGTCGTGGCTGGTGGTTCACGTGCTGTACTGTGGTTCGGAACCTCTGATGTCATACTGAGCATAGCTGATCGGTGTCGTGCCCTTCCCATCGGCACGGGTAGTGCTGCCATTTTGGTGGATGGGATTGCTCGGAGTGAAACTATTGCCTATGCTGAATGGCTAGTGGCTCGCGGGCACACTGTCGTGTTCGTCGTCTGGCACCTCGAACACCTCCAGCAACAGCACTTCCAGCCCGCGATAGAGGTGCTGGCTGAAGGTCGGCTGTGAGATGCCCAGCGCGGCCGCACAGTCGCTCGCGGAGCTTCGGCGCGGCCAGGCCAGATAGCCACTCTGGACGGCCGCACGGACGGCGTCTCGCTGTTTCGTGGTCAGCGACGAGAGGTACCGTTCCGCTCCGACCGCTCCCGTCACGGCGACGAGGTCGGCGTCGTCACGGTGCCACTTTGACAGCAGCGTCGCCCCCGCGTGGTGTCGGACGACCGCGTCCACGACGGTGCTCGGGTCGGCGTCGTGGGGCACCTCGACGACGATCATCCCCGTCCCGGCGTCGGCGACAGTTCGCTTGACGACGGCGTGGACCGTCGCCAGCGTGCAGTGGATGCAGTCTTGGCTGTCGGCGACGATCTCCAGTAGACAGGTGTCGCCGTCCGATCGGACGATCCGGGTCGATCTGACGCCCGGAAACGACTGCGCGAAGCGTTTCGTCTCCGACGGCGTCGCTGCGACGGTGTAGTATCGTAACACGTCGCCGTCGTCCCGGTGTATCACGTCCTCGTTGACGACGCGACAGTCGAGTTCGTCCGACATCGCGACGAGGAAGTGCTCCGGATCGCGCAGCTCGAACTTCAACTCGACCGTGGCCCGCTCCGTGTCCATATCTCAGCATCCACGGTCGGCTACTAATTCATAATTGCAGTACCTAGGCATTAACGGGAGTAAGGAGGGATTAACGGGGCGGTTTACTCGAATAGGTCGGTCGACAGATACCGCTCGCCGGTGTCTGGGAGGACGACGACGACGGTCTCGTCGGGGTGCTCGCGTGCGTACTCGACGGCGACGCCGAGGGCCGCACCGGCGGAGATGCCGACGAGGACGCCCTCCTCGTGGCCGAGTCGCCGGCTCCACTCGCGGGCGTCGTCCGACGTGATCGTCCGGACCTCGTCGAGCAGGTCCCGTCGCAACACGTCGGGGACGAAGCCGGGGCCGATCCCCTGAATGTCGTGGCTGTCCGGGTCGTCGGCCGAGAGGAGCCGCGAGGCGTCGGGTTCGACGGCCACCGAGGTCACGGCGGTCTTGCCCCGATCCTCTTTGAGATGTTCGGAGACGCCGGTGATCGTGCCGCCGGTGCCGACCCCGGCGACGACGGCGTCGACGCCGCCGTCAGTGGCGTCCCAGATCTCGGGACCGGTCGTCTCGCGGTGTGCGCTGGGGTTGGCCTCGTTCTCGAACTGGCGGGCTCGGACGGCGTCGTCGGCCTCGGCCAGCTCGTCGGCACGTTCGATCGCGCCGCCCATGCCGTCCTCGGCAGGGGTCAATTCGAGGTCGGCACCGAGGGCTCGCAACAGCCGACGACGCTCCTCGCTCATCGACGCCGGCATCGTCAGCACGCAGTCGTAGCCGTTGGCCGCACAGACCGCTGCCAGCCCGATCCCGGTGTTCCCGCTGGTCGCCTCGACGACGGTACCGTCCGCCGACAGCGCACCGCACTCGCGTGCGGCCTCGACCATCGCCAGCGCGATGCGGTCTTTGACCGAGTAGGGGTTCGACGATTCGAGCTTGCCGTACAGGTTCGACGCAAACGAGTCGAGCCACAACAGCGGCGTCTCACCGACGAGATCGGTGACGCGCTCTGCCGCGGCTACTCGTTCGACGGTGTCTCCAGCAGCGGTCATGCACCCGTAGTTGGACGGCGGCGACGCTGAGTGGTCTCCCTCCGTACTGAGGTGGTTGAAGTCACGCTTCGTGTGTCGGTTAACTCGGTTCCGAGTCCAGGCACATTTATGTCCAATGAACAATTATGAAGAACTGATGCCACAGATCACGGTCTCAGACCAGCTGTACCGCAAGCTCGAAGAAGCCACGGAGGACCGGGACACAGAGGACGCGATGTGGGAGATGGTGTACCGCTTCGATCGCGGAAACAACCCCTCCGAGTGAGACTGTCGGCAGTCACTGTCTCGAGTTCGCCACGACTCCAGAGCACGAGACGCTTCGGGACGCACAGCCGACACACGAGACGACTGGTCGTCTCTGCCCTCGATTGACCCTACACGCCGGGTGCGTCGAGGACCGCGGGTGAGTCGTTGCTGGGATCGTTGACCGCCGTCGAGACCGGACGAGCCGCGAGTTCGCCGTCGTAGGGCTCCAGCAGGGCGCGGCGCTCGTCGTCGTCGCCGTGGAGCCAGATCTTCTCTTCGCCCGGATCGAGGATCACGGACATCCGGTGGTGTAGCTCGCGGACGAACTCGTTTGGCTCGGTCGTCAAGATTGTGAACGTCTCGACGGCCGTCGTCTCGCCGTGCGCGCCGTCCGTCTGGGTCCCGAACTCACCGAGTCCGGCCTGTCGCTGTGGCGGCCGCCACCGTTCCCACAGCCCCGCCATCGCGAAGGGGCGCTGGTCGTCTCTGGTGACCCGATACGGCTGCTTCTCGGCTCCCTCCTCTCGCCACTCGTAGAAGCCGTCCGCGGGCACCAGACACCGGCGTCGCTCGTAAGCCTCGGCGAAGCTTCGCTTCTCGGTGACCGTCTCGGCGCGGGCGTTGATGAACTCGAACTCGCTTCGGTCGTCGGCCCACGACGGGATCAGCCCCCACTCCATCCGCTGGATCGTCTCGGGCTCGTCGGCGGTGATCACCGGGAGGGACTGACGGGGCGCGGCGTTGTACCGCGGCTCGTACGCTTCGGCGAAGGTCGCGCCGAAGCGCGCTTCGATGTCCTCGCGTGGCGCGAACAGACTGTAGCGACCGCACATACCGAGACGTGGGATCGCCAGCGTCTAATACTGTCGGCTGCCCTCCACACGTCACCACACCGGGATCGCGAATCGCTGCACGACGCTCTGGCCGACCGTATCGCCCACACCGAGCCGGTCGCGCGTCGCCGACCGATCACTCGGTGTCCAGCGCCGCGGCGATCGCCTCCAGCTCTGCCTTCCGGAAGGCCCGGTCGGTTCGCTCTACGGTCTCCGTCTCGCCGATCTCGCGGCGAATGCCGCCGCGCATCTCTCCTTTCGGTGGGAGCCGGTCCGTGTCGATCTCGTAGCCCACTGCCTCACAGATCGCGGCCAGGGCCTCCTTCGTGAAGGCCGTGGATTCGACGCGCTCGTAGCGGTCGACGGCGACCCGAATCTCGTTGCGTAGCTCGTCGACGGTCGGTGCCATAGCTCCCACCGGGTGTGGCTCCGGCCTATCCGTTTCGGTTCGCACGCGACCGGTCGCGATCTGTGACGAGACGGTCGGGGGTAGCACCCGGTAAGGTAGTGTTCAGATAAGAGACCAGGAGTGGTCGCAACAAGCCACCGAAAGCCCTCGCGTCGTTGCGGTCCCGCGACTCGCTGCGCGCGCTTCGCGTGCTTGCGTCGTCGGGGTTCCCGCAAAGGCCGGCCGGTTGTACCGGCCGGCTATAACGTGACGGCGGAGCCGTCACGCAGCGCTCGCCCTTTCATCCACCAGGGTATAGACGGCTGAACAGCCGACTCCTGGCGGATGAAAGGGCGAGGCGCGGTAGGCGGATCTGCGGGGGCACTATTCGACCGCAGAGAGAATATCCGCCGCAGATCCGCCTAGCGTGCCGAGGGCTTTCGGTGTCTGTAAGTCTGAGACTGAGGTTGCTTATTTGAACACTGCGCCCGGTAACGGGCGCGATTTTAAGCCCGATCGGGCCGTACGTGGCGGTAGATGACGAGCGAGCCCTCGTTTACGATTCCGGCGCGGCCGCGGCGGCGCTACCCATCCAGCGGCGGGGTCGAGTACGAGGGCCAGACGATGTTTCGGCTCGAACCGGCGACCGAGCTGTCACAGACGGCACTCGGCCGGCTGGTCGAGCGTGTCCTCACGGACGGCCCCTACCGTTCGGGGGCGTTCGTCGAACTCCCGATGCCGCTGTGGCTGGTCCGGGACGAAGGCAGCGCCGACGTGTTCCGCGTCTCGATCCGGGACGGCTGTGTCCGTCTCCACGTCCTGCCAGCGACGGGATCGGAGGGGCTGCGACGCTTCTACGACCGACTCGTCGCGGCCGGCGACTGCGCGTGGGCCGTCGACTGTCGGTCCGACATCGCCGGTTCCGGTCACGAGGGCGGGTAACACAACTGTCTTTGCGACCAGGGCCGTCGGTCCGTGCATGACTGTCTCTCGCGAGGTGGAACTGGAGGGCCACATCATCGACTCCGGGATGATGCAGACGTGCTTTGGCATCATCATGGATCTGGGCGGCTCGTTCACCGTCGAGACGTTCGACATCGGCCGGCACAAGACCGACGAGTCCTACGCTCGCCTGCTGGTCGAGGCCGACGACGAGGCGACGCTGCAGTCGATCGTCCACGAACTCCACCAGAACGGCGCGAACCCGGCAGATCCGAAAGACGTGACGCTGGAGCCCGCGCCCGCCGACCAGGTGGTGCCCCACGGTTTCTACTCGACGACGAACCACCCGACGTTCGTCCGCTACGACGACGAGTGGCTCACCGTCGAGAACGTCGAGATGGACTGTGCCGTCGTCGTCGACACCGACGAGCCACGGGCCTACACGAAGGTGCTCAACGCCGTCGAGGCCGGCGACCAGATCGTCACCGGTGAGACCGGAATCAGGATCGCCCCACCGGAGCGTCCGCGAGGCCAGCAAGGAGCCTTCGGGTTCATGCAGGGCGGCGTCTCCTCCGAACGGCCCTCCGAGTCGACGATCCGCCAGATCGCAGAGGCCATCGAGGAGACCCGAGCGAACGGCGGGAAGGTCCTCGCCGTCTGTGGCCCGGCGTTGATCCACTCGGGCGCACGCGAGGACCTCGCCCGCCTCGTCCGCGAGGGGTACGTCGACATGCTCTCTGCGGGCAACGGCTTCGCCGTCCACGACATCGAGCGCGACCTCTATGGCACCTCGCTCGGACTGGACACCGAGAGCCTCGATCACGCCCGCAAGGGCCACAAACACCACATCTACACCATCTCGGAGATCATCCGCGAAGGCGGCATCGAGGCCGCTGTCGAGTCTGGAACGATCGACTCCGGCGTGATGTACGAGTGTGTCACCAACGACCGACCCTTCGTGCTGGCCGGCTCGATCCGCGACGACGGCCCGCTGCCGGACACGATCACCGACGCCGTCGAGGCCCAGAACGCCATCCGCGAGCAGGCCCACGAGGCCGACATGGTGCTGATGCTCTCGACGCTGCTACACTCCGTCGCCGTCGGGAACTGCCTGCCCTCGACGACGCGTGTCGTCTGTGTCGACATCAACCCCGCGACCGTCACGCAACTCCTGGACCGCGGGTCGGCGCAGGCGGTCGGGATGGTCACCGACATCGGCACCTTCGTGCCGCTCCTGGCCGAGCAGCTGGTCGACGCAGAGTAGGGCCGGCGTGAACGGGGTGAGCGAGGTGTGGGTCGGCTTTTCGGCCACCGAGAAACTGGCTCGCAGTGTATTTTCGACGAGAAGCTGTGGACTGTCACGACCGTCGCCACTGCAGAGACAGTCCTGACACAGCGAAGCCGCCGATCAGACGCCCTCGACGCCCGAGCGGTACTCCTTGACGTGTTCGTGGGCCTCGACGATCGCGTCCGTCGCGTCCCCGTCGGTGCTGTCTTCGAGGTCGTGCAGCGCGTTCTGGATGCGGGCCAGTCGGCCGTGGTCCGGCCCTTCGTCGGCCGTCGAGAGCCGGTCGAGCTGGTCGGCCAGCTCCGACAGGCGTTGGCCGTCGTCGTCACTGTCTGCGGACTGTGCTGCCGAGGCGAGGAGATCGCTCGCCGTCGCGAGTGCATCGCGCGTCATATTTGACGGTACAGAGATGTCCCAAATAACCCTTCGGGTATCGTCGCCGACCGACTCCGAAGCGGTTTTTCGCGGCGGTCCCACAGGGTCGGCTATGCCAGCGACCCACCACGTCGGTATCACCGTCGCCGATCTGGACCGCGCCGTCGAGTTCTACAGCGACACCTTCGACTTCGAGGTGCTGACCCGCTTTTCGGTCTCGGGCGCGGCGTTCGAGACGGGCGTCGGCGTCCCCGACGCGGCCGCGCAGTTCGCCCACCTCGACGCCGGTGACTGCCGGCTGGAACTGGTCACCTACGAGCCCACGGGCGAGGACGCGGCCGCCGAGGCAGTCAACGACACCGGCGCGAAACACGTCGGGTTCGAGGTCGACGACATCGAAGCGTTCTACGCCGACCTCGACGACGGCGTCGAGACGGTCAGCGAGCCCCAGACCACGGCGAGTGGGACGACCATCCTCTTCGTCGAGGACCCCGAGGGGAACCTGATCGAACTACTCGAACCCTAGTCGCTCGTCCACTCCGCGATGTGGTCGGCCACGTAGTCCTGGCTCCCCAGTCCGACGCCGATACCGACCGCCAGCGCGATGCCGAGGCCGAGACCGACCGCGACCGCCTGGGCCATCGTGTTGAGGATGACGGTGTTGTAGCCGATGGCGTCCAGCCCCAGCGTCACCGAGACGAAGTAGACGACGCCACGAGCCACCAGCGCGACCAGCGGCGTGACCGAGCGGCCGGCGAGCACGTCGTTGTCCTTGAGCGCGCGCGAGACGTAGCCGGCGACGACGAAGCCTGCCAGCAGGATCAGGACGCTGCCCAGGAGCGACGCCAGATACCGGGCACCGATCTGTGCCCAGCTCGAGATCTGGCCGGCGTTGACGAGACTCAGCGAGATCACGAGTGCGATCAGCGTGAGCAGGTACGTCGTCAGGCCAGCCAGCGTGTCAGCGATGGCCTCGTCCTCGCCGAAGAACGCACCCAGCGGCGTCTCCAGAACAGCCTCGTCGAGGTCGACGCGCGCCGCGACGGCTGCGATCCTGTCGCCGACTTTCGGCCCGACGGTCGCGTAGGCGACGATCGGCAGCACGATCGCCACGATCCAATCGACCACTCCGGGGGCAGTGTCGATTATCCGCCCGACCTGAAGGAGTTGCAGCGGCGTGCTCATACGCGACTCCCCCGTCTGTCGACCACCGTTTCACGTCCGTGCGCCTCTATCGCTGTCCGGTCGATACACATGTCCACCTGGGTGAATTTCTGGCGATTATTTAAGCTTTTAGATAAACTATCGTCGGCGGGAAGAGTAATTTACCGCTACAGCGGATCGCGTGGCAATCTCGCAGAACGTGGACCTCGGCATATACTTGTTGTGTAGCAATCACTTGTGCGCACGAATCGATCTCGGCCGCATCGACGGGACCACTTATACTACCGGCTGTCACTGTTTCGAGATATTCGCGACCCCGTGGTCGCGACATTCTTCACAGACTTACAACCGTCCGTATCAGTCCCACTTCGCGCCGGGATTCGTCACCGCACCGTTAGCCGCAGACCCGAAGTCAGAGTGGTACTTCGCCAGCACGCCGCTGTCGTAGTTGGGTTCGGGGTCGTGGTCTTCGAGGCGGGCCTCGATCTCCTCGTCGGTCAGGTCGACCGAGAGTTCGGTGTTGTCGATGTCGATGGTGACGGTGTCGCCGTCCTCCAGTGCGGCGATGGGGCCGCCGACGAACGCCTCGGGAGCGACGTGGCCGATCGAGAAGCCACGGGTCGCACCCGAGAAGCGGCCGTCGGTAAAGAGCGCCACGTCCTCGGCGTGGCCCTGGCCGGCGACGGCGCTCGTGACGCCAAGCATCTCGCGCATGCCGGGGCCGCCCTGTGGCCCCTCGTTGCGGATGCAGATCACGTCGCCAGACTCGACGTGGCCCTCCTGGACGTACTTCATCGCCCCCTCTTCGGCCTCGAAGACCCGGACCGGGCCCTCGTGGGTGAGGTGGTCCTCGCCGGTGATCTTGATGACAGCGCCGTCGGGCGCGAGATTGCCAGAGAGGATCCGGATCGCACCGCGCTCGTGGATCGGATCGTCGACGGTTTCGAGGAAGTCGACGTCGAGGTCCGCGATCGCGGGCGGGTCGATCTGCGCCAGTTCCTCGCCGATCGTGTTGCCGGTGACGGTCTGTGCGTCGCCGTGGAGCAGGCCGGCGTCGAGCAGTTCGCCGAGGACCACGGGGACGCCTCCGACCTCGTGGAGGTCGTTCATCACGCGCTCGCCGCCGGGCTGGAGGTCGGCGATCTTGGGCGTGCGGGCGCTGATCTCGTTGAACGTCTCGATGTCCAGCTCGATGCCCGCTTCGGCCGCGAGCGCGAGCACGTGGAGCACGGCGTTGGTCGAGCCGCCGACGGCGACCTGCAGGGCGATCGCGTTCTCGAAGGACTCGCGGGTGAGGAACTCGGAGGGACGGCGACGCTCCTGGACGGCCTCGACGGCGAGTTCGCCGGCCCGACGGGCCTCCTCGTAGCGGGACTCGTGTTCGGCCGGCGGCGAGGCCGAGCCAAGCGGCGCGAACCCGAGCGTCTCGGAGATCGACGCCATCGTGTTGGCGGTGAACATCCCGCCACAGGAGCCAGCGCCGGGGCAGGCCTGCCGTTCCATCTCGTCGAGTTCGTCCTCGCTCATGTCGCCGTCGGCGACGGCACCGACGCCCTCGAAGACGTTCTGGATGGTGATCTCGCGGCCGTCGTGTTCACCGGGCATGATCGAGCCGCCGTAGAGGAAGACGCTGGGCAGGTCCGTCCGGATCGAGGCCATCATCATGCCGGGCATGTTCTTGTCACAGCCCCCGATGGTGACCAGACCGTCCATGCGCTCGCCGAAGGAGACGAGTTCGACGGAGTCAGCGATTACTTCCCGGGAGATCAGCGACGCCTTCATCCCCTCGGTCCCCATCGAGATGGCGTCGGAAATCGTGATCGTGCCGAACTCGATGGGCATCCCCTCGGTCTCGTCGATGCCCTCGTAGGCGGCCTCGGCGACGTCGTCCAGGTGGACGTTACAGGGCGTGATGTCGGCCGCCGGGTTGGCGACGCCGATCATCGGCGAGGACAGGTCTTCGTCGTCGTACCCCATCGCGCGGAACATCGCGCGGTGCGGGGCTCGATCGGTCCCCTCCGTGACCTCCGAACTCCGGAGGTCCGGATCCTTCCCCTCGTCTGCGTCGGGCTCTCGCTCCTGCTTGCTCATGCTCCCGAGTCGTCGTCGGGGGACCTTAAGCGCACGGACTACTGTGTTCGTTCTTCTCACGCGCTCCGGAGCCCCACCTTCATTTCGCGGGAGCCGAAAGGGGCGGTATGGTCACGGTGACGACGGCGGCGCGACTCCACTTCGGCTTCCAGAACCTCGCGCTGGCCAACGAACGGTTGTACGGCGGGGTGGGGGTCGCCCTCGACGCACCCCAACTCGTCCTCGACGCCCAGCCCGCCGACGAGATCGACTGCGACGACGGCGAGGCCGAATCGTACGTCCGGCGAGCGGTCGCGACGCTTGGCGTCGAAGGGGCTCGCGTCTCGGTCCGCGAGCGGTTGCCACGCCACGTCGGCTTCGGCAGCGGGACACAGCTCGCGCTGGCGGCAGCCGTCGCCGTCGCGCGGGCCCACGAGATGGAGGTTGACCCCCGCGAGCTCGCCCCCGACCTCGGCCGCGGGGGGCGCAGCGGCGTCGGCGTCGCGGCCTTCGAGGACGGCGGATTCGTCGTCGACGGTGGCCACCCGACGGAGCGCTTTACCTCCGAGCCGCCCGCCAACGGCGACTGGACGGTCCCGCCGGTGATCGCACGCCACGAGCTCCCCGACGACTGGCGGTTCGTACTGGTCGTGCCCGACGCGGAGCCGGGAGCCAGCGGGGCCGAGGAGGACCGCCACATGCGCCAGGCCGTCGAGCGGGCCGATCCCGGTATCGCCGACGACGTGGCCGCGACGCTGACCCGGACGCTCCTGCCGGCCGCCGCGGAGGGTGACCACCGGCGGTTCGGGACCGCCGCAGCCCGAGTCGGACGGCTCAACGGAGCCTGGTACGCCGACGAACAGGGCGGGGTCTACCGCCCGCCGGCCGGCCGGATCGTCGAGCGACTGGCCCAGCAGCCGACCATCGCCGGTGCCGGCCAGTCCTCGTGGGGACCGGCGGTGTGGGGGCTGACGACGCGTGGCGACGTGGAGGCAGCCAGGACGGGCGTCGAGATGGCCCTGAGCGACCTCTCGGTCGACGCCGACGTACTGGTCGCCAGCCCACGCAACGAGGGCGCGACGGTCGAGGACGGGCCGACGCTGGGCTGACGCCCTCGGATAATCGTTCGCGATAACTGCGGCCGAAGCGTTAAGCGACGCCACGGGTCACTGGGCGGTATGGACCGCATCCCGTTCGGCGTTCGCCAGCTCGACACCACCATCAAGGGGGGTGCTCCGAGGGGCAGCGTCGTCCTGGTCTCGGGCGAGTCCGGTGCCGGATCGCGGGAGTTCATGTACACGAGCGCGCTCATCAACGGGCTCGCGGCCGGCGACAGCGACGAGCTGTACGACCTCTACTACGGGTCGCCCACGGCCGACGCCGTCGATCCCGACGGCGTCCACTACATCTCGTTTACCGCTTCGAAGGAGGATCTGGTCGACGAGATGCGCCTGGCGATGGACGACGAGATCGTCGAGAACGGCGCAGATGCCATCCAGTTTCACGAGCTGACAGAGCGGTACTTCCACGTCAGTCCGGTGCCCCGCGACTGGTACGCCGACGCCACCGAGAGCATCACCGATCTGCGCAAGCGTCACGAGCGCCAGGGGCTGCTAGAGGCACTGGGAAGCAAGCTCAGCGAGATCGCGCCGAACAACCTCGTCGTCATCGACTCGCTGTCCGATCTCGTCGGGGCGATCGGCGACGACATGGAGTGGTCGGACATCAGCTACCTCGTCCAGGGGCTCACCAAGGCCGCGAACCACTGGAACGGACTCATTCTGGTCCACCTGAACCACGAGACAGTGTCCTCGACGCGGTACGCCCAGCTGACCGACGCGACGACCGGTGCGATGCGCTTCGAGTGGGAGTCCGGCGGCTCGACGCGGGCACGGACGCTCGTCGTCTCGCAGTTCCGGGGCGTCCTCTCGCAGATCGAAGACGAGAACATCGTCCGTTTCGAGACCGAGATCGGCGACAGCGGCTTCGACATCAGTGACGTGCGCAAGATCCGGTAGCGACGGCGGCCAGCGGGTGTCGTATCCGCCTATCAGCGCCTGAAATCGGCGGCAAACGCTTAACTGTCTGGTTCCGAAACCGGTCCACAATGGCGAGTGAGTCGCGTGAAGAGCAGTCTGTCTCGGTCGATCTCTCCGACGAGCTCGACGAGTGGCTCGACCAGCAAGCCGAGCGCACCGACACGGAGCGGTCGGCGATCGTCAGACAGCTCCTGGAGACCTATCACGCGACAGAGACGCTCGACGAGACGGCCATCGAGGATATCCAGGCCACCGTCGAGGAGACCGTCACCGCCGAGGCGACGAAGGCGACGCGGGCGATGGTCGCCGACCGACTGGAGTCCGAGCTTCCGGCCCAGATCGAGGCGGAACTCGACGAGCGCGTCGAGCGAGCGGTCGAGTCGACCCTCGACGATCGACTGGCAGCGGCCGTCGAGCGGGCGATCGGGGACGAACTGCCCACCATCGCCGACGCCGTCGAGAGCCGACTCGACGAACAGCGCTCGACGACGATCGACGAGGTCGGGGCACAGGTCCAGCAACTCGACGCGGAGTTTCAGGAGAAGCTCGACGACGTCCGCCAGCGGGTCGTCCAGGTGAAAAAAGAGGCCGACGCCAAGGCACCGGCCGAGCACACCCACGAGGCCTTCGAGCGGTTCGACGAACTCGACGGCGAGATCGAGACGGTGGAGACCGATCTGGGGGCCGTTCGGGACGACCTCGAAGACCTCGACGGACGCGTCGACGAGACCGACGAACGCCTCGACGACGTGGTCGAACGCCTCGACGACGCCGAAGACAAGCTCAAGCGGGTGGCGTGGGTCGTCAGCGACCTTCGCGACGAGACACAGGGGAAAGACAGCCACGAGCGGGCCGTCGCCCGGATCAAACGCGCCGCCGCACAGGAGGGGCTCACGACGGCCCGCTGTGAGAACTGCAGCGAGTCGGTCGAGATCGCACTGCTGACCGACCCGGAGTGTCCCCACTGTCACGCTGCGGTCTCGGACGTGCGCCCCGAGGGCGGGATCTTCAGGACGAAAGCGCGGCTCGTGACGGCGTCGGAGCTGGAGGCCGGTGACGAGACGTGAGCGACGACGATCCCTTCGAACGGCTCGACGATATCGAGCGGGAGGGCGATCCCTTCGAGCGGTTGGACAACGAAGCCACGGCCGGCGACTCCGACGACTCCGGGGACGAGCCCGGCGATTCCGCTGGCGCGCGCGAGAGCAGTGACGAATCCACGCCGGCAGACGATCCCTTCGCCGCGTTCGACCGCGACGACGCGGCGACGGCCGACCGGGAGGACCCGGCGGTCGATCCGTTCGCGGACGTGCCCGACCGCGACGGCGACCCCTTCGGCGACGGCGAGAGCGCCTTCGAGCAGGTCGACGTGGGCGAGATCGACGCCGACGCCGTCTGGGAGTCGATCGACGAGGATGGAGCGCCCGAGGTGCCCGAAGCGAGCCGATACGCCGAGGTGTCGAAACACGCCTACTGCGAGCAGTGTCCGTTCTTCTCCGAACCACCGGAGGCCCACTGTACCCACGAGACCGCCGAGATCATCGAGTACCTCGACATGGACCGGGTCCGGCTACTCGACTGTCCGGTCGTCGCCGAGCGCGAAGACCTGGAGTGACGCTGGACCCCCGCAGCGATCGCCGGTGTCGGTGGTGGTCCACAGACGGGCGGCCACGGCCTATCTACGCGGCGTCGGTGACCAGCTCGACGGCCAGCTGTGCCGCCGACTCGGCGGTCTCGCCGAGCACGTACGTGATCGGCTCGATCCCGAACGCTCCCTCGTGGTAGACGACCCGTGGCACGTCGCCCTGTCGCTCGAACTGTTCGCGGAGCCGCTCGGCGCGGTCGTCGTAGTCGGCGTCGAACTGTAACGGCTCGATGCCGCGTTCGCGAGCGGCCGAAAGCAGCGCGTCGTCGGTCGCGAGGTTGAGTGCCCCTCCGATCGACGGATCGACGGCCCGAGCCGCGAGGATCACCGTCGAGACGTTGCTTGAGGCACCGAACTCCGGTTCGGAGGGGACCTCGACCCGGCCCCGCATCGCGTGGATGCGGCCCGGAATCGCCGCCACGTCGGTCAGGTCAGTCGCCTCGGGGAGTGCCGTCCCGACGTTCGTGCCGACGTTGGGGATCGCCGCCGCCATCCCGTCGGCCGTCGACAGGAGCCGGGCGGCTCGCCGGACGGTCGCCAGCGTCTCGCGTTCGGTCGCCAGTGCGGGATCGTCGCCGCGGACACAGAGGTCACAGCCAAGTCCCTGCAGGGCCGGCATCGCGTCCTCGTGGAGCGTACAGATCGGGCCGCGATCCTCGAACGCGGCGATCAGGTCCAGCAACTCGGCCAGTGCGTCGTAGCCGTCCATCGATCCACTCGCCAGCCCGGCGGCGATCTCCTCGACGGTCGCCTGTGTCCGGGGATCGCCCGCGACTGGTCCCGTTCGGTCGAGGTCGCCGTCTAGATACGTACTCACCGCGGCCTGGGTCACGCCGAGGTGGTCGGCGACGGCCTGCTGTGTCAATCCCTCGTCGGCGAGTTCGCGTGCGAGCATCGTACGGACCTGCGGGAGGACCTCCTCGACGACGATCTCGCTCGGCAAGACCAGCGACATACCCGGGGTTCGATCCACCCCGACAAAAGTCGTGTGGGGTCGCCCGGAATAACTGGCTAATATCGGTAGATTATAAGACCGCGAACCGAGGAGACATACGCATGACTGGGACCGACGAACTGGCGACGATCGGCGAGCCGATCTGGGAGGCGATCCTCGACCACCCGATGGTGCGACGACTCGGTGCGGGCACGCTCGACGAGGAGCCGTTTCGCTACTGGGTCCGGCAGGACTATCGCTACCTGATCGACTACGCGCGGGTGTTCGCCCACGGGGCGGCGACGGCACCGACCCTCGACCGGATGGGCACCTTCGCGGAACTGCTCGACGAGACGATCAACACCGAGATGGATCTCCACCGGGCGTACGCCGCCGAGTTCGGCATCAGCGAGGCGGAACTCGAAGCGACCGAACCGTCGCCGACGACCCGGGCCTACACCGACTTTCTCGTTCGGACGGCCGCGACGGGCACCTTCGGGGACCTCGTCGCCGCACTGCTACCCTGTATGTGGGGGTTCAACGTCACCGGCAAACGACTGGCCCAGCGGGGGCGGCCCGACGACGAGCGCTACGCCGAGTGGATCGACACCTACGCGGGCGAGGAGTTCACCGAACTGACAGAGTGGTGCAAAGAGTGCATGGACGACGTGTGGGCACGGGCCGGCGAGCGCGAGCGCGACCGCTACCGCGACCTGTTCCGAACGTCGGCCCGGTTCGAGTACCGCTTCTGGGACGCCGCCTGGCGACAGGAGGAGTGGGACGTATGAGCGACACCGTCCCCGGGGACTTCGCCGCCTACGCCGACGAGCAGGACACGGCTCGCTTCACCGACTGGTGCCGCCAGCGAGCCGAGCCCGACTGGACCGCCGCCGTCGAGCACCCCTTCACGGTGGGGTTCCGCGACGGGACCATCGAGGACGCGGCCGTCCGGCGCTATCTCGTCCAGGACTACGCCTTCCTCGATTCGCTGGTGGGGGCGATCGGGCACGCGCTGGGCGACGCGCCGTCGATGGCGGCCAAGCGTCGACTCGCCGACTTCCTCGGGACGCTGACCGACGAGGAGAACGACTACTTCGAGCGCTCGTTCGACGCACTCGACGTGTCCGAAGGCGAGCGCACCGATCCCGACCTGACCCCGACTACGCGGGCCTTCCAGGACCTGCTGGGCCGGGCGGCCCGCGAGGGCGGCTACGCGGAGACGCTGGCCGTCCTCGTCCCCGCAGAGTGGATCTATCGCGAGTGGGCCGGCCGCGAGAACGCCGCTCCGGACCGGTTCTACCTCGCCGAGTGGATCGCTCTCCACGACAATCCCGCGTTCGACGAGACCGTCGCGTGGCTGCGGCGCGAACTGGATCGAGCGGGAGCGGCGGCCCCACCGGCCCGCCAGGGGCGACTCGCCCGGCTGTTCGAGCGGACCGTCGAACTGGAGGTGGCCTTCTTCGACGCGGCGATGGCCGACGAGCGACCGGCAGCGGTGACGGACGGCGGTGATCGGCAGTGGTGACGACGACGCTCGCGCTCGGGCTGACCGTCGCGACGCTGGTCTGCTTTACCGCCGTCGGCCTGTGGTTCTCCCGCGGATCGGTCGGGAGCGTCGAGGACTTGCTGACCGCCCGCGGCTCGGCCGGCCGCGGCCGCATGACTGCGACGCTGGTCGCCTCCGTGATGGGCGTCTGGATCCTGCTGTCGGCACCGGAAGCGGGCGCGAGCTTCGGGATCGCCGCCGTCGTCGGCTACGCCATCGGCGAGGCCGTCCCGATGCTGGCCTACGCGAAGATCGGGCCGCGGCTCCGAGCGCTCGTCCCTAACGGCCACTCGCTGACCGAGTACGCCCACGCCCGTTACGGCTCGGCGATGTACGCGTTCGTTCTGCTGGTGAGCGGACTCTACATGTTCGTGTTCGTGGCAGCCGAACTCACGGGCATCGCCAGCGCACTCTCGCTGGTGGCCGGCGTCCCGCAGTGGCAGACCGCAGTGCTGGTCGGCGGGTTCGTCCTGCTGTACACGAGCTACGGCGGACTCCGGGCCTCGATCCTGACCGACACCGTGCAGGCCCTGCTGGTGCTCCCGCTGCTGGTGCTCGCGCTGGGCGGTGCGGTGTGGGCGCTGGGCGGAGCGGGGACGATCCACGCCAACGTCGTCGCGACGAACCCGTCGCTGCTCGATCCGGGCTACGTCCCCGGCCTCACCTTCGGACTCGCGCTGTCGTTCGCTATCTTCGGGGCGGAACTCATCAATCAGACCTGGTGGCAGCGGATCTACGCGGCCGAAGACGACGCCACCGTCGGTCACAGCTTCAAGATCGCCAGTCTCACAAACGGTGCGATCATCTTCCTCGCGGCCCTGTTCGGTCTGGTCGCGGCCGGCAACGCCGACGTGGTGACGGACGTGACCAGCTCCGGGTACAACGCCGACGTGGCCTTCTTCGTCCTCTTGGAGTCGGCCTTCCCCGAGTGGCTCGTGCTCGCGGTCGTCCTGCTCGCGCTGTTGCTCGTGATGAGTTCGGTCGACTCGCTGTTCAACGCGCTGGCGAGCGTGGTCACCGCGGACCTGCCTCGCCTGCTCGACGATCCGGACGACCGGACGCTGCGGCTGGGTGCCCGCCTGCTCACCGTCGGCGTGGCCGTCGGAGCCGTCTACGTCAGCCTGCGAGCCCGGAGCGTCCTCCGACTCTTCTTCCTCGCCGACCTGCTGGGTGCCGCCGTCGCGGTGCCGCTGGTCTATGGTCTGTTCTCCGAGCGACTTACGGGGCTCGGCGCGCTGGCCAGTAGCCTCGGCGGTCTCGCGGTCGGGCTGACCTTCTTCCCCGACTTCAGCGGACTCGTCCGTTCGATCCCGGTCGTGGGCGGGCTCCTGCCGGCCCCCGACCCGCTGTACCTGCTGGCCTTCGGCGGCGCGGTCGTCGTCTCGTCGCTCCTGACCGTCGTCGCCGCCCGGCTGTCGGCCCCGACGTACGACCACGACCGGCTGGGCGAGGAGATCAGATCGCTCGACGACGCCGCGGGGGAACGCCCGGAGGTGGGCGACTGATGGCCGTCATCGGTGCGACGGCCTTCGCCGTCATCCTGTGGGGGGCACTCCTCGCCGTCGCTGCCGTGTTCTGCTACGAGTGTTACACCGTCGCGGCCGAGGTCGGGCTGCTAGCCCGGGACTGATACTACCGGCTGTCACTGTTGCAAGCGATTCGCGACCACGGGGTCGCGAAATCATTCACAGATTTACAGCCGGCAGTACGTGACGGCGTATCGTCGCCGTCCGGCCGACCGTACACCACCCGATGGTACAACTGGGTTCAGCAGACTTTTACGTCGGTACGTGTAGGTGGTGGCAATGAGCAACGAGACGACCGAACTGTCGGGATTCGGGCGTGGGACAGTCCGTTCGTACATCGACGAGATGGGTCCGGCCTGGGTCGCCGGTGCGATCGCCGCCGGCCCGGCGACGATGGGGAGCCTGCTGTCGGCGGGGGCCGGCTTCGGCTACACGCTGCTGTGGGTCGTGATCGTCTCTGCGGGGGCGGGCGCGCTCTCGCAGTTCCTGGCGATGCGACTGGGCCTGCTGACCGAGCGTGGCATCGTCGCCGTCGTCGAGGACGCGCTCGGTGAGAGCTGGGCGTGGCTGCTCGTGGCCGACGCGGTACTGGCCTCCGGTGTCGCACAGCTGGTGATCATGAAGACCGTCGCCGGGGTTTCGGCGACGATGACCGGGATCGACGCCGGGATCTGGGGCGTAATCTGGGGGCTCGTCCTCGCCGTCGGACTGGCCGGGCGGGGCTATCGCTTCCTCGAACTCGCTGCGAAGGTACTGGTGTCGCTGGTGGTCCTGGCCTTCGTCGCCTCGCTGTTCGTCGTCCCGATCGACGCCGGTGCGGCCGCGGCCGGACTCGTTCCGTCCCTGCCCGCCGGAAGCGCGGTGATGGCGGCCGGCATCGTCGGCGGGGCCGTCCACATCACGCTCATCACGATGCACTCCTACACGATGCGGGCCCGCGGGTGGACCGAGCGAGACAGCGACCTGGCGACGTTCGACATCGGCGCGTCGATGCTGCTCGTCTTCGGGCTGTACAGCCTGGCGATCTTCCTGGTCGCCGCGAGCGTCCTCACGTCGACGGATCTGACGACGATCGGCGCGGCACAGGCGCTCGGTCCGATCGCGGGGGACAGCGCCCAGTGGCTCTTCCTCGTCGGCCTGGCCGGCGCGGCCGTCTCGACGCTCGGCGCGAACACGATCGTCCCGCCCTTCCTGATCGCCGACAAGTTCGACTGGGACACCGACGTGAGCGACGCCCGCTACCGGGCGCTGCTGGTCGCTGTCGCGCTGCTGTCGATCCCCGGCGCTTTCATCCCCGGCAACGTGCTCGGACAGCTGGTGTTGATCCTGGCGGTCGGCACGCTCGGGACGCCCTTCGCGATCGCGATCGTCCTCTACCTGCTCAACACCGACACGGTCTCGCGACAGAACTCGACGGCGACCAACCTCGGCGGCGTCGCGCTGCTTGCCGTCACCGGCGTGCTCGCGGCGAACTTCGTCCGCGAACAGGTGGCTGCCGGCGTCGGCCCGCTCTCCGGGTTCGTCGTGGCGTTCGGCGCGGCGATCGCGCTGGCGACGCTCGTCCTCGGGGGCAAGTACGTCCGCGAGGAACTGCTGGCCTGATGGCAGTCGAGACCGGGCGGACCCTGATCGTCGGACCCGCCAACGTCGGCAAGACGACGGCGACCGGGGAGCTGCTGGAGCAGTGGTGTTCTGAGCACGGCACCGACGGCGTCGTCGCACTCGATTTCGCCCCCGAGGTCGAACGCGACGGCCGGATTCTGGGCGGTCGCCTCGACCGCGTGACGGCGCTCCCAGCGGCGGTCGACTACCGCGTTCTCGACGCACACGCACCGCGCTCGGAGGGGGCCGACGACGAGGCGGCGCTGGCGCTGGCCCGGGACAACGCCGACCGCGCCAGAGCGCTGCTCGCGGACGCTCCCGACGATCCGACGGCGGTGTTCGTCAACGACGCCACCATCCCGTTCCAGGCCGACGGCGACATCGGACCGCTGTGTAAGTACTGCGAGACGGCCCAGCTGGTCGTCGCCAACGCCTTCGAGAGCGACGAACTCGGCACCGACGATCCCGTGTCGAGACACGAACGGACCGCACTGGCGGCACTGCGCGAGTGGGCCGATCGGATCGTGACACTGGACGAACCACGCGGGTGAGAGCCCCATCGGGACGGCGCTCTCCCGTCCAGCTGCGCCCGGTCAGTCCTCTTCGCCGGGCGTTTCGAGGACGAACTCCCACTCGTCGCCGATGTTCGGGTAGTGGGCTGCGAACTCGACGACCTTTTCGCGCCCCTCGCCGACGAACACCGTCTTCTCGTCGAACGTCGTCCGTTCCGCTGCTCTCGACTGGAGGCGTACGGTGACCTCTCTCGGGGACCCGTCGTTCCGTATCCGGACGGTTCGGGTCGCGATGTCGGCCGTGAAGTAGTAGCCGTCGGCGTCGCTGGGTGGCTCGCCGGTCACTTCGACCGTCCGGCGTTCGTCGGCGTCGAAGAACACGGTTTTCTGTCGGTGCTCGCGGAAGCCGGCGGCGATACGCCCGAGTCGCGAGTCGGGGATCTCGTCTTCGTCCGCCGACGTTCCCTCCGGGAGCCACCACATCGTCACCCGGATGTCCCCCGCGACGCCGGTGTTCTGGAGCGTGAGTTCGAAGGTGTCGGCACCAGACGCGTCCGGGACGTGGTCAGACGAGACGATGCGGGGTTCGGTGTGGTCGACGGCGACGATCTCCATCGACGCGTCCCTCTCATCGGAGACCGTCCCGAGGTCGTCCATGTCGATCCCCTCGACGGGCGTCTCGGTCGCCGTCTCCGTCTGTGCGGCTTCTGCGGCGTCGTCGCCCACCTTCGCACCCGTCTTTGCCAGCTTCGAACAGCCAGCCAAGGCGGAGAGACCGAGCGTCGCGACGAGCGACCGTCTGGTTACCATGTGCGCTCCTCATTTTCGATCGCAAAAAGCACCGGGGTCACGGCACCGAATACGAGTCTATATCCGTTCGAAGCGAGAACTGAGGCGGTACAATGCAGTTCTGCGACGACTGCGGTTCGATGATGCACGCGGACGGCGACGAGATGGTCTGCAAGTCCTGTGGCAGTCGCGTCCAGAAGGACGCCGAGCGGGCCGCCGAGTTCGTGAGCACCGCCGCACAGAGCGACGACGACGTGATCGAGACCGAGGAGGGCGCGAACTTCGAGGGCAAGCCGACTGCCGAGGACGTGACCTGCGCGGACTGTGGCCACGGTAAGGCCTGGTACACGATCAAACAGACCGGCTCGGCCGACGAGCCGCCGACGCGCTTTTTCAAGTGCCAGGACTGTGGGAACCGCTGGCGCGAGTACAACTGATCTGTCGGCTGGCGCTGTTTCGCGGTGCTCCCGACGCGACGGATCGCGGCGACACACGTCCCAGACGACCACCTCGGCCGGCAGTTATTAGTTCCTGATATTGGGACCGCGGCTATTTATCCGCAAGCAGACTAGCACCGAACGACCGAATGTCAGCACTACTGGGGTTCTCGATGCAGGCTGTCTACGGCGTTTTCTTCCTGGTTGCTGCACTCGCCTGTCTCGGGAGTATCGCCAGAGCCCGGGCCGTCGACGATCGAGACACCCGGCACGGACTGATCGGACTGTTGCTCACCTCGGGACTGTGGGCGCTGACGTATCTGGGCATCATCTACAGTCCCACGACGACGCTCAAGGAGGCGTGGTACACCGTCGGCCTCGTCGTCGGCTTCGGGACGGTCTTCGCGTGGCTGTACTTCTGCTCGGCCTACACCGACCGGACCTACCACGAGAGCCGGGCGACGCAACTCGTCGGGCTCGGGCTGTACGCCTTCGTCGTGGGGATCAAACTCACCAATCCCCTCCACGAACGGTACTTCACGGCTCGAATCGTGCAGGAGCCGTTCACGCACCTCGCGATCCAGCACGGAACGGTCCACTGGCTGGCGACCGGGCTGGCGTACGTCCTCGCGGCCGTCGGCCTGTTCATGCTGTTCGAGGCCTTCGCCAACGCGGGGTACGACACGCGGTCGCTGGGCGGGCTGACCGCGCTGACGGCGCTGCCGATCGCGCTGGATCTGGTGGCCTTCGAGTCGACGGCGCTGATCGACATCATCTACGCGCCCCTGGGGGTCGCCGCCTTCGCCGTCGGCGTGCTGTTCGTCGCTCGCGACCGGTTCCTCGCGGTCCAGCTGACTGGCAACATCCCGGAGCCGGTCGTCTTCCTCGACGAGGACAACCGGATCAGGGAGTACAACGACGCCGCGGCCCGGCTCTTTCCGACGCTGTCGGGGACGCGCGGTCAGTCGGTCACGGCGGCGCTCCCGATGGACCAGGACCTCTCGGGCCAGGAGATCGTCGCCGTCGAGGGCGAGGAGACGCAGTACTTTCTGGTCAACGCGAGTCCGCTGACCAGCGTCCAGTCGAACATCTGCCGGATGCTCGTGTTCGTCGACGTGACCAGGCTGGAGCGCCAGCGCCAGGAACTCGAACGCCACAACGAACAGCTGGAGGACTTCTCTGCGGGGATCAGACACGAACTGCTCAACTCGCTGCAGGTCGTCGGCGGCCAGGTCTCGGCGGCGGGTACGGCACTGGAAGCGGGCAACGTCGGGCAGGCTCGCGAGACGCTGTCGACGGTCTCGCGGCGCGCCCGCGAGATGGAGACCGTCGTCGACGGACTGTCGACGCTGGCTCGCCACGGCCAGACTGTCGACGAACTGGAACCGATCCGTCTGGACGACGTCGTCGCCGACGCTCGCGACGCGGCCCGGCCGGACGGGGTCGCTGTCGACGTTCCGCCAGCGACGACTATCGAGGCCGATCGCACGCGGCTCCACGAACTGTTCGTCAGCATCTTCCAGTTCCTCTCGCACAACGGCGGCACGGACGCACGCGTCGCGATCCGACCGGACGGGTTCGTCGTCGAGACCGACTGGGTCCCACCAGAGGAACTGGCCGACGACGAGCTGTTCGAGTACTCCGGAGGGTTGACCGACACGAAGACTGGGCTCACGCTGCCGAAAGTGCGAACGCTGGTGCGAGTCCAGGGCTGGGAGGTGGCCCTGGAGCGGATGGACGAGGGCTCGCGGATCGTCGTGTCCGGCGCGCGCGTCCACGAAGACGCGCCCTCGTCGTCCTGAGCCGTCGCCCTTTTGCTCGCCGGCCGCCAAGAGCTGGCAGTGTCGACCCAGCCCACGACAGTCGAGGTCTACCCCGGCAAGGAGGCCGTGATCGACTTCGACCCCGCGCTGACCTTCGAGTGCGTCGAGGAGTGTACGTGGTGCTGTCACCACGGCGTCCTCCTGTACGAGAAGGACCTCATGGAGCTGGCCGCCCGCGAGAACCTCAACGAGTCGACGACCCAGTTCCGCGGGCAGGACTTCGTCCGTCAGGAGCACAAAGACCGCGAGGACCACGTCGACGAACAGGGCCAGGCCTGCTTTTTCCTGCGCGAGGACGGCCTCTGTGCGCTGCACGACGAACACGACTGGAAGCCCGCCCGCTGTTCGGTGTTCCCGCTCCACGTCACCGTCGAGGAGGGTGACGCGACCGCCCGCGAGGGCGGGGACATGCACGTCTCGATCCGCGACACCGCCCACGAGCACTGCGAGGGGCTGAACGTCTCCGAGCGCCGGGTGATCGAGCACCTCGACGGATTCTTACCCGAGCTGCTCTGGGAACTGGACGACCCCGAGACCTACCGGGAGCTGTGAACGTGCGGTTCTCATACTGCCGGCTGTCACTTCGTGACGAGCTTCGCCACCCCGCGGTGGCGAAATCGGTCACAGATGTACAGCCGGCAGTATCAAGATACTCTCCAGGCCCCAGAACACATCTGCGTGGCCTGTCGTGTATCGATCGGTCGTTCCCTCGTGGACGATGTGCCGGTGATCTTTTAACACGGTCACTGCTCGCTCGTCTCCCCGACTCCACAGACTTCCGTGAGTGGTGTTCCGAACGCTGTCGAACGCTTGTCGAGATTTCTGTGGTCGGTCGGTGTCGGCGACTGTCTCTTCGGGTGTCGGAGTCTCCGAAGCCGCTTCGACGCCGCCCACCGAGTACTGGATTTCCCCGTAGTGTGGCCAGAGGAACAGGGGATGAGCGAGCAAGCCGACGCCGAGCACGACGAGGACCGTTGCGAGCACGACAGTCGGAGGTCGTTCCAGCCCTCGTCGGTCAGCAGGCGCGTCGCGACGTTGGTGACGGCGGGCGAGAACATATACAGCGTCGGCAGGAGCATGGTCGCGAGGGTGACTCCCGGGAGGAGCTCAGGACTCGATTCGAGGCCGCCGGTCGCGTAGAGGACGCCGCCCACGAGTCCGGAGAGGGCCAACGCGATGTCGGTGAACGTTCCGATGTGGCGACGATCAGGGTCAGATATCCGCGCCATACACGAACCGTCGTAGAGACGCGTGACATAATCAGTGGCGCACCCGGGATCCCCTGCGAGCGAGGTCCAGACGTGACGGAGTGGATCCCGGTGTCCGGTCATGACGGAGGCGTCCGACGTCGGCACGCTTCTCTGTCGGGAGAGACGAGGCAACTCGCTGGACTACCTGGACGATTCGAAAGAATTCGACTTCAATAAGACATCTAACTCCCTGATTTATATGCCTGGAAAAATATTCACAACGTATGACTGGATCCGAGACGACGAACCAGAACCGAGAGACGTGGCACCGTCGACCAGTCGGTCTGGACGCTGGTACCCTCCGCCGGTCCGGGGTCGTAGTCGCTCTGACAGTCGCTCTGGCCGCGGTCGCCGTCGCGACGCGTACATCGTCGATCGTGGTTCTGTGGGACCCGAGCGGCCACTCCTCGTTGACGCTGTCGACTCCAGTGGCCGTGGCTTCGATTCTGGCCTTGCAGATTGCCCTCCTCGGCGGATTCGCCATCGCACCGCGATTACAACTCGTCGAAGAGCGAGTCGCACCGTTTCGTGAGGCCTACCAGTGGACCGCACTGGCACTGACGACTCTCGTCTTCGTCGTCTTCGCAGCGATCGTCGCGTGGAACAGTGGTCTGGAGTTCGGCGGTGGACAGCCGTTCGTGACGCAGATCGCCGCGCTCCTCGTTGCGGTCCTCCTCTACGGCAGTGCGAAGGCGCTGCCGGCGCTTCCCCAGAACCAGTTCGTCGGCATCCGATCGCCCTGGACGCTCTCCGACGAGCGGGTCTGGTCCCAGACCCATGAGCGCGCCGTCCCGCTGTTCAAAACCACCGCGCTGATCGCGGCCCTGGCAGTCGCCGCTCCGTCGCCGACGATCGCTCTCCTCGTGATCGTCGTCCCGTTCCTGTCGGTTCTGGGGTACCTGTTCTACTACTCGTACCGAGTGTACGAGGGGTGAGTCGCGGTTCTTCGACGGGCTCGCGAGCAGGAGAGTCTGGACGCTATGCCGGCGGACTGCGGTGAGAGGTGTCACCACAACCGGACTCACCGTCGTGTCTCCGTCGACGGTCGGTGTCGCGCCCTGTTCGAGAGACAGGCTCTTCAATAGGTGAAATCCACGAGTATCGAGAGCATCAACTCCTTCGGCGTCACCAGTGCGAGTGGGACCAGCAGTTCGAAGCCGATCACCCCCCACGCGAGCGACCGACTCACCCACGGCCGGCCGTCGGTAGCGGCGAACATCCACACGACGCTCCACGTATTCGAGGAAAACACGCCGTACAGAGCAGTACCCCGCCACCACGCTGGCGAGGAGAGCTTCAGAGCGCCCGGTACAAAGCATGCCAGCACCGCCTCGACGCCGGTCCCGCTCTCAGACGGTGACGGTCCGGGGAGTGATCTCGTCGGGAGGATCGGGTGCCCGGTTAGACCAGTCCCCACGCGGCCACGACCGCGACGACGCCGACGATCGTCGAGGCGACGGCGTGGGTCCGGAGTTCGTCCAGCAGGTGGTGTGCGCCTTCCTGTAGCTGGACGACCTCGTCGATCTCGCTGCCGGCCTCGCACTTCGGGAGGAAGTCCATCGCGATGTGGAGGAAGATCCCGGCCGCGAAGCCGAAGACGATCGCCTTGACTGCCGGTGCGTCGGGAACGGACAGCAGTGCCATGGGGATCGCCGTCAGTCCGACGCCCGCCGCGGGGAGCAACAGCGCCGTCGTCGACTTGTCGGCGCGGGCGAGTCGCCGGGCGGCGGCGTAGCCGGCGGGGCCTTTGTGCGAGACGATCGCGAGCCCGAGCAGGTAACCGGGGTCGGGCATCGAGGCGTAGACGAGGCCGATGATCAGGCCGGCCGACAGCGCGTGAGCCGTGATCTCCAGGGTGGTCACGTCGAAGGAAGTCTCGACGTGGGTCAGCCGATGACTGATCGTGTGCGAACTGTAGCCGACGGCGATGCCGGCGGCGACGCCGATCCCGCCCAGCCGTGCGGAGCCGGCTCCCTGTCCCAGCCCCATCGCCTGGGGGAGCAGGAACATCGCCGCGCTCGTGACCATCGCACCGCTGGCCAGTCCGTACCCCCAGACGAGGCGGTACGCGTTGGTGGTGTCACTTCGGCCGCCGAACCACGCGCCGACGGCCATCGCCACGAACGCGACCCACGCGATGACCAGGACCTTCTCCGCGTTCAGCGCCACAGCCAGGGGCGAGAGCACCACCAGCGCGACGACGCCCGCGACGCCGGGAAGCGAGAACCGATCGCCGATCGTTGTGAATACTGACGCTTCGTTTGCAGCCATGTTAATAACACAATCACCTTCGTTAATAACTCCGTCGGTCACCGGTCGACCGACGGTCCCAGCCTCCCGATACAGGCCCCTACAGGTTTGGGCCGCAATTTAACACCGACGCCGTCTTTCGTTCGTGTAATGAGTGATCTGTCTGGTGACGAGATCGTCGTGGTCGGTGGCGGCGTCGGCGGGCTCTCTGCCGCCTGTTTCCTCGCCGACGCCGGTGCCGACGTGACCCTCCTGGAAAAGAACGAGCAACTGGGCGGGCGTGCCAGCCGACTGGAGGCCGAGGGGTTCCGGTTCGACATGGGGCCGTCGTGGTACCTGATGCCCGACGTGTTCGAGCGCTTCTTCGCCCACTTCGACCGCGAGCCCGGCGACTACTACGATCTCGAACGGCTCGATCCACACTACCGGATCTTCTTCAAGGACGGCGACCGGCTCGACATCTCGGGTGACCTCGACGCGATGCGGTCGACGTTCGAGTCCTACGAGCCCGGTGCCAGCGAGGCCTTCGACGACTACCTCGCGACCAGCCAGGAGCACTACGAGACGGCGATGGAGGACTTCGTCTACACTGACCGTCCCCGGCTCCGGGACTGGATCGATCCCAGCGTGGTGCGGGCCGCGCCGATCGGGCTCTCCCTGCTGGGCTCGATGCAGGGCCACGTCGAAGAGTACTTCGAGCACCCGAAGCTCCAGCAGATCGTCCAGTACACGCTGGTCTTCCTCGGTGGCTCGCCGGAGAACACCCCGGCGCTGTACAACATCATGAGCCACGTCGACTTCAACCTCGGCGTCTACTACCCCGTCGGCGACGACGGCGAGGGCGGGATCGGCGTCGTGATCGACGCCTTCGTCGAGCTGGGCCGCGAACTCGGCGTCGAGTACGTCACCGACAGCGAGGTCGACGAGATCACGAAGCGACGCGACAGCTTCCACGTCGAGACGGTCGACGGCGACGTGTACCGGCCCGACGAGACCGTCGTCAACGCCGACTACGGCCACGCCGAGCGCGAACTCCTGCCCGACCACGAGAGCCAGTACGAGGACGACTACTGGGACGACCGGACGCTGGCCCCGTCGGCGTATCTCATGTACCTCGGCGTCGAGGGCGACGTGGAACCGCTCGAACACCACACGCTCGTGTTCCCGACGGACTGGTCGGACCACTTCGACGCGATCTTCGACCGCCCGCGCTGGCCCGACGATCCCGCCTACTACCTGTGTGTCCCCTCGAAGACCGACGACACCGTCGCACCCGAGGGTCACTCGAACCTCTTCGTGCTGGTGCCGATCGCCCCGGACCTCCACGACGGCGACGAGATCCGGGCCGAGTACCGCGAGCAGATCCTCGCCGACATCGCCGAGAACACCGGCGTCGACCTCCGGGACCGGATCGTCTTCGAGGAGGGCTTTGCCGTCTCCGATTTCGCCGACCGGTACAACGCGACCGAGGGGACGGCACTCGGACTCGCACACACGCTGCGTCAGACCTCGCTGTTGCGCCCGCCGATCCGTTCGTCGGCCGTCGACGGGCTGTACTTCACCGGCTCTTTCACTCGACCCGGCGTCGGCGTCCCGATGTGTCTGATCAGCGGCGAACACGCGGCCAACGAACTGATCGAGGACCAGCGCTAAGAGGACTCGCCGATTGAGTGCCACCATGAGCGCCGCTCTCAGCGACCGGCTGGCGACCCTGCTCCCCTCCGAGGAGTCGCGCCTGGGATATCTCCTCTGGCTCTCGCGGCCGCGCTTCTGGCTCTACCTCGCGGGGCCGGTCATCATCGGCGTGACCTACGCCGCCGACTCTTCCGCCCAGCTGTTCGCGCCGGTCGCCGTGGCGCTGTTCGCGTACTTTCTGGTCCCCGCGAACGTCTTCCTCTACGGCGTCAACGACGCCTTCGACGCCGACGTCGACGAGTACAACCCGAAGAAAGACGACGAGGAGGGCAAAGAGGTGCGCTTCCAGCGCGATCCGGTCGTTCTCGCGGCCATCGCGCTGTCGGGTCTGGCCGCGCTGGCGTTCGTCCCCTTCCTGCCGACCGTCGCGCTGGTCGTCTTCGCCGCGTGGGCCGTCCTCTCGGTCGAGTACAGCGCCCCGCCGGCACGCTTCAAGACGACGCCGCTGCTCGACTCGCTGTCGAACGGGCTGTACATCCTGCCGGCGGTGATCGCCTACACCACGATCGAGGGCGCGCTGCCGCCGACGCTCGCGGTCGTCGGCGCGTGGCTCTGGTCGATGGGGATGCACACCTTCTCCGCGATCCCCGACATCGAACCCGACCGGGAGGCCGGGATCCGGACGACCGCGACGTGGCTCGGCCAGCGCCGCACCTACTACTACTGTGGTGCCTGCTGGGTCGCCGCGGCGGCCACGTTCGGTCTCGTCCACCCGGTCTTTGGCGTGTTGCTCGGACTCTACCCCGTCTTGATCTTCGGGATCACGCTGGCCGGCGTCGACGTGCATCGAGCCTACTGGTGGTACCCCGCGATCAACACGCTGGTGGGCATGTCGTTCACGCTCGTCGGTCTGTGGGTGATGTTGCATGGATGACCTGCTGGCGACGCCGACCCGCGAGCGGGCGCTGGACCGCCTCGACGAGCTGGTGCTGGAGAATCGCTTCACGATCGCCGTCGTCTTCCCGGTCACCGGGGCGATCCTGCTGACCGCCAGCGCGCTCCGGCCGCCGTGGCTGCCCGACGTGCTCGTCTTTCATCCCCTGTTGATCCTGCTGGGGACGCTGGTCATGCGGCTCCCGCTGGGGGCCGGACTCGCGCCCCTCGTCGACCGCAGGGCGGGACTCGCGCTCGTGTCGCTGACGGCCTACGCCTACGCGATCGAGTTCGTCGGTATCGCGACCGGCTGGCCCTACGGCGAGTTCGCCTACGGCGTCTCGCTGGGTCCCATGCTGGCCGGCGAGGTGCCCCTGGGACTGCCGATCTTCTTCGTCCCGCTGGTGGTCAACAGCTACCTGCTGTGTACGCTGTTGCTCGGACAGCGAGCGACGAACCCGTGGCTCCGCCTGCCGGCCGTGATCGCGACCGTGCTGGCGATCGATCTGGTGCTCGACCCCGGCGCGGTCGCGCTCGGCTTCTGGGAGTACGGCGGCGGGAGCTACTACGGCGTGCCCCGCTCGAACTACGAGGGGTGGATCCTCTCGGCGACGGTGGCGGTCCTGCTGCTCGACTGGGGGTTCGACTGGCAGACGCTGGGCGAGCGACTACGCTCCTGCGTGTTCATGCTCGACGACATGGTGAGTTTCGTCATCCTCTGGGGGGGCATCAACGCCGTCTTCGGCAACTGGCTCCCGGTGGGGATCGCCGCCGTGCTGGGACTGGGGCTGGTCGTGACCGACCGCTTCGACGTGCCGACTCGACCGAGGTGGATGGGATCGTGAGCGACGCCTTCCCCGCACCCGAGGCACTGACCGTCCTCGGCGTCGCCGCCGTCGTCGTCGGGGCGCTCCTCCCCTGGGAGGTCACCGCCGCGGGGACGACGGTCGGTCTCGGAGCCAACGGCTTCGTCGCGGTGCTCGCGGCCTTCGCCGTCCTGGCGACGGTCGCCGTTATGCGCGGTTCGGCGACCGCCGGCCGGGTGGCACTCGCGGGTGGACTGGTCGCGGCGCTGGTCGCGGGCCACTGGATCGCTCTCGTGGCCGGACTCGATGGGGCCGGGCTCGGAGTCGTCGTGTCGCTCCTCGGCGGGGTCGTGATCGCCGTCGGTGGCGGGCTCCGTCTCGTCCGCGGCGACTGACACCGTCGGCACGCGTCCACACACGTGATACTGCTGGCTGTCACTTCGTGAAGATCTTCGCCACCCCGGGGTGGCGAAATCGTTCACAGATGTACAGCCGGTAGTATGAGTCGACGCGACCGCTCTCTGGCTACTGTAGCCACACGCTCGCGAACGAGTCGAAGTACTCCTCGCCTGTCTCGACCAACACGTGGTCCCCACCCAGTGCCGTGACGCGGTTCGATACCGAGTCGACGTGGGCGTCGAGACGCGACCGGTAGGTCTCGGCGAGCGAGCCGCTGAAGTACGACCGACGCGTCTCGTCGCTCTCGGGGTCGGCAAACAGCACGTCACCGACGACGCCCGGGTCCCGTTCTTCCGGGGCGACGACGCGGACCAGTAGCACGTCGGCGTCGTTGCGTGCGAGTGCGGCGATACCGGCTTCCAGCTCCTCGGGCTCGGTCAGACAGTCGCTGAACACGACGACGAGCGACCGCGAGCGGATGCGCTCGGCGTAGGCCGCGAGCGACGACTCGAACGCGGCTCGCCCGGCGAGCGTCGACTCGTTCAACTGGTCGATAAGAGAGAGGAGCTCCCCCCGGTTCGACTGGCCGGTGTCGATACGGTCCACCCGGTCACGGAACGTACAGAACTGGAAGTCGTTGTTCTCTGCCGCGGTCAGGTAGGCGAACCCGAGCGCGAGCTTGGCGGCGTACTCGAACTTGTGGCTCGACGCTTCCCCGTAGTCCATCGACGCGCTCGTGTCGACGAGCAGGTGGACGGTCAGGCTCCGCTCTTCCTCGTACTGTTTGATGAAGTACTCCTCGGTCCGGGCGAACAGCTTCCAGTCGATCCGTCGCGTGTCGTCCCCCGGCGAGTAGCGGCGGTAATCGCTGAAGGTGAGGCCGTCACCGACCCGCGGCGACTGCTGGTCGCCCTGTCGAATCGAGGTCGTCTGGCGGTTCAGCGCGGCGGTGAACTGTCCGAGTTCGTCCAGAAAGTCCGGTTCGATCGTCACAGTTCGTCCTCCCGAAGTAGCTGGCCCGTCCGCGGAACTGCGATTACGGCGGGACTCATTCCAGTAGCGACGCGACGAGGTCGTCCGCCGTCCGCCCCTCCCGCTCGGCCCGGAAGTCCACGACGATCCGGTGACGGAGTACGGGGGCGGCCAGCGCCTCGATGTCCTCGCCCGTGACGTGCGAGCGGCCGTGGAGGAACGCCCGCGCTTTCGCCGTCTGTACGAGCGCCATGCTCGCTCGTGGGCTGGCCCCGAACTCGATGTCGTCGGCCTCGCGGGTCCGGCGGACGAGCTGGACCGCTCGGTCGCGCAGGTCGTCGGCGATGGGCATCTCGCGGACCAGCTGCTGGACCGCTCGAATCTCCGTGCGTGTCAGCGAGCGCTCGACGGGCACCTGCTCTGCCCCGGCGGTGTTCATGTCGACGATCGTCCGCTCCTCGTCGTAGTCGGGGTAGTCGACCAGCAGCTTCAGCATGAAGCGGTCGGTCTGGGCTTCCGGGAGTGCGTAGGTTCCAGACTGATCGATGGGGTTCTGGGTCGCGAGGATGAAAAACGGGCGTGGCAGTTCGTGGGTTTCGCCCGCAGCTGTCACCTGCTTCTCCTGCATCGCTTCCAGCAGGGCGGCCTGTGTCTTCGGCGTCGCCCGGTTGATCTCGTCGGCCAGCACGACGTTGGCGAACACCGGCCCCTTCTCGAAGACGAACTCCCGTCCGCTGTCGGTCTCGCGGATGATCTCGGTCCCGGTGATGTCGGACGGCATCAGGTCGGGGGTGTTCTGAATCCGGGAGAACTCGAGGTCGGTCACCGCCGCGACCGTCCGGACCATCGTCGTCTTCCCCAGTCCGGGGTTCGATTCGAGCAGGGCGTTGCCGTCGGCCAGGATACAGACGAGCAGTTGCTCCAGTACCTCCTCCTGGCCGACGATTCGCGTGCCGATCTGTTCACGTGCGTCCGCGATCTTCCGCTGTAGCGCGTCGATGTCTTGCTCTGAGCTCATTGGTCGGTGTCTCCGTCGTCAGCGTCTCCTCTGATTCTGAGATTGTACTCGCGGATGAGGGCCGCATCCTCGACGTCGTCCTGGCCGGCGAACCCGGCCTGCTGGCTGTCGACCGTTCCGCTGGCGCTCCCCGGTCCGCCGGTGTCCGAGGACGGGAACGACTGGCTTCGATTCAGTTCCTGGTCGCCGCCCGTCGAGTCGATCTCGGCGGTGAGATTCTCCTCGCCCGCCTGGACGTCCTCGCCGTCGCCGAGTATGGCGTCGCCGTCTTCGAGTCCCCCGTACTCGTCGGGTCTGTCGTCCGTCGCTTCCGTCTCGACCGGGTCGCGATCGAGCAGACTGACGTCGACGACGGCCACCTGCACCGTCGCCAGGCTCAGCAGGATCACGACGACGAGCGTCCCGAGCAGCCGCCGGCTATCGACCAGTGCAGTGCTGGAACTCTGTTTCAGGCCCGCGAGCACGTCCTCGTAGAGCCGGGCCGCCATCCGCGTCTCGGCCCCGTCCTCGACGGTGTCTCGGGCCGTACGGAGCGCGTCGGTGACGTTCGCGTTGGCCGCCTCGAACTGTTCGACGAGGGGCTGGCGGACCCGATACAGGTACTCGCCGAAGAGCCAGAGTCCTCCGAGGGCGATGCCGACGACTGCGCCCGCGGGGAGCGAGAGCGCCGGTATCGAGCGGCCGACGGCGGCTCCGATCGGCTCCGTCACCGCCGTCGGGACCGACACCTGTGTCGGGAGGCCGGCCGGGGAGAGGGCGGTCAGGACGACGTTCGCCAGCAGAAAGGCCACCACCGCGTCGACGACGGCGTAGACCAACGCCGCCTTCTTGCCCTCGTATCTGACCTCGGCGATGGCTGCGGCCATGCGCTCGCGTGCTCGTTCCCGTTCTTCTGGAGACTGTTCACCACTTTGTTCGCCGGTGTCGGTGTCGGGTTCGTCCATCAGGAGTCCTCACAGCTGACTTTGCCCTGGTTCTCCGGCTGGTTACAGAGCGTCTCGATGTCGTCTCGTAGCTCTCGGTTTCGGTTTTCGAGTTCTGCGACCTCGGTTTCGAGCGTCGTTATCTGCGATTCCAGACGGTCTATCTCGTCTTCCAGGTCGGACACCTGGTCTTCGAGTTCGTCGCGCTCGTCGACCAGCTCCTCGTTTTCCATCTCTAGATCGTCGACCGTCGATCTGAGGTCGTCGACCTCGTTCTGGAGGGCGTCTCGTTCGTTCCGGAGAGAGCCAACTGTCCCCTCCAGCTCTTCGACGCGGTCCTCGCTCTCACGGAGCGACCGCCTGGTCTCTGCCAGTTGGCTTTCCGTGGCGTTCAACTGTGACTCGGTCCGGTTCAGGTTGGTCGCGACCTGATCGACGTCTTTCGATCGCGTCTCCAGTCGCTCTTCGAGTTCGTCGACGCGAGTCTGGGCGGATTCGACCTCACTTCTGGTGTCGTCCAGGTTCTCACGGAGCTCGGCGTTTTCCTGTCTGAGTTCCTGATTCTGCGATCGCAGTTCGCTCGCGGAGTCTTGGTACAGCACCGTCGTCGCGCCGGTGCCGACCATCGAGAGGAGGACGAACGCCACGAGCCCGAGGTTGATACGGCGGCCGATTGCGCTCACGGGAGACCACTCTCCAGAGTGGTGCGACCGCGGTACACTTGAACACGACGGGCGACCACCTCGGCGGTGAACACCAGGAGCGCGCCGAGCAGGGCGACCCACTCCCAGGTCTCTCGGACGGTGCGGACGCGGGTGGACTGCTGGCGGGCCTGTCTGGCTATCTGTTCGCCCTCGTCCGGGCTGAACGTCTGGCCTCCCGTCCGTTCGACGAGCGCGTCGAGGCTGTCGCTCGGGCCGAAGGACGCGTACTCCACGGGGTAGTTGGCCGCGTACTCGGTGTCGAGCACCGTCTGATACCCCGCCTCCCGGGGCGTGAACTCGCCGCGATACCGCCCCTCGCCTACCTGGCGGACGGACACGTTCGCCGCCTCCGGGCGACTGTCGCCCTGGTAGGTCAGTGTCGTCGGCCGCCCCACGCGGGCGTCGTCGACCGACGTGACGCCGGTCTGCGTACGCGTGGGATCGCCCACGGCGTAGTTGACCGACTTCGTGACGACCAGCGAGTCCGGGCGGTCGAGCAGACCGCCCATCGTGTTGTCCGAGTCGTAGGCGGTCAGAGAGACCACGCGGCCGAGACCGAACCGCCAGGAAGCGATCGCCGGCTTCCCGTCGGCGGTGGCGACCTGGTAGTCGGCCCCGGGCTTGACGCGGACGTTGTTGGCTCGACCGGGATTGGCCGTCAGTTCGACGCCGGCAGTGATGAACGTGTCCTCGGTGACGACCGTGAGGTTCTCTCCCTGGTAGCGCCGCGAGGAGCCGCCAAAGAGGAGTCGCAGCCGTTCGGTCTCGTCGGCGGCGAAGTACGAACCGCCCGACTCGCCGGCGATCTGGCGCATCGTCGGGACGCCGACGCGCTTGCCGACGCCGACCGAGACGACGCGGGTCCCCTCGCGGCCGAGCTGGTTCGCGACGGCCGCTGGCGGCCCCAGGCGGTCCTGGCCGTCACTGAGGAGGATGATCGTCCCTTCGCGGTCGCCCAGCAACTCGTCGGCCCCCTGGAGGCCGACGGCGATGTCCGTCGCGCCGCGGCTCTCCAGTTGCCGTATCTTCTCGGCGGTCGCCGCACGGTTCTGGCCGAGCGTTCGCAGCTCCGAGACGCGGTACGCGTTCTGGTTGAAGGCGACGACGCCGACCCGGTTCTCGTCGCCGAGCTGGTCGAGCACGTCCAGTGCGACGGCCTTCTGTACCGAGAGCCCGCTCTCGGCGCTACTGGAGACGTCGACGAGGAGGACGATGTTCGACTCGCCGCCGGTCGCGTTCCCGACCTGGACCGGGAGCATCGAGCCCATCGGCGACGTCTCGTAGCCGCCGTTCTCGTAGGCGTTGTCACCGCCCGCGACGACCAGCCCGCCGCCGTTGACGACGAAGTCCTGGAGCGCGGTGGCGTTCCCCACGTCGCTCGCCGACGTGTCCTGCACGACGACGGCGGCGTAGTCGTCGAGTGCCGCCGGGACCGACGCGGCCGTCGTGACGTTGTACAGCGAGTCGAGGTAGTTCCGGAGGGGGTACTCGCCCTGTGCGACGTACAGTACGTCGGGCTGTTCGACGACGCGGACGCTCTCGTAGAACACGTCGTTTCGGGCGTATTCGTCCTCGCCCGACAGCGTCGCGGTCACGCGGTGTGCCCCCAGTTCCTCGAACGTGTGATCGACAGTGAGCGTCCCGTCCGGTCGAAGTTCCCCCTCAGTGACCGTCTCGCCGTCGATCGTCACCGTCACCGGCACGGGCTCGGAGACGCTCACGCCCCGCATCGAGACGGTGTACCGGGACTGGACGCCGCGGCTCACCGTCGACGGTCCCGCTATCGCCACGGCTCGCTCGGTGCGTGGCGACTGGGGCGTGACGCCGTGGACGGTCGCGTCGAGCGCGTCGGCGTCGGCGGCGGCTGTCGACAGGCTCCGTCCCGCCGTGACGCGACCGTCGGAAACGACGGCGATCGTGCCGTTTTCCCGGAGGTTCGCCGCCACGGCGTCACCGATCCGCGACGCAGAGTCGCTGCCGACCGTCACCCGCGTCACCGGGACACCCTCGTCTTCGATGTCCCGTACCAGTTCGTCGGTCGTGTTCGGATAGATCCCCATGCTCGCGGATTCGTCCGTCAGCAGTGTCACGCCCGGCTCACCCGGCGTCTCGCGGGTCTGGGCGGTGTACGGTCCCATCGCGCCGAGGACGAGCAGGCAGACGACGAGTACGCGACTGGCGAGCAGGAGCCGACGGCTCCGGTTCGATGCCGACCGCGGCCCGCCGCTGCCACGCCGGATCAGCGACGCGAGGACGCCGACCGCGATCGGCAGGACAAGCAGCGGCCAGAGGTGTTCGACGCCGACGGTGAGCCCCTCCGCGACGGTGGCGGACACTCGCATCAGAGATCACCCCGTCGGCGAAGGTAGCCGACCTCGACCAGGACGAGCACCAGTCCGCCCAGCGCGACGTACTCGGTCAACGGCTGTGGCACCGACCGTCGTTCGGTCCGAGTGAGGTTCCCGGCCGTCCCGGAACGCCGATCGAGCGCTTCGACGGCGGTGTTCGACTCGCTCTCGTCCAGCAGCGACGCGCTCACCTGCCGGCTCTCGCTCCGGTAGTGGCCGGCCCGCTGGAGCGTGACTGCGTTGCCGGTGACGGGGCCGTCTGGCCCCTCCACAGTGGTGTTGCCGAACCGAACGGTCTCGCCGGTCTCGTGGTTCAGGGCCGGCAACGGCTCCCTATCCGCGAGGTAGTACACCGCCCGCTTCCAGAACACGGGGTACTGGTAGTTGAACTTGAAGCTGGACCGATCCTCGATGTAGCCGTAGTACATGACGCGGCCGCCGCTTCGGTCGTCGGTCGCGATCAGGGGCGTCCCGTCGCTCAGCCCCACCTGAACCGAGCCCGAGCGCAGCGAGCCCGCGACGTACTCCTCTGGGGGCTGGAAGTCGATGCCGCGGGTGAGCTGTGTCTGTGCCGTCTGGCCCACTGTCGCGCCCGTTCGGGTCTCGCCGGGGTCGACGAGGAGGAGATCCCGGTACCGCTGTGGGAGGTCGTCCTGTGCCAGCACCGCCACGCCGCCACCGTCTTCGACCAGTTCGCGCCCGCTCTCGACGTTGCCGGGCAACAGCGCGCTCGGCTCGACGTTGCTGTACAGGATGACGTCGTACTCGCCCTGGATCGTCGTCGGCGGCTGCCTGACGGTCACGTTCACCCGGTCGACCACCGACAACGCGGTGGTGAGATACCGGTTCCGGTCGTTGGTCACCACCAGTACGTCGACGGCCGCGTCCGGCGGCGCTGCGACGTAGACGCTGTCGTCAGCCGGGAAGCTGTCACCCGAGTCGAGTCGGGCCTCGCTCCCCCCGGCCGGGACCGGCATCGTCACCGAGCCGACGTCGTCGGGTCCGAGCTGCAACTCTCGCTGGGCGTCGCCGAGCCGGACGGTCCGCGTGACGGTCGCGTCGCCGTAGTTTTTCACCGACAGCGTCACCTTCGAGCCGGTGAACCGCCGGTCGACGAAGCCGACGTTCGCGTCCCCGCCGCGGTCGAACTGTCGAAGATCGACGGAGAGGCCTCGTCCCCGCGCCGTCGTGATCGCGGTCGTCCACCCCTCGCCCGCGAAGTCGCTCAGGACGACGATCCGGCCGTTCTCACCGGCGAGGGACGTGGCCTGTGAGACAGCGCCGCCGAGCGTCCCCGGTGCATCTGTCGGGCCGAGTCCTGCCAGCGTCTCCCGCGCCGTCGTCGGCGTGCCCCGCTGGAGCAGTACCTCACCCCCGTCGGTCGTGATAACGACAGAGGTCGACCCCGTCACCTCCCCCCGGGCGGCCGCGACGGCCCGCTGGAAGCGTGTCTCGCCGTCGGCCTCGGTCTGCATGGACGCGCTCGTGTCGAGGACCACGACCGTCTCTTCGACCGTCGCCCGCTCGGAGACGGTGACGTACGGCGTCGCCAGTCCGACCGCGAGCACGAGTACGACGAGCACCTGCACCACCAGGAGGAGACTCCGTGAAATCCGTTCGAGCAACGGCGTCGACGACTGCTGGCGTTCACCGGCGACGAGAAACCGGAACGTCGGCAGCGTGCGTTCCTGTGGATCTGGACGAACGAGATACAACACCACGATCGGCACTGCCAGGAGGAGGGCCGCCAGTCCCAGCGGGGCGAGCAAAACGTCGGAGAGGACCATTGTCGGTGTGTCAGACGTGGGACAGCATTTATTTTATGCATTCAGTGACAGCAATCGCTGCGCGATGGCCCCTCTCGACGGTGGCCAAACACCTCACGGAGCGACGCTCCGATTCGCACGCCGGAGAACAGAGCTCATACTGCCGGCTGTCACTTCGTGACGAGCTTCGCCACCCCGGGGTGGCGAAATCATTCACAGACTTACAGCCGGTAGTATCAAACGCGTTGAACGGACCGTTCGATCCATCGAGAGACACGTCTGGCTTATACGCTGAACAGGCGCAATACCACGGCGTTCACGCCGTGGATACGTGCCGTCACTTGGGGAAAGTATCCACGTTCGACAGCACTCTGAGTTTCAGAATACTGGTGTTTAAGCGACAGGAAACCCTATCAGTAGGTAGGAATCGGTCGGAACGGAGCGGATTCCGAACCGTCCTTCGGAGGTGGCCTGTCCACCCACGCAATGAGACAGTATCCGAAAGGGTAGTCGGTGAACGCACATTCCAGCAGAGTGTGTCTGTGCCGACTGCTCAAAGCGAGTCAGAAGGTACCCCCGACTCTGCTGACGCCTACTGGCGTCCCTGTGGCAAAAACAACACCGGGACGCCATGTACGGTCGAGGATAGGGGTAACGGCCACTTGGCATGGCCAGCAGTCCACCAGTCCGACACTGTGGGACTACCCGTGCCCGAAAGGACTGGGAGTCCGGTGATTGGACTACAGACCTGAAACTCCCACCGCTCGGGATTCCTCCGCGTTCACGCGGAGGAGGATGTCAAACACGTCGTGAATCACAGGGACTGGCAGTCGGTCATGGGATTTTCTGCTCGCTGCCCGACCAGCAACTGTAAAAAAGGAGTCGATTCGCTTCTTCCGGTGGAAATGTTACCTTCTCACTACTCTACTCGTTCCCATGGCCCCCACTGGGAGCTACCGGGTTCGTCACCCTGCGTCCACCAGTTGGCTTCCCACGTTTCGCCGTCGTAGCTCACCTGGTCGCCACTTGTGTAGGCCGTACTCGAATTCCACTTGGGCACGTCCGGCTGATCGGGCGTGTCAGTTGGCGTGTCAGTTGGCGTGTCAGTTGGCGTGTCGGGCTGATCTGGCGTGTCATCGCCGGAGACCTGCTCCCAGGGACCCCACTCGGAGGAACCGGGTTCGTCACCCTGCGTCCACCATTTGGCCTCCCACGTTTTGCCGTTGTAGGTCACCTGGTCGCCGCTCGTGTACGTGGCTTCGGAGTCCCACGCGGGCACGTCAGGCTGATCTGGCGTGTCAGTTGGCGTGTCGGGCTGATCTGGCGTGTCAGTTGGCGTGTCGGGCTGATCTGGCGTGTCATCGTTGCCATCATCAGCGCCGGCGATGTCAACGTAGGAGCACGAATAGAACGCTTCTGGCGAATCGGATCGCTGCCAGACCATGTAGATGATGTGCTCTTTGTTGTTGCGGTCAGGGACATCCACACCACTGATTTCCGTCGTTTCAGTGGGACTCATCGGATCAGTCTCGTGGATCAGTTCCAGGTCATCCCACGCAAGCGCGGTGTCTGGATCCCATCCATCCTTGGTCATGTAGAACCTGAAGTACTTGGCTTCGTGTGGCGCGGTCAGATCGAGAGTAAACGTCTGCGTACCGGGCTCGATCGTCGTCGAAGGCCAGTCTCCTGGCTCATCGTACGGAGCGTATCTTTCGCTTCCGGCACTACAGAGTTCACCGTCGTCGATGTTCTCCCGGTGATCGCCGCCCGCATCACCGTCGCGAATTCCCTGCCAGTTGTAGATTGCCTGTCCGCTCTGCTCGCGTGCAAACTCACACATCTCGTTTGTCTCTCCCTCACTCTTAACCTCCTCGTAACAGGCCAACCCCTGGCCAATCGGATCCGACGGTGCTCCATGGGCGGCGGCCGTCTGTACCACAAAGAGACCAAGAACCGTCAAAAAGAGGATCAGTACCCCTGTCTTTGCGACACGTGACTTGGTGACACGTGGTAGGCTACTCCCCGCAACTCGTTTGCGTATTACCGGATCTTCCCCCATTGTTGATCCAGTTTTTGTTGCGGTAGGATTGTATATATAATTTTCGTCAAAGAACTAAAACAAAGGCGATTTGAATCTTTCAAATTCCATTCACCCTTATGATAGTATTGTTTGTGTGGGCCCATCCTCGGCATTTCGTCGGGTCCCACGTCGATCAATAGCATCTACCAGTCCCTCGAACACAAAGGCAGGAGCCGTGGCGTCGAGGTGCTGAAGGAGAACGAGTGGGACACCTCGAAAACGTGTTCACGATGTGGTGACGACACGAAGTCGAACCGTGTCGAGCGTGGACTGTACGTCTGCTCGTCGTGTGAGCAGGTAGCTCTCTCAGCGGGTCGTAGACGCGATTCTCTGACGTTCGTTCACGTCTTTCTCGAAATGTACGGACGGAAAGCTGGCCTCGGCACTCATAGGGTTCGTCGCTGCGCGGTGGTCATCCACACTCGGAACCGCGATCGCTCGTCATCGGCCACTCGGTCGTAGTGCGTCCCCGCCAAAGACGGTTGCTCATCGCGGACGGGTACCGACGGGGAAGTCGACCGACGGGGGAGAAAGGCCCATACCCCAGGCGCTCACAGTGTGGTGTATGAGCGAGCGCACCGACGACCTGACGATTGACGAGGAGGCTGTCGACGAGGTCGGTGTGGGCGAGACGGACGCGTCGGTCGGCGCGACGGAGGACTTCGCCGGGCTCGACGACGGGTTCGACACGGCGACCGACTTCGAGACCGACACCGACACGGCCGACGAGACGACGGCCGGCGGCGGGCTCCGGGGGCGCGTCGGCGACGCCGTTTCCCCGGTCTCGTTCGCCCTCCAGCTCGCGGGCGCACTCGTGGGGACGTTCGTGGTCGGCGGGGCGCTCCCGCTGGGACCCCTGAGCGGCGTCGTCGGCGTGCTGGCGGTGCTGTTCGTGCTGGGCGTGGTCTCGACCGACGCACGGTACGTCGAGGCGGGCACTGCCGGAGCCCTGGTCGGCGTCCTGACGACCGTGCTGGGATCGATCACGCTCTCGGTCGTCTCGGGCGGCCTCGTTCCGGTCGCGGGCGGCGTCGCCGGCGGGCTGGCCGCGCTGGTGGGCCACTACGCCGGCCGTGACCTCCGCGACGGGCTGACGCGAGACCTCTAGTCGGCCAGTTGCCAGCCGTCGGCGTGGCGCTCGACGATCCCCTCCTCGGCGAGCCACGCCAGCGCGTCCTCGACGAGTTCCGGTGGGGCCTCGACCTCGCTGCTGATACGCTCGACCGAGTGGATGCCGTTCGCGAGCGCGCTGACGATTTCGGCGGAGAGGCGGCCGTCTTCCCGGCCGTCGTCGATGCGCTCGCTGATGCGCTCCCGGAGGTCGGTCACCTGGCCCTGGACCCAGCGCTGGGCCAGCGACAGCTCGTTTTCGAGCTGTTCGAGTCGCTCCAGATCGCTGGCGAGTGACTGCAAGTCGTCGCCGTCGTCGTCGCCCACGTCGATGGTGAGGTGTCGACAGGAGCTCATGTCGAAGCCTCTACGGGCCGGATACGCGCTCTTGGTCCCGAACTCGTAGGGCGAGACCCGGACTTCCAGCCGGAGGTTGCGGGCGATCGAGAAGTACTTGCGCCGCTGGTCGTCGGTCCGGCTCTCGATGAGTCCCGCGTCTTCGAGCTTCTGGAGGTGGTCGATGACTGCTTTCGGGCTGACGCCGATGTACTCGCTGATCTCGGTCACGTAGCAGGGCTTGTGTGCTAACAGGCGCAAGATGCGACGACGGTTCGCGTTCCCGAGGAGATCGAGCAGCTCGGCGGAGTCCATTCACCCCGGGGTAGGCTACCAGTGGGGAAAAGGGTGTCCCCTCGCCCGATGGGGATTACGGACCGTTGCCAGGGGCGTCGTCCGGCGGTCCTCCCGAGGAGTCTCCCCCGGGCGGATCGTCGTCAGATGGTCCGTTCCCGGACGACCCGCCGTCGGCGTCGTCGCCACCGTCGCCGTTCGCTGACGCACCGTCGCCACTCGCCGACTCGCCGTCGTCCCGGTTCGAGTCGTCGCTCGTGCTCTGATCGGCGTCGTCTGTCGATCCCGTGTCGCTCTCGGACGCTGTGGACTGGGCCGTCGTTTCGGAGCCGTCGTCTGCCGTCCCACCGTCGGACCCGTTTTGCACACCCCCGCGCCTAGGGTCTGTCGTCCCACCCCTGTCAGCGCCGTCGTCTGCCGGGCCGGTCTCGTTGGGCGGCCCACCGCCGGGTCGTTCTCCCTCGGACGCCGGTCCGTCGCCCGCGGTCCCGTTACCGGGGCCTCGGTCGCCGGCTCCCGGCCCTCGGGTCACGTTAGCGGCCGGTCCTCGCGTCGCGTTGTCCCCCGACGGCGGGCCGGCCTCGTCTGGCGGTCCCTGCTCGTCGCCGATCGAGTCCGGTGGTCCGGCGTTCGCCGGTGGCCCCTGCCCGGTTGCGATACCGCGGGCGACGCCCGGTACGTCGCCCGTCGTGACGTTCCGGGCCTGCCCCCGGAGCCGTTCGATGCCGGTCGGGTCGACGCCCGCGGTCCGTGCTGCGGTCGCGGTGTCGTCGATGCTGTGTCGGAGTGCGTTGATCTCACCGGCGAGTCGGCTGGTCCGGACCAGATACTCGGTTTCGTCGATCGAGCCGTTCTCGTAGCGCTCCTGGAGTGTCTGGTTGCGCTCCTGGAGGCGCTGGAGTCGCCGCTCGATCTCGGTCGTCCTGTCGGTCGCCAGCCGCGCCTGCTCGGACTCGTTTGCCCGTTCGAAGCCGGCGGCCCACATCCCCGACTCGACGGTGTCGTTGGTCTCGGCGGCACTGGCCTGCATGAAGGCTGTCAGCTGTGCCCCCATGTCCGCCTCGGTCCCGTTCTCGGCTGTCTCGTTGGTGGCCTGCGCGTTCGCCCCGCTCGCCGGAAGCGCCGCCACGCCGACGGCGACGACCGCGAGGACGGCGACGAACGTGGCCTGCCGACTGTTCATGTTCACCTGCATGTGGTCGGGAGTGCATAAAAAACGATACTCACTGTTCGCACTGTTCAGCGCGGGCAGGTGTCGACTATGAACCGTTCACGCTGCTGATCGAGCGACCCTGCGCCGTCGAGAGCGTTCATTCGGCCCCGTCGAGCGGTTGGACCCGCTATCGCCGCCCGCCGTCGATCGCGACGGCTGTCTGGTGGACGACACGGCCAGCGGTGTGATTGCCCGACGTGATACCGTTCACGGCGAGGGTTTATATCATGGTATCACATACCACGAAACGTACTGTATGTTCGAACGATTCTCCCGTGGCTACTATCTGGGGCGACTGTACGTCGAGCCCAGCGCGGACGGCTCGCCGGCCATGTGCCGCGAGCAACACGAGCAGGTCAACCGACAGCTGTACACGGACGGTGAGGGCCTAGAGCGGACAGACCGTCCGCTCGTCGTCAAGCTCGGCACCCGTCACCTCGCGGTCGAGGGCGACGATGCGGTGCCAGCCGACACGCTCGCCGTGCCGGAAGACGTACTCGCCGAGGTCGACGTGGCCAATCCACCGACGCTCCAGGAGGTCCTGCTCGCGAAGGCCGACCGAGCCCGACAGCTCCTCTCGATGACCGGGACCGCGCTGTGAACGCTGGACGCGGTGTGAACGTTTATACGTCAGGACGTTCCGGTCTCAGTCGATGCTCGAAGAGCTGTTCGGCCGTCGATCGCTGAAAGCGCGCATCGAGGAGTTAGAGGAGGAGAAACGCCACCTCCAGCGCCAACTCGACGCCGAGCAGGACCGCCGTGCCGACGCCGTCAGCGACCGCCAGGCCGCACAGGAGCGCGTCAACCGACTCGAAGACCGCGTGACCGAACTCGAAGATCGCGTCCAGCGCCAGCAAGGCCAGTCCGGACGCGGCGAGTTCCGCCGGGAAGAGACCCTCTCGGGCGAGCGACTGGAGGGCGTCCTCGATCGACTCGACTCCGTCGAGACCGGGCCGGAGGGGGCACTGACCGCCTACGTCGCCGACGAACACGACCTCCCCGCCGCCGTCCGGGACGCGGTCGGCGACGACGCCCCGCTCGTCCGACGGGCCGCTCCGTGCCTGCTCGTCGTCGACGACGCGGGACTCGTCGCGACGACCCTCTCGACGCCCGTCTCGCCCGAACCGTTCGCCGAGTGGCGCGACGGGTTCGCGATCGATCGCACGTGGTTCGAGCCGACGGGCGAGTACGCGGTCGCGCTCGTGCGCTCCGACCTGTTCGCACTCGGCGAGTACGTGGGTCGGGAGCGGATCGCCTTCCACGGCTTCGACTCCGAACTCAAGAGCCAGCACTCGAAGGGCGGCTTCTCGCAGGCGCGTTTCGAACGCCTCCGGGACGCCCAGATCGACTCCCACGTCGACCGCTGTCTGGCCGCCATCGAGGAGCGCGACGCCGAGCGGCTCTACGTCGTCGGCGAGCGCAGCCTGCTCTCGAAGTTCGCCGACCGAGCCGACGCGACCCAGCCCGTCGACGCGACCGGCGAGCCCGAGGCGGCGCTCGCGGATGCCGTCCACGAGTTCTGGCGCGTCCAGCTGCGGGTGCTGTGACTGTCGGCGGCCGGGCGAGGTTTTACTCGGTGGGCGTGCGAGGTTCGACCTATGGACATCGCACTGCTCGCTCACGGACAGTTCCCCGGCCGGGCGAAGACGGCCGTTGGCGTGTTGCGCTACGGCGACCAGAACGTGCGGGCGGTGATCGACCGCGACACCGCTGGCGACCGCGTGAACGACCACGTGGCCGACGGACAGGACGCGCCGATCGTCGAGAGCATGGACGACGTGCCGGCAGTCGACGCGCTGGTGATCGGGATCGCACCGATCGGCGGCGGGTTCGTCGAGTCGTGGCGGCCGGACGTTCGGACGGCGATCGAACGCGGCTGTGACGTGATCGCCGGGCTCCACACCTTTCTGACCGACGACCCGGAGTTTTCGACGCTGGCCGAACAGTACGACTGCGAACTGCGCGATCTGCGCGATCCGCCCGACGACCTGTCGGTCGCCGACGGGACCGCCGGAGCGGTCGACGCCGACGTGGTGCTGACCGTCGGCACCGACTGCTCGTCGGGGAAGATGACCGCCAGCTACGAGCTTCGCGACGCCGCCAGAGCGCGGGGGATCGACGCCGCAGTCGTCCCGACCGGACAGACCGGCGTCCTGATCGAAGGGTGGGGGATCGTCGTCGACCGAGTGATCGCCGACTTCGCCGCCGGTGCCGTCGAGCGACTCGTCGAGGCGGCGGCCGAGGATCACGACCTGCTGATCGTCGAGGGACAGGGGGCTCTGGCACACCCCGCGTACTCCGGCGTGACGACGAGCATCCTCCACGGCGCACGACCGGACCGGCTCGTGCTCTGTCACGTCGCGGGCCGGACCGCGGTCAACGGGTACGAGGACACCGCGATTCCGCCGGTCGCGGAGTACGCCAGCCTCTACGAGTCGGTCGCTGCCCCGGTCGCGGACGCGCCCGTCGTCGCCGGCACGCTCAACACGCAGTCGTTGCACCCCGAGGCCGCCGATCGGGCTGTCTCGACGTACGCCGACGAGCTGGGCGTTCCCGCGACGGATCCCGTCCGGTTCGGCGTCGACGAGGACCTCCTGGCGGTGGTGACGTGAGGCTCTCGTTCCAGCGCCACGAGCTGCCGACAGACGATCCGTTCGGGATCGCGCGTGGCACGACGACCACCGCAGCCGTCGTGACGGTCGAAATAACACACGAAGGCACTACCGGCGTCGGTGGGGCAGCGCCCAGCGAGTACTACGGCGAGACGGCGGACTCGGTCTGTGAGGCCCTCGAAGACCTCCGGCCGGTCGTCGAAGCGTGGGACGATCCCCACGCGAGCCAGCGCGTCGCGAACACGCTCGCGACCCGGCTTCCCGACGCCGCCGCGGTCCGGGCGGCCGTCTCGACGGCGCTCGCGGACCTGGCGGCGCGGGACCTCGGCGTCCCCTGCTATCGGCAGTGGGGGCTCGATCCGGCGGCGGCCCCCCGAACCTCGTACACGGTCGCCATCGCCGATCCCGAGACGATGGCCGAGCGCGCCGAGCGCGCGGTCGAGGCCGGGTACGACACGCTGAAAGTGAAGGTCGGGACCGACGACGACCGGAGTCGCATTCGAGCGGTCCGGCGCGGCGCACCCGACGCGACGCTGCGAGTCGACGCCAACTGCGCGTGGAGCCCCGCAGACGCTATCGAGCAGGCCGACTGGCTGTCCCGGCGTGACGTGCAGTTCCTCGAACAGCCAGTAGCGGCCGACGATCTGGACGGTCTGGCACGGGTCGCCAGCGCCACGTCGCTGCCGGTCTGTGCCGACGAGAGCTGTGTCGCCGCCCCGGACGTGCCACGCGTGGCCGACGCCTGCGACCTCGTGACGGTGAAACTGATGAAGTGTGGCGGCGTCCGTCCCGCAGTCGAACAGATCCACGCCGCACACGCACACGGGCTCGACGTGCTGCTCGGCTGTATGCTCGAATCGAACGCGTCGATCGCGCCGGCCTGGCACCTCGCGCCGCTCGTCGAGTACGCGGACCTCGACGGAGCGGCCCTCCTGTCGACGGACCCGTACACTGGCGTTCCCCTCGATGGCGGACGCGCAGACCTCGAGAGCGTCACGCGGGGGACCGGCGCTCGTCGGTGCTGATACTGCCGGCTGTAACTTCGTGAGGATCTTCGCCACCCCGGGGTGGCGAAATCGCTCACAGATTTACAGCCGGTAGTATGAGTACGAGCGGCCGGGCCGTCGATCCGTGAAACGGACGCCGTCGGCAGACGGCAAACAGTGTCGCTCGACCTCACAGCCAGTCGGCGAACGTGTCGTGCTCGCGGCTCAGCTCGTAGTAGTCGCGCTGAGCCTCACAGATCGCGTCGGGCAGGTCGTGTTCCGAGAGGTACTCGCCGACCCGGTCGAGCTTCCACTGGCTCGGCGTGGTCCCGAGTGCCCGTCGTCGCTCGATCGGTGCCAGCATCTCGTCGATCTGGCTCTCGGGCACGTCCTGACTCGCCAGCCCCCGCCGGGCGTATTCGAACACCTCGTCGTAGATCGCGTCGTGGTCGGTCGTGCGCTGGCCGTCGGCGGTCACCCAGGCGAGGTCGGCGTCCGGTCCCTCGCGGGCGGCGCTGTAGAAGCTCGCTTCTGCGTCCTGCCAGGGGAGTTCCGCGAGCGGATGGTCGGCGACGACCAGCCCGCGGAGCAGGCCGGCCGTCAGGACCTGGACGGCGATCGTGTCAGCGACCGTCGGCTGGGTGGGGATCGGCCGGTACTCGATGCGCAGGGACCGCTCGTCACCGGCTCCGTCGACGGGATCGCCCCCGATCACGCAGCGCAGCCACCGCCAGTAGGTCCCCCGCTTGTGGTCGAATTCCCAGTAGGTGTCGTGGAGTCCGCTCCGAGTGCCGTCCTCGATCCACTCCCGGAGGAACGGGGCGAACAGGTCGTCCTCGACGACGCGGTCGACGACCTCGGTCGTCGTCTCGATGTCGCTGGGGACTCGTACCTTGGGGTTCTCGCTGGTGTTGACCGACTGCTCGAAGGCGGCGATCCGGAGCTCGTGGTGGGTGTCTTCCAGCAGCGCCCGCGGGTCCTCGACCGCGTCGTACATGTCCGCTGGCAGGAGCGGCGAGTTCGCCGTCAGCGCGACCATCGGCCCCAGCGTCCGGATCGCCGCGTTGTAGTAGGCCGGGAACGCGTCGCTGTCGGGGATCTGGAGGTGTGGCTGGATCGAGGCGGTCAGGGACTCGAAGAGGATCGTCGGGAACGAGTGACTCGCGCCGGGCACCGAGAAGTCGATCTCGCCCCCAGCGTGGCCCAGCGCCTCGTTGTCCAGCGCCACGTAGCGGGGATCCTGTCGCATGTTCTCGGCGAAGACGAAGCCGTCGCGTTCCTCGACGTCCGAGAGGTACGACACGCTCCCCGCCGCCGGCGGGATCGTCCACATCGCGTCCAGCACGAGTTCGCGGTTCTCCTCGCGGGCCGCGTCGCGGGCCTTCTTGATGCGCATCTCGGTGGAGGTCGTCTGGACCGCCAGCCCGGTCGGGCCGAGCACGTCGGGATCGGTGTTGATCTCCGCGTTGTGGACGCCCAGTTCCTTGGCTGCAGCGGTCCCGAAGATCGACTCCGGAAGCTCGGCGAGTCGCCCCTCCCAGTCGGCAGGGTCCATGTAGGGCTCGTCGGCCCCGTCGTCCTCGTCGGAGTCGAACGAATCGTCGGCAGCGTCCGCCGCCGGTTCGAGTGAACCCAGATCACCGCCGCTGCCACCGCTCAGGTCGGCGTCGAGTGTCGCCTCGTCGGGTTCGTCCTCGCCGTCGTCGTCCGTGGCGGGTTCCGGCTCGGCGTCGATCGCGTACACCTCGACTTCGAGTCCGACTGCGAAGTCCTCGTTGTCGAAGGTGCCCGCCTCGATCGCGTCGCGCAGTTGGTCGGCCTGCTCGGCGATCCGTTCACGAAACTCCGCGTCGCTCTCCCCCGACAGCGACCGTCTCACCAGGTCGACCACGTCGTCCATGGCAGTGGTATGCGCGACCGGGGGAATTAGTGTTGTGTCTCTTTGGTCCGGTCAGAGTGCCGAGACACCGGGCTCGCGACGGCGAACGACTCGTGGACTCGCCGTCGGACCGATTCGTGCTCTTCCCGACCGCCCCACGCTACTCGAACAGTTCCTCGTGGCGGGCCGCGAGGTTGGCGTAGTCGCCCGACGAGAAGGCTTCGAACACGGCTTCGGGATCGATGGTCGTCTCGGACAGCGGCGTCACGGAGGCGGGGCTCCCACGGACGAACGAGTCCGGGGGCACGTCGTATCCCGGCGGCACGACCGTCCCCATCGCGACGATGGAGCCGGAGCCGATCGTCGCCTCGCTGACCGTCGAGTTGAACCCGACGAGCGCGCCGTCCTCGACGGTCGCGTCGTTGAGCACGGCCCCGTGTCCGACCATCACGTTCTCGCCGACCGTCGAGGCGTGGAGCGTAGCGTTGTCGCCGATGGCGCTCTCTCGTCCCACCTCGACTGGCCCCACGTCTCCCCGGAGGACGACGCCGGGCCAGACGTTCGCGTTGGCCTCGATCCGCACGTCGCCGACGACGGTCGCGTCGCTGCTGACGTGTGCGTAGCCGTTGATCGTCGGCGTCTCCCCTTCGAACGAGTACTCGCGACTGTCCATACACAGTGTAGGGTGGCAGTCGGCAAAAAGTGTCGGTCGAACTATACGGCCGTCGGCGACGGGTGAGACGCCTACCGACACGCGACGACGACGCCCAGTAGCTGCGCACACTGCCGGTCTCTGGCCGCACTGAGCGACGGTGCCAGCGTGAGGACGTTCGTGCCGGGTGTGGCGGTCATGTACCGTCTCCCGCAGCGCCGAGCTGGCGATCCCACGGTGTGGGTGTCTGGACTGGCATTCAGCACAACGTCGGCCCAGCGAGACATATAGCTACGGGCTGGCACTCGGCCGTCAGTCCAAACGACGGCGGACTCTGGTTCCCAGTGACGCGTTCCCGCCCTCACGGACCCTGACGGTCCGGAACCCGACGACGCGACTCACCACGAGCGTCGTGACGCCCACCAGCACGGCGTTGACCGCGGCGAGTGCGAGCAGCGGGTGTCGCTCGTGGAGCGCGGCGACGACCGGGGCGGGCAGCACGTGGAGATAGCGATACTCCGTCACCGACAGGACGGTCTGCTCGCCCGGCTCGGGTGCGGTCGCCGACACCGACAGCGTCGCGGCCTGTCCGGGCCCTACGGTCAGTTGCTCGTCGAGGACGCTGGTGCCGGCACTCTCGCCCTCGAACACGAGCACGATCGGGACCAGTCCGTAGTTGTCGACACCGATCTCCCAGGTCGCGTCGTCGCCGGGGACGATGTCCGGGCTCTGGGCGACGGTGTCGCCGTCGACGACCAGCTCCTGCGTGCCGTTGCCCACGAGCATGGCGGCGTTGGCCGGGACCAGCACTGCGAGCACCAGCAGTATCGTCGCGGTCCGCGCGTTCAGCAGTCCGGGTCGATCACGCGACCGCTCGGTGCTGCGCTTGCGGTCGTCATCCACCACGAGCGTGAGGGCGAACAGCACGAACCCCACCGCAAAGAGGACGACGCCCGAACCCTGTCGGTCCAGCGAGTCGCCGAACCCGACGAGCTGTGCGAAACTGGACTGCAACGCGAGGACGCCCTCCTGGACCGCACCGATCCCCACGCCGAGCGCCGGGATGACGACGACCGTGCCGTCGATCTGGAGCGCGTGGGCGACGATCTGGTCGTCGGTCACCGGCGGCTCGGGGCCGTCCTGGTCGGTAAAGGGATTGGCGTCGCCCTTCGTGATGTATCCCTCGTCGGTCTCGCCGACGACGCGGTGGGTGGTCAGTCCACCGCCCTGGAGCTCTCGGGCCTCGTAGACGACGACGTCGCCTTCGTCGACGCTCCCGGCGAGCACCGACGGGACCGCGACGAAGCCGTCGCCGGTGTCGATCGTCGGTTCCATGCTCCCCGTCTCGACGTACGAAAACAGGATCGGCTGGCCGAGGATCGCCCCGAGCACCAGTGCCGCGACGGCGACGATCGCGGCCACTTCGAGCACGGTCCCGACGGTCGCGCGAACTGACACGGGGCGACGTAGACGCCCGAGCGACAAAAGCGTTCTCGGCCGTCAGATCGGTGTTTCCTCGCCCGGCAACTGGGCCCCGACCTCGACGGTCGTGTACGTCGCGATGAACCCCAGCGCGTACCCCAGCAGGTGAACGTAGACGTTGACCACGGTCGCCCCCGTCGCCGTCGTCGGCGGGAAGGCGACGAAGAAAAACGAGACGAAGACGACGCCGGAAAAGCCCAGTAGCTCGGCGTTGCCCGGCCGGTAGGAGATCCCCCGGAGCTTCCGGACGACATCAGTCACACGATCCGGGGCCGAGAGCCAGTACAGCAGCGCCGCCAGAATCGCTGTCAGGATCAGTCCGGCAGTGCCCAGCCACACCGTCGCCCGATCTTGCTGGACCGACTGGACGCTCAGCCCCGCGACGAGTGCGATACCCAGGAAGAAGAGGGTCGGTGCGACCGTCTCACTGGGCCCGACGTCGGCGTGGGCTTCGAGGAAATCTGCCAGTGCCAGTGGGAGGTAGCCCACGAAGGCCATCGTCACTCCGGAGAAGCCGGTGCCGGCGGCCGGGCGAACGACCGCCAGATTGAGGTACGACAGCAAGACCGGGAACACCAGAACGAACGTGAAGAAAGCCGCGAAAAAGCGGCTCCGACGCCCGCTCGCGACGCTCAGCAGGTACGCTACCGGGACGACGAGGAAGTATCCCACGACGTTGACCGCGAGGTGGGACGTACTGAGGTGGACGAACGGCGCGGTCGCCGCCGTCAGCAACGTCGGGTCCGTGTACTCGAAGACCAGCGACTGCCGCGTCGACAGCGGCAGGAGAAAGACCAGCCCCAGCAGTATCGGAACCGAAAACAGAACCGCGATGTCGGTCGGGTGGAGGCCACTCCAGCGTGGCGTGATCCGATCAGACCTCTCGACGGGACTCCGATTGCGCATGACTCGCTCGATCGGAGATGCGCCCGTCTCACGCTTGAGCGTTCTCACCGAAGTATCAGAGATGAAAACTGGGGGCGGTCTCAGAGTCGGCCGTCTCGACGCGGAGGGTCGCGATCTCCTCGACGGCGTCGGCTTCGAGCACCAGCCGGACGGCGAGGGAACCACCGGCCGGAATCGCGTTGGGCGACGTATCGTCGTCGGGGAACTCGGTCACGTCGTCGCCGTCGGCGCTCTGGACGGTCACACCGTCCGTGACCGGCGCACCCTCCTCGTCGACGGCGACGACTCGCACGCTCGCGGCGCTGGCTGCGGTGTTTCTGATCGTAAACGCCGGATCGAGCGTCACGGTCTCGCCGTCGGGCACGTCGTAGCCGAGGATCGTGCGCTCGTCGTCGGTCTCGCTGACCGTGGCGGACCCGTCGCCGACGAGTTCCAGCGTCGGCGGGCTCTCGTCGGCGAGGACGACCACGAAGTCGGCGTCGTCGGACCGCCACAGGACGAACAGTACCAGACCGGCGGCGAGCAGGACCAGCCCGCCGAGCAGCGCCGGGGCGAAGCCCCCGATCTCCAGTGGCGACTGACTCTGCTCGTCGACCGTGACGGTCACCGACTCGTTCTGGCCCTGAATCTCGTAGGACCCCGGCGCGTCGAAGGTGACTGTGCCGCTGACGGTCGTCCGTTCGCCCGGTTCGAGCGTCACCGTCTCGGACGCGATCGCGCCGCCACCGCCGCGAATCTCGATCGTCCTCGTCGCGGTGTCGGTCCCGCGGTTCTCGACGGTCGCCGTCACTGTGACCGTCTCGCCGACGGTCGGCGACTCGGGGTCGGTCGTCAGTCCGACCACTTCGATCCCCGCCATCGACGCGTCTGTCGGCTGGCCGCCGCCACCGACCTCGGTCTGGGTCGGCGTGGGTGTCGCGGTTCCGGGAGTGGCGGTGCCGTCGTCCGTCGGCGTCGCGGTGTCGCCCGTCGTGCCGCCGCCGGTCGAGCCACCCGTCGAGCCGCTGCCCGTGCCGCCGCCTGTGCCGCTGCCCGCGGTGTCGGTCGTCGTCGCGGTGTCGGTCGCGTTGTCGCCAGGGGTCTCGGTGGATGTCGGAGTATCCGTCGGCGTCTCGGTCGCGGCTGGCGGTCCGCCGGTGTCGCCACCACCCGTTCCGCCGCCGGTGTCGCCGCCGCCCGTTCCGCCGCCGGTGTCGCCGCCGCCCGTTCCGCCGCCCGTTCCGCCCTCGCTGGTCTCGTCGGGGATCGCTCCCCGGAGCGTGATCGACTCCATGACGATGCCGGGGGTCCCACTCTCGACGGCGAACCCGATGCGTACGGACTCGCCGTCGGTGAGCGTCACCGGATCGGTCTCGTCTTCGACGGACGCGCCGGTGTCCATCCGGTAAAAGTCGACGGCGGAACGGTCGTCTTCGATCCAGACGCTGGCCTCCGCCAGATCGGTGCCGAGGACGAACACGTCGTCGACGACGGTCCGCGAGTCCGGATTCAGGTTCGATATCTCGACGCGAAGCTGCCCGTCCGGTCCGATCTCGGCGTACTGCTCTCCGTTGGCCGTGTCGGCGGGATCGAGGTAGACGCCACGGACGGCCTCGTCACCGGTCGTGAACGCACCAGTGGTCGTGGCGATGGCGAAAGCACCGACTACCAGGAGTGCGAGGAACAGCGACCGATGAGTGTCCATCTCGTTACCTTACCATTCGTCGAGTTCGTTTTGCCGTCGGCTGGGCAGTCGCTACGGCCTTATCGTCTGGCTGTCTGACGAGAGACCGAGCTTAGTTCTCGTTCGCGACGATCACGAGCGATCCGTTTCCGTCGGTGTCGGGGGAGTCCGGCACTTCTTTGCCAGCCTTGACGGTCGCTTTGAGGTCGAGCGAGTCTCCGCTGGAGCCCCCGGATCCGCCCGTCAGTGGGTTCTGTGCGCTATCGAGTTCGAAAGTCACGATCGCGTCGAGATCGCCGACGGTACCGATGCCGATCGTCGCGCTGTCACTGGGAGTACTGCCCGAGGGTCCGTTCAGCTGGATGTCCACGTCGGTCGTGGAGTTGTTCGTGATCGTGACGACGGAGTCGATGATCGTCGTCGCGTCGTCGTTCAGTCCCTCTGCACTACCACCAGTATTCGTACCGAGTGCTTCACCGATGTTGATGGTCAGCGTGTCGGTGTTGTCGTTCGTGACGTAGGTGCCGTCCCCTTCGAGACCGATCAGACCGTTCGCGTCACCGACGGTGGTGACTTCGACCGTTCGGTCCGCCTGGACCTGTGTCAGGGCACCGCTGCCCAGGACTGCGCCGCTTCCAACTGCTGCTGTGCCAATGCCGATGAGTAGGTTCCGTCGATTCATGATTCACTCGACCACCCACCAAGGTGGTTACCATAACATGTTTGCCCACTCATAAATAACTTGTGCGTCTATCGCGTCCCGAAACGGAAATATCGGACGATTCATACGGTCTATTGCGTGTTTGTCGTTGCCACACCCTCAGTACGACGGCGTCGGATCACTGTTGGCGATGTGATATGGCGGTCGACCGGACGGCCCCGAATACGATCGCCGTTCCGACCGTCACGTCTTTGGTAGTGGCCCAGACAGTAGCGTGCAATGGGAACGGGCGACGATTCGGCGTGGGTACTGCGTTCGCGCCACCTGCTCGCACAGCACCTCGCGGTCGCGGTGGTCGTCTGCCTGGTGCTGGCCGGGGCCGGTGGGTTCGTCGCTTACGCCGAGTACAGTGCGCCCGATACGACGACCGAGCAACGCGTCACCGCCTCGTGGACGACCGACAGCTCGTTCGCCCACCAGGCCACCGTCGAGCGCTCGACGCGGGCCTTCGAGGCGGGCACGGTCCTCCGGAACCGATCGGCGTACCTGTTCCGCGTGACGCCGGCACTGGCCGGCGAGCACCGCTTCCGGCACGAGGGCGCTCCCGAGGCGGCGACCGTCGCGACGGACGTGCGACTGATCAAACGCTCGATCGGCGGAACCGGCGACGACCGGACCGAGTTCTGGCGCGTCACCGACTCGCTGGCCTCGAAGGAGACGACGGTCGCACCCGGCGAGAGCGCACGTACGAGCTTTCGAGTGAACGTCTCCCAGCAGCGCAACGAGACCAGAGAGATCGAGCGCGAACTCGGCGGGACGCCAGGGCGCATCGAGCTGTTCGTCCTCGTCACGACGCGGGTGACGACCACCGTCGACGGGGAGCAACTGGAACGGAGCCGGACCGAGCGACTGACGATCCGGCCCGGTACCGCCACGTACGCGGTCGCGGCGAACACGACCGGACGACAGGAGGAACCGGTTCGGACCGAGACTGTCTCCGTCCCCGTCGAGAAGAACACTGCCCGGATCTACGGCGGCGCGGCCTTCGCGGTCCTCTCGCTGCTCGCCGCGGCGGGACTGGTCTTCGCCGACCGTCGCGGTCGGCTGGCCGTCCCACCCGAAACGGTGGCCGCCTTGCAGACCGAACGGACGCGCGACCGCTTCGACGAGTGGATCTCGGTCGGGCGCGTCCCCGAACCGGACGACGACGAGCGCGTCGTCACCGTCGACTCGCTGGCGGATCTGGTCGACGTGGCGATCGACAGCGATCGTCGCGTGATCGAGGACGGCGACGACGGCCGGTTCGTGGTGCTCGTCGATCGGGTGCGGTACTGCTACGAGCCCCGAGCCCCGACGATCGACTCGACGGATTCGGTGGGCGACGGCTCGAACGGGGCGACCGACGCCGTCGGCGAAGACGACCCGACAGGAGACGACGACAACTGAGCCGCCACGCCGTCTCCGGTGTCACACCTGCGCTATCTTCCAGAACTGATTTTTGACGCTCGGATTCGATCCCTTCCAGGGCCACTGGATCGCCGCCGCGCCCGATTCGGTATCACCGCCATCGATGTCGATGACGTATCCGCTCCCCTGGTTTTCGATCCGATACCGATCTGGTGCGTTCGGTATCGGCACGACGTTCCAGCGCTGGTATTCCGTTCCGTCTGGCGATTCGAGTATCAGTGGAGACCCGCTGCTGTCGCGGTTCTCCGGCGCGATAACGCCGTCACGCCAATAGTGCTCTATCGTGTACGCACAGCCGTCGTCGGTCGGGGTAAGTATCCACGAAATCGAGTACCCGACTTGCTCGACTCTGCCATCTCCCCACCAGCCAGAGTCGTACCCCAAATACAGACCAGAGTGGACCGGTGAGAGCCGGTACTGTCCTTCACTGAGCGGTGGCGTCGTCACCCGTCGCGTCAGATCGATTTCCGTGCCTGGTCCCGTCGCGCTAATTCGCACCTCGTCGGCGGTGCCACTGGCCGGAGCGAACTGCACTTCGACGGTGTTGCCGGGCCCCGGCGGCAGCGGGAACTGGACGCGCTTGCGCCGCCGTTCCGTTCGCGGATGCAACACGTCGATAGCGTCGGTCTCGATTTCGACGACGAACTGGTCCTGGCCGTTGTTCGTCAGCGAGAACCCGCCACCACATCCCGACGTACCCTCGATACCCAGTAACGCGTCGGCGTCGGAAACGACGTCGACGGACGCCTGTCGATTCGCCGTGGACTTCGTCAGCCCGAGCGTCTGTCCCGCGAGGAGAGCGCCACCGCTCCCCATGAGGGCCAGCGCACCGCGACGCGTGAGCGTTCGCCTGTCCACCACCAGTCACCACCGAAATATACGGTTGGTAACAGGAACTTACCGAGGGGGAAACATTAACCTTGTTCTCCATTCACCGGTCGATATCGCCCCGTACTGTTGGCTGTCACTTCGTGACGGTCCGGCACCTGCGGGTGGCGAAACCAGTCACTCGATGTTGACGACCAGTACCGGCACGTCGACGCCCTTCAAGACGCGTTCGGTGACGCTGCCAAGCGTGGCGACCCGATCGCGACCAGTCTGGCCGTGAGTCCCCATCGTGACCACGTCGACGTCGTTGTTCGTCGCGTACTTCTGAATCGTCTTGTGCGGGATCCCCTCCTCCATCGCGGTCTCGACCGTCACTCCGGCGTCCTCGGCGGTCACCGTCACGTCGTCGATCGCGACTTCGCCCTGTTCGCGCAGCGCCTCGATAACGTCGTCCTGGGTCTCCTTGTCGGCCGCGAGGAAGCGCCGACGGTCGACCACGTACAGGACGTGCAGCGTCGCGTCGTGGTTCCGGGCCAGTGTGAGCGCGTGGCCAACGGTGTCTTCGGTGCCCTTGCTTCCGTCGGTCGGCAGCAAAATGTCGTCGTACGTCTCCATCGTTCGCCCCTTCGTCGGCCTCCCCAATATGTGTGGTCCCGTCGTGGCGTCTGACTGATACTGCCGGCGTCGCTGTTTCGAGATAGCCGAGACCACGAGGTCCCAACATTCGTTACAGACGTACAGCCGACAGTGTGACTCGCCCGTTGACCTCTTTTCGCCCCTCGAACGTTCCTGAGAGCTTTAATAAATCAAACGCCATACTAAAAACAATGTAAAGAAGAACTTGGAGTGGGATTTCCACCGGAAATTACTTGTTGCGCTCCCTAAAATTGTGGCTATCACAAGGGTTGGTTTCGGTGGAATGGACACAGCCACGTCGTGGACGGTCGGTCTCGCCGGTGATCGGTGTCGCTCTGCTGGTCGTCATCGTCGTCGTGCTCGCCGCCGTCTCGGCAGTGACGTTCGTCTCGCTCGGTGAGAGCGGGGTCGACTCGGCGGCCGTACAGGGAATGGGGAGCTTCGACTTCCGGCAGGACGGCGACACGGGGAACGTGACGATCCAGCCCGACGCCGTCCGGTCACAGTCGGAGGCGTCCTTCCACCTTCGGATCAACGATCGAGACGTGTATCAGTGGAACGGTCACGACGCCGTCGAGTTGTCCTGCCTGATTCCGGGCGATTCGATCACCGTGATCAGCGTGACCGACAGCGGCCAGAGCTCGATCGTCCAGGAGTACGACTTCCGGTCGGCGACGGTCTGTCCGGAGATGACCTTCGAGGAGCGGTTCAAGTTCGCACGCGTCGGGCCGGACGAAGACGACATGCAGCGCGTCGAGGTGGGTGACGACGTGGCGTTCGGGCTGTCGATCGATCCCGACGGACCGGGGCCGGACAATCAAGGCGTCCCGGGACGAAGTCACCTGCCCGACGTGGGGAAGATCTCCCTGGCGAACGACTGGCACTACGTCCAGGCCTACACCGAGGGCCGCCCGGTCGAGGGACTGGAACCGCCGGTCTGGGTGTTCGTCCTGACCGACAACGTCCACTGGGACGGCGTTCCAGAGGGCAGCGGCAATCTCGGGAGTTGGAACTACGCCGACTGGAACTCCGACCCGGACAGCTTCGGCGATCCAGTCGATAAGACGTACGATCTCGAATCGGGACCAGAGGGCCGTGAGGTCGATCTGGCGGACGGTGTCCTCACCAACGATCCCGCAACCGAACCGACCAACGACATCTACGTCGTCTTCAAGCCAGACTGTCCGAAGAGCACGCTCAAGATCGTCGCACAGAGTGGGACCTACGAGAACGCGATCTATCTCAACGACGAGCAGATCGTCGAAAACACCGCCGACCTCGGCAACGACAACACCGACATCGAGCCGGCGCTCACCTTCGATGCACCCGGCGTCTGCCGGGACGACTGACCACGAGACCGGCCGCTCCGTCTCAATACACTTATCCCACCGTGTCGTTTTGTGCCGTCCATGAGCACGGTCACGGTCACGCTACCGGATGGCTCCCCCCTCGAACTCGAGGCCGGGGCCACCGTCGAGGACGCCGCCTACGAGATCGGCCCGGGTCTCGGCTCGGACACGGTCGCCGGCGTCGTCGACGGTGAGCTCGTCGACAAACACACCCCGCTGCCCGACGACGCAGCGCTCGAAATCGTCACAGACGGGGCCGACGAGTACGTCGACGTGCTTCGCCACTCGGCGGCACACGTCTTCGCACAGGCGCTCCAGCGACTGTACCCGGAGGCGGAGCTGACACTGGGACCGTGGACCGACGACGGCTTCTACTACGACGTGACCGGCGTCGACCTCGACGAAGACGACCTCGAAGACATCGAGGACGAGGCCCACGAGATCATCGCGGAGGACCTCGACATCGAACGCGTCATGCTCGACCGCGAAGAGGCGCTCGATCGCTACGAGGACAACGAGTACAAGCAGGAGATTCTGGAGACCGAAGCAGCGGGCGAGGACCCCGTCTCCTTCTACGAACAGGGCGAGTTCTACGACCTCTGTCAGGGACCCCACGTCGAGTCGACCGGCGAGATCGGCGGCTTCGCGCTGCTGGAGATGTCGGCCTCGTACTGGCGCGGCGACGAGGACAACGACACCCTCACGCGGGTGTACGGCACCGCGTTCCCGACCGAAGAGGAACTCGACGAGTACATGGAGCGCCGCCAGAAGGCCAAGGAACGCGACCACCGCAAGATCGGCCAGGAGATGGACCTGTTCTCCATCGACGAGACGACGGGTCCGGGACTCCCGCTGTACGAACCCAACGGGAAGACGGTCCTCAACGAACTCTCCGGGTACGTCGCGGATCTGAACCGCGAGGCCGGCTACGACGAGGTCGAGACGCCCCACGTCTTCCGCACCGAGCTGTGGAAGAAGTCGGGCCACTACGACAACTACGTCGACGACATGTTCCTGCTGGACGTCAACGACGAGGAGTACGGCCTCAAGCCGATGAACTGTCCCGGCCACGCGACGATCTTCGACCAGCAGTCCTGGTCGTATCGTGACCTGCCGATCCGCTACTTCGAGGACGGCAAGGTCTATCGCAAGGAGCAGCGCGGCGAACTGTCGGGGCTCTCGCGGACGTGGTCGTTCACGATCGACGACGGCCACCTGTTCGTCCGACCCGACCAGATCGAGGCGGAGGTCCTGTCGATCATGGACATCATCCTCGACATCCTGGACACGTTCTCGCTCGACTACACCGTCCAGTTCGCGACCCGCCCCGAGAAGTCCACCGGCAGCGACGAGATCTGGGAGAAGGCAGAGTCCCAGCTCGAAGCGGTGTTAGAGCAAGAGGGCATCGACTACGTCGTCGAGGAGGGCGACGGCGCGTTCTACGGCCCGAAGATCGACTTCGCCTTCGAGGACGCGCTGGGTCGCCACTGGGACGGCCCGACCGTCCAGCTGGACTTCAACATGCCCGACCGGTTCGACCTGACGTACACGGGCGAGGACAACGAGGACCACCGCCCGGTGATGATCCACCGCGCGCTCTATGGCAGCTACGAGCGGTTCTTCATGGTGCTCATCGAGCACTACAACGGGAAGTTCCCGCCGTGGCTCGCGCCCGAGCAGGTCCGCATCCTCCCCGTGTCGGACGACAACATCGACTACTGCGAGGAGATCGCGGCGGCACTCGACGACTTCCGCGTCGAGATCGAGGACCGCTCGTGGACGGTCGGCAAGAAGATCCAGGTCGCCCACGACGACAAGGTGCCCTACATGATGGTCATCGGCGACGACGAGGAAGCGGCTGGCACGATCTCCGTCCGGGACCGCAAGGAACGCGAGGAGAAAGACCTCGAACTGGCCGACTTCAAGCAGCACCTCGAACGCGAGGTCGAGCAGAAGCGCACCGCCGTCACGTACCTCGTGTAGTCACGCGTCTCCGTTTTCGTCGCCCCCGGAGTGGACGGTGTCTCTGAGGACGAGCGGACCGATCGACAGCGTCCGCTTCGCGACGGTGACGATCCGCAGGATGTAGGCCAGCAGGAGGACGAACGGGACCAGCGCGACCGTCGTCGCGGCGCTGACCAGCCAGACGACGCTGTCGACGCCGAGGACGCCTCCCTGCACGACGGCCGTCTGTCCGCCGTAGAGGATCATGCCGGCCGAGACGATCAGCGCCGGGATGGCAGCGTACGCGATCGCCCGCGAGAGCTCGATCAGTTCCCACTGAAAGTACAGCGTCTTGACGTGCTCGCGGGCCGGCCCGAAGAGCGTCAGCGTCTCGACGAGGTCGTCGAGCGTCTCGGCCGCGTCGTCGCCGGTCCCGTCGGCCGCCCTCAGCCGGCGTGCCTCGTAGATCTTGCTCGCGTAGTTGAAGTTCAGTGCGGCGAACACGACCTCGAAGGTACCGAACTGGGTGTCTTCGAGGTCGTCACCGACGGCGTCGGCGTCCGCGACGAGGTCGTCGGCGAACGAACGCAGTCGCTCGTCGCCGCTTCCCTCGGCTGCCGTCTGTAGTGTCGCGGCCTGGCGACCGACTGCCGCGACGAGCGATCGGAGAAAGCTCGCCGGATCCGGCGGACTCACGTCGCTGTCGATGACCGACTCGACCGACCGCCGGAACGACATGGCACCGTCCATCCGTTCCCGTTGGTCCCCCAGCGCTCCGAGTTCCTGTGACAGCACCAGCTGAGAGAGCGTCACGACGAGCGTGACGCCGGTGATGATCGCCGTCAGCAACCCCTGGAACAGCGTCTCGACCGGGTCCGAGCTACCGATGGCCGCCCGCAGGTCGGTCCCGACGACCTGACTCAGTCCCACGAGCGCGAGGAAGACCGACAGGAGCGCGAGCGCCGCCACCACGCGCCGATCCGCGCCGAGCAACAGCCAGAGCTTCCACCGGCTCTCGTCGGCCCGTTCTCGCATCGTCCCGGCACCGACGTCACTGTCGGCAGTTGGCATAGCTGCCCGTTCGAAGGCCACGCACTTATAGCACCGATCGGGGCGACGGACGAGACGGCGATCCGGTGGTTGGCGCTCGCAAACTGCTTATACGACCGGCTGTACATCTGTGACCGATTTCGCCACCCCGGGGTGGCGAAGCTCGTCACGAAGTGACAGCCGGCAGTATTAGGACTGTTCGTCCTCTTTGAGGTCTTCGAGCTCGCTCTCGACTTCGCTGTCGGAGACCTCGGGCGTCTCCACGTCGGCCTCGCCGTTGCCCGCCAGCTCGGCTTCGAGGTCGTCGGTCGTGACCTCGGCGTCTGCGCTCTCGTCGGTCGTCTCGTCGGCGTCGCCTTTGCCCATCTCGGCTTTCAGCGTGTCGAGTTCGGCGTCGACCTCGCCTTTCGACTGGACCTCTTCGAGTTCGCGGTCGAGCTGGTCTTTGTCGCTGAGCGCGTCCTCGAAGACGCCCTCGTCTTGGAGTTCGTCCATCGCCTGGGAGCGGGCCTCCATCTTCTCGGTGCGTTCCTCCGCGCGCTCGATCGCACGTCCCACGTCTTTCATCTCGTCGCCGGCTCCCGTCATCGCCTCGTTGACTCGCTTGGAGGCCTCGGCGGCCTCGTAGCGTGCCTTCATCGTCTCTTTCTTGGTCTTGAACTGCTCGATGCGCTGCTGGAGCTGGTCTTTCTGTTCGACGAGCCCCTCCTGCTGGCTCTGGAGTTGCTGGATCTGGCTGTCGAGCTCCTCGATCTGGCTCATCTTCTGCTTTTTCTTTTCGAGGGCCTTCCGGGCCAGATCCTCGCGATCCTGCTCGATCGCCTGCCGGGCCTGTTCGTTGTGGTTCTCGACGTTCTCTTCGAGTCTGCGTTTCTGGATCTCCAGGCGCTTTTTCTGGGTGGTCAGGTCGGCGATCCCTTCCTTCACGTCCTGGAGTTCGTCCCGCAGTTGCTCGTAGGAGTAGTCGAGCGTCTCGTTCGGGTCCTCGGCGCTGTTGAGGACGGCGTTCAGTTTCGACCGGATGACGTACGATGCGCGCGAGAGGATTCCCATACCCCGTCTTCGGGGGCCGCGCCTTAAAATTCTTACATCCATCTGCCCTGAGGTACAATGTGGAACGTATTCCGATTCCAGGTGGGCGTGACGTGCGGGCCGTCCTCGACGACCCGGGAGCGGACCGCGTCGTCGTCGCGTGTCCGCCCCACCCACAGATGGGCGGCTCTCGTAGCGACCGGCGCTTGCAGGCGGTCGGCGACGCGGTCGGCGAGCGAGGCGTGGCGTGTCTGCGCTTCGACTACGGGCCGTGGGACGAGGGCCGCGGCGAGCGCCGTGATTGTCTCGCGGCGCTGGAGTGGGCCCGCGAGCGGTTCGACTCGGTCGCGCTCTTTGGCTACAGCTTCGGCGCTGGCGTCGCGTTGCTCGCGGCGGCCGAGGCCGACCCACAGCCCGCCGCCGTCTCGGTGCTCGCACCGCCGGCACGACTGGACGACGGCACGGAGACCCCGCCGGCCGTCGGCGACATCGACTGCCCGCTCCAGGTGTGCTACGGCGAGCGCGACGACACCGTCGACTGGCGGCCGGTGGTCGACGCCGCCCGCGAGCGCGGGGCCGCTGTCGAAGGGCTGCCGGCGGACCACCACTTCGTGGGGCAGGGCGAGCGTGTGGGCTCGCTGGTCGCCCAGTTCGTGACGCGGTGATCGCGACGCGGCGATCGGGGTTTCCCGCGGACGACGCTGGTCCGTTCCGTGGGGCCGCTCGGCCCGACGGCCGCACGTCTGGGGGTGTGGTTCGGGTTCGCTAACCACGCCGCTCGCCGCTTCGCGCCCGACCACAGGCCGGTCTCGCCATCCCGAAATGGTTTTGACGCCACGGAGTCCACCGTCGGTATGCCGACGGAACCTGAGACTGACTACGACCCGGAACTGGGTCGGAAGTTCATTTTCGTAACGGGAGGCGTGATGTCCGGGCTGGGCAAGGGGATCACCGCCGCCAGTACCGGCCGACTGCTGAAAAACGCGGGCTTCGACGTGACCGCGGTCAAGATCGACCCGTACCTCAACGTCGACGCCGGGACGATGAACCCCTTCCAGCACGGCGAGGTGTACGTGCTCAAAGACGGTGGGGAGGTCGACCTCGACCTGGGGAACTACGAGCGGTTCCTCGACATCGACATGACCTTCGACCACAACATCACGACCGGCAAGACCTACCAGCACGTCATCGAGAAAGAGCGGGCCGGCGACTATCTCGGCAAGACGGTCCAGATCATCCCCCACATCACCGACGACATCAAGCGCCGGATTCGAGAGGCCGCGAAGGGCAACGACGTGTGTATCATCGAGGTCGGGGGCACCGTCGGGGACATCGAGGGGATGCCCTACCTCGAAGCCCTGCGCCAGTTCGCCCACGAGGAAGACGACGACGACATTCTCTTTACCCACGTCACGCTCGTGCCCTACTCGATGAACGGCGAGCAAAAGACCAAGCCGACCCAGCACTCGGTGAAGGAACTGCGCTCGATCGGGCTCCAGCCCGACATCCTCGTCGGCCGCTCGGAGGACAAACTCGACATCGACACCCGCGAGAAGATCGCGCTCTTCTGTGACGTGCCGACCGAGGCGGTGTTCTCTAACCCCGACGTCTCTGACATCTACCACGTCCCGCTGATGGTCGAAGAGGCGGGGCTCGACCAGTACGTGATGGAGCAACTCGACATCGCGGACGAGGCGCTCCCACCCGAGCAACGGGAGAACCGCTGGCGCGAACTCGTCACCCAGCAGACGACCGGCGAGGTCGACGTGGCACTGGTCGGCAAGTACGACCTCGAAGACGCCTACATGTCCGTCCACGAGGCGCTGAAACACGCCGGCCTCGAAGCGAACGTCGACGTGAACGTCGAGTGGGTCGACTCCGAGGAGATGAGCGACCACCACGTCGACCGACTCCACGACGCCGACGCCGTCGTGGTCCCCGGTGGCTTCGGCTCTCGCGGGACCGCGGGCAAGGTCGAGGCGATCCGCTACGCTCGCGAGAACGACGTGCCGTTCCTGGGTCTGTGTCTGGGCTTCCAGATGGCCGTCGTCGAGTTCGCCCGGAACGTCCTCGGACTGGCGGGCGCACACTCCGCAGAGCTGGACGAGGAGACGCCACATCCGGTCATCGACATCCTCCCCGAACAGTACGAGGTCGAGGACATGGGCGGGACGATGCGACTGGGGGCCCACGAGACCGACATCGAACCGGGGACGCTGGCCCACGAGCTGTACGGGGCCGACAGCTGTACCGAACGCCACCGCCACCGCTACGAGGTCAACCCCGAGTACATCGAGCGCATCGAGTCCGAAGGGATGACCTTCTCGGGGCGCGCCAACAACCGTATGGAGATCCTCGAACTGCCCGATCACCCGTACTTCATCGGGACACAGTTCCACCCCGAGTTCCGCTCGCGACCGACGCGTGCCAGCCCGCCGTTCGTCGGGCTCCTCGAAGCAGTGCTCGACGACACCGCGGCCGCCGATCCGGAGGTGAGCCACTGATGGTCGACGTCGACTCGTTCGTCGACGAGAAGGTCGACGAGATCGCCGACGCCGTCGGCGAGAAAAACGCCGTCATCGCGCTGTCCGGTGGCGTCGACTCCTCGACGGCCGCCGCGCTGGCCTACGAGGCCGTCGGCGACCAGCTCACGCCGGTCTACGTCGACACGGGACTGATGCGCAAAGGCGAGACCGACGAGATCCGCGAGACCTTCGACTACATGGACTCGCTGCGGATCGTCGACGCCACGGACCGCTTCCTCGACGCCCTCGAAGGCGAGACCGACCCCGAGGAGAAGCGCCACATCATCGGCGAGCAGTTCATCAGGGAGTTCGAGACCGTCGCCAAGGACGTCGAGGCCGACTACCTCGTCCAGGGGACGATCTACCCGGACCGGATCGAGAGCGAGGGTACGATCAAGTCCCACCACAACGTCGGCGGCCTCCCCGAGGTCGTCGACTTCGAGGGGATCGTCGAGCCGATGCGGGACCTCTACAAGGACGAGGTCCGCGAGGTCGCCCGCGCGCTCGACCTGGAGGAGGTCGTTTCCGAGCGGATGCCCTTCCCCGGCCCCGGTCTCGCGGTGCGGATCATCGGCGAGGTCACCGAGGAGAAACTCGAAGTCGCCCGCGAGGCCAACCACGTCGTCGAGGACGAACTCGAAGAGTACGAGCCGTGGCAGGCACTCGCAGCGGTGATCGGCAAGGCCACGGGCGTCAAGGGCGACAACCGCGTCCACGGCTGGGTCGTCGCCGTCCGCTCGGTCGAGTCCCGTGACGGCATGACCGCCCGCGCACAGGAGATCGACTGGGAGACCCTCCAGCGCATCCAGTCGCGGATCACCGGCTCCCACGAGAACGTCGCTCGCGTCGTCTACGACGTGACCCACAAACCGCCCGCGACCATCGAGTACGAATGAACGTCGTCGTCGCCGGCCCGGACGAGGGTGCGATCGCCGACGCGATCGCGGCCGAGGGCCACACGATCACGGAAGCGCCGGTCGGCAATCGACCGGGACTCGAAGAGGCGGGCGTACACGAGGCCGACGTGTACCTGCTGACGGATCTCGAACAGGCGACGTCGATCGCCGTCGCGAAGGACCTCAACCCCGAGGTCCGCGTCGTCGTCTACGCCGAGGGCTCGCTGCCCGACTTCGCCAGCCGACAGACGGATCTGGTCGTCGATCCGCAACTGCTCGGCCCCGAAGCCGTCGCCGAAGAACTCTAGTGGCCCCGCATCGCCTCCATGGCGATCGCGGCCGCCGCCGCTCGGTCCGGTGCGCTGTCGAGCACCAGTGAACGATCGTTGTACAGTTCTCGCACCTGCCACTCCTGCCCGTCACCTGGTGCGCGCACGAGCGTCGGGACGACCTCGACACGTCGCCCCGACTCGTCGTGTTCGTACACCACCGGCGTCGCCGACGAGTACTTGCGGTCCCGATGGGTCGCACGGACTCTGTGCCACCCGTCAGGGGGAGTCGTGTGAACGGCCATCGCGTCTCGTCGTCGACACTCTATGGTAAAAAGTGACACACCAATACTGTTGGGTAGTCGACAAAAATCGCTCGCGGTTCGGAACGGAATTTTTCGGGCCGGTACGCCGGGCGGCCGTCGTCGAACAGTTCAGGACCGAGGAGGGCGGTGACCGGTAGGAGGGCACTGTCGCGGTGACCGACGCTTACGCTCGACGATCGCGCCGCCGGCACCGACGGCGATGTCTACGTCGCCGCGGACGACGGCCTTCAGGTTCGCGCCGGTCGGGGTCTGTTCGGCCGCCCAGCCTTCGCCCGCGTCGCGGTCGAAGACGGCACCGCCGCCGCCGACGGTGAGCCCCTCGCCGCTCTCGACTTCGAGGTCGCGGAGGCCGGCGTCGCCGTTGTCGGCGCGACGCCACTCGCTGCCGTTCCAGCGGTACACCGAGCCGCCACCGCCGGAGACCCACACGTCGTCGAAGCCGTCGGAGTCGACGCCGTAGAAATTGTAGTTGGCGTTCTCGATCCCCAGCCGGTCCCACGTCGTGCCGTCTTTCGTGTACAGGACCGTCTGGTTGCCGTCGACGATGTGGCCCGAGCGGTCGTCGAAGAAGTCGATGGCGTTGATCGCCGAGCCGGAGGCGGGAGTTACGTCCTCCCAGCTGCCGGTCTCGCCGTTCTCGAAGCTGTAGTACAGCTTCCCGGAGTCGCCGGCCACGTAGACGTTCGCGCTGCCGGCCGCGCCCGTCACCGAGATGTCGTTGAAGTTGTTGGTCACGTCCATCGGTGCCGAGTGGTCGTTCACGACGCCCGACTCGACGTCGAGTTCACCGATCGCGCCCGACGAGCCGACGAACCAGAGCCGTTTGCCGTCGTCTGTCACGTCCGCGCCGTAGAGGTTGTTGCCGTTGCCGCTCGGACCGCCGTCGAGCACCTTGCGCCAACCCGTGGGCGTCCGTTCGAGGACGATACCGGCACCGCCGACGGCGTACGCGCCCGCGGACGTGGACTCGACATCGAACAGTGTGTTGCCCGTCGGCGACTCGACGGCCGTCCACGTGCGTTCGCCAGCCTGTGCGCCTGCGGGGACCGCAGCGGCGGCGACCGCCGCTCCGGCCGACTTCAGGACCGTTCGTCGGGTGGCAGTGTCGTCGAACATCGCACCTGGGTGGTGGGTTGGTGGCCACTTAGTAGCGGGAAGCGTTTCAACGAACTTTACGCGAGTTTCCCGTCTGTTGCTCGATTTTATCGTCCCGGTAGAGCGTTTACACCGTCGGATCTGGGCATGAAATCGCATAAACCGAACGAATGGTTCGATCGCTAACTGTCGGGGCTATAGTAGAAATTGAAACGATTTACACACCGATTGCACTGCTGTCGTGCGATCGGGTGTGCATTGACGTTCAATGGCTACGATACTCTCGTCGCCGGTTCGCGACCTCGGCCAGCCGATCACGGCCGTCACGCTCGAACGGACGGCCGTGTCCGACGCCCAGTACCTCGAAGGCGGGCGCTCGTCCGTCCAGATCCGCGATGCTGCGCGCGACCTCGTCGGTGGCGTAACTGAGGAGCCACGGCGACGGCTGGAGCGAACCGCCCGACTCCCGTACCAGATCGCCGAGCAGGCCGACCGACGCCGCCTCGCTGACGTAGGCGACGTGGCCGGGCGTGTGGCCCGGCGTCGCGTAGACGGTGAACGTCCCGACGGTGTCGCCGTCGGTGACCTGCTCGACGGGATTCTCGGGCGGCGAGACGAAGCCGGCCATCGCCCGCTGGAACAGTCCTTTGTGGTTGTGCCAGGGCGGCCGCCGTCGGCCCGCGACCAGTTCGGCGTCGGCCTCGCCGACGTAGATCGGCGCGTCGAGGCCGTCGAGTCCCGCCAGTCCGCCGACGTGGTCGACGTCGTAGTGCGTGACCAGAATTCGCTCGATGTCGGCCAGTTCGTAGCCGGCCTCGGCGATCCCCTCGACGAGTCGGCTGCCGTGCCAGGGCAGTCCCGCGTCGACCAGCGTCACGCCGGAGCCAGCGCCGTCGCCCGCGACCGCTTCGTCGATCAGGTAGGCGTTGACGCCCCGGAGGTCGAACCACCAGACGCCGTCCGCGAGCCGAGTGACCATACCGTCGCGTTGGCCGCGTGGCCGCAAATGGGTTTGGCCTACGGCTCCTCGTCGATCCGGTCGGAGAGCCGACCGATCTGCTCGACGACGATCTCCTCGGTGCCGAGACGGGCTCCCTCGACGGAGCCGGGGAGGCAAAACACCGGCGTCCCGTCGGCGATGCCCGCTGCCGCCCGAGTGGCGATCACGTCGGTCCCGACTGCCTCGTAGAACCGTCGTCGAAACAGTTCGCCGAACCCCGGGAGTGCCTTCTCGAACAGCGGATGGACGGCCTCGACGGTGATGTCGCGCGTGCTGGTGCCGGTCCCGCCGACGGTGACGACGCCGTCGACGTCCCCGCGGTTGACGAGCGCGTCGACCGCGCCCTGGACGCCGTCGTGGTCGCGACCGAGCAGCTCGCGGGTCACCAGCTCGTGGGGACCCAGCGCGTCGATGACGGCGTCACCGACGGGATCGTCCTCGACGCTCCGGTCGTCGGCGACGGTGACGACGGCGACGCCGGCCACCGGTCCCCGATCGGATTCGTCGGCCTCCGCCGTCGTCTCGGGCTCGTCCGGCGCGGACGATTCCGACTCGTCGTCCATCGGCTCGTCGGACTCCGAGTCCGTCTCAGATTCCCCTCGCTCGTCGTCCCGCGTCCGGCGGTTCCGTGACTGGAAGTCGACCATGGTCCGGCTTCGCAGTGCCGCGGATAAATAGCTCGTGGCCTTCGCCCGGTCACTTCGACGTGTGCCTTGTATTATCAAATCAAAATGATTAAGTGACATGTATGTGGGCTGAACGTATGGAGGAAGCGTTTCACGTCGTCTGCCACGAGTGCAGCGAGGAGGGGGTCTACGAGAGCCGATCCGACGCAGTTGCCACACGGGAAGCACACGCCGACGGGACGAGTCACCGGGTCAGTATGCTGGCGATCGGCCCGGCGGTCCCGAACCCCTAGGGTTTAGACGATGGTGGCCTGACCACCAGCTATGGATGCCGTCCAGTTCGCCGCCCACGGCGACCGCGAGGTCGTCGAGTACGGGCCGTCTCCCGAGCCCGCACTCGACCCCGACGACGTTCTCCTCGACGTGCGAGCCGGAGCACTGAACCACCTCGACGTGTGGACTCGCCGCGGACTTCCGGGGATCGACCTCGACTTTCCCCACGTCCCCGGGAGCGACGCCGCGGGCGTCGTCGTGGCCGTCGGAGACGCGGTCGAGCGGTTCGGCCCCGGCGATCGCGTCGCCGTCACCGCCGGACGCAGCTGTGGGACCTGCGAGTTCTGTCGCGACGGTGAGCCGACGCTGTGTGTGAACTACGAGATCCTCGGCGAACACTGTCCGGGCGTTCACGCCGAGCGGACCGCGGTCCCGGCCGACGCGCTCGTCCCCGTTCCGGAGGGCGTCGACTGGACGACCGCGGGGGCCGCGCCGCTGGTCTTCGGGACTGCCTGGCGCATGCTCCACACCCGCGGCGAGATCGACGCCGGAGAGACGGTCCTCGTTCTGGGAGCGAGCGGCGGCGTCGGCCACGCGGCGGTCCAGATCGCCGACCACGCCGGCTGTGAGGTGATCGCGACGGCCAGCAGCGACGAGAAGCGTGCGACCGCTCGTCGGCTGGGTGCGGATCTCGCGATCGACTACGAGGCCGAAGACTTCGCCGACGTCGTCCGCGCGGAGACCGGCCAGCGCGGCGTCGACGTGGTCGTCGATCACGTCGGCGCGGCCACCTGGAGACAGTCGCTGCGCAGTCTCGCGAACGGCGGCCGACTGTTGACCTGCGGGGCGACCACCGGCCCGACGCCGGAGACGAACGTCAACCGGATCTTCGGCAACCAGCTCTCCGTCCACGGCTCGACGATGGCCGGTCCCGGCGAGTTCGACGACGTGCTCGAACTGGTCTGGGACGGGACCTTCGAGGTGCTGATCCGGGCGGTCCTCCCGATGAGCGAGACCGCACGCGGCCACGAACTGCTGGAGGACCGCGAGGGGTTCGGCAAGGTCGTCGTCGTTCCGGACAGCGAGTACGAGGGAGGAGCCGATGAGTAGCGACGACGACGCGGGCTACGTCCATCGACCCAGCGGCGAACCGCCGTCGAGCGGCGACGGCGAACGCGAGTTCGACTGGCGAGGGTGGACGCTGGTCGCCACCGTGATCTTCGCCTTCATCGTCGCTCCCGGCGCGCTCCTCCTCCTCCCGGCCGCACAGTCGTTCGTCCAGTCGCTCGGGCTGACGTTGCGTGACGCCTACCTGGTTCTCCCACTGCTCCCGGCGTTCCTGCTCGGTTCCGTCGCCGTCTGGTCGGCGATGCGCGCTCGTTCCGGCGGTGCGTGATACGGACGGTCGTCGCAAGCAGTGAGCGGCTCCCTGGTGGCGACTCACTGCTTGCGACGACACCGGTCCGTGCGAGCGCGACCGTGATTTTCCCGGCAGGTCACTCTCCTGCCGTGTCGGCCCCGAAGCGCGTCACCTTCGCCGCCGGCACCCGAACTGTCACCGTCGTCCCCACTGCCGGCGGCTCGGACTGGCGCTCGACGACGACCGTCTCGTCGGTCGGGAGGGTGACCGACACGTCGTAGCGCGACCCCCGGTCCGTGACGTGGCTCACCGCCCCGCTCAGCGTCGGCACCGTGTCGGTGCTGTCCGAGCCGGCCAGCGTCAGCTCCGCCGGGCGGACGTGACACGACACCGAGGCTCCGACCGGTCTGTCGCTCCGGGCCTCCGGCAGTGTCAGCGTCTGCTCGCCGACCGCGAGTACGAGCGGCTCCGGTTCGACGACGGTCGCCTCGACGGTGTTCGACCGTCCGAGAAACGACGCGACGAAGGGCGTGGGGGGCGACTCGTACAGCGCCCGTGGCGTGTCGACTCCCGCGATCGCGCCCTCGTTCATGACGACGAGTCGATCCGCGAGCGCCATCGCGTCCGCCTGATCGTGGGTGACAAACAGCGTCGTGACGCCGGTCTCTCGCTGGATGCGACCGATCGCCCGCCGCAGCTCTTCGCGGAGGCTGCGGTCCAGTGCCGACAGCGGCTCGTCGAGCAGCAGTACGTCCGGCTCCGGTGCCAGCGCCCGTGCCAGCTCCACGCGGCGCTTCTGGCCGCCGCTCAGTTCGGCGGGGGAGGCGTCGCGCCGCGACGCGAGCGAGACCAGTTCGAGGTGGGTCTCGACGAGTGCGTCGATCCGCGAGCGGTCGACCTCGCGTGCTTCGAGCCCGTAGGCCACGTTCTCGCCGACGGTCATGTGGGGGTACAGCGTCGATTCCTGGAAGACGACACTCACCCGTCGGCGTTCGGGCGGCTGCCGAGTCACGTCCTCGCCGCGCAGCCAGATCCGGCCCGCGGTCGGGCTGAGGTGGCCGGCGATCGCCTGGACGATCGTCGTCTTGCCACAGCCACTCGGCCCGAGCAGCCCGACGATCTCCCCGTCTGCCAGCGAGAACGACACGTCTTCGACGGCCGTCTTCGAGCCGTAGCGGTGCGTGAGGCCGCTGACTTCGAGGGTCATCCGTCGACCACCGTCGGCACGTGTCCGAGCCGCTGGACCGTGGTGACGACGACGACCGTGATGGCGAGCAACGCCAGCGCGAGCGGGACGATCGCGTCGATCCCTCCGGCGATGAACTCGACCCAGATCCGGGTGGGGATCGTCCGGGGGTTGTACGCGACCATCATCGTGGCACCGAACTCCCCGACCGCTCGCGCGAACGTGAGGACGACGCCCGCGACGATCGCGCCCCGTGCCAGCGGGAGCGAGACGTTCCAGAACGTCGCCAGCGGTCCGTACCCGAGCGAGCGCGACGCCTGTTCCAGTCGCTCGTCGACGGCACCGAAGCCGGCCCGCGCCGTGACGACGACGAACGGGCCGGCGACGAACGTCTGGGCGAGGATCACGCCCGCGAGACTGTCGGTCAGCGGGAGGCCCGCCGCCAGCGCCGCGCGGCCAAGCGGCGTGAAGCGCCCGACCGCCGTCAGGAGCATTGCGCCGCCGACCACCGGCGGCACGACCAGTGGCAGGACGACGATCCCCTCGATCAGGCGCTTCCCGCGGACGGACGTTCGAGCGAGCGCGTACGCCAGCGGGACGCCGAACAGCGTCGAAACCAGGGTGGCGACGGGGGCCGTCAACAGCGAGTTCCGGATCGCGCGCTGCGCTGGCGGGGCCGACAGTCCGGCGACGACGTTCGACGCGCCAGTCCGCGAGAGGAAGGCCACGAACGGGACGACGAAGTGGACGAGCAGGACACCGCCCAGCAGCGCCGGCACGAGCCGGCTCGGCGTCCGAAGGTGTCCTCGGTCGAACGCTCTCACACTGTCACCTCCGAGGGGACCGAGCCGTGTTCGCCCGGCAGTTGCTCGCTCACGCGCAGGCCGGCAGCCCTCAGCACGGACGGATTCGCACAGAGGAACCGAACGAGTGCCCGCCCGCCCGCCGGATCGTCGGCGTCGTCACAGACGGTCGCACTGTAGAGGATCGGCCGTCCCGTCGCGGTGTAGCCGTCGTCGGTCGTGTACGAGACTGTCGCGTAGTGGTCTGCCAGCGCCGGGTTCGAAAAGTTGTAGCGGTCCGGAAACGCCACGAAGGGCAGCCCGCGGTCGGCGGCCATGTTCTCGTAGACGACTGCGCCAGCACGAGACCCCGTCTCGACGCCCGCGAGCAGCTGTGGCTCGTCTGGCTCGGTGTACAGCCGCGGGACCACCCGATCGCGAAAGCCGTCGAGGTCGTGTGCCCGCTGTGCGAGTTCGAACGCCTGGAGCGCGCGATAGCCCAGCGGGTCCAGCTCCGGGTCGCCGATGGCGATGGCACCGTCGTCGGCGTCGTCGACGACCTCGTACCACGGGGTGCCGGCCGCCAGCTGTTCGCCCGGCCCCGTCGCCTCGTTGTAGCACAGCCCCAGGCTGTTCGCCGCGAAAGTCACGTCCCAGTCCGTGGCCACCCCGTACAGTCGGTCCCGGAGGAGCGTCGCGTCGGCGCTGACGACGGCGTCGGGCCGCTTGACGCCCTCTTTGACCATCCGCATCACGGCGTTCGATCCGTGGTACTCGCCGTGGATCGCCCGCCCCGTCTGCTCTCTGAACGCCGGGCCGACGTGTCGCTCGACGGTGCGGGCGAGACTGCCGGCACACAGCAGGCCGACTGCGCCGCTTTCCGTTCCCGTGACGCCGGTACACCCCCCGAGTGTCCCCACGCCGACGGCCCCGATCGCGGACAGGAACCCTCGACGGGAGACCGCAGCCCTGGTGTTGTCCATCGTTGTATCACGCCCAACATAACGGGGTTGTGCTGAGTACAACATAACGGTTTTGCTCGCTCCGTCCGTCGGCGTGGGTATGGACACGGACGTGGCCGTCTCGCTGACTGCCGATGAGGTGACCGTCGACGCGTCGGACGCGGCGCTGTTGCGGGCCGTCGACAGCGAGGGATCGCTGAACGCGGCCGCCACTGCGCTGGGCCGTTCGTACTCTCGGGCACACAAGCGCCTGACCGCTCTGGAAGAGACGCTTGGCTCGCTCGTCGAGCGCGAACGCGGGGGAGAGGGCGGCGGTGGGAGCGTCCTCACCGACCGGGGCCGTGAACTGCTGACCCAGTTCGCCCGCGTCCGCACCGTGGTCTCGGGTACGGCCGCCGCGGACGTGATCGCGCTCTCGGGCACCGTTCGCGAGCGAGCGGGACGGCTGGTGACCGCCGAGAGCCCGGCCGGCGAGTTGCACGCGATCGTCGTCGGGGACCGCGAATCGTCGGTCGACACCGGCGACGACGTGACGGTGACGCTGACCGCCGACGCCGTGACGCTCCAGGAGCCAGACGCCGGTCCCTCGGCCACCCGGACGAGTGCCCGCAACCGACTGCGCGGAACGGTGACGGCCGTCGACGAGCGCGACGGCGTCGCGACGATCACCGTCGACGTCGGAGCCGCGACGCCCATCCCGGTACTGGTCACGTCGGCGAGTCGGGCACGTCTCGACCTCGAACCGGGCGATCCCGTCGTGGCGACGTTCAAAGCGACGGCCGCCAGAGTGACACCGCTCTCCGGAGAGTGACCCGGCCGTCACTACCCTCGCCGTCGGCGTCTCGCGAACCACGCGACCGACCTGAAGCTTTTCATGTCATGGGTTCACACAGTACACATGGTCAGTGCATTCATCATGATCAAGAGTTCGGCCGGCAAGTCCCAGGGACTGCTGTCGGAAATCCGCGGTCACGACGGCGTCGGCGAGGCCCACATCGTCGCCGGCAACTACGACATCATCGCCGAAGCGGCCGGCGAGGAAGTGTACGACGTGATGCACACCGTCGCGACGCGGATCCGGGACCTCGACGGCGTCGTCGACACGCGGACCTACATCTGCATGGAGTGAGACCGAGCGGTGGCGACGTGTCCCGGGAGGCGTCGCCAGCAGGTAGCCCTCACCGGTCTATCGTCCGACGCCGTCCGACTCGTCCCGATACTGCAAAGCGTCTCGACTCCCTAGCCCGACCATGGTCGCCGTCATCGATCTCGTCGGACTGCTGGTGATCGTGCTGGTCAACAGCGCCGTCACGGCGTTGATGACTCGGTTCTTCCGCGTGCGACTCGACACGCGCTGGGGGAGTGTCATCTACTCGCTGCTGTTGTGCCCGGTCGTGCTGTTCGTCCTCTTGCTGGTGCTGTCGGGCGTGTTCAAGCTCGGCGGGAATCTCGGCAGTCGCGCACTCGTGGTGTTGGCGACGATCTTCCTCCCGCTGGCGCTGGGACTCACGTTCGACTACGTGTGGATGCCGGCCCCCGACGAGGTAGAACTCCCGGAGACGATGCAACAGTAATGTTCTGGAGGGCCGCGGCGTTCGCTCGCCCGCCGGCCCGAGCACGTCGTCCGGTCGAGGAGACGCCGCCGCTCAGTTCGCGACGCTGGCGGCGATGCCGAGGTACTCGCCGAGCGTCGTCAGCTCGCTCTCTTCGACGCCGAACCGCCCGACGTCGTTGTCGTCGGTCGTGTTGTCGAAGTTCAGTGACCGGTACTGATCGCCGCCCATGGGGAAGCCGGGGACGAAGCCGAGCGTCTTCAGCCCGATCCCGGCCAGTGCCATCGGGAGCGGGACGATGGTGACCGAGCCGTCCGCGGCCTCGTAGACCTGTTCTGTCACCGCTCGCAGCGACAGGACCTCGGGGCCACCGAGTTCGTAGACCTCGCCGACGTGTTCGGCCTCGGTGAGCGCGTCGGCCAGCATCGGCACGAGGTCGCCGACCCAGATGGGCTGGAACCGCGTCTGCTCGCCGCCGCCGGGCAGCGGGTAGATCGGGACGCCGGGCGCGAACATCCCCTTGAGCCGCTTGGTGAACGGGACGAACTCGCCGCCGTCACCGAACACGACGGAGGGACGGACGATCACCCAGTCAAGCGACGAGTCGCGGACGATCGCTTCGGCTCGGCCCTTCGAACGGATGTAGTGGGTCGCACCGTCGGCGTCGGCCCCGAGCGCGCTCATCTGGACGAATCGCTCGACGCCGTGTTCCTCGGCTGCGCGCACGCAGTGCTCCGTCCCACCGCGGTGGACGCGGTCGTGCATCTCGTTGCCGCCCTTCGGCTTGAACAGGGGCGACAGCGCCACGAGGTTGATCGCGGCGTCCTGGCCCTCGAACGCGCCCTCGATGCTGTCGTAGTCGGTCACGTCGCCCGCGACGGCCGTCGCCTCGGCGGGCAGATCGGCGGCGTCGGGCGAGCGTGCCAGCACCGTCACGTCGTGGCCGCGATCCACCAGCGCCGTACAGAGATTCGTCCCGATGAAGCCACTCCCGCCGACGAGCAGTACGTTCATACCCGATATATGACCGGGGACTGATGTAAAGCTAGTGCGCACCCAGTTAGGACGCGCCGCCAGTGTCCTGACAGCCTGTCGAGTGATCTCGGTGGAGCTGCCGGGGCTCCGACCAGTCGGGGCGTTTACGTACGGCCGCGGCGACGGCTCGGGTATGCTGCTCACGCTCGAAGGACTGGACGGCAGCGGAAAGACGACCGCGTGGGAGACGCTCCAGCACCACGCCGCCGTGCCCGACGACGCCGTCTTCACGCGCGAGCCGACGGAATCGTGGTACGGCGAGGCCGTCCAGCGATCGATCGACGACGACGAGGCGGATTCGCTGGCGGAGCTGTTCCTCTATACGGCCGACCACGCCGACCACCTCGCGAACACGGTCGAGCCGGCCCTCGACGCCGGACGACTCGTCGTCTCGGATCGGTACTCCGATTCGCGCTACGCTTACCAGGGGGCGACCCTGAGCGACCGCCTCGACGACGCGCTCGGGTACGTCAGGGACGTACACGCGCCCTGGACCCGACCGCCGGACGCGACGATCTACCTCGACGTGGACGCCGAGACCGCCGCCGAGCGCAGCGGCGCGACCAACAAGTTCGAGACCGCCGACTACCTCGCGGACGTCCGCGAGAACTACGAGCGCCTGATCGCGGCCGAGCCCGACCGGTTCGTCCGCATCGACGCCACCCAGCCCGAGCGGGCCGTCCGGGCGGCCATAGAGGCGGCCGTCGACGAACTCCTGTCCCGAGACTGATGGCTCCCCACCGGTGGCTCGATCCGCCGCTGTCGCGTAGTGTCGACCAGAAAAGTCAACTCGACTACCATATCGTATTCGATATCCTGGCAAAAGGCTTATGCCTGCTTTCCTACTTTCCCTCTTCAAGCGGAGTCTCACCAAGCAATGAAACTCGCGATGATCGGCTTCGGGCAGGCCGGCGGTAAAATCGTCGACAAGTTCCTCGAATACGACGAACGGACCAACTCTGGCATCGTCCGTTCGGCGGTCGCGGTGAACACGGCGAAAGCGGACCTGCTCGGCCTCGAGAACATACCACAGGAGAATCGAGTCCTGATCGGACAGGCGCGCGTCAAGGGACACGGCGTCGGTGCCGACAACGAACTCGGCGCGGAGATCGCCGAGGAGGACATCGACGAGATCCAGGGCGCGATCGACAGCATCCCGGTCCACGAGATCGACGGTTTCCTCGTCGTCTCTGGACTCGGCGGTGGCACCGGCTCGGGCGGTTCGCCGGTCATCGCGAAACACCTCAAGCGCATCTACACCGAGCCCGTCTACGGGCTCGGCGTGTTGCCGGGCAGCGACGAGGGTGGCATCTACACCCTCAACGCCGCCCGCTCGTTCCAGACGTTCGTCCGTGAGGTGGACAACCTGCTCGTCTTCGACAACGACGCCTGGCGCAAGACCGGCGAGTCCGTCGAGGGTGGCTACGACCACATCAACGAAGAGATCGTCAGGCGCTTCGGCGTCCTCTTCGGCGCGGGCGAGATCGGCGACGGCGACAACGTCGCAGAGAGCGTCGTCGACTCCTCGGAGATCATCAACACGCTTTCGGGCGGTGGCGTCTCGACGGTCGGGTACGCCTCCGAGGACGTGGAGATGTCGTCAAACAGCGGTGGCGGCCTGCTGTCGCGGTTCTCCAGTAGCAGCGACGACAGCAACGACATGGACACCGCCAACACCACCAACCGAATCACCTCGCTCGTCCGGAAGGCGGCGCTCGGTCGGCTGACACTGCCCTGCGAGATCGACGGTGCCGAGCGCGCGCTGCTCGTGATGGCCGGTCCCTCTGCCCACCTCAACCGGAAAGGCATCGAGCGCGGGCGCAAGTGGCTCGAGGAGCAGACCGGTAGCATGGAAGTCCGCGGCGGAGACTACCCGACAAACGAGCCCCGCGTCGCCGCCGCGGTGCTCCTGTCGGGCGTCCACAACGTGCCCCGCATCAAGGAGCTCCAGCAGGTGGCAATCGAGGCACAGGACAACATCGACGACATCCGCCAGGAGAGCGAAGATAACTTAGAGCAGTTGGTCGAAGACGACGATGATGAACTTGACCCGCTGTTCTAAGACTGCGACTGCGCTGCTTTGCGTCGCGCTGCTGGTGACCGCGACGGGGACAGCCGCTGCTCTCACTCTCTCTTCGGATGGGGTGCCAAGCGAGGCACAGGTCGGGGAGGAGGTGTCGATGACGTACACGATCGACGATCCCTTCACCGACACGGCCAACGACTGGACGCTCGTCGCGAACACCGAACTCCAGAACGTCCGCTGGACCGTCACCGTCCTCAGGGCCGGCACGCCGGTCGAGGACGGGGAGACGACATACGGCGAACAGTCGTTCGAACAGGATCTGAGCGTCGACAACAACGGCGACGAGATCCAGATCGAACTGGTCGGTGAGGCTCCGGCGGTCGCAAACTACAGCTACGACCCCGAACAGACGTTCACCGTCGCCGCGCTCGACCAGCGGACCGGCAGCAACACCGACGAGCTGGTCAACGACTCCGCCCACCACTACACGAGCGAGAGCCAGGCCGCTCGCGAGGCCATCGACGACGCCCAGAGCGCCATCGACGCCGCAGGTGGCCACCAGGAAGCCGAGGACCTGCTCGACAGTGCGATCTCGTCGTACGAGAACGAGAACTTCGAGAACGCACAGGAGCTTGCGGCCCAGTCTCAGAACACGGCCGACTCCGCCCGCCAGTCCCAGCAGACGACCCAGACGATTCTGATGGCTGCCGGCGTGCTCGTCGTCTTGCTCCTGCTCGGCGGGGGCATCTACTACTGGCAGTCCCAGCAGGGCGACGACTTCTCGAAGCTGTAGATGCGCGTCGTCGTTCCGTTTTCTGCGACCGAACCCAAGACGCGACTCGCGCCAGTTCTGGACGCCGACGAGCGTCGCGCGTTCGCTCGTGTGATGCTCGCGGACGTGCTCGACGCGCTCGATACGGTCGGCGTCGACCCCACGATCCTCGCGACCGAAGCGATCGACCTCGATCGGCCGGTGATCGTCGACGACCGCTCGCTCGATGCGGCGATCAACGATCTGCTCGCGGCGAGTGACGAGCCGGTCGCGGTCGTGATGGCTGACCTCGCGCTGGCGACCCCGGACGCGCTCGACCGACTCTTGGCGGCCGAGGGCGACGTGGTCCTCGCTCCGGGCCGTGGCGGCGGGACGAACGCGTTCGTCGCACGCCACCCCGACTTCCGGGTCGACTACCACGACGCGTCGATCCGCGACCACCGCCGGATCGCTCGCAACGCTGGTGCGACGGTGACCGAGGTCGACTCCTATCGCCTGAGCACCGACGTCGACGAGCCGGCCGACCTCGCGGAGGTCCTGCTCCACGGCGAGCGAGCGGGTGCCGACTGGCTGCGGGGCGCAGGCGTCCAGTTGACCGTCGCCGACGGGCGGACCACCGTCGAGCGATCCTGATCGTCCGGAAGGACTTTTGCCCTCGCAGTTCCGAGACGGTGACGTGATTCCCGGCGCGAGCGACTACGACCTGTCGCTGTCCATCGACGAGGAGGCGATCGAGCAGCTGTTGCAGACGACCCCAGCCGACGTGTCGGCCGCGCCGTCGCTGTCGTTCGCGCGCAACGTCTTCCTACCCCTGACGACGGCCTGTCGGTACACCTGTACCTACTGTACCTACTACGATCCGCCGGGCCAGGCCGAACTTATGACCACCGAGGAGATCAGAGAGACCTGCCGGCGCGGGGCCGACGCCGGCTGTACGGAGGCCCTGTTTACCTTCGGTGACGACCCGGACGACCGCTACACGGCGGTCCACGACCAGCTCGCCGAGTGGGGGTACGAGTCGATCCACACGTACCTTCGACGGGCCTGCGAGATCGCCCTGGAGGAGGGACTGCTCCCACACAGCAACCCCGGCGACCAGACGCGCGAGCAGATGGCAACGGTGGCCGACCGCAACGCCTCGATGGGCGTGATGCTCGAAACCACCGCAGACGTGCAGGCCCACGGCGGCCCCAGAGCCAAGAACCCCGGCCAGCGGCTCAACACGCTGCGGGTGGCTGGCGAGCTCGGAGTCCCGTTTACGACCGGAATTCTGGTCGGCATCGGCGAGGACTGGGCCGACCGGGCCGAGAGCATCCTCGCCATCGCCGCGATGCACGAGCGGTACGGCCACGTCCAGGAAGTGATCGTCCAGCCCGTCGTGGACAACGAGCGGTGGGACGGCGGGTCCCCGGACCTGGCGACGCTGCGTCGCGTGACGGCGATGGCTCGGGCCGGGCTGCCGGAAGACGTGTCCGTCCAGGTCCCGCCGAACCTCGCGCCGGCCCGCGAGCTCGTCGACTGTGGCATCGACGACCTCGGCGGCGTGTCGCCGGTGACCGTCGACCACGTCAACCCGGCCTACGAGTGGCCGGCACTCCAGGAGCTGCGTGCCGTGGCGGACCACGCCGACGTACCGCTCCGCGAGCGGCTGCCGGTGTACGAGCGGTTCCTCGGGGACGAGGCGTGGATCTCCGAGCGGATCCGCGCCGCCATCGAGCGCGACGACGTCCACGGCGAGCGGTTCCGTGCCGTGCGAGACCGGGGCGAGAACCCTGCCGGCGTCGGCGGCCGGTAGCTGCCGAGCACGTTCTCACGAGTCCGGATCGACGAACTGCGAGAACACCCGGTGCTCGATTTTCCGGAGGTGTTCCCCGACGGTCCCGGCGGTCGCGTCGACGGCGTCGGCGATCTCCGCCTGGGTCGCCTCTCGGGGGTTCTCGTAGTACCCTAGCTCGATCGCCGTTTCGAGGATCGTCTGCTGGCGGTCGGTCAGACAGGCAAAGAGGTCCTCGCCGCGAGGCGGGCGCTGGCCGGTCTCCAGCAGTTCGATCTCGAACGCCTCTCCGCTCGCGGGCACGGCCTCGCTGAAGGCTCCCTCGTCGCCGACGAAGGTGATCTCCATCGCGCCGTCTGGGTGGACCTCGATGGGCATCTCCATCATCACGGTCGACTCCTGGCGGTGCTGGAGCATCCGGTAGTTGGCGTCGTTGGGATCGAACTGACAGTAGGCGTACCAGCGCCCCTCGGTCCCGGTGACGGCGTACTGACGGACGTAGTCGCTGTCGTCGAGGATCGCCTCGTAGTGGTCGCGGTTGCCCCGCGCCTCCGCGAGCATCACGCCGCTGCCGTCGTCGAGCAACTCGACGCGGTGGATCGCCTCGCGGGTGATGTCCTCGGCATCGGACAGCGCCTGCCCGAGCGGGTGGAAGGCGGTGCCCTCACGCGGCTCGACGCGGACGGTGACGTACCGCATATCCGCAGTTTCTCCGGGCGCTACTTAAATCGACCTCGTCGGCGAGGCGACAGGCCGAGGCGAGTCCCGGCCGTCTCTGTACACGATGACGACCACAGACGCCCCCGGCCCGCGTGGATTGCCCGTGATCGGAAACTCCCACCAGTGGGCTCGCGACCCCTGTGCCTTCCGCGAGCGCTGTGCCGCGGAGTACGGCCCCGTCGTCAACTACGAGATGCTGGGGTGGGACACCTACATGCTGACCGATCCCGCCGACGTCAAGCGCGTCCTCGAAGATCCCGACACCTTCCCCAAACACGAACCGAGCAACGCCCAGCTGGAAGCGTTCGTGGGAAACGGCCTGCTGACGAGTGGCGGCGATCTCTGGGAGCGCCAGCGAGCGGCGATTCAGCCGGCCTTCTACATGGATCACATCCGCAACTACGCCGAGCGGATGGTCGCTCAGGCCGCCGCGACCGCCGACCGCTGGACGGCCGGCGAGTCGGTCGACGTTCGGCGCGCGATGACGCGGTGTACGCTCGACATCCTCGTCGACTGTCTGTTCGGCGAGGATATCGATCCGGCCGAACGCGGACTGTACGAGGCCGTCGAGGCGTTTCAGGCCCCGCTGGAACCCAGCAAGCAGCCGATCACGTTCTTCGCGCCCGACTGGGCTCCAGTCCCGTTCCTCAGGCGGGCCGATCGGGCGCTCTCTCACATCGACGACCAGATCTACGACATCCTCGAAACCCGCCGCGCCGACGAGTCGGACCGCGACGACCTGGTCGCGATGTTGCTCGCGGCCGACACCGCGATGGACGACGAGCAGATCCGCGACGAGCTGGTCACCTTCCTCTTTGCCGGCCACGAGACGACCGCGCTGTCGATGACCTACGTCTGGGACCTGCTCTCGCGCAATCCCACGGCCCAGCGGCGACTCCACGAGGAGGTGGACGCGCTCGACGGGCGACCGACGATCGAAGACGTGTTCGACTTCGAGTACACCGGTGCCGTCATCGAGGAAGCGATGCGACTGTATCCCCCAGCCCACGACATCCGTCGATCGCCCGCCACGACGGTCGAGATCGGCGGCTACACGATTCCAGAAGGGAGTCTCGTCACGCTCCCGACGTGGGTGTTGCACCGCGACGAGCGCTTCTGGGACGACCCAGAGCAGTTCCGCCCCGAGCGGTTCCTCGACGGCGGCCGATCGGACCGGCCGGAGTACGCCTACTTCCCCTTCGGCGGCGGCCCGCGTCGCTGTATCGGCCAGCAGTTCGCGATGACGGAGGCCCAACTGATCCTGGCGACGATCGCCCGCGAGTGGACGCTCGAACGCGAGTACGGCGACCTCGACCTGTCGGCCGCGGTCACGCTCCAGCCGAGCCACGACGTGCCGATGACTCCTCACGAGCGAACGTAGACCGACACTACCGGCTGTCCATCTGTGACCGATTTCGCCACCCCGGGGTGGCGAAGCTCGTCACGAAGTGACAGCCGGCAGTATGAGCGAGCGACAGCGTGCGCCCGATTGCTCGACGGGGCGTCGGGTCGCGGTCGTCGGCCGAACGACCGGCGCGGGCCGACGGTTCCACGGTGGCGGCGCTATCGTGTACTATCCTCTAGCATCGGAGTGCCGTCTGCCTTCGGCCCGAGTTCGGGACCGAAGGGCGGGTCGTCGGGGTCGATCCGGCGGCGCTGGCGGTAGTCGGTCGACCGTTCGACGGGGATCCGGCCGACGGCGGTGATCATGTCGACGTACTCCCGGAACGTGCGCATCTCGCCGTAGTCGCCGCCGGCTCGCTTGGTGATCTCTTCGGAGAGGATCGTCCCCATGAAGTCGTCGGCACCGCAGGTCAGCATCTTCAGGCCCTTGGCGTCGCCGTACTTGACCCACGAGGTCTGGATGTGTTCGACGTTGTCGAGAAACAGTCGCGAGACGGCGATCAGGAGCTCGTCCTCGTCGTCTGTCGCGCCGCCAGAGACCAGCCCTTCCTCGTACAGCGGCGTCTCCTCGTGGACAAAGGAGAGCGGGACGAACTCCGTGATCGCGCCAGTGCGGTCCTGCAGATCGCGGATCCGTTCGAGGTGGAGCGCCCGGTGGGCCTCGTTGTCGACGTGGCCGTACATCATCGTCGCGGTCACGTCCAGCCCGACGCTGGTGGCCGCCTCCATGGCCGCCATCCACTCGCTGCTGTCGATCTTGCCGGGACAGATCACGTCGCGCACCTCGTCGACGAGGATCTCGGCGGCCGTTCCGGGGACGCTGTCGAGGCCGGCCTCGGCCAGTCGCCCGTAGACCTCCTCGTAGTCCCAGTCGGTGCCCCGTCGGGCGTGGTAGGCCTCTTCGGGCGTCATCGAGTGGAGGTGGACGCCACCGACGCTCATCGCCTCGATCTGTTCGCAGTAGGTGCCCGGATCGGTGTCGTACTCGCCGGCCGGCCGGTAGTTCAGGTCGCCGCGGTCGCTGGTCGCGAGGATCTCGCGGTGTTCCTCGTCGAGGACGAAGGCGGGGTGCAGTCCCGAGACGGAGGTCACCTCGTAGATCCCCATCTCCAGGGCGTCGGCGACGATCTCGCGAGACCGTGCGGGCGTCTTGGTGAAACCGCCGTGTTCGTCCTGGTGGGACGTGCGGAACTGTTCGGAGCGATCCTTGAAGTTACAGAACTGACAGCCCGTGTTACAGGCCGTCGTCACGTTGTTGTTGAGGTTCGCGACGAAGGTGACTTCCTCGCCGACGACCTCGGCGCGGCGACGATCCGCGGCTTCCAGGACGAGTTCCTTGCGTCGCGGATCGATCCCCGAGTGGTCGGTGCCCGTCGTCAGGAGTTCGATCGCGTCGTCGACGGACAGTCGCGTCCCGTCGCGGGCCTTCGCCAGTGCGTTCTCGAAGGCCTGGTCCGTCTCGGGGCGGTGGGAGAAGTCGAACTCTCCCCGCGGGACGTTCGCCGCTGTGTCGAAGGCGTCCGGCATCGTCTACCGATAGGTGTAGTCGGTCAAAAGCGTGGCGGGACTGCACGAAGCTGTAGCGTTCCCGAGGGTTACCGCTCGAAGGCAAAACGTGCCGAGCCGAGCGATTCGGCCGGTCGCTACGACGGCAAGACGCCGACGACGCCGACCGCTTCGGCGACGACCCAGGCGACGAACACGAGGTACGCGATCAGCAGCGAGTACGCCTCGCCCATCGTCATCTCCAGATCCGTCCTGAGGACGGTAAAGAGGTGCAGCGTCGCGAGCGTGAGCACGCCGAACATCGGGACGGCCATCGCGAAGTCGACTGCCCACTCGCCGATGATGAGAACGCCGGCCGGGATCGCGACCAGCAGGTCGAACGTGTTCGAGCCGAGTACGTTCCCCAGCGACACGACTCCGCGCTCGTCTCGCGCCGAGCGCACGCTGACGAGCGTGTCCGGGAGGCTGGTCGCACCGGCGACGACGGTGACGCCCATGATGAACTCCGGGACGCCGAGCGCGAGCCCGATGGCGTCGACCGACTCGACGAGGAAGTGGACGGCGACGAGGATCGTCAACAGCCCGGCACCCAGCAGCGCCCACTGTCTGCCGGCGTCGATCCCCTCGTGTCCGTCCTCGTCGGCCTCGTAGTCGGCCGTGTCCTGCGACTGGATGAAGACGTACAGTCCGTACATGCCAAGCGGCAGCAGTGCCAGGGGACGGGTCACGGTCCCGACCAGCCGCTCACCGTCGGCGGGATAGTAGATCACCGCCATCGAGAACGTGATGATAAGGACCGACACCGCGAGCATGTAGAACTGGGCCTCCTTGTAGACGAGCGTTCGGCTGGCCTCCATCGGTCCGTCTCTGGCGATCCCCGACAGCGCCGGAATGACCAGGATGTTGAAGATCGCCGACCCGACGATCGCACCGACGCCCAGCGACAGCGACCCCTGGAGGGCCGAGGCGACGGCACTCGCGAGCTCCGGGAAACTGGAGCCGATCGCGGCGACGAGTGCGCCCTGTACGACCTGTGGCAGTCCGTAGTAGGTCGCGAGTCGATCGCTGGCCGATTCGAGCCAGCCGCTTCCTTTCCAGACCGCGATCGTGGCCGCGAAGACGATGCCGATGTCGATCGGCGCAACCCCACTCATCGACTGACGGTCCTGCTGGATCGGAGTTAGGTGTTTGGTTGCCCGCCCGAGTCGAGACAGCCAGACAACACGTGTGCCTGCGTCGGTGAACCCGGCGACGGATCTGGACGGCCGCTGCCCGACGGTGCGAAGTGCAAACGCCTTTGTCCGGGCACGCCGACGCTGGCAGTAATGACGAGCGTCAAGGAGTTCCGTGTCGACGAACCGGCCACTGCCGACCAGCTGGGCCGTGGCTCGTTCGTGTTCACCGACGACTACTCCGTGTTCGACTGGGGCAAGATGCCCGACGAGATCCCCGACAAGGGGGCGTCGCTGTGTACGATGGGTGCGTTCAACTTCGAGCTCCTAGAGGAGAACCACGTGCCCACTCACTACGAGGGCGTCGTCGTCGACGGCGAGGTCGTCGAACTCGGCGACGCGCTCGCGGCCGGTGTCGCTCCCGACGAGATGTCGATCTCGCTGACCCAGGTCCCCGACCTGCCTTTCGACGGGGGCAGCTACGACTACGACGCGTACCACGCCGACGCCGGCCAGAACTACCTCGTTCCCTTGGAGATCGTCTTCCGCAACCGCGTGCCGGTCGGCTCCTCGCTCCGGAGCCGGACCGATCCCAGCGATCACGGGCTCGACCGCGACAGCTGGCCCGACGAGGTCGTCGAACTCGACGAGCCGATCGTCGAGTACTCGACGAAATACGAAGAACAGGACCGCTATCTCGATCCCGCCGACGCCGACGAGATCGCCGGCCGGGCCGACATCGACCGCCTCGACGAACTCGCCCGCGCGGTCAACCACGTCGTCTCCGAGCAGGCCGCAGACGCCGGGCTCGTCCACGAGGACGGCAAGATCGAGTGTCTCTACTACGAGGGCGAGATCCGGGTTGCCGACGTGGTCGGCACCTTCGACGAGAACCGCTTTTCCTACGACGACCAGCAGGTCTCCAAGGAGGTCGTCCGCCAGTACCACAAGCGAACCCAGTCCGAGTGGGTCGCGGCTGTCGGCGACGCCAAAGACCGCGCGGACGAGGAGGGCGTCGCCGACTGGAAGTCGCTGTGTGACCACCGGCCCGAACCGCTCGAGGAGGACGTACTCGGTGTCGCTCGGGACCTCTACTGTGCCGGGACCAACGCCTACGTAGCGGCCGACGTGTTCGACGCCCCGTCGCTGGACGCCGCGGTCGCCGCCGCTCGCGACCTGTAGAACGCTCGCCGTTGTGCCGTTTCGGTCGACTGCACGCACTCGTGCGGTCGGCCGATCCAACGGCGGCAAGAATCCGTCTCAGTCGTCGGCCTCGATCTCGTCGTCTTCGCCGGCAACGAACTCGCCCAGTCCGTCGATGGGGCGATCCGGATTCTGCTCGTCGAGCTCTCGTGGTGCGCCCAGCTGGGCGTCGACCTCGTCGGCGTTCCGGAGTTTCGTCCGGCCGCGGTGGACCGTCACCTCGTCTTCGAGGTGGAGTCTGATGGCCTCCAGCAGCGCCTCGGCTTCGAGTGGCTGGCCGATCTGCTGGAGTTCCTCTTCGGTCGCGTCGTCGGGGACGTTGAACGCCCGCTGGGTGATGATCGGTCCCTGGTCGAGGTCTGTCGTCACGTAGTGGGCCGTGACACCGGCGATCCGGACGCCCTCCTCGATCGCTTGCATGTACGCCGACGCGCCGGGGAACGCGGGCAGCAGCGACGGGTGGACGTTGATGATCCGACTCTCGTAGCGAAAGACCACGTCGGGACTGAGGATGCGCATGTACCGCGCGAGAACGATCAGATCGGCGTTGTACTCCGAGAGGAGGTCCAGGAGCTCTCCCTCGTCGGGAGTCCCCTTCTCGTCGCCGATGTCGTGGAAGGGAACGTCGTACTTCTCGGCGAGGGGCCGAAGATCTGGGTGGTTCCCGATCACGACGTCGATGTCGGCTCCGAGGCTGCCGCTGGCCCACGCTTCGAACAGCGCTTCGAGACAGTGGCTCTCCTTGGTGACCAGGACGGCGATCGACTGCGTCTCTCGGTCGGCCGGGAATCGAACCTGCACGTCGACGCCGAGTTCGTCTCCCAGATCGTGGAGGTCGTTTCGCAGCGTCGTCTCCGTACAGACCATCTCGCCGGTGTCGACGTGCATCGTCATCCGGAACACGCCTTCCCGGACCGCCTGGTCCAGGTCTTCGATGTTGATGCTCCGCTCGAACAGGAGACTGGTGACCTCGGCGATCAGGCCCGTGTCGTCGTCGCCGACGACCGTGATCTCCGTCAGATCGTGCGTCACGCCCACCACCTCGTGACGATCGTGCTCATCATTGCCCGTTCGTCGGGCGTGCCACTCCAAAAGCCTTCGTGTTGGCCGCCAGCCCTGGCGAACGCCACCCATCTTTCCGATTAATCTGGAGAACATTCCCGAACCGAATGGACGAAATTATAAATACGGAGACGGAACCACGCCCCACCCAGATGCGACGACTCCACTCTCTCGTGGTACTCTTGGGGCTCCTCGCGGCGCTCGCGATTCCCGTCTCAGCGGCCGGCAACGCTCCGCCGACCGCTGCTGCGGGACTCGATCAAACGGTCACGAGCGGGACGACGGTGTACCTCGACGGCGCCAACTCCCACGATCCCGACGGGCGTATCCAGACCGTCGAGTGGTCGATCCGGGACCCAAACGGCGCGACCGTCGCCCCGTCGTGTCGGAACTGCCTCCAGCCGACCTTCACGCCGAACGTCACCGGGCGCTGGTCGGTCACTGTGACGGTGACCGACGACGACGGCGCAACGGCCACCGACACGCTGTACGTCACCGTCGAAGAGGCACGTGGCCCGACGCTCACGCTCGATGGACCCGACAGAGTCGTTCCAGACGAATCGACGCCCTTCGTCGTCGAGGCGACCAGCGACGGAGCACCCCTTCGTTCCGTGTCACTCTATCAGGACGACACGCGCGTCAACAGCACGACGGTCGACGGCACCACGACGCTGACGACGCTCACTCACACGTTCTCCGAAACCGGGTCGACGGAACTGCTCGCCGCCGTGACGGACGAGGCTGGCTACGTCAACACGACGACGATCACCGTCGACCCCACGACCGCCAGTGCTGCCAGGGTGGGCGATCGCTGTGACGAGGGCGAACGCCGGGTGTACATGGGTGGAAGTATCGGCAGTATGTGCTCTTCGACGGCACTGATCTATGAGACGCGAACCGACGTGACGATGGTCGTTCCGACGGGTGGCGCGTCTCAAGACGGCATTCAACTCTACAACGATGAACAGGGCGAAATCGTGACAGTAGCGACGGGCGAGCAGGTCCAAGAGCTACGACGTGAAAACGAAGACGGGGTCATTACACTGGAAGACGTAGAAAAAACTTACGAAGAAAACAAAGATAACGGCATGTATAGTCCATATGATCAGTCGGTAGGGAATATTATAGAAAATAATGAGGAAGAGTATGAAGACGCAATTGAGAACATGCCAGTATCGATGACGGAATCTGGAATCACTGACGTGGATGATACGACTGGATCCAACTCTCAAAGAGAAGAATCTGAAGAGTCAGATGATGGAAATGACGCTGCCGAGGATGACAACACGACATCAAATTCTAGTGGTTGTCCGCCAGTGAACAACCTTGTTCCTCCATCAGTCAGACACAACCGGATGAGTTGCTGAGTATGTTGGGGTACAAAACAAAACACATCATGAAACAAATTCTTCGAGTTATTGGACTCCTCTTTTCCCAATTACTTTACCAATCGCTGTTGGAACAAATACTGATAAATATGCAGAGCTATTCAGTTTACTACCCGGAATCAATGAAGATGGAGGAGTTATTAGTGGGGTATTAATGGCTCTGTACATTTCTTTATTTATGTATGCCATTTTAGCATTCGCCTCTAATATGTATGGTGGAGTAGCTGAACCGCAGGCCTGTAGATACCAATACTTCAGAAAGCAGCCATATGCAGACAGTGGTTCAAAGTATTAATAACACCCAAACTGCCGGGACAGTTACAACAACACCAGAACCATCCCAAACAACCGTATCAACTGAAACTCCTGAGGGTAGTACCACATATGGCGGTCAGGTCAAAAGAGAGATAGTTGAATATGTATCATTTATGATTGTATATAATAATACGCTATCCAACAAGAGCGGTGTAAATGTCCAGAACTATACTGTGGACCCAAGGAATGAATCAGCAACACTCTATTGGGAAACGAATCCGGATAATGAATCTAGATATATTCAGGAAACTCAGTCCGTAATGTTGAATTATGCTGGAGGCAGTGAACGAATCCGTGAGTCTGATAATGTATCGGTTAGTATGATACCAAAGAAATTGAACTTTGTTGTTCTAACAACAAACGGAGAAGTATATCTGAAAAGCTATGTAGAATATATGTCTGCTTGGAGATTTACTAAGGATGTTACCAGCGGACAACGATATTATATGGGGTTCTTTCAAAATTCAAGACCTGGCCCAGCACACCCGAATTACGAAGCGAACCAGACGACTACCGCAACCACGGGCTAGTGACTCGCCTCGGTATCAGTAATTGATTCGCGGCGATAAAACCTAACACGGAGGACTGACCAGAAGAGTACGTGAGCGGCCGAACCACGTCGGCAACCGGTCCCAGCAACGACCGAGCAGTGCGGTGTGAGCCACTCGACAGCCCAGAGTGTGGTGCAGTCGAGTCGAGTCGCCGACGGCGAACGGACCAGGAGCGACGGGCGAGTCACTGGAGATCGACATGAGTCAGGTGAAGACGCGATACGGGTTCGAGGGAGTGCCACTGGATCCGGTTCCAGCCGGGACGAATCTACTGGTGACGGGGCCGTCGCTCGGTGGCCTGCGGCAGCTTTCGCTGGGCCTCCTGTTTGGGCCGGCTGACGAGGGTATCTTGCTCGTGACTGCGGACGTGAGCGCCAGTGAGGTCGTCACCGACTTCGAGGCGGTCGGTGGCGATGCCGATCCGGGGCGGATGTGCCTCGTCGACTGTGCACACGAGAGCGACGGGACAGAGAGCGACCGCGTTCACGGTATCGCGACGCCGGCCGACCTGACGGGGATTGGGATGTCGCTCTCCGCGCTGTACGAGCAACTGTACGACGACGGGCTGCAGAGAGTCCGGGTTGGGGTGTACACGCTGGGTCCGTTGCTCGTGTACGCCGACGACGTGCGGCCGGTGTATCGGTTTTTGCACACCGTTGCCGGGCGTGTCAGAGCGGCGGACGGACTGGGTGTCTGTGCCGTCGATCCCGCGGCACACGACGAACGGACGATTCGGAGCGTCGCGCAGGCGTTCGACGGGACAGTCGAACTCCGCGAGGGCGACGCCGGACACCAGCTTCGTGTTCGGGGCCTGTCCGGTCAGCCCGACGGCTGGGTTGACGTGACCCTGTAGGTCCTGTCGGAGTCTGGCTGCGCCGGCACAGGCGAGAACACAAGCGTTTTGCCCGGTCCCCACCGTCGGTTCACCAATGACTGACTACACCGCGACCGTGACGGTCAGGCTCAAGCGGGGCGTGCTCGACCCCGAAGCCGAGACGACCAAGCGAGCGCTCGAACGGCTGGGGTTCGAACTCGACGCGCTCCGATCGACGGACCGCTACGAGCTCGATCTGGCTGCCGAGAGCGAAGACGAGGCTGCCGAACGGGCCGGTGAGATGGCAGAGCGGCTGCTGGCGAACCCGACCATCCACGACTACGAGGTGGCGGTCGAGCGGGCCGACGCATGACCGTCGCCGTCGTCCGCTTTGGCGGTTCGAACTGCGACCGCGACTCCGTGCAGGCGCTGTCCCATCTGGGCATCGACGCCGAACTCGTGTGGCACGAGGACGGACTCCCGGAGAACGTCGAGGGCGTCATGCTCCCCGGCGGGTTCTCCTACGGCGACTACCTGCGAGCAGGTGCGATGGCGGCACGGTCGCCGATCATGCAGGAGGTCCGCGAGGTCGCGGCCGAGGGGGTCCCGGTACTGGGCGTCTGCAACGGTGCGCAGATCGGCTGTGAGTCGGCGCTGACGCCCGGGGCGTTCACGACGAATCGGAGCGCACGCTTCCAGTGTGAACACGTCCACCTCCGCGTCGAGAACGCCGACACGCCGTGGACGGCCGCCTACGACGAGGGGCAGGTCGTCGAGTTCCCGATCGCGCACGGCGAAGGCCGCTTCGAGATCGACGACGACCGACTCGAAGCACTGGAAGCCGACGACCGGATTCTGTTCAAATACTGTGACGAGAGCGGCGCGGTTCACGACGGTGCGAACCCGAACGGGTCGAAGCACAACGTCGCCGGCATCACGGGCGAGGACGACACGGTCGCCGTCATGATGCCCCACCCCGAGCGCGTCTCGCTGCCCGACATCGGTGCCGTCGAGGGCCAGGGCGTCCTCCGCGGATTCGCGGAGGCGTAGGTCAGCGAACCGCCGTAGAAACGGTTTCTATCGAACGAGTGTGCGCGCTCATACTGCCGGCTGTAACTGTTTCAAGATGTTCGCGACCCCGTGGTCGCGAAATTCTTCACAGACTTACAGCCGGCAGTATCAGAAAGTCCCTTCTGCGGGTGCGCTGGCGTCGCCGGAACCCACGTCGGTGTCGCGAGTGAGGGGCGGTTCGCCGTACTCCTCTTCGTACGCGTCGGCGAAGCCGTTGCCCCAGACGTAGAAGATCGCCGACTGGAAGACGAACTGTACCCACGGGACCGCCAGCAAGCCAACGATCGTGAAGCCGAGGACACTCCCGACGACCGAGGCGATGATGTTGACGGCGAACGCGAGCAACACGGCAACCAGCATCGTCCGATTGGTGACGAGCGTTTTGACGACGTCGAGATCGAAGGCCGCCGAGACGCTGTCCTTACGGACGAAGTTCGCCGTCGCGACCGGCACGGCGACGGCGACTGCGATCAGACCCAGGAAGTAACACAGCACGCCAATCAACACCGCGAGGAAGAACAGCACCTCGTTCCCAGACGCCACACCGAGGACGGCGACGATCGCAGCGGGAATCATCGCGACGAGCAGCGCACCGATCGTGTACGGGAGCACGACGAGGAGATATCTGAGACCGTCGACCGTCGCCTCGACCAGATCGAGTTCGTCCCACTCAGGCGGATTCTCGGTGTCACCGGCGAGCACTCGGCGCATCACTTCCAGCATGTACCCCTGAAGCGTCAATAGCAGTACGAGCGGGAACAAAAAGATTCCGAGGAACAGTCCGACGAACACGATCCCACCGCCGATGCCGACGCGCTTGAGCCAGTCCTCTCCCTGTGTTTGATACCGAATCGAAGCTTCTAACATTCTGGTTAGGTCGTTTCGAGATATAAATAAATAGCTTGTGCAACAGCCGATATCACCGATCAAACGGTTGCGACTCGGGTCACAGTTGACTTCTGTTGCTACTACCCGTCGCTGTCGCTCACGGATGAAAGGGAACGAGGGGCCATGGAGCGTGTGACAAGATCCTGACCCCTAATCATCGGTAGGACACCCAGGAATAAAAAGACGGGGTTACCGGAGTGAAAGTGAAAATGGGTGTAACGCGACACCTACTGGCACTCTCTACAGACCAGCGGGCCAGCAATCGCTCCCCGTTCCTGGCCGGGATCGGGGATGGCTATCGGGCCAGGGGGAGCGAGTAACTCGCTTCGCGCTCGACGACGGCGTCCCAGGTCGCCTCACAGTCACAGGTGACTTGCTCGAAGACGCTGGGGTCCTGGCGGAGGTCGAAGTCCTTGATCGCGCGCTGGGCGCGGTCGTCGCACTCTCCGCAGTTGTGTGGGCCGCGATCGCTCCCGTGGCCGACGGGGTCCGAGACGACGATCACGTCCTCGTCGGCGGTCGATTCCAGCACCTCACACACCGACCAGAGCCACGGGGGCCGGTACCCCTGGTCGTGAAACAACTCTTCGACCATCGTGTACCGCTGGACGTTACAGGGGTTCATCGAGACGGTGTGACACCCCTCGACGTCGGCGCACTTGCGCACGGAACGTTGCATGTCTTCGATCGCTTCCGACTCCGTGAGGAAGGGCGGTTTCATCAGGAGATACGCCTTGACGCCGCCACCGGCGGCCTGTGCCTGTGCGGCCGCGTCCTCGAAGTCCGCAAAGTCGAAGTACTTGTTCACGCAGTCCCGGCGGACGCGGTCTGTCGCCGTTTCGAGGCCGACCGCGATGTCGGTCTCCAGTCCCGCGTCGACGAACTCGGCGACCTTCGCACGGTCGACGAAGTCGGGCAGGGACTCGACGACGATCCGGTCGCGGTCGGCGAACTCAGAAGCGATCGCGCGCCGCGTCTCGGCTCCGACCTCGCGTTCGTCGAGGAAGCTCCCGGACGTGTAGATCTTGATCAGCCCGGCCTTCTCGTCGGCCTCCTCGGCCTCGTGGTCGAGACAGTACTGGATCTGGGCCATCAGGTCCTCGTGGGCGACGCTGCCGCCGTCGACGCTCTCGGCGACGTAGCCACACATCGTACAGCCACCGGCGCGGGCCCACCGGCAGCCGCCGGTGTTGAGGATGATCGTCAGGCTCTGGTAGACGCCGTCGGGCGTGTTGTCCTCGTCGAGCCAGACGCGGGTCGGTTCGCGGGGATCGTAGGACGCGTCGTTGCGCGAGCGGACCTCGCGCATCACCTTGTTGTGGGCGTCCATGCCCTTCCCCTGTTCGTAGACTTCGGGCGTGGGCGTGCTCATTGTCGGGCAAAGCGGGGCTGTGCGTAAAGCGGCTTCGCTACGGCTCGCCGTCGGACGGGAACTCCGTCGCGTCCGTGACCGGTTCGAAGCGCAGTCGGGTGGCGATGACGCCCCAGCCGGCGGCGATCACGGACGCGCCGACGGCGTTTGCGAGCACGTCGAGACGACTGAACTGCCGGTACGCCAGTGGCAACTGGACGAGTTCGACCACGAAGCCAAACGCCACCGCGAGGACGAACACCGCAACGGCCACTCTGCGTGGCTCTCGCTCCGCCAGCGCGTAGGCAAGCACCGTCGCGAGGCCGCCGTACGCCAGCACGTGGAGGTACTTGTCGATCCCGAACACGCCGAGCGGACCCGTTATCCGGCTGGCCGAGCCTGGGCGAAGCACCGAGACGAACAGGATCACGGCCGCGACGCAGCCGACGACCAGCCAGCGCATCCGGCTGGAGACGAGTGGGAGCCGACGGGACATAGCGACGACTGGCCGGCGACGCGCAAAAATGTCTTGCTGTGTGCTCACCAGGTCAGGCCTTCGTAGGTGATGCCGTCGCGCCGCTCGACGACGTGGCGGCCGTCGACGACGACGGGGTCCGCCATCTCGTCGAACTCGTCGTCGAGCGCCGCGAACTCGTCCCAGTCGGTGACGACGACTGCGCCGTGGGCTCCTGACAGGGCGTCCGCCGCGGCGTCGGCGGCGCTAAAGGCCACGTCGGGCGCGTACTCCCGGAAGCTCTCGACGGCGACGGGATCGTAGGCGACCACGTCGGCTCCTCGCTCGTGGAGCCCCTCGATGACCGGGATCGCACGCGTCCCGCGCACGTCGTCCGTGCCGGGCTTGAAGGACAGTCCCAGCACGGCGATCCGTTTGCCCGCCACGTCGACGTGATCGTCGAGCAAGGAGAGGAGCCGTTCTGGCTGGCGGTCGTTGACGTTCACGCCGGCCTTCAGGAGTTCCGGGTCGTAGTCGGCGTCTTCCGCGGCCGCGATGAGTGCGTCGACGTCTTTCGGGAAGCAGCTACCCCCCCACCCCAGCCCCGACCGGAGGAACCGCTCGCCGATGCGGTCGTCGAGCCCGATCGCGTCCGCGACCTCGTAGGCGTCGACGCCGTACTCCTTGCAGATGTTCCCGAGTTCGTTGATGAGGCTCACCTTCGTCGCGAGGAAGGAGTTGTTGGCGTACTTGATCATCTCGGCCTCACGGAGGCCGGTGCGGACGACCGGGGCCCCGGTCTCCTCGACCAGTGGCTCGTAGATCCGATCGAGCGTCTCGTAGGCCCGCTCGTCGGTCGCGCCGAAGACGATCTTGTCCGGGTCCGTGAAGTCCGCGACGGCGGTCCCCATCCGGAGGAACTCGGGGTTCATCGCGATCCGGAAGTCCTCGCCGACCGCGAGGTCGCCGGCCTGCTCGATTGCCGGTGTGACGACCGCTTCGGTGCTGCCCGGGATCACCGTGCTCTTGACGATCACGAGGTGGTCGCCGCCCGCCGGGAGCACCTCGCCCAGCGAGCGCGCGCCCGCTTCCATGATCGAGAGGTCGTTGCTCCCGTCGTCGTTTGCGGGTGTCGGCAGCGCGAGGAACGTCGCGTCGGTCTCGCGGACGGCCGCGTAGTCGGTCGTCGCCCGCAGACGGTCGCCCGCGTGGCGCTCGATGCGCTCTGCCAGACCGGGCTCGTGGATCGGCGCGTCGCCGTCGTTGATCGCGGCGACGACCGACTCGTCGATGTCGACGTTGACCACGTCGTGTCCGAGGTCGGCCAGACAGGCCGCGAGCGTCGTCCCGACGTACCCGCTGCCGACGATGCTTACCTTCATTGGCCGCCAGTTGGCCGGGACTGGCCTTGAGGATTCTGTTCGACCGATAGCCTTTAGCTGACTGACTGGTGAAAGGGAACGTATGAAAGCTGTCGTCCTCGCCGCCGGGGAAGGCACCCGGCTCCGCCCGCTGACCGAAGACAAGCCCAAAGGAATGGTCGAAGTCGCCGGCAAGCCGATTCTCACTCACTGCTTCGAGCAACTGATCGAGCTCGGTGCCGACGAACTGCTCGTCGTCGTCGGCTACAAGAAACAGGTCATCATCAACCACTTCGAGGACGAGTTCGAGGGCGTCCCGATCACGTACGCCCACCAGCGCGACCAGAAGGGGCTGGCCCACGCCCTGCTGACCGTCGAGGAGCACATCGACGACGACTTCATGCTGATGCTCGGCGACAACATCTTCCAGGCGAACCTCCAGGACGTGATCAATCGCCAGCGCGAAGAGCGGGCCGACGCCGCCTTCCTCGTCGAGGAAGTGCCGTGGGACGAGGCCTCTCGCTACGGAGTCTGTGACACCAACAAGTACGGCGAGATCGAGGAAGTCGTCGAGAAGCCAGCGGACCCGCCGTCGAACCTCGTGATGACCGGGTTCTACACGTTCACACCGGCGATCTTCCACGCGTGTCACCTCGTCCAGCCCTCCAACCGCGACGAGTACGAGATCAGCGACGCGATCGACCTCCTGTTGCACTCGGGGCGGACCATCGACGCCATCCGGATGGACGGCTGGCGCACCGACATCGGCTATCCCGAGGACAGAGACGCCGCGGAGGAACGACTCACCGACGGTGACGAAGCCGACGACGGTGACGCCGTGCAGGCGGTCGACGGCGCGGAGTAGTCCCGACGGGTTTTTACTGACAGCCCGTGGCCTTTCCGACAATGAGGATTCTCGTCACCGGCGGTGCGGGGTTCATCGGCGGTCACATCGCCGAGCGGTTCGTCGTCGACGGCCACGACGTGGTCGCGCTGGACAACCTCGATCCGTTCTACGACGTGGACATCAAACAGCACACGATCGAGCAGTGTCGCGAGCAGGCGGCGTCGGGCGACGGTAGCTACGAACTGGTCGAGGGCGACGTGCGCGACGCCGACCTCGTCGCCGAGCTGGTCGCCGACGCCGACTACGTCTACCACCAGGCCGCACAGGCTGGCGTCCGTCAGAGCGTCGAGAACCCGCGCAAGTACGACGAGGTCAACGTCGACGGAACGCTGAACTTACTGGACGCCGCCCGCGAGACCGGTCTCGAGCGGTTCGTGATGGCGTCCTCGTCGTCGGTGTACGGCAAGCCGCGGTACCTGCCCTACGACGAGGAGCACCCGACGACGCCGGTCAGTCCCTACGGGGCGTCCAAGCTCGCGGCCGAACGGTACGTCTGTGCATACAGCGAGGTGTACGATCTGTCCGCGGTCGCGCTGCGCTATTTCACCGTCTACGGGCCGCGGATGCGCCCGAACATGGCGATCTCGAACTTCGTCTCTCGCTGTCTCGACGGCCGCTCTCCCATCGTCTACGGCGACGGGAGCCAGACGAGAGACTTCACCTTCATCGAGGACGTGGTCGAGGCGAACGTCGCACTGCTCGACACCGACGCGGCCGACGGCGAGGCGATCAACGTCGGCTCGACGGACAACATCGAGATCGAGACGCTGGCCCAGGAGATCCGCGACCAGCTCGCCCCGGAGCTCGATCTGGTCTACGAGGAGCGCCACGACGCCGACGCCGAACACACCCACGCCAGCACCGAGCAAGCCGCGGAGCTGCTGGGCTACGAGCCGGAGTACACGATCCGTGAGGGCGTCTCGGCGTTCATCGACTGGTACCGCGAGAACCGCGAGTGGTACGAGCCGCTGGTCCGCAACTCCTGACGGTCACCGCACGCTACTGTTCTTCGACGTGGCGCACCTGACAGGCGATCCCGCGAGTGGCTTCGTCCATCGCCGGACCGGGCATCGTCGCGCGGCCGACGCCGAAGGCCGACGGGCCTTCGATCACGACCTCGTCGCCGACGCGGATCTCGTCGTCGGCCTCTACGACGCCCGGCGCGAGCACGGAGCCGTGTGGCACGAAGTCGTCGATCGCGACGCGCTTTACCGACACGTCCGAGTCGACCCACCGTCGGGCTCCCGCGATCGTGAGTCCGAGGACGCCGTACTGCTGGGTCAGCGCCGCCAGCTGTTCGCCCTGGCCGCCGTCGGTCCGCTCGCCGTGGGCCCGTAGCTGGGGGTACGTCCCTTCCGCGGTCAGCGTGTCGCCGAAGATCTCGTCGCCCGCACCGGCCCCGAACTGGTAGTCTGCCACTGCCCGGAGCGTGTTGTGCTGGCGCTCGCGCTTGCGGTACTTCGGGTACCCCTCCAGCGCCCCGGCGAGGTTCGCCAGCGAGTCTGCCGTCGTCGGGTGGTCTTCGACGGTGTAGGTAAAGGACTGGTCGAGACGCTCCTCGACGCGCTCGCAGATCTCGCGGTACCCCTCGCCGGGGACGTGGACGATCACTTCGGGGTAGTCGGTGCCGTCGAGATAGCGTTCGAGCACGTCGGCCACGAATTCGATCTCGTTGGCGCTCCACTGCCCGGTGACGACGGAGTCGTAGTGCTGGGCCGGATAGGTGAGTTCCAGCTCCTGTGGGACGACGCCGATCGGCGAGGTCATCGACGCCATGTGGCCCCGGAACTGGACCGCCCGGTGGTACTGCTCGTGGCTCTGTGAGTCGCTGTAGGGCTTGCGCGCCGAGCAGGGGACGATGACGAGGGGCTGCTCGTCGAAGCGGGGCCGGTACCGTTCGGTGACCCGCTGTGCGAACCGCTGGATCTCGACCCGGCGCATGGTGTCTTCGGTCGCGGCGGTGAGCTCCTCGCGTCGGTAGATCGGGGTGTGGCGTTCGAGGTAGGCGTACTGCTGGTCGAGCCGGCGCATCGTCGCCGTCAGCCACTGGTCCTGGCGGGCCTGGCCCTCGACGTAGTCACGCAGCCGGCCGTCTCGTATCCGGCGACGGACCCGAGCCAGCTCCGCTTCCAGTGCGTTGACGTTGTGGTCGACACAGTCCTGTCGGTCGAACTCCTCGCGGGGCTGCCGGCAGGCCGGACACGAGCAGGGCAGCTCGTCGAGGTCTTCCAGGAAGTAGGCGTCGTCGGTCGTCAGGTATCGGCCCTGTGTCCCCCGGACGACGGCCCGGTCCCGGTCGACGAGGTCGACGCCAGCGTAGACCAGCGTGGCGACGTTGCGCGGCGTCGCGACGCCGGACAGCATCAGGGCGGTGTCGTCCGGTATCGCTTCGCGCGTCTCGATAACGGCCTCGACGAACGCTTCGGCGTGGCCGACGACCCCGGCGGCCTCCGAGAGGACGTACGCGTCGGCGCTGTCGTCGTCGGCCGTCTCCGTCGAGACGACGGCGGCGCTCGGATAGTCCACGTCGGGGTAGTCGACGGCGAACGCCTCGGCGACCTCCTCGGGCGTGCCACCGGGGAGGCCGCGGTGCGGGAGGACGGTGAGGACGCTCTCGTCGCCCTCCGGCACGTCTCGCTCCGTCGGCCAGAGGCTCCCGGCGTCCGCGAGGTAGTCGTCCACGACCGCGGGCGTCGTGACCGGATCGGCCAGCCGCAACTCGGCCAGCCGCGCCGCGCCGTCGCGCTCGTGAACCTCGAAGTACTCGGTCATGGCCCTGTATCGGCTACGGGGACCCAACTATCTTGCGAGTCACCCCGGCCGGCGAGTCGCCACACGACCGGACGGCCGACACGGCAGCCCGGTCAGTCCTCCCCCAGCTGCCTGATCGTCACCGAGTCGGGAACCCGCACCAGGGCGCTCTCGGGCCACTCGAAGTGGGCGAGGGTGAGGTCGACCTCGGGGTTGGCCTCGGCGAGGCGCGCGACGCCGTCGGCGGCGGCCTCGTAGGCCTGCGGTGCCAGCCGCTCGGGGACCTCCGCGGTGAAGGGATAGGCGTCGCTCATCTCTCTGGGATAGGGGCCGAAGGGGGGCGTCACCTGCCAGCACTCGCCGTAGGCCTCGTCCCGCTCGCCTTCCGTGAGCAGGACCTCGCCCGAGAGGTCGAAGCGGTCGAGTCGCTGGTGGTGCCGGACGACCTCGGGGCGGCGCGCGCTCTCCGTCGACGTGTGGAAGACGGTGTCCTTGGCGATGCGGTCGGTCTCTTCCAGTTGCTCGCTGTGGTCCAGCAGCGTCCGGTAGCCGTCCAGCATCGTCGGGTGGGCACGAGCCCGCGAGTCGACCAGTTCCATGAGGTCGCCGTCTCTGATCGCCTGCTTGATCGTCCGGATCTCGCCGTAAGTGACGTGGAGGTTGTGGCGGGCCAGCAGGTCCTCGCCGCGCTGGTCGTCCATCGCCCGGAGGTCGGCGGGCTCGTACTCGACGCAGACGGGACACGAGCAGGGGAAGTACTCCATGTCATCGAGGTGCTCGGTGCCGCGGACGGTGAGGTACCGGCCGTCACGAGCGTACAGCGCGTACGCCGCCGAGTCGAACAGGTCACAGCCGAGCGCGACGGCCATCGCGAACATCATGGGATGGCCGGCCCCGAACAGGTGGACCGGCGCGTCCTCGCCGAGCCCGCGCTTGCAGGCCGCGACCACGTCCGCGAGGTCGTCGTAGCGGTACTCGTTCATCAGCGGGACGACCGCGCCGACCGGGAACACGTCGAGGTCGGTCCCGTGTGCGTGCTCGGCCGCTCGCTCGCGCAGGTCGGGATAGGTCGAGCCCTGGATCGGCGCGGTCGTGAGCATCTCGCCGGTGTCGACGCCGTCGGCGATCTCCAGGCGCTCCTGGGTCGTCGCCAGCTCCGATTCGGCTCGCTCGCGCGCCACGTCCGGCGGCGTCGGGATGTCGACGGGCGTCCCGATGTCGCTCCCGATCTCCTGCTGGAAGGCCAGGATCTCCTCCGTCGTCACGTCGATCTCGCCGTACTCGGCCAGCTGGAAGGAGCCGGAGTCGGTCATGATCGCCCCCGGGAAGTCGAGCAGTTCGTGGAGGCCCTGCTCCTCGGCGGGCTCGCGGAGGTCGTCGCTCTGGTGGAGGATGTAGCTGTTCGTGATGAGGATCTCCGCGCCGAACTCCGACGCCAGCGTGGACGGCTCGATCGTCTGGACGTGGGGGTTGACGACGGGCAGGAGTGCGGGCGTCTCGACGGTGACGCCGGCCCGGGGCACCGTCAGCTCGCCCAGGCGGCCGGCCGCGTCGTACCGGCCGACTTCGAAGTGGTCTCGCATTACCCCCAGTGGGGCGAGCGCGTGCCTAAGGGTTGCGTTCCGCGACGGTGGCCGGAGCGAGGCGATCGACGAGACCGTCGAAATCGTCGTCGAACGCGAGGACGTGGTCGATGTCGTGAGACCGGACCAGCGCGACCGTCGTCGCGTCCGTGAAACTGAGGCGCTGGTCGTCGTACCGTTCGAAGATCTCCACGGCCTCGTCGAACTGCGGTGATTCGACATCGAGCATCGAGAACTCGCTCGGGTAGCCGTCGCCTCGAATCCGCTTCCCGACGTGGACTGCTCGCTCGTGATCGCCGCTTCGCTGTAGCGTCAACGTCACTGCCTCGTCGTAGACGTAGTCGCTGACGTACGGCTGTCCGAAGGCCCCGTCTTGCACTGCTTCGAGCGCTGCGGCGGCGACATCGTGGCGAGATGCCGAGTGATCCTGCTCCGCGTAGACGACGCCAGTATCGACGAAGACGGTCATCCGTAGAGGATGTCGTCGATGTCGTCCTCGTCGGTCTCGACGCCCGAGTCGAACTGACTCTCGCGTAGTTTCTCTTTTTGCTCGTCACTCAGCGGGACCGTCGAGTCACGGAACGAATCGACGAACTCCGTCCGGGACCGATCGACGTTCTCGACCATCCGTTCGAGGATCTCCTGTTGGGTCACCTTCCGACCCGTTTCGAGTCTGATCTCGGCCTGGATCTCCTCTATCTTCTCCTTGACCGCCTCGTCCATCTTCACGGCCGTCGCCATACAACTGAGTAGCAATTTCAACCGAATAAACGTTACTCACCCACGGCCGCGTCGCCACTCGCTTCCAGGTGTTCGCGTTCGGCGACGAGACAACCGGCGAGGGCGTCCCTACGTCCCATCTCGTAGTCCTCGCTTGCGGTTTCGGTCCGAAACGTCTGTCGTTCACCCGCCCCGGACGCGGTACCAGACCGTTTCACCGACCGGCGATCCGCCGTCGAGGTCGAGCCGTCCCACGAACAGGTCCCGGACGGCGAAGGTGACGGTCAGTTCGACGCACTCCCCGTCGTCGGCGCGGACCGTGACGACGCAGTGGCCGTCGCGTTCTTCGAGTGCCTCGATATGCCCACGCTCCCACCGGTCGACGTGGTGGTCGGGTTCTCTGGCGTGGATGCGATCGTGGTTCACGACGGGCTCCCGTCACAGCAGACGGTGTAGCGAACGTCCGCGTCGACCAGGGCGACGATCCGTTCGAGGACGGCCGTCGTCGTTTCCAGCGGGCCGAACTTGCTCACCGTCTCCCCGCCGGCTCGCACGACGACCGTCCATGCTGAGGTCCCTGCCGGCCCCTGACGCCGTTCGACGACGAGCGTCCGGTCGGGAAAGGCGAGGCGACAGTGGCCGTCGTCCGAGACGGTCAGCGACACGCCCTCGCGGTCGCCGAACCGCTCTCGGAGCCGCGCGTCGAGGCCGTCGGCGTGTTCTGGCTCGGTCACACCGGCCGTAGCGCCTCTCGACCGATACGTGTTTCGCGGCTTCGCGTGCGAGCACGCGCACGCGCGCGAAAGCCGTAAGGGTCCAGCGCCCCTCTATCTTGATGTGAGCAACCCAGACACTGCCGACAGCGACGGAACGTCTGTGCCCGAATACGAACGAGTCGACGTCTCGGTACTCGTCGTCGGAGCGGGCGCTGCCGGCGCTCGGACGGCGATCGAACTCGCCGAGCGCGGCGTCGACGACGTACTGGTGCTGGGCAAACGGAATCACGGCGACGCCCACACGACGTGGGCTCGCGGTGGCATCAACGGCGCACTCGGGACCCACGATCCGGACGACTCGTGGGCGATCCACGCCGCCGACACCCTCAACGAGGGCCACTTCGTCAACGACCCACAGAAGGTCGAGACGGTGACCAGACAGATGCCAGATCGCCTCCGGGAACTCGACGACTGGGGGATGGACTTCTCCCGAACGGACGACGGCGAGATCGACCAGCGATTCTTCGGTGCCCAGTCGTTCCGCCGGACGGCGTTCGCGGGCGATCACACCGGCGAGTCGATGCTGAAGGCGCTCGTCGACCGGGCACGGGAGCTGTCGGTGCCGTACCGCGAGAACGTGCTGATCACCAAGCTGCTGTCGGACGGTGACGAGTGTTACGGTGCGGTCGGGTTCGACATGGACTCCGGCGAGTTCGTGCTCGTCAACGCGGGGACCGTCGTCCTCGCGGCCGGTGGCTACGCCGCGGCCTACAACCGCCACACGTCCCGCGACGACGAGAACAACGGCGACGGCCCGGCACTGGCCTACGACGCGGGTGCCGAACTCATGGACATGGCGTTCGTCCAGTTCCACCCGACGGGGATGGCGGTCGACGAAGACGATCCCGAGTGGGAGCCCTGGAGTGGGCGACTCGTCACCGAGGCGGTTCGCGGCGAGGGAGGACACCTCTACAACACCGACGGCGAGCGGTTCATGGAGCGGTACTCCCCCGACCAGATGGAGCTAGACGCCCGCGACGTCGTCGCCCGAGCGATCGCACGGGAGATCGCGGAGGGACGTGGCACCGACAACGGCGGCGTCTATCTCGATCTCTCTCACAGAGACCGTGCGTTCATTCGAGAGCGTCTCCCCCGGATGTACGAGCGGTTCCAGGAACTGGGCGTCGACATGGCCACCGAGCCCGTCGAAGTCGCGCCGACGGCCCACTACGGCATGGGCGGGGTCGCCGTCGACGAACACGGGGAGACGACCGTCGACGGACTGTTCGCGATCGGTGAGACGATGGCCGGCGTCCACGGTGCCAACCGGCTCGGTGGCAACTCGCTGGCAGAGACCGTCGCCTTCGGCGTCGTTGCGGGCGAACGGATCGCCGAGCGCGTCGACGGAGCGGGGGACCTGCCCGAAGCGGTCGTCTCCGATATCGCCGAGCCGCAGTTCCGTGATCTGGCGACACTGGCCGGTCGGGACGGCTCTCACGACGTGATGGACGTGTTCACCGAACTGCAGGACCTGCTGTGGGAACACGCCGGCATCCTGCGGACCGACGCGTCGTTGCGGGCAGGCCTCGACGCACTCGACGAGGTCCGCCGGAAGGCCGCCGACATGGACGTGGGGCCGACGACGAGTTCGTCGTTCGAGTTCGCGATCGACATCGGGTTCATGCTGACCGCCGCAGAGGCGGTCCTGCGTGGCGCACTCGAACGGACCGAGTCTCGGGGCGCACACTACCGGACCGACGAGACGGAGACGGACCCGGACTGGCAGCGCAACATCTACTTCGAACGCTCCGATGTCGGTGGCATGCGGACCGAGACGCGTCCGGTCGGCACGCCGAGCGACGCCGTCCAGGCGGCTCTCGACGAAGGGCACGAACTGGACTACCACCAGCTCGAATGAGGCCGCTCGGGCGTCCCGAGGGCCGATCAGATCGTGTGGCTGGGGCTCTTAGCTGTCCGGCACGTCGAAGTAGCCCAGTGCGTCCAGAATCGCGCCCAGCAGGAAGCTGATCACGGCGAGCACGACGACGAGGCTGGTCAACACCGTCGAGATGGGTTCCGGGAGCGTAAACTGGAACGCTGCGATGAACACGCACGTGACGATCCCGACCACGAGGAGAAACGACCCCGCGCTCGGGTCCTCGCCGGTCAGGAACTCGATCCCGGAGAGCGAACGGTCGGGCTGTTCGTCTGCGAGGTCGTTGCTCATGTCTCGGCCTCGGGTGCGGCTCGCTGGACGATCTGAACGAGATGGGAGACCCAGAGCCCGCCAGTGAAGCCGAACAGCACGGAGACGACGACGACTTTCGTCATCAGCTCCAGTGGGGCGACTGCTGCCAGCAGGCAGAGCGTGCCAAACAGGAGCATCAATCCGTACTGGATGCGCGTCTCGGTGTCGATCCGTGTGAGTGGTCTGGTGATTGTCGAACGCATTGTGTCTGTCTCGTCGCGGCCGCAGTGTCTGGTCGTTCCGTACTTCGTCTCGTACTCTCGGCGGCCCATCTGTGAGCGAGTTCGCCACCCCGAGGTGGTGAAGACCGTCACAGCGTGGCCGCCCAGCGTTTCACTCTCGGTGCCGTTCGAGCTCCGTTTCGATCTCGCCCAGCCTGTTGTAGATGGCGAGCCCGAGAATCGTCGCGGGCCACAGGCCAACGAACTGCCCGCGCTGTTTGTCTCCCCGAACGTAGTAGTAGTACAGTGCTAGCGCGACGGAGGCGATCGAGGCAAGCAACGCCGGGCCGAGCGTCCGTTCGGCGCTACCGCCCGTCTCGACTGTCAGTTCTTCTGTGGACACACTGTTAACTAGTCCCACGCACATATATCACTTCGGAAGTAATTTCACTGAAGAATGTTCTTCCAGAATCTCTTTGACCCCTCTGTTCTCTCTGCAACCGTCGTTTCCGGGTGGCGCGTGGGGCACAGACGGACGGCCGGGAGACGCCGCTACCGCTCGAACAGCGCGTAGTAGAGCACGCCCGTCACGGTGCGCCCGTCGCGCAGTTCGTCCTCCCGGGCCGCATCGAGGAGGTCGTCGAGCGTCGTCGTCGTGACGCGGATCGACTCGTTGTCGTCGAGGTCCTGCTGGACCGTCTGCTCGCAGTCGCGGGCGACGAAGTAGTGGAAGACGGCGTCCGCGAAGCCGTTGGCCGGCTCGACCGTCGTCAGGTGTTCGAGCGACCCGGCCTCGTAGCCGGTCTCCTCGGCGAGTTCGCGACGGGCGGCGTCCGCGGGCTCGGCGTCGTCGGACTCCATCGAGCCGGCCGGGAGGCCGCGGTTCACGCGGCCGACCGCCTGTCGCCACTCCTCGATGACGACCACGTCGCCGTCGGGCGTCAGCGGGAGGACGACGACGCTCTCACCCTCCGCGAGGTAGTCGAATTCGGCGTCGGTACCGTCCGGGAAGCGAACGCGCTCGTTGCGTACGTCGAACCCCGCACAGCTGTAGGCGACGCTGCGCTCCAGAGTCTCCCAGGCGAGTTCGTCGGTCATGTCACAGCGTGTGTGGACGACGGTCAAAAGGAGCCCGGAACTGCCGCCCGCGCTACAGCTTCTCCGCGTCGAGGGCCTGCTGGACGCGTTTGCGGGCCTGTGACAGCCGTCTGTCGACCGCTCGCTCGATAGGATCGGGGAGACCGTCTGCGGCCCGTTCGAGGTTGTCTGCGACCCGGTCGAATCCGCTCTGGACGGCGACGAGCCGGCGGTCCGCTCCCTCTCGGTCGCCGTCTGCGGCCCGCTGGGCCGCTCGCTGTGCGGCGCTGCCGGTCGCTTCCAGCGCTCTGACGAGTCCCCGGACGGCGTTTGCCCTCCCGTCGAGGTCCAGTCCCTCGATCTCGGCGCGCGTCTCCTCGGTGATCGTCGCCAGAAAGCTCGCCAGCGATTCTTTCCCGGTGGTCGGCCGCTCGATCGCGATGCGGTCCTCGTCGGTCGGATTCACGCGGACGGCCCCGAGTTCGTCGTCGCTGTCCCGGATCTCGCCCGTGTAGGCACCGCCGCGGTGGACGTAGACCGCGTCTGGTCCCTCGACCGGCGCGTCGTAGAGCCGCCCGCCGAAGTCGTCTTCGAGCGCGAAGTCGGTCACGTCGGCCTCGCTCTCGGTCGGATCGACGGTCACCTTCGTCGCGTCCTCGCGAGCCACGAGCGGGATCTCGCCGTCGACGCCGGCCGCCGTCACGTCCTCGTCTTCGACCGTGATCGACTCGCTGTGCGGTTCGACACCCGCTCCGTTGACGGTGAGGCGGTGCTGGCCGGAGTCGACGCCCTGTGCCACCGCGACTCCCCGGAACGTCGGGACGGCACTCGGCTCGCTCTCCAGCAGCGCGACGGACTCGACCGCGCTGTCCTCGGTGGTCACGCCTTCCCCGTCCGGAGCCTCGCTGTCTTCGACGAGCGAAGAGACGGCAGTGACGACGGCGTTGATCGGTGCCGGCTCGCCGATCGCCGCGTAACGGTCCGCGAGTTCCCGGCGGTGGTTCGGGTCCGAGATGTCCGCCGCGGGGTTCTCGTAGCGAGGCTGGGTCCAGGGCTCGCCAGTGGTGGTGATGTGGCCCGAGACCGCGTCCTCGACAGCCTCGGGGATCGAGAACTCGAAGCTCAGTTGCGGGCCGGTGAAGCCGGTGATGTGCTCGATCTCGCTCGTCGGGCGCAGTTCGTAGGCCACGTCGGCGTCGGTCTCGGGGTCGTCGCGGCCTTCGAACTCGAAGACGAGGCCGGTCTCGCGCTCGGGGAGGTCGGTCGGCGGCGCGGTGAGCGCGTCGAACGACCGGATCGTGAGCGCCGCGGGAACGAGATCTTCGGGTTCGACCGACGGCAGCCGATCGTGCTCGTAGACGGGTACGCCGTCGAGTTCCGGGACGACGTAGGGGAGCCGACTCCCCTCGTCGCGGGGCAGCCCGTAGGCGACGGGGATCGAGGCGAGAGACTCGACGTCGTCGACGACGCGGTTGGTGATGTCCGCGATGTCGCCGCCCGTCGGCAGTCGCTGGAAGCGGTCGCGTTCCTCGTTGACCGACAGCGCGCTCGAATGAGAGCCCAGTTCCTGGAGGATCCGCGGCACGGTCCGCTCGGGATCGAGAAACTCGTTGTTGGGCACTTTCCGGGAGTGGGAACTGGCGACGAACAGCGCGGGCTCGTCGCTGTCGGTGTCGACGAAGACGTGGAGCACCTCCCAGTCGTGCCAGTGGAAGTTCGTCGTGAACTGGTCGAAGGCGCTGTAGGCCCAGTACTGGACGACCGCCAGCGGAGAGTCGTCGTAGGTGACGACGTTGTGGAAGACGGTCGGGTCCGGCGGCGTCTCGGCGGCTCGAAACCGTTCGGTGTAGCCGTCGAGTGCGTCGAATCCCTCGACGACAGTTTCGCCCTCGCGCTCGCTCTCGTAGGGGCGTGGGTCGGTCGGGTACCACTGCTCGGCGCTGTCGAAGTACAGCGTCGGTGCGAAACGCTCGGCCAACTCGCGAGCGCGGCCCTCGTCGACCGGCGTCGTCGTCGCGTCCTCGCCGGATTCCAGCGCGCTACAGCCGGCCACTGCGCCCGTCCCGACGACGGCGGTGGCGGCGAGGAAGGCACGCCGGTCGAGGGGATCGGAGGCGTACTCATACTGCCGGCTGTCACTTCGTGAAGATCTTCGCCACCCTGGGGTGGCGAAATCGTTCACAGATTTACAGTCGGTAGTATCACTCACGTGTGTCCCTCGCCGGGCACGTCAAAAGGTCTTCTGGCACTTTCGGGACCGCCCCAGCCGTCACCGCCGGTCACTCGTCGGCGACGATGCGGTACAGCCCGCCGGTGGGGCCCTCGCCCTCCAGCGACGCCTCGGAGGTCCGCTCGGCGACGTAGATCGCGCTGTCGGTGACCAGCGGGGTGCTGGTGACCTCGCCCTCGGCCGGGACGGTCCAGACCTCCTCCCCGGTCGACTTCGCCAGCGCGGACAGCGTCGGCTCGTAGGACCCCACGAGGACGTGCTCGCTGGTCACGGTCGGACAGCCGATGACGGGGCCACCCACGTCTGTCTCCCACTGCTCGTCGCCGCTGTCGGCGTCGAGAGCGTACAGCGACTCGTGCTGGTCGCCGACGTAGACGGTGCCCGTCGCTCCCTCGACGGCGGGGCCGGCCATCACCGACGCGCCCAGATCGGTCGCCCACTCCTCTGTGCCGTCCGACAGCGCGACGCGATAGACGCTGTCGCTCCACGAGCCGAAGAACGCGCTCCCGTCCCAGGTCGCGATCGGCCCCTTGATCTCCTCGCCGGTGTCGTGGGTCCACAGGAACTCGTGGTCGGGGTACGACCAGCAGTAGAGCGAGCCGTCGTTGGAGCCCACGACCAGCCGACCGGCCGCCCGGTCGATCGCACACGTCGAGTGTGGGTGGTCCGTGATCCGGCGATCCTCCCAGCGGACCTCGCCCGTGACGGCGTCGAGCGCGAAGATGGCACCGCTCGGTTCGTAGTACTCGACGGCGATGTAGAGTCGTCCGTCGTGGTAGCCGGGACTGGAGCCGATGGCGTCGCCCAGCTGCGTGCGCCAGTACTGCTCGCCGGTCTCCAGATCGAACGCGTACAGCGCCCCGTCGTACGCGCCGACGTAGACAGTCCCGTTCGCGATCGCTGGCGTGCCGTGGAACCCCCGCGACGTGTCCGTGGCGTCGGCCCGCCACCGCCGCCTCCCGTCGGGCCGGACCGCCCACACCTCGCCGGTGTCGCCGGTGACGACGATATCGCCGTTCGGTGCCAGCACGGGACTGCCCTTCGCCGCGGTGTGTCCGCCCGTGTTGAGGCCGTCGAGTCGCCAGTCGACGGTCACCGACGAGGGAATCGTCTGTTCGGGGAACACACCCCGTCTGGTGGTTTCGCCACGGAATTGCGTGTCGGCCGTCTCGGCTGGCGGCCTCTCCGGGCCGCCTCCGAGCGTCCGCAAGCGACCGAGACAGCCGGCCGTCCCGATCGCCGCGGTCGTTCCCACGCCTGCGAGGAACCGCCGTCTGCGCTCGTCCATACCTCACCCCAACGCGGGGACCGAGTCAAGTGGCTTTCGCACGCTCCGGGGGCGCGCTCCTGGCTCATACTACCGGCTGTACATCTGTGACCGATTTCGCCACCCCGAGGTGGCGAAGCTCTTCACGAAGTGACAGCCGGCAGTATCACTCGGTGGTCCGGTAGCCGTCGGTGTCGAGGAAGTTGTGGGCGACGGTGATCGCGTGGTTGGCGTGTAACGGCTGTGGCCCAAGCGAGAGCCGCCGGTCGACGGCGTCGTCGAGCAGGGCCTGTTCGGCGTCGGTGAAATCTCGGTGATCCGAGAGGACGAACACCGGATCGGTCGGCGGCGTCGCGTCGACGACGGGGTCGCCGTCGGCGTGCAACTGGACGACCGTCCCCGCCGTCGCCACGTCTTCGAGCGTCCCCTCGAATCCCCGGCGGGTCAGCGAGATGCCGGGCGAGGTTTCGACTGGCACGTGGCCGATGGCTTCCTCGCGCTCTTCGAGAGCCGTGCGGATCAGGGCCGCCGTCGAGCGCTCGTCCGGGTTGAGCCGCCGGACCGTGTCGCTGTCGACGGTGACCGTGTACTCGTCGCCCAGCACGAGGTGGACGCGTACGTCCTCGCGGACGTCGTGACTGAGGAAGACGGCGGCCGAGACACACCGACAGAGCACGTCGAGTCGCCCCGCCGCCCCCGCGAGATCGTCCAGCGAGAAGTCGGGCGTCGTGGGGGCGTCGTGGCCGATGATGACGAACTGGCGCATACCGACGGCGAGGACGTGTGGGGACAAGAACGCTCGCTTTTGAGTTCTGCTCGAGAAGGGCTCACTGATGCTGCTGGAGTGTATACACCGAAAGCCCTCGTGCAGTTCCGGTCCCGCGACTCGCTGCGCTCCAGTAGGTGCTTACGTCGTCGGGGTTCCCGGAACTGCACTCGCCCTTTCATCCGCCAGGACGTAGACTGTTCAGCTATCCACACGCCTGGCGGATGAAAGGGCGAGGCGCGGTAGCCGGATCTGCAGCGGCACTATTCGACCGAAGGGAGAATATCTGCCACAGATCCGGCTAGCGTGCCGAGGGCTTTCGGTGTCTGCACCGTGACCAGCCCGTATCTCAACTCTTTCCTTTCGTCTGCCGCCGGGACTATCACCACCGATCCCCAACAGACGTTTATCAGATGCTCACCGATACGCCGGGGATCCACCACGTCACGTCGATGGTCGGGGACCCGCAGGCGAATCTCGACTTCTACGCCGACGTGCTGGGACTGCGCCTCGTCAAGCGCACCGTCAACCACGAGGACGTGCTGCGCTACCACCTCTACTACGGCAACGCCACCGGCGACCTCGGGACGATCTACACCTGCTTTCCCTACCCCAACGAGCCGCCGGGGCGGCGCGGGCGACCGGGAATCGACGCCGCCGCCTTCGCCGTTCCGCCGGGGTCGCTCGACTTCTGGGCGGACCGCCTCGCCACGCACGGCGTCGACGCCGAGCGCCGCGAGCGCTTCGGCGAGTCCCTGCTCCGGTTCGAGGATCCCGCGGGGACGCGTCTCGAACTCGTGGCCGTCGACGCGCCGGTCGACTCCTGGCAGGCGGAGTCTGTCCCAACCGAGCACGGGATCAGGGGCCTCCACGGCGTCACGACCCATCCCGTCGATCCCTACCAGACCGCGAGCGTCCTCGAAACGCTCGGCCTCGAACAGGTCGCCGAGAGCGATGATCGGATCCGCTACCGCGCATCCGGTGACTACGCGACCGTCGTCGACCTGCTCGACCGCGAGGGCACCTTCGGCCGCGAGGGCGTGGGGACGATCCACCACGTCGCCCTGCGCGTCGCCGACGAGGATCTCCGTGAGTGGCACGACCTCTTCCGGGACCGTGACGTTCGCGTCTCGCGCATCCACGATCGGCACTACTACCGAGCGATCTACGTCCGGGAACCAGGCGGGATCCTGATCGAACTCGCGACGGAGTCACCGGGCCTGACCGTCGACGAGGACGCCGCCGACCTCGGCGGGTCGCTCGTCCTGCCACCGTGGGCCGAAGAGGACCGGTCGATGATCGAGGAGCAGTTGCCCCCGATCGAGGTGCCCCACCGCGACGGATGAGCGAGCACAGTCCTACTGACGACGTGCCCGGCCCCCACGGCGGCCGGCCGATCGTCACCGCTGGCGCGCCACGCGGCGCGACCGAGGCAGTCGTCCTCGCACTTCACGGCCGGGGCGCGACCGCACAGGGCATCGTTGCCCTCCTCGATCCGATCTCCCACCACGGCGTCACCGTCGTCGCCCCTGACGCCCACCGAAGCAGGTGGTATCCCTACGCTGGCACCCAGCCGATCGAGCGCAACGAACCACACGTCTCGTCTGCCCTCGCCGTCGTCGAGGCCCTCCTCGAACACGTCGTCGAGACCTTCGGCGTGGACCGTGACCACGTCGTCCTCGTCGGCTTCTCGCAAGGGGCCTGCGTCGCCGCCGAGTTCGCCGCCCGCAACCCCGACCGGTACGGCGGCGTAGCCGTCCTCAGTGGCACGCTGCTCGGTCCGGCCCTGGATTCCGGGGGCTACGCAGGGACGCTCGACGGGACGCCGGTGCTCGTGGCCTCGGGCGACGAAGACCCACACGTCTCCGCCGACCGGGCGCGAGCCACTGCGGAAGTGTTCCGGTCGCTCGATGGGGATGTGACTGAGCGTCGCTACGAGGGCGTGGGCCACGAGGTCACCGACGACGAATTCGACGTTCTCGGGTCGGTGCTCGAAACGCTGGTCGACAGCTGATAGCCGTCATTGGTTGGATCGTGCAGTCGGAATCAGTCGGCACGTGGTGGCGGTAGTCTTTTCAACTCTGTAAACGAGTGTTTACATATGGGGACGAAGCACGTCCGGCTCGACGAAGACGTCTACGAGACGATCCGAGCGCGAAAACACGAGGACGAGACCTTCTCGGAGGCCGTCGATCGGCTCGTCGGCGGCCCCTCGCTGCTGGAGATCGCCGGTATCCTCTCGGACGAGGAAGCGGACGGGTTCCGTGAAGCAGTCGACGAGGTAGACGCCGTCGACAACAAGGATCTCGACGAGCTGGTCGACCGTTTCGAGGGCACATGATCCTCGATACGTCGTTTTTGATCGATCTAATGAACGGACAGACCGACGCCGTGACGAAGGCCGGTCAGCTGGACTCGAATCCCGTTGTCGAACGAATCCCCGCGCAGGTCGTGTACGAGTTGTACGTCGGTGTCGGATACACCGAGACGCCCGAAGCGGAGGTCGAGAAGATCCAGTCGATCGTCGACACTCGCCCCGTCGAGGAGACAACGCCGGAGATCGCGCGTCTCGCTGGCCGGCTCAACGGGTCACTGAAGCGCCAGGGACAGACAGTCTCGACCGGAGATATACTGATCGGAGCGACTGCACGCCACTACGACGAGCCGGTCGTTACCGGCAACCCCACCGATTTCGAACCGATCCCCGACCTCGAGATCGAGCGATACTGAGACACGGTCGCCATGGCAACGAGCGTCGATGCCGCAGTCGACAGTTGCTGTGAACCAGCATCAACTGTCAGTTCATGCGGGGTACGAGTCGGGCTCGTTTTACGATCTCGGCCCCAGCAGATGAGTTCTCCAGGGTGATATCTTTACGTTCGCTGTTTCTCTTGCACGCACAAACACGATATTTACCCAGCGATTGCATTTGAGAGTCCTCAGTGCAACGCTCGACGTGGAACGGTCCTGCTGTATCGAACAGCGACCACGCAATGATCGTGTTGTGTCACCAAGCCGGTGAAGTAGCGTATTTCGTTCTATTCCAACGTACACTGAACTCTGCGTTCTCAGGACTTCTCGCGTAGTAGAGTGAAAATGGGCCGGCGCGATTCTGGTTTATCGCGATTCGTAGGCACTTGTGCATGGTCTATCTCCCGTTCTCGGATTTTCGTGTTAGCTATCATCTTTCTGAAACTCCAGTTGGTCGATGAGCGATCGGCGGCGGTCTTCCATCCGCTCGCGCAGTCGTTCGCGGCGCTCCTCGGGAGTCGCCTTGTCGTAGTGGTCCTCGATCGTCTTGACCGAGGCATTGACTCGTTCTGCTACGTCCTGTGGCGGCCACCCGCGGTTGAGCAACCACGTGATCGTCCCGGTTCGGATCTGGTGGGGTGATCGGGACGAGGGGCACTTGCTGGCGTGACGCCGGGCGGTCCAGTCACAGTCTTCGATCGTCTTCCCGTGGGGACAGAGACCGTAGGTACACGGAATGGTCGCCAGATAGCTCCAGAAGCGGACCGTGTTGCTCGTCGGTCGGCCGTTTGCGCTCGCCAGCAGCGGCTGGCGACCGTGATCGTCGTTCACGTCGTAGCGGTACTCAGAGAGGTACGTCTTGACGACGGCCGCAACCTCTGGAGAGAGGGCGACCGGCCGCTCACCGCGGCGCTTGTTCTTCAGCGGCGTCCCGGTATCGGGCCGATGGCGGAACATCACGTAGGGGTTCTCGCCCAGCTCCGCGTCCCGAACGTCGAGCGCTCGGAGACTGCCCTGCCGAGCGCCAGTGAACCACGCCAGTTCGAGAAAGACGTGCTGTCGGGTCCCGTAGTCGGAATCGGACTGCCGGTAGTGCTCCAGCAGGGCGCGGGCCTCCTGCGCGTCGAGCTTCGTGTCGCTCGATCGTTCCTCGGGGTCGATGTCGGGGATTCGGACTCTCTCGGCGAGGCCGTCGTCCACTGCCTCGATGTCTTCGAGGAACTCGAAGAGCATCTTCAGCGTCCACATCTCGCCTTCGAGTGTGACGGGTGCGATGTTGGCCGATCGGAGCTCGTAGTACTCGTCGAGATCGTAGCCACGCAAGCTCCCCGACGGTCTCGATACCGACGCCGTCGCACCATTCGACGAAGAGCTTCAGCCGGTACTCCCAGCCGTGAACGCTCTTCTCTGTCGAGTCCGATCGGCGACGCCGAAGGTATCGGTCACACGCCTCGCGTGGCGTCAGTTCCGACGGCTCGGACCGCCGACGGCGTCGGTCGTCACTCATTGTCTGACTTGCCGCCGTCGGCGACGAGACCGGCACAGTCGGCGCACGTCGGCAGTCGGTCGCGGGCGTCGACGCCGTCGGCCGCCGCGCCACAGGTCGCGCAACTGCCAGCGTCAGAATTATTGGATGGCGATGCCTCAGTCTCTGCACGGGGCTCCAGCCCCGTCGAAGTGGTTTCGATCATAGCTATCGGTGGAACCACCTTTTCGGGCGGTGTTGTCGCACCGCCCGGCTTCGAGAACCGAGGAGAGTCATCATCAACCGACCAAGCGGTTCCTACCTCACCAATAACACTGGCATGTTATAGATGTTACGCTGGCGCTTAGAGTACAGTATATAGTTATAAATGCTATATTCCGGGCCTTGACGTTCTAAAACGCCATATTTGATGTAAATGAGACGTTCAGGCGCATGGATGACCATATGGGATGACCGAATCCTTGAGATTGCTCGTGACGAAGACAGTGTCTCCCCAAAGATGCTGGAAGATACAGGGTTGATCCGAGTCACGAAACAACAGATCTCTCGTCGACTGCGGAAGCTCGCCGACAAGGGCCTCTTGCTCGATCTCGGAAACGGGGTCTACGTAATCACCGACCGGGGCGAGGCGTACCTCAACGGCGAGATCAGCACGTACGAAGACGAGCAGGACGAGCCGATCGACGTGAACGGGGAAAATGGGAACAACGGCACGACCAGCAAATCCGAGTCGGAGAACGCGGGGTAACACATGGATCGGAAGACAGCCAGTTGGATGAAGCGCGAGGACGAGCGGATACTCGAATATCTCGAAGAGGAAGAGTGGGCCGAACCGGAGATGATCTCACGGAACGCCTTCACGAAGGTTTCGACGGCCCACGTCTGTGAACGGCTCGAAATGCTTCGCTACGCCGGTCTTGCCGATACGATGGGACTGGCGAGCTACGAACTCACGGGTGACGGCCACCGATATCTCGACGGGGGCTCGACGCCGAGAACCTGCCACGGCCGACCGTAGACCGGGTGCTACGGAAGTAATCAATCCATGACTGATGATATGGAAGCGGTTCGAGTTTGTCGGAATGGTCATATAAAAAAAGTAGGTCCCGATCCTAATGCAGTCATGTCTGCATCCGAGGCCTTTGATGTCAACATCAACTCGGAGGTCTCTGATGGAGGAAACTACTGTGGAGAATGCGGCTCTGAGATTATTTGGCGCTGTGGAAGCTGTGGTACCTCGATCATGATTTCGTATAAGCGGCCTGTACCGGCAACAGTTGATCTTCCGAACCACTGTAGAGCCTGTGGTGAACTGTATCCGTGGGTTGATCCTGTTGAACAGGCAGAACAACGTGAGGGTGAATTTTTGGCGCTTGACGACTCAAATATCACCGGGCAGTTCTATCCATCACTCGTATTTGAAATCAATCTCTGCTATCGGGTTCAGGCCGATGAAGCGGCCATGGTGCTAACAAGAAAGCTTCTTGAAAATCTGCTGATCGACATTTTGCGGGGCCATTTCGGGATAGAACAGAACGGAATGTTCTACAGGCCAGAACATCGCCAACACAAATCATTCGGAGACTTAATCGAGGTTTTCGAGCAGAATACGAATACACTCGATCAATACTCTACCGCAGACGAAGAGACAATCATCGAAAAGTTGTCCGAGATCAAGTATTCCGGCGATGCTTCGGCACACTCAATTGAACAGAATCTTTCTAAGGGTGAGTTAGATGAACTATCAGAGGGTGCGACGTGGGTCGCAAAAGTCTTGTTCCGAATCCGCCGAGAAGTGGCAACCGCTCATCGAAATTAGACCGGAGTAGGTGCCTCAGACTCAATCGGAATCGGATTCTTGGGACTACTGGTGTCCTTGACTCTTTGAGGCTACAGTATACCTCCAGTTCCCAAAATCGGAAGGGCGGTTACTACCCTATTGCTGGTGTAACCTGCCTGCTGGTCGTGGTGGTAACCCAGCAGACCGATCAGTGCGGCCCCAGCAATCGCTCCGCGGGGAGACCGCCGAGTGCGCCGCCGATAACGCCACCTGCAACGGTTCCCGAAACCGTGCCAGGGGCATTGTTCATGCTCTCTTCGACGAGTATCTGTGCAACTTCGTTCGCAAGTTCGTTAGCAGCGTCAGACGCGATCTCATCCGTGGCCGGCTGAGCGTCACGCTTTTGCTGCTGGATGTCTAAAGACGACATGGTGTTAGGCGTGGGGTCCAACCCCACATTTCCTATACTATACTGAAAGTACTTAAAAGTCTAGCTTAGGTACTACGCGAGATTAATAACTTAATAAGTTATCAATCTTTATCAGGCTCTTTGCTCTACTACTACGTAGATATTGAAATGTCGTCCCAGATCAAGGAGGAGGCTGAAGACGAGGATACGAGCCAGATCGAACTGCCTGACTCGTTGGATCAAGATCGACTGCGCGAGATCATGATTTACCGCGCACTGGGATATAATCAAACAGAAGTAGCTGACCGTGTCGGCGTCTCTCAGAAAAACGGTCAGTAAATATCTGACCGAAGTGAATGAAATCGCCGAAGAGAGTTCGTCAGCGAAAGCTGTCTTCTATAATCTCTTGCTCGAAATGTTCACCGACAAACTACAAGACACGCTTTCGTTCCTGTTCGAGATGACAGAGGAGTCCGATGACGAGAACGAGTAGCCAAATCAGAGCCAGTCTTTGCTCCCGAACTCCAGCCCACGGAACTCCGATTCGGGATACGTCGACGCCATCTTGTGGACGATCTCGGCCACTTCTCGGCCCGAGAAGTCCTGATCCACGAAGTAGATCGCGCAGTGGTAGGCGTCGTGGTCGTGGTCCGTGATGAAGTCGTCGTCGTAGGTGAGGATCACTCGCTCCTCGCGAGCGGAGTAGCGGACGATCTGGTCGTCCGTCGTCCCCAGGTCCAAGCTCTGCTACGTCACCGACGTGCTCGACATCGTAGCCGTAGGCATCCAGCTTGTGGCGTACCTGCGGCTCCATGTTCTCGTCGAGCAGGAAGCGCACCGTCATCCTCACTCATCAGGTGGGGTGAGCGTCGACTCTTCCCGCGCGATCTCCGCGGCCTCCCTCTCGCTGGCGTTCCACGGCGTCCATCTCTTCGGGGTGGTCGTGATAGTACGCCAGCGCGTGGTAGACCTTCGACAGTGGGAGATCGTGCCGGTCAGCTACGGTCTCGGGCCGCAGCCCGCGCTCCTCGACGCGGTCGTGGATGTAGCCGACCGTGATGCGACGGCCGCGGATGTGCGGCTCGTCGTGAATGTCTGACTCGTCGCCTGAAACTACAGTTTTCTTCATCTGCTTCGACATTGCTACACTACGATATTGTAGAGCGGCACACTTGAGTTTTGCCGGTAGTTCCCTCTCAGTTGCTGGGAAGACTCTCTGGGTACGACCTCTCGGGGTTGCGCGTCGAGAAAATGGCTTCCCTCAATATGAACACGAGACTGGGTCACTCCGTGTTCATATTCGCGGCTCGTCCCTGATCGTGACCACGAATCTCCTCGGCAGTTCAGCACTTCACCCCCAAATCGGGCCGAAATGGCCCGTCCAGTGAGCCGAAAAAACTAGGATTCTGGGGGTCGTGTTCACGAGCATGGCGACGAAAGACGTTCCCAAGTCCGTCCGCATCCGTACCGGCGATGGTAACGAGTACCGTTTCGACGCGATCGAGCGGGCCGCCGACTTCTACGACTGCAACCGATCGGACGCAGTCGCCTATGCCTGCGATACTGTGCCGTCGCTCGTCGACGCAAGCTCGGGACGTGCTGGAACGGGACGACCTGACGACCAAGCAGAAGCGCGAGATCGCCGAGACCATGTCGACGCGAGGAGTCGAGTTCGAGATCGAGAGTAGTGTAGGCGTGGATCGCGGGAACTGATCCACTTGGAGATTCATCTAAGGGTGGGATGTTTCGCACAGTCTGTGCGAGAACGGTGGTTCTCGGTCATGCCACCCCCAAGATTGTAGACCTGTCCGTAAGAACCAGAAATCGGAATGACAGTACACGCCAGCGAAAACAACGGTGCGATCACTCTCACGATCAACGGCAGACACAGAGCGATGAAGCTTGAAGACGCAGAGGATCTTCTGGACGAACTCGAAGAAGCGATCAGCGAAGCGAAAGAGAACCAATAATCTGTCCGACTCTGTCCCGAGAGCCGGACGAATGTAACGGATATAGTCATTACTTTTTAGACAATATGTAGTTGTCGGAGAACTCTACGTGTCTTTCCCCTGGCCACCTGAAACCGAAAAGAGAGAGCGTAGAACTGGAAATGCACCCAGAATTACTAATGCAGGCGTGGGTCCCCAGATGGAATAGCTCACAATTGCAACGAGCAAGAAAATAAACCCGGAAGCCTGTTTCAACCAACCAACCGTTATTGCTTCAGAGACCTCATCGACAAGAATCCGAATGTTTGAAGAACTGGTTGGCTCGTCTTCTTCCTCTCTTGGAATTGTTATATCTATATTATCATATAATGGAATATTATCGAGGACTGAGCGTATATTTTGACTGAATGTCTCGGCCAAGATCTCCCTCTTGTTTGTTAGGTTTTGAATCCTCCAGTAAATCAATGTACTCGTGAAATCGTTCTTGATACATAGGATGGATGAGAGATGTAGACGTTCCTGAGTCATATTCTCTGAATTTTTTGAGGTATTTCACCACATTTTTGCGGTCGCCATCTTGGTGATGTTCAATAGCCATTGAAAGATAGTGTAGCAAAACAGCCTTATTATTAATATCATATTGATTTTTCCTCTTTAACAACAATAAGTAAACCCCAAAGACTGGTATGAATGAAATTATTGTACCGGCCCACGCTACAGGATCTCGTAATTCACCATTCTGAGTGCCGATTTTGAATTCAGTCAAGGTATAATTGATAGCTATAGCAAGGATTAACCAAATAGCCCCAGCCGGAACTGGTGAACTTACTGTAGAATTGAGTGTAGTAAACCGATTTATCTCATCTTTGTCCTGTCGGTTTTCCTCAACAAAGTTGTCTAATTCATCCATGGTATGGTATATCCCTCTTAGTATCCGAAAGTCATCTGAAATATAAAAGAGTGTATGTCAGCTAAATCTTCAAAACTCAATCACATCCGACTCTGTCCCGAGAGGCGGACACCAGAAGAGCGAAACTGTCGCAGAAAAGCTCGGGTGCGATCCTTCAGTAGGGGTTCACTGCGCTATTCAGGCGTGTGACGCCGTCGATCGAGTCGAAGTCGTCGTCGAAGCTATAGATATACTCGATGTTCTCAGACTCCATGAACGCAGTCTGCATACTGTCGCCGAAGTTCAGGCCCGGATGGCCACGGAACAGGGATCGACCAAGGCCGAAGTTCTTCTTCGGATTGTACTGCGGCTCGAAGTGTGCGCCCTGTACGAAGCGGTCGAGGAGGTCGACGGCGCGGTCATGGCCTTTTCGCTCCTCGACGAAATTCAGCGTCTCAAGCAACGCTTCGTTGGTGATGACGCCGTCGGGCAACTCTCCGTAGTCGATCCCGCGCAGAATCTCCAGTCCACGCTGGTGGTCAGCGTCGTCACGATCCGCCGCAGCAATGAGGGCAGTGGCGTCTAAGAGTGCCCTGCTCATCGCTCCTCTCCGGTCGTGTTGTGGGCGGTCCCGCCGTCTCCTCCCCATCGACATGGGTTCGAAGTCATCGAAGACACCTTCCCGCTGGTGGACGATCTCCACCATCACGTCGCCCTCCTCGACGGTCCAGCGGATCTTGTCTCCCGCTTCGATGCTGAGTGCCTCTCTGATCTCGGAGGGGATCGTGACGCCACCACGTTCACTCACGGTCGTCTCGTCGCTGGTTCCCATATTGATAGCCATGTGCTGTGGTCAGTTAAGCCTCATGTGGTTTCTCATGTGCCACGCTGGGGAAAGAACCCAGGAGCTTCACGACCTGCTCTCTTCTCACCGCCGTCGACGGCGTCAGCCATCGCCTGCTGCTCGTCCTGTCCCGGCGGGGGGCTGGTACGGCAGCTGTGAGACCACGGCCCGCCCGAAGCCCTCGACGCGCTCCATCCCGTAGCGGGTCGGGACAGCCATACCGGCGATCAGGAACAGCACGCACAGCGAGACTGTCGCCGTGTCCGGCGTCGGGATCGTCGGGAGCGTCATCTGTAGCGCGATCACGACGATTCACCTCCGAGTGCGTCGGCGTCCACGTCGTAGGCTGGTCCTTCGTCGGGATGGACACCGAAGGCCCGCAGGAGCGCTCTGAGCCGCTTCCGGTTCGAGCGCGACCGCTGGGCCGTCCGTCGCAATACCTCCAACTGCGCAAGCTCGATCCCGACGAGCACCGACAGGAGTGCCGCGACCGTCCCGAGACCGATCTGGACACCCATTAGAGCAACCCTCCGATGGCGTCCCCGGCGTCCTCGACCGTGTCAGCTGTACCGCCGGCCGCCCAGTCCCACGCTTCGCCGGCTTCGTTGCCGACGTTCTCGACGGCGTCGGCCGCACCGCCAGCCGCCCAGTCACCGGCCTGCTCGGAGTCGTCTGCCGCCTCCTCGGCTGCACCGGCACCGTTGCTGAACAGCCAGTCGAGGCCGTCTCTCACCACGTCGCCGGTGCCGTCGGCCACGTCCGTTGCACCGTCCCAGGCATCGCCAGCAGCGCCGCCCACGTCACCCGCGGCATCCTGTGCGCCGTCAGCCACGTCGCTGCCGACGGTGACGGCCGTGTACATGTAGTACAGCAGCCCGAGACCGAGGATCACCATGAAGATCTGCCCGCCGCGGGACTCCGCGACCTGACGGGCGTCGGCACTGCCCTGCTTGGCAACATCGGCCACTTCGTCGGCGTTCTCAGCGAGAGCGCCGCCGGCTGCTGCTGCCGCTGGAGGCTGGACTCACTGCCACCACCCCCAGAGCGCGACCAGCAGCATGATCCCGGCGACTGCACCGACTGCCTCCATCGGCAAGCCGGCCGGCCCGGTCGGACCGGTCGGTGTGGAACTATCGCTCGACGGGCCACCCGATCCCGAGGAATCCGACGTGTCGGTCGAGTCATCCGGAGCGGTGGTCCCTCGATCCTCCCTGGCTGGAGTTGGGGGTCCCGTCAGTCCGCGAGTCCGGCGTCGTCACCACCGTGTCGGCCGATCCGTCGCCATCGGTGTCCTCGACGCCTTCAGACGGGCCAACAGTCGTGTCACTACTGCCCTCGTTGCGCCCGCTGATGATCGTGTGATCCGAGCCGTTCGTTCCCGAGCCCGCCGGGTCGTCGTCTGGGACCGTGTAATCGTCATCGCGCGAGTCGTCGGTCTGCCGATCGAGGAGGTCCTGCGTCTGCTCCGATCCGCGACTCGACGACGAGTCAGTGCTGTCGTCTGTCGGGTCGTCCGGCGTGTCCTGACGATCATACCACCTCTCCATTGCAGTCTTGCTCATCGCTCGATACCTCTGGTCTGAGTGTTGCTGTCGTTCATGATTGTATCACCATAGATGCGCTGTCGGGAGTCGATCACGAGAGAGGCCCTCCGAGATTGCCACCACGACCAACGCTGAGGCCCTTGAGCTTGACCGGGTCGAGAACGATCGTCGCAGTATCGTCCAGCGGCCCGATGGGATCTTGAAGCGGATTGCCGTCCTCGTCGGTGGCCGGGTTGAACCACGTGTAGCGAACGCCATCGGGTCCGCCGTCTCGTCGGGCCACGCCCATGAACGTCGTGTAGGTCGTGGAGAGACACGGGAGATCGCCCTGGGCGTCGTCGTCGATCGCTGCCGCCGTCGGGAACACGCCGGCAGACATTACCCACTCGACTTCTGGGAGCGGGTTGCCGTCGGGATCGACCACCTCCACGGCGACGGGCCGGAACGCTGCCGGTATGAGGATCGCACTCTGGTCGGTACTCGCGGCGCGATCGCGACGGCGGTGGGGCCGCGGTCGGACCGTGTCGGTCGTCGCCGCCCCAGCCGTCTCCCCGGCCGCTCGGGTCGTGGCCGCACCGTATCCGCAGTAACGAGCTCCCGACTGGGTCACGGTGTGCTGGGTGTCGGGCCGGGATCGACTCGACGTGGCCGCCGAGGCCGTCGTGGCCGTCCGCGACTCGTCGCTGTCGCTCAGCGATCTGGCGATCGCCCCGGTCGGTGCCTCTGTGAAAGTCGCCATCGGTGGTCACTCCATCGCGATGCCGACCTGGGCGATGTTGTGGGCCTTACAGAGCTTGTACAGGTTGTTCGCGCTCTCGTCCTGAATCGTGTCCTCGTGGCTGGCGTCGTCGCCCGATTCCTCCCGAACCCACATCGAGTGCGTCCCGATGATGGCGTCGTTCTCCGCGTTGTTCTTGTACTGGCCGGACGCGACTACGTTGTCCGTCGTCGTGTAGTTCGCGTAGTTGTTGTCTGGGTTCACCTGCCCTCGACCGTGCTGGGTGCTGCCCGACTGCGTTCCGGGCATCGCACTCATGAAGTTCGTCCAGCTTCGTTCGTACGCGTAGCCATCGCGAGAGTCCTCACATCGCGCGTGCCAGAGGATCGCGTAGTTGCTCTCGCGGTTGGCAGCAGCGTCGATATCCCAGGTTTCCGAGAGTCGGGCCATCCCGATCGCCATATCCTCGTCGTTGCCGTCGCCCACGTTCCGATCGACGTAGAATACCCAGCCGTCGGTGTCAGAGTAGTCGAGATAGTAGCTCACGCTGTCGCTCTCTTCGAGGATCTGTCCTCCCGAGTCATCTGGCGCGTAACCCATCGGGTCACCACTACCGCTGTCGTCTCGCCCAGTATTAGCGGCCACGTCGTGTGCGTAGCGGTCAGCCCACGTCGATTCCGCCGAGTCCCAAGCTCGGGCCGTGTTCCATTCGGATCGCTCCATCGTACCGATTGTCGAGTACGAAGATCTGGAAACACTCGCCGTTCGGGGTACTGATGACGAACCACTCCCCGTCAGCGATGCTCTCGGCGTCGCCGTTCGCGGAGGTGTCTTCGAGCGACCAGGTCGCCATGCCGCTCACCTTGTCTCTGAGTGCTGCCAGTGCTTTGCCCCACGTCGTCGCGTTTGGTCCAGTGAAAGTCATGCTATCGTAGTGCCAACACTTTCAGAGTGGTGTCGGCGGCACTCTCGGTCATCTGTCGGTACCACAGCTTCGAGGTGTTGAGTCCACCAGGTGGGCTGAGCGAAAACGGCGCTTCAGCGGCTGTGAGCGGAATTTCGCGGTTGGTCCCGGTCTGCTGGAACGAGACCAGAACGGGCTCGTCGAAGCCCCAGACGGTGACCGTGTCGGCCGGGAATCCCCAGTCGAGGCCCTGCTGGTTGACAGAGTCGACCGAGACCGGCTCTTCGGTCACGAAATACGTCGGCTCGTCGCTGGTGCTCGTTTCGCCGAGGTACTGTTCACCTCGCTGCTCAAGCAACAGCGCGAGCAAGAGCCGGTCCGTGTCGCTCTCAAACAGATCTTCGTGCCAGGAATCGGCACCGATGTTGTACTCGGACAGCACCCGCTCGATGACGCTGTCGGGGCCGACAGTACTCATCGGCCGATCACCACGTCGTTGCTGTCGTGCCGCCGTTCTGTGGCGGCTATGTCGTCGTGAGTCATATCGTACCGTCCTCCATCGCCGTGTACAGCAGCAAGACGAGCATACACACAGTGCTCGCCAGCAGCAGGTCGTCGCGGTTGATCGGACGCTGACGGAAGAACTCGTCCAGCGCCGAGTCGTCCGGTCCGTACTGTTGGCTTCCCTGCTCGGTGCTCGTGGTCGCTGCTGCGGTTCGTGGCCCGGTGCCAGATGCCTCTCGTCCGGTTGCGGGTCGTGTAACAAGTCCGCCGGGCGGCACGGCTCTACCTCCGTGCCGCGTCAGTCGCCACTGCCTGCTTCAGTCCGTCGATAGGACCTTCGGCTCCGCGGACAGGCAGGTCAGTGAGCGCGTTCGTTGCGACCACCTCGGTCCCCGACCCGTTCGCGTCCGTAGCGAACGCGACCGTGTACGGGGCCGTGACGGTGAGTGCGAGTGTGTAGTCTGCCGGAACGAACGGATGAAGCGGGGACTGATCGGCGTCGACGGTGATCGGCTCCTTGCCCTGGTCCCGACGGTGGATCATCCCCATGTCCGCCGAAAACAGCACGTCCGGCGTCCCGTTGGGTGCGACCTTCTGCAACTCCACGAGGGCCTGCGCACCGCTCGTGTAGTAGATCGTGAGGGTGTTGTTCGTCCCGTCGTCCGTGTAGGTGATCTGGTCGGAAGCGTAATCGACCGAGTCCGGCTGAACGCGGTTGTCACCCTTGTACACCACCACGGAGTCAGTGACCACGTTTGAGTCGATCAGTTCGTGGCTGAGGGTGATCGTCTCGGCGTCTCCGGCGTCTCCGTCGGTCGTGAACGTCTCGTAGGCCACCAGCGACAGGTCGAAGGGGCGGCTCCCGTCGACGGACACTGCCCGCTTGGGCTGGTACTCCGCGACGGTCGTGGGCTGTCCCGGCGACCCTGTGGAGAAGGTGAAATCACCGGCTGTGATGTTGTCGCGGCTGGTGTTGGCCTCCCCGAAGACGCTGCATGATCTGCTCGTTCATGCTGTCAGTCCTCCGCTCGGACGGTCACAGCCTTGCGGTCGATCTCCACACGCGAGTTGTCCCAGTCGATCTGCTTCGAGGATCGGATGGCGACCTGCACCTCCTCGAAGTCGAGCACGACCAGGCCGTCGCCCTTCAGTTCGGTGCGGGTCTGTTCGCGGTAGTCCTCGTTTTGCTGCTCGGTGAGCGAGAGGGTCCGGTACTGACGGATGTTGCTGAGCCGTTCGCTCACGACCATCGGCTGATCGCGACTCGGAGTGTCCCACCGCAGAATCACCTCGGTGTCGCGGGGCAGGTCGTTCCCGTTGGCGTCCTTCGAGCTCGGCGTAGATGGGGACACCAGACCCACCGTACACGTGGTTGTCGATCTCGATGACGAGCCCGTCGACGGGCGACCACGTGAGATCGTGCTGTCGGTGTCTTTGATGTTCGTCTCTTCGGTGGCGTCGACCTTCGCGCTGCCGAGGTTGGTCAGGCTCTCCGACATCAGTTACCACCCGAGACCCGCGCCCGGAGTTCTTCGAGGACGTTGATGCCGCCGCCGATGGCGACCTTCCGGCCAGCGCCGCCGTAGAGCGCGCCGCCAGCGGCCACTGTCGCGCCGTAGGCTTCGTTGGGGAGGTCCCGACCCATCTTGTCTTCGACTGCGTACTGTACGAGTTCCGGTGCCATGTAGCCGCCACCGATGAGGGCCACGTCGACCACGTAGTCCTCGCTGGCGAGCGTCGACATTGCATTACCAAAGTCCATGCAATCGAGCAGTAGCGGTCGTGTACCCTTCAACGAGCCACGAAACGAGGAATCGTCTGTGCTGTACCGTGCTGTGTCGTGCTGTCAGTAGGGTGCAGCGTCCATCAACACGCGAACCACTTCGGCGTTGTTCGGCCGACCGCCTGGTCGCTCCTCCCTCGATGGAGTCACGGACTTGCTCGAATACCTGACTGTCCTCCCCCTGGAGAGTGATCTGCGTTCTCATTCTGGCATTTTGATGCTCTTGCCCGGCGCGCCGACGTGCTCGCTCTCCATGTCGACGTTGGCCGAGTTCATCCGTCGAACTGTGCCGCTGTCGTCCGAATAGATCCACTCGGAGCCAGTCACCGTGTCCCCCTCAGTCCACTTCCGGACCGAGATCGCCCCCTCGTCGTCGGCATGTAGCCCCTCGGGAAGCCCCGGCACCTGGTGGCCGCCCGACCGGTGGAGGTCCTGGGGGTAGTCGACTACGCCGCCGATCTTCGACAGATCGCGGTCGCTCTCGAAGCCGCCGAGCTTCCGGGCGGTACACTGGGCGATGATCGTCTCTGCCAGCTCGGAGAGCCGTTGTGTCACCCAGATACTCGACTGCCCCTCGCCGCGCCCGGTCGTCGCCAGCCCCTTGATGGGGTCGAGGAGCTTCGCCTGCTGCTGGGCGACGAAGTGGGCTTCGTCGATGACCCACAGCACCGACAGCGACGACCGCCGACCGGCGCTGATCGCCTTCGCACAGACTGCTCGCCACTGTTCTGGCGAGAGATGGGAGTGGCGGGCCAGCACGACGTTGCCGTTCTGCTCGATCAGTTGCCGGAAGTGGTCGGTCGACCACTGCTCGGCTTCGACGGGGCCAGCGATCCAGTGCTTTGCCTTCCCAGCTTTGACGAGACCGCGATACTCGTCCTTGTAGTCCAGCAGCACCACGCCGTCGTACTCTCCGAGATTGCTCTCGGTGGTGGCCTGACAGACGTAGGACTTCCCCCATCCGCTCGCTGCTGCGAGGAGCAGGTTCACGGTTCAGCCTCCCGGTCGACATTCTCGCCCACGATCCGAAGCGTCTCGCCGTCAGCGGTTCTAATTCGTCGGACTTCGCCGTCGTTCAGTGTTTCGAGATCGAGGGCAGAGAGGTGGGCGTAGTCCGGGTGGTCGTCTGGCTCAGCGGGTGTGTCACTCTGTCGGTACTGCGACAGCAGCAGGTCGAGCAGGAGCGCGACGATGAGTACCCACGCCATCGCCTCGGCCGTCTTCTTGACTTCGTAGGTCGGTGGGAGAGCTACGTTCATGCCAGCGCCTCCGTGTTCGCGTAGATGGCCCCCTCGGTCGCCTCGCTCGGGCCGGCAAGCAGCTCCTCCATCGCTCGCTCTCGGTCGAACTCGACAATCACCTGCTCGAAGCGGTCGAGTGAGACGCCCCACTGGCCGCTGACGTGGTGGTCTGCCACCTCTCGATCAGAGCGACCGTGCAGCCCGTCGGCCTGGTGGCGCACTGCGTCGGCCCACCGGCTGACCTGCTGTTTCCACTCGCTGTGGTCCATCTCGGCGTAGGTCGCCAGCGTCTCGGGGTCGTCGACGTCGAGGTCTTCGGGGGCGTGGTGGGCCAGCCAGATCTCGGCGAGCGATGGGCCGCCGGGCGTCTGAGCGGCGAGCACGTCGCAGATCTCCGCCACGCGCTCCTCCACGTCGTGCTCGTCCACGCCGTCGTCGGGGTCGATCCCCAACTGCTCGCGCTGGTCGAGCACGGCCGCCCGCTGCTGGGCTTCGATCTCGGCCAGCACTCGGGCGTGGGCCGTGATCCGCTCGGAGTTGTGAGGGTCGTTCAGATCGCCTTTCATCTGCCGTAGCTGCTTCATGCGTTCCATCATAGCTGTAGGTCCAGGTTGTCGGTGAGGTCACTGATAGCGTCCTGTGCCAGATCCGTCTCGGTGAGTACGATCGCCAGCGCCAGCCCGGCGGTCCCCAGCGCCACCTTCTTGCCGGGCGAGGTGTCGGTGCCCATGCCCGACTCGGCGAGCCACTGGTCGACCGCGTCGTCGAGTTCGACCGGCGGCGATCGGGCGAGGTTCTCGATGGATTCGGCGTCCTTCTCGGTCGGCCCGTCGCTCGCTTCGGCGATCTCGCCGAGGAGGAGTGCCAGCACCATCACGTACTGGTCGCCCCACGACTCGCCGTCTGGGACCATCGACTGTGGCTCGTCGTCGGTGGTCTCCTCGCCGCTCTCGTCGTCCTGCTCGTCGCTGCCAGCGCCGGCTTCCTCCCTCGATGGCGTCGGTGTCGAGGTCGAGATCGTCGAGGTCCACGTCGGCCCGCTCGTCGTCGTCGATCGCCGGCCGGTCGTCCTCGGTTTCCTCGCTGGTCTCTGGGTCCGGTTCGGGCTCCTCGGGTGGCTCTTCCTCGGCGGTCTCGGCTTCGCTCATCAAAACACCTCCTGGGGAGTCTCGCCTTCGTCGACGGGACCGGCGTCGGATACCTCGCTCTCTACCTCGACCGGTTCATCCTGCTGATCGTCGCTTTTGGGCTGGTCGCCACGACGAGAGCAACGAGGAGGGCGACAGTCCCGGCCAGAATGGCCTTCCCAGAGGGCCGCTGCTACCTCCCGAGCTACCTCCATCTGCCTGGTCGTCTTGCTGGTCGCCCCCCTGCTCGTTGCTGCTCTGTTGGGTCAGTTGCTGTTCGTACTCGTCGGACTGGTCCATCTCTTGCTGGTCGTTCTCGCTGGTTTGGCTTGCTTCAGTCTGCTCTCCGGTTGGTTCTTGCTGGTCTTCGTCCTCGTCGCCGTCGGTAGCAGCCGCGCCGCCCGTTCCAGGGGGGTCGTCGTCACCCCTTCTGGCTGGTCGCCTTGCTGCTCGTCTGGGTCCTGCTCGTCGAGGAGGGGCTTCAGTGCCTCCCAGTCGTGTTGGTCGTCGGTCAGTGCGTTGATGTGGGACCGGACAGCGGCCTTCGAGGCGTCGCCGTCCGGTGGATAGTCGCACCCCTCTACGGGGCAAGTGTAGTCACTCATAGCGTGTTCTGGCCGCCCTCAGGGACGGCGAAAGCGTCGGGTACTTGCTGCTCTGTTCGCTGGTCGTCGCTGGTTGTCTGGCTGGTCTCTCGCTGGTCGGCCATGAGACCACCCGGATTCTGGGGGGAATCTGGCTGCTCTACCTCCCCTTGCCGCCGCTCTCCCTGCCCCCCACCGGCCAGTCGTGCCTGGTCGTTTGCCCGGTCGCCGGTGAGGGGTCCGCTGGTCGTCGGTCTCGATCACCTGCTCTCGACCGCCGTTCTCGCCTGCTTCAGTCTGCTCTCTGGCTGGTTCTTGCTGGTCGTCGGCGTCGGTGCCGACCGGCGTTTCGCTGGCCCCCTCGAAAACCACCTGTCGGATGCTCTCGCGGTCCCCCTCAGTGACGGGATGGGAGTGGTCGCTGTGGTCAGCGTGGCACTCGTGGCAGTCGGCAGCCATCTGCCGGGTGAGGTCGGTCAGATCGGCCTGCGACCCTTCCAGCCGCTCGAAGTGAAGGGGCTGCTGGCCGACGGTGGCCCGAATCCGGTTGATCGCACGGGCGGCCTGCTGTGCGTGGACCCACTCGTTGGCGAGGGTTTCGAGGGCGTCGTCGACGGCGTCGAGTGCCCCGAGATAGCCGTTCCACGCCTCGCTGAGTGCCCCCTTCTGCTTGCCGGTCGAGCTCCTCGGATTTGCCTGCTTCAGTCTGCTCTCCGCCCTGTTCTACCTCGTCGGGCTTCGAGGGTGTCGGGCGTGCGTCGGGTGCTCGCTGGGCCAGCAGCATCTCTTGCACGTCGTCGAAATCGTACTGGCAGGTCTCGGTGAGGAACTCGCAGGCTTCGGGGTCGCCGTTCTCACAGTGCCCTCTGGCATGGTCGCACCGCTCGCCTTTCGCCGTCTGGGCGGCGTCGGCGGCCTTCTCGTCGACGCTCTCCCCAGCGTCGGTGCGCTGGCCGCTCTCGCGGCTGGCGTCGGCCATCACCTCGCGGTGCTCGTCGACGGTGAGGGTGCCGTCGTAGTAGCTCACCCAGTCCTCGACGCCCTCGGACCGGGCAATCCCCTTGACCGCCTTCGCGTGGGGTACCGAGGCGCGTGCCTTCGAGAAGTCGATCCGGTCACGCTCGCCGTCGGACAGCGGAACCTGACCGGGACCGTCGCTCTGCTCGCCCCGACTGTCGGCAGCCTCCAGGCGCTCGGCATCGAGCACGTGTTCTGGCGTGTCGGCGTCGGAGTAGGCGACCGTCTTCAGCCGGCGGTCGTCGTCCGTACACAGGTACTCCTCGTGTCGCTCTCTCGCGGCGTCTGCGGCGTCTTTACTCCCGTACTCGATTCGTGTGGTCACAGAATGAGGTCACCACCATACACCCAAACGGGAGGTAGAGCGTGTTGGGTGACTGGACCACTCCGAGTACGAGTATATAGTCGGATACAGACTTTTTACTAATCAGATTCTAGACGGTTCCATGTCGCAGCGGCAAGTGAGATACAACGTTGGTCGGGCGCTGTCGGACAGTCCGGTGGTGCCCCTTGGTGATGCAAAAGCGCAGGAACAGGGCGGATCGTCGATTTACGTTCCGTATCCGCAACCCCACGCCCGGAATCAGGGCATCGAGCAGAGTAGTGAAGTGGAGCTTGGCACTGCTCGCCGGGACGGGGGTTATCATGGTCGCGCCGTCTGGGTTCGACTGGGAGATGTTGGAAAAGCAGGGTGAGCCGTTTACTGCCGGTCAGTAGCCGTGTCTACTGACCGCTTAGTCCGTGCAGAGAACAACCGAGATAAGAACGCTGGTCCCTTGTATCCGTGTTGTCCTTCGAGGGGAGGTTCTTCATCACGGATGTCTCCGTAGCGGTCAGTACCGCTCACAGACTGCTCACTCACCGTCGGACACCTCAGTTCGGAGCGTTAGCGGATGGATAGCGACGCGGCCAGAGCGAACAGTCACGAGCCCACTCCCGTCGAGAGGGTCCAGAATTTCGCTTTTCACAAGCTCCTTCTTCTTGTTCGGGTGGGACTCTCGGCAGATGATGTCTTTTGCCGCCTCGACTGGTATGACTCGTCGCTCCTCGCCAGCGAGTTCAACATAAGCGTCCGCGAGATCGGGGTCCTTCGGGAGCACGAACCGGGACCGCTCCGACGACGGAAGGTACTCGTCGAGGGCTTCCCGAAGCACCTCGCTCTTTTTCTCGCCGTGCTCGTCGAGGTAGATCGCCAAGCGTCGGCCCAGTTCGTCGCCGAGACGCGCCTCGGCGCGTTCCTCGGTCCGGTGGCGGTCGTTAGCCTCGGAGTCGCCGGGAAGACGACTGCCTCGTGACTGACTGCTCATGCGACCCTCCTGTCCGCAGATCGGGCTTCCACTGCGGACACAGATGAAACAGGGGTTCGGTTACCCCGCATCCGGGGGGTGCCGAATAGTGGGTGTGTTTCGGTTCGAGTGTATGGTGGCGGACACCCCCCGTACATCGCTGAGAGAGTGGGGTGGGGGTCGGTCCGGTCATCGCTGACCACCGACCTTTTCGCGTGCCCAGCGTAGCTGATTCCCGACGGTTCCCGGCGACCGGTCCGTCTGGCGGGCGTACTCCCGAACGCCTACATCGCCCCACTCGCAGGTGAGATAGGCGTCGAGTTCGGCGGGCGTCAGTCCTTCGAGCACGTGGCTCCGGTCCTCGCGGTCGAAGGACAGCCACGACGGGGGTGTCCGATAGTGCCGGCTGGTGTCGATGTGCGTAACTTCGATCTGGCCGCGGACCCAGCGCCACCACAGGCTGGCGAGATGTGCGCACCAGTCCCGATGATGGAAGCCCTTGCAGGGACACTCGGCGCGCAGTGAGCCGCCAGAGAGCGCCCAGACGACTCTGTGGTAGCTGTCACTGTCCGATAGAGAGACTATACGCTCTGCCTCGTTGATCGGGCCGCCGTCGTCGGTCGTCTCCTGTGCGCGCTTCCAAGCTTGCTGGACATGGTGAAGTCGTCGGGCAGTTCGAAGCGCGGGAGCCCACCGATGCGCTCCGGTGACGGGCCGGCGGGTACATCCTCGACGATGCTCATTGTTGCCCGCCTCCGTGGCAGTCGGGGCACCATTCGGTCGGGATCGGTGAGTCGCCGCGGGTACCGCGTTGCATCCGGCTGCCACACTCGGGACAGTACTTCACGGGCGACACACCCCTTCGTCGCGCGCCGGACACCGTTGCAGTGGCTCTTCGATGTAACCACCACAGTAGTTACAGATCGGGCGGTGTCGGCCGTGGTCAATGCTCACGCCGACCACCTCCCAAAGCGGCCGCTAATTGTCGGAGAACCCTGGAAAAAGGGTATATAGGTAGTGGGCCGGCGCGAATTCGAATCGCGGTTACGGCCACCCGAAGGCCGAAGGATACCAAGCTACCCCACCGGCCCGTGACGTAGCAGTTGAGGAAACGGTGGGCGACGGTTTAATCGTTGCGAAACTGTGCCTTCGCTGTGGGTTAAGTCACACACCACAGCGTCCACCACCGTGTCTGGGGCCACACTGGGATATCCCCCTCTTCACAGTATAGTGATCAGTAACCGATTTATGTATATATACCGAGAAGGACGGTAAGGCAATGGCGAGTGGCTGGCGGTATCGGATTGTTTCCGTCGTCGGGGTCTTTGCGCTGATCGTGGCCGCAGTCACGGTTGCCAATCACCCGCTCGTCCACTCTGGCTTTCGATTGGTACCCATCGTCGGACATCTTCCCTTCGACCCCGCCGAGGGGAGAGAGTTCCTCATCGAAGCTGGCACGACGGCCGTCGTCGTCTTGCTGGCACTCGCTCCGCTGTACAAGCCCCGTCCTCACCGGATCCTCGACGTCTCGATGTTCGCCTTGAAACGGACGCTCGTTGGGCTGTTTGCCCTCGCAACGATCGGCTATTTCGATTACACGTATCGCTTGCCGCGAGCGACACTCCTGATCGTCGGATCGTTGCTCGTCGTGGCGATCCCGACGTGGTTTGTGACCATCCGGAGCCGGCCGGCACGTGGCGAGAGCGGTCGGGCGATCATCGTCGGCGACGATCCGAATGAGATCGACCGTATCTTGGCTGCGATCGACATCCCGGTCTTTGGCTACGTCTCCCCTCCGTCGCCCTACGTCGTCGACCAAGCGGGACCGGGGCAACCACAGCTTGCTGACGGTGCTGGCAGTACGGCCGACTCGCTGACGTACACGATGGACCTGGAGTGTCTGGGCGGCCTCTCGCGCCTCGACGACATTCTCGTCGAACACGACATCGATGTCGCCGTGTTCGCCTTCGACGAGACGGATCGAGAGGAGTTCTTTGGCGTGCTGGCGACGTGTCACGAACACGGCGTCGACGCGAAGATCCACCGAGACAAGGCCGACAGCGTCCTCGTCGACGACGACCAGGTCGAGGAGATCGTCGACATCGACGTCGAGCCGTGGGACTGGCAGGAACGGGTGGTAAAGCGAGTCTTCGACGTTGTGTTCGCGGCTGTCGGTCTGCTGTTCGGACTGCCGCTGATGGCAGCCGCTGCCGTAGCGATCAAAATCGAGGACGGTGGCACGATCTTCTATAAGCAGGAACGGACTGCTGAGTTCGGAGACACCTTTCAGGTGTACAAATTCCGGAGTATGATACCGAACGCAGAAGAGCGAACCGGGGCAAAACTAAGCGAGGAAGATCGGGGTAGACGAGATCCACGGGTAACGCGAGTTGGTCGAACTCTTCGGAAGACACATCTCGACGAGATTCCACAGTTGTGGTCGATCCTCGTCGGCGATATGAGTGTCGTCGGTCCACGACCGGAGCGTCCGGAGCTCGATCGCGATATCGAAGAAGGGGTATCCGACTGGCGTCGCCGATGGTTCGTTCGCCCGGGTCTTACGGGTCTCGCGCAGGTCAATGACGTAACCGGTCACGAACCGGTGCAAAAGCTGCGCTACGATGTCGAGTATATTCGCTGTCAGTCGTTTTGGTTCGATCTGAAGATCGTGATTCGGCAGGTTTGGCAGGTCGTTGGTGACATTCTCGAGACGGTTGTCCGTCGTTGGAAACACTGAGAATTCAGGCCCCCTTGGGTCTCCCGAGATTCGTCGAACTACCTCGAGTAAATCGAGAAGGCTATGAGCCGCGAGTTCCGGAACGTAAATCATGCGTATTCTTCGCGTTGCACAGAATTTGTATCCCGAGATTCCTGGCGGTGGGACCTACCACGTTCACGCGATGAGCCGGGATCAGGCCGCGATGAATCACGATGTCACGGTCTTGACGATCTCTGAGGACGAGAGTTTACCACGACGAGAAGAACGGGACGGGTACACGGTGGTACGGCACCAACCGACAGTCGAACTGTTGAGCAACGATATCTCACTCGGCGTCGCACGCTTTCTACGGACAGCTAACGACTTCGACGTGATACACGCTCACTCTCACCTCTATTTTTCGACGAACTTGGCGGCCCTGAAGCGGCGTCTGGGCGATACCCCACTGGCGATTACGAACCACGGGCTCTATTCACAAAATGCTCCCGAGTGGCTGTTCAATCTGTATCTACCGAGTGTGGGACGTTGGACGTTCAACTGCGCCGACGTGGTGTTTTGCTACACTGAAGAAGACAGAACGCGCGTACGGGAACTCGGCGTCGATTCCCGGATCGAAGTAGTGGCTAATGGCGTAGATACCGAGCGGTTTACGCCCGATGGACCGAAGAGTGATCAGATCGATCACGATGGCCCTATTGTGTTGTTCGTCGGGCGACTGGTTGACGGTAAGCGACCCGGGGATGCGGTTCAGGCGGTGTCCCGATTGTCGGACGACCGAAATGCGAAACTCTACGTAATCGGGGACGGACCGCTTCGAGAGGAACTGGGGAAGAATGCCGAGGATGTTGAGTTTCTCGGACACGTGCCTTACAGCGAGATGCCGAAGATCTATCGGTCAGGTGATGTGCTGTTGTTACCGAGTCGGGCTGAAGGATTACCTCGGACCGTGCTCGAGGCGTATTCGTCAGGATTGCCCGTTGTGTCGAGTCACTTAGAGCAGACTGCCTCGGTTGTTCGAGAGGGGGGAGAGACAGTCCCTGTCGGGGATATCGAAAGATACACTGCCGCACTAGAACGGGTTCTCGAAAACAAGGATGCGCTTGGCCATCAAGGTCGCCGTACCGTTGTCGACCGTTTTCGGTGGCAGAGAACTGTCGAGCAGACAACGGAGCATCTGTCGAATATCATATAATATTTCTTCTTCGCAGTCGATTGTGCCACCGGGCGAAGACGTAGACGGACCAGAGAAACTTCCCGTGTTCCTGTCGTTCCGTTTTGTGCTCTTCGAACCGATCCATAACGGCGTCGGTGTCGACGAGATCTGTGTTGAGGTCTGACATGGCTTGAACGAACTCGTCTGCGAGTTCGTGCTTGAACCACTTGCCGATCGGCATATCGAAGCCTTGCTTGCCCCGCTCCAAGATCGGATCCGGGAGTACATCGTCGAAGGCTCGCTTGAGGATACGCTTTTGCTCACGTGGTGTTATCTTGTAATCTGTCGGGAGCGACATCGCGTACTCGACGACACCGGTATCGAGGAACGGTACCCTGACTTCGAGCGAGTTGTACATACTGGCACGGTCGGTTTTGTGGAGAATTTGGTTTGGCAGTCCGAAGTGTGTATCGACAGCTTGCATTCTGGACATACTGTCCTGTCTCTCTTTCGGAAGATATGAAGTCGCGATTTCGTGTTGCTGCCTGAAGAGTTCACGGCCGGAATCGGAGGGATTCAACTCCCCCAAGCTACTGAGTGCGTTCTCCTCGGCGATCCGTGCCCACTCGAAGTGGCGAGCAGGAGTTTCCGGGATACCCCCCCGAGTAAACTTCTGAACTTTGCGAACAAACTCTCCTCGTACACTGCCTCGGGAGGCGTTGAGTCTTCCAATCACGGGTTCGAGGACTGACCGACGGACGATCGGTGGGAGCTGTCGGTAATAGCGGGAGTAGTATTCGCCTCGGTAGCGGCTGTACCCGGCAAAGAGTTCATCAGCGCCGTCTCCCGAGAGCGCGACAGTAACATCCTTGTTCGTTTCTCGCGAAACAATATATGTGGGGATAATCGATTGATCGGCGAAGGGTTCACCAAGACGGTCGAGGACGTTGGGGATTGCGTCGCGAACCTCGTTCGGCGTCACCGTACACTCGGTGTGGTCGGTGTCGTGGTACTCTGCAACTTCACGTGCAGCCCATGATTCGTCGAACAGTGACTCTTCGAAGCCCACAGTGAATGTTTTTACCGGATCGTCGGTGAGCTCTGCCATCGTCCCGACGACGATACTCGAATCGATGCCTCCACTCAAGAACGCACCCAAAGAGACATCGCTCATGAGTCGTTTCTCGATTGCGTCCTCGACACGCCCCCTGAGTTCTGTCGCTGCCTCTTCCAGAGTGGGTGTTCGCGGTTCGACCGAGGGGGTGTGGAACTGTCTATCGTCGATTTTGTCTTCCGATATAAGAATTAATTCGCCGGGTCTGAGCTTGCGAATGTTCTCGAAGGCCGTCGAAGGTGCGGGAATGTAGCCAACTGAGAAGTAGTTGGCAATGCTCCGTTCATCTATACCGCCGTGATCCACGCCAGATTCGAAGAGTGCTGGAAGCTCCGAGGCGAAGGCAATACGCTCGCCGTCGTTGGCGAGGAGCAGAGGCTTGATACCCATCGGATCCCGAGCGAGGAGGAGACGCTCTCTATTCGAATCCCAAAGGGCAAAGGCGAACATCCCTTCGAGTCGGTCAACGAATGATGGTCCATGTTCCTCGTAGAGGTGAACGAGGACTTCGGTGTCACTATCACTGGTAAATGAGTGACCGCTTTTGATCAACGAGTCACGGAGTGCGGTATAGTTGTAGAGTTCGCCGTTGAACACAGTGACGATCGACTCGTCTTCGTTGAACATCGGTTGTTGTCCGCTCTCCGGGTCGATAATGCTCAGACGACGGTGTACGAGCGAGATTACACTATCTGTATAAACACCTCCCTCGTCCGGACCCCGATGGACGAGCAGATCCTGCATAGATGTGAGTCGTGATTTCGAGGGGGACCTTCCCGTGGAAAAAATACCAGCAATGCCACACATACCATGTGGACTATCGACGTATATTTGAATCATACGAATTAACCATATCTACTGGAAACGATCTGAACGAATGGGACGCATTCTCGTCATTTGTGCGCAGTCTCCCTACCCGGTCGTCGACGGGGCTAGGTTACGGACGTACAATACCGCTAAAATTCTCCAGCAAGAACACGACATTCACCTGTTGATCGTGAATCAGGAGCCTGATGACGATCTCGAGACGTTGGCGACAGAATTCACAGGGGTGACGTCTTTCAGCCACGAATCGCTCGGTCACGAGTTCACCAAGTACGGACGTGCAGGCGCGGCATTTGCACGAGGCAATCCGATTCGGCCGGCGTACTACCACTTCTCGGACGTTCAGAAGTGGGTGAACGAACACGTTGGCGAATACGATCTGTGTTACGCGAACTACGTCAACACCGTCCCATACGTTCAGGAAGATCGCTTTGTCGTTGACTTTGTCGATTCGATGTCACACAACCGTGCACAGCTCGCCGAGATCCACTCACCGCCCCGGTCGTGGCTGTCTACGGTCGAGTCTCGACGATTAAACTCGTACGAACGAACGGTGGCACAAGCGGCTGAACACTCGTTCGTGACGACGGTCCACGATATGACCGCTATGGGGATACGGAACGACGTGACCGTCGTTCCCAACGGTGTTCGAGAGACGTACCTCGAGAGGCCCAACACAGTCAACACCGATCCTGGGCGAATCGTCTTTCTCGGGCGGATGGACTACTACCCAAACGTAGATGCAGTTCGATACTTCGCCGACGAGGTGTTTCCGCAAGTACGAGCCGAGGTCGACACTGCGTCGTTCGTCGTCGTCGGATCGAATCCATCGGAAGAAGTGCGTACACTCGACACGAGAGAGGGAATCACGGTAACCGGGTTCGTCGACGAACCGGCGGAGCACCTCGAGTTGGCCACGGCGGTCGTGGCACCGATGCGATACGGAACCGGTATCCAGAACAAAGTGCTAGAGGCGATGGCACTCGGAAAACCAGTCGTAACCACATCACTCGGTGCAGCCGGAATCAGCGCTGAGAACGGAACACATCTTTTGGTCGCTGACGACGCGACAGCAATGTCCGAGCGAACTATAGCAGTCCTGACCGACCCGCAGTTGGCAGCCAGTGTCGGCGGCGCTGCCCGAGAGCGAATCTCATATCAACACACGTGGGACGCCGTCGCACCACGGCTACTGGACGGGATCAGCGAAGCCATGGATTGAACCGGCCACACATACCTACTCTCCGTTGACCTGCTGAGCAAACAACAAACCTGCGAGAATGAAGATCGGTGCGCGAATCTCGAAGCTTGCTGCCGCTGTTCCTGCAATTACCAGACTGTATAAGTAACCGAGGACGAGTACAAAACTATATACTGATTGTCGAGATATGCGGACGACACCTCTGAGGGGTTCGGAAAGGAAGTAGAAAAATGCGAGAAATCCGGGAATGCCAACCTCACTCATCAATCGGAAAAAAATGCTGTGCGGAATGAGCGCATCGACGGAATACCTCGTCTCCCACTGTCGTAGCTCCGGTGTCGAGTACGCGTCTTTGGTCGCGAGCCAATTGTCCGGACCAACACCGAACACAGGATTGTCTAACGACATTCGTATCGAGGTTTCCCAAATATACAATCGTGGATTGTTCAACAGTCCACGCAGTGTTTTGAGTCTGTTTGCCACCTCTGGCATTAACAGTGCGATAGCGAAAGCGGCGACACCGATCATCGCTGCTATTGACAGTGTTCGGAGTAGGATCTCACGCTGGTTCGACCGCTGTCGGAGGTACAGTAACACGACGCCAACACTGAGAGCGCCGACAACCGCTAACCAGACTTTCCGTTCCTGGAAGTAGAGCACTTCGATGCTCAAGAGGCCGGCAATGATAGCGAACCGCCTTGAGAAGCGATGTGAGATCAATATTCCAAGGACCAAGACCAGTGACAATCCCTCAAGTTCGGTGAACAGGCGACCGGAAAACGTACCAATCGAGAGGGTGTAGAACAACGAATAGAACGCTTTGACGGTCCCGATCAAGATGAGTGTCCATATAGCGTATTTCACATCGTCTTCTGTTCGGGCAAGGTTCACGATAACCAGAGACAAGACAATCATCTCGAACCACTGAATGAGTTCAACAATCCCATCTGCCGTGGGACCAGTGACAAATAGACTGCCTGTGACGAAAACGAGGAACACAGCGTATGCTTCGAGTCCTCTCAGCCGCGGAATTCGTAAGATTCCACCCAAGAAGAGCAACGCGGCTGTCACCGCGACTAGGAGGTCTGTGATCGTTACAACCACCGGTCCGATCGAGAGATAGAGTGCCGCAGCAGCACGACCGTCGAGCGGATAGTTGAATGCGAGGGCTATCGACCCGACGAGAACGATCAGAATAGTCCGACGGAGTTGCTCACGTGGCAGGGAGTTGGGGCTATCGCCCTGTATCGCGAACGACATTAGATAGTATCTCTCCGTACTGTTAGTGGATATATCCCCCGTTTCGGATCCGCGAAGTGAAGACGGTCGTGTTTAGTTAAGCGTGAAAAGTGAGGCGGGAGAATTTCTTGGTGCTCTATGCCAGAAATCACCCGCCTCAGTGGGAGTAGAGAGTGGATTGATTTGGATTTTATGGAGCGTGAGCGGACACCCGAACCGGCGATGGCGCTGGGTATTCAGTCCCATCTTGCGGGACTCTCGCTGTCGAATACCGTCGATTTGCTCGAAGCTTTGGGTGTCCAACGCAGTCGGAAGGCGATCCACGATTGGGTTCAGAAAGCCGATCTACAGCCAGAATCTGGCCGATCTCCGAATCAAGTTGCGGTGGATGAAACAGTGATTCGGATCAACGACGAGCAATTTTGGCTGTACGCCGCCGCAGATCCCGCCACAAACGATCTGCTTCACGTTCGTCTCTTTTCGACTACCACGACTGCCCTCACCGAAATCTTCCTGCGCGAACTCCGGCAGAAACACGATGTCGAAACTGCCGAATTTCTCGTTGATGGCGCTCAACACCTCCAAACTGCGCTACAACGTTCAGGACTGCGATTTCAAATATCTCGCCACGGAAATCGGAATACTGTCGAACGGATTTTCCGAGAACTGAAGCGCCGAACCTCGTCGTTTTCGAACTGCTTCAGTCACGTCGAACCGGAGACAGCCGAAAATTGGCTCCAAGCCTTCGCCAGCTGGCACAATGCTCCAAACTAAACACGACCGTGAAGACACAACTGGGATTTATATCCTTCCAGATTAGAAACCGGTTGATGGCAGACACGATTGTTCTCGTCGTCCTTGACTCCGTACGCTACGACATATTTGAGGACTATCTAAATGAGGCCAGCGGAACGTTTCTATCGACTCTCGCTACGGATAGTGTCTCATTCGACCGGGCGGTCACCCCTGCTCCGTGGAGTCTTCCGGCCCACGCTAGCATGTTTACAGGAAAGTATCCGCGTGAACACGGAGCGACGAATGCCGACACGGCGATCCATCCACAGATTCCGACTCTCTTGACACGTCTCGGCGACGCTGGATACCGCACAGGCTGCTTTACCAGTAATCCGTTCGTCCACCCCGACTATGGATTTGAGGGCTGGGACCATCACCGAAACAATTACAGCGAAAAAATCTATGAAAAAGGGGGTGCGCCCGAGTCAGACGAGGCTGGCATAGGCGAACTGGTCGACGGGGCCCGTCAAGTAATCTCACATCAACATACGTTCCGTACCTTCGTCAACGCAACTTACCGGAAACTACGGACGGGACCCTCCCTCGTGGACGACGGCGGCCGTCGAATGGTTACGGACGCGGTAAACTGGCTCTCTGAAGACGACAGCGATAGCTTCGTGTTTCTCAACTTTATGGAGACACACGACTATCACCGCCGGTTATCTCGGTGGGGTCGGATTAAAAATATCGCAGAGAATGGGCGACTCTCGGAACTGAACAGTCGTGTCGGTGGTGCGGGGATTCAGTACTACGCCGGCAATAGCACAATCGATGAGACAGATCGAGAGTTTTATCGAAAGGTCGTGAGAGACGAAATCGGATATGTTGACAAACTGTTGCAGCAATTTTGGAGGGCACTCGAGCGTCAGGAGCGAGCGGAGGACTGTCTGTTCGTTCTCTGTGCAGACCACGGAGAAGGGCTGGGGGAAGGGGACATCGTCTATCATCTCGCTGGTGTGACCGAGCCTCTCGTTCGTGTTCCACTGTTCGTTCGTTCCCCAGACCAGCAGGACGGCCGTATCGAACGGTGGTCGTCTCTCGTGTGGATTTACGATACGATCTGTCGTGAGATCGGAATCGATACCGGCCTAACTCTTCTCGAGGAGTCGACGTACCCCGATCTCGTGGGATCGGAAAACACGAACCGACTGCAGGATTTGCTCGGAGAGATCGACGGCGACGTTTCGGATCAGTACCTACAGAAACGCGTCGCGGTATACCAGGCAGCCGACAGAGACCACAAGTCGGTCCGTCTGGAAGACACCTACGAACGCCGAAAACTGGGCTCCGGGTTGACTGAGTGGACAGTCGATGGCGACGCGAGGGCACTCGTCGATCAGTTTGAGGATTCACTTGAGGTAACAGATGAGACACATATGGATGTTGACGATGCAACTCGTTCTCGACTCGAGGATTTCGGTTACCTCTGACCGTCGTTCAGCGTCACCGAGACGAGGTCAGTGATGTACTTTCGGAAGTTCGAACGACTGAACCGATCGGTCGACTCGTGCAGTCGGTGGGAGAGTGTGTGGCATCGTTCTGGATCGTTCGCCAAACTTGCGAGGCGATCGACAGCCGTCGTTTTGTCCGTGTAGAGACAGTCGTCGACTTTACGCACGATTTCACGCTGTCCACCACTATCGTGGACGACCGGGATCAGTCCGGCTGCCAGCATTTCGGCGAGAGAAATACCGAACGTTTCGTATTGCGTTGCGTTGAGATAGTATCGCTGCATACAGAGCGTCTCAAGTAAGTCGGTATCGCCATGCCGAAGTTCGCCGTGATAGGTGACATATGGTCGATTGGTGGCCATCTCCAGGACATCTTGAGCGTAGGTACTTCCAGTCTCTGGCCCTGCGATGTGATAGTGCATCTCGTGACCACGTTCCTGCAGTTCATCCACAATTTCGATGCCATCTTTGATGCCTTTGATCGGTTCGATCCGGCCGATAGAAACGATACCGTTCTGTCTCTCATTCCACGGACGGAAGAACGTTTTAAAGTTCTCGACATCTACTGGCGGATGTAGAACGGATGGCCGCGTTTCGTAGACCCGTTCAAAGATATCAGCCGTGAATTCTGAATTGCAACAGAAGACCCCGCCGTCGATTACTGACGTTCGGTTGTAGCTGACGATTCGTCTACAGACAGCGTCGTACACGTCCTGAATAGCCGACTGTGCCCCGTAATGGCCGGGAAGTGTAGTCCGATCGAATTGTGGAAGGTGAACGTACTGTATCGAAGGTGAGGGGAGCGGCATTTCGTTGACCGTGCTCATCCAGAGGTCATACGATTTGCTACGGAAGGAACGGGCATATTTACACAACGCTGCCGCCAGAAACAGGTCCAGAGAACGACCCGAGAGTTGAGTCACGGTATCCATGCACAGCACAGAGAGTGGTGGGCGACGGATGCGCACTTCAGGGATCGGCATCTGAAAATAGGCTGCCAATTCGTCAAAATCCGGATCTCGAAACGTGAACAGAGTTATGTCATGCGTGTCTCCAAGAGCTCGCATGATTTCGAGACAGACCGCTTCACCACCGCCTTTTCGCATAAGGTCGTGATGGAGTACGGCAATATCAGCCACTGATACTGAAATATAGTCACCTCATCAAAAAGGCTCGTGATCTATTCGTATCGACTCTTGTTTGACTCTCATTCATCTCCCAAGAACGACACTGATAAATCGTCACCGAACTCAGTATCGGTTGACAAATGCCAGTGCAGGTATCGTCATCTAAATCTCGAGGAGAGAGTCCCTGAAATGCATCCATACGCTCCTATCACTCCTGATCCGGACGAACTGGATGCCAAAGCTGATGTCGTTATGGTCAATTATAATGGGAAGCAAAACCTCGGGCCGGCCCTCGACCGGTGGCTCTCGTTCAAACGAGAGGGATACCTTCGGGACATCATCGTTGTCGACAATAATTCTACAGACGGTTCTACACAGTTCCTGAACGAAGAGTATCCGTCGGTCAAATGTATAGAGAACGACACGAATGTCGGTTGGGGAACCGCGGTGAATATCGGAATTGACCACGCAGCGGCACCGTACGTGTTCGTCTCGAATCCGGATATGCTCGTCGAGGAATCTTGGTGCTACGGACTGTTGCGTTCGATTTCCACGCGCAAAGATGTCGGCGCAGCCACTGGGATAATCCTCCGTCCCTCCGGCGAGATTGATGGTCGAGGTGCCGACTTCGACTGGAAGTTTCGTTTCCGATACGGACCTCCTTCCGATAGCATAAGGGGTGTAGACAGCGTTAGGGGATCGGGAATGTTGATCGATAGAGCAATCTATGAAAGCGTCGACGGTATCGCCGATGATCTCTTCATTCAGTGGGAAGAGGCAGATCTGACACTAAAGATGGAGCGTGCTGGATACGAGACGATTTTTGTTCCCGGTTGTCTCGCCTGGCACTGTGAATCAGTGTCTCAAGAAGCGCCCCTGCAATATTATTACGCTCGAAATCTCTACATTGTGGCCGGACGCCATCTTCCGTTACGTGAGTACGTCCGGGTTCTCGTGGTCAATCTGTTGTTGCAAACGGTCGTTACGTGGGGACTGGTTCTCCTCGGAAGTCGAACCCCGTCCACGGCGTACGAAACGACCCGGGGTAGTCTCTGTGGTGCACTTCGATCACTGTTTGAGCGGGTGTGTCGATAAAGCGGTTGGCAGATGAGTATAAGACACTCGGTGGCTTGACCCACAATCGATCACTTTCGAGCATTCCTCATCGACGAGGGTAGTATCGGGGAAAACATACGAGGCGAGAGCGAAAGTCAGGTCAAGACCGTCGTGTAGATGCGTGGACCCTCCGAAAAGGGTCAGTACGACAACAATATTCGATCATCGATCGACGGACGAGTCCAGGTAGGAATATGATTGACTCAAGCAAGCTACTCTCTGACTTAGGCCTCGTCACCGTGGCGAACGCGCTTAAAAAGGTTCGTGGATTCATTTTTTTGCCAGCACTCACGAAGTTTCTCGGTCCCGAAGGATACGGTGTCTGGGTCCTCGCCTTGCTCTTGATACAACTCGTGCTCCCTGTCGCGTCTTTCTCTCTCATGGCCGGAATTCTACGCTACTTACCAGGAGAATCTGACAGAGAAGCACGACTACTGGTAGGGAATTTGACTGTTTTTGTACTGGTTGTTTCCGTTGCAATCTGTCTCCTGTTCGTTCTCGCGAGTGATGTGTTAGCAACGACCGTCTTCAAAGGGTACGAACTGGCGGTCGTAGTAGCTTCGATAGCCGTGGTTCCATCAGTTCTTTTTCAGTTCAACATCCGTGTCGTTCGCGCTCGACAACACCTGAAACTCTGGTCAGTTCTCGACACCGGCCAGCGGTTACTCGAGATCGTTGCGGTCGTTGCCATTGCCTTCACCGGATATGGTATCATCCACGTTCTCGTTGGACTTCTCGGAGCACGTGCCGTCGGTGCGGTGGTGTCATTCGGAGCGGTTATCGCGATTATCGGAATCCCGCTCGTGGGACATCCGAGTCGGGAGGTTCAGTATATCCGATATAGTCTGAAAACACTTCCATGGAGTCTTTCGCGTTGGTTTATCGATTCGTCTGATCGTTTCCTCATCAGCTTCTACATCGGTGCATCGGCTGTTGGTTACTACTCGGCTGCGTACACTGTTGCGATGGGGTTGCGATTACTCGTCCAGCCGTTGATGACTGTCGTTTCGACATCGTTACCACAATTATTCGAAAACGATAGTAAACAGGCGTGTCAAGTGTACTTGACCCAATCTGGGCGAGTTCTGACAGCACTTCTTCCACCTTCTATTGTCGGCCTTTCGATGGTTCGAACACCAGTTCTCAGTATCGTCTCGACACCTTCGATCGCTGAGGCTGGTGCGGCTGTGCTCCCGATAGTCGTCCTGAGCATCGCAGCGTTTAGCCTCAGTGAAATATCCACGCAACCGCTCTTACTTACAGAGCGTACTGGCTTCATTAGCGGTGTTTGGATCATCGCCGGTTTCTTGAATCTCGGTGGAAACGTGCTGCTGCTACCGCGGATTGGAATCGTCGGTGCAGCCGTGTCAACAGTTATCGCTTACGTCGTCGTCGCGTTGACCCTGTACGTGGCCACCTCGAGAGAAATCAGGCCCAAGTTCGACTGGGAACTCTTGGCAAAGACGATGGCTGCAACGGCAGTTATGGTACCCGTCGTCGACACACTACTCGGAGGTAGCTCACTTCGGTTGGTGGTCTCTATTATCACCGGTGCATGCGTATTCGGAACAACACTCTATCTCCTGGGTGGGATAACGAGAGAAGAGATCGAATTCATTACCGACAAATCTCGGTAGGCATCCGCTCAGCTATGTTGTAGACTGGACAAGTATGGTCGCTGTCTCATTTTCGCAAGCGCTCGCAAATCTTGCAGCTTTGACGAACCATACGGACAAGATGGCCGCTACGTGTTCACTCAAAGAACGAGCGAACCGCTGTCGCGATTCGATTAAGATCCCTTTCAGACAGGTCGAGGTGGAACGGTAACGTGACGATCCGGCTGGAAATTTCTTCGGTGACTGGCAGATCACCTCGCTGCCACCCCCAGTCTTTTTGATAATACTGTGTGAGATGGACTGGACTGTATGTGATGCGACTCGGGATTCCTTTATCGTCTAGATGCTCCATCAGGTCTGCTTGGACGGAGGGATCGTCGAGCAAAAGATTATACAGCTGATAGACGCTGTTGCGCTGGTCCGGAAAGACCGGACACTGGATACCGGTGATATCGCTGAGGCGCGAATTGAGGTACTCTGCCATCTCTCGACGGCGGGAAATTACGAAGTCGAGCTTTTTTGCCTGAGAGACTCCCAGAGCGGCCGTCATTGAAGACATCCTGAAGTTGTGCCCGTACGTAACGTAAACCTTCTCCTCGTTGCGTCCGTGAGACCGGATCAACTCGAGTTCCTCCCGTAGTTCGTCCGAGTCTGTGACGACCATCCCACCTTCACCGGTCGTTATGAGTTTGTTGAAACAGAAACTCAAAGTCGCCGATTTGCCGAACGACCCGGCCGGATCGTCGTCGAGTGTCGCACCGAGAGAATGGCATGCATCTTCGAACAGTAGCAGGTCGTTGTCTGCCGCCAGTTGCTGGAGTGTGCGTATCTCCGCACAGACATCCCCGGCAAAGTGAATCGGCATTATTGCCTTCGTGTCGTCGGTGATTTTTTCAGACACACTCTCTGGATCCAGTGCCAGTGAGTCACGTTCGATATCCGCGAAAACCGGTTTTGCGCCCGCTGCTACTACTGCATTCGCCGTCGCGGGGAACGTGAACGATGGAACAATCACTTCTCCAGAAGTGACACCGTTGGCAACCAGATTTGCGTATAATGCCGATGTTCCGGAATTGAACGCGATACCGTACTCGCATCCTGCTCGATTTGAAATCAACTCTTCGAATTCCGCTATCTCGGACCCTTTTGCCCACCACGTTCCTCGTTCGATGACATCAGTAACTGCTGCGATATCGTCTTCGTCAGAGTACGACTTGAACAGCCACAGATCCTCTTTGTTGTCCGTCATGCTTTACTCTACGTCCATTGATGTCACGAAGTTATAATACTCCTGCATCCCCTCTTCGAGCGAATATTCTGGAGAATAGCCAATCAGGTTACGGGCCTTACTAATATCGAGCCCTCCCCTATTTGGCCGGTACACGTTTTTTTCCTTGACGTACGTTTCCGTGTTCGGAACGAGATCTTGAATCGTTTCTGCGAGTTCCCGAATGCTCCGCCCTTCTCCCCTCGTGATGTTGAACGTCTCTTTTTCGGCATTCGGGTGTTCAGCGGCCAGGAGGAAGCCTTTTACGACATCCTTGACGTATGTGAAATCCAGTTTATGATAGCCACCGTTGTCGAGGCGGAGCCGTTCCCCCTTGAGTGCGTTTGTTAGGAATATTTCAGTTACGCGGCGATTACAGTCTGTCGGACCGTAGACAGCCGATGGACGAACGATCGAATATGGCAGATCAAATCGGTGGCCATATGCACGGGTGATGTGTTCCCCACTAAGCTTCATACTCCCGTAAATACCCAGTGGACTACAGTTGTCGTCTTCACTCGCCGGAATGATATTGTCGTCTTCGTCTTGCGGGAAGTTACCGTACACCATGCTCGAAGACGTATAGACGACGCGTTCGAAATCGAACTCAACCTCCCGAAGAACATCTAAAAGTGTCAATGTTCCCTCTAAGATATTCCGCCGTGCCTCTTCCGGATACTTGTTCGAGACGTTCGCGATTGGCAAGGCAGCAAGGTGGAGAATATAATCTGGCTCGTACGTCTCTAGGGTCTCTTTCAATAGCCCGCGATCAGTTGTATCGCCGCGAATCTGAGTGACGTGTTCTTCGTCGATGGATTCTTTTCGATATTGCTGATATTTTGGCCAATAGCTCTCGTCCAGCGGAATATAGTGTTTCTGGGCATCATAGGTGACGACCTGTTCTCCCCTGTCCGTTAGCTCTTGACATATATGGTATCCGATAAACCCTTCTCCGCCAGTTATGAGATACGTAGTCACTGTTATCAGAGATTTTTGATGGAGGATTTAATATCTTCTGGTTGCTTCGATCGCAACGTCTCCCCGTTCTCAGAAGATTTATTCGAGAGGTCATGCAGTGATGATGTATGAACCTCGCTTTTCTCGGGATTAACGAGTTCGGATGGGAGATCTACAACTGGCTCTGCGATCGGGAATCGGTGAGTGTGAATGTTCTCATCACTGACAGCAGTCAGCTGAATCTACTTGAGCAGGTGGAAGTTGATGTGATCGTTGCGGCCGGTTTCGGTGAGATTCTCCAGCCGGAAATTCTCCGGATTCCGGACAAAGGATGTATCAACATTCATCCGGGGTACCTTCCCCATACTCGCGGCTACAATCCGAACGTATGGAGCATCGTTGAGAATCTTCCTGCAGGTGCCTCTATCCACTACATGGAAGAAGAGGTCGACAGTGGAGATATAATTGCACGCCAAAGAGTCGAAAAGTCGTTTGACGACACTGGCAAGTCACTGTATGACAATATTACGAGTGCCGCAGTTAATCTGTTCAAAGAGACCTGGCCGGATATTGAGTCAGACAATATTGAACCGGTATCTCAGGATGACGATGTAGCGACATCACATCTGAAAGAAGATTTCAAACAACTGTGTGAGATCAAAAGCGACGAGACGTACGAAGCCAAGGAGTTGTTAGATATTCTCCGGGCACTTACCTTTCCGCCGTTCGATAACGCATATATAGAAGTTGATGGTGAAAAGTACTACGTTGAAGTTGACATCTCGAAGGCATCAGACAAGCAAGAAACTGAGGGGTTTATCAGCGAGTATTGAGCGAGACCCCCTCTCGAATTCATTGTCTTCTACTCTGTTTTGAGCTCTCGATCCCATCAGCACCTCGGTTTAGAAAGTTCAGCAGTATTGGTTGGACTGATCTGCCGTGATGTCGTAATCTCGTGCGAAATATGAACTACTAATTGTATCAGCCGATATTGTGTGTCTGTGACACCGAACGTACAAAGAGACCGGGTGTTTCGTGGATTGAACGCCCGAAGCCGTTCGATACTGGGACTACTACTGGAGTTGCGCTTCATGACTTTGTCCGCTTACGATTGCCGAGGATATCGATCTACCTGTCGTCCTCGTAGTAGGCACACTCGAGCATAATCTATGAGAGATAAATTAAAGCTGTTTTTTTGGTTCACCGAAAAAGAGGAGGCTGGATACATGTATCGAATTTGGGACTACCTCGCAGAGAGGGGTGAAATAGAGTCGTATGAGACGATAAATTCTAGGGATCTTTATCTGAATCCGAAAAAATATATATCAAATTATATACGTAGGTTCTTCGGATGGGAGTGGATGGTCGCTATTCAACAGTATCATCCGATTATCGTTCCATTTTGGCTGGCGAGTCTCGTCGGGAAACGTACAACGTTCTTTATTTCGGAGGTGCAGTGGAAACGCGATCACTTTACTTCTGGATCCGTATTAGATGTCCCGTTTAGACGAAAAATCTGGGAACAATATCTCAGCAGCGACAATACGAGTGTAATAACGTACACTGAATCCGCACAACAGTCTTTACGCGAGGAACTGGGTGTGATGAGTACGGTTGTCCCGTCACCTGCCGTTCCCAATACAGAGACCTTTCGACCCCTTGAGTCGGTAGAACGACGAGCTACTCCGACGGTACTGTTCGTCGGGCGACTCGTCCCCGAAAAAGGAATCGAACACTTGCTCGAAATCGCGTCTAACAATCCTGATATTGACTTCTGGTTTTGTGGCGATGGACCTCTGAAAGGAAGTGTCGAAAAAAGAGAACAACAATTCTCCAACGTCGAGTACTTTGGTTTCATCGGTGATCAAGATCGCCTTGTAGAAATCTATAACCAGGCGACTGTTCTTGCTCATCCAGTGAGGAGAACCGAAACGTGGGAAGAGTATTTTGGCGCGGTAATGGTGGAATCTTTATCATGTGGGACACCAGTGGTCGCCACCGACCATGCTGGACCAAGGTCAATCCTCAATGACGATATTGGCGTTCTAATTCCGGAAGCGGATATTGACGAGTTCGAAGACGAATTAGTCACTCTTGCAAACAATCAGCGTCGCTGTGAAGAGATGGGTATCGAAGGACGGAAAGTAGTCAAAGAACGATTCAGCCAAGAAAAAGTGTCTGAAATGTGGTTGGATGTAATTAAAGAGAGTAAGTAACACCGACAACTGTCACGGACTGTGATCTGGTCACCTGACCTCGTCGTTCGGTCAGTAGGCAACTGTGTGTACCCACGTTCTTCGATTTCGTCCGAACTACAGCGGTTGATCAAATCACATGCATTATTATCCTCGAACGGCCTACTGTGGATATGACTTCGAAAGTGTCCTCTGCTATCGACGAACTCGAGAATGGGGGCCCGATGCCTTTAGCTAAAAAATCTGCACTATATCTACTTCGACAAACTTCCTTCGGCAAAAGTCTCCTATATGATCGAACACTCGAAGAACTCCGCAAGCGTATGGGAGACGAAGACGGTCTCGACGACATTCTAGATACCGTACTGGGGGTTAAACCTGGATATCCTCCGTATCAAATAGCTATGATGCAGTTGAGAGACGAAATCGAAGAGCTCGCATCTATAATAAAAGAGGAGCAACCAAAGAGCGTCCTAGAGATCGGTACCGCCAATGGAGGCACTCTTTATGTTTGGAGTAGATACCTCGATAGCACACAACAATTAATAAGCTTAGACTTACCCGATGGACAATTTGGCGGTGGTTACGGCGAACGAAAAGCCGAAATATTCCGGGAATTCTCTCCCTCGAAGGAATTCCACTTCGTTCGAGACAACTCACATCGGTCAGGCGTATACGAACAAGTGGATAACATTGCGGACGATGGGCTGGACTTTCTATTTTTAGATGGCGACCACAGCTATCAGGGGGTTAAGCAGGATTTCGAGATGTATAGCCAGTTGGTGAACGACGGCGGTATCGTTGCACTCCACGACATTGTCAACCACCCAGACAGGGAGGCTGTAATCGAACAACGCAGAAGAACTGTCGACGATATCGAAGAAAGGCACCTTTCTTGGGGAGTGTCACACCCGGATTGCAACGTTGACGAGTTCTGGGCTGAACTCTCTCGCAATTACGATACTGAAGAGATCATATCACATCCAAAACAGACCTGGGGCGGCATCGGTATCGTTCGGATGTAACGTCCCAACTGTTGGACACACCATCTTATTTCTCATTGCATCGGCAGTATAGAACAAATGCTCGATCACTGTGCGGTATCGTACGAAAATGCGTATAAGGGTGTACATCGACATCAGACTGAATGGACGGCAGCGATCGGAGTTCGTCTCGAGTTCTCGGATACTCCCGTACGCTCAAGCGGAGGTTGACCACCACATACCGCGGCTCTGATCTGCGGTGTGCTTGTCGGTGGCTTGGTTCGGTAGCTCGAAACGCATCACTAGTCAGTTGGTTCACTGGAGAGCCGCAACCAGAAGTGATCGTCGTTGATCTCCGGGAGACGTATATCGCCGGCCCGGTGATTCGGGCTCTCGATGGGATCGTCCCACATATCGAACGAGCGTGGGATGAGTCTGTGTTTCAACAGTTTACCAGTCGCCTGAATGACGCCATTCGCCAGACACCGGTCAAACTCGCGAGCACCCTCGTACTCGCCGTGTTGCTCGTCCAGACGCTTAGATTCGTTCTCACTCCACCGGAAACGTCGTCCTCCACGTTGGCAGCACTCCTCGTCGCGTGGGTCGTTTCCTTACTCGGCCTCCGTGTCGACTGGACGCTCGCGGAACTCGCCGACAGTCGATCCGGCCGGGTCACAAAAGCACTCTTCGAACCACCGGACCTCTCCGGCAAAAACGAGTCGAAGTGACGACGAGTCGGTGACTTTATTCTGGCCAGCGGACATCACCGTGTATGAGCGACGAGGGCGACGTGAACGCAGTTCTCGACGAGCGCCCGGATCTCCGTGACGCCCTCGATACTGTTCTCGAGGTCGACGAACGGCACGAGACGTGGTCCTTCGAGGACGTTCCGATCGACTCCGGTCCGTTCGGAGAGTTGGTCGCCAGTGGCGTCGTCGAGTCTGTCGGTGACGAGTATCGGCTCGCGGATCCAGACGCCACTGTAGCGGCACTCTCGGGGGAGTCTTCGGAGGAAATGACGGCATCCGATCTCGGCGACTCGCTGTCTACGTTCGGGTGGCCGACGTTCGACCGAACGGCGGCCAGCGCGCTCACCATCGCACTCGCGTTCGTCGCACTCGTTCGCGTTCATCCGCTCTCGTCGATCTACCGTGACGGCAACGTCGTCCTCTCGGGAAACGATCCGTACTACTACCGCTACTGGGTAGAGGTCGTTTTGCGGGAGGGTGGTTCCGCCCTCAGCTTCGACGCACTCTCGGCACTGCCGGCGAATGTCACGAACGGTGAGCCACTGTTCGTCGCCACGTTGTGGTGGTTCGCGGCACTCCTCGGTGACGGTGCGGCCGCCGTCGGCGACGTGATGGCGTGGTATCCCGTTGTCTCGACGGTCGTTACGGCACTTTTCGTCTATCTGCTTGCCGTCACCGTCACCAGCGACCGACGGGTCGGTCTCGCGGCCGTCCTCCTCTTTGCCGTCGTTCCCGGCCACGCACTCCGCACCAGTGTGGGGTATGCAGACCACCACGCATTCGATTATCTGTGGCTGACGGCCACGGCGTTCGCACTCGCCGTCCTTGCGGAGACCGATCGGGAGACGCTCTCGTCGCCACGGACGTGGCTCGCGACGCTCGGTCTCGGTGTCGCAGTCGCCGGGCAGACGATCGCGTGGGACGCGTCACCGCTCGTGACCGTAGCTGTCGCACTGGTCGTCGTCGGGATAACGATCGCGGCCGTCGACGAAGTGCGGAGCCCGATCGTCGCCGGGCTCCCTATGGTCGTGGGACTCACTGTCGCGACTGTACTCAGTGTCGTCGTTCACGTCGTCGTCGACTGGCACACACCTCGTGTCGCTTTCGCTCCGCTCGTCGTACTCGGTGTCTCTCTCGGCGCAGTCGGAACTGCGACACTCGTAAACAGAACGACCGGTAACGTCCGACACCTGCTTGCAGTCGACGGGATCCTGTTTCCGCTCGGCGTCCTCGCCTTCAGATACACACGTCCGGACGACTGGAACGCACTCACCAGCGGTGCGATGCGACTCACCGCCGAGCGTAACATCGCCGAGACGGTCGGACTGTTCACACTTGACTCGCTGGCTGGGTTCCTGTTGCTCGGTTTCACGCTGGTGATCGCGTTCCCGGCGATGGTCTGGGGGGTGCAGCGAGCACGCACTCACTCCGTCTGGGTCGTTCCGGTGGTCTACGTCTGGTACTTTCTCGGACTTGCGACTCTCTCGGTCCGCTTCGTCGGCGAACTCTCCCAGTTCCTCGCGGTGTTTGCTGGCATCGGCTTCGTCCGGCTGGCTGCCTGGGTCGACGCGATCGAACCGCTCGACGGTCGCACCGTTCCCGAGACGCTCCCGACACTGTCCGTCCCCGATCGCCGGACACTCGGGACACTCGCCGTTCTCTTCCTCCTGGTCGGTAGTCTCGGGATCGTTCAGGTCCCCGTAAAGACCGCTCAGGTTACGATCGAGGACAGCACGTACCAGAGCGCTGTCCACATCGCGAACCACTCGGCGGACCTCGACGAGTCATACCCGGACAACTACGTCCTGAGCCGGTGGGGCCGTAACCGCGTGTACAACTACTTCGTCAACGGCGAATCCGAGAGCTACAGCTACGCACGGCAGACGTACGGTGAGTTCGCCCGTAGTCGAGATGCCGATCAGTGGTACGAGGAGTTCGACGGCCGGGTCGGTTACGTCGTCCTCTCTACGGACCGCAACGCGAGCGCCGAAACGACGTACTCCCATCTCACCGACGACTACGGTAGTCGGAGTCCTGACCACGGCGGTCTCGCTCACTTCAGAGCCCTCCACGTCTCGTCTGAGGGCCAAAAGATCACGTACCAGGTCGTTCCGGGCGCGAACGTGACTGGCCAGACGGCACCCAACGAGACGGTCACAGTACGATCGAACGTGACGGTTCCGGGCGCATCGTTCACGTACGAACGCCAGACCACGGCCGACGCGGACGGGAACTACAGCGTCCGTGTCGCCAATCCCGGGACGTACACGATCACGGCTGGCGGCGACGCTCACACAGCCGTCGTCTCGGAAGAGGCAGTCGTGAATGGGACGCGTCTCGGCGTCGGTCAACAGTGAGCGTAACAGAAACCGACTGACGACGTTACGGTAGCGAAAGAGCTTTTGAAACGGCCTGATACTCCGAAGCGAATGCAACTCATCGACGACGAGGGGAACCTCTTCGGGCGCGTCAACGTGATCGATGCGTTCGTCGTGGCGCTGATCCTCGCTGTTGTGATCGCAGGCGGTGTGGTCGTCTTCGGGGAGCAAGAAGAGCCGGAGCTCGACCGTGCGACGACGAACGTCACGCTGGATCTCGGGTCACAGCCGGGGTACATCGTGGCACAGTTGCGGGAGAACGACAGCTACGCGCCGACGGGGACGACGCGGCTCACAATCACGGATCTCTCCTTTGGGCCTGCCGACTCGGGCACGCGGGTCCTCGTTCGCGCCGAGCTTCGGGGGATCGCGCGCGACGGAGGGATCGACTACGACGGTGAGCCCCCGCGGCTGGGTCGAACGATCGACATCAGCACCGAAACCTACCGGGTGAGTGGCGTCATTCGCGACCTCGGTGGTGAGAACACGTTCACCACGGCCCAGCGGTCACAGGTCCTCGTTCGCGACACGGTGAGTGCAGATACGGCCGCCGAGATCGCCGAGGGCGACACCTATCGGATCGCCGGTCGAGACGTGGGGACCGTCGAGTCAGTGTCGGTCTACGGCACGAACCGATCCGAGCGAAAGCGGGTCTACGTCGGCCTCACGCTGACGACGACACGGCATGATGGGGGGCCGAACTTCGGGACGATCCCGGTCCGAGAGGGCGCTTCGATTCCCTTCGAGACGGCCGCGTACGAGCTGGACGGGACCGTCGAGCGCGTCGGTGCGACCGAGCAACGCGGCGAAGCGACGACCCGAACGGTGACAGTCGAGTTGGAGAACGTCTCCCAGAGCCTCGCGTCGGCCGTCGACGCGGGTGGGACCGAGACAGCTGGTGGCACGACGATCGCTCGCGTCGAGAGCGTCGATCGGGTGAACGCGACCGTCGTCACGACCAGCGACGACGGTGAGGTCTACGCGCGTGACCACCCCACGAAACGGGATCTCACGATCGAAGCGACCCTCTCGGTCCGTGAGACGGCGGCCGGTCTCACGTTCAAAGGCGAGCCCCTCCAATATGACAGCGAGATCGTCCTCGATCTCGGCGACGTAACGGTCCGTGCGACGATCGTGTCGCTGTAACCGCTGCTCGTCCTCTTGTCGACGATCCGCAGCACTCCTCGTCGGCGGTCGTTCGTGTGCTGGCACCATTTCACACGGACCCCGCCCAGTTATCCCCTTCGCGTTCTCAGACGTGCCTGTATGCACTACCGACGACTCGGCACGACGGGACTGCAGGTATCGCCGATCTGTCTCGGGACGTGGCGCTTCGGCAAGGAACACGAGGACAGCGGCGTCGTCGAGACGGACCGCGAGGACGCCCACGAGCTGCTCGACGCCTTCGCCGAGCGCGGCGGCAACTTCATCGACACCGCAAACGGCTACGGCGGCGGCGACTCCGAGCGGTGGATCGGCGAGTGGCTCGAAGACCGGGACCGGGAGGACTACGTCATCGCCTCGAAGTGCTTCTGGTCGACGGTCTCGCGCTTCCAGGAGAACCTCTCGAAGAAGAACGTCCGCGCGGAGGTCGAGGGATCGCTCGATCGGCTCGGCACGGATTACCTCGACGTTCTCTACCTGCACCGGTTCGACGACGACACGCCGATCGAGCAGACGCTGCGCGCCGTCGACGACCTCGTTAGCGAGGGCAAGGTCCACAATGTCGGCCTGTCGACGGCCGACGCATGGAAGCTCACCAAGGGCCTGTGGAAGGCCGACGTGAACAACTACGAGGCGTTCACCGTCACCCAGCCCCTCTTTCACGCCGCCTACTACGAGGACGTGGCCGAGTACCTCGACGTGTGTGCCGACCAGAACCTCGCGGTCTGTCCGTACTCGCCGCTGGCCGGTGGCTTCCTCACCGGCAAGTACGAGCGTGCGGGCGACGGGACCTACGAGCTGGACGCGCCCGAAGACACGCGTGCCCAGTTCGACGATCGCTTCCTCGATTTCTACGTCTCGGAACGGGGCTGGCACGTCCTCGACGAGGTCCGGGCCGTCGCCGAGGAGGTCGACGCCTCGCCGGCACAGGTCGCTCTGCGCTGGCTGATGGACCAGCCCGACTTCGACTGCGTCCCGATCGTCGGCGCGCGGACCGTCGACCAGCTCGACGAGAACCTTGGGGCGATCGACGTGACGATCTCCGACGACCAGTTCGACCGGATCTTCGAGGCCCGCTACGACGACGACGGCAACCTGTACAAGACGAACGCCTGATACGGACGACTCGTCGCCACGAGCGCGTCGCCCGCGACCACATCGCTTTTACCCCTCTCTGTCGGCAACGAAGCCAATGAGTGCTTTTCGCGTCCCGCTGTTGCCGTCGTGGCTCCGGTGGCTCGCCGTCGCCGTGGTGGGTGGTGTGATCTTCACGCTCTCGGTGGTCGTCGCGCCGCCGGGAGAGCCGGTCGTCAAGCCCTTCGATCTCCTCCCGCTGGACAAGTGGCGTCACTTCCTCGCGTACGCCGCCTTCGGTGGGACACTGGCGTACGCCACGAGTACCTGGCGGTGGTCGACCGGCCGACTCGCGGTGTTCGTGCTCGGGATCACCGTGGCCTACGGCCTCGGCATCGAGATCTGGCAGTGGTTCCTGCCCAACCGCTACTTCGGGCTGGGAGACGCCTACGCCAACGCGCTCGGGGCGGCGCTGGCGAGTCCGTGGTTCCTCCTCCGCGATCGCCTCTCGTTCGTGTCACTGTCGGAGTGGGCGTCCGCGATCGTCGACTGATACGGACCGTTGTAGCGATGTACCGGTGAGCGTCTCCCTCGTCGCACACCGGTACGCAACGACAACGTTCCGTATGAAGGCCGGCCGTCACGACCGTTCGAACGATGCACGAAAGTCGGCGGTGGCGTCGCGCCACGCCGCGATCAGCTCGTCGTCGTTCTCGCTGTCCCAGGGTTCGATCCGGTCTTCGGCGTCGAGTCGCTCGACGGTCCGACGAACCCCGTCCTCGAAGCTGACGGTGTACTCGAAGTCCAGGTCCCGTCTCGCCTTGCTGTTGTCGAACACCGTCGAGAACTGGAAGTGATCGCGCAGCATCGCCGTGCGGTCCGGGACGGCGTCGGCGAGGACGGTCGTCGGAACGTGGACGAGGTCGGGCTCGGGAGCGTCCAGCGCGTCGGCGACGGTTCTGTGGTACTGGTTCCAGGTGATCACCTCCTCGCTGGTGACATGGTAGCACTCGCCGTACGCGGCTCCGTTGCCGACGGCGGCGACGAACGCCGCGGCCACGTCGTCGCGGTGGCACGGGCCCCACAGCGACTGGCCGTCGCCGTGGACGACGATGGGCTTGCCCTTCCGGATCCGGTCGACGTAGTAGGTGCCGACGCCGAGCGTGTGGAGCACCGGCCCGCCTTCGCCGTAGGTGCTCCACGGGCGGAGCACGGTGGCGGCGAACGCGCCGTCGTCGTGGGCGGCCAGGAAGCGATCCTCGCAGGCGGCCTTGTTCGCGCCGTACTCGCTGACGGCCGGCTCGCGGGCGGCGTCTTCCGTGACGGGGTTGGTCGCCAGCGGGCGGTGGTACACGTCGACCGTCGAACAGAAGACGTACTGCTCGATCCCCGCGAAGATCTCGACGGCGGCCTCGGCCTGTGCGGGGGCGAAACAGACCATGTCGATCACGCAGTCGGGCCCGACCGCGTCGCGGGCCCGCTCCAGGGCGGCGTCGTCGTCGCGGTCGCCGTGGACGAACGACACCGCGTCCGGCAACTCGGCGTCGGTCTCCCCGCGAGTGAAACAGGTCACTTCGTGGCCGGCCGCGACGAGCTGGCGCGAGACGGCCGTGCTGATCAGTCCGGTGCCGCCGATGACGAGTACGTCCATGCCGGTGGGAGCGACCGCAGGGGGATAAAGCATCGTCACGCGGCCGCGGCGTCCGGGCGGGCGCTGGGTCGCGCTCGGGATCGACCGGCGGCGGTGGAGAGTAGTAGTCCCAGACCCAACGGTCGCGCATGGAGATCATCGCAGTCGCGGCGGTCGGCGAAAACGGCGTCATCGGCGACGGCGACCGACTCCCCTGGCACCTCCCCCACGAGTCCCGGCGCTACCGCGAGCGAGTCGCCGACGACACCGTCGTGCTCGGCCGCAAGACCTTCGAGATGTTCGAGGAACTGCCCGGCGCGCGACAGCTCGTCTTGAGTCGGAGCGAGCGTTCCTTCGAGGCCGAGACGGCGACGCACGCGGCGAGCGTCGACGCGGCGATCGATCTCGCCCGCGAGCGCGGCGATCCGGTGCTGTACGTGCTGGGCGGTGCCGGGGTCTACGAGGCGTTCCTGCCGCGGTACGACCGGATGTTGCTGAGCCGCGTCGACGGCGAGTACGAGGGCGACGCGACGTTCCCGGCGTTCGACCGCGAGGCGTGGACACTCGTCGACGAGACGCCGTACGACGGATACACGCTCGAAACGTGGGAACCCGCCGTGTGAGCGCCACCGACACCCGACAGTATCTTAGGGCGGCCCCGCCACCGACCCGATATGGAAGTCGGACTCGTCATTCTGGACGGCTGGGGACTGAACCCCGACACGGACACCCGGGACGCGGTCGCCGCGGCCGACACGCCAAACGTCGACCGATACCGCGAGATCGGTGCCGACAGCACGCTCGAAACCCACGGGCGTCGCGTCGGCCTCCCCGAGGGCCAGATGGGCAACTCCGAGGTCGGCCACCTCAACATCGGGGCCGGCCGCGTCGTCAAGCAGGACTCTGCCCGCGTCACCGACGGGATCGCAGACGGCACCTTCTTCGAGAACGACCGCCTGGAATCGGCCTTCGACTACGCCGAGGCCAACGACGGCGCGGTCCACTTCATGGGGCTGGTCTCTGACGGCGGCGTCCACTCCTACCAGAAGCACCTCCACGCGCTGATCGACTTCGCCGCCGACCGCGGCGTCGAGGCGGTCACCCACGCCTTCACCGACGGCCGGGACACCTCGCCGACCGGCGGCGAGGAGTACCTCGCCGAACTCCAGGCCCACGCCGCGGAGCGTGGAACGGGCCACGTCGCCACCGTCGCCGGGCGCTACTACGCGATGGACCGAGACCAGAACTGGGAGCGCACCCGCCGGGCCTACGACGCGATCGTCTCGCGCGAGGCCGCCCACAGCGCCGACACGGCGGTCGAAGCGGTCACCGACTCCTACGATCGGGGCGACACCGACGAGTTCGTCGAGCCGACGCTGGTCGAGGGCGAGCCTCGACAGACTCCCGGCGGCGAACGCCAGAGCAGTGGGCAGGGCCGGCCGGCGCTCGACGACGGCGACGCCGTGATCTTCTTCAACTTCCGCTCGGACCGCGCGCGTCAGCTCACGCGCATGCTGGGCGACGTTCGCCCAGAGGACTGGGGCGGCGACACGGAACCGCCGGAGGTCCGGCTGGTCACCATGACCCAGTACGACGCGACCTTCGACCTCCCGGTGGCCTACCCGCCCAACCAGCCCGAGGACGTGCTCGGCGAGGTGCTGGCCGAGACCGGCCACACGCAGCTTCGCCTGGCCGAGACCGAGAAGTACGCCCACGTCACCTACTTCCTCAACGGCGGCCGCGAGGTCGAGTTCGACGGTGAGATCCGCCGGATCGTCGAGAGCCCGGACGTGCCGACCTACGACCAGCAACCGGAGATGAGCGCACCCGCAGTCACCGACACCGCCATCGAGGTCATCGAGGACGACGACCCGGACGCGATGGTCTGTAACTACGCCAACGCCGACATGGTGGGCCACACCGGCGACTTCGAGGCCGCCACCGCGGCCGTCGAGGCCGTCGACGAGCAGCTCGGACGCATGGTCGAGGCGATCACCGAGGCCGGCGGTCACGTCCTCGTCTGTGCCGACCACGGCAACGCCGACGACATGGGGACCGCCGAGGACCCACACACGGCCCACACGCTCAATCCGGTCCCGTTCGTCTACCTCGGCCCCGACGGGACGGCGGCGGGCCGGGAGGCCCGCGACGGCGGGACGCTCGCGGATCTCGCGCCGACGATGCTGTCGCTGCTGGGGATCGATCAGCCCGACGCGATGACCGGCGAGCCGCTGATCGAGTGACGGCACTGGTCGGCCGTCCGTGGCCGTCGTCGACCGGCCCGGCGTTTCGTATCGACGCACGACCGGCGGTCGTCGTCCCGCGTTTCCGCGCTGTTCGACAGAAATACACACTATAAATGATTAATTTTTAGCCGGCGAAACACCATAGTACTGTCGCGGTCGGGCGTCCGCTACGGTCGCGGCCATCGGGGTGTCCGGATGTTGGGGGCACTGGCAGCTGCCCGATCGGTGTCGCCGTCGTACTGCCGTCCCGGCCGTCGAGGGATCACACATGCGACGACGGACGTACGTACGATCACTATCGGCGCTCGTGGGGCTCACGGGCGTCGGCGCGGCATCGGCACAGCAAGAGTACCCGACGTGGGACGCGAGCGCGACCTACTCGGAGGGTGACCGGGTCGTCTACGAGGGGACGATCTACGAGGCCCAGTGGTGGACACAGGGCGACGAACCCGGTAGCACCCAGTGGGGGCCGTGGAACGTCGTCGACTCTTCGGACGGTGGCTCCGACGACGGGAGCGACGGGGGGAGCGACGACGGGAGCGACGACGGCACAGACGGTGGCGAGGAGACCGACTATCCGGCCTGGGACGCCGGGACCACGTACACCGGCGGCGATCGGGTCGTCTACGAGGGGACCATCTACGAGGCCCAGTGGTGGACCCGAGGAGACAAGCCCGACGCCGGTGGACCGTGGGACGAAGTCGGTCCCGTAGACGGTGGCGGTGGGGACGACGGCAGCGGTGACGACGGCAGCGACGATTCGGACGGGGACACGGGTACACCGGGCGCGATCCCGGAGAACGTCTTCGCCCCGTTCGTCGACGTGGCCCTGGACGACCAGCAGGCGCTCACCGACGCGGTCTCGCACGCCGGGACGAAGTACTTCACGCTCGCGTTCGTCAACTCCGCCGGGGGCGAGCCGGCGTGGGCCGGCGACTCGAACCTGATCGTCGGCGAGAGCGGCGAACGCCTCGACATGCAGGGCCAGATCGCCGACCTCCGGGCCGACCACGACGGTGAGGTCATCGTCTCCTTCGGCGGTCTCAGTGGCACGTACCTCGCGGAGGCGGTGACGAGCGCGAGCACGCTCAAAGAGAAGTACGCGACCGTCGTCAATCGGCTCGACGCGCAGTTCATCGACTTCGACGAGGAGCAACACATCCGGGACAATCCCGAAGTCATCGAACGCCGGAACGAGGCACTCGCTTTGCTCCAGGCAGAGTACCCGGAGCTGTCGATCTCGTACACGCTGCCGGTGATGCCCAGCGGGCTCCCCGAGCAGTCGAGCAACGACGTGCTGTTCGTGCTCGAAGACGCGGCCCAGCGCGGCGTCGAACTCGACGCCGTGAACCTCATGACGATGAACTACGGCTCGGCGTTCGAACTGAACGGCGAGACCGTCGTCGACGCCGCCGAGAGCGTCCACGGACAGCTGGCCGACATCTATCCGGATCGGTCGGCCACAGAGCGCTGGAACACCATCGGCCTGACGCCGATGATCGGCCAGAACGACGTCGATTCGAACGTGTTCTACCCCGCGGACGCACAGACGGTGCTCGATTTCGCCCAGGAGAAGAACCTCCGGTGGCTGTCGTTCTGGGAGCTCGTCCGCGACAACGGCGAGGGGAGCGCGCTCTACGAGAGCAGCCAGATCGACCAGGAACCCTACGAGTTCTCGTCGATCTTCGACGCGTTCACGAGCGACAGCTGATACTGCCGGCTGTCACTTCGTGACGATCTTCGCTACCCCGGGGTGGCGAAATCGGTCACAGATGTACAGCCGGTAGTATGAACATCGAGGCACGGATCGCACGACGGCCGTGCGATCGGTGCGTCCATCCGTTCGAGCTCCGTAGCCGACACACTGTGGCGGTTCGCTCAGGCGTTCGCGACGGCGAATCGCACCTTCAGCGGCTCCAGGCTCTCGACGACGGCCGCGCGTTCGCGTTCGATCGCGTCGGGATCGCCTGGCGGGTACGCCCGTGCGAGTTCGAGTGCCCGGTCGTAGGCCTCGCGTGCGTCGACGAGCAGTTCGTAGGCCGATTCGTCGTTGTCGGCCGCCAGTTCCCAGTCGGCGGCGTCTGCACACGCCGCCGCGTGCTCTCGGTGGGCGGCGACGAGTCGCGCGAGCACGGTCTCGGCGTCCTCGCGGGCCGCCCGTTCGGCGTCGCTGACCGGCTCGTCCTCGTCGCCCAGCAGCGTGGCCGCGCGGCGGTACGCGTCGAGCGCCGCTTCCAGCTCTGTGGCGCTGTCGGCGGGCTCTGTGGCCTCGCGCGCGGACTCGTGGTGGGCGCTGGCCCGATCGAGGACGTGCTCGGCGAGCGTCGACTCCAGCACGTCGACGGCCGCGTCGACCGCGCGGGGCTTGTGAGCGGTGAACTCGAAGCGGTCGGTCCCCGTCTCGACGACGAGTGACTGTGTCAGGGTCTCAGTCCGTTTCTCGACGGTCTCGACGTCGTCGTAGGCGACTTCCGCGCAGAAGTCCGTCTCTTGGTCGGGCGGCACGCCGACGAGAAACAGGAGCCGACGGTCCGTGATCGCGGCGACGGCACCGTAGGCCGTGCCGGGTTCGATCACCGTCGTCTCGTCGCCGCCTCTCGTGAGTCCGACGCGCCTGTTGGTCAGGACGTGGTGGACCGTCTCCGCCGTGTCGCAGACGGCAGAGAGCGGTCGCTGGAGGAGATCGTCGGCGAGCGCGGCTATCTCGTTGTTTTCCGACGCCATGTGTCCCTACTCGTCGTTGTCCTCAGCGTCCACTGCCTCGATCGAACTATCAGCGATACGTCGCATAAACGTAACGGTCCCCCCAACGTGCGCGGGTGATCGATGCCTGCCCGTGGCGTCGTCGGCCCACGCGGCTCCCGCTGTGGCGTCGATCTCACCCGGTCCGAAAGGACAGATCCAGCGTCGGCGCGGAGTGAGTCAGCGATCCCATCGAGATCACGTCGACGCCGGTCGCGGCGTAGTCGGGCACCGTCTCGACGGTGATCCCGCCCGAGGCCTCCGCCAGCGCCGCGGCGTCGCTCTCGCGGAGCAACGCGACGGCCTCGCGCGTTTCGCCGGGGGGCATGTTGTCCAGCAGGACGACATCTGCGCCGGCCGCGGCCGCTCGGGGCGCGTCCTCGGGCGTCTCGACTTCTACGTCGAGCCGCGTCGCGAAGGAGGCCCGCTCGCGGAACTGCTCGATCGCTCCGTCCAGCCCCAGCTCGGCGACGTGGTTGTCCTTGACCATCACCATGTGCGAGAGGTCGAGCCGGTGGGTGTCACCGCCGGCAGCCGCGACGGCGCGCTTCTCGACGCCGCGCAGTCCGGGCGTGGTCTTGCGTGTCGCCGCGACGCGAACCTCGTCGTCGACCGCGCGGGCGGCGGCGACCGCGGCGTCGGTCTTCGTCGCGATTCCCGACGCGTGGCCGGCGACGTTGACGGCGACGCGCTCGCCTCGCAGGATCGCCCGCGCCGGTCCCTCGACGGCGAGCAGTACGTCGCCGCTCTCGACGGCGGTCCCGTCCTCGATTCGCTCTCGCACGGTCACGTCGAGGTAGTCGAAGACGGCCGTCGCGGCGTCGAGACCGGCGGCGACGCCGGACTCCGTGGCGAGGAGTCGGCCGGTGGTCTCGCCGGGCACGTCGTTGGTCACGTCGTGGTGGCCCACGTCCTCCCGGAGCCACCGCTCGATGTCGCTGTCGGTCAGCATCAGTCGTCGGCCCGGGGTTCGGGCTCTTCGGTCGGGTCGGCCTCGACGACGTGGTGGGTCCCGACGCTCTCGTCGTTCTCGATGGCGTGGCGAGTCACCAGCAGCGCCGTCACGCTGGCGTTGCGCAGTTCGTACAGCGACCGGGCGGTGCGCGTGCGGACGTAGGCGTCGACCTCGCCCTTGAGCCGCCGGAGGACACCCAGTGCGCGGTTCAGGTCCGCGGGGTCGCGTTCGATGCCGACGTACTCGTCCATCACGCGCCGCAGGCGCAGGAACTTCTGGCGGGCGAAGTCCTCGGGCAGGTCGGGATCTCGCTCCAGCAGCTCCGGCGCTTCGATCACCGTCGGCGCGTGCCCGGCCGCATCCGACCCGGCACGCAGGCCCCAGACCAGTCCCTCCAGCAGGCTCGTCGACGCCAGCCGGTTCGCGCCGTGGACGCCGGTCCGGGCGCACTCGCCGACGGCGTACAGCCGGTCGAGACTGGTCCGCCCGCGGTCGTCGACGGCGACGCCGCCACAGAGGAAGTGTTCGGCGGGCGCGACCGGGATCCCCTCGGTGTAGTCGACCCCGCGGTCGTCGCACTTCTCGGCGAGACCGGGGAACTCCGCGGCGAACGCTAGTGGGCTCACGTCCAGCACGACGCTGCCAGTCGCCTCGCGCTCGGCGGCGACCGCGCGGGCGACCACGTCGCGGGGCGCGAGTTCGGCGTCGTCGTGGTAGTCGGGCATGAACCGCTCGCCCGCACCGTTGCGCAGCAGCGCGCCTTCGCCGCGAACGGCCTCGCTGACGAGGAACGGGTCGCCGCCATCGCCCGTCGCGCTCGCGTCGCTGGCCGCGTCGGCTCCCTGCTCGCCCCCCACGTAGACGGTCGGGTGGAACTGGACGTACTCCATGTCCGCCACGTCTGCGCCGGCCAGTGCGGCCATGGCGATCCCGTCGCCCGTCGACCCGGTCGGGTTCGTCGAGTGGGTGAACAGATCGCCGATCCCGCCGGTCGCCAGCACCGTCGCACCGGCGTACAGCGGCGCGGCGTCGCCGTCGGATTCGAGCATCGCTCCGTGGACGCGCCCCTCGTGGCGGATCAGCTCCAGCGCCGCCGTGTCGTCTCGAATCTCGACGTTGTCGTGGTCGTCGAGGTAGTGCAGGAAGGGGACGTGGATGTGCTTGCCCGTGGCGGCGTCGACGTGGAGGATGCGGTCCTCGCTGTGGGCGGCCTCGCGGGTGAAGTCGTAGTTCTCGTCGCCGTTCGCTCGTTCCGAGGACTCCCGCTGGTCGTCCTCGCGGCTCTCGGCTGCGCCGCTCGCACTGTCTGCGGACTCACTTCGCTCGTCCGCACCGTCGAAGTTCACGTCCAACGTCTCGACGAGCACGTCCCGGACGGCCTCGTTGGCGTTCTCGACGAGCACGTCGACGGCGTCGGGGTCGGCCGTGCCGTCGGAGGCCGCGAGGATGTCCTGCTTGAACTGCTCGGGGTGGTCTCGGGAGACGGCGATCCCGCCCTGAGCCCACCAGGAGGAGGCACCTTCGGGACGGGTCGCTTTCGTGGCGACGACGACCTCCTCGCCCTCGCGTGCGCTGGCGAGGGCGGCAGCGAGGCCCGCGATCCCCGACCCGACGACGAGTACGTCGACCGTCTCGTGGTCCGTCGTTGCGCTCATGGTTCAGATCTCCAGCATTCGGTCGAGCGCGACCTGTGCAAGCTCTTTCTCCTGCGGTGCGACTTCGATGACGTTGCGCTCCCGGCCCGCCACCAGCTCTTCGAGCACCCACGCGAGGTAGTTCGGGTCGATCTGTCGCATGGCGTTGCAGTCCATGCAGGCCTCGCCACACAGCGGGACGACGTTCACCTCGGGGTGCCACCGCTGGAGGTGGTGGGTCAGGTGGATTTCGGTGCCGATCGCCCAGGTGTCGCCGGGATCGGCCTCCTCGACGACCTCACAGATCTGGGCCGTGGAGCCGGCCACGTCGGCCGCCTCGACGACCTCGCGTCGACACTCGGGGTGGACGATGACGTTGGCGTCGTCGTACTCCTCGCGCACCTGTTCGATGTGAGACTCGCGGAACCGCTCGTGGACCTGGCAGTAGCCGTCCCAGAGGATGATGTCGTTTGCGACGGCCTTGCTGGCGTCCTTGGAGTCGGGGTCCCACGGGTCCCACTCGACGATCTCGTCTTCGAGCCCCAGCCGGTGGGCCGTGTTCTCGCCCAGGTGCTTGTCGGGCAGGAAGAGGACCTTGTCGCCCTGTTCGAAGGCGTACTCGAAGGCCTTGTGCGCGTTCGAGGACGTACAGACCAGCCCGCCCTGCTCGGCACAGAAGGCCTTCAGGTCGGCGTAGCTGTTCATGTACGTGATCGGAACGACGTTGGCGTCGGTCTCGGCGGTCAACTCGGCCCACGCCGCGTCGACCTGGAGGGCCTCTGCCATGCCGGCCATCGGACAGGACGCCTCCATGCTCGGGAGGATCACGCTCTGGTCGTCGTCCGTGATGATGTCTGCGGACTCGGCCATGAACGTCACGCCGCCGAAGATCACGTAGTCGGCGTCGGCGTTGGCCGCCTCCTTGCTCAGCTGGTAGGAGTCGCCGATGAAGTCGGCGTGTTCGACGATCTCGCGGCGCTGGTAGTTGTGTCCGAGGATCACCACGTCGTCCCCGAGTGTGTCGAGCGCGCTCTCGATTCGCTCGGTCCGTTCGTCCTCCCCGAGATCCCGGTACTCCGGCGGGAGCTGTTCGAGGTTGTCGTACTTGAAGAGACTGAGGTCAGTCTCGAACTCCGCGGATTCCATTGCTGGCATAGCTGGCTACCCCTGTTGTCTCTTCCTACGGAACTCCGTATTGAAAAGATTTTACCTTCAATACACGAGAACGGTGGCGTTCTGGGAGTCGATGGCCGTCGTTGTAGCATCGTGGTGTTTGTTAGCACACAATCGGCTCGCGACCGCCGAGCGACGGGCCACGCGGAGGCCCGGAAGCCTCGGTACGATGGGCTTACCGATCGCCGGCCGGCGGTTGGCTCCAAATAACAAACCGCCCCACGGAGAGAGACGAGGGGTATGGGAAACAATTCGGGCGGTAACCCCGAATCGAACGGCGAGTCTGACGGGAGCACACGGCGGGCATTTCTGGGGGTGACACTCGGGGGCGCGCTCGTGGGACCCGCTGGCGTCGCCGGCACCGCGACGGCACAGGTAAGCGACAGCCAGTTCACGCTCGGCTGTGACTACGTCGAGGTTACCGACTCGACCGGCATCGACGCCGTCCGGGTCGCCTTCGAAGACGGCAGTTTCGTCCAGTCGAGCAACGGAGTCTCTCTCGACGACGGCGAGCCGGTCCGCTACGGCTCGCCGGGGCGAATCGTCGACTCGGTCACGATCAACGGCACGCAGACGGTCGACAACCCGGACCCGTGCCAGCGTCGACACAGAGCCACGACGTTTACGGCCACCAGCGTCCACGTCCCCGTGGGCGAGTTCGTCCTCTCTGGGGGCGTGCCGTCGGTGCTGACCTCGCGAGTCCGCTTGCACTTCGTCGACGGTACGACCGAGACGAAGCAGAGCTACAGCGAGGACGGCGTGGGCGACACCGACGACTTCCCGGAACTGTCCGGCATCCGCGACACCGACGGCATGGACGCCGTCCCGAACGTCTACCGAGGGAGCGGCCAGCACGCGGGCAAGACGATCGAAGCCATCGAGATCGAAACCGACCAGGACTACCGCCGACACTACCTCCGGAGCGACGTGGCCGAGGCCGCCACACTCGGCACGGAGACGCCCCAAGAACGCTGCGTCGAGGTCGTCGGAGCGAGCCAGGGCGACGTGAGCTACGAGCTGACCGCGACCGGACCGATCCGGCCGACGACGATCAACGACCGGATCGGTGCCGGCGACAACGACACCATCAGCCGGAACGACGACGGCACGTGGACGGTCAGTGGCTTCACCGGGAACACCGGCTACGGCGACTCGTTCGTGGTCAACGGCGCGATCACGGAGATCAGACAGACCGGCGGCGACGGCGACTACGTCGTCCGCGAGATGGAACGGCGCGTCGTCAGCCAAAGCACGGACGCTGTCGACAGCTCCCCGGACGGTGCCAGCGACGACGGTGGGGCGGACGGCAGCGGCGACGAACCCACCACCCACGAGGTCGCCGTCGTCGCCACCGAACAGGGCGAGGTGCGCTACGAGTTCACCGTCGACGGGTCGGTCGAGCGAGCGGTCGACGTGGCCGACGACCTCGTCGCCGAAGACAACGACACGATCACCGACAGCGGCGACGGGACGGTCACCGTCTCGGGGTACACGGGCAACCCCGGCTACGGCGACACCTTCCTCGTGACCGGGGACCTGACCGCCTTCGAGCGCACCGGCGGTGACGCTGCCTTCCGGATCGAACTCGACGGCGAGACCGTGACGGCCGACGAGCTGGTCGAACGCCTGTCCTGACCGGATCAGAACTGTTAGGGGAGTCGCCCGCGAGCATTCGGCCATGACCGACGCCGAGGAGCTCGCAGCGCGCGTCCGCGAGGGGGAGCTTCGCCTCTACGAACTCGAAGAGCACGCCGACGCCGAGACCGCCGCGAGGGCACGCCGACGGCTGCTGGCCGAGGAGACCGGCGTCGACCTCGAATCGGTCGGCGATTACACCTTCGAAGCCGCCGACGCCGAACCCAACGTCGAGAACATGATCGGCGCGGCCCAGGTGCCGATGGGCGTCGTCGGCCCCCTCCCCGTCGACGGGAGCGCCGCCGACGGCGAGCACTACCTCCCGCTGGCGACGACCGAGGGCGCGCTCGTGGCCAGTGTCAACCGCGGCGTCAGTACGATCAGGCGCGCTGGCGGTGCGACCGCTCGCGTGCTCAAGTCGGGGATGACGCGCGCGCCGGTCTTCAAAGTCGAGGACGTGGCCGCGGCCGGCGAGGTGTCGGCCTGGGTGCGCGAACACGTCGCGGCCCTCGCCGAGGCCGCCGAGGCGACCACCGGACACGGCGAACTCCAGGACGTGACTCCCTACGTCGTCGGCGACAACGTCTTCCTGCGGTTCTCCTACGACACCAAAGACGCCATGGGGATGAACATGGCGACGATCGCGACCGAGGCCGCCTGCGAGATCGTCGAGCGCGAGACGCCCGCCGAACTGGTCGCGCTCTCTGGAAACCTCTGTTCGGACAAGAAGCCCGCCGCGATCAACGCCGTCGAGGGACGGGGCCGCACCGTCGCCGCGGACGTGCTGATCCCCCACGAACAGGTCGAGGAGCGACTCGGGACCACTACGGAGGCCATCGCCGAGGCAAACACGCGCAAGAACCTCGTGGGCTCGGCCAAGGCCGGGGCGCTCGGCTTCAACGCCCACGCGGCCAACGTCGTCGCCGCGGCCTTCCTCGCGACCGGTCAGGACGCCGCACAGGTCGTCGAAGGCGCGAACGCGATCACGACCGTCGACGCCCGCGAGGACGGGCTGTACGCCTCGGTGACGCTGGCGTCGCTGGAGGTCGGCACCGTCGGCGGCGGCACGAGCCTCCCGACCCAGGCCGAGGGGCTGGACGTGCTGGGCTACGCCGGTGGCGGCGACCCCGCGGGCAGCAACGCCGACGCCCTCGCGGAAGTGATCGCCGCCGGGGCGCTGGCCGGCGAACTCTCACTGCTGGCGGCTCTCTCCTCGCGGCACCTCTCCAGTGCTCACGAGGATCTCGGTCGGTAGCAGACTCGCCTGGTCGATTTCGATCGATAGCGTCCCAACAACGCCGCTATTCCGGCTGCTGTCTTGCTCGTCGTCGTCTCTTCGACCCAATCACGTGGTTGATCTTACTGAACGAATCCAGTACACTTATACTGGCGATATTTGACAGGAATAGCCGTGGCCGCCGAACGGTCACCGAGTCAACACCACCGTCATGCCTCAGTACAACCGTCGGTCACTGCTCCGTGCGGGTGTCGCCGCCGGAACGGTCGCTACTGCCGGCTGCCGCGCTCCGCAGCGTCCGGAGCGAACGATACGATCCGATCGGCGACCCCCGGCGGGGACGTGGCCGTCACAGCACCGCGGCGTTCGAAACAGTCGCCACAGTCCGACTGCTACGCCACCGAGACAGACACCCCAACGCGAGTGGCGCGTCGATCTCCGGGGAACGGTGTTCCGGATGGTCGCAGCCGACGGGACGGTGTACTGTCTGACGCTGCGATCCGGCGCGTCGGGTGACGTGTACGCCGTCCGGGCGGACGGCGTGACACGGTGGCACGAGGCGGATCTCGACGGCGTCGGGTCGCTCGATTACGTCGCTGGGCGGCTGTACCTCGGCGGACGGACGTTCCGGGCGCTGGACGCGGCCTCCGGCACGGCGCTGTTCGAAACGAAGCTCCCGGAGGGACAAGCGTACTCGGCCGTCGAGCACCGCGGCACGATCTACGTCGCGACGAACACCGACGCGCTCTACGGGCTCGACGCGGACACCGGGGCGATCCGGTGGCACGCATCGACCGGTGGCGACCACGACATCAGCATCTACCAGGGGCGGCCACTCGTCTCCTCGCCGTCCCGAGTCCGCTGCTACCGGTCCGACCGTTCGGCGCTGAGGGCCCTCCTCGGCGAGCCACCGGCGATTCACACGTCCTGGCAGCCATCCCATCAGAGCGTCGCCGTCCTGTGGCCTGCCGTCGTCGACGGGACGCTGTACCGGGGAGCCGTCGGCACCGGTGGCCGATCGACCGTCCCGCTGATAGCGTACGATCTCGACGCGGGACAGCGGCGGTGGCACCGAGAACTGGCCAGTTACGTCTACACGCCGGCAGTCGACCCCGACGCCGGGCGCGTGTACACGTTCGCCCGTCCAGCGGGCGCTCGAACGTCCCACGGCACCGTGTACGCACTCGACAGCACCAGCGGCGCGACAGCGTGGTCACAGTCCCTCGACTTTCGTGCGGGCTGTCCCGTGATCGCCAACGAGACGGTGTACCTCTCCGGGCCAGACGCGGCCGGCGGGCGCGTCGTCGCCCTCGACGGCTCGACCGGCGCGGTGCGGTGGGAAGCCGGCGTCGGAGACAGACAGGTGAGCCACGCGCTCCTCTCGGTCGGCGACCGACTCTACGTCGGCGGCGCTGGGGAGCTGACTGCGCTGGCGTAGCTCGCTTGGAGTCATACTGCCGGCTGTCACTTCGTGACGCTCTTCGCCACCCCGGGGTGGCGAAACCGTTCACAGATGTACAGCCGGTCGTATCAGGACGCCCGCCGCTGGATCGTCACCAGCCACCCCGCGCCGCCGACGAGCGCCGCCACGCCGACCACGAGCAGGCGGTCGCTCCCGAGAGCGACCCCGCCGACGAAGCCGACCAGCGAGACGGCGAAGACCGCGTGTGCCGCCGCGAACAGCGTATAGCCCTGCCGGTAGAACACGACCGTCCCGAGCGCGAGTCCCGCAGCGAGCACGACCGGAGAGGCCAGCGCCGGCTGGATCGGGACGCCGCCCACGTCGATCGGTCCCGTGATCGGCTGGGCGAGAAAGAGCAGTCCGGCGGCCCCGACCAGGACACCGACGGCGGTCCGGCCGGGCTCGACGGCGTGACATCCTCCGCGCCGTAAACGGCGCGGCTTCCCTGCATGGGAATACCGGTTAACTACCGGCAGTGGGTTCCGACCCGACCTCGCCGAGCGTCATCTGCCGTGGTTGGCTCTGCTCAGTGGGGGTCGCGGCGCTGTCACAGGCGCTCCCATCCCGTGAGATGTCATCGCCCGCCGGTTTCAGCGGCAGGCTCTCACCCCACGGGTCATGGCGGTCAGCGATGTTGACCGCCGCGTTGATGTCTGCGTGGTACTCCGATACCCAACACTCGTCGTTCTGGCACCGAAACACGTCGCCGTTCCGGTGCCCGATGTGACCGCACTCGTGACACGTCTGACTCGTGTACTCCGGTCGGAGGTATTCGACCGGAAGCCCTGCCTCTCGTGCCTTGTCCTCGATGCGCTCCTGCAAGCGAGCGAACGCCCATGCGTGGAGTCGTCGGTTCATCCATTCGCCGTAGTCGAGGTCTTCGCGGATGTCCGAAAGGTCTTCCAGTACGAGGACTGGCTTCTCGAATCGACAGGCGTACTCGACGGCACGTCGAGATGCCTTCTCGATGATGTCTGTGAGTGCGTTCTGGTAGTGGTCGAATCGCTCGTCTATCCGCCACTGTGTGGCGTCACGCTCTTGGAGTCGCTTGAGCGTCGTGAACATCTCTTTGCGAAGGTGACGAGCGCGACCACCGTTGATGAGCAGTGGGTCAGTCGGAGTCCCCTGCTCGCAGGCACAGCCCGCGAGCAGGTGTGCTTCGCCAATGTCGAAGCCGACTGGTGTTACATCGTCGTCTGTCGGTTCGTAGTCCGGTTCTTCGACCGGGAACTCGACCGTGACGTGAAGCGTCCACGACGTGCGGTGGCGTTGCAGGCGGAGTTGGCCTGCCGACGCGTCACTGTCCACGAGGTCGTGCCACAGTTCTTCTTGAGCGTGGTTGATACGAAGTGGTATCCAGAAATTCGTCCCACGACCGGGCTGTGGCACCCACCACGTGAACTCGTAATCGCGTTCCGGCGAGTGGTCGAACTCGGCGGCTTGGTTGGTGAGTCGAACCGGGTGGTCGTCGTCCAACTCCTGTGCATCGTAGGTGCCGTGCAGTTGCGGAACGTAGTTACACAGGGCCGCCTTCGCCTGATACGGCAGGTCGTAGGGCGTCACCACGTCGCTGGTGGCGGTCATCGTCTCGCACCCGGCCTCGAACGCTTCGAGGAGTCCTGCCCGGTAGGTGTCGAGCAGGTCGCACAGTTTGCGTTCTTTGTGGGCTGTCGGCGGGGCGAGCGTAGCCTCCAGCGTTTTCGTGGTTGTCGCGGTCATGCTACTGGTCGTCCACGTAGTCCATCAGCACGTCAATGCTCACTTGGCCGGTCGTGGCGAGGAAGTACCCCGGTTGCCAGAACGCATCTTCGAGCATCTGTTTCACTTCGGGGTACTCCTGGCGAATCTGGCGCGAGGTAACACCCTTGAGTGAGTTGATGAACTTCGTGAGGTCGGTGGTGGGTTTGGTCGTGAACAGGATATGAACGTGGTCGGTGCCACCGTCTACGTTCTTGATGTCGGCCTCGAAGTCGTCTGCAATCTCGTGAGCGATTTCAGCCACGCGCTCCAGCCGCTCATCGGTGAGGATGTCGGCGCGACACTTCGTGACAGTCACAAAGTGGTATTGGAGCGCGTAGACCGTGTGCGACCCGGATTGCAGGTGATACTCCATTTGGCCTTGACAAATATAGGACACCCAATCTCAATAATTCTTGTGCCGTTGGGTATTCGGTCGGGCAGAACCGCGTGGACTGTCGCACCGAGCTTACGCAATTCACGCCCGCCGTGAACGGCGGGATTCTCTCGCTGAATCAAGATAGCCGGCGACGTTCATAGTCGCCGGTAGGTCCCGCCGCTCTCGGTCACCTCGCCGCGGCGACGGAGCTTCGCCAGTGCGTCGCGGACGTAGTCGGCGGGGACGCCGCGCTCGGTCGCGTAGTCGATCACGTCTGCCTCGGTGGGCGCTTCGCACTCGCGGAGTGCCGACAGGACGGTCTCCTTTCGGCTCTGTCCCCCGCCAGCGCCGCCCTCGGACCGTTCGGCGGCGGCCGCGACCTCCTCTGTATCTACGCCGGCAGCCTCTAGCACCGCCTCGTCGCTCGGACCGGCGTCGTCGAGTCGCCCCTCCATCTCGGCGAACGAATCCAGTCGTGCGAACGCGTCGCCCTGATCCTGACGGTTCGCGAGCATCGACGACCGGACCTCGCGGGCGTGGTCCTCGTCGTCGGTCTCGACGAACTTGCGGCGCTTCTCGTGCTTTCTGGTCGTGCCACAGCGGGGACACTGGGTCGTCGCCGGCCGCCCCTCGACGATCCACAGCGCCGAACAGTCGCTACACCCCACGACGGCGTACATACTCACCGTTGGGACGGTCCGTGATTGAATCTGGCGGTCACACCGGCAGCGCGGCCAGCAGCGTCTGGGGTGCCGCCGCCATCTCGTCGCCGTAGACGATACCGATGTACAGGAACAGGACGATCGTCGAGTTGTAGATGCCGTGGATCACCGCCGGGACGACGATGTTGTCCGTGTACTCGTAGCTCGTTCCAAACACCAGCGCCGGCCACAGCAACACGACCAGCACGAGCGCGTTCCCGACGGTCGAACCACCGACCAGTGCGACCCCGTGCATCCCAGCGAAGGCGATACTGGCGATGAGGATCGCGGACACCGGACTGAGGACCTCACGGAGGCGACCCTGGACGACGCCACGGAAGAGCAACTCCTCGCTGGGTCCGACGACGAACAGCATCACCGGGATCAGGTAGAGGACGATTCCGGGGTTCGCCATCGCGACCTCACCGAGCTGGTTCTGTCCGGTCTCGACCTGTAGCTGTGAGATGACGAGGAGGCCGACGATCACGCCCGCGAAGGCGGTACAGTACCCCCCGAAGATCACACCGAGGTCGCGCAGATCGGGCACGCCGTAACCGATGTCGAAGGGCGTCGATCCGGGTTCGAAACCCAGTCGCTCTCTGATCTTCGGCCCCAGCGACGGTCTGGCGTTGACGTACGCCATCGACACGCCGAAACAGCCGACGCCCTGGACGAAAATCAGCGAGAGGATCAGGAACTCGACGCTCGTCGGGTCGAGGTCGAATCCGGCCAGAATCAGCCCGATTCCCGCGACGTTCGCCAGGACGATCCCCAGGATCAAGCCGCCAGCGCCGAGCCCGAGCGCGGAGACCAGTGCGACGGCCGTTCGCTTCGATTGCTCGTTCATCTTGATGGTACTCGATCTTTGGAGTCGACGGCATGAAAACTGTTCTCCAGTCCGCCGACGCGTCCCAGCTCGACCCCCCCACCGCCCCGGTAAGCTTACCTGCCGCCCTCCACTCACCTCTGCCATGCAGGTCTGTGACACCGCCGACAGCGAGTTCACCGAGGTCGTCGACGGCGTCCACATCGCGCCGCTGGCGGTCGGCGAGCGGATGAACGTCCAGCACTTCCACATCGAACCGGGCGCGGTCGTCCCGGAACACAGCCACCCCAACGAGCAGGTCGGTTTCGTCGCTCGCGGGACGTTCACGTTCCTTATCGACGGCGAGGAACAGGTCGTCGGTGCCGGCGACTCCTACGTCGTCCCGGCCGAGGAGCCACACGAGGCGGCCAATCGAACGGACGAGCCCGTGCGCGGGATCGACGTGTTCAGCCCGCCACGCGACGAGCCAGACTGGAAGTGACAGTGTGACGCGGGACACTGCCCGCGCCGCTTGCCGACTTACGGCCAGTCGACCAGATCAGACTGGTAGTAGTTCACGTTCGCCTGCGCCCAGCGTGGGCCCTGTAGGGCCAGACGCTGGCTGAACGCGTCGAAGTCGCCGATATCGGACGACGACGACCAGCCCAGTTCCGCGATGGCAGCCAGTCGCGGGAACACCATGTACTCGATGTCGTCCTGGGTCTCGACGAACTCCGTCCACAGCGGTGCCTCGACGCCGGTGACGGACGACTCGTCGACGTCGTCGATGTAGCTGCCCGGATCCCAGGTGTAGGCGTCCTCGACCGAGACCGGTCCCGCCCAGTCCTGGCCCACACCGTCCTGTCCGTTGTAGTCCTGATCGAGGTAAGAGAGGTGGGCCGGCGAGGCGATGACGTCGTTGCCCTCGCTGGCCCGGGCCGCGACCTCCGGGGCCTGTGCGTCGGTGCCCCAGTACTGGAGGAGCGCAGACTCAACGGGCTCCGTGCTGGCGATCTGGTGCCAGCCGATGGGGGTCTTTCCGGCGTCCTCGACCATCGGGAGAACCGCGTCCATGAACTCCTCGTACCGGGCTTCCGAGAGGACATCGGCTTCGTCGCCACCGATGTGGAAGTACGGCCCGTCCGTCATCTCGGCGACCGCGCTGATGACGTCGGCCGCGAACTGGAGGCTCGTCTCCTTGTGCTCGTCGTCCATGCACAGCGTGGTGTCGCCGACGTTGATGCCGGTGTCTTCCTCGCGTTTCGTGTCGTCACAGTTCAGTTCCGCGTACGACTCCAGGGCCGCCCCGGTGTGGCCGGGCATGTCGATCTCCGGGACGACCGTCATGTGGCGATCCTGCGCGTACTGGATGATCTCCTGGTAGTCCGCCTTCGTGAAGTGGCCGCCGGGCCCGCCGTCGACCTCCGAGTCTGCGCCTTCGTCCGTGAGGTTCGGCCAGTCGTCGATCTCGATACGCCAGCCCTGGTCGTCGGTCAGGTGCAGGTGCAGGTGGTTGATCTTGTAGGCCGCCACCTGGTCGATGAACTCCTTGACGACCGACTTGTCGAAGAAGTGTCGTGCCACGTCCAGCATCGCGCCGCGGTACTCGAAGCGCGGTGCGTCGGTGACCGAGCCGCCGGGGACGACCCAGTCGACGGACTGCTGGCTGTCGGCCTCGACCGCCGCCGGGAGTACCTGCCGGATCGACTGGACACCGTAGAACAGGCCCGAGACCGCGTTGGCACGGACCGTGACGCCGTCGTTGTCGACGGTCATCTCGTAGCCTTCGTCACCGACCGACGAGGGTGCGCCGTTGAGCAACAGCGCGATACTGTCCGCGGACGCGGACGAGCCACTCTCGACGGACAGATCGAAACCGGTCGCCGGCCCCAGCAGGTCGGCGAGGTACTGTCCGATCTCGGTACCGCTTCCCTCGGCGACGATCGTCGTCGAGGACGTGATCTCGAAGCCGTCGTCGGCGGTCGTGACGCTGTCGGGCTTTGGCACGAGATCGGCCAGCGTCTTCGTGACTGGCTCGGGCGGCCCACAGGAGGTGATCTCCTTCCAGGGAGCCCCATCGCTGGGCTCGTCACCCCGGCTCCACCACCTGGCCTCCCAGAGCGTGCCGTCGTAGACGACCCGGTCGCCGCCGGTGTAGGTCGCTTCGGAGTCCCACTTCGAGACGCCGCTACACTCGCCGTCGTCGCCGCCGACGGTGACGGTCGTCGAGTTGGTGTCGGTCGCGCTGTCGTCGTCGGTCACGGTGAGTGTGATCGTGTACTCGCCCGACGAGTCGTACGTGTGGGTCGCGGTCTGACCGCTGGCGGTCGCGTCGTCGCCGAACTCCCAGGCGTACGACGAAATCGACCCGTCTGCGTCCGAGGAGTCGGCAGCGTCGACGGTCACCGACTCGCCCGTCGTCGGCGAGGACGGCGAGACGGTGAACGACGCGTTCGGGGCCTCGTTGTCGCTTTCCGAGACCGACACCGTCGTCGATGCCGTCCCACTCGCGCCGTCGTCGTCGGTCACGGTGAGTGTGACCGTGTAATCGCCCGCCGACTCGTACGTGTGGCTCCCCGTCTGTCCGGTGGCTGTGTCGCCGTCGCCAAACTCCCAGGCGTACGAACTGATTGAGCCGTCCGGATCGGAGGATTCCGACGCGTCGAACGTGACGGACTCGCCCGGTGCGGGTGTACTGACGCTCGCCGTGAACGACGCGACCGGAGCTTCGTTCTCGGTGTCGCCACCACAGTCGCCGATCTTCGTCCAGACCGAGTCGCTCGCTTCGGGTTCGTTGGCCTGGGTCCACCACTCGGCTTCCCAGAGAACGTCGTCGTGAACCACGCGGTCGCCGCCGTTGTAGGCGGTGCCAGATTGCCACTGCTGGACGTCGCTGCAATCTGCTGCCGATGCAGTCCCGCTGACGCCGATCGCCAGCGCAGACAGTGCCGATGCCTTCCGTAGGATGTTTCGTCGTGTTTCTCTCATACGTTCGAATGTCGCCTTCGGCAGTCGCTCGCTGGCCGGGTCGGGCCAACCGTCGATCCGCGCGACCTCTCGGTGTCCACATCCCCCAACCGGGCCGGTTGCGATCCGAAGCGTCCGTCGTCGATCGTCTCACTGTGCTCGAACTGACGGATCGCACGCCAGTCAACCCTAGCCACGAACCCTTCTGTATTAGTACATTTTCATTATATATTTATATAAGTGGCTGTAGGTGTGTACTGAACCGAGGCGGCGTCTGGTGAGACCGTGCCAGTCGGGTGAGGAAGTGAACGGACGATGGATGTGTCCAGTCATATACCGGCTGTCACTGTTTCAAGATATTCGCGACCCCGTGGTCGCAAAATTCTTCACAGACGTACAGCTGGCAGTATCAGCAGGGACTGACGGAGACGATTCTCACCGATCCGAGACGATAGAACAGTCGAACGGCGACGGCGTCGTTGGCGCGAGTGTCTCGTTGTTCGCGCGGTGACGCCGGGCGAGTCCAGAAACTCGCTTACGCGAGCTTCTCGATATTCTCGACGATGGCGTCCGAGTACTCCTCGGTGCCGAGCTTCTCGGCGTCTTCGAGCTGGCGTTCGAGGTCGTAGGTGACCTTGCCCGAGGAGATCGTCTCCTCGACGGCGTCGCGAACGAGGTCGGCGGCGTCCTTCCAGCCCATGTAGTCGAACATCAGACGGCCAGAGAGGATCATCGCGGTCGGGTTGGCCATGTTCTGGCCGGCGCGCTTCGGGGCCGAGCCGTGGACGGGCTCTGCGAGCACGCGGGCGTCACCGAAGTTCGCACCCGGTGCGATGCCGAGGCCGCCGATCTGTGCGCCAGCGGCGTCCGAGAGGTAGTCGCCGTTGAGGTTGGGCATCGCGAGCACGTCGAACTCGTCGGTGCGCAGCTGCATCCACTGGAGCATCGCGTCGGCGAGGCGCTCCTCGACCATGACGGCGTCCTCGGGGATGTCGATGTCGTCCTGAGTCTCCCACAGGGAGTCTGGTGCGGCGAAGACCTCGTCGTCGGAGTACTCCTCGTCGGCGACCTCCATACCCCACTCGGTGAACTGGCCTTCGGTGAACTTCATGATGTTGCCCTTGCCGACGAGCGTGACCTTGTCGCGGTCGTGCTCGATGGCGTAGTCGATGGCCTTGCGGACCAGCCGCTTGGAACCGAACTCGGTGATCGGCTTGATGCCGATGCCGATCGGACCGTCGTGCATCACGTCGTCGAAGCCCATCTCCTCCTCGACGAAGTCCCGGACCTGCTCGACCTCTTCGGTGCCGGCCTCCCACTCGATGCCGGCGTAGACGTCTTCCGTGTTCTCACGGAAGGTGACCATGTCCATCTCCTCGGGCGCTTTCATCGGCGACGGGACGCCGTCGAGGTAGTAGGTCGGTCGGACGTTCGAGTAGAAATCGAGCGTCTGGCGCAGCGCGACGTTGAGCGAGCGGAAGCCAGCGCCGACCGGGGTCGTCAGCGGCCCCTTGATGGCGACGCGGTGCTCGTCGATCGCGTTGACGGTGTCGTCGGGGAGGTTCTCGTCGTACTTCTCTCGGGCGGACTCGCCTGCGAAGACGCGCATCCACGAGATCTCGCGGCCTGTCGCGTTCGCGGCGGCCTCAAGCACCTTCTGGGCGGCCGGGCCCACGTCCTTCCCGATACCGTCGCCGTGGATGATGGGGACGATCGGGTTCTCCGGGATGTCGAGTTCGTCGTTGTCCTCGTCGACGACCTCGATCTTCTCGCCTTCGGCGGGCACCTCGACCTTGTCGTAATCGTAGCTCATACCCGGCCAATCGAAAGTCGCGCCTAAAGGAGTGCCGCTTTCCGCGAGGGCATGGTAACAGGGGACAGGGGCCGTCTGCCGCGGGAATCGAGTCCGATGTCTCGGCTAGCGAACTGCGTCGAGCACGGCACGGATCTCGGTCGGTGCGTTCACGAGTGCCCGCGGGAAGCGAGCGCGAGCGTTCGTCACCGTGTCGGTCAGCGCGGCGCTGGCGTCGTCGAAGACCCCCTCGCCGTGGCCGAGCAGGATTCGGTCGGGATCGCAGTCGGCGAACAGTCGCCGTGGCGGCGAGAGGCGACTCAGGAACGGCATCCCGAGGCGTTCCGAACCGACGGCGAACTTCTCGCCGGCGAGGAAGTCCGGGACGTACAGCGTCCCGTCGGCCTCCCGGTAGGCGAGGACTTCACGCCACGCCCGTAGCGGTCTGATCGCCGTCAGCTCGAAGCCGGCGACCGATCCCGAGACCCGTTCGACCGGGGCGTCCACCCGCTGGGCGCTCCGGTCGAGGTGGTCCGGTACGTGGACGGAGACGCCGTGTCGGCGGGCGAACGTCCCGGCGTCGCGGGCGTGGTAGTCCGACAGCACGACGACGCCGGCCACCTCGCCGAGGTCGTGGACGCGTTCGTCGATTCCGGGGGCGTCGATCGGATCGAACAGCCAGACGCCGCCGTCGCCGCGGGTAGATCCGTCGTCGCTGGCACGAACGGCGTGGCTGGCCCGCTGGCCGCCTTCCTCGGGGTGAGCGAACCAGCCGAAGCCGTCGTCCCAGCGGTCGATCAGGGCGTACTCCGTCGCATCCTCGGCTCGTACATCGCTCTCGACCAGTCAGCCCGTTCCATTCGGGTTTTCGGTTCGCCGGGTCGCTTTTGACCGTGGCGGCGCTCGACCTCCACATGGATCTGATCGTCCACGGCGGCGCTGGATCGGTCCCCGACGAACCCACGGCTCGGCAGGCGGTCCTCGACGACGCCGCTCGTGCGGGCAGCGACGCCGCGTCGCCACTCGACGCGGTCCGGGACGCGGTCGCCGTCCTGGAGTCGAATCCTCGCTTCAACGCCGGCGTCGGCAGCACCGTCCAGAGCGACGGCGTCGTCCGGACGGACGCGAGCGTGATGACCGACGACGGTCTCGCCGGGGCCGCCTGCGCGATGCCCGGTGTCGAACACGCCGTCGACGTGGCGCGAGCGGTCGCGACGGAGACGCCCCACGTCTTGCTGGCCGGCGACCGCGCCGTCGAGTTCGCGGCGACGGTCGGCGTCGAGACGGACGGGAATCTGTGGACGGAGCGCACGCGAGAGCGCTGGCAGGCGGCCGACCCGCCGGACGGAGACGCCGCCGAGCAACTGGCGTGGGTCCGCGAGCGGTTCGGTGCGAGCCACGACACGGTCGGTGCGGTCGCGACCGACGGCGATCGGGTGGCGGCCGCGACCTCGACTGGCGGGCGGTGGTTCGCACTGGCCGGCCGCGTCGGCGACGTGCCCCAGCTCGGGGCCGGTGTCTACGCCGACGAGCGAGGGGCCGCGAGCGCGACCGGCGAGGGAGAGGCGATCGCTCGGTACGGACTCGCGAAGGAGGCCGTTCGGGCGCTCGAACGACACGAGCCGAGCCAGGCCGCCCAGACGGCCGTGGACGATTTCGCGGACGCGACGGGCGGACGCGCGGGCGTGATCGTCCTCGACCACGCCGGCCGCGTCGGAGCGGCCGAGAACACCGACGCGATGCAGACGGCCACGCGGTAGGGCCGCTACTCGTCCCAGGGGTCGAGCTTGTTGTCGTACTGCGGTTCGCTGCCGAACCGCTCGACGACGGCGAGCAACGCGGTCACGACGGCCACGCCCGCGGCGGCGCTCGCGAAGACCACGACGCCCGACCAGAGACCGCGGGTCACGATGACGGCGGCCGTCGCCAGGAGCACGACCCCCCACAGGAGCGTGCTGGCGTAGATCGGTCCCTCACGGTTGGTAGCCATTACACCCCTTTTCACGTACAACGGCAAACCCTTTGCCCCACAGTTCCGAACCCACACTCATGACAGACGTGGACCTGGCCGCCGAGAAGTACGAGAAACATCGCGAGGCCGGAGAGATCCTGGCACAGGTGCGCAACGAGGCCGCCGACCGACTCGAAGTGGGGACCGGCTACCTCGAAATTTCCGAGTGGGCCGAAGACCGCATCCGGGAACTGGGCGGCGAGCCCGCCTTCCCGGTCAACGTCAGCGTCGACCACGAGGCCGCCCACGGGGCTGCCGGACCGGACGACGACCGCACCGTCGGCGAGCAGATGGTGAAACTGGACATCGGCGTCCACATCGACGGGTGGCTGGCCGACACGGCCGTCACGGTCGATCTCTCGGGCAACGACGAGCTGAAGACCGCCGCCGACGAGGCCCTCGACGCGGCACTGGAGACCGTCGAGGCCGGCGTCCAGACCGGCGAAATCGGAGCCGTCATCGAGGATGTCATCGAGGGGTACGGCTACAATCCGGTGGTCAACCTGACGGGCCACGGGCTGGGTCACTGGGAGCAACACACCGAGCCGAACGTCCCGAACCGGTCGATCCCCGGCGGTGCGACCCTGGAGGCGGGACAGGTCGTCGCGATCGAACCGTTCGCCACGACCGGGACGGGGAAGGTAAACGAGGGTGCGACGGAGGAGATCTTCTCGCTGGAACGGGAGGGGTCGGTCCGCAACCGCGAGGCCAGACAGGCGCTGAACCAGATCACCGAGGAGTTCAAGACCCTGCCGTTCGCGGCCCGGTGGCTCGACGTGTCCCGTCCGGGAATGGCGCTCCGTCGCCTGAAACAGCAAGACATCGTTCACGGCTACCCGGTCCTCCAGGAAGCCGAGGGCGAACTCGTCAGCCAGAGAGAACACACCGTCATCGTGACAGATGACGGCTGTGAAGTGACGACGCGGCTCGACTGACGCGCTCTCGGTGACTCGGTGTCGGGTGCGCTGGCGCTCGGCGGTGAGCGCCCAAAAGGTGGCGTGGGTGGTGGGTGGTGCCGGGATGTCCGTATCAGGCGTTGTTCATTCGCGTCTCTGTCGTGGTACCACAGACTCGACACTCACTGACGCGATACGGTTCCCGCGAGAACGCGGCGTTCTTCGATTTGGTGCTTTCGGTCAGTATCTGGACGGAGACGTCGTGTGGCGTCGCTCGGTCACACGTCGAGCACGTCTCCGACATGTGGGTGTCGGTGTCTGTGACTGCCATCCCGGTTCGACCAACGGGAGATCAACGCATAAAAACCCTCCACAGTTCGGGGTCGTTTAGACCGTTTATCGCAAGACGGAAGTCGAATATGGCATCTTATGGTACGAGAGGGCAGTAGACTGTTTAAGAATCTCTCTCGTACTGTCTAGATGGGGAGCAACCCGTGAACGGCAACAAGGTTTAAATATTGGATTCGCCGGCCTCGTGGCAAAGCGATTTAGCGTCTCGCGGCCGATCCACGGCCATGGAGCAGGTGTTCGCGCCGTGGCGGATCGAGTGGGTCGAACGCGAGGAGAAGAACCCGGACGTCGACTGCGTGTTCTGTGCGCTGCCCGAGCGCGACGACGACCGGGCGCACAGAGTCGTCGCCCGCAACGACCACGCCTACGTGTTGCTGAACAACGCGCCGTACAGTCCGGGCCACGTCATGGTCATCCCCTACCAGCACACGGGGGACTACCGGGCCCTCCCGGAGGAGGTGTTGCTCGCACACGCTCGCCTGAAACAGCGGACGTTCGACGCTCTGGAGGCGTCGCTCGACCCGGACGCCTTCAACGCCGGGCTGAACCTCGGTGGGGGACCCGCGGGCGGCTCGATCGAGGACCACCTCCACACCCACGTCGTCCCCCGCTGGGAGGGAGACACGAACTTCATGCCGGTGGTCAGCGACACGCAGGTGATCGTCGAGGGGCTGGAAGACACGTACGACCGCGTTCACGAGGGGTTCGCGGCCCAGGACGACGCGACGGTCGTCGACGACGACACCGCCGTCTCGTTCGGGAGCGAACGTGGCTCGAACTGTCGGGAACGATAGTGTCATGACCGTTCGGCGGTGAACACTGCAACAGACGGAGTCTTCGAGTGATCATTCAGTTGTCTGGTGACCTCACCTACGCGGGCTATCTCCTGGTGTTCACTGTGGCAACACTGGCCTGCTTCGTGAGTATCGACCGCGTCCAGCACCTCGAAGAGCCGGGCACGCGACGTGGACTGACGGCACTACTCCTGACCAGCGGTGGCTGGGCGCTCTCGTACCTGGGCTACTTCCTCGTGCCAGATCCCCGGCTCAAAACCGCGTTCTACGTCGCGGGCCTCGTCGTCGGCCTCGCGACGGTCGGTGCCTGGCTCTACTTCTGCTCGGCGTTCACCGGTCGGACGCTGCATCGCAGCACCGGTCTGCGACGCGCGGCCGTCGCGATCTTCCTCGTCGTCGTCGCGCTGAAGGTCACGAACTCGTATCACGGACTGTACTTCGCGACCCGGACCGCGACGGCGCCGTTCCCCCACCTGGCCGTGACACACGGCCCCGCACACTGGATCGTCGTCGGACTCTCCTACGCGCTGACGTTCGTCGGGTACTTCATGCTCTTCGAGCGGCTCCGGCAGGTCAGCTACGAGACGTGGCCGTTCGGCCTCCTCGTCGCGGTGACGGGGGCACCGTTCGTACTGAACTTCGTCGGGCACGCGACGCCCCTGCTCGTCGACGTGAGCCACGAACCGCTCGGTGTCGCGGTCTTCGCCGTCGGCGTCTCGTTCGTCTTCCACGAACGGTTTCAAGCGATCGGGCTCGCAGACGGAGACGACAAGCCCATCCTCATCGTGAACGAACGCGATCAGCTCCGGGAGTACAACGGAGCCGCAGCGAGCCTCTTTCCCTCGTTGAGCCAACCAGACGTGATCGGACGGCCGCTCTGGAGCGTCGTTCCGTCCGTCGCCGAGGCACTCGACTCCGAATCTGGGGTGTTGTCCGTTCACGACGGCAGCGAGGTCCGGTACTACCAGCTCACCGAGAGTCCCTTCGCGGCCGGACGGTCACCGGTCGGTCGGCTCGTGCTCTTTACCGACATCACGGAGCGCGAGCGCGACCGACGCGAACTCCAGCGCCAGAACGAGCGCCTCGAAGAGTTCGCCAGCGTCGTCTCTCACGACCTCCGGAACCCCTTGCAGGTGTTGCGTGGCGCGTTCGAGGGCGCTCGCGAGACGGGGGACCCCTCACACTTCGAGCGCGGAGAGCGGGCGCTCGACCGGATGGAGACGCTCATCGACGACGTGCTCTCGCTCGCCCGGCAGGGCCAGCCAATCGACGAGACCGAACCGATCTCGCTCGCGTCGCTGGCGGCGTCGTGCTGGGAGGTCATCGAGGCCGGCGACGCCGATCTGGTCGTCGAAACCGATCTCGACCTCGTCGCCGACCCCGACCGCTTCCGTCAACTGCTGGAGAACCTCTTTCGGAACGCGGTCGAACACGGTGGTGACGACGTGACCGTTCGAGTCGGGCGACTACCGGACGGTAACGGCTTCTACGTCGCAGACAGCGGTCCCGGCATCCCGGTCGACGACCGCGAGGCAGTGTTCGAATCCGGCTACTCGACGACCGACGGGGGGACCGGCTTCGGACTGGCGATCGTCAGCGAGATCGTCGACGCCCACGGCTGGGAGATCACGGTGTCGGGGCGAGCAGCCGACGACGCCCACGACGGACACACTGAATCGGGTGCTCGTTCGAGAGCAGCCACCGGTGCCACCTTCGAGATCACTGGGATCAGTTCTCCAGCCGGCGTCGACGCGAGCGAAGCGGCTTAGTCACCCCCGGCGCAACGACGACGTAATGTCACGTCGGGACGTGCTCCGCCGGGTCGGTCTCGTCATCCTGGGCGCGAATCTCGCGCTCGTGCTCCTGAAGGGCGTCGTCTGGACGGAGACCGGGAGCCTGGCTGTCGGTTCGGAGGCGGTCAACAGCCTCGCCGACACCGCCTACAGCCTCGTCATCGTCGCCGGGCTCTACCTGACGACACAGCCGCCGGACTTCGAGCACCCCCACGGCCACGAGCGGATCGAGCCGTTCGTCTCGCTGTTCGTCGCCGTCGGGATCTTCGCTGCCGGTGGGATCATCCTCTGGCAGGCCGCCAGCTCGCTGCTGTCGGGCGATGTCGGCGTGAGCCGTGGCCCCGCCGCCGTCGCCGTCCTCGTCTTCTCCGGCGTGCTGAAGTACGCCCTGTATCGGTACTGTCTGTCTGCCGGCCGGGACCACAACTCTCCCGCGCTGGTCGCGACGGCGCTTGACAACCGCAACGACATTCTCACGGCAGCCGCGGCGCTCGTCGGCGTCGTCGGCGCGACGCTTGGCTACCCGGTCCTGGACCCGATCGCCGCGATGGTCGTCTCCGCGGGCATCATCTACACCGGCGTCGAGGTCGTCCGGGACAACCTCGACTACCTCGTCGGGGCCGCGCCACCGGAGGAGTTGCGGGCGGAGATCGTCCGCCGCGCGCTCGAACAGGACGACGTGGAGGGTGCCCACGACGTGATCGCCCACTACGTCGGCCCGGAGATCGACGTGAGCCTCCACGTCGAGGTCGAGGGCGACAAGACGCTGTTCGAGGCCCACGACATCGAGACCGCCGTCATCGAGGCGATTCAGGAACTACCGGAGGTCGACGACGTGTTCGTCCACGTCGACCCCAAGGAACTGGGCGAGTGGAAAGCCGACGCCGACGTGGACCGCCTCGTCGACTAAGCGCCGGTAAACGCGTACAGCACGGTCAGCAGGCCGGTGATTCGACACGTTTGGGCGATCAGCTCTGCCTCGGCGGTCGTCGCCAGCGAGAGGAGGACGAGGGGCTGTTTCAGCACGAACGGTATCGTCGTCAACAGCAGGATGCCGACGGCCAGGGACAGCATCGCACGGCTGGCGTTGCGCCGGTAGCCCCGGTAGGCCTGGTAGGCGACGAAGCCGCCGACGACCGCCGTCAGGAGCGCGGTCACCGTCGTCACCGCCAGCGACGCCTGGAGGAGTTCACTCACGGCTACTCGCCCCCGCTGTCGGCAGTGATGTCGTGTTTCGGGTCATCGCTGTGTGCGGTAGATGACGAACAGGATCAGACCGAGCCCGCTCAGTCTGGTCAGGTCCGTGACGATCCGGATCGTCTCTGTGCTGGCCCCCGTCGTGTTGCCCAGGATCAGGTTCACCACGAGCGGCACGCCGCTCAAGAGCAGGATGCCCGCAGCCATGCCCAGCAGCGCCGAGTCGTGGGTCCGCCGGTAGCTCTGGACGCCCTTGATCAGGATGATGATCGAGAGGACGACCGAGAGGACGAACCCCAGGAAGAACAGCAAGACGAGCAGCTGTCCCGGCGAGGCCGTCGACTGGAGTGGCGTCGACCCGCTCGCGGCGTGTGTGGCCAGTGGTGCGGTCGTCATTTGAGCCCCTCGAACAGTTCGGTGAAGCGGTCGGCCGCGTCGGGTTCACGGCGTTCGATGTCGATGCTGTACTCGCCGTCCGCCAGGTCGACCGTGACGCGGGACAGCTGTGCCCGGAACACGTCGTAGTGGTGGCCCTGTGGATCGAGCTGTTGCTGGGCGACGACGAGGTCCTGCTCGCGCAGCCGTTCGAGCCGGCGGTACACGGTCGGCGGCGAGGCGTCACAGGCGTCGGCCAGGTCCTCTGCCGACATCGGTTCCGTGCTCGTCGCGGCGAGGATCTCCCGTGCGTACTCGTCGTCGAGGAGTTCGGCGACAGTCTCGATCCCTGGCTCCTCGCTCATCAGTCACGTCGACGTAGCGAGTGACGGGGCGGTTCCAGACACGGTTCATATCCGTGATCGACGGGGGAGTATAAAAAACGGGCCGGCACAATTTCACGCCGGGAAGCTGTGGGCGGTGGTATTTTTATTCGGGGGCCAAAGGCGAAAACGGAATGACTACGCCATCGATGTCGCCGAACGTGCCCCGCAGGACGACCGATACGCCTTCCTCTCGACGCTCTCTGTCCGCCACTGGAGGTGCCCGATGAAGCGACTCCGATCGCTCTCGCTCGTCGCGATACTCCTCGTCGGGACCGTCGCACTCACCGTCGGTCCCGTGACGGGTGCCAGCACCGGGGTCGTCTCGATCAGTACGACCACGACACCGGACCAGCCCGCGCCGGGCGACACCGTGACGATCAGTACGACCGTCTCGAACCCGGCGGCGGCCAGCGACAACTACCAGCTTCGCTCGGTCGAAGTGCGCGAGACGACCGCCGACAACAGTACGCTGTACAACTCGACCGACGAGTCGAGCACGATCGAACCGGGCGAGTCGACGACGCGGGACCTCGGAGTCGACATCGAGGAACGGGGCGAACAGCAGTTCGTCCTCCACGTCCAGGTCCTCTCTGGTGGTGACGTGATCAACTTCGAGCGGAACGTGACCGTCACTGCCGGCGAGACCGACCCCGCGCTGTCGCTGTCCGGTGGCGCTGTCGGTGCCGACGGTGACGCGACCTTCGACCTCTCGGTTTCGAACGCGCGCACGGGACCGATCCGAGCGGTCACGGTCGATCTGTCCTCGACCGACCTGCAACTCGACGAAGACCGTCGCGTGGTCTCACAGCTGGACGCGGGGGCAGAGAGGACGCTGCAGTTCTCGGCGAGCGACGTCGAACCGGGCGAGAAGACGGTCGAAGCAGCCGTCTCGTACACGACCGACGACGGCGAGTTCAAGAGCGTCACCCGCGAGCTGACGACGACGGCCGACCGCGCCGAGAATCCCGGCGAAGTCTCGCTGAGCGGCGTCGAGGTGTCGGGTGCTGACGGCGAGTTGAAGGTCTCCGGACAGGCCAACAACGGCGGCGAGACGAACGTATCGGGAGTCACCGTCACCGTCGAAGACGGCAAGTACAGCCTCGGTGAGGCCCAGTCGACTGCGTTCGTCGGCTCTCTCGATGCCAGCAGTTCCACTGGGTTCGAACTCGATGCGACGGTCCCCGAGGGCGCGTCGACTGCCGCGATCCCGCTGACCGTCAACTACCGCCTCGACGGACGCGAGATCTCGCGCACGGTGACGGTACGGGAAGACTTCAGCGCGAGTGGCAACATCACGCTCACCGGCGTCCGGACCGAACAGGTCGGCAGTCAGCTCACGGTCCGTGGCAGCGCCAGCAACCTCGGGACCAGCAACGCCTCCGCCGTGACCGTCTCGGTCGGCCAGAACGAACTGATTCGGCCGGCCCAGTCCCAGTCGAGTTACTTCGTCGGCAACGTTCCACAGAGTGACTTCAAGTCCTTCCAGGTCGACGCCCGACTGATCGGCGACACCAACGAGACCGTCTCGGTGCCGGTCGAGGTCAGCTACCGGGTCAACGGCCAGCGGATCACCAAGACGACCACCGTCCCGTACACGCCGAGGGCTACCGGGGCCGCCGCGGAGCAACCGCAGCGCGACTCCTCGATGCCGATCGTGCTGATCGGCGGGATCGTGCTCGTCGTGGTGGCCGGCGGGCTCGCGTACCGACGATACCGATGAGCGTCATCAGCGCCACCGACGCGGTGAAGATCTACGAGTCCGGCGACAAGACGCTGCGGGCCCTCGACGGCGTCTCAGTCGACGTAAACGCCGGGGAGTTCGCGGCCGTCGTCGGCCCCAGCGGGAGCGGGAAGTCGACGCTGCTGAACCTGCTCGGCCTGCTCGACGAGCCCTCCGAGGGCAGCGTCACCGTCGACGGGACGGCACTGTCGACGCTCTCGAAGCGCGAACGGACGGACCTCAGACGCGAGACCGTCGGGTTCATCTTCCAGAGCTTCTACCTGGTGCCGACGCTGACCGCACGGCAGAACGTCGCCGTCCCCGGCCTCGTCCGCGACGATCGGTCGGACCTGCAGGCGCGGGCCGACGAACTACTCGAACGCGTCGGGCTGGGTGACCGACTCGACCACTACCCAAACGAGCTGTCCGGCGGGCAGAAACAGCGGGTGGCCGTCGCGCGGTCGCTGATCAACGACCCCGACATTCTGCTGGCCGACGAGCCGACGGGGAACCTCGACCAGGACACCGGCGCACAGGTACTGGACGTGTTCGGCGAGATCACCGACGAGGGCGTCGCGATCCTCACCGTCACCCACGACGAGCAGGTGACCGACTTCGCCGACCGGACGATCAGGCTCGTCGACGGGAGGTTAGATGATGATTGACAGCCCGCTCGCGCGGTTCTCGCCGTTCCTGGCCTTCGCTCGGAACAACCTCTCGCGGGCACGCGCTCGGACGATCCTCGCGATGGCGGGGATCACTATCGGCGTGGTCGCGATCGCCTCGCTGGGGATGTTCGGTGCCACGCTCGAACAGTCGTTCATGGGGACGGCCGACGACGCGATCCGAACCGTCGGCGTCGGCCCCGGCGAAGACTCGGAGTTCGGGTTGCTCCGTCGAGAACAGGTCGCCGAGATCGAACGCTACGCCGGCAACGGCGATGTCTACACGCTTTCCCGTGGAGGGGCGAGAGTGACCGGGTTACAGCAGACGACGAGCGCGCCGCTGGTGTCGGTCTCCGATCCAGAGGTGTTCGTCACCGCGGAATCGGGCCAGATCCCGCGGAACTGGCGTTCGGGTGTCGCGATCGGGAACGAACTGGCAGAGACGCTCGGAGTCCAACCCGGAGACAGCGTGCAGGTCAACGGCGAGAGCCGTCGGGTCGTCGCCGTGCTGGCCGAGTCAAGTCGCGCCTCGTTCGTCTCGACGGGCGATGCCGTCGTCCTGCCACCGGGTGAACTCGGTGACGGCGCGTCACAGGTTCTCATTCGCGCGGAGACGCCCCAGCAAGCGTTCGCCATCAGCGATCGGATCGACGAGAATCTCAACAGTGAGCGGCGCTCGCGATACAGCGTCTTCGACGCCGAGTCGGCCCTCGAACGGTTCAACCAGCAGATCGGCCTCATCCGGACGTTCCTGCTCGCGGTCGGGGGGATCTCGCTGCTGGTCGCGTCCGTGAGCATTCTCAACGTGATGCTCATGAGCACGATCGAGCGCAAAGAGGAGATCGGCGTCCTCCGGGCGGTCGGCTATCACCGCCTCGACATCGTCAAGCTGATGCTGTACGAAGCGGCGTTGCTGGGCGTCGTCGGCTCCATCTTCGGCGTGTTCATCAGTATCGGCCTGGGCATGGTGATGAACGCACAGTTGCTCTCGGACCCCCTCGCCTTCTCTGGGCAAGCCCTGCAGTACACGATGCTTGGCTTCCTCTTCGGGACGGGTGCCAGCTTCCTCAGCGGCCTCTATCCGGCCTGGAAGGCGGCCAACGCCCGGCCGGTCGAGGCACTCCGGGACTGACCGGTCGCCGTTGTGGGATTCGCGATTCCGGCGCGGCGACTCGGGACGGCTCCGGGTCCCTCTCGGTAACTATTTCTGGTGCCGTGTCGGAACTGTTGGCGATGGACGTTTCCCTCGCCACGCTGCTCGTCCGGCCGAGAGCGGCGTTCGAGGCGGCCGACGAGCGGCTCTCGCTGGTCCAGCCGCTCGTCCTCGTGTTCCTGGTCGGCGCGGGCAGCATCGCGACCGCGTTCCCTGTCTACGTCGCCCTGCAACGGGGGCTCTCGTCCGACATCGCGACCGTCGAGTTCGTCATCGGTGCCCAGACCGCACGGCTGCCGCTGTGGTTCGCCATCGGCACCGTGGGCGGGATCCTCCTCGTCCTCGTCGGCTGGGTCGTGACGACGGCACTGCTGCACGGGGCCGCGCGTCTCGCGGGTGGCCAGGGACGGTTCAGGCAGTTGTTGGCCTTCGTCGGCTGGTCTCACGCCCCCTACGCCGTCGTCTACCCGCTCGTCGCGCTCGTCGCGGCCTGGCAGCTGGCGGCGACCCCCGGTGCGACGCTGAACGGCGTCCTCCACGGCACCAGCGGCGTCGACGGGACGATGGTGACGTTCAACGGCCGCGGACTGATCGACGTGAGCTCGATCTCCTCTGTGGCGGTGACGCTGTGGATCGGCTACATCTGGATCGGCGCGCTCGACGCGACCTACGACCTCTCGCGGCGTCGTGCGACGGCGGTCGCCGCGGTCGCGACGGTCGTGATGCTGGTGGCGATCCAGCACCCGGTCTAGATCGGCTCGCCGAAGGCGTAGACGGTGTTGTGGCTGGTGATTTCACAGTCGACGAAGTCGCCGACCTTGAGGCCGCGGTCTCGGGCGTCGACGACGACGACCTGTCGGTACGCCTCGTCGTAGCCCACCAGCGACTCGTCGGTCCCGTCTTCGGTCAGGAGGACGCGTCGCTCCTCGCCGACCATCTCCTCGTAGGCGTCGCCGGTCACGTCCATCTTCAGCTCGGACATGGCCTTCGATCGATCCTTCTTCGTCTGGCCGCCGAGGCCCTTCATCTCGGCGGCGTCGGTGCCGGGACGCTTCGAGAAGCGCGTGACGTTGATCTTCTCCGGGCGGGTCTCGCGCAGCAGCGCCATCGACTGCTGGAAGTCCGACTCGGTCTCGCTGGGGAAGCCGACGATGAAGTCCGTCGACAGCGTCCAGTAGTCCAGGTGCTCGTCGAAGGTGTCGACGACCTCGACGTACTCGCCCACGGCGTGCTGGCGGCGCATGTCCGCGAGCACGTCGTCGCTCCCGCTCTGGACGGGCGCGTGCAAGAAGTTGTACAGCTCGTCGTGCTCGGCGAAGACGCGGGCCAGCTCCTCGCGGACGCCGTGGACCCCCTTCGGGTTGGCCATCCCCACGCGGACCCGGAAGTCGCCGTCGATCTCGGTGCAGATCCGCTCCAAAAGCTCGGGCAGCAGGCTCTCGCCCTGGTTCGTGTCCCAGCCGTAGACGCCGGTGTCCTGGCCCGTGATGCGGATCTCCTTCGCACCGGCATGCACCAGCGCTCGGGCCTTCTCGACGTTTTCCTCGACCGACGGGGACTCGATTCGGCCGGTCGCCTGCTTGGTGATACAGTACGAACAGTCTGACATACAGCCACGCGCGATCGGCAGGATGCCGACGACGCCGTCGAGGACGGTCTCCGTGTCGGGCGTGACCGTCGGGCACTCGCCGTTGAGGACGTGCTGGGGCACGTCGTCCCAGTGGAGGACCTCGGCGTCCACGTCGGCCGCGCGGAACTCCTCGCCCTGTGCCAGCGCCATACAGCCGGTGACGACCAGGTCGCCGGGGGTCTCGGCGTCGAGTTCCTCGGCCCGTCGAAGCATGTTCCGCTCGGTCTTTTCGAGGACGGTACAGGTGTTGAGGATCGCCACGTCGGCCTCCTCGGGTCCCTCGGCGGGGTAGTGGCCACCCTCTCGGAGGGCCTGCTCGATCTCCTGGGTCTCGCCGCGGTTCGACGTACACCCGTACGTCTCGATGTGATACTGGGCCATGCGCTGCGTTGTCTCTGTCTTGTCCCTCGTGGCCAAAAGCACGACGGAATCGTTCTCGCAACAGTCGGTGTCGAGGCGGACAAGATTTCCCCGGAGCGAGCCGAGGGCTTTCGAGGACCGCACTACGTGAGTGTTCGGTACAGTGGCTGTCGGCGTGGTAGCGACAGCAGTCGGCGGAGAATCATCTCGATTTGCTAGCGCATCTCGTCTAACGCACGCACGGTGTCTGACATCAGCCAGGCGTCGTCGCTCTGTTCGTCTTCGATCGAGAGGGCGAAAAACGAGTCGCGGCCGTCGTCGAGCGTGATGTGGTATCCGTGACTCGTCAGTTCGTCGTCGCGAGCGGGTGTCTGTTCGGCGTCGGTCACGGGCGGCCTAGCCGGTCACGAGGGAAAACACTCTCGGTCGTGAAAACGGCAGCTAGAGACTCTCAAACGCACGTATGGAAGTGGCCGCCGTCGGCCAGTTTCCGCCCGACCAGGCGGTGAACCTTGCTCACCGCACCGTGTACCCGCCGTCGATCAGCACCGACGAGCCGGTCACGTACCACGAGGCCTCGCTGGCGAGATAGACCACCAGCGGTGCGATGTCTTCGGGGCGGGCCATCTCGTCGAGGAGCATCTCCTCTTTCCACAGCGCTTCCAGATCGGGGTCCTCGCGCAGCGCCTCGTCGACGGGGTCGGTGCGGACGTAGCCCGGCGCGACGGCGTTGACGCGGATGCCGTCGTCGGCCCACTCCGAGGCCAGCTGTCGCGTGAACGAATCGATAGCACCCTTCGTCGCGTTGTACGCGACCTGGTGCTGGGGGTAGTTGGCGACGCGGGCCGACATCGACGAGAGGTTGACGATCGAGCCGACGCCGCCGCGGGCGCTCTCGTCGCTCTGATCGGCGGCGTCGAGCATCGCGCGGCCGGCGTGTTTCGCACAGCGGAAGGTCCCGGTGAGGTTCACGTCGACGACGCGCTGGAACTGCTCGACGGTCATCTCCTCGGCGGGCGCGTGGACGGTGATGCCGGCGTTGTTCACGAGCACGTCCAGCCCGCCGAACGCCTCGACCGTCGCCTCGACCAGCGCCTCGACCTGCGCTTCGTCGGTCACGTCGGCCTCGTAGGCTCGCACGGTCGCGTCGGTCGCGGCCTCGATCTCCTCGGCCGCCCGCCGGCCGCTCTCGGCGTCGCGGTTGCCGATCGCTACGTCGGCTCCGGCTTCTGCCAGCGCCTGCGCGATGGCTCGGCCGATCCCGCGGTTGCCGCCGGTGACGATCGCCGTCTGTCCGTCGAGGCGGAAGCGATCGAGGACGGTCACTGGTCGCTCGCACCGCCCTCGGCGGCCCGCCACTCTTCGGCGATCGTCACGCCACTCGACGCACCGATGCGCTCGGCTCCGGCGTCGAACATGGCCTTCGCTCGCTCCCACGAGCCGACGCCGCCACTGGCCTTGACCGGCCGGTACTGACTCAACAGCTCCACGTCGGCGACCGTCGCGCCACCGTCGGAGAAGCCCGTCGCCGTCTTGCAGAACTCGGCATCGGCCTCCGCGACGATCTCACCGGCGCGGTGCTTCTCGGCGTCGGTCAACAGCGGGGCCTCGACGATCACCTTCACCGGGACCGGCACGGTCGCGACCACTTCCGCGATCGTCTCGGCGACGGCCGCGTCGGCACCGGCCTTCAGCTGGCCGATATTACAGACCATATCGATCTCGTCGGCACCGTCGTCCCACGCCTGTTTGGCCGCCGCCGCGACGGCGTTGGTCGCGCCCTGGCCGTGAGGAAAGTTCACGACCGTGCTGAGCGCCACGTCCGCGTACTCGTCGGCCCGTGCGACGTAACACGGTGGGATGCAGGCTCGCAGTCCGTGTTCGGTCGCGTCGTCGAGCACTGCCTGTACGTCGGCCCACCGCGTCGTCGGTCCCAGCACCGTGTGTTCGATGCGTTCGGGGACGGAGTCCATGGTCACCCATTGGCGGGTCGATACGTAAGCCTCTCGGCGACGGCGCGGTCCCGAGCGACCGATCACCGGAGGTCGGAACACTTTCGCCCCTCGGCGACGGTTGGCGGGATATGCAGATCCTACCGACGAGCTTCGCGCTGCCGCCGCTCCCGTATCTCGTCGTCCTGCTCGGTGGGGCCGGGCTGGTGACGGCACTGCTCTCGGCCGCGGAACCCGAGATCGACCAGCGGGCAGTGGTGTCCCTGCTGCCGTGGATGGCCATCGGTGGTGCCTTCCACGCCTTCGAGCAGTTGGGGCTGTACCCGCCCCTGTACGAACCGCTGTTCGGGACGCCAGCAGTGTACCTGACGACCTTCCTCCTGACAGGCGGCGTCTGGCTCGCTCTCCAGGCCGTCGGCATCGTCCGGGGCAACGAAGACACCGTCGTCCGCAATCTCGGACTGGTCGGGACGGCGATCTTCGTCGTGCTGGTCGTCGTCCGCATCTGGCAGTCGATCGCACAGCCGACGTTCTCGCCGGTGTGGCCGGCGGTGTCGCTGATCGTCGCGCTGGTAGTGACGGCGCTGGTGGTACTGGCGATCAGCCTGTGGCGCACGCCCGTGTTCGTCCGGACGCGGTACGCGGGTCCGGTCGTCGTCTTCGCCCACGCGCTCGACGGCGTCTCGACGGCGGTCGGTGCCGACGTAGTCGGAGCCAGCGAACAGTCGCCGCTGCCGCGTCTGATCATGGAGTTCGCCGGCCAGCTCCCGACGGCCGACCTGCTCGGGGTCGGGTGGCTGTTCCTGCTGGTGAAGCTGGTGATCGCGGCGGCGATCGTCGTCTCGTTCAATCGCTATCTGGCTGACGAGCCCGCCGAGGGCGCGCTCGTGTTCTCGCTCATCGCCGCGGTCGGAATGGGGCCGGCCACCAACAATCTGTTCCTGTTCCTGGCACCGGCGTTCTGACGGCGTCGTCGGCCCGCGCGAGGATCGCTCAGTCCCCTGCCGCTCGGAAGCGAGGGGTCGCTCTGCGAGGAGACGCCAGCCCAGACTATCGGGCGTCCATCTGTGAGCATCTCGCCACGGGGTGGCGCGCTTCACGAAGTTACAGCCGACGGTCTCGTACGGACGGGTGTCGTTGCGTACCGGTGAGCGGTGGGACGGGTAGACGCTCATCGGCACCTCGCGACAACTGTCCGTGTCAGGCAGTCTCGGCCAGCTTCACCTCTTCGAGTTCGACCCCTTCGTGTCCGTCCTCTGTCGCCAGCTCTTTGGCGGCCTGAATCGCCTCGCCGGGGCGCTTCAGATCGCCGTCGACGTGGTAGACTGTCGGTTCGCTCTCCGCGTCGACGCTGAGGTGGACTTCGAGCTGTGGCATAGCCGTACCTTCATACTCACAGACATTATCTGTTTGGGTCGAGCCGAAGCACGGCTATTTTAGTCGCTGTCGTCCCTCCCGACAGACATGGCAAAGCAACCCCACCTGCTCGTCGAGGACGGCGATCTGAGCGACATCGCGCTCGTTCCCGGCGATCCGGGCCGCGTCGACCGGATCGCCGCCCAGTGTGACGAGGCGACGACGGTCGCCCGGAACCGCGAGTACAAGGTCGTCAACGCGACCTACGACGGTCGGGAACTGACGATCTGTTCGACCGGCATCGGCTCGCCGTCGGCGGCGATCGCGATCGAGGAACTCCACGCCGTCGGAGTCGAGACGGTCATCCGGGTCGGCACGACGGGCGCGCTCCAGTCCGGCATCGAGATCGGCGACATGGTCGTCGCCACGGGAGCAGCCAAAGACGAGGGGACGACCGAGCGATACGAGGCCGAGACGGTACCGGCCGTGCCCGACTACGCGGTGCTGTCGGCGCTGGTCGAGGCCGCGGAGGCCAACGACGAGTCCGTCCACGTCGGTCCGATCGCGACGGACGACGCCTTCTACGCCGAGACCGACGAGTACGTCGCGGCGTGGGAAGCGGCGGGCCTGCTGGCCGTCGAGATGGAGGCCGCCGCGCTGTTCTCGCTGGCCCGGCGCAAGGGGATGGCCGCTGGCGCGATCTGTACGGTCGACGGCAACCTCGTCGAGGGGGCCCAGAAAGGCGAGACCGACGACGAGGAACTGCCCGAGAAGGCGAAGAACAACGTCGAGCGAGCGATCACGCTGGCACTGGAGACGGCCGCGTCGCTGTAGCCGACACGCTCATGTCGGCGGCGCGGCAGTGACCGATATGCGCGACCGCCTCGGGCGGGCGATTCGGACGACCGTCGAGCGAGTCCGCGGGCTCCAGCGCCGCGAGCGCCACGAGTTTCGCGCCTGGCTGGAGCGGACGTCGACGATTGTCCACCTCTCCGTGCTGGTCTTCGTCCCGCTGTCGATCGGGCTGGTCACCTACCTCTCGAACACGCTCGAGGCGCTCTCTTTCCTGCTGTTCCCGCCGCTGGCCTCCGGTGCGTACACGCTCTTTGCCAACCCGGACGGCGAGTACGCGAACCCCGCGCAGTTCGTCGGCGGGCTGACGATCGGCGCAGGCTGTGGCTGGGCCGGCCTGGCCGTCTCGAACCGGGTGGTCGGTGCGGCGGCGACATTGGAAGTGACGGCCGTCTCCGCTGCCCTGGCCGTGTTGCTCGTCGGTGCGGCCACGTGGTCGATCGGCCTCGAAGAGCCGGCGGCGTACTCGACGGCGCTGCTTGGGTTGCTCGTCCCCTCGGGCCAGCAACCGGCCTTTCTCGGGAGCGTCTTCGTCGCGAGCCTGCTCGTCGCGAGCGTCTTCGTCGTCTGGCGACGGGAGTTCTACGAACAGCGCGCGACGGTGCTGTACCAGTCGGTCAAGGGCGACGATCATGTCCTCGTCCCGATGTACGGCGAGCAGGCGGACGCGACGGCGATGCTGGGCGGCGAGATCGCCAGCGCGCACGACGCGGGCAAGGTGGTGTTGCTCGACGTGGTCGACGACGAACAGCTGGCACGCGCCGAACGAGACCTGCTGGACGAACACGAGGCCGGCGACTCGGCCGCCGCTGGGTCGGACTCCGAAGAGGCGTTGTGGGACGCCGTCGACCGGTCGGCCGTCGCCGACACGGTCGGCCGACTGGAGACGCGGGCCCACCGCATCGAGACGGCCGCCGGTGTTCCCTGTGAGGTCGTCGTCGCCGTCGAGAGCGGGTCGCTGGGCCGGACGATCCTCGCGACGGCGACCGAGACGAACTGCGATCTCGTCGCCGCTCCCTACGCCAAGCACCGCGGTCGGCTCGCCCCGTTCGTCCACGAACTGTTCCGGAGCGACGTGGACGTGCTAGTCCACCGCTCGGCCGACGGCGCGACCCAGTGGGGGCGGGCACTGGTCCCCGTCCGGCGGGCCAGCGACGTGGCCCACAGCATGATCGACTTCGCGCTCCGGCTCACCGGGGCCACGGGCGAGGTCGCCGTCTGTACCTGTATCGGTCCGTCGGACAACCGGCGACGCGCCGAGTCGATGCTGTCGAACCTCGCGAACGGCTTCACGGCACCCATCGAAACGCGCGTCGCCAGACAGGACATCGTCCCCTTCCTGCGCCGGACGGCACCCGCCTACGATCTCGTCCTCATCGGTGCCAGCCGCGACCGAAGCGCCGCTTCTCGGTTCGTCGCGCCGCCGACCTTCGAGAGCATCGCCGAGATGGACACCGACGTGGCCATCGTGGACCGCGGCTAGAGTTCGTCGTCGAGAATCCGGTCCGCGAGTGACTCGGAGTCTTCGTCACCGAGCGCCGACTCGACCAGCAGGTGACCGCCGATGGCTGCGGGACTGATCACCACGTCCGCGCCCGCTCGCTTGAGCTTCGCGACGTTCTCGCGGTCGGTCGCGGCGGCGACGATCCGGACACTGGGGTTGAGCTGTCTGGCCGTCAGGATCGCCAGCGCGTCCTGTGCGTCGTCGTTGGTCGCCGCCATCACCGCCTGGGCGCGTTCGATACCGGCCCGATGCAGCGGCTCCTCGTCGCTGGGATCGGCCGTCAACACCGGGATGTCCCGGTGTTGGAGCGTCGCGGCGTCGTCCGGGTCGCTCGTCACGACCACGAACTCGACCGCACCGGACAGTTCGTCGAGAATCGGTTCGCTCAGGTCGCCGTAGCCAAGGACCAGTACGTGGTCTTCGAGCAAGTCGAGTTGTGATTCGGTCATGGTTCCGAGTGCCTTCGTGATGCGGCTCTGGATCGCTGGCCCCAACACCGACCCCAGCGCCAGCGCGAAACTGGACGTGCCGAGTACGACCACCGACATGGTGAACAGCTTCGCGGCCTGAGACTGGGGGTCGGGAGAGATGTCGCCGTAGCCGACGGTACTCGAGGTAACGATGGCGAAGTACAGTGCGTCGGTCAGCGTCGAGACGCCGTCGAACTGCTCGCGTAGCGCGTACGTACCGGTGGTGATGTACACTTGCCCACCGATTAGTGCCGCGATCGCGGCCTGCTGGGTCGTCGAGACGTCGAGCGCCCGGTCGAACAGCCGTCGGTTGATCAGCACTGCCGGCAGCGCGAGGATCGAGAGGACGACCAGCGGGAGCGAGACCGGCAAATCGGTCCCCAGGTACGGCAGGTCGACGACCCCCTGTAGCAACCCCTGGACGGCCGACAGCGGCAACAACAGGACCGTCGCGTACCAGCCTGCACGATACCGTCGCCGCAGCCCGGTGACGGCAAAGAGGAGCAGAAAGCCCGTGAGTGCGCCGGTGAATCCGACCGTCTGGCTCACGACCGTCGGGAGATGCTCGGCGAGGGGTCCCGAGGGACGCCGTGCGCTGATGTTCGCCACCCCCGTCACGAACGAGAGCGCGGCGACGAGCGTCGGCAACAGCAGGACTGCGCGCACGCCGAGCACGTCGCGAACGTCGTCCATACCACGTTGCTCGCGTCGGCGCGAGTAAAGCTTGTCTTCTCTCCGCCCGCGCCGATACGACTATAGAACAGGAGCGACAGGGCTGTGACATGGCTTCCTTTCCCGTCGAAGTGCTGCTTGGCATCTATCTGGGGCTGCTCGTCGGGATCATCCCGGCGCTGGTCTCGTGGGCGATGGCGTTCTCGTTTCGCTACTTCGCTGGCGTGACCGTCCCCGCCTTCGGTGTCGCCGTCCTCGCGATCGCGCTGGCGGGGGTCAACGGTGGGCTGCTCGCACTGGCCGATCAGTCGATCACCGCTAGCCCGAACGCCGAACGGATCGTCGTCGCGATCCTCGTCGTCAGCATGGCGTCGATGTACGCCCACAGCAAGGGCGACTCGATGGGTGCGGCGTTCCCGAAACGGCTCACGCTCACGTCGCTCCGGAATCGCACGCTCTCGAAAGACGTGGTCGACTTCGTCGGCGGCGCGGGCGAGGTCCGGATCCACGTCGTCGGCGAGGTGGCGGACATGGAGGGGTACCCGCCCCTGCCCGAACCGCTCCGCGCCGAGATCCGTGGCGGCGAGTGGACGTTTCCCGCCGACCTCCGGCTCGACGAACTCGAACAGCGGCTGGCCGAGCGGCTCAAGACGGAGTTCGACCTCGGCGACGTGTCGGTCACCGTCGACGAGCGCGGTCGGGCGACCGTCGTCGCAGCGCCGCCCTTCTCCGGGCTCTCGAAGCGGATCGAGGACGGCCGCCACGCGGTGTCGGTCGACGCCCTGCTCCCGACCGGGCTCGCACGCGGCGACGAGGTGACGCTGCTGACGACCGACGCACAGGTCCGCGGGACCGTCGTCAGCGCTCGCTCCGGGAGTTCCGAATCCGTCGCCGTCCCGGAGCAACCGGCGGTCGAAGACGGCGAGGAGCTGCCGGCCCCGGTGCAAGCACCGACCACCGACGGCGGCGAGGGCCGGCTCACGGCCGCCGTCCGCCGCACCGACGCCCAGCCGCTCTTGCGTGCCGACCGGGCGAAGGTCGTCGTCGAGTCTCGGGGCACCCGTCGGGAGTACGAACTCGTCTCGCTCCTGCGGCGTTCGGACATGCGATTCCGGCGAGTGACACCACACAGCGGCCAGCCACTCGACGGCGTGACGATCGGCGAGGCGGCCCTCCGAGAGCGCTACGACGTGGCCGTCTTCGCCGTGAGGAAACCCGGCGGCTGGCGGATCGCGCCAGAGGACACGACGGAGCTCGTGGCCGGTGAACAGCTGTTCGTCGTCGGGACGCGGTCCGACCTCGACGCCTTCGAGGAGGCGGTCGCGTGACTCTCCAGCTCGCAAGCGGCGTGACGGGAGCCCTCGTCGACACGGCCGCACGGATCGCCGGGACGGCGGTGCTCGCCGGCTTCCTCGCGGCGGCGGTCGCGCTGTTCTACCGGTGGTACGTCCGCGAGCGGGTGCCGGCCGGACTGGCGTTGCTGGTCGGGCTCTCCGGCGTCGCCGCCGTCGCCGGTGCGACTTCGCTGCTGGCCCAGCAGCTCGTGCCGGGCGGTGCCGAGCCGGACGCCCTCGCGGCACTGCTCAACGTCGTCACGTTCCTCGTCGGCGGCCTCGGCGCGTACGCCGGCATGCGAGTCGGTGACGTACTGGGGATCGATCTGTTCGCGGCGACGGGGGGCAACGGGATCGACGGCGAGGTCAGCCAGCTCGTCAAGGCCGTCGGTCGCGTCATCGCCGTCGAGATCCCCGAGGAGATCGACGACGTGGTCGGCTACGATCCGGTCGCGGCCGCGACCCGCGAGACGCTGGCCGGTCGGACGTTCCTCTTCCCGCGGCGGCTCACGCAGGCGGAGCTGCGCGAGCGGTTCGTCTCGCGGCTGAAGACCGACTACGGCGTCGGCCACGTCGACGTGGAGTTCGACGAGACCGGCGCTATCGAGTACCTCGCGCTGGGCTCGCGGGCCGCCGGGATCGGCCCGACGCTCCCGCCGGCCACCAACGCCGTCGCGATCCGGGCCGACCCGGCAAACGCCGCCAGCGCGGGCGATCTCGTCCAGGTCTGGGAGAGCGATCCCCCGCGGCGCGTGCTCACGGGCGAGCTCCGAGGTGTCGCCGACGAGATCGTCACGGTCGCCATCGACGCCGCGGACACGCCCAAGCTCGACCCCACGAGCCGGTACAAGCTCGTGACGCTGCCGGTCCAGGACCGGCCAGACCGGGAGTTCGCGTCGCTTCTCCGGGCCGCCGACGAGACCCTCGCCACGGTCACCGTCGCGCCGGGGTCCTCGATCGACGGCGCGCCCGTGGGTTCGCTGTCGGTCACCGTCGCTGCCGTCACCCGCGACGACGAGCAGCCGGTCCCGCTCCCGGCACGAGACCGCGTTCTCAGGGCTGGCGACGTACTCTACGCCATCGCGACGCCGGACGCGCTCCGGAAGCTGGAGGCTGCCACCGCGGCCCCCGAGGGCGCGGTCGCGGAGCCGGCCGACGGGACGGACGACGAGCCGGCGACGGCTGCCGAGGACGCAGCCGACTCTGAATCCGCGACGAGCGACCGCTCACCAGCGGACCACCAGCCCGAGCAGTCTGACGGCGAGCGACGAGCAGACCCATCCGACGGGCAACCGGACGCCGGAGACGAGGTGGTGGGCGACGACAGCGAGGACGGCGCGCCGGGCGACGACGCAGACGACGACCTCTCTGGCGACGCGTTCCCCGACAGCGACGAACTCCCGGGCATCGATCCCGAGGACGGGACGGGGGCTCCGTCGGACGGCGGCGACGACGAGACCGAGGCGATCCCCGACACCGCTGCGTTTCCCGACACCGACGACCTCCCCGGATCGGAACTGACAGACGAGGGTGACGCGCGAGCGGATCGGGAGGACGACGGGGACGGAACCGACGACGCGACAGCACAGAGCGCTCCGTCGGACGAGGCGGAGGGCGACTTCGCCGACCTGCTCGACACCGATGTCGGCACGGGGACGGACGATCTGGACGACCTCCTCGACGAGAACTCCGGTGAGACGGTCGAGTTCGACGACGAAACGGCGGACGGACCAGGGACGGACGACCTGGACGATCTCCTCGACGAGGACTCCGACGAGGACTCCGACGAGACGGACGACCGCGACCGGACCAGCTGAGACGGAACGTCGCTGCTTCCCGGTCGGTCCTCACGGGGGAGACGACCGCCGCTCGATCGCGACGACCGTCCGCGTGACCGACGGCGGCTGACCCAACCGCTACCGTTATTTCTCGGCCGCCGTAGAGCACTGACATGGCTGGGCACGACGGCGTCGGGCGGCGACTCGAACGACTGGTCGGGCGCTACTTCGGCGTGACGTTGCCAGACACCGCGGGACTGCCCCGGTACGTCGCACCGCTGCCCGACTGGCTCGAAGACGTCGGGTTGCGACTGGCCTGGCCGATCGCGCTGGTCAACCTCGTCGGCACGCTCTTTGGGTTCTGGTACTACGCGGGTCGGCCGCTGAACCTCGCGCCGCCCCTCGTCGAGGGACAGCTCGGCGCTGCACCGGCGCTGGCCTACCCGCTGATCCCCGACTCGCCCGTCGCGACGATGTTCATCGGGCTCTCGCTCGTGGCCTGGCGACTGGACTACGACGCCGACTGGCTCCACATGCTGGCGTTCTTCGGCTGCCTGAAGCTCGGGCTGTGGACGCCCTACGTCCAGCTCGTGATCAACGGTCCCGCAGGGATCCCGCTGTGGCTCTACTGGTTCCTCGTCGCGAGCCACCTGGCCATGGCCGTCGAAGCCTTCCTGATCCACCGCTACGCGTCGTTCTCGGTGCCGGCCGTCGCCGTCGCGCTGGGCTGGTACGGGTTCAACGACGTGGTAGACTACTTCGTCCCGGTCCTGGACGGGCCACACCACACCTGGCTGCGAGCGGAGTCCGCCGTCGGTGGGTTCGACCACACGCTCCCGGCCCACGATCTGGCCGCCGGCTGGGCGGTGGTGCTGACGTTCGTCGCCGTCTTCCTCGCACTGGCGACGCGGGTCGAGAAGCTCAAACGCCGCGAGCCCGTCGCGGAGTGAGACTGCGAGAAGCGAACGCCGCCGTCCTCATACTGCCGGCTGTCACTTCGTGACGAGCTTCGCCACCCCGGGTGGCGAAATCGGTCACAGATGGACAGCCGGTCGTATCAGGCCGCGCCGACGGCGGCCGCGACGAAGGCCCATCGGGTGCCGCTGCGGGTTTCGGTCTCTTTCTGTGCTGCACGGTGCTGGTCGCGTCGGTGTTGCCAGTTCATCGTAGCCGAATGGAGGGGCCGTACACGCATGAATGTTTCGCGAAATTGATACAATTGTCGTGAACGTCAGTTACAATTAGCGCGTCTGAGAGACACGGATAGCCGGTCCACTCACTCCCGGGTACCGAAAGAGGTAACTGAGCTGTCTGCTAGAATCGTGGTACCACATGGCACGGGCGGCGACGGACGACGCCGCCGAACTCGCGCGGCGCGTGATGATTGTCGACACGTCACAGGAGTCTGGAACGTCTACGGACCGAGCGCCACTGCCGTCATACGGACGGTTGTAGACGTTCACCCAGTCGACCACACACTGCCGTGCGGTCGATCTCGTAGCGATCCACAACCGTCCGTATCAGTCGGACTCGAAGCCGTTGGGCTCGGTTCGGACCGGGGTATCGCTCGCCCGGAGGCCGGGAACGCGGCGGCGGATCGCCGTCGAGTCGACGGACTCGCTCCCGAGCACGGCGAAGCCGGCGAAGATCGTCAGGAAGCCGGCGACGGCGGTCGGTGCGATCGTCTCGTCGAGCAGTGCCCACCCGCCCAGCGTCGCGACGACGGGGACGACGTAGAACACGAGGTTCGCACGGATCGGCCCGGCCGTGTCCAGGAGTTCGAAGTAGGCGATGTAGGCGATCGCACCGGCGAAGACCCCGACGTAGCCAAGCGCCAGCAGTGCCTCGCCGCTCCAGGTGATCACGCCGACTGATTCGCCGGCAGCACGGCTCAGGGCGTGCGTGAGGCCCGCACCGAGGGGAAGTCCCCAGGCAGTGCGGACGCTGCTGGACAAGCTTCCGTCGGCCCAGCGGATGAGCACGCTGCCAAGCGCGCCGCTGACCGCACCGGCGAAGAGGATCGCCTTGCCGAACCCACCGGCGAGGAGGTTCGCCGGGTCGGGGCTGACGACCAGTCCGACACCGAGCAGGCCGAGGATCATCCCGGCGCTACCCCGAGCCGAGAGCCGGTCGTCGGCCAACAGGACTGCCGCGAACACCGGCGTCAGGATCGGGTTCAGGCTGAAGACGATCGAACCGACGGCGCTGGTGGCGTACTGCTGGCCGACGAACAGGAGCGCGTTTGTCAGCCCGATCGCGAAGATCCCGGTGGCGACGATGCCCAGCACGTCGCCGCGAGTGCGCGGCAGGAGTCCCTCGCGGGGCGTCGTCGCGACGGCGTAGCCGATCAGGACGACCGACGCCACGTCGAAGCGCAGGGCGACGAACAGCAGGGGCGGGAAGTAGTCAAGTCCCGCCTTCGCGGCGACGAACGTCCCCCCGAAGAGGACGCTCGCGACCGCGAACAACACGAGCGTTCGGCGGCTACCGTTCACTCGCCGCTCACCCCGTCGGGGCCCCAGCCTGCGGCGGTGCCGATACGATATCGCTGTGCGTCGAGACGAGTCATACTCGAACGGAGGGCCTGCAAGCGCATGAACTACGTTCGAAAATCGAAGCCGCTGTGCAAGGCCCGACTCCCGACCGGCGACCCCCGCCCCGTGAAAATATTTCACGCTGCGAAAGCGGTTTACACCGGCGAGTGCGAACGAGACGTATGGAGGCTGCGCTGTCGGAGATCGAGTTTCTCGCACTCTCTGAGAACCGAGTCTCGGTGCTCGCCCTGCTCGCGAGCGAGCGCCACACCCGCCGGGAACTGGCCGACGAGACCGGCGCATCACAGGCGACCCTGGGTCGCATCCTTGGCGACTTCGAGGACCGGTCCTGGGTCCGGCGCGAGAGCGGCGGCTACGTCGCCACCGCGACGGGCGAACTCGTCGCGGCGGGCTTTACCGACCTGCTGTCGACGCTGGACACGGAGCGAGCCCTGCGACCGATCGTCGAACACCTCCCGACCGCCGCGATGACGTTCGACCTCCGACGGCTGGCCGACGCCACGATCACGACTCCCAGCGGGACCCGCCCCAACGCGCCCGTCCAGCGGGTCCTCGACATGATCGAAACCGCTGCGGACGTGCGTGTCTTCTCACACGCGTTCAACGAGCAGAGCCTCACCGTCGTCCAGGAACGCACCGCCGCCGACCAACAGACGTTTCGCGGCGTGTTCTCCCGGAGCGCGATCGAAGCCCTCGCGGAGGATTCGACGCTGCGCGAGCGACTGCTCGCACTCGTCGCGACCGACGGCGTCGAGATCAGGCTCGCACGCGACGAGCTGCCACTGGCCGTGACCGTCGCAGACGAGACGGTCCACCTGCTCGTACGCGACGACAACGGCGTCCTGCAGGCATCGATCGACGCCGACGACCCCGCGGTGCTGTCGTGGGCCGACGAGACCTTCGAGCGGTACTGGACGGCGGCCGACCCCCTCGATCGAACGGAGTTCGCCGAGTGATTAGCCGGCTTCGACGCTACCCCGACTCGGCGTGCCGGAGACAGACACGTCGGCGGGCGTGTAGACGAGCGTGTCGTCGTCGTCCCGGACGCTGAGCCCCTCCACCAGTAGGTTACCGTTCTGAGTCTGGAGCGTCGCCGTCGCCGCACCCTTCGCGTCGATCGTCGCAAATCGAAGGAGCAGCGATCCGCTGGCGGAGAGGGTCACGTCACGCTTCGAGCGTAGCTGTGCGTAATCGGCGGCCATCTGCCCACCGGCGTCGATCTGTATCCCCTTGTTGCTCTCGATCTCCCCGCCGATAGTCACGGCCCCGGTCGCATCCAGGGACACCCGCTTGTTCGATCTGAGCGTCGCGTTCTGGATCAGAATCTCTCTCGCCTCGATCGACACCCGCTGTCCCCGTGCGTCGATGGTGCCCGCGTCTTTGATCGCGAGCCGAACGCTCCTGTTCTCGAAGTTCTCCAGGTCCTGGACGGTGTACGTCTCCTCGCCCTCGTCGTACTCACCGTCGCCGTCCGCGTCGTCGAACGCCGGCCGATCGCTCGGTCGTCCGCCGCCACCACCGGGACAGTCGTACGCCACGTCGACGGTCAGCAGCGCGTTCTGTATCGTCACGCTGTCACCGGCCGCCTCGGCGACGTGGACCTGTAACTGGGCCGTTCCGCTTTGGCCGTTCGGCTTGCACTTGACCGCGATATCCGTTCCGACACCGGGATCCAGATTCGTCGTCGTTCCGGCGGTGACGACGGTCAGAGCGCCCCCGTCGCCGTCGACCGAGACGCTGTACGCCGTGTTCAGCGCTTCACCGGCGTTGTTGCGCAGCGTCGCGACCGTCGTCTCGCTGGGGTTCGTGACGGTCGTCCCGGTCGGTTCGAGTGCCAGCAGCGCCGAGCCGTCGGGTGCCGTTCCCACCGAGACGCTCCGGTCGGCACCGGCGGTCGTGAGACCGACCGTCGGAGCCAGACCGACCACTACGCCCGCGACGACCAGCACGACGGCGACCGTTCTGAGTACTCGTAACACTGACTACCACCCCGTTTTCGCGTGTCCCACGACCCGCGACGAGCGGGCCACACACCGCCCAGCACCCAGCTGCAGCGGTCGTTCGTTGTCTGTTTACCGGTCCGCTGACGGATAATATTTCTGGGCGCTGGATCGACACGTCTGGCCGACCGCCGGGAACGGTGCCCGCCGAGACGGCTGTCGCTCCCGACTACCCGACGATGACGACCGCGGTCTCGGTCTCGATCATCTCGCCGTCGCCGGAGTAAGTGCGGGCTTCCTCGATCTCGAACATCTCCGCGTCGAGGGTGACGCCAGCGACGTGGAGTCGACCGTCTTCGATCTCGTAGTCGCCCTGTGCGATGCCGGCCTCGATGTCGCCGACCTGGTTGCCGTACTCCGGTCCGACGATCGAGTAGTCGAGGTCGATGTCGCTGATCTCCGTCGTGATGTCGGGGGCGTCCGCGAGCAGTTCGAGGTCTGCGACGTGCATGGCCTCGGCGACGGCGTCTGCCAGCCCCTCGACGTGGCCGTACACCTGGACGTGGTCGAGGTCCGCGTTCAGTGGCAGACCGTTGTCCGTCTTGTACGTCCGCAGCGCCGAGATGACCTCCATCGCCGTCTCGCCGGCTTCGAGGTCGGCGTCGTAGCCGCCGGGGGTCGGCCAGTCGGTCGTGTGGATGGAGGTGTCGCCCCCGGCGAGGCCGGCCCCGTCGGCCGACTCGTCGGTACGGTAGATCCGGTCCCACAGCTCCTCGGTGATGTGGGGGAGGAACGGTGCGAACAGCTTGAGGAAAGTGCGGTGGGCGCGGGTCAGCGCGAACTCCGTCGAGGCGCTGCCCTCGCCGGAGAGGCGCTGCTTTGCGATCTCCAGGTAGTCGTCACAGAAGCTGTTCCAGAAGAACGACCGGAGTTCGTTGCGCGCCTTCGAGAACTCGTAGGCCTCGAAGCGGTCCGTCACCGACTCGACCGTAGCGTCCAGTTCTGCGAGGAACCACTCGTCGATGGGCGCGAGATCGCTCTCGTCGACGGGCTCGACGGCCGCCGGGGCCGGCGTGAGCTGTTCGACCAGCCGCGAGGCGTTCCAGAGCTTCTGGAGCAGGCGCTCGCCGGCTTCGAGGTCGCCTTCCTTGTACGGGAAGTCGTCGCCGATGGAGGTGCCGGCGGCCCAGTAGCGTGTCGCGTCGACCGGGAACTCTTCGAGCACGTCGCTCGGGGGGATGACGTTACCCTTTGACTTGGACATCGCCTCGCGGTTCTCGTCCAGCACCATCCCGTTGATCATCACGTTGTCGAATGGCACCTCGCCGGTGTGTTCGTAGCACTTGACGACGGTGTGGAACAGCCAGAACGAGATGATGTCGTGGCCCTGCGGGCGCAGGTCGAACGAGTAGAGCTCGGGATTTTCCATACTGAACGCTTCGGCGTCGGCGTCCCAGTCCCATCCAGCGTTGACGAGGGGAGTAAGCGACGAGGTCGCCCACGTGTCGAACACGTCTTCTTCCGGCCGCAGGTCGTCGTGGCCACACTCGGGGCAGGCGTCGACGGGCGCGTCGTCCGAGAGTGGGTCGACGGGGAGGTCGGCCTTGTTCGCGAAGACTGGTTCGCCGCAGTTCTCGCAGTACCACACCGGAATCGGGATTCCCGAGTCCCGCTGTCGGGAGATACACCAGTCCCACTCCAGTCCCTCGATCCAGTGCTCGTAGCGGCTGAACATCTTCTCGGGGTGCCAGTCCATCTGGCGGCCCGCTTCGAGGTACTCGTCGGTCCTGTCGAGCATCTCGACGTACCACTGCTCGGTGACGAGATACTCCACCTCCGTCTCACAGCGCTCGTGGACCTGCACCGTGTGATCGTGATCGCGCTGTTCGAGCAGGTACTCCTCGGCGTCGAGATCGGCGAGGATGGCGTCGCGTGCGTCGCGGGTGCTCTGGCCCTGGTAGTCGCCGGCCACGTCCGTCATCGTCCCGGACTCGTCGATGGCGATCCGCAGCGGGAGGTCGTGTGCCTGGTACCACTCGATGTCGGTCTGGTCGCCGAAGGTACAGCACATGACGACGCCGCTGCCGGTCTCCAGATCGACGCGGTCGTCCTCGATGATCGGCACTTCGTGACCGAACAGCGGGACGCGTGCGGTGCCGCCGACGAGGTGCTGGTTGGCGTCGTCGTCGGGGTGGACGAAAATCGACACACAGGCCGGCAACAGCTCCGGGCGGGTCGTCGAGATCGTCAGCGTCTCGTCGTCGTCGGCGTCTCCAGTGCCGTCCTCGACCAGCGGGAACGCGATGTCGTTGAACAGCGTCTCCTGGTGTTCGTCCTCCTGTTCGACCTGCGAGATCGCCGTCTCGCAGTCGGGACACCAGATCGTCGGCGCGCGCTGGCGGTACTCCCGCCCCTTCTCGTAGAGGTCGATAAAGGACAGCTGCGAGACCCGCTGGACGCGGGGCTCGATGGTCTTGTAGGTGTTGTCCCAGTCGACCGAGATCGCCAGCGACTGCACGTCCTCGGTGAACTCGGCCTCGTAGCGCTCACAGACCTCCCGACACTTCTCCTGGAACACCCGCCGCTCGAAGTCCTGGTGGCGAATGCCCTTCTCGCGCTCGGTCAGGCGCTCGGAGGCGATGCCGTTGTCGTCGTAGCCAAAGGGGAAGTAGACGGTGTCGTCGGCCATCCGGTGGTAGCGGGCCACGAAGTCCTGTAGCGTGAACTGGTAGAGGTGGCCCATGTGGAGGTTGCCCGACACCGTCGGCGGCGGCGTGTCGATGCTGAAGCGGGTGTCCGGGTCGACGGTCTCTCCGGCGTCCGGTTCGTCGTACGCGTAGGTCTCCGCTTCGACCCAGTGGTCCTGCCACCGGGGCTCGACGGCGTCGGGATCGTACTCTCCCTCGATCCCCTGTTGCTCTGCTGGCGGTTCGTCGGTCGCGTCCTGTGTGTCACTCATGGGTTCTGTCGGTCGCTGTCGGCGTGGTCGGAAAGCGGTGCGAGCGTCGAGCGGAGTGAGTTAGTGGGGCGTAGCCGCCCCTACTACGGGCCGGAGAACGAGCGCAGTGGGTGCTCGACGCATCATCTACTCGGGGTTAGTCGAGAGGGGGCGTTAACGACTTCGATTTCTGATGCCGGAAGGATACACACAGCTATCGGAACCCATCTGTTTCAACACACCAGTAGTTTCAATACTGTTTGTTCGAGAGTGAATTGTAATGGTCGGTCGTACGTCGACAGCCGTTGTACTTGGTCTGTTGCTGCTCGGGGCGGTGGTTCCGCTGGTGAGTGGTGCCACCGAAGAACTGACGCCGCGAGCGGATCGGACGGCAGTTGAGGTTGATTCGAGCGGAACCGACGCGGTGACGCGTGAACTTTCGAGCGGACAGGCACACCGTGTCCAGTCCAGCGTCGAAGCAAGCGGCCAGATTCTCGATCGACTCCGTGTCCCGGGCGTCCTGATGCTGTTCGCTGTCCTTGTCTTCTGCACGATTGGCTCTGTCGTCACCGTTCTCGTGTCTATCCACGAGCTGGCAGACGCCGACGCGCCGGTGACCGATCGGGTTCAGGCGATTCGGCAGGCCCACAGCGGTACTGTCCTCGTATTCCCGGTCTTCGCTGTGCTGAGTGCTCACTGGCTGGGCGCTCTCGACGTGGTGTCCATCGTCTCGCAGGCAGTACTACCAGTTGAATCGCTGGGCGCTTGGTGGCGAGTTACGAAGTGGTTCGTTGCACTCGGACCGTTCGCTGGCCTGCCGTGGCTGGCGATCACGCTCGTGACCAGACCAAAGATCCAGAACCTTCTGGGTGGCGAATATCAGTGGCACAAAGTGGCCACTGACTGGGCGAAAGAAGTGACGTTGAAAGCCGGCTGGTTCTGGCTGGTCGGAGCAGTCCTGCTGACGTTCGCCTCACAGATTCTCGCGTCACCGATCGTCGGCGGCATACTGGTCGGCCTTTTGACCGTATTCTGGCAATCGATCTCACCGCTGTTGATCTTGCTATTCAACGACGCCCGACCGTTGACCGGCGAGGAGCGAGAATCCGTAATCGGGCTCTTTCGAGAAAAAGGCCTGTCAGTACGAGGACTCTACCGGCTCGATACCGAGGACACTGTCGTGGCACAAGGTCTCATCGCTGGACTATTCGGGAACCACTGGATCTTCCTGACAGACGATATCGTCGACGAGTTCTCTCCCGAGCAGGTCGCTGCGGTCGTCGCACACGAACTCGGGCACGCGGCCCACCGACACCACCTCAAACGAGCAGCGTTCGCGGTCGTGTACTGGTTCCTCGTGTTCTGGCTCTACGCGAACGTGATTCAGATTGTCTGGCTGCTGGTTTTCTCGGTCGTCGTCTACTGGCAGTTCGGTCTGGGCTGGGTCGGGATCCGTCAGGAGTTCGAAGCGGACGCCTACGCAGCGACACTCACGAGTCCAGCAGCGATGCAAGACGCGCTGCAGTCGATTGCAACGGTGAACGCGATGCCCAACGAGACTGGGACGACACACGAACTCACAAGTAAACACCCATCGATCGAGCGCCGTCTCGACCGTCTCGACGAGCTGGCTGAAGACGAGCAACGGTCGTCGAGGAAGCGCGGACAATCGGATCAGCCGGGATCGACTACGCAGTGACGTGAGGGGGCTCGATTCAGCTACTGTTCTCGGTCCCCGTGGGCTCGCACCCACAGCTCTCCGATCCGCGACAGGCGCGTTCGGTACGACTTCCCGTGTTCCTCCTGTTCGATGTAGCCTTTCCCGCCGGGGCCGAGCCGGTCGACGTTGTAGATCACCTTCGAGCGGAAGCTGTCGGTGTACTCCTCGCCCATGTCCCGGGCCAGTGCCTGGGCCAGTTCGGAGACGGACTCGAACTCGCCGTGTTCGCCGAGCGTAAAGAGGATCACTTCCTCGAAGGGCTTGACGTTCGAGAAGGAGGCGACGGGCAACTCGACGACGTGACTGCCGTCGATCTCCTTGGCACCGATAGTGGTCCCGCGCTCGTCGAACTCGTCGAGCAGATCACGCGCCGAGTCGAGGCGGGCCGTGACCCGCTCTCGGAGTTCCTCGTCGTTCTCGTCGGACGCGATCCCGTCGACCTCGGCTTTCAGCTCCTCCAGTAGGTCGTTCTGGCGGCGTAGTTCCTCGGCCAGTTCCGTTTCGAGGTACTTCTCGGGGACGGTGTAGTAGGTGTGGATGCGGTCTCGGTCACCCTCGCGTTCGACCATGATCGAGTGCGACGCCGTCGCGAAGGCAAAGGAGACGGTCCGGGGCATCGCGGAGATGTTGACCCACACCTCGTTGCCCTCGTCGAGTTCGGCGTTGATGAGTTCGAAGGCCTGTTCGAAGGCGGCGTCGTAGTCGTACACGTCCTCGATGACGAACCGCTCGGTGGTCGCGCCCAGCAGGTTCTGGTAGTCCGTCTCCAGTTTCTCGGCGAGGTGCTGGGAGTACTCGACGTTGGCCTCGCTGCCGACGGCTCCTTCCAACAGGATGACGTGGTCCACGTCCAGTTGCTCGCGCACCAGCGGCGCGATCAGCCGGTCGTAGTCGAACCCGACCGGGACGATGTGGGTCTGCATGTCCCGGGCTACTCGTGTCGGAGGCAAAAGAGTAGCCTCTCGCGTGTGTCGGGGCGGTCGACAGTGTCTTTTGCTGGCCGACGCGACCACCGATATGCGGTATCTGACACTCACGTTTCCGCGGTCGCCCTCCTCGGAGCGCCAGGACGCGTTGGTGCCGGGCCTCGACGTCGATCACGGGACGATCTGTAACATGAACTACTTCCACGACGACACGCTCGTAGAGCTGTGCCGGCTGGAAGCCACCCGTAGCAGCGTCGTCAGCGATCTCGAAGCGTGGGACGACGCCATCTCCTACGACGTGTTCGACACCGACGACGGTGATCTGTACGTCTTCATTCACTCCCGGCCGAGTGCGGAGCTGGCAGAGTTGCTCCGAATCGTCGAGCGCCACCGGCTGCTCGTCGAGTTGCCGATCGAACTCGAAACCGAGAGCGTGACGGTCCGCGTCGCAGGTGGGTCCGAGGCACTCCACGACGCGATGGCGGACCTCCCCGCCGACGTGACGGCCGACGTACAGATCGAGCAGCTGGGCACCTACGATCCGGAGGTCGACGCCGCACGGTCGGCGCTGACCGATCGCCAGCGGGCCGTCCTCGATGCAGCCGTCGACGTGGGCTACTACGCGACGCCACGGACCGCGACGATCGAAGACGTCGCGGCTGCCGTCGGCTGTGCGGAGAGCACCGCCTCGGAGCACCTGCGCAAGATCGAGGCGCGGTTGCTTCCGCGACTGACTTAAACGGCCAGCCTTCGCCCGCAGTACACCGATTGACACTGGCCCCATATATTCGGGATACAATGGCAACGACGAACCACACCGACACGCCACCCGGACCCAGCGGCTACCCGATCGTCGGCAGCACCTTCGAGTTCGCCGACGACCGCCTCGGATTCGTCACCGACACGGCCGAGGAGTACGGGCCGGTTGCTTCCTTCGAGGTCGCTGGAACTACGATCTACCAGATCAGCGACCCCGAACTCGTCGAACAGGTCCTCGTCCAGAACAACCAGTCCTACATCAAAGGCGAACTGTTTCAGGAGGCACTGGGTGACGCGCTGGGCGAGGGACTGCTCACCAGCGAGGGCAGTGCCTGGCGCGACCAGCGCCACCGAGTCCAACCGGCCTTCCACCCGCAGATGCTGGAGGCGTACTCCGAGCAGATGACCGACGGTATCGAGCGACTGCTCGACTCGTGGTCCGACGGTGAGACGCGCAACGTACACGAGGATATGATGCATCTCACCGTCGAGATCGCTGCCGATGCACTGTTCGACGTGGACATTCGCGACGAACAGGCGGCCATCAGCGACGCGCTCGAAGCGGTGATGGACTACGCCGAACGGCCGTACCACGCCCCCGACTGGGTTCCGACGCCGGAGAACCGCCGCTATCGGGACGCCCTCGAGACGCTCGACGACGTCGCCGACCGGATCGTCGAGAAGCACGAGGCAGACGGCGGCGACGACGTCGTCTCGATGCTCCTCGCCGCACAGGGTGAAGACATCACGCGCGAACGCGTCCGCGACGAGATCGTGACGATCCTCCTCGCCGGACACGAGACCACCGCGCTGACGCTGACCTACGCGTTGCACCTCCTCGGGCGCAACGCCGAGCAGCGCGAGCGGTTGCAGGCGGAACTGGACGACGTGCTCGGTGGACGGCTCCCCACGATGGGCGATCTCGACGATCTTCCGTACACCGAGCAGACGATCAAGGAGAGTATGCGACGCTATCCGCCGGTCTGGGAACTGGTCAGGGAAGCCACCGAACCCGACACGCTCGGTGACTACGAGATTCCCGCAGGAACGACGGTCACGATGCACCCCTGGGTGATCCACCACGACGATCGCATCTACGACGAGCCGCTGTCGTTCCGCCCGGAGCGCTGGAGCGGGGAGTTCGAGCGGTCGATCCCGAAGTTCGGGTACTTCCCCTTCGGGGGCGGCCCCCGTCGCTGTATCGGCGACCGGTTCGCCATGCTCGAAGCCCGTCTCGTCCTGGCGACCGTCGCACAGGACTGGACCGTCGAACCCCACGACGACCTCTCCTTTGCCCCGTCGATCACGCTCCGTCCGGACGGGCCAGTCGAGATGACCGTCCACCGCCGGGACTGATACTACCGGCTGTAAGTCTGTAAAGAATCTTGCCACCCTGGGGTGGCGAATATCGTGAAACAGTGACAGCCGGCAGTGTGAGACGGAATCAGGACCCGTCGCCGGAGTGCAAAGCGTCACTGGCTCGTCGCGGTCAACGTCTTCGTGATCGGAACCGACTCCGTCGGCGTGTGAACGACGCGGACGGTGATCTCTTCGCCTTCCTCGATCGTACAGTCCGTATCGGGGATGCGGAACGCGATCTGATCGCTGGCCGTGTACTCCGATCCGTGGATCGCGTTCTCGTCGGGCGTGCCGCCGCTGTTGTACGACCGCTCGTCGAAGATGTCGTCGCCCTCGATGTTGCCGGGACCGATCGCCTTGCCGCTGTACCGGTCGACGGGGAGGTTCACCAGCCGCCCCTTCTTGCCGCAGGCGTCGGTCGCGTCGACGGCGACCTCCATCTCGGGGACCGGGATCCTGTCGCCCGCGACGTGAGTGAGCCGGACGATACCGTTGCCGTCACCCACGGTGTTCGCTTCGAGCGTGCCACTGGACTGGCCGACGACGGGTCCCGGATTGGTCGTCTCCTCGGCGAACCCGAGCGCGAACACCGAGACGGTCGCGGCCAGGATCACGACGACCGCGACCAACAGGACGTTCGCCACGACCGGTGAAACGGCACGATCGGATCGAGACGACCCCATAGTCGGTAGTTCTGTAGAGCTAACACAAAAAATCCAGTCTCCGGTTATCGATCGTGAGTCCGAACTACCAGAACGACTGTACTTCGTCGACTGTCCGTCTGTGAAGCGTCTGCGAACTCAGTGACAGCGATCGTGGACGATCTCGCCGCTCTCGTCGGGGCCGCGACGTTCGCCGGGGACGATCGGCTCGCCACAGTCGGCACAGGTGAGTCCGCCGTCCTCGGACGCGTCCTCGACGACAGTCTCCGTGTCCTCGCCTCGCAGTTCGTCGATGTCGAGGCTGACCTCGTCGCCGGTCGTATCGACGCCGAGCGCGTCGTTGACCCCACAGTACTTCGTCGTGGCGTTGAAGCCAAAGGCCAGTGCGCCGATTCCGGCGAGCAGACCGCGCAGTCGCTTGCCGTTCCGGAGCGAGCGAAGCGCTGCGACACTCAGCACGACCGCCAGTAGCGCGCGTACGATCCGATCACGGCCGCCAACGTTGTCCGTTGAACCCATACTCGTATCGTCGGGTTCGACGCTCTTGTATCTTCACCTATGGGTCTCGGACGACCGGTCGTCATACTGCCGGCAGTACGTCTGTCACGAATTTTGCGACCCCGTAGTCGCGAATCGCTTGCTACTACCGGCTGTACATCTGTGACCGATTTCGCCACCCCAGGGTGGCGAAGCTCGTCACGAAGTTCCAGCCGGCAGTATGAAACAGTGACAGCCGGCAGTATCAGTCGCCGTCGACGCCCGAGACGCTGTACAGGCTGGCGTCCTCGCCGGGGGACGCACTCGTCACGAGCGAGACGCCGACGGTCAGGGCCAGTCCCAGCGCCATGCAGACGACGCTGGCCGACCAGCCACCGAAGTAGCTCTGGGGCACACCCGAGAGGAAGACGCTGGCGAGGTAGAACAGCTGCGAGCCGCCGATGCCGGCGTACATCCCCCAGCGAGTCGTCCGGGACCAGTACAGCGCGACGATCACCGGGAGGGCGAGCTGGGCGAACCCGCCGAAGGCGGTGTCGCCGATCTGGACGAGCGTCCCCGGCGCGGAGAGACTGGCGACGAACGAGAGCGTCGCGAAGACGACGACCCCCCCGCGTGCGAGCAGCGCCTCGCGGTCCTGGTCTGATCGAAGCAGGCGGCCGATCGAGACGGCCAGCCCGAGCAGCGAGCGGCGGACGCGACCGACCAGCGACGCGCGGGCCGGCAGCGTCGGCTCCTCGTCTGCGAGGTCGGTCACCGGTCGGTAGAGGTCGCGGGTGAGATACGACGCGCCCGAGAGCAGCATCGAGTCGCTGGAGGACATCATCGCGGCCAGGGCCGCGGCGACGACGGCCGCCGTGAACCACCCGGCGGTGTACTCGTTGAGCACCGCGGGAATCACGTTGCCGTTCTCCGGGACGGTGACGCCCAGGCCGGCGGCCCACGCGCCGAGCATGAACGCGGGGACGAACAGCAGGACCACCAGCACGGGCCACAGCGCCAGCGTCCGCTTGAGCACTTTCTGGGAGCGGGCGACGAAGAACCGCTGGTTGATCTGGGGAAACATCGTCACGCCGAAGGCAATGGAGATCGCCGTCGAGAGGATGTACTCCGGCGTGTACAGGCCCCCGCCCAGTGCGAGGAACTCGGGATCGGTCTCGGCGAGACGCGCCGTCGCAGCCGACGGGCCGCCGACCGCCGAGAGGATCCAGGCGACGGCCGCCCAGATGAGCCCGAGCATGACGATGCCCTGGAGCGTGTCAGTCCAGGCGACCCCGCGCATCCCCGAGACGGCGACGTAGACGATCATAAAGAGCGTGATGCCGCCGGCACCGACCCAGAACGGGACTGCGCCGTCGGTCAGCCCGACGATCGCCTGTCCGGCACCCTTCTGCTGGAGCATCACGTAGGGAAAGAGCCAGAAGAGACTGATCGCCGCCACGAGCCCGCGGAGGAGACGCGAGCCGAAGCGATCGCCCAGCATCTCCCCGAGCGTGACGTAGCCGTGGCGCTGGCCGACGAGCCACTGCTTGTACCCCAGCACGTACCAGAGGACGGCGAAGATGATCCCGTCCATCAGCCCCATCACCAGCAGCCACTCGGGACCCTGCGCGAAGGTGAGGTTGGGGCCGCCGAAGAAGGTAAACGCCGACAGCAGCGTCGCGAACGTCGTGAACAGCAGGACGACCGTGCCGAAGGTCCGGCTGGCGAGGTAGTAGTCTTCCGCCGTGCGGTCGGTCAGGCGGTAGGCGACGACGCCGATAGCCGCCGCCAGCACCATGTAGCCGCCGACGATACCGAGCTGGATCGTCGTGTCAGTCATCACGACTCACCTCCGGCGTCTCGGTCGCTGCTGGATCCGCGCTCTCGACGCCGACGCCCCAGCCATAGCGGGTGAAGGCGTAGAAGGCGACCGACGCCAGCCCCATCCAACCGACGTGCCACCACACCCACAGCGGCAGCCCGGCGACGACGGTGCTGTCTCGCCAGAGGAACCACGGGACCGCCAGTGCCGCCACTACGAGCGCGGCAAGTGCCCACCCGAACGCTTCGAAGCGACTGCGTGTCCAGTTCGAGGCGTCCCACATCGTTGTACTGGCTTACAACTGGACCAACATATGTATGACGCCTCTTCAATAGTCCGAGATGAAGAGAAATGCTGTTCGACATGCCGTCGTGGCGGTGACGGAATCGGCCGGCGACGATCGCAGTCGGGACGGACGAGTTCGGTCGAAACGTGGCCGTAGCTATTTGAGGACACGTCCGCAACGCCGACGCATGCAGACCGCAATCCAGCTGTACACGCTCCGCGAGATCAACGAGTCGATCCTCGACGTGCTCGCCCGCGTCGGCGACGCCGGGTTCGACGGCGTCGAGTTCGCCTATCGCGTCGACGAGGAGCCCGCCGCAGCGATCCGACAGGCCCTCGAAGACGCCGGTCTCGTCGCCTCGTCGGCACACGTCGGAATCGAGGCCCTCGAAGACGACCTCGACGGCGTCGTCGAGACCGCCGAGGCGCTGGGGTACGAGGACATCGTCGTGCCGTGGCTCGATCCCGACCAGTTCGAGACGGTCGAGGCGGTCGAGGCGACGGCCGACCGGCTCTCGGACCTGGCCGGAGCGGTCGCGGACCGCGGGATGCGACTACACTACCACAACCACGACCAGGAGTTCGTCGAGACCGACGAGGGCGTGGCCTTCGATCTGCTCGTCGACCGGTCCAGCGACGACCTCTCGTTCGAGGTCGACGCCGGGTGGGCGCTGTACGGCGGTGCGGATCCCGTCGCTCTCCTCAAACGATACGCCGACCGCATCTCGCTGGTCCACTTCAAGGACGTTCACCTCGACAGCGAGGCCGCGCCCCCACTGGGCGAGGGCGACCTCGACGTCGAGGCCGTCGCGAGGGCCGCCCGAGAGATCGACGCCGAGTGGGCCGTCTTCGAGAACGACGACCCCGACGATCCCGTGACGGCGCTGGCAAACGGCGCGGACGTACTCTCCGGCGCAGTCCGGTAGACGGGGCCGACACCTAGCCCGACGGGGACCGGTCGGCAGCTATTTCAGGCGGCCAATCGAACGTCTTTTCGACACGAATACGGGGTCGGTTCCCCGGCAACTGGAATCCAGGAATGCAGGACTCTACGAAATATCTCATCCACGCAGACTTTACCGCGAACGGCGTCGTCGAGCGAAACGACGTCGTCGGCGCAGTCTTCGGACAGACCGAAGGGCTGCTCGGCGACGAGCTCGACCTCCGGGAGCTACAGGAGGGGTCGAAAGTCGGGCGCGTCGACGTCGAAGTGACCTCGGAAGGGGGACAGTCTTTCGGCGAGATCACGATCGCGAGCGGACTCGACCGCGTCGAGACGGCGATCCTCGCGGCGTCGCTGGAGACGATCGAGCGGGTCGGACCGTGCCGTGCGACCGTCACCGTCACCGACCTCGAAGACGTTCGGCACGCGAAGCGCCGCGAGGTCGTCGAACGAGCCACGGAGCTGCTCGCAGACTTCGAGGCCGAGGCGATCACCTCCCACGACATCGTCGAAGAGGTCCGCCAGCGCCTCCGCGTCGAGGACATCACCGAGTACGAGGGACTGCCCGCCGGCCCACGCGTCGCCGAGAGCGACGCCATCATCGTCGTCGAGGGGCGAGCCGACGTGCTCCAGTTGCTCCAGTTCGGCATCAAAAACGCCGTCGCCGTCGAGGGGACGGACGTGCCCGAGGCGATCGCCGACCTGAGCCGCGAGCGGACCGTCACCGCGTTCCTCGACGGCGACCGCGGCGGCGAGTTGATCCTGAAGGAGCTGGCACAGGTCGGTGCGGTCGATCACGTCGCCTTCGCGCCGGCCGGCACGTGCGTCGAGGACCTCTCGCGCTCACAGATTCTCGCGGCGCTACGGGACAAGGTCCCCTACGAGGCCGTCGACGAGGGGAGCCCGGCCCCGATCGCGGCGACGCCGGACGCGTCCGGGGACGAGCCCGACGAGCCACGCGCAGTCACCTCCGGCGGCCGAGACGTCGACGCCGAGGTCGGGACCGCCGACGCGGCGTCGGCCCCGTCCGAGACGGTCGAACCCGTGAGCCCCGAGGCCGACAGCCAAGCGTCCCCAGAGGCCGCCGAGCGCTCACCCGGCGAGCCCGACGACGGCGGCGGGGACGCAAGCGACGACGCGTCGCCGTCGACGGTGGCGGCACACGCACAGGCGGTCGTCACCGAAGGCACCGGGACCGTCCGGCTGCTCGACGACGAGTCGAACGTCCTCCGGGAAGGTCCCGCGAGCGAGGCGTTCGCGCTCGTCGAGGGGGGCGATCAGATCCCGACGGCGGTCGTCCTCGACGACACGCTCTCCCAGCGACTCCTCGACGTGGCGGCCCAGCGGGGCGTCGACGAGATCGTCGCCCGACAGAGAGGCGAGTTCGTCAAACAGCCGACGGCGGTCCGCGTGCGGACGATCGAGGACCTGTAGCTACCGCTCGAACACCAGACCGTCGGCGTCGTCGTAGTGGTCCGGTATCTCCTCGACGACGGTGAACCCGAACCCACGGTAGAACGCGTGGACGCGCTCGGCGTCGGCCCGCGCGGTGAGCCGCACCGTGTCGATTCCGTGCTCGGCCAGTCGCTCCAGCAGTGCCCGCATCAGGCGGCTCCCGTTGCCCTCGCCCTGTCTGTCGGGCGCGATCGCGAACTCCGCGACGTAGGCGACCCCGTCGTCGGGGACGACGAGCGCGTAGCCGATGGGTTCGTCGACGGTCAGAACCAGGACCAGCGACGGCTCGCCGAGCGACAGCTCCAGTAGCTCCGGCCACGGGTCCGACAGCGTCGCGGCCTGAATGCGGCGCAGCCGGGGCCAGTCGTCGGGCTGGCCCTCGCGGATCATAGCACGAACTGGAAGGCGAGTCCGCCGGCCACCGCCGCCGCCAGCGTGGCCAGCAGGTTCACGCTCTGGTTGCCGACCGTCTCGCCCTCGATCGTCGCCCCGAGGAGGCTGTCGACCAGCATGCCGAGGAAGCCGGCACCGAGGATCACGAGCGCGCCGACGGCTCCGATGTCCGCGAACAGGCCGCCAGCGATGCCGGCGACGATGCCCGAGCCGACCAGCCCGGCGACGGCACCCTGCCAGGTCACGCCGCCGTCGGTGCCGGGTTCGACGCGCCGAAGCGTCGTGATCAGCCGCGGATTGTCGTAGAGGCCGCCGAACTCGCTGGAGAAGGTGTCGCTCATCGCGGCGGCGACCGCGCCCGCGAAGGCGTACAGCAGCAACATCGGATCGATGCCGGTGTGGCTCGGGCTCGCCGCGGCGGCGAGGACGGCCACGAGCGCGACGATGGAGTTCGCCAGGACGTTGCCGCTGCCCCGAGCACCCTCGTTTTCCTCCGCGATGCCGCGGTCGAGCTTCTCGTCGTAGCGGAACTTCGTCGCCAGACCACCGAGACCGAAGAAGGTGATGAGCATGGCGAACCACCGGAAGTCACCGAGGACGATCGTCAGGAGGCCGAGGAAGACGCCGGTGAGCATCCCCGGCAGCGACGCCGTATCGAGCGCGTAGGAGACGTAGCCGAGGACGACCGTCACGCCCAGCGCGAGAGCGATACGCCCCGCCGTCACGTCGTGCAGGGGGAGATCGGAGAACAGCCACAGCAACAGTCCGATCGAGAACAACACCAGCGGGTCGTCACGCTCGAACAGGACTGCACGCAACAGTGCGGCCAGCAGCGCGCCGCTGACCGCGTAGAACGCAAGCAGCGCGAGGAACTGACTCGTCAGCGCTCGGCCGGCCAGCATCGCCGAGACGGCACTCCCGGCGGTCGCCGCCAGGAACCCCGCCGTCACGAACCCGGCAGTCGCGGCCACTGCATCGGCGGTCACGCGCTCGACCAGCCGCGTGCCGAGATTCCCACCGGCAAGCACGAACACGCTGGCGACGAACACCCACATCGGGAGCCCGAACTGGAGGGCGAGCAGCGAGAGCCCGGCGATCGAGAGGGCGAAGCCAGCGAGCCCGTACAGGGTCTGGTCCTCGCGGTCGCCCGGCCTGGCGAACAGCTCGAACAGCGGACCGCCGTCGACGACGGTCAGTGCGAGCGCCGCGATCCCCACGAACGGAGCGATCGCGAGCGCCGTCGCCAGCCACGGTGGTTCGACGCCGTCGACGAGTGGCACGAGGAGCGCCACGGCCCCGACCAGCGCGAACCCGACGGCCCGCCGGACAGCAGATGTCACGTCACGCTGGTACCGTAGAGAGGCACTTACCCTTTCCGAACTCGGCGACCGGCCGTCGGATGGCGGTCGACGGGCGACCACTACGTGAGTCTCGCCGATCCGAAGAATTACGCCGGCCGACGCGCTACGGCTCTGCGTGGCCATCTACGACCGGTATCTCGCTGCCCGCCTCCAGTTGAGCGACGCGGCGCTCCCCGAGACAGTTGCCCTCGTCATCACAGAGCGCGATCTGCTCGTCGACGGTGCCTACGAGACCCTGGAGCGGTTCTTCGATCTGGCCGTGCAGTTCGGTGCCGACCGGATCGTCGTCTACGTCAGCGTCCTCGACGAGGGGGTCGTCCCGACGATCGAGTCGGAGTTGCGGACCCTGCGTGCCCCTCGCGAGGTCGCCGTTCGCGGACCCGACGACGACGACCCGGCAGACGCCCCGATCGGCGTCTCGATCGGGCTCGGCGGCAAACACGAGTTCGCCATCGCCGTCCGCTCGATCGCTCAGTCGGTCGACGACGGCGATCTCGCCCCCGACGAGATCGACGAAAGCGTCGTCGAGGAGCAACTGGTCTTCCCGACCGCACCGGACCTGGTCGTCAAGACCGGGGCCGAACGACTCTCGGATTTCATGATCTGGCAGTCCGTCTACTCCGAACTGTACTTCACGGACGTGAACTGGCAGAACTTCGGCGAACGGGACTACCTGCGCGCGCTCAGGGACTACCAGGATCGACAGCGCCGATTCGGGCGGTAGGCGACGGCGAACCGCGTATTGGAGAGACGGTCGCTCGGAAGTCGGTCCGAAAAGCCGTCTCAGTCCGCGACTACGTCGACATCGTCTTCGACGGCCTCCCGTTCCTGGCGAGTGAGCGCGTCACGGAAGCGACCGAGGATCCGCCGGGCCTGTGACGCCTCGGGACCGAGAGCCCGGACGAGCGTCAGCGCGCGGCGAGCGCGCGTGCGACGCCAGGACGCCGCGCGGTTCTCGTAGGTTCGGATCGCCCGCAGGAAGTCGATCTTCCGGAACTCCGGCCAGTAGGGGGCACAGAAGTAGACCGCTGCCTCGTTGCCGTTGGCGTGCCAGGGGAGGAAATTCGAGGTCCGCTCGTCGCCGCCGGTCCGGACGATCAGGTCGACGTCGCGGGTCGGCCCCTCGTAGAGTCGCCCCTCGATGGTGTCGGCGTCGACCGACTGGGGATCGAGTTCGCCCGACTGGACCGAGCGGGCGATGTCACGCGTCGCTCCGAGGAGTTCTTCGCGCCCGCCGTAGGCCAGCGCGACGTTGAGGTGGAGTCGATCGTATTCGGCGGTCTGGTCCTCGGCGTAGTCGATGGCGTCCCGTACGCGCTCGGGAAGCATGTCGGTCTCGCCGATCGCGCGGATTCGGACGCCGTTGTCGTGGACGCGGTCGGCGTCGGCGAAGGCCGTGAGCTTCTGTTCGATGAGATCGAAGAGGTGTTCTCGCTGTTCCTTCGGTCGGTCGAAGTTCTCCGTCGAGAACGTGTAGAGCGTCACTTCGTCGATTCCGAGTTCGTCACACCAGTGTAGAAGGGCTTCTGTCGTTTCCGCTCCTTCGGTGTAGCCCTCCGTGGTTTCGGCACCCTGCTCGCGGGCGTAGCGGCGATTGCCGTCCTGAATGACGGCGACGTGACTGGGTGCGTCGGAGAGTTCGCGTTCGAGGAGCCGCTCGTAGGCCGATTGCGCAAGTGCTCGTGCCCGCTGTAGCATCGTGTCATTCGACAAACTCGACGGGCATGAGTTTTGCGATCTGTCGCCCGCCGCGGCCGCTCCGTCGGGCCGTTCGACCGGCCGTCTCGAATCCGTCCCATGAGATCGGTCGGAATAACCGGTGGGTTTTAATAGCAGAACCACCTCTAAACACGTGCAATGGCGACCGGTACGGTTGACTTCTTCAACGACACTGGCGGTTACGGGTTTATCGACACAGAAGACGCCGACGAGGACGTCTTCTTCCACATGGAAGACATCGGCGGTCCTGACCTCGAAGAGGGCCAGGAAGTCGAGTTCGACATCGTGCAAGCGGACAAGGGTCCGCGTGCGGAAAACCTCACCCGGCTGTGATCACAATGGCGCAAGGTACTGTAGACTTCTTCAACGACACGGGCGGTTACGGATTCATCGACACGGAGGACGCTGACGACGACGTGTTCTTCCACATGGAGGACATCGGCGGTCCCGACCTCGAAGAGGGGCAGGAAGTCGAGTTCGACATCGTGCAAGCGGACAAGGGTCCGCGAGCCGAGAACCTGACGCGACTGTAAGCTCACGCTGCAGTCGAGTTCTCCGCTTTCCATCGCGACAGCGACGGCACCGGCCGCTGCTACGTCCGTCCGGCGACCGAAGACGTTCGGGAGCAGCGTGTCTCGAAACGGCCGTAGACGAACGATACGGCGGGGTCGCAACCGCGAATCGTGAGTCGTATTAGTGCCGACAGACGAGTGAGGCGTATGGGCGCGGAGACACTCGACGAAGACCTCTATCGACGCACGAAGGCACTGCTCGAACCCGGCGAGATCGAACTGAACGGTACGATCGTCCACACCGACCTCGACGGGCAAGACGACATCGAGATGATGGAGACGACCCTGGAAGCGGGCAACGTCATCGCCGAGCACGCCGGCCACGACCCGAAAGACACCTACGTCTACTCGGGCAACGACGACGCCGACTTCTCCTCGAACCAGCACCAGGGGCTCACCATCGACGGCGAGGAGTTCGTCTGGGAGTGCCAACAGCTGTTGCGCGACGGGAGCTTCGACATCGTGTTTTACTACGAGGCGAGCGCCGATCAGGCCGCGATCCTCGAGGACTTGCGGGACGCGGGGTACGAGGTCACGGGCGTCGAAGGGTAGGCTCCGCCTCGCTCACGTCTTCTCGGACGAAGAACGTCGTCGCCCCGCCAGAGGCACGGAACTGGTAGCTCTCGGCCGTGTATCCCGACAGCCGTGCTTCGAGCGCCGTCGCGTTGTCGCCCCGTGCGACGACGACGGGCGGGCGATCGGCTTCGACGGTCGCCGGGTCGGCCTCACACGACGCGTTCAGGTCGTGTTTAGCGAGGTACCACTGTAGGGGCAACAGCTCTCCGAGATCGCCACAGCTTGGCTCCTGTGGACTGACGCCGCGCGGGGCCGCGAGCTCCGAGCCGTAGATCAGCACGTCCGTCCCGTCGGTGTCGGCCTCGGCGGCGGCCAGCACCGGCCGGAAGTCGTCGGTCGGCTGGGCGTACTGGACGAGGTTGTTGTCCGCCGCGGCCGGCGATTCGTAGACGAGCCCACCGGCCGTCACGGCGACCTGGGCAGTGAGGACGAGGAGCAAGACTCCGACCAGCGAGGTCGACACCGTGTCGTCCTCGTCGAAGGTGGTCCGGCCCAGCCGGTAGAGGTACGCCAGCCCGACCGCCGCCGGGATCGCCAGTGGCACCAGCGCGTTGACCGTGATCCAGGCCCCGTAGATGTCGGTCCCCAGCGGGTAGCCGGCCACCGAGACGAACCCCCAGTAGCTAGCAAAGAGCACGACGGGACGCGGACGGACCGCGCCGTACCGCTCGATCAGGAACCCGCCGACGGCCAGCACCGACAGCGGCAGAGCAGCCACGAGCAGCGTTTCGAGGAACCGTCCGAGAAAGCAGGCGTAGCCGTCGACGAGGTTGTCCTTGTGACAGCCCGGATCGGAGGTGCCGCCGAACCAGTACTCGAAGCCCTCGGTGAGATCCGCGACCGTGGCGTCGACCACCGCCGGGAGCGAACTCGGGTGTCCGATCGCGTACCAGAGTCCGACGCCGTCCGCGGGGTTGCGCGGCGCGAAGAAGAAGACGACGACCAGTCCGAAGACGGCGACGGCCCCGACGAGGTGGCCGGCGTAGCGACCGACGCCGGCTGACCCGAGCGATCGCCCACGGGCCACGAGCCGATCCCAGTACCGCTTTGCGAGGTCGAGACCGCGTTCCTCGCCCCGCTCGGCGAAGAAGAGCTGGTCGACGACGAGCGCGGTCGCGCCGACCCAGACGATGGCGTAGACGACGGTGTTCTCCTTGGCCGCGAGCGCGAGCCCGAACAGCGCGGCGACGCCGTAGACGTAGCGGACCCGTCGCGTGTCGTAGGCCCGCACCGCGAGACCGAAGGCGACGAAGACGAAGCCCGCGACCAGCAGCGTGCTCCGGAAGAACCGCGAGTAGTACAGCAAGACCGGATTGGCCGCCAGTACGATCGCCAGCGCGACCACTTCGCTGTCACGGAGGTGGTCCCGAAAGAGCAGCGCCGACAGCGGCAACAGGCCGCCGAAGACGGCGACGGGGAGTCGCATCACGGCGTCGCCGGTCCCGAGCAACTGGAACAGGTAGGCGTCGACGTACTGGACCAGCGGCCCGTGGACGATGTAGCGATAGGAGATCGACCCCGTCTCGGCGTACTCCAGCGCCCAGTAGGCCACTCTCCCCTCGTCGAAGTGTGCGATGCGTCCTCCCAGGTCGACGAGTCGCGCCACCAGCGCCAGCACCGTCACCGCGACCACCCCCGTCAGCGCGGGGTCGGCGCTCACACGCGCCCGCCAGTCGATGTCGCCAGCAACCATTACGGGGGGAGAGAGAGTCCACCGTTAAAGAGATAGCTATCGATCAAAACCGATCTGAAGGACGATCGACCGGTCGCTTATACTGCCGGCTGTATCTTCGTGACGATCTTCGCCACCCCAAAGTGGCGAAATCGTTCACAGAGGTACAGCCGGTCGTATTACTCTTCTGCCAGCGCCAGCACGTCGTCGAAGAAGTCAAGTGAGTCGTTGGGGCCGGGGTTGGCCTCGGGGTGGTACTGGCGGGTGATGATGTCGAGGTCGTCGTTTTCCAGTCCCTCGGGCGTGTCGTCGTTGACGTTGACCTGCGTCACGTCGAGTTTCTCGCCGGGGTCGGCGACCGTGTAGCCGTGGTTCTGGGTGGTCATGACGACCTGTCCGCTGCGCAGGTCACGCACGGGCTGGTTGACGCCGCGGTGGCCGAACTCCATCTTCTCGGTGTCCCCACCCAGGGCGTTGGCGACGACCTGCTGGCCCAGACAGATGCCAGCGAGGGGGACGTCGCCGACCTTCTCGGCGACGAGTTCGTTGGCTTGCTCGAAGTTCACCGGGTCGCCGGGGCCGTTCGAGATAAACAGCACGTCCGGGTCGAGTTCGTCGACCGTCTCCGGAGTCGTGTCGTAGGGCAGGACGTGGACGGTGGCGTCGCGTTCGACCAGCGACGAGACGATCGACCCCTTCGCGCCACAGTCGACGAGTGCGACCGTCGGCCCGTCGCCGGCTTCGTTGTGGGTCTCTGCCTCGTCGACGCTGACCTGTGCGCCGATGTCGGTGTGGTCGGACATGTGCTCACACTGGGCGAGCTGTTCGAGCGCTTCCGCCTCGCTGGCGTCGGGGCCGGCCGAGATACCACACTTCATCGCACCCTCGTCGCGGATCTCCGTGACGACGTCCCGGGTGTCGAGGTGGTCGACGGCCGGGACGCCCTCGCTTTCGAGCCACTCGGCCACGTCGTCGGTCATCTCGCGAGCGACGGCGGCGCGGGGGTGGACTCGATCGGACTCGAATCGCTCTTCGCGGACGCCGTAGTTGCCGATCAGAGGATAGGAGAACGTGAGGACCTGCTCCTCGTAGGACGGGTCGGTCAGACTCTCCTCGTAGCCCGTGTACGCGGTCGTAAATACCAGTTCGCCACGTGCGGTGCCCGGTGCGCGCGAACGTGCCTCGACGACACGCTCACCTTCGATCGCGACGTATGCGTCAGCCATTACGAGATACGTACATAGTTCGGGCTGATAAGGGTTGCTTTCGAAGTCGAGTTACGATTTTCGTAATCCTCAAGTAGGGACCGCGACAAGCGTCACACCTCAATGGACGACCTCGACCGCGAGATCATGGGCATCCTCCGGCGAGACTCCCGAACGCCGTACACGGAGATCGCCGACGAGGTGGGAACTTCCGAGGGCACCGTCCGAAACCGCGTCGAGCGGCTGATCGACGAGGGGATCATCGAGCGCTTCACCATCGCTACGCAGACGGGCAACGTCAAAGCGATGATCGAGGTCAGCGTCGACGTCAACGTCGACACGCACGCAGTCACCGACCTCATGGCCGAGTGGCCCGAAGTCGACTTCGTCTGGCAGGTGTCGGGAGAGGAGGACATCGTGCTCGTGGTCGACTGCGCCGACACCGGCGGCGTCAACGAACTGATCACACAGGCCCGAGAGCTGGAGGAAGTCGTGAGCACGAAGACGAGGCTGATTCTCGACGAACGGCTCGGATAGTGCCGTTCACTGGAGAATCCGGCGAGATGGGGCTGATTCTCGACGAACGGCCCGACCGCGAGCGCGCTGTGAGTGAATGGCAGGTAGGCGGAACCGGACTCGCCGGTGAACCGCGAGAAACCGTCTTTGGGTCCGGGCACACGATCAGGTATGCTCGTCCAGCAACGGTATCTGACGCGGTTGCTCGATCGCTACCTGGAGATCACCCTCCAGGCTGGCGAGTTTCTCGCGGTCGCGGCGACGGTCTACTTCCTCGGGCGACTCGTGCTCCTGTCCGGTGGCGACTGGCTCCTGGCACGGGCGCGAGTCGACCCGACGTTCGAGAGTGCGCTCCGGAGTATCCTCCACCTGCTGGTCGGTGCCGTCGCGGTCCTCGTCGGTGCCGGAGTCGCTGGCTACCGCGGGGAGCTGGCCGGTTCGACGGTACTGGTCGCCGGGATCACGCTCGCGATTGGGCTGGCGGCACAGGACGTGTTGTCGAACTTCGTCGCCGGGGCGTTCATCGTCCAGGATCCGGACCTGAACGTCGGCGACACGATCCGCTGGAACGACACCGAGGGGCTCGTTCGGGACATCGACCTCCGGGTAACGAGGGTCCAGACGCCAGCGAACGCGACCGTTCTGGTCCCCAACTCCGAGCTGGCCACGAGCGCCGTCACGAACCTGACCAGCGAGGACCCGCAGGCGATCGTCCACGAGTTCGGGATCGACTACGACGAGGACGTGGATCGGGCGGGCGACGAAATCGTCGCCGCCGCGGAGCACGTACCGCGCGTCCGGTCGGTCCCGTCCCCGTCGGTCGAGGTAGTCTCGCTGGACGACACCGCGGTCGTCCTGACGGCGACGATCTGGCTCGACCGCGCCGACCGCAGCCAGCGCGCCACCGTCCAGTCCCAGTTTCTCCGGGCGGTCCACGAGCGGTTCCGTGCCGCCGGGATCGACCTGACCGAGACGACCCAGCACGAGCTCTCTGGCGCTGTTCGCCTCGCCGACGGGGACGAAGCCGACGCCTCACGTTCTTGATCCGTCCCGCAACCGAAGCAGCAAAGAGTGCCTGCCGAGAGCCACGGGTATGAGCGACGCAGCCGAAGGGAGTAAGAGCGACTCCGCCGAGACGCCAGACATGAACGACGTGGAACACGAGAACGCGCTCCAGGACGTGATCACCGTCGACGCGAACGACGAGAAACAGGGGACGGCCAACCGTCTCGACGCCCACACGGGCGACGGCATCCGCCACCGCGCGTTCACGGCGCTGTTGTTCGACGAGGAGGGGCGGATTCTGCTGGCCCAGCGTGCCCACGACAAGCGCCTGTGGGACACTCACTGGGACGGCACCGTCGCGTCCCACCCGGTCGAGGGTCAGAGCCAGGAGGAAGCGACCCGCCAGCGCCTCGAAGAGGAACTCGGGATCACGCCCGACCAGTACGACGACCTCCGGGTGACCGACCGCTTCGAGTACAAGCGCTACTACGAGAACGCTGGCGTCGAGTGGGAGGTCTGTGCGGTCCTGCAGGCGACGCTGACCGACACCTCGCTGGACCGGGACCCCGAGGAGGTCGGTGGTCTGCTGTGGGTGCCCTACGAGGACCTCCAGGAGAACCCGAAGTTCTACCGACAGCTCCGCCTGTGTCCGTGGTTCGAGATCGCGATGCGACGAGATAGCGAGGCCGACGGCGAGTAACACGCGGGTCGGACGCGGCCACTCGTCGCGTTGCGAGGAGTGGCCAACGTCGCCCTCTCTCCGAAACAGGTGAACGGAAATCGTGATCGAACACCTCCTGTGGGACTTTCTCCTTCCGCTGGGCCTGATCGCGGCTGTCTTCGTCGCCGTCGAGTATCGGCGCGACTGGCAGATCGCCCGCTACCTGTTCGAAGACCGAGGACGGGCGGTCGTCTACGGGACAGTCGGGGCGATCGTCGTCGTCGGCATCGGGACGACGTACGTCCTCGGGGACCCGGCGGCGGCCCCACACTACGCCGGTCTCGATACGTACCACCTCGCCTGGACGCTCTTTCTCGTCGGTGCCGGAGCGACTGCGTACGGCGGTCGACAGTATCGGCTGGCGACGGCGATCCACGCAGCCGACGAGGTGACGCCCGCCAGGGTCCCCGCCAGCGGCCACGTACTCGTCGACGGTGTGGCAGAACCCTGTCGAGACGGACAGGTCGTTTCGGCGTCGGACGGGAGCCCGGCGCTGGTCGTCCAGCGCGGCGAGTGCCCCGGATTTGGGGCCGTAGAAGAGCAGGTGGCGTCGGCTCGGGGACAGGCACTGGTCGCCACAGAGCGGCGTGCGGTCCCGTTCGATCTCACCGGGTCGGACGGGGCCGTCCGAGTCGACCCGACCGACGCGAGTCCCGGATTCCTCACCGGCCGAGTCGACGGTGACGAGATAGAGCGCGTGCTCGCACCCGGCGACACCGTCACCGTGTTCGGTCGTGCTGCGGGGAGCGACTCTCTGGAAGCCGTCGTCCTCGCCGAACGAGGTCCCGAGGCGCTGTGCCAGTTCGCGCGAAACAGTCGCCGGCTGATACACGTCGGACTCCCGCTCGCCGTGGTCGGGTACGTCGGGATGGTGCTTGCCGCCGGGATTCCGTGAACTCAGGACACCTCGTAGCTGTGGCCGTCGCTCTGTGGCGGTGCGCCCATCCCGAGAAGGCGACACTCCCCGTCGGCGTCGGCGGCGACGTGCGCGCGGTGGGGACTACCCGGTTCGGCGACGAAGAACTGGCCGGGATCGACGGTGTACGTTCGATCGGGCGTCTCGACGCTCAGCTGCCCCTCGCGGACGTAGAACACCTCTTCCTGTTCGTCGTGGTAGTGCAGGCCCGACAGCGGGATCGACTCGCCGGGTTCGACGCGGTAGGTCCGCAGCCCGATGTGATCGAGGTCTGCGGCCTCGCTGACGTACTTCATCTCGGACGGACGATCCGGTTCCGGGTCGAGGTCGGCGGGATCGACGACGTGGTATCCCATGGGTTCGCGACGCCGAGGGTGAACAAAACCCTGCTGACTCGCCGTTACTCGGTCACGGAGGGTGTCGCGTCGTCGAGGCTCAACGACCCGTCGGCCCGCGGCAGTCGGACGGTGACGGTCGTCCCGTCCTCGACGGCGAAGTCGATCGTGCCGCCGTAGCCACGCACGACCCACGTCACGAGCCAGAGTCCGACCCCGGACGCGTGGTGCAGCGCCGTCTCCTCGCCGCTGGTCACCGCAGCGATCTCGGCCTCGTCGATCCCTGGCCCGTCGTCGATCACGTCGAGACGGACCTGTCGATCGGCGACGTTCTCGGCGACGCGCACCGTCACGGTCGGTGCGTCGCCACCGTGGCGGAGGGCGTTATCGAGGAGTTCTTCGAGCGCGGTCCACAGCGACGAACCGGCCGTGACGGTGAGCGGTTCGGGACAGTCGACGGTGACCGTTCCGTCCGGAAACCGTGGTTCAACGTCGCGAACCACGGCGTCGACCTCCGAGCACAGCTCGATCGGCGATCGCTCGTCGCGTTCGACCGCGTCGGCGATCTGACCGATCTTGTCGCTGGTCGCCACGAGATCGTCGGTCGTCGACGTGATCCGGTCGATCCGGTCGTGTTCCTCACCCGAGACGGCCGCTCCGAGCAGCTCGGCGTTCCCCCGAACGACGTTCAGGTCGTTGCGGAGATTGTGCCGCAGGAGCCGGTTGAGCACGTCGAGTTGCTGCTCTCGCTGTCGGCGCTCGGTCACGTCGCGGAGGCTGACGACCTGCCCCGAGAGGACGCCGTAGGCGCGGGACAGTCCGGCAATGCGAACGTCGTAGTACCTGACTTCCCCCTCGCTCTCTAGGGGCAGTTCGAGCCGCCCCTCCGTGGGTGTGTCGGGCAGCGCTGTGGCCAGATCGGGGAGCACCGTCGCGAGTGTGTTCCCGAGCACGTCGTCGCGCGATCCCTCGAACAGCGTCTCGGCCGCACGGTTGGCGTCGACGATCCGACCCTCGCCGTCGAGGATCAACACCCGATCGTTCATCTCGGCGAGGACGACTTCGCGACCGATCTCTCTGGTCACCGGCCCGATGTCGAACAGTTCGCGCTGGAGAATGCCCACCGCGAGGACGATGCCGGCGGCGACGTAGCCAAGGCTCGACGGGTCGAACCCCGAGGTGACGACGTCGAGGGCGTCGAGGACGAACAGCGCGTGGACGATCATCGGGACGGCAATCGCGCCCAGCAGCGCAGTGCTCTGCCAGCGGTGGAGTCGATTCGACCGAACGAGGAGACGCCCGAGCAACACGCCGCCGACGACGACCAGCGCCAGCGAGTACGCCAGATGTGCCCAGAAGGCGATTCCGTAGGTCGGTGCGAAGACGCTCGTGTTCCCGAAGACGGTCGTTCCCGTCGACTGCCAGACCAGCGCGTGGCGACGTGCCGTCACGACGAGGACCGTAACGAGCAGCGGCTCTACCAGCAGCCCCGCCAGCCGACGACGGGTGAGCCACTCCCCTCTGCCGGTGTATTCGAGCACGGTCACCAGCCAGGCCAGCGGGATGACCGTCGAGAGGATCAACTCCGCCTGTGCGAGCGCACGCATCTCTCCGAACCCGGCGGCCGCAAGCTCTAGCCCTTCGGCCATCGACCACAGGCTGGCCGTGGTGACGAACACGGCCAGCGGCGGCGCACCGGGACGATCCCGGTGGAGCCACACCAGGAACGCGACGCCCATCCCGACGACTGCGGCGGTCAACACCAGCAGCAGCGACACCGGCTCGGAGCCGACGAGCAGTCTCGACTGGCCGTCGGCGGTCGACAGCAGCCCCGTTCCGAGCCGGATCATCCGCTCTCGTCTTTGTCAGATCCGAGTATAAGTGTTCGCGTGGACGCTGTGCCGGCGTTCCCACTCGACAGCGTCGTCAGCCGCCAGCGTCGACCGCCTGGACCACGCCGAGGCCGGCGTCGGCCGCCGATCCTGCCGAGAGGGACAGCCGTGTCTTTTCCGCGACGCTCGACGTGGGCCGCGGGCCGTCCGTGTCGCCGGTGAGCTTCTGGGCGTGACGCGGACGAGCGACGCCGGGGACTCCGTGGTACGAAGCGTGTGCCGTCGCCGGAGAGGGTCTTCATGTGCTCTACAGTCACCTCCTCGCCACTGTCGACCTCCATGCTGTCCTGCATACAGACGGTTCGAGGGGTGGATTCGAGGTAAATAGGTGCTAGATTTCCGGGAGGATTCACTCAGCATTATCTCCGCGTTTGCTCAAAGCGTATTAGAAAGACTTTGGCTCTGTACTAATTCGTTCAGCTTCCCACTGATATACTCCGGTAGGCGCCGTGTTACTAGATTCAAGAAGGCTTTCTGGAATGGCAATCGATGCAGTGAATTTTACTTCTGCTCTATCGCCATCATCGTACATCAAATCAAGCCAGATATTCTGGATTGATATGTACACATAGTTTCCAGTAAAGTATCCCCAGTCGATAGTCACTTTGGGACTTTTTTCACCCGCAGAGTTTGACTCATCATTTAAATCAAACTCATTAAGGAATGAGGGCGTTGCACCCATGTACTCTGGCCGATCAGTGAGATGTTTGTTTTCACTATCGGGATGAAAAGCCGGGTGTTGTTGTATTACTGAAACGATGGCGTCCTCGGGTGAGTTCCCATATGCGGTATCTATATTCTGAAGGGGGGCTGCTTGTATCGTATCCATCACTAATCGTTTCCATCTGGAAGTAATTAAATCAGACGGATATTTTATGCGGCATAAAAAAGTGCATCTCAAATGAATGTGGTCTTGGCACTAATTGAGAATTCAAGGATCGGAGAAAGATGAATATTTTAGCAACTCGCTTGTCACCCTCGATAGATTTTCACCCGGAGACGACCAAATTCACTGAAATCGGGGCCTTAACATTTCCATCCCTCACAGTATAGCTTCGATGGCGATTCTCCCCCTCCACCTCGATCAACTCGTAATCCTCCAGCTTCGAGAGCTTCAACCGCCTCGACCGTTCCGAGATCGGTGTCAGCCCACGCTCACGGAACACGTCGTCGGCCACCGCCTCGTACCGCTCGTGCAACTCCCCAGCCGTCAGCCCACCGCCCACACGAATCAGTTTGTACAGTAACTGGTGGTGGAACGGCAGCGACCCCAGATTCTGCTCCAGAATGTACCGCTGCGCCCGTTCGTAGGAATCGGCCACGTCGTCGCTCCCGATCTCGCTGTGGTCCCGCTCCTCGACCAGCAGCGCCGCCTGCCAAAGCGCCTGGATTTCCTTCCGGGCGACGCCGGCCACTTCGTCGGCGATCTCCACCAACTGCTCGCGCGTGACCACACCGGACGGAAGCTCACGCCGAGCCCGCGCGTCGTCGACGTTCGCCTCGCTCTCGACGAGGTGGGTCAGCGCTGCATCGAGTACGTCGGACATCGGTGGGTCGTCGTGGGGGTCGCTGGCGACGATCGCGCTGGCCTTGTTGAGGAATTGCTGCCAGTCGTAAGCGGGACTCCAGTCTAATCGTCGTCGCCCTTGTACGCGCCTTCACGCTTCCGAACGCTCTCGACTCGGAGCATCTTCGACTCGTGCAAGAGTCGACAGCCGAGGCGATACCCACCGACACGGAGCTTCTGAAACGGCGAACCCGTCAGCGGTTCGAGAAAGTCGTCGGGGTCGCGCCACTCCGAGGAAACGACTTCCTCCAGCTTGTCGATGATCCGCTGTTGGCTATCGCTCCCCAACTGCGAGAACTGGTTTTCAGCGCGCGGCGAGAATTCCCAGTCCCAATCGTCATCACTCGTCGTCTGATCCATACTTCGCTTTGACCTCGTCGCTCGAAATGCCGTCACCCTCGTCGAATTGCGCTTCACTGATGGCGAGGTCCTTCCACACGCCCGCGCCCTCGGGATGATTCACCGAATCACGGAGTGCGTAGCGGATGAACTCGCTTCTGCTGTTGAAGCCACGCTCGCGCCACGTCTCGTCGACCACGTCGAGGAACGACCGCGAGATTCGGAGATTGATCCGGTCGATCTCGGGATCATTGTCGTTCGAGTCGGCTTCTGGCATACGCCTGTACATCCGTTACACTCACACAAAACGCTACCGCCACTTGCTCTCGACACTCGTCCGATACCGTAACCCGATCACACTGGTATTGAACTGCTGGATTGTCTCGGGGTCCAGCTCCCCGGGTGCGTCGTCAATGTTGTCCTCGCTCTCGACGAGGTGGGTCAGCGCTGCATCGAGTACGTCGGGCATCGGCGGGTCGTCGTGGGGATCGCTGGCGACGATCGCGCTGGCCCACAGCCCTTCTCCTCCGGCTAACGAAAATCGCCAGAGGGGAGGGTGGGAAACTGGCTTCCAGCACCACTCGGATTTTCGACAGTTCTGCTCACGGAGCGTCTCGCCAGAACTCGAATGCCTCGAAGACTGTACTTGCGATTCTCGATCAGCCAACGACCGTGTGAAAAACGAATGGGCCGACGCGGATTTGAACCGCGAACCTCCCGGTTATCAGCCGAGCGCTCAACCTGATTGAGCTACCGGCCCGAGCGAGTGCATCCGAGTGTACCCGAGGGGTACTGTTAAACGTTACTTTTCGGGGGCGGAGTGTGGGTCGACACCACGCCCGTCGTCGTCCTGTCGGCTGTCACTGTGTCACGAGCGTCGCCGGCACGGTGTAGCGAGGGGCCGTCGAAGACCGGCGGTCGGCAGTCTCACTCGTCGCGTTCCTCGAAGTCGATGTCGGTGGCGTTGTCGTGGTCGAAACCGGAAGGGGACCCCTCCGAGCCGACGGTACCGGGGCCGTCGCTCGGGCCGCTGTCGGGGCCGCCGGCCGGACCGCTCGGACCCGGGCCGGCGTCGCCCTGGCCGGGGAAGCCGCCGACGTAGACGTTGCCGCTCACGAATCCCTGAGCTTTGGCGTCGAGGTAGGGGGTGATGAGCCAGCGTTTGGCGGCCATGCGGATCGGCGCGCGCGTGATCGGCAGCGCGAGCAGGAGGCCGAGGAGGTCGGTGACGAAGCCGGGCGTGAGGAAGAACGCGCCCGCGGCGACGAGGAAGCCGCCGTCGACCAGCTCGTCGGTCGGTACCTCACCGGTCGCCAGCTTCTCCTGGATCCGGCGCAGCGTGTGGCGTCCCTCGGCACGGACCAGCAACATCCCGACGAGGGCGGTGACGACGACGAGCAACACGACGACGGCCGCAGAGAGCGTGTCGAACTGCGTTGCGGCGACGACGAGCAGGAGTGCGTCCAGCAGCGGTATCAACAGCAACACCGCGATGACCCGGAGCATACCCGCACTTGCCGGCCGCGACTCAAACGCTTTTCGAGTATCGGACCGGTGGGAGCGTGCCCCGACGTCACCGGACGGCGTGTTGACCGAGCTGATCCGAGAGTGCAAGTCTCTTGCCGGTCGGCTCCGTAACCCGGGTATGGATCAGTTCGCAGCGGAGACGAAAGTCGAGTGGCGCGAGTGGGGGCCGGCGGCCTTCGAGGCGGCGCGGGAGGCCGGCAAGCCGATCTTGCTCGCGCTGACGGTGCCCTGGAGCCCCGAGTGTCGCGAGATGGACCGCAAGACGTACGCGGAGCCACGGATCGCGGCCAACGTCAACGACGGCTTCGTCCCGATCCGGGTCGACGGCGACCGCCACCCCGAGGTGCGCGAGCGATACATCATGGGTGGGTTTCCCTCGACGGTGTTTCTCACGCCCGACGGGACGGTGCTGACCGGGGCGACGTATCTCGGGCCCGACGGCTTCCGCGGGATTCTCGACAGTGTCCGCGAGACGTGGGAGACGGAGGGGGAGGCCGCCGGCTCCGTCCCGCGCTCGCTGCAGACCGAGGCACCGCCCGCTGGTGAGGTGACCGCACGGATCGAGGAGGCGATGGTCGAACAGCTGCTCGCGGCCTACGACGAGGAGTACGGCGGCTGGGGCACCGACGTGAAGTTCCCGTTGCCACGGACCGTCGAGTTCGCGCTGGTGCGGGCTCGCGACCAGGCGACACGGACGCTTGAGGCGATTCAGACGCACCTCCGGGACACCGACGACGGCGGGTTCTATCGCTACGCGAACGGCCGGACGTGGTCGGACGCGCGGACCGAGCGGCTCCTCGACGAGAACGCCGGCCTCGTCAGGGCGTTCGCTCACGGCTATCGGTACACGGGGGAGGAGGCCTATCGCGAGACCGCCGAGCGGGCCATCGAGTACCTGACGACGGAGCTGTGGGTCGACACCGGCGGGGACACCAGCGGCGCGTTCGCCGCCAGTCAGGCCGGCGACGACACGTACCACCGGCTGGACGCCAGCGATCGGGCCTCGGCGGACCCGCCCCAGGTCGACGAGACGGTCTTCGCCGACCGGAACGGGATGGCCATCGACGCGCTGGCGACGTACGCCGCCTACACCGACGACGAGCGGGCTCGCCGGTACGCCGAACGCGCCCGCGAGACGATCACCGAGACGCTCGTCGAGAACGGCGCGGTCACGCACTACCGGACCGACGACGCCGTGGGGCCGACCGGACTCCTCCTCGACCAGGCGCGGGTCCTGCAGGGGCTGACGACGAGCTGGCAGGTGCTCGGCGAGGGCCGCCCCGCCAGAGCGATCGCCGACTGGGCGATCGAACACCTCCAGACCGAGAGCGGAGCGTTTCGCGACGGACCGGCCGACGGGCCGGGTCTGTGCTCGCGTTCGCAGTACCCACTCGACGCGACCGTCGAGCTGGCCGACGCCTTGCTCGATCTGGCCGCACTCGCCGACGACGAGCGTTACCAGGCGGCCGCTCACGACGCCATCGCGGCCTTCGCCGGTGCGTCCGACCGAATGGGCGTCGAAGTCGCACACTACGCGGCCACGGCCGCCCGGCTTCGCTCGCCCGCCGTCCTCCGCGTCGGCCCGCGAGCCGGGAGCGACCTCCACCGGGCCGCACTCCGACTGGCCGACCACGAGACCGTCGTCGTCCCCGACGTGGGCGGCGACGAGGCGGTCCTGTTCGAAGGCGGCGAGCAGGTCGGCACGGCCGAGGAGCCGGCGGGGCTCGAAGCCGTCCTGACGGGCGACGCGTAGGCGTCGTTCGAAAAAACGATACACGCGGGCAAACTGTCGATGCGTTTTTGACTGTCCGTGTCCTGTCGTCGGTATGGCGAATCTGAGAGACCTCGGCCTCTCCGAGTACGAAGATCGCGCCTTCCGGTCACTGCTGGACACGGGACCGACAACCGCGAAGGAGTTGTCACGCGCCAGTGACGTTCCGATGGGCCGCATCTACGACGTGCTCAACAGTCTGGAGACGTACAACCTCGTCCGCAGCCAGACGGCCAGTCGCCCCAAAAAGTACGCGCCGGTCGAGCCCGACACCGCCCTGGAGCGACTCCTGGAGGACAAGAAACGCCAGCTCGACGAGAAGGCAAAGCAGTACGAGGAGATCGTCGACGAGCTCTCGAATCAACTCGAATCCGCCGAGCCGGTCGAGGAACCGTTCTGGACCGCCGCCGTCGGCCCTGCCGAGACCGTCGACCTCCTGGTCGAACGGCTCTCGGCCGCCGACGAGCGGATCGTGATGGTGGGCTCGCTGCCCGGCCGGCAACTCGACCTGACCGAGGCGACCGACCGGCTGGTCGACGAACTGGAGAGTGCCCTCCAGCGCGGCGTCGAGGTGTACATGCTCCTGCCGCCCTCGTTCGTCGAGGCAGTCCCGGCAGACGTGGGCGAGGCCTACCAGCGACGCCTCCAGCAGTACGACAACTACCACTACCGCACCACGGAGGAGGTCACGTCGACGTTCGAACTGATCGACGACGTCGAGGTCTGTATCGAGGTTCCCCACCCGCTCGGAGGGTCGACGTTCGCCGTCATCGACCTGAAAGATCCGGAGTTCGCGGACGAGATCTACGCGGAGTTCGAGCCACGCTGGCAGCGGGCCCGAGAGATCGTCGGCGACTGACGCCTCAGTCGTCGGCCAGTTCCGCTTCGAGGTCGCCGAACGTCGCCACCCGCTCGGCGTGAGCGTTGTGCTGGTGGATCGACTCGTCGTTTGACTGTTTCATCGTTACGACGGCGTCCGCGGGGAGATGATCGAAGCGGTCGACGACGCCCTCTGCCATCGAGCGCACGCAGTCCTCGACGAACTTGGCGTTCTTGTGTGACTCGTAGGTCATGTGGTCCTCGTCGGGGCGCTTGGCGAGGTTGTAGATGCGCGCGCTCATCGACTCGCGGGCGACCTCGATCACGTCGAGCAGGTCCACGTCGGGCGCGCCCTCGCTCTCGATGGTCAGTGTCGCGTGGCCCCGCTGGGAGTGGCCCGGCTGGGGGACCTCTTCGAGGAACGAGTCGATGGTCTCGTCGTCGACGTCGAGGCCCCGCAGCGTCTCGCGAGCGCGGGCGGCCGACATCCCCTGCGAGCAGGGACAGACTGTCATCCCGGTGACGCGGGCTCCGATCTCCTCGCGAGTCCCGTCCTCGTCGGCGGTCGCCGACGCGACGATGTCGGCCGTCGACTGGGTGGGCCGTTCGGAGGCCGGCGTCTCCTCGCGGGTGACGTACTCGGCTTCCATGCGCACCTCGGCGTTGGTCGTGTAGTCGTGCTTGTCCAGGAGGCGTTCGGCCGCCTCACCGCAGACCGCTTCGACACCCGAGACCTCGTCGCGGACCGCCGCTTCGAGCGTCTCGTCGATGACTTCCATGTTGCGGCTCATGTCCGCGCCCTTGCGCCACGAGGGGAGATCGACGAACACTTCGAACGTCGCCATCAGCACGATCGGGCGCTGGTCGGCCCGGTCGATCTTCACGAGCTTCTCGACGCCGGTGACGCCGACGCGGTTGAGGCCGACGGTGACGTCCGGGCTCGACGCCTGAACGTCCGGCAGTTGCTGGCTCATCGACCCGTCCTAGGGAACAACTTCGGTTAGTGCTTTCGGAACCCCCGAAAAAGCGGGGTCACAGTGTGAGTGGGTCGATCACTCGTCCAGCGACAGCTCTGCACGACCGCCCACGTCGCGGAAGATCGCCTCGTAATCGTGCTCGTCGAAGCGGTCGACGATCTCGTCGAGTTCGGCCTGGTGGTCCTCGATCCGATCTTTGAGCTCCTGGAACTCGTCGCTCGACTGGAGTTCCGCCTCTCGTTTGGACGCTTTGAGCGCAGCGAACTTCGAGGTGAGCGCGTAGTACTCCCGCAGGTGGTTCTGGTAGGCCGCACAGCTCTGGAGCCGCTCGATCGTCTCGAAGAGGTCGTCGCGGCTGACTGGCTTGACGACGTAGTCGTCGAAGGGCATGTCGATGATGTCGAAGTCGGGATCGACCGCGGTCACCATCGCTACCCGCGCCGGCAGGTCGCGCTCACGGATCCGTTCGAGGATGGCGTCGCCGGAGATGTCCGGCATCCGTCGATCGAGCAACACCACGTCGATCTCGGGGTCGAGTGCGTCCAGCGCGGCCTCGCCGCTGTAGACCGTCTGGATGTCGTACTGACCGCGCAGCTGGGCTGCGTAGGCGTCTGCCACGTCGGGCTCGTCGTCGACGATCAGCACAGTCGCACGCTCGCTCACGGCCATCTGACTAGGTGTACTATGAACCAACTAACGCAAAAGCGTTCCGGGGACCGGCCGCCGTCTGGGAGTTTGCCCCCTCGTCGATGACGCCGTAAGTTAGTTCCCGACGAGATCGTCGTACCGCGCCCCGGTCTGTTTCAGCGTCGCCGTTGAGTAGAGCCGCTCGTGGTCGTCGGGCAGGTAATCGCTCGCCAGCTCGTCGATCTTCGCGTCGACGGCGTCGCTCTCCCGCCCGTGGATCATCGTAAAGAGGTTGTACGGCCAGTCCTGTTCCGGTCGCCGCGGGCGGTGGTAACACAGCGTCACGTATGGCAGTTCGCCGACCGTCCGCCCGCGCTCGTCGAGTTCGTCGTCGGGCACGTTCCAGACGACCATGCAGTTGCTGTCGAAGCCGGTCGCGACGTGGTTGACGACACAGCCGATTCGTTTGATACAGCCGTCCTCGCGCAGGCGCTCGATCGTCGCCAGCACGTCCTCGACCGGCGCGTCGACGCTCGCAGCCAGCTCCCGGTACGGCGTCGCCGACAGCGGCATCCCCTCCTGGATCGCGAGCAGGAGCCGGCGGGCCAGTGGCGTCAGGTCTGCGGCCGCCGACTCGCTGATCCGGGTCGCACTCACGTCGGTCGACTGCAGGCTCTCGCGGGCGAAGCGATCCGTGTTGACGACGGGAAACTCCAGGTCGATGTAGTAGTCGGTCAACATCGGGAGTACGAGCACCGAGCAGTCGGTCCGGGACTCGATCTCCGCGAGGATCTCGTCGCGGCGCTCGCGGGTGCTGGCAGTGACGACGAACCACATGTTCCACTCGTGGTCGCGGGCGTAGTTGTGGTTGACCTGGTCGTAGCCGTTGACGATCTCGGCACACTCGTCGAAGCGCTCGTCGGGTGCCGAGATGGCCGCCAGCGCCGACGACCCGATGACGGGGGGGTTCAACACCGGGCCGAACCGGCGGAAGACGCCCGCGTCGAGCAGTCGTCGGACGCGTTCGAGTGCGTCGTCGGCGTCGATCCCCAGCTCCTCGCCGACGGTTTCGAAGGGACGCTCCTCGACGGGGAACCCGCTCTGGAAGCCGTCGATGAGCGTGGCGTCCACGTCGTCGATGCGCTCGCGCCAGTCGCCCGACTGGAGACTCATCACCACGGCTAGGGAGTGTGGTGGTGTATCCTTTTCGACTGTCTCTCCACTCGATCCCCCAGATTTGTGGGTACTCGACCGGCAATCTCGGTGGGAAACCGGGGGGCTTTAGCCGGTCGCGGCCGAACCTGTTCGCATGTCACAAGCGACCAGCGAGTACGGGGAGTGGCCGCTCAAGCGTCTGATGACCGAGGTCGTCGGCTCCGGACACAAGTCCGCCGAAGACATGTGCCGCGAACAGGCCCGCGAGGCGTTCCAGCGGATCCTCGACGGCGAGCCCGACGAGACGACGCTGGGCGCGTTCTGGCTGGCGAACCGCTGGAAGCGAAACACGCCCGAGGAGCTGGCGGCCTTCGTCGACGTGATGCGCGAGGAGAGCGTCGAGGTCGCGGCTCCCAGCGCAGACCCCGTCGACTGCGGGGCCAACTACGACGGCAAGCACACCTCCGCCATCCTCGGCGTCGCGGCCGGCGTCGTCGCCGCCGCCGCTGGCACGCCGGTCGTCGTCCACTCGGGCGATCGCGTACCGACCCAGAAGCTCGACGCCTACAAGCACGTGCTGGACGAACTCGGTGCGACGACGGACCTCTCGCCCGGCGAGAGCGCCGACCTGGTCGACGACGTTGGCTTTGGCTTCTACTACCAGCCCGAGTTCAACCCCGGCGTCGACGACCTCTTCGACCGGCGGGACATGATGGGCGTGCGGACCTACGTCAACACCGTCGAGACGCTGGCGAATCCGGCCGACGCGAGCGTCCACCTCGGGAGCTTCTACCACCTCGCGTTCGCCAAGCGGATGGTCAAGACGCTCACGAAGTCCCAGCGCAACCCCGCCGACCGCGCGCTGTTCTTCCAGGGGATGGAGGGGTACGACGACATCCGCCCCGGCGCGACCGTCGTCGCCGAGTGGCCCTCCGACGACGCCGAGGCCGACGAGGACGGCATCCTCGACTACGAGATCCGCACCTCCGAGTACGGGATGGACATCCAGGGCGAGGACCTCGAAGTCGAGGACGTGGCCGGCGACTCGGCGACGATCACCGAGGAAGTCGTCGCAGGCGACCGCGAGGACGCCTTCGCCGACGCCGTCGAACTCAACGCCGCACTGCGCATCTACGCACGCGAGGACGTGTCGAGTCTCGACGACGGCCTGGCGGAAGCCCGCGCTGCCATCGGCGACGGCAGCGCCGCCGCGGTCCTCGAAGACCTCCGCTCGTACTGACGACACCGCCAGACCGACGCTCTCAGATGACATCTCAGACACCCACGTTCGACGAGCAAGCGGTGACACACGAACGCGCGACGGTCAACGGGATCAGCCTGCACTACGTGACCGCCGGCCCCGCCGACGGCGACCTCGTGGTCTTGCTCCACGGCTTCCCGGAGTTCTGGTACTCCTGGCACAATCAGCTCCCGTCGCTGGCCGACGCCGGCTACCGGGTCGTCGCGCCGGATCTGCGCGGCTACAACCGCTCGGAGAAGCCACCGAACGTCGGCGACTATCGAGTCGACGAGCTGGTCGCCGACGTCGCCGGACTGATCGAGCACTGCGGCCGCGAGCGAGCCCACGTCGTCGGCCACGACTGGGGCGGCCTGATCGCCTGGCACGTCGGCAGCGACCGTCCCGATGTCGTCGATCGGCTGGCCGTTCTGAACGCGCCCCACCCGACCAGATACGAGCGGCTGCTTCGCTCCTCGCCCACCCAGATCGCGAAGTCCTGGTACGTCTTCTACTTCCAGTTGCCCGTCCTCCCCGAGTTGGGGTTTCGACTGAACGACTACGCCGCCGTCGAGTCGATTCTGGGCGATACAGTCAGGCCCGACGCGTTCACCGACGAGGACGTCGAGCGCTACAAGTCCGCCCTCGCGACGCCGGGCGCGCTGACGGCGGCGGTCAACTACTACCGGGCGCTCGGCCGCCAGCGAGCGCAGTCGATGCTGACCGGCGGCGAGGAGCCCGACCGCAGCGTCGACGTGCCGACGCTGCTGCTGTGGGGTGAGCAAGACTTCGCGCTCGATCTCGAACTGACCGAGGGACTCGACGAGTGGGCGTCGGACATCGCAGTCGAGCGAATTCCCGACGCGAGCCACTGGGTCCAGTTCGACGCGCCGGAGCGGGTCAACGAGGCTCTCGTCGACTTCTTCACCGACTAGAGCGCTCCATCGGTGTCGAACACCGCATGCAGAGCGTGCGGTCGGCGACCCAGTTTACGTCCGTCGAGCCACACTCCGGACACCTGAAGTTCGCGTTGTTGTACTCCGTCGTGCCGCGGCTCGCGGCGAGAGTGCCGTCGTCGACGGCACGTGCCACCAGCGACCGGAAGCGCTGGCGCTTGAACTGCGCTCGGTGAGCGAGAAACGGGCCGGGCTCGTTCGGATCGGCCCCGTGGAGATCCGCCCACGTGATCGCGATTTCCCCGTCGTCGAGCCCGCGAGCGACCTGTTTGATCGTCGCCGCCGCGGCCTCGAAAAGCGGTGTCGTCGCCCACCGCTGTGGCGACTCCACGTCGACCACCTCGTAGGCGTCGACCGCGTCCGCGTACGCCGCCTGTGCGTCTCCCACGTCGCCCACGACCCGGTAGTCGGCGACGAACTCGGCGAGGCAGGCCCGCTGTACCGGGTGTTCGAGGACGTGTTCGAGGTCCCGGGAGACAGCGACACCCTCGACACAGCGGTGGGTCGCCCGTTCGTCGGCTCCAGCGACGCGGTAGGCGACCGCGGCGGTCGCGAGGTATCGTAGTCCCACGCCGATCCAGCCGTTCTCGTCGGCCTCGAAGGGATGGTGTCCCTCGTGGGGACGAGCGAGTCTCGCTCGTGCCGCTCGCGTGTACTCGTCGCCGGCACGCTCGTAGCGCCGGCCCGCGACCGCGTCGACGGCTGCCGTGTGTGCATCCGTGGCCGTATCGACCATACGACTCCTTGGCCGCCGGGCGGAAATACCGTCGGATCTGACTGGCCGGGGAGCACTCTTTGGGGACGAGCCCCAAGGGGCGGTATGGATCGTAACGACGTCCGCGCGGCATGGGAGGAAGTCGCCGAGACGTACGCTCGCCAGCGTGATCCTGGCGGTTCCGACGCGGCACTGATCGGGGAGTTCCTCGACGAGTTACCGCCCGACCCGCTCGTCCTCGACGCGGGCTGTGGCGACGGTGCCCGGACGCTGGCGAACCTGCCGGCCGGTAGCCTGGGACTGGACTTCTCCAGACGTGGACTCGAACTCGCAGCCGAGACGGTTCCCGGGGCCCGCCTCCTGCAGGGGGACATGACCGCGCTGCCGGTCGCCGACGACGCCGTCGACGGAATTACGGCCTACTACGCGGTCTTTCACGTCCCACGCGACGAACAGCCGACAGTCTACCGGGAGTTCGCTCGGGTACTGGAGCCGGGCGGCAGCGTCCTGATGACGCTGCCCGGTGGCCGCTTCGAGACGGTTCGGCGCGGCTGGATGGGCGGCGAGATGTTCTTCGCAGCACCGGGGCGAGAGCGGACACGAGAACAGCTTCGGGACGCGGGTTTCGACGACCTCCGAACGACGAGCGCAGACGATCCGCTCGGCTCCAGCACCGAGTTCGTCGTGGCGTCGCTGTAGCGGGCCACGTCGACTGCTCGTGCTACTGGCCCAGTACCCGTCCCGATGTCGAGACTCGGATTTAATGTCTCTATACTGTTTAATGAGAAGTGGTATCAATAACCATTCGTTCTTCCGAGACAGGGTGTGCCACATACCCACATGATAGTCGTACCGCGTCGTATCGATCCACCACAGTCCGATCCGGAGGTGCGGTGTTGACGGTGCTCGGGACGCTCCTCAGAGGTGTCCTGCGACGGGCGCTCCTGCGTCGGATGATCCGGCCGGTCTTCGGGTTCGTCGCCGTCGTCGTCGCGGGCGTCGTAGGGTTCAGCGTCCTCGCGGGCGTCGGCGTCGTCGACGCACTGTTCTGGCTCCTCGATCCGACCAGCATCGAGTTGCACTTCCAGTCCCACGACGGCCCGGTCAGACTGGTCAAAGCGTACGCCATCGTCGTGCTCTCCGGACTCGTGGTGGCGGGACTGTGGATCGGCGAGACGCTGCTGTCGGCGACGTTCGGCGGCCAGATTCAGGAGGAACTTCGACAGATGCAAATCGAACAGACGATCGAGGAACTCGACGACCACGTCGTCGTCTGTGGCTACGGGACCTTCGGACAGACCGTCGCCGCGGGGTTGCAAGAGCGCGACCGCGACGTCGTCGTCGTCGAACAGGAAGACGAACAGTTCGAGCGAGCGATCGACGACGGACACCTCGCAGTCAGCGGCGACGCCCGACAGGACGAGACGCTGACCGACGCTGGCGTCGAACGGTCTCGGACCGTGATCGGCGCTATCGACGACACGAGCGCGAACGTCCAGATCGCCATCGCCGCGAGTCAGCTCGCGCCCACCGTCGAGCTGGTGGTTCGGGCCGGCAGTCGGATGGACGAAGCGCTGGCCCGTCGTGCGGGTGCCGACGAGGTGATCGTACCCGAAGTCGTCAGCGGCGAGCAGGTGACGGCGAGGCTGTGAGAGACACTCGATTGCCAGTTATCAGAAAAGCTTACACAGTTATCTGTCGTTCATTTCAAAACGATGGTCGTAATTCAACCGTTCGAGTGGCTCGTTTTCGGCCTGGGAGCACTCGCGGGAGCCGTGAACCTCACCGGGGTCCTGGCGAGCATTTCTGGCACGGTTTCGTACTACCCACTCGGCAGTCGCGACTGGCAGTACTACACTTTCTGGGGGCTTTCACACGTTTTAAACGGATCGCTCCTCGTCCTGGGGATTCTCCAGTTCGACGCGCTCGGACTGCCGCCGTGGACGCGACTCCTCGGTGGGGCCCTCTTGATCGCTGGCTTCCTCGTCGTGTTGGTGGCAACCCGGGCCCTCGGCGTCGAGCAGACACGAGGTATGAACGAGGAACTACAGACTGAGGGTGTCTATCGCCTCTCTCGGAATCCACAGTACGTCGGGTACGTCCTGGCAACGATCGGCTTTCTGCTGGTCACCGACGCACCGCTGGTGGTAGTGTTGTGCGGGCTGTATCTGGCGCTGTGGGTGAGCTTTCCCTTCGCCGAGGAACCGTGGCTCTCCGAACAGTACGGTGACGTCTACGAGCAGTACGCGATCGACGTACCTCGGTTCGTCGGAGGGAAGACGATCGCACGCCTCCGGGGCGACGACTATAGTAACAATTGAAACGAGTCACACACCGATCACACTGCTGTCGTGCGATCGGGTGTGCATTGACTTTCAATGGCTACTGTAGTACCGGTGGGCAGCGTCGACCATCAGGGTTTTGCCGGGTCCTCTCTACTGACTGGATATGACACGCGTCACGCTGGAGACCTCGAAGGGCGACATCGAACTGGAACTGTACGACGAGCGCGCACCCCGTACCGTCGAGAACTTCCTCGGACTGGCCGAGCACGATCCGGCGGCCGACGCCGAGCCGGCCCCGGACACGACGACGTGGGAAGACCCCGAGAGCGGCGAGGTTCGCGGCGACTCGCTGTACGAGGGCGTCGAGTTCCACCGCGTCATCGAGGACTTCATGGTCCAGACCGGCGATCCGACCGGCACCGGACGGGGCGGCCCCGGCTACCAGTTCGACGACGAGTTCCACGACGAACTGCGCCACGACGAGGCCGGCAAGCTCTCGATGGCCAACAGCGGTCCGAACACGAACGGCTCGCAGTTCTTCATCACGCTCGACGCCCAGCCACACCTCGACGACAAACACGCCGTCTTCGGCGAGGTCGCGGACGGCATGGACGTCGTCGAAGCGATCGGCAACGCAGACACGGATATGCACGACGGACCGACGACGCCGATCACGATCGACGGCGTCGAGATCCACGACTGATACTGCCGGCTGTAGTCTGTGCAGAACCGTCCGACGCGTCTCGCGCTGTCGACGCTGACGAGAGACCAACGGCGACTGTTCGTCCCACGTCGTTCGACAGCGGGAGACTGAACGGCGCTACCGGGTCGCTGTCGCCGGACGGCTTCGATGATTAACAACGGCTGTAGTACCGTATCCGTGGCTTGAAGTAGGAGGAATCGAGAGTGTTGCCCATGCTCGGGGACAAGCGCGGCTATCAGTTGCTGTATTTCGTCTTCTTCGCCTCCTCGAACGGCTTCATCGTCTTCCGGAACGCCTACTTCGAGGAGCTCGGACTGACAGGGGGGCAGATGGGGCTGTTGGGTGCGCTGCTCGTCGTCGGCGGGATGATCGCCCAGCCGATCTGGGGCGGAGTGGCCGATCGCTTCGCGGCCTCCAAGCCGGTCCTGTTGATCGCGGCCGGCGTGTCGAGCGTGGCCATCCTCGCCTTCCCGCTGGCCGGGCGCGTCCCCGATCCATTCCTCTTGCTCGTGCTCGCGACGGCGCTGCTCTCGACGGTGCGGTCACCGATCGTCCCGATCACCAACGCGATGATCCTCTCTCGGGGCGTCGACTACGGACAGGTCCGTGCCTTTGGCTCGATCGCGTTCGGGCTGGGGAGTCTCGTCATCGGGTGGCTGCTCTCGCGGTTCGCGACGGAGATCGTCTTCTACATCTACGCGGTCGGGATGGTCGTGCTCGTCTTGATCGTCCGCAGCGTGCCCGACGCCGACGCCGACCTGACGCCGGATCTCCGACGCGAGGCCGTCAAGCTCCTGCGCAACCGACGATTCCTGCTCTTGCTCGGCGTCGCGGTGCTGCTGGGCGGGGCCAGTTCCTCGGGCAGCGCCTACTTCTCGGTGTACGTCCGGGCGATCGGCGCGCCGGACAGCCTCACCGGCACCGCCTGGATGGTCAAGACCGTCGGCGAGGCCGTCATCTTCCTCTCGATGGCCAAGATCGGGCTCGCCAACCGCACGCAGCTCTCGCTCGGTGCCGCCCTCTTTGCGGGCTGTTACCTCGTCTACGCCGCCGTGGGAACGCCGACGGCGATCATGGCGGTCCAGCTCGTGCTCGGCGTCGGACTGGCGCTGTACAACCTCGCCGTCGTCGAGTTCGCCCACCGCTTCTCGCCCGACGAACTGACCTCGACGGGACAGGCAGTGCTCTCGGCGTTCGGGATCGGGACCGGGCGCGCGCTGGGTCAACTGGGTGCCGGGAACGTGATGGACCTCGTGGGCGTCCAGTCGATGTACTTCGTGCTGTCGGCGCTTGCGGCCGCCGCCCTCCTGTTGAGCCTGGGCTTTCACGGGTCGACGCTGCGCCGACTCGGCAACGCGGCCGGCGTCGGGCAGTAGCGTCCTGCGGGAAGAGTCGGGCTTAACTGTCCAGCCCGCGTTCGTCCGATATGGCAGACGAAGACGCTCCGGTCGACCCGAGCCAGATGGGCGGGACCGACGCGCCGCCGGTCGAGGACAAGCCCTACAAGATCATCTTCGAGGCCAACAAGTGCATCGGCGCGGGCAAGTGCGCCGAGGTCTCGCACAACTGGGACCTGAACCTCGACACCGGGATCGCCGCACCGAAGGTGTACTTCGTCGGCGAGGACGAGGTCGACGACGAGATCCGTGCCGCCGAGGTGTGTCCGGCCAAGAAAGACGTGGGCGTCATCCACGTGGTCGACCGCCGGACCGACGAGGAGATCGCTCCCGACCCCGAGGGCGACGGGACGCTGTCGGTCGACTGGTGATCATCGACTGCGCTCGTCCTCCCGGTGTCGGTGGCACTCGGCGACGTGACGACCGCTCCCGTACTCTGCTGGCACCTCGTAGCGTGGCCGTTCTCGGGCGCAGATACTGGGGTCCGTGAACGACGCTGTCAGGAGGTCGGCGGCTTCGTCCCAGCGGTCGTCGACGAGCAGGTCGATCGCGCGTGAGACGATCCGACCGGCCTCACCGTCGGGGAGCCGCGAGCCGAAAAACTCCGCGCGGATGGCGTTTGCTCCGGCCAGCTCGAAGCTGTGGCGCTTGACCGAGCGCGTGAACTGCCGCACCTGTGCCCACCCCTCGTCGGTCAGCTCGAAGGTCGACGGTGCGATCAGCTCCGGACAGCGCGTCCGGAAGCGACAGCCACTCGGCGGTTCGATCGGGCTGGGGACGTCGCCTTCGAGGACGCCTCTGGTCCCTTCGACGCGGGGGTCGGGCACGGGAATCGACTCCAGCAGCGCCCGCGTGTAGGGGTGCTGTGGGTTCTCGAACAGCTCCTCTTTCTCGGCGAGTTCCACCAGTTGTCCGAGGTACATCACCGCGACTCGGTCGGAGATGTGGCGGATGACGCTCAGGTCGTGTGCGATAAAGAGGTAGGTGAGGCCGAACTCCTCCTGGAGGTCCCGCATCGTGTTGAGCACCTGCGCCTGGATGGACACGTCGAGCGCCGAGACGGGCTCGTCACAGACGACGAAGTCGGGGTTGACCGACAGCGCCCGTGCGAGGTTGATGCGCTGGCGCTGGCCGCCCGAGAACGCGTGTGGGTACCGGTTGTAGTGCTGTGGATCGAGGCCGACCTTCCCCAGGAGTTCGCGGGCGCGCGCCTCCCGCCCGGACTCGTCGTACATCCCGTGGGCGCGCATCGGCTCCTCGACGATCTTGCCCACCTTCATGCGCGGGTCCAGCGACGACTGGGGGTCCTGAAAGATCATCTGGATGTCCCGGCGGTTCCGTCGGAGCGTCTCCCCGTCCATGGCGGCGAGGTCCTCGCCCCGGAAGTACACCGAGCCGTCGGTCGGCTCGATCAACCGGAGGAGCGTCCGCGCGAGCGTGCTCTTCCCACACCCCGATTCGCCGACCAGCCCGAGCGTCTCGCCCTCGTAGATCTCGAAGGACACGTCCTCGACGGCCCGGACCCACTCTCGGCCGAGGTCGACCAGTCCGTCGCCGTCGCCCGGTCGCAGCTGCAACCACGAGAGGAACCCCTCGTCGTTGGGGAAGTGCTTGGTCAGCCCTTCGACGCGCAAGAGGGGATCGTCGCGGGACGTGGCGGTCGGCTCCGTCGCGGTCTGGCGCTCGGTGTCACTCATCGCTCTCACCTCGGCGTCGGCCGCCGTCGCCGGTCAGCGTCACGTCGACGCCGCTGCGTGTCTCGTTGTCGAGGGGCGGGCTCGTCTCGTAGCCGACGCCGTCGAACACGTCGTGTTTGAGACAGGCCGACCGGTGGGGGTGGGCACCGTCTACCAGCACGCGACAGTCGGGATCGACCTGCGTACACGCCTCGCGAGCCTCGGGACAGCGCGTGTGGAAGCGACAGCCACTCGGCGGGTCGATGGCCTCGGGCATGACGCCCGCGATGGGGTCCAGTTCCTCGACGGTGCGATCCGGGCGCGGGATCGAGCGCAACAGCGCCTCGGTGTACGGATGTCTCGTGTCGTGAAACAGCTCGTCGACGCCGGCCTGCTCGACGATCTCGCCGAGGTACATCACGTTCACGCGGTCGCAGATCTCCGCGACGACGCCCATGTCGTGGGTGACCCAGACGAACGCGGTGCCGTACTTCTCCTGGAGGTCGGCGACCAGTTCGAGGATCTGGCCCTCGACGGTCACGTCCAGCGCGGTCGTGGGCTCGTCGGCGACGATCAGCGACGGCTCGCAGGCCAGCGCCATCGCGATCAACACGCGCTGGCGCATCCCGCCCGAGAACTGGTGTGGGTAGTCGTCGTACCGGGCCGCCGCCTCCGGGATGCCCACCTCGCGGAGCATCTCGATCGCCTCCCGCTTTGCCGCCTGCTTGCCCAGATCGCGGTTGACCTCGATGAACTCCCGGAGCTGGCCCCCGACGGTGTAGACGGGGTTGAGCGACTCCATGGGGTCCTGGAAGATGATCGCGATCTCCCGGCCCCGGATGCGGGTGCGCATCTCTCGTCGGGACAGCGAGTCCTCCGTTTCGACGGGTCGTCCGTCGTCGTCGAGCACGGGGTCCCCGTCGCGGTCGGTCTGGATCTCGAACAGCGTCTCACCGTCGAACGCGACGCGGCCGCCGACGATCCGGCCGGGCTCTTCGACCAGTCGGAGCAGCGACGCCGACGCGACGCTCTTGCCGGCTCCGGACTCCCCGACGAGGCCGACGATCTCGCCGGCCTCGACGGAGAAGCTGATGCCGTCGACCGCCCGGACGACGCCGTCTTCGGTGAAAAAGTGCGTCTGCAGGTTCTCGACGCGGAGCAGTGGGTGTGTCATGGCTAGTTGTTGAATCGCGGGTCGAGAGCGTCTCGCAGCCCGTCGCCGAAGATGTTGAACCCGACCACCGTGACGAGGATCGCCAGCCCCGGCCAGACGCTGAACCACGGGTTCGGGATCATGTAGTTGCGCGAGACCGCCAGCATCTGGCCCCACGAGGGAGTGGGCGGCTGGACGCCGAACCCGAGGAAGGAGAGGCCGGCGACGATCAGGATCGCGGTGCCGACCTGGAGCGTCGCCTGTACCAGCACCGGCGTGAAGCTGTTCGGGATGACGTGTCTGAAGATGATGTCGCGGTCTCGGACGCCAGCGGCCCGCGCCGCCTCGATGTAGTCTTCTTCGCGGATGCTGACGACGCGCGAGCGGATCAGTCGGGCGAACGTAGGGATTGAAGCGATTCCGACGCCGAAGACGATGAACGTCAGCGAGCGCCCGAAGACGGCGATGAAGGCGAGCACTAGCACGAGGAAGGGGATCGCGAACAGCGTCTCGGCGGCCCGCATCAACACGTCGTCGACCCAGTCGCCGTAGTAGCCCGACACGGCACCGACGACGGTGCCACTGGCGAAGCCGACGACCGTCGCACTCAGCCCGACCGTGACCGCGATCCGCGATCCGTAGACGAGGCGCAACAGGACGTCCCGCCCCCGGTCGTCGGTCCCGAGCGGGTGGGCCCAGCTCCCGGCCCCGAACTGGTTCTCGAACCCGACCGGCGGGAGCAGTCGCGGGGTCGCGGCCGACTCGCTGACCGGACTCACCCACACCGTCTTGGCGATCCAGTACTTCTCGACGCCGAACTGTGCGAAGAGCCGATAGCCCGCGAGGAACTCGAACAGCACGGCGTCGATCGTCGCGAACGTGGCCATCGCGGTGACGACGGCGATGATGGCCAGCCCGGTCATCGCCGTCGGGTCGGCTCGGATCTGCGAGAGCGTGTACCGCCAGCCGACGCGGGCTTCGATCTCCGTGGGCTCCGTGTCCCGCTCTTCGACGGCGTCGCGAGTCGTCGGGCCGTCGGATTCGTCGATCGTCGCCATCGTCACTCGGCCTCCCCGTAGGAGACCCGCGGGTCCACGTACGCGTAGGAGAGGTCGGTGACGACGACGCCGACGACGAACACGAACGCGAACACGATGGTCGTCCCCATGATGAGCGGATAGTCCTGGCGCGCGATCGAGTCGACGATGAGTCGTCCCATCCCGTTGATCTCGAAGACGACTTCGGTTAGCACTGCACCGCCGATGGCACTCGACAGCTGGAGGCCGATGATCGTGATCACCGGGAGCTGTGCGTTCCGGAAGGCGTGTTTCCGGAGGATCGTCCGCTCGGAGATGCCGTAGGCTCGCGCGAGCGTGACGTACTCCTCGGTGAGCACGTCGAGCATCTCGGAGCGTTCGATGCGGGTGATCGCGGCCATCTGGAGCGTTCCGAGCGTGATCATCGGCAAGAGGAGGTGTTCGCCGGCCATCGCGAGCACGTCGAGACGCGTCTCCGCGCCCCGGATCCCCGCCGGATCGGCCCACGGCATGACGAGGTTCGTCGTCGGGAGCAGGTTCGTGTGGAACCCGAACACCAGGATCAGCATGAGCCCGATCCAGAACGAGGGGGTCGACACGCCGATCAGCGAGACGATCCGGGAGACGTGATCGGTGAGTCTGTTGCGCCGCTTGGCCGAGACGACGCCCAGCGGAATCGCCGTCGCGATCGCGAACGCGTAACTGGACAGCATCAACAGGACCGTCGCCGGCAGCCGCTCGCCGATCTTCCTCGTGACGGCCACGTCGTAGTAGATGCTCGTCCCGAGATCGCCGGTCAGCAGGGCGGCGACGTAGTTCACGTATCGCACCCACAGCGGCTGGTCGAGCCCGTACCGTGCCCGGATCGCCGCAATTTCGCTCTGGCTCGGTGACGGTCCCAGCATGATCTGGACCGGATCTCCGGGGATCGCGTTGGCCAGCGCGAACGTGATCGTCACGACGCCGAGCAGGACCGGAATCGCCTGCAACAGTCGCCGTACGGTGTAGCGAACGAGCCCCATTCCTCGATCACTGGACGGAGACGTTGTTGTACGCCGAGACGATGCTGAACTGGTCGACGGGGTGGGCCCGGAAGTCCGAGACGTGGCTCCGAACCCCGAAGCTGTTCTTGATGTTGTACGACGGGAGATGGACCCGGTCTTCGAGCACCGTCTGGATGGCGTCGACGTACCACTCGCGGCGCTGTTCGTCGTCGTTGGACTGGCGGGCGTTCATGATCTGTTCGTTCATCGACTCGTTGCGGTAGTAGGTGCCGTTGTTCGTGCCGATCTGGTCGTGGGCGAACAGGAAGTACATGAACGTGTCCGGATCCGGCGAGCCGGCCCAGCCCAGCGTGTACATGTTGTAGTCGTCGGTGCTGCCGGTGACGTACTGTTCGAGGAAGGCTCCCCAGTCGAGGCGCTGGACCGTCGCGTCGTAGCCGGCCTCGCTGAGCCCGTTCGAGACAGAGACCCCGATCTGTTCGCGCTTGTCGTCCGGCGGGACGATAATCCGGGGCTGCCAGTCGTCCGGAACGTTGTCGTTGTCGTCGAGCAGCGACTTGGCCTGGTCAACGTCTGGCTCGTGGGGGATCTGCTGCCACTCCTCGACGGGGAACTCCCAGTCTTCGGAGATCGCTCTGGGAACCGGTGCGTACTGTCGCTCGCCGGTCGGTTCGACGTACTGGCCGACCGCGTCGTCCATCGAGAAGGCGTAGTCGATCGCCTCCCGTACCTCGGGGTCGGCGGTGGGTCCCTCGTTACAGTTGAAGGCGAGATAGAAGTAGCTCGTCCCGAGGACCGACTCGATGTTGGCCTCGCCCATGTTCTCGACGGTCTCCCAGTTGGCGGGCGGAATGTTCTTGACCACGTCGTTCTCCCCGGTTCGGAGCGTCGTGATCCGGGTCGTCGGCTCTTCGACCGGGACGAATTCGATCTCGGCGAGGTTCGGGAGTGGCTCTCCCCAGTAGTCGTCCCAGCGGCTGAGGCGGACGTACTCGCCCTCCTGCCAGTCGTCGAACGTGAACGGGCCGGCTCCGACGGGGCTGGACGTGTTGTAGGCGTCCTTGTCCGATTCGCGGACGGACTTGTCGACGATCTCCCACGGGAGATACGAGTCGAATGCCCCGAACTGGAACTGCAGGTCGAACTGGACGGTCGATTCGTCGACGACGTCGACGGTATCGATCATGTTGAACTCCCCGGCGTTCTCCGTCTCCTCTTCGACGGGGGCCTGGAAGGAGTAGGCGACGTCCTCGGCCGTAACTGGGTCGCCGTTCTGGAAAGTGGCGTCGGTCCGTATCGGCACGATCCACCGCTGGGCTCCGCGCTCTACCTCCGGCATGTCGGCGGCGATCTGTGGGACGAGATTGGTGCCCTCGTCGTACGTGTACAGCGAGTCGAAGACGAGCATCGCGACCTCGGAGGAGGGTACGTCGTTCAGGACGACGGGGTCGAACTCCACGGGCGATTTCGCCTGTGCGAACGTGATCGAGCCGTCGGTCGTGGCCGCTGTGTCGTCGGTGTCCGTCGCCGTGTCCTCGCTGTCGGTCGTCGTCTCTTCCGGTTGCTGTGCACCGCCGTCGCCGCCGTCACCCTGGCAGCCCGCGAGAGCGACGGCGAGAGCGCTGCCAGCGACGCCGCGGACGTACTGTCGCCGTGAGAGCCGTGCGATCCGTCCTGTGTGCTCTGTATCCTTCATGGAAGTTCACCAAGGATTCGCTCGGTGAGTTCTCTCGATACCGGTATAATCGGTTTTGATTGTTCACGATTATCGCTCCGATCCGCCGAATCAGCAGTTGTCTCACGACGAGCCTACCGGATTTCAACACGAACGTATCTGGAGCTAGCAACCGATTACTCGTCGACAGGAGCCGATTGACATCCTCCCGCGCCTGAAGACGCGGGAATCCCACGGTACCGCACCGCTGAGTTGGGATATTACGGTTCGCGGTTCACGACCTGTTCTCGCGGGGCGAAACTACCCTCGCTACGGTCGAACAGGTGAACCGCTGGCTGTGCCAACCAGCCGTTATCCCTATCACCGCCATCCGTGGCGAGACTCGGGAGTACCTTTTGTCGAATGTTCTCTGCGCCGTTCACGTCCGCGTTCGCAACTGTATCGCACTGTTCACACACGTACAGTCCACGTTCGACGCGCTGATCATCGTCGGTCTGTCCACACGCCGAACACGACTTCGACGTATCACGTTCCGACACCAACTCCATGTCGATGCCTTCGGCTGCTGCCTTGTAGTCGAGGAGCGTCGTGAAGCGGTCGAACGCCCACCCGTGCAAGTCGAGATTGCCGTGGTCACCCCAATTCCGAGATTCGTCGTTCTCGTCGTTCTCTCGGATGCCGCCGAGGTCGCCAACGACAAGCGTCCCGACACCTCGTTCAACGCACTCCTCGACAATCGCTTTCGAGAGTGCGTGCAAGAAGTGTGTCCGACGACCCGTTCGCTTCCGGTCAAGACGAGTCGCCTCACGAGACGAGGAATCGTCGCACTTGGCTTTCTGCTTCGTGAAGTAGTACTCGTCCTCTTTGAGGGCGCCGCCGGGATACAACACCGACTCACCGCCGAACGAGACGGCGGCGAAGTTGCAAATCCCGAGGTCAACACCAGCCACCTCGTCACCCGGTGGGTCCGGGTCGATGGTAGTGCGACAGACGAATTGAAGCCGCCACTCGTCGCGCTTGTAGACGGCACGAACCTGTTGAATGTTCCACTCGGTCAGGTCAATATCTGGGCGAGTCTCGTACTCGCAGAGAACGAAGTCTGAGCGGTGTTCTTTGAGGTTGCGGCCTTTCGAGAGGCGGACGCGGGTGAACTGTGCGTCGTGCTTGAAGCCAGCCGCTTTGAACGACACGGTTGAACGTGGGTGGGCGTCTCCGTTTTTGCGGTAGCCGGGCGGTCGAGCACGGTCGTCGCCGTTCCGACGCTTGCCGAACCACCCGTTGAACGCTTCAGCGAGTTCTTCGAGAACGCGCTGACTGGATTGAGAATGTAAGTCCGTGTAGCGTTCGTGGCTTTTGAGTTCGGCTTTGAGTTCCCCGTCATCGGGAATCTCGCCCGTTTCGTCCCACTGTTCTTGTGCGTAGTAGCGACCGACGTTCCAGAGTTTTGAGGCGGCCCACCCGAGATGGTCGAGGTCGTCACGAACCTGTCGCTGGTTCGTGATGGTAGCCTCGATGGTTCGGATGGTCCGACTCATTTTCTGGCTTCATAACCGGTTATGCGTACTGTTTTATTAATAGTACCGGTTGGCGTGGAATATCCAGTCGTGCCATCGAAGGTGGATTGTGAAGGAGTTCTCGGATTCATCCTGCGCCTCAAGGCGCAGGTATTCTCCTTAATTCTCTATAACTGGACTGTCGACGGGTCTCGACCGCCGACAGTCGCGGCCCAGAGACCGAAAGCCCCAACCCACCGGCCGTCGGTAGTCCAGAACGCGCGAGGGTAGCCGAGCCTGGCCAAAGGCGGTGGGCTTAAGACCCGCTCCCGTAGGGGTCCGTGGGTTCGAATCCCATCCCTCGCATTCTCCCGGATCGTTACTCCGAGCGCGACCGTTATAGAGCCGACAGCGACGGCTCGGTCACGGCGGTCCCCGCTGAACCGGTCGGATTCCGTCGGCTTGCCGCCGCCGAAACACGTATCCAGCGAGACCGAACAGCCCGGCGACCAGACAACCGCCGTAGACCGGGCCGAAGGCGACGCCCTCCCGTAGCAGCGGATTCTCCGCGAGCGGAAAGAGCGGCCGGGCGTCTGCGTACAGCAGCGAGTCGAGGACGACGTGGGACCAGGTCCCGACGAATGCACCCGCCAGCACCGGGCCGAGGCCGGTAGTCGGGGCCAGCCGCCCGATATCGAGCAGCGACTGGACACCGTCCGGTAGCGCGAACACGACGACGGTGAGTGTCAGAGCGACGGCGGTCGCTCCGACGAACGTCGTCAGGACGCCGTGGATCGGCCCGTCGAGGGGGCCGAACACGACCAGTGCGGCCCGAACGTCGACGACGACACTGCCAGCCAACACCGTCGGCAGATCGAGGAATCGATACAGGACGACACCAGCGAGTAGCGCCGGACCGAGATGGAAGGGCGTGAGCGGCATCGGTTCGATGGAGTCGTCGTCACCACTTGACTGTGATGGCGTGGCGACGGGCTTTTGCCCGCAAGCGGCCTACGGACGTGCAATGAGCGACGATTCGCCCGAGAGTGCAGCCAGTGCCTTCGAGGGAAACAGTGCGTTCGAGTCGACCGACGACGGCTATCGCGTGACGACGACTGCCTTCGAGGGCACCGTCGTCGTGGACGACGCGCCGGAGTGGCGCGTCGCCTACACCGTCACCGTCCGGGCTCCGACACTGTCCGCCGCGACCGTCGAGTCGGTCGGCGACGCCGTCGCAGACGGCTGGTTCGAGACGCTGGAACGCCGCCTCGAAGACGCTCCCAAAGCCACCCGGACGAGCGTCGAACTGGACACGTTTGCGGTCGAACGCGACGGCGAGAACGTCGTCGTCACATACGGGTTCGAACTGGGCAACGCCGACACCGCCGCACGGGTCGCCAAGACGTTCGTCGAGTACGTCGAGGGGACGTACGTCGAGGGGGTCGTCCCCGGCTACGAGTACGAGGGTGTGGTCGCCGACCTCGTCAACCAGGCCCAGACCAACGGCGAGGGCGGTGCCGGCGGGACGCCGCTGTAGATTCAGTTTCACTCCGGGCGTGGCGACGGTTCAGGTCCACCCCGGCCGGTCGCCCGGTTCCCCGGACTCGCCGTTGGCGAGTCCAGCCTCTTGACCCACGTTCGCGAGAGCGGCGCTCTTGTGAGCCCATCGGAACGCTTCGATCTCTGAGGACGGTTTTGCACGAGCGGTTCGCCGCAGCCGAACCCGAAGTTCAAAACGGTGGTTGTCTAGTCCATCGCGATGTAGGTCTGTGTGTCCTCGACGCCCTCGATCTCCTGGATCTGTTTGGCGGCGATGTCTTTGACCTCGGCGGGCGTCTCGACGACGACCTTCGCGATGAAGTCTACGTCCCCGGCGACGATGTGAGCGGCCGCGACGCCGTCGATGGCTTCGATTTCTCCTTTGAGCCGGTCGGCGTCGCCGGTGTACACTTTGACCATCACGTAGGCGACGACCATCTCAGGCACCCCCCATGGCGGCCGCGCGTCCGGTCTCGCCGACGACGATGCTGCGCACGTCTCCGAGCACGTCGAAGTCCGCGAGGACGACGAGGTGGTCGCCGAGATCGAGTGTCTCGTCCTCGCCGGGCAGGTCCAGCGCCTCGTCGCGCTTGCCGAACGCGAGCAGTCGGGCGTTGGCCGGCAGTTCGAGTTCGCTGATGGAGTAGCCCCGCATCGGCGACTGCTCGGTGATGGTGAACTCCACGAGCTGGAGGTTCTGATCGATGTCGGCGACGGCACGGATGTTCCCGCCCAGCAGGGCGTTCTTGGCGGCGATCGCCCCCAGGCGCTCGGGGTAGATCACTTCGTCCACGTCGCCAGCGTACTTGCGGTAGATCTCCTCGCGGTAGTCCTCGTCGATGCGCATCACGGTCCGGCAGTCGAACTGTTTGGCGATCATACAGGCTACGAAGTTGTCGTTGAGGTCGCCGGTCAGCGCGCCGAGTGCGTCTGCACGGTCGAGGTCGGCGTCGTCGAGGATCGTCTCGACCGCACCGTCGCCCTCGATCACGTCGTGTCCTTCTTCGCGGGCACGCGCTACTTTCGTGGGGTCGTTCTCCACGAGGACCACGTCGTGCCCGCCGTCGTCGAGCACGCGAGCGGTCCGGAGTCCGACGCGACCGGCACCCACGATAACGAATCGCATGGTAATGCTTACGAGTCGGGGGTGGATAAAGGTACCCCGTGGTCGAGACGCGGTGTCCAGATTAGCGATCGAAACTGTGAGAAACGACCGAACCCCCTCGCGGTGCTCGCCCTTCGGTGTCGCCACGCTCTCCGAACGCTGCCACGGAGACCGATCAGTTGTCCGCGTGCGCGAACACGAACGAACGCAGCAGCTTCCCGGCGAGCACCGCGGCCTGCCCGTCGTCGCGGTCGTTGACCTCCACCACGTCGAAGCCGACGGCGTGGGGCGCGACCGCCCGAACCACGTCGCGTAGCACACGCGGGGTCAGTCCGAACGGCTCTTTGGTCCCGGTGCCGGGCGCAAAGCCCGGATCGGCGGCGTCGATGTCGAGCGAGCAGTACACCCGCTCGTCCTCGAAGTCGGGCTCCCAGTCCGCGACCGCGTCGGGCTCGACGACGGTCACGTCGGCCTCGCTCGCACGCTCCCACTCGCTTCGACAGCCACTGCGGGCACCCAGCACGATCGCCCGGTCGGCGACATCCAGCGCGTGGCGGGTGACGGTCGCGTGGCTCAGCGGGTTGCCGGCGTACTCCTCGCGGAGGTCGAGGTGGGCGTCGAGACAGCAAAACACGTCCGGGTCGAGCGCCCGAACCCCGGCGACGGAGACGGTGTGTTCCCCGCCGATCAGGAGCGGTATCGCCCCGTCGTCGGCGTAGTCCCGGACGGTACCGCGGAGAAAGGCCAGATAGTCGGCCACGTCGTCGGTCGGACCGATGTCGCCGTGGTCGGCGACCGCGAGGTCGGTGAACCGCTGGTCGGTCCGTCGATCGTAGTCCTCGAACGACTCGGCGTAGTGGCGGACGCGGCGCGGCCCGAAGCGCGTTCCGGGCTCGAACGTCGTCGAGGCGTCGAGTGGCGCACCGACGACGACGTAGTCGGCCGCGTCGGGGTCTGTGGCCGCGCCAGGGAACATCTTAGACGATCTTGCGCTGTTCCTCGTACTCCAGGTACTCGATCTCGTCGTCGGGGTTGAGATCCTCGTCCTCGGGGATGCGCATCGTGAACGTGTCGTAGGTCTCTAAGTCCATCACCTGAGCGTCGTCGCCCGTGACGGAGACGACCTGTCCCTGCTTTCGCTGGATGATCGGCACCCAGATCTTCGCGTCGACGGGCTGGGAGAGCGAGCGCTTCTTGCCGTCGAAGACGCCTTTCCCGTCGATACGGGCCTTGGCACTGCCGTGCTTGCCCGGCTTGGCCGTGCTGTAGGCGGTGATCTTGCAGGGCGTCTCTTCCATCATCACGTAGCTGCCCTCGTCGAGTTCGCGAACTTCGGTCTGCTGTCGTGGCATACGCCCGGATTATCCATGTGCGAGTATAAACGGTTTGGAATGGCGGCGGGAAAAATTACGGACGACGGGGATCAGAACGGACACACCGAGGACTCACGGCTCGGCTGGCACCGGCTCGGGTGTCGTCGCGACGACACGATACACCGCGTAACCCCCCCAGACGATCAGTCCGAGGAGGATGATGTACGACCGCACTTCCAGCGGGACGAGCGCCTCGTGGACGATCTGGCCCTCCCCGTCGACGGGATGTCCGCTTCCGAAGAGCATCTCCAGCAGGCCGATGGCGACGACGCCGAACACGACGAGGCCACCGCCCAGGTACGCTGCGATCTTGTCGGCTGTGTTGAATTGTTCCATCTGTACTCACCTCCTTAGCCGATCAGGTACCGAAGCTTCGGGTGGTCTCGAACGAACGCGGTCCGCGCCAGGTACGCGTCGACGCCGAGCACGCGCCCGGCACCCAGGGTCGCGATCATGGCGAACAACAGGAGTCCCAGGAGGTCACCGGTGACCAGTCCGTGGGACCAGCCGCCCGTCTCGCCGTTGATGAAGTAGAAAAACAGCATCAGGAACGCCCCGAAGAAAGCGGCCAGCCGGGTGAGCGCACCCAGGATCAGCCCCAGGCCGATCAGCGTCTGGCCCAGCGGGATCATCACGTTCGTGAACGACAGCAGGATGCCGTCGCTGAACAGCGTGACGAACGGGCCGATGCTCGTCCCGGCCGCAGCACCGCCGATGAACCAGCTCGCGTCGAAGGGCCAGCTGGCGAACTTGTCCAGCCCCGCGTGGAGGAGCCACCAGCCGACCACCAGCCGCATGATCACGAGCCAGTAGGCCAGCCACGGTCCCGATACGCCGAACGTTACTTCCCGTCCCAACAGTCGCGTGTCTATCTGTTCTGGCACAGCTATCACTCCGGTGAACGTCTCAAAACGCTAGGTATTAAACGCTCGGGCCGGCACGGGCGGCTCAGAGACGGCAGCTGTCGTGGGTTGCTTACGGGTTCTGGGCACGAACTGGGGGGAAGGCGACCCCTCTGAACGACCGATAGGTCCGTCGAGTAGTACGAACGGCGATCACTCGTCGTCCGGTCCGTAGCTCGACGCGTAACCGGCGTCGTCGGCCGCCTCGCGCTGGCGCATGCTCTGTCGGGTGAACTGGGGAGTCGCACGCAGTCCCTTCGATCGGCGAAACGACAGGTACGTGACCCCAGCGACCGCAAGGGTCCCGACGCCCGCGATCGCCGTCGCTTCGACCGTCGAGGCGGCGTACAGCAGCGCCGTCGAGAGGGTGCCACTGGCGAGGATCATGCCGAGAATCAGACGGCGGGTCATCCGTTCGAGGACGCCGTCCGAGTCCTCGATGTCGGCCCGGACGTGCAGGTCCTCGCGTTCGATCCGGTCGAGCGCGGACTCCAGTTTCGGCGGCACCCGGACCATCGACTCGGCGGCGTCCCGGACCTCATCGGCCCGGTCCCGGGCGTACTGCTTCGCGCCGGCAGCGATGTGGCCCTCCTCCCGAAGGTACTCCGTCGCGACCGTGATGAAATCGAAGTCCGGGTCCAGCGTCACGCACACACCCTCGACGACCGTGGCGACGCGCAACACGAGTGCGAGGTTCGCCGGGAGTCGGAGCGGGAACTCGTAGATCGTGTCTTCGACCTGCTGGATGATCTGCTGGACGCGGTACTGTTCGAGGTCCTCGCCGCGGGCGTCGGCGATGGCCAGCTCCATCACCTCGCCCATCACCTGCCGGTCGGCCTCGGGGCTCAGCGTCCCCATCTCGATCAGCGCGTCGAGGATGGCGTCGATGTCCTGGCTCGCGACGGCCGCGTAGAAGTCGACGATCCGGTCCTGCACGAAGGGGTCGACCCGCCCGGACATCCCGAAGTCGTAGAACACGAGCGTCCCGTCGGACTGCACCGCGAGGTTCCCCGGATGCGGGTCGGCGTGGAAGACGCCGTCGTCGATGATCATCTGGAGGTAGCTGCGCTGGAGCGTCTCGGCGAGTTCGGTCCGGTCGACCGACAGCTCGTCGAGTTCCTCCACGTCGTTGATCTTCGTTCCGGGGAGGTACTCCATGGTCAACACCCGGTTCGTCGAGTGGGTCTCGACGACGCCGGGGATGCGGATGCGGTCGTTGTCGGCGAAGTTGCCGCGGATCTCGGTGAGCATCTCCGCTTCCCGGCCGTAGTCCATCTCCTCGCGGATCGTCTTCGAGAACTCGTCGGCCAGCGTCTCCAGGGAGAACGAGCGCGTCTCGCCGACGAAGTACATCAGGATCGGGAGCGACCAGCGGATCGCCCGCAGGTCGGCCTCGACGAGGTCCTCGATGCCGGGGCGTCGGATCTTCACCGCCACGGCGTCGCCGTCGACCTCGGCGCGGTACACCTGTCCGAGACTGGCCCCGCTGATGGCCTCGTCCTCGAAGTCGTCGAAGGCTTCGTCGACGGGACCGAGCTCGTCTTCGAGGACGGTCCGGGCCTCGTCCCACGGCGCTGGCGGCACCCGATCTTGCAGCTGGGCGAACTCGTCGATGTATTCGGGTGGGAGGATGTCCGGCCGCGTCGACAACAGCTGTCCCAGTTTGATGAACGTCGGCCCCAGCGTCAGCAGCGAGTCCAGCAGCCGGCCGGCGCGGCGACGGCGCTGTTCGGGAGTGACGTCTCTGGAGCGCCCGAAGAGGAGAAACCGGTTCCGGTCCCGTGCGTAGGACAGCCCCAGCGGGAGGAAGTGACGAACGACGACGACGAACCGCCAGTAGGCGCGGAGATTCACCGGTGTGCCACCCCGTGATCAGGCGTCCTCGACGGGGATCGTCGTCTCGGTCCCGACACCGGCCTTCGGCAGCCTGAGTTCGAAGACGCCGCGGTCGATCGTCCCCTCGGCACCCGTCCCCGTCGCGTCCGGCGGAAGCGGGAGCTCTGCGTCCAGAAAGAGCGAGCGGTCCTCCTCGACGTAGCGGAACTCCGAGCCCACGTCTTTCGCGCGCTGGGCCTCGATCACGATGGTCCCTCCGTCGACGCTGACGTCGAGCGTGTCGGCAGTGACGCCTGGAAGGTCGACGACCAGCAGGTAGGCGTCGTCCGATTCGAGCACGTCGGCGAACACCGAGGCGGGGAGATCCCCCAGGGCGTCACGGAGCGCTGACATACACGGGGGTTGGGAATGGTGGGCGAAAAAGGCCGCGGTCGCGGCCAGAAACGGTGTCGGGACGGCTCCTCGCCGGCCGGTCTGTGCGGTACTGGTCGTCGCCGACGGGACGGACACGGCCGGACTTTTGTTCACAGCGTCGAACAGAGAGACATGACCGACGCCACAGACGACCTGACGGCGATCGCCGACGCCCGCGACACGCTCACGACGCTGGTCGAGCCCGTCGAACGCACCGACACCGTCCCGCTGTCGGTCGCGGAGGGGCGCGTGCTCGCCGAGGAACTGGTGGCCCGCGAGAGCAGTCCCGCCGACGGGATCGCGGTCGACGACCGGCTCTTTGCTCCGGGCCACCGCCTGCGCTCGACGGACCTCGGACTCCTGAAAGTGGCCGGCATCGACGACGCACTTGCCGTCCAGCGCCCGACTGTCGGCGTCGTCCCGACCGGCGACGAGCTCGTCCAGCGCGAGGCAGACGCGGGCGAGCGCGTCGAGACGACGGCGTTCACGCTCTCCCAGCACGTCGACCGCTGGGGCGGGAAGGTGACCTACCGCGACACCGTCGGCGAGGACCGCCACGCGCTCCGGGCGGCGATCCAGCGGGATCTGACCCGCGACGCGCTGGTCGTGACCGGCGTGACGGCGGACGATCTCGTCCACGAAGTCGTCGCGGACCTCGGATCGATCCACGTCGACGGCGTCGCTAGCGATCCGGGCCAGACGGTCGCCGTCGCCACCGTCGAGGAGCGGCCGGTCCTGCTCGTGCCGGAGTCTCCGGTCGACTGTCTCGTCGCCGCCGTCCAGTTGCTCCGTCCGCTCGTCGCCGAACTCTCGGGCGCACCGCTGCCCGCTCACGCACACCACCACGCCGCGCTGTCGGAGCCAGTCGAGAGCGCGCCCGGCGTCAGGACTCTGGTTCCGGTCGAACTGGCCGATCACGTGGCGACGCCGCTTGGCGACGGCGAGCCCACGCTCCGAGACGTGATCCGGGCCGACGGCTGGGTCACCGTCGAAGAGAGCGACGACGGACTGGCCGCCGAAGCGTCGGTCGGCGTGATCGACTGGGAACACGCCTGAGACGGAGCATCGTCGATCGTTACTGGATCGACAAGAATCCGCACGAGCTCACCTCATCTCGCCGAATCCGGTGACGCGGCGATCACCGAGGACACACTGGCCGCGCTCTGCGGGATCGTAGCGCTCGACGTGGATCGCGTCGAGCCCGGCGTTCCAGGCGGCACCGATGTCGTCGGGGTCGTCCCCGGCCAGGACCCCCTCGTGGCCGTCGTGGGCGACGCCGAGGTCCGTCATCGCCATCTCGACGGGCGTGGGATCGGGCTTCCAGCCGGTCTCGTCAGAACAGCACACGACCGTGTCGAACCAATCTCGGATGTCGAGTCGCTCCAGCACGGGATCCGTGAGGTACGACTGGCAGTGCGTGACCACGCCGACCGGCGCGTCGATCTCGCAGATGAACGACTCGGCGTCGTCGTAGAGGTACGTCGCACCCGCACGGTCGCCGGGCTGCTCGACCTCGTGGAACGTCTCCCAGAATCGTTCGGGGTCGACACCGCGCCTGCGCAGGACGCGTTCCCGGAGGCCACCGATCCCGTACCAGAGGATCTCCGCCTCCCGCTCGGTGAAGGAGACGCCGAGTCGGTCGCCGACCGCCGACACGACCGTCGGTGGGTACGACGGGTCGATGTCGACGACGGTCCCGTCGAGATCGAACAGCCAGAAGTCGTAGTCGGTGGGGGCCATCGGGACTGTGTCGGTACGGCTGGCGCGAGTAAATAGCTTCTGGGCCGGCGAGCCGTGCAGGAACCTGCTACGGCCTCGTAGCCGCCGGCTACTCCGACGCGACCCTGATCGAACTCCCCAGGTACTTCCGGAGCACTTCCGTGACGGACTCGGCGTTGAAAAGCGCCAGGTCGTCCGCGATCGCCGCTTTCAGTGCCGCGAGATAGGCCTCGTCGGTCTGGAGCTCCTGAAAGCGCACGTCGTCGACCGGGACGCCGAGCGCGTCCTCGGTCTCCGTCCGGAAGAACGCGGGGTCGTTTAGCTCCCCGCGCCAGCAGTTGTCCCGGAAGAACAGCCATCCGTCGTCGCCGGGCTGGGCCGCCTCCCTGTACAGTACCGTCTCGACGGTCGACGGCTCGGCCGTCAGATCCGGGCGGTCCGGTTCCAGGCGAACGGTAGCTCTGAAGACGTAGCGGGCCGAGCCGCCGTCGCCTTCGGCTGGCTGCTGTGTCATACTCACGTCGACGGCCACCGCCGGCAAAACGGTTCGCACGGCCGGCAAAGTATAACACAGTTCGGGCTGAACCCCGAAGCGTCCTCCATGAATCTCACGCTCGACAGCGGCAAACTCCTGTACGGACTGGGCGTCGCGTTCGCACTCGGCGCGCTGGTGTATTTCGCCCGTGACGTGGTGTTCGGACTCTCGATCACGGTGACTGCGGCGCTGTTGCTCGTCGCGTTCGTCGGCTTCCTGCTGGCCGGGCTGTACCGGGAACGGGACCTGCTCGGGACCGTCGCGTTCACCATCTCGGGGCTCTCGTACGTTGTCTTTCTGGGCTACGTCGTCTCCCGGTACGAGCCGGGCGAGACGGTCGTGTTCTTCCTCTTGGCCGGCTCGGCCGCGCTGTTCGTCGGCCTGGGCTACGGCGTCAGGGAGGCCGGTATCGCTCTCGGCCGTCGGACGACGATCGGCGTGGTGATCGCGCTGCTGGTCGTCAGCGCCTCGCTGGTGACGGCCGACGCGCTCGGCGGCGACGTGACCTACACCGTCGAGACGAACGACACCACGACGGTGGCGCTGTCAGGCGTCGGGAGCGACACCGACCGAGTTCGCGGGACGGCTCGCGTCGGCACGCTCACCGCCACGAACCCCTCGTGGTTCACTCGGCCGGTCGATCTCCCCTCGATCCGTGGCTGTCTCGCCGGCGTCGAGCAGGGGGAACGCAGTCGCGTAAACGTCGACTACGAGCCGGCGAGCTACGACACGCCGAACCGCCTCGGGGGCCAGTCGACGCGCGTCCACGAACTCACGGTGTCGTTCGACTTCGCCACGAACCAGACCGGGGATCGCCGCTTCGCCGTCGAACACCGGGGAGACTGCGAGCCGACGCGCTCGGAGCCGACGCTGTTTCTCGTCGTCGACCCGGACGACGACCGGATCGACTGACCGGGAAAACGGCGGCGACGATCCGCCCGACGCCAGTCGACGGCCGACGTGTTCGGCGGGCGTGACGGCCCCGACGGCCTCTCACTCGTGGATCTCGTCGAACCGCTCGGCCAGCTCGATGTCGTTTGCCGTGATGCCGCCCGCGTCGTGGGTCGTCAAGCGTACCTCGACCTCGCGCCAGCCGATCGTCATCTCCGGGTGGTGAAACGCCTCCTGTGCGAGACCACCGGCAGCCGCCGCGAAGCCGACGCCGTCGAGGTAGGCGTCGAACTCGTAGGTGCGGACGATCTCGTCGCCCTCGCGATCCCAGTCGTCGGGTAGCTGTGTCGCGATCTCGTCGTCGCTGAGCAGGTCAGCCATGTCAAGTCCGACGGGCGGAATCGGCAAAACAGTTGGCCCCTTAGTCGTCGCTCAGCTGGTCCAGCATCGACGCGGGGATCTCCTCGCGCATCCCTTCCGGGATGTCCTCGACGGACATCCCCTCGGAGAAGGCCGGCGGGCCACCGGCGGTGGTGTCCGGCCCGAAGTCGGGGTCGAACAGCTGGAGCGCGGTGTTGATCGTCGACCAGTCGTCCTCCTGGGCGGCCTCGCGCAGGCTCTGGGTCGGTGCCGCGAGCAGCTGGGAGACGATCGCGTCGGCCATCGACTCGACGACGGCTTGCTGGCCGTCGTCGAGATCGAGCTTCGAGAAGGCGGTCTGGAGCTCGCTGGCCTTCACGTGGTCGGCGCTCTCGTACATCGCCGAGATGACCTGATCGGCTCGCTTTCGCTTGTACTGGTTGAGCAGTCGGTCGAACTCCTCGTCGACCATCGTCTCGACGGCGGTCGCGGCCGTGCGACGCTGGTCGCGCGTCTCCTCGGTCAGCGACTCCAGCGTGTCCATGTCACAGACGGTGACGTTCGAGAGCGTGTCGGCGTCCGTGGGCACGTCGCGCGGCTGGGCGATGTCGACGACGAACGTCTCGCCCGCGGTCGCCAGCGTCTCGGTGTCGAGCTGTGGCTCCGGGCTCCCCGTCGCGCTGACGACGACGCGGGCCTCCGAGAGCAGCGACTCGACGGCGTCCAGCGACACCGCCGTCGCCGCCACGTCGACCGTCTCGGCGACGTACTCGGCGTTGGGGACGGTGCGGTTGGCGACCACGAGCCGGTCGACCGTCGGCGCGAGGGACTTGGCCGCGCGCGTCCCCATCTCGCCGGCACCGACGACCAGTCCGGTCTCGCCGTCGAGCGTACACTCGTCGGTCGCGAGCCCGACGGCCGCAGAGGCGATCGAGACCGAGCCTTCGTTGATTGCCGTCTCGGTCCGGGCCCGCTCGCCGACGTGGATCGCCTTCGTGATGCCGTCTTCGAGCACCGAGCCGATACCGCCGACGGCGCGGGCGTCCTGGTAGGCTCGCCGGACCTGCCCGAGGATCTGGTCCTCGCCGAGGACGATCGATTCGAGGCCGGCCGCGACGCGGAGGAGGTGGCGCAGGCTCTCCTCGTGGCCCATCCGGACTACCGCGTCGTCGTCGACCGACTCGGTGAACAACGAGAGGGCGTCGTCGGTTCCCTCTTCGGTGACGACGTACCCCTCGATGCGGTTGCACGTCTGGAGTGCGAACGCTTCTTCGACCGCCGGATCCGTCAGGAGCGACTCGACCGCGTGGCGTTGGCTCTCCGTCGCCGCGGTCTCTCGGTCCTCGACGGTGGCGTGCTCGTGGGCGACGCTCACGCCAGAGATGACGCCCGTGCCTGCTTTCACGATAGATCACCAGTGTGCTCGTCGATCACGTCAGTAACTACTTGCCTAGTGTTACTCCCCGGACTATCTAAAGCCTTCCAAACGCGGCGAGATCTGACGGCGGCTCTGATCGCGTCGCGGCGCTCGGTCGGCGGGACGTCGCGCGCTTTCAGCTCGGTGCGAAGGTCGCCGGTCACCGCGGCCAGCTCGCCGACGCCAGCGAACTCCGTTTCGAAGCGCTCGCGCAGGTGTTTCGACAGCGCGGGGCTGGTCCCACCGGTCGCGACGGCGACGGTGACCGGCCCGTCTCGGACCGTCGCGGGGACGACGACGCTGCCCACCTCACGGTCGCCGTCCACGTCCGTGCGGTTGACGAGTGCGCCCTGATCGCGTGCGCCGTCGGCGATGGCCTCGTTGAGCGCTTCGTCGTCGGTCGCTGCCACGACGAGGGCCGGCCCGGTCCGCTCGATCCAGTCGGCGGCGGCCGCGGCGTCGGGGGCCGCTCTGACACGCTCGGCGTCGCCGAACTCGCTGTCGGCGAAGTCGGGACTGACGACGATCACGTCCGACTCGCGGTCGAACCGCCGGGCCTTGCGCGCACCGACCGGGCCGCCGCCGAAGACCAGGACCGTCTCGTCGGTGAAGTCGTGCATGAGCGGGAGCATCGCTCAGTCCCTCGTCGGCTCCTCGGAGGGTTCGATCACGTTCGCCTCGGCGCGCTCGTCCATCCGGATGCCGGTCTTCTTGAGGATCTCGGTCGAGAACAGCGTGTCCCAGTCCTCGTCGGAGACGTCCCAGTACTCGGCCATCCGGTCCCGTACTTGCTCGACGCGCCGGTCGCTCTCGGCCTCGCTGCGGCCGTGGGTCATCGCGAAGACGTTGTACTCCCAGACGCCGTCGTGGCGCGGGCGCTCGTAGCAGTGGGTGACGAAGTCGAAGCTGGCGACGGCGGGACCGACTTCCTCGACCACGTCGTCGGGGACGTTCCAGACGGTCATCCCGTTCTCCGAATACCCGAGCGCGTAGTGGTTCGGGACGACACCGACCCGGCGGACTTTCCCCTCGCGCTCGAAGCGCTTGATCGTCTCGACGACCCATTCGGTCTCGGCGTCGATCGCGTCGGCCACGTCGGCGTAGGGCGTCTCGGTCACCGGGAGCCCGCCCTGAATCGCTAACACCAGATCGAGTTCGTCGGGGGTCAGCCCGTCGCGCTCGGTGGGTGTCACGTCTGGCCCCAGCTCCGAGAGGTCGACGCTGTCGTCCTCCAGTGGCCCCTCGACGGGGAACTTCGCTTCGACGCGGAACTCCTGTTGTTTCGGGAGGTTGTAGGTCTCCTGGCCGGTCGCGTCCTCGATCTCGGCGAGTACCTCCGGGATCCGGTCCTCGTCGGCCACCGAGAGGACGAACCACATGTTCAGATGGGGGTGCTCCCGGCGGTAGTTGTGGGCCACCTCGCGGAAGTCGTTGACCTGCTCGGCCACCGCGTCGAAGCGGTCTTCGGGGGCGTGCATCGCCACCAGCGTCGCCATCCCGCCGATCGCCTCGGCGTCGATCAGCGCGCCGAAGCGAGTCAGCGTCCCCGCCTCGTCCATGCGGTCGATCCGCTCGACCAGTTCGGCCTCGGTCACGTCGATGCCCCGATCTCGCAGCGCCGCCGCGGCGGGCTCGAAGGGTCGCTCGACGACCGGGAATCCTCCCTGGAAGGCGTTGGCGATCGCGCGGTCGACGGACCCCAGCTCCTCACTCATGTCCGTAGCTCGGAACTCGGTCGGTATAAGCCCCGCGGGAGCACTGATTGGCGTGACCGAACGCGTCTCGCCGCCGCCAGCGACGGGGCCAGAGAGCACTGGCGGCGAACGAACTTTCAGCCTCGCCGACGTAACTGCGACGATGATCTCGACGGCCGAACTGGCGATCAGGCTGCTGACCTTCCTGTTCGTCCTCGTCGCCGTGCCGCTCTCGTTCGTCCTCATGTTCCGGTTTCTGGACTACATCGCGATGGACGACCTCATCGAGGAGTACCGCGAGGGACAGGCCAGTCCGCTCCGAGACCGCGGGCAGTTGAACGCCTACTTCGAGGCCAGCGACGAGGCGACGACGACCTGCCCCCACTGTGGTGCGGCCAACGGAGAGGACTACACGTACTGTCACACCTGTCAGGCGAGCCTGGAGTGACGCTGTCGGTGAGAACCGTCGCCACCGGGCGGCAAGTCCCCTCGTCCACCGCTGTCGGTACCGGAAGCGACAGCCGAGGTCGGATTGCTCACGGCAACGGCCGCCAGTAGCCCGCGGCGACGCTGCTACTCCCCGAGAGTCTGCAGGAACGTCTCGAAGACGCCGGTACAGTGGCCACAGAGCGCGTAGTGGTGTCGGTCGACCGGCGGCGTCGCGTGATCGGTGCCGGCGCGGTACCACTCGACGCCGACGGGCGGCTCCGAGAGGGGATCGCGACAGAAGCTACAGTCCTCGGCGACGCGCGCGTAGCCGGCGGCGATGGAGTCGGCGTCGACCGGCGGCTCGGGAACCGACGCCCAGCCGTCGAGCAGTTCGGCGACGGCGGGACGACAGCTCGGGCAGACGCCGACGACCGGCGGGTCGAGGCTGGCCGTCCGTCTGTCGCCGTAGCTCTGGAGGATCCACTGGTCGTCGCGACCGAGCGGGTCCTCACAGATCCGACAGACCGTCGACGGCAGACCGGGACGAACGAGCGTGTGATCGTCGTTCATACCGGCGGTGTCGACCGGGTGTCGTATACGCGTCCCGGAACGGCTCCGCGTTCCCACCGCGTGGCTGGGCCGGCGACTCGCCGTCGAACCGACAGGAGGTCGACGCTACGGTCAGCCGTCGGCGTAATCGTGGACCGCCTCCTTGATCGCCCTGCTCTCGATCGTCCCTCCGGTGTCGGCCCCGACGAAGAAGCCCTCGAACTGGCCAGTCACGAAGTGGTGGGCGCGAAGCTCCTCGAACTCGTGGATCGTACAGTGGAGTTCCCCAGCCTCGAAGAGATCCTCCAGATACTCCTTGGCGATGCCTTCGAGAACGAGGTTCTCGTGGATTGCGTCGGAAATGCCCTGCGTGTGCTCTGTGAGGTCTTCCCGGACGTACAGCAGTTCGTAGCCGTCCTCGTCGTACCTGGCGACGACTCGCAGCGCGTCGCCGACGATCGATTCGAGGTCCGACACGAGAGCTGCCTCGTCGTCCATGCCCATGATAATTGATGGCAGTCCACACCCCTTCAAATCAGGGGGTTCCTCCGGGATATCGTCAGCCGGCTGTCTCGATGGCCCGGAGAACGCCGCCACGAAGGAGACGCTCACCGGAAGCGACGACGCTCCGTGTCAACGAGTCACCGCTGCCACTCGTAGAACCACCACGCTCCGCCCAGCAACATCAGACCGACGCCGAGCGTCGAGGTCGCTGGTTCGGGGATGACAAACAGGACGAATCCGATCGCCAGCATCGCCACCGGTTCGGCCTCGTCGTAGTACTGGGTCAGGTCCATAGTCGTCGGTTCGCCGGCCACTGTCATAGTAGTTGACCTCTGTCCGACCGGCGGTCGTCGACACGGCAGGCACGCCGACCACACTGCTGTCGTGCGGTAGCTCTACATCTGTTCTTTGCTGTAGCTGTGCAATTATCTGGCTCGACCCTGAAAGCGCAGTTCCGGTACCGAGTGACTTTTCGCCGAGAACCGTCCTCAGTCGAAACACGGTGATTCCGTAGTGGTCGATGTCGGCGGTTCGATCGGGCTGTTACGCGACCGGGAGTTCGCCGCGCTCGCCGGGACCGCGTTCGCGAGGAGTCAGGCGTACTCGACGATCATCATCGCCCTCGCGCTGTACGCCGACCTGTTCGGTACGACCGGGACCGTCGAGGGGCTGTTCGGGACCGGCTTCGCGCTCGTCCAGTTGCTCGTCGTCCTGCCGCTGGGTCGTCGCATCGATCTGGGCGACTCGAAGCGGTACCTGCTCGTTGGCTTTCTCCTCAACCTCGTCGTGTTCGCGGGGTTCGTCTTCGTCGAGAACGCGATCCACATCGTCCTGATCCGGATGGTCCAGGGACTGGGCGCGTCGCTCCTGTGGATCACCGGCTCGACGATCGTCGGCGAGATCAGCCCCGACGGCGAGCGGGGCCAGTGGCTCGGCGCGTACAACCAGTTCGGCTCGATCTCGTCGCTGGCGGGCGACCTCGTGGGCGGGTACCTCCTCTTTGCCTACGGCTTTACGCTCACCTACGCCGTCCTCGCCGGGGTCACGCTCGTGGCCTTCGCGCTCGTGTTGCTGTACCTCCGGGACAACCCCGGCGGTCGGAAAGATCCCGACGATGCCGGCGGCATCGAGACCTTCCGTAAGCTGCTGGGCCGGCGGATGCTGCGCGCGCTCGTCGTCTTTCGTTTTACGTTCAGCGTCGGGAAGATGGCCGTCATCATCTTCCTCCCGATCTACGCCCGGACGAGCTTCGGCATCTCCGCGTTCGCCATCGGGTGGATCATGGCCGGCGGGAAGCTGACGAAGGCGATCACACAGGGGTACGTCGGTGACCTGACCGACCGACTCGGTCGCCACCACTACTTCGTCGCCGTCGGTGCCGGGCTGTACGGCGTCGGGACCGCGCTGATTCCGCTGGCAGCCTACTTCGAGGGGACCGTGACGCCGATCGAGTTCACGGCCTTCGGCGGGACCCAGGCGCTGGGTGGGGCCTTCTTCGCCCTCTTTGGCGCGTTCTCGGTCCTGGGGCTCGCCGACAGCCTTCGCCTGCCGGCGAGCATGGCGCTGTTCGTCGAGGAGGCCGAGGCCTACGACGCCGTCGCCTCCAGTTTCTCCCTGCGCTCGATCTCCTGGAAGGTCGGGCAGGTGACCGGCCCGGTCCTGATCGGCGCGATCAAAGAACTCGTGTCGCCCGAAGCCGCGTTTCTCGCCGCCGCGGGATTCCTCGGCTTCGCGACGGTCGTCTTCGTCGGGATGAGCGTCCGGGCGCGGCGAGCACAGACCCCGGTGGCGACGCCCGGCGACTGAGATCGGATCGCTGTCGTCGCCCCCCGATCTCAGGCCCCACAGGACTCCTCCCAGTACGTATCGACGTCGGAAGTGTTTCGAACCGTGTAGTTCGCGCCCGTGATCGAACCCGGGCGACAGTGGAGGCCGTGGAAACTCTGGAGGCGCTCCGTCTCGGCGTTGACGACGGCGACGAACAGCGTCTCGTCTTGTCGGACCTCGCGGACGGTGATGCGCTTGCGTTCGCCGGGTGCCAGCGTGTAGTTCGCGACCCGAGTGGTCGTCTCGGGCAGGTCGACGGTCGTGATGGCGTTTTCGGCTTCCGACTCCGCGCCGAAACCCGCCGCCGTCACGTCGAACTCGGTGGTGTCACCGTTCGCCCACTCGACGGTCACGTTCTCGCCGATCTGGCCGATCGACACCTCGAACCGGTAGCTGTCCGAGACCGCGTTTCCCAGCGTGATCGGTGTCCCGGCCGACAACGGCCCCGCGGTACAACCCGCGAACAGGAGCACGAAAAGCAGACAGAGCGCGGTCCGGGTGTGCACGATACCCGCTCTTTATCACCGCACCGCTTAATTTTACTGCTCGTGACTACAGCGAATCGATCCCGCCGGACGTTCCTGGCGAGAGCGGGCGCGGTGCTGGGAACTGGCGTCCTCGGCGGCTGTCTCTCGGGCAGCCGGAACCGAACGATCGCAGTCGGACCCGGACACCGAATGGTGTTCGAACCCGAAGCAGTCACCGTCCCATCGGGAGCAACGATCACGTGGGTCCTGAAGTCCGACAACCACAACGTCGTCCCGGCCACTGTCCCGGCGGGCTCTGACTGGGAGGGGACGCCGGGGCGAGCCTCGATCACGTACGGGACCGGCTACTCCTACGAGGCGACGTTCACAGTCTCTGGCACTTACGACTACTTCTGTCAACCCCACGTCGACGCGGGGATGACCGGCAGCGTCGTCGTCGAGTGACGATCCGAGCGAACCGGGCGTCGTGCCGGGTGGTTCACACCTGTGTCGCTACTGGAACGCCCGCTGGTACTGTGCCGGCGGTTCGTTGCGGTCGCCAGCACCGAGTTCGCGGGCGGCGTGGAGACCGAAGTAGGGGTTCCGGAGGAACTCACGGCCGACGATGGCCAGATCGGCCCGGTCGTTGCGGACGATCGCGTCTGCCTGCTGGGCCGTCGTGATCCCGCCGACGGTCCCGACGGCGACGCCGGAACTGTTCTCGCGGACGTGTTCGGCCAGCGAGAGCTGGAAGTTCGGTCCCACCCAGTCGGGAGCCGACTCGGGGACGATCCCGCCACTGGAGACGTCGATCAGGTCCGCGCCGTCCTCGGCCAGCGCGTCGGCCAGCCGCGCCGACTGCTCTACGGTCCACGACTCGCGGTCGGGGAGCCAGTCCGTCCCGGAGAGTCGGACGAACACCGGGCGGTCGTCGGGCCAGACCGACCTGACCGCTCGCGTCACCTCGCGGACGATGCGAGCGCGGTTCTCGAAGCTCCCGCCGTACTCGTCGGTTCGGTCGTTGGTGACCGGCGAGAGGAACTCGTGGAGGAGATAGCCGTGGGCCGCGTGGACCTCCGCGACGAGGAACCCCGCGTCACGGGCCCGCTCGGCGGCCGCGCGGAACGAGTCGACGATCCCCTCGATCTCGTCGACGGACAGCCGCTTGGTCGCTGGCGGGTCGTCGTGGGGCCACGATCGATCGGTCGGGCCGACGACCTCCCAGCCCCCCTCGTCGGGCGAGAGGGGCTCGCTGCCCTCCCAGGGACGGCTCTTCGAGGCTTTGCGCCCGGCGTGGGCCAGCTGGATGCCCGGCACCGCGCCCTGCGAGCGGACGAACGCCGTCGTCTCTTGGAGCGCCGCGGCGTGTTCGTCGCTCCAGAGACCGAGGTCCTCGGGCGTGATCCGACCGCGGGGCTCGACGGCCGTGGCTTCGGCCATCACGAGGCCTGCGCCGCCGACGGCCCGCGAGCCGAGGTGGACGAGGTGCCACGGCGTCGCGATCCCGTCCCGGTCTTCGACGGAGTACTGACACATCGGCGAAACCATCAGCCGGTTCGGAAGTTCCGTCTCCCGTAGCTCCAGGGGCGTCAAGAGGTCTGCTGTCATCGTCCGCGCTTGGTCGGCCGGGAGAAAACAGTTTACGATATATGACAGCGTAAACGACAGACGACCGTCTCATACTGCCGGCTGTCACTTCGTGACGAGCTTCGCCATCCCCGGGGTGGCGAAATCGTTCACAGATGTACAGCCGGTCGTATCAGTCTTCCGCCGCGGCGGACTCACCGCGGGGGACCGTCACGTCGGTCAACGCAGCCTCGATCGCCTCGCGGCGGTCCTCGAACTCACCGGGCAGGACGAGCCGGCCGCCCAGATCGTCGAGCGGTTCGTCGTCGGTGTACCCCGGTCCGCTGGTCGCCAGCTCGAACAGGATCCCCGCGTGTTCCCGGAAGTACACCGAGCGGAACCAGTGGCGGTCGATCTGGGCCGTCGGGCGCAGTCCGGCCGACTGGACGGCCTGGCGCATCGCCTCCTGGTCCGCGTCGGTGGGCGTCTGGAAGGCGACGTGGTGGACCGTTCCGTGGCCCTGGCGACCGCCCTCGATCGTCGGCAACACGTCGACGTACCGGCCGACGGTCCCCGCCGCCTCGAACCGGGTCCGCTCGTCGCCCGGCGTGTCGCCCTGGGCCGCTTCGGTGTCGCTTTGTTCCAGTCCCATCGTCTCCAGTAGTTCCATCGTCGGCTGGGGATCGGCGACCCACAGCGTCACCGAGTGAAAGCCCCGGATCGCCGCCGACTCGGGGACGAACTCGGTCCAGGGGACCGTCGGGTCGTCGTCGGGGATCTCGACGGCGACGAGTTCGACCGGGAGCCCGTCCGGGTCCCGGAAGGGGAGCACCGTCTCACCGAAGCGCTCGACGCGGTCGTCGTAGTCGACGCCGTACTCCTCGAAGCGATCCTCCCAGTAGTCGAGGCTTCCCTCGGGGACCCGAAACGCCGTCCGGGAGACCTGCCCGGAGCCGACCTTCCCCTGGCGGAGGTTCTCCCAGGGGAAGAAGGTCATACTCGTGCCGGGCGTCCCCTCGGCGTCGGCGAAGAAGAAGTGGTACGTCTCGGGGTCGTCCTGGTTGACCGATCGCTTGACGAGGCGGAGCCCGAGCGTCTCGACCCAGAAATCGAGGTTTCGCTGCGGATCGCCCGCGATGCAGGTCACGTGGTGGATGCCGGGTGTCGGCGATACGTCTGCCATGTCTCCGGGTACGCGTCGAAGCCACTTGAGTGCATGCTGACACCAGTGTTACCGGCCGGCGCGTCGGCGTGACGATTGCGGCGGCGGTCAGAGCGACCTCACGCCTCGACGAAGAACTCGGGCTGTTCGAAGGGCTCGTCTTCGCCTTCCACGTCGAGCACGTCCAGTGCCGTCACGACCGCGCCGGTGCCGACCTCGTCGGCGAGGTTGGGCTGGGTGCGCCCCTCGTCGCCGGAGATCAGTTCCTTCACGTAGAGCCCGCCGGCCCCGTGGACCTCGATGTCGGCGTGGCGGGCGTCGTCGAGTTCGCCCGCAATGTCGTACACGTCGCGGGTCCGAGTGATGTCGGCACGACGGTGGTCGACGCGCTGGGGCGTGCGCTGTTCGATCGTCGCGCCGTCGAGCGTCGCCATGGCGTCGTCGAGCGTCGTATCGTCGATCGGCTCTTCGAACTCTACGTCCATGCGGTAGGTCTTGGAAGCCTCGTGTTCCTTGACGCGGGCGACCATGTCGTGGGTCGCCAGCCGGAGCCCCTCGACCTCGACCTTGCCGTCGGCGAAGTCGTTGATCTCCGCTTCGAGGTCGTCGGTGTCGACGTCGCGGCGGCGGGGCTCTTTGATCTCGATGACGAAGGGACGACCACCCCCGAGCATCAGGGCGTCCACGTCCTCGCGGCCAGCGCCGTGAAAGACCGCCTCCTCGCCGTCCATCGCGTCGAGGACGACCGGCGCGGACAGTTGCTCGACGCTCTCGGGGTACCGATAGCCGGTGCCGTCACAGCCCGAACACTCCGCGCCGCGCTTGAGGCCGGTCGCGCCACACTCGTTGCAGGGCCACTTCGTCTGGGGGATGTCCCGTTCGAGCTTCCGGTAGCGTCCGTAGACGAACGCGGAGTTGACCTGTACGTCGATCTCGTCGGTCGCGAGGTCGATGGTCAGCTGTACGTCCGGGCGCTCGAAGTCCACTGCTCCGCCGGTCAGGTCGCCGACGCGGCGGCCGACCTCGCGGTTGAACTCCGTCTTGAGCTGTTCGCCAGCGAAGGCCTCGCGGTCGTCGTGGTCGGCGTCGGGCTCGCTGCCGTCCAGTCCCACGTCCTCGCGGAGCAACGCGTCGTTCTCCTCGAACAGCGGCGGCACCCGAGTGCCCAGCTGGTAGGTGGCGAACTCGTAGCCCTGGACCGCGGCTGCGGCCCGCTCGGCCAGTTCGTCGAACCGCGCGGTCTCGCCCTCACAGACCCAGCACTCTTCCGGCGGGTCGTAGGGCTCGTCGTCGTCGAGGGCGATCGTCGTCCGCAACGCCCGACCGCGCTCCGTGTTCGTCAGGCCGAAACTGCGCTCGGCGAACAGCCGGCCCAGACAGGAGTCACAGAGCGGGCCGGTCGAAACGGCGGCCCGAGCGTCGTCGAGGAGTGTCATTGCCGGTGAGTCGTCACGACGGCGTAATTCAGTTTCGAACCCTCACTATGCCTGGCCCCACGTCCAGCGGGCGTCGAGGACATACCGGTAGACGCCGCTGACGAGGGCGGCGAACACGTTTGCCAGTAGATAGTACATGCTGCCCCACTCCGAGAGGGCGTGGAAGATGCCGAGCTGGATCGGGATCGCAGAGCCACGGACGAGGTTCGTCTTCAACAGGCCGACGAGGAACTCGCGCCGCCCGGTGTTCTGTGTCGCCTCGAACGTCCAGGCGTTGTTGAGCACGTACTGGAAGACGATCGTGATCTCGATGGCGATCGTGAGCGCGACGAGGTCGTTCAGGCGTCCGCCCTCGACGAACAACGCCAGCAACGCCTGCTGGAGCGCGAACGCGATGCCGCCGACGACGACGAACCGCCGCAGCTGTAGGGCGAGCGGACCGCTATGGAGGTTGCGAAGCAGATTCCGGACCATCTACTTGTAGCCCAGCGCCTCCAGTCTGGCGTCCAGATCCTCGTCCATCTCGTCGTCGGCCTCGCTCTGCTCTGCCGCGTGTAGCAGGTCTGCGTGGGCGTCGACGAGCGGTTCGAACGCCTCGATCACGGCCCTGGCCTCGGCGTCGGGGCCGTCGGAGCGATCCGCCTGTTGACCGGGATCTGACGGCCGGTGGTACAGCTCCCGGTCGCCGGTGTCGACGTTCTCGATGTAACTCCAGTCGCGGTCGCGGACGCTGACGAGGAGGTCGCCGTCGTCGAGCGAGCGCGGGATGGGCTGGTCGGTGACTTCCTCGCCCCGGACCGTGACCGAGACGACCGGCTCGTCGGCCGGTGCCTCCCCCTCCAAGACGGCGGGGGCCAGCGAGTCCCCGCGCCACTCCGCTGGCGGGGAGACGCCCGCGAGGTCGGCCACCGTCGGCGGGAGCGAGTCGAGGGCGACCTGTCTCTCGACGCGCCGACTCTCTGCGTCCGGCACGTCGACGATCAGCGGCACGTGGATCAGTTCGTCGTACAGCTTCGGGTAGTGGGCGAGGTGGCCGTGGTCCTGGAACTCCTCGCCGTGGTCGCCGGCCAGCACGACGGCTGTGTCGTCGTCGTGGCCGTGTTCCGACAGGGCGTCTAACACGCGACCGACGCTGTCGTCGATCTGCCGGACGGCGCTCTGATAGAGCGTCCTGAGGTTGCCAAGCGTCCGGTCCCCGACCTCCCAGCCCAGCCCGGCGTGGAGGTGAGCCAGGACCATCCGGTGGGTCCCGAAGCGGTCGGCAGACACCTCCCGGATGTACCGCGGGGCCGGGACGTACGGCGTGTGGGCGTCCATGTAGTGGATCCACAGGAAGAACGGCTCCGAGGCCGATTCGAGGAACGAGGTCGCCCCCTGTTCGACGTCGAACATCCGCGAGGTGTCGAGGAACGGACGGTGGCTCTCTGCCGACGAGAGCCACGAGCGGGCGCGGCGAAACGGCGAGGTCGCCAGCTGGAGCCAGGCCTCCACGGTCGGATGGGTCGCGAGATAGCGGCTGTAGATGCTGGAGCCCACGCTGGCGACGAAGGAGTCGAACTCGTCGAAGCCGTCGTCGTACCCCCAGTGTTCGGTCAGGAATCCGTTGGCGGCGTTGAAACCGCCGGTGTGGAAGCCCGCGTCCGAGAGCGTCTCAGCGAGCGTCTCGACTCCCGTGACACCGATCCGGCCGTCGTCGGCGAACACCGGCGAGGACGCCAGCATCGAGGGAAACGAGAAGGGCGTCCAGTTTCCGTTGGCGAAGGCGCGCTCGAAGACCGTTCCCCGCTGGGCGAGTTCGTCCATGACGGGCGTGTGGCGATCGCTGTCGTACGGACCGATGGCGTCCGCACGGAGCGAGTCGACCGTGACGAGGACGACGTTCGAGACGCCGGTTTCGGAGTGCATAGGTGAGACGTGTCGCAACCGCCGACGGCCCCAGCGGCCCGCTGCGAGCGGGCCAAGAGACGAGCGACGGCGGCCGACGGACTCGTTCTGTCTAGTAACACGTGGAAACGGACTTTATCGTTCCGGTCCGCCGCACCACCTGTCTCGGTATCGTCACTTTGCCGTCGACAACGGGACGGAAACGGGCGGACGGGCGCGCCGATCACCGTGGATCGGTGCGTTCATTATCCCGAGGGCGGCGGATGTGGTATGAACGTCGACGACGCCGTCGTCGCCGCGCTGGTCGGGCTGGCACAGGGCGTCCTCGAATGGTTGCCCGTCTCCAGTGAGGGGAGCGTGGCGATCCTCGTCACCGCGCTCACCGGGTCGTCGCCGGCCGTGGCGACGCAGCTCGCGCTGTTCGTCCACGCCGGCACCGCGTGCTCGGCGCTGGCGTACTATCGGACGGAAGTCGGGACGGTGCTCGCTTCGCTACGGGAGTGGTCGCCCCGGACCGCGTTCGACGACGACACGGCGGACCTCTCCTTTCTCGCCCTCGCGACGCTGGCGACGGGCGTGACCGGGCTGCCGGCTCTGCTGGTCCTGGAGGCCGTCGTCTCGGAGCTGACCGGCGGCGCGTTCGTCGTCCTCGTCGGGGGCCTGCTGGTCCTGACGGGACTGCTCCAGCGGTTCGCCGCCTGGGTGTCGCTGGGCACGAGCGAGACGCCCGACTGGCTCGACGCCGTGCTGGTGGGCGGGCTGCAGGGCATCGCGATCCTTCCGGGAATCTCTCGGTCGGGGACGACCGTCAGCGCGTTGCTGTTGCGCGGCCACGAGGGCGAGTCGTCGCTCCGGCTCTCGTTCCTGCTGTCGATCCCGGCGGCCCTCGGTGCGAACGTGGTCGTCGTCCTCAGAGACGGCGTCCCGGTCGTCTCACCGGCGGCCGCCGCGGCCGCGCTGGCGGTGAGTGCCGTCGCCGGCTACCTCACGGTCGGGGCGCTCGTCAGCCTCGTCCGGCGCGTCCCATTCTGGACAGTCTGTGTCGGCTTCGGCGGACTCGCGATGCTGGGCGGTGGCCTACTGCTGGTCTGACGGCCACGAGAGAAGGTGTCGGCCTGAAGGACTTATATACCGGTAAACGCAACGTTCGTGACGAGCGAGGAGATGAGCAGCGAAGAACAGAAGCTGGTCGACACTGCGGGCGACTACATGTACGCCGTCAAGGGCGGCACGCCGGTCGATGACCCACAGTGGCGCTCCTGTCGGCTCGTCATGACCGACAAGCGCCTCGTGTTGGCCAACAGCTCCGGCAAGCAGGCCCTGCCCCACAGCAACATCGAGGTGGTGGGCGAGGAGGAGCTGCCCGCGTCGGTCGATCCAGCGGGGGCGACGCCGATGCGTATCGGCGACAACGTCGTGCTGTTCGACGCTGCCGACGTCTCCGACTTCGAACTGGAGTACTGCCGTGCGACCCTCCACGCGACGGTCATCCTGACGAAACACCCCGCCGTCGTCGGCGGCGTGATTCAGGACGAAGCGACCTGGCGCAAGACCAGATTCCAGCTCGACGACGACGTGATCACGCTGGCGTTTCCCGGCGGCGAAGAGACGACGTTCGCAGTCGACGACGTGGGGACCGTCGAGACGAGCGAACAGACGGTCATGGGAGAGATGCGGACCATCCTGGAGGTCGAGCACACCGACGAGGACGACCGCAGCGTCGAGACGTACTTTTCGGGGATGGACCACCACACGACGGCTCTGCAGTCGCTGTTCGAGCGCGTCATCGAAGAGCGAGAGGGCGACTACGAACTCGACGAGATCGAGAGCCAGGTGTTGATGGCGCTTTACTCCGGGGTCTCGCCCTTCGAGATGTCGGACTTCGTCGGGATCCCCGTCGACGAGGTCGAGGAGATCTACCAGAAGCTCCTGGACGTGGGTGCAGTCGACGAGGTACGCACCCGGACCGAGGTCAGCCTCAACGCCCAGGGTCGCAACATGGCCAGCGAGGCGATGAACGAGCAGTAAACCACACGGACGGGGCCAATTCTCCCGTCCAAAAACTGGGGCGGAAGTTATATTCCCCAGAGTGGGCAACGTGCCCGTAACGACCCCGGACCAGCATGAGTGACACCGAGAAGAAGATCGCGGACACGCGCGGGCAGTTCATGCAGGCGGTCCAGGAGGGACGCGAACGCAACGACGCGTCCTGGACCGCCTGCCGGATCGTGCTCACGACGCAGCGACTGGTCCTGATCTCGGACGGGAAACGACAGATCTCTCTGCAGTCGATCGACCGGATCGCGGATCGACACGACGTCAACCAGGCCAGTGCCGGCGTCTCGAACTACGTCGCGCTCCACGTCGGCGAGGACGTACTGCTGGTTTCGGCCGGCGAGCACGAGGCCTTCGAGACGGATCTGTACCGGGCGTCGCTGAACGGCGAGATCATCCTCGTCCAGCACCCGGCCGTCGAGGGCGGCGTCGTCCAGAACACCGAGTGGACGAAAGGCCGGATGAAAGTCACCGACGAGGCCCTGCAACTCGCACTGGCAGACGGACAGGCCGTCGAGGTCGAACGGGCGGACATCGGTGGGCTGACCATCGAGGACAAGACGGTGTCGGGCGAAGAACGAACCGTCATCGAGGTTGAGCACACCGACGACGGAATCAGCGTCGAGACCCACCTCGCGGGCGAGGAGTTCCACGCGACCGTCCTGCAGGTGATGCTCGAAGAGAGCGCCGAGCGAAACCAGGCCGATCTCGACCTCTCCAGTACGGAGCGGCGGGTCATCATGGCGCTGCACTCGGGGGTCTCCCCGTTCGACATCCCCAGCTTCGTCGGAATCGACGTCGAGCAAAGCGAGGAGATCTTCGACCGGCTGATCGAACTCGACGTGATCAGCGTGGTTCGCGAGCGCACCGAAGTCCAGTTGACGACGAAGGGACGGCGCGTCGCCGGGGAGAACATCAGCGAACAGTGATCGGCCGAGACTGCGGGTAGGCTCTGCCTACGGTCGTTTCCGCGGCGAACGCCGCTCGTTAGGGGGGGCAAAACGTTCAAACGTCCGCTGAATGATTAGTTTCGTATGAGCGTACGAACCGCCGTCGTCCTGGCGGCCGGTGAGGGAACGCGACTGCGCCCGCTGACGCGCAACCGTCCCAAGCCGATGTTACCCGCGGGGAACCGCCCGATTCTCGAATACGTCTTCGACGCCCTCGTCGAGGCCGGTCTCGACCGGATCGTCGTCGTCGTCGGCTACAAGCGCGATCGCGTGCAAGACCACTTCGGCCCGTCGTACCGGGGCGTCCCGCTGAGCTACGTCACACAGGGCAAACAGTTGGGCAGCGGCCACGCTCTCCTACAGGCCCGCGACGCGGTGTCCGGTCCCGTCCTCGTGGTCAACGGCGATCGCGTCATCGACGGCGAGACGGTCGGCTCCGTGATCGACCACTTCGAGACCGACCCAGAGACGCCGGCACTGGCGGTCTTGGAGCGTCAGGACGCCAGCCACTACGGGGCCGTCGACCTGCGGGACGGCGATCTCCACTCGATCGTCGAGAAGCCCGAGACCGACGAGTACCGTCTGATCAACGGCGGCATCTACGCGTTCCCCGAGTCGATCTTCGACGAGATCGAGGCCACGCCACGGGCCGAAGGGGAGCTGGCACTGACCGACACGATCGCGCGCCTGATCGACTCCGATCGGGTCCGCGCGGTGACGACCGACGGGCTGTGGGTCGACGCGACGTATCCCTGGGACCTGCTGACGGTCGCCCGCGAGGTGCTGGCTCGCGGACGGGTCACGGAGTCGAACCGTCGAGACAGTGTCTGGGTCGCCGACTCCGCGCACGTCCACGCGGACGCGACGCTGCAAGCACCGGTCGTGGTCGGTCCCGACTGCGAGGTCGCGGCGGGGACGGTGCTGGGACCGGACGCGGCGCTGGGAGCGAACGTCACCGTCGGCGCGAACGCGACGGTCCAGCAGTCGGTGCTCGACGCGGACACGCGCGTCGACGCGGGCGCGACGCTGGTCGATACGGTCGCCGGACAGGACGTGACACTCGGCGTCGAGACGGTCGTCCCCGGCGGTCCCGCGGACGTACAGATCGGGACCGAAGTGTTCGAAGACCGGACGCTCGGTGCGGTGTTCGCCGACCGCGTGACGACGCGAGGGAACGTCTCGGTGTCGCCCGGGACGCTGGTCGGCCCGTCGGCGACCCTCCACGCGGGCGTTCACGCCTTCGGCCACGTCGCCGAGGACGCCGAGGTGGTCCGCTGATGTGCGGGATCATCGGCTGTGTCGGCCGGGCCGACGAGACCCTCGACGTACTGGTCCACGGGCTCTCGAAGCTGGAGTACCGCGGCTACGATTCGGCCGGGGTGGCGCTTGCCGACGACACGGTTTCGGTCGCCAAGCGATCCGGCGAGATCGACGAGCTGCGTGCGCTGCTCGACGAGACGACGATCGACGGCGCGGTCGGGATCGGACACACGCGCTGGTCGACGCACGGTCCGCCGACCGACGCCAACGCACACCCACACGGGGACTGCACCGGCGACGTGGCGGTCGTCCACAACGGGATCATCGAGAACTACCAGTCGATCCGGGACGAACTGGTCGCCGACGGTCACGAGTTCGCCTCCGACACCGACACGGAAGTGATCCCACACCTCGTCGAGGACGCGCTGGCAGACGGCGCGGAGCCGATGGCGGCACTGCGGCGGGCCGTCGACCGCCTGGAGGGGAGCTACGCCGTCGCCGCGGTCGTCGCCGGTACGGAGGCGGTCTTCGTCGCACGCAACGACTCGCCGCTGGTGCTCGGCCTCGACGAGGGAAGCGAGCCACACGGGGCATCGGCGGCCACCGGCGGGACGACCCGAGCGACCTACCTCGCCAGCGACGTGCCCGCGTTTCGGGACTACACCGACCGGGTCGTCTACCTCGCCGACGGCGAGTTCGCACGTCTCGACGCCGAGGGCTGGACCGTCACCGACGGCGACGGGACCCCCGTCGAGAAGGAGATCGACACCGTCGCCTGGGACGCCGAAGAGACCGGCAAGAGCGGCTACGATCACTTCATGCTCAAGGAGATCCACGAACAGCCCCGCGCACTCCGCCAGTGTCTTCGGGGTCGCGTCGACGAACTCGGTGCCGCCGTCGACATCGAGGATCTCGGCGACCTCTCGCCGACCGGCGTCCAGTTCGTCGCCTGCGGGACCTCCTATCACGCCGCGCTGTACGGCGCACAGCTGTACCGACGGGCCGGCATCCCCGCCCAGACCTTCCTCGCCAGTGAGTACGCGACCGCACCGCCGCCGATCGGCGACGCGCTCGTGGTCGGAGTCACTCAGAGCGGCGAGACCGCAGACACCCTCTCGGCGCTGCGAGAGGCCCGCCACCGCGGCGCACGCACGCTGGCCGTGACCAACACCGTCGGCTCGACCGCGGCACGCGAGTGCGATCACGCACTGTACATCAGAGCCGGCCCGGAGATCGGCGTCGCCGCCTCCAAGACCTTCGCCTCGCAACTGGCGGCGCTGAACCTCCTGGCGCTCGGGACCGCGCCGGTCGACCGTCCCCGCGAGGCGATCGCCGGACTGCGTGACCTGCCGGGACAGGTGCAGGCGCTGCTGGACGACTCACGCGCCAGTGCGGTCGCCGAGCAGTACCAGGACGCCGGAGCGTACTTCTTCGTCGGCCGCGGCCACCAGTACCCCGTGGCACTCGAAGGCGCGTTGAAGATGAAAGAGATCACCTACAAGCACGCGGAGGGGTTCGCCGCGGGCGAACTCAAACACGGTCCGCTCGCGCTGGTGACCGACGACACCCCGGTGTTCGCGGTCGTCGTCGGCGACGGCGAGCAGGCCCGCAAGACCGTTGGCAACGTCAAAGAGGTGGAAGCTCGTGACGCGCCCGTCGTCGCCGTCACGGACGGGCGAAGCGACGTGGAACGGTACGCCGACGAGGTGCTGAAGATTCCCGAGACCCGCCCCGAAGCCGCCGCGGTGCTCGCGAACGTCCAGCTCCAGCTCGTGTCGTACTACACCGCGAAGGGGCTGGGCCGATCGATCGACAAGCCCCGGAACCTCGCGAAGAGCGTCACCGTCGAGTAGCTACCGGCGGACGAGCTCCCGTCTCAGCGGCCCCACTCGCGCTGGGTCTTGGGTCGCGAGGCGATGTCCTGGACGTTCAGGGGCTGGTCGTCGGCGTTGATCGCTTCGAGGGCGGCCTCGGCGGACTCGCGCGTCGAGAAGTACGTGACCGTCTCCTCGACACACGCTTCCAGCACGTCGCGGTTACGCGACAGCACCATGTCGATCTCGCCGTTCTGGATCGCTTCGACGATAGCGTCGACGTCCTCGAAGTCGTCGAAATCGAGCACGTCGAAGTGGTCCTCGAAGCCGATGATCGGCATGTCGACCAGCGCCGTCCCGTCCAGCGGGATCGGTTTGTCGACGGACATCTGTGCCTTCTGGTAGGCCTTCCCGAAGGAGCCGGCCGTCCCCATGACCTCGCCGGTGGACTTCATCTCCGGGCCGAGGCGCGGGTCCGAGCCCGGCAGGCGGTCGAACGGCAGGACGACCTCCTTGACCGAGACCTGGTCCGGGACCTGCTCCTCGTAGTCGAGTTCGTCGAGGGTCGCGCCGGCCATGACCTTCGCCGCGATCTTGGCCAGTGGGACGCCCGTCGTCTTCGCGATGAAGGGCACGGTTCGGGAGGAACGCGGGTTGGCTTCGAGCACGTACACCTCGCCGTCGCGGACCGCGAGCTGGACGTTGAGCAGCCCCTCGGTCTCCAGGGCCGACGCGATGTCCTCCGTGACCTCGCGGATGCGGGGCATCACGTCTTTGATCTCCTGGGAGCGTGGCGGGATCATACACGCGGAGTCACCGGAGTGGACGCCCGCGGTCTCGACGTGCTCCATGACGCCGCCGATCAGCACGTCCTCGCCGTCGGCGACGGCGTCGACGTCCAGTTCCACGGCGTCCGCGAGGAACTCGTCGACGAGGATCGGGTTGTCCGGGGAGACGCGGATGGCCTCCTCGATGTAGGTTTCGAGGTCCTCGTCGTTGTACACCACGTCCATCGCGCGGCCGCCGAGCACGTAGCTCGGACGCACCAGGACGGGGTAGCCGATGTCGTGAGCCAGGTCCAGCGCCTCTTCCTTGCTGGTCGCCGTCCCGCCTTCGGCCTGTGCGATGCCCAGGTCGTCCATCAGCTGGTTGAAGCGGTCACGGTCCTCCGCGAGGTCCATCGCGTCGACCGCGGTGCCCATGATCTCACAGTCGAGGCCGCGACGGTCGAGTTCCTGTTCGAGCGGGTGGCCGATGTCGACGGAGGTCTGGCCGCCGAACTGAACCATCACGCCGTCGGCGTTGGTGGCTTCGACCACGTCGGCGACTTCCTCGGCCGTGACCGGCTCGAAGAACAGGCCATCACTGGTGTCGTAGTCCGTCGAGACGGTCTCGGGGTTGTTGTTGACGACGTGGGCGTCGATGCCGGCCTCTTCGAGCGCGCGGACCGCGTGGACCGAACAGTAGTCGAACTCGACGCCCTGCCCGATCCGGATCGGGCCGCCACCGACCACGACGACGCTCTCTACGTCGGGGTCGATCTGCAGCTCGTTGCGGTCGATCCCCGAGATGGGGTCTCGCGTCGAGTAGTAGTACGGCGTCGTCGCCTCGAACTCGCCGGCACAGGTGTCGACGAGCTTGAAGTCCCGATCGACCGTCTCGCTCTCGACGTCCTCGACCGTGACACCGGACCCATCCGTCGCCGCTTCGAGTTCGTCGCCCTTCTCGCTCAGGTCGCCCTCCGGAACCCAGGAGGCGTGCGTGTCGTTGAACTCGCCGCCCGCCATCGCGGTGATCTCCTGGTCGGTGAAGCCGGCCTCGGCCGCGGTCGCGAAGTCGCCGTTCTGTGCCGCCTCGGCGGCTTCCTCGATCTGCTGGAAGCGCTCGACGTACCAGCGCTCGATGTCGGTCAGCTCGACGATCTCGTCGACCGTGTAGCCGCGGGCGAAGGCCTCGAAGATGGCGTAGGGCCGATCCGGCGTCGGGCGGATCAGGTAGTCGTCTTCGAGTTCGTCGTCGTCGACCTCGCTCCAGTCGACGGCGGGGTCGTACTCCGAGGAGCGCAGCGCCTTCAGCATCGACTCGGGGAAGGTGCGGCCGATGGCCATCGCCTCGCCGGTCGACTTCATCGCCGTCGACAGCTCGAACTCCACGTCGCGGAACTTGTCGATGGGCCAGCGCGGCACCTTCGTGACGACGTAGTCGATCGCGGGCTCGAAGGCCGCCGTCGTCTCGCCGGTGATCTCGTTGTCGATCTCGTGGAGACGCTTGCCCATCGCGACCTTCGCAGTCACGCGAGCGATCGGGTAGCCCGTCGCCTTCGAGGCCAGCGCGGAGGAACGGGAGACACGGGGGTTGACCTCCACGACGCGGTACTCGCCGCCGGGCGTGCCGTCGTCGCGCCAGGCGTGCTGGATGTTACAGCCGCCTTCGATCCCGAGTTCGCGGATCACCTTCAGCGCGGAGTCACGCATCGCCTGATGGCCCTCGTCGGGGATGACCTGCGAGGGCGTGACGACCGTCGACTCGCCGGTGTGGATCCCCATCGGGTCGATGTTCTCCATGTTACAGATGATGATACACGAGTCGTCGGCGTCGCGCATCACCTCGTACTCCAGTTCGACCCACCCCTCGATGGACTCGGTGATCAGCACCTCGCTGTTCCGAGAGAGGCGCAGCCCCTTGCGGACGCGCTCGATGAGTTCCTCCATCTCGTGGACGACGCCCGAGCCGGAGCCACCGAGCGTGTACGTCGTGCGTGCGATGACCGGCAGGCCGCCGACCTCGTCGACGGCGTCCTCGACGCGGTCGCGCAGGCTCTCCTCGGTCAGTTCGGTGACGGTCTCGCCCTCGTCGAGGGTGATCGTCGTCGAAGACGGCACCGGCTCGCCGATCTCCTCCATGCGCTGTTTGAACAGGTCACGATCCTCCGTCGCGTAGATCGTGTCCAGCGGCGTGCCCATGATCTCGACGTCGTGCTCTTCGAGGACCCCCTCCTCGGCCAACTCGGCCGTGACGTTGAGGCCGGTCTGACCGCCGAGACCGGCGATGACGCCGTCGGGATCTTCCTTCCGGATGATCTCGGAGATCGCCTCGGTGTTGATCGGTTCGAGATACACCTTGTCGGCCATCTCCGGATCGGTCATGATCGTCGCCGGGTTCGAGTTCACCAGGACGACCCGTGCGCCCTCCTCCTGCAGGGCACGGCACGCCTGTGCGCCGGAGTAGTCGAACTCGGCTGCCTGTCCGATCTGGATCGGGCCACTCCCGATGAGCAAGATTGTGCGGTCTTCGCTCTCTGTCATTGTCCGTGGGGAGTCCGCACATCGTAATAAGCCCGGCGAAAGGATACGAAGATCGAAACCGAATTTCGAATGTCGTAATGTGGTGGTGTCGCATGGGTGGTCGTGACACCACCCTGACCGTCGATCGATCGAACGCGTCCGACGGACAAACGACTGTCCCATCACTCTACCGGCTACAATCCCGGACTGGCCCGGGCACGCCTCACGAGACCGACAGCCGGCGAGCGCCAGCCACCCGATCAGTTGTTCCGGTCGGCGAACTGGTACCGGTAGGGCTGGTCGCGAATGACCTCGACCTCACCGGTCTGTGCACGCCGTCCGAGTACCGTCGCGACGCGGTGGGCGCTGTCGAACTCCTCGCCGTGCTCGTCGAGGACCTGCAGGATCTCGCGCGCCGTCAACGGCTCGTCCGGGTCGGCGTCTTCGAGCACCGATCGAATTCGCTCGAACTCGCCGTGCCGTGTGCGCATGTGCATACACACGCCTTCACACACCATATAACACCGTCAGACAGCCGTCAGACGGCGTTCTGGGCAGAACCGCCGGACGGCGAACTGTCGGAAGATGCAGACAGCTGTCATACGCTATCGCCGGCCGATCTATGTTCTATGGTCGGATCTATATAGACTGCTCGCTTCGCTCGCGAGACGCTCCGAATTGCTCGTCCGGACCACGACTCATACTGCCGGCTGTAACTTCGTGAAGATCTTCGCCACCCCGGGGTGGCGAAATCGTTCACAGATTTACAGCCGGTAGTATCAGACCGGCGAGTCGTGCTCGGACTCGAAGTCTCGCCGCGCGCGGTACTGCTCGACGAACACGCTGACGTCGAACTCCAGCATCTCCTGTTCGAACTGGTCCATGACCGCGTCGTCCTCGGCGTGGCTGACGGCGTGTTCCATCAGCTCGACGAGCAACTCGACGACGATCTCGTGGAGTCGTCGGGAGTCGAAGTCGGCCACCCACACCAGAGCGTAGCCGACGGCCCCGTCCTCTGCCACGTCGGCGACGGCCATCTCCTCGGGGAACTCCTCCATCACGATCGCCATGAGGTGCGCCGTAGTGAACTCCTCGCGGTCGTCCTCCGCCGGTTCGACGGTCTCGGTGAGGATCTCGACGAGAAACTCCGGGACGAATCGCGAGAGGGGGTGCATGTCCATCACGACGGCGTGGGTCTCGCCGCAGCGACAGTCGATCTCCCGCAGGCCCATGTCGAGTTCGTGGATGGAGCGCTCTTCCCCACAGGGCAGTTCCATAGACTGGCCCCCGTCCCCGGGCACGCCGGACTCTGTCATTGCCTGACCTAACGGATTCCGGGGGTTAAATCACGCGAAGTACGACCGTGGTAGACTGTGAACGAAAAACTATTTCTCTTGTCGAGAAACACTTACCGAAGACTGGATGAACGCAACCGAGCTCACGACGCTACTGGGTGACCCCGCACGATTCTTCGAGCGCCGCGGCGAAGGGCCGAGCCTGCTCGGCCCGTTGCTGGTCGTCGTCGTCGTCGTCGCACTCTGTGCTGCCGTCGGCTCTGTCGTCACGACACTCCAGTTGGGGCAAGCCCTCCAAGGAGATCTACAGACGCTGTTTCTCTTCATGGCAGCTTTCGAGGGCGGTCTCGCCCTGTTCGTGCCGTTCGTCTCGTGGGTGTTGTACGTTCTCGGCTTCACAGCTTGTGGCAGCCCTCCTCGGCGGCGACAGTGACCTTCGAGAGCTCTTTGCGCTGACCGGTTGGGGGTTCCTTCCGCAAGCTTTCGGTACAATCGTATCGACGCTGGTGGCCGTCGCCACTCTGCACGGCGTCGAATTACCGATCACGATGCAGTCAGCGTGGGCAGAGTATCCACTGCGTCGGAACGTCTTCTTCGTCGTCTCATACGGCATGCCGGTCCTCGCAACGCTCTGGAGTGCTTACATCTGGCTCCCTGCTGTCAGGCGGGTGACTGGGCTCGGGCGTCGGCGAGCAGTTGTTACCGTGGCGATCCCTGTGGCAATTGGTATCACGATCACTGTTTTCGGTTCTTTCGTCCTGCAGTGGCTGTAGCTACTCTCCGGTCGTCTGGCCTGTAAGAAGACGAAAACGTGGACAGGAGTAGACGCCATACGCCAGTCGAGCTCCGAGCAACGAGCTTGCGTGGGAGACCCCGTAAGTTATCAATTAAGGCCAATCGTCGCGTTGCTCCTCGGACTCGACGGCGTCGGGAGACTCCGGATCGCCCAGTTCCCAGTCGGCCGCTTCTGCGGCACCTTCGACGGTGAGGTACTCCCAGTCCGCGGTCTCGGCCAGCGCCGCGTCCTCGTCGGTCGTGCCGACGAAGACGTGGCGCTCGGTGTCGAACTGCTCTTTGACGTTGCCCAGGCTCTCCTCGCGCCCGCGTGGGCCCGAGAAGAAGTCCTGCCTGATCCGGTGTTTCCGACAGAAGTTCGTGACGACGTAGGTGGGTTTCTCGGAGATGACGCCGACGTACTCGGCCCACTGGCGCGCGTCGTTGAAGACGGCGTCGGGGTGGGCCAGTTCCTTGAGCGCCGCGAGCTCGATCGCGAGTGTCATGTCGCCGCTGCCGCCAACCATGCCCGAATCTCGGCCGTCACCGGAAAAAAGGCCGTCGGTTCTACGGCCGGCGGTCGTCCGCGTCCCGGAGCTTCGACGCCTCTTCGTTGACTTTCTCCATCTCTCGGACTGCCCGTCGACCGTCTGGTTGGTCGTGGGCGTAGTTGACCGAGGCGTCGAGGAGCGATCCGGCGTGATCTCGCTGGTCGTCCTCGTCGGATCGCCCGCGACGCGAAACGCCGACGAGCCACCGGATCAGAGCACGGAGCATACACGACTGTTGTATCCTCACCGACAAAAAGTGTCGGTCGAAGCGACGTGAAAGACCTTCCCGCGGTTCACTCGGCCTGTGCGGGAGCGACTTCTTCGAGGCGCTCGATGTCGACATCTTCTTCGAGCAGCAGTTCCTTCTTGTCCGCGACCTCGCGTTCCTCGCGGATGAGCTTCTTGAACTTCGACTGCTGGGAGAGATCGCCGATGAGCACGCCGCCGATGAGCTTGCCGTCCTTGAAAGTGAGTCGACGCCACTCCGTGTCGGAGTACTTTCGCTCGCAGTCCTCGTCGCCGAGCGTCGGGTGACCGAAGGAGAGGAAGGGGAAGTCGAAGTGGGTGATCGAGTACGTCGAGACCCAGCGGAACTCTTCTTCGGCCGCGTCGGCGACCATGTTGGCACCGGCGACCGATCCCTGCTCTTTGGCCGAGCCCCACGCGCCGTTCTGTGCGCGCTCGTCGAGGATCGTGTCGTAGAACTGCGTGATGTCGCCCGCGGCGTAGACGTCTTCGACGTTGGTCTGCATGTACTCGTCGACGACGATCCCGTCGTCGGTCTCGATGCCCGAGCCGGCGAGGAACTCGGTGTTGAAGTCCAGACCGATCGCGACGCCCGCGAAGTCGCCGTCGTAGCGGTTACCGTCGGGGTCGACGGCCGCCTCGACGTGACCGTCGTCGTCGACTTCGAAGTGGTCGACGCCGGACTCGAAGACGGGTTCGACGCCGACGCCGCGCATCGCGTCGTGGATGATCTCCGCGCCGTCGAGGCTGAGCGCGTAGCGCCACCAGCGGTTGCCACGCATGAGGAACGTCCCGTCGATCCCCTGTGCGCCACAGATCGCGGCGAGGTCGATCCCGAGCAGGCCCGCACCGACGATGATCGCGTCGTCGGTCTCCTCGGCGTGTTCGCGGATGTTGCGGGCGTCCTGGAACGTCCAGAAGTGGTGGATCCCGTCGGCGTCGGCGTTGTCGACCGGGAGCTGCGCCGGCGTCCCGCCGGTCGCGACGAGCAGCTTGTCGTACTCGTAGCTGTCGCCCTCGTGGGTGTGAATCTCGTGGGCGTCGGTGTCGACTTCGGTGACGTGCGTGTTCAGTTCGAGGTCGATGTCTCGCTCCTCGTACCACTCGGGTTCGTGGATCGAGATCGGTGCTTCGGGGAGCTTGCCCTTCGCGAACTCCTTGATGAGGATCCGGTTGTACAGGGCCTCTCCCTCGTCCGTGATGACTGTGACGTCTGCGTCTGGATCGGCTTCGCGGATCGACTCTGCAGCCGACGACCCCGCGATGCCGTCACCGATAATCACGTGCGACGTGCTCATAAGCGGGACGTTGGATATCGGGCTTAATGTGGATTGCCATCTTCGCGTCAGGTGGCAAGTATTGACGCGGCGGGTGAGAATTACCCCCGATCGCGGGGTTGAAGGCCGTCGCGACCAAGGGAAACGTGATGAAACTCCGCCAGAACGTCAAGCACTTCGCGGCCAAGCAGGCGCTGACACTCCCAGTCGTCGGCGAGGCGGTCAACGACCGGCTGGTGGACTTGCACACGAACGTCTTCGCGGACAAGGCCGACGCGAGCCGCGCCGACGAGCGGCGCGCCCACCTCGACGACTTCTTCGACGCGACGATGGACACCTACGTCGCCGCGCTGGACGCCGGCTTCCCCGAGGCCGAGGCCAGAGAGATCACACACGTACAGGCGAACTTCGACTTCTACAACCACGGCTGGACGGAGATGATGGAGTTCCCCGTCGACGAACTGGCGGCCCACTACGAGCGCTACGAGTCGTTCTTCGAGCGCTACGACATCACGATCGACGAGCCACTCGGCACGTTCGCTCCCGAAGACGGCATCACCGAAGCCCCGTCGACGCCCGAAAAGCTCGACGACCCCGAGCACCCTCACGCGGAGGGCGGGTTCGCCGACGACGTGTACGTCGAGACCGACGACGGCGAGATCGTGGTCGGCGGTCAGGAAGAGCCCACAGACGTAGATCCGAGCGAGGCCCCCGGCGTCGAAGAGTAGCGCCGCCGGTCGCCGTAGACCGCCCTCCGACAGTGCCATCCAGGCGACGGTCGGACGACGGCGTCCGCTGGACGCCGCGACTGCGGACAGCCCCAAACAGCGCGAGCAATCGAACTACCGGTCCCCGGTGATCCGGTCGGCACACTCGTAGCCGGCGACGATGCCGCCGTTGAGGCTCCGCTCGGGATACTGTGCCCGAGAGGCCATCCCGGCGTAGTAGACGCCCTCGGCGATCTCGTCGGCCAGGTCGTACGGGACGGCCATGTCCAGATAGCCCCGCTCGTAGATCGGTGCCGTCCGCGGGTTCCGGGCGGTCTCGACCCAGTTGACGCTGTCGCGGTCGAAGTCGGGAAACAGTCCCTCGATGCCTGACAGCCACGTCTCGCGGATCTCCTCGTCGTCCTGTTGCCAGTAGGGGTCGTCCGTGTGCTGGACGTACTTGGCGATGTAGACGAGGTGTTCGCCGCCGTAGCGCTCGGGCGGGACGAAGTTGGTGTGCTCGATGAGCGCCCCGAACGGAGCCTCGTCGGCGATGTTGAGCCAGTAGGTGTCGGTCAGCGACTCGTCCAGACTGATCACCGAGCAGATCGTCCCCTGGAAGTCGATCCCACATTGATACCCCGTCAGCGCCTCCAGTACCGTCGGCATCGCGGCGACGACGGCGGCGTCGACCCCGTGAGTTTCGGTTCCCTCGTCGGTGTCGACGGTCAGCGAGTCGACGGCACCGCCCGTCGTCGAAAGCTCCGTCACGCGTGCGCCGGTCGTGATGTTCTCTCGGCCCACCGCCTCGACGAGCGCGTCAAGCAGCCGGCCGAAACCGCCGTCGAGGTAGCCGAGAATCTCCCCGTTGAGGATGTCTCGCTCCCCGCGGAACTTGATGCGCCCGAGCAGCCAGGCGGCGCTTACGTCCGCCGCGCGCTCGCCGAACTTCGCTTCGAGCAGCGGTTCGAAGAAGGTCTCGTAGACGTTCTCCGTCGTGTGCTCCCGTGCGAACTCCTTGACTGGCACGTCCTCGAAGTCTTCGAGGCGCTCGTAGGTGTCGAACTTCGGGACGCCACCGCGAACGTCGATATCGAGCGTGAGCATCCCGAGCCTGAACTTGTCGTAGACGCTCCAGTGTGGGAAGGCGAGGATCTCCCAGGGCTTGTCCATCGGGTGGACGACCCCGTCGACGTAGTAGGCGTTCTCGCCGATCCGCCACTCGACGTCCTCGCCCAGCCCCAGCTCGTGGGCCAGCTCGACGATCGTCTCCTCGGACTTCGAGAGGTGGTGATAGAACTTCTCCAGGGGGTCCCCGGCAGTCTCGTACACCGCGGCCAGTCCGCCGATCTGGTCTGTGGCCTCGAACACGTGGACTTCGTGGCCGCGTTGCTGGAGCCGGTACGCGGCCGCCAACCCCGCGATGCCGCCGCCGACGACGCCGATCATGTCTGCTCGTTTTCGGGCGACCGGGATGTGTGTTGTGTCTCGGCCTGCTGGAACTCGAGGACTGCCACGGCACCGCGGCGCGTGCCGTCGTCCTGGATGTCGTTGTCCTCGATCCAGACCGTCCCGCCGTAGAGGTTCATCATCACCGAGACGAAGTAGAGTCCGAAGCCGTGGCTGGTCTGGCTGGCACCGACGTTGCGCTCGAAGACGGTCTCTTTCATCTCGTCGGTCATGCCGGGGCCGTTGTCGGCGACCCTGAGCTGGACGCGGTCGGCGATCTCGGTGGCGGAGATCTCGACGCGGGGCGCTGGTGCGTCGTTGTGCGTGATGGCGTTCGAGATGACGCTGTCGACGACCTTCTCGATGAGATCGTTGGCGAGGACGGTCAGCCCGTCGTCGACGGCCAGGTCGATGGTCACGTCCGTAAAGTCCTCCGAAAGCGCGTCGACGCGGTCGGACAACACCCTGCCGAGATCGATCCTGTCGAGGCGCTGTGCCTCGCTCGCCGTGACGGTGTCGTTGATCGCCTCGATCTCCTCGCTGAGTTCCGAGAGGTCCTCGCACCACTGGACGATCCGGTCGAGGTGTCGCTGTCTGGCGTCGTCGACGTGGTCTCGCAGGTGGTTCGCTCGTCCTTCGATGACGAGCAAGGCGTTGCGCAGCGTGTGTCGCAACACGCCGTCGAAGAACGCGACCTGCTCGTTGCGACGCTCGATCGCCTGTCGGCTCTGGCGGAGCTCGTGCTCGCGGTCGACCTGCGTGAACGCGACCTGCGTCGTCCGGGCGAGGATCGTCGCGAACTGCTCGTCTTCGGTCACGAACGCACCGGGCTCGCGCGAGCCGATCGCCAGCACGCCGTGGTCGTCGATCGGCACCAACAGGAGGTATCGAAACGGCATCGTCGTCCCCGAATCACGCACGTCCGCCCTGTCGATCGTCTCGGACTCGTAGGCGGTGTACACTGGATGGTCGGCGTCCTCGACGGTCAGCTCCGTCAGCGTACACTCCCGTTCGAGCGCGTCGCTGGCGGCGGCCGGGCGCAGTCGATCGTCCTCGTGGACGTACACCGCGGCGGCGTCCTGATCGAGCACGCGGTCCGCGAACGTCACCGTCAGCTCCGCGATGCGTTCGACCGAGTTGGCCGTGATGAACTGCTGGGTCGCCGCCTGGAGGGCTTCCAGGCGGTCCTGGCGACGCTGCTGGCCGGTCACGTCCCGCAAGACGATGAGCCGGCCGCGCTCGATGCCGTGTTGGTCGTCGATCGAGGTGACCTGCGGATCGAAGTACGTGACCTCCTCGCTGGTGGGGTCCGAGCGCGAGTAGACCGAACTACCGTCGAGCCGTTCGGCGAGCCGCGGAGCGACGGCGGCGAGCCGTCGCCCACAGAGTGGGTCGGCGTCGAACATCGTCTCGGCGGCGCGGTTGTGGTCGAGAATCCGCCCGTCCTCTGCGAGGACGAACACGGGGTCGGGCAGTTCGTCGACGAGGATGTCGCTCGCCAGTGGTCTCACGTCGAGGAGGTCGTACCGGAACAGTCCCCAGCCCAGCACCAGCCCGGTGAGACCGAGTGCGGCCGGCGTCAGATCCACGCCCGGATGCGAGAACCGATAGAACTGCGTCGCGGCGTTGACGATGACGGGCACGAGGATCGCAGTCACGACCGTCGCCGTCTGGAGTCGGTAGATGGCCCGCGACCTGACGAGAAAGCGTGCCAGCAGGAGGAACGCCACCGCGAGGAGGAGGTAGGTATAGAGGAGGTCGATCTGGGAGGGGAGCCCCTCTGTGACGGTCAACACCGTGGCGTTCTCCCACGCCCCGACCCACACGCTCTCGGGTCCCGGTACGAGGTCGTGGAACGGAGCCGTCGCCGAGAGGACGGTGTAACTGGTCGGAACGAGCCACAGCGAGCCGACGAACCGCGGCGTGAGAACGTCCTCGCGGCCGATGTAGGAGAGCACGAACACCAACACGAGCGGGGCGGTGCTGCTGGAGGCGGCCCGTGCGATGCGGTCGAACAGGTACGCGCCCGCCATCTGATCGGTCAACAGGCGGGCCGTCGCCATGAACGCCCACGCAGCGGCAGCGACCATCAGCCAGCCAAACGCCGCAGCCGGCGGCTGGTCGTGGCTGCGCCACGCGAACACCGCCATGGCACTGCAGATCAGCCCACTGACCAGCGTCGTGGCGACGACGCTCCAGAACACGTACGTGGCCATTCGATTATCTCGTTCCGACAATATCCGTTCCGACACTAATCAGTTGCCCTGATATCGGCGGTTGCCGTCGCTCGTCGGTCGGTCGCTGTGACGCTCACCGGGAAATCGCTACGACCGGCGCTGTCCGACCGAACCCTGCGTACGGTCCGCTACCTTTTTGCCTGCAGTGGGGATACTCGGATGCATGTTGACCGTCCGGGCACCGGCAACGAGTGCCAATCTTGGGAGCGGGTTCGACGTGTTCGGCGTCGCGCTCGAGCGCCCGGCGGACGTGGTTCGCGTCTCGAAGGCCGAGCGGACGACCATCGAAGTGACGGGAGCCGGGAGCGAGTACATCCCGGAAGATCCGGAGAAAAACACCGTCGGCGCGGTCGCCAAAGCGCTCGACGCCCCGGCACACATCGAGATCGACAAGGGCATCCGACCCGCGTCGGGGCTGGGTTCTTCGGCCGCCAGCGCCGCTGCCGCGGCCGTCGGGCTCAACGAGCTCTACGACCGGGGCCACAGCCGCGAGGCGCTCGTGCCGATCGCCGCCAAGGGCGAAGCCGTCGTCTCCGGGGACGCCCACGACGACAACGTCGCCCCGTCGATCATGGGCGGGTTCACGATCGCGACCGACGAGGGGGTCACGCAGGTCGACGCCGACATCCCGCTGGTGGCCTGCCTCCCCGACATCGTCGTCTCGACGCGCGACGCGCGACGCGTCGTCCCCGAGCAGGCCGGCGTCGACCAGCTCGTCGAGACCGTCGGCAACGCCGCCAGGCTCACGACCGGGATGCATCGGGACGACCCCGATCTCGTGGGGGCCGGGATGTACGACTCGATCGTCACGCCGGCCCGAGCGAAGCTGATCGACGGCTACGCGGACGTTCGAGCGGCCGCACTGGAAGCGGGCGCGACCGGGGTCACCATCAGCGGTGCCGGCCCGACCGTCATCGCCGCCTGTCACGAGGGCGATCAGCGAGCGATCGGCTCGGCGATGATCGAGCGCTTCGCCGAGGAGGACGTGGAGGCCCAGGTGTACCAGACTCGAATCGGCGCTGGCGCGACCGTGTTCTAGGCGCTGTCTCCACCAGTTCGCTTTTGTGTCACGTGATCGACGTGCGAGTATGGTCCCCGATGCGAGCGACGGCACGGACGAGGAGGCGACGGGCGAGTGGCGGCGGCGCGGCGACGGCGGCGTCGATCCGGGTTTCGATCCGGACACGCTGTACCGGGTCGTCCGGGCCGCGATCAAAGACGCACTGTTGGACGTGATCGGCACGTTGCTGTTGCTCGGCGTCGCGCTGGTGGTGGTCACTACCGGCGGACAGTTGCTCCTCGGTGCGATGTCCGAGGTGGCGACGGCGGTCGGTGCCCTGCTCGTCCTGTTCGGGCTCTACCTCGGGGCTGCGACGCTGGGGCTGATCCCGCCGCTCCGAGAGTGGGTGTAACCCTCAGTATAGCGGGTGTCTTTATCGGGCCAGAGCATGTTGTGTGTACACATGGAACGCAGACAGCCGGAGTTCGGGACGGACGGCTCCAGGTCACCGGCACCGATCGCGGTTCGACTCGTGTGGCTCGGCACCGCGCTGTGCGTGCTCGGAGTGCCGCTCGTCGTCGGCGTCGCTCTCGCGGTCGTCCTGTCGGCACCGTCGCTGGCGGCGGGTGCCGACAGTGCCCTCGCGGCCGTCGAGGGGCCACTCGGCGCGCCCGACGGCGTCGAGTGGCTGCTCCACGTGGGCGTCCTCGGCGTGCTCGTCGGCGCGTGGCTCGCCGGTGCGGGGCTCGTGAGCGCGGAGCTGTTGCCCTGATCACACTACCGGCTGTACGTCTGCGAAGAATTGCTCGATCCCGTGTCTCGAATCTCTTGAAACAGTACAGCCGGCAGTATCAGTCCGTCTCGCCGTCGGCGTCCGCCGAGGGCTGTCCGTCGGCCAGTTGTCCGTCGCGCAACTGGGTTGCGGTCCCGTCGCGTGCGGACAGTTCGCGCTGTGGGTACGGCACCGTGATCCCCTCGTCGTCGAACGCCTCCTTGACGCCGCTGACGACCCCCGAGACGGCCCGCCACTTCCGCGGTGGGCTCGGATGTTCGATCCAGTAGCGCAGTTCCAGCACGATCGCGGAGTCGCCGAAGGCCTTCGGGATGACTTTCGGTGCCGGCGCGTCCTCGACGATTTCGACGGCTTCGATCGCGTCGAGGGCCACCGTCTCGGCGTGGTCGGGGTCGGCGTCGTAGTCGATTCCCACCTCCGTCCGCAGCCGCAGCCGGCCGTTTGAACTCCGGTTGGTCAGGGACCGATCGTTGACCTTGTCGTTGGGCAGGACGACCGTCTCGCCGTCGAAGTTCTGGAGTCGCGTGTTGAGGATCGTGATGTCGGTGACGATCCCCTCCTGGCCGTCGACTTCGATCCAGTCGCCGACGGTGAAGGGACGCGAGAACATGAGGACGAAGCCGGCGATCAGCGAACCCAGCGTCTGGCGAGCGGCCAGACCGACGACGATCCCGAGGAATCCCGCCCCGACCAGCAGACCGCTGAGGTTGATCCCCCACAGCGTCATGATCGACGAACCGACGGTGACGAGCAGGACCACCTGGCCCACCCGCAGCATCACCTCTTCCTGGTGCTGGGTGACCCGGTCTGCACCCTGGCTGAACCGATCGATCACAGTTCTGAGCTGGTCGGAGCCGACGTAGGCAAGCACCAGCAACACGGCAGTCATCGTCGCTTTGACGAGGTTCGGGATCGCAGCGAGGATCAGCCCACCGGTGGCGACGGCCACGTCGACGAGTCCCCAGACGACCAGCAGCGAGAGCGTGCCGACGATCAGGACCGACACCTGGAGAATCCGCAACGCGATCCCCGAGATCGTCGTCGGGATGTACATCCCGACCAGCTCGACGCCGTCGGCGACGCGGCTGTCGAACAGTCGGGACGCGAGGACGCGGCGGATCTGGCGAATGAGGAGGGGGACGACGACGAAGACGGCGAGCAGCGCGGCGATCACGAGCACGGCGGTGACGGCCGCCCGTCCCTGGGTCGTCGCGAGTTCTTCGAGGAACCGCTGTCCCTCCCCGAAGACGGACGCCACGGTGTCCTGAAACACCGGCCAGTTCGACGCGGAGCCGTTGGTCGGGACCGGCGTCTCGTCGCCGACCGGCGTCGTCGTCTGCATAGTTCCCCCAGAGACCTACAGCGGCTTCAGGGTTGTCCTCCGGAGCGGTACCGTCGGCTGTCCATCTGTGACCGATTTCGCCACCCCGGGTGGCGAATAGCTTGAAACAGCGACAGCCGGCAGTATCAGTCGAGTCGCCGCTGGAGAAATCGGTCGCGAATCTCCGGCTCGGGGACCGGACACTGGTCTTTCTTGCCGAACACGCGATAGCGATACTCCGCCACCAGATCGTAGACCCCGTCGCGAACGCGGGTGGGGAGTACGATCGCCGGGTACAACAGCGGCCACGGGCCGTCGAGCCGTCGGGCCACGCGCAGTGCGGCCGTCGACTTCGTTGCGACCGCGCCGTCCTCGATCAGGACGACGGAGTCGAACGTCTCTGTCGACAGGTCGTGGCGTTCGAGCAGGGCCTGGCCGACCTCGGACTGGAGCGGTGCGAACCGGAACGTCCCGGCCGCGTCGAACCGCACGACGAACCGGACTGCGGCGTTACAGAGGTTACAGACGCCGTCGAACAGGAGTACTGGTCCGTCGATGTCGTCGAGTCGAGCCGCCACGGCGCGCTCGTCGCTCCCGCCGTCGAGGTCGTCGGAGCCGTCGTCTGCGGGCGTGTCGGCGCTCACGGGTCGAGATTGCTCGCTGTGTTCGAACGCTCAGACGCCACGGCCCTGCATCTTCTCTTCTTCCGGCAGGTCGGCGTTGGCGTCGCCCTTCATGCCGCCGCCGATGTTCGACGCGATCTCGGCGAGGCGCTCGGGGTCGTCCCAGTTGTTGACCGCTTCGACGATGGCGGTGCCCATCGCTTCGGGGTCCTCTGCGCCGAAGATGCCCGAACCGACGAAGATGCCGTCACAGCCGTGGTGCATCATCAGCGCGGCGTCGGCGGGGGTCGCGATGCCACCGGCGGCGAAGTTGACGACCGGGAGGCGACCCATCTCGGCGGTCTCGTGGACGAGATCGGCCGGGGCCTCGTGCTCGCGGGCCCACTTCTCGCGTTCCTCGTAGTTCATTCCGTCGAGTTCTCGGATCGCGCCCTTGATGTTGCGCTGGTGGTGGACGGCCTGGTTCACGTCGCCGGTGCCGGCCTCGCCTTTGGTTCGAATCATCGCCGCGCCCTCGTCGATCCGGCGCAGCGCCTCGCCGAGGTTGCGCGCGCCACAGACGAACGGGGCGGTGAAATCGCGTTTGTCGATGTGATAGCGGTCGTCGGCCGGCGTGAGCACCTCGCTCTCGTCGACCATGTCCGCACCGGCGGCCTCGAGGATCTGGGCCTCCTTGGTGTGTCCGATCCGGGACTTGCCCATCACCGGGATCGACACCTCGTCGATGATCGCCTGCAGCGAGGCGGGGTCGGCCATCCGAGAGACGCCACCGCGCTTGCGGATGTCCGCCGGCACGGCTTCGAGGTTCATCACGGCGACGGCACCCACGTCCTCCGCGATGCGGGCCTGCTCGCGGTTGACGACGTCCATGATGACGCCGCCTTTCTGCATCTTCGCGAAGCCGCGCTTGACCAGTTCCGTCCCCCGCTTGAGGTCTTCGAGATCGGTATCGGACATTACGCTCTGCTTAGGATTGGACTCACTTAACGCGTGTCCTTCTGTGTGGGACACAGTTACACAGCGCGTGCCTGCTCGTGCTCGCGCCGGCTGTAAATCGACCGCCGTCGGTCCGGTTCACAAAGGCTTTGGCCCACGCGGTCGGCAGATCAGGTATGCACTGGCGGCTCTTCGCGACGCTGGCCGAGACGGCCGGCGAGGATCGGGTGTCGGTCGACGACGCCGAGACGGTCGGCGAGGCCCTCGACGCACTGCTGTCGGCCCACCCCGCACTCGAATCGGAAGTGCTGGACGACGACGGCTCGCTGGTCGACCACATCCGGCTGCTCCACGACGGCGACGATCCGTTCGCGGCCGGCGACGGGCTCGACACGCCCGTCTCGTCGGGCGACGAGCTGGCGCTGTTCCCGCCGGTCAGCGGCGGATAGCCCGTCACTCTCTGCCCGTCAGATCCGCGGCCGTGACGAAGCTCGGCGAGTCGTCGGTGTCGGCCCGGACGAACGCCGCCTGGCCGACGTGGCGTGGCGTCTCCGGGAGCAGGATTCGGACGGCGTCGGCACCGATCGCCGCGGCGTCGTCCCGGATCGCGGTGACCAGCGCGTCGGCGGCCTCCGCGTCGTCCCACGCGGCGACGCCGTATTCGGCGACCTGCTCGTCCGCGCCGGCTGCCGTCCTGACCCGACAGGCCATCCCGCAGGTGCCGTCGCGCCTGACCGTGAACACGCGCTGGTCGTCGGCCAACTCGTGGAGGCCCCCGCGGGTCAGCTCCGAGAGTGCCCAGGAGTGTCCCGCGTCGAGGGTCAGCCCCCGCAGTGCCGTCCGCGCGTCGCTGTCAGTCCAGTAGTCCCAGGCCGCCGCGGGATCGGCGTCGACGGTCTCACCGGGGGTCCCTTCCCGTGGCGTCGGCTCGGCCCACCGGAAGCTCGTCACCGGCTCGAACCCCGCGGCGATCGACTGACCCAGCCCGGCGTCGTTCCACGAGAACACCATGTTCCGGGCGACGGTCGCGCCCCGGTCCCGAGCCCACTCGAAGAGCGCGTCGACCATCCGGAGTCCGAGGCCGGCCCGCCGGTAGCCGGGATCGACGCGCATCCCCTGGACCCACGCTTCGTGATCGGTGAGCATGAGTGCCTGACAGAGTCCGACTGCGTCCCCGTCGATGTCGACGACGACCGTGCGCTGGTCCGGCCCGTCTCCCGCGACCCAGTCGCGGAACACGTCCGGAATGTAGTCGCGCTGCTCGCGGTCGTCCCACGTGTCGGCTGTGAAGGCGGCGACGGCCTCGTAGTCGTCTTCGCGGGCCTGTCGAACGGTCCCGTTCATGCGTGTCCCTACGAGCCGAGCGCCTTGAAACTACGTCCAGGGACGGGACTGGGACTGGATCTCGCCGGCCAGGGGCTCGCCCATCGTGTCGGCCACGTCGGACGTGTTCGCCAGCGCCCACATCAGCTTCACCTTCGCCGTCCCGGGGAGCATGTCCTCGCCTTCGACGACGCCGGCCGCCAGCAGATCACGGCCGGTGTCGTAGACTCGATCACACACTCGCCCGTCGAGACACTGACTGGTCATGACCACCGTGGTGCCGTCGTCAGTCAGGTCGTCGACGACCTCGATCCAGTCGGTGTCGACGTGACCCAGCCCGGTGCCCTCGACGACGATGCCCGCGGCGTCGTCGAGTGCCGCCAGCCGACTCGCGTCGGTGCCCGGCGTGAACTTCACCAGTTCTACGTCCGTCTCCAGTTCGTCGTGGAGTGCCAGCTCGGTCTGGCCGCGCTGGGCGTGTTCGCGGTGGAACGTGACGCCGTCGGTCGAGTCCGGATCGCTCTCGCTGACCGCCTCGTAGTCGACGGTGCCGAGGGGCTCGGCACCGACGGTCTCGAAGGCGTCCCGACGAGAGGTGTGGTTCTTCCGGACGCGGGTCCCGCGGTGGAGCGCACAGCGGTCGTCGGACTCGCTTTCGTGCATACAGACCATGACCTCCGCGGCGTCGCTCTTTGCCGCGGCGACCGCAGACACCGCGTTCATCACGTTGTCCGAGGAGGGGCGGTCGGCCGACCGCTGGCTGCCGGTAAAGACGATCGGCACCGGCGTATCGAGCATGAAGGCCATCGCGCTCGCGGTGAACTGCATCGTGTCGGTGCCGTGCATGACGACGACGCCGTCGGCACCGGCCTCGATCTCTTCGTAGATCGCCCGTGCGAGGTCCTGCCAGACGGCTGGCGTCATGTTCTCAGAGAGGATGTTGGCGACGACGCGCCCGCGGTAGTTGGCCATCCCCGCGAGGTCGGGCACCGCTCGCAACACGTCTTCGGCGTCGAACTGTGCGGTCACCGCGCCGGTGCGGTAGTCGACGGTGGAGGCGATCGTGCCGCCGGTCGAGATCAGCGACACCGTCGGCAACGACTCGTCGAACTCCACCGTCGAGGTGCCTTCCTCGTCCTGTGCGCTCTCGACGTCGTACACGTCGGTCTCGACGACCTCGACGGTCGCGTCCTCGCGGTCGATACCGACGTTGTACCCGCCGTCGAGCTTGACGACGAGGTGGTCGGGCGTGCTCGACGGCAGGAGGACGCCCTCGTAGGCCTGCGCTCCGCGTTCGACGTGGATCCGGTCGCCTGCGTTCATGGCCGGTCGTTCCCGCCGCCGGGACGTAAACCCTCCCGTTTCACCGCCGAGCGGGACCGCCAGCAGGGAGCGGGTCGCACCGTCGTCGGTAGGGGCCAACGGTCGCCGCGAACCCCGAAGTTATACGTCTCGCAGGCGACCGTCAGCGTATGAGTCAGTCGATCATCGACAAAGCGTTCGCCGACAACATCGTCACGACCGCCCGGACGGCGACCGGCGACAGCCTCCGATCGGTGACCTACTTCACGCGGGCCAACTTCGAACAGCTCTATCTGCGCGAGGACCTCGAACAGGACGCCGACCTCAACGACTTCGTCGGCCACGAGTGGCAGGGGTACAAGCAGACGGAAAACGCCTACCAGGAGTCCGAGCTGGGCGAGTACCTGTTTACGGTTCGGGCCTTCGAGAACGGCTACCTCCTGCGAGTCACCGCGGAGCGCTCGGGCGTGTTGATCACGACCGACGGACTGTCGATGAGCTCCTACGAGGAGATTGCCGAGGCCATCGGTCGGATGCTCGACGAGCAAAACGAGGAGTGATACTACCGGCTATACATCTGTGAACGATTTCGTCACCCCGGGTGGCGAAGCTCTTCACGAAGGTACAACCGGCAGTATGACGCCACTCCGGGGCCACGGCGGCGACCGCCGTCGGCCGTGACAATTCTTATGACTCGTCGGCGAAAGGCTCGGGTATGACACTCGACCCGGTGCACGTCGACGGGATCGCGCGCCTCGCCGGGCAGATCGAGCAGGGGGTCGACGAGCAGGACCACCGGGACTTCGCCGAGACCGTCTGGCAGGAGTTTCTGGACCCGCTCGTGGTCGACGGCCGGGCGGTGCTGGAGCCGGTCGACGAGCAGCGCCGCCGCAAGGTCGACACGCAGGACGCCGCGCTCCAGGCGACGCCGTTTCCCACCCAGCACGGGCTGGACTCGGGGACGATCAACCCCACGACGTTCAAGAACGGCGTCGTACTGGACGTGGCTCAGGCCGCGATGAGCGCCGTCCCCTCCGACCTGGAGTTGCACCGCGGCCGGACGATCGTCATGACCGCCCACTCGAACGACGCCACGGCCAGCCTGACCGAGGACTGGCGGATGGACGACCAGGGGTACGCCCGCCAGCGGGTTCTCCAGACGCCACGGGTCGACCGCTACGAGCAGGACGTGGTCCACGCGCTGGCGCTGTATCTCGCCGAGAGCGAGCACGCGCTCGAACAGGCAGCCGTGGTCGACGACCTGCTCGTCCTCGACGGCCCGATCTATCCGACCGGGCTCCTCCAGTGGGCCGACCACGATCCCGAACTCGCAGAGTTGCTCGTCAAGGAGGACGTGCTCGCCGTCGTCGAGAACTACGTCACCCTCGTCGAGACGTTCCTCGATCGAGACGTGCCCCTGATCGGTTTCGTCAAATCGACCGGCTCGAAGGCGCTGAGCCGGGCCGTCCGCAAGTCACGAGGGCAGGCTCCGTGGGCCAACGACGCCGCCTTCTTCGAGAAGCTGCTCGCCCGCCGCGACGACGACGGCGAACTCCTGACCGACGCACTGACCTGTACGAACTGGTTCCGGTCACGGCTCGGGACCGATCGCCCACTCTCGACCGACGGCGACGCGCTGGGGATCGATCGCGAACGCGACCCGGCCGCCTACGAGGTGACGTTCTTCGTCGTCTACGATCCCCGCGAGGACGTGCTGTACCGCGTCGAAGCACCCTACGGCGTCACCCGCGACGCGGAGACGCGGGACGCGATCACCCGGCAGGTACTCGCCGACGTGGCCGCCGAACGGGGACCGCCGCTGTCGGTCGCCAAGGCCGACGAACTCGCCCGGATCGGGCGCGACGAGAAGGCGGCCCTCCGCGAGAAAATCGAGAGCCAGCTCGACAGCGACCGCCAGCGCGAGTACAACGACGTGCGGTGGGGTGCCGACTTCGAAGAGCTGTAGACCTCCGTCTCGGCCGAGCGGAGACACGATCCGCGACTCCCCGAGCGACGCTCACTCCTCGTCGACGCTCCCGGTCAGGCCGGCGTCGGGCTCTCGTTCGAGTGCCGGCGGGACCGACCGGTCCGCCGCGTAGCCGTCGAACCAGCGGACGATCCGCTCGATCCGATCGACGACGTGGCCGGGCTGGCCGCTCCGGGAGAGTTCGTGGCCCTCGTCGGGATACCGGACGAGGCGCGTGTCGACGCCGTGTTTCCGCAGGATCCGGTGGAAGAGTTCGGCCGAACAGATCGGTGTCCGGTAGTCGTCTTCGCTGTGGAGGACCAGCGTCGGTGTCTCCACCTCGTGTGCGTGGCCCGTCGGCGACTGGGCTTGCAGGAAGGCGGGCTCCTCCCAGGGGGTGGTATCGAAGTCGTCCTCGACCAGCTTGTACGCCCAGTCCGTCGATCCGTAGAAGCTGAGCAGGTCGTAGACCCCGCGCTGTGAGACCGCGGCCTCGAACTGGTCCGTCTGGCTCACCAGCCAGGCGGTCATGTATCCGCCGAAGCTCCCGCCCGTGACGAACAGCTGGTCTTCGTCGACGGAGGGGCGCTCCGCGACCGTCGCGACGCCGGCCAGCAGGTCGCTGGCCGTGACAGCGCCCCAGTCGCGCTCGATCGCCTGCATGTGTGCCTCGCCGTACCCCGCCGAGCCACGCGGGTTCGACCAGAAGACGACGTAGCCGTTGGCCGCGAGGGTCTGGAACTCGTGCCACATCGTCCCGCTGGTCGTCCACATCGCGTGGGGACCGCCGTGGACCTCGACGGCCAGCGGGTACGACGCTTCGGGGTCGAACTCCGGCGGCGTCAACACCCATCCCTGGCACGTCCCGGCGTCGGTCTCGCCCCCGTCGTCGGCGGAGAAGCGGATCTCTTCGGGCTCCTGGACCGCGTGTGTATCGAGGTAGTCGGCGTTGCACTCGGTGAGTCGCGTCGCTGTCTCGCCGTCGGCGTCGGCGACGAACAGGTCGCCGGGATGGTCCCAGCTACTCTGGACGTACGCGACGCGGTCGTCCCCGACGTCGAAGCCGTCGATCGCCGACCACTCGTCGCGACGCACTCGCTCCGGCTCGACTGCGAGCGGTCGCGGCTCCGCTTCGGGGCTGTCCGTCGCAGCGAGGTCGGCGGCGTGGACTCGCCAGAGCGCCGTCGCGCCTTCGTCTGGCGTCCCGAAGTACAGCGCCCCGCCGTCCGGGTCCCACGTCGGTCTCAGATCAGTGGCGAGCGTCCGGTCGAGGGCTGCGGTGAGGTCGTGGACGGTGTCGGTCTCGTCGAGCAGGTGCAACTCTGTCTGTGCCATCGTCCCCTGCTCCGGATCGGTGTAGGAGAACGCGACGCGTCGCCCGCTGGCCGCGAGCGCCGGCTGGAAGGTCGTCGTCTCGTGGCGCAAGACGCTGTCGCCGCTGTCGAGGTCGTACGCTCTGATCTCCGTCGCCAGCGAGTCGTCGGGGTCGGCCACGTCGGCGTCGCGAGCGACGTACAGCGTGTCATCGTCGCCCCAGGTCGGACTCGCGTGGTCGCTGTCGGCCGTCGTCACGCGCTGGATCTCCGTACCGTCTGCCGTGACGAGGTACACTTGACTCTGTCTGCCGTCGCGGTACTGCTCTGCGGTCCGGTACACCGTCCGGTCGACCACGCGCGGGTCGGGCGTCTCCGGCTCGAATTCGGGTTCGACTTCGAGGTCGCGGTCGGCCTCGCGGTCGGCGTCGGTCACCTGCTGGACGAACGCGATGCGCTCGCCGTCCGGTGCCCAGGCGATCTGGCCGACGCCGCCGACGACGCTGGTGACCTGCGCCGCCTCGCCACCGTCGGTCGGCACCACCCAGAGCTGCTGGCGGTCGTCCGCGGCCCCGCGGGTCGAGACGAACGCGAGGCGGTCGCCGCTCGGGCTCCACCGGGGCTCCGAGTCGATCCCCTCCGAGAGCGTGAATCGCTGCGGCTCGCCGCCAGTGGTGTCGGCGACGTGGACCGTGGCCTCGTACTCGGTGTCGTCGCTGGGCGTCCGCTGGACGTAGGCGACGCGGTCGCCCTCGGGCGAGAGACGTGGCGTCGAAACCTGCGCGAGCTCGTGGAAGTCGGCGGCGCTGATCGGCTCCATACCATCGCCTGTGACTGACAGCCAAAGACAGTGATGGATCCCGTCGAGAATCGCCGTGACACAGCCGGAGCGTTTCTCTCACTCCGCGTGCTCTGGGTCGGACTCCTGGGTCACCGTGATCTCGACCTCGTCGGCGTCGATACCGAGCCTGACGAACTGGGTTCGGGCGTGATCTTTCGCCGCTTCGAGGGCCTGCTCGCGGTCCTGAAACCCGCGGGGCATCGGGGACTCGAACGCGATCTGGATCTCTTCGCCACCGATCGTCTGGGTGCTGCCGCCGCTGTCCACTTCGTAGAACTCGTCGCAGATCCAGACGTACGGCGCGTCGTCGTCCGGGCTGCCGGCGAACGCCGGGGCGTCCTCGCCGTCCTCGTAGATCGTGCCCGTCAGCGCCGTTCCACCCGCCGCACCGTGTACCAGAAGCATCGCCGAAACTTGTGTCTCCACTCTCTTCGATATTTCGCTCCCTGCGCCGGCCCGTCGGGGGAAAGGGGTTAGTCGGGGGAGCGACATTGGTCCCGTATGTCTGATCTCGGGGATTTCACGGAGTTCGACGCCGACGACAGCGAGTCGTCGACGGCGACGGAGGGAGCCACGGCCGACGACGCCGACGACGAGGCCTTCGAGGAGATGGACATCGAGCCCAGCGGCCGCGACCGCGGGATCGGCGTCCTCTCGGCCTCGGAGGGGCTGGCGATCTGCGAAGACGAGCGCGAGACCTGCCTGCGGGCGTACGTCACCGTCGGCAACCGCTCGGACGTGCGGATCGGCAAGTACCTGATCGTCCCCTATCCGGACGGCGAGCGGCTGTTCTGTCGGATCTCCGCCCTGGAGTACGCACAGGAGTTCCGCGCCGACGACGCGACGGAGATCCACGCACGGCGGGCCATGCGCTCGGGCGGCATCGACGAACAGGACTTCAAGTTCATGGCGACGCTGGAGCCGGTGGCAGTCCTGTACGGCGACAGCGGGTCGGGGAGCGACGACGAGACGAAACGGCGGATGACCGACCGCGTCCCGAAGCCCGAGACGGTGGTCCGCCAGGCCACAGACAAGAGCGAGATCAAGACCGGGCTGAAGATCCCCGAAGACGGCGTCTTCCTCGGGCATCTCTCGGTCGGCGGCGAGAAGGTCCAGACGGCCGCCGAGCCGCCGACGATCGACTACCGGCTGAAAGACGACTACGAAGCCGGCGATCCGCTGGTCTTCCGGCACACGCTCGTGGCCGGTGGGACGGGGTCGGGCAAGACCCACGGCTCGAAGAACATCCTCCGGCAGTACCTCGCCCAAGACCGCTCGTACCCCATCGAGGGCGACGACCGGACGGTCTCGCCGTGTCTGGTCATGTTCGACCCACAGGACGAGTACGCCCAGATGCACGACGACGGCGACCTCCCGGAGGCGTTCCAGCGGCGCTGCGAGCGCGAGGGGATCGCCTGCGGTGGCCACGAGGACACGACGGCGTTCGTGCCGTCGGTCGAAGGAGCCAGCTACGCGGCCAGCCACCACCGCGCCGAGCAGGTCGAGTTCACCATCCCGTTCTCGATGGTCTACTCGAACCCGTGGCTGATCGCCGGCAGCCAGCTCAACGACAACCAGTACAGCGCCCTGCACTACCTGCTCGATCGCTTCCAGCAGGAGTACGGCGACGGCGGCACCTACGACCAGTTCACGACGTTCCTCGACGACCCCGCGCTCAAGGAGGAACTCGACGAGTCGGGCCGGGTCCACGAAGCGACCTTCGACGCGGTCAAGCGCCGGGCCTACGGCTTCGGCGGCGTCTTCGATCAGGACGCCCGGCCGATCACCGACATGGTCTCGGAGTTCGTTCGGGCCGGCGGAATCAGCGTGGTCCCGACCTACCACATCAACGACTCCCGCTCGAAGACGACGGTCGTGCTGGCGCTGGCCTCGATGCTCGTCGACGAGAAGCTGTCGAACAGCCCGCGCTACGACCGCATCAAGGAGACGCCGCTCATCCTCGGGATGGACGAGGCCCACAACTTCCTGACCGACGCCGACAACGTCCAGGCCCGGAAGGTCATCGGGAAGTTCACCGAGGCCGCAAAACAGGGCCGCAAGGAGCGCCTGGGGCTGTTCCTCATCACGCAGGACCCCCAGGACATCGCCGATCCCGTCTTCAAGCAGATCAACAGCACCGTCGTCCTGAACCTGGGCGACGAGGACGCCATCTCGGCGGTGAACATCCCCGCGAACCTGGAGTCGAAGGTCCCATACATGGAGAAAGGCCAGATGGTCGTCTACTCGCCGGACAACTCCGAGCCGGTCGAGATTCAGGGACTCGCGACCTGCGTGACGAAACACGGGCGCGATTGACATCCTCCCCGCCCTGAAGGGCGGGGGCGTCGGCACACGGGGGAGCTCGCGGCGAAGCAGTCGAAGAGTATAATCCCGTGCCACGACAGTCCCGGACATGGGCAAGCGAATTCTGGTCCCAGTCGACGGGTCCGAGCAGGCAGACACCGCCTTCGAGTTCGCGGTCGAAGAGTTTCCAGACGCGACGATCGTCCTGTTGAACGTCATCAATCCGGCCGAAGCCGGCTACAGCGCACAGGCTTCGATGCCGTCCTTCTCAGAGGAGTGGTACGAACAGCAACAGAGCGCCGCACAGGACCTGTTCGACGATCTGATCGCCGACGCCGCCATCGGCGACCGCGAGGTCGAACGAGCCGTCGAGGTCGGGCGGCCGACCACGGCGATCGTCGACTACGCCGGGGACAACGACATCGACCAGATCGTCATGGGGAGTCACGGCCGCTCGGGCGTCTCACGGATCGTCCTGGGCAGCGTCGCCGAGACGGTCGTCCGACGGGCGGACGTGCCCGTGACCGTCGCGCGGTAGGACGTTCTCGCGGCGTGCGGTGGGCCACCGTTCACGCCGCGTGGCGCACGATGTGTACGTCGTACTCCGGATCTTCCGAGATCGGCGCACCGACGCTACAGACCGGCGTCGACACGCGCCCGGCGTTCTCGCTGCCGATGAACACGATCGAGGCCTCGATCTCGTGCGACACTTCCCGGATCGTCCGGACCACGTCGGTGGTCACGTCCGCCATCGAACTCACGTCCGCGGGCCGCTCGGCGCGGAACGTGGCCGCGGGCGCGATCTCCGCCACCTGCCGCTCGAAGCGGTCGGCGACGGCCGCCGGATCGTACGACTCGCCCTCGTCGATCCAGCCCCGCTCGACCGCGTAGTCGGCGTCGTCGGGGAGCACCGAGAGCGCGAGCACGTCTTGGCCGGTGTACTCAGAGAACTCCACGGCACGTTCGAGGGCGGCCCGTGCGAGATCCGATCCGTCGAAGGGGACGAGCAGCGTCATGTGCGTCGGGTCTCGCGGCGGTCGCTTAACTCTTGGCGAGGTAGTAGCGGGAACGACGGCGGTGCAGTCGTCGACTCCTCTCGCCGTGCCAGCGAGAGCGAGCACGACGCCGCTGGGCGAGAGTGTGCCTCGGGGCGTGTCGTCTTCGTTACGGGGGAACGCTCTTGTCAGGTCGACGTACCCATCACGTATGGGCTACAATCACGGCGATCCCGAACAGGCTGGACAGATCCACCACGTCGAGTTGTGTAGCGCCGATCTCGAACAGTCGATGAAATTTTGGGATTGGCTGCTCGGAGAGTTGGGCTACGATCACCTCGCGTTCCACGCCCGTTCTCGCGAGCAGGTCGACGAACTGACTGACGCTGTGTGCCAAAGAGACGATAGTGCCGTTCTATACGACGAGCAACATCCCTACGCTGGCGGGTATTACGCACTCTACTGTGAGAATCCGGACGGCATGAAAGTGGAGATCGTTGGGCCGGAATGAGTGTCACGTCGTCGTTGCGTGTGTGTGTCATGCAGTGCGCCTTCGTGATGACCGCTACGAGCGTGCAAACGCGTCACGGCTACGCCGAAAGCCGAGAACGTTCAGAAAAGCGTTCACAACGAATTTTCTCGACGGGGACGATTGCGTGAGTTCTGAACTCGGACCGTTCGCCGGCTGGACTGGCCCGATACGCATGGCCAACGCCGTAGTAGGCGATAACGGGACAATCGTCTGACGGCGCTGGGCCGAACGTCCGCGGCCTCTGGCCGCGGTTCGCTCCGAGCGCACCCTCGGGTGCGACTCGGAGGGTGTTTTTAGCGTAGATTTTTGCAAGGGGGGTTCCCACAGCGAGCCGCAGGCTCGCGAGGAAACCCCCCGCAGTAAAAAGGTACTTAGAAAATATTTGCCTGCTGGTAGACGCTGATGCCGTCCATCGTGATCTCGTAGGGTTTGGTCTCCCGGGAGTGGTTGGCGTTGCGGATCTTCTGGATTTCGACGGCGAGGCGGGTCTCGCGGGTTTCCGTGCGGACGTACTGGAGGACGAAGACGGCGTCGGTCAGGTACTCGATGATGCCGTGTCGGGAGGCGTAGGGGTTGTCCTCGCTGGCCTCGGAGGTGAGCATCGTCGTGACACCGGCGTTCTTCAGCGAGCGGGTGAAGTCGAACACTTCAGTCCGGCGCTTGGCCTGGTCGTCGTACATCATCTCCAGCAAGGACACCGAGTCGAGTACGAGCCGGTCGGCGTCGAACTCCTCGATCAGCGCCGGGAGTTCGCCGCGGATGTTGTCGAGGCTGTTTGCCATCTCGACCGGGTCGAGGTCGACGATGGCCAGCTGGCCCGTGTCCTCGTAGTGTTCGAACTCCCAACCCCGTTCCTCGGCGGTGGCGATGATGGCTTCGCGGCTCTGTTCGAGCGTGATGAACACGGCGTTGTCGCCCTGTTCGAGGCCGTGGTGGAGAAACTGGAGGCCGAAGGTGGTCTTCCCGGTCCCGGCAGAGCCGATGGTGACGATGAGGTGGCGTTCGGGGATGCCACCCTGGATCATCTGGTCGAGGCCGTCGATGCCGAGGTCGATCCGCGGGATCTCGGACTCGAAGTCTTCGTCCTCGAACCCCTCGGAGTCGTCGCTCGGGTCGCCGGCCGAGGCGAACGCCGACTCGAAGTCGTCGTCGAACAGCGAGCCGTCGTCCTCGTCATCGAAGGGACTTGCCCCGTCGGTACCGCCGTCGAAGGGACTGGACCCGGCGGCTTCGTCCGGCGAGTCGTCCCCGTCGAAAGGGCTGTCGCTGTCGGCGTCTGCTTCGAAGGCGCTGTCGCTGTCGGCGGGCTCTGACTCGCCGTCGTCGTCGGACTCGTCGACGGCGCTCTCGAACCAGTCGTCGTCGTCTTCACTCATGGCGTGATCGAGCCCCGGTGGCCGTCATACGCGCCCGTTTTTACCCGAACGGATTAACCTTACCGCCGACGTTATCACCTGCGAACATTGGCGTGTGGACGGGTTTATGTACGCGCCGCCGAAAACCCGGGACGATGAAGGTCGGGATCGTCGCCCAGCGATCGAACCGACGGGCGACTGCGCTCGCGACGCGGCTGTTCGAACGACTGCACGACGGAGAGACGACCGTCGTCTTCGACGAGACGACGGCGGCGGCCCTGTCGGCCGACGAGAGCCGCTGGCCGGACGGGCAGACGGCGACGCCGACGGGCCGTGGCGTCGACGAGATGGACGGCTGTGATCTGGTGGTCAGCATCGGCGGCGACGGCACCTTCCTGTTTGCCGCACGGGGGGCCGGATCGACGCCGATCCTGGGCGTCAACCTCGGTGAGGTCGGCTTTCTGAACGCGGTCGCCCCCGACGAGGCGGTCGAGACCGTCGTCGAGGAGGTCCGCCGAATCCGCGAGACCGGGAGCGCGCGGACTCGAACGGTGCCCCGGCTTCGGGCCACCGGTGAGGACTGGACGCTTCCGCCGGCCCTCAACGAGATCGTGATACAGGGACCACAGCGCGGTCACGGCGGCGGTGCGGGGTTCGAGGTTCGCGTGGACGGGGCACTGTACACGAGCGGTCGCGCGGACGGCGTGCTCGTCGCGACGCCGACCGGCTCGACGGCGTACAACCTGAGCGAGGACGGGCCGCTGGTCCATCCCGCCGTCGACGGACTCGTCGTCACCGAGATGGCGGGCGAGGAAGCGATGCCACCGCTGGTCGTCGACGACAGCAGCGAGATCACAGTGCGTATCGAGAGCGGTGCCGAGAGCGTCGTCGTCAGCGACGGCCGAGTGAGAGAGGCCGTCGCGCCACCGTCACAGGTGACTGTCGCTCGCGCGAGCGAGTCGGTCAACATCGCCGGGCCACAGCGCGACTTCTTCGCCGCGCTCGGGAAGTTGGCCTAACGGCGGCCGACGGCGTAGATCACGGGCGCGACGACGAGCAGTCCCAGTCCGACGAACTTGTACATCGCGACCGTCCCGAGCAGGCTGCCGGCGGCCGGTTCGAACATGCCACCGGGCAGGATCAGGAACAGCAGGCCAAACGAGAGCAGGTGAAGCCCGAGCGCTTTGTTCGACCGCTGCAGAAAGATCCCCACCGCACCGAGCACAGTCACCAGCAGCAACACGTCACCGAGGTTGTAGTTCAACAGGAGGCTGTCGACGACTTGCAGTGGCGTGAACATCCTTGTTCGGATTTTCGCCGTGAGGTAATCTTTAAACTTCCGTTCCGCGAGAGCCACCGGACGAGGCGGCCCCACGACGGCCGTCTGGGATTTTTTCAAGCAGAGAAGGCCAGAATCGAGCGAGGGCGGACGACAAACAAATATATGCACGCGGCTACCAACGTTGAACCTAGTGTCAGAGTCAACTGAGGATGCCACCGTCCTCGTCGTCGACGACGAGAAAGAAGTCGCCGACGTGTACGCGCTGCGGTTGCGTGACGAGTTCGACACCGAGACGGCTTACGGCGGCGAGGCGGCACTGGACGCCATTGGGGATGGTGACGGCATCGACGTGGTGTTGCTCGACCGGCGGATGCCGGGAGTCTCTGGTGACGAGGTGCTCCAGACCATCAGAGAACGCGGCGTCGACTGCCGAGTGATCATGATCACGGCGGTCGATCCGGACTTCGAGATCATCGACATGGCCTTCGACGACTACCTCTGTAAGCCGATCGAGAAAGACGATCTCGTCGCCGCGATCGAACAGCAGCTCACGGCGCGACGGTACGACGACCAGCTGACCCAGTACCTCGAAGCGACCTCGAAGCTCGCGCTGCTCGAAGCCGAGAAGACGGCACAGACGCTCGACGGCAACGAAGACGTGGCTCAGCTACGAGAGCGCATCGAAGCGCTGAAAGACGAGATGGACGACACGCTCGGCGAGTTCGACGACATCGAGCGGGCGTTCAAAGAGATCGGCCGTCATCCGGGCTGATCGCTCGCGCGGGGCGTGTACACGAGATAGCCGTCGTCGCCGCTCCCGACCGTCCGGACTCTGAACGGTCGCGCGCCGTCGGCCGCCTCGCAGGTCACGATCGTATCCAGTCCCGTGCCGTCGGCGACCGCCGCGACGATCTCGTCGGTGTCCCCGCCGGCCAGTACTGCCTCGGCCAGCGGTGCGTCGGCGACGGCGTCGGCCGGCACGTCGAACGTCTCGACGTAGGCCCCATTGGCGGCGCGGACGACCGGCCCGTGCCCGTCGTTGACGACGTAGAGGACCGGATCGGGATGGTCGTCGAACAGGTCTGCGGGCGTCGGAGTGGGCCGTCGCGGTTCCCGTTCGACGGTCATCGTCTCGTCGACTGGCTCTCCGTCGCCCGTCGCGGCGTAGTTGGTCACGACGCCGATGCCGCCCCCGAGTGCGGTACCCAGGCCCACCGCGCCAGACATCGCGAGCGGGACGCCCAGGAACGCGACCGCGACGTAGCCGATCGCCGCCCCGGAGAGAGCGCCGACGACGATGCCGACGAGGAGTCCGCCGACGCCACGGAGCCGCCGTGTCCCGGCGGCGACCAGCAGTGTCGCGACGGCGATGTCCTCTGTGACCACACCGGTGGCCGCGAGGCCGACACAGACGAGTGCGACGGCGCTCACCACCAGACGCTGACCGCGTACACCTACCCCCGTCATCGTTTCGTCACTACTCGGCAGACGGTAAAACAGTGTCTCATCGGCGATGCGGTCAGGCGTCGGTCCGGAGCAGCGACTCCTGTACGTAGTCGTCGAAGGCAGCCAGCACTGCCTCCGAGGGATCGTCGTCTCTGGTCGACTGTCGGAACGTCTGGCCGGCGACGAGCGTCGAGACGAACGTCGCGGTCTGTTCGGGATCGACGTCTCTGAAGACGCCGGTGGCGACGCCTTCCGCCACGATATCGGCGATCTGCTGCTCGAAACCGCGGTCGACCTCGGTGAACTTCTCGCGGATCGTCTCGTCCTGGACGGCCTGTGCGCGCAACTCGACGTAGGTCCCCAGTACTGTCGTCGTGGGTGAGTCCTCGGAGACTTTCTGGGCAGTCGTCGGATCGAGAATGAGACGGACGAACGTCCGGAGGTTCGTCTCGGGGTCGTCACCGGCCTCCAGCGAGAACACGCGGGTGAACTCTTCGAGGATGAAGTCGACGAACGAGGTCAGCAGGTCGTGTTTGTCGTCGTAGTGGTGGTAGAACGTCGACTTGCTCAGATCTGCCTCGTCGGCGATCCGCTGGATCGAGAGGCCGGCGTAGCCGTACTGCTTGAGCGCACAGTACGTCGCACGCATGATCGCCTCCCGCGAGTCGTCGGGGTCGCCCGGAAAGGGCGTCTCCGGAGCCATACCGAACGAATATTCGGTCGGCTTGGTAAGGGTTTCGGTGAGCGTAACAGCGATAGATTGATATGCTACCGAACGTTCGTTCGACACGAATGCCCGAACGATCGTTCGAGAGCGCTCGACGGCGAGCGTCGGCCGGCCGCCCCGCTCTCTTCTGTGCTCTGTGGCGCTCACCGGCCCGCCGCGACACGGCATCTCGAACGGTCTGGAGGGCCAGAAACTCATGAACGGACGCACCCTTCTTCCGATAGCAGTCGTTGTATTGCTCGTCACGTCGGGACTCGCCACCGCAGCGGTCACCGGCAGTCCCGATATCAGCGTTCACGTGGCCGACGACACCCTCGCACCCGGCGAGGAGTCGACGCTCGACGTCGTCCTCGTCAACAGCGGCGACCTCGACTCGGGGTCGGCGCGAAACCCTGCGCTCAACGGCGAGGTGACGACCGCTCGTGGAACGACCGTCAGTGTCGACAAAGGGAACGCGCCGCTGACGGTCAAGACAGACGAGCAGGCCGTCGGGTCGCTCCCCGAAGGATCGACGCGCGAGCCGCTTCCCTTCGCGGTCTCCGTTCCGGACGACGCCGAGCCCGGCACCTACGACGTGCAGGTCACCGTCGAGTACGACTACTACAGCTACGTCTCGGAGGCGTCGGGCTCGCGAGACCGCGAGTCCGAGACCCGGACCTACGACGTGCAGGTGAAAATCGAGGAGTCGGCCCAGCTCGACGTCACTGACGTGGACACGACGACGCGAGTCGACGGGACCGGCACCGTCGAACTCACCGTCGAGAACAACGGTTCGGTGGCGGCCCGAGACACGACCCTCACGCTGGCCTCGCCCAGCGCCGACCTGACGCTCGGTCAGTCCGCGAGCGCGGAACGATACGTCGAACAGTGGGAGCCAGACGAGGAACGAACCTTCACCTACCGCCTGAGCGCCGCCCGAACCGCCGAGTCCGAGCCGTACCCGTTCACGCTGACGGCGGATTACGAACTCGGGAACGGCGAGTCACGCACGACCCAGCCGGTCACCGTCGAAGTGACGCCGGAGCCAGAACAGGAGTTTACCGTCAGCTCGATCGACAGCAGCGTCCCCGTCGGCGACAGCGGTGACTACACCGTCACGCTTCGCAACGACGGGTCGGAGACGCTCACGGACGCCTCGGTTCAGGTGACCTCGAAGAACGCCGACATCACGTTCGGCCAGTCGAACAGCGCCAGCCAGTACGTCGACGAGTGGGAATCGGGCGAAGAACGGACCCTCACGTTCGACGCTCGGGCCGGTGACGGTGCCGAGCGGCGCAACTACACGGTCGACGCGACGGTCGAGTACGATCGACCGGACGACTCCGCTACCCATCGACAGGACGTGTCGCTGTCGCTGCGGCCGGTCGCCGAGCAGACCTTCGCCGTCGACAACGTCGACGCGGACCTGGAAGTCGGTGACGACGGGACGCTGTCTGCCGAGTTGACCAACACCGGCCCCCGGACCGCCGAAGACGTCGTCGTGGTGTGGGCCAGCGAGCAGCGCAACGTCGATCCGATCGAAACGGAGTACTCGATCGGGAACCTCGGCGCGGGCGAGTCCGCGTCGTTCGACTTCGACGTGGACATCAGTGACAGCGCCCGCAGCGGCCCCCGACAGTTCACGCTCCAGACGCGCTACAACAACGACGACGACGAGCAGCGCACCGGCGACTCGATGAACGTCCGTGCCGAGGTCGCGCCCGAGCGCGACGAGTTCGACGTGGCCATCCGGAGTGCAAACGTCTCCGCCGGCGACGGAACGGAGATCGTCGTCGAGATCACGAACGCAAAGAACCAGACGCTCAGCGACATCAATGCCAAGATCTTCGCGGACTCGCCGATCTCCGCCAACGACGACGAGGCGTTCGTGGACGAACTCTCACCGGGCGAGTCCCGGGAGCTCACCTTCTCGATCAGCGCGGGCGGCAGTGCGCTCTCGAAGCCCTATCCCGTCTCGATGGACTTCCAGTACGACGAGGCCGACGGTGACACGGTCACCTCGGACACGTACAACATCCCGGTCGAAGTCGAAGAATCCGGCGGCGGCGGTTCACCGCTCGTGTTGATCGGTGTCGCGGTCGTCCTGATCGTCGCTGCCGTGGGCGGCTACGTTCGGTTCCGATAGCACATGGAGTACCAACGCTACATCGATTGGATCGACGACAAGATCATCTACGACTCCAGGCGCGTCATCCTGGCGTTCCTGGTCCTGACCCTCGTCTTCGGGGCCGGGCTCAGCAACATCTCCACGTCCGCCGGGACCTCGCAGTTCGCCACCGGCCTCGAAGAGGAACAGGCCCTCGAAGACATCAACCGGGAGTTCTCCCCGACCTTCGAGACCGACACCGGGAGTACGCAGCTCATTCAAAAGGAGAACAACGTCCTCTCGAAGCCCGCCATGCTGCGGATGCTCGAAGCCCAGAAGCGGGTGCAGGACCACCCGGACATGCGAGTCACGTCGACGAGCAGTGCCGCCGCGATCGTCGCACAGACGCTCGATCCGTCGGCGACGACTCTCGACCAGCAGATCGACGCGATCGAGCGCGCCCCCGCGTCCGAGATCGACCGTGCGGTGCGCCGGGCCGACGAATCGAGCCCGCAGTTCCGCTCGATCGTCAGCCAGGACTTCAACCGCGGGGACGCCAGCGCCTCGGCGTCGATCGGCGTCATCAGCCACGAGGTGCCCGCCGGACTCTCGTCGGGGTCGGGACAGGGTGGCTCCAGCCCCCTGACGGCGATCCAGAAGCAGGCGGAGTTCCAGGTCGACTCCGCCGCGGGCGGTTCGATCACCGTCTTCGGTAGCGGGATCGTCGCCGACGAGTTCGGGAGCGTCATCACCGACTCCCTGCTGATCGTCGTCCCAGCCGCCGTCATCTTCATCTTCCTGTTCCTCTCGATCGCCTACCGCGATCCGGTCGACCTCGCGCTGGGCCTGTTCGCCCTGTTGCTGGCGATCGTCTGGACGTTCGGGTTCACCGGCATAGCCAACATCCCCTTCAGCCAGTTGCTGATCGCGGTGCCGCCGCTGTTGCTCGCGGTCGGGATCGACTTCGGGATCCACGCCATCAACCGCTATCGCGAGGAGTTGGTCCTCGACAGGGGCGTCGACGAGTCGATGCGGACCACGACCGATCAGCTGCTGGTGGCGTTCTTCATCGTCACCGGCACGACGGTCATCGGCTTCCTGGCGAACTTCACGAGCGCGCTCCAGCCCATCCGCGAGTTCGGCGTCGTCGCCGGGGTCGGGATCGTCTTTACGTTCCTCATCTTCGGGATCTTCCTCCCGGCCGCGAAAGTCGAGATCGACCGGCTCCGCGAGCGCTACCCGATCCCGACGCTGAGCGAGACGCCGCTTGGCTCCGAGGATTCGGCGCTTGGCTCGGTACTGCGCGTCGGGGTGACGATCGGCGACGCCGCACCGGCGCTCGTCCTCGTCGTCCTGCTCGTCGGCAGTGCCGGCGCTGGCGTCTACGCTCAGGACATCGACACGACGTTCAGCCAGGAGGACTTCCTCCCGCCAGAGGACACCCCGGCGTTCCTCGAAGAGCTACCGGAACCGTTCGCGCCGGGCGAGTACACCGTCTCCGCACAGCTGAACTACCTCGAAGACAAGTTCGCGACCACGCAATCGAGTGAGACGACAGTGTACGTCGAAGGGCCGATGCAACGGGACACGGCGCTCGAAGAGATCTATCGGGCCGGAGACGACCCACCCAGCTCCTTCGCCGAGAGCGACGGCCGCGCGGAGTCGACCTCGATCGTCACCGTCATCCAGAGCTACGCCCAGCAAGATCCCGAGTTCCGCCGGCTCGTCGATCGCAACGACCAGAACGACAACGGCGTTCCGGACCAGAACCTCGAACTGATCTACGACGAACTGTTCGCCTCGCCGGCCGGCGACCGCGCCGAGAACTACTTGACCGAGGAGCGGCGGAGCGCCCGCGTCGTCTACACGGTCGAGGCCGACGCCGAACAGAGCGAGATCACCGAGGACACCCGAACGGTCGCCGATCGCTTCCGCATGACCGCGACTGCGACCGGCAACACCGTCGTGTTCAAGGCCGTCTCGGACCTCATCCTCGAATCCGCGATCACCAGCCTCGCCGTCGCGCTGATCGGCTCGGCGATCTTCCTGATGATCATCTACCGGGTGTTCGAAGGGTACGCCACGCTGGGGATCGTCAACGTCCTCCCAGTCGCGGTGACGGTGACGATGGTGGCCGCGTCGATGCGGTTCCTCGCCATCCCGTTCAACGCGATCACTGCGACGATCCTGGCGATCACGATCGGGCTGGGCGTCGACTACTCGGTCCACGTGACCCACCGCTTCGCCGACGAGCGCGCGGAGCACGACCTCCGGACGGCACTCGACCGGACGGTCCGTGGCACCGGTGGGGCGCTGCTGGGCAGCATGCTCACCACCGTCTCGGGGATCGGCGTGCTCGCGCTCGCACTGTTCCCCGCGCTGGGCCAGTTCGGCGTCCTGACCGGGCTGTCGATCACCTTCGCCTTCCTGGCGTCGCTGCTCGTCCTCCCACCGGCGTTGGTGCTGTGGGACGCGCTGATCAACGAGGACCGCCGCCTCCTGTCGCTGTTCGGGATCGGGCCGAAACAGAAGCCGACCACGCAGGCCCCGACCGTCGGCGGCGAACCCGACGAGTAGCCCGACGGCGACCCCGGTGAGCGCCACGTTACTGAACGCTTTTGGGTGGGCGTCCGTTTAGTGACGGTATGACCCACGTCGTCATCATCGGAGCCTACGGCAGCGCCGGAGCCGCCGTCGCTGGCGAGCTGGCAGAGGAACAGGGTATCGAACTGACGCTGATCGACGACGGCGAGCCCGGCGGCGGACTCTGTATCCTGCGGGGCTGTATGCCCTCGAAGGAAGTCCTCTCGGCGGGTGCCCACCGCTTCCAGGCACGTCACGACGACCGACTGGTCGGCGACGTGCCCGAAGTGGACCTCGAACGGACCGTCGAGCGCAAGGACGACCACACCCTCGGGTGGGCGGGCCACCGCCGCGCCGGCATCGAGGAGTTGGCCGAGCGCGACGACGTGCGCTTCGTCCACGACACCGCCCGGTTCGTCGATCCCCACACCGTCCGCGCGGGCGGCGAGGAGTTCGACGCCGACTACGTGGTCGTCGCCACCGGCTCCAGCGTCAACGTCCCCGACGTTCCGGGGATCGACGAGGTCGATTTCATGACCAGCGCCGACGTGCTGGACGCCACCGACTTCCCCGACTCCGGGATCGTGATGGGCTTTGGCTACATCGGCATGGAGATGGTCCCGTACCTCGCCGAGGCCGGCGGGATGGAGCTGACCGTCGTCGAGCACGACGACCGACCGATCGACGAGGCCGACCCCGAGTTCGGCGACGCCGCCCTGGAGCTGTACCGGGACCACTGGGACCTGGAGATTCCGACCAACTGCCACGAGCGGCGTCTCGAAGCGACCGACGACGGCGGCGTCCGGCTCACCGTCGAGTTCGAGGACGACGGGGCCGACGGTCCCACTCGGGAGACCTACGAGGCCGACCAGCTGTTTTGCTTCACCGGCCGCCGCCCGACCGTCGAGGGGCTCGGACTGGACAACACGGAGATCGCCGTCGAGGGCGAGTGGGTCCGCGAGACGATGCAGACGACAGCCCACGACCACGTGTACGCCGTCGGCGACGTCAACGGCAAGGAGCCGATCCTCCACGTCGCCAAGGAGCAGGGCTTTACCGCCGCAGAGAACATCCGCCGACAGGAAGCCGGGAACACGCCCCAGCCCTACGAGAACGTCCACCACCACGTGATCTTCTCCGGGCTCGGCGTCTATCCGTTCGCCCGCGTCGGTCACAGCGAGCAGACCGCCAGCGAGGCAGGTCACGACATCGCCGTCGCGACCCGGCAGGCGAGCGACGACGGCGTCTTCAAGTCCAAGTACGTCCCGGAGGGGCTCGCGAAGCTCGTCGTCGACCGCACCGACGGCACCGTGCTCGGCTGGCAGGGACTGCACTATCACGCCGACAGCTTCGCGAAGACGATGCAGATCGTCGTCGAGATGGGACTCGACGTTCGCGAACTGCCCGATCGCTCCTACCACCCGACCCTGCCCGAGAACCTCGACGGGCTGTTCCGTGACGCCGCCGACGCCGTCGAACAGTGAGAGACTGCGACGTTAGGCGACCGTCAGGTCGCGGATCTCGAAGCGCGCACCGCCGTCGTCGCTGTCGGTGACGGTGACGGACCCCCCGTGGGCCTCGGCGATCTCGGAGACGATCTTGAGGCCGAAACCGGTGCCCTCCTCGGTGGTCGTGTAGGCAGACTGGAAGACGTCGTCGCGCTCGTCCTCGGGGATGCCGGGGCCGTCGTCGGCGACGTAGAAGCCGGTCCCCTCGTCGAGGGGCCCGACGGTGATGACGACTTCTCGACCGGCGTGCTGGACCGCGTTTCGAAAGAGGTTCTCCAGGAGCTGCTGGAGGCGCGTGGCGTCGCCGAGAAAGCGGTCGTCCACGTCGACTCGCAGTGTCGCCTCGTCGCTTTCGACGACCGCCCAGGCGTCCTCGGCGACGGTCCCGACATCGACGGCCGTCGGTTCCGCGACGGTCCTGCCGTCGCGTGCCACCGACAGGATGTCCTCGATCAGCGTGTCCATCCGCTGGAGCGACCGCTCGATCGCGTCGAAGTGCTCCTCGGCCCCGGTTTCGCGCGCGACGTCGATTCGCCCGAGTGCGACGCTGAGCGGGTTGCGCAGGTCGTGGCTGACGACGCTTGCGAACTCTTCGAGCCGGTTGCGCTCGCGAGCGATCTCGTTCTGGTGGCGGCGGCGCTCCTGCTCGTAGCTCACCCAGTTGCCCAGCAGTTCGACGAGAGCGATCTCCCAGTCCGAGAACGGCTCGGCCCGTGGCTCTCGGTCGTAGAAGCAGAACGTACCGTACACCTCGCCCTCGACCACGACGGGCGTGCCGAGATAGCAGGCGATGCCATCGTCGGTGTATCCGGCGCGTTCGGCCAGTTCCGGCGCGTCCCGCGCGATGTCTTCGAGGACGAGCGTCTCTTCGGTGACGATCGCCCGTTCGCAGTTGGTCTCGTCGAGCGAGACCCGGTCGCCGGGCTGGGTGTCGCCGGTCGGATCGCGGACGACCTCGAAGACGTACTCGTCGCCCGCTCTGGAGGAGAGCGCCCCGTAGTCGGTGCCGAGCACCGACTGACCGATCGAGAGCAGCCGATCGACTTGCTCCTCGAAGCTGAGCGTCTTCTCGGAGACGACGCGGTACATCTCCTTGAGGATGCGCTCGCGCTCCTGGAGTCGCTCGATCCGGTGCTTTCGATCCGTCACGTCCTGGAAGTACACCGAAAGTCCGTCGAGCGAGGGGTAGGCTCGCACCTCGAACCACGTCCCGAGCGGCTCGTACTCGGCCTCGAAGGTCGCCACCCGCTGCTCGTCCATCGCTTCGGTGTACTGGTCGTAGAACTCCGTGTCGACGGCACCCGGCAACAGATCCCAGAGCCGGGTCCCGACGAGGTCGTCGATCGACCGATCCACGTCGGCGGCGTCACACACGATCTCTCGCGCCCGTTCGTTGAGGTAGGTGAACCGCCACTCAACGTCCAGCGCGAAGAACGCGTCGGTCATGCGATCGAGGATCGCCGACTGTTCGTGTGGGCGGCTCACCGCCTCGGTGACGGTCGTGACGAGCGCGGGGAGTTGCTCTTCGAGTGGCGTCCGCCGGAGATAGCCGGTCACGTCGGCGTCGATCGCCTCGCTGGCGACCGTCTCGCTGCCGTCGTCGGTGAACAGCACGAACGGGAGCGACGGGGCCCGACGCCGTATCGATCGCAACAGCGACAGCCCACTCCCGTCGGGGAGGTCCTGTTCGCTGACGACACAGTCTGTCGATCCGTCCGTCACGTGGGCGAGTGCCGTCGCCACGTCGGCGACGTGTGTAACGCGAAACGGTCCGCTGTCGCCGAACCACTCTCGAACCGTCGAGTCCGTGTCGGGATCGACGTAGAGGACGTCGACGGTGTCCTTTCGCGGCGCTCGCGTTCGATCGACACTGTTCGCCCGATCCATACACGGGATTGACGAGCCAGCGGCATATGTGTGGTGTCCGCGAATAGCTGCTCCGTTCTGGCTGCGTTCCCGGCACGTACGGTGTGGCTATCGGGAACTGGGTTGGTAACAACCATCTTGGCTAGTGTTGCCGTATCACGGCGTATGTACGAGACGATCCTCGTTCCGACCGACGGGAGCGACCACGCCGACCGAGCGTTCGACAGTGCAGTGGCGCTGGCCGACCGGGCAGACAGCTCGCTCGCCCTGTTGCACGTCGTCGACACCGGGACCATCGGCGAACCGGCGCTGTCGACGACCGAACTCGTCGTCGGCCAGCGCGAGGACGACGGCACCGCGCTGTTGAAGCGCCTGGCCCAGCGCGCTCGCGACCGCGGCATCAGCACCCAACTACACAACTGTCACGGCGAACCGAGCCGGGAGATCCGGAGCTACGCCGACGAGATCGAGGCCGACCTCGTCGTCATGGGCTATCAGGGCCGGGACCACGACCGCACGCTCGGCACCGTGACGACACAGGTCGTCAAGGCGTGTGAACGGCCCGTGTTGCTGGTGTAGCGCGGTCAGGGACGGCGGGCTTCGAGCACCGGCATCTCCTCGATGCGGTCCTCGTCGAGGGCCGCCCAGTCGACGCCGTCCGGGCGGTCGTACAGCGTCGCCGTCTCGATGGTCCGTTCGGGCGTCACCACCAGGTCCATCGCCACGTCGTGTTCGTCGACGAGGTCGTGGTCTCGGAGCTGGCGCTCGTGGACCGTCGTCGCCACGGGCGTCTCGTCGTCGACCAGATCGAGTTCGCGGAGGAGGGCGTATTCGAGGTCGCTGTACCCCTCGCCCTTGCCGATCCGCGCGCCGCGTTCGCTGACGGCGACGCTCCCGGAGACGATCAGATCGATTTCGGGCATCTGGTCGGGGCCGACCTGCACGCCCGCCTCGCTGGAGCCGCTGACGGTCGTGGCGTCGTCGATGTCGTCGACTGCCGCCGGATCGAGGCGGAGAAAGCACTCCTCGTCGCGCAAGCGCGGAACGGCCATGTAGACGGTCTTGCCGGCCCGCATCGCCGCCCGCCGGACCGGGAGCTGCGGGGCGTCGGGGTTGGCCTTTACGGCGTCGGCGGCGTCCCAGACCGCCGTCTCGGCCAGCCGGTCGGCCGCGGCGTCCGCGTCGGCGAAGTTCGGGATGCGACCGTGGGGCGGGAACGGAAACCGAGCGTCGCCGCTCTCTTCGAGGTCGTCCCACACGCGCTGGCGGAGCGTCTGCTTGTCCATGTCGAGGGCGACGGTCCCTCGCACAAAAGCACTGGCGTCACGCCGGAAACCAAACCCTTTCCTCCGGGCCGGCAGAGAAGCACGACGATGGACGAGCAGGATCCACCAGATCCCGAGGAGAGCGTGAGAGAGGCCGTCGAACGGTCTCGCAGTGGGGCTCCGGCAGTGGGGCGGGTCGTTCGCGACCGCTTCTCGACCGACGAGGTGTTCCAGCGCATCGTCGCCGCGGCCGACGAGGAGATCACGTCGGGCAGTCGCGAGCTGTACTTCAGCGGTCTCGCGGCCGGGTTCGCGATCACGATCACGTTCCTGATGCTGGTGTCGCTGACGGCCTCGACCGGCGGCGATCCGATCCTGAGCAAGCTCCTGTACCCGCTGGGGTTCATCTACATCATCATCGGCGGCTACCAGCTGTACACGGAGAACACGCTGCCGCCAGTCGCGCTGACGCTGGAACGCATCGCCAGCGTTCCGGCGCTCCTGCGCAACTGGGTCGTCGTGCTCGCCGGCAACTTCACCGGCGGCGCGATCGGCGCGATGGCGCTGGCCTGGGGCGGCGTGCTGTCGGCCGACGGGACGGCCGCGGCGTTCTCGATCGCCGAAAAAGGCATCAAGGCGAGCCAGGGCGAACTGTTCGTGAAAGCCGCGTTCGCCGGCCTGATCGTCGCCGGGGTCGTCTGGGTCGAGTACGCCTCTCGGGACACGATCTCGCGGATCGCCGTCGTCTACCTGGCGTTCCTCGCGATCCCGCTGGGCGGGCTCTACCACGTCGTGGTCTCCTTCACCGAGATGGTGTATCTGGTGTTGGTCGGGGACCTCGGGATCGTCGTCGGGATGGTCGAGTTCGTGCTCCCCGTGTTGCTCGGCAACACCGTCGGTGGCATCCTGCTGGTCACCGTCGTCAACTACTTCCAGACGACAGAGGAACGGCTGGAGTCGGCTCGCTTCGACGGTGCCAACCGACAGCTCTCCTGGCGGGAGTGGATCTTCGGCGGTCTCGTCGGCCGGTCGTACGTGCCCCTGATCGACACGAGCGAGCGAGCGGCCGGACACGGCGCTGGCTCCGAGCGGATCTTGGTCCCGATCTCGAACCCGCGGACCGAGGGGACCCTCGCCGAGCTCGCGTGTTCGTACGCCGCCGGCAAGGAGGCGGCCTACGTGGAGTTCGTCCACATCGTCCGCCTGCCAGACCGGCTGGCGGGCGGGTACGGCGGCGACCAGACCGACCAGATCGTCGCCGAATCCGACGCACAGATGGAGCGCGTCCGCGAGATCGCGTCGAGCTACGAAGTCGACTCAGAGACCTCGACGATCGTCTCGCATCGCTCCATCGAGGAGGTGTTCCAGCTCGCAGACCGGAAGGGCGCGGACACGGTCGTGATGGGCTGGGACGAGGACGCGCTCTGGAAGGCCGGCCGGGCCGAACGCCCGCTCGACGAACTGACGAGTTCGCTTCCGGCGGACTTCCTGGTGCTGGCCGACCGCGGGTTCGATCCCGAGGAGATCCTGATCCCGGTCGCCGGCAACGAACACTCCGTGCTGAGCGGCGAGGTCGCCAGTGCGCTCCGCCAGACCGTCGGCTCGGCGATCTCGCTGCTGCGGGTCGCAGACGGGCCGGGCCAGCGAACGGAAAACGAGGACTTCCTCGCCCAGTGGGCCAAGAACAACGACCTCGAATCGGCAGCCCGCATCGTCGACGACAGCGGCGACGTCGAGGGTGCCATCGCGCGGGCCGCGCCGGAACACGGCCTCATCATCATCGGGGCGACCAGAGACGGGCTCCTCTCGCGGATCGGGAGCGACTCGCTGCACCTCGACGTGCTGTCGGACGTGGACTGCTCGGTGTTGCTCGCCGAGCGAGCGACCGAGCGCGGGCTGCTCCAGCGGCTGTTCGGGAACTGATCGGCGCGGGAAACGACAGCCCGAAGACGACGGCGACCCACTGAGCGGTCGTGGACGAGACTATCGCGTGGCTCCGCGAACGACCCTTCTACGAGGGGCAGATCGTCGACCAGCGGACGGTGCCGGGAGGAGACGCGACCGTCGCCGACCTCGACGTACACGACCGGCTGGCCGACGCGCTGGCCGAGGACGGCATCGAACAGCTCTACGCCCACCAGGCCGAGGCCGTCGAGGCTGTCCGTGACGGCGACAACGTGGTGCTTTCGACCGCGACGGCAAGCGGCAAGAGTCTCGCCTACACGGTCCCGGCCTTCGAGCGCGCCCTCGAAGATCGCCGGACGACACTCTACGTCGCCCCGCAGGTCGCGCTGATCAACGACCAGACGGAGACGCTCTCGGCGCTGGCGGAGCGACTGGGCTTTGCCTCCGGCGTGTCGGTCGCCCAGTACACCGGCCGCCAGTCCCAGACCGAGAAAGAGCAGATCCGCGAGCGCCAGCCCACCGTCCTCCTGACGACGCCGGACATGCTCCACTACGGCATCTTGCCCCACGCACACCGCCTCTGGAAGTGGTTCTTCCAGCGGCTCGACACCGTCGTGGTCGACGAGGTCCACAGCTACCGGGGGGTGTTCGGCAGCCACGTCGCGCTCGTGTTCCGACGCCTCCAGCGCGTCGCAGAGCGGTTCGACGCCGATCCGAAGTGGCTCTGTTGCTCGGCGACGATCGGCAACCCCGTCGAGCACGCGGCCACGGTGACTGGCACCGCCCCGTCCTCGTACCGACTCGTCGACGACGACGCCAGCGCCAGCGGTCCCCGCCACTGGCTGGTGTGGAACCCGCCCGAGTACAGCGGCGACGGCTGGGGGAGTGGCCGCCGGAAGTCCAGTCACGTCGAGACCAAACGGCTGTTCGTCGATCTGGTCCAGCGGGGCCTCCAGACGGTGGTGTTCACCGGCTCGCGCCAGACCGCAGAGCGCTACGCGGCGGACAGCGCCGAGGCACTGCGCGACCGGGGAGCCCACGACCTCGCGGACGCCGTCGGTGCGTACCAGGCCGCACTGACCGACGACCGTCGCCGTCGGCTGGAGCGAGAGCTCAAGTCCGGCGCGCTGCGTGGCGTCTGGAGCACGAACGCGCTGGAACTCGGCGTCGACGTGGGCGGTCTCGACGCCGTCGTGCTCGATGGCTACCCCGGCACCCGGATGCAGACCTTCCAGCAGGCGGGGCGGGCCGGACGGGGGCGCGATCCCGCCCTCGTCGTGCTGGTCGGCGGGGAGGACCAGCTCGACCAGTACGTCGTCGACAACCCGGACACGCTGTTTGAGCACCCGCCCGAGCGGGCGGTGACGAACCCGGAGAACGAACAGCTCATGCCTGCACACGCCTGTTCGGCCGCCCGAGAGACGTGGCTGAAACCCGACGACGACCGGTACTTCGGCGAGACGTTCCCCGCGCTGGTGGCCGACCTGGAGCGGGACGGCCGCCTCACGCGCCGGACGACCGAGGCGGGGACCCGCTGGGTGTACAGCGGCGAGGGCAGCCCACAGCACGAGACGAATCTCCGGACCGTCGACGACCAGTCGATCCAGCTACGCCACGGGGCGGACACGATCGCGACGCTGCCCCTCGGCGACGCGCTGCGAGACGCACACCCCGGCGCGATCTACCACCACCAGGGGACGACCTACGAGGTGACCGACCTCGACCTCGATCACGGTATCGCCGAACTCGACCGGACGTGGGCGGACTACTTCACGCGGGTGCGCCACGACAAAGAGATCACCGTCGAGGCCGACCTGCGGGCGGACACGCTCGACGCCAGGCCCGACGTGCCCGTGCGCTTCGCGGACGTGACCGTGCGCAAGCAGATCACCGGCTACGAGCGCCGCGACGGCCAGAACGGCGAGGTGATCGGCCGGCGCAGCCTCGATCTCCCCGAGACCACTCTCAGGACCAAGGCGCTGTACGTCACCGTCCCCACGGATCTGGAGCGGGCGATGCTGGGCGAGGCGGTCCCGGCGACCGACAGCGGCCGCGACCGTCCGCCAGCGCCCGACGATCCCGGCGACTTCCCCGGCGGCATCCACGCCGCCGAACACGCCACGATCTCGATGCTCCCCTTCGAGTACCTCTGTGATCGCCGTGACGTCGGCGGGCTCTCGACGCCGCTCCATCCCCACACCGACGAGCCGACGATCTTCGTGTACGACGGCCACCCCGGCGGCGTCGGCATCGTCCGGAGCGCCTACGACGACATCGAGGGGCTGCTGGCGACGACGCTCTCGATGCTGCGGTCCTGTGACTGTGCCGACGGCTGCCCGGCCTGCGTGCAGTCGCCCCACTGTGGCAACGCCAACGACCCGCTGGACAAGGGGCTGGCGACGTACCTGCTGGACGGGCTGACGGAGTGACCGCGTTCAGTTCAGAGAGATCAGCCCAGTTCCTCGACGAACTCCTTGACGATCTTCTCCTCGGCGCGGTGGAGCGTCTCGCTGCAGGTCGACTTGGCGATGCCGACCTCCGAGGCGAGTTCGGTCAGCGAGCAGTCCCGCGGCGTGTCGTAGTAGCCGTTCTCGACGGCGGCCTGGATCAACTCCAGTTGGCTCCCCGTGAGCAACTGCTCGGTCTCGACGTGCTGGCTGACCCGCTCGACGTGGAACGGAATGCCGAACTCTTCGAGTTGCTGGCCCAGCGCGGACAGTCGCTCCTGTGGCGCGGTGATCTCCCAGCGGGCCTCGCCGTCGCTGAGCCTGAACGGCATCTCCAGGGGGATTCCGGAGCCCTGGACCGGGAACAACAGGAGCGGGTCGCTGGTCTCGAACTGGACCAGCGCCGTGTCCTCCCAGCGCTGGAGGATCTCCAGGCTGGTGACGGCCTCGGTCTCGTCCATCTCGCCCAGGATGGCGACCAGCTCGTCGGCGGTGATCTCCGTGAGCCCGACGCCCGACTCCTCGCCGGGGACCGCCGCCAGGATGCGAAACTCCGCGTCCGGATACGACCGCGAGAGTGAACCGATCCACACCTCCTCTGGAATCGTCAGCGTCAGTTCGGCTCGTGGCATGTGTGCGAATATGTTCGTCCGGGGCGACGGCTCCTGTCCCGAACATATTCGGCAACGGCCGTGGCGTGCAAAACTCTTGGGGAGAGCGCCGCGCTGTCGCACAGCGACCGCAGAAGGCTTAAGCGGACGGGCGACGCGCCAGCACCCATGGAAGAAGTCACGGTGACACGGGACCTGCCAGCCGCACCCGAGGCGGTCCTCCCGCTGGTCGAAGAGACGGAGTCGTTCATGAGCGCCGCCGGGTTCGACGCCGTCCGCGTGGAGGGCGAGACCATCCGGATCCAGAACCGCGTGGGGCTGTTCGACGTCGAACTCATCGCCGGCATCGTCGCGGACGACGACGCCGTGCTCGCCTACGAACAGGAAGAGGGGATCTTCGAGGACATGCACACGGCCTACCACCTCGAAGAGACCGACGACGGCACGACGATCTCGGCGACGACGACGTTCGAGGCCGTCGACCTGCCGATCGTCGGCCAGGTGCTGGACGCGACCGTCGTCAAGCGCCAGCGCAGTTCCGAGTTGAACGCGCAGTTCGACTGGCTCGAAGCGGAACTCTCGTAGTCCGGTTCTCGCCCCCTGGAAAGTTCCCCTCACATGTTCGGGACGGGACAGTCGGTCGTGGCGCTCCAAGCTGTTCACATGAGCGTCTCACACGACGACGTCGAGCCCGTGACCGACCACGTCCACGAGAACTCCTGGTCGGTGAACCTCGAACAGCCAGAACACGGCGACGACCGCGACCTCGTCGTGGCCCAGGCGATCGACGCGATCGAACACACCGCCTCGGGCAACCACGTCAACCTCGTCACGCACGGCGAGCACGGCCACCCGGAGACGTACCTCTACGACGCCCTCGAAGCGCGCGAGGACGTGACCTACGACTACGTCGAACAGTGTGGCTGTGGCGGCCACGTGGTCCGCGTCCAGGTGCAATGAGGGGCGTCGACGTCGAGGAACGGCCGCTGGTGCTGATCTGGGAGCTGACCCAGGCCTGTGGTCTGACCTGCAAGCACTGCCGAGCGGACGCCCAGCCCGAGCGCCACCCCGACGAGCTCACGACCGCCGAGGGCAAGCGGTTGCTCGATCAGGCCGCCGACTTCGGCGACGGCCAGCTGGTCGTGCTCTCGGGGGGCGACCCGCTCGTGCGCGACGACGTGACCGAACTCGTCGCGTACGGTACCCAGCAGGGACTGGGGATGACACTGACCCCCAGCGGCACCGAGTCGCTGACTCCGGAGCGCATCGAATCCCTGCAGGACGCCGGGCTCCGCCGGATGGCCCTCTCTCTGGACGGGGGCGACGCCGACTCCCACGACGCCTTCCGCGGCGAGTCCGGGAGCTTCGAGGCGACGCTCGCGGCCGCCGAGGCCGCCCGCGAGACCGGGCTCCCCTTGCAGATCAACACGACGGTGTGTGCCGAGACGGTCGACCAGCTGCCGGCGATCCGGGAACTCGTGGCCGACCTCGGTGCGGTCATGTGGTCGGTGTTCTTCCTCGTCCCGGTCGGTCGGGGCCGGGTGCTGACCCAGATCAGCCCCGACCGGGCCGAGCGGGTGATGGAGTGGCTCCACGAGGTCTCCGAAGCGGAGCCGTTCGGCCTCAAAACGACGGAAGCACCCCACTATCGGCGGGTGACTATCGATCGAGAGCGCGACGGCGACTCGGGAGAGAACGACGGGCTCCAGCGTCGCACCGGCATCCGCGCGGGCCAGGGCTTTGCCTTCGTCAGTCACACTGGCGAGATGTATCCCTCGGGGTTCCTCCCGGAGTCGGCCGGCAACGTCCGCTCGGAGAGCGTCGTCGACCTGTATCGGAACTCGGCGCTGTTTCAGCGCCTCCGGGACGACAGTGCCCTGGAAGGAAAGTGCGGTGCCTGCCCCTACCGCGGGGTCTGTGGCGGGAGCCGATCCCGGGCGTATGCGGCGACCGGCGACCCGATGGGCAGCGATCCGCTGTGCTCGTTCGTGCCCGACGAGTACGACGGCCCGCTGCCCGCGACCCACGAGGAGCGTGTTCCCACAGACTGAGAACACGCGTTTCCCGTTTTACTGTGGGAGCGCCAAGTAGCGGCTATGTCCGAGGGACTTCGCGTCGAGCTGGCGATCGACTCGCCCGAGGCCTGCCCCGTCGCCGACGTGTCCGAGCGAGTCGACGGGCCGGTCACGAACGTCACGCGTTCGACCGGCGGCGACGCAGTCGTCGAAGAGTTCTCCGCGCCCGCCGGGACCGACGTGGGCGAGTCCGTCGAACCGCTCTTCGAGAACGGATCGGAGGCGCGCTATCGCTTCCGGCGCGATCCCGACCAGGACTGTTTCTGTGACGCCGTCGAGACGTTCGACTGTGCGGTCAGCGACATCCAGGCAGAGGACGGGCAGGTCATCGCCACGGCCCACGTCGACGACGCGGCCCAGGTGCGTGCCGTCGTCGAGGAACTCCGGGACGTGTTCGGCGACGTGGCCCTGCGCTCGCTCCACCAGCACGGCGAGGGGACGCTGGGAGACGCCGTCGTCGTCGACCGGGGACAGCTGACCGATCGACAGCGCGAAGTGCTGGAGACCGCCCACGAGATGGGATACTTCGACTATCCGAAAGGCGCGAACGCCGGTGAGGTCGCCGAGGCGCTCGACATCTCCGTCTCGACGCTGGCCGAGCACCTCGCGGCCGCCCAGACCAAGCTGCTCGACGACGTACTGGCGTAGAGCCTTTTCGCTGCTCTTCACCCGCGGGCGACGAACGCACTCGCGAGCAAGTAGGCGTAGCCGACTGCCCCCCCGAGCACGGCCAGCTGTCCGACCGCGGTCGCACCCGGCACGACCAGCCCCGCGAGCTGGCACAGCAGTCCGACGGCGAGAAGCGAGACGCTGGCCAGCGCCGTCCGATCATTCGAGCCCGGCCAGACGCCCACCGACGGAGGGTAGAACTGCATGGCCGCACCGACGATCGTCAGGCCCAGAAAGCCCACGAGCGCGAACTGATAGTGCAGGGTCACCACGGCGGGGGCTCGCCCGGCGAAGACGAGGTGCGTCGCCAGACCGACCGTGACGACGCCAGCGGCGGCGGCCGCGAGGACGGTCCGCAGCCCGACCCGCGTGCGGTCGGAGCGGCGGTACAGCAGTCCGTAAGCGAGCGCGAAGCCCAGAATCGCGACCGCCTCGACGACAGCGCCGGCCACCAGGAGCGGCCCGCCGTCCAGCCCCACCGCGAGGAGTGCGGGGCCGACGCTGCCGGCACCGAGAACGACGAACACGAGCGCACGCGGGGGGTGTGCGACCAGAAACCGCGGGAACAGCCGGAAGCCGACGGCAAGCACCAGCAGCGCCGCCCCGCCCGCCCCCAGCAGGTGAGAGATCCGCGCCGGGACACCGCCCAGCGGCGCTGGGAGCCCGACCGCACCCGCGAACAGCGCGTAGCTCCCGACCGACAGATAGCCAGCGACGAGCGGGACGGCCGCGTTGCTGACGCGATCGATCGGTCGCCGGTCGGACTGGTGGTCGCCGGTGGCGGTCGCTGCGCCCGAGCGGTTGTCCCGGACGGTCCACCCGAGTGCGCCGAGCCAGACGAGAACACCGGCGAACCACGCCACCGCGCCGACTGTCGACACGACGCCGGGGACGCCCGGCCGTGTTCCGGCTGCCAGCGCGACGACGCCGACGACGGACAGGGGAAACTGGACGGCCGGCGCTCGCGGCGTCGCCAGCGTCCGGTCGAAGTACGACGGGATCAGCGCGTAGGACTTCCCGAAGACGGTGTGCAAGACGAAGCCGTACAGCAACAGGACGACCGCCAGCCGTCGTCCGACACCGAGGGGTGCGAGGACTGCCCGGGCGACGAGAGCGGCCGCGCCTGCGCCGACGAACCGCCGCGACCACCGCGACACCCGTGGTGGCGACATCGTCGGAGGGACGCCCGCCGTCGGCCTAAAGCTACGGGCGAACGACTTGGGGACAGAGACTACTCCAGTTCTCGCTCGCGCTCCTGGCTTGCCCGTTCGCGGTACTCTTCGACGTCTTCGAGCGTCTCGGTCTCAAGCAGCCGGTCGAGCTTGCGCTCGAACTGCTCGTCGGTGAGTTCGCCTTCGGCGTAGCGGCGGCGAAGCGCCTCCAGGGCCGTCTCGTCGTCACTTTCCGGCTCTCGCGTTCGCTCGTCCGTCGTCTCGGTGGGCGAACTGTCGGTCAAGTCACCGGCCCACGTTTCGCGTTCGTCTTCGTCGCCGAACAGAGTCGCAGTCAGTGGAATGAACACGGCGTATCCGACGATCAGCGCCGGGAGCCACCACTCCTGGCCGGTGAACAGACCGAACATCCAGATCCCGGTCACCAGCATGGAGACGATCCCGGTGGCGTTCTCGCGGGCGCGATCGATCGGGGTCTCCTCGCTCATTGGTCGTGGTTCTCGGGAGACGGTTATAATGGTGGCGAGAGCGTCACTCGTCGCTGGATAGCGGCTCGATCGGGACCCCACCGACGCGCTCGCCCGGCGCTACGTCGCGGTTGACGAACGAGTGGGCGGCGACCGTCGCACCGTCGCCGATCGTCACGCCCGGCCGCGTCGAGGAGCCGTGACCCAGGGTCACGTCGTCGCCGATCTCGACGGGCCCGACGTGCCACTCGTCGGTGTAGCCCTCGTGGGTGAGCAGTTTCGTGCCCCAGCCGATCAGCGACCCCTCGCCGATCGTGATCTGCTCCGGAAAGAACGGGTCGACGACGACGGCCGGCGCGAGCACGGAGTCCGCCCCGATCTCGACGCCGAAGGCACGATAGACCGGGTTCTTGACGATCGGCGGCAGGTGTTTACACAGTTCGAAGACGTAGTACGTCAGGCCGAATCGGATCGGGTTCCGTATCTGGTACCAGCCGGCGGCCGGTACGTCGCGGACTTCGACGCTGTCGTCGACGGTCGACCGCTTCGCTTCGCGTCCGTCCATACCTGCCGTAGGGGCGCCGTCGACAAGTCGGTTCCTCCGGCGACGCCGCAGCGTCACTCGATCGACGCGAGGGCCTCGGCGTCGCCGAGGGCCGGATAGTCCTCGAAGATCGCGGAGGCGGTGTGTTCGCCGCTGATGAGACACATCGGCATCCCGATCCCCGGGGTCGTGTAGGCCCCGGTGTAGTAGAACCCCTCCAGCGGACCGCGGTGACTCGGTCGGAAGGGGCCGGTCTGGAACAGGGTGTGGGCGAGACCCAGCGCCGTCCCGTCGGGGTCGCCGTAGCGCTCGGCGAACTCGCTGACGCAGGCCGTCGTCTCCGAGACGATCCGGTCGCGGAGATCCACGCCGGTGTGTTCGGCCAGATCCGTGAGGACCTGCTCGCGGTACCGCTCGCGTACGTCCGGACCGTCGTCGAGGCCCGGAGCGATCGGGACGAGCGCGACGACCGCGTGGTGGCCGTCGGGGGCGACGGTGTCGTCGGTCTTCGATGTCACCGAGAGGTAGTAGGCCGGATCGTCGGGCCAGCGCGGCTCGTCGAAGATCGCCTCGAAGTGGTCCGACCAGTCCGTCGGCAAGACGAGCGTGTGGTGTTCGAGCGGGTCCACGTCGCCCTCGACTCCGAGATACAGCATGAACGCCGACGGCGCGTAGGTCTGGTCGTCCCAGTATCCGGGCTCGTGTGCGCGGTCCCGGTCGTCGAGCAGCGCTCGTTCGGTGTCGGCCGGGTTGGCGTTGCTGACGACGAGATCGCTCTCGACGAGGCCGTTGTCGGTCGCCAGTTCGAACTGACCGACCGCGCCGCCGACGTGCTGGACCTCGACGCCGGTCCGGATGGTGACGCCGTGCTCGCGGGCCAGCTCCGCCAGCGCGTCGACGACACCGGCGATACCCCCCTCGGGGTAGAAGACGTTCAGGTTCAGGTCGACGTGACTCATGATCGAGTACAGCGCCGGGGTGTTGTACGGCGAGCCACCGAGGAAGACGAGGGTGTACTCCAGGAGCTGGCGGAGCTTCGGGTGTTCGACGTAGCGGCTCACGTAGTCGTCCATGTTCCCGAACAGGCGATAGCGCGGTGCCATCGGGAGCAGGTCGGTGTCGACGAACTCTCGAAGTCGCTCACGGCCCTCGTAGACGACGCGATCCATCGCCAGCTCGTAGTTGCGCTCGGCGTCGTCGAGGTACGCGGCGAGTGCCTCGCCGGCTCCCGTCTCGTAGGACTCGAAGATCGCCTCGACGCGGTCGCGGTCGGGCGGGACCGTCACGCTGTCGCCGTCCTTCCAGCACACCCGGTACTGTGGATCGAGTCGCTCCAGTTCGTAGTAGTCGCCCGGCTCGCGGTCGAAGTGAGCGAAGAACCGCTCGAACACGTCTGGCATCAGGTACCAGGACGGTCCCGTGTCGAACCGGAACCCGTCGCGTTCGAGCACACCGGCGTGGCCCCCGACCCGGTCGTGGCGTTCGAGCAGTCGGACGTCCAGGCCCGCTCGTCCGAGGTACGCGGCCGCCGAGAGGCCGCCGAACCCGCCGCCGATCACCGTCACCGTCGGATCGCCCGAGAGCGGATCTCGCATGCCCGCTGCTAGTGATCCCGTCGTTTTGAGGGCACCTCGCGTTCTCACACACTGGGAGTTAGGTATCCCACTTTTTCCACGAACGACGCTAGCGTCCGACGATGCGCCCGACAGAGACTTCCTCGCCGTGGCGGCTGCACCGGGACGCGGACACACACCCGTCGCTCGGACTCTCTCGGGCCGCGCTGCTGGTCTTGGTCGTCGGGTTCGGCGGGCTCGCACTCGCCGGGATCGAGGTCCCGCTCCGGGCCCAGATGGTCGTCTACCTCGTCGGGATGGTCGCGCTGAACCTCCCACACGGCGGGTACGAGCACTTCGAGAACCTCCGGCGGCGACGGCCGACGGTCCGGTGGCGGTACGTCGGAGCGTACCTGCTGGCGATCGCTGCCTTCGTGGGACTCTTCTTGCTCGCGCCGGTCGCGGGGCTCGCGCTCGCCCTGGTGGTCGCGATGGCGAAAGGCGGGCTCGGCGGGCTCCACGTGCTGGCAGCGACGAGTGGCACCGAGCACCTGCGGACCCGTCCACAGCGTGCGCTCGCGGTCGCCGTTCGAGGCGGTGCGGTCATGCTCGTCCCCATCGTCTTCCACCCGACGACGTTCCACAGCTTCAGCTCGCTGATGGTCGGGCTCGTCGAACCCGGCGCGCTCGCGTCCTACAGCGGCCAGTTCGACCTGACACGGCGGGTGATCGCCGTCGGCTACGCGCTCGCGCTGGGCACGCACGTCGGACTGGGCTACGTCCGGGGCGGCGGCCGCGCCTGGCTCGTCGACGCTGGCGAGTCCGTCCTGCTGGCCGCGTACTTCGCCGTCGTGCCCGTGCTGGTCGCGGTCGGTCTGTACTTCCCGTTCTGGTACTCGGCCCGCCAGGTCGCTCGGACGGCGACCGTCGAGGCCGAACCGGTCGGAGACGACGAGTGGGACCTGGTCGGGGGCACCTCGGCGTCGACGGTGGCGCTGCGCGCGTGGGGCATCCTGATCGCCGGTGCGCTGGCGACGTTCGCCGTCCTCGCGGTCGTCTACTGGCTGTTCCCCAACCCCCTCGCCGGGACTGCCGCACTCCCCGGTGCAGTCGCGTTCTGGAGCGTCTTCATCAGTATCGTCGCGCTCCCACACGTCCTCGTGGGCTCGCTGCTGGACCGCGACCGGGGCATCTGGTACGTCCCGTAACTACGGCAGCGTGAACGGCTGCCAGCCGTCCGGCTGGTCGCGCAGGCCGCGCACGCGCACCTCGCCGTCGGCGTCGCTGGACTCCGGTTCCCGGACTTCGATCCGCCCGTCGGCCACCTGACTGATCGTGTTGACCGTCTTCGTGTCGTGGGTCGTCGGATCGATCGAGAACAGCCCCAGTCCGTCGGCGCTGTCGATTCGACCAGAGAGCGTCTGGACGAACCGGAACAGCGCCCGCATGTCGACGTACATCGACAGCGACGAGAGGCTGACCAGCCCGGTCCGGACGCGGCCGTCGACAGCGTCGGCGTACAGCGACTCGTACAGCGCCGAGAAGCGCATCCCGATGCCGGTGAGGTCGCTCTGGGTCGAGATCGACCGGACCCTGAGATCGAACTGTGACTCTGCGAGGTCCTGGCCGGTACAGTCGATGACGCCGGCCCGGTCGGTGTCGAACGACGGGTGGAGTCGACGGCAGCTGTCGAGCAGCTTCTCGCAGCTCTGGTTGGTCGAGACGAACAGCATGCCGTCGCCCGTCTCCGTCCCGTCGGCGACCATCGAGCGGACGAGATCCTCGGCGCGGCTCAGCGCCGGCCCGGCGACCAGCACGGTCGAACCCGCCTCGATCGGTTCGATCGGGACGCCGTCGCCGAACTCGTAGCCGCCGCTCATGGGTCTCCTCCGTCCGTCTCGACACCGTCGTCCAGTCGAGCGTGGAGTTCGATCACGTCCATGGCGACGGCCGCCAGATCGCGGAGGTACGCTTCGTCGGCCGCCGAGAACGAACGCGGTTCGTCGTCGTAGATACACAGCGGCCCGATCACGAGCCCGCTCCTGGTCACGAGGTTCGCGCCCAGATACGCCCGGATCCCCATGTCCAGGAGCGTGTCGCTGCGAGACTCGAAGCGCGGGTCCTCGGTCACGTCCTTGACGGCGAGCACGTCGTCGTCTTCGACGATCGTGAACGTACAGATAGAGTCCTGCCGGTCCATCGTGTCCCACTCGTTGGCCCCGCCGTAGCAGGCCAGAAAGTCCTGGCTGTGCTCGCTGATGATGTTGATCGAAGCGCGATCGACCGAGAAGTGCGTGGCCGCCAGGTCGGTGATCCGGTCCAGGGAGTCAAGCAGTGCCCGGTCGTCGAGATCGTACGACTGGAGGGCCGCCAGCCGCTCGCGCTCGTTCTGTGGCAGCGGGTAGGATGCCTGTGATTTCCCCTCCACAGTCGTCTGGAGCAGTCTGGCCAGGCGCTCGGTCCCGAACACCGAGCCCTTGCCGACGTACTCGGTGATGGTCCCGCGCAGTTCGTCGGTGCCGATGGTGTCTGGAGCCGCGTCGGTGTAGAGGATACACCCCGCGTCGGGCGCAGTCTCACGGACCGCGGTGACCAGTTCCAGACCCGTTCCGTCGGCCAGGTCGTACTCCGTGACGACGGCGGCCAGATCGGTCGAGACGACTGCTTTCGCGTCGTCGAGGGTCGCCGCGGTCTCGAAGACCGGATCGAAATCCGTGAGCTCGGTCCGGAGCTGTTCGACCGTGTCCTCGCGGGCGTCCTCGTCGGGATCGACACAGAGGATGCGATGAGACGGCATGCTGTTGGCTACACCGTCTGCCACGAGCGGTATGTACGTACTGGCCGAAGTATCAGCAGCGAAAACTGCGAGTGCTACTCCGTGCCAAGCACCGCGTCGAGCGTCGCGTCGTCGACGTGGCGGCCTTCCCGGCCCGCCGTGTAGGTCTTGGCGACGGCGATGGCCCGGCCGGTCCGGGAGTCGCCCAGATCCGGCGAGAGCTCCGACTCCAGCAGGTCGGTCGTCCACGAGCACTCCTCGTAGTCGATCTCACCGGCGACGAGGCCCAGACACAGCGAGACGACGATGTCGTTCATCGCGTCGGTGACGAACGCGGGGGTCGCTCCGCTGATCGCCCCCAGTCGCTCTACGTCGACCTGTGTCCCGTTGACCGTCGCAGCGAACACGACCGAGCCGGCGGCCAGCTCGGCGGCCGTGTAGTCGCTGTCCGGTTCGTCGGCCGCGTACCGTTCGAGCGTCCGCCGACTCTCCTCGGCGACGGCGTCCGAGAGGTCGAGTTCGGCGACGAGATCGGCGACGATCTCCTCCGGGCTGGGGCTGGGGATGTCCGCGTCGATCGCCTCGTCCAGCGCGCCCAGCGTCTGCACGACGGCGCGGGCCTCGACGGGCCGGCGGGCGGCCACGTCCCCAGCGTCGGTGTCGGCCTCGTTCAGCCGCAGCCCCGCGACGAGTGTCGCCCCCGCCAGCTCGGTCGCGTTCGACACGTCGACCTCGCCGACGGCGTCGCCCACCATCCCGCGAGCGAGCAGGCGCGTCGGCGCGTCGACGCCGAGCTCCTCGACCAGCGCGTCGATCTCGTCTTCGACCGCCTGGACGGTTACCTCGGGCTCCGCCTCTGTCTCTGGGGTCTCGGACTCGCTGTCCGTGTCTTCCGGTGTCGGCGTAGCGGGAGTCTCGTCGTCCGTGTCTCCCCCCGTCGGCCCAGACGGAGTTTCGGGCTCGCCGACCTCGTCGGGCTCCGAAGCCGACTGCTCCTCGGCTTCGCCAGCGCCGTCGGTGGCCGTCGCCGTTTCGACCGGCTGGGCCACCTCTCCCTCCGTCTCGGCGTTCATCTGGTAGCGCTCGTCTTGCAGTCGATCGCCGAGCAGGCGTTTGAGCGCCTCCGCTCGGTTCTCGATCGCCACGCGGCTGGTCTTCGAGGCCCCGCTGAGGACGTTCTGTACGTCCTCCGCGTCGTGGCCGTTGACCAGCGCCGCCAGCGACAGCGCACCCCCAGCGGTCGCCCCCGGCGAGCGCCCGTTCGCGATCACCTCCGGATTCAGCTCGAAGGCGTCGAGCAGGATCCGGTGTGCCACGTCGACCAGCGAGTCGGGCATCTCGACGGCCAGGCCCAGGCGGTCGGCGAGCGCCTGGGGCTTGGGCGGGACCTCGTCGACGTCGAGGTAGACGCTCGCGGTGTCGAGTTGCTGCTCTGTGATCGTGATCTCCCGGTCGTCGAGCAGCTCTGACCACGCGCTCGCGACCGTGTCCTCGTCGACCGGGAGCCCGTCCTCGCGAGCCGACAGGACCAGTGCCGCCGCCAGGAAGTCGTCGATGTTCTCATCGTCGATCTCGGGCTTGTTGCGCAGCTGTCCCAGGCGGACCTGAGTGATCTGTAACGTCTCTTTCGGTATCTGGAGTTGCTCGCAGACGCGGAGCAACCGATCCTCGACGCCGTCTCCTGCACTACTTGCCATAGTGCAGTCGTTCACGCTTCACTGTCTTAACTTTTGGATGCTCGAAACACCGATTGGAGCCGTCGCGGGACCGTCGCCGTCCCGGAGTGGCGAGAGACAGCCCCCCTCACCGCTCGTCGGCTGGTCCGAGGCCGGGGATCGCGACGGCCGCTTCGAGTCGATCCATCGCCAGCGCGGTCGTCAACACCAGCGCGAGATACAGCACTGCCACGACGACGTAGGTGTCGGTGACCCGGAAGCTATCGGCGGCGATGATCCGAGCCTGCCGGAACAGTTCGGGCACGGTGATGAACGCGGCCAGCGAGGAGTACTTGATGAGATAGACGAACTCGTTGGTCCAGCCGGGGATCGCGTAGCGCAGTCCCTGTGGCAGGACGACGTGGCGGATCCCCGCCGCCTTCGAGAGGCCGATCGACCGGGCGGCCACGAGCTGTCCGCTGTCGACCGACTGGAGCGCCCCCCGGATGTACTCGGCCTGGTAGGCCGAGGAGTTGATCGTGAAGCCGACGATCGCCACGAAGACGGCCGCCCGTGGCACGGCCCCCTCGCCGACGAACCCGAGCCCCTCGATCTCCGCTGCCAGGGGGAGTCCGTAGTACAGCAAGAACAGCTGGGCGAGCAGCGGCGTTCCGCGGATGAGCTCCGTGTACGCGAGCGAGACGGTGCCGACGATCCGCCCGCCGTAGACCCGCGCGACGGAGAGCGGGACGGCGATCGCCAGTCCCAGCACCATCGACGCGAGCGTCAGGTACACCGTGATGAAGGCACCGGCGGCCATCGCCGGCCCGCCCTCGATGGCGAAGGCCGTCAGTTCGAACGGCCAGGCGAGCCACTCCGCGAGGAGTCCGAGCGGCCCCAGATCGGCACCGACGGCGGTCAGGGTCTCGGCGGCGTTCTCGAACGGTGCCGTCGGGAGCCACGGCTCGCGGGCGAGGACCGCCGTCTCCGAGCGGAGCAGGTCCGGGAAACCAAGCGCCGTGGCGACGGCGTCGAGGACCGTGTTGTGGTAGGCCCAGCGCAGCGACAGCCACGTCCAGAAGACGACGCCGACGGTTACGACGGCGAGGCGTCGCCGGCCCGGCAGATCGCCGACGGCGGCGGGTTGGGTCTGGTCCGTGCTCATCAGTGGATCTCTGTGAGATCGCCCAGGAACTCGCGTGTGCGGTCGTGTTCGGGGTCGTCGAACAGCTGTTCGGGCGGCCCCCGCTCGACGATCTGCCCGTCGTCGAGGAAGGTGAGCGTGGTGGCCGCAGAGCGGGCGAAGCCCATCTCGTGGGTGACACACAGCATCGTCATCCCCTCGTCGGCCAGGTCGTTCATCACGCCAAGCACCTCGCCGATGAGCTCCGGGTCCAGCGCGCTGGTGGGCTCGTCGAACAGGATGAGCTCGGGGTCCATCGCCAGCGAGCGAGCGATCCCGACCCGCTGTTTCTGGCCGCCGGACAGCTCCGCCGGGTAGGAGTCTGCCTGCTCGGCCAGCCCGACGCGATCGAGGTACTCCATCGCGCGGTGGTGGGCCTCGGCGCTCGGGAGATCGAGCACCTCGGTCAGCCCCAGGGTGACGTTGCCCACCGCGGTACGGTGCGCGAAGAGATTGAAGTCCTGAAACACCATCCCGACCCGTCGCCGGAGGGCGTTCTCGTCCATCGCGTGGATGTCCTCGCCGTCGAGGAAGATCGACCCGCCGTCGATCTCGGTGAGACGGTTGACACAGCGCAACAGGGTGGACTTGCCCGACCCGCTCGGGCCGACGATCACGTCCACGTCCTGTGTGTCCATCTCGAACCCGACGCCGTGCAGTACCTCCTCGTTCCCGTACGATTTCTCGACGTCTTCGAGTCGAAGTAGGCTCATTCGTTGCCTCCTGGGATCGCGTAACGGTCGTGTAGTCGATCGAGCGTCCGGTTCGTCGCGACGGTCAACACGAAGTAGATCGCGGTGATCGTGAGGATGACCTCCATCACGGCGGTGCCCCGGCCCGGCTGGAGATAGAGGTTCTCGGCCCGGGTCAGCAGCTCCGCCAGCCCGATCGCGAAGGCGACGCTCGTGTCTTTCAGCACGATCGTGAACTCGTTTTGAAAGCCCGGAATCGAGCGCCGGATCGCCTGCGGGAAGATCACGTGGCGGATGGCCTGGAGCTTGCTCATACCGATCGAGCGGGCCCCCTCCATCTGGCCCTCGCTGATCGACTGGATCGCGCCCCGAAACACCTGGCTCTGGTAGGCCCCGCTGCGGAGCCCCAGCGCCAGCGTCGCCGCGAGAAACGGCGTCACCTGGATGTCGAGCGCCGGCACGGTACCCAGCTGTGGGATCGGGAGCCCGAAGTACAGCAACACGACGAGCACGACGATCGGCGTGCCACGGAAGACGACGCCGACGGTGCCGACCACCGACCGCAGCGAGTCCGGCCCGTACACCTCGATCGCTCCCATCGGGAAGCCGGCCAGGAACCCAAGCGAGAGACTGGTGATCGTCAACAGCACCGTGACGATCGTTCCCAGCAGCAGGAAGTCCGCGTTGCTGGCGACGAAGAGCCAATCGCTGCTTTGCCACACGAGCCCCGCCATCTATCTCACTCGAACCACTCGCCGACGAGCTCGTCGTAGGTGCCGTCGTCGCGCAGTTCCGCGAGCGCGTCGTTCAGATCGCTCAGGCGCTCGTCGTCGGGGCGCATCCCCATGCCGAACTGCTCGCCGGTGTCGATGACGAACGCGATCGCGACCGCACGGTCGCCCGCGAAGCTCCCTGCCACGGGCTCGTCGACGATCACGGCGTCGACGTTGCCGTTTTCGAGGTCCTGGGCGGCCAGCGTGTAGTTGTCGTAGCGCCGGAGGTCGTCTTCGGCGACGAGTCCCTCCTCGACGAGAGACTCGGCCTCGCCCTCGCCCGTGGTGCCGCCCTGGGCACCGACGCGGACGCCTTCGAGCTCCTCGACAGACGCCGGCTGGAACTCGCCGCCTTCCTGGACGAGGACGGCCTGGCTGGACTCCCAGTAGGGGTCGGTGAAGGCGATCTGCTCCTGGCGGTCCGGGCCGATCGTCATGCCGGCGGCGATCAGGTCGATGTCGCCGTCCAGCACCGACGGGATCAGCGACTCGAAGGCGATGTCCTGCCACTCGCCGACCTCGTAGCCAGCCCGGTCGATGACCGTCTCGGACAGTTCGATATCGAAGCCGACCAGTTCGCCGTCCTCGGTGTACTCGAAGGGCGGGAACCCGGAGTTCGTCCCGGGGACGATCGTTTCCGTGTCCTCTTCGCTACTCGAACAGCCGGCGATCGCTGTCGTGGCCCCGAGAGCCCCGACAGTCTTCATGTACGCCCGCCGATCCATACTGTACGTACGAGCCATACCGATTGATCGGTAGAGCCACTGTTGAACGTTTCGGGCCTGTTCTGGATGGTCTATCATGCCGACGGCGGGGATCGGGATTTTTCGAGGCCGGGCGGGGCCGTAAGATCCGAACCGCCACTGGCCGGCGTCGCCGTCCGGCCGTCGCTACCGCGTTCGAGGCCGGCCTGTACCGCGCTGCCGACGAACGGTCACACTCTCCCGAGCGCGCCAGTATCAGGTCTGGATACGTAGGGACCGTCTTTATGTGTGTCGTTACCTACCACGGTGGTATGACCAGCCCAGCACAGTCGATGAGCTTCTTCATGCTCATCTGTGCTGTGCCGATCGTCGGGCTGGCCGTCTACACCGTTCGACGGCGGGACCGGCCCGGTGCGAACGGGCTGGTGCTCTGTCTCGTGGGGATGGCCGGATGGTCAGTCATGCTCGCGCTGATCACGTGGCCGACGCAGCTGTTGCCGGTGTGGATAAACACCACCGTCCGCCACTTTTTCCAGCTCCTCGTCGTCTTCGGCTGGCCGCTGTTCGTCCGAGAGTACATCGAACGCGACCGGGTCGACCTGTCGTGGATCGCCGGAGCCGTCCTCGCGGTGATCCCTGCGCTCACGATCGTCCTGACGGCGACGAACCCGTTACACCACCTCGTGTTAGCGCCAGAGACCCCCGCGAATCCGGCCGGAATCAGCGAGCTGGCGCTCGGTCCCTGGTACATCGTCCACATCGGGTTCGCCGTCGCGCTGGTCATCCTGCCCGTCGGACTCCTCCTCCGGGAGCTACAGACGGCTCACGGAGCCCACCGAAAACATCTGTTGTTGGTGTTGACGGGGTGGGCGATCGGTTTTCCCGGCGCGTTACAGACGCACCTCTTTCGGACGATCGACGCGATCCCCCTCTACGTCGACCTGACGCCGCTCGCCTTTCTCGTCACGGCCGGCCTCTGGGGCGTGTCGCTCTTTCGCTACCAGCTGTTCATGATGGTCCCCGTGAGCCGCCGGACCGTCGTCGAGACGATCCCCGACCCCGTCGTCGCCGTCGACGAGAACGGCCTCGTAATCGACGTCAACCCCGCCGGCAAGCGGCTGTTCGGGACGCCAGACGACGTCGCCGGCTTCCCCATCGAGGAGCTGTTCGCCGACTATCCCTCGCTCGTCGAGTACTACCGTCGGGGCAGCAGCGACGTGGCGTTCGAACTCACTCACGACGGCCAGTGTCGGCAGTTCTCGGTGACGTGCGAGCGGATCCGTGACGGTGGCTCGGAGGCGGTGCTGGTGTTACGTGACATCACGCCGGTCAAACAGCGAGAGGAGACCCTCAGACAGCGCGAGCAGGAGCTGCGGATGCTCAACCAGGTGTTCTCTCGCGTCTTCCGACACAACATCCGGAACGAACTCCTCGTCGCCCGTGGCCACATGGACCGCGTCGGACACCGGACCGACGACGAGACGGTCGAAGAGAGTGTCCAGACTGCGATCGACGCGACCGAGCGCCTGCTCGGACACGCCGAGAAGACCAGAGAGATCCAGCAGATCGTCGACAGCGACCCCGAATCAACCGTCGTCTCACTGGAGACGCTGGTCGCGACGGCCATCGAGCCCTACAGGGACGACACGGCAGAGGTGACGATCGACGTCGCGGTCGACGACGTCCCCGTCAACGTGATCGAGCGCTTCGAGGCTGCCGTCGCCAACACGGTCGAGAACGCGATCGAACACAACCCGACGCCGCTGCACGTCGGGATCACGTCTCGGGTGGCACAAGACACAGTGACACTCTGTATCGAAGACGACGGCGGGGGGATTCCAGACAACGAGATCGCCTTCCTCACCGAGGGCGAAGAGACGGTGCTCAATCACGGCTCCGGCGTCGGGCTGTGGGTCCTGAACTGGTCCGTCCAACGGTCCGACGGGACGCTGTCGATCGTCGATACGGGCTGTGGCACACGGGTCGAGATGACGCTCCAGCGGTCGAACGACGCTCTCGGGGAGTGAGACTACAGACCGCCGCCCTGGAAACGGTCTCGCCGACGGTGTCAGCGGTAAGCCGCACCGACGGCGTCGGCCAGGACACTGGGCTCGCGGTAGTGCTTGCTCACCGGCGGGATCGTCTCGTCGAGGTCCAGCAGCTCGTAGACCGCCACCATCGCCGACCGGACGGAGTACTCGACGGTGAACACGACGTCTCTGTCGACCTCGGCGTACTGGCCGAGGAAGGCGAGGTTGTTCGACCCGTCCGGGACGACCGCCGGTCGGTCGCCGGGCTCGCGGGGCTGGAAGTGTGCCGTGATGAACGGCATCATCGCGGGAATGCACTCGACGCCCTCCAACAGCTCCGGCAGTCGGTCCTCACACTCCAGGTGGTAACACAGCTCCTGGAGGATCTCTCGGCCGGTACACTCGGACATCGGCTTCTCCACGTAGTTCCCCTCCCGGTCGGGGAACAGCGCGTACCCCCAGAAGATCTTCACGTCGTCTGGCTGGTTCGCGAAGTGGGGCTGAGCGGCGACGACCGTCGAGAGCAGCCAGTTCGACCCGAGGTAGGTCACGAGCCCGTTGCCGGGGTCTTCGTCCGTGAACTCCACGATGTGGTCGAACAGGTCGGTGTTGTGCAGCGTGACGGTGAACGACTCCCACTTCGTCTCCGTGACGTTGTCCGCGAACACCGACGGATTCCCGAACTGCGGATTCCCGTCTGCGATGGACTTCCACAGCTCCCAGGACGCGCCGGTTTCGTTCAGTTCCGGAGCCTCGTCCATCCCGCCGAGCGACGTCCCGTCGGTCATCGAGCCGTTGGTCACGAACACCAGGTCGGTCGGCTCGACCGGGATCGTCTCGGTCCCGCTGTCGGTCTCACAGTGGATCTGCGTGACCGTCCGGCCCGCCCGCGAGGTGACGATGTCCATGTCGGTCACCTCGTGGCCGTACTCGAAGGAGACACCCCGGTTTTCGAGCCAGCGTCGCAGCGGGAGGATCATCGAGTCGTACTGGTTGTACTTGGTCCGGTCGACGCCCTCCATCGTGTGGAGCCGGGGGAACTCGTGGAGGAACCGGTACATGTACCGCCGGACCTCGGCGACGCTGTGCCAGGGCTGGAAGGCGAAGATCGTCGCCCAGACGTACCAGAAGTTCGTCTCGAAGAAGTCGTTGTCGAACCACTCTTCGATCCGCGTGTCGCCGAGTCGCTCTTCGGAGGTCAACAGCAGTCGGAGCAGCGAGCGCCGGTGTCGCCCGGTGAGACCGTAGTTCGAGGCGTCGATCCGCGTCGCTCCGTCCATCAGACGCGTCTCGGCGTAGGACTCGTGGATCTCGTTGAACTCGTTCATCTCGGCTTTGACCGAGCGAGAGGGATCTTCGAGAGACGGAATGGTCCGGAACAGGTCCCACGTACACTCGTAGGCGGGGAAGTTGAACATCCTGCCGCCACGGATGACGTATCCCTCGTCGGGGTCGCCCGCGCCGTCCATCGCCCCGCCGACGACGTCCAGTTTCTCGTAGATGTGGATGTTCTCGCCGGGCATATTCCCGTCTCTGATGAGGAAGGCTGCGCCGGCCAGTGACGCGATACCACCGCCGGTGAAGTGTGCTTCGCGATCGGTGACGTGAGGTTGCTGGTGAATGGTCATTGGGGATCTCTCCGTTCGGATCGGACCACGGTGTGGTTCGTCGGCTCGTTACGTGTCGGAGTAGGTGGGTGTCGGCAGTAACAGTTTGCAGGATAGTTCCTGCTTTTTATAACGGGCTACTCGACGCTCGCGATCGTCTCGGCGACGAGTTGCTCGTGGCCGCGGCGAAGCCGTTCCGAGAGTGCAGACGTCGTCGTGTCGAGTTCGTCCGCGAGTGTCGCGAGGTCGGTTTCGCGGGGTACCTCGAAGTAGCCCATGCGATATGCCACCCGCAGTGCCTCCCGCTGTGGTTCGGTCAGCCCGTAGCTCTCGGCACCTCCCTCGGCCTCGAAGAGCCGCCGTGGTTGGAAGTCGATCCCCGCCTCACGACAGGTATCACTGAACGCTTCGAGCGCGTTCCTGTCCGCAAAGTGGGCGCTGACTTGCCACCCGTGCTGGGTCACGAGCGCACCGCTTGGATACGTCTGGCGATCGACGAGTTCGCCGTAGATCCCGACGTGTGCCGTATCCAGTGCGACCCGGTACCGCGACTCGACGAGGGCCGACTCGATGGCGACGAAGTCGACGACGGAGTCTGCCGCTGTGAGGGCGGTCTCGATGTCGTCCGGGTCGACGCCGGTCGTCGAGAACACCAGCGCCGGCTCTCCGTCCGTCCCCAGGACGGTGTTGTCGACCGTCAATGTCGTCTCGACCGCCGCCGCGACGCCACAGAGCGGGAGCGCCGCCGAGTGCAACTCGAATTCACAGATGACGCCCATACTGTGGCCTCCCGGCAGGGCACCGTAAGACTGTGGGTGAGCCGTTCGATGCCCGGACGACCGAACGACGACTGTCGAAGCTGAAGTAGCCCCCCTCTCTAGCTGGGCCAGTGTGATACTGCCGGCTGTCACTTCGTGAGGATCTTCGCCACCCCGGGGTGGCGAAATCGTTCACAGATGTACAGCCGGTAGTATGAGGAGTGAGCAGTTCGTTGGTTTTGGTGTCTCTACTCGATAGCGTTCAGCTAGGCCGGAGTGGCGACACCGAAAACCCTCTCGGTGCTCGCCCTTTCGGTGCTTTCTCTCCGGTTTCGATCTCTAACCCGAACACCGCCGCCTCCGTGGCGCGACCATTTATGTTCGCGCGTACCACACGGGTGAGCATGGAACAGCTATCCTCGTGTTACTTCTGTGGTGCCGCCCTCGACGCCCAGATCGAGCCGTATCAGGTCGTGCCGGCGTCGCTGGACCCGACCGACGACCAGCAGCGAGCCGTCTCGCTGTGTCCGAGCTGTCGCCAGAAGCTCGCACACGTCGTCGAGACCGTCGTCGAAGCCAGCGGCGACGGGGACGCCACCGCTGCCGTAGACGACGTGCCGGATCTCGACCCCGAGGGCGCGCTCCTCGACGACGAGCCAGGCACCGCGACCGGAGCCGACGACGCCGTGGCCGACGGCCAGCCGACGGACGCGAGCAACGACACGAAGCCGGAACCGGAACCCACACGCGAGGGGCGATTCGACGACGGCAGCGAGTCGTCTCAGTCCGACGCCGACGGCCAGACCCAGCGAACCGGGTCGAGTTACTCGCACAACGGCACGGGCGACGATCACGGTGCCGACCGCCGTCGCGACGGCGAGACACGAACGGACCGTGCTTCGGACGAACGCCGAACAGAGAGCGCCGAACGACGCGACGGTGCCAGTCCGCAACGGGACGGCCGGGACGCGAGCGACGACGCCGAGGCCGACCGGACCCAGCAGACGCACAGTGCCGGCGACACGGGCGAGGAGGACGACGGACCGTCCCTGACGGCACTGGAGTACAACAAGGTGATGCGACTCCTCCAGAACCGCGAGTTCCCGGTCGAACGCGCCGAGATCCACGACATCGCGACGAGCGCCTACGAGATCAGCGACCGGGAGTTCGACGCGATCATCGACGCCGCGATCAAGCGCGGGCTCATCGACGAGGAGAACGGGACGCTCGTGAGCGGCGACTGATCGCGCTCACTCGACTCGCTGCGTGTAGGTCACCTGTTTCTCGGTGAAGCCGCTGTCCTCGTAGAAGCTGCGCGCTCCCTCGTTGGCCCACTCACAGGAGACTTTCAGATAGTCGACGCCGCGTTCGCGCGCGAGTCGCTCGACGCACTCGATGGCCGCGGTGCCGTGGCCCCGACTTCTGTGGCCCTGCTCGACGAACAGATCGACGATCTGGAGGTACCTGTCCAGTGCCCGCGAGGGGTGTTCGCCTTCCCGGACGAGCACCGAGCCGACCGTCCGACCGCCGACTTCCAGCAGGAAGGCCGTGGTGTCGTCACCGTCGATGTGGTGCCGTGCGATGCCCTCGACGACGTCTTCGGGATCGTCGTGAGCCAGCTCGTTCAGCTCCGAGTACGGCTCCATCTCGCTGGCCAGCTGGAACCAGTACTCGGCGAGCAGTTCGGCGTCGTCTCGCGTCGCCTCGACGAGGTCCATACACCGGTCACAGACCCCTCGTCGATAGCTGTTCTGGTGGTCTGGGAACCGATCGCACGCCAGCCGATGGTCGTGTTTAGTGAAGCGAATGCGGGCGTTGCTACCCAAAATCTGTTCACGAAACACTGCCCGCCCGACTCCCCGAAGGCATACGGACGGGGCCGTCGAAGGGCTGGCTATGGAACTGCAGACACTCACGGACCGACTGGACGAGCGACTCGACACGGCGGCCTACGCCGATCTGGACGCGAGCCCGAACGGGCTCCAGGTCGAGACCCGCTCGACCGAGATCGAGCACGTCGCCGTCGCCGTCGACGCCGCCGAGGCGACCGTCGAGGCGGCCGCCGACGCCGGGGCCGATCTCCTGGTCACACACCACGGCATCGTCTGGGGCGGGATGGAGCGACTGACCGGGACCCACTACCGTCGGATGGCTCCCCTGATCGAGCACGACGTGGGGCTGTACGTCTCTCACCTCCCGCTCGACGGCCATCCGGAACTGGGCAACGCCGCCGGACTCGCAGACCTGCTCGAACTGGACGACCGAGCTCCCTTCGGCGAGGTCGGGCCGGAGTACATCGGCCAGCGCGGACGGGCAGCCAGCAGTTTCTCCGCCGAGGCCCTCCGATCGTCGCTGGCCGACGAACTCGACACCGCCGGCCAGCCCGTGCAGGTGCTCGACTTCGGCCCCGACGAGATCGAGGACATCGCGATCGTCACCGGAAGCGGCAGCGACTGGATCGGCGAAGCCGCCGAGGCTGGCGTGGACGCGCTCGTGACCGGCGAAGGCAAACAGAAAGCCTACCACGAGGCCCGCGAGGCGGGGCTGACGGTCGTCCTCGCCGGCCACTACGCCACGGAGACCGTCGGCGTCCGGTCCCTCGCCGCGGTGCTCGAAGAGTGGGATCTGACCACGACATACGTCGATCACCCGACCGGACTGTAGCGACCACGACGGACCGCATCCCTCAAGCGCCCTCGGCCGCCACTGTTCGCCGATGGACGCGCCGGTCGAGTTCGACGCGATCGACGATCACGACGACCTGATCGTGTGGTCCCGTGCCTACTGTAAGCACGCCCGTCGCGAGTGGCTCGTGGACGTGCGCCTCGACCTCGTCGAGTGGACGGTCTCGACGCGAGCCCGCCGTCGTGCCGCCGCGGTCAGACACCCCCAGATCGACGACGCCAGCGTCGACGAGGCCCTGGACTGGGACGCCGTCCCCGGTGCCGACGGCAGACCACTCGCCTGTACGCTGTCGCTGACCTGGGACGCGTTCCGCGAGTTCTCGCAGGCGGAGTGGGCGTCGACGCTGCGCCACGAGCTGATCCACGTCGAACAGTACCAACACTGTGGCACGACCGGCCACGGCGCGGCGTTCCGGCGTCGCGCCGAGACACTCGACACCGAGGTCCACTGCCGGACGTTCGCCGACGCGCGCTGGACCTTCCAGTGTCGAACCTGTGGCACCGTCGTCGCACGACGCTACCGAGACTGCCCGTTCGTCCGCGAGTACGACCGCTACCGCTCGGACTGCTGTGGCGACCGACTCCGACGCGTCGAACGGACGACGTGAACCCTTCGGGGACGAGCAGCTACCGACGTTTCGCCAGCAAATCGTTCAGCCGCTCTCTCAGTTGTCCATCTGCTCGATCTCCTCGTCGCCGAGCGGCGGGAGTGATTCGCCGATCGCCTCCACGTCCTTCGCGCTTCGACTGAGGCGGTCCAGCAGGTCGTTGAAGCTCTCGTCGTCCCGCTTCATGTCTCGGAGTCGCTCCTTCACGTCTTCGCTGACTCGGATCGTGCCCATGTGTGTACGTTGTATACGATCTGTTGGTGTCTCTTTCGCCGCCACAGCCGGTCGACTCTCTCGCGCTCTCGAAGCTGTGCTGTCGGCAGTACGTCTGTCACCGTCTCCAAATCGTCCTCTCAAATGCGGAGCGTCAGCCGTGACGAAACGGGGAGCAGGGAGCTAGTCGGACAGATACGCGTACTTATCCGGTTTCCTGAATCCGTGGTTGAGAAGTTGATACTACTGGTCGATGACCTTCGGGGGGGGGGGGTCGAGCGAGGGGTTTAATCCTCGCGCTGGTGTCTGTCATCATGCTTCCGTGCTTGGTCCACGGGAGCCACAGCGGGCCGGTGTTCCAGCACCGGGTCCGCGTTCTCCGAACTGTTCCAGCAGTCCGGGTGACTTCCGTATCCGATTATTTCGCTCTAATCTATTAATAGTTTCCAAAGATGGAATGGGTGGCGTCCTCTCGGCTTCTCTGGTGGGTTTTATAGGCGAAACACTCGATTGACGCCATAATGTCTGGACGGAAACCTGACGTGAATGACGGCGAGATCGTCACGGTTCTACGCGAGAGTTCTGAACACGTTCTATCTACGTACGAGGTCGCTGAACAGCTACCGATCAAGGAGAAAGCCACGATTCGGCGTCTCAAGGAACTTCACAACGAAGGGCGTATCTGCGGGAAGCAAGCTGGACGCAGCTGGGTTTGGTGGGTTTCAGACGATTCCAAATAATTGAACAGAAGGTCTCTCTTCCGCCAGAAATTCGCCGTACCCAACAAATTGGGAATTGATCCAATTGTCTCGGTTTAGCTTAGCAATTTCAACTCGGTCAGGACAGTTATGATTCTAACCCTTCGATATACTGTTTTAATTTCATCATCTGATTATTGTCCATATATGATGGGCTATCCTCATTTTCAAACCCGGCTTTCGAGCCGAACCAATTGACCAGCTCTTTGTTCGTCATGTCTGTGGTTGAACGAGCACAGTTGCCACATTCTTCCAGGGTGTCGCCTGGATCTGAGATTATCTTTGACTTTTTCTCCGAAAATTCAATACCACAAAGGGTGGTCTCCTCTGATCCTCGAACTTGGTGATATGTATCTGTAGTGGATTCCATCACCCATACTAATTTGGTGGTTTCCTCGTCCGAGGATTCCGTCTCAGACTCACCTGGATCACTCCCTTCTTTTAGAGTGATCTGGGTAACTTCCGCTGGTTTCTCAGGATCCTTTTCGTATTGGTAGGTCTCTGGGTTCGCTATCCAATATTCGACAGTCTGATTTCCACGTTCTAAACCAAGTTCAGCTCTGCAATCTTTTGAAAGGGTTAACGCGGCACGGCTTGGATACACACTTTGTCGAGTAAGTATCCACCTGTCTCCATGTTCAACATACAACAGAACTTCGTCGCCGGTCTCAACTCCGATCGCATCTAAGTCACTGCCACTTAGTTGCAATGTCCCATTCAATCCGTCTTGGGACTTGTCTTCTGACATTTCCAGGAGCTCGTACTCCCTGCAGTAGTGCATATAGGCCAATTCCGGTCGAGCGCTATCTTTTTCAGTAAGGTTGCCTGAGTTAATCATGGCTCTGTCTGGAGCCAGTGGGCACTGCCTCTTGGCCGGGGAATGCCCACTTTACAGACTCCATTATATGTGAGAGACTCGTATATAATAAGTATTGTGGTCCATGAGTTACTAACTTGGCCCATATGGCCCGGGGATGCAAAATATGGGGCTTTCAGGCCACATAAACGGCGTTTACATATTCATGGTGGAAATGAAGGACTCATATGAGTTGTCTACTCTGTGACCCGGCCGGAAAAGTTCTAGTAGTGGTTAATTAGTCAACTACGCCCGTCAATCTCCTATAGAGGCCGTCAGAGTACATCAAACAGCGGATTCAAAATATTGGTGTGATAAGACTGTTCGATATCAAGTCGTAGGACCGGCATTGAGACTCAATCGGTTTCAGGATAAGTGCGGTAGTGGTGAGATTCCACGGACACGAGTGGGTGCTGGAATTCGCTCTTTGACTGTGGTATCCTTGATGCCGTTCGCGTCAGAACCAGGTGCCGATAGGGTCAGGGGAATCAGCCAGGCTACGACCACACGTCGACAATCGGCGGATCTTTCTCCCGATCTACGACTGCCACAGTATCACCGTCGTCTGTGCAGTCCTCCACTACTTCGAGGTCCTGCTGACCGTCACCCAGCTCATTGCTGGGGAGGTCCCAGTACGCAGACGCGCCGACGTAGTCGACGACACACCGGAACGTGGCTTCTTCGGGCAGCGTCGAACGCACTTGCGGCTGTTCCACGTCGGGGGTCGCCCGCTCTACGGCGGCGTCGAGATCGTCGAGGTCGTTCCACTGCCGACGCGTGAGGTCGTCGCGTATCTCGTGCTCGCTCGCCGCTTGTACTGAGTCGAGCGAACACCAGCGGACGGCTTCGCGAACGTCGGGGTCTGCGTGTGGTCGTTTGGGTCGATTCCCTCGGTGATCGACTCATACGGATTATTGTAGATCTTTACCGGATTGACCGCACACCGTGGTGCGGTCGACCGGAAAAACGGCTACAATAATCCGTATCAGAGCAGGACCAGAACCGTCGGTTCGTCGCCCAGTACAGCGCGAGCTTCCACGTCGCCCAGTCGGCGTACGACTCTCTGTCGGCGTCGCCCGCCTCGAAGGACTCCGTGGCGTCGCGCATCCGCCGAGCGAAGCGAGGCGGTTCACTGCTGGCGAGCACCGCGAGCCAGCAGCTTTTTCGCCCACGTTTTTCAAGGAGCCCTCACCGCAGCGAGCCGGAGGCTCGCGAGGAAGGGCGACGCGCAAAAAGGTGGTGTATGGGACCGCCGAGATTCGAACTCAGGTCCTACCGACCCCATCGGCAGAGGATACCACTACCCCACGGTCCCGCACTCGGGATGAGGAGGGTCCACTAATTAAGGGCTACGCTTCGGCGTTGCGTGTGGGAGTCATCGTCTCGGTCGGCCCGTCGAGTCGCGGCGGGTGTCGTCATCCAGAGAACCATTAGACGAGGACGCGTTCGAGTTCGACGGCGACGCCGCCCTCGGCGTCGGGATCGCCGACCAGTCGGCCCAGACACACCGCCGCGCCGTCGGGCGTCACGCAGCACACGTCGGCACCCTGCTCGGCGTCGGTCTCGATGACGCCGGGCGCGTAGACGGGTGCGCCGTGTGCTACCTCGCGGGCGGCGCTGGGGGCGATCGTGACCGTCGGGTAGCCACGGAGTGCGTGCTCGGCGGGTGCGACTGTCTCGTGGAGCCAGCTCTCGTCGTCGTTGTCGGCCCACTCGGCCAGCGCGTCGACGAGGTCCTCCATAGTCACGAGGTCGCGATCGTCGAAGTCGCCGGTCGCGGTGCGTCGGAGTTCGCCCATGTGTGCGCCGGTCCCGAGCGCGAGCCCGATGTCGTGACAGAGCTTGCGGACGTACGTGCCAGAGCCACAGCGGACGCGCAGGAGTGCCCGGCGGTCGTGGCGTTCGAGGACGTCCAGCGCGTGGATCGTCCGGCTGCGGAGCCGTCGTTTCACGGCGCTCTTGCGCGGGGGCTTCTGGTAGATCTCGCCCTCGAACTCGGCGACGATCGAGTCGAAGTCCGGCGGCGCCTGGTCGTGGAGTTCGAGGATCGTGACGTACTCTTTGACCGCGTCGTCGAACACGCGTGCCGCGCGGGCGGCGTCGCCGAGCAAGATCGGGAGACAGCCCGTGACCTTCGGGTCGAGCGTCCCGCCGTGTGCGACGCGCCCGAGCGTCCGGTCGTCGCCGGCCGCGTCGAGCGCGTCGTCGACGGCGTCCCGGACCCAGGCGGCCACCTGGTGGGCGGAGGGGCCGGGTGGCTTGTCGAGGTTGACGACGCCGAAGGTGAGCAGATCGGCGGGCGACCGGTGTTCGGGCGCGTCGCGGACCATCTCAGAACTCGTAGGTGACGCCGGCCGTCGGCGCTTTCCCCTCGTCACCGTCCGGTTCGTAGGCGTCGACGGCGGCGACGATGAGTTCCTGGACGCCACTCTCGTCCCAGCGGGCGGTGTTGATCGAGAGGTCGTAGATCGATCGATCGTCGATGTCGATGCCGTAGTACTCCTGGTAGCGCAGTCTCTCGCTCTCGGCGCGGGTCTGCGTCTCCTCTCTAGCCTCGGCGACCGGCTTCTCCTCGCGGTCGGCGATTCGCTCGGCTCGCACGTCCAGTGGTGCGTCGAGCCACAACTTCAGGTCGGCGTAGTCACCGGCCATCCAGCCGGCCAGCCGGGATTCGAGGACGAGATCGTCTTCCTCGCGAGCGGTCGAGCGCAGTCGCCGGTCGAGGTCGCGGTCGATCTGGTCGTCGGATTCGGCCTGCTGGTTCAGTTCGACCAGCGAGACGCCGCGTTCCTCGGCCAGCGAGCGAAAGATGTCGCCGCCGCTGACGTGGTCGTATCCGAGCGCCTCGGCGAGGTTCGCGGCGAGTGTGCTCTTGCCGCTACCCGCCGGTCCGGAAACGGTGATCAACATGTATCGACTGGTGAGGGCGCGAATAAAGAGGCTGTCTGTTTCCGGTCGCGTTCGCGGGGTCGGCTACCCCGTCGGCGAGGTCTGGACGTTCAGTGCCTTCCGGAGCAGTTGGCTGAAGCCGAGCGAGCACAGGAAGTACCAGAGGATCCAGGCCTGGAGCGGTCCGAGGACGCCCTGTTGCCAGTTCGAGACCTCGCCCACCAGGGGGAGGACCATCACGGTCTCTGCGGCCTCGATGTGGCCGTCGCGGATCATCCAGTACATCCAGAGGAAAGCGGGGATCGTCAGCAGCATGATCCACACCATCGGCCGGAACTGGGCCTTGAACATGCCCAGCTGATCGCCCATCGCCTCCATCTGCTCTTGCTGGATCTCGTCGAGGGCTTCGTCGTCGCCACGCTCTTTGGCGGCCTCACGGCGGTCCTGCAGATCCTGCATCTTCTCCTGGTACTTCCCCATGACTTCCGAGTCCATGAGGTTGTCCTGGAGGAGTGTCGACCAGAGCCCGGTCATGATCGCCAGCACGAGGATGACGACGTAGAACGGAACCACGTCGTTGAGCGGTCCCAGGACGATGTCGATCGTGCCGCCGACGAGTGACCGGATATCCTGTTGCATGTAGCCGGCGAACAGGCCCACGGTGACCAGGGCCGCGCCCTTGTCGTAACTGGTCCAGTTGACGCCCTCGTCGTCGCCGTCGCCGTCGCCGCTGGTGGCCGCGGCGGTCTCGACGCTGTCTTCGCCGAGCGCGTCGCGGATCCCGTCGGGGTCGCTGAGGACGAACCCCGCTCCGTCGGCGTCGACCAGCAGCCCCTTCTCGATGAGCCGGCCCCACTGACCGCTCGTGAGATCGTCGCTCACGTCGGCCCAGGAGACGGTCCCCTGCTCCTCGGCGACGGCGAGGACAGTCGCCAGTGCGTCGGTCATGTCCTCGCCCTCGCTGGCGAGCGACTCTACTTTCTGGGCGGTACGTGCCATTCGTGTACTACTCTACAGCGGCGAGCCCTTATCAACGTTTTACTCGACGCGCGCGTCGATGGCGTCCTGGATGTCGGCCCAGACCTCGTCGGGGGTCTGCTCGCCGTCGATGGCGACGAAGGCGTCCTCGCTCTCGTAGTGGTCGATCACCGGCTGAGTGTTCTCGTCGAACACGTCCAGTCGGTTGCGGACGGACTCCTCGTTGTCGTCGTCGCGCTGGATCAGGTCGCCGCCACAGTCGTCACAGACGCCGTCTTCCTCGGGCGGGCTGAACTCGACGTGGTAGTTCGCGCCACAGTCGTCACACACCCGACGACCGGTGAGCCGGTCGACCAGTTCCTCGCGGGCGACCGACAGCGAGAGAATCACGTCGATGTCGGTCATGTCTTGGAGTTCCTCGGCCTGTTCGAGGTTGCGCGGGTAGCCGTCCAGGACGAACCCGTCGGCCTGGCTGAGTGCCTCGTCGACGATGGCGTTGACGACTTTGTCCGGGACGAGGTCACCAGCGTCCATGTACGCGCCCGGCGTGTCGTACTCCGTGTCCATGTCGGAGATGTCCATCTCCTTGTTGCCCCGGAGCGCGTCGCCGGTCGTGACGTGCTCGACGCCGTAGCTCTCGGCGATGTTGCTCGACTGTGTCCCCTTACCCGCACCTGGCGGACCCAGAATCAGGATTCGTGGTGCTGCCATACCCGGCGATTCTGCGGGGTGCAATAAATGATTGTCCAAACCGTTCTCCGAAGCGCTCTTTGAGGTTCGTTGTGACGGACCGGCATGGACGAGCGAGTACGACGGACGCTCGACACCTACGAGTCGGTCGCCGAGCGATACGCCGAGGTTCACGACGACCGCGAGAAGGTCGCCGACATCGTCGCACGCTTTCTGGACGTGCTGGGCGGGGTTGGCTCAGAAACGGACACCAAGGCGAGAGTCCTCGACGTTGGCTGTGGCCCCGGATGGGAGACCGCGACGTTCGAGGCGCGCGGCATCGATTCGGTCGGCCTCGACCTCACAACTGAATTCATCGCAGACGCCAGCGAGCGCGCGCCCGCATCGGCGTTCCTGCGGGCAGATATGCGGTCGCTCCCGCTCGTGAACGGACGGTTCGACGGGCTTTGGGCCTGTGCCTCGCTGTTGCACGTCCCCAGAGCGGAGGTACCGGAGACACTCCGAGAATTCGCCCGCGTCCTCACCGACGACGGGGTTCTGGGAATCACGATGAAACGTGCGAACTCCGACCAGTCGACAGCATCGCCCTACGAGACCGACGACCGCCACTTCGAGCGCTACGAACCCGACGAACTGCGAGCGTTCGTCGCCGACGCTGGCTTTGCGGTGACCGACGCGATCACGTCCGAGCGCTGGACCTTCCTCGTCGCTCGCCAGTGACACTCCAACTGTCCGTACGAGTGCGCCCGGCGTGGCGGTGTCGACGCTGGACTGTCGCCCTCCTACCGCTGGCTGTCGTTTCGCGAACGGATTCTCCACCCAGGGGTAGCGAAATCGCTCACAGATTGACAGCCAGTAGTCTTACTCCGTCAGCGGGAGCACGATCCCGAAGACGAACGGCGAGAGCAGCGCGACGAGAACGCCCAGGATCTCGGCGTCGAGCAACAGCGTCTCCTCCCAGCCCGGTAGCTGCCCGACGAGCGCGTGTGCGAGGAGTTCGATCAGTGCTGCCAGTGCGAACAGTCCCGCACCGAACAGGAACGATCGCTTCGTCCAAGTCGAGTAGTCGATGCCGCGATGGGACGCCATATCGTTTCCCGGAACGGCATCGTTCAAAAACGCATCCACTCGCGCGCAACTCGACGGACGCTGTGACTCGTTCGACGCGTTCCGGTGTTTCGTCGGTGTTGCTCCGGTGTGAGGACCCTCGTTTCTTACGAGGGCACCGGAGTAGGGGTCGAAAGTAATATCCCCGGCGCTGTGTAGGGAGGGATATGAGCACTCCACCGGGGGAGTACTACACGGAGGAACGGTGGCAAAACTGGATCGACCGCCTCGACGAAGAGGAGATCGATCCGGAAGACGAGGATTCCGCTCGCCTGCTGTTGAATCTGCAGGACGATGCGGCGATCGCCGTCGCCAAGATCATCACCGATCACGACGACGAGTTGATCGATCAGGACACCGCGCTCGAGGAGATCGCGGACATCCGCGCGATCGTCCTCGAAGAGATCGACCTCGACGACGAGGAGACCGTCATGCTGATCGACGGCGTCCAGACCTCCCTCGTCTGTGTCTTCTACGCCGCCGAGGAGTATATCGCCGAGGGCCCCGCCGAGGAGGGAACGGTCATCGACTACATCGAGGCCGCGGCCGACGCCGAGGCCGAGGAGGACCTCGACGCGGCGCTCGGTTACTGCGTCCAGGCCGGTACGCTGGTCATCGACGGCGAGGAACTCGACGTGGACGCGGCCGCGGAACTCGAGTACGGACTGGTCTCGGAGTGGGCCAACGGACTCGATAGCCTCCAGACGGCAATGAGCGACCCCGAGGTCGTCGAAGAAGACGAAGAGGGCGACGCGTAGTCGTTATCGTTTGGATCATAGCTGCGGACAGCTTTTTTACCGGGTACTGACAAGGACGGGCAATGCGACTCCGGGACGACGACCGCGCCCAGTCGGTCCAGATCGGAGCGGTGTTGCTGTTCGCGATGCTCGTCGTCGCGTTTTCGAGCTATCAGGCCTTCGTCGTCCCGAACCAGAACCGCGCGGTCGAGTTCAACCACAACCAGGATATTCGAGACCAGATGCAGGATCTGCGCAACGAACTGGTCTCGATCCACGGCGAGACGGCGACCAGATCGGTGACGCTGACGCTCGGGACCCGCTATCCCGCCAGACTCGTCGCCGTCAACCCCGGGCCCGCCTCGGGGACGATCCGCACCAGCGAAACCGCGGATTCCGGGGCGAATCTGACGATCGAGAACGCTACCGCCAGCGGTGAGACCGGCGACTTCTGGAACGGCACGGGTCGGCGCTACGACACCGGCTTCCTCGTCTACCAGCCCAGCTACAACGTCTACGGACAGGCACCCGAGACGGCGTACGAGAACACGGTCCTGTCGAACCGCTTCGCGGACGAGAGCCTGGCCGCAACAGGCCAGACGATGATCGACGGCAAGCGGATCAGCCTCGTGACGATCAACGGCTCTCTGAGCCGGACCCAGGCCGGTTCGACGAGCCTGGACCTCGAACCGGTGAGTACGTCGACGACGACGGTCGCGGTGTCCAACGACTCCTCGAACGTGACACTCTCGGCGGCGACGCAGCTGTCCGAGTCCGAGTGGGACGCGCTCCTGGCGGACCAACGCGACGAGAACGGTGGTCACGTCCTCGACTACGAGGTTCAGACGATCGCTGGCGCTCGGTACGATCGTCTGTCGGTCACGCTCGAACCGAACGTCTCCTACCGGCTCCGCATGACGAAAGTCGGGGTCGGGAGTCAGGTCACCGCGGAAGACGAGGCGTATCTCACTGACGCCGCAGGCAACGCGACGCGACTGGAAACTGGTGATACGACGACGGTGACCCTCGAACTCCGGGATGCGTACAACAACCCCGTGACGGACGGGCAGATCAACGCGTCGGCAGAGAGCGGGACGCTCTCCCCCGACCAGGTAGCGACCGACGAGAACGGACAGGCGACGTTCACCTACGACAGCACCGGCGTCGCCGGTGGGCAGTGGGTCGACCTGAAGTTCAGTGCCGTGACGGAGCCGACGACCTCGTTCGACGGGACGACGCCGCGCAACGTCACGATGCGGGTCTACGTCGAGAGCGAACCGTCACGTTCACCATCGGCTGGCAGCGGTGCGTACAACGTCACGTGGCTGGACCCGTCCGATCAAACCGGGATCGACTGTCCGAACGGAGTGGACAATCCCTGTACGCTGGACTTCTCTCAGACCTCCGAAGCGACGCTGTCGATGGCGACAGACCCGATTGTCGACGGCGGAGCGGTACAGTACGCGACAAACGATACGCAGGTCGGTACGGTGTCTGCTTCGGGAACGACGAATGCCGTCGGGGAGAACTCGACGACGTTGACACCGGTGAACAACGGAGGGGTGACCGTATACACGTCGAGTGGCGGGGGAGGCGACCGTCTGAGCTTGGAGATCATCAACAGGGCCACCCTCGTGTACAACGACGACGCCGTGACTAACGACGGTCCGGATACGGACAGCGTCGCTGGCGGAGTGAACTTCTCCGTCACGAACGGTTTCGGCGAGAGCGTCACGATCACCGATGTCAGGATAGCGCCGGCGAACAGCGCTATTACGACCCTCAGTGACGACGTGTTCCCGAACGACGAACCCTTGGCGAGCGAGGTGTACGTCGCCGCGGACCTGTCCGATGCCCACGTCGATTACGGCGGTGGAACCGGTGTTCCGCGAACCGTGGACCTGGACACCGACGGGCAAAGCAACGACGGGAACGCACAACTTTCGGACGGCGCAACGGCGACGTTCTACCTCTACGAGTTCACCGACGGCACCTCATCGGTCGACATGAGCGGCGAAGACGTGGAGATCACGGTCACCTACCAGCCAGCGAGTGGCGGAACCGAGACGAAGACGTTTACCATCACGCCAACCGATGGGAGCGGCGGAGGGGGTGGCGGCAGTTCCGCGCCGTCGGCGACCATAACAAGCGCGACCTACAGCGCCGGGTCCTCGCCGCCGAGCGACCGGTACGACGTCACCGTCGACGTCTCAGACGTGGACGGCGACCTCGACCGCGTCGAGTACGAATTTGTCGATTCGTCGGGCACGGTTGTCGACACGGCGACGGACAACGGTGTGAGCGGATCCAGCGACACCTCGACCGAGCAACTGGTCGCACGGACCAACGAGCGCGATAGTTCGTATACCATTAGGGTGACCGTCTACGACTCCGCATCTAACACGGGGAGCGACCAGACCGTCGTCCCGGGTAGCGGCTGACCGACCGATCGGTGTCTCCCGAGCTACCGATCGGAATGTGGATGCGTATTCCACTGACCGTCAGCAGTACCGTACTACGACACTGACTCCCGTCACACGACAGCATTTTCTCGACCCAGACGACGGCAGCTTCGTAGAAACGAGCGACAGGCTCACACTCTGTCGCCGACCGTCGGTCGGCTCGCCCTTGCGGAGTGTGCATATATTCGACGATCGTCGAAGTGATAGTCGACAGTATCTTATACGGCGGCGGTAACTCTCAGTGTATGACAACGGTCGGTATCGACGCGATCGAGATTCGGACGGGCAAGCTCCAACTGGACCTCGCGGAGACGTTCGCGCCGGCACAGGACGAAGACCCCGGCAAGTACACGAAGGGGCTCGGTCTCCACGTCTCTTCGTTCCCGGACGTGTACGAGGACATCGTGACGATGGCGGCCAACGCGGCACACCGGCTCATGGAACGCAAGGGTCTGACGCCCGACGACATCGGCCGGATCGACGTGGCGACGGAGTCGGCCTTCGACAACTCCAAGCCGGTGTCGACGTACGTCGCCGGCTGTCTCGAACAGGTGTACGACGAGGACTTCCACCACGCCAACAAGGGCGAGCGGAAGTTCGCCTGCATCGCCGGGACCCAGAGCCTCGACGACGCCTACAACTGGATCCGCGCGGGCCGCAATCGCGGCCGCAAGGCGCTCGTGATCGCGACCGACACCGCGCTGTACGCCCGCGACGACCCCGGCGAGGCGACGCAGGGTGCCGGCGCGGTCGCGATGATCGTCGACGAAGACCCCGACTTCGTCGAGCTGTCGACCGACCAGGGCTTTGGCAGCGCCGACGAGACGGACTTCCTGAAGCCCAACCAGCAGTTCCCCTCGGTCGACGGCAAGCGCTCGATGAAAGTGTACCTCGCACGCATGCGCGAGGCGATGGAGGACCTCGAACGCGCCGGGGTCGAACTCCACCCCGACGACTTCGCGCTGATCCCGTTTCACACGCCGTTCCCGGGCATGGTCCGCAAGGCCGCTGCTCTGGGCTATCGCCACGTCTGTCGTGACACGGACGTCGAACTTGAACTGGCCGAGGAAATCGGCCGCCAGCCCCGCCGCGAGGAGTTCAAGACACAGGAGCAGTTCTTCGACGCCATCGAGGAGTACACGGACGCACTCACCGAGACGGAACGCTACGAGGACTGGTACGCCGACACGATCGAGCCGACCCTCGAAATCGCCCGCGAGGTGGGCAACTGGTACACTGGCTCCGTCCACGTCGCCCGCGTCGCCGGCCTCAAACACGCACTGGAACACGACCGAGATCTGACCGGGGCCCAGCTCCTCGTGGTCTCCTACGGCTCGGGCGCACAGGCCGAGATCCACGCCGAGACAGTCGCCGACGGCTGGAAAGCGGAGATCGAGGCGCTCAACGTCGACGACCAGCTCGACCGGCGCTACGACATCTCCTTCGAGGAGTACGAGCGCATCCACGACGTCCACAACCACGACACCGACGACTACGCCGACGTGGAGGAACTCACCACGCCAAGCGAGGAGTTCGTCTTCGACGGCTGGGGCCGGATGGGCGAACGGAAGTATCGCTACGTGCGGTAGGCAGTCGGACGGATCGAGAGCGGAGCGAACGATCCGTTTTTTTGCCCACGTTTTTGCAAGGGGGAACCCGAAGCGAAGCGAGGGTACTCCCGCAGGAAAAAGGTGGGTAGCGGGCCGGATGGGCGAACGGAAATACCGATACGTGCGGTAGGCAGTCGGACGGGACGCGAACGGAAGTATCGCTACGTGCGGTAGGAAATTCGACGGATCGAGAGCGGAGCGAACGATCCGTTTTTTCGGTGTCGGGTGTGCTCGCGGATGCCGGTTCGCGACCGGGGAACCACCACCGATTATTGTCCGCCGGCTGAAGAGGGGCGGTGATGCCCTCCACTCGACGACGGTTGCTCGCGTCTGCCGGATTCGCACTCGCTGGCGCTGTCGGCGGCCCCGTTGCCGGCGCACAGTCCGAGTCGCCCCCCGAACCGGTCTCGTGGCCGATGGCCCGCTACGACGCGGCTGGCACGGCCCACCACCCGTCCGCGACGGGGCCGCGTGGCGAGGTCGAGGTCGCCTGGAGCCACGAGTCGACGGACTGGTTCCAGGGAACCACGTCGCCGATCAGCGTCGGTGGCCGGCTCTACGCGGCCGGGGGCGGCCTGCTCGCGCTGGACCCGGAAAACGGAGAGCGGGCCTTCGGAGCCTCGGGGCCCTATCAGTCGAGTCCCGCCCGTGCCCCGGCCGCTATCTACGAGACGGCGACGCTGGCCGTGACCACGCCGACGGAGGTCTTCGGCCTGAACGAGGGCGGCGGGATCGGCGTGCCCCTGACGGACGAGCGTCTGGGTGTCGAGCGGTGGCGCGGGCCGGGTTCGAAGCCCGGCTTCTTCGGCCCCCCGGAACCGCCGTCGCCGGTCGTCGCCGACGGGACGATCTACAGCCCCGTTCCGGCGGGAGACTCGCTGGTCGCGCTGGATCCCGCGAGCGGTGGCATCCGCTGGCGGGTGGCGTTCGACGACGAGGAGACGAGTTCGTCGTTCCAGCGCCCGGCCGTCCGGGACGGGTTCGTCTTCGCGACGGCCTGGCCCGGACAGGTGTCGGCCTATCGCGCCGAGAGCGGAGTCCGGGAGTGGCACCGCAACCTCGACGAACAGATGATCAGCTCACCGGTCGCGACGGCGGAGGGCGTGGTCGTTCAGACTCGCGAGGATGTCCGGTTGCTCGACCCGGCCGACGGGCGTCTCCTGTGGGACACCGACCTCGACGCGAACGTCACCGACAGCGTCCCGGCGGTCGCCGACGGGACCGTGTTCGTGGCCGACCAACTGGCGTCGATGCGCGCGCTCGACCTCGCGAGCGGCGAGGTGCTGTGGACGACGCCGTTCGACGGCAAGACGGCTCCCGTCGTGGCCGACGGCGTCGTGTACGCGGTCCGCTCGGGGTTCGAACTGGTCGGACTCGACGCCGCGAGCGGCGAGCGACTGTTCACCTACCGGCCCTCACAGATGCCACTGTCGCCGCCGATCGTCGGCGACGGACGGCTGTACGCCGCCAACCGAAAGCGCGTGATCGCTCTGGAGGAGACGGCATGACGCCAGAGTCAGACGGCGGGACGGTCGTCGACGACGGTGCCGTCGACGAACGGTCGTCGTCACCGCAGACGACGGTGACCGTGCTGCGGGCCGCCCTGACGGAACTCCGGCGGGACCCCCGGCTGCTGGGTCCGTTCGCCGTCGCCGGGTTCCTTGTCGCACTCGCAGACTGGCTCCGGCAGTGGGACCCGATCCCCGTCGCGACGCCCAACTGGATGGTCGAGACCGTCAGCCTCCAGTACTCGGTGTTCCCCCGCGGGACCGCCCGGACCGGCAGACGCATCGGTGCGGTCGTGGATCTGGAGCTGCCGTACCTCCTGGGTGCAGTCGCCCTGGAAACCGCCGTCTTGCTGGCGATCGGCGCGGCCGGGTGGCTGACGATGACGCGCGCCCTCGACGGTCAGCGAGACCGCGGGTCGCTGGCTCGCTACCTCGCGGTGCTCGTCACTGTGACGGTCGTTCTCGGCGTGTTCGGTCCCGCCGAGTTCTCGCCGGGGAGCGTCCCGCTGGGACTGCTCGTCGTGTTCGCCATCTCGTTCGTGGTGGTCTCGCTGTTCCCGTTTCCCGGATACCTCGCCGTCGGTCTCGGCGTCCCGGCGGCACTGCGGGCGAGCGTCGCGACGGCGCGCGGACAGCGCTTCCGGCTGTTCGGTCTCGTCCTCGCGTTCGGTCTCGCCGTCTGGGGGCTGGCGCTGGTCCCCGTCGCCGGTGGATTCCTGAGCACGGCGCTCGTGGCTCCGGTCCAGGCCGTCTCGATCGCCGTCTTGCTCCGGCAGTCCGGGCCGGTGTCCGCCGAGTGACACCGGGCACTCGCCGGCCGTCCGCCCTCGCTCAGCGGAGGAGCCAGTCGAGACTGGAGGCACACGTGTAGCTCCCGCCGGTGCCGTCCGATTCGAGCCTGAGTTCGTGCTCTTGCTCGCGCTCGGTGCAGGTGCGGATGTCGGTGTGGACGTGGCGCTGGTCGTCGCCGAGATCCTCGACGACGTAGATCGTGACGTTCCCCGGGGTCCAGGCCTCGACCGTCGTCGTCACGTTCTCGCCCGGCTGGACGGTGTGGCGCTGGCTGGGGACGCCGTCGTCGGCTATCGTCACGTTCCGGAACTCGCCGGGCCAGTAGAGCTGTTCGAGCGTCGCGAGTCGGCGGTCGCCGTCGTCGGTCGTAACGGCGAAGTTCAGCTCCATCACGGACTCGGTCTCGGCGACGGTGTAGGCGGTCACGCGGTGGGTGGAGTCTGCCTGGTTCTCGATCGTCAGCTCGGGCGGGGCGTCGATCACCCCTCCAGCGACGACGGAGAGTCCACTCAGAGCGAGCAATCCGACGAGGAGGGCGGTCGTCGTTCGGGGGGCCATGGTGTCGGCGACGAAGGGGGAACTAACGGTTCTTTCGCTCGCGGCGCAACCGACTTTGCCGGCGGTGCCCAGTGGACCACCGTGTACGACTACCACGCCCACACCAACTACTCGGACGGTCGGTACATGTTCCACATGGCCCGGGCCGCGGCGGCGGCGGGGATCGACGGGATCGGCTTCACCGATCACTGCACCGTCACCGAGCGCGCGTTCCGCCGCGAGGAGCGAGCCCGCTACGGGTTCAACCTCGACGAGACCTACGAGCGCCGACGAACGGGGATCGAGTCGCTGCGCGCGGAGACCGACGTGGCGATCTACGACGGCGTCGAGATGGATTATCACCCGAGCGACGAGGACGCGATCGCCGACTTCCTGGCCGAGGCCGACTTCGACTACGCGATCGGGAGCGTCCACGAACTCGACGGCGCGAACGTACAGGTCCCCTCGAACTACGCCGGCCGCTCCGAGGCAACACTCGACGCCCTCGTCGACGAGTACTTCGACCGTCTCGTCGAACTGATCGAGTCCGAGCTGTTCGACGTGGCCGCCCACCCGGACCTGATCGAGCGGACGCCGCCGCTGGCCGGCCGCGCGACCGAGGAGCAGTATCGCCGCGTGGCGGCGGCGTTCGCCGACTCGCGGACGATCCCCGAGATCAACGCCGGGCGTGCGCTGACCGATCTCGACCTCGTCCACCCGACGGCACCGTTCCGGTCGGTGCTGGCCGAGTACGACGTGTCCGTCACCGTCGGTTCCGATTCGCACACCCCCGATGAGATCGAGGCGCGAGTACCCTTCCTGCGGTCGTTCTTCGAGGAGGCAGAACTCGATCCCGTCGCGCCGCCCGCACTCCAGTAGCGCCTACCGGAGTTCCCGCAGCCCCGCCAGCATCTCGTCCATCTCGGCGTCCGCGATGGCGAGCGAGAAGCCGTCGATGCGAGCGAGATCGACCGCGTGGTCCCAGAGGGCGTCGGATTCGAGTCCGTGCAGGACGACCGCGTTGGGCGTCGGCGTCACGACCCGCAGCGCGACCAGCGGCGACTCGCCGCGAGTCACGTCGGTAAACACCAGCGCCCGGTTGGTCGACTGCCCGTAGAGCTGGTAGAACTCGTCCGACGAGAGCCGCGTGATCGCGGCGATGGAGTTGATGACGGTGTGGCCGGCGACGGTGTCGGCGTCCCCGCCGACCAGCTCGGTGGCCCCGATGGCGTCGTAGAACTGTGCCAGCGGGACGTTGGCGGCGTACTCGCCCAGATCGTGGACCACGTCGGAGTCGAAGCCGGCCGAGAGGACGCGAGCGTGCTGGCGGATGTGTTCGCCGCCGCGTCGCTCGTCGATGTCAAGCAGCGCCGAGACGACACGCCTGACCACGCCGATGCCGGGGTTGTCGCGCCGCCCGCTCTCGTAGTCGGAGACGACCGAGGGCGACACGTCGAGCGCGTCGGCCAGCCCCGTCTGGCTCACTTCGAAGTCCGTGCGCCACTTGCGGACGGTCTCGCCGGGCGCGTCGCTGAGCGCGATCTCGCCCGCCATCTTCTCTGCCAGTTCCGCCCGCGGTCCCCGAACCATACCTCACCGTCTACACGGAGACGATCAAAAGCGTACCGGAGCCGCCGTCACCGACCGCTGCTCGGGAGGGTCGCCCCGATCCCCGCACCGATCGAGCCGAACACGAGTGGGTAGACCAGTCCGGCGAGCCCGATCGCCGGCACCAGCGTCGGCCCGCCCGACGAGGAGTCGACGGTGACGGTAAAGAGGAGGGTTCCGACGATCGCCAGCGGGAGGTAGCCGGCCGTGACCGCGCCGCCGGTCCGCAACGCGTCGCCCACGTCGCTCGCGTCGGCCATCCGGGCACCGAAGAGGCCGGCCGCGATCAACAGCGCCGGTGGGAGCACGTACAGGACGGGCGACAGCGCGTCCCCCTGTGCGATGTAGTTGAGGACCTCAGTGCCGCCGAGAAACGGGATGTCGATGTCGATCGTCGTCGTCACGCCGTGGGCGTTGTAGAACACCCAGCCGACGAGCTTCCAGGCGACGCCGCCGTCGCCGACCGCCTCGACGATCTGGTTCAGGCTCGACTCCTCGACGGCGGGGCCACTGAGGACGTACGTGAAGACGTAGCCCAGCACGTACGCCCCGATCCCGCTTCCGGCGGCCGGTCCCAGCTCGCGAACAGTTTCTTTCATGCCGTTCGCCCTGCGAGCAGCCACGGTATATGTCTTTGGGGCCGCGAGGCAAACACTGATGCCGACGACGGCGAAAGCGACCGTATGGCAACGAGCGCGTCGCTGACCGAGCCGTCGGTCCTCGCGTACACGAAACGCGAGCTGTTTCCCGGCGACGATCCGGACGGCTACGTCGTCGCGGACACGCAGTTCGCCCAGGAGCGGTGGGTCGACCGCCGCCCGATCGCCGAGGAGACGAAGGCCGCACTCGCGCCGTTCAATCACGTCCAGGTCGGCACCGGCTACCCGGATCTCGTCGGCGTCGGACCGCTGGACGACGACCTGCTCGCGGTCGACCGGCAGGGCGAGCGGCCGCCGCTGGTGGTCGTCGAGGCCAAGGGCTACTCCGGCGGGACGGTCGACGGAGAGCGTGCCGTCGTCCAGGCACACGACCGACTCGACGAGGCCAACGTCGCCTTCGTCTCGGCACCGCTGGCGTCGATTCGAGACGGCGAGCGCACGCTGGCGCGCGAACTGAACGTCGGCGTCCTCGGCGTCACGGAGGGCGGGCGTGTCGAGGTGCTCGAACGGCCCAGAGTCGTCGGGAACCGGACCGACGGCGAGGCCGGCGCGATCCGGTTTCAGGCCGGTGCCCAGGGCGTCGCCGAGAAGAGCTTCGGGCTGAACCACCCCAAGAACTACCTGGCCTACCCGCTGGCGGTCGCACACGACGGCGAGACGGACCGACTCGTCGCCGACCACGTCGTCGGCGCGGTCGACGCGGCCCGCCAGGGCGCGGCCTTCCTCGGGCTGGTCGACGCGGAGCCCCAGCCGACGCTGACGCCGCTGGGTCGGGAGGTCGTCCGGTTCGGACTCGACGCGTTCGGGACGCTCGCGGCGGCGCTGGCCGACTTCGAGTCGTATCGCCGATCGCGAAAGCGGTTCGTCGACGTCGCCCCGCGCTGGGGACAGGTCGCTCGCCGCGTCGTCTACGCCTACCCGGCGACGACGCTGCTGGTCGAGGAACTCCAGCAGATGCACGACGACGGCATCGAGGCCCCCTCGCTGGTCGAACTGGTCGAGTGGCTCCACGCCCACCACCCGACGTTCACCGTCGAACTGTTCTTCCGTGGCGACGAGACGGTCCGAGAGCGCGTCCTGACCGAAGGCGGCGATCTCAGGGCAGCCGCTCTCTCGGCGGGGAGGGTCTATCACTCGCCGACGGTGTTTCAGCTCAAGGCGATGCTGTACCACGCCGGTCTGCTCACGGATCGCGGGGCCGAGCCGTCGAAGCTCGATCCAGAGCGCGACACGTGGGCGCTGTGTCACCCGGTCTGATCGCCGGTCGGGAACGTCGTCACCGTCTCGATACCGTCGGGCGAGAGGCGGACCCGCTGGTTCGGTGCCACGTCGTCGAAGGTCCGTTCGGTCCCGTCGGGCCACGTGACCGTGATCGTCACGTTGCCCTCGCCCGCGAGGCCGACGTGGCCGACCTGGCTCTCCTGTGAGAGATAGTCCGTCTCCGAGTACTGGACGACCTGCTGGGTACTCTCCTCGCCGGTCACGGTGACGGTCGCGCCCAGCGCCGTCTCGCCGGTCTCGTCGACGGCCCGGAACTGCAGGCGATCCGTGTCGCTGGTGACCGTGTTCTCGTAGACGGCGAACCGGTCGCCGTAGGCGGCCGAGATCACGTCCTGATCACCGTCGTTGTCGAAGTCGAGCGCGACCAGGCCACGCCCGTCGGTCTCGGGGAGTCCCCGCTCGTCGGCCGCGAGGTTCTCGAACCCCTCGTCGGTCCGCTCCCAGAGCATCGGGAAAGTGTAGTGTGGATCGTCGGGGTCCAGCCGGAACACGTTCTGGGTCGCGTGCATGAGGTCGCGGTCCCCGTCGTTGTCGAAGTCCGTCGCCGTCGCGGCCCACCCCCAGCCGCCCGTCTGGACGCCCAGGGATTCGGCTCGATCCTCGAAGGTGCCGTTGCCCCGGTTGATCATCACGGTGTTGCCCTTCGTCCGGCCCGAGTGGAAGGCGAACGTCGACATCCGTTCGAGCAGCTCGTAGCGCTCCTTGGACATGTTGTCCCGGGAGATGGGTAACTCGATGTTCGTGACGAACACGTCCCGACGGCGGTCGCCGTCGAAGTCAGCGACCTCGGCTGACATTCCGTTGCGTGCGGTCGCCCCCTCCAGTTGTCGCTGGCTGAAGGTGCCGTCGCCCTCGTTGACGTAGAGCACGTCGGTGTTGAAGTCGTTGGCGACGTAGATGTCCGGTCGACCGTCGCCGGTGAGATCCGTGGCGGTCGCGGCCAGACTCCAGCGGTTGCCCTCGATGCCGGCGTCCTCGACGCGCTCGAACTCGCCGCCGACGTTGCGATAGAGGTAGTTGGGGTAGCCGTTGTCCGACGTGAGGGTCTCGTTCAGTGCGCTCTTGCCGGCCGGGGTCTTTTCGAGCCAGTCGCCAGACTGGTAGAGGAACAGGTCGACGCGGCCGTCACCGTCGAAGTCGGCCGGGGCGGCCCCGAGCGGGTGGGTGACGTTCCCCAGGCCCACGTCGTCGGGCTCGAACGATCCCTCGTCGTTGTGGAGCGCGACGACGCCACCGCCACGGGGCAACAACAGGAGGTCTTTCCAGCCGTCGTCGTCGTAGTCGACGAACGTGGCGCTCTTGAACTGCCGGTCGTACTCCGGCAACGCTCCCGAGCGACTGAACTCGCCGCCGGTGTTCTCGAACAGCACCGGCCGCTCGCCGCCGACCGCAAGCACGTCGTCCCAGCCGTCGTTGTCCACGTCGGCGACGTAGACGCCCGCGTTGCCGTTGCCGGCACCGCCCGCCACGTCGTCGCTGTAGTTCAGCCCCACCTCTCCGGTCACGTCCTCGAAGCCGATCTCGCCGCCGGTGTCACCGCTTTCTCCCATCTCGGCGATCGAGGTGCAGCCGGCGGTCACGGTCAGGAGTGCGACGACGGTGACCGCCAGCGTCCGTCGGTCGATCATGGTGTCGGGAGCGCGCGGTCCTCGCGCGCGGGGACGAGAATCGCCGTCCGTCCCTTCGTTTCGAGGTAGTCGACGATCCCGTGTTCGTCGTCGTCGACGTCGAAGTCGTACTCCTCGGGCTCCATCGCCCGTCGGGTGGTGACGAAGTCCTCGATGTCCTGCTGGATCGAGGTGAAGTTGAAGTCGACCGGCTCGGGGGCGTCCGTCGCGACCCCCTCCGAGCGCCGCAGGATGAGCGGATCGAACGAGTCGTCACGGATACTCGCCAGCTTCTGTGAGTGGCCGACACGGTCGTGTCGCTCGGCGTCCTCGGCCATCCGATCGACGTCCGTCTCGGTGATCGAGCTCTCGCTGCCGAGCTTGTCGGCGGTCTCGCCGATCTCGTCGGGGTCGTGAGCGGGACAGAACATCTTCTCGGTGCGGTCTTCGAGGTCGCCGCTGTCGTACCACCGATCGAGATCGATGTGCAACCGACCGACTGCCGCGGTCGTCCCACCGGCGAACGGTCCCGAGTCGATCGTCACCGCCGCTTCGCTGGGCTGGGAGTCTTTGAAGCCGGAGCGAAATCCCATCGAGAGGGGGGCGTCGTCTGGCACGTCGTCCTGTTCGACCTCGTCGGCGACCAGCCCCTGTCCCACGACGCCGGTGCGGCGCGTCGTCCGTTCGAAGATCCCGGACAGGGTCGCGTCGAACGTGACGCCGTTGAGCTCGTCGATCTCGCCCCACAGCGCTTCCTCGGCACCGATCGTCAGCGAGCCCAGATCGCTCGTCAGGAACAGAACTGCGTCGAACTCGTCTGCGTGTTCGGGGTCCTCTCCGATCGATTCGAGGAGTGATTCGGGCGACGTGATCTGCTCGACCGAGCTCCCGAGCCGATCGAAGTACCGGCTCGTGTAGCCCAGCATCGTCAACAGGCCGTCGTTGATCGCCGCCGACGGATCACCACCGGTTCCCCACCTGACGGCCGTTTCGAGCGTCGAGAGCGCCGCCTCGACTCGCTCGCGCTCTGCCGTCGTCGGCGGCACCGAGCCGACGTAGGAGAGTCCCAGAATGACCTGGTGCTGGGGCAGCGACGTGTTACCGTGTGCCCCGTGGACGAGGTACTCGTTCCACTCGTGTTGCCCGTCGGGCAGCGACGCCGTGTCGGTGCCCGACGGGAAGCGACCGCCGCCCGTGTCGGTCGCTCCCCCCTCGTCCAGTTCCCGTTCCATGCACGCGGCGAGTGCGGCCGTCCCACCGATCGCAACCGCCGACCGAACGAAATCGCGGCGAGAGATCCCTCGCATACGGTCGGATGACATTGACTGGCATTACCTTCACACCCTGATAATTCTTTCGCGAAGACGCTGTCATTTCGGTGTCGCCGAGTGAAACGAACTGGCTTTCGACCGCAGATCTCCTCGTTGCCCACCAACAGTGAACGATGCCCCCGACAGTACGGACAATCACACCTGAGACTGCGTACCGAGCGAGGTTCCGTGCCATCCGTCGGGTCAGTTTCGGAGCGGCGACAGATTCCAGCGACGAACTGATCCAAAATCATATATGTAATGGTTTGCCAACCATAGGCCATGACAACGGACGACCGTGGTGGCTGCGGTTCGCGGGCGACGCGGCGGCGTGTACTCGAATCTCTGGGTGGGACCGGAGCGGTGGCGCTGGCCGGCTGTTTCGGATCTGACGGGGCGACGACAGAAACCAGCACCGACGACTCGGTGACGATCGGACTCTCCTCGCCCGAATCTGGTCGCTACTCTCCGATCGGCGACCACGAGCGGCGAGGGTTCGAGCTCGCCGTCACCCATCTCAACGAGGGCGGGGGCCTGGTCAGCGGTGAGGGGTTCGCCAACCTCTCCGGAGACGGCGTACTCGACCGGACCGTCGAGACCGCCATCGCCGACACGGAAGGCGACGCCTCGACGGCCGAGACGAACCTCCAGCAGCGACTCGGCGACGACGAGCTGGCCATGTTCACCGGCGGCGTCGCGGGCAGCGTCGTCACGACACACCGGGATCTGGCGGACGAACACGAGACGCCGTACTTCGTCGGCACGTCGACGCTGAACCAGCTCACCGGCGAGAACTGCTCGCCACACGTCTACCGCGAGCTGTTCAACTCCCGCACGCTGGCCCGTGCCCTCGTCCCGGAAGTCGTCGCCGACATCGACGGTGCCCAGTTCTTCTTCCAGGTCAGCTCTGACACGATCGAAGGACGCGACCTCAAGCAAAGTATCAACGGTTACGCGACCGCGAGCGACCTCGACTTGCGGCCCATCGGTAGCACGACGGTCCGGTCGGGCTCGACCGACTTCGAGCGCCCGCTCTCGGAAGCGGCGAGCAACAGCGTCGACATCGTCTTCCTCGATCTGTTCGGCCTCGACGCCGTCAACGCGATCCAGCAGGCCAAAGAGATCCTCCCCGAGGACGCGGTCATCGTCGTCCCGCTGCTCACCCAGTCCGTCGCGGATTCGCTGGGCGAGCGGGTCGAAGGTGTCTACGGCACCGTCGGCTGGCACGAGAACCTCGGGACGCCGCTGTCGGGCAAGTTCGGCGACGCCTACCAGAGCGAGTACTCGGGAACGGTGAGCACCACGGCGCTCGTCCCACCGGGTCCCGCCCAGAACGCGTACGGACAGGTCCTGTTGTGGGCCAGCGCAGCAGAGGCCGCCGGCACGTTCGACGCGGACGCGGTCCGGTCCGAACTCGAAGGGTTCGAGTACGCACTCGGTGCGGGTGCAGAGACGATGCGGGCCTGCGACCACCAGGCGATGCGAGCCGTCCCGGTCGTCCGTGGCAGTACCGAGACGGACTCGGTCGGGAACTACTTCGAGCTGCTGAACGGGCGGCGAAATATGGAGCCCGGCTGTGACGAACCGCCCGCGTCGGCGTGTGAGCTGTAGGCACGCACAGTCGCTCCCCGCCCACACGTCGCCGTCGGGACGTGACTCGCTCTACGTGTCATCGAGAGTGTCCCTCCGAGAGCGTCCCGTCTCATACGACCGGCTGTCCATCTGTGACCGATTTCGCCACCCCGGGGTGGCGAAGCTCGTCACGAAGTGACAGCCGGCAGTATCAGTCGCTCCCGGTCAGATCGGAGAACAGCGATTCGAAGTTGTCGACGTTCTCCGAGAGGTGGTCGACCTCGTCGGCCAGTCGCTCCACGCGAGCGGTAATCTTCGCGTACGCCCCGCTCTCCTCTCGGGCCTTCGGGTTCATCTCGGATTCCAGTGTCGCCTGCTTCGAAAGGGCCGCGAAGTACGCTTGCAGGCGGTCGTCGTACGCGTCCCGGCGCATCATCGCTTCGACCGTCTCTCGGAGATCCGCCCCCGTGACTGGCTTCGTGAGGTAGTCGTCGAAGGGCATGTCGACGATGTCGACGTCGGGATCGACGGCCGTGACCATCACGACATGACAGTCGAGTCCACGCTCTCGGACCCGTCCCAGTACCTCGTCCCCCGAGAGCCCCGGCATCTGTCTGTCCAGGAGGACGATGTCGACCGACTCGTCGGCGTCCTCCAGTGCCTGAGCACCGTCGTACGCGACGCTGGTTTCGTACTCCTCGTCGAGCCACATCGCGTACAGATCTGCAACGTCGCGTTCGTCGTCGACGACGAGGATCTCGGGTGTCTCGGCTTCCGTCTCCAGTTGCACGCCAGATGCCTCCGTTCGTTCGTCGTCCCCCCGCCACATACTGTCGTCAATTTCGCCATATCACAGATAAACCTACCTGCCGGATTATCGCCCGTGATTCTGGATAGCCGGCCGGCTCACGCCCAGTCTCTCCGATCGCCCCGATCCACCATCGAGATCGATCACACGGAGGCGGTCTCGTTCGGCGCTGGCGACGACACGACATTGATACGGCGTCGCCACGCAGTAAGCACACCGATGACCGATCCCGAAGCAATCGAGACGGTCGTCGTCAAGGCCGACGAGATCGTCACCGCGCTGGAGGCCAGCCAACGGGGGACCCGGACCGTCCTCCGTGTCACCGCTCCGTTCAGTGCTCGCATGCGGGCACGCATCCACGTCGAACAGCCCGGTGACGGCGACGACGACGCACAGCTGTTGCTCTCGCCGCACGTGCTCCTCGACGACGATTGTCCGTCACTGCCCACCTCGGACGAGACCGCCGAGCGACTCAGGTCCCGGTCCGACGAACAGTACTCCGTCGAGCACCACCGCGAAACACACGAAGCCGCCCTCGAAGAGTGGCGGTCGACGATCCCAGACCACGTCGTCGACGCCGTCGAGCTCCCCGCTGCCGGCGGCGCGGTCTCGGTGGCGCTTCTCTCGGCTGCGGACCGAGAGTGAGCGAACCGCCGTCGCTCGATAAGCCGACGTTATAAAACGTCTCCGCGGATTTCGAGCGGTCGTAAAACGTTCGTACGCACTTCGTACCAGCGTGAAATGAACTGAAACAGTCCGAAGCCTCGACCGGTTATATGATGCTCTCGGTCGTGGTGATCGATAGGTGTCCCCGATGTCAAGCTCGACCAACAACGACCTTCGATCGTCGCTCCAGTCGGTAAGCTCGGTGAGCGAGGTTGGTAAGCACGTCTTGCCCCCGATCCGGGCGTTCGCGTTCTGGATCGCCATCGCGCTCCCCTTCCTCTATCTCCCGCTCCTCGCGGTTGGCCTCTCCAGCCAGACCCAGACTGGCGCGTTCCTGACCCTCCTGCTGTGTAACGCCGTTGCCCTGCTCGTCGGCCACAAACATCTGCGAGAGTGAAACACCGTCGCCGCCCCGCCATTCATGACAGATAGTCTGTAATTCGGGCAGTATATTTAACACGTACGGACACGTAATACTTGTATGGCCGCATACGGCCGGCCGTCACTTCGAGACTTGTTCGACGAATCGCCGACGCCCCACATCGCGCACCCGCCGCGCACACACCACCGAGACTTCTACGTCGCTACCGACGGCTCGTATCGAGAGTCGTCTGGCGGACTCGGGGTCGTCATCGAGACGCGGGACGGGGAGCGCGTCGCCCGGCTGTCGCTCCACGACGGCGCGCCCGACAACAACGTCGCCGAGTATCGGGCGCTCCACCTCGGGCTCGATCTCCTCGCCGCTCGGGCACCGAGCGACGCCACCGTCGGCCTCCTCATCGACCACGACGACCTCGCGGCCAACGTCAACGCCGCGATGCTCGCCGTCAAGAACGCGCAGTTCGACGCGAGCCACCCGGTCTCGATCCCGCGCTCGACCGGGCTCCACTGGCGTGGCATTCGCGCCCGCATCAACGGCTTCGACGAGGTCAGAGCCGCACGGATCGCCAGCGGATCGAACCCGGCCCACCCGCTGGCCAACGCCCCCGACCAGTACGCACACGTCAACGACGAGCCGGCCCGCTGTGTGCTTCCCGAGACGCCGACCGTCGACGAGCAGGTCCCACCGCCCTCGCGCTCGAACCGCGGCGGCGCGAGCGACTGACGAGGATCAGTCGTCCTGTGCGTCGACGACTGCCACGCCCGCCATGTTGACGATGTCTTTGACTTCGTCGCCACGCTGGAGGACGTGGACCGGCTTGTCCATGCCGACCAGCATCGGGCCGATCGCCTCTGCACCGCCGAGGCGCTGGAGGAGCTTGTAGCCGATGTTACCCGCTTCGAGGCTCGGGAACACGAGGACGTTCGCCGGATCGTCCAGCTCGGAGAACTCGTAGGTCCCCTGGAGGATGTCCTCGACGACGGCCGTGTCGGCCTGCATCTCGCCGTCGACGGGGAAGTCGGTCGCCGGGTCCTCCCGGAGGCGCTCGGCGGCGCGACGCGGTGCCCGCGTGCTCGGGGAGTCGACGCTGCCGAAGTTCGAGTACGACAGCATGGCCGCGCGGGGCTCGACGTTGAACCGCCGTGCCAGCTCGGCCGTGTGACGGGTCACTTCCGTGAGCACGTCCGCGTCGGGGTCCGTGTTGACGGTCGTGTCTGCACAGAAGACGACCCTGTTGCGGAAGGTGAGCATGTAGACCCCCGCTGCGTACTCAGCTTCCGGTGCGGTCCCGACGATCTGGAGCGGCGGCCGCAGCGCGGAGGGGTAGTGGTGGGTCAGCCCGGTCAACATCGCGTCGGCGTCGCCCATCTCCACCATCACGCTGCCCAGGTAGTTGCCGTCGGTGACGAGTTCGTCGGCCTCGCGTCGCGTGACGCCTTTGCGCTGTCGCAGTTCGTACAGCCGGTCTGCGTACTCGTCGAGGCCGCCTTCGTCGGGATCGACGATCTCCGGCTCGAAGGCCAGCCCGAGCGTGTCGGTGATCGCCGAGATCCGGTCCCGGTCGCCCAGCAAGACCGGCTCGGCGATCCCTTGCTCGACCAGCTGGTAGGCCGCGCGGATCATCTTCTCGTCGTCGCCCTCGGCCAGCACCACCCGTTTGGGGTCGCTCTTTGCCTTGTTGAGCACGACGCGCATCATCTCGCGGGACTTGCCCAGCCGCGCCTCCAGCCGTTCGACGTAGTCGTCGAGGTCGATGCTCTTGCGTGCCGCGCCGGAGTCCATCGCCGCCTCCGCGACGGCGGGCGTCACCTCGAAGAGGACTCTGGGGTCGAGGGGCTTGGGGATGATGTACTCGGGCCCGAACTGTAGCGGCTGGTCGCCGTAGGCCTTGACCACGGCGTCTGGCACGTCCTGGCGTGCGAGGCGAGCCAGCGCGCGGGCCGCCGCGACCTTCATCTCCTCGTTGATCTCGGTCGCGCGCACGTCGAGCGCACCGCGGAAGATAAACGGGAATCCGAGGACGTTGTTGACCTGGTTGGGGTAGTCCGAGCGGCCCGTCGCCATGATGACGGTGTCGTCGCGAGCGGTCTTCGCCGTCTCGTAGTCGATCTCCGGGTCGGGATTGGCCATCGCGAAGATGATGGGGTCGCTCGCCATCGACTGGACCATCGCCTCGTCGACGATACCGCCGACCGAGAGGCCGACGAAAGCGTCGGCACCGGCCAGTGCGTCAGCGAGGTCGCCGCCGGCACCCTCGCTGGCGAACTCCGCCTTGTAGCGGTTGAGTCCGTCGTTCTCGACGCGGTCGGCGGTGATGATCCCCGTGGAGTCACACATCGTGATGTTCTCTTTGCGGACGCCCAGCGAGACGTAAAAGCGGGCCGAGGCGATGGCGCTCGCCCCGGCACCGGAGAAGACGATCTCCATCTCTTCGAGCTCTTTGTCCACGATGTCGGCCGCGTTCAGCAGCGCCGCCCCGGAGATGATCGCGGTCCCGTGCTGGTCGTCGTGGAACACGGGCACGTCCATCCGTTCGCGCAGTTCCCGCTCGATCTCGAAGCAGGCCGGCGCGGCGATGTCTTCGAGGTTGATCCCACCGAACGTCGGCCCCATCGCGTCGACGGCCTCGATCATCGCGTCGGGATCTGCGGTGTCGAGTTCGAGGTCGAACACGTCGATGTCGGCGAACCGCTTGAACAGCACGCCCTTCCCCTCCATCACCGGCTTGGACGCCTCGGGGCCGATGTCGCCGAGGCCGAGCACCGCGGAGCCATCCGAGACGACCGCCACGAGGTTCCCGCGCGCGGTGTACTTGAAGGCGTCTTCCGGGGTCTCGTGAATCGCCTCGCACGGCGCGGCCACGCCCGGCGAGTACGCCAGCGAGAGGTCTCGCTGGGTGTTGGTCGGCTTCGTCGTCGCGATCTCGATCTTTCCGGGCGGTGCCCGGCCGTGGTAGTCGAGGGCGTCCTCGTCGAGTCCCATACACATACGCCGACAGGAACGTTCTTAAAGCTCGTGGGGGAGCCGCGTGACAGCACGACGAAAAGCGGGACATAAGTAGTTCAGATCCCAAGCTACCGTCATGAGTCGCCGGTTCCGCAACCTCCTGGTCGGGTCGACGGCCGGAACGCTACTCCTGATGCTCGTCGGGCTCTACACGGCCTACAAGGGCGCAGGGCTGACCTGCGAACAGCGATGGCCCCTCTGTGACGGCTGGCTGGGTCTGTTCCCCGCGAACCTCGTGAGTTTCATCGAGTGGTCCCACCGACTGCTGGCGATGCTCGTCGGCTTCGCGCTGCTTGGGGTCCTGTATCTCGCGTGGCGACGCCAGGACGACCGTCGGGTGAAGTGGGCCGTCACCGCCGCCGTCGCACTGCTTCCCTCCCAGATCATCCTCGGGGCACTGACGGTGACGGAGTTTACCGCCCTGATCACCGCGGCGCACTTCTTTACTGCCTCGCTCATCCTGCTCTGTCTCACGGCGGCCTGTGCCTGGACCGTCGAGCGCCCGTCCGTCGGTGGACTCCGCACGCTGGCGATCCTCGCGGCCGTGGCGGTTCCCTTCCACCTCGCGCTCGACGGGTCCCTGTTCGCGGTGCCGGTCAGTGTGCTCACCGGCTACTACGCCCTCTCTTTCCTCCTCTGGGGCGCGCTGGCGGCCGGGGCGCTGTGGGCACACGGCCACGGACTCCCCCGCGTGCGTCTCCTCTTCGCGCTGGGGAGTGCCGTCTCCTGGTTCGACATGCTCGTCGCTCGCCGGAAGTTCGGGCTCGACCAGACGCTGACGGACGTGGGCGCGGTGGTCGTCCTCGTCCTGATCGCGGGCGCGATCTGGACGCTCTCGAAGCGGTCGAAGACCGGCGGTCTGGCCGCGACGCGGGCGGACTGATACTGCCGGCTGTCACTTCGTGACGAGCTTCGCCACCCCGGGGTGGCGAAATCGGTCACAGATGGACAGCCGGTCGTATGAGTATAGCGGGTTCCTCGATCGGGTGCGCTGACGTTCTGGACGGAGACCACGAGGGTGAGACGGTCGTCCGGCCACCCGGCGCGTTACATGAAATCCGAGAGCCCGGACTGCTGGTCGCCGTCGTCGCTCTCTTGGCTGTCGTCGCCGTCGTCGGCCTCCCCGTCGTCGCCCGCGGGCTCACCGCCCAGCGTCGCCTGTCCACCGTCGTCGTCGCCGTCGCCCTCGGTGTCGTCTGTGTCGTCCGCGTCTGGTGTCGTCTCGCCGGCACTGGCTCCCTCGAAGGCTCCTTGCGATCCCTCGACGGCGGCCGCCTCTCGCAGTTCCTCGGCGTCCTCGACGATCGACTGGACCTTGTTGGTGTCTTTCCCCGACCCGGTGACGAAGGCGACGTGGCTGGCGTCCATCTCGTACTGGGCGGCCATCGCGACGGTGAGGTCGCGGTTCTTGCAGTGGTGGGTCATCGTCGCGAGGAAGGGCATGATCTCCCGGCGCGCGGTGCGCATGCTGACGCCGTTGACGGCGGCGATCTGCTGGGCGATGTGGTCTCGCGTGTTTCGCGTGCCCTTCGAGCGGCCCAGCTTCGACCAGTAGCTCGGGGGACCGTAGCGAGTCCAGCCGCCCTTCGTTCCCTCGCGGGCAGCGGCGACCCCGGCGGTCATGTTGTCGCCCGCGTAGCGCCAGAACGAGTAGTTCTGCTTCGCGCGTACGCGCCCGAGCCAGCGGTCGGCGTTGGCGAGGAACTCGTAGGCGGTCGTCAGCTCGCTGCCCGCGTACTCTTTGGGCATGTTGTCCTCGATCCAGTTGATGAGGTCGTCGGGCGTCTCGTCGACGTCGTAGCTCGCTTCGAGTGCTTCCTGGGGGCCGGCTTCCTTCAACAGGAGATCGAGGTAGTCGAAGATCCCCTCCGTCGTGTCGCGCTCGCCGGTGACCACGTCGTCGGCGGCGAGGTGGTCTCGCCCCTCCGCGAGCGCCTGGAGGTCCTTGATCGCCCCCCGGAGGTCGCCGTCGTTCATCTCGGCGATCTCGGTCAGGGCCTCGTCGTCGAACGCGATCTCCTCCTGGCGGAGCACGTCACGCAACACCGGCACGATCGAGCGCTTGCCCACGTCGCGAAACTCGATGTCCTCACAGGCGTTGCGCAGCCCGTTGCTCATCTCGTAGAACTCGTTTGCGATGAGGATCATCGGCTGGTTGGCCTCTTTGACCAGCGACGTGATCGCCCGCGCTCCCCCGCGGTCGGCGTTGCCGTGGATGTTGTCGGCCTCGTCCATGACGACGAGCCGTCGCCCCGCTCCCCCCGCCGTGAGCGTCCCCGACTTCGCCGCCTCCCCGGCGACTTTCTCGATGACGTCTTTCGTCCGGGAGTCCGATGCGTTGAGCTCGATCGTCGGCCACTCCATGTCGTTGGCCAGCGCGTGGGCCGCGGAGGTCTTCCCGATCCCCGGCGCACCGTGGAGGATGACGGCCTCGCGGTGATCCTCCCAGCTCTCGGCCCACTCTCGCAGGGCGTCGCGGGCCTTGTCGTTGCCCCGCACCTCCGCCAGCGTCGTCGGGCGGTATCTCTCCGTCCAGTCGGCCATTGGCGTGTGCTTGGCGCGAGGCTCGTTTAGGGATTGCGGAGCGATCTTCGTCTCGAAAGAGAAACTGCCGGAACGGCAGGATGTCCACGGAGGATGGGGATGGAAGCGTGTGAGGTGGGCATCTGCCGTGCCGCATTGCGTTCACCGCTCGCCCCTGGGGAAGTGAGCGAGCGGCGGTGGCAACTGATGGCTTCGTACCGGCACTGTGGAGGGCACCGGTGCCTGGTGGTATCAGAGTGTCCTACATAAAACTGTTGGAATTGTTAGATAGCGTGTCGCCGTCGACACCGACTACAGATCGCACGACGCTGCTGGGGGTGCTTCACAGCCGGGCTCCATGCCGCGCTTCGCGCCACGCAGTTCGAAGCGGTCGTCGACCGAGTCGCTCCGTGCCTGGCCACGAACGACCGGCACCGAACGGACCGACTGATGGTCACAGGCTCGCATCTTCTGCGTGCCTGCACCGGCCGCGTACTCCAGTCCTTCGAGTTCGTTCCGGATCGCTGCGGCGTCGAAGCTCCCGGCCCGTTCGGCGGCGTGGGCATAGAGGATGACCTGTGCGTAGGCAGTCTGTGCCGGCCCCGACGCGGCGAGTGTCTCCGCGTCGCCGGTACCGTACTCGCGCTGGTAGGCCTCCCCGAAGGTGCCCGACAGCGGCGTTCCGAGGTCCTCGTGCCAGCCGACGGTGCCGTAGATGCCGGCGACGCGATCGCCGAGCGACTCCGCGATCGACCGGGTGAGGTACGGCACGACAACCGTGGTGTCGTCCGACAGCGCCGCTCGCGCCCACTGGATCGCGTTGACGGCGTCGAGGCCGAACAGATCGAGGAAGACCAGCGACACGTCAGACAGGATGTCGTCGTTGATCGCCGACTCGAAGTTCGTCGTTCCCGGACGGACGGAGATCCCGCCCGTCGGCCGCCAGTCGAGGTCGCTGTCGGTGACGACGTCGTTGATCGACTGGAACAGGTCGTTGCCTTCGGGTGCGTCGGCGTAGACGTGAAAGATCGACTGCTCGTCTGGCACGTCGCTGGCGATCTCCGGAACGAGCGACCGGGCCAGCGTCGTGGTGTTGAACAGGTGTCGGTACACGTGGCGCGAGCAGTCACTTCCGGTGAGGGCATTCACCGTCGACGAACCGACGAAGTACGGCGTTTCGTACTCGTCGGCGAGGTCGCGGTTGGTCTCCGCGACCGAGCCGGCGACGCCGCCAAAAAACGCGGCGAACTCGTCGCCGTCGAGACGCGGACGCACCTTCGATTCGGTCGTCGCCGGGCTACTCTCCGTGTCCAGCACGGCGGTCTCGACGGTCGAGCCCAGCACGCCGTCGCCCGAGAGGGAACTGTACTCGCTGTCGCCGACGAGTCCGCCGCCCTCGTTGAGGTGCTTGACGGCCAGTTCGAAGCCGTCGCGTTCGTGTTCACCGAGAGGGGCGTAGTGGCCCGTCTCGGGTGCCGTGAGCGCGATCGTCACCGACTCGTCGTCGCTGCTCGTCGCCGTCGACGATCCGCCGGATCCCAGACAGCCGGCCAGCGCCAGCGTACCAGCGCCGCCGATCGATTCGAGTACGCGACGCCGCGTCACCGGCGAACCGCAATCATCACAGTCGTCAGCGGTCATGCGCCACAGTTGGCAAACCGTCGCATATATCGATTTGGATATGGGTTCGATTCGCGAGCAATGGAGCGAACAGAGGGCGGCGAGCCGGCGGCTACCCGGCGCAGTCGCGCTCGGCGACACGTGCGGAATCGCCACTGGCTCCGTGATCGTGTCGAACTGCACGGGGCGGGCTCCGAACTTCCGAGCGACTCGCTTCGCTCACGTGCGTTCGCGAGGACTGACCCGTCTTCCGTGGACCCGACATTCGACAGCGTCACCACTCACACGAGGTTCGTGGTTGGAGTAGAATGCCCGGGGAGGGCTCCGAACCGTCGGAAGACTCACTTCGTTCGTCTTCCGTGCCTCGCACTCGCTACGCTCGTGCGAAACCTACGGGTTCGTCGCCCAGTCCGGGCATTTCACGGCGTCACCACTCACTACCGTTCGTGGTTCCTCGGAAAATGCCCGGGGAGGGCTCCGAACCCTCGATCTCCGCATGACTCAGGTCGCAGGCGCGACGAACGCCTGCTGTCATGCCGGGTTGGTACCGCGTGAGTCTGACGACCCTATGAGTGCGGCGCTATGTCCAGCTAAGCCACCCGGGCGCGGTGCATTCGTTCGTTGTCCGGAGGTGCTCTTTAACGTTCTCATCTAGTGGCGGTCCGTGACGGTCTGGCACCCGCGGATTTAAGCCACCGGACTGGTACATGACCACCATGGAGATACCAGACCTCGTCCGGCAAGCGCTCGGGGACGAGGAGGTCACGGCCGGCGTCAACCTCGGGGACGAAGACGCCGTCTGTTTCACCCCGACGCGGACGCTCGTCTACAGGGGCGAAGGGTTGCTGAGTGACGAAGGGGTCGGCGAGTACGCCCACGACTTCGAACGCCTCTCGATTTCCGAGGGTCGCCGGAAGACGAAGTTCACGATGACCTACGTCGACGACAAGGACTCGTTTGCCGTCCCCGGCAAGCGTACCAGTGCGGTCCTCGAACGCCTGCTGGAGGGGAACCTCCGCGTCAAGGGCGTCATCGCGGACGACGAGGGCGTCAGCGGTGTCTTCCGCTTCAGCGAACTGACGCTAGTCGTCACCGACTCGCGCCTGCTCAAACACATCGGCGAGTACACCTGGGCCGGCGACTTCGAGGCGTATCACTACGACGACGTGACGGGGCTGCACTTCGAGGAGGGAAGCGTCGCCACGGCGGTCGTCCTCGAAGCCGACGGCCGTCCGGAACGCATCAAAGCGCCCAACGATCAGGCCGGGTTGTTCCGCAAGACGCTGGAGGGGTCGCTCTTCGCGTACCACGACGTGGACTCGCTGGGCGAACTCAACCACGCCCTCGAAGTCGACGAGACGGACGGCGAGACCGACGACGAAGAGGCGAGCCCCAGCGGGTCGGACGGTCTCGGACTCGACTCGGGCATCGATCCGCTGGTCGGCGACGACGAGGACGCGGAGCCCTCGGACGAGCGACCGGCCGCAGCGGCCGGACAGCGTCAGTCGGCCGCCTCGATCAGCTCACAGAGTGACGCGACCGACACCAGACAGGCGTCTCCGACCGCCGACGGCACCACGAACGATGCCGACATCGCTGCCGTCGAGGAGCAACTCGCGGCGCTGACAGAGACGATCGAACAGCAAAACGAGCTCCTCGCGAAACAACAGCAGACGATCAAGCAGCTGATCAAAGAACTCCGGCAGGGCCGCTAGTCGCGCCCGAGCACTTTCCTGATACACGTCGAGCCGAAGGGGCCGAGTTCGTCGCTGTCGAACTGGACGAAGTGGCCCTCGGAGATGCCCGCGCCACAGCGCTGACAGTCGAACTCGCCCTCTTTGACGACGACGTCGCTCTCGAAGCTGACGAACGTGCCCGTCGCGGTCGGTCGGACCGTCCCGCCCTCGCGTTCGACGATTCCCTCACGCTGTGCGGCCGTCAGGATCTCGCGCTGGACTGCCGGATCGGTGGTGACGATCTCGATGCGGTCCATCGCGTCCTTGACCGATAGCTCGGCGTGTTCGAGGTGGGCGAGCAGTTCCAGACCGAGCGCGACGCGATCGTCGGACGGCACGGTCGGAGCATCGACGGCGACGCTGGTAAACGTTCGGCTACTCCGTCGGGAGCACCCCGCTGGTCCGCGGGCTCGACGGACCACAAGAGGTTTTACACTGCGAACGCGGTTTTCGACCGATGAAACAGTCGACGCGACGGCAACTCGGCGGTGTCGTGGTCTTCGCCGCGCTCGTGGTCGTCGCGTCGCTAGAGCTCTCGCCCCGGCAACTGCTCGACGAGGTCGCACATCTCTCGGCTCACCCCCTCCAGTTCGGCGCGGCGCTGCTCGTGTTGTATCTCGTTCGCCCGCTGTTTGCCTGGCCGATCAGTCCGATCTCCGCGCTGGTGGGCTACGTACTGGGCCTCCGGTACGGGATCCCGGTCGCACTGGTCGGGGCGACGCTGACGACGATCCCGCCCTTCCTGTTCGCCCGCTATGCCGGGCGCAGCGGCGGCGGCCTCTTCGCCCGGCTCAACGACGCGGGCCGGCGGTTCATCTCCGTCACGGGCGCGACTCGCGGCGTTCTCGCGGCGCGCCTCTCGCCGCTCCCCGCAGATCCGGTCTCGTACGGTGCCGGCTTCTCCGGCGTCTCGACGCGGGCCTACGTCGTCGGGACGTTCCTCGGAGAGATTCCGTGGGTGTTCGTGGAAGTGCTCGCCGGTGCGTCGATGCGGACCCTCTCGACCGAGGGGTTGAGTGCGGGCCTGCACGTGCTGCTTGGCTCGTTCGCGGTCGCGGTCGTGTTGTTGGCGGGGCCTGCGTACCGTCACGTCAGGTCGGGTCGCCCCTCCCGCAACTAGGTCGTGACCTCGAAGCGCGCACCGCCCGCGTCGCTTTGCCCGACCGTGATCGACCAGTCGTGAGCCCTCACGATGGTGTCGACGATCGCCAGTCCGAATCCGGTCCCCTCTTCGCTGGTCGTGAACCCCCGTTCGAAGATCGTCTCACGCTGAGTCGGCGGAATCCCTGTCCCGTCGTCGACGACGGCGAACCCGTCGTCGGTGTCGACGACGCGGACCGTCTCGGCTCCGCCGTGGGAGATCGCGTTTCGAAACAGGTTGTCGAACAGTTCCTGGAGTCTGTCGAAGTCGGCCTCGACGCGGCTGTCGGTCTCGGTGACGAGTTCCTTCTCGTCGGCGTTGAGTTGCGACCAGGCCCCCTCGGCGACCACGTCGAGAGCGACCGGTTCGAGGTCGCCGACTCGCTGTCCCTGGCGGGCGAGCGTGAGGAGGTCGCCGATGAGCGCTTCCATCCGGTGGGCGGCATCGGCCGCGTCTTCGAGGTGCTCGAGCTCGCCGGTCGCCATGGCGTGGTTGACGCGTCCCTGAACGACGTTGAGCGGGCTCCGGAGGTCGTGGCTGACGACGCTGGCGAACTGTTCGAGCTGTCGTTCGCGCTGTTTGCGCTCGGTGATGTCCCGGATGACTCCGGCGGTCCCTCTGAATCCACCATCCTCGGCCGGCAGCAGGGCGACGTGGTTCTCGCAGGTGATCTGGGTTCCGTCGGCCGTCCGGAGTGCCATCTCGAAGGTCCCGTTCGTCCGGTCAGGATCGGCCAGCAGTTCTGCGATGAGGTCTTCCCCGGCCGCAACGTCCTCTGGGGTCATCAGCTTCGAGATGTGCTCGCCGACCAGTTGCTCGCGATCGTAGCCCGAGAGCGCCGCCATCGCGTCGTTGACGACGGTGAACTGCCCCTCGGCGTCGAGCGTGTAGACGGGATCGCCAACCGCCTGCAGGATCGTCTCGTAGCGCTCTAGCTCTCGCTGACGTTCCATCCGCTCGGTGATGTCTCGGATGACGCCAGCCGTCCCCTCGAACTCGCCGTCTCCGTCGGTCATGACGGCGATCTTCGTCTCGTTGTAGGTCTCCTCGCCGTCGTCGTCGACCGTCCGCATCTCGAAGGTCGCCACGTCTCGCTCGGTGGTCAACAGCTCGCGGATGCGTTCCTCGGCCCGCTCGACGCCGTCTCCGACGACGAACTCCTCGGGCGACGCCCCGACGATCTCGGACCGCTCGTAGCCGATGTGGTCGGCCAGCGCGTCGTTGATCATCTCGATGGTCCCGTCGGGAGCCATCACGTACATCGGGTCCGCGACGCTCTCGGCCAGCGTCTCGTACTGGCGTAGCGTCTGTTCCCGTTCCTTGCGCTCGGTCACGTCACGGCCCACACCGGCGATGCCGAGGAACTCGCCGGTCGTGTCCGACAGCGCCGTGCCGTGGAACTCGTACGGAATCGTCTCGCCGGATTTCGTCTGCACCGCAGCCTCGTATCGTGACGAGCCACTCTCGATCGCACGCTCGATGGCAGCTTCGACCGTGGGAACGTCCTCGGGAGCGATGAACTCCAGTGCAGTCATCTCCGCGATCTCCTCGTCGCTGTATCCCGTCACGTCGACCACCTGTTCGTTCCACTGGCGCAGCGACCAGTCGGGTGTGACGACGTAGAAGAGATCTTCGAGCGAGTTCAACACGTCCTCGACGTACGCTCGCTGCTCTTCGAGCGCCCGGCGCTGCTCCTTGCGAGCCGTGATGTCCGTGATAAACCCCTCCAGAATCTCCGTCTCGTCGTCGCGCGTGAGCAGCTGGCCCCGCTCCCACAGCCACCGTCGTTGCCCGTCGGCCGTCTCGATCCGGTAGGTCACTTCGAACGGTTCGCCCGTGTCGAGTGCCGACTGGACCGCCTCCCGGATGTCGTCGCGATCCTCGGGATGGACTACGTCGGTCTCCCAGTCGATCCGTCCGCTCTCCAGTGCGTCGGGCTCGTAGCCGGTCAGCTCCCGGACTCCCGCGCTGACGAACTGCATCGGCCAGCCCGGTTCGTTTCGACAGCGATACACCATCCCGGGGAGGTTCGACACCAGCGTCGAGAGGCGCTGTTCTTGCTGTTCGATCGGCGTCGTCGCTCTGTACTCCGCGATCGTTCCCTCGACCCGATCCACGAGCGTGCGATACCCGTCGTCGCCGTCGCGAGGGAGGTACTCGGTGACGCCGGCAGCGACCGCCTCGCTGGCGAGCGCTTCGCTGCCCGCGTCGGTAAACAGCAGGAACGGGAGGTCCGGATACTCCGACCGGACGGTTTCGAGGAGCGCGACGCTGTCGAGGGCCTGCTCGTCGTGGCCGCTGACGACACAATCGAACCGGCCGTCGGCGAGTTCCTCGACTGCCGCTCCACTGGTCGAGACGCTCTCGACGACGACGGCGTCGTCTGCCAGCCGCGCCGTGACGGCGTGTCGGACCTGCGGGTCGTGGTCCACGTGGAGCACCCGAACCCCGTCCCCAGGCTGGGTCATTACACGAGTCTCTGTCGCCCACCGTATAAAAATGTGTAGTTGTGTCGATATGACGAGCCACGGGCCGGCGTCGATCCCGGTCGTCGCGCTGTCACTGTTGCAAGCGACCCGCGACCCAAGGAACGTAAAACCCGCCCAGACTGGCGGCCGGCAGTATCAGTAGAACGTGTCGGCACAGTCGTACACGACCCCGTGTACGGGACAGACGTACTTGCAGTGGCGGTGGTACATGGGCGTTTCACACATCGGACAGGGCCGCCCACCGGTCTCGGTCATGGCTCTCTCTGGGGCGCGGTCGGGCAAGAGCGTGTCGACGTTCGGCGTCGTGGGTGATACTATCGGCTGTACATCTGTGGCCGATTTCGCCACCCCGGGGTGGCGAAGCTCGTCACGAAGTGACAGCCGGCAGTGTGAATTTGGTACGGAATCCGAAGAACCGTTAAGGTGGTCGTGTCCCCAGCAACGGGCATGACACGGTTCGCCCGCCTTCGTCCGTCGGCCGACGACGCGGTGGCGCTGTTTGCCGGCGTCGCGGCCGTCGTGGGCTCGTTCGCCGCCGTCGGCTTCACCCCGTCGTTCGTCGCGTCACCGATCGAGCGGTGGCTGGCCCGGCGGATGCCCGGCGCTGTGGTCTCGCTGGCGATCCAGTTTCTCGGTTCGCTCGGCCAGCAGTTGAACCTCGTCGCCGCCGCGTTCGTGGCCGTCTGCGTCGTCGCCGCGGTCGCACGCGTCGCCGGTACGCTCGGGGATCGACTCGCCAACCGCGCCGTCGGCCCCGTCGTCGCCGGTGCCGTCGTCTTCGGCGTCGCGACGCTACTGACGGGCTCTGTCCCTTCGAGCGGTGGTGCCGCAGTCGGGACGGCGCTCACACTCGGCCTCGCAGGGCTGTCGGGCTCGCTCCCGGCCCGCGGCGCGACGAATCCCGATCGTCGGCGCGTCCTCGCGTCGCTGGGGACGGCGGCTGGACTCGGCGTCGTCGCCAGCGTCCTGACCGACGACACCAGCCAGCCGACCGCGACGATCCCGGACGACGCCAGTCCGGCGGTGCGTGACGCCCTCGAAGCGGCCACAGAGCAGTCGCTGGCCGTCGACGGACTCGAACCGCTCGTGAGCGACGAGTTCTTCAGCGTCGACATCAACGCCGTCGATCCCGAGGTCGACGCGAGCCAGTGGACCCTCTCGGTGACCGGCTCGGTCGAGGAGGAGATCACGGTCGACTACGAACAGTTGCGGTCGATGGACGCTCGGACGGAGTTTCACACGCTGCGCTGTGTCGGCGAGTCGCTCAACGGGACGAAGATGGACAACGCTCTCTGGACCGGCGTCCCCGTCCGGACGCTGCTGGAGCGAGCGGGGCCCGACAGCGACTGTGACTGCGTGCGGGTCCACGCTGCCGACGACTACTACCAGGTGTTCCCGATCGACGCGCTCAACGGCGCGATGCTGGCCTACCGGATGAACGGCCGCCCGCTGCCACAGAGCCACGGCTACCCGGCCCGGGCGCTGGTGCCCGGCCACTGGGGCGAGATCAACGTCAAGTGGATCACCGAGATCGAGGTGATCGACCGCGACGCGGAGGGCTACTGGGAGGAACGTGGCTGGCACGGCACCGGGCCGGTCGAGACCGTCGCGAAGATCCACGCCCAGAACACCCTGCCCGACGGCCGCGTGCAGGTCGGCGGCCACGCCTACGCCGGGACGCGTGGCGTCTCGGCCGTCGAAGTCTCGACCGACGGCGGCGACAGCTGGTCGGAGGCGCGCCTCTCAGCGCCCCTCGTCGAGTCGGTCGATTGGGCCGGCGATCCCGGCGAGACGCCACACGCGCCGGACGTGTGGCGACAGTGGGCCTTCGAGTACGAGCCCCCGGCCGGCGAACACGAGGTCGTCGCCCGCGCGATCGAGGCCGACGGGACGGTCCAGCCCGAGACCGAACGCGAGGCTTTCCCCCACGGCCCCAGCGGGTGGGTGTCGAGGACGGTAGAGTAACCCGCCAGCGAACGGCAGCGCGCGACACGGCAGGTTAGCTCGTCGCCCCGTCCACGTCGACACTCTGGGATCCCTCGGTCTCGCGCCCCAGCTGGGTCTTCAGCTGATCGAGTTCGCGATCGACCCGCTGTTCGGTCGAGCGCCGATCCAGTTCCCGGTCGATCTCGTCGCCCTCTGCGAGCACGTCGTCGAGCGCACCGCTCGCTTCGAGCTCTTCGAGTGCGGCCGCTCTGGCCTCCATCTGCTCGGTCCGTTCGGTCGCGCGCTCGATGGCACGGTTCACGTCGGCCATGTCACCGCCGACCCCGGTGAACGCCTCGGCGACGCGAGCCGACGCCTCGGCCGCCCCGTGGCGTGCCTTCAGCGTCTCCTTGTGGGTTCGGAACCCCTCGATTCGTCCCCGGAGTTCGACTTGGCGCTGGACGAGCTGGTCCTGCGTCGCTTGCAGGCGATCGATCTGTTCGTCCAGGCCAGCGAGTTGATCGCTCGTCGCGTGTTTCTTCTCCAGGGCGCGCCTCGCCAGGTCCTCACGCTCCTGTCGGAGCGCTTCCTGACTCTGCTCGTCGTACTTTTCGACGGCCGCCCGCAGGCGTTCGCGGTGCATCTCCAGGCGCTTCTTCTGGGTGGTGAGGTCGGCGATGCCGCGATTGATCTCCTGGAGTTCGTCCCGGAGTTGTTCGTAGGAGTAGTCCAGCTCTGCGACGGGGTCTTCGACGCGGTTCAACAGGGCGTTGAGCCACGACCGGACGACGAAGCCAAAGCGCCGGAGCAGACTCACGGGCGCTCCCTCCGTTCGATGCGGCCGTGTCGGTCGGAAGCACTGTCCATGGTACACCACAAGACGGCTGAGTGGCGGTTAATCGTGCTTTCGGGTGTGTATTCAGGAACCGACCAGTTGCGTATCAGCGTCGTGTGAATAGTCGGCCAGTCGCCTCGATCAGAAAAGAACGGCAACGTCGTAAACCGAGAGTGTCACACGCTCTTGGCCCCGGGTGTGGCCGACGATCGGCCACGGAGATCCGCAGTCAGATCTTCAACACTCCGACCAGCCACAGGACTCGCAGGTCTTGCAGCCTTCGGAGTAGTACAGCGACAGCGAGCTACACTCCGGACACTCCGGATTCTCGCCCGCGTCGATCAGTTCCTGCTGGTCGGCGTCGGTGGCCTCGCCCGGCGACGACGGTTCTGTGCTCGCCGCGTCCGTGGCCGAACTGTCGGCGGTGACGGCACCGCCGTCGGTCTCGGGCACGTTCGGATCTGCACTGCCGGCCTCGTCTTCGGCGGTCTGTTCGAGCGTTGCCTGGTCCGGGTACGCCTTGTCGATCTCGTCGTCGAGATAGCGACGCATCGCCGTACCGATGGCGTCGGGGATCGACTGGATCTGTTCGCCCTTGTCCCAGGCGACCTTGGGCGAGCGGATGCCCTGCAGTTCGTCTGCGATCTCCTTGGGATCGACGCCCGAGCGAAGCGCCGTCGAGATGGTCTTGGCCAGGGCCTCGGTGAAGGAGGCCGTAAAGCCGCCGGAGTTCCCGATGTTGGCGAACAGCTCGAAGGGCCGTTCCCGCTCTGGGTCCTCGTTGATGTTGACGTACAGCTTCCCGTAGCCGGTGTCGATGCGCTGGGTGACACCGTGGAGCACGTCCGGTCGGCTCTGCTTTTCGGCGAACGGGTTGGTCTCGGGCTGCTCGCCGTCGGCCACTTCCAGCAGCGACTCGACCTGCTGATCGAGTGCGTCCTGTACGGCCTCGTGTTCGAGGAAGCCCTCGATGCCGTCGAAGACCTCCTCGATCTGGGCGACGATCTCGCCCTCGTCCATGTCGGCGAACTCGGTGTTCTGGGCCCGCGTCGTCAGCACCTGCTTGCTGCGGGTGCCGTCGCGGTAGTAGGTGACGCCCTTGCCGCCGTGCTCGTAGATGTACTCGAACACTTCCCGGGCGTCCTCGAGCGTGGAATCGTTGGGCGCGTTGACGGTCTTCGAGATCGCGGAGTCGACGCCCTGCTGGCAGGCACACTGGATGCCGGCGTGTTCTTTCGGCGTGAGGTCGCCGGTCGTGACGAACAGCTCACCGATCGCGTCGGGCACCGTCGAGAGGCCGTCGACCCCGTCGAAGGCGTTGTCGGCCATCTGTTCTTGGGCCTCCTCCTTGACGGCGTCGACGTCGATGTCGTTGGCCTCCAGCACGCGCAGGAAGTAGTCGTCGAACTCGACGAGCATCTCGTCGCCTTGCACGTCGTCGGAGACGTTCTTGTAGTAGGCGACGTTGTAGATCGGTTCACAGCCGCCGGTGGTGTTGCCCACCATCGAGGTGGTGCCCGTCGGGGCGATGGTCGTCGTGTTGTGGTTGCGGATCGGGAAGCCGTCTTCCCACTCGTCGGCGTCGAGGCCGGTCTGGGACTCGAACCACTCGCGGTACGCCGTCGGGTCCGCGTACTTGGAGTTGTCCCACTCGTCGAAGGTGCCCCGATCCGCCGCGAGTTCGTGGCTGGCCCACTTCGAGCCGTGGTTGATCTGGCGCATGATCTGGCGGGCGATCTCGTCGCCCTCGTCGGAGCCGTACTTGACCCCGAGCTGGATGTACAGCTGGGCCAGTCCCATGATGCCCAGCCCGATCTTGCGCATCTCTCGGACCTTCTCCTCGATTTTCTCGACCGGGAAGTCCGACATCGTGACGACGTTCTCGAGGAAGCGCGTGCCCAGCTCGATGCGGCGCTGGAACTCCTCGTTGTCCAGTGCGTCGTCGAGGAAGGCGTCGACGGCGTCTTCGAGCGCGTCGTACTCGTCGGCGTGTTGCTGGGACCAGACCCGCCAGTCAGGGGCATCCTGGTCGGCCAGCGTCGAGAGGTTGATGTGCCCGAGGTTACAGGCCTCGTACTCTTCGAGCGGCTGCTCGCCGCAGGGATTCGTCGCGAGGATGCGGTGATCTGGGTGTTCCTCCACGTCGAAGGAGTGTTGCTTGTTGACGCGTTCGAGGTAGATCACGCCCGGTTCGCCGTTCTCGTGTGCGCCGCCGATGATGCGCTCCCAGAGCTTCTCGGCGGGGATCGACAGCACTTCGCCGGCCTCGACGTACTCGCCGAGGTCGAACATCTCGTACAGTTCCGCGGTCTCCTCGGTGGCGACGTGGGGCTCGTTCGTCCGCGGGTTGGTGAAGGTAAACTCCTCGCCGGCCTGCAGCGCGTCCATGAAGTCGTCGGTGATGCCGACGGAGATGTTGAAGTTCGAGAGGTGGCCCTCGACGGCGTTACGGAGGTGCTTCGGGACTTTGCCGTCCTCGTCGATGAGTTCGCGGGCCTCCTCCAGGGCCTCGGCGAAGGAGTTGTGCGTGAAGTCGTCGGGGTCGTTCAGTCGCAGGGTCTCGGCCAGCGAGACGTCCTTGTTCTTGGCGTGGATGAACTGGATGACGTCGGGGTGGGAGACGCGCATGACGCCCATCTGCGCGCCACGGCGGGCACCCCCCTGTGCGATCGTCTCGCACATCTGGTCGTACGTGCGCATGAACGTGATCGGGCCCGAAGCGATGCCGCCGGTCGAGCCGACCTGATCGCCGTATGGCCGCAGTTGCCAGAAGGCATAGCCCATGCCACCACCGGACTGGAAGACCTGTGCGGCCTCCTTGGCGGTCTGGTGGATGTCGTCGATGTCGTCGTCGGGCGAGTCGACGAAACAGGCAGAGAGCTGCTGTAGCTCGTCGCCAGCGTTCATCAGCGTCGGCGAGTTCGGCATGAACGAAAGGTTCTCCATCGCGTCCTGGAACTCGCCGGCCACGTCCTCGACGTGGTCTCGTACCTCGTCGGGCAGTTCCGGGACGACGGTGTCGTAGGCGAACTTGTTGACGTTGTACACCGACAGCTCGGTCTCGGTGTCGTCGCCGACGGTGGTTCCCTTGCCGAACACTTCGCCGGCGAGTTCGTCACGCCGCGGGTGGTCGGGTTTGAGCTGGTCCGGCGTGACCGTCACGTCGACGCCCCGTTTGTCGGCTTCGAAGACGGCTTCGGCCAGGGCGACGTTCTTGCCGACCCGATCGAACAGATCCTCCTGCTGTTCGATCAACTCGCCGTCGGCGTCCTTGCGGAGATAGCGGGCGGGCAGAATGTTGTGGTAGGCGTTACCAGTGAGTCGGTCTTCGAGCGTGTCGCCGGTCGTTCGCTTGATCGGCAACTGTACCTCGTCGGCACCTGCACCTGCGTCGCTCATTCCTCGGTCCTCCTGCCGACAGTGGCCGTCTGTCGGGCGATACCCCTCTCGATGGTACGTGTAGATCCTCTCATTCGTAACGACGTTTGTGTTTGCACGGATTGCTAAATACCCAGCGATACGTGTCCCTGCGGGCACGCGACGGGAGACAGACCGCCGGGTGGTTTCGACGCTATGCGAAGTATCACTGGTGGGTAATATCAGCCACGATCCAGCGGGCAGCGCACGTGATTCGCTGTACGGTACATAGCAAACGCCGATAGCATATTAATGGAGCGAGACCGGAGTGAAAGTGAAAAGCGGCTCCCGAAAACCACCAGACGAGGGCCGAAATTTCAGTCGAAACCATTGGGGGTTTCGACTGGAGATTCCACGGACGGCCGGCGATCCTCGCCGGCCGATCACGCTGCGCCGTCGTCGTTCAGTCTTGCATTTTTTGTTTCTGATACGTTCGCCGTGTCCCGGCGCGGCGACGCGGCGAGAGAGGGCGGCGACAAAGCATATGCCGGTGGGCGGTGAGTAGCCGGTATGCTCCTGACTATCGGTGGGTTCGGAACGATCCCCGCCCTGCTGGTCGGCCTCGTCGCGCTGGCTGTCGTGATCCTGATCGGGCGGATCGTCCTCAAGTTCGCGTGGCGTCTGGTCGTTCTCGCCGCGGTCGCCGTCGGCGTGCTCTACCTGCTCGGACTGCTCGGCATCTCCGTGCTCTGACCGGGATCGACAGACGCCGCCGACAGTTCAGAGGCCGTCGAGGAAGTTCTCGATGAGGTCGTGGCCGACTGCAGTCAACACCGATTCGGGGTGGAACTGCACCGCTTCGATCGGGTGCTCGCGGTGGCGGACACCCATCACCAGTTCGACCGTCCCGTCGTCGGTCGCCACGTCGGTCGTGGCCGTCACGTCGAAGCAGTCGGGCACCTCGTCGGCGATCAGCGAGTGGTAGCGACCGGCCTGGAACCCCTGATCGAGTCCGGCGAAGACCCCCTCGCCGTCGTGGTCGATCGGGAACGCCTTCCCGTGGATCGGTTCGGGCGCGCGGCCGACCGTCCCGCCGTACTCGTAGACGGCGGCTTCCAGCCCCAGACAGACCCCGAGCGTCGGGACTTCGGGGCTGACTTCTCGCAGCACGGCCATCGTGACGCCCACGTCGCGGTCATTCTTCGGGTGGCCCGGACCGGGCGAGACGACGATCGCGTCCGGATCGACGGCCCGGACCTCGGCGAGTGTCGCCGTGTTGCGCAGTACCTCGGTGTCGGCGTGTTCCGAGACGTACTCGACGAGATTGTAGGTAAAGGAGTCGAAGTTGTCGACGAACAGCACCGTCGGTCGGTCGCCGTCGGCCGCCTCGGCGTCGCTCATCGGGACACCTCCTCGTTCGCGTCGGCCGCGGGTTCTCGGATGCGCTCGACGGCGTCCAGCACGCCGCCCATCTTGTTCTCGGTCTCCTCGTACTCCCCACTGGGGACGGAGTCGGCGACGATCCCGGCACCGGCCCGGACCGTCGTCCGCTGGGTGTGCTCACCGTCGACACCCGCCGGCCCCTCGCACTGCTCGATCGTCGCCGACCGGATCACGATCGCGAAGTCCGTGTCGCCGGTCCAGGAGAAGTAGCCGACGCCACCGCCGTAGACGCCGCGTGGCGACTGCTCCAGTTCGTCGATGATCTCCATGGCCCGGATCTTGGGCGCACCCGAGAGTGTCCCTGCCGGGAACGTGGCCCGCGCGGCGTCGAAGGCGTCTGCCTCCTCGTCGAGCGTGCCGGTCACGGTCGATTCGATGTGCTGGACGTGGCTGTACTTCAGGACGTTCATGAACTCCTCGACGCGGACGCTCCCGGGCGCTGCGACCCGGCGCACGTCGTTGCGAGCGAGGTCGACCAGCATCGTGTGCTCGGCCCGTTCCTTGTCGTCGGCGAGCATCTCGCCCGCGAGGCGGCGGTCCTCGACCGGGCTCGTCCCGCGCGGACAGGTCCCCGCGATCGGGTTCGAGACGATCCGATCGTCGGCCACGGAGACGAGCGTCTCGGGGCTCGCGCCGACGATGCTCAGCCCGTCGTAGTCGAGCAGGTACATGTACGGCGACGGGTTGACCGCCCGCAGCGACTCGTACAGCGCCAACGGGTCCATCTCACCGTACAGTTCCCGCTTGCGCGAGATGACGCCCTGGTAGATATCGCCGCTGAGAACGGACTCCTTGGCGTGTTCGACGGCGTCTTCGTACTCGTCGCGTGGCCCGGCCTCCTCGTGGGCGGGGACGAAGCTGCCGGTTTCGAGGTCTGTGGCTCCGTCGAGGACGGCCTCGACCCGTTCGACCTCGTCCAGCAGCGCGTCGTAGCGCGCGCCGGGATCGTCACCGGGTCGGACGATCGGGGTGAACACGAGCGCGGCCGTCTCCTCGACGTGGTCGAAGCGCAGCGTCGTCGTCGTCAGCGCGAACTGTGCGTCGGGGAAGCGAGAGTCCGGTCGATCCAGTCCGACCTCGTCGAGCCAGAGGTCGTAGACGGCGTCGTAGGCCAGGAAGCCGACGAGGCCACCGTCGAGGTGCTGGCGGTCGTGGTCCGGGAAGCCCCGCAGCTCCACGTCCGGCATGGCCGCCCGGAGGTCGTCTAACACGTCGCCTCCGTCGGTCGTCACGAGGTCGGCGATCCGGTCGTCGAAGACCTCGACGCTGGTCTCGTCGTCGACCGTGATCACCGCGTCGGCGTCGTAGCCGACGAACGAGTAGCGGGCGTGGCGGTCGTCGGTCGCCGGTGCGAACGCGCCGTCGGGGTCGCTGGAGGCGACCTTCTCCGCGCTTTCGAGCAGGAAGGTGTGGCCGCCTTTGCCGGGGGCACCGTCCGTGGTCCGGCCGGTCAGCGCGGCGTAGGCCGCCAGCGGCTCCACGTCGGCCGACAGCTCCGCGACCGCTCGCACCGAGACCGGGCCGTCGGCGGTCGCTCGGTCGACGAACGTCTCGCGGTCGATGTCGAGGGTCACTGTCCCGCCTCCACGGCCGCGGGGTCGGCGCGCTTTGCCTGCTGGACGAACGCGCGGACGGCGTCGTGGTCCTTGACGCCGCCTTCGGCCTCCACGCCGGAGGCCACGTCGACGCCGAACGGTCGGACCGTCCCGACGGCTTCGGCCACGTTCTCGGGCGTGAGTCCGCCCGCGAGGACGACCGGCGCGTCCAGCGTGTCGACGATCTCTCGCGTCCGGTCCCAGTCGTGGGTCTCGCCGGTGCCGCCGCCGCCTTCGGCGTCGACCGAGTCCACGAGGAGGGCGTCCGCGGCGTCGGCGTACGCCTCGATCTCGGCGTGGTCGGCGTCGACGACGGCGACCAGCTGCGCGTCGACGCGTCGCCGGAGCGCGCCCAGCTGTGTCGGGGTCAGTCCGTCGTGGACCTGCACCACGTCTGGCTGGACGGTCTCGACGCGGCGGGCCACGGACTGGACGGCCTCGGGCATCGTCACCAGCACGCTCGTCACGAGCGGTGGCACGCCAGCCACCAGCGTGGCCGCGGTCTCGTCGTCGACCTCGCGGGGCGTGTCCACGCTGACGCCGTTGATGACGCCGATCGCGTCTGCGCCCGCGGCGACGACGGCCTCGCGGTCCTCGCGGCGAGTGATACCACAGACCTTGACCCGCGTCATGCCTCGCCTCTGAGCTCGTCGAACTTCCGGGCGGCGTCGCCGGACTCGATCGCCTCGCGAGCCGCCTCGACGCCGGCCTCGTGGCTGTCGGCTTCACCGGCGACGTAGATCGCCGCGCCCGCGTTCGCGAGGATGATGTCCTGTTTCGGGCCGGTGACGGTCCCCTCGACGATCCCTCGCAGGTCCTCGGCGTTCGCTTCGGGCGTGCCGCCGGCCACGTCTTCGATGTCGGCCGTCGTCAGCCCGATGTCTTCCGGCACGAGCGTGTACTCCTCGATCTCGGAGCCGGTGACCTCTGCGACGACGGTCTCCCCGTGGATCGCGATCTCGTCGAGCCCCGATCCGTGGACGACCATCGCTCGCTCGACGTCCATCCGGGCCAGCGCCTCCGCGATCGTCGGCACGAGGGCCGGATCGTAGACGCCGAGCACCTGCGCGTCCGCACCGGCGGGGTTGGTCAGCGGTCCGAGGATGTTGAAGATGGTCCGCATGCCGAGTTCCTTGCGCGGGCCGATGACGGCCTTCATCGCGGGGTGGAAGACGGGCGCGAGCATGAACCCGATCCCGTCGTCCTCGATGGCCTGCTCGACCTGTGGCGGTTCGGCCTCCACGTCGACGCCGGCCACCTCCAGTACGTCCGCGCTCCCCGACGAGGAGGAGACGGAGTAGTTGCCGTGCTTGGCGATGGGGACGCCGGCACCCGCGGCGACCATCGTGCTCGTCGTCGAGACGTTGATCGTGTCGTAGTCGTCGCCGCCGGTGCCACAGGTGTCGACCAGCGGCCTCCGGTCGGGGTCGATCGTCCGCGCGGCGTCGCGCATCCCCTCGGCGAAGCCGGCGATCTCGGCCTCGGTCTCTCCTTTCGCCCGAAGGCCCGTCAGCAACGCCCCGATCTGGGCCTCCGTGGCGTCCTCGAAGACCGCCGTCGCCGCCTCGCGAGCCTCGTCCTGTGTCAGATCCTCTCCCTCGGTCACGCGTTCGATGTATTCCTGCATTGTGGGCCACCAATGAACTCTTTCGTGTTGTAATGTACAACCTCGTACATCCAAATAAGGCTGTCGGGACCACGTGACGGATTCGATATCGGGACATCGCCCGAGCGGACACGCCGTGTCGCTCGAATCGCGCTCGACCGCACCATGTCCACAACCCACAGACGGCGCTGGGATTCGCTTTCGAAACATTCAATTATACCCCTCTGCAACGGATGAGTGTAGATAGAAGCCAACGCGGGTTGGTGGTCTAGTTGGTTATGACACCTCCTTGACATGGAGGAGGCCGGCGGTTCAAATCCGCCCCAACCCATTTCTGCGACGAACGGACGTGAGAAGTGAATGGCGCGGTGATTTGAACCCTATCAGTCGCGCACAGCGCAGCGAGCACGTCTGATTCCGGTTCAAATCCGCCCCAACCCATTTTTGACGACACAAACCGCGAGCGAAGCGATTCGTTCGCCGGTCTTGATGCCGCCCCAGTCGACAGACGGCACCGCTTCGGGGACACGTCCTCGTGAGTGTCGCGTGTGGCTCGGCGGTGGCCTCTCGGAAGCCGGCGTTTCGAAACCGCCGCTGGACGACGGTGTGCCGGCTGTGTCACAATTTTTCGCGCACGATATCGGCGGTCCCAATAGCTTCATACGCCGTCCGCCAGAGTGTGACCACATGGACGAGACGATCTGCTCACGTCGGCCGTTCGAACAGTTCGTGTTGCTGGCGGTCGCCGAACTGACCATCGAAGGGGAGACTCCGGTCCAGTCCCACGTGGTGACAGAGACGATCAAGGACCAGCTCGATACGGTCGATCGTGATCCGTTCGGCGGCGTCGAACGACAGGCGGTCGTGTCGGCGCTGGGATCGCTCGCGGCGGACGACCTGCTGTCGACCGAGCGGACCACGTCGGCGACGGGGAAGGGGCGGCCGGCCTACGACGCCGAAGTCGGCGTGAAGACGATCGTAGAGACACTCCTGGACGACGACACGGTCGGTCCCTACGCCGAGCGCCTGCAAACGACAGTCTGAGCGGTGTTTCTCCGCCGCGGGGCTGCCGATCGGCGTCTCGGAACGAAATCCACTTGGAGATAGCCAACCGACCTCCGCGTATGCGCGAGTTCGAGTTCACGGTCCAGTACGAGTCGGGCGCGGACGACCTGATGGACCTCTTCGTCGAGACTCCGTCGCTCTACGCTCGCTCGCAGGCCTGTTTCGCCAACGCGGACGCGATGTGGCGAATCGACCGCATCGTCGGCCCGTCGGACGTGCTCGACCGGCTCGACGATCTCTATCTCGACGAGTCGATCTGTAACGAGTGTCTGGACATGGAGCAGTGTTCGTCCACACGCGAGTACCAGCTTCTGGACGCCGGTCCGGAGCATCGCCTGGTCTACACGCGCCGCCAGGAGATCGACCGCTGTCACTCTATCCCGTATCTGGCCGTCGACTACGTGGGCGACGGGGTGCTGTTCGACGCGGAACGGTCCGGCGACGAGTACGTCTGGCGAGTCCTGATGCCGGAAGCGACGCCGGTCGGCGAGCTGTACGACGCGATCGAGCGGAACCTCAGAGACGGACTGACGCTCGAACTGGGCCACGTCGGCGGGATCGACGGCTGGCGCGGCGACGATGCCTTCGACGCCGATCTCACCGTCGAGGAGCGTCGAACCCTACAAGCGGCCGTCGACGCGGGATACTACCGGACGCCACGGGAGACGACTGTCGGCGAACTGGGCGAGCGACTGGACGTGCCGCGATCGACGGTACAGTACCGGTTACAGCGAGCGGAGGGCAAGGCCGTCGAACAGTTCGCTGACGGCAGCCTCTAGACGATCGAGGCGTTGCTCGCTTCCTGCTCGATGGCCGGTGGTTCGCCGGCTTCCAGGCGTTCGAGCCGGTCCATGATCGTGTGGACCACGTCACCATTCGTACAGGGAGCCACGTGCTGGAGTTCCCCGCCCTCGTACTCGGCCAGCCCCATCACGGGCAGGATCATCGCCGAGTAGTCGTCGGTGATCTCCGAGGAGATCTCGGTCGTCTGGTAGAACGACTCCAGCGAGACGTTGTTCGACAGCGCCCACTGCTTGAACTCGGCGACGCGATTGAGGATGTACCGACCCTCTTCTGTGTGAGCGGCCGCCGACTCTCTGGACACCTGCTTGCCCCAGACGATGACCGAGAAGTCTTCGATCGCGTCGTCCTGGTCCAGCGTTTCGAGTCGCTCGATGACGGCCGCCTGTCGCTCGTGGGCACCGTCCGGAACGAGCGACCGGACGTAGAGTTCGATGTGGGGGGTGGGGGTATCGGACATGGTTCAGTTGATCTACGTGTCAGAACACGCGCATCACACTAATACTTTGCGTGGACCCGTTGACGTGGGTAACATTCACATACAAAATAGTGGGTAGAGCGGTTTTGCACTAGCTTTGACAGCAGCTGGTTCTGTGATCGTTCAACTCACAGGGAGAAACGCTTTCCAACTATAATCGGATGTTTAAGAAATACTATACTGATCGGTCCGCGGTGTCTCGCTGCTGCGGTCGGAGAACGGTCGCCGTCGTCGCTGGCTCTCCGGTACCGCCTCGCACCGTCTGTGTCGGCGCGTTACGATATCGCTCCCTCGGTTGCGACGGCCACGGGACGAACAGCCGACAGCGTCAGTCGTCGTCGAGTCGCGCGAGTGTCTCGTGAGCGCCGACGACCATCGCCGGAACGACGAGCATGAAGATGTGTTCCTCGATCGGGATCCCCAGCAGTTCGACGCCGGTTCGCATCGGGATCGCGAACACGCCGACCTCCAGCGTATACCAGTCCCAGACGTACGCGAACGGATAGAGGACGGCGATCGTTCGGGCGGCAGTCCGGGCCGCGTCGGCGTACCAGAGCAGGCCGGCCGCGACGAGACCCCACACGATCTCTGTCGCGAGGTACGTGTACGGACCGAGGACGGTGATGTCCGGGAGCACGCCGGGTGTTCGGGCGCTGGCACAATGAACTGCGGGGGTGAACGAGTCCGACGAGCATTCTCAGGGGCTGGAACCGGAACCAACTTTGATTACCTCCGGCGTCGAACCCTCGTAATGGGAAGTACGATGAATATAGCTGATATTGCCACTAGTGATTTTGTTGAACTCGACGCCGATGTCCGCCTCGGGAAAGTGCGCTCGATCTTCGAGCGCGAGAACCCCAAGGGAATCGTCATCACCGAGGACGGGGCGTACGCCGGCGTGATTACCCAGAAGCAGCTGGTCCAGTCCCACGTCGAGGACAACGCGAAGGCAGGTGCGATGATGCGGTCGGCCCCGAAAGTCGAACGCCACGACGACGTCCGCGAGGTCGCTCGCGTCCTCGTCGAGGGCGGTGCGAAGATCGCACCGGTCTTCGAGGGCGACTCTCTGTGGGGCGTCGTCACGGGCGACGACATTCTCGACGCCGTCCTGGAGAATCTCGATGCTCTCACCGTCGAACAGATCTACACCAAAGACGTCGTGACGATCACCGAGGAGACCCACGTCGGGCAAGCGATCAACCTCCTACGCAAGCACGGCATCTCTCGTATCCCCGTGCTCGACGACGACGGGGACCTCTCTGGCATGGTCACGACCCACGACATCGTCGACGTGGTCGTCCGAGACATGAACAAGGCGACGCGGGGCGACCGCTCGGGCGAGAACGACCGCGTCCTCGATCTACCGGTCTACGACGTGATGAACAGCCCCGTCGAGACGACCTCGCTTGACGACTCCGTTCGCGACGCCGTCGAGCGGATGCTCGAAAACGACTTCGCCGGCCTCGTGGTCACGCCGGACCACGACGACTCGCTGGTCGCCGGCATCGTCACCAAGACGGACGTGCTCCGCGCGCTGACGTTCACCGAGGAGGACCACATGGACGTACAGATCACCAACATCAACCTCCTGGACAACACGATCTCTCGGGACGACATCCGCGAGGAGATCGGCGACGTGGCCAGCAAGTACCAGGACATGCAGGTCCAGCACGCCCACGTGCGCTTCCACGAACACAAAGAGAAGCTCCGTGGCACGCCACTGATCCAGTGTCAGATCCGCCTGCGCACCAACAAGGGACAGGCCGCCGGCTCCGGCGAGGGCTACGGCTCCGACACGGCGTTCAACGTCGCCCTCGACAAGCTCCAGCGTAACGTCCTGGAGATGAAAGGCGTCCGCGCCGACGAGGAGTACCGCGGCCAGCTGCTGCGGAAGCTGGGCGAGCTGTAGGCTGTCAGCGGCGCTTTTTTCGGTCGAAGGGAGTGAGCGCTCAGGCGAGAACCTGATCGGGTGCGAACAGGACGACGGCGACCAGAGCCAGCAGGATCAGTATCGCGGTGACACGCAGGACGCCTGCGATCCGTCGACGATCCGTCGGCAGGGACTCTGCGATCCCCGACAGGGTAGAGCCCGCGGCCATGACGAGCAAGTAGCTGTTCGCACCGCCACGCAGGGCACCGTAGGCGTAGACGCCCACGAACAGTACCGCGCCGGAGAACATGATGAGAGGCATGGGACTGCCGGACGGTTCGTCGAACAGGACGGCTTCGATTCTGGAGGGCATCGTGTGGACGCTTCGCGCCGAGGCTCAAATAGCGTGTGATATCGCGGTGGGCACCTCCCGACGCCCTGGCCGTCGAGAGACGCACCAGGTCGTCGACGGCTTAGGGCGTCGATTCGGTCCCGAACACTTCGAGAGCGTCTCTCTCCAGTCCCGTCTTCGAGAACAGCGAGACGACATCGCCGGTCTCGATGACCGTCTCGCCCTTGGGCGTGAGTACGTCGCCGCCGCGTTCGACACCGACCACCAGCATCTCGTCGCTCAGGAGTTCGTCTTCGACGGCCTCCTCGATCGTCAGCCCGGTGATCGCCGCTCCCTCTGACACCGTGAACTCGACGACTTCCGCGCCACCGGCGAGGCTCATGAAGTCGGTCAGGGACGGCCCCTTCGGTGCGTCTTCCGGGCCGAAGGGATCGTACGGTCGATGGTACGCCCCATCGATGACGTTCTCGTCTTCGATCGTCACTCCGAGGTCCGACAGTTCGCCCGCGATACGGCCGACATCGCTCGTATCCGAGCCGACGACGGTTATCGTGAGATTCGAGTTCCCGGTCATCAGCTTCCGGACGGTCACGACTCCGGAGACCTCCAGCGCGGACTGTGCAAGCCGATCACGCTCCGGAATCGGTGCGGTACAGCTGAACTGGTAGGTGACGTGTCCCTCGATAGACTTGTAGTCGATGTCCGCGAGATATCCCCGCAACACCCCCTCCTGTTCGAGTTGCCGAATCCGGTTGCGGATCGTCGCCGGTGTCACCTCCATCTCTTCGGCGATCTCCGGCGCGGCCGTGTTTCGGGCATCCTGAGCCAGGTAGTAGAGAATGCGTTTGTCGATCTCGTCAACGCGGTACTCCATACTGGAACTACGGTTATAACGCATAATTAACCCCCGATTCGCAGGTGTACTGGCGGGCATCGTCTTGGTTCGTCGTTGTCATACTCACCCGCACGAATTCTTGGTCGAAAAATATTCTGCATCAGATTTTCGATGGCGAAACTCTAACCGGAGTATTTATCACGCCGCGAAAATTTAGCAGAGGACAGCGTTCCACAGAGACGACACAACCGTTCGAGTCGGCCACCGAGTGCGCGTCGCCGGTCCCGGTGACCGATTCAGAGGCACACGACAACCACCATGACAGCAACCAACAGCAGTCCACCCGAGGATATCCCCGACAGCGTCGTCACCGCACTCCAGGACAGCGACGACGGCCAGCTCAGGGAGATCATCCACTACGCCCAGCAGCTGCTCGGAGAACACCCGTCGATCACCGACGCCATCGAGTCGCGCGAGGGTGAGGAACTCGTCCGGACCGAGGATCACGGCGCGTACACCATCGCAGTCGTGAAACGCCCGGACGAGACGGGCGAAGCGCATGGCCCCTTCACGTACCGAGTCCGGTGGGCCCCGCCCGTCGAGGACGAGGACGGAGGGGGCAAGTACCACTGGCACTATCTTGGACGGGTACACGGCGACTCGGAGGGGAAGTCTCGTGACTGACGCCACTGGGTCCCGGACTTCGCCCCTCGGAAGTGGCGACAGCCGACACACACCGTCCCGTCGTCACCTCGGCTGTCCGGTCCCCTGACTGTATCGTCGTTCGACTAACCCACCATCACACACTCATGTACATCATCGTCGTCGGCGCGGGAGACATCGGCACGCCGCTGATAGAGATCGCAACGCGCTCTGGAAACGAGGTCGTCGTCATCGAACGAGACCCGGAGAGAGCAGACGAGGTCGCCAGCGAACACGACTGCCTGGTCGTCAACGCGGACGCGACGGTAAAGGAGACCCTGCGTGACGCCGGGGCCCAGCGGGCAGACGCGATCATCGCCACGAGCGATCAGGACGCGACGAACGTGATGATCTCGCTGCTGGCCCAGGAACTCGACATACCGGCGATCGTGTCGGTTGTCCACAACCCCGAGCACATGAACCTCTTTCGCCAGATCGGCGTCAACACGATCGAGAACCCACAGCGACTCATCGCCGATTATCTCTTTCGAGCCGTCGAGCGACCGTCGGTCGTCGACTACATGCGAGTCGGGGACGTGGCCGAGGTGTTCGAGATCACCGTCGCAGAGGACGCCCCGATCGCCGGGATGACACTAGGGGAAGCCGACGAGGCCGGCCTGCTCGACGACGAGACGCTCGTCGTCGCGATCGAACGGCCCGAGGCCGACTCCCCGATCACGCCCCGCGGAGAGACCCGGATCGAGCACGAGGACCTGTTGACCGTCTACTCGGGGATCGGCGCGACACCGGCGGTGACCGACATCTTCGGCCACTACGAGGACCACGAAACGAACGAGTCTGACGGCTTCGAATTTTGAATACGACTGACACGACGATGAGCAAACACTCGACGATCAGGTCCCGCCCGACCGACCACACCGTCGGCGGGTGGTCCCTGGGGACCGAAGGGACGGGAGTGCTGTAACATGAAAGTGAACACGAACACCGTCGGTCGAGACGTTGGCCGCATCTTCCAGGCCATCTCGTTGATGATGGTCGCCTCGGTCGTCGTCGCAGGCATCAACAGGGAGTTCTACGCGATACCCGCCTTCCTCCTCTCTGCCGCGCTGCTGGCCGGCATCGGGACCGGACTCGCCCGGTGGTACAGGTGGGCTGGGCCACCGGAGAAACGGGAGGCGATGGTCACCGCCGCGACGGCGTGGGCGCTCGTCGGCGTCTTCGGTGGCCTGCCTTTCTTCCTGATCGCGTGGACGATCCAGATCGATCCCTTCCCCGCCTGGACGAACACGCCGCCGATGGACGCGACGACCGCGGTGTTCCTCCATCCGCTCGACGCGGTCTTCGAGAGTATGAGCGGCTTTACCGGGACCGGACTCACGATGGCTGCCGTCGAGGAGAAACTGCCACGCTCCCTTCACTGGTGGCGGTCGTTCATCGAGTGGGTCGGCGGCGTCGGCGTCATCGTGTTGACCGTCGCGATTCTCCGGCGCGGTGGTTCCAGCAGCGGCTCGTACACGCTCTACGAGAGCGAGGCCCGGTCGGAAAAGATCCATCCGAGCATCGTGACGACGGTCCAGGAGATCTGGAAGATATTCGTTGGCCTCACTCTCGGCTCGATCGGTCTGTTCCTCCTCGCGGGCATGCCGCTGTGGGACGCCATCAACCACGGGATGACCGGCATCGCGACGGGTGGATTCTCCGTCCACGCCGACTCGATCGGCCACTACGGGAGCCCCCTGATCGAGTACGCGACGGTCCCGATCATGGTCGCCGGCAGCATCGCATTCCCGATCCACTACCTGATCTTCAAAGGCGAGATCCGGAACTTCTACGCCGACCTGCAGACCCGCTGGGTGCTCATCTGGTTCTCGGTGGGATCGCTCGCACTGACGGGGATCCTCTTCGCCAACGGCCAGTACGCCACGCTCGAAGAGACGTTTCGCACCGCACTGTTCCAGTTCGTCTCTGCGACTTCGAACACCGGCTTCGGGAGCACGACGATCGGCGGCGGAACGGAGTCGGTCTGGAGTGCCGGCGCAACGCTGTTGACGTGTGTCGGGATGCTCACCGGCGGGGCGGCCGGATCGACGGTGAGCGGACTGAAGCTCATCCGCGTGATCACGATCGTCAAGGGGACTGCCTGGCAGATCCAGGACATCTTCTACCCCCAGACGGCGATCCGCTATCTCACGATCGGGAACCGCCGACTCAGCGAAGAGCAGGCGCAGCGAGAGTTCACCGAAGCGACGGTCGTGTTCGTCCTCTGGATCACGTTCCTCGCCATCGGCGTTGCCGTCCTCCTGCGCGTGCTCTCGCCGGCACATCCCCTGGAGTACGTGATCTTCGACGTGATGAGCGCACAGAGTAACGTCGGCCTCGACTCCGGCATTACCGGCCCGACGATGCCAGAACCGGCGAAGGCAATGCTGATCGTCAACATGTGGGTTGGACGGCTCGAAATCATCCCGATCGCCGTCCTGCTGGGCTCGGTCGTACAGCGACTGAACCTCTACCGATCCGGTTGACATCCTCCCCGTCCTGAAGGGCGAGGATTCCCGAGCGTTGGGATATTACGGTTCGCAACCCACCTGTTCCCTCGGGCGGAACGACCCAGAGGTTTGGTTGAACAGGTAGGCTACTGGCCGTGCCAAACGACCGTTACTCATATCCTCCGTTGGAGGATTCTGAGTTATCTTTCTGCGAATATTCACCGCACCATTCACGTCCGCGTTCATCGTTGCACAGCACGATTCACAGACGTACAGGCCACGTTCCACACGGTTGGCGTCACGCTTCCGTCCACAGCACGAACACGTCTTCGACGTATCTCTCTCGGAAACACGGTCAACAAGAATTCCGTGTTCCTCTGCTTTGTACTCCAAGAGCGTCGTGAAGCGGTCAAACTCCCACCCGTGGAGTTTCTTGTTCCCGCTTCGACCCCAGTTCCGTGACTCTCCGTTCTCGTCTTCACGAATCTCACTCAAGTCACCGATGGCAATACGACCAACTTCGTGGCCGATGCACCGCTCTACAACGTGCTTGGCGAGCGAGTGCAGGAAGTGGTCTTTCCGACGCGAGAGTTTCTGTCGGGCGCGAAGCGCACGGTGTGACGGACCGTTCTCGCCCTCTGTGTCGTACTCGTCACGAGTGAAGTAGTGCTTGTCCTGCTTCAGCACGTTCCCCGGATACAACTCGGCGTCACCGTTGTCGTAAGCGATCGCGAGGTAGTTCTTGATGCCGAGGTCGATCCCCGCCGTGTTGTCTCCCGGTGCGTCCTCGACGGGAATTTCGACCTTACAGACGAGGTGCAGTTCCCAGCGGTCGCCGTTCCAGACGGCGCGAACCTGCTGGATGTTCTCCACAGTCACGTCTGGTCGTGTTTTGTACTCACAGAGGATGAAATCCGAGCGGTGGTTCTTTAGGTTGAATCCCTTGCTTAGACGAAGTTGGTTGTGCTTCGTGTCGTGCTTGATGCCTTTCTGCTTCCACGTCACGGTGGAGCGCGGGTGTTCGTCGCCGTGTTTGCGATAGCCCGGTGGGTTGGCGTCCTCGTCTCCGCGTTGGCGTGCTTTGTACCAACTGGTGAACGACTCAGCAAGCTCTTCAAGAACTCGCTGACTTGACTGAGAATGTAGGTCACTGTATCGTTCGTGTTCCTTGAGTTCGGATTTGAGTTCGCCGTCGTCGGGTATTTCCCCGTCTTCATCCCATCGGCCTTGCGTGTAGTATCGGGCGACATTCCACAGTTTCGACGCGGAGAACCCGCACTGGTTGAGGTCGTCACTCACCTGTTGGTGGTTAACGATTTTCGCTCGATAGGTGCGAGTTGTCTCCAGCATCGGACTGTATTCATAACTAGTTATGGGAGATTGTATATTAAACACAACGACTGGGCGTGGAATATCCAGCAGTGCCATGGAACGTGGTTAGTGGAGGAGTTGTCGGCTGTATCCCCGCCCTAAAGGGCGAGGTTTTAGCCTTGAAACGTCCATAAGAGCGGCGGACGGTTACTGGAAGCCGATGCGGCCGCCGCCTTGAGTCTGCTGGGGTTCGCCGCCGCCCTTGAACTCGTCTTGCATCTGCTCGTAGTAGTCGCGGATGTCGTCGGTGATCGTCGGGCGCACGTTCTCCATGGCCTGCCGGAAGTGCTTCATCTCGACCATCTCGGCGTCGTCGTCCTCACGCAGCGCCTCGATGGCGGCCTCGCGGCCGATCGACTCCAGGTCGGAGCCGACGTAGCCGCCGGTCATCTCGGCGAGTTCGCGCAGGCTCACGTCCGGCGACAGCGGCGTGTCGTCGGTGTGGATCTTGAGGATCTGTTCGCGACCCTCGATGCCGGGTTCGCCGACCATCACGAGGCGGTCGAAGCGACCCGAGCGGATCAGTGCCGGATCGATCATGTCCGGCCGGTTGGTCGCGCCGATCACCATCACGTCCTCCATCTCTTCGAGCCCGTCGAGTTCGGTCAGCAGCTGGTTGACGACGCGCTCGGAGACGTTGCTCCCGGTCTCGCCGCCACGTCCCGGTGCGAGCGAGTCGAGTTCGTCGAAGAAGATCACCGTCGGTGCGACCTGCCGGGCCTTCCGGAAGGTCTGACGGATCGCCTTCTCCGACTCGCCGACCCACTTCGAGAGGAGCTGTGGGCCCCGCACCGAGATGAAGTTGGCGTCGGTCTCGTTGGCGACGGCTTTGGCCATCAGGGTCTTGCCGGTCCCCGGCGGCCCGTACAGCAGGACGCCAGAGGGCGGCGAGACGCCCATGCGATCGAACTTCTCCGGGCTGTTCATCGGCCACTCGACGGACTCCTGGACCTGCTCTTTGGCGTCGTCGAGGCCGCCCACGTCGTCCCAGGAGATCTTCGGGAGCTCGACCAGCACCTCCCGCATGGCGCTCGGACTCACCTCGTTGAGGGCACCGCGGAAGTCCTCGCGTTTGATGATCATGCGGTCGATCAGGCTCGGCGGGATGTCCTCCTCGTCTAAGTCGATCTCGGGGAGGTACCGGCGCAGCGCCTTCATCGCGGCCTCTTTGGTCAGGCTCTCGATGTCGGCACCGACGAACCCGTGGGTCTCGGTCGCCAGGTTCGAGAGGGCCACGTCGTCCGAGAGGGGCATCCCGCGGGTGTGGATCTGGAGGATCTCCTCGCGGCCGACCTCGTCGGGAACGCCGATCTCGATCTCGCGGTCGAACCGGCCCGGTCGGCGCAGTGCGGGATCGACGCTGTCGACGCGGTTGGTCGCGGCGATGACGATGACCTGCCCGCGGGATTCGAGGCCGTCCATCATCGTCAGCAGCTGGGCGACGACACGGCGCTCGACCTCGCCGGTCACGTCCTCGCGCTTGGGCGCGATCGAGTCCAGTTCGTCGATGAAGATGATCGAGGGGGCCTCCTCGCTGGCGTCCTCGAAGATCTCCCTGAGTTGCTGTTCGGACTCGCCGTAGTACTTCGAGATGATCTCCGGACCGGCAATAGAGAAGAAACTGGCAGAGGTCTCGTTGGCGACGGCCTTCGCGAGCAGGGTCTTGCCCGTGCCCGGTGGACCGTGGAGCAACACCCCCTGTGGCGGCTCGATGCCGAGCTTCTTGAAGATCTGGGGGTGTTTCATCGGCAACTCGACCATCTCGCGGACCCGCTGGATCTCACTGGAGAGGCCGCCGATGTCCTCGTAGGTGATGCCCCCGCCGGTCTTCTCGAAGCCGCTGATTGGCTCTTCGCGCAACTCCACGTCCGTGTCCTCGGTGATGAGACAGACGCCCTCGGGCTCGGTCTCGACGGCGATCAGCGGGATCGCCTGGCCCGGCGAGCGCATGAACGGGTGGTTCGTACTGGACATCACGGGGACGATGTCGCGCTCGACGACCGGGCGCTTGAGGATCTGGCGCTTGACCATGCCCGCCGCGTCCGAGCCGAACTGGACGCTGGCTTCTTCGGGCGGAGCCAGCACGAGCTTGTCGGCCTTCTCGGCGTCGGCCTTGCGAATCGTCACGCGTTCGCCGATACCCACGTCGGCGTTCTGTCGCGTGAAGCCGTCGATGCGCACCGTGTCGGTGTTCCAGTCCTGTCGATCCGCACGCCACACTTTCGCGGCGGTGGTGTCACTTCCCTCGATCTCGATGATGTCGCCGGGCGAGAGCTTGAGATGCAAGAGCGTGTCCGGATCCAGGCGAGCGATACCGCGCCCCGAGTCGTTCGGGTACGCTTTCGCGACCTCCAGTTGAACCTCGTTCATAGTTAGTCTGCGGGGATACCTGATTTCAGTCGTGACCGGAGATATGCTTTATGCTACCGGCGGTCCCCCGTTCGTCCGGCAGGTACTTATGTTATCATGTGTCACACCCGTGCGGCCGCGTTATCGACGCCGCCACCGTACGTCGGTCGCCTCTTCATGTCACACCTTGCCGTGGTGGTAGCTTTCATAGGGCTGGCCGCGAAAGCCGCGACTATGGTGTTTCTCGTTCCGTACGACGGATCGTCGCCGGCCCGTCTGGCACTCGAACGCGCAGTCGAGTACGGTACGGCGCTGGATCGCGACGTCGTCGCCGTCAGCTACATCCCGACCGGCGACAGCTACGCCGAGCGCCGGCAGTGGGTCGACCGCGACGACGACTTCCCGCTGGAATCGGTCACGCAGGACCTCGAACGCAAGATCGAGGAGGCGACCGACGACACGGAACTGCGCTACACCGACGTGAGCGCACACTCGCCCGCGGGTGGCTTCTCCGAGGACGTTCGCCAGACTGCCGGCGACGTGGACGCGACCGTCCTGTTCGTCGGGAGCGACGACGAGGACGTGGTCGTGCCGGTCGGCGAGGAAGCCGACGAGGAGTACGACGTCCACGTCGTCCGCAACTGATCGGCGCTTCGGGGTACTTTTCTTTCGGCGCACCGACGCAACGGGTATGCGAACACTCGCTTTCGACGGCCGCATGGGTGCCAGCGGCGACATGCTGCTCGCTGCCCTCCTGGCCGTCGGTGCCGATCGCGACGCCCTCGCCCCCGTCGAGGACGCCCTCCCGATCCGGTACGAACTCTCCGAGACGGTCGAACGCGGGATCGGTGCCACGAGCGTCGCGGTCTTGTTGACCGACGTAGACGAGGCTCGGACGGACGGGACCGACGCGAACCACCAGATGCCTTCGAAGGTACCAGGGCACGACCACAGCCACGACCACGCGGACGGCGGCCACGGTCACACTCACGGCGACACCGCCGCCGAGGGGCACGGTCCGTCCCGCTCGCTGGGCGAGGTCCGCGAGATCGTCGGGGAGATGGCCCTCCCCGCCAGCGTCGAGCGCGACGCGCTGGCGATCTTCGAGCTCCTCGGTGAGGCCGAAGCCGCGGTCCACGACACCACGCTCGACGAGATGCACTTCCACGAGGTCGGGGCCGACGACGCCATCGCCGACATCGTCGGCGTCTGTCTCCTGCTGGACGACCTCGGCGTCGAACGCGTCGTCACGACGCCGCTCTCCGCGGGCGGTGGCACCGTCGAGATGAGCCACGGGACCTACCCCGTTCCCGGCCCGGCCGTCGTCGAGATCGCCGAGCGCGCCGACTGGTCGCTCGCTGGCGGACCCGTCGACGCCGAGTTGCTGACGCCGACCGGCGCGGCGATCCTCGCACACCTCGCCGACGGCGTCGACGCGCTGCCGGAACTCGCCGTCGAGGCGTCTGGCTACGGCGCTGGGGGGTACTCGTTCGAGAACCGCCCGAACGTCCTGCGGGCGATCGTCGGCGACGGTGGCGGCGGGCTCCGTCGTGACGAGATCACCGTCCTGGAGACGAACCTCGACGATACGACGCCGGAGGTGCTGGGTAGCTTGCAGGAACGACTGCAGGAGGCGGGGGCGCGAGACGTGTCGATCCTCCCGGCCACGATGAAGAAGTCACGGCCGGGCCACCTCGTCAAGGTGGTCTGCAAGCCGGCAGACAGCGAGCGCGTCGCGCGCCGGCTCGCCGAGGAGACGGGAACGCTGGGCGTGCGAGCCCACGGTGCCGGCCACCGCTGGATCGCCGACCGCGAGATCGTCACGGCCACGGTCGAGATCGACGGCGACGCCTACGAGGTCGACGTGAAGGTCGCCACCGACAGCGAGGGCACTGTCTTCGACGTGAGCGGCGAGTACGACGACGCCGCCGCGGTCGCAGGCGAGACCGGACTGCCCGTCCGCGAGGTGCTTCGCCGGGCCGAAGACGCCGTCCGGTAGCCGTCAGGGATCTGCGCGCTGACGGTCGGTCGCCAGCGAGTCGTCCAGAACCGTCTTCAGGATCGCGACCGCCCCGACGGCCACGAGCAGGAAGCCGGCGATCTCGGTCAGGAAGCCCGAGACGCTCAGCAGCGGGCGCTGGAGGAAGGGTGGCAGCAGGGCGACGACGATGGACAGCGGTTCGAGGACGTTCCAGTTCCGGACGGCCAGTCCCACGAAGACGACACCGTAGAGGACGAGCAGTTTCCGTTTGGCCGCGTACGCGAGCGTCGCACCGAGTGGAGGGCGCATGGTTCGAGAGGCTCCCGCGCGTCCAAAATGGATTTCGGGTCGTCGTCAGCCGGTCACTCGTCGTCGCCGTCGCGGTGCTCGGCCAGCGCCTCCTCGATCGTCAACTGCCCGTCCGCGACTCGGCGGGCCAGGCCCTCGCCGATGGCCCGGTTCGTCTCGCTTTGCTCCCGGGAGCGCTCTTTGATGCGCTTGAGTTCGCCCGCCGTGGGATCGATCTCGCGGGACTCGATCTCCTCGCCCTCGATGCGGGCGATGTTGACCGCCGCGAGCACGTCGCCCATGCCGCGGGTGCCCGTTCCGAGGTGTGGCGTCGTCCCGGTCTCGTCGACCAGTTCGACGGTCACGTCGCCCAGATCGTCGATGATCCGCGCCCCCAGCAGCCGCGCGCCGTCGCCGATCCGGACGAGCGGGTCGACCGCGTCGGCCAGCTCCTCGTGGACGGCCTCGGCGACCTGGTCGGCCGGCACCTGGAACGCGGCCACGACCATCTCGCCCGAGAGGACGGCGATGCCAGGCCGGTCACCGGGGTCGATCCCGACGACCAGCTTGCCGCCGTTGCCCCGCAGCAACGAGACCACCTCGTCGACGGCCGCACGCGGTGTCGCCGGATCCGCTCGCACGACTTCGACGCCCGCCGGCTCGTGACTCTCGTCGGCCGCCGTCACGACGACGCTGGTCTCGTCGGGCAGTTCCTCGCCCGGCTCGATCGTCGTGAAGTCGACGCCGCGGTCCCGCAGCTCGCCGACGACGCCGTGGTACACCTCGAAGTCCGCGGTTGCGACGACGATCACTAGTCGTCACTTGTCGCTCGCCTCCAAGTATCTACCGTCGCAGGTGCCGATCAGCGAACGCAGGTCACGCGTCGGTCGTCAGCGTTTAACCGCGCCTCACCGTAGCCGAGGACGTGAGCGAGTACGTTTCGACCGGCTGCGCGGAGATCGACGACCTGCTCGGTGGCGGGTTCGAGCGCGGCGCGGTCACTCAGATCTACGGCCCACCGGCAGCGGGCAAGACGAACCTCGCGCTCAGTGGCGCAGTCGAAGTGGCGGCCGCCGGCGAATCGGCGCTGTACATCGACACGGAGGGACTGTCGGCCGACCGGATGGAGCAGATCGCAGGGGCGCGCGCCGACGAGACGGACGAGACGCTCGCGGACCTGGCCGAACGGATCGTCGTCTCCGAGGCGCTCGACTTCGAGGACCAGGAGGTCGCCGTCCAGGACGCCGCGGAGCTGGCCTCGCAGGTCGAGTTGATCGTCCTCGACAGCGCGACCGGCTTCTACCGGCTCGAACGGGACGACGGCGACGGCGGCGAGGCGCTGCGAGACGTGGCCCGTCAGATCACGCACCTGCTCTCGCTGGCGCGCAAGCACGACCTGGCCGTGGCCGTCACGAATCAGGTCTTCGCGGACCCGGACAGCGACGGCACCCGAGCGCTGGGCGGCCACACGCTGAACCACTGGTCCGGCGCGATCGTCCGGCTCGACCGGTTCCGGGGCGGGAATCGGAGAGCGACACTGGAGAAACACCGCGCGAAGGCCGCGGGCGACACCGTCCAGTTCCGGATCACCGAGGCCGGTCTGGCCGGCGGACAGGACCGTTCGCTCGACTAGTCGCTCGGTCTGTCGTCTTCGCCCGCACTTTTCGGCTCGGGTCGGCACTGTCGACGACTCCTCCGCTCGCGAGGATGCAGACGGGTTCGATCAGTAGATCAGTTCGTCGTCGTTCTCGACCATGTACAGCGTCCGGGCGGCGATGTTGACGGCGTGATCGCCGACCCGTTCGAGGTCCCGAATCGTCAGCAGGAGACGCGACACGTCGTTCATCAGCTGTTCGATCTCCGCGTCGTCGGCACCGTCGCCGACCTCGCGCTCGATGAGGTCGCGGACGACCGCCTCCGAGGCGTCTTCACAGCGCTCGTCGATCTCGTCGTCCCGTTCGGCGATCTGGTAGCAGGCGTCGGTGTCCTCGTCGCGGTACCCCGCCATCGCGTCCTCGATCATCTCCAGGGTGTGGTCGGCGATGCCCTGGATGTCGACCTCGGGGAACATGTCCCGGTCGGCGGTGAGCGTGTACTCGCCGAGGTTGGTCGCCAGGTCGGCGACGCGTTCGAGGTCGGTGATGATCTTGAACGAGGCGGCGATGAAGCGCAGGTCACCGGCGACGGGCTGTTGGAGCGCCAGCAGGTCGACACAGTCCTGTTCGAGTTCGAGGTACATCTGGTTGATCTCGTCGTCGCCCTCGATGACTTCCCAGGCCAGCTCCTCGTCTTTCTGTTCGAGCGCGTCGAGTCCGACGCGGAACCGCTCCAGGACGACTTCGGACATGTAGAGGACGTCCTCCCGGAGCTCTTCGAGGCGTTCCTGATACGATTCGCGTGGCATGCACGGTCTTGCGCCGGACATCCGTATCAGGCTTTCCCTTCGACGAACTCCGGGCAGCTAATAGATCAGTTCGTCGTCGCTCTCAACCACCTTTTTGCGCGTCGGGTCAACCGAGCTGACCACTCGCGCAAAAACGTGGGTGAAAAGGCTGGCCCTCACTTCGCTCGGACCAGTGAACCCCGCTCGATTCACTCGCGGGGATGCAGACAGAGTCGATCAGTAGATCAGTTCGTCGTCGCTCTCGATCATGTAGAAGGTCCGGGCAGCGATGTTGACGGCGTGGTCGCCGACCCGTTCGAGGTCACGGACGGTCAGGAGAAACTGTTTGGTGTCTGCCAGCAGCGTCTCGTGGTCGTCGCCGGCCGCGTCGTACGCCGCCAGGTATCGCACGAGGTCGTCGGCCGCGGCCTCACAGCGCTGATCGAGGTCCGTGTCGCCGGCCACGATCGTCCGACACTGTTCCGGGTCCTCCTCGACGTAGGCCGCGATCGCGTCGGCCACCTGGCTGCTGGCCATGTCCGCGATGTCTGCGATCGGGACGACGGTGAGGCGGTCGCGCCCGGGCGTCCCGGCGTACCGGCCGATGTTGGCGGCGAGGTCGGCGATTCGCTCCAGATCGGTGAGGATCTTGAACGTCGCGACGACGAATCTGAGATCGCCGGCCACGGGCTGTTGGAGCGCCAGCAGATCGATACACTCGCTTTCGAGTTCGAGATACAGCTCGTTGATCTCGTCGTCGCGCTGGGCAATCTCCCGGCCGCCGTCCTCGTCGCCGTCCTCGTAGGCGCGTGCCGCCTCGCGGAGGCGCTCGACGACCAGCGTCGCCATCGACGTGACGCCCTCTTTCAGTGCTTCGAGCTCTGTTTCGTAGCGATCTCGTGTCATGTGTCGATTGCGCGGGGGGAACTCATACGGATTGTTGTCGCCGTTTGCCAGGTCGATCGCACGAGGTCGTGCGGTCGATCCGGGACAGATCGACAACAATCCGTCTCACTCGATCCGGACGCCCAGTCGGTCGGCCAGTTCGTAGAGGTCTGTGACCTCGTAGGTCGGCGTCGCCGAGAGGTCGAGGTCGGCCCGGTGGTCACGCCGGACGAACGCCGAGTCGATCCCGGCCCGCTGGGCGGCGACCACGTCTTTCTCGCTGTCGCCGACGTACAGCGCCGATCGCGTGCCGAGGTCGTCGAGTGCCTGCTCGATGTAGCTTGGGTCTGGCTTCTTGCGTCTCGCCCCGTCGATGGTGGGGACGCGTCCGTACGCGGTCTCGAAGTGCCGCCCGAGGTCGTGGTGGTCGAGGATGAACTCGATCGTCGCGTGCTGGTTGTTGCTGACGAGCCCGGTCGCGTGTGGGAGCGCTTCGAGGACCGCCGTGTCGTCGTAGAGGGACTTCTCGCCGCTGTGGATCGCCTCGCGCTGGATCGCACTGGCCTTCGCCTCCCGGCGTTGCCAGAACTCTGCGGGGTCGATGTCGAAGCGGCGTTCGAAGGCCTCGCCGGGTGGTCCGTCACTGGCGGCCATCTCGCGGGCGCGCTCCTCGTCGACCGATACGTCGAACGCCGCGAACGCCTCGCCGACGGCTTCGGCCAGCAGCCGTTCGTCGGTCCGTTCGATCAACACGCCGTCGTTGTCGAAGACGACGGCGTCGTAGTCGGGTGCCATCCGTCGGTGTTATCCGAACTTGCCGGTGATGTAGTCCTCGACGCGCTGGTGCTCGGGGTTCTCGAAGATCGACTGCGTGTCGCCGAACTCGACGAGTTCGCCGCCGGTGAGGAAGACGGCGGTCTTGTCCGAGATCCGGGCGGCCTGTTGCATGTTGTGTGTGACGATGACGACAGTAAACTCTTCGGCCAGTTCCTCGATGAGGTCCTCGATCTTCGAGGTGGCGATCGGGTCCAGCGCCGACGCCGGCTCGTCCATGAGGATCACGTCGGGATCGACGGCGATGGCCCGCGCGATACAGAGGCGCTGTTGTTGCCCACCCGAGAGGTCGAGCGCGGACTTGTCGAGCTGGTCCTCGACTTCGTCCCACAGCGCCGCTCGCTTGAGTGCCGTCTCGACCTTCTCGTCCAGGTTCTCGGTCTCGTCCTGGATCCGCAGGCCGTATGCGACGTTGTCGTAGATGCTCTTGGGGAAGGGGTTGGGGTGCTGGAACACCATCCCGATCCGGCGGCGCAGTGCGACCGGGTCCACGTCGTCGTCGTAGATGTTCTTCCCCTCGAAGTAGAGTTCGCCCTCGACCCTGGCGGCGTCGATGAGGTCGTTCATCCGGTTGATACACCGCAGGAACGTGGACTTCCCACAGCCCGATGGGCCGATCATCGCCGTCACCTGATTCTCTGGGATCGACATGGTGATGCCCTGTAGCGCCTGTACGTCGCCGTAGAAGACGTCCAGGTCCCGGGCCTCGATGACCTGCTCACGACCGGTCTGGGCACCGCCGTCGGTGCCGTCGACCTCGATCGACTGGTCGACGAGTGGCTCACCCGACGGGTCCGGGGTGGAAGTGGTCGCAGCGGCCGTGGGATCGGTACTGTCGTCGCTCGTCATCTCGTTCTGTGTCATGAATTGTCACTCTCGTTGATACCGGTTGCGGATGACGATCGCAGTCGCGTTCATCACCAGCAACACCGCCAGGAGCGTGATCACGCCAGCGGCGAGGACGCCGTGGCGAAACGCCGGCTCCAGTTCGCTCGACCAGCTGTAGATCTGTCGGGGCATCATACTCGCCACGTCGAAGAAGCCGTTCGGGGCGAGTCGCACCGACGCCGCCGCCCCGATCATCAGCAGCGGTGCCGTCTCGCCGATCGCGCGCCCGAGCGCCAGGATCGTCCCGGTGAGGATCCCCGGCAGCGCTTCGGGCAGGACGACCTGCCGGATCGTCTGCCAGCGGGTCGCCCCCATCCCGTAGGAGGCCTGTCGGAACGAGTCGGGCACCGAGCGGATCGCCTCCTGTGCGGAGATGATGACGATCGGCAGGATCAACAGGCCGACCGCGAGGCCGGCGACGACAATCGAGCCCTGGGGCCACTGGACGATCCGGATGAACAGTGCCAGTCCCAGCAGGCCGTAGACGACCGAGGGGACGCCGGCCAGGTTCCCGATGTTGATCTCGACGAGCGTGACGAACTTGCCCATCGGCCCCTCGGAGGGGGCGTACTCTTCGAGATAGATCGCCGCGCCGACGCCGACGGGGAACGTCGCCAGGACGATCACGATGATCATCATGATCGAGCCGACCATCGCGGGGTAGATCCCGGCGTCGGCGGCGGTCCGCGAGGTCGCACTGGTCAGGAACCCCCAGTCGAGCCAGGAGTCGGGACCGGCGAAGCCGGCGGCATCGACGACGACGCTGCCGACGGCCACGCCGAGGACGGCGATGACCGGGAAGGCCAGTCCGCGCACGCCTTCGCGACGGCGCACGACGCCCTCGACGTAGATGCCGACCGGCAGCGCGACGAACGCGACCAGCAGCATCCAGCCGCCGTAACCGATCCCGAGCGCCGGACCGGTGACGAGGCCGGCAAGCGCGCCGACGAGTGTCGCGCCGACGACCGCGAAGCCGGCCCGTCGAGAGTCGCGACGCCGGGCGACGAACACGCCGCCGGCCACGGCGAGTGGCGCGACCAGCGTCCCGAGGAGCAACAGCCAGTTGGTGGGCACGTACGGCAGGCGCAACAGCACTTCTCGCAGACTGATCACGCGGTGGTACAGCCCGAAGTCGACGCCCAGCGCCGCCGCCAGGTCGGTGACGAGCCAGTTGAACTGGGCCGGCGGGGTCCCCAGGACCGTCACGACCGGCGCGCCAAACAGCACGACGAGGCGTTCGAGGGCCGCGTTGGGCCGCAGGCGTCCGTGGGCGACGATCAGGCCGCCGGCCGCGACCAGCGAGGTCACCAGCGCGAACCACTCGAGGATCGAGAGCAACTCGATGAACATGACCGCGAACCCGCCCGTGAGCAAGACGCCGACCACGGGGAGGCCGCTGGTCACGTACGCGACCTCGCCGGCCGGTTCGTCGAGCCGGTAGTAGTACACCGCGAGCGCGGCCAGCGGGGCCAGCACGGTCGCGGCGTAGGTGAGGAGCCACCCGCTGTCGGCCGAGAGCGGTCTGAACGCGTCGTTGGCGACGAACAGCAAGAGGAGCAACACGGAGACGAGCCCGAACGCGGTCGCCGCGAGGCAGGTCGCCTCGAACGCTCGCCCGCGGAGGTGGTTGACCGAGCTGTCGTCGCCGTGCCAGTCGACGTCCGGTTCCGTCGTCGCCATCAGTGCTCACCCATCGTTGTGTCGTTCATTCGTACTCCTCCCGGTATCGGGCTGCGATGCGGTTGCTCACGAGGTTCAGCAGGAACGTGATCACAAACAGCGTCAGCCCGATCGCGAACATGCTGCTGAACCCGAGCTGACTGACGCTGTCGGCGCTGTTGATCTGGACCATCGCGGCCGTCATCGGCTGGAACCCCTGCCAGAGGTTCTGGAGGGGCTCCGCGAGGTTCAGCATCCGGGGCTGACTGCCGGCCGCGACCACGACGATCATCGTCTCGCCGATGGCTCGCGACAGCGCGAGGATGAACGAGGAGAAGATCCCCGACGCCGCCGCGGGCAAGACCACGCCGGTGGTCACCTCGAACTTCGTCGCTCCCATCCCGTAGCCGGCCCGCCGCAGCGAGTCCGGGACGGAGCTCATGGCGTCTTCGCTCAGGCTGGACACCATCGGGATGATCATGATCCCGACCATGATCGACGGGCTGAGAATGTTGAAGGTGTTGACCGGCAGGCCGATCGTCCGCAGGAACGGCGTCACGTAGACGAGCGCGAAGATCCCGTAGACGACGGTCGGAATCCCCGCGAGGACTTCCAGACCGGGCTTTAACACCGAGCGCATCCGGTCGCTGGCGTACTCGCTGAGATACACCGCCGCCGCGACGCCGGTCGGCAGGGCGATCAGCGCGGAGATCACCGTCACCAGCAGGGTGCCACTCAACAGCGGGAGCAGCCCGTAGACGTTCCGGCTGAGGAGAAACTCCGTCCCGCCGAAGAACTCGAGCGGGTTCACGAGCGTGAAGAAGGTGATCGCGTCCCGCGCGAGCAACACGACGATGCTGATCGTCACGAGGATCGACAGCGCCGCACACAGCAACAGGACGTACCGGTACATCCGTTCGCGCGCCGCACGCCCGCGTGGTCTGGACGTGATATCCGGTTCGGGCGTCTCGGCGCTCATCGTGTTCGCCTCCGTGTGTTCTCCATGTGTGTGTCCTGAGACAGCACTGTTCTATCCGGCGACCTCTTCGAGCTTGGCGAGGTTCTCGTCGCGTTGCTCGGCGCTGGACGGGACGTAGCCGATGTCCTGTACCACGTCCGTTTCGGACTGTTCGAGGTAGTACCGGACGTACTCGTACACTTCCTCGCGCTGGAGCGCCGACTCGGCGACGTAGAGAAAGAGCGGCCGCGCCATCGGGTAGGAGCCGTCCTTGGCGTTCGGGAGGCTCGGGGATGTACACTCCCCGTCTGCCTCGACCTTGACGTCGATCGCCTTGACGGCTTCCGAGTTCGAGTTGTAGTACGCGTAGCCGAAGTATCCCATGCCGCCTTCGTTGTCGCGGATCCCCCGAACGATCGTCTCGTCTTCTTCGGTCGGCTGGTAGTCGGTCGTGTGCTGGGTCTCCTCGCCGACGACGTTCTCGTTGAACCAGTCGAAGGTCCCGGAGGTCGACGCCGGACCGTAGAGTTCGAGTTTCCGGTCGGGCCAGTCATCGCGTACGTCCGACCAGTGGGTAACGTCGTTGTCGCTCCAGATCTGGCGCAGTTCCTCGAAGCTCATGCACTCGACCCACTCGGCGTCGTTGTTGACGGCCATCGTCAGCGCGTCGCCAGCGACCTGGAACTCGATCGGTTCCACGTCGTTGGTCGTACACTGCTCGACCTCGGCGTCCGTGATCGGCCGTGACGCGCCGTTGATGTCGGAGTCGCCGGCACAGAACCAGTTTTCGAAGCCGCCACCGCTCCCGGTCGGGTCGACGGTGACGTTGACGTTCCCGTGGTCCTCCATGAACTCCTCGGCCATCGTGTCGGATATCGGAAAGACAGTACTGCTCCCTTTCACGATGACCTGCCCGGAGAGACCGTCGCCGCCACCACCGTCGTCGGAACCGCCGCCCCACGCGTCCCGACGCGTGTTCTGGACACAGCCCGACAGCGCCGTCACACCGGCCAACCCTCCGGCGATAAATTTCCGACGCGAAACGTCCCTGTTGGGGTCCCGTGTCATCGTCTGAAGCGTACTCAGGGGTGAATAAGTACTCTACTATGAAGAGTACCAAACTGTACGTAGTCTATATAGGAGTATGTTTGGTATAGATATCCATGGAGAGAAAAACGCAAGTTACACCGCCGTTACTCCCTCGTTCCGGGCAGTCCGGAACTGGTTCTCCTCTCCCGGTACTGCCCCGGAACCACTCTCTGAGACGGTTCTCCGTCGTCGACGCCCGTTTTGTTCTCTCCGAAACCTCTCGTATTGTTGTCGCTATATAGTTCCCTATGGGTTTATGTTGTTCTGGGCGCGAGAGGGATCTATGGAGACGCGAAAGGTGCAGGTGACGGGTGGATCGACGTACACCGTCTCGCTTCCTAAAGAATGGGCGACAGAAAACGACGTGAGCGCCGGGAGCGTCGTGGAGTTTCACGCCGAAGAGGACCTCCTCCTGCTCTCGCCCCGCCGCGAGAACGGGCGCGTCGAGGGGACGCTGGACATCAGCGGTCTCGACGAGGACCACGAGCTCACCCGCGCGGTGATGACGATGTACGTGAGCGGCTTCGACGTCATCACGCTGGAGACGCCCCGGATCTCGCCGAAACAGCGCCGCGTGGTCCGCGACGCCGTCCAGGGGCTCGTGGGGCTGGAAGTGATCGAGGAGACCTCCGATCGGGTCGTCCTGCAGGACCTGCTCGACTCCTCGGAGCTGTCGGTCCACAACGCCATCACGCGGATGCAACTGGTCTCGCTGACGATGCTGGAAGACGCCATCGACGCCCTCGTCGAGGACGACGACGACCTCGCGGCCGACGTGATCCACCGCGACGAGGACGTGGACCGTCTCTGGTACATGGTCTCGCGCGTGTTCCGGACAGTGTTGCGGAATCCGACGGCGGCGACCGAGATCGGCTTCCCCCGAGAGACCGTCTTCGACTACCAGTCCAGCGCCCGCCAGCTGGAGCGCATCGCCGACCACGCGACGAAGATCGCCGAGCTGTCCCGCGAGATCGACGCCATCAGCGGCGAGACCGGCGAGAAGCTCCGGACGCTCCGCGAGGAAGCCGCGACCGTGCCCGAAACCGCGATGGAGGCGCTGCTGGCCGACGACTCCGAGGAAGCCGTCGAGCAGGCCAACCAGGCCCGTGGCACCATCGAGGACGTCGACGCGATGGCCCGCGAGGTCGACGAACAGGTCCGGGAGGCCGACCCCCAGAGCGCCCAGGTGCTCGGGCTGGTCGTCGACTCGCTGTCCCGGACCGCCGACTACGGCGGGAACATCGCCGAGAGCGCACTTCAGAAGGCCGCACCGCGTCCCTGAGACGGCCGCCCTCGGCTACTCGTAGTACTGGCGGAGCGCCGAAGCGGCTCCGTCCGCGGTCTTTCGGTACACTCGTTGTCCGTCCGGCGTCCGGACGGCGTACTCGTAGGTCCGGCTGTCGGGCTCGTACCAGCGGTCCTCGTGTCGATCGAGGATCCGCGGCGACCCGCCGTCGGTTTCGGAGGGGAGTTGCGCCTCAGGGTCGTTCGTCACTTCCGTGTCGTCACCGTCGACTTCACTGGTATCGGTGCTCCGGAGTGGCCCCGCCTCGACGAGCAGGTCGCCGTCGATCGGGTACGGTTCGATCAGGCCGGCCACCGGTTCGTCCTGGCTGGCGGCCGCCCGTGTCTGTTCCATCAGCACGTCCTGCGTACTGACGGCCGACTCGTCTCCGGGCCGTCGCTGCTCGTAGCTCCCATCAGACTGCATCTCCCACACGTGACGGTTGTCGGCCAGCGTCAGTTCGAGCACGAACTTCAGCTGTCGCCGGATCGTCGGATCGTCGACGGGCGTGACCGCTTCGACCCGGTAGTCGAGGTTCCGGGTCATCCAGTCGGCGCTGCCGATGAAGTACCGCGGATCGCCCACCGTCTCGGCCGCCGCGGGGTCGTCGGGCGCGGCTCCGTTCTCGAAGTAGAAGATCCGCGAGTGTTCCAGGAACCGCCCGACGAGGCTGTACACGTCGACGTTCTCGCTGACGCCCTCGACGCCGGGACGCAGCCGACAGATGTCGCGGACGATCAGGTCGACGTCGACGCCCGCCATCGCGGCGCGGTACAGTTCCTCGACGATGGCCGGATCTTCGAGCCCGTTGACCTTGACGACGATCCGGGCCGGGTGTCCCGCCTGCGCGTACCGGGCTTCCCGTCGGATGTACCGCGTGAACCGCTCGCGCATCGTCACCGGCGCGATCAGGAGCTTCCGAAACTGCTCGTCCAGCGAGGGGCCGGTAAAGAAGTTGAACACCGTCACGAGGTCCTGTCCGATGTCCTGGTCGGCGGTCAGCAGGCCGAGATCGACGTAGCCTTTCGCGGTCTCGGAGTGGTAGTTGCCCGTGCCGACGTGAGAGTACAGCTCCACGCCGTCGTCCTCCTCGCGGACGACCAGCGCCGTCTTCGTGTGGGTCTTCAGCCCGATCGTCCCGTAGGCGACGTGAATGCCGTGTTCTTCGAGCGTCCGGACCCATTCGAGGTTGTTCTGCTCGTCGAAGCGAGCCTTCAGCTCGACCATCACCGCCACCTGCTTGCCGTTCTCGGCCGCGTCGATCAGCGACTGGATCACCTGCGAGTCGCTCGTCGTCCGGTAGATCGCGGCCTTCACCGCCAGCACGTCGGGGTCGGTCGCCGCCTCGTGGAGGAACGACTGGACGGTCTGGGTGAAGTCGTGGTACGGGTGATGGAGGAGGATGTCCGTCTCGCCGACCCGCTCGAACACGCTCTGGTGTTTCGTGGTGTGTTCGCCGATCGCGGTCCGGTCGGTCGCGGTCAGCTGGGGGTGTGGTCTGGGCGTCCAGGCGTCGCGTTGCAGCGCCGGCCGATCGAGGTCGACGAGGCGGTCGAACTCCCGGTAGTCCAGCGGCCCCTCCCGCTCGTAGATCTCGCGTTCGTCCAGCTCCAGTTGCTCCTGTAGCGTTTCGCGAGCGAACGTGTGGGCGTCGGCCTCGATTTCGAGCCGCACGACGGAGGCGAACCGGCGCTGTTCGAGGACCTCCTCGATCATGTCGATCAGGTCCTCCGCGATCTCCTCGTCGCGCCTGACCTCGGCGTTGCGCGTCAGCCGGAACAGCGCCGTGTCGACGATCTCGACGTTGGGCAAGAGTAAGTCGAGGTTGTTGCGAATCACCGCCTCGATCGGGACGTATCGCGCACCGGCTTCGAGTTCGACTAGCCGCGGCCGATTGGGCGGGATCTTCACCCGAGTGAAGGTCAGTTCCTCGCCGGGGGACTGGCGCGTGACGATCGCCAGCGACAGCGACCGGTTCGAGATGAACGGGAACGGGTGGGCCGGGTCGAACGACAGCGGCGTCAGCGTCGGCAACACCGAGTCCTCGAAGTACGTCCGCAGACGCGCTCGCTCGTCGGCCGCCAGCGCCGAGTAGTCGAGGATCTCGATGCCGGCGTCGGCCAGCGCCGGTCTGATCGTCTCCCGGTAACACGCCGTCTGCGCGGCCAGCATCGGCCGCAGTTCGTCGTGGATCTCTCGCCACTGTTCCAGCGGCGTTCGGCCGTCGGGGGTACGGTCGGTGACGCCGGCCTCGATCTGTTGTTTGAGGCCGCCGACCCGTTTCATCACGAACTCGTCGATGTTGCGTGTGAAAATCGACAGAAACCGGACCCGTTCCAGCAACGGCGTCCGTTCGTCCTCGGCCTCGTGGAGCACCCGCTTCTGGAACTCCAGCTCGCTGAGTTCGCGGTTGAGATACAGCGACGGATCCGCGAGGTCCACGTCGTCCGGCTCGAAGGGCTCGATACCGACGCCGTCCTGGTCGCGCTCGCCGTCCATCTCACTCCTCCACCGCCGGACGCGGGTCGACGATACTGTCGGCGCTGCGCTCGACGTACGTCTCCGGTGGCTCGACGGAGACGAACTCCCCGGTCGAACACCGATAGGCCGTCAGCTGTCCCCCGTAGACACAGCCGGTGTCGAGCCCGACCGCCCACGGCGTGGCGAACGGCTGTGCCAGCACGGTGTGGCCGAAAAACACCTTCCGCCCGCCGTTTCGGGTCTCGAACCAGTAGGGTCGGTCGTAGCTGCCGTCCGGGACCAGCGAGCGGTTGTTCAGCAGCTCCTCGGCGCTGTGCTCGGCCAGTGGCTTGCGGTGGTCGATCCCGCCGTGGACGACGAGCGCGCCGTCCCAGGAGACGACGAGGGGCATCGACTCGACGAAGGCCAGGTCGTCGTCGTCGAGCGCGTCGATCGACGCCCGGCCGTCGAGGAGCTTCTGCTCGTTGTTGCCCCTGACGCTGAGCAGGTTGTCCCGTTCGCGGACCAGCGACAGTGCGCGTCGACTGTCCGGCCCCTTCCTGACGAGGTCGCCGACGAAGACGAACAGGCTCCGGCCGTTGTCGAGCCGGTCGAGGAGCCGTTCGAGCGTCTCCGCACAGCCGTGTACGTCGCCGACGACGTACACCTCGTCCCAGCGGGACACGTCGATCTGGCGGTGCTGTTTCGCGACGGCTGGTTCGAATGAGAGTGTTGCTGTCATCGTGTCCTGTCCGAATCGTCCGGACCGAGACGAGCGCCGTTGTAACTGGTTTATAATTGGGCTCCCGAGCGGTACATATCGGTACGTATCGCAATCGAAACGATGTGCGTACTGATCGCACCGCTGTCGTGCGATCGGGTGTGCGCCGACTTTCGATGGTTACTGCCGTCGTTTTCCGGCGCGTCCCGCAGGTGACCGTCGTCGTGCAGCGTCCGAAAAGTGGGGTCTGGTGGCCCCAACTGGGATGGCGTGACGTGACGGGATACCCCGGGCTCGTGGGGTGGCGTGTCGACCGCGGATCGGGCACAGTCCGCGGCGTGGGGAATACACGCCACCTGAGACTCTGCCGGGACGTGGTAAAAGCGTCGCTAAGAGGTGTCCGGACCGCTACCGAGAGCTATTGTGACTATAGTAGCAATTGAAAATCAATGCACACCCGATCGCACGGCGAAAGTGCGATCGGTGTGTCAATCGTTTCAATTGTTACTATATCGAAACGGTTTCGACGGATTACTCGATCAGGACTGCGTTGACCTGTCCGTCCTGACCGGGGCGGGAGGTGACGCGGGCCCGGCCCTCGCTGGTCTCGACGATCGCACCCTTGGTCACGATGTTTCGGCGAGCGTAGTTCGGGTCGGAGGCGTTCTCGACGACGTCCTCGATGGTGGCCTCGACGACCTCGCCGCCGTCTGCGACGCTGGCGACGTTGGTGGTGACGGCGCGGAACTTCTCGGTGTTACCGCGTGCGTCGACGGTCTTGAGCTTCTGGTCGCCGACGGTCGTCTCGGTGGACTCGTTGCCCAGTTCGTACTTTCGCTTGTTGCGCGACGGGCGAACGCGACCGCCGGTCCGCTTGCGTGTGGAGCGTCCCTGATCTTTCATACGGTAGGGATAGCCCAGCGGCTACTTGAAGCGTTCGATGACGAGCCGCCAGCGACCGACACCCTGATACGCCGCCCAGCCACACGTCTCGGCGATGAGTCTCCGCCGCGCCGTCGCCGCACCGTTCGCCAAAGACGGGAGCGATCGACTCGGAGAGAGCGAGTTCGTCGTCGCGCTGTCGCTCGACCGCGACTGGTTCTCGCCGGACCAGGCCAAGCGTCTCGTCGACGTGGCCGCCAGCGAGGGGCTCGTCGAGCGCGAGGGCGACGACCTCGTCGTCACCTTCGATCCGTCGGAGGTCTCGCTGCCCGACGGGTTCGCCCCCGACGAGTCGATCCTCCGCGAGCGGTCGACGTTCGAGCGCGTCCTCGCCGCCGTCGTCCAGCACGGCGAGGACAAACAGTCGGCGGTCGCGGCGATCAACCGACTCCAGGACGAGCTGGGCGTCACTCTGGAGGCTGCCGCCGTCGTCTACGCCCGTCGGCAGGGGATCGACGTGGCCGAATTCGCAGAGCGCATACGAGGTGATCTGTGATGGTCGAGGATCGAATTACCGACGGTAAACGCGTCGCACAGCTGCTCGCGTCGGAGCTGACGGGACTGGAAACGCCGCCGCTGGATCGGGTCGGCGTCGTCGACGCCACGCCGGAGGTCGAGCCGACGGCGGACGGAACTGCGGCCTACGGCGTCGCGATCGACGGCGACCGGATCGGGACCGTGACGGTCTTTCCCGACGGTGCGACCCTCTCCGTCGACGGCTCGCTGCCCGAGGCGTTCGAGCCCGCGGACGGGATCGATGTCGAGCGCGGCGACGAGGGGGTCGTGGTCCGGATCGAGCACGCGGCGGCCGTCAAAGGTGCCGTCGACGCACTCGTCGCGATCACGGCCGCGTAGGCCCGGAGCTACCGCGAGACCGGCGATTCGACGAGCTTTCTGGAGGTCCAGGCGATGAACCCGGTGAGAATGAGCACGGAACCAAGCACCGCGAGCGCCGCGGCCGCGAGCCAGACGGCCGTGGCAAAGCCCAGTATCGGCCCCAGCAGGGCCACGGTGATCGGCGAGAAGACTACCAGCAGCGATCCGATGCCGACGATGCGGCGCTGCTCGCGCGTGAGGTCGACGCCGAGGGTGAAAATCTCCCAGCCGTCCTCTGGCTCCGGGGCCGCCAGTCCGACGGAGAACAGCGGGATCCCGACGAACACGAGCACGCCGGAGACGACGGAGGTCCAGAAGGTGTTTGCCAGCGGGAGTCCGAGCAGGGCCCCGACCAACACGAGTGCGAAGCCGCCGACGAGGCCGATCGGGCGGAGACGGGTATCATCGAGCACGGCGTCGAGGTCGGGCAGTTCCCGCGCGACGTGCTCGATGTCGAGCGAACGGTCCATAGCCGGGCCGACGGAAGCCAGCGATTTATAGACCCCGGTCCCCGTATCAAAAATCATAACACCGCCCCCCGTTCCCGGCAGGCGCGTGAAAACTGGGGCCACGGTGGGCCGGCACGGAAGGAAACGCTTGTGTCGGTCGCCGACGCCAGACCGGCCATGGGATTTTTCGATCGACTCGGCCAGCGAATCACGGCCGCGGACAGCGTCGTCTCCGTCGGCCTCGACCCGGACCCCGACCGACTGCCCGACTGTGTCGCCGACGCGGAGCTGCCCCGCTGGGCGTTCAACCGCCGCGTCATCGACGCGACCCACGAACACGCGGCCTGCTACAAGCCCAACGCCGCCTTCTACGAGGACGCGGACGGGTGGCGCGCGCTCGAAGAGACGATCGCCTACGCCCACGGCAAGGACGTGCCAGTGTTGCTGGACGCAAAGCGCGGCGACATCGGAAACACCGCCCGTCAGTACGCCACGGCACTCGACCTGGCGGACGCGATCACGGTCAACCCCTACATGGGCGGTGACTCGCTGGCTCCGTTCCTCCAGCGCGAAGACGGCGGCGTGTTCGTCCTCTGTCGCACGTCGAACTCTGGCGGGGCGGACCTCCAGGACCTCGAACTGGCGTCGGGCGGGCCGCTGTACGAGCGGGTGGCGAGGCTGGCCGAGACCTGGAACGAGCGGGGGAACGTCGGCCTCGTCGTCGGCGCGACCAACCCCGACGAACTCGCGGGGATTCGCGAGGTGGTCCCCGACCTGCCCTTCCTCGTCCCCGGTGTCGGTGCCCAGGGCGGCGACGCCGAGGCGGCCGTCGAGCACGGTCTGGCCGACGGCGTCGGGCTCGTCAACTCCTCGCGAGGCATCATCTTCGCCGGTGAAGACGCGGGACGCGGCGCGGGCAGCGACGAAGACGCGTACTTCGGCGCGGCCGAGCAGGCGGCCCGCCGGCTCAAAGAGCGACTGAACGAGCACCGCGACTAGTTCTCGTATATAAATCTTCGGCCGTCGTTCCGGCTCTGAAGTCGTGGGTGCGTTTATACGGTGGTGTGGGGCGTTGCTTCGAGTGCCGCACGACGACAGCTCCACACGCGACTGCTCGCACGCCCACCCGTCCCAGACCGACGAGGTCGCCGCTGACATCCCCACCCCTCCAAATCCCACCCACCGTACCGCGCTCGTCGGTCGCTGCCGCCGGTAGCTCCCGCCCCTCACCCGCAACCGTCCGCCGGCCCGGCCGGACTCCCCTCCACCGTCCGCCGTGCCACATTCGCCGGCCTCTGTGTCCGGTCCCTCCACCCTCCGCCCCCTCCACGGTCCCGCCAGCACCGACCGCCCCGCTGTCGTCCCGTGTGGCCCTCCAAACGCTCACGGATCCGCACCGACCGCTCCGTCTCAGAACTCGTAGGTGTCGACGCCGTCGGGCAGGTCCTCCGACGCCGGCTGCCGGTCCGGCTGACTCCCGGCCTCGCCCAGACAGGCGGTACAGATGCCGTCGCTCTCGGCGTAGTGGTTCTCACAGACCTGTCTCCCGCACAGATCACAGGCGTCCTCGCTGGTCGCGCTCTCACAGATCTCACAGAGTCCGGTGACGCTCATGCTACACAGTAGCATGCCCAGCGGCGAGAGGCTTACGGTCGTGGGTCCCGAACTCCGACTGTGCAGTACGACCGTCTCACTACGGGACTGGCCGTCGTGCTCGGTGGACTGACCGTCGTCCTGACGGTGGTGGGCCTGGTCGAAAGCCCCGCCGTCCTCGTCCTCGCGTCGACGTTCGGCGTGGCGACGTACTTCGTCTACTACCACGCCAGCGGGCGGATGGCGGATCGGGTCTACCGGCGGGTCGAACAGCAGGCCAGGGTCGACGGCGGTCGCCAGCGACGGACCGGCGCTGGCCCGCGCAAGGAGTGGGAACCGCCGCGCGACGGTGCGAGCGCCCGCCAGGCAGGCGGGGGCGCGCGTGCTCGACAGACTGGCGGTTCGCGGCGACAGCGGGGCCAGCGACGCAAGCGACGCGAGCGACGGACCCGCGCGCCGTCGGCGAGCAACGAGATCAGCGCGACGGAGGCCTACAGCCGGCTCGGCCTCGATCCGGGTGCCGATCAGTCCTCGGTCAAGGCCGCGTACCGTCAGAAAGTCAAAGAGGTCCATCCCGACACCGACAGCGGCGACGAGCAGTCGTTCAAACGCGTCAAAGAGGCCTACGAGCGGCTGAACGACTGACCGTCTCGGAGCAGGAGTCGATACCAGTCCGGCCCTCAGTCGTCGTCGAGCAACACGGCGTCGACGTACTCGGCTGCCGTCTGGCGTGCGGTCGCCAGGGTGTCCGCTTCGTCGAGGACGACTGCACGGGTGCGAGCGCCGTCGACGATCATCATGAGCGCGCGTGCGACGTGCTCGGAGTCGACCGGCGAGAAGACCCCTTCCCTGACGCCGTGGTCGATCACTGTCCGGAGCATGTAGCGGACGTACTCGTCGTTTTGCTGGAACCGCTCGCCGAACGTCTCGTTGTAGGGTGCCTGACTGCGCATCTCCAGCATCGCGATCAGCAGATCCTGGTGGTCCTCCGCGTCGGCGATCAACTTATCGATCAGTAAGTCGAGCCGCTGTTCGGGGTCGGTCGTCTCCACGTCGTGGACCGCCGCCGCGAACTGATCGAGGATGTAGTCCAGAAACGCCGCGAGGAGGTCTTCTTTCGTCTCGTAGTGGTAGTGTACGGCGGCGGTCGTCTTGCCGTACTCCTCCGCGATGCGCTTGATCGTCAGATCGGCGTAGCCGTGGTCTCGGAGCGCGCGATAGGTCGCGCGCATGATCGCTTCGTCCGACTCCGAGAGTGATCTGTCCGGCGGTTCGGCCATTGCTATAACGTATAGCCAGTCCTGCATAACGCTTTTGACCGCCGAACGATCGCGGGCCAGTCTTCGATCGACCGTACTCGTCGTGTCGCCGTGGCTGTGGTCGCTGTCCGCTTCCAAAGGCTTTTGACTAAACAGTCAGTAAGTGGAATATCGACCGACATGGAGGACGAACCAGCTACCGAGATTCTACACGCGACGTATCGTGCGCTCTGTGAGCACGGCTACGCGAATCTCACCGTGCAGGACATCGCTGCCGAGGCCGACAGGAGCACCGCCTCTATTCACTACCACTACGACGACAAAGACCAGCTGTTCGTCGCCTTCCTCGATTATCTGTACGACCGATACACCGAGCGGCTGGCCGACGCAGGCGGGGACTCGCCGCGGGAACGGCTCGACGCGCTGTTCGAGGTGTCGTGTCGCGCGGATCCGGACGGCCAACAGCAGGCGTTTCGCACGGCGATGCTCGAAGTGATGGCACAGGCACCCTACGACGATGCCATCCGCGAGCGCCTCGCAGAGTTCGACACACTCCTGTTCGAGCGGTTCCAGGAGATCCTGGAAGCCGGCATCGAGACGGGCGCGTTCGACGAGCGCGTCGATCCGGCCGCCGCTGCGGAGTTTCTGACTGCGACGATCACCGGGGCACACACGCGAGAGATCGCGACCGGCACGCCGTCCGACCGCCTCTACGCGACGGTGACACAGTACACCGAGCGGCACCTGCTGGCTGAGGGGCCGACGGGAGGTGCGGACTGATGGGACTCCTCGACCGGATTCGCTCGATGTTCAGAGGTCCCGAAGAGTTCGACCTCACCTCTGGGAGCATCGGCAAACCGCTCTTTTTCCTGTCGATGCCGATCGTGATCACGAACCTCTTCCAGACGGCCTACAACCTCGCGGACACCTTCTGGCTCGGCCAGTACAGCACGGACGCACTGGCCGCGATCTCCTTCGCGTTCCCGATGGTGTTCCTGCTCATCTCGCTGGGCATGGGCATCTCCGTCGCCGGGAGCGTGCTCGTCGCACAGTACACGGGTGCCGACGAGGAGCGAGAGGCGGAGTACGCGGCGTCTCAGACGGTGACCTTCGCGGCTATCGCGTCGATCGTGCTCGGCGTCGTCGGCTTCTTCGCCGTCGAGACGTTCCTCGGCGTGATGGGCGCGTCCCAGGACGTGTTGCCCCTGGCGACGAGCTACATGGAAGTGATCTCGCTCGGACTGCTCTTCATGTTCGGCTTCGCCGTGTTCATCGCGCTCATGCGGGGCTACGGCGACACCATCACCCCGATGGTCGTGATGTTCGGTTCGGTGGTGCTCAACATCGTCATCGACCCGTTCCTGATCTTCGGCTTCGAGAGCAACCCGCTGTTCGCGATGCTCGATCTGGGGGGGCTCGAAGCGACGCTGCTGGCGGCGACGGGCTACACGGGCTCCGGTATCACCGGCGCGGCCATCGCGACGATCTTCTCGCGGGCGGTCGCACTCGTCGTCGGTCTCGCGATCATGTTCAGGGGGACCCGCGGCGTCCAGATCCACCTCGGCGACATGGTGCCCGACCTCGACTACCTCCCACGGCTCGTCCGAATCGGGCTGCCAGCGTCGATCGAGGGGATGGGACGGGCGCTGTCGATGAACCTCCTGCTGTTCATCGTCGCGTTCTTCCCCGACGCCGTCGTCGCCGCCTACGGCATCGGGACGCGCGTGTTCTCGGTGATCTTCCTGCCGGCGATCGCCGTCGCCCGCGGTGTCGAGACGATGACCGGCCAGAACATGGGCGCGGACAAACCCGACCGCGCCCAGCGAGCGACCGGGCTCGCCGCGACGGTCCTCTTCGGCGTGCTCTCGGCCGCGGGGATCCTCGTCTTCTTCGTCGCCGCACCCATCGCCGACGTGTTCACGACCGATCCCGAGGTCGTCGACGTCGCGACGCAGTTCCTGCGCTACGTCGCGCTGACCTTCGGCTTCATCGGGATCATGCGGGCGTACACGGGGAGTTTCCGCGGAGCCGGCAAGACACTCACCGCCGCGGCGATCTCCGTGCTGATGCTCGGGATCATCCGGTTCCCGATCGCGTGGTTCGCGGCCGGCGAGATCGGCGAGACTGGGATCTGGCTCTCCTTCGCGATCTCGAACGTCGCCGGTGCGGTGATCGCCTACGGGTGGTATCGCCGCGGGACGTGGCGTGACAACGATCTCACCGAAGACGGCGTCGACCTCGACGACGCGGGGATGGAGCCCGCGACGACGGACGACTGACCATGGCCGAAGGACGTGTCCCAACCGACCACGGGGCAGAGATCGAGCGTCGCCTGGCCGACCTCGTGGACGCGCACGACGATCACCTCCCGTCGCGAGTGTCTCCGGTCCTCGACGACCGGTGGTACGGCGAACTGCTGGTGGGGTCGTACGCGTCGGTCGCCGACGAGTCGCCGGCCGAGACGGCGCTCTCAGGGGCAGTGGCCGTCGAGTTGCTGCGAGAGTACTGTCACCGGCGGGGCAATCTCCTCGGCCATCTCTCGGACGACGACCTCGGTGCGGGGGAACGGACGGCGTCGTTACTGGCGGGTGATTTCCTCTTCTCGGCGGCGTACTCGGAGCTGCTTGCCGTCGAGGACAGTCGTTGTCGCGACTGCGTCGAGACGATGCTCGACGCATCCAAGCGCATCGTCGAGACGTTCGCCGACGACGCGACCGCCCAGTCCGCGCGCTCGGTGATCGAGGACACGGCCGGGGCACTCGGAGGCAGTGCCGCCGCGGTCGGTGCGACGATCGGCGGGATCGACGACCGGTCTCGGGACCGTCTCGAAGCGCTCGGCCGGAACCTCGCGGCCGGACGGGCCGCCAGGTGGACGCTCGCTCTCGACGCCGACTGCGGGCTCGCGTGGCACGTCGACCACCACGGGCTCGCCCGGTACGCGGAGGAGCGCCTGGCGCTGGCCGACAGGCAGTGTCGAGCGCTCGCGCCCCTCGCGGAGACGGCGCGCCTGCGCCCGGCGTTCGAGGCGATCGAGGACGGCCCCACACGCACCCGTCCGTAACGGACATACCGATCGCCGACCGAGCGACCGTATGCAGGAGACACCGCCGCTGGTCGTCGACGTCGACGGAACGCTGACCGGACCGGACCAGGCAGTCGCGCCCCGTGCGATGACGGTCCTCGCGGAGTGGCCGGCTCCGGTGGTCGTGGCTACGGGCAAGGCATTCCCGTTCCCGGTCGCGCTCTGTCAGTTCGTCGGCATCGAGCCGTGCGTGATCGCGGAGAACGGCGGCGTCGTCTTCGTCGGCGAGAGCGACGAACTGGTCTTCGGCGGTGATCCAGAAGCCGTCGACGCCTTCGTCGCGGCGTATCGCGAGCGGGGACACACGCTGGGCTGGGGGAGCGTGGACCTGGCGAACCGCTGGCGCGAGACGGAGATCGCCGTCTCGCTGGACCAGCCCCGGGAACCCCTCGACGAGCTGGCCGAGACGCACGGTCTGACCGTCATCGACACGGGCTACGCCTACCACGTCAAGTCTCCGGGCGTCGACAAGGGAACGGGCCTGCGGGCGGTCGCCGAGGAACTCGGGCACGCACCCGGCGACTTCCTCGCGGTCGGCGACTCGATCAACGACGTGGCGACGTTCGAACTGGCCGGCGAGAGCGTCGCCGTCGCCAACGCGGACGAACACGCGGCCGCGGCGGCCGACCGCCGGACCGACGCCCAGTACGCCGCGGGGTTCCTCGAAGCGGTCGAGCCGTATCGGTGACCGAACGGGCAGAGCGACAGCGTTGCTCAGAGCGCGACCGGTTCGTCGTATCTGCGGCCGTGTTCGGCGGTGCTCATCGATCGAGCGTCTCCTCGACTTCGTCGAACAGGGCAACGACGCGGCCTTCGATCTCGTCGCGGATCGCACGCACGGCATCGAGATCCCGACCGTCCGGATCGTCCAGCGCCCAGTCGCGCACGTCGACCGTGGCGTCGAGATCGAGCGTCGAACAGCCCATCGTCGCGACGTGATCGCAGGCGTCCAGTTCGGCGGTCGAGATCTCGCGCGGTGTCCGATCCGAGACGTCGATGCCGACCTCCGCCATCACGTCGATCACTTCCCCGTGGACGTGGTCGGCCGGACGAGTCCCGCCGGTGCGGATCTCGACGACCTCACCGAGGTCCCGGCGGTCGCGCTCGCGCTCGGCGAACGCCGTCGACATCTGCGAGCGACCGGCGTTCTGGACACAGACGAACGCGAGGCGAACGTCGGCCATCAGGCCTCACCTCGCGTCTCGTCCAGCGCCGACAGGAGTGCCGTCGTCCGCGCCGTCGCCTCGTAGTAGCGCCAGGTCCCGTCCTTGCGTCGGGTGACGAGCCCCGCCTCCCGGAGGTCCGACAGCGCGTGACTGATCGCGCTCTCGCTGACGTCGACGACCGGACTGATCTCACAGACGCAGAGCTCGTCCTCGGCGGCCGACAGGAGCCGCGCGATCCTGTAGCGAGTGTCGTTGCTCAACGTCGCCAGCGCCGTCAGATCGACCTCGGGATCCGACGGGATCGTCGCTGCGTGTGATTCGATCGATTCGACGCGGTTCTCGACGTCGCCGGCACAGCACTCGCCGAGTTCCCGCTTGAGGAGGCGCTCCAGTCGCTCAGATTGTTCGGCCATCGATACTTGATTGATTGCACAATCGCTCATATAACGGTGGCGGGTCGGCGTCCCGGCTGGTCGGTGCAGGTGTCGATACGTGGGCTGGACCCGTTCGCCGGCCCGGATCTGTTTGTCGGGCTGGACCTGTTCGCCGGCCGGGATCTGTTTGCCGGACTGGACCTGTTCGCCGGACTGTGTGGCCATCGACACGTGGACTGTGCCGATTCGCTGGGGGTGTGTCGGTCGGCCAGTGGGTGCCGACTCGTTGCCACTTTCCGTCCACTGCTGACGAGCACCAGACTGTCGCCTCCGGACCGCTATTGACCGCTCAGGTGGGATACGTCCTCGTACCCGGGGAAGGTTTTTATTCTGTGGTCCGTTACCCCGTCGCATGAGCCCCGACCAGGCCGTGCTCCGCCGTGCGATCGAGCGCGGCGAACAGGAGGGCGGCAGCGTCGAGTTCAAAGAGCGGCTCACCGAAGACCTCCACCTCGCCGAGGGTCGACTGGAGAGCCTCGCCGCACAGTTGCGCCACCGCATCCTCTCCGGTGACGGGGAAGCGACCTACGTCGTCGGCGTCACGGACGACGGGGGCCTCGCCGGGATCTCCCCGGAGGCGTTCTCCGAGTCGATGGACGTGCTCTCGCTGCTGGCCGACGAGGCCGGCGCACACATCGAGGCCGTCCAGACCTGGGGGGTCGACAGCGCATCGCAGACGACCGACCCAGACGGTCCCCCGGCGACGGCCGACACGGACACAGACACCGCCCCAGAGGGGATCGTCGGCGTCGCGACGATCCGTGAGGGAGCGGTGCTGGAAGACGACGACCACATCGTCGTCGGCACCGCGGGCCACGTCGACCACGGGAAGTCGACGCTGGTGGGCACGCTCGTCACCGGGAGCGCCGACGACGGTGAGGGCAGCACCCGATCGTATCTGGACGTGCAACCACACGAGGTCGAGCGCGGCCTGTCGGCCGACCTCTCGTACGGCGTCTACGGCTTCGAGGACGACGAGCCGGTCCGCATGGACAACCCCGACCGCAAGGACGATCGAGCACGCGTCGTCGAGGAGTCCGACCGCCTCGTCAGCTTCGTCGACACCGTCGGCCACGAGCCGTGGCTTCGGACGACGATTCGGGGACTCGTCGGGCAGAAGCTCGACTACGGCCTGTTGACCGTAGCGGCCGACGACGGACCGACGAAGACGACCAGAGAGCACCTGGGCATCCTGCTCGCGACGGAGCTGCCGACGATCGTCGCCATCACGAAGGCAGACCTCGTCAGCGACGAGCGCGTCGCCGAGGTCGAGCGGGAGGTCGAACGGGCGCTGCGAGACGTGGACAAGACCCCGTTGCGCGTCGAGCGCCACGGCGTCGACGCCGCGATCGAAGAGATCTCCGAGACCGTCGTTCCCGTCGTGACGACGAGCGCCGTCACGATGGACGGGATCGACCAGCTCGACGCGATGTTCGAACGCCTCCCCAAGACTGCCGGCGAGAGCGGCGCGTTCCGGATGTACGTCGATCGCAGCTACAACGTCCAGGGCGTCGGCGCGGTCGCCTCCGGGACGATCAAGTCGGGAACGGTCGAGGCCGGCGACGAGTTGCTGCTGGGACCGATGCCCGACGGCACCTTCCGCGAGGTCGAAGTCCGATCGATCGAGATGCACTACCACCGCGTCGACGAGGCCAAAGCCGGCCGCATCGTCGGCATCGCACTCAAGGGCGTCACGGAGCCCGCCCTCGAACGCGGGATGGTGTTGCTGCCCCGCGACGCCGATCCGGACCCGGTCAGAGAGTTCGAGGCGGAGGTGATGGTGCTCAACCACCCGACGCGGATCGGCGACGGCTACGAGCCGGTCGTCCACGTCGAGACGATCAGCGAGGCCGCCCAGTTCTTCCCGACCGACGGCCAGCTGTTGCCCGGCGACAGCGGCGAGGCCACGGTCCGCTTCAAGTTCCGCTCGTACCTCGTCGAGGAAGGCCAGCGGTTCGTCTTCCGCGAAGGCCGATCGAAAGGTGTCGGGACGATCACCAGCGTCGAGACGGACGACTGACGGCCGCGTCGGACTGTGGCGTGATGTGGTGTGGAGAGTGAGAGGAAGTTTCGAGTGCTTTCGGGAGTGAGGGTGGTGGGGTAGGGTGGAGTGGGATGGTGAAGGTAGAGTAGTGGAGTGGGATGGTGGAGTGGGATGGTGAAGGTAGAGTAGTGGAGTGGGATGGTGAAGGTAGAGTAGTGGGGTGGTAGGGAGAGGAGGTTTCGAGTGCTTTTCGCTGTGTAGCTGGGGTGGGACGAGTCGATATCGCTCAGGCGTCGCCGGCCACGTCTTCGATGTCCTCGCGGGTGTCGAAGACCAGTTCCGGATCGAGATCGTCGAGTTCGAACTCGTAGTACTGGCCGCCGCTGAGGCCTTCGTTGCGTTCGTAGCGCTTGAGGAAGCCGAGCATCCGCAGGTCCGAGAGGTGGCTGTGGACGCTCCGGACGGTCGTCAGCGGTTCGTTCGCCCACGATTCCGCGACGTTCTGGTAGAGCTCGTAGATCTCCTTCGCACGGGCGGGCGTCTCGCCGTCGTCTTCGAGATGGGCCAGCGTCTCCAGCACCAGCTGTGCGTGGGTCGTCTGGTCGCGGATCTTGTCGCTGAGACGCCCGCGCTGGACACGTTCGCGGGCACGTTCGATGTGTTCGTCGGTCACCCGAAACTCGCCCTGATTCTCGGCGACCTCCGCTCCGACGCGTAGCAGGTCGATCGCCTGCCGGGCGTTCCCCATGTCGCGAGCGGCCAGCGCGGCGGCCATCGCGATCGCCGACGAGTCGTAGCCGTCGTCTTTCAGCGCGTTCTCGGCGCGCTCTTCGAGGATCGCGCGGAGTTCGTCGGCCGAGTACGGCGAGAAAGAGATCTCCGTCTCCATCAGCGTGTCTTTGACCTTCGCCGAGAGCTGCTGGCGGAAGGTGTAGTTGTTCGAGATGCCGATGACGCCCACGCGCGAGTCGGTGATGTGGCCGATCGAACGCGCTCGCGGGAGCTCGTACAGCAGCGTGTCCACGTCGTCGAGGTGGTCGATCTCGTCGAAGACGACCAGGTGGGTCCCACCGGTCGTGTCCAGTTCCTCGTACAGCGCTCCGAAGGCGTCGCCAGTCCCGAGCCCGCGCTTGGGGAACGTCTCGCCGTCCGGCCCACGGAGGTCGTTGACGAGTGCGCGCACGACCATGAACACTGTCTTGCCGTTGCAGTTCTGCTCGTGGACGTGGAGCGCGTCGGCCTCCGGACGCTGTTGGATCTCCTCGGTCAGCGCGTCCATCATGTAGTTCGTCACCGCCGTCTTCCCGAGGCCAGCTTTCCCGTAGAGGAAGATGTTCTGGGGACTTCGGCCGAACAGCACGTCCTTGAGCGCGTTGCGGTACTCCTCGATCTCTTCGTCGCGTTCGAGGATCTCGTCGGGCTGGTAGTCCTCGGTCAGGACACTTTTGTCTGCGAAGATAGTGTCCGTAATCGCATCGAAGGGACCACCCATCGTTAGTTCGGTCAAACCGTGGCCACCACATAAACCTTACTTCACGTGTTTCTCTTGTTTCTCGTGCTTCAGGTGATGCCACTGTGGTGACGACTTTCGTTTCCGATGTCGTCTTTTCCTGTGCGAAGTCCTCACACGCCCTTCTCTCGCTTTTTCGTCGCCCCGTTCTCACGTGAAAGCACTCGAAAGCTACTCTCACACTGTGGTCGACTGGCTCTCGGCACGACGGGTACGGAGTCGTCGACGGCCAGAACTGTCGACCACACCTGCCGACGACCACGATCTGTCGACGCTGTCCTCACACTTTCCCGGTCGCTGCTGCGCTATCCTCACACACCCCACTCGCTGCTCCGCTGCCCCCCACCCCTCATTCGCAACCGAAAGCACTCGAAATCCCCTCTCACTCTCTCGTGACCCGCCCGTTCGCCGTCTCGATTGCTCCCCAGAGTGGATTTCGAGTGCTTTCCACACGACCGCGCGGGCCTGCCGTGTGGAGAGAGTACATTTCGTGTGCTTCCCGGCAACAACTCACACGACGTGACTGAGAGCGAGCGAGACGGATCGTCTCTCCACGCCCCCACGCCGATCAGTGCTCTGCCCGGTACTGCCCGTCTGACTCCGTGACCAGATCGAACACTGCGGCCCAGCCGAGCAGCCGCTCTATCCGTTCGTGCCACTCGGCCTCCCAGTCTTCGTGGCGGTTCCGTTCCCACCGGGGGATCTCCTCTCGGATGGCAGTAAAGACCGCTTCGGGCGTCCGTGGCTCCGTCGCCACACACTCCAGCACCTCTCGGGCACCGAAGACCCGCTCCCGGAAGGCGGTCGGCAGTTCCTCGTCGCTCGGCGCGTCACGCACCCGGTGGAATCCGCGGTCGGTCTCGGCGACGAGGCCCAGCGCCTGCATGAACGTCAGGTACTCCCGTGCTTCGTCTCGCGACGTGGCCGCAGTTCCGTCCCGCACCCGCGTACAGCAGTCCTCGACGCTGCCGGGGACCAGCGGGAGCGTCTCGGCGGCCTCTCGGAGGAAGCCGACGGCACGGACCGGCGGGACGACCTTGAACCGAACCTCGGGCATCGTTCAGAGCCCGAAGCTCTCTGCCAGCACGTCCTCGTGGGTGTCGCCGAAGACGTGGGTCTCGCCACCGACCACGTCGACGGTCACCTGGGCCGGCGCGAACACTTCGACGGGCAGCTCGCTGAAGTCCCAGTCGGCGTCGTCGAAGGTCTCGGCCAGTGGCGTCCCGTACTCCTCGCCCGCGATCGAGGTGACCTCCTCGAAGCGGTCGAACTCCTCTTCGACGGTGAGGTGGACCTGTCCGCCGTAGGCCAGCGCGTCGGTCGTCCGTGCGATGGCGGCCGCCTCGCTGTCGGCGACGGGTGCGACCGGCGCGGAGCCGGTCGCCGAGAGGATCGAGATGGGATCGTACCCCAGCTCGGACAACCGGAACGCCGCCAGCTCGGCGGCCCGTGCGGCGGCGACGACGCTGCCAGTGACGCTGGCCGTCGCGTAGACCGGGAGGAAGACGGCCGTCTCGGGAACGCCGGTCCGTTCGGCGACGTGGCTGGCAACGTCTTGCTCCGGTAGCTCGTCGGCTTCGATCGTCAACACGGCGAAGTCCGCGGCGTCGTGATAGCCCACGCGGCTGTAGATCTCTTCTTCGGCCACCAGCGCGCGGGCGGGGCCGCTGCCCAGCCCCTCGAAGCCGTCGACGCTGAGTTCCCAGCCGCCTTTCTGGGAGCACAGCAGCCCCAGCGCGGGGTGGTCGGTCGACAGTTCGACGTGGGTCAGCGGTGCGCCCGCGACGCTCGACAGCTTCGTCTGGACGGTCGCCAGTCCGGCCGTCTGGATCTCGGTCGCGAGCAGCCCCGCCTCGACGGCACCGGGAACGTCGACACCGAAATCGAGCACCGCGGCGTCGCCCTCCAGCGCGTGGACGGCGATCGTCAGTTCGTCGGCGAAGTCGATGGCCTCGTCGACGAGCTCCGTCGCCATCCGATTGAGACTCTCCATACCCACCGCTTGGCTCTCCCTGCCCTAAGACTGTTCGTGTTCGATCGGTGTACTCACGTCACGACGAGGTAGACGCCCGCCGCGGCCAGGACGAGTCCGGCGACGCGTCCCAGCGTCTCGTTGATCTGGACCTCGTCGCCGCCGGCACCCAGATAGAGGTACTGCTGCTGGAGCTTCCCCATCGCCACCGGCTTGATCGCCCAGACGACGCCGAGTACCACGCAAAACGCCCCGAACGCGACGGTCAGCCACGATTGCATGCCCACACGTGTGTCGGCCTGTGTGAAATCAGTCGCGGTCGCTCCGGGCCGCCCGCCCGAGGTGCTCCTCGACGGCGGTCACCTTGTCGGCGGCCGCCTGGTCGACGGTCCGCTTGTCGTCGATCTTCAGGAAGGTCTCGACGCGATCGGCCTCGACTGCCTCGTGGGCGGCGTGGGCCGCGTCGAACAACTCCCTTGCTGTCCTGGGCTTCGATGATCGTGCCCATCGGCGTCGTCTCGTAGGACACGTCGAACGGCTCCAGCGCGGCGACGGCGTCGGCGACGTACGACGCCATGCTCTCTTCGACGACCGGTGCGACCGAGAGGAACGCGATACAGGTCATGCTGGTAGCTGACGGTTCGACGCACCGCCCCTTAGATCACGCGGTGGCACCACTCCTCGCGACCGCGGAAAGATCACCACGTGACCGCGGCATGCCCACCACGCGACCGCGGGAGGAGGGGTACCGTTCGGAGCGTGGAAAGCACCCGCTGACACCGTCGCCGTCTCAGCCCGTCTCCGTGTCAGCGTCGCCGGCTCAGCCCGTTTCCGTGTTTTTCTCGACTCTATACGACCTCAGTCAGTGACGTGTGGCTGCTGTATCGACGGCCCGTACCGTTCCAATAAGTATACGTTATTGGGCACGAAAGTCGGCCCCGTGAGGAGTGTCTCAGACGACGTTTCGGTGCTCGTCCTCGAAGACGAGAGCGAGCTACTGGAGGCGTACGTCAACGGGCTCGAAGACGAGTACGACGTGTACGCAGCCGAGACCGCGGCGACCGCGACGGACCACGTGGACGGTCTCGGCGACTCCCTCGACGTGGCCCTCCTCGATCGTCGGCTCCCCGAGCGGTCCGGCGACGACGTTCTGCGGTACATCCAGTCGGCACCCATCGACTGTCGAACGGCCATGGTGACCGCCGTCGACCCGTCGCTCGACATCATCGACATGGGGTTCGACGACTACGTCGTCAAACCGGTCACGCCGTCCGACCTTCGGGCGGTGATCGACCGACTGTTGAAACTCGAAGCGTACGACGAAATCTACCAGACGCTGAGCGAGAAACGCGTCAAACGAAGCGTCCTCGCGGCCGAGCTGTCTCGGACGGAACTCGAACGCAGCGAGGAGTTCGCCGCGCTCCAGTCCGAGATTGCCGATCTCGAAGCCCAACTCGAATCGATCGAGTCGGAGATCGACGACGAGGCCCTCCCGCACTGATCGCGCCGATCAGGTCGGCGGGCTGGAGATCTCGTCGTTCATGTCGAGTCGCCGGTTGTGGACCGCTTCGCCCGACCGTCCGTCGAAGAGGTGGATCGTCTCTTCGGGAATCGAGACGGTGACACGATCACCGACAGCGGCCTGCTGGAGGCCGTCGATCGTCGCGATGAACGTCTCGCCCTCCGGTGCGCTCTCGAACCGGAGGTACACCGTGTTCTCGTCGCCCATCGGCTCGACGACCTCGACGACCGCCGAGTAGGTGTGACTGCCCGATTCGTCGGTGCCCACTTCGATGTCCTCGGGGCGGACACCGAGCGTGACGTTTCGGGTCTCGCCGACGTCGTCGAGCGTCGACTGTGAGAGGGGATATTCGAACCGCGAGCCGACGAGCGTGTCGCCGTCCCGCTCCATGTCGAAGAAGTTCATCGACGGATCGCCGATGAAGCCGGCGACGAACTGGTTTGCCGGTTCGTGGTAACACTCGAGCGGCGTCGCCACCTGCTGGAGCTTCCCGTCGTTGAGGATGGCGATACGGTCGCCCATCGTCATCGCCTCGGTCTGGTCGTGGGTGACGTACATCGTCGTCACGTCCAGTTCGGACTGCAAGCGCTGGAGCTCCGTCCGCATCTGGGAGCGCAGTTTGGCGTCGAGGTTGCTCAGCGGCTCGTCCATCAGGAACACCTCCGGGTCTCGGACGATCGCCCGACCGAGCGCGACGCGCTGTTGCTGGCCGCCAGAGAGCTCCGAGGGTTTACGATCCAGCAACTCCGCGATCCCCATCGTCTCTGCGGCGTCGTGGACCCGCTCTTCGATCTCGTCGTCCGGGAGCGTCGTCGACTCTTCCAGGCCGAACGCCATGTTCTCCGCCACGGTCATGTGGGGGTACAGCGCGTACGACTGGAACACCATCGCGATGTCGCGATTCTGTGGCTTCACGTCGTTGACGACCCGTCCGTCCAGGCGGATGTTGCCGCTGGTCACCGTCTCCAGCCCGGCGACCATCCGCAGGGTCGTCGACTTGCCACAACCGGAGGGACCGACGACGACGATGAACTCGCCGTCGTCCATCTGGATGTCGACGCCGTCGACTGCGACGATTTCGCCTTCGTCACCGTCCTGGAACACCTTCGTCAGTCGGTCGAGTTCGAGCGTCCCCATCCTACCGCCCTCCGGAAGCGACGGTACAGTTCTCGTGCGATACGTCTCGTCGACTGTGTGACTGATGTCGAATCATGAGTTCCTGCTGGCTGGTGCGTCGGGTCATGTCGCCACCCCTTCGGCGAACTCCTCGCCGAACATGATGTACACCGCGAGCGTCGGCAGGGCGGCGATGAACGCACCCGCCATCCGAAGCGCGAAGTCCTGTCCTTCGAGTGACTGTCCCAGGCCCGCGAGGATCAGCACGATCGGTGCGGCCGTACTGGATTCCGTCTGGACCAACACGAGCGTGAACAGCAGGTCGTTCCAGATCTGGGTGAACTGATAGATCAGAACGACGGCGAACATCGGCCCCGACAGCGGGAGGACGATCCGGCGATAGACGCGCCGGATCGACGCGCCGTCGAGCCGTGCCGCTTCGATCATCTCCTCGCTCATGTTCTTGTAGTACGATCGGAACAGCACCGTACAGATCGGGAGCCCGTAGGCGACGTGTGTGACGATGAGTTCGACGACACCGGTGTAGTCCGAGCTGATCCCGAGTGCCCACACGAAGCCGAGTGCCTCCTGCAGTGGCACCATCGACCAGAACTGCGAGAGCGGCACGAGCACGGCCTGGTAGGGGATGAAGATCCCCGCGACGAACAGCGCGAGGATCGGTGCCTTGTACTTGGGCTTCCAGTTCGACTGCGTGATGCCGTAGGCCGCGAAGCTTCCCAGCAGCGCCGAGATGACCGTCGCCGGCACCGCGTACAGCGCGCTGTTGATCAGTCCGCGCGCGAGCGCGTCGAACGCGGCCTGCCACTTCGCGAGCGTGAACACCTCCGGCGTCGGCGGTGCGAACGGGAGCGTCCCGCTGACGCCGGAGCTGGTCTTGAACGAGGTGACCAGTCCCGACTCGATCGGGATCAGGAAGAACGCCAGGATCGCGAGCAGCCCGAGGTACAGCGCGACGCGGTAGGCGTCGATCTCCGCGAGCAGTCCCGCTGGCTGGTCCGATCCCGTCGCCGATACAGCGCCACCGTCCGTCCGTGTCTCGTCGCTCATAGGTGTCCCTCCTTGTACTGGTAGTAGAGGTACGGGCCGACGATGCTCAGTGCCATCAGGAACAGCATGATCGCGATCGCCGACGAGTACGCCCAGTTGAGGTTCGCGTACGCCTCACGGACCATCTTGGTCGCGAGGATGTCGGCCCCGTTCGGTGGTCGGTAACCGCCGACCAGCGAATACAGGAAGTCGAAGGCCTTCAGCGCGAACACCATCAGGACGACCGAGGCGCTGATCGTCGATCCCTTCAGCTGTGGGATGATGACGCGCCAGTACATCCGCAGCGTCGACGCGCCGTCGACCTTGGCCGCCTCGTAGTGCTCGTCCGGAATCGCGCGCAACCCGGCGAGGTAGACGACCATCGCGTAGCCCGCGAACTGCCACATCAGCGCGAACACGACCGCCCAGAGAACGATATCCGGGCTGCCGATCCAGTCGACTCGGTCGAGACCGATCGACGTGAGCACGATGTTGATGACGCCGTTGTTGAAGTTGTACATCCACGCCCAGAACTGGGCGGTCACCACGAACGAGAGGCTCATCGGGAGCAGGTAGATCGTCCGGAAGGTGTTCTCGAATCGGATGTTCCGGTCGATCAGGATCGCGAGCCCCAGCCCGATCGCCAGTGTCACGAGCGTGAACCCGATCAGGAGCACGAACGTGTTGACCGCGGCGTCGACGAAGCCGCTGTCGGCCAGCGCGCGGGCGTACATCTCCAGGTCCAGATCGCTGTAGTCCGGCGTTCCGAACCCCTGGAAGTCCGTCAGCGAGATCATGACGTTCCAGATGATCGCGCCGTAGACGAACAGCCCCACCAGCAGGAACGGTGGGAGCCAGAACTGCGAGGACTCGACGAAGTCGCTGCCGAACCGCTCGTTCAGTCTGGCGATCGGCCTGAATCCGGTCTGCTGTTGCTCTTCGACGACCCCGCCGTCGGTGACTGCGTCGCCACTCTCCTCGGTGTCGTCGTTATGCAATGCCATGTCTCTCACCACCTGTCGAAACCGCCGAAATCCGGTCGCTCATTGGACCGGGATCAGTTGGAAACCGCGTCGATGAAGCCGCTGGTCGCCGCCTCGACGTTGTACGGTCCCGAGAACTCGCTGGAGATCACGTCGTTCAGCGTCGACATCGTCTCGGAGTCGACGCCCAGACCGTGCTGGAGGTTCGGGGGCCGCTCCTCGGCGTTGGCGAAGTCCTCCTGGGTCTCCTGGAGGTACGGACCGAACGCGCTCATGTCCACGTCCGTCCGGGTCGGGATCGATCCCTTGTACTGGTTGAACGCGACCTGTGCGGCCTCGCTCCCGGCGAAGGCCATGAACTTGTCCGTCTTCTCCGGGGTCGGGTTGTTCGACGGGTAGAGGAACGAGTCGAAGTGGAGCATGTACATTCCCTCGGAGCCGGGGAACGTCTTGAAGCCCCAGTCCTCGTCGTACTCGAAGTCCTCGGCGTTGCGGAAGGCACCGGCCGCCCAGTTACCCTGGTGGATGAAGGCAGCGTTGCCCTCGATGATGTTCTGGTTGGACTCCGTCAGACCGATCGAGGACGCGTCGTCGTTGATGTAGTTCTCGAGGATCTCGGCGACCGACTCGAAGGCCGACTGGACGGCGGCCTCGTCGGGACTGCCCTCGATGAAGTTCATGTACGCGTCGTACCCTTCCTTGCCGAGCATGGTCGACGCCCACAGCTGGGTCGTCGTCCAGGTCCCACTCATACCGTGGGTCATCGGCACCGCGTCGGTCTCGGTCGCGACCGTCTCCAGTGCGTCGATCAGGGCCGAGACGCTGGTCAGCGAATCGGGATCGACGCCCGCCTCCTCGACGACCGAGGTGTTGTAGAACAGGCAGTTCAGTCGGTGGGAACCCAGCGGCACGGCTCGGAACGCACCGTTGTACTGGTGGAGTTCGACTGCTTCCTGGACCATCACGTCCTCGAAGCCCTCGTCTTCCCACACGCTGTCGGCCTCGCCCAGCACGCCCTCGTAGCGCTGGAGGTTCTTGCCGGGCCAGTTGGCGAAGGAACTCGGTGGGTTGTTGTTCTGCAGCCGGTTGGCGACGACTGCGTCGAGGTTCTGGTTCCCGCCCCCACCGATGGGGTTGAACTCGTGTTCCATGTCGGGGTATTCCTCTTCGAACGCCTCGACGAGTGCCTCGGCCGCCGCTGCACCGTCGCCGCCGGTCCAGCCGTGCAGCACTTCGAGTGGATCTCCGCTGCTGTCGCCACCGTCGCCGCCGTCACTGCCGTCGGTGTTCTCACTGCCGCCGTCTCCGCCGTCACCACCGCCGTCCCCGCTACAGCCAGCGAGGCCGATCAGTGTTGCCGCTCCTGTCGCTTCAACGAACCGCCGCCGCGAAAGTCGGTCACTATCGTCAGTCATGGTACTCCATGATAGGGAATGATCGATTGCCATATATAACTGTCCCTCTGCACGAAATTATTCTTACTGAGATTTTTCTACTTAGTTCTGTTCACCATGGGGAACAAATTGTGTGTCGGTAGTTCGCTCGAACGATCGAAGACCGATGGGCATACGGCGGTCCACACGGTGATCGTACCCATGCGCCCTTCGACGACCGCCGCAACGTACCCCATCGCCGGCGACGCGCGTGAGCGGCCGTTGCTCGCCGTGTGGCTGTCGCTCGCTCTCTCGTTCGTCGTCCCAGTCGTCCCACTGCTCCCGGTCGTCGGCTACGTCGTCCGTGCCCTGACGGCCAGCGAACGCGGTGACGCTCTTCCCCCGTTTCTCGCAGACGGTCGGACCCTCCTCCGCCAGTCAGTCGGCGGGTCAATCCTCTGTGTGGTCTTCCTCGGGCTACCCCTCGCTGCCCTGCTCGTGACGGTGTACGGCGTCGTCACGCTGGACGCCAGCGCGGGCGACCTTCCGACGGGTCGTATCCTCGCCGGTTCGACGGCGACGCTATTCCTCGGCCTGCTGGGGCTCTACTTGCTCCCGGTCGCGCTGACGGTGTACGGCCAGACGGGGTCGCTTCGGGAGGCGTTCTCCATCGCCTCGTTTCGGTCGATCGGTGGCCACGGCGCGTACTTCTTCGGCTGGACGCTCGGGTTCGTCGCGCTCACTGTCACGCTCGGTATCGGGGGCTCGCTCCTCACGTTCCCCCGCGTCGGGCCGCTCCTCGGGACGTTCGTCTTCGCATACGGAGTCCTCGTCACCGCGTACCTCTGGGGGCGTTCGATCGCCCGCGCGCGCCGACGCTGATCGCCGACACACGACAGGAGATTTCTCTATAGTGAACGAGGTTCTGGGCTGACGCCGTCACGACCCCACTCTCGGGGCGGCCCGACGACGAGTCTGCGAACGGCGGCCGCCTGTCCGTTATCTCACTCCGCACCCTCGATATCTGTCGGCTGGTGCAACCCGACGACGACACGCGTCCCGCCGAACCGACTCTCTTCGACGCGGAGGTCCCCACCGGAGCTACGGACGATCCATCGGGTCAGCCACAGCCCCATCCCGCTACTGTGTGAGAGCGCGCGCTCGGTGTCCTGTGTCAGCACATCTCGTTCGACAGCGGGGAGTCCGGGGCCGTCGTCCGCGATCGCCAGTGACACGTCGTGGGCCGGATCCCGCGGATTTCGGGACACCTCGACGTGGACGCTGGGATCGTCGCCGTCGTTGTGCTCGACCGCGTTCTCGAGCAGGTTCTCGATCGCGTACGGGAGCAGTTCGTGACCCTTGACGACGGTCGCGGTCGGCCCCGTCGTCGTGACCGTTGCCGTCGGCCAGTCGAGTTCCAGTCGCTCCCTGTTGTCGTCCAGTATCGACGACAGCTCGAACGTGGTCCAGTCCTCCTCACCGCCACAGTCACGCAACTGCTCGATGTGGCGCGCCCTCTCACTGAGCTCCGTGACGTTGTCGATCCGGCGCTCGATCGCGTCGACGTGATCGCTTTCTCCGGGCACCGCCTCAGCGAGCACTTCGAGGTGGCCCCGCATCACGGTCACGTCGTTTCGGATGTTGTGTCGCAGCACTCGATTGAGCACGCTGAGCCGTTGCTCGCGCGTCTTCTGCTCGGTGATGTCGGTCGTGACGAACGTCGCGCCGGTGAACTGGTCGTCGCTGGTGTACAGCGGCCCCGCCCACACTCGAACGTCCAGTATCGCGCCGTCGCTGTCGCGGTGCCGCGTTTCGACGCCGGTGAACTGTTCGCCCGCTTCGAGCCGGCGACGCCACGACTCGACGGTCTCTGGGGTGTCGGCCACGGTCTGGAGGTAGGGCCGACCCACGACTTCGGACTCCGTCCAGCCGAACATCGACTCGGCACCCGCGTTCCACAGCTGTATTGCGCCGTCGCTGTCGACGACGACGATCGCGACTGGTGCGACCTCGACGACGGAGACGAACCGACTCACCAGATACTCGATCGTCGTGGTGAGGACCTCGATCTCCTCCTCGGTGGTCAGGTGTTCCCGGAGGACGGTGACGAGGTCGACGACGAGCTGATCGACCAGCTCGTCGCGATCCGTCGAGGCGTTGGACTGGTACGTGCTCAGCAAGAGCTGCTGGACCTCGGTGTAGCCCTCGGATCCGAGGACGTTGAACAGCGCGCCGACGAGTTGCTCTGCGCTCCGACTCATTTAGGCAAGCCTAAAAAACAGTCGTGTAAAGAGGTTCCGAACAACAGTCTCCGCTGGACGGTGGCAGCAGCACCCGCGTCCGCGGGCCGCACGCGCGGGCACTCGCCGGCCACGCCCGTGCGACGTGTGGTGAGAGATGCCACTCGAAAGACGACCTTCGATGTCCACTTCCGGGGCTCGAATCTCTCCCCTACAGCAGTTAGCGATTACGAGAGACGAGCACACGCACAGCGGTTGCTCGTTGTATAGCGTTCGAGAGAAGTGCGGTGGGGGGGATTTGAACCCGAAGCAGACGTGCTCACTTCGTTGCGCGCGACTGCTGTGGTTCAAACCCCTTGTCCCGATTGCTGGCGCTCACGAGTTTGTTCGCGCCAGAACAATGCGGTGGGGGGGATTTGAACCCCCGTTAGGACCGTGGCAGGGTCCTGTGATACCACTACACTACCACCGCGGTGAGTGCATTTTGATTTGGTGGGGGTGAAGGATAAAAGCCTTCCGAATCGGAGCCAAAACCGTGGGAGGGCGACCCGAGTGAGAGAATACCACGTACAGGCCATCTAGGGTCGTGTGAACGCTTCTCATCGCGCGCGTGAAGCGGACTCTTTTTAAGGATGGCTGGGGGAGTAATCGGCACAGTCTAGTGGCGCGACGTGGAAGCGTTCCGGTATGACGACTAGCGTACTCGTGCCGTCTTCCCTCGTCCGGGAAGCCGAGGACAGACGCGAGGCGACTCGCAAGCTGGGATACGTGGCCCGCGCGGCCGTCGTGTTCCGGGTCGATCGGCTGACGGTCTTCCCCGATCCAGCGGGAGCGGGGAAGTGGGAAGACGGGTTCGTCGAAACCGTCTTGCGGTACGCCGCGACGCCGCCGTACCTCCGAAAGGAGGTCTGGGGCAAGCGGGACGAACTGGAGTACGTCGGCGTCTTGCCGCCGCTCCGCGTCCGCTCACAGACCGGCTCCGGATCCGAGGGTTCGGGGTCGTTAAGACAGGGAATCGTGACCGAGGTCGGAGCTGATGGGCGCGTTCGGGTCAATTGCGGACTGCAACACCCGATCTCTCTCCCGGTACCTTCCGCGATGGAAGTGCCCGGCGAGGGGGAGCGCGTCACCGTCAGGGTCTCTTCGCGACGGCCAGTCCGCGCAAAGCTCGTCGACGAGCCCCTCACCGGGTACGTCGTCGACACCGCGGACGTGGATACGGCACTCGAACGGTCCGACGCCGGGTTCGCCATCGCCGCATCGCGGCATGGTGAGGAACTCGGCGTCGACCGGCTCGGCCAACTGGTCGAGCGCCGGGACGCCGCGGGCCACATGACAGTGGCCTTCGGCGCTCCGGAGCGCGGGTTGCCAGCGATATTCGGATTGGACCCGGACGACGCCGTCCCAGACGGCACAGGTGACGACGACGCCGGGTTCGACCTTTGGCTGAATACGGTTCCAAACCAGGGAAGCGAGGTCGTGCGAACCGAAGAAGCGATGTTCGCCACCCTCGCTTCGCTGACCCTCACGGAGTAGACCATGCCACAACCAAGCAGACCACGCAAAGGCTCGCTGGGCTACGGCCCGCGTACGCGAGCGGCGAACGAAACGCCGCGCTTCAACAGCTGGCCGTCCGACGACGGCCAGGCTGGTCTCCAGGGGTTCGCCGGCTACAAGGCGGGAATGACACACGTCACTCTCGTCAACGACGAACCCAACTCCCCACGCGAGGGGATGGAAGAGACCGTCCCGGTGACGGTCGTGGAGACGCCGCCAGTGCGCGCCGTGGCAGTCCGAGCCTACGAAGACACGCCGTACGGCAAGCGTCCGCTCACGGAAGTCTGGACCGACGAGTTCCACTCGGAACTCGATCGCGCTCTGGACCTTCCCGAGGGCCACGACGCCGATGCCGCAGAGGAACAGGTACGCGACGCACTCGACGCCGGTGACATCGCGGACGTGCGCGTCGTCACGCACACGGTCCCCGACGAACTGGCCAACGTGCCCAAGAAAAAGCCCGACGTGATGGAGACGCGAGTCGGCGGTGGCTCGCTGAGCGACCGATTCGAGCACGCGCTCGAACTGGTCGACGGCGGCGGCGAACACGCCATGAACGACGTGTTCCGCGCCGGTGAGTACACCGACATCGCGGCCGTCACCAAGGGGAAAGGCACCCAGGGCCCCGTCAAGCGATGGGGCGTCCAGAAGCGGAAGGGCAAGCACGCCCGCCAGGGCTGGCGACGACGGATCGGCAACCTCGGTCCGTGGAACCCCTCCCGGGTCCGCTCGACGGTGCCCCAGCAGGGCCAGACCGGCTACCACCAGCGCACCGAGCTCAACAAGCGCCTCATCGACATCGGCGACGGCGACGACGCCAGCGTCGACGGCGGCTTCGTCAACTACGGCGAAGTCGACGGGCCGTACACGCTCGTCAAGGGCTCGGTTCCCGGTCCGGACCAGCGCCTCGTGCGCTTCCGACCGGCAGTGCGTCCGAACGACCAGCCGCGCCTCGACCCAGAGGTGCGCTTCGTCTCGACGCAGTCGAATCAGGGATAACACATGCAGGCAACAATCTACGACCTGGACGGTAACGCAGGCGACGAGGTCGATCTGCCCGCGGTCTTCGAGACCACGGTCCGACCGGATCTCATCGCCAGTGCAGTGCGTGCCCAACAGGCAAACCGGAAGCAGGACTACGGGTCCGACGAGTACGCGGGCCTGCGAACGCCTGCCGAGTCGTTCGGCAGCGGTCGCGGGATGGCCCACGTTCCCCGAGAGGGGGGCCAGGCACGGCGCGTCCCCCAGGCAGTCGGGGGCCGACCGGCCCACCCGCCCAAGACCGAGAAGGACCGATCGCTGACGATCAACGACAAGGAGCGCAAGCTCGCGACGCGCTCGGCCATCGCCGCGACGGCCGACAGCGAACTCGTCGCCGAGCGCGGTCACGAGTTCGACGACGATCTCGAACTCCCGCTCGTCGTCGACGATTCCTTCGAGGACCTTCAGAAGACCCAGGCCGTCGTCGACACGCTCGAATCCCTCGGCGTTCACGCCGACATCGAGCGCGCCGACGACACGAAGATCAAGGCCGGCAAGGGCTCCGCCCGCGGGCGGAAGTACCGCCGACCGTCCTCGATTCTGTTCGTCACCAGCGAGGAGCCGTCGAAGGCGGCTCGCAACCTCGCCGGTGCCGACGTGACTACCGCGCGCGAGGTCAACGCAGAGGACCTCGCACCGGGGACGGCCCCCGGTCGGCTCACGATCTGGACAGAGAGCGCACTCGAGGAGGTGGCCGAGCGATGACGTGGGACGTGATCAAGTATCCGCACGTGACCGAGAAGGCCATGAACGACATGGACTTCCAGAACAAGCTGCAGTTCGCCGTCGACTCCGCGGCCTCGAAGCCCGAAGTCGCCGACGCGGTCGAACAGCAGTACGACGTCACCGTCGAAGCGGTCACGACGCAGAACACGATGGACGGCGAAAAGAAGGCCGTCGTTCGCCTCTCTGAGGACGACGACGCCCAGGAAGTCGCCTCCAGGATCGGGGTGTTCTAACGATGGGACGACGAATTCAGGGACAACGACGCGGTCGCGGGACGTCCACGTTCCGGGCTCCCTCGCACCGCTACAAGGCAGACCTGCAGCACCGTAACGTCGAAGACGGCGACGTCGTCTCCGGCACGGTCGTCGACATCGAGCACGACCCCGCCCGCTCGGCACCCGTCGCGGCCGTCGAGTTCGAGGACGGCGATCGCCGGCTCGTGCTCGCGCCAGAGGGCGTGGGCGTCGGTGATCGGATGCAGGTGGGTGTCTCCGCGGCGATCGAGCCCGGCAACACCCTCCCGCTGGCCGAGATCCCGGAAGGGGTCCCGGTGTGCAACGTCGAGGCCAACCAGGGCGACGGCGGTCGCTTCGCCCGGGCCTCCGGCGTCAGCGCACAGCTGATGACCCACGACCGCAACGTCGCGGTCGTGAAGCTCCCCTCGGGAGCGGTCAAGCGGCTCGACCCGCAGTGTCGTGCCACCATCGGCGTCGTCGCCGGTGGCGGTCGCACCGAGAAGCCGATGGTCAAAGCCGGCAACAAGCACCACAAGATGAAAGCGCGAGGGACCAAGTGGCCCAACGTCCGCGGTGTCGCGATGAACGCCGTCGACCACCCGTTCGGTGGCGGCGGCCGACAGCACCCCGGCAAGCCCAAGTCCATCTCGCGTAACGCCCCGCCGGGTCGGAAGGTCGGGGACATTTCCTCGAAGCGAACCGGTCGAGGTGGCAACGAATGAGTTCAGGATATCAGACTGGCCAGGAGGGTGACTTCACCTATCGTGGCCACACGCTCGACGAGCTGCAGGAGCTGTCGCTCGACGAGGTTGCGGAACTGCTCCCCGCTCGCCAGCGGCGAAGTATCACACGCGGTCTGACCGACGAGCAACAGAAGCTGCTCGAGAAGGCCCGCGACGCAGAGCCCGAGGAGACGGCGAACAACCCGATCCGAACCCACCTGCGGGATATGCCGATCCTGCCGGAGTTCGTCGATCTGACCTTCGCCGTCCACAACGGGCAGAGCTTCGAGCGCGTGCAGGTCGAGCCCGAGATGATCGGTCACTATCTCGGTGAGTTCCAGCTCACTCGGAAGTCGGTCGAACACGGTCAGGCCGGCATCGGGGCGACCCGCTCCTCGAAGTTCGTACCGCTCAAGTAAATCATGGGAATCAGCTACTCAGTCGACGCCGACCCGGACACGACGGCAAAAGCGATGCTCCGGGAGCGGCAGATGAGCCACAAGCACAGCAAGGCTATCGCTCGGGAGATCAAGGGCATGACGGCCGACGACGCGATCGCGTACCTCGAAGACGTGATCGCAGAGAAGCAGTCGGTCCCGTTCAAGTCCCACAACTCGGGCGTCGGCCACCGGAACGACATCGACGGCTGGGACGCCGGTCGCTACCCCGAGAAGGCCAGCGAAGCGTTCCTCGACCTGCTCGAAAACGCGGTCGGGAACGCAGACCACCAGGGCTTCGACGGTGGGTCCATGGAGATCATGCACGTCGCCGCCCACAAGGTCGGCGAACAGCAGGGTCGCCAGCCCCGCGCGATGGGCCGGGCATCTGCCTGGAACAGTCCGCAGGTCGACGTCGAACTGATCTTAGAGGAGGTCGACGAATAATGGCAGACGAACAGCAGTTCATCGAAGACGGACTTCAGCGGACCCAGATCGACGAGTTCTTCGCGGACGAACTCGGTCGTGCCGGCTACGGCGGCATGGACGTCGCCAAGACGCCGATGGGAACCCAGATCGTGCTCAAAGCCGAGAAACCCGGTATGGTGATCGGCAAGGGTGGGAAGAACATCCGGAAGATCACCACCACCCTCGAAGAGGAGTTCGGCCTCGAGGATCCGCAGGTCGACGTCCAGGAAGTCGAGGAGCCAGACCTCAACGCCCGCATCGTCGCGGACCGTCTGGGCAACGCCCTCGAACGCGGCTGGTACTTCCGCAAGGCCGGTCACACCACGATCGACCGGATCATGGAAGCAGGCGCGAAGGGCGCAGAGATCGTCCTCTCCGGGAAGGTCACGGGCGCACGCTCGCGCGTGGAGAAGTTCAACCGTGGCTACATCAAGCACAACGGTGAGCCCGCGGAGAACATCGTCGACAGCGGCGTCGGCGTCGCCGTGATGAAACTCGGCACCATCGGTGTCCGAGTGAAGATCATCCCGCCTGAGGCGGAACTCCCCGACGACTTCGAGATCTACGAGGACGTCGAGGTCGAGGACTACGTCGCCGACACCGACGGCGAGTCCGTCGAGGAACTCCTCGAAGGCGAGCCCGAAGGCGAGGACGCTGCCGCCGAGCACGGCGCGCAGGCCCCCGCCGACGAGGACGCAGACGAGGACGAACTCGTCGAAGACGTCGACGAGGAAGTCGTCGAGGAAGCGGCCGACGAGTTCGACGAGGTCGAGACGCCCTCCGACGAGGACGCAGACGTCGACATCGACGACGTCGAGGAGTCCATCGAGGAGGATCTCGACGAGGACACCGCCGCCGAGGCGGAAGAACTCATGGACGAGATGGACGATTCAGACTCGTCCGCAGACAGCGAGGAGGGTGACGACGAATGACCGTCATCCACGTCGAAGAGGTCCGCGACATGACGGCCGCCGAGCGCGAGTCGGAACTCGAGGACCTCAAGACGGAACTGCTCAACGCCCGCGCCGTTCAGGCGGCGGGTGGAGCACCCGAGAATCCGGGCCGTATCGGCGAGCTGCGGAAGGCCATCGCCCGGATCAAGACGATCCAGACCGAAGAAGGGGACCTCGAATGAGGTCCGACGGGTCGAACGGTGTGAACCGTGAGACGTGCGACGTTGCGGACGAAGAGGACTCCGAATGATGCCACTGACACCCGAAACGCTCCCACGACACGAACTCGCCGGCCTCGACGTCGAGGTCGTCGCAGCGGCAAATCCCGACGCGATCGGTATCGCCGGGACCGTCGTCACCGAGACGACGAAGACGCTGGGTGTCGAGGGGACCGATCGGGTGTGGCACGTGCCGAAGGACGCGGCGACGTTCCGGTTCGACCTCCCGGCCGAGGGCGACTCCGAGTCGCGCTCGGTCCGGGTTCGCGGTTCGAACCTCGTCGCCCGCCCCGCTCGACGCACGGAAGCGACAGGTGATTCCAAATGGCGCTAGGACTGAACGTACAGGAACCGGACGAGGCCTGTGCCGACGATAACTGCCCGTTCCACGGCACACTGAGTGTCCGCGGGCAGACGATCGAAGGCGAGGTCGCGTCCACTGACATGGAGAAGACCGTCGTCGTCGAACGCGAGTACGACGTGAAGGTGCCCAAGTACGACCGGCTGATGAAGCGACGCAGCCGCGTACCGGCTCACGCACCCGACTGTCTCGACCTCGCGGTCGGCGACACGGTCACGATCGCAGAGTGTCGACCGCTCTCGAAGACGAAAAGCCACGTTGTCGTTGCAATCGAGGAGGGTGACGACTGATGGAGGCCCTGAAAGCAGACGTCACACAGGGTCTCGAGAAGGGCTCGCTGATCACGTGTGCCGACAACACGGGCGCACGCGAGCTGCGAGTCATCAGCGTCTCGGGCTACTCCGGGACGAAGAACCGTCATCCGAAGGCCGGGCTCGGTGACAAGATCACCGTCTCGGTCACGAAAGGGACGCCGGAGATGCGTCGGCAGGTGCTGGAGGCCGTCGTGGTCCGCCAGCGCAAGCCGATCCGCCGTCCGGACGGCACCCGCGTCAAGTTCGAAGACAACGCGGCCGTCATCATCAACGAGAACGAAGAACCCCAGGGCTCGGAGATCAAGGGCCCGATCGCTCGCGAGGTCGCCGAACGATTCGGCTCCATCGCGAGCACAGCGACGATGATCGTATAGCATGACACGACAACCATCCAAACAGCGCAAGAACGCACGGCGTGCCCCGCTTCACGAGAAGCAAAAGCAGGTGCGATCGACGCTGGCCGACGACCTCCGCGAGGAGTACGGCCAGCGATCGGTTCGCGTCAACGCGGGCGACACCGTCGAAGTGCTGCGCGGCGACTACGCCGGCGAAGAGGGCGAAGTCGTCGAGGTCGACCTCGACGACGCCGCTATCTACGTCGAGGACGTGACCGTCGCGGCAGCCGACGGCGAGGACGTTCCACGCCCGCTCGACGCGAGCAACGTTCGCGTCACGGAGCTGGATCTCGACGACGACCGCCGCGAGGCGCGCCTCGAATCCGAGGAGGACAGCGCATGAGCAACCATCAGAAACGACTATCGGTCCCGAAGAGTTGGCCGGTCGAGCGCAAGACCGAGACGTTCACCGTAAAGGCAGACGCTGGTCCCCACGGCGAAGCAGGAGTCCCGCTCCTGATCGTCCTGCGGGACGTGCTGGGCTACGCGGACTCCCGGAAGGAAGCCCGCTACGCTCTCAACAACGACAGCGTCCTGATCAACGGCAAGGCCGTCTCCGACGAGGAACGCCCGGTCGGGATGTTCGACATCCTGGCGTTCGTCGAGCGAGACGAGTACTACCGCGTGTTCCCCGGCGAGGGCGGTCGGCTGGCGCTGACCCCCATCGACGAGGACAGCGCGCAGTCCAAGCTGGGCAAGATCGTCGGCAAGCGAGCGGTCAGCGGCGATCAGATCCAGCTGACGCTGCACGACGGCCAGACGCTCCTGGTCGAGGAAGACACCGACTACGACGGTGGCGACTCCATCGTCGTCGGCAACGACGACGACGAGGTCGTCGCTCACTTCGAGTACGAAGCGGGCGCGCTCGTCACCGCCGTCGACGGCGCACACGCCGGTGAGATCGGTGAGATCGACGAGATCCAGGTCACGCCGGGCAGCTCCTCGAACAACGTGCTCGTCGAGCAGACCGACGGGGACGGCTTCGAGACCGTCGAAGAGTACGTCGTCGTCATCGACGAGAACTTCGTCGACGAGGACGCAGCGGACGCAGCCACAGATGACGACGGAGGTGACGACGAATGAGCTCCGAGACCGACGCTGGCTTCCACGAGATGCGCGAGCCTCGCGTCGAGAAGGTCGTCGTCCACATGGGCGTCGGCCAGGGTGGTCGTGAACTCCAGGAAGGCGAGGAGATCCTCGCCGAGATCGCGGGCCAGCAGCCGGTCCGGACGGTCGCACAGAAAACCGTCGGCGAGTTCGAGATCCGCCAGGGCGATCCGATCGGTGCGAAGGTGACCCTGCGGTCCGACGACGCCCAGGAGTTCCTCGAAACTGCGCTCCCGCTGACGGAGCTGTCAGTTTCGCAGTTCGACGACACCGGCAACTTCAGCTTCGGTGTCGCAGAACACACCGACTTCCCGAGTCAGGAGTACGACCCGCAGATCGGGATCTACGGGCTGGACGTGACGGTCAACCTCGTCCGCCCCGGCTACCGCGTGGCCAAGCGCGACAAGGCCTCGCGCTCGATCCCGTCCAGCCATCGACTCGACGCCGACGACGCCGCTGCTTACGTCGAGTCGACCTTCGACGTGGAGGTGAGCGAATGAGCGAAAGCGAATCAGAAACAGAGGCCGAGGAATCGGTCCCGACCGGACAGCTCGAGGCGTGCCAGCGATGCGGTCGCGAGCAGGGTCTCGTCGGCAAGTACGACATCTGGCTGTGTCGCCAGTGTTTCCGAGAGATCTCTCGGGGCATGGGATTCAAGAAGTACAGCTAACTATGACAGGAAACGACCCACTCGCCAACGCGCTGTCGGCGCTCGACAACGCCGAGAGCGTCGGCCACCTCGAACAGACAGTACAGCCCGCTTCGAACGAGATCGGCAGCGTACTCGAGGTCTTCTACGACCGCGGGTACATCGACGGCTTCCAGTTCGTCGACGACGGTAAAGCCGGCTCCTTCGAGATCGAACTGAAAGGTGCCATCAACGAATGTGGCCCGGTCAAGCCCCGCTACACGGCGGGCGCAGACGAGTTCGAAAAGTGGGAGAAACGCTTCCTCCCCGCCCGTGACTACGGGACGCTCGTCGTGACCACCAGCCACGGCATCATGAGCCACTACGAGGCCCGCGAAGAGGGCATCGGTGGCCAGGTCATCGCATACGTCTACTAACAATGCCAGAAGTAACACTCGCAATTCCAGACGAGGCAAGCGCGGAGCAGGACCACCTCGACCTCACGGTCGAGGGGCCCAACGGCTCCGTCACACGGCGACTCTGGTATCCGGACATCGACGTCTCCGTTCAGGACGGTAGCGTCGTCATCGCTTCCGAGGAGTCGGACGCGAAGACGCGCTCGACGATCGGGACGTTCGAGAGCCACGTCGAGAACATGTTCCACGGCGTCACGGAGGGCTGGGAGTACGAGATGGAAGTCTTCTACTCTCACTTCCCGATGCAGGTCGAAGTCGAAGACGGTGACGTCGTCATCGAGAACTTCCTCGGCGAGCGAGCGCCCCGACGCGCTCCCATCCACGGCGACACCGACGTGTCCGTCGACGGGGAGGAACTCACCCTCTCCGGCCCGGACATCGAGGCCGTGGGCCAGACAGCCGCAGACATCGAACAGCTCACACGCGTCAACGACAAGGACGTCCGCGTGTTCCAGGACGGCGTGTACATCACGAACAAGCCGAACCGAGGTGACGCCTGATGGTAGACGACGAAGACGCAACCGAGCAGGGCGACGACGAACTCACCGAACTGACCGACATCAGCGGCGTCGGCGACTCGAAAGCAGCGGCCCTCCGCGAGGCCGGCTTCGAGACCGTCGACGACGTTCGCGGTGCCGACCAGTCCCAGCTCGCAGACGTCTCGGGCGTCGGTAACGCACTCGCCGCTCGGATCAAGGCCGACGTCGGCAGCCTCGAAGTCGCCGACGACACCGAGGCCGAGGTCGAGGAAGAGGAGACCGACGAGTCCGACGAGGACGTCGAGACGGAACTCCGTCCTCGCGGCCTGGTCGACAAGACCCCGACCCTCGACGACGAGGAAGAGCGGCTACTCACCCAGCGTGATCGGGAGAACACGCCTCAGTTCAACGCACAGGATCACCACAAGAAAAAGCGGATCCCGACCTCTTGGCGCGCGCCGCGTGGCAAGCTCTCGAAGCAGCGCCGCGGCATCAAGGGCAAGGGCGATACGGTCGAAGCCGGCTTCCGCTCGCCCAAGGCGGTGCGAGGCAAGCACCCGTCGGGCTTCGAGGAGGTCCGCGTCCACAACGTGGACGACCTCGAGGGCGTCGACGGTGACCGCGAAGCCGTCCGAATCGCCTCCAAGGTCGGCGCTCGCAAGCGCGAGCGCATCGAAGAGGTCGCCGAGGACGAGGGAATCCGCGTACTCAACCCCACCTACGAGGAGGTACAAGTCGAATGACGGACCTGACAGCACAGAAGCGACTCGCAGCAGACATCCTCGACGTCGGCGAGAACAAGGTCTGGTTCGATCCCGAACGCCAGTCCGACCTCGCAGACGCCATCACGCGTGACGACGTCCGCGAGATGATCGACGAGGGTGCCATTCAGGCGAAAGACGCCCAGGGCAACTCGCGCGGTCAGGCGCGAGCACGCCAGGAGAAGCGAGCGTACGGCCACCAGAAGGGAGCGGGTTCCCGGAAGGGGAAAGCCGGCGCACGCCAAAACGAGAAGCAAGACTGGTCGTCGCGCATCCGAGCCCAGCGAAACTGGCTCAAGGAACAGCGTGACGACGGCCAACTCGACAGTTCGCAGTACCGCGACCTGTACGATCAGGCGGCCGGCGGCGAGTTCGACAGCGTCGCCGACCTGCAACGATACGTCGAAGCAAACTACGGTGACGAATAATGGCAACAGGACCACGATACAAGGTGCCGATGCGGCGCCGCCGTGAGGCACGAACGGACTACCATCAGCGGTTGCGCCTGTTGAAATCTGGCAAGCCCCGTCTCGTTGCTCGAAAGAGCAACAAGCACGTCAGGGCGCAGCTGGTGACGCTCGGCCCCGACGGAGACGAGACCCTCGCTGCAGCACAGTCACAGGACCTCCAGGAGTTTGGCTGGGAGGCACCGACGGGCAACCTGCCCGCCGCGTACCTCACCGGTCTGCTCGCGGGTCTGCGAGCGATCGAGAACGGCGTCGAGGAGGCGGTCCTCGACATCGGGCTCAACAGCCCGACGCCGGGCAGCAAGGTCTTTGCGGTACAGGAAGGTGCAATCGACGCTGGGCTCGAAATCCCCCACAACGACAGTGTGCTCGCCGACTGGCAGCGAACCCGCGGCTCTCACATCGCGGAGTACGCCGAGTCGCTCGACGAGGACCTCTACGGGCGGGACTTCGACGCCACCGAGCTGCCGGAGCACTTCGACGAGCTCCGGGAGACACTGCTGGAGGCAGATGAACTATGAGTAACGGATGGAACCCACGAACGCGGCTGGGCAAACAGGTCGCCAACGGCGAGATCGACTCGATGCAGGAGGCGCTGAACTCCGGCCTGCCGCTCAAGGAACCGGAGATCGTTGACCAGCTCGTCCCCGATCTGGAGGACGAGGTCCTGGACATCAACATGGTCCAGCGGATGACCGACTCCGGACGCCGGGTCAAGTTCCGCTGTGTCGTCGTCGTGGGCAACCGCGACGGGCTCGTCGGCTACGCCGAGGGGCGCGACGACCAGGTCGGCGGTGCGATCCAGAAGGCAATCGAGATCGGTAAGCTCAACCTCATCGACATCTCCCGTGGCTGCGGTTCCTGGGAGTGTGGCTGTGGCCGTCCCCACACGGTCGCGCTGCGCACGACCGGCAAGGCCGGGAGCGTCGAGGTCGAGCTCCAGCCCGCACCGCGTGGGCTGGGCCTGGCGGGCGGAGAGACCGTCCGCAAGGTGCTCGAACTCGCCGGTATCGAAGACATCTGGACCCGCTCGTCGGGCAACACGCGAACGACCGTGAACTTCGCGAAGGCGACCTTCAACGCCCTGCAGAACACGGCCGAGGCTCGCGTGCCCGAACGCACCTTCGAGAAGCGTGAGGTGATCGAATGAAGGCACTCGTTCAGCTCCGCGGTGAAGTCGACATGAGCGAGGACGTATCGGACACGCTGGAGATGCTCAACATCCACGGCGTGAACCACTGCGTGCTGGTCCCCGAGACAGACACCTACCGTGGCATGGTGACGAAGGTCAACGACTTCGTCGCCCACGGTCGGCCGAGCGTCGACGTCGTCGAGACGCTGCTCGCAAAGCGAGCCGAGCCCCTCGAAGGGTCGGCCGATGTCGACAACGAGTGGATCGCCGAGCACACCGACTACGACGACCTCGGTGCGCTCGCGCAGGCCCTCGTCGACGAGGAGACGACGCTGCGCGACGAGGGACTCTCCCCGACGCTCCGTCTGCACCCGCCCCGTGGCGGCCACGACGGGCTCAAACACGCCGCCACCGAGAGCGGCCAGCTCGGGAAGCACGACTCCGAGCAGATCGATCAGCTACTGGAGGCGATGCGATAATGACGAGTAAGAAACGACGACAACGAGGTTCGCGCACCCACGGCGGCGGTTCCCACAAGAACCGCCGCGGTGCCGGTCACCGCGGTGGCCGCGGTCGTGCCGGGCGCGACAAACACGAGTTCCACAACTACGAACCGATCGGCAAGAGCGGCTTCAAGCGACCCCAGAAGGTCAAAGAGGAGATCGCCGAGGTCGAGGTCCGAGAGCTCGACGAGGACGCTGCACTGCTGGCAGCCGAGGGCGTCGCGGAAGAGACCGACGGCGGCTACCGCATCGACGCCCGCGAGGTCGTCGACGAGGACGCCGACGCGGTGAAGGTCCTCGGTGCCGGCCAGGTCCGCAACGAGCTCGAACTGGTCGCCGACGCCTTCTCCAACGGCGCTCGCGAGAAGGTCGAGGCCGCCGGTGGGAGCGTCGAGCTGACCGAGCTCGGCGAGGAGCGCGCAGAAGCCAAAGCTGAAGACGACGAAGACGAAGCAACCGACGAGGAGTAACATGAGCTGGAAGGACACCGCCGAACCGGTCCTCGTTCGCATGCCCGCCGTCCGCCGGCCGGAGGGGCACGTCCCCTTCAAGCGGAAGCTGGCCTGGACAGCTGGGGTGCTCGTGCTGTATTTCTTCCTGACCAACGTGATGCTGTTCGGACTCGACATCGGTTCGGACTCGGCACCACTGGGTCGATTCTCGTCGATCCTGGCGTCCGGTCAGGGGTCGATCATGCAGCTCGGTATCGGGCCGATTGTCACGGCCAGCATCGTGTTGCAGCTGCTCGGCGGTGCCGACCTGCTCGGACTCGACACGCAGAACAACCCCCGTGACCAGATCCTCTACCAGGGGCTCCAGAAGCTGCTGGTACTCGTGATGATCTTCCTCACGGGGCTGCCGATGGTCTTTGCCGGTGGCTTCCTGCCACCCACGTCGGTGAACCTGTTCGGGCTGAATCTGAGCGCCGGGGCCACTTCGTGGCTCATCTTCGCCCAGATCGCCGTCGGTGGCATCCTGATCCTCTACATGGACGAGATCATCTCCAAGTGGGGGGTCGGGAGCGGGATCGGCCTGTTCATCATCGCCGGCGTCAGCCAGCAGTTGATCGGTGGTCTGTTCGCGCACCCGATCTTCGGGAGCCCCCAGGGCGAACTCGGGTTCTTCCCGACCTGGTTCCAGATCATCACCGGTAACATCCCGATCGGACCCGTCCTGCAGGCCGACGGCCTCCAGGAGCTGCTGATCGGTGAGGGCCAGATTATCGCGCTGCTGACGACGCTCCTCATCTTCGTGGTCGTCGTCTACGCGGAGTCGGTCCGCGTCGAGATTCCGCTCTCGAACGCGCGGGTCAAGGGCGCGCGTGGTCGCTTCCCCGTGAAGCTCATCTACGCCAGCGTCCTGCCGATGATCCTCGTCCGCGCGCTGCAGGCCAACATCCAGTTCCTCGGTCGGATCCTGGTGTCCCAGACCGGCCAGAACGGCGTCATCTCGCTGTTCGGAATGGAACTGCCGTGGCTCGGCGTCTACTCGATCTCACAGGGGAGTCCCGCCAGCCCGACGGGGGGACTGTTCTACTACCTGTCGCCGATCTACGCGCCACAGGACTGGATGTGGTGGGCCTACTCGACACAGGACGCGCTCAACGTGCTCCTGCGAGTCGGCGTCGACCTGACGTTCATGATCGTCGGCGGTGCGATCTTCGCCATCTTCTGGGTGGAGACCACCGACATGGGGCCGGAAGCGACGGCCAAGCAGATCCACAACTCCGGGATGCAGATTCCCGGCTTCCGACAGAACGTCGGCGTCGTCGAGAAGGTGCTGGAACGCTACATCCCACAGGTCACCGTCATCGGCGGTGCCCTCGTGGGCCTGCTCGCCGTGATGGCGAACATGCTGGGTACCGTCGGGGGCGTCTCCGGTACCGGGCTGCTGCTGACGGTCTCGATCACGTACAAGCTGTACGAGGAGATCGCAGAGGAGCAGCTCATGGAGATGCACCCGATGATGCGCCAGATGTTCGGGTAATCACACGGCGACGTTCACGGCCGACGACGCCCTCGTCGACGCGGTCTCTGGACCGCCCTTTTCCGTCTACACGACGAAGTAGACGCCTCTTTGCCGAGATGAATTTCTCCTCCCGATCGGTGTCGTAGAAGACTCACTAGTTATCTGTTCTGTATCTATCTACGGCCTTTATTGCTCTCTCTGTCTGCGTCTGGGCGTTATCGGGGACAAATATCCCCCGATATCTCACTACACTCCTGTTCTGGAACTATATACAGTGTATTTGTGCATCAAATCGATCGTCTGTGTTCGAAACCGCACTATCTCTCTTGTCTCGGCCCGATTCACACACTTGTCACCGATTGATGGATTCCCTCGGGGACCCTCGCACTGCGGTGCGTGTTGCCAAACGTTTTGTATTCTCGGGACGGGCACTACGTCGTGGCGTCGATGAACCCGATACTCTCCCCACCGAAGGCAGTTCTCGTCGTCGGTGCCCCGACCTCGCGACGTGAGCGGCTCGAAACGGTCCTCGCCGACGTGGCCGACAGCGTGTACGTCGCCGAATCGACAGACCGGGCCACGGCTGTCCTCTCGGAGCACGACGACGTTGGCTGTGTCGTACTCGCGGCCGACTGCGACGGCGTCGTCGGGTTCCGGCGGACCGTCACAGACCACGACGAGTATCTGCCGGTCGTGCTCCTGTTCGACGGCTCGGTGACCGACGTGAGCGGCGTGACCAGTGCCGGAGAGACGACGCTCCTGCCGACTTCGGCGTCGGACGAGGAGCTGTGTGATATCGTCACGGACCACTTCGAAACGTACCGTGATCGGCTGGTAACCGCAGAGGAGAGTGACATGCTCCAGTCGTTCCTGTCCTCGATCGAGATCCCCATGTTCGTGAAAGACGAGCAGGGTCGGCACCTCCGGAAGACGGAGGCGTGGGGCGGTATCGACCCGGAGGTCGTCGTCGGGAAGACCGACCGGGAGCTGTACGCGTACGATCCCGAGTCGGCCGAGCAGTTCTACGATCACGACATGCGGGTCATCGAGAACGGCGAGCGCATCGTCGACCGCGAGGAGGCTCCCGGACCGCCGGGCAACCGGTACTGGGCACGGACGACCAAGGTCCCGTGGCACGACGACGACGGCAGCGTGAAGGGACTGCTGGGACTGTCCTACGAGATCACGGACCTCAAGCAGCAGGAGCGGCGACTGGAACTGCTGGAAGACCGTTTCGACCAGTTCGCGACGTTCCTCTCCGAGGAGGTGCTCGACACGCTCCAGTCGGCGAACGGACAGCTCGGCATCGCTCGCGAGACGGGCGACGACGACGCGTTTCGGGCCATCGAGAGCGCTCACGACCGCATGGAACAGCGACTTCGCGACCTCAGTACGCTCGCGAGCAAGTCCCCGAACGTCGGTGCCACGAACAGCGTCAATCTGGCCTACGTCGTCAACGAAGTCTGGTCGTTCATCGCGACCGGCGACGCACAGCTGGCGTTGCACGTACCCGACGAGACCCTCATCCACGCGTCGATGGGCGGCATCCGTCCGATCGTCGAGCACCTCCTCCGACACGCGGCCGACAGCGGCGAGGACGTGACGGTGTCCGTCGGCGCACTCCAGGAGGGATTTTACGTCGCCCACGACGCGCCCACGTCGTCGGCCGACTGCGGGCGAGCGACCGAGAGTGGATTCGTGACGCCGAACGACGGACAGGGATCGGGCCTCGCGTTCGTCTCCGAGATCGTCGAGCGCAACAACTGGTCGCTCACGGTCACCGACCGTGACGAGTCGGGGACGCGCATCGAGATCCGTGGTCCGCTGGTCGTCACCGGCACGGAGACGGACTGTGTTCCGGGGGCCGACCACTCGCTCACCGAGAGCGATCCGGTCGGCGAGGGTGACGTGACCGGCAGCGTCGAGGTCGAGTCCGTGAGCAACTGGTGGACGCTGGCCGGAACGACGGGGACACAGCGACAGCAGCGAGACTACTACTTCGCACACGCCGCCGTCGAGGGCGACGCCCGTATCGAGGCGCGACTCGTCGACATCGAACACGTCAACGACTACGGCTCTGGCGGACTCATGGTCCGGGACGGGCTCGGTCCCGAGGACCCGTACGGCTTCCTCGGCTGGACGGTCGGGCGCGGGACGGAGATTCTCTGGCGGACCGACCCCGGCGGCGAGACGAGCCGGCATCTGCTCGACGACGACGCGGGACCGCAGTGGCTCCGGATCGACCGGATCGGCGACACGGTGACCTACCTCGTCTCGCTCGACGGATCGAACTGGCGTCGCCTAGACCAGCGTCCGGTCGCCCTGTCGGACCCGATCCACGTCGGACTCGCCGTCTCGGGTGCGATTCCGACCGACGAGTGCGAGGCGACGTTCGCGGACGTGACGGTCTGTGAACTCGAATGTGAGTGATACGGATTATTGTCGATCTGTACCGGATCGGCCCCACGCCACCGGGAGCCCCTATCCGCCGTCTCCCGAGCCCGTCCGCACATCGTTCGGCCGGATGCCGTGCGATCGACCGGCAAACGGCGACAACAATCCGTATGAGGGGCGTTCTGCCGTCTCACTCGATCGTCGCCAGTACGTCGCCGATCCACTCCAGGTTTCGCTCGGGGACGACGCCGTAGCCGTAGAACGACAGCGAATCGGCACCCGCGTCGACGGCCGCCTCGACCTGCTCGCGGAGCTGTGCCCGCGAGTGGACGATCGGATCGCCCGCGAGGATGCCCGCCCGCACGGGGGCGTCGACGAGCGACCGGGTCGTGTGAACGTCGTCTCGGACCACCGTCGGATCGGAGTGGTACGCGAGAACCGTCGCTTCGTCCATGTACTGAGACATCCCCGAGAGATCGAGACCGTGCTTCCAGGAGTGTTCGACGCCCATCCGGTCGTCGCCGAGGCCCCCCATCTTGAAGTAGTAGCCGAAGTCGGTGTCTCCGAGCACGTCGTCGAACGCGCCGAACAGCTCGGTCAGCGTCTCGCGGCGCGCGTCGGCGTAGGCGAACACCTCGGGGTGTTCCATGAGCCAGCCACCCACGTCGGTATCGTGGGCGAGACGACCCTCGAACCGGTCTGTCAGCCCCGCGCGGGCCGACTGCCGGGCGCGTTCGACGTCGACGCCGGCCGCCCGGGCGTTGTCCTGACAGTGTTCGCAGAAACAGAGGCCAAAGAGGAACTCGCCGAGTCGGCCCAGCCGGTGGAAGAACTCCTGGTGGTGCCAGCCGTAGCCGGTGCCGTACTGGTAGTCGGCCAACTCCATCTCGACGGTCTCGAAGACATCACGGTCGCCGAGGTCACCCGTCAGCTCGATACCGAACTCCTGTACGTCGGGGTGGGACGGACAGAGACCGAACACCAGCGAGTCGCCGAACGGGGACGTGAGCGTGGCGTCGGGGTGACGTTGGCCCTGCCGAGAGCTGTGGAACGTCGCACCCCACGAGTTCAGATCGACGGGGGTGCCCTCGAAGCCGGCCGCGATCTCGGCCAGCCAGTCGTCGTCTCCCATCGTCTCGTTGACGTCGGGCGTGATCTCGCCGTAGCGGTCCCAGTCGGGCTGGAAGTACTCACTGGCGTCGGCGAAGAACGTCTTTCGCTCGGGGTTGTGCGGGTTGAGCGTCTGCACGGAGTGCATCGTCGTCGCCAGGTTCACCTCGTCGATCCCCAGGGCGGCGAGACGCTCGGCGGCCCGCTCTGGTCCCTCGTCGACGAGGTCCCACGGGTGTGCCCAGATGGCGGCGTTCACGCCGACCACCTCGCGTTACTCTCGAAGGTCGCCGCTGGATCGGCCGGATAGATCGGGCGCGGGACGTGCTCGTACGGTGTCTCCTCGACGCGCTGGTTCGTATCGCCGGCAGTGAGAGCGAACAGCCGTCTGGCGGCGACCTCCTTCCAGGCCGGACTGAGGTAGCCGCTCTTGAGGACGACGGTGCCGCGCTCGGCGAGGTCGAGACCGAAGTCCGCGAAGAAGTCGGGGTCCCGGTGCAAGTTCGTCTTGCAGTCTGCGACGAACACGTCGGCGCTGTCGGTCGCGAGGTGGGCGACGGCGGCCCGCTCGTAGCTTTCGACCCGCTCGACCGTCCCCGTGAGTTCGAGGCCGCCCTCTCGATCGACGAACTGACCCAGTTCGAGCTCGACCGTCGCGCCCGCGCCGGCAGCCACACAGGTGTCGTAGCTGTCCGGGTCCGCGTAGATCGCGGCGATGGGCCGGTCGAGGTCGTCGCGATCCAGCAGACGTTCGAGGAAGTCGACGGCGTCCTGACTGCCGCCGGCACCGGGGATGTCGCCCGTCTCGGCGACGGCGACCGGCCGCGCGTCTTCGCCGGCCGCGACCGTCAGCGCCTCCGTCGGCGAGTGTGCTTCGGTGGTGAAGTCGAACTCCCGGCGACGTTCCCAGAACGAGGTCGCGAGGTCGGCCGCCGTCTCCGTGACTGTCTCGCGGGCGCTCGCGTCGCCGGTCACGAGCGCGTGACACCCCGCGTGGGGGGAGTCGGCCCAGGGAAAGCCCAGGAAGTAGTTGGCGTCGGCGACGCCCGGGCGCTCGTCGGCTTCCCGGAGACGTTCGATCAGCGTCCGCATGGGCTCGGCTTCCGTCTCCGATCGCTCGCCGGCCAGTATCATCGGCATGGACTCCCAGGCCAGCGCCAGGTCGAGTTCCCCCCGGAGGTCTGCGACCAGCAGGTCGGCCGCGCGCTCGCCCGTCTCGACCACGTCGGTGTGTGGCGCGGTCCGGTACCCCGCGACGCCGTCGACTCGCTCGACCAGCCCCTCGGTGATGGTCGCGTGCATGTCCAGTGCGGCGGTGACCGGCACGTCGTCGCCGACGGCCTCGCGGACGGTTTCGAGGATCGCCCCTTCGGGGTCGGGCTCGCCGTCGACGTACATCGATCCGTGGAGGTCGAGACAGACGCCGTCGAGGTCGGCGTCGAGGCGGTCGGCGAGCTCCGACCGCATCCACTCGAAGGCGTCGGCCGTCACCGTACCAGAGGGGATGTTCGCGGCCCCGACCGTCGGGACGACTTCCACGTCGGCCTCGCGGAGTCGGTCGACGATGCCGTCCAGCGACCGCTTGGCGGCGAAGGAGTCGAGCAGCGCTTCGCCGGTCGCGGTCTCGAAGTCGGCCAACGTCGTCGGTCGGTCTGTGAACGTATTCGTCTCGTGACTGATCGTCGCGACTGCGACACGCATAGCGGACCGACAGTGCCGGCGGTAAAAAATCTGTGGGAACAGCTCGCAATCGACGGGGCGGCGTCGACGACGCGACACTCGCTCGACGGTCGGCCTGCCGACGGTCTACTGTCCCGAGTTCACGTCGTCCCGCGGGTTGGGCACGTCAGAGAGCGCGACCGTCGTGGCGCGTTCGTCGACGGCCGCGTCCGGAATCTCCAGGGTGACGACACCGTCCTCGACGGTCAGGGGAACCTCGTCGCCGGTGGCCACGACTTCGGCTGTCGACAGACCGGACAGATCGGCGTGTTCCCCGAGTGCGAGGGGCTCTGTCTCGTCGGGCTCGTCGAGGAAGTGGACGTAGAGCGTGCGGTCCTTCCACGTGTACCGGACGCCGTGGTTCTTCGGGTCGTCGGGGAGTCCCTCCTCGGACTGTGTCTCCTCTGGCTCGGCCTCGGCGACGGGATCGCGTCCCCACGTGGCCCAGTAGGTCGTCCCGTAGATGGCCGCTCCGTTGTCGTCGAGCCACTCGCCCAGCGTCTCGATGGGGCGACGCTGGAGTTCCGGGATGGTCCCGTCGGCTCTGGGGCCGACGTTGATGAGGAGGTTCCCGTTCTTGCTGACGACGTCGACGAACATCGCGACGAGTTCGTCGCCGTCGAGGTGGTCGTCCTCGTCTTCGGCCCGGTTGTAGCCAAAGGAGTAGCCGACGCCTCGACACATCTCCCACTTGCCCTCGTGGATGTCGTCGAGGTGGTCGTACTCGGGGGTGACGAAGTCGCCGTGGTGGCCCCACGACTCCTGGGCGGCGCGGTCGTTGACGGCGACTTCCTTGTCCCACTCCTCGGCCGCGCGCTCGTAGAAGTCGACGACGAGTTCCTGGGCGTCGAGGCGATCACCGTCGATCCGGGGCGTGTCGAACCAGAGCAGGTCGGGCTCGTACTTGCGGATGAGTTCGCGGTGTTTCGCGTTCATGAAGTCGACGTACTCCGGGCCGGGGACGGCGTCCTCGATGGTGGTCGCGTCGTAGTCGGGGTGGCCGAACAGCCCGTCGAACCCGGGCTGGTAGTAGTTCTGGTTGGCGTGATACGACGGCGCAAAGCGAAGCCCCTCTGCCTGGACTGCCTCACAGAGTTCGCCGACCAGATCCCGTTCTGGCCCCATCTGGGCGGCGTTGTACTGCATGTAGTGGCTGTCCCACAGCGGGAAGCCGTCGTGGTGTTCGCCGGTCATGACGACGTATCTCGCACCCACATCCGAGAAGAAAGACGCCCACTCCTCGGGGTCCCAGTGCTCGGCGTCCCACATCTCGGCGAAGTCGAGGTACTCCACGTCCTCGCCCCACTCGTCCTCGTGGTACTCGCGGATCTCGCTGTCTTCGCGGTACATCCCGAAGGGGTACCACTCGGCGTAGCTCCCGACCGGTGCCCACCCGGGCACCGAGTACGGACCCCAGTGGATGAAGATCCCGAGCTTCGCGTCTTCGAACCAGTCTGGAACTGGATGCTCGTCTATCGACTCCCAGGTCGGATCGTACTGCTCGCCCATACTGGCCGTAGCCACGCCCCCAGTACAAAACAATTGGCTTCCCAGAACGGTTCGCCGCCAGCCGCCCGACGCGTCGGGCGGTGCAATCGCGGCGGCGAGATCTACGCTTCGTCGGCCGTCTCGACCATCCGACCGTACATCGCGTCGAGCAGTTCGTCGTGCTTGGCGTCGTGGCCGTACTGCCAGCACATGATCCCCCGCAGGGACTCCTCGCGGAGGTACTCGACCTTGTGACCGATGGACTCGGGATCGTCGTAGCTCATGAACTCGCCCTCGGCTTCGAGGTAGGGTGCCTTGGCGTCCTCGTCCCACTTCCTGGTGTAGCTGTCGTCGTCGCCGAACTCGGCTTGCATCTCCTCGTAGCCCATGCGTTCCGTCCCACGGCAGTAGAACCCGCTGCCGACGACGATCTTCTCCCGCGGGACGCCGGCCTCGACGTACGTCTCGACGGTGTCGGCGACGCTGAAACGCGGGTTCAGCGACGACGTGTAGAGGTTCGTGTGGTGGCTCCGCTCGTTGAGGAGCATGTCGTAGGTCATCGCGTTGACGAGGTCGAGGCGCTCGGCGACGGCCGGCAGGTCCACGCCGACGAGGTGGCTCGGCAGGTTGCTCAGTGCCGACGTGAGCAGGTACTCGCGGCCGTCTTCGCGCCCGGCCTCGTCGAGGCGCTCGCGCAGGTGTTCCAGGATCGCCGTGAAGTCGTCGGCCTCGTCCTCGTCGGGAAACTCCCAGTCGTAGTCGATGCCGTCGAGGTCGTGCTCGCGGACGAACTCGATGGCACTGTCCGCGAACCGGTCGCGGCTCTCCGCGGTCGCCGCGATGTCGGGGAACTCCTCACAGCGGCCCCAGCCGCCGACGGAGACGATGACCTGCAGGTCGGGATTGTCCTCGCGGAGCGCGACCAGTTCGTCGATGTGCTCGGCGTCGTCGTCGATCACGCCGTCGGCAACGTCTGCGAACGCGTAGTAGACGTGCGTGAGCTTCGAGGCCGGGATGTCCACGTCCGGCAGGCAGCGGTCGGCGACGTACGCGCCGACCACGTCGTCCGATGCGAGTGACTCGGGAGACTGGGCTGTCTCTGACATACGCCACCGTTACGCCAGGCTCGTCTTAAATCTACGTGAAGCGACGCCCCGAGCGGGGACACCTATTTACGGGCTGGCCGTCCAGCCTGGCGCATGGGAAACGACACCGAGACAGTCGTCGTCATGCAGCGACTCGACCCAGACCGCGTCGACGAGTACGTCGAGAGCCACGAGCACGTCCCCGCGGCGGTGACGCGGGCGATGGAAGCGGGCGGTGTCGAGGAGTTCCGCCTGTTCGTCGAGGACGACGTCGCCGTCTGCGTCGTCGAAGCCGAGTCGTTCGAGGCCTACCAGGAGCGCTACGAGAGCGACGAGGCGTGTCTGGAGTGGGAGGCCCACGTCGACCAGTTCAAACGCTCGGGCGTCGATCCGGAGACGGGCGAGATGCCGACGATGGACGAGATCTGGTCGTTCACCAGCGACGAGTAGCTACTGGGCGATCGCTCCGGCCGGGATGGCCCATCGCGGGACACGGCGTCACACCCGGTGGATCTCGTGGAAGGTCCGATAGCGCAGGTACGCCTCGTCGCGCCAGGAGAGGCAGTCGACGGCGTCGAGCCACGACAGACACGCCTCGTAGTCGGCCCACTCGTCCATCCAGGGGTAGTCCGAACCCAGCATGAGCCGCTCGGGACCGAACCACTCCAGAAGTCGCCGGAGGTAGTCGTGCAGATCCGCGTACGGCCAAGACGTTCCCGACGACCGGGGCACCGAACTCACCTTGACCGCGACGTTGTCGGCGTCGGCGAGGACCTCGAAGTCGGTCCACGGCGCGGCGTCCGGTGCCGTCGTCTCGTCTGGCCACCCCATGTGGTCGATCACGAACGTCACGTCGGGGTGGCGCTGGACGAGCCGTGCCACGTCGCGCAGCTGTTGGGCCTTCGGGAACACGAAGACGGCCGTATCGAGGGCTCCGGCAGTCTCCCAGAACTCCGTCAGCGAGTCGTCCAGGAACCACGTCCCGGAGCGATCGATCGTCGTCGGCGCGGCGGCGTACTCGAAGGCGGCGTGCAACCGGACGCCCAGCATCCGGTCGTGGTCGACGACGCGCGCCAACTGCCCAGCGGGATCGGGCCGCTCGGCGTCCGGAAAGAAGTCGATCAGCCCGACGCCGTAGAGGCGGTCTGGGTGGGCCTCGATGGCCTGCTTCGTGTACTCGTTGGCCCGCTCGCCCCGACCGTACAGCGGAGTGGTCACGACGACGGCCTCGGCAACGTCGGCCCGATCCATGTCCGCGACGAGGTCCGCGTGCGTGTACGGCCCGCTCCACCCCGGCGGCGTCACGTCCGGGTGTCGCCACGGCAACTCCGCGGTGTCCGCTCCCCACGCGTGGGTGTGCGTATCGACCAGCATACGCCGTCGTTCAGGCCCACGAGGCATGAATCTTTCCGGAGGGTTTAGGACGCAGGTCGCGGTACCCGTCTGACATGGTCGGCACAGCGACGTACGACTTCGAGGGAGTGGCAGCTATCGTCACCGGATCGACGAAAGGGATCGGCCGCAGCGTCGCCGCGGCCTTCGCCGAACACGACGCCGACGTGGCCGTCAACGCACGAACGGAGAGCGAGGTCGCCCAGACGGCGGCCGAACTCGACGAGCTGGGCGAGGGCACCGTCGTCGGTATCCCCGGCGACATGGCCGAACCCGACGACGTGGAGACGCTCGTCGCGGAGGCGATCGAGGCGTTCGACCAGGTGGACGTGCTCGTCAACAACGCGGCGGTCTGGCCACGGGAGGGGTCGTTGCTCTCGGCCGACCTCGACGAGTGGGACCACACGATGGCCGTCAACGTCCGTTCGCAGTTCTACTGTGCGACGCTGGTGGGCCGACACATGGTCGAGGCGGGCGTCGACGGCCGTATCGTCAACGTCTCCAGCCAGACCGGCGATCGACGGACCGGCGGGCGTGGCCTGTACGGCATCTCGAACACGGCGGTCAACGGGCTCACCTGGCGGCTCGCCCACGACTTCGCCAGCGAGGGGATCCGCGTCAACGCCGTCTCGACCGACGCCGTCGACACCTTCCAGCTCCGCAAAGAGGCACGCGCCGTCGCCGACAGCGAGGACACGACCGTCGAGGCCGTCCTCGACGACTGGGGCCAGCAGCGCCCGCTCGGCCGGCTCGGGCGCCCGGAAGATGTCGCGGACGGCGTGCTCTTCCTGTGCTCGGACCAGGCCGACTACGTCGTCGGCGACATCCTCCGGATCGGCGGGGGCGGCAACCTACAGTAGCCACGGGGCGACGAGACTCACCCAGTTTTATTAGCCGGCGTGTGGCGGTGTGTGTATGGTCGAGATCACCAGCATCGAGAGCACCGAGTTCGCGTATCCGCTCCCGGACGTGGGGACGGACCGTCACGGATTCAACCTCGTGTACGAGCCCGGCACCACGACCGAGCGGAAACTGTTCGCGATCGAGATCCACACGGACACGGGCATCTCCGGGCAGTACGTCGGCGGCAACTCTCCGGCGGCCGCCCAGTACAACATCGTCGCCGACTACCTCGTCGGGAAGAACCCGCTCCACCGCGAGAAACACTGGTCGGAAGTCAAACGCGCGCTCCGGAAGTACGATCGAATGGGAATCGGCCCCATCGACATCGCGCTGTGGGACTTCGCCGGCAAGTACCACGACGCGCCGATTCACGAACTGCTCGGCACCTATCGCACGTCGATCCCCGCCTACGCGTCGACGTACCACGGCGACGAGAACGGCGGTCTGGACTCCCCCGAGGCGTTCGCGTCGTTCGCCGAGTCGTGTCTCGACCGCGGCTTCGGCGGGTTCAAGCTCCACGGCTGGGGTGGCGGCGACGGCTCCCGAGACGTCGACCGCGAGGCCGCCGCGGTCCGGGCGGTCGGCGAGCGCGTCGGCGACGAGATGGACCTGATGATGGACCCCGCCTGCGAGTACGAGACGTTCGGTGACGCGCTCCAGGTCGGGCGCGCCTGCGACGACGCCGGCTTCTTCTGGTACGAGGACCCGTACCGCGACGGCGGCGTCTCCCAGCACAGCCACAACAAACTGGGCGAACACCTCGACACGCCGCTCCTCCAGACCGAACACGTCCGCGGCCTCGAACCGAAGACCGACTTCGTGGCCTCGGGTGCGACCGACTTCGTTCGAGCCGACCCCGAGTACGACGGCGGGATCACCGGCGCGATGAAGACCGCACGCATGGCCGAGTCGTTCGGACTCGACGTGGAGTTCCACGCGCCGGGGCCGGCCCAGCGCCACTGCATCGCCGCCTGTCGGAACACCAACTACTACGAACTCGCACTGGTCCACCCGGACTGTCAGAACACCCAGCCGCCGGTGTACGACGGGGGCTACTCGGATCTGCTCGACACCGTCGACGACGACGGCTGTGTCGACGTTCCGGACGGCCCCGGCCTCGGCGTCGAGTACGACTGGGACTACATCGAGGCCAACGCGACCGGGAGCCGGCACGTCTACGACGACAGTAACAATTGAAACGATTGACACACCGATCGCACTGATGTCGTGCGATCGGGTGTACATCGACTTTCAATGGCGATTATAGCGTCGGCGTCTCGCGGGCGCTCGTCGATGCCCTAACCGTCAAAATAATATGTGACGCTTCGAATATACGCAGTAAGCCCCTGTCTGTGGTACGCCATTACAGGGCAGTCAGGATTCGACTATGCACACTCAGAGTCACCAGCAGTCGGGCAGTAGTGTCGTCGACCCCATCCTGGAGATCAGAAACGCGTCTGTCACGTTCGACATGGATCGGGGTGAGTCTCGCGTCCTCGACGAGACCAACATGGACATCGGCCGCGAGGAGGTCCTGGGGATCGTCGGGGAGAGCGGATCGGGCAAGTCGATGTTCGCCTCGGCGTTGCTCGACGCCGTCGTCCAGCCCGGCCAGCTCAGCGGAACCGTCCGCTACCACCCCGAAGACGGCGATCCGGTCGACGTGACGTCGTTGCCGGAGGACCAGCTCAAGTCGTTCCGCTGGGAGCACATCTCCATGGTGTTCCAGGGCGCGATGTCGTCGTTCAACCCCACGACGACCATCGAGACTCACTTCAAAGAGACGCTGCTGGCCCACGACACCGACGTCGAGGAAGGGCTCGAACACGCGCGGGAACTGCTCTCGGATCTCTACCTCGAACCCGACCGCGTGCTGGCGTCGTACCCACACGAACTCTCCGGGGGGATGACCCAGCGTGCGCTCATCGCGCTGGCACTGGTGCTCGAACCCGAGGTGCTCGTCATGGACGAGCCGACGGCGGCGCTGGACCTGCTCATGCAGCGGTCGATCCTCGAACTGCTCGAAGACCTCCAGTCGAAGTACGACCTCACGCTCGTGTTCATCACGCACGACCTCGCGTTGATCTCGGAGCTCGCAGACCGGCTGGCGGTCATGTACGCGTTCGACTTCGTCGAGATCGGTCCCACCGAGGACCTCCTCGACCACGCGGCCCACCCGTACACGCGGGCGCTTCTCAACGCCGTCCCGAACCTCGAAGCGCCCATCGACAAGATGGAACCGATCGCCGGCTCCGCTCCCGACCCGGTCAACGTCCCGGACGGCTGTCGCTACCACCCGCGGTGCTCGCTTGCCGACTCGACGTGTCGGGAGTCAGACCCCGGCTTCTACGACGCGACGGACACCCACGACGTGGCCTGTCACCACTGGGAGGCGGCACAGACGGAGATCCCCTTCTCGCTCGACGACGGCCAGGACGGCGCGGCGTCGGCCGACGTTTCGGCCACCTGGTCCGACCACCAGGACGAGGACCCGCTGGTGTCGATGGAGTCGCTGGAAGTCCACTTCGGCGACGACGACGGGCCACTGAGTGGCTACTTCTCCGACTCCGAGACGGTCCGGGCCGTCGACGGCGTCGACCTGGACATCTACGAGAACGACGTCGTCGCACTGGTCGGCGAGTCCGGCTGTGGCAAGACCACGCTGGGCAAGACCGCCGTCGGGCTCCAGCGCCCGACCGGCGGTTCGATCACCTACCGCGGACAGGACATCTGGGACGCCAAGGACGGGAAGGGTGACGTGTCGGTCCCCTTCGCCGACATTCGCCGCGCGCTCCAGATCATCCACCAGGACCCCGGCAGTGCGCTGAACCCCTACCACCGGGTACAGACCACGCTCGCAGAGCCTCTCAAGCGCTGGTATCCGGAGCTGGACAAACAAGAGCGCAACGCCCGCATCAACGGGATGCTCAAGACGGTCGGCATCACGCCGGCCGAGGACTACGCCGAACGGTACCCCCACCAGCTCTCTGGCGGCGAACAGCAACGCATCGCGCTCATCCGCGCGCTGTTGATGAACCCGGATCTCATCCTCGCCGACGAGGCGATCAGCGCGCTCGACGTGTCGCTGCGCGTCGAGACGATGGACCTGATGCTGGAGCTGCAAGACCGGTTCGACACCTCGTTCCTGTTCATTTCCCACGACCTCTCGAACGCCCGGTACCTCGCCGAGAAGGCCGACGGCCGCATCGGGATCATGTACCTCGGCGAACTCGTCGAGATCGGACCGGTCGAGCAGATCCTCCAGAACCCCAAACACCCCTACACAAAGGCACTGCGCTGGGCGACGCCGGACCTCGCCGAGGACGACGAATCCGAGATGCCGATGCGGACCATCGACATTCCCGACCCCGTCGACCCACCCAGTGGCTGTCGGTTCCACACGCGCTGTCCCGAAGCCCGCGAGGTCTGTGCCGAACAGTCGCCCACGCTGGAAACGAGCGACCACTGTGCGTCCTGCTTCCGGACGGACGAGGACCACGAGTACTGGGACAGTCCATCCCTGGCCGACGACGCGTAACGCGGCGGAACTTTTATTGAGTCGTCTGTCGCAGTCGAGTGTATGAGTTCGAACAGCGTTTCGAGCGAAGCGACCTCGCCGACCGCCGTCAGGCGCGTCCTCGGGCACGTCTGGCAATCGAACCTCCTCCGTATCGCCCTGCTGGGCGTCGTCCTCGTCGTCCTCGGTGCGCTGGTCATCGACGGCGTGTTCGCGGGGATGTTCGGCATCTGGGGCGTCTCGGCCATGCTCGTGGGCTTCGGTGGCTACCTCGTCTACAAGCTCTCCTACGAGCCATAATGTATCGGGCGGGAATCATCGGTGCGGGCGGCATCGCCGGCCTCGGTATCCTCGGGATGCACGACGAGGACGACGTGGGCGAGACGAAGGTCCGCGCGAGTCACGCGGGCGGCTACGACGCCACCGAGGACATCGAACTCGTCGCCGTCGCCGACGTCGACGAGGAGACACTCGCGACGTTCGGTGACGCGTGGGACGTTCCCGCCGAGCACCGCTACACCAGCCACGAGGCGATGCTCGCCGCCGAGGACCTCGACGCCGTCTCCGTCTGTACGCCGTCGTACCTCCACCACGATCACGTCGTCGACGCCGCCAGCGCGGCCGACCCGCCCTCGGTCATCTGGTGTGAGAAACCCATCGCCTCGCAGGTCGCGAACGCTCGGGCGATGATCGACGCCTGCGACCGCCGAGAGATCGACCTCGTCGTCAACCACTCGTTTCGCTTCACCGAGAAACTCCAGCGCCTGCGGACGCTGCTGCAGGACGAGGCCCTCCTGGGCGAGGTCCAGTCTGTCTCTGCGCAGTTCAGACAGGAACTGCTCCGCAACGCGACGCACGTCCTGGACACGCTGTCGTACCTCCTCGATCAGGACGTCGACACCGTGGCCGGCCACCTGACGGGGACGAACGGTGCCACGACCGCACTCGACGCCGACGAACAGGTGACCGACTCCGGTGGCGGGGGATTCCTCGTCACCGACGAGGACGTGTACGTCAACGTCGACTGCACGCTCGAACGGGAGATCTCCTCGATGACCTTCCAGATCGTCGGGACCGAAGGAAAGTGCTATCTCAACAACGACGACGGCGAGTGGCGCTACTGGCGGCTCGAAGACGGCGAACACGTGGAGCGTGAACTGCCCGGAATCGACGGCGCGTGGTCGTGGGACGAGGACTACCGGTCGGCCTTCCCCAACGCGGCGCGCCACGTCAGCGACCTGCTGGACGGGGCGGCGACGAACCACTCGCCCGGCACCGAGGCGATCACGTCGCTGGAGGTCATCATCGGCCTGTACGTCTCACACAACACCGACAGCATCGTCTCACTGCCACTCGAACGCCCCCTCGAAGACGTGACGGTCACCTCGTGGTGAGTACGCCGCCGTCGAAAGCCGGTGTGTCTCCCGTCTCGGCCCCTCGCCGGTTCTTCGAAAAAGAACAACTGTTTTCTAACATGGGACTGTACCCCATGCCATGTCGGACGGTCCAGAAGCGACGTACCCGATCAAGGCCGCACAGACCTCCTATCGCGTCCTCGAAGCACTGGAGGAACTCAACGGGGCAGGTATCTCCGAACTCGCCGCGGAGACCGACCTCCCGAAGAGCAGCGTCCACAACCACCTGAGCACGCTCCGCGAGATGGAGTACGTCGCGAAGGAAGGGTCGACCTACCGTATCAGCCTGAAGTACCTCAGCCTCGGGACCCACGCCCGCTCCCGCCGGCAGGTCTACGAGGTCTCGAAGTCCGAAGTCGACGAACTCGCCGCGGACACCGGCGAACTCGCGAACCTCATGGTCGAGGAGCACGGACGCGGCGTCTACGTCTACAGCCGACACGGCGACGACGCCGTCAACGTCGACGCCCGCGTCGGCCACCGCGTCCACCTCCACAGCACCGCACTGGGCAAGGCCATCCTGGCCCACCGCGACCGCGACGAGGTAACAGACATTCTCGACAGGCACGGGATGCCGAGGATGACCGCAGAGACGATCCAGAGCCGCGACGTCCTCTTCGACGAGCTGGAGACCATTCGAGACCAGGGCATCGCATTCGACAGACAGGAGCGTCTGGAGGGACTCCACTGCGTCGCCGCACCGATCCTCGACAAGGACAGGGAGGTCAGAGGGGCGATCAGCGTCTCCGGCCCGGTCAACCGCCTCAACGGGGAACGCTACGAGGAAGAGATCCCGAGCCTCCTGCGCAAGGCCGTCAACGTCATCGAACTCAACATGGCGTACTCGTAACCGTGTCCCGGCGCGACTCGTTCCCGCGATTCCTGCTGAAGTACGTCTGTAGCCAGAAGCGCGGCATCGCGGCGCTCTTTGGCTTCCTGGCAGTCGCGCTCGTGCTCCTCGCCGTGTCGGTCTCCGTGACCGAACCGGGGAGCGCGAACCACGTCCTCGCCGTCCTCAATCTCCTCGGGATCGGACTCCTCGAAGGGCTACTCGTCGTTCTCGTTCTCGCTTGCTGGTCGATCACCGGCGACGATCCCGTCGAGTGATCGTCCGGCCGTCTTCACCGCGGTAGTTCCCGAGCCATCACCTGGGCGAACGACGAATCTGCAATGACGAACAAGATTCTTCGCTGCCGAACGGTTCCACTCCATCCCGCTCGCTTCGAGTAACGAAAGTACGTCTGTTATCTGGGCACCCGGAAAATCCGAGCCCCGCTGTAAAATGGCAGTAGCGGTGTTCTATGACAATATTCCACGCAGACGAATCGACGGCTGACGGGGACGTGGACGGACGAGTGGTCGAAACACACCGAACGTCCGTGATGGTCTCCGAGACACGTGAATACCTGCCACGGACTCCGGACGGCCCAGAAGACAGAAGAACCGTTCGGCAAAACATAATCAAATTCGGCGACGAAGAACAACTCCGCTACGGCGCTCCCAGATGGGATAACAAAAGTACGTTTGATATTGGGTGTTCTGGTCGTCGTGAGAACTGCTGTCGTCGGCCGGCACAGGCCCATTACCGTGGTATTCAGCATCACATAACGCACCGTGTCGGTCGACGGCGTCGTCTCCAGAGACGGTGTCACTGCGAGGCTCCGCCGCCCGCTCTCTGACCACGACGGTCGCCACCCGATGGCCGGGAGCGTCGTCGGCCCGGACCGCCGACCCCGATGATGAAAAATTATAAATAGTCTAGGTAACTGGGGTGTGGTATGGTGGCAAACAGAAACCGCCAGGAGAGTGGAGAGCGTAGCCAGCGTCGGGTCTCACGCCGACGGCTGCTCACCGTGACTGCCAGTGGCGCTGCTGCCCTCGCGGGCTGTAGCGGTGACGGATCGACGACCACGTCGACCGACGGGAGCGGCGACACCTCGACGCCGGCTTCGGACGCCGAGCCGCGCGACCCCGAACTGGTCAGGAAGGTCGGACGGATCCCGACCGACGTCAACTGGAACATCTTCGGTCCGGACTTCCCGTGGAACCTCGCGCGTGGGCTGTACCACGTGACCCGGCCCACCCAGCTGTGGGTCCTCGACGACTGGTCGTACGACACCGACGAGCAGATCGAGACCTGGACGTTCCCCGACAACCTGACCTGGTGGAACGGCGACCAGGTGACGGCCGAACACCAGTACATCTCCGACGAGATCTCGCGCCTCCAGAATCCCGAGGGGAGTTCCATGAAGCGGGTCTGGACCGAAGACGACCGAACGCTCAAGCGCGAGTACAAGAAGCCCCAGAACCCGACGATCCTCAAGGAGAGTTCCACGGGGACCTTCCTCGCGGCCCACCCGAGCCTCTACCAGGAGTGGCTCGAAAAGTACCAGGACGCTGCGGACCAGTCCGCGCGGGACTCGGTCACCCAGGAGCTCGAAAAGTTCAAAGTGACCAGCACCGAGATCCTCGACAACGGGCTCGGTAACGGCCCCTACGAGCTGACGGAAGCCAACAACCAGGCCATGGTGTTCGAGGTCCGGACGGACCATCCGTGGTACCAGGACAACCAGGTCGAGACCTACCGCGTCCGGGCGATCAAGGAGGGCGGCAGCATCATCAAGAAGCAGGACAAGCTCGACCTCGGGCGTGGGCTGTTGAAGTCCTCGTTCACCGGTCCCGATCACCTGCAAAACATCACCGAGAGCCGGTCCGTCCAGCTCCGCAAGGTCGCGTTCAACCACACGAACGAGCACCTCCAGAAGCGGAAGGTCCGGCAGGCACTCGCCCACCTGATCGACTGGAACAGCATCATCGCGAACCAGGAGCCCCAGGCCGCCGTGGTGCCAAAGCAGACGGGAATGGGCAAGCGGATGGCAAAGCAGTGGCTCGGTGACGAACTGTACGGCAAGATGGCCGACTACCCGATCACCGCCGACCCCGAGGGCGCGACGAAGTACCTGAACGAGGCCGGCTACAGCAAGCAAGGCGGGGAGTGGGTCGATCCCGACGGCAAGACCGTCTCGTTCAACATGCTCTCGATCAACTGGGGTGCCTTCACCAAAGGCGCGCGGACGGTCAACTCCCAGATGAACCAGTTCGGCTTCGACATGAACTTCGAGGGCGTCTCCGGCGGTGTCTACTACAAGCGCGCCAGAAACCAGATGGACTACGACCTGACCTTCTTCTTCCACAACAACTTCCTGAACCACCCGATCTCGTACTTCCGATCGAGCCAGATCGGCGGGCTGCGTCTCGCGAATCTGGAGAACTACGGCACCCAGCTCCCGAAGTGGCTCGACGAGGGCAAGGAACGCTCCCCGTTCAACGGGATGCCGCTCACGCCGGAAATCCCGACCGAGCCCGGTGCCAAGGAAATCTCCGGCGACGGCAAGCAGATCAACCTCTGGGAGCTGTACGACGAGACGCTCAGCGCGGAATCTGAGGCACAGACCCGCGAGAACGTCCGCCTGCTCGCCCGGTACTGGAACTACGATCTGCCCCACCTCGTCATCCTCCAGCCGAAGGCCGGCTTCTGGGGAGACACGAAGGACTTCGACATGCCGGTCGACGACGAGACCTACGAGATCTACGCCGGCATGCACGCCGCACTCAAGCGCGGGGCGATCAAGCACAAGTACAAGTAACCGTCGTCCACCCGACCGCTGTCTGTCCCAGTCCACCGTTTCACACCGTTCTTCATACTACCGGCTGTACATCTGTGAACGATTTCGCCACCCCGAGGTGGCGAAGATCCTCACGAAGTTACAGCCGGCAGTATCAGACCGCTGACTGTCTCTTCGTGACGCTATTCGCGACGACACCTCACAGATAGACAGCCGGAGGTCTCACCCGCTCTGCTCGCTCGACGGACGTCCAGTCGCGAGTCCCGACCGGCGGTCTCGTGCGAAAAATCGGGTCTTCGGTAGACCGCACGCAGTCACGTCCCGAGAAAACGCTGCGAGAAGTCTCACTCCATCTTCGCCGTCGCCGTCTCCTCGCCGGCCGTATCGGAGTGCCGGGCCCGGATACGGGGGTTGAACAGGCGGTCCATCCCCTGGGAGAGCAGGATGAGGCCGACCGAGAACAGCGAGATGGTCACCATCGGCCAGATCATCCAGTGGATCCGTCCCAGGTTGCTCAACACGCCGCTGGTCTGGTAGGCTTCGTTCATGATGACGCCCCAGTTGGCCGAGGTGAACGGCAGGATGCCGAGGAAGTACAGCCCGACGGACTCGAAGATGACGCCTCGGGCCGCGTTGGCCGCGTTGATCGTGATGTAGGGCATCAGCTGCTTCGTCACGTCTTTGCGGAGGATGTGTGGCGAGGACATCCCCATCGCTCTGGACGCCTCGACGTAGGACTCGTGGCGGATCGAGAGCACCTGTGACCTGAGGGTGCGAGCCAGACCCGGCCAGTTGTCGATCCCCAGCAACAGCCCGACGACGAAGGGTCGTTCCGGCGTGAAGATCGACGCGATGACGAGGATCAGGGGGAGCCCCGGAATCGTCAGCACCGCGTCCGTGATGAACATCAGGATGTCGTCGACCCTGCCGCCCTTGTAGCCGGCCGTGACGCCGATGACCGTCGCCAGCACCATCGAGATGACGGCCCCCGCGACGACGATTTCGAGGACTGCCGGCGTCGCGTGGACGAGCTGTTTCCCGATGGCCTTGCCGTAACCGTCGGTCCCGAGGGGCACCGCCCAGTTGGTAAACGGCGGCACGTACCGCGGTGCCTCGTTGAACTCCGGTTTCGGCACGATCGAGACGCCGACGGTCCCGACGAGGGTAAACGCCAGCAGGATCGAGATCCCGATTCTGGTCCGCAGGTCGCCCCAGATGATCCGGCACGGGGTCCGGATCGAGTCCTCGACGAAGCGGTCGAACCGCTCTCTCTGCGAGAGCGGCCCCGTACTCTCGTCGGCGATGTCCGCGAGGTAGTCGGCCGCCGATTCGGAGTCAGAACGACTCATCTTCGCCTCCCGATTCGATCCGTGGGTCGATGAGACTGTATGTCATGTCTGCGATCGTGATGCCGGTGATGGTGATCGTCGTGAAGAAGATGAACGAACCCAGCAAGAGCGGGTAATCGCGGTTCTCCAGGGCACCGAACGTGTACCAGCCGACGCCCGGGTACGTGAAGATCTGTTCCATGATGACGCTGCTGGAGAAGATGCCCGCCAGCCCGATCATCAGCCCGGTGTACATCGGCAGGATGGCGTTCTTGCCGACGTAGCGAGCGGCGATGAGCCGGCTACTGAGTCCGCGAAGCCGGGCCGAGCGGACGTAGTCCTCTCCGAGGATACGGACGCTGTTGCCGCGCATCCCCAGCGCACCGCCCCCGAACCCGACGACGAAGCCGGTGAAGATCGGGAGAATGGAGTGGTGGACGACGCTCACCATGAAATCGAGGTTGAACCCCGGCGTCGTCGCCGGGCCGTATCGCCCGGCGATCGGGAACCACCCCAGCTGGTACGAGAAGACGATGAGCATGAAGATGGCCGCCGCGTAGTAGGGGACGGAGTTGGCGGCGACGATGATGCCGGTCATCCCGGAGTCGAACCGCGACCCTTCGCGGTAGGCCATGAACGCGCCCAGGAAGACGTTCGTCGAGAACCCGAGCACGAGTCCGTAGACGCTGACGTAGATCGACCACGGCATCGCCTTGAACAGGATGTCGAACACCGGTTCGTTCTGCCAGATCGACTTCCCGAAGTCCTGGTGGACGACGATGTCCTTGATGTAGTTGTAGTACTGGACGTACAGCGGTGCGTCGGGCTGGAAGCCCGTGTACAGCTCGATCAGTCTGTTCACCTCCTGCATGTTGGCTTGCCCGGTGCCCTGGGTCGCCATGTCCTGTAGCAACTGCTGGCGCATCAACTCCAGTGGCCCCCCGGGCAGCAAGCGGTACATGAAGAACGTGATCGTCACGACTACGAACAACGTCAGCACTGATTGGCCGATTCGCTTGGCATAATACCGCATACGACGTTGTTTGCAAACCCTCTATATATAATTTGCGTAGCAGGACTGGACCGCGGTCCCCCTGTCGGCGGCGACAGTCTCGCTCTCCGTCCGCACGACGCTCTCGGAATCGAGCGTCGTTCGTCTCACCCGACGACGTGGATTCGATTGTCGTATCTGGTCTGCTGGGAATCGGTCTTGACACAGCTGGTCGCGACGACCGCGTTCCCGACGACGGCGGGCGAGGCAAACTGGCTCGAAAACGTGTTCGTCGTGTTCACTCGCCACAGCGTCTCGCCGGAGGCGGGGTCGACGCCCTGTAGGTTGACGCCGCCGACGTACAGCGTCTCGCCGTCGAACGCAGCCGTCTCGTAGGTGAGCCCGACGTTGCGGTGCCAGTCGACGGCTCCCTCGGCGGCGTCGACGGCGTACAGCGTGCCGGTCACGCTGCCGACGTAGACGGTGTCGTGTCCGATCGTCGGCGTCGTCCAGAGCTGTCCCTCCAGTGGGGTCGTCCACCGTTCGCGCCGTGCTTCGAGGTCGATCGCGTAGAGACGCCCGCCGTTGTCGCCGACGTACGCGATCCCGTCTGCCACTGCCGGGGCCGAGCGGCTCGCGACGCCGTCGATCTCGTGGTGCCACCGTTCGGTGCCCGTGGCTCGATCGAGGGCGAACAGCGTCGAGCGCTCACCGTCCGCACACGTCGCGAGGTACAGCACCGTGTCGTCCCAGACCGTCGGCGGCGACCAGACGGCGTCCGAGGGCTGGCAGTCGCGTCCGTGGTGCCACTGTTCGGTGCCGTCGTCCGCGTCGAAGGCCCGGAGCGTCTTTCCGGCGGTTCGCGTCCGGGCGTACACCGTGCCGTCGGCGTACACCGGGGCCGAGACGACCTGGAGGGGCTGGTGCCACTCGGTGTCGCCGCCGTCGCGTGCGAAGCCGTACAGGCCCGCTCGTTCCCCGCGGATCGTCACGTAGACGCGCCCGGCACCGAGGGCCGGGGAGAACCGGTTGGCGCGACTGAGCGTGCGGGACCACTCGACCGCTCCGGTCGTGACGTCGAGGGCTTCGACGGAGCGCCCACAGCCGACGTAGGCGATGCCGTCGGCGACGGCCGGCGTCCCGAGGATGTCCCCCTGGTCCTGGGCGCAGGTGTGAGACCACTGCTGTGTGGCGTCGGTTCGCGGCCCGGATGCGTCGGGACTGTGGCTCGTGTGACGCGCGTTGCGGCCGAACATCCCCCATCCGGTGTCGACGGAGAGGTCGGTCGCGGCCTCGGTCGTGCGCTCGTCGTCGGTCGTGCGCTCGTCGTCGGTCGTTCGGGGCGATCGATCGGTCGTCGTCGGTGCCGAACAGCCGGCGAGCAGCCCGCCACCGACGACGGCCAGCACGCTCCGTCGATCGACCCGTGTACTGTCGTCCGTCACTGTCGGCTGTTCGGCGACCGGTCGCTTAAACGTTTGTCCGAGAGTCGCTCCGTCGGCGTCACGATGTGAGTGACGAACAGCTTTTTACCCGATTGCCCGCACAACCCTGTATGGTCGCCTACGAGCCGACGTGGGAGTCACTCGAACAGCACGAGCTACCGGACTGGTTCGACGACGCGAAGCTCGGGATCTTCATCCACTGGGGGGCCTACTCCGTCCCCGCGTGGGCCCCCGTCACCGACGACGGGGAAGTCAGCGAGTCCGGCTACGCCGAGTGGTACGTCAGGGGGATGTACGACGAAGACAGCGACGTGTACGACTACCACCGCTCGACCTACGGCGAACAGGTCGAGTACACCGACTTTCTGGAGCAGTGGAGCGCCGACGGCTGGGACCCGGTGCGCTGGGCGACCTTCTTCGACGAGGAAGTGGGTGCGCGCTACGTCGTCCTGACCGCGGAACACCACGACGGCATCCAGCTCTGGGACAGCGACGTGACCGACTGGACGACCGTCGAGCGCGGTCCGAACCGGGACATCGTCGGCGAACTCGGTGCGGCCGTCCGCGACCGCGACATGAAGTTCGCCGGCTCCTTTCACGGCCTCCTGAACTTCTTCGATCCGGACAACCCCGGTCTGTTCGGTCACCCGGACGTCGACGACGAGGGCCACCCCGGCCCGGAGTACGTCGAGTTCATGAACGAGAAGCTGACCGAACTCATCGACGAGACGCGGCCGGATCTCCTGTGGCTCGACGGCAACTGGAAGGCCGACACCGAGGCGTACGGGACCAAAGAGACCGTCGCCTACTACTACGAGCAGGCGGCCGAGGAGTGGGACAAGGAAGTCGCCGTCAACGACCGCCTCGGCGCGGGCGAAGAGCAGACACACGGCGACTTCTACACCCCCGAGTACGAGACGTTCGACGAGAGACAGGAACACAAGTGGGAAGCGACGCGCGGACTCGGAGGGTCGTTCGGGTACAACCGCAACGAACCCGAGGACCACTATCTCACGGTCGAGGAACTCGTCCACTCGTTCGTCGACATCGTCTCGAAGAACGGCAACCTCCTCATCAACGTCGGCCCGCGAGCGGACGGGACCATCCCGGCGGTCCAGAAAGAGCGCCTGCGGGGGCTGGGCGAGTGGCTCGCGGTCAACGGCGAGGCCATCTTCGGCACCACCTACTGGGAGCAGGCCGAGGACAGTGTCGCTTCCAGCACCGACGTACGCTACACCTGGAAAGACGGGACGCTCTACGCGACGCTGTTCGACTGGGCCATCGGCGAACAGACGCTCTTCGAGGACGGCCCCGACGTAACGCCCGCGTCGGTGTCGCTCCTGACGGCGTCCGGCAAAGAGCCGGTCGACTGGAAGCACGAGGACGGGGCGGTCACCATCGATTTCGACGCCAATCCGCCCTCTGACCATCCGGGCGTGGCGTACACGCTCACGCTGCAGGACGTGGCGAACTCGGCATCGTCGTCCTGATTCCTCCAGTCGGCTCCGGTCGACCACCCCGAGTGCCGATCTGTGCTACCGCAACACTGAGCGACGGGCGAACAGTCGGCGCAGTCGAAAGCCGACCGCACCGCCCACGAGTCCGGTCGCGAGAGCGACGGCGGCAGGAAGCGAGACGGCCAGTCCCTCGTAGATCCCGTAGACGATCAGTTGATCGACGAGTGTTCCGGGCGGTCGCCCGAGTGTCGTGAGCACCACGTCGTACCGGCCCGAGATGACGAAGTCGTCGACGACGTGGACCGCCAGCAACAGCGGCGTCGCGACGACCGCGGCGAGCGCACCCCGGTAGTAGCCCGCGTCGTCCCACGCGGTCAGCGTCCCGGCGACCACTCCCCCGAGGAATCCGTTGGCCACGATCGCCGTCGTCGGCAGCAGCCCCAGCTTCCCCACGGCGAACGAGAAGACCACGACGACCACGGCACCGACGAACTCCGGGTGGTCCAGACCGCGCCAGCGGTGACGAGCGGCGCTCACGGCTGTCTCCCACCGTCCGTGTCGACGGCGGTGACGGTCGCGACGCCGTCGTCGACCGAGACCAGGAGGCCGGTACAGCCGTCGGCCGACACGTCCCAGAGGTAGTCGGTCGTCTCGCCGGTGGCGCGCACGCGGGCACGGAGGACGTGTCGCCCGCTCCGGTCGACGACATCTTCGAGCAGTACGTGTCGGTCTTCGTCCGCGTTTCGGCCCGGCACCGTAACGCGCTCGTCGAACACGACCTCTCGCACGACGAGCACGTCGAGAAACACCGTCAGCTCGACCGTGTGGGGTCGTCCGTCGGCGTTGAGGAGCCGGAGCCCGCCCTGTGGCACGCCACTGTCTGTACACCCGCCGTCGGTTCCGGCCGAGAGGCACCCGCTCAGTGCGGTCAGGCCGCCGAGACCGGCCAGCAGGCGACGCCGTTCCAGTGTTCGCCCGGTGGTGTCGCTGTGCCTGCGAGTCACACAGGTGGATCGCCGCACCACGCTATAATGCTTGGGGACGAGGCGCGCTCGACGCCTCGGTCGAGGGAAACATCGACAGTGGCCCGTCTCATACTGCCGGCTGTCACTGTTGCAAGACATTTGGGACCCCGTGGTCGAGAAATCCTTCACAGACGTACAGCCGGCAGTATCAGTACGTCTCGCGGAGGTGTGTCACGTCGAGGGCCGCGAGCGCGTCGGCGATCTCCGAGCGGTCGGCGTCGCTCTCGACGGTGATCGTCCGGGACTCGCCGGGGACGAGGTGGAAGTAGTTGTCCGAGAACGGCTCGGACAGCGGGGCGTCGAGTGTCACCCACAGCGCCGGCACGTCCGTCTCCAGGGTCACTCTCCGTCCGTCGACGCGCACCTCGATGTCGGGCACACGAAGGTCGAGTCGCTTGTAGGGCTCGCGGAACGCGACCGAGGGGTACGACTCGACCGGGCCGTCGAAGTCGGCCCGCACGAGGCAGTTCGACGGATCTACGTCCGGGGCGACCGCGTCGACGTCGACGGTCAGTGGGGTCGTACTGTCGAGTGCGGACACGGTCGTGTCGTGTGACGCTGCGTGGATTCGCTCCCCGTCGAGCGTCCAGACTTCCACGGTGAGCGTCCCAGTGACCGCCTCGGGTCGATCGCTGGTCAGCCACACCTCGACGCCGTCGTCGGTCACCGTCGTCGAGACCAGCAGCGGTGCGAAGATCCGGCGAGCGACGTACTGGCTGGCCTTCCAGTCGCCGCCGTACTCGATCGACGACCAGGAGGCACACGGCCAGAGGTCGTTGAGCTGCCAGTACAGCGCCCCCATCGTGTGTGGCCGCTGTCGCCGCCAGTGCTCGATCGCGGTCTGCATCGCCATGCTCTGCTGGATCTGGCTCAGGTACGTGAACGTCTCGAAGGAGAAGGGCGTCCGGAAGTTGTCGGTCATCCGCGAGAGGATCCGGCCGTTGCCGCCGGGGCTGCGCTGGTGGTGTTCCATCAGCGGGGCGGTCGGGTTGAGTTCGTCTGCGGGCAGCACCGACGCGAGCAGCTCCGGCGACGGGAATGACTGGTAGCCGAACTCGGAGACGAACCGCGGTTCGGTCTCCTCGTAGGCGTCGAAGGAGGCCCCGCTGTGCCACACGTCCCAGTAGTGGATGTCACCCCGTTCTGTCATGTAGGGATCGTCGTACTCGCGGCCGCTGGAGGGCGAGGCCGACCAGTAGGGCCGCGACGGGTCTTCCTCGGCGACGATCTCGTCGAGCGTTTCGAGGAAGATCGCCTCGTAGTCGGCTTCGAGGCTGTCGATGTGGTCCTCGTCGGCCCACCAGTTGTGCAGTCCCTCCTCGTTCTCGTTGTTGCCACACCACAGCGCGAGGCTCGGGTGGTTGGCCAGCCGGCGGACCTGATAGCGCGCCTCGGCGGCCACCGTCTCGCGGAACGCCTCGTCGGCGGGGTACAGCGAACAGGCGAACATGAAGTCCTGCCAGACGAGCAGGCCGAGTTCGTCACAGCGCTCGTAGAAGGCGTCGCGTTCGTAGTGGCCGCCGCCCCAGACACGGATCATGTTCATGTTCGCGCTGGCGGCGCTGTCCAGCAGATCGGTGTACTCCGTCTCGTCGACGCGGCCGTGAAGCGCCTCCATCGGGATCCAGTTGGCCCCTTTGGCGAACACCGGCACGCCGTTGACCGCGAAGGCGAAGGACTCGCCGGCGTCGTCTTCCTCGCGGCACAGCTCGATCTCCCGGAATCCCACGCGGTCGGTCGTCCGATCGGTGTCGTGGTCGCTCTCGACGGTGACCGTCAGGTCGTACAGCGGCTGGTCGCCGTAGCCGTTGGGCCACCACAGGTCGGGATCGGCGACGGTGAGTTCGAGCGTGTGCTCCTCCCGACCGCCGTCGAGTCCCACCGTTACGGACTCGGTTGTTCCGGCGACGTTCGCGGTCAGCGTCGCCTCGGTCTCTGCCGGCACGTCGAGGCCGACGTCGACGGTCAGGTCGACGCCGTCGTCGTGGTGGTCCTGTCGGCTCTTCGTGTAGGTGATGCGGGGTCCGGAGTGGCCCACCAGCTCTACGTCGCGCCAGATGCCCATCGTCGGCAGGCACGGCCCCCAGTCCCAGCCGTAGTGACAGGCGGCCTTGCGGATGTGGTTGCGGTCGGGCACGTCCTGGGGGTAGCGCATCACCGGCACGTCGTAGGGGTGGTCTGCCGCCCGCTGGCTGCTGTACTCGACCGGCGACTGGAACCGGATCTCGACCTCGTTCGGTCCGGGTTCGAGGGCGTCGCCGACGGGAAACTCGTAGCGGCGATGCATGTTGTCCGTCCTGCCGACCGTGGTGTCGTTGACCCGGACCGTGGCGACGGTGTCCAGCCCGTGACAGACGAGCGTCTGTCGTGCCTCGGACAGCAGCGTCTCGTCGACCTCGACGGTTCGCCGGTAGCACCAGTCGCGCTCGGCGACCCACTGGACGTCGAGTTCGTTGTCGGCCTCGTATGGGTCCTGGATGGTGCCGGCCGCCAGCAGGTCGCTGTACACGTCGCCGGGGACCGTCGCTGGAAACTGCTGGCCCCCGTCTGCCGGGCGACACTGCCAGCTACCGTTGAGAGAGTGGCGTTCCATGTACGCGCTTATCGCGCTCTGGGCAATAACTCTATCGGGGCCGCCAGCGGTCGTGTTTAGTTGAGCGAATGCGGCCGTTGCTGCACCGAAAGCCCTCGTGCCGTTCCGGTCCCGGGACCACTGCTGCGCTCCGGTGGGTGCTTTCGGGGTCCGGGTTCCCGGAACGACGCTCGCCCTTTCGGTGTCTACAGGCCGGAAGATGCAGCGGCTTATCTGAACACGATCCCGCCAGCGCCCGCTCGCCGGCCCGTGTGGTGTGCCGACGACGACCGAGACCCTCGACACTTAAGGTGATCGCTCGAACAGTGGGTAGCATGCGCGACACCAGCAGCGCGAAACGCGCCGACGAGACCGAGGAGCGTCTCCAGCGCCTCCGGGTCGCACAGCGCAGCGAGATCGACACCATCTCACACCACGAGACGCGAGCGTTTCTGACGCCCGAGCAGGCCCGCGAACGGTCCTTCGAGCCGTGCTCGGTCGGCGTCACGTGGGAGCGGGGCCGGGAGACCGAGCCCGACGACCGTCGGGACGCCGACGCAGACGTGCTCACCGGCCAGGTCTCCGAAGAACAGGCGGTCGGACGGAACGTCTGGTTTCGCCTCCAGTGTACCGTCCCCGAGTCGATGGCCGGCCTGCCGGTGTACCTCCGCTTCGTGGCCGAACCGCTGTACGGATCGAGCCACCACGGCGACCCGCGCGTGGAGTCGCTGTGTTTCCGGGACGGGACGCCGGTCAAGTCCTTCGACAACGGTCACGATTCCTACAAGCTCGTCGACGAGGCCGCGGGCGGGGAGTCGTTCGACCTCCTCGTCGAGGCCGGGACGACGACCCTGTGGGGCAACCTCGGCGTCGACGAGTTCACGCTGGAGACCGCCGAACTGTACGCCGAGCGGCCGGCAGTGGCGGATCTCCACCGCCACGTGTCGATCTGTAACGACCTCCGCGAGCAGTACGACGAGGACTCGCCCAACCACGGCCGGCTGCTCGACGCGCTCGTCGCGGCCAGTCACACGTTCGCGTTCGACGCCGACTCCGAGGCCGAGTACCGAGAGAGCGCCCGCGCCGCGATCGAGGAACTGGAAGCAGTCGAGACGGAACTGACCTCGGATCTCACCGGCCAGCAACTGACTGCCGTCGGCCACGCCCACCTCGATCTGGCGTGGCACTGGCCGTGGTCGGAGACGGTCCGCAAGTGCGGGCGGTCGTTCTCGAACGTGCTGACGCTGATGGACGACTACCCCGAGTTCACGTTCATGCAGAGCCAGCCCCACCTCTACGAGTGGATCCGCGACCGCTACCCCGAGCAGTTCGACCAGATCGACCGGCGGATCGACGACGGCCAGTGGCAACCCGAAGGGGCGCTGTGGGTCGAGTCGGACATCAACAACGCGGGCGAGGAGGCCCTCGCCCGACAGTACCTGCTGGGCAAGCGCTACTTCCGCGAGGAGTTCGACGTAGACCCCGAGGTGACGTTCATCCCCGACGTGTTCGGCTACAGTGCCGGCCTGCCGGGGATCGCGCAGGCGGCCGACTGCCCGTACTTCCTCACCCAGAAGATGTCCTGGAGCGAGATCAACGACTTCCCACACAGCACGTTCCGCTGGGCTGGCATCGACGGCTCGGAGGTGCTCGCACACTTCCCGCCGGGGGACACCTACAACGGCCAGATGGACGTCGAAGAGATCACCCACTCGGTGTACAACGACGCCCAGAACGCGACGACGACGGACCGGGCGTACCTGTTTGGCTGGGGCGACGGCGGCGGCGGCCCCACTCGCGAGATGATCGAGAAGGGCCAGGTCGTCGACGACATCGAAGCCCTGCCGGACGTCGAACACGGGTCGCTCGCGGGGCTGTTCGACCGGCTGGAACGCAACTACGACGACTATCCCGTCTGGAACGGCGAGCTGTACCTCGAAAAACACCGCGGGACCCTCACCAGCCAGGCCCAGACCAAGCGAAACAACCGCAAGGGCGAGTACGCGCTCCGGGAGGCGGAGCTGTGGTGTTCGCTCGCGCTGGCGACGACCGACTTCGACTACCCGCACGAACGGCTCCAGGACGCCTGGAAGGTGCTCCTGTTCAACCAGTTCCACGACATCCTGCCGGGCTCGTCCCAGACGGACGTGTACGCCGACGCCGACCGGGACTACGAGCGTGTCTTCGAGACTGCCGCGGACGCGCGGGCGGCGGCGCTCGACGCACTGCTCGGCGAACCGACCGACAGTGACCGGCTCGCCGTGACGAACCCCCTGTCGTGGGCACACGAGAGCGTCGCCACCGTTCCGGCCGAGGACGTGTCCGGTGACGCCGACGACCTGGTCGGGACAGCCGACGGCGACGATCTGGCCGTCCAGTCGACGACTGCCGGCGTCGGCGACGACACGGCGGACGTGGTGCTCGTCGAGACTCCGGAGCTGCCAGCGATGGGCGCGACGACGCTCTCGCTGGAGGACGCTGCCGAGCCGGTCACGACGCCCTTCGAGGTGTCGACCGACCGCCTCTCGAACGGGCTCGTGACGGTGTCGTTCGAGAGCGACGGCACCGTCTCCGTCTACGACGAGGAACACGACCGGGCGGTCCTCGACGAACCGGGCAACAGGCTGATGCTGTACCGCGACCAGCCCCGCTACTTCGAAGCGTGGGACATCGAAGAGGACGTCTACGAGGTCGGCGACCAGCTCCCGGCCCCGGAGACGACGGTCGTCGAGGACGGCCCCGTTCGAGCCACGGTCCGCCAGCGCCGCTCGTTCGGCGACTCCGCGCTCGTCCAGGAGATCTCGCTCTACCGGGACTCCCGGCGCGTGGAGTTCCGGACGGAAGTCGACTGGCAGGAAGAAGAGAAGCTCCTCAAGGCTCACTTCCCGGCCGGCGTGTCGGCCACCAGCGCGACCTACGACACGCACTTTGGCCACCACGAGCGAGACACCCACAGCAACACCTCGTGGGACGCCGCCCGGTGGGAGGAGGCGGGCGGGCAGTGGGTCGACGTGTCCGAGACCGACTACGGCGTCGCCCTGCTCAACGACTGCAAGTACGGGGTCAACGTCGACGGGACCGACATCTCCCTGTCGCTGCTGCGCGCGCCGAACCACCCAGACCCCGAGGCCGACCGCGGCACCCACGAGTTCACGTACACGCTGCTCGCCCACGAAGACGGCCCGGCCCAGGCCGGTGTCGACCGCGCTGCCGGCGAACTGAACGCGACCACGCGAGCCCGCCCGGTCGACGAGGCGGCCGCGGTCGCACCCGTGACCGTCGGTGACGAGGACGTGGTCGTCTCGGCGATCAAGCGCGCCGAAGACAGCGACGACGAACTCGTCGTCCGCCTGTACGAATCGGCCGGCCGCCACGTCGACACGACCGTCGACTTCGAGTTCGCGGTCACCGACGCCCGAGAGACGAACCTCGTCGAAGACACCCGTGACACCCGGACGGTCGACGACTCGCAGCTGTCGCTGTCGTTCGACCCCTTCGAGATCAAGACGATCGCAGTCCAGATAGGCGACTGACGGGAGCGATTCCGCAGCTCTTCTGGTGTATGTCTGAATACGAGGGCCAAATCACCTCGGTCTACAATCGAATGCCTCAGTCCCTCATTGAAAATGGCCACACTCGTGCCATATCGGGAAACGAAGGGATTATTTGAGTATGGGGATACCTATTTTGACGGAACTGGCACACGGTGCCACAACGCCGCTGTCTCTCGTTCTCTGCCCGCGACCGCAGCCACAGTCTTTTCGCCGTCGGCGGCCGGACGCCCGGACATGGAGCAGTTCGTCGCCGAGAACCTCGACTACTACGCGGAGACGCAGGGTGTGTTGCCCGAACGGCTCGACGCCGTCGGCGAGACGTACCGCGAACAGGGGTACCTGACCCGCGACCAGCTCTACGAGATCGCCTACGAGTCCTCCACGCGCAGCGCCTACCACGTCGAGTCGAACCCGGACGAGCGCTGTCGGGAGGTGACCCGCAACGTCCGCACCGTCGACGGCGACTTCTCGAAGATCCAGTTGCTCACTGGGCTCAGTGGCTTCAAGGCCCCGACCGCGTCGTGCGTGCTCGCCGCACTCGACGGCGACCGCCACGCCGTCGTCGACACGCGCGTCTGGGCGTCCCTGGAGCGGACGGGGTACCTGGAGGGGCGCAAAGAGTCGTTCGACGCGGCCGACTACGTGACGATGATCGAGCCGATCAGGGCCATCGCCGAGGAGACCGGGTATCGACCGGTCGAGGTCGGGTACGCGCTGTTCGCCCACGACGACCGCGTCCGCGAGGGGACGCTCCACTGATACTGCCGGCTGTCACTTCGTGACGAACTTCGCCACCCCGGGGTGGCGAAATCGTTCACAGACGTACAGCCGGTAGTATGAGGAGGCCCCTTCGAGCCGCGATCACGACTCGGAGCGGCCTGCTGGGAGATCGAGGGCGGACAGATCGAGTTCGCGGACCAGCGCCGCGGCGTCGTCGAACGGCGTCTGAGCCGACCGCTCGCTGCTCGGCCTGGTCCGGCCGGCGTGTGCGTACACCGCGTCGACGAACGCCGACCGCACCTGTTCGTTCTCGAAGAGGCCGTGGAGATAGGTGCCGAGCACGTCCTGGGTCGCGGCGCTGTCGGGACCGAGTGGCTGGTGGGCCGACGCTGCGACGCTCGTCTCGCCCATGTGGATCTCGTAGCCCGAGGCCGTCCCGGTCGCACCCTCGATTGGGCCGACGCCGTCGACCGCGACACTGACCTGCTCGACGCGCTTGGTCTCGCTAAAGCGGGTTTCGACCGGGAGGCGGCCGACGCCCGCGACGGTCTCCGCGTCGCCGGTGCCTTCGACGCTGGCGTTCGTGATCCGCTCGCCAAGCAGCTGGTACCCGCCACAGAGGCCGACGATCGGGCCGGCAAACGTCCGGATGGCCTCGTCGAGACCGGCCTCACGCAGCGCCAGCAGGTCGTCGACGGTGTTTTTCGTGCCGGGGAGGACGAGTCCGTCGACCCGGTCCAGCGCCCCATCGAGCGGGCAGTAGGCGACCCGGACGCCGGGCACGGCGGCCAGCGGTTCGAGATCGGTGAAATTCGAGATGTGGGGCAGTCGGGGGACGCCGACCGTGACGGTCGCCGCGTCCGGGACGCCGTCGTCGGCACCGATGACGGCCCGCTGGTCCCTGGCGGGGAGCGAGAGGCTGTCTTCCGCCGGCAGGCCGGGATCGTCGTAGGGGAGCACGCCGAGGACCGGGACGCCAGTACGGGCTTCGAGTTCGTCGATCCCGTCCGCGAGCAGCGTCGGGTCGCCCCGGAACTTCGTGATCGCGACCCCGGCGACCCGCTCTCGGATGGCTGCCGGCGCGAGTTCGAGCGTCCCGTAGAGACTGGCGAAGACACCGCCTCGCTCGATGTCTCCGAGCACGAGGACGCTCGCGTCTGTAAAACGCGCGGTCTCGACGTTGGCGAGGTCGCGGTCCTGGAGGTTGATCTCGGCGGCGCTGCCGGCCCCCTCGGCGACGATCACGCTGTACTCGTCTGCAAGTCGCTCGTAGGCGTCTCTGGCCGCGCTGCGAGCGTGTTCCCAGTGGTCGTCGTAGTAGGTCCGGGCCTCGTAGTGGCCGATCGCCTCGCCGTCGATCACGAGCTGGCTCTCCCCGTCGCCGCGGGGCTTCAGCAGGACCGGGTTCGTGTCTGTCGTCGGTGTGATCCCGGCGGCGCGGGCCTGGACGTACTGCGAGACGCCGATCTCTCCCCAGTCGCCGTCGGGCGTCGCCACCGCGTGGGCGTTGTTGCTCATGTTCTGGGCTTTGAACGGCGCGACGGAGACGCCCCGCCGTGCCAGCAGTCGGCACAGTCCCGCGACGACGGTGCTCTTGCCGACGTGACTCGCCGTCCCGGCGACGAGGATCGTCGTCGTCATATGGCGTCGAGGAAGCGATCGAAAGCACCGCTCTCGGGGTGGCAGTGGCAGTACGTCCCCAGCGTTCGATACTCCGTGAGGCCGTCGCTCCCGTCTGCGATCCCGTCGCCTCGCGCTACGTCGAACGCGAAGGTGGCGTCTCGACCGACGGTCCCACTGGAGTAGTGAAACTCGTGGCCCCGTCGGCGCTGTCCCGCTCCGGCCGTGAGCGTGTCCCTCTTGGCGGTCAGTTCGACGTGATCGAGCGCCTGATAGCGGTCGTGCATCGTGACCGTCGCCGGGAGGACGCCGGCCATCGAGTGGGTGTCGCCGTCGGTCGTCGTCAGCGTCTCGGACAGCGTCATCAGCCCACCGCACTCGCCGTAGACGGGGAGCCCGTCGGCCGCTCGGCGGGCGAGCGTATCGAGCGCGGGACTGTCTGCCAGCGCGTCGCCGTGGCGTTCCGGATAGCCGCCAGGGAGGTAGACGCCGTCGCAGTCGGGCAGCGGGTCGTCCGTCGTCGGGGCGAACGTCGTCACGTCGGCGCGTTCCCGGAGCCGTTCGACGGTGGCCGGGTAGTAGAACTGAAACGCCGCGTCGCGGGCGACGGCGATCCGGCGATCCGTCGGCGACGTACTCGACGCAGCGTCCGGGCGGGGCGGTGCGCTGGCGACCTCGGCGAGGCGCTCCGTGCGGAGGTGTGTCGCGGCCTCGGAGAGAGCGGTCTCTTCGAGGGGCGCTTCGGTCCCCATGTGGAGCCCGAGATGGCGATCCGGAATCTCCAGGTCCTCTCGGGGCGGGATGCGACCGAAGTACTCGATGCCGTCGGGCAACGCTGTCCGGACGCCGTCGGCGTGGCGACCGCCGTGGGCCCGCTGGGCGATCACGCCCGCAACGTCGATCTCGCGGCCGATCGACGCGGCGTACTGCTGGAAGCCAAGCGCCGTCGCGGCGACACTCTCCATGCCGGCGCTGGCGTCGACCACCAGGACGACCGGCAGCGACAGCGTCTCTGCGACCATCGCCGTACTCGAACAGTCCCCGTCGTACAGCCCCATCACGCCCTCGACGACGCAGATGTCGCCGTCGCCCCGGTAGTAGTTGCGCCGGAGCCCGGTCTCGCCTTCGAGCCACTGGTCGAGCGTGCGCGAGGGGCGGCCGGCAACGTGTTCGTGATGGCTGGGATCGATGAAGTCGGGGCCGGCCTTCGCGGGCTGGACCGCGTAACCGGCGTCGTCCAGCGCCCGGATCGTGGCCAGCGTCGCGACGGTCTTGCCGACGCCAGAACTCGTTCCGCCCAGGACGAAGCCGTTCATCTGTCTGGTAGCACCAATACACTATGATTAGCACAAACTGACTTTAATTAGTTGGTGTCGGCCGACGCCTCGCCGGGGACGGTCGCCGCCGTGTTTCACACCGTCCTCGGCGCATCGCGGTCGGTGGTTCGGGACCGTCTGCGTGTCCGCCGACGACCGACACCGTCCATCCTCGATGCTCGCGCTTTGGCCACGAAAGTGGTTCTGAGGCCCCAAGACGTCGGCTGCGAGGGTCATCGATCGCCGCCGTGATCCCGGTGACCGCAACTTATTTGATCCTCCCATTCATCGACAATAGCAAGCACAATTGGTGTAGTACAACTTCATTTGTACTGCCCATCCTCAACAGATGACTTCCGACGCACTCCTCCTCATCGGCCGGCGCACGACACACGCTCAGGCGACGTTCGAGACCCACGCGGCGCGTCTCGAAGACCGCGACTTCGTCGACGAGGTTCACGTGTGTCCCTTCGAGAGCGAACCGATCCGCGAACTCCGCGATCAGTTCGAAGCGGTCTCGGCCGATCGGGTGTTCGCCGTGCCGATGTGTGTCGCCCACTCCTACGCGACGCTGGACGACCTCCCGGCCGCGCTCACGCACGTCTCCGGGGACGTGCGCTACTGTGAACCCCTCGGCGGGAGTCCGGTGGTGACGGAGGTGCTGCGAAGCCGTGCCACCGACGCGATGCCCGCCACCGAGCCCACTTCGCTGGCGCTCGTCGGCTTCGGCAGTAGCTCGAAGCCCCACCACAGACAGACGGCGGAGTACCACGCCGCCCGCATCGCCGAGCAGTCGGCCTACGACGAGGTCGAGACCTGCTATCTCCTCCAGAACCCGACCGTCGAATGCGTCCGATACAACCTCCGCAACGAACGCGCCGTCGCCGTGCCGCTCTTTTTCACCCGAAGCGAGGCCACGGAGCGACGGATTCCCGAGGCCCTCGAACTGGACCGCGGCGGGATCGAATACGCCGAACCGCTGGGCGAGCACCCGCGGATCACCGACGCCATCCGCGCGGCGGTCGAGCAACAGCGCGTCCTCGCCGACGGCGACGCCGCGACGTCGACGGCCGCGACGGCCCAGCCAAGACCGGTCGCCACCGACGGCGACGGGCGCTCTACGCCGCCGAACAACTGACACCACCGCTTACAGCACGAGGGCTCCGACTCGGGTGACGGTCACGACGAAAGAGCGATGCGGCCACGGCCGGCGGTGACCGCCCGCCTACGCCGTTCGCACGGCCAGGACGGAGAGATCGGAGAACGGCGTCGACGACGGCTCGCTGCCGCCAGCGTGACTCGCCAGCTCGTCGAGCGTCGTCGTCGTCCGCGTCTCCTCGTCGTGGGTCAGGTGCTCGAAGACGAGCGCCTCCAGCGACGGGTTCGCGCCCGCGTCGAGCAGTTCGGCGGCGATGTCGCCGGGCATCCAGTCGTAGGGCCGGGGCAACACCAGCAGGTGCCGCCGGCCGGCGTCGTCGCGCAACCGATCGAGGTCGGGCGTCACGTCGCCGCTCTTGTGTAGCGTGACGAACGTCGTCGCCTCCATCGGCGTGCGCGCACGGCTGGCGGCGATCTGGAGCGAGGAGATGCCCGGAACGACGGTGACCGGGCGGTCGACCGCCCGCTGGACCTTCCCGACGAACTGGTAGCCAGAGTGGTTCGGATCGCCCATCAGCAGCGCCGTCCCGGACTCGCCGTCGGCCACGCGCTCTGCGAAGCGATCGAGCGTCTCGCTCTCGTCCCGGTAGCCACAGGTCAGCGCGTCGCCCTCGATCGCCTCGTCGACGAAGCCGACGACGGTCTCGAAGCCGACGACCACGTCGGCCTCGCGGATCGCGCGCTCGCCCCGCGGCGTGAGGTAGTCGGGGTTGCCCGGCCCGATCCCGACCGCGGCGACCGGCTCGGCGGGCGACTCGACTTCCGGCGACGCCGCGGCGAACGCCGCCGGATCGGGGCCGGCGTCGAGGTCGTAGTCGTCGCTCATTCGTCGTCGCTCTCCCCGCTCGATCGTTCGGCGGATTCGCCCGCTCGGCCTGCGGGTGAGCTCTCGATCGAGAGGTCACCCGCACGCACGTCGCTCGCGACGTGAACGAGTTCGTTGGTCAGCCCCGCCGCCAGACCGCTGCCACCGCGTCGGCCGACGTTCGTGATCGTCGGAACGCCGTGCTCGGCGGCCACCTCCCGCAGGCGTGTTCGGCTCTCTGCGGCCTTGACAAAGCCCACAGGCGTCGCGACGACGACGGCGGGTCGTGTGCCGTCCTCGATGCAGTCGGCCAGCGCCAGCGCGGCGGTCGGCGCGTTGCCGACGACGGCGATCGCGTCCTCGTAGACGCCTTCTCTGTCGAGTTCGAGCACCGAGGCGGCCGTCCGGGTCATGCCGGTCTCGGCCGCTAGCTCGGCCCCGTTGCCGATCGCCTTCCGGACCGGGCAGTCGTGCCCGCGCCCGGTGATCCCCTCCTTGACCATCGTGATGTCGGTGACGATCGGTCGCTCGTCGAGGACCGCTCGCGCGCCCGCACGGACGGGTTCGGAGTCGTCGGTGCCGGTGAACCGCAGCAGGTGCTGAAACTCGGGGTCGCCGGTGGCGTGGACCGACTTCTGGCGGAGCCGATCCGCCAGGGTCTCGTCGGGGACGAGTTCGCGCACGCGGTCCATGCTCGTCTCGGCGATGTCCATCGCGTTCTCGGTGGTCGCGCCGAGGTCGGCGTACTCCTCGAACGACGCTTCGGACTCCTCGGGCGTCGCGCCGTCAGTCGTCATCGCCGGGCACCTCCTGGCCCGCTTCGCCGCCGGCACGCGCCTCGATGTCGCCGTCGACCTGCAAATTCAGATCGCGGAGTCGATCGGCCGTCTCGTCGTCGGCGTCCCAGAGGCCGCGGTCGATCGCCGCCAGTAGCGTGTCGGTGATGCTCTCTAGTGCCCACGGGTTCACGTCCCGGAGCCACTCCTGGCGCTCCTCGTCGAAGGCGTACTGCTCGGCCACGTCGTCCCAGAGGCGGTCGCTGACGACGCCCGTCGTCGCGTCCCAGCCAAGCACCACGTCGACCGTCGTCGAGAGGTCGCCGGCCCCCTTGTAGTCGTGTTCGGTCATGCTGTCGAGCCACTCGGGGTTGAGCACGCGGGCTCGCATGGCCTTGCGGACCTTCTCCTCGTTGGTGTAGACGGAGACGTTGTCCGGGTCGCTGGAGTCGCCGACGTACGACGCCGGTTCCTCGCCCGCGATCTCGGAGACGGCGGTGATGAAACCGCCGTGGAAGGCGTACCAGTCCGAGCTGTCGAACTCGTCTTGCTCGGCGGTGTCTTCGATCTTCACCGTGGCGTCGACGCTTCCCAGACGGCGCTCGAACGCGTCGTGGGCCTCGGTCGTCTTTCCACGGGAGCCCAGCGCGTAGCCGCCCCACTGGACGTACACGTCTGCGAGGTCCGAGCGGTCCTCCCAGTTGCCCTCGTCGACGGCCTTGTTCGTCCCCGCGCCGTAGCCGCCGGGGCGGGTCGTGAACACGCGGTGTTTCGCCTGTTTCTCCGGCTTCTCGACGCCCTGCTCGTCGAGTTCCTCGGTGGCTTCCTCGACGTGTTTCTTCACGTAGTTCATGTCGTGGGGCTCGTCCAGTTCGACCACGGCGTCGACGGCGTCGTGGATCACGCTCGCGGCCTGCGGGAACGCGTCGCGGAAGAGTCCGGAGACCCGCGTCGTCACGTCGATGCGGGGGCGACCGAGTTCGTCGAGTGGGATCGGGTCCACGTCGTCGATTCGGCCGGCGTCGGTCCAGCGCGGCTCGACGCCCAGCAGCGCGAGCACCTGCGCGATGGTCTCGCCCCGCGTTCTGACGGTCGGCGTCCCCCACGCGACGACGCCGATCTCCTCGGGGTACTCGTCGTGCTCGTCGTGGTGGCGTGCGAGCGTCTGCTCTGCGACCTCGCTGCCGACCTGCCAGGCGCTCTTTGCGGGCACTTTGCGCGGATCGAGCGTGTAGAAGTTCCGGCCCGTCGGCAGCAGATCGACGCCGCCCCGAGTCGGTGCGCCACTGCCCCCCGGTGGGACGTACTCGCCGGCCAGTGCCTCTGCGGTTCGGGGAATCTCCTCGGCGGCACCTTGCACGCGGGGCTGAACCTCGTCACAGATGAACGCCAGTGCCTCCCGCAGGTCGTCGTGTGCGCCCGACTTCGCCCGGGCGTCGCCGAGCGGATCGATGTCGACCACGAGGAGGTTCATGTTCAGCTCCTCGTCGGGACCCGCCTCGACGTTCGAGGCCGGCAGGTCGAACTCGTGTTCGGCGAGGGTCTCCACGAGGTCGATGCTCGTCTCGTACACCTCGTCTGCGGCTTCCGAGAGGGTCATCCCCAGTCGCTCGTCGTAGACGCCGGGCTCGTCGAGCATCCGCTGGTAGTCGACGCCCAGCACGCCCGCGACGCTCTCCCGGAGGCTGGGGCCGCCGGGGTTCTCCAGCCGAGTGAGTGCGACGAGGTACTCGACGAGGCGGTCGTCGGTCGGGGGCTCGCCCATCGTGTGCAGCCCCATCCGGATCTGGGTCGTCTTCACGTCCGTGAGGTACTCGTGGACGCGCTCGACCAGCTCGTCGATGGCGAGGTCGTCGCCAGAGACATCGCCCTCGGCCAGCGTCGATCCTGCTTCGTCCGGGCCTCGAACGTCGGCTTTCTCGTCCACAGTCCCCTCGATCCCCAACTCGACCGCCAGATCCAGCTCTGCAACCTTCTCGCGCAACAGTGCTTCGAGCTGCTCACCGTCGTCTGCGCGGGCGTCTTCCATGCCTGCCTCGCGGTACTGGTCGGCCAGTTCCTCCAGTTCCGCCAGTTCGTCGTAGGTGCCGGCGTTGCTCATGACCGGCGTGAGGTAGTCCACGATGGCGGCGTAGGAGCGGCGCTTGGCCTGGGTTCCCTCGCCGGGGTTGTTGACGATGTAGGGGTAGACGTTCGGGAGGTCGTCGATCAGTTGGTCGGGCGCGCTCGCGCCGTTCAGGCCGACGGTCTTGCCGGGGAGCCACTCCAGGCTGCCGTGCGTGCCGAGGTGGACGACGGCGTCGGCCTCGAACTCCTCGCGCAGCCAGCTGTAGAAGGCCACGTAGTCGTGGGGCGGCTGGAGATCCGAGTCGTGGTACACCTTCGCGGGGTCCATGCCGAAGCCACGCGGCGGCTGGACCGTCACGAGGACGTTCCCGAACTCGACGCCGGGGATGGCGAAGGGACGGTCCGGTGGGTCGCCCCACTCCTCGCGAACGGCGTCCCGAAACCGCTCGTCGGTCTCGGCGAAGTAGTCGTCGTACTCGTCGGTCGACACCACGTCGACGCTCAGCTCGCGCACGTCCTCGGGCGCGACCCAGCGGTCGTCGAGCGTGAGCTGCTGGGTGAGTCGCTCGACGAGCGCCTGGCCGCTGTCGGGCATCGTCGTCCCGGTGTCGTACCCGCGCTCGTCGAGTTCCGACAGCAGATTGACCGTGCTCTCGGGGCTGTCGAGACCGAACGCGGTGCCGATGCCGTCGTCGCTGGGCGGGTAGTTGTGGAGGACGACGGCGATCTGCTTGTCCTCGTTTGGCGTGTGCCGCAGGTGCGCCCAGTTGACCGCCAGTCGCGCGACGTGGTCGACCCGGTCGTCGATCGGGAAGTGTTGCTTGGGCGCGGTGCCGATGCCGGCCTCGTCGTCGGTGCGTTCCTTCCCGCTGATCGGGTGCGTGACGACGTTGCCGTCGAACTCCGGCAGCGCGACCGAGAGGGCGAGTTCGAAGCCCATCACACCGGTGTCGCTGCTCTCGTACCGGGACCGGGAGCGCATCGTCGTCACGGTCTGGAGCACAGGAACGCCCAGCCTGTCGAGGAACACGGCCTGGGCGTCGTCGCCCTCGTCGTCGGCCGAGCGGCCCCGCTCGTCCATCGACAGCGAGAACATGAACGACGAGCAGACGGCGTCGACGACCGGCTCGCCTGCGGGCCGGGCGCTGGGACCGTCCTCGCTGGCGAGGAGCCACTCTTCGGTCACGCGCTCTGCGTCCCACTGTTCGTCGGTGTCTGTCGCCGGGTTACAGAAGATCGGCAGGGCGTCGGCCCCCTGTGCCTCGATCGCCCTGACCTGTGCGTCGACGTAGCTGGTGTTCTCGTGTGTCCAGTGGGACTCGTAGAACCACACGGCGACGGTCGGGCGGTCGGCGTCGAACGTCGCGACGAGTTCGGCGTACGACGCGCCCGGGTGGTCCGGGTGGTAGACGCCCTCCGTCGGGAGGTCGACCGGGTCGTCGTACGGGCGATCGACGCCGCCGTACTCGTCGACGAGGTATCGGATGCAGTTGGCGACGTTGCTGGTGCCGCCCCGTTCGAGGTAGTCGTACACCCGGTCGCGGTCCGTCGCGGCGACGGACGTGTCGTCGAGCGCGTAGGCGTCACCGGTCGACTTGACGACCAGGGGCACGCCAGCGTCTTCCAGTCGGGCGACCGCGTGGTCGTAGCCCGGCATGCTGTCTTCGGCACCGTGGAGCCAGAAGACGGCCGCGGTCGCGTCCGCTATCTCGTCGAGGAACTCGTCGACGTCGCTCTGGTCGTCCAGGTCGCTCTCCGAGCGGACCACGAGTTCCGCGTCGACTCGCGACGCGGCCCGCTGGACGGCCCCGAGCTCGTTCTCCGTCGCCGTGTACAGGGCGATCGTTGGCATAATATTGTTAAACCTCCATTGTCCTAATACAAGCATGATTGATTTCGGTGGCGGCAAAAAAGCTTCGCCCGGGCGGGCGGGCGAACTCGGGTTCGCCGACATCGTGGGCCAGACGGAGCTCAAAGAGGCGCTGTTGACCGTCGCGGCCAACGACGACCTCGACGGCCTGCTGATTCAGGGGGAGAAGGGCACCGCCAAGTCGACGGCTGTGCGGGCGCTCGCGGCGTTGCTCCCCGACCAGACCGTCGTCGCCGACTGCCCGTACGGCTGTCCGCCGGACGAGCCCGACCGCCAGTGTGAGGACTGTCGCGATCGGACCGACCCGCCGACGGAGCAGCGTCCGGTCCCGCTCGTGACCCTCCCGCTCGGCGCGACCCGCGAGCGCGTCGTCGGGACCCTCTCGGTCGCCGACGCGCTCGCTGGCGACTACGAGTTCGACCCCGGTCTGCTGGCGCGAGCGAACCGCGGCATCCTCTACGTCGACGAGGTGAATCTGCTGGACGACCACCTCGTCGACGTGTTGCTGGACGCCGCAGCCAGCGGCACCAACCGCGTCGAGCGCGACGGCGTGAGCGTCGCCCACCCCGCCGACTTCACGCTCGTCGGGACGATGAACCCCGAAGAGGGCGAACTACGGCCCCAGCTACGGGACCGCTTCGCGCTCCAGGCCACCGTCACGGGTGCCGACGACCTCGACGACCGGGTCGCGATCATCGAGCAGGCGCTTACAGACGGCGACGACGGCGACCGGCAGGCCGACGTTTCCGACGACGAGCGCCGGACCCAGCTCCGCGAGGCCCGAGCGGGGCTGTCGGCGGTGACCCTGCCCCCCGAGTTCACCACCGAAATCGCCAAGCTGTGCCGCGACGCGGGCGTCGACGGCCACCGCGCGGACATCGCGACGGCCCGCGCTGCTCGCACCCTCGCGGCACTCGACGGCCGCGCGAAGGTCCTCGAATCCGACGTACGGCGGGCGGCTGCCATGGCCCTGCCCCACCGACTCCGCTCGCGCCCCTTCGAGGACGCGCCCGACGCCTCGGAGCTGCTGGACGACCACTTCGACGACGAGAGCGCCGACGAGTCCGAGCGAGACGAGACCGACGCGGACGGCGACGGAGACCCAAGTGAGGCCGAGGGGAAAGGCGGTGACGACGCCGACGGCGAGACCGCAGACGACGAGAGCGGGGGCGACACCGCCGACGAAGAGAGTGCAGGCGACACGTCGGACGGCGACGACGAGGGGCAGACACAGCAGCCGGCCGACGACGACGGCGAAGACGACGCCCCGTCACCGCCGCCCGGCACCGAGGCCGGCGACGCCGAGGAGGACTCCAGCGGGAACGAGCGCGGCGAGAACGAGTCCGGCGGCGAGAGCGACGAACAGACCGAGGGGACGCCGCTGGTGCCCGGCCAGTCCTCGACGCCGGTCGGCAAGAGCGACGCGCCCGACCTCAGCCCGCCCGAGGCCGTCGCCGAGGGTCGGGCCGGCGGCGGACGCGGTTCGGTCAGTCCCGCCGTCGACGGGGAGGGTGCGCGGGTCAGGACCCAGCGCGCGGATTCGGACCGCCAGATCGACGCCGCGGCCTCGGTTCGGGCCGCGACCGCACGCGGCAACGCCGGTGTCGAGTCTCGCGACCTCCGCCAGTCGGTCCGGGAACGGGACAGCGCCGTGCTCGTGGTCTTCGCCGTCGACGCGAGCGCGTCGATGCGGCCGGCGATGCGGGCCGCGAAGGGGGCGGTGCTGGAACTCCTGAAAGACGCCTACCAGGAGCGCGACGAGGTCGCGTTCGTGACCTTCGGCGGTGAGGGGGCCGACGTGCTCTTGCCGCCGACCGACAGCGTCACGCTCGCGGCCAGGCACCTCAAAGACCTCCCGACGGGGGACCGGACGCCCCTGCCGGCGGGACTCCGGGCTGCCGGCGACGTGATCCGGCGGGCCGATCCGGCCGCCAGCGTCGTCGTCCTCGTGACCGACGGGCGAGCGAACGTCGCCGACGGGAGCCCGACCGAGGCGACCCGCGACGCGGCCCGCGAGATCGCTTCGCGGGGAAGTTCCGTCGTGGTCGTCGACGCCGGAGACGACGGCGACACCGACCTCACGGGGCTGATCGCCGACGAGACCGACGGCCGGTGCGTGCCCCTGGACGCGCTCTCGGCCGAACGGATCGACGCCGCCGCCGGAGCCGCAAGCACAAACGAGATTTAACAGAGGCGAAAGTTTTACAACCTCGTTTGTGTTTAGTCAATCGTGGTTTCAATGACGACTACTACCGACACCGTCTCGGGTCGCGTCGCACAGGCACAGACGGAACTGACCCCGACACAGTTACTCGCCGGCATCGCGCTCGTGGCCGCGCTTGGTTTCGCGCTGGTCTTCCTCCAGGCACCGATGGCCCACGACTCGATGCACAACTTCCGACACGCGGCGGGGGTCGTCTGTCACTGATCATGCTCGCCGAATACATCCTCCGCGGCGCGAAAGCGGGGCTGGTCGCGGGCCTGCTGTTCGGACTGCTCGTCGCTCTGGTCGCCAATCCGCTCGTCGCCGCGGCCGACACGCACGGCCACGCCGAGGCCGGAACCTCCGGCGAACACGCCGAAGCGGGCCACGCCGAGGGTGAACACGCCGAAGAAGGCCACGCTGAAGAAGGCCACGCTGAGGGGGAACACGCCGAAGAAGGCCACGCTGAGGGTGAACACGCCGAAGCGGGCCACGCTGAAGAAGGCCACGCCGAGGCCGGCGGCCACCACGAGAGCGCCGTCTCGGCGACGGTGACGAACGTCGTGAGCGTCGGTGCCAGCGTGCTGTGGGGCCTGTTGCTCGGGACGGTCGTGTTCGGCGTCGCCGGCTACGTCCTCGAACCGATCGTTCCCGGCGAGGGGGCCGTCCAGAGCGCGCTGCTCGCGGTCGGTGGCTTCGTCACCGTCTCCGGCGCGCCGTGGCTCCTCCTCCCGCCGTCGCTTCCAGGCGTCGAACGCGCCATCCCGACGGACACCGGGATGGTGCTCTACGCCGGCATGATGGTCGCTGGCGCTGTCGTCTGCCTGCTGTCTGCGGTGTGCTACGACCGACTGCGCGACCGGTACGGTCGCCCCGCGGCGGCGGTCGCCGCGCTGGTCCCGTTCGGGCTGCTCGCGGTTCCGGCCACGCTCACGCCGCTCGGACCGGCGACCGGCTCGCTCTCACCGGCGCTGGCCGACGGACTGCTCGGGACGGTCGTCTTCGGCCAGCTCCTCCTGTGGACGGCCCTCGCCGCGACGCACGCGCGACTGGGCGGTGACGATCCGTCGCGACCGGCGACCCCGTCCGCACGGACAGACGCCACCTTCACCGCGGACTGATGGAGGAACGCACGGCCGAGGTCCACGAGCGAGGCTTCTCCGATCACGTCCTCGTCTGTACGAACGGCCGAGAGGAGCACGCCTGCTGTGGCGAGGCCGGCGGCGAGGCAGTTTTCGACGCCGTCGCCGAGTGGCTCCGCGAGCGCGATCTGCTGTGGTCGCGCGTCTACGTCGCCGAGACGGGCTGTCTCGGACTCTGTAGCGCCGACGGCGCGGCGATCGCGGTCCACCCTCGGAGCAACTGGTACGCCGACGTACGGCCCGACGAGGTGGCCGCGCTGCTGACCGAGGAGTTCGGTCCCGACGGGTCCCGACTCGGCAGCGACTGATTTCGCCACCACGAATAGCTTCACCCGACCGGGTAACGAGACTGCTTCGAGACAGCGTGTCGCGGAGAAACTGCCGGGCGGGCTACCGGCGCTGTGGACTGCTCGCCGACTGGCTTCTCGCCGCACGATCGACGAAGAGACGATACGCACCGCGCTCGGTGCCGTCGTCGTGGTAGACGACCGGCTCTTCGACGGCGACCACGCGGTCTCCGTCGACTGCGACCGCAGTGACGATGCCGTCGGTCTCGCGGCTCGCTACCGGGCCGTCCCGGGCCGACAGCACCCGGAGGCCGTGGCAGTCGACATCGCGCGTCCGGAAGTGCTGTGCGCCCGGCACGACCACGTGGCGGTCCGTGGCGGCGATCTCGCCGGCGAACCCGCCCACGTCGGCCGACCACCGACGTTGGCCGTCCGGTCCGTAGCCGAAGGCGGTGTGTTCTGCGGGGTGGAGAGCGTCGGTCTCGCGACTGTCGACGGCGTAGGTGTTGCCGGTGACGAAGACGGCCGCCTCGCTGCCGGCGACGACGTGGTTCGGGTACGCGTACAGCGTCTCGTCGCCGACCGTCGTCCGTGTCGCCAGCTCGGCGCGCCACCGGACGGTGCCGCCGTCGTCGAGGCGGTAGCCACAGTAGTCGCCGTGACTCGCGACGACGGCACCGTCCTCGACGAGCGCGGCGTCACCGACCCGTCGCTGTCCGTCGCTGTCGGGATCCCACTGCCAGTGGCTCGTCCCGCGTTCGGCGTCGAGGACGACGAGACCCTGCTGGTGGTCACCGGGACAGCGGTTGTACGCGACCGCGAGGCGGTCGTCTCGCCGGTCGAGGCTGATCGGCGACGCGTCGGCCTCGAACTGCCAGCGTCGCGTCCCGTCGTCGGCGAACGCGGAGACGACGCTCCGAAACGAGCGTCGGTCGCCGTCGCGCTCGTAGCGGCGGGCGGCGACGTACGCGCGGTCCTCGTCGGTCACGATGTCGGCGACGAACGGCAAGAAGAACCGCGTCTCTCTCTGTGGCTCGCCGATCTCTGTTGCCGTCGCGTGCTGCCAGCGCCGTCGACCCGTCGCCGCCTCGTAGCACCGGACTCGCCCGTCTGGGCCTCGCTCACCGGCCAGCACCGCGTCACCGAACGCCGCGAGCGCGACCACGGCAGCGTCGGACTCCTCGCCGTCCGCGCGCCACTGCTCTGTCAGGGTGGCGTGGTCGAACGCGATCACGTCGCCCGTGGCCGTTCCGACGACGACCAGCTCTCCCGTCAGCGCGACTGCCGAGCGCCGGCCGGCGTGGCGCGACCACGCCGGGGGTGGATCGCCGAGGCCGACCGACTGTGGCTCCGGCCGGTCACTCATCGACCGGGAAGGCTTCGTGGAGCACGTCGTGGGCCTCGCCCAGTCCGTCGAGGACGCTCTCGCCCTGGCTCGTCAGCCGGTGGACCGCCCGCTCGGCGTCCCGAACCGCGACGAGTCGCCCTCGCATGTAGTCGTACTCCTGGCTCTCCGGGTCGGCCTCGGCGATCTCGGCTTCGAGATCGACCAGCGCCGCGTCGAGGTGGCGCTCGATGGCCGAGAGCGACTGGGCCTCGGCCAGGGCCTCGATCGGTCCGTCGAGTTCGCCCTCGAGCTCTCGCTCCGCGTGCTCGCGCGCGTGTTCGTCTTCACTTCCCAGTACGTTCATCAGTCCGAGTCGGAGTGCTTCGATTTCGTAGCAGCTCATTGTGAGAGTGTTTGATCGACGAGTTCCGAGACGATGCGATCACGGTCGAGGTGCGAGGAGACGATCCGTTCGGCGTCGTCCTCGCCGACGCCGCCGTACCAGACGCCGTCGGGGTAGACGGCGACCATCGGCCCCTCGCCACAGCGACCGAGACACGAGGAGCGGGTCACGCGGGCGTCACAGGCCTCCGAGTCGCGTTCGGCCTGCCGGAGCCGCTCCAGGACGGCGGCCGAGCCGTCGGCCGCGCAGGTCTGGTTCGTACAGACGGCGACGTGTTTCTCCGGGGCGTCGTGTGCGTGGGGTTCGTCGTCGACGTTCTCGCGGTCGGCGTGGGTCTCCTGGTGGGTCAGCGCCCGGAGCATCGCCCGCGCGCCGCCCACGTCTTCCTCGTAGCCGTCGAGTTCGACCTTGTACTTGCAGGTGTCACAGGACATCTCGACGCTGTCGGTGCGGGCCTCCTGCCAGCGGTCGCCCAGCACGTCCAGCAGCCGCGAGTCCGTCCCGAGTGGGTCGCCGGCCGCGGCGTCGACGTAGGGGTACTCCTCGTCGAACGCGTCGGCGCGGTCTCGAATCCGCTGGGTGAGGACCCCGTCGCCGAGCATGTAGGGGAGGACGACGACGCCGTCCGGTCGCCGCTTTGCGACCGTGTGCAGCGTGTCTTCCAGGAGCGGCTCGGTCACGCCGATGAAGCTCGTCTCGACGTGGTCGAACGCGCGGCCCTCGTACAGCAGGCGCGCCAGCTTGTGCGCGTCGCTGTTGGCGTCGGGGTCGCTAGAGCCCCGCGCACAGAGGACGACCGTCAGATCGTCCGCCGTGCGGTCGAGCCCGAGTTCCGTCTCGACCGTCGCCGCGCGGTCGTCCAGCAGGTCCACGATCGCCGGGTGGACACCGAGGTGCGCCCCGTTGTGGATCGTCAGGTCGGGGTGGGACGAACGGGCCTGCTCGACCGCCAGCGGCACGTCGTTCTTGACGTGGCTCGCGGCAAAGAGCGAGAGCTGGACGACGGTGACCCGCGAGACCGACGCCGCCAGTCCCGCGATGGCCTCGTCGATCGAGGGCTCGGCGAGTTCGAGAAAGCCAGCGTCGGTCGGCACGCCGAGGCGCTCCTCGACGGCCGCAGCCAGCTCCCGGACCTGTTCGTTCGACTTCTCGCGCCGGGAGCCGTGTCCGACCAGCAGGACGGCCTCGTCGTCGAGCGAGACCGGTGTCGCGGCGGCGTCGGCGGTCATTCCAACCCCCCCCACGCCGCTCCCGGTGGCGCGTTCGACGCTGCGCCGGAGCTTCTGGCGGCGCTCAGCCGAGTAGAGTCCCGTCTCGTCGCTGCCGGCGTACACCCACTCGGCGAACGCCGCCACGTCGGCGTCGTCTGCGAGTCCGAACCAGTAGCCCCCCGAGGACGTCTCCGAGCGGTCGTCCGTCGGCAGCGTCGGCGCTGCCTCGGCGAGCAGCGACTGGATCGTCGCCAGCAGGCGCTCGTCGTCGTGGACGAACGAGACCCCGACGGACCCAGAGGACTCGCGGAAACAGACCGTCCCGCAGGCCTCCAGCAGGCCACGCACCAGCGCCGCCCGCTCCTCGCTGAAGGCGTCGAAGCGGTAGCCACCGGGCTGGCCGTCCAGCGGGAGGCCGAGCGCCGCGCTCGCTCGGTCCGCGGGCGGGCCGAACACCTGTAGCTCGTATGCGTCCTCGTACCGGACGATCGAGGCGTCGTGTGCGGACTCACGCTCAGCGACGCGGTGGTCGCGGTCGGTGCGGTCCGCACCGGCGACTGCCGCCAGCGCGTCCGCGGCCGTCTCGTCGCCCGCTCGGACGGTCACGCAGTCCGCGGTGAGATCGCCGTCTCCGACGACCCGACCCCAGAAGTACGCCGTTCCGGGCGTGACCGTCAGCAGGTCCTCGGCGGCCGTCGGCGTCGCAGGGTCGGGGCTGTCGGCGTCACTCATCGTCGTCCTCCCGCACCGAGATCGCGTCGACCGGACACGCGGCCGCGGCCTGTCTGGCGTCCTCGATCCGGTCGTCGTCGAACGTCGCGACGACGGTCTCGTCGGGGTCGCTCGCTCCCGCGCCGATCGTCGCCAGCCCGTCGGCGGCCTCGACGAACCGATCGTCACGGACGAGACAGGCGAAGATGCCGTCGCAGGCCTCCCGGTCGAGCGCCACGCGGTACTCAGTAGTCATACTTGGACTCGTACCCCCGCGGCGTCACCATCCGGTCGTCCCAGACGTAGGTGTCCTCGTTGCCCACGAGGATGGTCGTCGTCATGTCGATCAGGTCGGTCTCGCCGAGGTCTTCGAGCTCGCCCAGCTCGACGATCTCGACGGCCTCGTCCTCGCGGCCCGCGCCGTGGACGATCCCCACGGGCGTGTCGGGCTCGCGGTGTTCCAGCAGAATCTCACAGCACCGCTGGAAGTTCTCCCGTCGCTTGCGGCTCCAGGGGTTGTAGATGGCGATCGTAAAGCCCTCGCCAGCGACGGCGTGCAGGCGCGACTCGATGGTCTCCATGGGCGTCAGGTGGTCAGACAGCGAGACGCTGACGGTGTCGTTGACCAGCGGCGCGCCCAGCCGTGCGCCACAGGACTGGGCCGCGGGCACGCCGGGGACGACCTCGAAGTCGACGGCGCTTGCCGTCCCGCCCTTCGATTCGAGGATCTCCAGTGCGAGCCCGGCGAGCGCGTAGACGTTGGGGTCGCCGCTGCCGATGATTGCCACGTCGTTGCCCGCCAGCGCGCGGTCGATGGCCTCCTCCGTCCGAGAGACCTCGCCACACATCGGCGTGTCGTACAGTTCATCGGCCGACTCGGTGACCTCCTCGGGCAGCAGATCGACGTAGGTCGTGTAGCCGACGATGTGTTCCGCTTCGAGCAGCGCGCCCCGCGCTCGCTGGGTCATCCCCTCTGGCTGGCCGGGTCCGAGCCCGACCGCCACGAGGCGACCGGGCGCTGCGTCGAAGTCGTCGACGGTCGCGCCGACCTTCTCGTCGGTCGTCGAGTCCGAGCCGCCACAGCCGGAACTGGACGACGAGCTGTCGGTGCTCGCGCCGCACTTCGACGTACTGTCGTCGCTCCCTGCGTCGGTGCTGCTGGCACCGCACTTCGATTCTGCGTCTGTGCTACTCGCGTCGGTGGTGTCGTCAGTGCTCATTGTCAGAAGTCGTCGACGTCACGCCCGCCGCGCGGGGTGACGAGATGTTTGCCGTAGTCGTTCTCCCAGACCTCGGTCTCGTGGTTGCCCACGAGGATCGAGGTGCCCATGCCGCCGACCTCGTCGTCGTGGTCGGTCGCTGCGCCAAGCGTCGTGATCGTGTGGGTCTCGTCCTCCAGATTCCGACCGGCCGCGCCGCGGCCGGCGTCGTTGAAGATGCCCACCGGCACGTCGTCGGCCCGCTCCTCTCTGAGCACCTCGATGGCGCGCTCGTAGTCGCGCCAGCAGTTGTAGAGGACGACGACGAAGCCACTGATCGCCGCGGCCCGGAGCTTCTCCTCGATCTCGTCCCAGCCGCGCCACTTGTCGGACAGCGAGATCGTACAGAAGTCGTTCGAGAGGGGCGCACCGAGGTTGGCAGCGCCGCCGAGCGCCGCCGTCACGCCGGGGACGACCTCGATGGGCACGTCGGTCGCGCCCTCGGCCTCGGCCATCGTGTACAGCAGATCGCTCTTGCCGTAGACGTTCGGGTCGCCACCGGAGACGTGGGCCACGTCCTGGCCGTCGCGGACCCGCTCGAAGGCCTCGCTGGCGAGTTCGATCTGGCGACCCATCGAGGACCGCACGAGCTCCTGGCGGGTCCCGTTCGGTCGTTCGAGGACGGTCCCCGACTCGCTCTCGGTCCCGCCGTCGGACCTGTGGCCCGACGAGGTTCCGCTCGCTTCGCTCGCGGAACCCCCGTCCGCGGCCGCCTCGACCGCCGCGCTCTCCGGGGGCAGCGTCCCGTCCTTGCGGAGGAACTCCTGGTAGAGGTTGGAGGCGATGACGCAGTCTGCGGTGCGGATCACGTCTTTGGCCTCCTGTGTCATCGCGTGAGGGAGGCCGGGACCGATGCCGACGACGGAGAGGGTCCCGTGGTCGTCTGGGGGTTCGCTCGCGTCCGGGTCGTCGGGCGACTCGCCCGCCATCCTACCGCCCCACCGCCACGGTGACAGCGTCGTCGAAGCGTTCCTTCTTGCGGGCGAGGTCGTGCTCTCGGCCGCCTGCGATGGCCGAGGCCTCCGCGATGCCCGGCCAGCCGATCAGTTCCTTCGACCGGGAGGGCGAGGGGCCCTCGAACGCTTCTAGGGTCTCTTTCTCGAAGAGGACGACGCCGGCCCCGATCTCCTGGGCGGCCTCGTAGAGCCCGTCTTCGCCCTCCTTGCGTGTCCCGGTCGCGACGAACTCCACGTCCGAGCGGTCGAGTCCCAGATCGTCGAGCGCGGCGTCCCAGGCGTCGAGCACCTGCTGGCTGTCGACGCCCGAGACCGTTCCGGTCCCCAGCACCACGCCGTCGTCTTCGTTGCGCTTGAGCACGGTCACGTCGTCGCCCACGAGGACGGCTTTCGGGCCGTCGAGGCGGGCGACGGGACCCAGTTCCTCGTTCAGCACCGCGAGGTTCGTCGCCACCGTCGAGTCGCCGTTGACGACGTGGGTGTCCAGCGCCTTGGCCTTGCTCTCGACGCCCTGCTTGCCCGCCGCCTCGCTCGCGGTCGTCATCGCCGGGACTGCGCCCAGCTGCGCGAGGTCGTTGGCGACCTGATTGGCACCGTGGTGGCCCCCGGTGATCGGGATGGCCCACGTCAGGGCCTCGTCGATCACGACGATCGCGGGGTCGTCCCACTTGTCGTCGAGCAGCGGCGCGGTCTTTCGCATCGCGATGCCGGAGGCCATCAGGCCGACGAAACAGTCGTACTCGCCCCAGTACTCCTCGAACACGTCGCCGTGGTACTCGACGATGTCGACGGTCTCGTAGTCGTCGCCGATCTCGGCGACGATCTCGCGTGCGGTGTCGAGCTTGCGCTCGAAGCTGATGATCGCGATCTCCTCGGCCACTTCCCCGTCTGAGTCGGGCGTCGAACAGTGGCCGCTCGATCCGTCGCTCGATGCGTCCGTCTCGGTGTCGTCGTTGTCGATGCTCATTGTCAGTCGTCCGCCTCGCTCTCGCTTCCGTCGCGATTCGCCCAGCCGTCGTACAGGTAGGACCGTTCGTACCCCGCCTTCCGGGCCGCGTCGCCGATCACCACCAGCGCCGAGGCGCGGTAGCCGGCGGCCTCGACGCGGTCGCCGATCGTCTCGATGGTGCCCTCGATCACGTCCTCGTCCGGCCAGGAGGCGTGATAGACGACGGCGACGGGCGTGTCCGGGTCGTGGCCGTCGTCCAGCAGGCGGTCCATCGTCTCGGCGACGGCGTGAGTCCCCAGATAGAGGCAGGTCGTCACGTCGCCCATCTCGACGAACTCGCTGATGTGGTCGTCCTCGGCGTCGAGGGTCTTGCCCTGCGGGCGGGTGAAGGCGACGTGGTTCGCCACGCCGTTCAGGGTCAGCTGGGTCCGCAGCGTCGCACTCGCGGCGAACGCCGAGGTCACGCCGGGGACGATGTAGGTCGGAACGCCCTCGTGTTCCAGCGCGTCCATCTGTTCCAGCGCCGCGCCGTAGATCGCCGGATCGCCGCTGTGGAGCCGCACCACGTCTCGTCCGTCCTCGTAAGCGTCTCGCATCAGCGGCACCAGCTCTTCGAGGTCCTTGCCGATGCTCGAAACCTGCTCGGCGTCCGCACAGTAGGCGTCGAGCAGCTCGCTGTTGACCAGTGAGCCGGCGTGGACGACCAGATCGGCGTCCTCGACGAGCTCCCTGCCGGTGACCGTCAGCAGTCCCGGATCGCCGGGACCGGCACCGACGAAGGGGATCCCGTCCTGTACGTCGCCAGCGGCGTGGGCCTGGATCCGGTCGTCGCGGTCCGCGCGGTCGTCTGCGACCGCGTCGATCGCGTCCTGTGGGTCCGTCATCGCTGTCCCCCCGCAGACACGTCGGCGCTGGCATCGCCGTCGGTCGTCTCGACGGCCGTCCCGGCCTCTCCTCGCTCGTCTGCCGCCTCGAAGGTCGCCGTCGCCGGCTCGGCGTCGAGTTCTCGCTTCTCGGCGTAGGCCAGCGTGTAGTAGTCCCGCTCCGTGAGTTCCTCGGGGTCGTCGGTGACGACCGTCTCGCCCTGTTCCATGTAGAGCCGGCGGCCGTAGACGACATCGTAACCGGCGTCGACGAGTCGCTCGTGGGTCGCCGGCACGTCCGTCACCTTGAACAGCACCATCCGGTCTGGCCCGGTCGGGGCCGCGCCGCGGGCGGCCTCGTGGAGCGTGAGGCTCGCGCCGGCCGCCACTTCGACGCCAAGCGCCGTCGTGAACGCGCTGACGGCGCTGACGCCGGGGACCGTCTCGACGGTCACGTCGGGGTGGAACGCGTCCAGCGTCCGGCGCAGGTGGCCGAACGTCGAGTAGACGTTCGGATCCCCGAGCGTCACGAACGCCGCCGTCCCGTCGCGGGCCCGCGGTGCGATCTCGGCGGCGGCCGCCTTCCAGGCCCGGCGGAGTTCGTCCTCGTCGCGGGTCATCGGGAAGTCGAGGTCGCCGATCCGGTCCTCGTCGACGTACGTCGTCGCGACCGACCGCGAGAGTCTGCCGGGCGTGTACACCACGTCGGCTGTTTCGAGGACTTCGCGCCCGCGTACGGTCACGAGATCGGCGTCCCCTGGGCCGAGTCCGACGCCGTAGAGGGTCACTGCTCTCCCTCCGGGTTCCCCGCGCCGCCGACGAGCATGTACACCGGGTTCTCGGCGTCGAAGCTCGTCGCCCCGGCGAGTTCGTAGCCGTGGCTCACCTGGAACTGGACGACCTCGTGGAGGATCCCTCGCTCACGGAACGCCGCCGTCGCGGCACCCGCCACTTCGAGCCGCGAGACGTTCATCACGACGCGGTCGACCTCGGTCTCGACGGCGTGGTCGAGGATCGCCTCGTAGTTCCGACTCCCGCCCAGAAAGAGCGCGTCGGCGTCGTCGGGGAGTCCGTCGGGAGCCTCGGCCTCGCGGACGGTCACGTCGGCGGCCGCGTCGTTGGCCGCGAGGTTCTTGCGCGTCGTTGCAACCTTACTTGCCTTGCGTTCCAGTGCGGTGACCCGTCCGGCGCGGCGACTCGCCTGGATCGTCACGGCACCGGTACAGGAGCCGACTTCCACGAAGTGGTCGTCCGGGCCGAGAGCGAGCTTGTCGAGCAGGACGGCCCTGACTTCCGGCTTCGTCGGGCCTGCCTTGGCGTCGTGAGGAAGCGATACGTGCGCCATCGGCGAACACAAGGCTCGTTGCGCGTAAAACAATTTTGGTTGTTTTACCCCAAGGGAACTTTCCCTGTGCCGGTCCCGACGGCGGCCCTAGTTTCCCCGCTCGATCTGTTCGTGGATCTCGACGACGCTCTCGAAGTCGTCGATCTCGGCTTCGAGCTGGCCGCGGAGTTCGCTCGCCCGCCGCTTTAGCTCCTGGTACTCCTCGCTGTCGGCCAGTTCGTACTCGGGGTGCTCGGATTCGAGCACGTCGAGTTTCGACCGGAGTTCGAAGAACTCGTCGAGTCGCTCGTCGGGCTCTCGATCGACGTGCTGGGCGATCGTCTCGCGCAGCGTCTCGTTGTCGATCGGTTTCGTCAGGTAGTCGTCGAAGTCCATCTCCAGAATGTTGAGATCCGGACCGACGGCGGTCGCCATGATCACGGGACAGTCGTACCCTCGCTCGCGTAACTCGGCGAGCACTTCGTCGCCGTGCATCTCCGGCATTCGCCGGTCGAGCAACACGGCGTCGACGTCCTCGTCGATGGCATCGAGCGCGGCGGCTCCGCCGATCGCGACGCGTGTCTCGAACGCCTCGTCGAGGGCGAGCGCGTACGTCTCGGCCACGCTCTCCTCGTCTTCGACGACGAGGACGAGCGACCGGTGATCCGTTCGTGCCACGTCTGTAGTCGTAGGGACCCTGACGCAAAGAAGCTGACTGCAGTCGGGACACTCCCTCGGGGCGTCCTCGGTCGCCGTCGATTCGCATCGCCTTTCTCGTCACGAAACCACCACGAGCGTTCCGGTGATTTGATAGTGTCCGACAGTCGGATACCCTATAGTGATGTACGGGCGTGGTCGGCCGTGAGCTGGGGCGTCGACTGGCGGGCCAGCACGAGCCTCGTCGGCACCGTCGTGAAGTACCTCTCGCTGACGATGGTGGTGCCCCTCGTCGTCGCGATCATCTACGGCGAGGACATCGCCGTCTTCGTCGTGTCGATCGCCGCCACCGCCGTACTTGGACTGGCACTTGAACAGCTCGATCCAGAGCCCGACGTCGGCCCCCGCGAAGCGCTCGTGTTGGTCTCGTTCGCGTGGTTGGCCGCGGCCGTCGTCGGGACGATCCCCTATCTGATCGCCGGGAACGGCATCCCGTTCGTGATGGCCCCGAGCGCGCCCGCGTCGACGCTGGCCAATCCGGTCAACGCCCTCTTCGAGTCGATGAGCGGCTTCACGACGACGGGGGCGACGGTGCTGGGCGAGATCAGCACGGATCGCCACTCCCACGCGGTGATGATGTGGCGACAGCTCACCCAGTGGCTGGGCGGCATGGGGATCATCGTCCTGATGATCGCGATTCTGCCGGAGCTGGCGGTCAACGGCGCACAGCTGATGCAGTCTGAGGCCCCCGGTCCGGAACTCCAGAAGCTCACCCCCAAGATCGTCGAGACGGCCCGCGCGCTGTGGCTGATCTACTTCGGCTTCACAGTGCTGTACGTCGCGATTCTCTACGGCCTCCAGCTGGCCGGCCTGGCCGAGAACATGACGCTGTACAACGCGATCGCACACGGGTTCACGACGCTCCCGACCGGTGGGTTCTCGCCCGAAGCCCAGAGCATCGCCGCGTTCAAGCCGATCGTCCAGTGGGTCGTCATCCCGTTCATGATGATCGCCGGCGTCAACTTCGCGCTGTTCTGGCACGTCATCAGCGGCGAGGCACGGACGATGATCGAAGACGCGGAGTTCCGAGCCTACGCCGGTGCGACGGCCGTCCTGATCGCGCTCCTGTCGGTGCTCCTGTTCCGCGGCGGTGCGCCGGCCCTGGGCGACCTGGGCGGCGTGACCGACGGGGTCACCGAGAACGCGCTCCGGCAGGCGGCCTTCCAGATCGGTTCGTTGCTGAACTCGACGGGCTACGCGACGAGTGACTTCGCCAAGTGGGAGACTCACTCTCAGATCGTGTTGCTGTTCGCGATGTTCATCGGCGGCTCCGCGGGTTCGACTGGCGGTGGCGTGAAAGTCGTCCGGTGGCTCGTCGTGTTCAAGGCCGTCTACCGCGAGCTGTTCACGACGGCCAACCCCAACACCGTGCGCCCGGTCCGTCTGGCCGGGCGCGTCATCGACGAGGACGCGATCCGTGGCATCATGGCGTTTACGCTCCTCTATCTGGCGCTGTTCGGCGTCAGTGCCGTCTTCCTCGGGCTCGACTCGGCACGGATCGGCTACGAACTGACGATTCTCGAATCGGTCAGTGCGTCGCTGGCGACGCTCGGTAACATCGGTCCGGGGTTCGGCTCGCTGGGACCGTTCGGGAACTACCTGAAGTTCTCGGACCCGTCGAAGCTCCTGATGGTGTTCCTGATGTGGGTCGGCCGCCTCGAAATCGTCCCCGTGCTCGCGCTGTTCGTCGGCCGACTGGACCGCTCGTAGCTGGTCCGTAACGTACTTGCCGACACCTCCGGAACGTAGTGGAAATGATACGGGAGTGGATCGAATGCGCGTGATCATCGTCGGGGCTGGCGAGGTCGGCCGCTCGATCGCCGCGAATCTCGCCGACGGACACGACGTCGTGGTCGTCGAACGCGATCCGGAGATCGTCGAGGAACTGACCTACTCGCTGGACGTGCTGACGATCCAGGGCGACGGCACCGACCTCTCGGTCCTTCGCGAGGCCGGCGTCGGCGAGGCGGACATGCTGATCGCGAGCACCGACATCGACGAGACCAACATCGTCGCCTGCGGTGCCGCAAAGACAATCTCCGACGTGTTCACGATCGCGCGAGTCAAGCGCCGGGACCTCCTCTCGACGTGGCGCAACACGAACCAGGCGTTCAACGTCGACTTCATGGTCTGTTCGGACCTCCTGACTGCGGAGGCGATCTTCCGGATCTCCGGGGTCCCAGGGGCACAGGACGTGGACACGTTCGCGGGTGGGATCGTCCGGATGGCGGAGTTCGAGATCGACGAGGACAGTCCCGTCACCGGCCAGTCCGTCAGAGAGGCAGACCGCTACGCGTCGCTGACCTTCGCCGCGCTCTTTCGTGACGACGCCGTCATCATCCCGACCGGCGACACCGTCATCCAGAGCGGCGACCGGATGGTCGTCATCGGGAGTCCGGACTCGATCGGCGACTTCGCGACCGACACGGTCTGTGCGGGCGAGGAGAGCGGGGCCGACTCGGTCGTCATCGTCGGCGGCGGACAGCTGGGGTTCCAGGTCGCACGCCTGTTCGAAGAGCACGGCTACCGGCCACAGCTCATCGAACACGACGAGGACCGGGCCCGCGAACTGGCCGAGCAACTCCCGAACACGACCGTGTTGCAGAGCGATCCGACCGACTCGGAGTTTCTCGTCCAGGAACGTGTCGACGAGGCGGACGTCGTCGTCGCCGCCCTGGAGAGCGACGAGAAGAACTTGCTCGTCTCGCTGCTGGCAGAGCGCATCGGCGTCGACCGCACGATCGCTGTCGTCAACGAGATCGAGTACGCCGACCTGTTCGAGACCGTCGGCGTCGACATCGCGGTCAACCCCCGCGAGGAGACGGCCGAGGAGATCGTCCGCTTCACGCGGGACAACCGAACCGAGAAGATCGCCATGCTCGAACACGACCTGGCGGAAGTCGTCGAGATCGAGATCGAGTCCGACAGCGTGCTGGCGGGTCGTCGGATCGCCGACGCGGTCGAAGAGTTGCCGGCCGGCATCGTCGTCGGTGCGATCTCGCGAGCGGGCGAACTCGTGACCCCGCGGGGAGACACGACGATCCAGGTGGGTGACCACGTGGTCGTCTTCGTCGACTCGACCGTCATCGACACGGTCACCGAACGGCTCTGACGAAGCGACGCCTTCTCGGACGACGAAATAGGTTCTCGACGATTTTCTCTCTGTTTCGTCGCTGCCGTTCGTGTGGGTAGATTTATTGTCTCACCTCGGATGACCGTACGTATGGAGCGGTCAGCTGACGAGCCAGACGAGCGACCGGCGGTCGACGAGCCCGTCGGCGAGAGTCACGACGTCGTCCTCTATCCGATCTTCGAGGGTCACAGCAGCCACACCTTCGAAATCGCCCGCGACATCGCGGAGGGTGCCGGGGCGAAACTCCTCGTTCTCGACCTCTACGCTCACTCCGACGAGATCGTCGACGAGTCCCAGCGCGTCGCGCGGGATCTGCTCGCGACGCACCTGGACGACAGTCACGACGTGCCGGTCGAAACCCACTACGAGCGGACCGACGATCCAGTCGACGCGGTGATCACGGTCGCCCGAGAGTACGAGACTCGACTGATCGTCTTCGACGAGCACACGCCCGAATCGCTCGTCCATCCCCTCGCCAACGACGTTCCGAACCGGATCAGCGACCGCGTCGAGACCGACGCCGTTACCGTCGAGCGCACGCGGGACGACCGCCTGTCGTCGATCCTCGTCCCCGTCGCTGGCGGACCACACAGCGGCCTCGCCGTCGCCATCGCCGGAGCGATCGCACGCAGTACCGACGCGGTCGTCGAGCTGTTCCACGTCACCGAAGACGACGGGACCGACGCGTCGGTCGACGAACTCTTCGAGCAGGCGCGGGAGCGACTGCCCGACGGCGTCGCGGTCGACACGTGGCACCTCGACCGGCCCGACGTGGCCGACGCGATCATCGAGCAGTCGGCCCACTACGATCTCACGATCGTCGGCGAGCCCAGTCGGGGACGGCTCAAGCGGTTCCTGTTTGGCTCCGTGACCGACACCGTCCGCTCCGACTCCTCGAACACGGTGCTCGTAAGTCGACGCAGTAATGGGGACCCGTTCAATTGCTAACGGTATGTATATCGTCATCGTCGGTGCCGGCGACACCGGCACGCCGCTGATCGAGATGGCAACGAAGGGCGGCAACGAAGTCGTCGTCATCGAGCGCGACGAGCAGCGGGCCGAGGCGGCGGCCACGCAGTTCGACTGCCTGGTCATCAACGACGACGCGACGACCAAGGAGACGCTCAAAGACGCGGGTGCCCAGCGGGCCGACGCACTCATCAGTACGACGGATCAGGACGCGACGAACGTGATGGTCTGTCTGCTGGGCCAGGAACTCGACGTTCCGACGGTCGTCTCGATCGTCCACAACCACGAGCACATGAACCTCTTTCGCCAGATCGGCGTCAACACGATCGAGAACCCCCAGCGACTCATCGCCGAGTACCTCTACCGCGCGGTCAAGCGCCCCTCCGTCGTCGACTTCATGCGGATCGGCGACACCGCCGAGGTGTTCGAGATCAGCGTCACCGAGGAATCGCCACTGGCGGGCCACTCGCTCATGGAGGCCGGCGAGGAGGGGCTGTTGCCCGACTCCGTCCTCATCGTCGCGGTCGACAGGGAGGGCAACGGCGATCCGATCGCACCCCGCGGGAGCACCCGCATCGAGCCCGGCGACCTCCTGACAGTGTACTCCGGCAAGGGCGCGACGCCGGACGTGACGGACATCTTTGGCCACCCGGAAGACCACAACTAGTATGTCCGACCGGGTCCTGACCGCCGTTCCGGACGATCTCGCGACGATCGCGCGAGACGTGGGCTCCCTGCTGTTGATCGAGTCGCTCGTGATGACGGTGAGTCTCGTCGTCGCCCTGGCGTTCGGTGAGTGGTACGCCGCCCTCGGCTTCCTGCTGGCTGGCGGGATCACGGCCGGAGTTGGGGGCCTGTCGAACCGCACCTTCGCGGACGCGCCCGATCCGAAGATGAAACACGGAATGGTGATCGCGGCCAGTGGCTGGCTGATGGTCGCCGTCTTCGGCGCGCTCCCCTTTCTCTTGACCGCCTGGCTGACGCCCCCAGATGTGATGGCGACGTTCGTGCCGGCGGGCACCGACACGAGCGGCTGGGAACCCATCGCCGTCGGCTCGTCGACGACGGTCTCCAGTCTCGCGTACTTCCGCGATCCGCTGCACGCGCTCTTCGAGAGCATGAGCGGCTGGACTGGCAGCGGTCTGACGATGGCGATCCACGAGCCGTCGCTGCCGCGGGCGATCCAGTGGTGGCGCTCGGTGATCCAGTGGGTCGGCGGCGTCGGCGTGATCGTGCTCACTGTTTCGATCCTCGCCCGGCCCGGCAGTGGGAGCTACGCGCTGTACCGCAGCGAGGCCCGCGAAGAGAAGATCCACCCCAGCATCGTCTCGACGGTCCGGACGGTCTGGAAGCTCGTCCTCGGCTACACCGTCGCCGCGACGCTGTTGCTGTTCGTCGCCATCCGGCTCAGCGACTTCGGCAGCTCGCTCCCGCTGTGGGAAGCCGGCTGGCAGGCGCTCAACCACGCGATGACGGGCCTGACGACCGGCGGGTTCAGCGTGACGGACAACTCCATCGCGACCTACGACTCGCCGCTGGTCGAGGTCGCGCTCTACCCGATCATGATCGCCGGTGCGGTCGCGTTCCCGGTCCACTACGTCGTCTTGCACGACTTCGAGTTCGGGGAACTGGTTTCGGACCTCCAGACCCGGTGGCTGTTCCTCCTGCTCGGTGCCGGCGTCGTCGTCCTCTCGGTCCAGAACGTCGTTTCGGTCCCCGTCGCGAGCGACGCCTTCGCGACCCAGTCGCTGCTGGGCGGCGCGATTCCGGCGCTCGACCCCCAGCAGGTCGACGCCGTCAGAGACGCCACCTTCCAGTGGATCAGCGCGCTCAGCTGTACCGGGTTCCAGTCCGCACCGATCGGCCGCTGGGTGGCCGGCGCGAAAGTGCTCGTCGTCGGCGCGATGACGCTGGGCGGAGCCGCCGGGTCGACGGTCGGCGGGATCAAGATCGTCCGTGGCTACACCGTCGTCCGGGGGATCGTCTGGCAGTTCTCTCGGGTCTTCCTGCCGAAAAACGCCGTCATCGTCGCCAAAATCGACGGACGGACCCTCGACCGGGACGCGATGGAGCGGGAGTTCAGCGAGGCCGCGATCGTCTCGCTGCTGTGGCTCTTCTTGCTCGGTGTCAGTAGCATCGTGCTGGTCAACCTCGCTGGGCCGGACTTTGGCTACGCCGACGCGCTGTTCGAAGTCGCCAGCGCACAGGGCAACGTCGGGCTCTCCTCGGGGATCACCGGCCCGACGATGTCGCCCCTCGCCGAGGCGATGTTCTTCCTGAACATGTGGATCGGCCGTCTGGAGATCATCCCGGTGCTGGTGTTCGCCCGGTCGATCGTCGCCGGACTGGACCCGTAGGCGACGCCGCTCTCGGTCTTCCCGCGTTCGACAGTGCCACGCTATCGTAGCCGTTGCAAATCAATGCACACCCGATCGCAGTTCCGCCGTGCGATCGGTGTGTAAATCGTTTCAATTGTTACTAGAGGCGTCCAGCGTCGCCTCGGTGTCGATGCCGTACACGCGGGCGGGCGTCTCGACGTGTGCCCGGCGGACGGCCTCGTCGTGGCCCTCTTCGAGGAGCCACCGGACCCGCCGCGGGACGGTCTTCGGTCCCAGCACCGCGCCGGGACGGTCGGGATCGTCGATGTAGTCGGTCTCCATCAGGAACGGCTCGCCGGTCTCGACGGCGTCTTCGATGTCGTCTTTGTTCGCGATGACGCTCTTGACCGGGCCGCGAACGCGGCCGTTCGAGTAGTGTTTGACGACCTGCTCGCGGGGCAGCCCCTCGCTCTCGGCCCACTCGACGATCTCGGTGAAGTCCTCGCCGCCCTCCGTGTGGAGCTGGACGACACAGCCCACCTCGCCGGCCAGATCGAAGGCGTGGCGCATCACCGCGTTCGACGCCTCCCAGACGGCGTCGTCGACCTCGTAGTGGGGCCGCCCGGACTTGATCGCCAGCGCCGGGCCGTCGGCGACGTACTCGGCGGCCACGTCCAGCCCGGACTGCATGATGTCCCGTGCCTCCGCGGGCGTGTAACCGTCGTCGACGAGCTGGCTGATCAGCGCCGGGTGGACCCCCAGCACGGGCCACGCCCGCCCGGGCAGGACCTCGTCGGCGGCCTCGGTCACGTCGACGGTCAGGTCGAAACACTCCCGGAAGATCGACTCGTCGGTCGCCGCCTCGACGAGGTTCCACGACGGCTTGTTCAGCACGTTCAGGTGAGTCCCGCCGTGGTCGGCGAACTCCTCGACGGCTTCGACGCCGCGGCCGTTGACCGGATCGAGGTGCAGGTGGTTGTCCAGCACCGGCGTGTCGAGTTCGTCCATACGCGGTCGTGGGGTGGACGGCCCAAAAGGGGTTCTACTCCTCCAGCGTCGTCGCGTTCTGGGCGGCGTTCCTGAGAGCGTCAGAGCGGCCGTGTTCGCCGGGCGCGATCGCCAGCGTCTGGATGCCCCGCTCGCCGACACTCTCCAGGACGGGCTTGAAGTCGGTGTCCCGCGAGACGATCGCCAGCAGGTCGATGGCTCCGTCGGCTCCCGCGGCGGTCGCGTCGACGGCCAGCTTCACGTCCACGTCGCCACTGGTGACGACGACCTCGAAGCCACGCGCCTCCGCGGCCTGGATCAGACCCGGCGTGGCGTGTTCGTCCACGTAGAGTCGCGTGATCGCCAGCCGCCCCCACTGCTCGGCCTCCTCGCGCACGTCGTCGAGATCCACGTCGAACTCGCTGCGGAGCACGTTCGGTCCGTCGACGAACAGTCCCACCCGTGGCTCACCCGTCTCGCCGTCGTCCCCGAGGAGCCGACCCAGCAGTTTCATACCTGCCGGTCCGACCCGACGCCTAAAGGGGTTACCGCTCTGGTGGGTGATCGAATCGCCACCGCCGCTTTTTCCCAATGTCCGTCGTGCTGCCGATACGCCCGGACAGCGGAGACAGCAGCCCCATCACGACGCACGTTACGCCAATCAATCAGTACACGTCTGCACGTCGTCCGGCGGAAATTCGACGGTGACCGATGCTCGACTCGGGATGTTCCCGAACAATGATTTGCTCCAGACGTTTACCATGGCCCAGTTTGCCGATTCCTCAAGTGGTTCCGGCCACTCATCGAGAGGAATCTCGAACGTGACTTGGTCCCCGTCGATCGAGTGACGTGGGCACCAGCCCTTGTTTCGCCCCTCCTCGGTGAGTCGGAGGGTGGATGCAAAGACTGTCAAAAACGTCTCGTCAGGGTCGAATTGAAGATGGTGTTCGATATCGTCGATGTAAGAGACATCGTCGTTTATCGCTTCGTTCGCATCGTCTGGCGTCTCGAAGACAGCCGCCGTAAACGGGGCATCGTCCCACCGACTCTCATCTTCAAATAGTGGTTCTTCTGTGGTAAACTGAATACGGGACTTCGAACTTGTCCCTCCAAGACAGCCGGCAACGGCCGCTGTCCCTACTGTAGCGATATACTTCCTTCTTGTTGTCATTATCGATGTTTTAAATGCCATGCGCAAAACTATTAAAAATACGGCTATGTCTAAAGCCAGCGCTGAGATGAGAATTTAGAGCGACAGACAAGCCGCCGAAAGTCCTCTGGGCGTCGGCGGTCGCTGATCGACATGTCTGCACTTACTTCACTCGTTTCGATAGTGGTCCATCAGGCTACTCGAGAGTGCTATAGTAACGATTACAACAATTCACACGCCGATTGCACTGCTGTCGTGCGATCGGTGTCCATTGACTTTCAGCGGCTACGAGGGTGTCATAGAACTATTCTCACGGCGGTTGTCTTCAGGACTGTCGGAAATGAATCGTCTGCTCAGTAGGTGCGCGCATCGACCTTTTTCTGCGTCGGGTTTCCTCACTCGCTGCGCTCGTTGCGGGAACCGCTCCTCGAAAAACGTCGGTGAAAAAGGCCGACGGCTCGACCACTGGTCTCGCCGTCGGTGAACTGCGCTCGCTTCGCTCGCGCAGATGCTGGTGATCCGTGTCTCGCCTGTACTGAGCACACACAGAAATAGAATAGGGTGTGTGAACTGTTGTATGACACCATCTTTCAGTGGCTATTATAAACCCGAATGAGATATTGCCTGATACTGCCGGCTGTACGTCTGTGAAGAATTTCGCGACCACGGGGTCGCGAATATCTTGAAACAGCTACAGCTGGCAGTATGAGGAAGCCCTCGATGCATCGGTAAGCCGTCTCGAAGAGCTATCGACGACATCCTCGGTTATCTCACTCGATTTCGAGCGTCCCGCTGGCCGACGCGTCGGCGTCGGCGTTCTCCGGCCACTCCAGTTCGAACTCGACGCTGAGTTCGCCGTCGGCGTCGACGGGCCCCTCCCGTTCGGCTTTCACCTCGAACTCGACGGTCTCCGGAGGCTCCATCGTCACCGACTGGTCGCCCGAACGCAGCGTGATCGGCCCGCCCTCGTCGAGGCTGTCGGCGACCTGCCGGAGGTACGTGGCAACGTCGCGCTTGCTTTGCATCGCTTCGGACTCGAAGAGCACTTCTTCTGGCATACTTCCTGGTTGGAGTCCCGTACTGATATAGCCTCGCAGCAGTTGGATTGGTTGATACGATGGCCGAACCACCGTCCGTGTGATCGATCTCGTCGACCCTCCGTGGCGACGAGAGCGGCCCGGCTACGCGCTCGGGGCCGCGCCGCGGCGACGCCAGTGGAGGAACACGGGCAGGGTCAGGGCCGCGATGGCGATCTCGATCCCGCCGGTGACGAGGAAGGCGGTGACGTAGCCGGCCCGCTCCGCGACGGTGCCGCCGATCAACACCCCCGCGAGGAAGCCGACGCTCCCGAAGATGTTGAACCCCGCCATGGCCGCCCCGCGTTCTTCGGGGGCCGCCAGGTCCGTCACGAGTGCCATCGTCGCCGGAGCCATCAGCGCGCCGATGATCCCCACCACGACCATACCGAGCCCGACCAGCTCGATCCGGGGCGCGAGCCCCACGCCGACGACCGCGACGCCGTAGCACGCCGAGCCCGCGACGATCGGACCCGTTCGCCCGATCCGGTCCGAGAGGACGCCGAAGGGGTACTGCAGGAGCGCGAAGGGCGCGAAAAGAGCGCGAGCACGATCCCGGTCGCGCCCGGCGAGAGGTCGAAGGCCGTCCGGAAGTACAGCGTCCCGACCAGCGCGAAGAAGCCGGCGGTAAAGCGGTCGATGAAGCCGTAGGCGTAGGGGACGACCAGCCGCGGCCGTGCGGTGACGCTCTCGACGGCTGCACCGAGGCCGCGTCGGTCCGTCGGCGCTCGGTCGGTCACCGTCACGGCCAGGACCGCGCTACAGGTCAGGAGGACGCTCGCGCCCGCCACCGGGACCAGCGGGCCGATCTCGTACAGCTGCCCGCCCAGTGGCGCACCCAGTGCCGTCCCCGAGCCGATGGCGATCCCCGCCGCTCCCATGTTGCGGCCGTGGCCGCCGTCCAGGTCCATCAGCATCGTCATCGCCAGCGAGAAGGCACCGATCGTCATCGCTCCCTGGGCGATCCGCAGTCCGAGGACGGTCAGGAAGGCGGGGCCGAGCCGGGGGGCGACCAGCAACGCGGCGTAGCCCGTCGCGCCCCCGAGGGCACCGGCGACGATGTAGGGCACCCGCCTGCCGGTCGCGTCGCTTGCGAGCCCCCAGACGCCGGCACAGAGCACGAAGGCACCGAACTCGGCGGCGAGAAACCACATGCTGGCCTGGAGGTCCGTCGTCGCCCCCAGCGCAGCCACGAGCCTGTCGATGCCCGGGTAGAGCAACACCTGCGCCAGCAACACCAGGAACACGACGCCGGCCAGCGCCCCCCGCGCTCGTCGCTCGCTCACAGTCGCCGGTTGGGTCGCGAGGATAATACGAATGTCGGGTTCGGATCGCCCGCGGGCGAACTACCGGCCGAGACGGGCGCGAGCCAAACCGTTTTCCGTCGGACTCTCTGGGCTGTGGCTATGGACCTCTCAGTTGTCGACCTCTCGCCGGTCCCGAACGGCGGCACCGCGACCGACGCCTACGCCAACACCGTCGCGGCCGCACAACAGGCCGAACGGCTCGGCTACTCCCGGTTCTGGGTGGCCGAACACCACGGGATGGGCGACCGGCTCGCCGGCACGACGCCGGAGGTGTTGCTCGGCCACCTGGCCGCCGAGACGGCGGAGATCCGCCTTGGATCGGGCGCGGTGTTGCTCAACCACTACAGTCCGTTCAAGGTCGCCGAGCAGTTCGGCGCGCTGGACGGGCTCGCGCCCGGCCGGATCGACGCCGGGCTGGGGCGGGCCAACGGCTCGCCGGCCGTCGACCGCGCGCTGGGGACCGACCGCCACGTCCAGAACCCGGACGAGGACCACGCCGAGAAGATCGAGGCGGTCGTCAACCACCTCTACGACGACTATCCGCCGGAACACGCCTACAGCGACGTCGAGATCCCGCGATCTGACGTGGCCCCTCCCGCGCCCTGGGTGCTCGGATCGAGTCCGTCGAGTGCGACGATCGCTGGCGAGCTCGGTCTGCCGTTTTGCTTCGCGGCGTTCATCCGTCCGCAGTTCGCCACGCACGCCTTCGAGGCGTACCGCGAGGCCTTCCAGCCCAGCCGGCTCGCCGGTGGTATCGACGAACCCGACGGCATGGTCGCGGTCAACGCGGTCGCCGCCGAGAGCGACGCCGAAGCGGCGCGGCTCCGCGCCGTGGCCGAGGCGTCGTACAAACGGATGGAGCGAGGCGTCGTCGGGACGACGCCGTCCGTCGAGGTGGCCATCGACGAACTCGGGGGCGTTCCCGAACCGACGCCGGCCACGCTCGACGACGACGAGTGGCCCCGCGCCATCTCTGGCAGTCCGGAGACGCTGGCCGGCCTGCTCGAACAGCTCTCGGATCGCGTCGGCGTCGACGAGGTGATGATCCAGCACGTCGTCGCGGACCACGACGACGCGATGCGTTCCCACGAGCTGCTGGCCGAGGGCGTCGGGCTCACGCCCCGGTAGCGACCCTACGCGTAGGCCTCGAACTCGCGGCCGAACGCGAGAAAGACGACGACGCCGACGACGCCGATCGCCGAGGCGACGGCAAACGCCAGCTTCGGGCCGGCGGCGATCGTTCCGACGCCGGTCGTCAGCGTCCAGTCGCTCCCGTAGAGCCACCCGCCCAGCGCGGCGCTCGGGATCACGAGCGCGTTGCGCAGGAGGTAGTAGGTCCCGGTGACGCGTCCGCCGGCGTCCCGATCTGCTGGGCCGACGATCAGCGCCTTGTGTGCGGGCAGGCCAGCGAACCGCAGCCCGGAGAAGGCAAACAGCAGGACCAGCACCCACTGGTCGGCCGGCGCGAAGATCAACAGGAGCGGGAAGAGGGCGTAGACGGTGAAGCCGACGGCGACGACCGGCTTCAGCCCGGTCCGTTCGGCGAGCTTCGAGACGGGGACCATCGACAGCAGCGCGACCACCATCTCGACGCCCAGCAAGAGCCCGAAGAAGGCGTCCGGCCGCAGCGAGCGGCCGGCGATGTCGAAACCGACCGCGAGGAAGTCGGTGACGACGATGACGAAGAGGACGTACACCATCCCGTTGGCGAAGCGCACGAGCGTGTCGGCGACCAGCAGCGGCCGCAACGTCGCGGGCATCGCTCGGAGGTCGGCGACGACGCCGGAGATGCCTTCGAAGGACTCGCCGATCGTATCGTCGCTGGCGTCGTAGCGGACGTGCTGGGTCACCGTCGCCACCGCGCCGAAGGCGACGGCGACGAGCAGGATCCACTGGAAGCCGGTGACGAAGTCGGCCGCGACGGCGAGCAGGCCGGCCGCGAGCAGCGGCCCCAGCAGGAAGCCGATCCGGCGGAACACCTCGGTGCTGGCGAACCCCATCGCGAGGCGGTCCTGCGCGACGCTTTGCTTGACGACGGCGAAGGTCGCGCCCAGTCCGAACGACTTCCAGGCCTGCGTGAAAAAGAGCCCGACGAACAGCCAGACCCACGGTTCGACGGCCCCACCGACCGCCACCGTGCCCGCGACCGGCAGGGCGAACTCGACGACCGGCACCGAGATCGTCGGGACGAACGAGGCGAGGTACCACAGCAGGAAGCCGGCCGTCGCGACCGTTCCAAACAGCGTCAGTGCCAGCCGCGAGCCGATCCGGTCCGAGAGGGCACCGCCCGGATAGGGGTAGACCGCACTGACGAGGTTGCCCACGCTCCCGTAGAGACCGATCACCCCGGCGCTCGCGCCCAGTACGTTCAGGTACTCCGGGACGTATCGGCTCGTCATCTGGAAGGCGAGGCTGAAGGCGAACATCGCCAGCGAGAGGACGAGTACGTCTCGTTCGAGTGCGAAAAACTGCCGGAAGGGGGCCAGTACGCTCGCGTCGTCGCTGGCGTCCGCCGTCATGGCTCCCCGTTCGCACTCTCGGGCCTAAACGTGCGGGAACCGGCAACCACCTGTCGTGGCCGGCCGGAACCGAACGCTTAAGCCGAAGCTGACTGAATGGTCAGTCAGATATGAGCGACAGCGAGCAGTCGGTCACCCACGGCATCGAACCGACCGATCGGGTCGCGACACTCGTCGACGATCTCACCGCCGAAGAGAAACTCGCGCTCGTCCGGGGAGCCGTCGATCCCGAGGGCAACGCGACGGGGTACCTGCCCGGTGTCGAGCGACTCGACGTGCCGGAACTGCGCCTGGCCGACGGCCCCCTCGGCGTCAGAACGGAGGAGCCGGCGACGGCGTTCCCGGCCTCGCTCGCGCTGGCGTCGACGTTCGATCCCGCGCTCGCACGACGCCAGGGCGAGGCGATGGGCGCGGAGGCCAAAGCGCGAGACCAGGACGTGTTGCTCGGGCCGGGACTGAACCTGATTCGGGTCCCCCACTGCGGGCGCACTTTCGAGTACTACAGCGAAGACCCGATCCTGACGGGCGCGTTCGCGGGTGCCGCCGTCGCGGGGATCCAGTCGGCCGGCGTCGTGGCGACGCCGAAACACTACGTCGCCAACAACCAGGAGACGCGCCGAGCGTCCGTCAGCGCCGCGGTCGACGAGCGCGTGCACCGAGAGCTCTACCTCCCCGGCTTCCACGACGCCGTCGACGCCGGTGCGCGCTCGCTGATGACCGCCTACAACCGGGTCAACGGCACGTACATGAGCGAACAGCGCCATCTCCTCGGTGACGTTCTCAAGGGTGAGTGGGGCTTCGAGGGGTTCGTCGTCTCCGACTGGTTCGGCACCGAGTCGGCCCAGCGCGCCGCCAACGGTGGGCTCGACGTGGAGATGCCCGGCGTCTCTCTCGAAGAGCAGTTCGCTTCGATGGGGATGGACCCGTCGGCCGTGGCCGACGAGATGGACCCGGAGATCGCCGAGGGGATGCCCGACATCGGCGCGGGCGGGCACTTCGCCGACGATCTCCTCGACGCCGTCGCCGCCGGAGACGTGCCCGAGGCGCGCCTCGACGACATGGTCGCTCGCGTCCTGAGCGCGATCGAGTGGGCGGGACTGCTCGACGACCGCCGGGACTCCGGGACCGACGACGAACTCGCCGACGAACCCGAACACCGCGATCTGGCCCGTACCATCGCCACGCGGGGCACGGTCCTGCTGAAAAACGAGGACGCGCTCCCGCTGGACGACGACGCGAGCGTCGCGGTCGTCGGTCCGAACGTCGACGAGGCGATCCTCGGCGGCGGGGGCTCCTCCGAGACGACCCCCTTCGACGAGACGAGCCCAGTCGAGGGCATCACGGCGCGGGCCGACGGCGATGTGGCCGTCGCACGCGGTCTCGCCCCGGTCGAGTCGGTGTCGATGTTCGACGGCATGCTCGGGGGCGACGACGCCGCGAGCGAGGCCGACGAGGAACCCGATCCCGATATCGACGCGGCGGTCGCCGCCGCGAGCGAGGCCGACGCCGCCGTCGTGTTCGTCCGTGACGCGGCGACGGAGGCCGCGGACCGCGACACTATCGCGCTCCCCGGCGAGCAGGACGAGCTCGTCGAGCGCGTGGCCGCGGCCAACGACCACACGGTCGTCGTTCTGAACACCAGCGGTCCCGTCGAGCTCCCCTGGCGCGAGGACGTCGCCGCCGTCGTCTCCCAGTGGTACCCCGGTCAGTCCCACGGCGAGTCGATCGCCGCCGTCCTCTACGGCGACGCCGACCCCGGCGGTCGCCTCCCCGTCACGTTCGCCCCGGAAGACGCCTATCCGGCCGACACGGCCGAACAGTTCCCCGGTGTCGACGACGTGGCCGAGTACTCCGAGGGACTGCTCGTGGGCTACCGTCACTTCGACGCGACCGACGCCGAACCGACGTATCCCTTCGGCCACGGCCACTCCTACGCCTCCTTCGCGTACGAGGACCTCGCCGTCGACGGGGAGACGGTCTCCGTTACGGTCTCGAACGAGAGCGAGCGAGCCGGCCACGAAGTCGTCCAGGCCTACGTCGACGCGCCGGACGCGCCCGACGACCTCGAACGCCCGCCCCGCGAGCTGGCCGCGTTCGAGGCCGTCGCGATCGAGGCGGGCGAGACGGTGACGGTCGAGTTGACCCTCGACGACCGCGCGCTCGGTCGCTACGACGTCGCGGACGGCTGGACGATCGACGACGGCCGCTTCACCGTCGCGGTCGGGCGCTCCTCGCGTGACCTGCGGCTGTCGGCCGACATCGAGCGATAGCCGCCGATCACCGCGTGGCGGCGACGACGGTCAGGGTCACGAGCGCGAACCCCACCAGCGCGAGGTTCGGAATCGTCAGCCCGAGCAGCGGCGACTGCCACTGGACTGCTGCACACGGGCCGTTCAGCGTGCAGCTGTCCACTGTCGCCTGCACGTACGAGTGGTACGCGGCGACGCCGCCCCCCAGCATCGACAGCGGGAGTGCGGTCCGCCACACCCCCGGTCGGTCCTCGATCGCGGCGACGCCGAGGACGACTACCAGCGGATACATGAGAATGCGCTGGTACCAGCACAGCTCGCACGGCACCAGCCCGAGCCCGAGGCTGAACCAGAGGCTCCCGGCCGTCGCGACGGCTGCGACGATCGCTCCGGCCGCCAGCCAGTGACGTGACCGCCCGTCGGTCCGTGCGTTCATTGCACATTCGTTTCACCAGTCAGTGCTTAGTTTACACGGTTCGAGTTGCTGTGCTCTCCCCTCCAGTGTCGGCCGGGGGCGTCGTCGTCCCGCGATCGACGGAGAAACTGCTCCGGGAATTTCGACGGTTGTACCACAACTATCTGCGGAGACGATTTCCAGTTCGTGAAAACCGATGAAACCGCTATGTGTAGGACGGCAGTAGTACAGCGCTGAGCGAGGAGATCACAGTGTCCGCCACAGGAGCCCTGATCGACGGCACAGTATTGCTCGCAGAAAACAATATCCTGCTGTCTCCGGAGTTCGCCAGCCGGCTCCAGTTCGGGTGGACGATCACCGTCCACATCCTCTTTGCGGCGCTCTCGATCGGGCTCGCCCCGTACATCGTCTATTTCACCTGGAAGGACGTTCGAAGCGACGACCCGGCGTACACGCGGCTCCGATCGTTCTGGATCAACGTGTTCGCCGTCGGCTTCGTGATGGGCACCGTGACGGGGATCCCGATGAGCTTCCAGTTCGGGACGAACTTCCCGCGCTTCGCGGCGGTCAGTGGCGAACTGATCGGCGGCCCGCTGGCGTTCGAAGCGAAGATGGCGTTCTTCCTCGAAGCCGTCTTCCTCGGGATTCTCCTGTTCGGCCGTGAACGGGTCTCAGACCGGACGTACGTCCTCTCGTCGATACTGACCGGCGTCGGCGCGTGGCTCTCGGGCTTCTGGATTCTCGTCGTCAACGCCTGGATGCAGACACCGCGTGGGTTCGAACTCGTCGAGCGAAACGGCGTCGAGATCGCCAGACTCACCGATCCCGTTGCCGCGTTTTTCACGCCGCGGATGCCCTGGATGTACGTTCACATGATGAACGCGTCGGTGATCGCCGTGACGCTGGTCGTCGCCGGGATCGCCGCGTACTTCGTCTGGCGGAATCGCGACTCCGTGGCCTGGAACACGGCCCTCCGCATGGCCGTCGTCGTCCTGTTGATCACTGCTCCGCTGCAGGCGCTTCACGGGGACGCGTACGGGCGACACGTGGCCGACACCCAGCCCCAGAAGTTCGCGGCGATGGAAGCTCACTACGAGACCGGGCAGGCGGACCTCCACCTGATCGCGATTCCGCGGAGTCTCGACGCGCTGACCGACCCCCGGACGGACAACCTCTTTACGATCAGTCTCCCCGGGCTCGGATCGTTCCTCGCCAGCGGGGGTGACTTCTCGGCCGAAGTCGTCGGGTTACACGAGTACGACGAGAACCCTCCCGTCGCGCTCGTGTTCTGGTCGTTCCGGCTGATGGTCGGACTCGGCTTCCTGTTCGTCGGGCTGGCGCTGTGGGGCGGTAACCGACTCCGCAAGGGCCGCCTTGCCGACTCCGGCCGGTACTTACGGGCGATGATGCTGTCGAGCCCACTGGGCTACGTGGCGCTGCTGACCGGGTGGTACGTCACCGAGATCGGCCGTCAGCCGTGGGTCGTTCAGGGCGTCCTCAAGACCAGCGACGCGGTCTCGCGGAGCCTCACCGCCACCGAGGCCACCGGGACGCTGGTGGCGTTCGTCGTGCTGTATCTCGCCTTGCTCGCCGCCTTCGGTGCCGTCCTCAAGTGGCTGATCGAGGGCGAACTCGAACGCATGGGCGTCAGTACGGTCGACGACACCAGCCGGCCACGCCTCCCGTGGGTGAGCGGCGATGACTGAGCTGCTGCCCGTCGACCGGTATCTCGTCGACTCCTTGCCGACGATCTGGTTCGGCGTCGTCGTGTTCTCGCTGGCGATGTACGTCGCTCTCGACGGCCTGGACTTCGGCATCGGGATGCTGTACGCGACTCGCGACGAGCACGAGCGAGAGACGCTCCTCTCTGCGTTCGGTCCGGTCTGGGACGCCAACGAGGTGTGGCTGGTCGCCTTCGGGACGACGCTGCTCGCGGCCTTCCCGCCGATCTACGCGCGGCTGCTGAGCGGACACTACCTGCTCTCGATCGCGATCGTGATGGGACTGCTCGTCCGCGGCGTCGCGCCGGAACTGCGCGAACAGCGTGAAGATCCCGACTGGCGACGGCGCTGTGACCGGCTGTTCGTGTTCGGCAGCACGGTGACGCCGCTGCTGCTCGGCGTCCTCGTCGGGAGCTGGGCGTTCGGGACGCCGACGCTGAGCGTTCCGAGTCTGCTGACGGGCGTCGGCCTGGTCGCGCTCTGTGTCACCAGCGGCGCGGCCTTCGTCGCCGCGAAGACGAGCGGCTCGCTGGCCGACGCGATGGTTCGCTACGGAACCACGGCGACGGTCGTCTACCTCGTCGTCGTCGTCGTCCTGCTGGCGGTCGTCGCTCTCACGAACCCGTCGAACGTCCGGGCGCTGTTGCTCTCGGCCCCGGCGCTCGGCGCTGTCCTCGCCACCGTCTCGTTCGCCGGGGCGGGTCTCGCCGCCGCCCGACTCGACAGGCACCGCCTCTGGTTCGGGACGACGTTCGGACTCTCGTTCGCACTCGTCGGCCTCGTCGCAGTGGTGCTCTATCCGAGACTGCATCCGGCCAGCGGGCTGACAGTCGACGCCGCCGTCGTCTCTCCGCTCGCGCTCAACCTCACGACCGTTCTCGGGCTGCCGGTGTTGGTGCTCGTGCTGTGGTACTTCAAGTTCCTCTACGGGACGTTCGCCGGACCGGTGGACGGATCGAAGGCATAGCGCGGGACGGCATCGCTCGGAGCGCGCGGCATCATTCTATATCGCGGAATATGGTTTATACACTGCTGAGCGAACGCACGAAAGACCAAACGATAAGCCCGCGCCGGGCGAGAGCAGCGACATGGGTCTACGAGCACCCCCTCTTGACGACGTTCACGCCGCGGCCGAGGCGAGTTTCACTGACTTCGGCGGCTGGGAGATGCCCGTCGAGTTCGACTCGATCCGGACCGAACACGCCGCCGTCCGCGAGACGGCCGGCAAGTTCGACGTGTCTCACATGGGCGAGATCGTCGTCTCGGGGCCCGACGCGACGGGGCTGATGCAGCGGCTCACGACGAACGACGCGACCGACCTCCGGCCCGGACAGGCACACTACGCGGCGATCACCCGCGAGGACGGGGTGATGCTCGACGACACCGTCGTCTACCGGCTGCCAGAGGCCGTCGAGGGCGCGTACCTGTTCATCCCCAACGCCGGCCACGACGAGCAGATGGCGACGCGGTGGCGCGAGCACGCGGCCGAACACGGTCTCGACGCCAGCGTCGACAATCGGACGACCGAGTACGGCCTGATCGCGCTCCAGGGACCCGACGCACCGTCGCTGCTCGCAGACGAGACGACGCTGTCGCTGGACGAGCTGGGCCGCTTCGAAATCGCCACGGCCACCGTCGCGGGCGTCGAGACGCTCGTCGCGACGACCGGATACACCGGCGAGGCGGGCTACGAACTCGTCGTGCCGTGGGACGAGACCGGTACCGTCTGGGAGGCACTCGCGTGCCAGCCCTGCGGACTGGGCGCGCGGGACACGCTCAGACTGGAGATGGGCTTTCTCCTCTCCGGGCAGGACTTCGATCCCGACGACGACCCCCGCAACCCCTACGAGGCAGGGATCGGCTTCGTCGTCGACCTCGACACCGAGTTCGTGGGTCGCGACGCGCTGGAAGGCGTCGACGTGGAGGGTCCCGCGGAGAAGCTGACCGGCCTGTCGCTGATCGACCGCGGCGTTCCGCGTGCGGGCTACGACGTGACGACGCCGGACGGCGACCACCTCGGCACGGTCACCAGCGGGACGATGAGCCCGACGCTGGGCGAACCGATCGCGCTCGCGTATCTCGACGCCGACGAGATCGAACCCGGACGGATGGTCCGAGTCGTCGTTCGGGGCGAACCGAAGAAGGCACGTATCAGGACCACGCCATTCCTCGATAGATGAGCTTCGACGTTCCCGACGACTGTCGGTACCTCGACTCCCACGAGTGGGTGCGACAGGCAGACGACGCGACGATCGGCATCTCTGACTTCGCGCAGGACGAACTCGGCGACGTGGTCTTCGTCGAACTGCCCGACGAGGGCGAGAAACTGACTGCCGGCGAGGAGTTCGGCGTCGTCGAATCGATCAAGGCGGTCTCGGACATCTACGCGCCCGTCTCCGGGACCGTCACCGCGGTCAACGACGCCCTGTTCGACGAGCCCGAACTGGTCAACGACGACCCCTACGGCGACGGCTGGCTGCTGGAACTCGAACTGGCCGACGAGTCCGAGCTGGACGACCTGCTCTCGCCCGACGAGTACCGCGACCAGATCGCCTGACCGGCTCGAACCGCCGGCCGTCTCAGTCCGTGGTCGTCGTCTCGGCCGGCGCTCCCGGTGGCTCGGCGATGGCCAGCTCGAACTCGACTTCGATCGGGTCGTCGGTCGCCGGTGTCTGCTGGTCGGTGTTGTCCAGCGCCAGGAGCAGCGCCCGGTCGTCCAGTCGTTCGACCAGCGCCGTCTCACTGACGTTCTGACGGGTGTACTCGTCGACGACCGACACGTCTCGGGCCCCGCTCTGGTAGGCGTCGTAGGCCGCGCGCTCGAACACCAGCACGTCGACGGTCGCGTCGTTGACGACCGACACCTCGTAGCTCAGATAGGAGCCACCGGCCGCGTCGTCGTTCTGTAACTGGTGGGCGCTGAACTCGCCCGGCGCAAGTTCGACGATACCCTCACTGCTGCTCGACGTGAACGCTCGACGAGGGTCGTCGGGGTAGTCGTCGGCGCGGTCGGGAACGCCGTCGTCGTCGCCGTCCGGCGGTGTGGGCGTCGGCGTCTGATCGCCGCCCAGCGCCGAGCAGCCGGCGAGCAATGCTGCGCCGCTCAGGAGGAGTTCGCGACGGGGGACACGCATGGCGCTCCGTTCCGAGAGAACGCCGGTAGGCGTTTCGGTCGCCGCGACTGCTCTGGAACGCGCACACTAATGTAGGCCCAGCCGTAAGCCTCGCCTATCACGTCCCTACGGGGACGACCTACATCATGAGCGAAGACGATTCTCGCGGGACACCGTACGCACCGCACACGGCGACGACGACGGCGGCGATGCTCGACGCCGTCGGCGTCGACAGCGAGGCCGCACTGTTCGACATCCCCGAGTCCGTTGCCTTCGACGCGGACTTCGACATTCCGGAACGCTCCGAGCGGGAGACGCGCTCGCACGTCGAGGGGATCCTCGGGCGCAACGACGACCTGACGGCGTTTTTGGGCCGAGGTCACTACGACCACTACGTCCCCAGCGTCGTCGACGACCTGGCGGGCCGCTCGGAGTTTCTGACCTCCTACACCCAGTACCAGCCAGAGATCGCACAGGGGTTCTTGCAGGCGCTGTTCGAGTATCAGTCGATGCTGGTCGAGCTGACGGGCCTGGGCGTCGCGAACTGCTCGATGTACGACGCCGCGACGGCGCTGGGGGAGGCCGCGACACTCTCTCAGCGGCTCCGGAGCATCTCCGGTGACCGGGTACTCGTGCCGGACCTGCTGCGAGCGGGCAAGCGCGACGTTCTGGACAACTACGCCGCGGGGCCGGGGCTGACCGTCGAGACGTACCCGACGACGGACGGGAACGTCGATCTCGACGCCCTGCGGGAGGCACTCGACGACGACGTGGCGATGGTCTACGCCGAGAACCCGACGGTCCGGGGCACTATCGAGGAAGGGCTGGCCGCCGTCGGCGACGCCGCCGACGACCACGACGCGCTGTTCTGTCTCGGGACGGACCCGGTGGCGATGGCGCTGCTCGAAACGCCGGCAAGCGTCGGCGCGGACGTGGTCGTCGGCGACGCGAGTTCGCTGGGGACCGGCACGGCCTACGGGTTCGGACTCGGGCTGTTCGTCACGCGTGAGGAGTTCCTCCGGCAGGTCCCGGGACGCCTCGTCGGCGCGGCCGAAGACGACAGCGGCCGGCGGGCCTACACGCTCACGCTCCAGACGCGCGAACAGCACATTCGCCGCGAGCGAGCCACGTCGAACATCTGTACGAACCAGGCCTGGGTCGCGCTGCGAGCGGCGATGCACGCTGCCTGGCTCGGCCCCGACGGCCTGCTCGACCTCGCGGAGTCCTGTGTCACCCGCGCTCGCGATCTCGCGGCGCGGATCGACGGGATCAGCGGCGTGCGAGCGCCGGTCCACGACCGCCACCACTTCCGCGAGTTCGTGGCCCACACCGACCAGCCCGCCGAGGCGATCCGCGCCGACCTCGCGGACGAGGGGTACGCGGTCCACGCGGTCGGCGACCACGAGATACAGATCTGTGCGACCGAGACGACCGAACGCGCCGTCGACGACTTCGTCGACACCCTCGCGGAGGTGGCCCGATGAACTACTCACAGGCCCGCTGGACGGACGACGACGACCGGTACGAACCGCTGCTCTCGGAGAAGTCCAGCGAAACGGTCTCGACCGAGGACGGACCCTTGCCCGACGATCTGACCCGCGACTCCCTGACGCTGCCCGACGTGAGCGAACCCGAGCTGGCCCGCCACTACACGCGCCTCTCACAGACGAACTACGGCGTCGAGAGCGGCCCCTTCCCGCTGGGCTCGTGTACGATGAAGTACAACCCCTCGTTCACCGAGGATCTGGCCGCCAGCCCCGACGCCGCCGTCCACCCGGACCAGCCGACGGAGACGACGCAGGGAACGCTGGAACTGCTGTACCGGCTGCAGGACTATCTCGAGCGGATCGGCGGGATGGACGCCGTCTCGCTCCAGCCCCCCGCCGGTGCGGCCGGCGAGTTCGCGGGGATCCTCGTCGCGAAGGCCTACCACGAGCACAACGGCGAGGACCGCAGTGAGGTCCTGATCCCCGAGTCGGCCCACGGCACCAACTTCGCCAGCGCGGCGATGGCGGGCTACGACGTGGTCTCGCTGGCCGGCGACGACGACGGCCGCGTCGATCTCGACGCGCTGGCAGCGGCCGTCGGCGAGGAGACCGCGGCGCTGATGCTGACGAACCCGAACACGCTGGGCCTGTTCGAGCGCGACATCGAGGCGATCGCCGAGATCGTCCACGACGCTGGCGGCCTGCTGTACTACGACGGTGCGAACCTCAACGCGCTGCTGGGCCGCGCCCGGCCAGGCGACATGGGCTTCGACGTGATGCACTACAACGTCCACAAGACGTTCGCGACGCCCCACGGCGGCGGTGGACCGGGCGCGGGGCCGATCGGCGTCACCGACGATCTCGCGCCGTTCCTCCCCGCTCCGCGGGTCGCGGCATCCGGCGGGGGCTACGAGTACGTCGATCCCGACCACTCGATCGGTAAGGTCCACGGCTTCTACGGCAACTGGCCGGTCCTGTTGAAGGCCTACGCGTACATCGCCCGGCTGGGCGACGCGGGGCTCGCCGACGCCAGCGCGAAGGCCGTCCTCAACGCGAACTACCTCGCCGAGCAGATCGACTACGAGATCCCCTTCGGTCCCTTCCACCACGAGTTCGTCGCCAGCGCGGGCGAACAGGACGCCGCGGACGTGGCAAAGCGGATGCTCGACTACGGGGTCCATCCGCCGACGACGAAGTGGCCCGAGATCGTGCCCGAGGCGCTGATGACCGAACCGACCGAGGCCGAGTCTCGACGGACGCTCGACCAGCTGGCCGAGGCGTTCGACGCCGTCGCCGGGGAGAGCGACGAGACGCTCGCGAGCGCTCCGGAGTCGACCGCGGCCCGCCGGATCGACCAGGTTCGCGCCGCTCGCGAGCCGCGCCTCAGTTGGCAATCGCTGGACGAATAGTCGCCGGAAATACGGAATCCTTATTATTTTACTGACGCTGAGTTAACAACATGGCCGTCGTTAGCGTCTCGATGCCCGACGAACTGCTCGAACGGATCGACGAGTTCTCCGAAGACCACGGTTACACCGGCCGGAGCGAGGTGTTCCGCGAGGCAGCCCGGAACCTCCTCGGGGAGTTCGAGGATCGCAAACTCGAAGATCGCGAACTGCTCGGCGTCGTCACCGTCCTGTTCAACTACGAGACCACGAGCGTCGAAGAGCGGATGATGCACCTGCGCCACGAACACGAGGGGCTGGTCGCCTCGAACTTCCACAGCCACGTCGGCGACGCCTTCTGTATGGAACTGTTCGTTCTGGAGGGGCAACTCGACGAGATCTCTGCGTTCGTGGGCAAGATCCGCGCGACCAAGGACACGCTGACCATCGACTACTCGGTGACGCCGGTCGACGGCTTCGAACCGACCTTCGAGGGCGCGTGAACGCCTCGATCCTCGCTTCGTTCCGGTCTGGCGTTGACCGGTTGATATATCTCCCTCCACGCGTTATCTGACGCCGTTCGATGTCCGCTCTTCGCGTCCTCCACGTCAGACCCGCCGGCTGGTCCGGCCCCGAACTCGGTGACGACTTCGCAGTCACCGTCGTCCACGAGATCGACGGTGCTGACTTCGAAACGGCGAGTCTGGACTGTGCCGTCGTCGAGGCGGCCCTCGGTGACGAAAACGGGATCGACGCGCTGACGGCGCTGCGCGAGCGGGCTCCCTCGCTGCCGATCGTCCTCTCTACTGCGGTCGCCGACGGGGCCGTCGCGGCCGCCGCCACGCGGCACGGCGTAACCGAGTACGTCCCCCGAGACGGTGCGGTTCGGGTCGCCGACCGGGTGCGAGCCGTTGTCGCCGATCGCGCAGCCGGCGATGCTTCCGCGCCCGAGCCAACGGGAGAGTCGGCGGCTGCCAGCGCCGCTATCTCGGAACGCGAGCAACGCCAGCACGCGTTGACGGCGACCAACGAGGCACTGGAGTCGCTCGCGACGCTGGCGTCGCGAAACGACCTCACGCAGACAGAACGGATCCGCCGGGCTCTGGAGATCGGCCGCCAGCGTCTCGGGCTTCCCTTCGGGTACTTCACCCGGATCGACGGCTCGACCCAGCGGATCGAGGTGACGGCCGGTCGCTCGGAGCTGGTCAGGGCGGGGATGTCCGTTCCCCTGTCGGAGACGTACTGTCGGCGGACGACCCAGCAGGACGGTCTGCTGACGATCGCCGACGCCGAGCGCGAGGGCTGGGACGACGACCTGGCCTTCGAGAGCTTCGGCGTCTCCTGTTACCTCGGTGGGACCGTCGTCGTCGACGGCGAGACCTACGGTACGCTGTGTTTCGCCGCGATGGATCCCAGAGATCGGTCGTTTACCGACGCCGAGAAACGCCTCGTCAACCTGCTCGTCGAGTGGGTCGGCAACGAGATCGAGCGCCACCAGCGAGAGACGGATCTCCAGCGATACGCCGACATCATCGAGGCGGTCGACGACGGCGTCTACACGCTCGACGACGAGGGCCGCTTTACGCTGGTCAACGACGCGATGACGGATCTCACGGGCTACGACCGCGAGACGCTACTTGGCTCGCATACGGGCCTGATCAAGGACGACGCGACCGTCGACCGCGCCCAGTCGATCCTCGTGGAGATGCTCCGCGGGGTCCGGGCCGACGAGGAGACGTTCGAGCTTTCCATCCAGCGCGCCGATGGGACCGCCTTTCCCGCACAGGATCACATGACGATTCTGCGCGACGACGGCGCGTTCGCCGGGACTGCCGGCGTGATCCGTGACGTAACCGCACAGCGAACACGCGACGAGGCTCTGGAGGGGCTGTTAGAGACCACTCGATCGCTGATGGCCGCCCAGACACCGACGGAGGTCGCAGAGATCGTCGCCGGTGCCGCGAGCGAGACGCTGGGATTCGAACTCAATCTGGTCCGACTGCACGACCCCGTCGAGGACACGCTCGTTCCGATGGCCACGGGGGGTGACGGTGCCACCGAGATCGATCGGCCGATCCGGGACAGCGACGAGGGGTATCCCGGTGAGGCCTTCACGACCGGAGAGACGCTCGTCGTCGACGACCTGAACGACCGCGCTGGCTACGACAACGGACCTGCGGCGTCGGCGATCTACCTCCCACTCGGTGAGTACGGGGTCTGTACGGTCGCCAGCACCGAGCCACGCGCCTTCGACGACAGCGACCGATCGATCGCCGAGATTCTCGCTTCGAACGCCGCGGCGGCGTTCGAGCGCGTCGATCGCGAACAGGAGCTGTTACGCTACGAAACGGCCGTCGAGAACGTCAACGACATGCTGTACGTCCTCGACGACGAAGGCCGATTCCAGCTGGTCACACAGCCGCTGGCGACGTACCTCGGCTTCGACCGGTCCGAACTCCTCGGGGCGCGCCCGGAGATCGTCCTCGACGACGCGACGGTCGGCCGGTTCGAAGCCGAGATCGGATCGCTCCGCCGTGGAGACGCCGACCACGCAGACGTACAGACCGAGCTGTCGACGGCAGACGGCAACGACCGACCGGTCGAGATCGAAATCTCGCTCATCTCCGGTGAGGGTGCGTTCCAGGGAACCGTCGGCGTCGTCCGCGACCGGACGGAACTCCAGCAGACCCGCGAACGGCTCCACCAGGAACAGACTCGCTTTTCTTACCTCTTCGACGCGCTGCCGGACCCGGTCGTGGAGGCGGAGCTGATCGACGGCGAGCCGGTCGTTCGATCGGCCAATCCCGCGTTCGCCGAGACGTTCGATCTCGGCGACTCGTCGCTGTCGGGTCGGACGCTCGGTTCCCTGCTGCGGGGGCCGGACGACTCCGAGTCGACCGATCCCTCGCTGTCTGCGGTCGTCGACGGCGAGTCCGCCCAGGGCGAACTCAGACGCTGGACGGCCGACGGGTTCCGAGACTTTCTCTTCCGAGCGGTCCCCTATCAGCGGGGCGACGGCCGGCAGTTCGCCTTCGGTATCTACACCGACATCACAGAGCAGCGCGAGCGCCAGCGGCGGCTCGAAGTCCTGAATCGCGTGTTGCGCCACAACCTCCGCAACGACATGACCGTCATTCTCGGGACGGCCGAGGAACTGGTCGGCCGCGCCGACGACGAGGAGCACCGCACCCTCCTCAAACGACTCCTCCGAAAGGCCGAGGGCGTCGTCTCGCTGTCGGACCGCGCCCGCGAAATCGAGGCGGCCGTCCGCCGGGATCCCGCGACGACGGACTCCGTCTCGGTACCAGACATCGTCGAGAGTGTCGTCGACGAACTCGCGACCGAGCACCCCGAGGCGACGCTCCGGACCGACTGCGATCCCGTTCCACCCATCGCGGACCCGCGACTCCGAACGGCGCTGTACGAGACCGTCCAGAACGCCCTGGAACACAACGAGGCACCGACCGTCTCCGTCGACGTGACGGCCGACGCCGAGAGCGTCTGTATCCGGATCGAGGACGACGGCAGCGGCATTCCAGCGGACGAACTCGCCGTCGTCACTGGCGACGCAGAGATCACGCAACTGACACACGGTACCGGGCTGGGCCTGTGGCTCATCACGTGGCTGATCGAGTCCTACGGCGGCACCGTGACCTTCGAGAACACTGCTGGGACGACGGTGACGCTCCGCGTGCCCCACACCGACCGCTGAACTACAGAGCCGCTCGGATCTCTCTGGCCAGCGCCGCGTACTGCTCGGTGCCCGTACTCTTCTTGACGAACGCGGTCGGGCAAGCGGCCGAAGCGTCGTCGATGTCGTCCTCGTCGCGGCCGGTAAACACCAGAAACGGGATCTCCGGCCGGCTCGCGCGGATCTCCTGACAGAGTTCGAGTCCGTCGAGTTTGGGCATCGTCAGGTCGCTCACGACGGCATCGAAGGAACCGCCACGCACCGCCTCGAGAGCCGCTTCCGGATCGCTCTCGGTCGCGACCGTCAGTCCGTCCTGTCTCCCCAGAAATGCCTCGGTGATCTCGAGTACGTCTTCGTCTTCGTCTACGATCAGGACCTCGATTGCCATCGTCACATGTGAATGGTACACACTGGGTTAAACCCCAGGGTCGCGGAGTCTCTTCCTGCCGGCTGTCGCTTTTTGGGCGACTCGCCACCACGCGGTGACGAGAGCGGTCACGCTGTCTGCCCCCAGTATCACCGCATCGCGGCCAGGTCCTCGAACACGTCCCGGTCGGCACTCAGCCAGGTGGTCGTTCGCTCACCCTCCTCGACGCTCCGGGGCGACACCGTACAGCGATCGGGAGCGTCGTCGTACTCGACGACCGTCGCTTGCAATTCCAGGGCTCGACCAGCGCATGCCGTCGCGCGGGTGCCGTGCAGGCTCATTCAGTTCGGCACTCATAGCGGAGGGCAAAAACGGCTACTAAGAGTGCTATCGAGAGCTATAGTCGCTATTGACCACGCCGACGGATTGTCGTCGGTGGCTCCGCCCGTCCGCGCCGTCGTTGCCGATCAGGCCGTCGCGCCGGTGTCGACTTCGCCGTCGATGCGGACGAAGCCGTACTCACACTCCTCGCAGTGCCACTTCGTCTTCGTCCCCAGATGCATGGTCGTACTCGCGACTTTCCAGAACGTCCGGTACTCCTCGCACTCGGGACAGTAGTGCTCAAGGTCCATTGCCATACGACCGGCTTTTTCGCGGGTGTAATTGAAGCTCCCGGTTCTCGATCGATAAACGAATATCCGCGATATCGAATCGATGGTCGATAGCCTCGGGATGCGCCGCTGGGAAGCTCGAACGCGAACGCAGAAACCGGGCTGCCTGGTCAGGCGTGTTGTTCGATCGCGTCGCCGAGTTGCTCTCGCACGGCCGCGCGATCGGTCGACGTGATCGTCACCCGCGTCGTCCGTTCGTCGGTGTCCGTCATCTCGCTCAGCAGGCCGCCCTTGCGGTCGATCTCGACGAACAGCTCCAGTTCGTCGGGGCCGGGTCGGGCGACGAGTTCGACCTCGTCGAGGTCGCCACGGAACTGGCCCGACTGGACGCGGAACTCGAACTCCTGAACGAACCGGCTCCCGGTGTAGCGCCCGTATGGGTCGGCCTCGCACTCGGCGGTGTGGAGGGTAAAGCCCAGCTCCTCCATCGCGTCGAAGACGGTCTGGAGACGGTCGGTCGGGCGCACGTCGAGGTAGTCCGTGTCTTCGGGGTCGACCGCGAGGTCGATGTCCAGTTCGGTCTCGATCCACACGTCGACGTTACCGATCGTCACCGGCGTGTCGTACGGGACGTCGATCGATACGTTACGGGTCTCCTCCTGATCGGGCTCGATGGTCAGCCCTTCGGCGAGAGTGAAGCGGTCGACGTCGACTTCCTCGTACCCCTCGTCGGTCAGGTACCTGGTCTCGATCTCGAAGCGGATCGTCCCGATCTCCTGTTCGGCGTTGCCGCCGACGATCTGTACTTGCGCGTCGACTGTCTCGCCCGGCTGGACGGTCTCGGAGGGCAGGACTGTGTCGACGGAGGCGTTACCGATACCGATGCTCGCGAGGACGTTCTTCATGGCTCCGTCGGAGATGCTGCGTCGTTCGACATAAACTTCGTGTCGGTGGCGATGTGCGATCCGAGTGCATTCACTATCGCGGATACTCGTTTATCGATCGCTGCCTCAGGCGGCTATAAGTCACTGGCCGCCCCAGCGTCGACCATGACGATCTACACGGGCCGTGGCGATCAGGGCCAGACCGACCTCCGGAACATGGAGCGGGTTTCGAAGGACAGCAAACGGATCGAAGCCTACGGCACCGTCGACGAGGTCAACGCGCTCGTCGGCGTCGTGCGGCCGACCGGCCACGACGACATCGACGAGAAGCTCCGGGAGATCCAGAACCACCTCCACGTCGTCCAGGCCGACTTCGCGAACCCCGCGCCGGAGGACGACGATCCACAGATCGACGAGCGCCACGTCGAGACCCTGGAGTCGTTCATCGACGAGGCAGACACCGAACTGGAGCAGCTCACGCAGTTCATCCTCCCATCGGGCTCCGAACCGGGGGCGAAACTCCATCACGCTCGGGCGGTCTGTCGGCGCGCAGAACGGCGGGCGGTCTCGTTCTCGGCCGAAGAGCCGGTCAACGAGACCGCGATCGTCTACCTGAACCGACTGTCGGACGCGCTGTTCACGCTCGCGCGGCTGGTCAACAAACGCGAGGGCGTCCGCGAGGAGAATCCCGAGTACTGACCGCCGCGGCCGGCGTGGCCCGCTCGTCGGCGGTCGTCCTCACGACTGCGGATGGAAACGCCTTTGATCCGGACAGACACACAGTCGAGCATGAGCAACGGGGACGACGACGGCGAGGACGCTGCACTCGACGTGACTCTCGACAGTCGCCTCGACGACGCAGCCGAGGCCCTCGAGGCCGCAACGACCGAGTCGGCACTGGACGACGTCGAGGCGACCCTCGACGAGATCGAATCGGACCTCGAAGACGCCGAGCTACCGGAGCCCGACGAGGACGACGAGGACGCGGACGACCCCCGCGAGCAACTGGAGTCGCGCCTCTCGGAGTTGCGTGACGACCTCGAAGACCAGCGCGGCCCCTACGTCGAGGACGTCGCCGAGACTGTCGATTCGGCGTCCTCGACCGTCGCGGACAGCGAGTGGACCGACGACGGGGAACGAGAGGCCGTCGCCGCCGTCGAGTCGTTCCTCGACGCCGCTGGCGAGCACTACGACCTCGACGCCGACGCGGGCGACACGCCCGAGAGCGCGTCAGACGCGCTTGCCGACGCCGCGGCGGCGCTCGAAACGTCCGGCCTCGACCCCGACGAAGACGCCGACGCCATCGCCGGACTGGTCGAAGCCGCGGCCGCGCTCGAAGACGATCTCGACGCCGCGGAGACGTGGGACGATCTCACCGTCCAGGAACAACTCGACGCTCGGGGCTTCTACGACGTGCTGGACAACGAGAACCGTAAGGACTTCCCGCCGGAGTGGTCGGCCCTGAAGATCTACGCCAAGCAGGGCGAGGTCGAGCCGATGCTGTTCGCGCTGGGGAAGCTGGACGACTCGGAGTTCATGGAGGAGTACGTCCTCGATCAGTTCCTCCACATGGGCAGCGAGGCGACCGACGCCTTCGAGGAGCTCCACCAGCGCGCACAGAAGCGCGACAAGCTCCCGATCCGGATCCTCGGAAAGATGGGCGACGAGCGTGCCGCCGACACGCTCCACGACTTCATCGAGGGCGACGGCGATCCGGCGCTCCAGAAGGTGACGCTGCGCGCGTTGGGTGAGATCGGCAGCGCCGACTCCGTCCAGCCCGTCGCAAACCGGCTCGTGGCCGAGGACGACGAGGTCCGGTCGGTCGCGGCCCGCGCGCTGGGCCTGCTCGGCGATACCCGCGCGATCGAGCCACTCGCCGACGTACTCGGCGAGGACGATGTCGACTCCGTTCGAGCCTCTGCCGCGTGGGCACTGCGCCAGATCGGCACGGCCCGCGCGCTGGACGTGGCCGGCGAGTACACCGACGACGAGGCCTACCTCGTCCAGGCCGAGGCCGAGAAAGCCGCGAGCGTCTGAGCGTCTCGCCTGTAGTTTATCAGGGAAGACGGCCCATCCCGTCTCGATGGTCCGTTTCGCCCCGCTCCTCTGTGTCTGCTGTCTGTTCCTCGCAGCAAGTGCTCTCCCGGCCGTCGCACAGGACGAGACGGCACCGTCTGATCCGCACCCGGAGATCGTCGCCGCGTATCCGGACCCGATCGCCGACGGCGACGCGGGCGAGTTCGTCGTCCTCCGGCTCCCCGCCGAGATCGATCTCGCCGGCTACGTCTTCACCGACGGCGACACGACCGTCTCGCTGTCGAACGTCTCCCGGAGAGGGCGGGTCGCTCTCTCTGCCGGACCCGATCGCGCTCGCAATCACACGGCCGCGCCGGTCGTCGCGGTCGATCGACTCGGACTCGCCAACAGCGGCGAACACCTTCAGGTGCGTCGGAACGGCACCGTCGTCGACCGAGCCGTCTATCGGGACACGGAGGCGGGCGAACGCGTCACCTGGAACGGGACAGAGCCCGTCTGGCGACCGATCGGTGCGACGGACCGGCCGGTGGTGTCGGCGGACGGCGGCCACGTCCGTGCGTTCGTGCTCCCGGACGGTCCCGCCGTGCCGATCCAGACGTTGCGTGACGCCGACGACCGTCTCCTCCTGGCGGGATACACCCTCACCTCCGACCGGGTCACCGACGCGCTCGTCGCGGCACACGAACGGGGCGTCACGGTGCGGGTCCTGCTTGAGGGCGCGCCGGTCGGCGGGCGCACGCGCCAGGGCGCACGGCGACTCGACCGTCTGACCGAGGCCGGCGTCGAGGTCCGCCTGATCGGCGGCGAGTACGCACGCTACGACTACCACCACGCGAAGTACGCGGTCGCCGACGAGCGCGCGCTCGTCCTCACCGAGAACTGGAAGCCGAGCGGGACCGGCGGCCACAGCAGCCGCGGCTGGGGTGTCCGAACGAACCAGTCCCGCGTCGTCGACGCCCTCGTTGCGACGTACCGGGCCGACGCCAGCGGTCGCGACGCACGCCCCTGGTCGCAGTTTCGCCGCGGCCGCTCCTTCGAACGGGGCGCGGTCTCGAACGCGAGCTACGAGACGACCGTCGCTCCCGAGACCGTCCCCGTCGAGGAGACGACGCTGCTGGTAACTCCGGACAACGCCGAGCCGCGACTGGTCGATCGGCTGGACGGAGCACAGAGCTCGATCGACGTGATACAGGTGTCGGTGGGCTGGGACAGCACCTTCGCGGCCGCGCTCCGTCGCGCCGCCGACCGCGGAGTCCGCGTTCGCCTCCTGCTGTCCAGCGCGTGGTACGTCCGCGAGGACAACGAGCGGCTCGCCGAGCGCTTCGAGGAGTGGGCCAGCGCCAACGACGCGCCCCTGTCAGTTCGCCTCGCCGACCCTGCGGGACGCTACGAGAAGATCCACGCGAAGGGCGCGATCGTCGACGACCGCCGCGTCGTTCTCGGGAGCCTCAACTGGAACGACCAGGCGGCCGCGAACAACCGCGAGACCCTCCTCTTGCTGCGTGGCTCTGCGGTGGCCGACTACTACGGGACGGTGTTCGACGCCGACTGGCGGGGCGGTCGCTCGCCGGTGCCCTACGGACTGCTCGCGGCGGTCGCTGGCTGTCTCGGACTGGCCGCGATCGTCGGCGGGAAAATCAGGTTCGAACGGCGATAGGTCAGTCCTGGCTCAGCACGCCCGTACTCTGTAGCTCCTCGTCGATCTCGGCGTCGGCCATCTTCTCGACCAGCGCGTCGATCACCTGCTCGCGCATCCCCTTGACGAACTTGATGGAGCCGACGACGAGGTGGCCCCCGCCGCTGACGCCGCCGCCGTCGATCTCGTCGGTCAGCTCGGTGACGTACTCCGGAATGTCGAGGCGGACGCCGTCCGAGCGGAGGACGGCGAAGTCCGGACCGTAGCCGATCGTGATGACGGGATCGCCCGTCTCCTCGACCTTGCGGTCGTGGATCTTGCCCGTGGTCTTGCCCGGCGCGGGGTAGGTAAAGCGATGGGCGTGGTGTTCCACGTCGATCTGGTAGAGGTGTGCGCCGTTGTCCAGGCGCTCGTGTTCGAGGTGGTTCATCGCGGCGTCGAGCTGGGTGTCGACGTCTCGCTCGGCCCGCGTCGAGAGGAACTCGACGATCTCCTCGTGGCGGTCGCGGTCGTCGCAGTTGACGTTCAGCGCGTCGTCGATCAGTTCGCGACCGTCGTCGTACTTGAGCCAGAAGGTGGCGTAGTCGAGTGCTTCACCGACGTCCCGGAGATCTGCCTCGTCGTAGCCCTCCTGTCGGGCCAGCTCGACGTACTCGGGCATTGCCTCCCCCTCGGAGCGGTCCGAGACGCCGGCGACCGCCGGGACGTGGCGCAGCTCGTCGGTCAGCGACGGGTCGATCATGCGGGCGAGTTCGACACACATCATCCCGGTCGTGATCCGGTAGTCCTCGTCGTGGAGGTAGGGGTTGACGTGGGCGTCGATCAGCGGCTCGACGGCTTCCGGGTCGGGGTGGTGGTGGTCGACGACGACCACCGGGATGTCGTAGTGCCGGAGGTTCCGGTAGGCCGGCGTGTCCTCCTCGGTCGAGCCGTTGTCGAGCATCAGGACCAGCGGGAGCTTCTGGCCGTGGCGCTCGCGGTTCTCCAGCGCGAAGTTGAGGTCGCGGGTCACGTCCTCCAGCTCGTAGTAGGGTGCCTTGCTCGGCAGCCGCTTGAGCATGTGTCGGCCCGCCTCGTCGTCCTGGTAGTGCTGTGCGACGAACCGCTCCAGCGCGAGCTGTAGCGGGACGCTGGCACAGAGGCCGTCGCCGTCGGCGTGGTGTCGCATCCGGATCGGCCGCCCTTCGAGGACGGTCCGACGGAGCTGTCGGGCCACGTCTCTGAGATCGTCCCACAGCTTCTCGAAGGCTGGCCACTCCACGAGGGGGTCGATATCTGCGGGCTCGGCCGCAGCGTCCAGCGCCTCGTCGATGTCGTCACGGACCGCCTGCTCGCGGTCGCCCTCGAGGACGCTCAGCTCCTCGACCTCGACCTGGACGCCGCCGTTGCGGCTCTCGACGCGGCCGGTCACCTCGGCCACGTCGTCGAGGTCGACGGCCGGGAACGCCCGAACGCCGGCCTCGTCGAAGGCCGCGCAGGGCACGACGCCGCTCTCGTCGCGCAGCTGGAAGATCGTCGGCCCGCCGGTCTGTTTGATCTGGAGGACCTCGCCCCGGACCGTGACGGTCTCGCCGGTCGCGTCCGCGAGGTCGTCGACGACGGCGTCGGACCCGCGGCCGACCGATTCGGTCGTGTAGTCGGCGAACTGGACCTCTTCGAAGCTCACGTCGCCGTTCTCTCTGACCTGGGCGAGTTCGACGACGAGTTCGTCGCCCACGTCGTAGTCGCCGACGAGGTTCGAGTCGTGGACGAGTCCAGACAGTTCCTCGGAGAGATCGACGAAGACGCCGTACTCGACGACGCCGTTGACTGTACCAACGTAGCAGCTGCCCTCCTCGACGTCGTCGAGGGTGCAGCCGTCAGCGAGTTCGTAGACGACGGTTCCCCCGTCGGGAACCGGGGCACCCGTGTCGGTGCCGGCTGGCGGAGACATTTGACCTGTCTTGGTCGCTACCGCGCTTTTATGCTTCGGTATCGGCGCGTCAGCCAGCAGCGGCTGAGCCCCAGGTGACTGATACTGCCGGCTGTAGCTTTGCTCGCCCTTTCGGTGTCGACACGAACACAGTGCGGACGGGTTCGAAAGCCGAGCGAACGCTTTCGGTGTGTTCGCCGCTCGCGACACGATCGCTCGCGACGTTCGCCACCGTCCCCGACACGTTCCTCGGAAAGTTTAGAAGGCGCGATACCACACGTTCAGACATGGGCCTGTTTCGCTCGAGCGGGATCCTCGGCATCGCCGACTCCGCGCTCGAGTTCGCCCTCGCGGCGTCGGAGGAGAGCCACCCCAACGAGTACATGGGGATCCTGCGCGGCGAGGACGCACGCAAACTCGGGCTGGACGAGGACGGCACGGTACTGTCCGACGTGCTCGTGATCCCCGGAACTGAATCGAACCCGGTGAGCGCGACGCTCAAGACGAGTATGGTACCCAACGACCTGCGGGCAGCGGGATCGATCCACTCCCACCCAAACGGCGTGCTCAAGCCGAGCGACGCCGACCTGCAGACGTTCGGCCGCGGCGACGTCCACATCATCGTCGGCGCTCCCTACGACAAGGGCGACTGGCAGGCGTTCGACAACGAGGGCCAGCCGATCGAACTCGACGTGCTGGACGTGGAACCGCCAGAGGAGGAGTTCTTCGACTTCACCCAGGCGGACATCGACGCCGAGTTGCGGGAGGACGAGTGGTGACCCGCGACGTCGTCGCCCAGGGGACCTTCGACATCCTCCACCCCGGCCACGTCCACTACCTGCGCGAGGCGAAGGCGATGGGCGACCGACTCCACGTCATCGTCGCCCGCAGCGAGAACGTCACGCACAAAGCGCCACCGGTCGTCCCCGACCGCCAGCGCGTCGAGATGGTCGAGGCGCTCGATCCCGTCGACTACGCCCGACTGGGCCATCCCGAGGACATCTTCGTCCCCATCGAGCAGATCGAACCCGACGTGATCGCGCTGGGCTACGACCAGCACCACGAGGTCGAGGGGATCGAGACGGCGCTCGACGAGCGCGGCCTGGACTGCGAGGTCCGCCGGGCCGGGCCGCGAAAAGCCAGCGAGGAGGAGATCCTCTCGACGGGCTCGATCATCGAGAAGATTCTGGACGAACGGAGGTAGCTGCCACGCTACTGGGTCGCCGAGCCGTCCAGCCGCCGGTATCCCCAGAGCGCGATAGCACCGACGCCGAGGGCGACGAAGCCAGCGCGCACCCACTGTGCATCGCCGTCGAAGAAGGGCTCGACACCGGCGAAGCCGATAGCCGCGACGCCCAGCAGTGCCAGCGCGTAGGGTTCGAGCTCCCAGCGCTCGACGGCGAGTTCGAACCCTTTCGAGAGGACGGCACCCAGGACGAGCGCGAGCAGGAACTCGGTGTTCAGTGCCGGGAGGGCAAACATGTGGGGGGACCGTGGTCGTCAGACTATAAGAGGCCGGCGTCGTCGAGTCGCTCGACGGCCGTTTCGAGTCGTTCCTTGCTGTTGGCGTAGGAGATGCGCGCGTAGCCGGGCGTCCCGAAGGCGTGGCCCGGCACGGTCGCGACGTGGGCTTCCTCGATGGCTTCCTCGCACCACGCGTCGTCGTCGCCGTCGGGCGCGACCTCGGGCATCATGTAGAAGGCTCCCTGGGGCTCGGGGACGTGGACGCCCCGCTCCTCGAAGAGGTCTTTGAGGAAGGTCCGGCGCTCGTCGAAGGCCTCGACCATCTCCTGGACTTCTTCGTCGGTGTTGCGGATCGCCTCGACGCCCGCGTGCTGGACGAAGTTGACGGCACAGGAGACCGAGTGGCCGTGGACCTTCCCGGCCTCGTCGATCAGCTCCTGCGGGCCGGCGAAGTAGCCCAGCCGCCAGCCGGTCATCGAGTAGGCCTTCGAGAAGCCGTTGAGCGTGATCGTCCGGTCTTCCATGCCGTCCAGCGTCCCCAGCGAGGTCGCCTCGCGGCCGTCGTAGGTGATCTCCTTGTAGATCTCGTCAGAGATGACCTGGAAGTCGTGCTCGACGGCCAGGTCGCGAACGCCTTCGAGGGCCTCGTCGGTGTAGACCGCGCCGTGGGGGTTGCCCGGCGAGTTGACGACCAGCAGTTCCGTGTCGTCGCTCACCGTCTCGGCGAGGTCGTCGAGCGCGCCCGCGAGCTGGAAGTCGTGGGCCGCGGTGTCGACGCGTTTTAGCGAGCCGTCGGCGAGTTTCACCATCGCCTCGTAGGAGACCCACGCCGGGTCCAGCAGGACGACCTCGTCGCCGTCGTCGATCAGCGTCTGGAAGATCTCGTAGAGGGCCTGCTTGCCGCCGGGCGTGACCATGAGGTTGTCCTCGTCGTACTGGGTCAGTCCGTCGTCGTGGAGCTTCTCGGCGATGGCCGTCTTGAGCTCGGGGATGCCACTGGTGGGCGTGTAGCCCGTGTGGCCGGCGTCGAGGGCCTCCTTGGCGGCGTCTTTGATGTTCTCGGGCGTGTCGAAGTCCGGTTCACCGACGCTCAGGTCGACCACGTCGACTCCCTGGGCCTCCAGTTCGGCGGCCTTGTTGCTGATCGCGAGCGTCGCGCTCGGTTCGACTCGTCCTACACGTGCGGCGAAGTCCTGTGTCATTGTGGTACTCTCTGTCGTTGTCGTCGCTGCGCGCTCACTGTCGCAGTTCCGTCGCGAGCGAGACGGCACTGTCGACGGCGTCGCCGCCTTTGTCGGTTCGTGCCGTCGCCTCGTCCTGGCTCATGCCCGGGCCGATGACGCCCATCGTCACTGGGGTGTCGCGGTCGAGGCTGACCCGCGTCAGTCCCTGCGCGGCGGCGTCGGCGATCACCTGGTCGTGGTCGGTGTCGCCGGTGACGATCGCGCCCAGCACCGCGACGGCGTCGATGTCGTCGCGCCGTGCCAGCCGGTCTGCGGCCAGCGGCGTGTCGTAGGACCCCGGCACCTCGCGGGTCGCGACGATCGTCGCGTCCTGGCCCTTTGCGGCCTCGCGAGCCGACGCTTCCATCGCTTCGATAACCTGCCCGTGTTTGTCGTACTGGGCGACGACGAGCCCGAGCTGCACCATACCCGAGTGGCGAGTGGGAGAGCTAAAAGAAGTACCGCTTACGGCCGAGTCCGCGACGATCGGCGGCGTCGGTCCACCGCGAACCAGAAGTATTCTAAACGGCCCTCGTTTCAGTGGCCGGTATGCATTCGTCGGGCCCTGACACCGACGCCGAGCGCCCTCCACAGGAGACCGACGGTGGTGCCGGCGACCCCAGCGACGACGGCCGATCGCTCCGGACGCTGGCAACGACGACCGCCGATCTGATCCTCGCGGTGACGATCCTGGGTCTCGTCCTCCGGCTGGCCTTCCTGGGTGATCGCATCGCCCACTGGGACGAAGCGCGCGTCGGCTACTGGATCACCTACTACGTCGAGACGGGGTCGTTCGCCTACCGCCGGATCATCCACGGCCCGTTCGTCCAGCACGTCAACGGCTGGCTGTTCCCGCTGGTGGGTGCCAACGACTTCACGATGCGGCTCCCGGTCGCGCTGATCAGCGCGACGCTCCCGCTGTCGGCGCTGCTGTTTCGCGAGCACCTCCGCAGGGTCGAACTGCTCGCGATGGCGCTCTTTCTGGCCGTCAACCCCGTCGTCCTCTACTACTCGCGGTTCATGCGCAGCGACCTGCTGGTCGCGACGTTCATGTTCTTCGCGCTGGGCGCGCTGGTGCGGTTCTACGACACGCGGCGCTGGCGCTACGTCTACGCCGCCGGGGCGCTGATGGCGTGTGGCTTCGCCTCGAAAGAGAACGCGATTCTCTACGTGCTGACGTGGCTCGGCGCGGTCGGTCTGCTCGCCGACCAGGCGCTGTATCGCCCCCGGAACGACGCGAGTGGCGCGCGACTCCTCCTGGCGAAACTGCGGGCGCTGGCCGGTCGCGTCCGCGGCGGCGCGCCGACGGCTGCCAACGATGGGTCCCCGTCGGAGCGGTCTCCGGGCTGGCGCTCTCAGGGCGGGCGGATACTGCTGCATCTCGTCGGCGTCGCCGCGGTCTTTCTCGCGCTCAGCCTGTTCTTCTACGCACCGCGCGGTGCGGGCGTGGCGGGACTGTACCACCCGCCGGGGACGACAGAGCAGGTGATGTTCTGGCAGGCCGTCGGGGACCCGGCACAGTTGCCGACGCTCCTCGAAGAGACCTGGGCCCACGTTCGGTTCGAATACGGCGAGTGGTTCGGACAGGCCGGCGAGAGCGGCGAGGAGAGCATCGCCAGCACGTACGTCGAGTATCTCGGCCGGTTCGTCCGGGTCATGGGGCTGAAGGCAGCGCCCCTGACGGTGCTCTCGGTCGTCGGGTTCGCCGCCGAGCGATACGGGCGCGCGGAGAGCCGGAACCTCGTGATGCTCGCCGGCTACTGCGGGTTCGTCTCGGTGCTTGGCTACCCGCTGGGGACGGACATCTTCGGGGCCTGGCTCGTCGTCCACGCGCTCGTCCCGCTCTCGATTCCGGCCGCCGTGGGGCTCGCCCGGATCGTCGACTGGGCGCGGGGCGCGTTCGTCGCGGACGACGCGGTCGGCTTCACGACCGCTGCGGCCGTCCTGCTGCTCGTCGGCGGCGCGACCGCGGGCGTCGTCACGAACTCGGTGTACCTCAACGACCAGTCCGAGGACAACTATCTGGTCCAGTACGCCCAGCCCGGCGACAGCCCGCGGGCCGAACTCGAAGCGATCGATCGGGCGGCCGACGACGACCGACGCGGGCCGGACGTGTTGTTGTTCTACGGCGAGGAGGGGGACCGCTGGGCCGACGACGAGGCCCTCGTCGAGCGGGAACGGGCCGGCTGGAACCGCTCGAAATTCAACTATCGGCCCCTCTGTAGCAAGTGGTTCAACGCGCTGCCGCTGCCCTGGTACTTCGCCACCAGCGACGCCGACGTGGACTGTGCGAGGACCCCCGGCAACGTCACGGATCGCCTCGACGACAGGCCGCCGGCCGTCGTCGTCACGGTCGCCTCGGACCAGACGACTCCCGAGGCGGCGCTGGATGACGCGTACAGCCGAGAGACCTACGAGATGCGAGCGTACGGCACGCGGATGGTGTTCTGGGTCCACGAGGACGTCGAGCGCGACCGTTCCGTGAGGCAACGCTTAAGCGGGTCGGTCGGAACCCCTCGCACATGACCATCTCGACACCAGGCGTGACGCTGGGCGTCGTCGGCGGCGGTCAGCTCGGACGGATGCTGGCGGAGGCCGCCGCGCCGCTGGGCGTCGATCTCGTCGTGACCGATCCGACCGAAGACCCGCCGGCCGGCCCGGTCGCGAGCGACGCGCTCGTCGGCGAGTTCGACGAGGTCTCGACGATTCGAGCCGTCGCCGAGCGCGCCGACTACCTCACCTTCGAGATCGAGCTGACCGACCCGGACGCACTGGAGACGGTCGCGGCCGAAACCGGCGTCCCGGTACACCCGAAGCCGGACACGCTCAGGCTCATTCAGGACAAACTCGTCCAGAAGCGCCGCCTCGGCGACGCTGGCGTCCCGGTCCCGGCCTTCCGGCAGGTCGACGACGAGGACGACCTCCGGGCGGCGGGCGAGGAACTGGGCTATCCGCTGATGCTCAAGGCCCGCGAAGGCGGCTACGACGGGCGCGGCAACTACCCGGTCGAGTCGCCCGACGACGTGACCGACGCACTCGACGCGATCCAGGGGCCGGCGATGGCCGAGGAGATGATCGACTTCGAGCGAGAGCTTGCCGTGATGGGCTGTCTGGGAGCCGACGAGCGCGACACGTTCCCGGTCACCGAGACGATCCACCGGGAGGAGATCCTCCGAGAGACGGTCTCTCCCCCGCGGGCCGACGACGACGTTCGAGAGCGGGCCAGAGCGGTCGCGCTCGACGTACTCGACGCGATGGAGGGGCGGGGCGTCTACGGGATCGAGCTGTTCGAGACGAGCGACGGCGAGATCCTGCTCAACGAGATCGCGCCCCGCCCCCACAACTCGGGCCACTGGACCATCGAGGGGTGTCACACCTCGCAGTTCGAACAGCACGTTCGGGCCGTCACCGGACGAGCACTCGGGACGACCGAGCGCCGCGGACCGACGGTGTCGGCAAACGTGCTGGGCGACGTAGCGGACCGCCAGCGGGCGACACTGTCCGGCGAAGACGCGGTCTTCGAGACACCTCGGGCACACCTCCACTGGTACGGGAAGCGCGAGGTGTACCGCCTCCGGAAGATGGGACACGTGACCCTCGTCGGCGACGGCGAGACGACGGGTGAACTACTCGCGGACGTTCGGGAACTGCGAGAGCAACTGACCTTCCAGTCCCGCTCGCAGTGAGCACTGCCCGTCTCGGTTCGTGTCGAGCGTGGCGAGGCCATGTCCAGTCCCCGCCACGGGAAGAGAGTCGTGCCGCGTGCCTCTGATAGGAACCGCACTCTCAGTTTCGTCCCGGTCGAGATAAATCTCAGTTACAGTTCCGCGAGGCGTTTTGCTAATAGTTAGTACTTTTCTGAACGGCTGTCGTACTGTCTGACATGTCCGAGTTGCCAGACGACTTTCCCGAGTGGCTCACGGCGGAGCGCCACGCCCACTACACCCGGCCGCCGACGCTCGCCTACCAGCTCTCGCGCGCGTACCCCAACATCGACACCGAGTCCGAGCTGTACCGTGCGGCCCACCGGGACATCGTCCGCCAGTACGAGGCCGGCACGACCCCGGAACAGATCTTCTCGAACTTCCTGTCGATGGTCCGCGATGCCGGGGGCGTCCTCCCGGTCGCGCTGGTCGACCGCCCCGACGGTGACCGGCTCGTCGCCGACCCCGGTGGCGACACGCTGCTGGAGTTCGGTCTCGACGACGAGGAGTACATGGAGTTCCGCGAACTCTCCCGGACGGACTTCGACGACATGAGCCGCGAGGAGCTGATCGATCTCCTCGTCTCGCTCCAGGACGCCGTCGAGTGACCGGCGACGGATCGCCCACACTTACGGCCCAGCGGGACGGAGAGCCGCTCATGACAGAGCCAGAGAGCGTGCAGTCGCTGATCGACCAGCTCCGCGAGGAAGCCGCGATGGACCGCCCGGACGAGGCGACCCCCGACGTGGGGATCATCATGGGCTCGGACTCGGACCTGGCGACGATGGCCGGCGGCAAGGGCAAGCGTCCGGGTGCCTACGCCGCCCTCGCCGAGGAACTGGGCTTCGCCGAACAGACCGACTTTACCGACGCGCCCGAGGCCCGCTTTAGCTTCGAGTCGTTCGTCGTCTCGGCTCACCGGACGCCGGAACTGATGTACGCCTACGCCGAGACGGCCGAGGCCCGCGGTCTGGATGTCGTCGTCGCGGGCGCGGGCGGGAAGAGCGCGGACCTCCCGAACATGACCGCCTCGATCGCCTACCCGCTACCGGTGATCGGCGTTCCGGTCCAGGAGAAGTCCGTCGACAGCGTCATCGGAATGCCACAGGGTGCGCCGATCACGGCGGTCGACGCCGGCAAGTCGTTCAACGCCGCTCTCACCGCGGCCCAGATCCTCTCGCGGAAACACCCGGAGCTCCGCGAGCGCCTGCAGGCGTACCACGACGAACTACAGGACGAGGTCGGCACGGTGTCTCGCGATCTGCACGAGCTGGGGACGCCGGGTTTCAAAGCCGAGTACTGGGACGAGGAGTAGGGCGGCCCGAGCGAAGCGAGTGGACGCTTTTTCACCCACGTTTTTGCGCGAGGGTACCCGCAGCGAAGCGAGGATACCCGACGCGGAAAAAGGTGGATCTGCACGAGCTGGGGACGCCGGCGTTCAAGTCCACGTACTGGGACGAGGAGTAGGGCGGCTGAACCGGCTCTCGACGTGTTCCCAGCACCGACGGCCGGGGTGGCTGTCGTAGGCCACTGAAATCCCCGGAAATCACAAGAATCAACCCTTATATGCCAGCGGTCGATAGTCACGAACGATAGGAGATTCCGGAATGAGTAATCCATGGATTGCGATCGGCGCGCTCGCGCTCGTCGGCGTCCTGATTCCGTTGAGCATGATATCGGTATCGGCGCTGTTACGACCGAGCGTGCCCGAACAAGGCAAACGCGCCACCTACGAGAGCGGCGAAATCCCGACCGGCAGCAGCCAGCAGATCAGATTCAACATCCAGTACTACATGGTCGCGCTGCTGTTCGTCGTCTTCGACATCGAGACCGTCCTCATCTTCCCTTGGACGGTCATCTATCGAGACGCGGTCGGTGCCCTCGGCTACGAGCAGGTGTTGTTCCCCATGCTTCTGTTCCTCGGGGTCCTGGTCGCGGGGCTCGCCTGGGCGTGGCGCAACGGCGCTGTACAGTGGGTCAAAAGCCCGCGGGCAACTCGGCAACTGAGTACGAACAATGAGTAGTGACCAACCAACACCCGGCGACGCACAGTCTACACAGGAAGCTCGGATCGGGAGCGGTGCTGACGACCGCTTCAACTCGAAGCTTCGGGAGGCGTTCGGTTCGACGCCGTTCATCCTCACGAAGTTCGACAAGTTCATGAACTGGGTGCGCGGCTCCTCGATGTTCATGCTGCAGTTCGGGATCGCCTGTTGCAGCATCGAGATGATGCACACCTACGCGGTCAAACACGACCTCGACCGCTTCGGTGCCGGCGTCCCGCGCGCCTCGCCACGACAGGCAGACGTGATCATCGTCCCCGGGACGATCGTCTCCAAGTTCGCCCCGCGGATGAAGCGGGTCTACGACCAGATGCCCGAGCCGAAGTTCGTCGTCTCGATGGGGTCGTGTACCATCTCTGGTGGCCCGTTCCAGGAGGGGTACAACGTCATCAAGGGTGCCGAGGAGGTCATTCCGGTGGACATCCACGTCCCCGGCTGCCCGCCCCGCCCCGAGGCGCTGATCTACGGCGTCGCGAAACTCCAGGAGCGGATCGCCAACGGCGAGTCCGCGCCGGTCACGGTCAAGCCATACGAGCTCGAACAGTTCGGCGACCTCGAACAGGACGAACTCGTCGACAAACTGGCCGCCGAGATCGACGAGGAGGACCTCGTGATGCGGTACAACTGGGCTGATTCGCCATGACTCGGAGGTGTCTCGCATGAGTCTCGAAGAACCTGAACCGTCGACACAGCTCGACGTCGGCGTCACCGACGACGGACTGGACTACGACCAGATCGAGGCGCTGATCGACGACTACGTCATCGGTCGCGAGAGCCACGTCAACGCAGAGGGGTTCGTCATCCGACCCGACGACGTGCAAGCAGTGCTCTCGACTCTGAAGACCGAGGCCGGGTTCGACTTCTGTTCCTGTGTCACCGCACAGGAGTACCAGGACCGCTACGAGTCGATCTACCACCTCAAAAAGTACGACGACCCGACACAGGAAGTCAGCGTCGTCGTGCCCTCGCCGCGTGACGACCCACACAACCAGTCCGGTGCCGAGGTCTTCGAGACCGCCGACTGGCACGAGCGCGAGGCCTACGACCTCGTGGGGATCGAGTACGACGACCATCCGGATCTCCGCCGTATTCTCCTCCCCGAGACGTGGCAGGGTCACCCCCTCTCGCTGGACTACAACCAGGACAAGCCACAGATCGTCCCACTGCGGGAACACGCGAACCCGCTGCAAGACGACAAGCGGAGCCCGAACGACCCGGACACGATGTTCGTCAACATCGGGCCACACCACCCGGCGACTCACGGTGTGCTCCACATCAAGACCGCACTCGACGGCGAGCAGATCGCCGATCTCGAACCCGACATCGGCTACCTCCACCGCTGTGAGGAGCAGATGTGCCAGCAGGGGACCTATCGCCACCAGATCATGCCGTACCCGGACCGCTGGGACTACATCTCGGCCGGCCTGCTCAACGAGTGGGCCTACGCCCGCGCGGCCGAGGACCTGGCGGACATCGACGTGCCGGAGTACGCGCAGGTCATCCGAACGATGGGCGCAGAGATGTCCCGGATCGCCGCACACATGCTCGCGGTGTCGACGTTCGCGCTGGACATCAACGGGGACTTCACCGCGACGTTCATGTACGGCATCCGCGACCGCGAAGTCGTCCAGAACCTCCTCGAAGACCTGACCGGCCAGCGGCTGATGTTCAACTACTTCCGGCTGGGCGGCGTGGCCTGGGACCTGCCCGAGCCCCGCGAGGAGTACTTCGAGAAGGTCCGTGACTTCGTCGACGGCCTCCCGGAGAAGCTCACCGAGTACCACGACCTGCTGACGAACAACGAGATTCTCCAGATGCGGACCGTCGACACGGGCGTCCTGCCGCCGGAAGACGCCAAGAGCTACGGTGCGACGGGCCCGGTCGCACGCGGTTCCGGCATCGACTACGACCTCCGTCGCGACGACCCGTACGGCTACTACGACGAACTCGACTGGGACGTCGTCACCGAGGACGGCTGTGACAACTTCTCGCGCCTGCTCGTCCGCATGCGCGAGGTCGAGGAGTCGGCCAAGATCATCGAGCAGTGTGTCGACCTGCTGGAAGACTGGCCCGAAGACGAGCGCGAGATCCAGGCCAACGTGCCCCGCACGCTGCGCCCGGATCCCGACCGCGAGATCTACCGCGCGGTCGAGGGTGCGAAAGGCGAGCTGGGGATCTACATCCGCTCGGACGGCACCGACAAGCCGGCGCGGTTCAAGATCCGCAGCCCGTGTTTCAGCAACCTCCACACGCTGCCGACGATGTCGGAAGGCGAGTACATCCCTGACATGATCGCCTCGCTGGGCAGCCTCGACATCGTGCTCGGGGAGGTGGACCGGTAATGCAATCCGAGACGCCGCTTCCCGACACGCTCGCGAACCTGCTCGGACTGGACCCGTCGAACCCGCTGGTCCTGTTCGTGATGGCGGTCGTCGCGTCCGGTGTGATCGCGTCGGGACTGCTCGCCCTGGTCGCCGTCTCGGGGATCTGGGGCAAGCGAAAGATCACGGCAGCGTTCACCGACCGGATCGCGGTCAACCGACACGGGCCGGCAGGCATCCTGATCATCCCGGCAGACGCGCTCCGCCTCCTCTCGAAGGAACTGATCATTCCGGAGGGCGTCGACCGTCCGGCCTGGGACCTGGGGCCGCTCATCATGGTCTTCTCGGCGCTGGCCGGCTTCGCCGTCATCCCCATGGGGAACGGCATCCAGATCGCCGACCCGGAGACGGGACTGGCCTACGTGTTCGCGATGGCCTCTGTCGCCTCGCTGGGCCTCGTGATGGCCGGCTACTCGTCGAACAACAAGTACTCGTTCCTCGGGGGGCTGCGAGCGGTCGCGCAGAACCTCGCCTACGAGATTCCGCTGATCCTGACGGGGATGTCCGTGGCGCTGTTCGCCGGGACGCTCCGCCTGAGCGAGATCGTCGCGGCCCAGAGCACGACGCTGTTTAGTCTCGGCGGCCTCGCGATCCCGTCGTGGTACGCGTTCGTCAACCCCTTCGCGTTCGTGCTGTTCATGGTTGCGAACCTCGCGGAGGTGGGACGGAACCCGTTCGACATTCCCGAAGCGCCGACCGAGATCGTCGCCGGGTGGCAGACCGAGTACTCCTCGGTGTACTTCGTGCTCGCGTACCTCTCGGAGTTCATCCACATCTTCCTCGGCGGTGCGATCATCGCGACGATCTTCCTGGGCGGTCCGGCCGGCCCGGTGCTGCCGGGCATCGTCTGGTTCCTGATCAAGATCGTCGGGATCTACCTGTTCACCCAGTGGGCGCGTTCCGCGATCCCGCGGGTCCGGATCGACCAGCTCATCGAGATCGGCTGGAAGGGCCTGCTCGTGCTGGCCTTCGCGAACCTGCTCCTGACGGCTGGAATCGTCGGGGTGATCGCCTGATGAACGCGACGACCACAACCCGAGGTGACCTGCTATGATCGGAATCCTGAAATCGATGGCAACGACGATGAAGCACGCGCTGGACGGCGAGACCTTCACGGTCTCGTACCCCGAAGAGGTACCCGAAGTGAGCCCGCGCTTCCGCGGTGTCCACAAGTTCAGCCAGGAGCGGTGTATCTGGTGTCGCCAGTGCGAGAACGTCTGTCCGAACAACACGATCCAGATCGTCACGGACGACCAGCGCAACGGCGAGCAGTACAACCTCCACATCGGCCAGTGTATCTACTGCCGACTCTGCGAGGAGGTGTGTCCGGTCGACGCCATCCTGCTGACCCAGAACTTCGAGTTCACGGCCGACACCAAAGACGAGTTCGCCTACAACAAAGAACAGCTGAAGAACGTCCCGTGGTACAAGGACATCGACCCGCTGCAGTCGCGTGAACCCGACCGCGGCGCGTGGATCGGCGAGGGCGACGGCGAAGTCGACTATCAGTAGACAGTCGTCGCCGGCGATCGTGTCGCCGACTCGCTCAACCGAAGCTCAGAGGCTCTTTTTCACACTGCATCCGTTCGAGAGCGACGCGACGAACCCGACCGCATGGCCCTTTGCCGGGCGATCGTTGCGCGCGCGCCGCGTGCCGGCCGCGGATTCGGAGAGGGTGGTCGCCGGCCCAGACCACTATTCTGTGGGGCTTTCCCCCTCACTCGGCAACATTATCCGGGAATTGCTGTTAGCGAGTGCCAAACCGGCCGTGTTCTGACGAACGGAAAGAGGAATCTTCAAAAGCGCGCCGGCAAGACTGTGCAACAATGATGGGACTGTACGAGACAATAGCGTTCGTGCTGTTCGCGGTGGTTACCATTGCGAGCAGCTGGGGCGTCGTGCTCGTCCGCGACGTCTGGCACTCGGCGCTGTTACTGGGCGTGGCGTTACTGAGCGTCGCGGTCCACTACCTCATGCTCAGGGCCGAGTTCGTCGCCGCGATGCAGATCCTCGTCTACGTCGGCGGGGTTCTGATCCTGATCACGTTCGCGGTGATGCTCACGCGCAAAGACGAGAGCGTCGTCGAGGTGGGGGCATGAGCCGTCCACAGCTCCACACCGGAACTTCCCTGTGGCCCGGACTGGCGGCGGTCGCGCTCTTTGGGGTCCTCGCGGCCGCGTTCCTCGGGGCGTCGCTGCCGGAGCCCGCTGGCTTCGGGCCCGACGCACAGATCGTCAAGAGCATCGGGGCGGCGATGTTCAACATCGACCCGACGGCGATCATGGACGAGGGTGCGATCCCGAGTGAGGGCTTCCTCGCGTTGTTCCTCATCATCGCCGTGGTGCTCGACGCGGCACTCGACGGCGCGCTGATGCTCGCCGAACGCGACGAGGACCACTCCGGAGGTGAGAGCCGATGATCCCCACGCAGTACTATCTGTTGCTCTCGGCCGCGGTCTTCTGTATCGGGATCTTCGGCGTCCTCACCCGCCGGAACGCGCTCATCTTCCTGATGTCCGTCGAGTTGATCCTCAACGCTGCCAACATCAACCTCGTGGCGTTCTCGTTTCAGTACGGGAACCTCTCGGGGCAGGTCTTTGCCCTCTTCGCGATGGGGCTGGCGGCCGCAGAGGTCGCCGTCGGGCTCGGGATCGTCCTCGTACTGTACCGCAACTTCTCGGACATCGACGTGACCGAGGCGACGACAATGAGGTGGTAACATGACTGCATTCGACTACGCACCCGCGATCGCGTTGCTTCCGTTCGTATCGTTCCTCGTCGCGCTGTTCGGCGGGCAGTACCTCCCGAAGAAGGGGGCTCTGGCCGGGATCGCAGCCACGGCCGGTTCGCTCGTGCTGTCGGCGTGGGTCGCGCTGACCGTCGCCGGGGGCCAGACGTACAACGAGGCGCTGTACACCTTCACGGCGGGACTGGAGACGTTCGAACTCCACCTCGGGATCCTCATCGATCCGCTGACGGCGCTGATGCTGCTGATCGTCTCCTTTATCGCCCTGCTCGTCCACGTCTTCTCGCTTGGCTACATGAACGACGAGGGCGAGACCGGCCTCCCACGCTACTACGCCGGCCTCGGGCTGTTCACCGCGAGCATGCTCGGGTTCGTCTACGCCGACAACATCCTGATGGCGTTCATGTTCTTCGAGCTGGTCGGCCTCTGTTCGTACCTCCTGATCGGCTTCAACTTCCGGGAAGCAGGCCCGCCAAGCGCCGCCAAGAAGGCGTTCCTGGTCACCCGCTTCGGTGACTACTTCTTCCTGATCGGCGTCGTCGGCATCTTCGTCACCTTCGCTGGAGCGACCCAGACGCCCGGTCTGTTCGCTGGCGAGGGTTCGTTCCCGGTCGTCGCAGAACACGCGATCATGGACGGCGCGACCGAGGGGCTGAACACCTTCGGCTTCGAGCCCCAGACGTGGTTCACGATCCTCGGACTGCTCGTGCTCGGCGGCGTGATGGGCAAGTCCGCCCAGTTCCCGCTGCACACGTGGCTGCCCGACGCGATGGAAGGTCCGACGCCGGTCTCGGCGCTGATCCACGCGGCGACGATGGTCGCGGCCGGTGTCTACCTCGTCGCGCGGATGTACGGCTTCTACGCGCTGACGCCGACGACGCTCGCGGTGATCGCGCTCGTCGGCGGCTTCACGGCCCTGTTCGCGGCGACGATGGGCGTCGTCAAGCAGGAACTCAAGCAGGTGCTCGCCTACTCCACGATCTCGCAGTACGGCTACATGATGCTCGCGCTGGGGTCGGGTGGCTACATCGCCGCCGTCTTCCACCTGACCACCCACGCGGTGTTCAAGGCGCTCCTGTTCCTCGGTGCCGGTGCGGTGATCATCGCGATGCACCACGAGGAGAACATGTGGGAGATGGGCGGACTCAAGGACAAGATGCCCGTCACCTACTACACGTTCCTCGCGGGCTCGCTCGCGCTGGCTGGCATCGTTCCCTTCGCCGGCTTCTGGTCGAAAGACGAGGTACTGTACGAGGCCCTGATCCACGGGTTCGGGACCGAGGGTGGTCTCGGTACCGTCTTCCTCGTCGCGTACGCGATGGGACTGCTCGCCGTCTTCTTCACCGGCTTCTACACCTTCCGGATGGTCTACCTGACCTTCCACGGTGAGCCCCGGACCGAGACGGCCAAGAAGCCCCACGGCGTTCGCTGGAACGTCAAGGGACCGCTGACGGTCCTGGGCATCCTCGCGACGACGATCGGCTTCGTCAACCTCGCCCCGGTCAAGAAGCTCACCGGCCTCGAGGTCGACTTTCTCCACAAGTGGCTACTCGGTGGGGAAGGGTCCGGCTGGGAGGCACTGCTAACCGGCTACCACCACTACGAGGCGGTTCTCCACGACGGGCCGGCACACGTCCTCGTCGGTGAGCCACTCGGGGCGACGGGGACGCTGATCGCCTCCGCGCTCCTCTCGCTCGGTCTCGCGGTCGCTGGCGTCCTCGCCGCACGCTCGCTGTACAGGGTGCCCGAACCGGTCGAACACACGGACAAACTCGGCTCGATCAAGACGCTGCTCATGCACAACTACTACCAGGACGAGTATCAGGTCTGGCTCGCGACGGGGTTCACCTACCCGCTCTCACGGGCCGCAGACAAGTTCGATCAGGGCGTGATCGACGGCGTCGTCAACGGAATTAGCAGCGTCAGTCTGTTCTCCGGCAGCCGCGTTCGCCGCCTCCAGACTGGCGTCGTCACCAACTACGCGCTGTTCATCACGATCGCACTGGTCGTGTTACTGGTCGTCTTCGGCCTCTCAGGGGGGTGGTTCTAGATGGTCGCCGTCGCCGCACTGCTGGCCGTCACGCTGCTCGGTGCCATCGCGACCTTCCTGGTCGACGACCGCTACGCCGCGAAGTTCGCGACCGCAGTGAGCACGATCCCGCTCGTCGGCTCGGTGTGGATGTACTACGTCTACCTCACCGAGTACCAGGGCGTCGGGAACGCCTTGCTCTCGCCTGACACGGTCGCTTTCAGACAGACGATCGACTGGATCGAGCTGGGCGGCTACACGATCCAGTACTCCGTCGGACTGGACGGCGTGAGCATGCCGCTGCTGGCTCTGACCGGCATCCTGACGACGCTCGCACTCGTGAGCTCGTGGACGCCGATCGACGAGCGCCAGTCGCAGTTCTACGGACTGATGCTCCTGATGGAGGTCAGTCTCATCGGCGTCTTCTCGGCGCTCGATTTCTTCTTCTGGTTCGTCTTCTGGGAGGGCGTCCTCATCCCGATGTACCTGCTGATCGGGGTCTGGGGCGGCCCGCGCCGGAAGTACGCAGCGATCAAGTTCTTCGTCTACACGAACGTGGCGTCGCTGGTCATGTTCGTGGGCTTCTTCGCGCTGGTGTTCTCGCTCGGTGACTCCATCGCGACGCTCGGCCTGCCCGAGATCACGCAGGCCCTCGTCGCCGGTGAGATGGGATCGCTGGCCGGTATCGGCGTCGCGGACCTGAAGCTGCTGGCGTTCGTGCTAATGTTCGTCGGCTTCGCGGTGAAGGTACCCGTCTTCCCGCTGCACACGTGGCTGCCTGACGCCCACGTCGAGGCACCGACGCCGGTGTCGGTGATGCTGGCTGGCGTCCTCCTGAAGATGGGGACCTACGCGCTGTTGCGGTTCAACTTCACGATGCTGTCGGACGTGGCGACGGGATCGGTCCTCGCGATCATGCCGGTCGCGATCGCGGTGATCGGCGTGTTCAGCGTCATCTACGGTGCGTTGCTCGCACTCGCACAGCGTGACCTCAAGCGCATCGTCGCGTACTCCTCGATCTCGTCGATGGGCTACGTCATCCTCGGTCTCGTCGCGTTCACGCCACACGGCATGGGCGGGGCGACCTTCCAGATGATCTCTCACGGCCTGATCTCCGGGCTGATGTTCATGGCCGTCGGCGTGATCTACAACGAGACGCACACGCGCATGGTCGGCGACATGTCCGGCCTCGCAGACCGGATGCCGTGGACGGTCGGCATCTTCGTCTCGGCAGCCTTCGGTTACATGGGGCTGCCCCTGATGAGCGGGTTCGCCGCCGAGGTGTTCATCTTCCTCGGTTCCTTCGGTGCGACCGACACGCTGGGGACGCTCGCGCCGGTGCTGACCTCGATCGCGATGTTCGGCATCGTGATCGTCGCCGGCTACCTCCTGTGGGCGATGCAGCGGACCCTCTTCGGTGGCTACGAGCTCGAAACGGACTACGAGCTCGACGGTGCGGCGTTCCACGACGTGGCACCGCTTGCAGTCCTGCTCTTGCTGGTCATCCTGCTCGGGGTCGCTCCCGACCTCTCCTACGGGATGATCCAGGAAGCGGTTAATCCGATCCTCGACATCGGAGGTGGTGTCTAATGGTACAACTTCCAACGTGGACGGCCCTCAGCCCGACGCTCCTGCTCGGTCTGACGGCGATCGTCCTCCTGCTCGTCGATAGCATCGATCCGGACTCCTCGAACAACGAACTGCTGGCCGGGGTCGCGGGGCTCGGCTCGCTCGCCGCCGCAGTGACGAGCGTCTGGTTCATCGTCGCCGGCACGGGCCTGCCGGCCGAGAACGGCGAGTTGATCTCCCTGTTCGACGACCAGCTCGTCGTCGACCAGATGGCGCTGTTCTTCTCGTTCCTGGTCGCCAGCGTCCTCACGCTGGTGGTCGTCGCTAGCTACGACTACATGGCGGACAAGGCCCGTCAGGCCAAGTACTACTCCCTGACGGTCATGGCCGCGACGGGGATGAGCCTGCTGGGCAGCGCCAACGGGCTCGCGGTTGCGTTCGTCGCCCTCGAACTGGCCTCTCTGCCATCGTACGCGCTCGTGGCGATCCTCAAGACGAACAAGGGCAGCGTCGAGGCCGCACTGAAGTACTTCCTCGTCGGTGCGCTCTCCTCGGGCGTGTTCCTGTACGGCATCTCGCTGGTGTACGGTGCGACCGGCTCGCTCCAGTTCGACGCCGTCGCAGCGGCACTGACCGACGGCGTGCCCGCGGGCATCCTCGGCATCGGCGTCCTGATGATCGTCGGCGGCGTCGCGTTCAAGACCGCGAGCGTCCCCTTCCACTTCTGGGCACCGGAAGCCTACGAGGGCGCGCCGGCTCCGATCTCGGCGTTCCTCTCTTCGGCTTCCAAGGCCGCGGGCTTCGTGCTCGCGTTCCGCGTGTTCGTCACCGCGCTCATGGGCGATGCGGTCCTCGCTGCCATCGACTGGGTGCTGGTCTTCCAGGTCCTGGCCGTCGTGACGATGTTCGTCGGGAACTTCGCGGCCGCGACCCAGGAGAACGTCAAGCGGATGCTGGCCTACTCCAGCGTCGGCCACGCCGGCTACGTGCTGATCGGACTGGCCGCACTGACCGGCGGCAGTACCGACGCCTACGTGCTCGGGTCGGGGATGATGCACCTACTGGTCTACGGCTTCATGAACACGGGTGCGTTCCTGTTCATCGCGCTGGCCGAGTACTGGGACATCGGACGCACCTTCGAGGACTACAACGGGCTCGCGACCCAGGCGCCGCTGGCCTGTGCGGCCATGACGGTGTTCCTGTTTAGCCTCGCTGGCCTGCCCATCGGCGGTGGCTTCTTCTCGAAGTTCAATCTGCTGATGGCGACCGTCCGCTCGGGGACGTGGTTCCTCGGTGCGGCGCTGATCATCAACAGCGCGCTGAGCCTCTACTACTACACGCGGGTCGTCAAAGCCATGTGGATCGAAGAGCCCGCCAGCAGCCTGGAGATCGAGCGGTACCCGATCGGGCTGTACACCGCAGTGCTCGTGGCTGCGCTCGTGACGGTCCTGCTCCTGCCGGGCTTCAACGCGGTGTCTCAGACCGCAGAAACCGCTGCGAGCCTGCTCTAAGCGCGCTCGTAGAGCAGGACGCCGCCGCTCTCCGCTCGCTCGACGCGACCTCGTTCTTCCAGCACGTCCAGGTGGCCGACAGCCTCGCTCATGCCCGAGAACTGCTCGGTCACGGGGAGATCACCGAACAACTCCTCCATCACGTTGACCGGCGTCGTGGGACTGTCCAGTAGCGCCTCGACGTCGTCGGTGCGGTCCTCGTGTTCGGCTCTGATGGCCTCGATGCGCGCGCTTGGCTCCTCGATGTCCGTTCTGTGGCCCGGCAGGAACCGATCGTACCCCGCCGTCGCGAGCCGATCGAGCGAGTCGTTGTATCGCGGCAGCACCCGCGGCCGCGGCTCGTCGTCGTCGGCCGGCGGCTGGAGGAAGGGGTTCGGTGTGATGTCGGCGAGGACGTTGTCGCCGACGATCGCTCGGCGTTCGCCGTCGGCCTCGAACGCGAAGAGGACCTCGCCGACGGAGTGGCCGACGAGATCGTCGACCGTGACGAGGCTGTCGTCGACGGCGATCTCGTCGCCGGCAGCGACCGACCGATCGACCGTGACGCTGGACGCGTAGTTGAGGAACGCCTCGGGCAGCTGTGTGACGGTCTCGGCCGTCTCGGCCGCCATGCCACAGCGCTCGAAGAAGTCCACGAAGTACGACTGCTCGTGATCGAGTCGGCCCGCGAAGTCTTCGAGGATCGGCGTCGCGGCGTCGCTGGCGACGATCCGGGCACCCCGTTCGCCAAAGCGGTGGGCCAGCCCGAAGTGGTCCGGGTGGGGGTGCGTGATCAACACTTGCTCGATATCGTCGGGCGCGAGCGACCGCGCCTCCAGCGCCGTCAGCAGCTCCGACCACGCTTCCTCGCTGTCGGGACCGGGATCGACGATCGTTCGACCGGCGAGGTAGCTGTTGACTGGGCCGACCTGAAACGGCGTCGGGAGTGACACACGGCGAAACATACCACCCGTACTTGCTCACGCTGGAAAACAGTTCTCTCAACTCCAGTCGCGCCACAAACGATTTATTCGTCCTCACCCAAAGGTCAGATATGAATCGGCACTTCGAAGACACACGGTACTACCTCACGCGCGCCGCCACGACAGCCAAGCGAGGGTTCGCCGCAGAACTCGAACCGGCCGTGACGAGAGTCCGCGAACTGATCGGCCGAGAGCCCGACCCTCCGGCCGGTCGTCTCGACGAGGTGTCGCTCGACCCGCGCGCGGTGCGAACCGCGGTCGTCGAGAGGGCCACCGACGTGACCGAGACTGTGCGCGACCGCATCACGGCCCGACGTGGGAACGAGCGCTGATCGGGAAGACAATTCTTAAGTCTACCCCTCGAATAGCCTGCACTGTCCGGGTTGGTGATCTAGTCGGTTATGATACCTCCTTCACACGGAGGAAGTCGGCGGTTCGAATCCGCCCCAACCCATTTCTGCGACGAACGGACGTGAGGAGTGAATGGACTCAGCAGATTCGGACCCTGCGAGACGAACGCAGTGAGTCTCGCTTCGGTTCGAATCTGCCCCAACCCATTTTTGACGACACAAACCCGCGAGCGAAGCGAGCGGTCCGTGTCGTCAAAATTGGTGACACGGATTGGAAGCAGACGAGACGAGCATCGCGAGTCTCGGCGCGGTTCGAATCCGCCCCAACCCATTTCTGCGACGAACGGACGTGCGGAGTGAATAGATTTGCCGACTCGCTTTTCGACGGTCCACTGGGTCGACTCGCCCCAACACGTAATCCGCTGGCGGTCGGGGGAGTCGTATGGGCGACGATCCACTGCACGAACGGATGGCCCGCTACGAGCAACTCGCCAGCGAGGCCAGGGAGCGTGCCAGCGAACGCGACGCCGTCGGCGACGAGGTGGGCGACCGACTCGCCGACACGATCGCAGAGGCGGTCGACGAGGCGGGTGTCTCCATCGAGGCCGTCGACCGCTCGCGAGACGGCCACAACTACCGGTTCACGGCGCGACTCGACCGCGCGGCGCTGGTCGCGGCCCTGACCGACGCCTTGCCGGCCGGATTCGTTGTCTCGCACGTCAACGACGACGGATCGCTGAGCATCGAGTGGACGGGCTCGGACCGGACGCCGTCGAAGCGCGAACACGGGGCGGTGCTGAAAGCGATCGTCGCCGAGGCGACCGAGACCGACGCCGACGGACTCATCGAGTCGGTGCCGTCCCGGACCGCCGTCCTCGACCGGGCCGAACAACTGGGGATCGATCGGGAGGACGCTGCAGATCGGCTGAGTCGACTGGCGACGCTGGACGTGGTCGACATCGCCGACGGTCGAGTCTACCCGGACACGAACTTCTCGCGGTACTGAGTGGCTGGTGATCGACGATCCCGGCCGCTCAGTGTGTCACTCGCTGAGGTCGACCGTGCCCTTCGAGTCCCAGATCTCCATCATCAGCTGGGCGAAGGTGGCCGTTCGGACGGGGTAGCCGTCGGTGTTGGTCGCGTCGACGGGCTTGCTGGCGAGTTTCTCGACGATCGTCTCGTTGTAGTCCATGTCCGCGAGCGTCTCGCGCACGTCGAAGGTGAACGTCCCGTCGTCGTCGGTCGTGAGCCACGCGGCGGCCTGTGCCTTCTCGCTGTACTCGATCGTGTACGTCTCACCGCCGACGAGGTCGTAGATGTCGTCGAGGCGTCCGATTTCGAGATCGTCGTCGCCGACCTCGACGAACAGCGTGTCGTCGTCGATGCGGGTGTCGTACCGCTCCATATCCCTACTCGGACGGTGGGGCTCAAAAGACGTGCCGCTTTCCGGCGAGGTCGTGTGTCGCTCGCGAGATCCGCCCCCACTGTCTTGGCCCTCTGTCGCGAACTGACGACCGTGTCGCTCGCACTGACGCCCACGACGGTCGCGGTGTTCGTCGGCGTCGTCCTGATCGCCGGAGCGGTCAACGGCCTCGCCGGCTTCGGATTCGCACTCGTCGGGACGATGGCACTGGCGACCGTGGTCGAACCGACGACGGCAGTCGTGTTCATGATCGTGCCGATTCTGGCGGCCAACGCCTCGCTCGTTCGGGAACTGTCGGTCGAGGACGTACGCAGCTGTGGTCGCCGGTTCGGTCCGCTGCTGGCCGCGGCCCTGATCGGCACCGTCGTCGGGCTGGCCGCGGTCGACCGACTCCCCGCGGCCCCTCTCAGAGTCGGGCTCGGTGTGGTGACGCTCGGCTTCGTCGCGACGGCACAGCGAGCGGTGCCGATTCCGTGGTTCGACCGGCTGAAAGCGGGCTGTTTCGTCGAGACGCCACTGGCGATGGTCGCCATCGGCGCCGTCTCCGGCGTCCTCTTTGGCGGGACCAACGTCGGCGTCCAGCTGATCGCCTATCTGCGGAGTCGCGACCTCTCGCACGAGCTGTTCGTCGGCGTCGCCGCGATGATCTTCCTGGGTCTGAACGCGGTGCGGGTCGGCGCTGCCGGGGCGCTCGGACTGTATCCCGACCTCACGACGGTGGCCCTCTCCGTCGCGGCCGCAGTGCCAGCGGTTGCAGGCGTCGCCGTCGGCCGGCGGCTTCGAGTGCGGATTCCAGAGCGAGCCCGCCGTCGCTTCGTCCTCGGGCTGCTGGCCGTCGTCGGCGTCCGGCTCGTGCTCGGCGGGCTCGGACTCGCCTGATCGCGTAGTCCTGTCGACTCTCTCACCCCTTGCCGGCGAGAGCGTGCGGTTCAAGTATTCCTCGGTGTAACAACTGGGAAATGAGACGACGGAACTTCCTCACGCGAACCGGAGCCGGCCTCGCAGGCCTGACTGCGCTGTCGGGCTGTACCGGCGACGGCGGCGACGGGACCGAGTCGGCGAGTACCGAGAGCGCGACCGACACCGAGGCCACGGAGAGTGCGACCGAGGCGGGAACGACGACCGGGACCGTCGAAGAACTGAGCGGGACGCTGTCGGTCGCGACCTACTCGTCGTTCGTCGGCGACGGCGCGGCCGGCAACTGGCTCAAATCCGAGTTCGAGTCCGAGCACCCGGAGGTGACCGTCGAGTTCGAGACGCCCGAGAACGGGCTCAACCAGTACATCCAGCGCAAGTCCGAGGGCGCGCCGATCGACGCCGACCTGTTCGTCGGGCTCAACACGGGGGAACTCGTCCGGGCCGACGAGCAACTCGACGAGACGCTGTTCGCGACCGCCAGTGACCGCATCGACGGCGCGGACACGGTCAAGTCGGAACTGCAGTTCGATCCCGACGGTCGCGTCGTCCCCTACGACACCGGGTACATCAGCCTCGTCTACGACGAGGGCGAGGTCGACGCGCCGGGCACCTTCGACGCCCTGCTCGAACCCGCCTACGAGGACGCGTTGATCGCCCAGAACGCCCAGCAGTCCGACCCCGGTCGCGCGTTCCTGCTGTGGACGATCTACAACAAGGACCCCGACGGCTATCTCGACTACTGGGAGGGGCTGGTCGACAACGGCGTCACGATCCTCTCGGACTGGGAGCCGGCGTACAACGCGTACTCGGACGAGGAGGCCCCGATGGTCGTCTCGTACTCGACCGACCAGGTGTTCTACCACGGCGAGGGCGTCGACATGTCCCGCCACCAGGTCGGTTTCCTGAACGATCAGGGCTACGCCAACCCCGAGGGGATGGCCCAGTTCGCCGACAGCGACGACGCCGAACTGGCACAGGCGTTCGCCTCCTTCGCACTGACAGCGCCGGCCCAGCGCGAGATCGCCACGCGAAACGTCCAGTTCCCGGCCGTCGAGGGCGTCGACCCCGGCGGCGACTTCGGCGAGTACGCGCTGGAGCCCCCCGAACCTGTCACCTTCACCTACGACGAGCTGTCGGGCAACGTGAGCGGCTGGATCGACGAGTGGGCCCGACAGATCGCGAGCAACTAGGATGGACGCCCGGGTCGACAGACTCGCGCTGCCGGTGGGGGTCATCGCGACACTGGCGACGCTGCTGGTCGTGTTCTACTACCCCGTCGGGAGCGTCCTCGTCGGCGCGGTCCGTGTCGGCGGGGTGCTCTCGCTTGAACCGCTGGGGGCGGTCCTCGGCGACCCGTTCTACGCGGATCTGTTCGGCTTTACGGCGTACCAGGCGCTGCTGTCGACGGTCGCCAGCGTCCTCGTCGGACTGCCGGGCGCGTACCTGCTGGCTCGCTTCGAGTTTCCCGGCCGGCGCTTCCTGCGCTCGGTGACGATTCTCCCCTTCGTCCTGCCCTCGATCATGGTCGCGGTGGGCTTTCTGGCGATGTTCGGCCGCACCGGGCTGTTCAACGACCTGCTCGCCGTCGTCGGGCTCGGCCCGGTCGAACTCACCTTCACGCTGGAGATCATCGTGCTGGCCCACGCCTTCTACAACGCGCCGCTGGTGACGCGACTGGTGACGGCCGCCTGGGAGTCGGTCGACGCGCGACGCGTCGAGACCGCCCGGACGCTGGGTGCGTCACCGCTCGTGGCGTTTCGCGACGTGGTCGTCCCGCAGTTGCTCCCGGCGCTGCTGACCGCCGCGGTGCTCACTTTCCTCTTTACGTTCATGTCGTTCCCGATCGTGCTGGCGCTTGGCGGGCTCGAATTCGCGACCGTCGAGGTGTGGCTGTTCGCCCGCGTTCAGAACCTCGCGCTGACCGAGGCGGCGACGCTCGGCGCTATCGAGACGGCGCTGTCGCTGGGACTGATCTACCTCTACCTCCGGTTCGAGGCGATGCAACTCGGTGCCGGCGGGGGATCTCGTTCGATCGATCGAGAGCCGCTGTTGGCCGGCTGGCGGTCGCTGGTCGATCCGCGCCGGCTCGCGCTCCTGTCGTACGGCGGCGTCGTGCTGATCCTGTTCGTCGGGCCGCTGGCGAGTCTGGTCGTCGAGAGCGTCACGACGCCCGAGGGACAGTTCACGACCGACTACTACGCCTTCCTGCTGGCCCAGCAGGCCTCGGCCGCGACCGGGACGGTCCAGCCGGGGCCGGCGATCACGAACTCGCTGCTCTTTGCGGCCGGCGCGCTCGTGCTCGCGCTCCCGATGGGCGTCGTCGTCTCGGTCGTCGCCGCCCGCGAGACGCGCGGCTCGCGGATCGCCGAGGCGCTGCTGACGGCACCGCTCGCGGTCAGCGGGATCGTCCTCGGTCTGGGGATGCTCCGGACGCTCGTGTTCGGGACGGAGCTGTTCGGCCACCGGCTGACGGTCACCGGCCCGGTCGCGATCGTCGCCGCCCACGCGGTCGCGGGCTACCCCTTCGTCACCCGGACGGTGACGCCGGCACTGAGTGCCATCGACGACCGACTCGTCGACGCCGCCCGCTCGCTGGGTGCGAGCCGGACGACGGCCCTCCTCGACGTGGAACTGCCGCTGATCGCCGCCGCGCTCGTGGCCGGGGCGGCCTTCGCCGTCGCCATCAGCATCGGCGAGTTCGACACGACGGTGTTGCTCGCCGAGGGCGTCGACAGCGCGACGATGCCGGTGGCGCTGGAACGGTACACCGGGAACCGCTCGCTGGGGCCGAACCTCGGACCGGCGACGGCGATGGGGACGGTGTTGCTCGCGGTGACGACCGTCAGCTTCGTGGTGATCGATCGCGTGGGCGGGCGGTGGGAACGATGACGGCACCGGGCGTCGAAATCGAGGGACTGACTGTCGGCTACGACGACGTGACCGCGCTGGACGACGTGTCGCTGTCGGTCGCCGACGGCGAGTTCTTCACTCTCGTCGGCCCCTCGGGCTGTGGGAAGACGACGACGCTGCGCTCGATTGCGGGCCTGGAGTCGCCCGATCGCGGGATCGTTTCGATCGGCGGCCGGGACGTGACCGGCGAGCCGCCCGAGGACCGCGAGACGGGGATCGTCTTCCAGAACTACGCGCTCTTTCCCCACATGAGCGTCCGCGAGAACGTCGCCTACGGGCTCCAGTTTCGCGACAGTCCCGCGCGCGACGACGACGAGCGCGTGACGGAACTGCTGGAACTCGTCGAAGTCGCCGACCTCGCCGACCGCGACCCCGACCAGCTGTCCGGTGGCCAGCAACAGCGGGTCGCGCTGGCGCGTGCGCTCGCACCCGAGCCGGCGGTGCTCTTGCTGGACGAACCCCTCTCGGCGCTGGACGCACAGCTGCGCCAGCGCCTGCGCGTCCAGATCAAGCGGATCCAGTCGGAGCTGGGGATCACCACCGTCTACGTCACCCACGACCAGGCCGAGGCGCTGGCGATCAGCGACCGCGTGGCGGTGCTGCGCGAGGGCCGCGTCGAGCAGGTCGCGACGCCGGAGACGGTGTACCGCGAGCCGGCGACGCGGTTCGTCGCGGAGTTCGTCGGCGACAACAACGTCTTCGACGGCGTCGTCACGCCGGACGGGACGCGGGCAACTGTCGGCGACGCTGCCATCGCGCTCCCGGCTGGCAGTGACTGCGACCGCGGCGAGTCCGTCGTCGTCGCCGTTCGGCCCGAAGCGATCGCCGTCGGCCGGGACAGTGCGGACACGCCGGCTACGGAGCGGACGGTGTCCCTGCGGGCGACGGTCGAGACGGTGGAGTTCCTCGGTGACGCCTACCGAGTCCACTGCGAGTGGCAGGGCCGGACGCTCGTCGTCAAGACCGACGCCGACGAACCGCCCGCGGGCGACGTGGCGCTCCGCGTCGACCCGGCGGACGTGCGCGTCCTCTGACGCCAGGGGAGACGCGCGGATGGCTGGCTCTTTACCTCCCCGCCACCAACGCCGCTCCATGACAGATCTGGGCAAGATCGACGCCTCGTTCTTCGACGAGACGATCTATCCGAACCTCGGCGCGTCGCGGGCCGACGTGACCGTCGGGCCGCGCCACGGCGTCGACTTCGGGGTCCTCGACGTGGGTGGGCAGGCGGTCGTGATCGCGACCGATCCGGTCTCGCTGCTGCCGGAACTCGGGCTCGAACGCGCCGGCCGCTTCGCCCTGGAGATCGTCCTGACCGACGTGGCCGTCTCGGGCGTCCCGCCGACCCACCTGGCGATGAGTCTCACGCTCCCGCCGTCCTGGAGCGACGACGACCTCGCGACGGTGTGGCGGGCGATCAGCGACCACGCCGAGCGCCTGGGCGTGAGCATCGTCTCGGGCCACACCGCGCGCTACCCCGGCATCGACAGCTCGTGGGTCGGGGGTGCGACGGTGCTTGGCGTCGGCGACCACGACGACGTCGTCCGGCCCGACGGTGCGACGCCCGGCGACCAGCTCGTCGTGACGACTGGGCCGGCGGCCGAGGTGACGGGCCTGCTCTCGACGCTGTTTCCCGAGCGGCTGGGCGTCGACGCCGAAACCGTCGCGATCGCACAGGAGCGCGTCGACGACATCGCGGCCGTGGCCGACGCGCGGACGGCCTTCGCCGCCGGTGGCGTCACGGCGATGCACGACGCCACCGAGGGAGGCGTCGTCGGGGGGCTGACCGAGATGGCGACCGGAGCGGGCGTCCGCTTTACCGTCGACAGCGACCGGATGCCGGTCCAGCCCGGCGTCGAGCGGGTGTGTGACGCCCTCGACGTGGATCCGTGGCTGGTGACGAGCGCGGGCACGCTGCTGCTGACCGTCGAGCCGGAGGCCACAGACGACGTGGTCGGGGCGTTGCGTGACCGCGGGACGCCGGCGGCGACCGTCGGCGAGGTCGTCGCCGGTGAGGGGGTCGTCCGGGACGGGGAGCGCGTCCACCCGCCCGACGGCGATCCCTCGTGGGACGCGTTCGACCGACTGAGCGGGGCCTGACACTGCCGGCAGTACGACCTCGCCGACGAGTTCGGCACGCATTTACTCGCGGGGTCCCTTGTGTGGGTATGGTAGCGGACACGAGCGGTCATCGGAACAAGATCGCCTTCGGCCTCGCGTTCGCGACGGTCGTGATCGTTCCCGGACTGGCGAACTACGCGCTCTCCGGGATCGGACTGGACACCCTCGGAAGCGTCGTCTGGGCGATCGGCTACGGGCTCGGTGCGATCGCGATGTGGTCGATCTGGATCAGGCCACTGGAGCTGACCGGACCCGACGGCGTCGACCCCTCGGAGACCAGCGAGGAACACGTCGACTGAATCAGATACAACGGCTGTAGTAACTCTTTTCAGCCAGTCGGCCACACGTGCAGTATGAGCAAGGACAGTGCTGGGACCGCCGTTCCGGGCCACGGCGCGCGGTCAGGGTGGTCGCGCGAACAGGCGAGTCGTATCGAGCGAACCGACGACACGACGGCACCGATCTTCTACCCGCCCGCGACCGATCAGGCACCCGACGTTCACGTCTGGGACACCTGGCTGTTGCGCGAGCGCGACGGCACGGTCGCCACCGTCGACGGCTACCGGGTCGCGTTCTCGCTGACTGCGCCGGCCGACCTGTTGCCGGGCAAGCGCCACGACGTGGCGACGATCCGGTACTTCTACTCGGCCGACGGCCGGACGTGGCAGCCCGGCGGCGTCGTCTTCGAAGAGCCGCTGGGCCAGCGCACCTGGGCCGGCTCCGGGCTGTACGACGACGGCGACATCTACCTCTTCTACACCGCGGCCGGGGAGCGCGGGGCCGACGAACTCACCTACACCCAGCGCATCGTCGGCGCGTCCGGGGGAACGCCGCGCACCGACGGCGACTTTGCCATCGAGGGACCCTGGACCCACCACGAACTGCTCCGCCCGGACGGCGACCGCTACGAGCGCCAGGACCAGTCTCGCGGGATGACCTACACCTTCCGAGATCCGTGGTTCTTCGAGGACCCCGCGACCGGCGAGACGCACCTCCTGTTCGAGGCCAATACGCCGGTGCCCGAGGGCAGCGACGCCTGTGGCGGCGACGCCGCCCACCAGGAGTTCAACGGCAGCGTCGGCCTCGCCCGCTCGCCGACGGGCGACCCGCTCTCCTGGGAGCTGTGTGGCCCGCTCCTCGATTCGGTCTGTGTCAACCAGGAACTCGAACGTCCCCACGTCGTCCGGCGGGACGGCCGCTACTACCTCTTCGTCTCCAGTCACGACCACACCTTCGCGCCGGGGCTCGACGGCTACGACGCGCTGTATGGCTTCGTCGCCGACTCGCTGCGTGGCGACTACGTCCCGCTCAACGACTCCGGACTCGTCGTGACCAACCCCGCGAACGCCCCCTTCCAGGCGTACTCGTGGATGGCCGTTCCTCACCGCGAGGAAGTGCTCGTCCAGAGCTTCTTCAACTACTACGACTTCGACGCCGACTCGATGGATCGGGTCGCAGACCTGCCCGAATCCGAGCAGATGCGACGCTTCGGCGGGACGCTCGCGCCGACGCTGCGCCTCCGGGTCGAAGGGACTCACACGGAGATCCTCGGGACGCTCGATCACTGGCAGATCCCGCTGCCCGACGAGGACCTGCCGCCGACGGACCGCGAGTACTTCGCGGGCGAGAGCGACGACGGCGGCTCGTACCACCGGTATCGTAGCCATTGAAAGTCGATGCACACCCGATCGCACGACGGAAGTGCGATCGGTGTGTCAATCGCTTCAATTGTTACTATAGCGACTGATCTGCGCGTGGGTTCGCCGGTGTCGAAGGTAAAACGCTAAATGCGGCCCTGTCGATCTACCGTCAGGTCTCTCCACCTGGTGTCTCTTGTCGTGCCTGATAGTATCGATACGGACCGTGTGCTGCTTCGGGCGGGCGTGTTTGCCGCGGTCATTTTGCTGGTCGGAGTGGTGCAGTACGCCTCGTTTCGAACACGGTTTGGCATCGGGTCGCAGCTACTGGCAACGGTGTTTTGGGTGACGGTGCTCCTGTCGATCCCACGGTTGCTCACGTCACGGTGGCATGGACGAATCGCGACAGCTCTCTTTCTCGCCGGGTTCTTCCTGGTACTGACCGGTCTGAAAGCGGGATGCTACGGTGCTCCCCATCCAGATGGACCGCTGCTGTTGGCCTACGAATGGGACGCCGACGGACTCCGCTACGGCGGCCGGACGCCAACCGGATATCTGTGCCGTGGACGGCCGCATCTCCTTCAGCTCGTGGTCGGCTATCTTTCCATCGGTGTCGGGGGAGCCCTCACAGCGGGTGAGCCGTTCGACAGTTCCCGATCGACGCCGGAGCATGGATAACCGATGCGCTACCAGATCGACGCCAGATCCCAGGCGTCGACTGTCGGCAGTCGGGCGCGGCCGCCGACGGCTGCGAGGCCGACGCCGGTCGCGTCGTCGCCGGTCGGATAGACGCGACTCGTCAGGCAGTGGCGCTCGTTGGCGAACAGTTCGACGACCGATCCGTCGACGAACACGCGCAGGTCCAGGGGCTCGTCGTACGGTGTGACGGGCACGTGCTGACTGTCGCTCGTCGCGCGCGGGTCGGTACTGGCGCGACTCCGATCGACTTCGAGCACGTCGTCTCTCGTGTACCGCAGCGTCGTGCGCTCGTTCTCTGCCGCCGTCCCGAGCAGCGTCACCTCGACGGCGTCGGCGTCGACCAGCGAGAGCCGGGTGGCGAGTTCGAACGCGCGTCCGTCGGTGTCCAGCCGGGTCGACTCGCCGTCGTCGAGCGTGACGCTCTCGCGGGACTCGCGGTCGCCACGGAGCCGCGTCAGTTCTCGGGCCGGTCGCTGTCGGAGGCGGCCGTCGTCGCCGAGGGACAGCTCTCGCGGGAGCGACATCGTCCCCGACCAGCCGGCGTCCCACTGGGCGCGCACGTCGCGCGCCTCGGGGACCCACCCCCAGGTGAGCAGGCGGCCGTCGTCGGCCCGTAGCGACTGTGGGGCGTAGTAGTCGCCGTGATCCAGCGTCCCGCGCCGCTCCGGCTCGAAGGTCGTGCCGTCGAACCGGCCGAGGAAGTAGACCACGTCCTCGTAGTTCGAGACGTGCAACAGCTGCTTTTCCCCGAGGTCGAGTAGCTCCGGGCACTCCCAGACGGTCTCCTGTGGCGTGTCGCGGTCCCCCGAGAGGATCGGGCCACAGTACTCCCACTCGCGGAGGTCCGGGGACTCGTACAGCAAGACGACGCCGCCGCCGTCGGCCAGTCCGGCCCCGATCAGCTGGTACCAGGTCCCGCCGTCCTGCCAGACGCAGTGATCGCGGAACTCCCCGTTCCACTCCTCGGTCGAGAGCAGGTCCGGTTCGGTCGGGGGCGCTTCGATGATCGGATTGTCCGTCGCTTTCTCCCAGCGCCGCAGGGAGGGGTCGTCCGTCGTCGCGAGACAGGGCAGCTGGTCGCGGCCGCGCCCGCCCGTGTACACGAGCGTCGCCGTGCCGTCGTCGTCGACCGCACAGCCAGACCAGCAGCCGTCGCGGTCGGGACCGTCTGGCGACGGGGTGAGCGCCACGGGTTCGTCCTCCCAGTGGAGGAGATCGTCGCTGACCGCGTGGCCCCAGTGGATCGTGTCGTGGTACGGGCCGCCGGGATTGTACTGGTAGAAGACGTGGTAGCGACCGTTCCACTGGACGACGCCGTTGGGGTCGTTGAGCCAGTTGGCGGGCGTCGAGAGGTGAAACTGCGGGCGGTGTGGGTCGTCCTCGAAGCGATCGCGCAGGGCGGCGATCTCCTCGCCCGTCCGTGGTCGTTCGGGGATCGCGCTGTCGGCGGCGTTCGTCAGGACCGCACGGGCGAGCCTGTCGCGCTGGTCGTGGTCGCCGCCCTCGGCCGCGAAGACGAGGCCGTCACCGAGGCCGACGACGGAGCCCTCACCCAGCGACCAGCCCACGACGGTCACGAGGTCGGGCACGTCGTGGTCGGCGCTGACAGTGCTTGCCAGTACCTCGCCACGTTCCGGAAGGATCGAATCGTAGCGCGCGAGCGTCGCGTCGGTGTCGCCTCTGGTGAGCGGCCGGCGCGTGGTCAGTGGCTCGAACAGGGGGTGGTCGTCGTAGGCTGCCTTGATCAGCGGACCGGTCGGGCCACCGTCTGGATCCGGCCCGACCGCGTCGGGGACGACGGGATCGATCCCGAGGTCGTCTACCGCAGTCAGCGCCGCCAGCGAGAGGACGAGCCCGCCGCCCGAGCGGACGAACGCTCGGAGGACGCCGCCGAGGTCGGCAGTCGATCCCAGTTCCGGGGGCTCGTCGGCGTGCCACCAGCAGGTGTCGAACGCCGCCAGCGAGCGGTCGCCGTCGACGAGGTCGCTCACGGCGACGGGCGTCAGGTCCAATCCCGCCCTCGCGGCCCACTCGTCGGCCGCGATCTGCTCCACGGACCGCCCGCCGTCGTGGAGTGACGCGACACGCACTGCCGTATCAGTCATAAGCGAACAAAGACAAGCACAATCAAAAACCTCCCGCTCTCCGTGGCACCGTCCCGTCTCCCGATGTGCCGGCTGTCAGTCCCGAAGTGACGAGACCGGTCTCAGACGGACAGCCGACGGTCAGACCGGGTTACGGAGCCACCCGCGCCCGAGACTTGTACTCGATGATCGTCTCGTGACACCGCGGGCAGACGAACTCCGTCAGCTTCGTCGTCTCGTCGTTGTAGCTCATTCTGACGCCACACGCCGGACAGTTCATTATAGTTCATGATAGATTCTGCGGTGAGTTAAAGCTTCCGTGGCGGCGTCGTCGAGTGGCGTCTGCTCTCCGAATGACGACCGTCTGACTGAGCTTTAGGTGCAGTTCTCCCCAACAACGAGTCGAATGTTCGACCGTCGTGACACTGACTGTCAAACAGAGTCGCCGATAGTTCGCATCGATCCGACGGCGTTCGAGACGCTGTCACTGTCGAGACCGGCGGATTCTCCGTCGATCGTCCGGTGGTTCGACACGCTGGCGGGCGGCTCCTAGGCGTTCTCGCCGAGGCGCTCTGCGATCCGCTGGGCACCGATCGTCGGGGCGATGTCGGGCTGGTCGGCGGCGATGGCCTCGATCTCGCGGTTCAGTTCCTCGCTGAGCCGGCGCTCGAACTCCTCGACGATCCCCGGGATACAGGCCATGCCGCCAGTGAGGACGACCGGCCGGTCCAGGGCCAGCTGGTACACTTTCATGTAGTCGTTGGCCAGCTCCGGGAGGAACGTGTTGGCGACTTCCTCGACCGCGTCGTCCAGGTACTCGTCGACGGCGTCCATCACGGAGCGTTCGATCGTGAACTCGTGAGAGCCTCCGCCGGGCTGTTGGATGATGTCCGTGAAGGGTTCGAAATCGACGAAGTCGGCGTGTTCCTCTTTGTACTCGCGGGCGGTCTGGGTGTCGATGTTGACCCGCCCCTGGGTCTCTTCCTCGACGTAGTTCGCGATCATGCGGTCGACCTCGTTGCCGGTCACGGCTCCGGTCGTGAACGGCGCGAGCTGTTCACCGCGTCGGTAGGCCGACGCTTCGAGGTTCGTCGATCCCATGTTGACCGCCAGGAAGATCTCGTCGATGGCTTCCAGATCGTCGCCGAAGGCCGGGATCGCACCACAGAGAGACTCGGGGTAGCTCTCGACGAGGCGCTTGCCGATCGAACTGCCCTCGATGACCGAGCTGAGGTTCTCCAGGCCCTGTGGGTTGTCGATCGTCGGAATCGCGTAGACCACGGCGCTGTACTCGGGGAGGGCGTTCTGGTCGATCAACGCCTGGAAGAACGTCTCGGTCAGCTCGGCCCGGTCCTCGTCTTCGGGCAGTCCCGACCGGAGCATGAACTGGACGCGGTCGGGGTACTCTGCGGCCGCTTCCTCGCCGTAGAGGACTTTCTCCTCGCCGGTCAGTGCGTCTTCGTAGGTCGCGAGACAGGTCAGGGTCCTGATGATCTCGTCCTCGGTGCCACGGGCTCCGGGGACGGAGATGACGGTTCGGGTACTGCCGAGCTTCACGCCGATGGGCACTGCCGCCTCGGCGTCGCCGGCCGGTGATTCCTCGTCGACTGACTCTGACTGGTCGCCCGTCGAGGCGTCGTCTGCCGCGTCGTCACTCATGTGCCAGTGGTTTTGCCGCGTCCGATATATATCCCCCGACCGAACTAACAGAGCTGATAATCGAACTGCCAGCAAGCGATCCGCTCGACCATCCGTCCGCGCGACCGGTCTACGCCATCGAGTGGAGCTTCGCGACGTAGACGAGACTCAGCATGTGATCGTCCACGTCGAGGCTGGCACCGTCGTTGGTCCCCGACTCGTCGATGCCACGGAGGTAGTCCGACAGCGACGACTGGACATCGTCGGTGATCCAGTCGATGTCCTCGTAGTAGTCGAGTGCCTCCTCGGCCCCCTGGTACCCCGAGTGCATCAGGAGGAACTCCAGCCACTCGAAGACGACGAACTCGGCCGCGTAGTTCTCGGGCAACGCCGCCAGATACGGCTTCTCCGTACCGTCCGTGCCGAGGAAGGGGAGCAGTTCGCGGTAGAGGCCGGCACGGAACGAATCGCCCGCGGGAGCCTCGCCGCCCTCGTCCATCGCCATTCCCAGCTCGGCCGGATCGAGCGTCTCCTCGTCGCCCATCCCGTTGCCCGGCCGCTGTTGCTTTGCCATCTTCCGTAACTCGTCGAGGTCGTAGTCGCGCGGATTGATGGTCATGATACTGCCCTGTTTCCCCTGCAACGTGTTAAATCTTGCACACAGTCAGACGACCGTCTGACACGCTGAACGACTCGTTCTCTCGCGGGCCCTCGCTGGCTCCCAGTCCAGTCGTTGATAATCGGGAGCGTATTTTTATATTCGGCTAGCGACGAGATCCTGGTACTTCGACGATGAGTCGCCAATCTGGGTCCACTGTAGCGCGCCTGTGTGTGACGAACGCCAAAGGCGGCACCGGGAAGACGACAGTCGCCGTCAACGTGGCCGGCGCGCTCAACGAACGCGGCCGTGACGTGCTGTTCGTCGACCTCGACCCGCAGGGCAACGCCACGGAGGCGCTGGGGTTGGTCGAGAGCTACGACGCCCAGCCACCGACGCTGTTCGACGTGCTGACGAGCGCCGACCAGCGCTCGTCGATCGCGGATCTGATCGTGGACCACGACGAGATGGACGTGGTCCCGAGCAACATCGACATGCTCCAGGTCGAACACGAACTGACCATCGCCGACCTCGTGGCGCGGGTCCAACACGACGACTCGATCGACATCGACCCCAAGACGCTGAGTGACCTCTCGCTGAACGTCACGCCCGACTCCGTTTCGGGCGCGCACGCACTCGACGTACTCGACGAGGCACTCGCCGTGGTCGAAGACGACTACGACTACGTCGTCATCGACTCGCCGCCCTTCTACGGGAAGCTCACGGACACCGGTATCTACGCGTCGCAGAACATTCTCGTCCCGGCGCTGACCGAGGCCTCCTCGGAACGAGCTATCGAACTCCTGATCGACCAGATGGCCGCCCTGGAGGGCCAGACCGGCATCACGGTCAACACGCTGGGCGTGGTCGCCAACCGGGTCGAGAAGACCAACGAAGACGAGACGATGCTGTCGTGGCTCGGCGAGGTGTTCGAGGAGTTCCCGATCTGGGAGGTCCGCAAGCGCGTCGCGCTCCAGCGGGCCTTCACAGCCGGCAGTTCTATCTTCCAGTACGAGGAATCCGTGGACATGGAATCGGTCTTTCTCGACGTCGCGACGGAACTGGACAGACAGTTCGGCCTGCTGGACGAGGAGGTGCCGGCATGAGCGACGACGACGAGCGCATGGACCGCGCCAAACGGATCCGCCGGATGCGAGAGGGCCAGCGCTCTGGCGACGACGCCGACGATTCCGAGGAGGTAGACACAGACGATGCAGCGACCGACGAAGAGCCAGCGCCGGAAGCAGACGAGGAGTCAGAAGCGCCAACGGACGACGACCAGCCGGAAGTGGCGGACGCAGACGACGAGACAGAGGCGACGGAAGCGACCGCAGAGCAGTCTGACACTGCGTCCGAGGCAGTCGGCGACACGGAGACAGACGAGGAGTCGGCCACCGAGGCCGACGACGCAGCGACGGAAGCCGGCGACGACCCAGCAGCGACCGGCGAGGCGTCACCGTCGGAGACGGACGCCGACGATCGACCGACGGACGGTAGCGACACGGCCGTCGAGACGGACGAACCGAGCGAACGAACACACGCTACCCCCCAGAACGAGGCGGCCCAGCAGCCAGCACGGACGGACGGGGCCCCGCAGGGGACGGACAGAACACAGACGAGCGACGACAGTATGAACGAGGGCACTTCGGCGAGCGACCCGGAGGAATCGAACACGACCGACGAGGGGTCACCCGACCCCGAGGCAATCGCACAGCGGGCCGCACAGGCGGCGGCCAGTGTCTCGGGCGGCGGGACAGAGGCCCAGTCGTCTCAGACAGGTGGGGGCGAACCGACGCCGGCAGAGACTGCCGCCGCGGTCCAGGAGGCCAGCGGCGTCGAACTCCCCGACCAGGAACAGATCGACGCTGCGCTGGCGGAGGCCGACGAGTCGACCGAGGACGCCGCGAGCACGGACACCGCACCGTCGGCAGTCGAGTCGGAGAACACGACGACCGAGGAGTCGACGCGCGTCCTGGAGTTTACGCTTGGCGACGAGCACTACTGCATCGACATCTCGCTGGTCGAGGAAATAGTCAAACGCGACACGATCACGCGCGTGCCCAACACCGACGAGTACATCGAGGGCGTGGTCGACCTGCGGGGCCAGATCACGACGATCCTCGATCCGAAGGCGCTGCTCGACATCGACGCCGAGGGCCAGGAATCCCTGATGATCGTCTTCGACCCCGAAGCGTTCGACGACCAGGGCGCGATCGGCTGGATCGTCGACGAGGTACGGCAGGTCGCTCCCGTCATGGAGTCCGAGATCAACGATCCTCCGGTCAAAGAGGAGTACATCCGGGGCGTCGTCGACCGCGACGACGGGTTCGTCATCTGGACGAAACCCGAAGTGGCGATCAAGCTCGCGACCGCCGAGGAGACTGACGACGGGTAGCTGCGGTCCTCTGTTTTCTCGGCACGATACTGCCGGCCGGAACGCTGCGTCTCGCTTCTCGACCCCGGGGTGTGAATATCTCCGACAGTATGAGGAAAGCCTTATTCGGAACCGAGGGCGGATATACTGTTGATGGGGCTCGAAGAGGAGATCCGCGAGATCGAAGAGGAAATCGCCAGCACGCCCTACAACAAGTCCACAGAGGCTCATATCGGCCGGCTCAAGTCCAAGCTCGCGGAGAAAAAGGAGAAGCTCGAACAGCAAGACTCCTCGGGCGGTGGCGGCGGCTACGCCGTCGAGAAACACGGCGACGCCACCGTCGCGCTCGTCGGCTTCCCGAGCGTCGGGAAGTCGACGCTGTTGAACGCCCTCACGAACGCCGAGAGCGAGACGGGCTCCTACGAGTTCACGACGCTTGACGTGAACCCCGGGATGCTCCAGTACCGCGGGGCCAACATTCAGATGCTGGACGTACCCGGACTGATCGAGGGTGCGGCCGCCGGCAAGGGCGACGGCCAGGCCGTGCTCTCGGTCGTCCGGACTGCGGACCTGATCGTGTTCGTCCTGTCGGTGTTCGAGATCGACCAGTACCAGCGTCTCAGCGAGGAACTGTACAAGAACAAGGTCCGCGTCGACCGGGAGCCACCGCGGGTCTCGATCCGGCGCAAGGCCAAGGACGGCCTCTCGATCAACGCCAGCGTCGACCTCGATCTCGACGAGGAGACGATCAAGGGCGTCCTCCGCGAGCACGGCCACGTGAACGCGAACGTCACGATCGGCGAGCAGGTCGACATCGACCGGCTCATCGACGGCGTGATGGACAACCGCGTCTACGTCCCCTCCGCCGTCGTCGTCAACAAGGCGGATCTCATCGAGCCCGACTACAAGGAGACTGTCGACGCACAACTGCGCGACTACGACATCGATCCCGACGACGCCGTGTTCATCAGCGCCGTCGAAGAGCGCGGCCTGGATGCGCTCCGCGAGCGGATCTGGGAGGAACTCGGACTCATCCGGATCTACATGGACAAGCCCGGCCGGGGCATCGACAAGGATGAGCCGCTGATCCTCCGGCGGGGCCAGACCGTCGAGGACGCCTGCGAGAAGCTCGGCGGCGACTTCGAGGAGCGCTTCCGCTTCGCCCGCGTGAGCGGCCCGAGCGCCATGCACGAGGAACAGCAGGTCGGTCAGGACCACGAACTCGAAGACGAAGACGTGTTGCGGATCCTCACGGAGTGACGGATGGACCGACGCCTCGGCGCGATCTGTCTGCTGGCAGTTCTCCCGTGGTCCGTGGCCGTGGCCGGGACCGTCACATTCGTGTTCCCCTTCGCGCTGGTCGACCCTAACACCGGCGCGATCACCACCATCGACGCCTACTACTTCCGCCAGACGACAGTGCTCCCGCCCTTCTTGCAGGCGTGGGGGATCGGTGTCGTCCTCTATCTCGGTGCCGTCGCCAGCGCCCTCGCCGGGCGTGTGCTGGGCCGCGAGGACCGCCGCGTGACCGACGGGCTGCTCTTGCTCGCCGGACTGACCCAGCTGTCGCTCGCACACGGCTTCGGTCGCCAGCCCGGCCGCTTCGCGATCCCGCTGGGGACGGTGCTGTGTGTCGCCGTCGTCTGGTGGTTCGACTGGTCGACAGTCCGCGCCGGTGTCGGGCTGTCATCGGAGTGACGGCTGGCACTAGGCTTTTCGGCTCGCACCGTCTTCGTTCGCACATGGGACTGACCCTCGACCACACGATGATCCGTGTCGAAGACCTCGACGAATCGCTCGACTGGTACACCACACACCTCGGTTACGAGGAGAAGGGTCGCTGGGAAGCCGAGACGTTCACCAACGTCTTCCTCGGTCCCGAGGACGTACACGAGGACGGTGCCCTGCTCGAACTCACCTACAACCACGACGGGCGCACGTACGAGCTGGGCGACGCCTGGGGCCACATCGCGGTCCGCGTCGAGGACGTGACCGAGGCCTACCACGAACTGATGGACGAGGGCGTCGACGACTATCGCCCGCCCGAGGAGAACCCCGGCTACGCCTTCGTGAAAGACCCCGACGGCCACGAGATCGAGATCGTCGAACGCGACCACGGCGCACGCTATAGTCTCGATCACACGATGCTCCGCGTCGAGGACGCCGACGCCGCGATCGGCTGGTACGCCCGGAAGCTGGGCTTCGAGCCCGCCGGGCGCTGGGAGGCCGACACCTTCGCGAACTACTTCATGGCCGACCCCGACGCCGCCCAGGAGGCCATGACCGTCGAACTCACGTACAACTACGACGGGCGCACGTACGAGCTGGGCGACGCCTGGGGCCACATCGCCGCCCGCGCCGACGACCTCGAAGCGACCTGGGAGTCGCTGCTGACCCGCGAGGCCGAGGACTACCGCGATCCCGAGTCCTGTGACTACAACTACGCGTTCACGAAGGACGCCGACGGCCACGAAGTCGAGATCGTCACGTCGTAGCCGACGACACGAACCGGACACCTCTGCTGGACCTTCTTCCCGAACGTTGCCGCTGGGTGACTGTGCCGTCCGAGCAACAGCCAGAGCAGTCACATGCTCGCGAGCGCACGCGTGGTCCGTAATCGGTGACTCGGACACTTCCTCGCTGGCCGAGAGGTACCGACTCACTGACGGCGTTGCCCGAACGACAATTCCGCCGATATCGGCCGGGACAGGCCGTGAGTATGTGTGTCACCCTCGCATAAGTGACCACAAAGCATTTATAACACCCGCCTAACGTTTTGAGTGTACCCCTACCCATGGTGTCAGTAGCGAGTATGCCGGTTCGGTCTGTACGCGGTTCGCCACAAGAGCCGCGTCCGACAGGGAGAAAGCTGCTGGCTCCGATTGCAACAGACAACAAACTATGACAGGAACTAACGACAAGGTTCGCAGCCTGTTCCTCTCTGCGCTGATGGTCATGTCCGTCGTCGCGATGGGCACGGCTTTCACCGCGGGAGCAGTTGCGGACAATTCCGCTAACGATACTGTCGAAAGCCTCGACATCACGCAGAACCGCGTGCTCGAGGCTGACGACTCTCGTAGTAACGACGTACAAACACAGACCGTCGAATTCGACGCGTATCTCGACTCCGACGACACGGAAGAGATCACGATCGACACGGCCGACGCTGAAGACAACGGCCTGACGATCGACGACGTTTCCGTCGACGGCTCCACGTCTAGCGACGTTTCCGTCGAAAACGTCGACTTCGACGACGATCAGATCACCTTCGATCTGAGCGAGGACGCCGGTGGCTCCGCGGTTAACGGTGCCTCCGTCGTGCTCAACGTCGACTTCGACGTGACTGACGGCGAGAACGCGAACCGTCTCGAACACGTCGTCACGGCAACTGGTGACGATGGCTCCACGACGCTGAGCCCGGTTGTCGGCACGTACAAGGTCGCCGGCGAGTACTCGAAGACCGTCAACGGTGAGGATTCGGTCTTCGCTGGTGAGACGATCCGATTCACCCCCGGTGCCGAGAACACCCAGATCGAGGTCTACACGACCGACGATGATGGTAACCCGACGAACAACCGTGTTGCCAACTTCAACACGGCGTTCGACACGGCCATCAACTTCGACACGTCGAACCTCGACACGGGCGAAACGTACAACGTCCAGATTAGTGGTAGCGGTGTGACTGACACCAACTACGATCTTGCAGCCAACGACCTCGGCCTCAGCGCCGAAGCCCGTGACACGCAGATCTCCACGGAAGACCGCATCGTCGCGGATGTCGAGTCCAACGCGAACCTCGACGACCCGTGGACGGCCACGCTCCTCGACAGCGACGGCGAGGCCGTCGAGGACGACGGCGGTGACACCATCGAACGGACCGGTAGCTTCTCCGGTTCCGGTGAGGCGACCGTTCGCTTCACCGCCCCGACCAACGCTGACTACGGCACGGGCAACTACTCGATCGAAGTCACGCACGACGACACCGGCATCACGTCGGAAACTGACTCGATCGAAGTCTCGGAAGCCGGTGAGGGCGACGTCTCCTTCGCTGGTGACGGCGTCTTCACCGACGAAGCTGGTGACGTCGCGAACGTCACGGTCGAGATGACCAACACCGACGAAGCGACGGTCACCATCGGTACCGAAGATCAGGGCTACTACATCGTCTACCAGGTCTCTGACGAGAGCGGTGACGGTCAGGTCTCCCTCGAATTCAACAGCTACACCGCAGGCCGCGCATCCGAGGAGAACGTCGTCAGCGTCGGTAACACTGACGACGAGATCGAATTCGTCACGCAGGGTGGCGACTTCACCGACACCGACGAGGCTGTCGGCTCCGACACTCTCGACCCGACGGAGTACGAGATGAACGCTTCCGTCGGCCACGTCGAGATGGGTACTGACGACTACACCGACTCCGACGCGCTCGGTACGCTCTCGCTGCAGCCGCGCTCGACTGACGGCATGCAGTCGTGGGTCACGCCGAAGGGCACTGACATCGACGACCTCGAAGTCGGCGACGTCTACGACGAGATCGGCTCGTCGATCACCGAGTCTGGTGAAGTTGCCTACGACGGCGGTGACGCCGACGGTGACACCGTCATCCTCCAGCTCGAAGCTGGCGGTATCGAGGGTGCTGTGGACCACGCAGGTGGTCTGAAGACCCTCATCGACAACAACCAGGGCAACGACGACGACGAAGCGATCGACCTCACGATCGAGCAGACCAACGAGGAAGCAAACCGCAACCCGAAGGAGCTCGACTTCGTGAACGACGACGCGATCTCGGTCATCGAAGACCCCGAGAACAACTCGTACTTCATCGCCGTTGAACTGTCGAACGTCGACCAGCCGACCCGCGACCTCGCGGAAGACGACAACTTCGAGGCGACGTTCACCATCGAGGACGACAACGTCCTCAACACGATCGACGACAACGAGGAAGTCACCAGTGACTTCACGCTCGTCGAACCGAACACTGAGCTCGTCACGAACGCTGACGACCTCATCCTGATCGAGTCCGCGTCCGGTCAGACCGTCTCCGGTCAGACCAACTACGCGCCTGGCACCGACCTCAACGTTCGGGTCAAGTCCAGCGACAACGCGAGTCCGTTCCAGACTCGACCTGAAGCAACCGTCCAGCCGGACGGTACCTTCACGACGGAAGGCGCTGACTTCAGCGACGTCTCGCCCGGGACCAACCTGACGCTGCAGACGCGTCGCGGTGGCTCCCCGGTCGGTGACGAGTACGACGGTCGCATCGGCGAAGTGCCGACTGCCTCCGTCAGCATCAGCAACCAGACCACCGACGGCTCCACCGTGACGGTCGACTCGGTTACGACCGAGAACGGTGGCTTCGTCGCGATCCACCTCAACAACGCCAGCGGTGAGGTCATCGGCAACTCCGAGTACCTCGACTCTGGCACCCAGCAGGATGTCGAGATCAGCCTCGACTCCGCTCTGGACGAGAACGCGACGGTCGTCGCGATGCCCCACCAGGACACCAACGACAACGAAGAGTACGACTTCGGCGATGGTGATGGTGCGGACGGTCCGTACACCGAGAACGGCTCGGCAGTGACGGACAGCGCGACGGTCACGATCCAGACCACCGAGGACACGGACACGCCGACGCCTGAGCCGGAAACGGACACCCCGACGCCGGACGAGGACACGCCGACTCCGGACGAGGACACCCCGACTGACGACGGCGGCGACGAGACCACCACCGGCGACGGTGCTGGCTTCGGCGCAGTCGTCGCACTCGTCGGCCTCCTCGCTGCTGCGCTGCTCGCGACGCGGCGCAACAACTGAGGACACTAACTAACCGGACTTCGTCCGGTCCTTGATTCGCGATTTTTCTTCGGACGCTCCTTCGATAGTGCCGACAGCGGGCACAACGGCAAAGCATATACCCGCGATTGCGTAACGTAGCAACACATGGTCGGTGCCGCCCCGCTTACCTCGGTCGTTGGCGACCCGCTCGCCGTCGCACGGCCGCTCTCGTGGCTGCTCGTGATCAGCTTTCTCGCGACGGGCGTCCTCGCTGCCCACACGGACGCACGCGAGCGAGCCCGACAGCTCGGCGCTCTCACGTGGGGAGTCTTCGGACTCTTCTGGCTCGTCCTGGTGCCCCACTTCGTCCTCGTCCAGAAGAGCATCGTCGAGGGGATCGGTAGTATCGCTGCCGTCCCACTGTCGCTGTACGTCGGCTACCTCCTCTGGAACGGCCGCGACTCGCTGTTCACTCTCTCGAAGGCGATTGGGTACATGGGGCTGCTCTATCTGCCCTTCACCTACCTTCCGCTGCTGGAGTCGAACCCGCTTCGCAAGTGGATGATCGAGGTCGTCGCCGCACAGACGGGGACGCTCCTCTCGCTGATCGGCGTCGAGCCCGAACTCGTGCGAGGGACCAGCGTCCTGAGCGAGGTCCCGTCCTCGGACTACGGTTATCTGAGCACGTTCTACTTCCCGGGCAACGAGCGGCCGATCACGTACACGATCATCGTCGCCTGTACTGGCGTGGGGAGCATCTCGATTCTTGCCGGTGCGATCCTCGCCGTCGAGGCTCCGCTGGGTCGGAAGGCCCGCGCGCTGGCGGTCTCCGTGCCGGTGATCTACGGGTTGAACCTGGTTCGGAACGTGTTCATCGCGACGATGTTCGGCCAGCAGCGAATGCAGTGGTTCGTGGGCACGATCACCGACCTCTTTGGAACGGCCGACGAGCAGATGGTGTCGTACTACATCGCCGACCGCCTGCTCGCGCAGTTCGGTTCGGTGATCGCGCTCGTAGGCATCACGTGGCTGGTGGTGAAGGTGCTGCCGGAGATCCTCTCGCTCGTCGACGACGTGGCGTATCTCGTGACCGGGACGGAGTACGACCTCCGGGAAGAACTGACGGCCGAAGGTGACTAGTCGTCCAGCGGCGCGTCGGCGAGCGTCGTGAGTGCGTCTCGTTCCATCTCGTGGAGGTCGGCGGGGACGACCAGGAGGTGCAGCGGGCCGCCGTAGTCGCCGTCGGCGAGTGCGTCGAGGCTGTCTGCTTCGACGACTGGGTTCGCACTGCCCGCCCGTGCGACGACGACGCCGAGCGTGTCGAGGTGGTCTGCGAGCAGGCCGGCGGCGTGGTCTGCGGTCATGAACTCCTGTTCGCCCTCCCAGTGGGGGTCGTCGACTTTGATGTCCAGGTAGACGAGGGTGTGGAGGCCTCGCTCTTGGTTCGCCGTGATCGTCTCGACGACGCTGTCGGGGACGCCGTCGCCGCCGTGGGCGTCTTCGAAGGGGAGCGTCGTCGCCTTCCCGAAGCGGTAGTTCTGGAGCCCGGTCAGTGAACTCGCGGCCGTCTGTGCGGTCGTCCCGTGGATCACTCGCGTGTGGATGCCACGCTCCTCGGCCCGCAGACGGAGGTCGACGTGTGTCGTCGAGACCATCGTGTCGCCCGCCGTTACGAAGGCCACGTCGCCGTCTTCGGCGGCATCGAGGAGTTCGTCGGGGGTCTGTTCGACGGCTGCGCGATCGAGCACTTCGACGTCGATGTCGTGGTAGTACTCCAGTTTCTGGATCGTCGTGCCGATCAACTTGCTCGTGTAGAACTCGGCGTAGATGTCGGTCGCAGTCTGGAGGGCCTCTTTCCCTTCGACCGTGATCGAGCGCTCGTCGTAGAGTCCGAGACCGACGAATGTGAGCATACCCTGTGTCGGCGTCGCCGGCCAATAAAGGGCGCGAAGCGTCAGGCTTACCGCCCACGGGTGGCCAGTGGCGGTATGGGCGTTCCCTGCGTGCGTGTCGACCGCGAAGCCGGCGAGGAGAGCCGACAGCGCCTCGCGGACGCCGATCTGGTCGCAGAGGGCTACGACATCGTGGTCGACGAGGCGACGATCTACATCCCGGTCACGGACCCGACGGCGGTCCCGGACGAGTTCGACGTGGTCGAGTACGACGCGCCGGTCCGCGAGTCCCAGACGATGCCGGCCGACCGGCTCGACTTCGAGCCCAGTTACGAGCGGATCGGCGAAGTGATCGTCGTCGACGAGGACGATCCGGAGCGTGCGCGAGTGATCGCCGACGCGATCGTCGCGTCCGACCTCCCGGTCCGGACCGTCCTCAACCGCGCCTCGAAGGTCAAAGGAGAGACTCGCGTCCGTGACTGGGACGTACTGGCCCAGCCCGACGACGAGCCGGACCGGCCGGCTACCGAGGTCGTCCACCGCGAGTACGGCTGTGAGTTCCTGGTGGACCTCGACGCGGTGTACTTCTCCCCTCGTCTGGCGACCGAGCGCCACCGCGTCGTCGAGCAGGTGGACGCAGACGAGTGCGCGCTCGACATGTTCGCTGGCGTCGGCCCCTTCGTGGTTCCTTTCGCACAGCGCGGTGCGACGGCCGTCGGCGTCGACGTCAACCCGACCGCGATCGAGTACCTCCGCGAGAACGCCCGACGCAACGGCGTCGCCGACCGTGTGACCGCTATCGAAGGCGACGTACGCGCGGTGGCTCCCGACTACGAGAACTGGGCTGACCGGCTCGTCATGAACCTCCCACACAGCGCCGACGAGTTCCTCGACGCTGCCGAGACGATCGCCGGTAGCGACTGCGTGCTCCACTACTACGACATCCAGCACGAAGACGATCCCTACGGGCCGGGCGAGCGGGCGATCCGGGCTGCCTTCGAACCCGACTACGACGTACGCGTCGAGACCCGCCACACGGTCCGCTCTTATGCCCCCCACGAGCACAACGTCGTCCTGGACGTTCGTCTCTCCCGGTAACCGTGTCTCCGTGTCCCATAATCGCCGGACTTCGGAACCCTTATGATCGTCTTGGGCATCGTACCGTATGCCCGCGCCGGTGTAGCTCAGACTGGCAGAGCGAATCCTTCGTAAGGATTAGGCCGAGGGTTCAAATCCCTCCACCGGCTTTTTGCTGCGAACAACTTCGTGAGCAGCACATGCTGTCGTGGGATTTGAACGAGCGAAGTCGCAGCGCGAGCGTAGCGAGCGGTCGTCTTCACGTGGTTCAGAATCCCTCCACCGGCTTTCTGCGAGGAACGACGGTGACGAGCGGTCGCCATCGCGGCGGTCCCATTCTGGAGCGAGCTGATCCGTCGCGGTGCAGGGCTCCAGCTCGTCCCTTCGCTTCGGATCGGGAGAGACCTTCCCGTCGTGACGTACTCCCTGTCGCGCTCGGCCTCGCCACTGGCACTCGACCGCAACCTACTACCCGATTTGTGCCCCAGTGTAAGCCGAGATGGAGTCGTACGATATCGTCGTCGCAGGCGGTGGGCCGGCGGGGTTGCAGTTCGCCCGGTCGGTCGTCGGGCGGTCGGACCACTCGGTCGCAGTACTCGAAGCAAACGACGAGCTGGCGGACAACGACAAGTCGACCGGTGGGACCTTCCACCAGGTCGTCGAGGGCTTTGGCGTGCCCGACGACGTCGTGATGTCCGAGTCGGCCACGGTCCAGTTCGAAGGGCCAAGTGCCCGGGCGACCCTCGACATCCCCAATTACGTGCTCGATTTCCCGGCGTTCCTCGAATTTCTCGGCGCGGACGCGGCCGCCGACGGGGCCGACATCCACACGGGAGTTCGCGTTCGGGAACCGATCGTCGAGGGTGGCACCGTCGTCGGTGTCCGCGGGACCCGCGACGGTGAGTCGGTGACATATCGGGCGGATCTGGTCGTCGACGCGACGGGACCGGCGGGGACACTGACGACCCGACTGGACATGTGGGACCGCGAGGCGGCCCAGCGCGGGATCGGCAAGGAGTACGAGGTGACCGGCCGGTACGACCTGTCGTCGATGCTGTTCCGGTTCGACCACGAGTACGCGCCGGGCGGGTACGCGTGGGTGTTTCCGGGCGGTGACGACGTGTTCAAAGTCGGCGTCTGCTGGATCGACGACTTCTACGCGCGTCACAGTCCGCCAGACGACGGGGCGATCGACGACTACGTCGAGCGGTGGGCTCGCAACGACCCCCGGTGGGAGGTCGACGACGTACGGGCCGTCCACGCCGGGCAGGCGATCTCCGACAACTCGATCAACCGCCGTGCGACGGACGGGCTGGTCGCCGTGGGCGACAGCGTCTCCAGCATCAACCCCCTCTTTGGCGAGGGAATCCGGTCCGGGATGGAGTCGGCCGAGATGGCGGCCGAGGTCGCGACGCGAGCCCTCACCGCCGGTGACGTGTCCCGGTCGTTCCTGTCGGCCTACGAGCGCCGCTGGAACCGCGAGAAGGGGTCGAACTGGAAGCGCCAGCGCATCGCCGGGGAGTTGCTCTACGACTTCGACGCGGCCCAGCAGAACAGGTTCGTCGCCAACAGCGGCCGTCTCTCGGACGCACAGCTCGATCGCCTCCAGCGGTACGAGCTGACGCTGCCGGATCTGCTCTCGTTGTACCCGTTCCGGCTCGACGACGTTCGGAAAGCGCCGACGCTGCTGCGACACCTGTGGTGAGTGTCGCGGTCGACAGCCGTCAGGTTCGGCGTGCGAGGAGTCCCACCACGAGAGCGACGGCCACGAGCGTCCCGACGACACCGACGCCGGGGCCGGAGCCGGAGTCGGGGACCGGGCTCTGTGCGCGGATCGGCGATTCGATCGCCTCGTCGCTGTCGTAGCGCCACGTCGCCGTCGCACCCTCGACGGTGTCGGCGTTACTGTCGGTGACGTTCGTCGGCATCGTGACCGTGTAGGTCAGCGCGTAGCCACTCTGAGAACCCAGCTGGCCGCTGTTCTGGACGAACGAGCGATCGACGAAGGTGACGTTGCCCTCCTCGACGGTCGTCTCGACGCCGCTGCTCGGTCCGGGATTCCACGACGACAGCCGCAGATCGACCGTCACGTTGCCGTCGTCGGTGAGGCTCTGGTTGTACGACACCGACTCCGCGCGGCTCTCGTTGACCCCACGGAGCAGGTACCGCTCGACCGAGCCGTACCCCTCGTCTTCGGCCGTCGACTGGAGGCGATCGTAGGTCGAGGGGGGCATCTCGATCGTCGTCTCGTAGGACTCGACCGTGCCGTCGCCGTCGACGGTCGCGTCGACGGCCACGTCGGCACAGCCACTCAACACCAGGAGGACACCGACTGCGAGTGTCGCGAGCGATCTTCGATCCATGCTGTCGCCTCTGGACCACTCGGTAAATGCTTTCTCCAATACCGTGACCGTTTGTCCCCGTTCTCTCTGGAGTCGTCGTCAGCTGGACGGCCGGGTAGTCGACAGTCTCAGTGAGTCAGCAGGAGGAGTCGCTCGTCGGTCCGGACGAGACAGATCGGGCTGTCGGGGTTGCCGAAGGTGTTCTCGCGACGCCGGGAGACGAACAGCTTCTCGAAGGCCTTTCCACAGGCCGGGCAGGCAAATTCCGCACGGTTTTCGAGGGCCATCGTCTCGCGGTCCTCCTTGAGCAGCTTGAGACCGTGACGATAGTCGTGGACGTCGAAGCCGTCGCTCACGTCGAGTTCGTCCATACGGGTAGCTGGTGAGAACCCGGCTTGAAACTACCGGCGGCTCAGATCGACAGCTCTGCGCCCACGTACAGCACGACGACGAGGAAGATCCAGACCACGTCGACGAAGTGCCAGTACATCGAGGCTGTCGAGACCGAGGTGTGTCGTTCTGCGGAGTACTGACCGTAAATCGCCCGGACGAAGACGATGCCCAGCAGGACGGCACCCATCGTGACGTGGAGTCCGTGCAGTCCAGTCAGCCCGTAGAACGCGGAGGCGTAGGCACCTTCGGCGATGGTGAAGCCTTCGCCGACGATGAACTCGTAGTACTCGTAGGCCTGTCCGCCGATGAAGATCACGCCCAGCAGCAGCGTCAGCCCGAGCCATCGGACGAAGCTCTGTCGGTCTCCGTCGAGGAGCTTGACGTGTGCGTAGTGCAGCGTCAGGGAACTGATCACGAGGATGATCGTGTTGGCGATGACGAGGTTGCCGAACACGTTTCCGCCGTGAGGGAGCAGTTCGGCCGACCACACGTTCGCGCCGCGAACGAAGAAGTAGTAGACGAAGCCGGCACCGAAGGTGGCGACCTCGCTGCCGAGGAACAGCAGCATCGCGAACCGGAGGGTTCCACCGGAGTGGTGATCCGTCCCGCGTTCCCAGAAGTTGGCGACGAACGCGTGGTAGAGCCAGCCATAGAGGCCGGCCAGGAAGATCCCGACGGTGGCGACGGTCGTCCCGGCGGCGATCAGCTCGGAGACGACGGGATTCTCTGCCTGTGAGAGGACGAACAGGCCGGCAGCGACGTAGATGCCGGCAGCGCCGATGGCAGTGATGAAGGGCCACCAGCTGGCCTCCCCGAACCCGCGGGGCCAGTCCTCGACGGCGGGGAGATGGTGGTCCCCGTGCTCCTCTGACGTGTCTTCGGCTACGGTCATACGCGCTTCTTGCGAGTGGACCATCAAAAGCGCTTCCAACTCCGTGCGCTTCGTCCGCGTGGCTGGCCGGTCGGGCGCGAACCGATGCCTTCTCCCTCGCCGAGCCGAACAGTCGAGTAATGCTTCGGCGTCGCGCAGTCGCAGTCGTCGCGCTGGCGGTGCTGGCGGTCGGTCGTGCCACCGCTCACGGGGGCAGCCTGGCCCAGGACATCCGCGAACCGCTGACGATTCCGACGTGGTTGTTCCTCTCGACGGGCGGGGCGGCGGTCGGCGCTTCGTTCCTGCTTGCCAGCTTCGTCACGGACCGGGAACTGATCGACGCGATCCACGACTGGCGTCGCGGCGCAGGCGTTCCGGGCCGGCGCGTCGCGGTCGGCCTGCTGCGGGCGGCGGGGATCGCTGGCGTCGTGCTCGTCGTCGTCGTCGGCTACTTCGGGCCGACGGACGCCCGCTCGAACGCCGCGATCTTGCTGGTCTGGGTCGGCTGGTGGGCGGGGCTGTCGATGAGCGCGTACCTGCTGGGTAACAGCTGGAGCGTGCTCAATCCGTGGCGGACCGTCGCCGAGCTGGTGCCCGCGCTGGACCTGCGGTATCCCGACCGGCTCGGTGCGTGGCCCAGCGTCGTCGGGCTCCTGGCGCTCGTCTACCTGGAGGTCGTCAGTCCGCTGGCCGAGAACGCGTCGCTGCTCGCGACCACTGTGGTGGCGTACTCTGCGGTGACACTCGTCGGCGCGGTGGCGTTCGGTCCGGAGACGTGGTTCGGGAAGGTCGACCCGCCGGCTCGCGTGTTCCGCTACTACGGCCGCGTCGCTCCGCTCTCGTCCGACGGCGACGGGCTGACGCTTCGCCTTCCGGGAACGGCGCTGTCCGAGCGGCGACTGGTCGACGGCCGCGACGAGGTCGCCTTCGTCCTCGCCTTGCTGTGGGTGACGACCTTCGACGGGTTCGTCTCGACGCCCGCCTGGCGCGGGATCGCGGGGCCGTTCGTCGGGCTCGGGATCCCGCCGCTGGGTGTCTACCTGCTCGCCCTCCTGCTTGGCTTCGGGCTGTTCTGGAGTCTCTACGTGCTCGCGGCCAGGCTCTCGCGGTCGACGGCCGAGACCTTCCTGACGCCCGCCGCGCTGGCCGCCCGGTTCGCGCCGCCGCTGCTGGCGATCGTCGCCGGCTACCACTTCGCTCACTACCTCGACTACTTCCTCGGGCTCGCGCCGGCACTGGGCCAGACGCTGGCCGCGCCGCTGACGGCCCGGAGCACGGTGCTCGTGCTCTCGATGCCGGGGTGGTTCGGCGGCGTCGCGATGGCCAGCATCATCGTCGGCCACCTGCTGGCGATCTGGGTGGCCCACGCCGCGGCCTACGACCTGTTTCCCGGACGCCTCCAGGCGATTCGGTCGCAGTATCCGTTCATCGCCGTCATGGTCGTCTACACCATGACGAGCCTCTGGGTCATCTCCCAGCCAGATATCCCACTCCCCTACCTATGAACGAGGACTACCACGTTCCCACGTCGGCCCCGCTGTACGAGTGTGAGTACTGCGGTCGTCCCTTCGCCCGCGAGCGGTTCCGGGCGCTCCATCGCGGGCTCGAACACGCCAGCGAACTGGACGACGAGGAGGTCGAGCGGTTCCGCGACGCCTACCGCGAGGAAGAGGAGGCAATCGGTATGTTCCGACTGAAGGCACTGGCGGCGCTGGTGGTCGTGTACTTCGGCCTGCTGATGATCTACGCCGTCGTGTGAGGGCACTCGAAACCGCGAAGCGAAGCTTTCATGCGCCCGAACGGAATACGGACGGGCATGGATCTGCGCGTCATCGAGAAAGAAGAGACGATGCTCTCGATCGAGATTGCCGGCGAGGACCACACGTTCATGAACGTCCTGAAGGGGGCGCTACTGGAGACCGACGGCGTCACGGCGGCGACCTACGACATGAACCCCGAACAGTCCGGTGGCCAGACCGACCCCGTGCTGACCGTCAAGACCGATGTCGACGTGAATGCGCTCGACGCTCTCGAGGCCGGTGCGGACCGCGTCATGGAGAAAGCAGACGACTTCGAGGCGGCCTTCGACGCCGCGGCCTGACGTTCGGGACTCTCTTCTGTTGTTAGCAGACCGCCACAGTGACGAACACGCGGTCGTTCGGCGCGACGTGGACGTCGACGCCGATCCGCGTCTGTGACTCGACGAGTGCGTCGGAGCGATCCTCCCAGCCGTCCAGCAGCGTCCCGGCCAGCGACGCCTCGCTGTCGAAGTCTTCGACTGGTCCCGTCGAGAACACGGTGTAGCGGTCGACGACCGGGTTCTCACAGTACTCTCTCACCCGAAGCATCTCTTCCCTGGAGAGTGCCGGTCCGTCGCCGGTCGCGTTCTGGACGGTGCGCTTGTTGACGTAGGCGGCGTACCACGCCAGGTCGGAGTCGTTGGTCACGGCACCGACCCCCTCGGACTCGCGGCGGTCGGTGAGTTCCTCGACGTAGGCGGCTTCGACGTCTGCGATCGAGAGGTCGCCGACCTGATCCCCCGCGCCAGCCACGTCGTCGGGCACCGGTGGCCGTCCCATCCCCGGCAACGTGACGACGCCCGCGTACGCGAGAACGAGCGTGATCCCCAGGACGGCGGCGATGGCGTAACCGGCGACGTACCGGGGTTCGAGCACGTCGCGGTACGAGGTGCCGCCGAGTTCGTCGAGGTCGTCCCAGTCGGGCTGGCGCTGTTCTAACTCGACGTTGCCACAGCGCTTGCACGGCGGGGAGTTTTTGGTGTGTTGACGGCCACACTCCGTACAGACCCAGACGGGATCGGTCGGGCCGTCGGTCTCGGCCGGTGGGACCTGTTCGACGGCTCGCTCGAACTTGTTGTGCCCGCAGTTGTCACACGGCGGATCGTTCTCTTCGTGGGGTTTGCCACACCAGGTACACCGCCACTCCATTATCGGATAGTCGGGGAGTGGGGCGCAAAAGGGTAGCGGTCGCGGGGATAGGACGGTCGAGGCGAACGCTGCGAGGGTTACAGACGCACCGGCACGCCCATCTCGTCGAGGCGCTGCTTGGTCTCTGCGATGGAGTATTCGTCGAAGTGGAAGATCGAGGCCGCGAGCCCGGCGTCGGCACCGGCCTCGGTGAACACCTCGTACATGTCCTCGGGACTGCCACAGCCCGAGGAGGCGATCACCGGCGTGGAGACGGCGTCACAGACGGCGCTGGTCAGCGGGATGTCGTAGCCGTCCTTGGTGCCGTCGGCGTCGATCGAGTTGACGAACAGCTCCCCTGCGCCGCGGTCCTCGGCCTCGGTGGCCCACTCGACCACGTCGAGGCCGGTGCCTTCGCGGCCGCCCTTGACGGTACACTCGAACCAGCAGGACTCCCCGTCGACGTCCGCGTAGTGTTCGCCCTGCTCGTCGAATCGTCGCCGCGCGTCGACCGAGATGACGATACACTGGCTGCCAAACGCCGCCGCGCCTTCCCCGATCAACTCTGGCCGCTCGATCGCACCGGAGTTGATCGAGACCTTGTCCGCGCCGGCCCGCAGCGTCTCTTTGATGTCTTCGCGGGTGCGGATTCCGCCGCCGACGGTCAGGGGGATGAACACCTCGTCCGCGACCTGTGAGACGGTGTCGAGCATCGTCTCGCGCCCCTCTGCGCTGGCGGTGATGTCGAGAAAGACGAACTCGTCGGCCCCCGACTCGTTGTACTTCTTGGCCATCTCGACGGGGTCGCCGGTGTAGGCCAGGTCCTCGAAGTTGACGCCCGTGTACACCGCGGCGTTGCCGTCCTCGTCGAGGTCCACGTCGATACAGGGGATGATCCGCTTCGTGAGAGTCATTTACTACCTGTCCGTTCGTCGCTCCGGGCTTTGTCGGTTTCGGCTGGCGCAGCCGGGACGAGATTCCGACAGGAATAGGTACCACCGCGGGGAACGACCGGACATGAGCGACGACCACGGGCACGACGAGGACCGTCCAGACTACGACCCAGCACACGTCGAACTGCCATCGCGCGAACCGCCGCTTCGCGAGACCGCACCCCAGAGTGACTTCACGATGGGACAGGTCGCCCGCGGGGGCGCGGTCGCCGCCGTCGGACTACTCCTGATCTTCGGACTGGCGCTCGTCCTGGTCTGAGACTGTCGCCGTCACTGCTTGCGATCACCGGCAACGGAAGAGAGCGTGTGCGCCCCCCGTCGACGAATGGGGGCGTCCAGCGGACAGCCGACGACGGCGTCATACGAAGTATTGTAGCGGTTTACCGCTGATCGTCTCCCCCGCGGTGACGATCGCCGGGAAGCATCTACGATAAACCGTATCAGGCCAGCTCGTCGGCGATGATCGACCGAAGGTCGGCGATCGCCTCGGCGTCGTAGCGCAGCGACTCGCCGCCGATCGTCAGATCGAGTCGTCCGCTGTCGTCCGCGGAACCCAGCTCGTAGACTGGTGCGACACCGTCGAAGGCCTCGCGTACCGCGCGGGCGTCCGTCGTCTCGATCACGACGCGTCCCGGCTGTTCGCCGAACAACAACTCGACTCCAGTGCCCTTGTTCGTGGCGTCGATCTCGACGCTCGCGCCCCCATCCTCGTGGACCATCTCTGCCAGTCCGGCGGCGAGGCCGCCGTGGCTCAGGTCGTGGGTCGCGAGCGTCGCCGCGTCGTCGGCTACGTCGGCGAGCGTGTCGACGAATGCGTCGGGGTGGTCCAGCAGCGTCGGGAATCGGTCGCTCCCGCCGAACTGCCCGAGATACTCCGAGCCGCCGAGACGTGGCTCCGCGTCGCCCTCTAGTGCCCGCGCTCCCACGAGCAGGAGGTCGCCCTCGCCCGACAGCGACAGCGGCGGCGCGTCGTACCCGTCCTTGGTGCCGACCATCGCCAGCGTCGGCGTCGGCGGGATCGGACCGCTGACGGAGTCGTTGTACAGCGAGACGTTGCCGCCGACGACCGGCACGTCGAGCGTCGAGCACATGTCGGCGAGCCCGTCGACGATCCCCTTGAACGCGCCGTACACGTCGGGCTTCTCGGGGTTGCCGCCGTTGAGACAGTCGACCGCCGCCAGGGGCGTCGTCCCCTTGGCGGCGAGGTTGGTGGCGTTCTCCAGCGCGACGGCGCGTGCGCCCTCGTAGGGTGCCGTGTCCGTCCAGTTGGGGTCTGCACCGGCCGTGTAGGCCAGCCCGACGCCGCTCTCGCTGTCGTCGTCGCTCGCCTCTGCGCCAGCCTCTCGGATGGCAAGTACCGCCGCGTCGTCGCCGGGCGGAGTCGCCGTCCGGACCTGCACCTCGTGGTCGTACTGGCGGTAGATCCAGCGCTTCGAGGCCGTGTTCGGGCTGGCGACGACTGCCTCGAAGGCTTCTTCCAGGGCGACCTCGGGGAGGTCTCGCTCGGGCTGGGTCGGCTCTTCGGCCGGCAGGTCGTTGAACGGCGCGCCCTCGCCGAGGAACTCGGCGTCGCAGTCGACGACCGTCTCGCCCTCGAACGTACAGACGTAGTCGCCCGTGTCGGTGACCTCGCCGATGACGGAGGCACCGAGGTCGAAGCGCTCGGCGATGGCCTTCACGCGGTCGACGTTCTCCGGCGCGACCTCGTAGCACATCCGCTCCTGGCTCTCGGCGAGCAGGTACTCCATGGCGTTCATGTTGGGCTCGCGCTCGTGGACTTCGGTGAGCTCGATCTCCGCGCCCAGCCCGCCCTTCGCGACCAGTTCGGAGCTCGCACCGCCGAGGCCGGCCGCGCCGAGGTCGCGGGCCGACTCGATCAGCCCCTCGTCGATGAGCTGTTCGTTGGCCTCGATCAGCAGCTTCTCGGTGTAGGGGTCGCCGACCTGAACGGCCGGGCGATCCTCCGTCTCGGCGTCCTCTGCGAGGTCCTCGCTGGCGAAGGAGGCCCCGCCGAGACCGTCCCGTCCGGTGGAGTTGCCCACCAGGACGAGCTTGTTGCCCGGCTGCTGGGCCTCGGCGGTGATCATCCGCTCTTCGTCGACCAGGCCGATACAGGAGACGTTGACCAGCGGGTTCCCCTCGTAGTCCTCGTGGAAGGCCGCGCTCCCGGTGACGGTCGGGACGCCGATACAGTTGCCGTAGTGGCTGATCCCCTCGACGACCCCTTCGAGCAGATAGCGGGAGTGTTCGCGGTCGAAGTCGCCGAAGTACAGCGAGTCAGCCAGCGCGATGGGGTAGGCACCCATCGACAGCGTGTCCCGGACGATCCCGCCGACGCCCGTGGCCGCGCCGTCGAACGGGTCGACGTAGGAGGGGTGGTTGTGGCTCTCGATCCCCATCGTGATGTAGGTGCCGTCGCCCCCGGGCAGTGCCACGACGGCGGCGTCGTCGCCCGGACCGACGACGACCTGATCGCCCTCTGAGTCGAACGCGCCCAGCAGCGGTCGTGACGATCGATACGCACAGTGCTCGCTCCAGAGGTTCTCGAAGAGGGCCGCCTCGGCCTGAGTCGGTTCCCGGCCGAGCTCCTCGACCACGAGATCGTGGTCAGCATCGGAGAGGCTCATTACCTCCCCGTGGCTTCCGGCCGGCTAAATCGCTTTCCATGCGCGCCCGACGCGATCCACTCTGTCCACCCATACCGTCGGCCCCTGCATACTCAGGGGGGTTTTCACCTGGTGGGAATCCCCTTGCTCGGCTATAAGGGAGTACTACCTACGCCAAAGTGTAATGACTGATCGCATCGGAGCCCCCGGAACGAGTATGAGTCGCCGAGAGTTCGTCGCTGCAACGGGCCTGAGCGGTTCGCTGGCACTTGCCGGCTGTCAGGCACCCACGTCGTCCTCGAAGGTCTCGACGACGAGCGAGACGGCGACGGAGACCTCGATGGCGAGTCAGTCCGAGTCGCTGCCGACGACCTCGCCCCCGGAGATCGTCAACGTCGACGAGCAGGGCGGCGAGGTCACGATCTCGACCGTCGCCTCGAAGCACATGGTCCACCCCGAGGAGACGATGGGTGGTCCCGTCGAGCTGCCGAAGGTGTGGGCGTTCCAGGCCGACGACGGCGAGCCCAGCGTCCCCGGTCCGATCCTCCGGACGACCGAAGGTGAGGACATGAAGGTGACGCTCGACAACACCGACGCCAACATGCCTCACACGCTGCACTTCCACGGCGTCCGCAAGACCTGGGAGAACGACGGCGTGCCGACGACGACGGGCATCACGGTCAACCCCGGCGAGAAGCACACTTACGAGATTCCGGCCAACGTCCCCGGGACGCACCTCTATCACTGCCACTACCAGACCCAGCGTCACATCGACATGGGGATGTACGGCATCTTCCGCGTCGACCCGAAGGGGTACGAGGAGGCCGACCAGGAGCTGTTCATGACGTTGAAAGACTGGGACTCGACCCTGAACAAGCAGATGGCCGGCATGGACGCCACCTACAGCCCGCGGGACCGCAATCCCGACGTGTTCACGATCAACGGCAAGAGCGCGCCCCGGACGCTCCACCCAGAAGACGGCTCGCCGGTCATCGTCTCGCAGGGTGACACGGTCCGCATCCACCTCACCAACAACGGGTACATGAGCCACCCGATGCACACGCACAACCACCGCTTCCGCGTGGTCGAGAAGGACGGCTCGGAGGTCCCCGAGGCAGCGCAGTACGAACAGGACATCATCAACGTCGCTCCCGCGGAGCGAAAGACCATCGAGTTCGACGCCGACGCCGACCCCGGCATCTACCTCATGCACTGCCACAAGGTCAGCCACGCGATGAACGGCAACACCTACCCCGGCGGGATGGTCGGCGGGATCGTCTACAAGGAGGCGATGGACTCGGACATCTTCGGCGAGCTGATGGACTACGCCGGCTACGAAGGCTAACCGCCGGCCACGTCGGGCATCACGCGGATCGCAGTCTACGTTCGGGCACGCGGCGTCGCTGTCGGTCTGCCGTCTCCAGCCGCTGACACTGTCGGCGGGCACACTTTCGCATTCTGAAGCTGTGGTAGATGGATTATACTGCTAGCACCGGAACCATCGGGTATGGATTGGTCTCACTCGAACTCGGACGACGACTCGAACCCACAGACGTCGACGCGACGCCGCGTTCTCGCCACGGTCACTGTCGGCGCGGCGACGGCGCTCGCGGGCTGTACGATCTCGGGACAATCGGAACGGGACACGACGGACGTGGAGTACAGCGTCGCCGACGTTGACGCGGTGGCCGTCGACGGCGACGACGGCGAGACGACCGTCGAGCCGTGGGACGGCGACGAAGTCCAGATTCAGGCGACGAAGTACGCCATCGGCGGGACGGAGCTGAGCGACGTCCAGGTCACCAGAAACGTCGACGACGGACAGCTCTCGGTCGGCGTGAAAGACACGACGGGGGTCGCGATCGGGACCGTCGGGGGCGGACTCGAATCGCTCACGGTCAAGGTGCCGTCCGGCGTCCGGGTCACCGAACTCACCGTCGACGACGGTGACGCGACGGTCGGCGACGTGGCCGGGGACCTCGCGCTCTCGGTCGACGACGGCAGCGCCGAGGTCGGTCCGCTCGACGGGGGCGTCCAGATCGACGGCGACGACGGCGAGATCGAGATCGGCGCAGTCGACAGCGTCGCGGGGACGGTCGACGACGGCGAGATCTCGGTGACCGAAGCGACCACGATCGGCGACGTCGAGGCCGACGACGGGATCATCGACCTCGCCGTCGAGAACGTCGACGGCCCGGCGACCGTCAGGGCCGACGACGGTGACGTGACGCTCCGACTGTCGCCGTCGCTGGATCTCTCGGTCACCGCCCGCAGCGACGACGGGACAGTCACGGTCTCGGACGGTGTCCTCGACGAGGTCGAGACCAGCGAGGAGGAGACGCGCGGACGGGTCGGCGAGGGTGGCGACACGCTGACGGTCGCAGTCGACGACGGATCGATCACGCTCCAATCGCTGTAGTGCGCCGGCCACGAAAAGCCGTCTCAGACCACGTAGGACTGCAGTTCACCGCGAGACTGTACGTCGACGAACCGGTAGCGTCGCCCGTCGTCGAGGTCGCCAGCGAAGTCCGGTCCGTCGACGCCGTCCATCTCGTAGACCTCGTCGGCCCCGCGACAGTCGTGGGCCAGGATCGACTGCTCGACGGGTTCGGGCAGGCTCTCGCCGGGCGGGACCTCGACGACGAACAGTCGGTCGGTGAAGCTCTTTGCCGTCCAGGCGTCCTGGACGCCGTCGCGGTCGGCGATCTCCTCGGCCAGCGCGCGCAGCTGTGTGGCCCGGTCGCTCATACACGACGGACGCAGCGTGAGAACGAGGCTCCGGTGCCGAAGGTGTTCGCCCGTCTCGGGCGTCGCTGCTCGCTCGCTCTTCCTCGCCACCGTCGGACCGCAGCTCCGGCGAGGCTCCGCTCACTTCGTTCTCGGAGCCGCCGTCGGTCAGCGCGGGCAGTCGCTCGGACGCGAACCACTCGAACTCGCGGGCTCGCATGCCGTCGCGGTCGAGGTCCCACGGGTCGCTGCTGGTCACTCGCGGCCCCTCCATCCAGGAGGTGACGACGTTCCACAGGAAGAGGAGCTGGCCGACGACGAGCAGGACGACGCCAAGCGTCGCGATCTGGTGGAGCAGCGTGAACAGGTCGATCGGACCGACGGCCACGTCGTAGGTGGCGTACCGCCGGGGCATCCCGGCGTAGCCAAGCAGGATCATCGGGAAGAAGGTGATGTTGGTCCCGATCATCGTGAGCCAGAAGTGGGCTTTGGCCAGCGTGCGCTGGTACCAGCGGCCGGTGTAGATGGGGAACCAGTAGTAGATCCCGGCGAACACCGCGAAGGCGATCCCGCCCATGATGACGTAGTGGAAGTGGGCGACGACCTGGTAGGTGTCGTGCAACAGGAGGTCGACGGGGATCGCCGCCTCGAAGACGCCGGTCATCCCGCCGATGACGAAGTTGGCGATGAAGCCGACACAGAAGAGGAACGGTGCGGTCAGCCGCAGGCGGCCGTTCCACATCGTCGCCATCCAGTTGAACGTTTTGACGGCGCTGGGGATCGCGATCGAGATCGTGATCGCCATGAACGCGCCCCGAAGCCGCGGGTCCATCCCGGTCGCGAACATGTGGTGTGCCCAGACGCCAAAGGAGAGGACCCCGAGCGCCAGCGTGGAGTAGACGACGAACTTGAAGCCGAACAGCTTCCGACCGCAGAACTTCGGGAGGATGTAGCTGATCAGCCCCATCGGCGGGAGCACGAGGATGTACACCTCGGGGTGGCCGAAGAACCAGAACAGGTGTTGCCACAGCAGCGTCCCGCCGCCGTCGCCGATCGCGAAGAAGGTCGTCCCCATGTTGCGATCGAGCAGCAGCATCACGAGGGCGCTCCCCAGCAGGGGGAACGCAAAGAGGATCTGGCCGGACTGGACCAGGACGGTCCAGCTGAAGATGTCGAGGTTGGCCCAGTTGATGTCCTCGCCCTGTTCCGTGAAGATGGTCGCGATGAAGTTGATCGCACCCATCGTCGCGGAGACGCCGGTCAGGTGCAGCCCCAGGATCATCAGGTCGATCGCGGGACTGGGCTGGTCCAGCGACAGCGGCGTGTACATCGTCCAGGCCGTCTGTGCGGGTGCGATGCCGGGGATGAAGAAACCGGCCCAGATCAGGACCGCCCCGAAGGGCAACAGCCAGAACGCGATGGCGTTGATCCGCGGGAACGCCATGTCGTCGGCCCCGATCAGGATCGGGACGAAGTAGTTCGAGAACGCCGCCAGAATCGGCGTCCCGAACAGGAACAGCATCGTGATCCCGTGGCTGGTCAGTAGCGCGTTGTACATCGCCGGTTCGAGGAAGTTCGAGGTCGGGGTGACCAGCTCGAACCGCATCAACACGACCGCCACGCCGCCCCAGGCGAAGGCCAGCACGGCGAAGGTCCCGTAGAGCAGTCCGATATCTTTGTGGTCGACCGTCGTGAGCCAGCGGGTCAGTCCGCCGGGCTTCTCGCCGTGGTGGACCGTCTCGTCGGCCGTCCCGCCGCCGCCGACGGCCGGCGTGTACGAGCGCCAGTTCTCTAGCCTCGTTACGACCGCGGCCGCACCGGCCACCAGTGCGACCATCACCGTTGTCAGGACGAGCTGCGTTGCTGCCATTGCAGGCCGGTTTCGCCGCTCTCCACATCGGCGTTACTCCGAACACGTTCGTGCGGGCATTGATAGTCGTTCCCACGACTCACCCTCGCGCCACCTAGAACGGGGTGTCGAACCCGCCTTCGTCGGCCACGTCGTCGTCAGCCGTGGCGTCGCCCGCGTCGATATCGGAGGGGATCTCGCCGGTCTCTCGGAACACCGATTCGAGCTCTCGCAGCTTCGCGTTGATGGTCTCGCTCTGGTGGTGCATCGGGTCGACCCGGACCCGCACGAGGTCGTACTCGTGGGACTCGCGACAGCCGTTCCAGGCCCGGAACGCGCCGACGGTCAGCGTGTCGCTCTGTGGACAGAACTCGGTCGTCGGCGTGAACTCGGCCCGGAGGACGCGCTCGCCGTCGGTCTCGGTCTCGCGGGCGTACCGGAACCCCGACTCGGGATGTCGCCGGTCGAGGTTCAGCCGCGCGAGGTTGTAGCCGAAGGTCATGTCGATGACGCCCCGCCGCTCGAAGAGCGTCCGCGTCGCCCGGTGGAAGGCGGCGTGTTCGCGGCCGGTCAACACCGCGCCGTCGAGGAACGGTCCCGGTTCCGGGAGGTGTTCGGGAGCGAACTCGTCGTAGTCGTCGTACTCGGGACCCTCACCGTCGCGAGCGAAGCCGGAGAGGAGGCTCATACGTCAGCGTTGGGCCGCCAGCCCGCTGTGGTTGCTGGCGAACACGTTCGGGCAAACCCAGACCGCCGTCCCGGCCGACGCTTCGGTCGTGACCGCAACGTCGATCGACGCCGAACGACGCTACGACGACGCACAGTTCTCCGCACAGACGATTCACGAGACCGAGCGCCAGAAGGTCGTCCTGGGATACTTCGAGCCGGGACAGTTCATCCCCGTCCACGCGCCCGACAGCGACGTGGCGATCACGGTCGTGTCGGGTTCGGGCGTGATCCGCGACGGCGAGACCGACCACGCGGTCGAGCCCGGGAGCGTCGTCGCCGTGCCCGCAGGAACGGAACGCGGGGTGAAAGCCGACGACGGCGAGCGACTGGCGGCGACGCTCGTCACCGCGCCACCGCCGACCGACGCCGAACACGAGCCGGTGCGTCGGGGCCTCCAGACGGGACAGTTCGATCCGGACTGACACCGTCGCCACGTGCCGAACACGTTCGGCCAAAGTCCCTCCCGATCGTGGCCACTACCGTCGACTGATGCCAGCCGAAACACTCGATCTGCGCGAGGTACCGCCGCCACAGCGCCACCCCATGATCCACGAGGCGTTCCAGACCCTCGACAGCGGCGAGGCCCTGGAGATCGTCAACGACCACGAGCCAAAGCCGCTGTTCTACGAGTTCCAGGCAGAGGTCGAGGCCTTCGACGCGGAGGGGTACTCCTGTGAGGAACGGGACGACGGCAACTACGTCGCACGGCTCCCGAAAGCATGAACGACACCGAACTGGTCTCGCTGGACGACCTCGACGACGACGGCCGGGCGACGCTGTTCGAGCACGAACCCCACACGGTCCGGCTCAGCCTCGCGGCCGACGAGGGCGTCCCGGCCCACCAGCATCCAGACCGCCAGATCGTCTTTCACCAGCTCTCGGGGGAGCTGGACCTCCACCTCGGCGACGAGGTGGTGTCGCTGACGGCCGGCGACGTGGTCCGGTTCGACGGCGATCAGGACATCTCCCCCCAGGCCCGGACCGACAGCGAGGCGCTGCTGGTCCTCGCGCCCGCGGCCTGACCTCTCGGTTCGATCGTCCCCGGCTTCACCCCCCGTTCTCGCCGCGAACGCACTCACCGACTGCCAGAGAACAGCTCCAGAGCGGCCGCCAGCGTCTCGTCGTCGCCGTCGCTCGCGGCCCGTTCGAGTTGCGCTTCCGGGACCGCCAGGAGCCGCTCGACGAGGCGGTCGCCGAGTCGCTCGACGGCGTCGCGCTCGTGTTCCGACAGCTCCAGCTCCGACAGTGCTCGCTCGACCTGACGGTCACGGACGGACTCGCCGCGCTCTCTGATCCGTTCGATCGCCACGTTCTCTGCCGACCGCGTGGCGTCGCTCGCTCGCTCTCCCTCCGCTTTGCGTGTCCCGCTCTCTGGCTCGGTCACGCAGTCGGTCATGCCTTCCAGATCGTCGTCACGGTCACGTCCTCGCCCTCGACGGTGTCGTAGGCGAAGCCGCGGTCGTCGAGTTTCGGGTACAGGAACTCCGGCGCGCGATCGTTGAACTGCACGACGACCTCGTCGTCGTCGATCTCCGCCAGGGTTTCGAGGGTGTTTTGCAGTGGCTTCGGCGGGCCCAGCGAACGCACGTCGAGTTCGCGGGTCGGTGCGTCGTCGGGTGCGTCGGTCGTCTGCAGGGCCTCGGTCGCGTCCATGCGTGAACGGACGGCCGCCCCCGGAGCAACCGTTGTCCCGAACGTGTTCGGCCACACCGACAGCACGCTGGCGGACGAACGGACGGGTATGAGCGTCATTCCGGCCGCCGTCGACGAGTCGAGCGGTCCGCCGACTGTGATCCCGCTCGCGCACTTCCTCGTGGCACTGGCGTACCTGGTCGCGGGAGTGGCGACTGCCGCGGTGACGACCGGCTGGGCGGGCCAGGTCGCTCACGTCCACCTGTTCGTCGCGGGCTGGATCTGTCTGACCATCCTCGGGGCGATGACGCAGTTCGTCCCGGTCTGGTCTGGCGTCTCGCTGCACTCCAGACGGCTGGCGATCCTCCAGTTGCCCCTCGCGGGGCTCGGATTCGCCGGCCTCGCGGCTGGCTTTCTCACGGGCGCGCTCGGACTGCTCCCGATCGCTGGCGTGCTCGCGGTCGGCGGTGTCTGGCTCTTCGCCTACAACCTCGCCCGGACGCTCGCCGGGGCCCGTCCCTTCGACGCGACGGAGTCACACTTCGCCGTCGCCGTCGGCTGGTTCGTCGTCGTGACCACGCTGGGGATGGTGCTGGCGGTCGACTTCGCCGCGAGCGCGTTACCCGTCGCGGGCCTCACCCACGCGACCGTCCGCTCGGCCCACGCGACGGCGGCGATCTTCGGTGCCGTGCTCACGACGGTGCTCGGGGCGCTCTATCAGCTGGCGACGATGTTCACCCAGACCGAGCTCGGCCCCGTCGAGCGCCGTTTCCAGCGGGTCGAAACGCTCGCGTACCCGGTCGGCGTGGCGGCGCTCGTCGTGGGGCGGCTGTTCGGCGTCGCTCCGATCGCCCGCGCTGGCGGGGTGATCGTCGCCCTCTCCGTGCTCGGCATCGCCGTCGTCGTCGCCAACAGGCTCCGCCAGACTCGCGTCGAGTGGACGCCGATGCTCACCCGCTACGGACTCGCGGCCGCGGGGCTGGGCGTGTGGGCGGTCCCGGCGCTGGTCGGCTGGTCGCGGAACGCACTCGGGCCGGCCGTCACCTTCGGCGGTCCGGCGACGGGCTCGCTGCTACTGGCCGGCGGTCTGGCCTTCGTCGTCCTCGGAACGCTGTACCACATCGTCCCGTTCCTCGTGTGGGTCGACCGCTACAGCGATCAGGTCGGCCTCGAACCGGTGCCGATGGTCGACGATCTCTACCTCGACCGGCTGGCGGTCGTCGACGGCGTCGCCTACACCGCCGGGATCGCGCTGGTCGTCCTCGGTTCGGTCGCGCCGACGCTGCTCCCATCGCCCGCGATCACTGCGGGCTGGGGACTGGCGGCCCTGGGCGCACTCGCCTTCGCGGCGAACCTGCTGCTGGTCGTCGTCGAACACGGCGACTACTCCGTCGGGACCCTCGTCAGTGCGTGACACTACCGGCTGTCCATCTGTGAACGATTTCGCCACTCCGGGGTGGCGAAGCTCTTCACGAAGTGATAGCCGGCAGTATGAGTGGGGTCGCGTCCGCCAGCAGTGTCGTCAATCGACGTACAGCGAGTAGAGGATGATGGCGAAGGCGACCGTCGTCAGCAGACTCTGGACGAAGACACTGACCACGAGCCAGTCCTGGAAGCCGCTCTCGGGGAGCCACGAGAGACGGGCCAGGATCCTGGGGACGAAGATGTCGATGACGCCCCCTATCAGCGCCCCAAATGTCATTATCCCGAACCCCCACGAGAGGGCCTGTAACTCTCTGGCGCTCGTTCGCTGATAGGCCCGGTAGGAGTAGTACGTAATCAGCCCACCGAGGATGAGCGTGAGCGTCTTCGTCGCGACGATACCGACCTGTGAACTGGGGACATGTGGGCTCATGTTTCTTTTCTGACCTCCGACCAGAGGTTTTCGAGGCGTTCGTCCGGCGTCCGAGGCCGGTGAGAGATCTCGACTTCGAACGTCCGGTCGTCGTCCAGCGAGATGACGACGTCTTCGAAGCTGATCGCGTAGCGGCTGGCGTGTTGTCCGTCGGGACGCACCTCGACGCCCTCGTGAAGCAGCGACGCCTCCGTCAGTAGTTCGAGCTTTCGGTAGGTCGTCGACAGCGGCACGCCGCTCTCCTCCGCGATTTCGCTGGCTGTCATCGGCTCTTCCAGGACGCTGACGATCGCCCGACAGTCCTCGTCGTCCAGCGCGTCGAGCACGTCCTCTAGCGCTGGCGACAACTCGTCTTCGAACGGGTCCCGGACCATCCGTGACAGAGTCTCACCTGTCGAGGTGTAAAACAGCACCGACACGGATCGGCGAGTTCGGCCGCCATACTGCGGCTCTTGTCGCTACCGTCGCCGCTCGCGCTGGCGACGAACATGTTCGCCCCGTCGCCCGGTGCTGAGAACCCGAAGCGGATTGATGTAGGGAGTCGGCCAATCGTCACCTGTATGCAAGTACAACGTGCGACGATCGCGAAGATCATCGCGGTGGTCTTCGTGTTCAATCTGATCGTCATGGGCGGTGGTGCGTGGCTCGCGTACCAGTCGGCACCGCCGATCCCCGACGAAGTCGTCGGACCCGACGGCGACACGATCGTGACCGGACAGGAGATCAGAGACGGCAAGAAGGCGTTCCAGAAGGACGGGCTGATGAACCACGGCTCGATCCTGGGCAACGGTGCGTACTACGGACAGGACTACACTGCGGACACGCTGGACCTGAAAGTCCAGCACATGCGGGACTACTACGCCCAGGAGCGCCACGGCAGCGCGTACGACGCCCTCGAAAGCGACGAACAGGCCGCCGTCGCCGACGTGGTCGAACGGGACCTCGACGGCGAGTACGGCGGCGGACCGATCGAGTACTCCGCGGCGGAGGCCTACGCTCACGAGCAGGTCCGCCAGGAGTACGTCGAGCGCTACCACGAGGGCGACCACGAACGGGGCGTACCCGTCGACATGATCGACAGCGAGGAGGAAGCCCGCCAGTTCGCGGACTTCGCGCTGTGGACGGCGTGGTTCTCCCACACCGACCGACCGGGCGGGGATCACTCCTACACGAACGACTGGCCCTTCCAGCCCGGTGCCGGTAACGACGCGACGGCGGCCGCGATGACCTGGAGCGTCATCGCGATGGTCCTGCTGGTCGCCGGAGCCGGCTTCGGCGTCTGGCTGTACAAGTCGATCTCGCTCCCCGAACCGTCCGCGAAGGGCATTTCCGTCCCCGAACCCGGCGACGTGAAGGTGTTCCCCAGCCAGCGGGCCGCCTTGCGCTTCGTGCCCGTCGCCGCCGGACTCTTCCTGGCACAGGTGTTGTTGGGCGGGTTACTGGCGCACTTCTACATCGAACGCGCCGGTTTCTTCGGCATCGAGGAGATCTTCGGCGTCCACATCCTCCAGTTGCTCCCCTTCGCCATCGCCAAGACCTGGCACATCGACCTGGGGATCCTCTGGATCGCCGCGACGTGGCTTGGAGCCGGACTGTTCCTCCCGCCGCTGTTGACGGGCCACGAGCCCGATCGCCAGTCGACGTACGTCAACGGGCTGTTGGCGGCGATCGTCGTGGTCGTCGTCGGCGGTCTCGGTGGGATCTGGCTCGGCTCCAAGGGGTACATCGACGGGAGCCTCTGGTGGATCCTCGGCAACGAGGGCCTGGAGTACCTCGAAGTCGGGAAGCTCTGGCAGTTCGGCATCCTCGCGGGGTTCCTCATCTGGGCCGTCCTCTCGGTGCGCGGTCTGAAGCCGCTGCTGGACAGAGAACCCAGCTACGGGCTCGCACACATGATCCTCTATGCCGGCGGCTCGATCGCCCTCCTCTTTACCGCGGGCTTCCTCTTTACCCCGGACACCAACATCGCCGTCACGGAGTTCTGGCGCTGGTGGGTCGTCCACATGTGGGTCGAAGGGGCCTTCGAGTTCTTCATCGTCGCCATCATCGGGCTGACGCTGGTGTCGATGAACCTCCTGAAGCGTCGCAGCGCCGAGAAGGCGGTCATGCTCCAGGCGCTGCTGGTGATGTCGACCGGGGTCATCGGCGTCTCGCATCACTACTGGTGGATCGGGATGCCCGACATCTGGGTGCCCATCGGGAGCGTCTTCTCGACGCTGGAGCTGATCCCGCTGGTGTTCATCCTCTACGAGGCGCTGGGCCAGTACCGCGCCATGACCGGGGCCGGCGAGAGCTTCCCCTACCGGCTCCCGTTCATGTTCATCATCGCCAGCGGCGTCTGGAACTTCGTCGGTGCCGGGGTGCTTGGCTTCTTCATCAACCTCCCGTTGATCAACTACTACGAGCACGGCACCTACCTCACCGTGGGCCACGCCCACGCCGCGATGTTCGGGGCCTTCGGCTTCCTCGCGCTGGGCATGGTCACGTACATGCTCCAGATCGCCATCGAGCCCGACCGCTGGGACGGCACCTGGCTGCGCTATGCCTTCTGGTGCTGGAACGTCGGGCTGGCGCTGATGGTGTTCGTCTCCGTGCTGCCGGTGGGCTTCCTCCAGCTGGAGGCGATCTTCACCGGGAGCTACGCGGCGGGTCGGAGCCTGGCGTTCTACAACCAGCCGCTGATTCAGGACCTCTTCTGGGCGCGTCTGCCCGGTGACACCCTGATGATCCTGGGGACGGTCATCTACGCGGCCGACATCGTCCGCAAGCGGTTCGTCCTCCGAAAGACCGCGGCGGACCCGGACATCGACGACGTCGCCGTCGCGAAAGGCGTCCTCGACGACGACTAACCGCGCGTTACCGCCGCTCTTTCGCGTGTTACTGCGGGCAGGCATCTCGACGGGTTCTCCTCGGTATGGTCTCTCTGACGAGAGGATAGGCAAGGGTTAAGCGGATCGAAAGCATACGGTTGCTAACCCTTCGATGACCACCGACGACCTCGGGGCCGTTCCCGAGTCGCCCGCCGCACTGCTTGCCGACCCTCGCATTCGCTCCGATCACTTCCGGCTCCTCGAAGACCCGGACGGAGCCGTCCTCCTGATCGGCGTCGTCCACGACCACCCTGCCAGCGTCTACCGGGTCGACAGCGTGATCCGGGCGCTCGACCCCGACACGGTCGCCGTCGAACTCCCGCCACTGGCACTGCCGCTGTTCGAAGCGGACGGCGAGGGAGAGATGAGCGCCGCACTCGCCGCGACCGACGCCGACAGTGTTGCGATCGACGCCCACGGCCCCCGGTTCCTGGCGGCGCTGGCCGACGAGATCCGCGACCGCTCGCCAGGCCGTCAGACGATCGGTCGAATCGCCTCCAACGCGCTCACGGTCGGCCGGCAGGCACTGTCCTGTCGCCTCGCGAGCGTCTTCGGTCGCGATCGGTTCTCGACGCCACTGGCCGACGGGGGGATCGATCTCGACATCGAGCGACCGACCGATTCCGCGGCCGTGGCCGCACACGAACGCCGACACCTCTCGCGGAGCTTCTCTGTCCTGCGGGCGTTCGAGCGCCCGGCGGCCGACGAGATCGTCGACGCCGCTCGCGAGCGCACGATGGCGCGGACGCTGGCCGGAACCGACGGGACCGCGGTCGCCGTCGTCGGCTTCGAGCACCTCGACGGAGTCGCCACGGAGCTACGGGAACGCGGGGCGACGGCACTGCCGGTCGACGCTGGGAGCCTGCGCGAGTACGCGGAAAAATAGACGGTCCGGAACACGACCGGGGTCGGTACGGGGCTTACTGGTGATTCGTGGTCGAGTCCGGATGGTCGTCGGTCTCAGAGGTTCTGTTCGAGGTGCACCTCCTCGTCCGATATCTGGGCGACTGCCGAGTGCGAGAGCTCGTACACGTCTTCGCCCTCTGTCGTCCAGCCCAGCTTGGTGCGGACGCTCTGGTCCAGCGAGGACGACGGCTTGACGTGTGCGTTGCTCCCCTCGATGTTCTCGATCGTTCCGATCATATCGCCGTCGGCTGTCAGTACGTTCTTTCCTCTGTCTTCGGCCATGAAGTCTCGTGGCATGGTGAACTGCCGTCCCGGGATCGCCGGGCGGCAGACGAGGTGTGAGACCAGTCGGCATTAAGTATACGTCCGTTATATTCTCGCGACCGGATCTGGATGTCCGTTCGCTTTCGTTACCACTCCGTCTGACCGCTCTCCGCCGGGCTACCGTTCGTAGGATCGGCTTTTCGCCGCTGTCTCCCCGAACCGGTACGTCCCGTTCCCAGCCGATGGGAACGCGCTCCCCCGGTTTTGTGGGTCAGGACGTAACCGTCGTGTATGCCAGACGATCCCCTCTCTGTCACCGTCGACGAACCGCGCGAGGCCGTCACCCGCGAGTGGGAGCTGTTCGTCCGCGAGTCGTCCGAGGACACCCTGACGCACGCGGGCAGCGTCAGCGCACCGTCGGCCGACATCGCCCGCGAACAGGCTCGACAGCTGTTCGAGTGGACCGCCGGGGCGCTGTGGCTCTGTCCGGCCGACGAGGTCGAACGCGTCCAGACCGAGGCCGCGTCGCCGGTCGCCGCCACGGAGGTCGACGAGGCGTGATCTCCGTCAGCAAACTCCTCTGTGACCTCGACGCAGAGGGCGACGGCCTGCGCTACGACGCGGCCGAGGAGTCTCGCAAGGAACAGATCCGCGACCGCAAACAGCGCCGTCCGGTCGTCGTCTGGAACGTCACCAAGCAGTGCAACCTCTACTGTGACCACTGCTACGCCGCCGCCGACACCGAGGTCGCGGACGGCGAGCTGTCGACGGCCGAAGGGAAGGCGATGCTCGACGGACTGGCCGACTACGGCGTGCCGGTGGTCCTCTTCTCGGGCGGCGAGCCTCTGGTCAGAGACGACCTCGAAGAACTGATCGCCTACGCCGACGAGCGCGGCGTCCGCCCGGTCCTCTCGACCAACGGGACCCTCATCACCGAGGAGCGCGCCCGGTCGCTGCGCGACGCCGGGCTGAAGTACGCCGGGGTCTCCGTCGACGGGCTCCCCGAGCGCAACGACGCCTTCCGCGGGAAAGAGGGCGCGTTCGACGCCGCCGTCCGGGGGATCCAGAACTCTCTGGACGCCGGGCTGAAGACCGGCCTGCGGTACACGATCACCGAACGCAACGCGCCGGACCTCACGGGCGTCGTCGACCTGCTCAGCGACAAGGGGCTCGATCGGTTCTGCTTCTATCACCTCGACTACGGCGGTCGGGGGACGGAGATCCTCGACGCCGACCTGACGCCCGACCAGCGCCGCGACGCCGTCGAGACGGTCTGTGACATGACCCGGTCGTACCACGAGCGCGGCGAGGAGATCGAGACGCTGCTGGTCGGCAACTACGCCGACGCCGCCTACATCGTCGAGTACGCGCGCGACCACTACGGCGAGGCGAAGGCCCGCACCGTCTACGAGTACCTCCGGACCAACGGCGGCGATCCCACGGGCGAACGGGTCGCCGACGTGGACTACCAGGGCAACGTCCACCTCACGCAGTTCTGGCAGAACTACTCGCTTGGCAACGTCCGTGACCGTCCCTTCGGCGCGATCTGGGAGGACGAGTCGAATCCCCTGCTCTCGGCGCTGCGGGACCGCGAGTCCCGCCTGACCGGGAAGTGCGCCGACTGCGCGTACAAGGCGGTCTGTCGCGGCGGCTCCCGCCTGCGCGCGCTGACCGTCGAGGACGACCTCTTCGCGCCCGACCCGCAGTGTTACCTCACCGACGAGGAGATCCAGACGCCACCGCCGTCGCGGCCCGACACGGGGACGGCGGACTGACAGCGAGAGGCCGTCGCGCGACGACGCGCCGCTGGCCGCGACCGAGGCGCTTTTGCCGACCGCTACAGTACGTTCGCCCGTGCTAACGGTCGAGCTCCACTCCCACTCTGCGCTGTCCTACGACGGCCGCGATCCGGTCGAGCTCCTGCTCGAACAGGCCGAGGCGGTCGGCCTGGACGCGCTGGCCGTCACCGACCACGACGAGATCGACGCGAGCCTCGAAGCCGCCCGGCTCGCGCCCGAGTACGGACTGATCGGCATTCCGGGGGCGGAGATCTCCAGCCAGGCCGGCCACGTCCTGGGGCTGGGCATCGAGGAGCTCGTCCCGGCCGGGCTCTCCTTTTCCGAGACGCTCGACCGCATCCACGAGCAGGGCGGGGTCGCCGTCGTCCCCCATCCCTTCCAGGAGTCTCGCAGCGGCGTCCTGGACAAGGTCTCGAAAGACGAGCTGACGGCGGCCGACGCCATCGAGGTGTACAACTCCCGGCTGTTGACCGGGCGCTCGAACCGGCAGGCCCACCAGTTCGCCAGTCGCCGCGGGCTGCCGATGACCGCCGGCAGCGACGCCCACATCAGCGAGATGGTCGGGCAGGCGGTGACACACGTCGACACCGACGAGCGAAGCGTCGCGGCGATTCTCGACGCCATCCGGGAAGGACAGACGACGGTCGAGGGCAAGCGCACCCCCTGGCACATCAGCTTCCGCCAGGCCGCTGGCGGGGCCAAGCGCCGGGTGAAGAACCGCTTCTCGCAGCTGATCGAATGATCCGGGGTGCCGACGCGTCGCTCGTCCGGCGAGCGATCCGGGACCGCGATCCACTGCCGGGAACACGGGGGTTCGCCGGACGAGTGTCCGTCGAGGGCCGGCCCACGCTCGTCAGGGACGTGCTCGGTCGGGTCCCGCTGTTCGTCGAGCGCGGGGCCGCCGATCCGACCGCCGACGGCGCGTGGGCGTTCGAACCGACGACGCTCGACGACCCGGTGTCGGTGTCCGCGGGCCACCGTCTGACGGCCGACGAGGACGACGCTCGCTGGACGCTCCCCGAGGGCGACCGGAGCGACGACGACACCGCAGTCGCTGCCGTCCGACGGGCGATCCGGACCGCGACTGACGCCGTCGACGCGGCGTCGACCGCCGTCGCCTTCTCTGGCGGCGTCGACTCCGCGCTCCTGGCCGCGCGCCTCGACGCCCCGCTGTACGTCGCCGGCTTCGAGGGGAGCCACGACATCGAAGCCGCGCGCTCGGCCGCGGCGGCTCTCGACCGCGAGCTGACCGTCGTCGAGTTCACGCACGACGATCTGGTGAGCGCGGTCCCCCGGATCGCCCGCGCGACGGGACGGACGAACGCCATGGACGTACAGATCGCGCTCCCCCTCTTTCTGACCGCTGGGCGCGTCGCCGCCGACGGCTACGACCGCCTCGTCGTCGGACAGGGTGCCGACGAACTGTTCGGTGGCTACGCGAAGGTGGCAAACGCCCCCGACGATCACCGGATCGAGGCCGACACGGTCCGTGGCGCTCAGCGAGAGGTGATCGCCACGCTGCCCGAGCAACTGGAACGAGACGTGTTGGCCCTCGAAGCGGCGGGCGTCGAACCGGTCGCACCGCTGCTCGACGATCGTGTCGTCGCGACGGCGCTGGGACTGGCCGGCGAGCAGCTGGTCCGGGGCGAGGACGAGCGCAAGTGGGCGCTGCGACGGGCCGCCAGCGAGTGGCTCCCCGAGGAGATCGCGCGGCGAGACAAGAAGGCGGTCCAGTACGGCACGTACGCCGCCCGCGAACTCGACCGACTGGCTCGCCAGGACGGGTTCAAGCGCCGGATGGACGATCACGTCACCAGGTACGTCGAGTCGCTACTGTAACGCGACGCCCAGCAGCGTCGCGGTGTTCGCGACGACCGTCGCGACCGTGACGAGGGCAAAGAGTCCGAGGAAGATCGCCGCGTTCCGGTCCGAGAGCAGCGCCCAGCCGGCGACGAGCCACACCATCGCCGCGAACTTCACGAGCCACAGGCCCGGCAGTCCGAGCAGTCCGATCGCGGCCTCGACGACCGCGTTTCCCTCCTGCAAGCCACGGGACAGCCCCACCATCGTCGTCAGGATGTCGAGCGTGGTCGCGACGAGGACGACCGCCCAGAGGACGGCGTGAGTCCGCGTCATCCGGCGTTCGACACCCAACAGTGCTGCCAACACGTCTAGTCGTGCATACGGCGCTGGTCGCAAAAGTGCGATGCCGACCGATCTGTGAGACGCCACGGCAAGGTCGGGGCTGTCGACAGCGCCAGTTTCGTCAGGCGTCGTCGAGGTCGGCGTAGGTCCGAACCAGTCCACACTCGGGACAGAGTCGCCCCTCGACGGAGTGGTTCTCCGTCATCCCCAGCGAGCCCAGCAACCCCTCGCGGCGCTCGTCGGTGTTGATCTGGAGTTTGAACCCCTCGCCAGTTCGGAGCTCGACCGGTTCCATCGTCACGCCACAGTCCGGACAGCGTCGATCCATAGCGGCGCTTGTACGACCGCGCCGTTAGGCGTTGTGCTCGCTCTCGACCGTCTCGATCGCTCGCTGGCCGACCTCGGCCACGTCGGCGGGCAGGTCGTCGCGGTTTCGCAACGCGGCCGCAGTGAACCACTCCCAGTCTCCGGCGGGCTGTTCGCCGGGTTCGGGATCGATCTCTCGATGGGGGGCCTCACCGTAGAAGATGAAGTCGACGTGCTGGTGGCCGACGCCCTCGTCGGTGACGTTGATGTCTTCGAGCAGGAAATGCTGTGGCTGCGGGATCGAACGGGCCGTCTCGCTCTCCAGATCGCCCTCGGGTGCGAGCAGGGCCACGTCGAAGCCCAGTTCCTCGCTGGTCTCACGCAGCGCCGCCTCGTGGGGGAGTTCGTCGCGGTCGATGTGGCCGCCGGGCGGGAGCCACATGTCGAGCTTGTCGTGTTCGTGCAGCGCGACGGCACCGCTCTCGACGACGTAGACGGTCGCGACGAAGTGGCGCGTAGTCTCCATACGGCCACAGAAGAGAGTGGGGACCGTCGGCGTTTCGCTCTACACCTGCTGGATCTCTTCTTCGGCTTCCAGCAGTTCGTGGTAGCGGTTGCGGATCGTCACCTCGGAGATGTTCGCGACTTCGCTGACCTGGCTCTGGGTGACCTTCTCGTTGGTCAGCAGCGAGGCGGCGTACACGCCGGCCGCCGCGAGGCCGACCGGGGACTTGCCGGAGTGGACGCCCTGCTGTTTGGCGTTCTGGAGCAACTGGCGGGCGCGTCGCTCGACCTCGTCCGAGAGGTCGAGATCGGAGGCGAAGCGCGGCACGTAGCTCTCGGGATCTGCCGGCTGGATCTCCAGGCCGAGTTCGCGGACGACGTAGCGGTAGGTCCGGGCGATCTCGTCTTTCTCGACGCGAGAGACGGCGCTGATCTCGTCGAGCGAGCGCGGCGTGCCGGCCTGACGGGCGGCGGCGTACAGCGACGAGGTGGCGACGCCCTCGATGGAGCGGCCGGGCAGGAGATCCTCGTCCAGCGCGCGGCGATAGATGACGCTGGCGGTCTCGCGGACGTTCTCGGGCAGGCCCAGCGCCGAGGCCATGCGGTCGATCTCGCCCAGCGCCTGCTTGAGGTTGCGTTCCTTGGAGTCGCGGGTGCGGAACCGCTCGTTCCAGGTACGCAGGCGCTGCATCTTCTCGCGCTGGCGCGAGGACAGGGAGTTGCCGTACGCGTCCTTGTCCTGCCAGCCGATGTTGGTCGACAGCCCCTTGTCGTGCATCATGTTGGTCGTCGGTGCGCCGACGCGGGACTTCTCGTCTTTCTCGCTGGCGTCGAACGCGCGCCACTCGGGACCGGGGTCGATCTCGTCTTCCTCGACGACCAGTCCACACTCTTCACAGACGGTCTCGCCGCGTTCGCTGTCGGCGACCAGATCGCCCCCACACTCTGGACAGACGTGCTCTGACTCGTCCTCGGTCTCCTCTGTGTGCTCGTTCTCGTCCGTAAATCGTCGGATGGTGGTATCGGTCATTGGTTGGAGTGACAGCCGGGTCAGGTACCCGAGAAACCTTCTAGCGATTACACTGTTGTTGTTGCGTCGACTTAAAAGTTTTGGCTATCGGCGAATTCAGATTTTCCGAATCACAAAACAAGCTTTGCTGGTGCGATATCGGTTCCGTGGCGGACGGTCGTCGAACTGCGTTCCGAGCGGGCGTTCCCAGGGTATCGAAACCCTTACCGCCGGGCCACCGCTCCGGGGATGTATGAGCGAATCCGTCGTCGATCCAGACGAGGTCCGTCACGTCGCGGATCTCGCCCGTGTCGACCTCGACGACGACGAGGTCGAACGGTTCACCGAACAGTTCGCGGACATCCTCTCTTACTTCGAGACGCTGGACGAGGTTCCCGAAGTCGAGCGGGAGGCCGAACTGACCAACGTCATGCGTCCGGACGAGAGCCACGAGGGGCTCAGCCAGGCCGAGGCGCTCGAAAACGCGCCGGACAGCGAGGCCGGACACTTCAAGGGGCCGAAGGTGTCGTAAGATGGCGACCGAGTACAACGCCTACATCAGCGACGAGACGATCGAGGGCGCGGACGAGGGGCCACTGGCCGGGAAGACCGTCGCGGTCAAAGACAACATCTCGACGAAGGGCGTCCAGACCACCTGTGGCTCGTCGATGCTCGCGGGGTACGTCCCGCCCTACGACGCGACGGTCGTCGAACGACTCACGGCGGCCGGCGCGACCGTTCCCGGCAAGACCAACATGGACGAGTTCGGGATGGGGACGACGACCGAGACCTCGGCCTACGGCCCGGTCGAGAACCCCGCCGCTCCGGGCCACGTCCCCGGGGGCTCCTCGGGTGGCTCCGCCGCCGTCGTCGCTGGGGGCGACGCCGACATGGCTCTGGGGACCGACACCGGCGGTTCGATCCGCTGTCCCGCCGCGTTCTGTGGCGTCGTCGGCATCAAGCCCACCTACGGGCTGGTCTCCCGGTACGGGCTCGTCGCCTACGCCAACAGCCTCGAACAGATCGGCCCGATCGCGCCGACCGTCGAGGAGGCCGCGGAGCTGCTCGAAGTGATCGCCGGCCCGGACGAACACGACGCGACGACCCGAGACCACGAGGGCGCGACCGAGGGGCTCGCCGACGCCGCCGACGGCGACGTCGACGGACTCTCGATCGGCGTGCCGACGGAACTCGTCGAAGGCGCGGACGAGGCAGTCGTCGAGACGTTCTGGGACGCCATCGACGAACTCGAAGCACAGGGCGCGAGCTACCACGAGGTCGACCTACCGAGCGTCGAACACGCCGTCGAGGCCTACTACGTGATCGCGATGTCGGAAGCATCCTCGAACCTCGCGCGCTTCGACGGCGTCCGCTACGGGGTCTCCGCGAGCGAAGGCTACGAGGGCAACTGGAACGAGAGCTTCGCCAACGCCCGCGAGGAGGGCTTCGGCGAGGAAGTCAAGCGCCGAGTCCTGCTCGGGACGTACGCGCTCTCGGCGGGCTACCACGACAAGTACTACAAGAAGGCTCAGGACGCCCGCGCGTGGGTCAAGCAGGACTTCGACGAGGCCCTCTCGGAGGCCGACGTGCTGGCCTCGCCGACGATGCCGATCCCGCCCATGGAGATGGGCGAGAGCCTCGACGATCCACTGACGATGTATCTGGCCGACGCCAACACGACGCCGGTCAACCTGGCGAATCTCCCGGCGATCTCCGTGCCTGCCGGCGAGACCGACGACGGACTCCCGGTCGGGCTGCAACTGGTCGGTCCCGCGTTCGGCGAGAAACAGCTGATCCGGGCCGGCAGCGCGCTGGCCTGAGTGGACGGCGAGCGAAGCGAGCCGTTTTTCGCCCACGTTTTGTGCTGCGGGTTCCCGCAGTGAGTAGCGCGAACGAGGAAACCCGTAGCTGAAAAAGGTGGTCGCGTGAGAAACAACTGATCCGAGCCGGTAGCGCGCTGGCGTAGGCCGCCACTCGAACGCGGCTCTACGAAGCACGAACGACCGCTGCCCGTTCTCTCATCCTCACCGATACTTTTTCACTGCGGCCGCGCCAAGATTCGGACGATGCCCTCCCACAACGCCCTCGGTATGCGGTTTCGGCTGGCGGCGCTGGTCGCGTTGCTGGTCGCCTTCGATGCGGTCTTCGTCGTCGCCGTCTACTGGCTGGGCCACCTGGCAGTCGGCCTGTTCTCGTGGGCCATCACCTACGAGTCCGTCGGGCTGGTGGCCGACGCGTTGCAGTTCCGGACGCTCCCGTCGCCGCTGGTCGTCGCCGTCGGGACCGCGGCGACGCTGGCGGGCCAGTCGGTGTTTGGCTACCGGATGAGCGCCAACACCGTCCCTGGCGAGCGACAGACGTTCCGGGACCTCTTCGCGCCGGTCACCGAACCGATCGAACCCGGACGGCCTTTCGGCGGCCTGCTGGCCGACCGCTCGCACGCGGTCTCCGAGGACGGTGACGACGAGCGCGATCCACGCGTCGTGCCGACGTTCGACTACGGCGAGTACCGCGAGCGCGTCGCGGCCCGGCTCGCCGGGCTGGCACAGCTCTCGGACACACCGATCCCGGACGTGCGGGTCGTCGACAGCGAGACGCCCAACAGCTACGTCGCCGGCCGGCCCGGCGAGCAGATCCTCGTCGTCACGACGGGGCTGCTTCGCAGGCTCGACGACGAGGCACTCGACGCCGTCCTGGCTCACGAACTCGCCCACCTCAAGCACGGCGACGCGTTCGTGATGACGGCCGCTGGCTTCCTGCCGACGGTCACGGCCCGCGTCAACGGGGGAACGATCGAGTTCCTCCGCCGATCCGGACTCGGGTACCTCCCCGGCGTCGAGCAGCCCGAGGACAGCGACACGGTCGCGTTCGGCCAGTTCCACATCGCGATGCTCGCGCTCTCGCCGATCGTCCTCGCGCTCTCTTCGGCGCTGTGGCTCGCGAGCACGGCCTGTTACCGATCGCTCTCGCGAGTGCGCGAGTTCCACGCCGACGCCGGGGCGGCCGCGATCAGGGGGTCGCCGGCCGCTCTCGTCGGCGCACTGGAGACGCTCGACGACCTGCGTCCGTCCGAGGACCTGCGGACCGCCCAGACCGGCGTCCGCGAACTGTGCGTGTTGCCCGACGCGATCGACGACGGTGACGGGATCGACGGCGACGACGCCGTCGCTCGGACGCGGCGTCGATGGCGCTCGGTGGCCGCTCGCGTCCTCCCCTCCTCGCACCCGCCGATCGAATCACGGGTCGCCGCGCTCCGAGAGCGGGAACGATCGGAGCGGTGAGACGCGGATAGCGCTTTCGCTCTAGAAGAAAAAGAGGCGCTCGGCGGCGTCCTCGGTCAGCGGCGCACCGTACTCGGAGATCTCGACGGCCTCGGCGTGGTCGACCGCGGCACCGGCGTCCTCGCCGTAGCGATCTTTCAGCTCGGCACGGAAGCGGTCGGCGACGTTGATCTCGGTGTTGGCCGAGAGGTGATCGACTCCCGCCTCGGTGAGCCACTCGCGGCGTGCGTCAGCGTCCTCGGGGACGTTCTCCAGCTCGCCGAAGGTGTAGGGGAGCCACTCGTACATCTGGGAGACGTGGCAGTCCATCGCGTCGATCTTGCGCTCTTCGACGTCGCTCACGTCGAGGACCACGTCGGGCTCGAAGGCTTCGGGCTTCTGGAAGTGATCGGCGACGTAGCCGATGACCGGGTTCGACGCCATGGGCTGGGTGTCGGGGACGATGTTGGGGACGATCAGCGAGTACGCGGCGTCCCGGAGCAACTGCGCGGTGTAGCGGTGGTCGGGGTGGTAGTCGTTTGGCCGGGGTCCGAGCACCAGATCGGGGTCGACCCGGCGGATGTAGCGGATGAGTTTCTTGCGGTTGGCGAGCGTCGGTTCGAGCAGGCCGTCGGCGATGTCGAACACGTCGTAGTCGATGCCCAGCGTCTCCGCGACGGCCTCGGTCTCGCGCTTGCGTCGCGCAGCGAGCTTCTTGCGGTTCATCTCGTGGTGGCCGGCACTCCCGTCGGTGACCGAGAGGAAGGTCACGTCGTGGCCCGCTTCCACGTACTTTGCCGCGATACCGCCCGCCTTGATCGAGCAGTCGTCCGGATGTGCACCGATCACGAGGAGGTGCTGTGTCTCGCTCATATCCGTCTCTCGTCGGGGGTGAACGAAACGTTTTGGATATTTCCCGGCGAGAGAACCGTGAGCGTTCCGACGACGAGCGTGTCAGCTGACCTGTTCGTAGATGTCCGCCAGTCGTTCTACGGAGTGCTCGACGCTCGTCTCCTCGCGGCGGTCCAGGCAGCGCTCTCGGAGTCGCTCTGACTCGTCGAGCGCCCGCTCGATCGCGTCGCGGAAGGCGTCCGTGTCGCCCTCGGGGTACTTGTAGCCGGTGACGCCGTCGTCGATCGTGCCACTCAGCGCGCCGCTGTCGACGCCGACGACCGGCGTCCCACAGGCGTTTGCCTCCAGTGCGACCAGTCCCTGGGTCTCGACCGGGCTGGGGAACGCGAACACGTCGAGCGCGGCGTACAGCTCGGGCAGCTCCGCTCGGTCGAGGAACCCCAGGAAGTGGGCATCGACGGCTGCCGCCTCGGCCGTCGCTTCGAGGTCCTCGCGGGCGGGTCCGTCGCCGCCGAAGACCAGCGTCACGTCCAGCCCCTCGGCGGCGGCGACGATGTCGTCGAGGCACTTCTCGTAGCCGTGTCTCCCGGTGTACCCTACCAGCGGGCCGTCTGGGAGGTCGTGTCGCTCGCGAAACGCCGCCGTCTCGCTCGGCGCGAAGAAGTCGGTGTCGACGCCGTTGGCGAGCACCTCCACCGGCGTCGAGACGCCGACGGTCTCCCGGAGGTGGCGGGCGGTCCGTTCGCTGGGCGTGACGACGACGTCGGCACCGTTGAGGAACCACCGCTCGTAGCGCGTCGCACAGTTGCGAATCAGTCGCTCGATGGTGCCGTTGAGGGAGACGTACTCCGCGTACTCGCTGGTCGGCGTGTGGTAAGACGCCACCAGCGGTGCGTCGTTGCTCCGGGCGAAGCGCTTTGCGGCCAGCCCGAGACTGAACGGGGTGTGTGCGTGGACCACGTCGGCCGCCTCGACGGCCGTCGGGATCTGCGGTGCCGCGACGCGAAACCCCTCGTAGAACGGGAACGGGAGGCTCGACACCGGGTGTTCGCCCGCCGTCGCCTGGTGTTCGCTCCGGGGATAGATCACGTCCATCTCGCTGTCGCGGCGGCTCCACTGCTCTCGCCAGGTCTTGACAGTGTAGGTGACGCCGTTGACCGTCGGGAGATATGTGTCGGTGAACGCAGCCACGCGCGGCAGTGCCATCGGCGACGTTTGATCGACCACGCCTTAAACCGTTGCTATCTCTCGCCGACAGCCTCGGGGACGTTCCCGTCGAGGAGCTGTTCGTAGATGTCCGTCAGCTGTTCGCCGACCCGGTCGAGCCCGTGTTCGCGAGCGGTCGCTTTCGCGTTCTCGCCCAGCCGTTCCCGGAGGTCGGGGTTCGCTTCCAGCCGTTCGAGCGCGTCGACGAACTCCCGTTCGGACGAGCAGATCAGGCAGTCGTGGCCGTCCTCGTAGTACTCAGCGAAGGCCGGGATGTCCGAAATCACGCAGGCTTTCCCGCAGGCCATCGCTTCGAGCACGACGATCCCCTGGTTTTCGACCTTCGCGGGGAACATGAACACGTCGCCGGCCCCGTAGGCTCCGCGGATGTCGTCGACCCATCCCGAGAACGTGACGTTCGCGGGCGGGTCCTTCGTCCACTTTCGTACTGCCGAGGACGCGCTCGGCCCGGTCTCGTAGGTGCCAAACCAGGTGAAGTCGTAGTCGGTCCGCTGGGCGACCCGACAGAAGGTCGAGAGTCCCTTGCGCTCGAAGACGTTGCCGACGGCGAAGACCCCCATCCCGTCGATGTCGTAGCGCTCGCGGTACTCCTCGCGGTACTCCTCGTACCCCCTCAGCCGGTCGAGGTCGATCCCGTTCGTGATCGGCCGGATCGGCGCGTCGATCGGATACGACTGCAACACCCCTCTCGTGTACTCGCTGGGACACAGCACGAGGTCGGCCTGCGAGTAGAACCACTTGAGGTACTTCCCCAGGACCGGCGCGACGACGTTGGCCCCGCGGAAGCTGTCCCGGAAGTCCTCGCGAGTGACGTGCGAGTGGAGGATCACCGGCGTGTCGGTCCGCTGGGCGTGCTTGATCGTCGCGGCCGTTCCCGGCCCGATCATGTTGCAGTGGACGAGATCCACGTCGGTGAACGCGCGCCCGCCGGTGAGCTTCGACCGGACGGCGTCGACCGGGTGGTCACCCTCCCACGGCGAGGTAACGACCTCGACGTCTCTGTCGGCGAGCGCCGCTCGCTGGTGCTCGACCGACGTACCGATCCCGCTGCGGTCCAGCCAGCCCGCGACCTCCAGGTAGTTCAGCGTGCGCACAGCGATCTGTCCTCCAGTATCCGACAAAAGGCTGTCGGTCCGATACGAAACGTATTCCCGTCGGGTCGGCGGAGGTGTGGTCGATGACGCCCGGTGAGTCAGAGATCGCTCGCGAGCGGATTCGACGGCTCCACGACCTCGCTCGCGAGGCGGCCGGCGACGGCAACGACGAGCGAGCCCGCGAGTACGTCCGCCGCGCTCGCCGCGTCGCCGAGCGCAACCGTCTCGGGCTCCCGCGGCGGTTCAAGCGGTTCACCTGTGACGCCTGCGACGCCTACCTCCGTCCGAGCGTCAACGCGCGGGTCCGTCTCCAGGACGGCCACGTCGTCGTCACCTGCGACTGTGGGACCCAGGCGCGCTATCCCTACGAGTAACGGCCGACTATCCGCGTTCTCGTTCCGACTGTTGGCCAAGTGTTTAAGTCCTCAACAGTAAAATCGGGACAGTATGAGTAACAAAGACCGCCGACAGCGGATTCACGAACTCGACGCCACGCTCCGTGTCGGCAAGCAAGGTATCGATCCGGTCGCCGACGAACTCTCGAACCAGCTCGACGACCGCGACCTCGTGAAAGTGAAGTTCCTCCGGTCTGCGCTGGGCGGGACGACGACCGAGGACGAGGCCGACGAACTCGCCGATCTCGCCGGTGGGACCGTCGTCCAGACGAGGGGCCACACCGCCGTGTTCGAACGATGACGCAGGGGACGCCGGTCGTCGACGACCCGACGCCACTGGCTCAACTCCTCGCCGATGTCGGGGTCCCTTACGCCGAGTCGATCGGACAGGCCCTGACTTTCGTGGTCGTCTTCCTCGTGATCTACCTGTTCGGTCGCGCCGTGATCCTCCCGGTGGTCAACCGCGCGCTCAAATCGCGGGACCTCGACGCCCACGCCCGCAAGCCGCTGAAGAAGATCGTCAGCATCGCCGTCGTCTTCGTCGGGATCTCGGTGGCGTTCGGCATGGCCGACTACGGCGACTTCCTCCAGTCGCTGGCGACGATCGCCGCCGCCGCGACGCTGGCGATCGGCTTCGCGATGCAGGACGTGCTCTCGAACTTCGTCGCGGGTATCTTCATCTTCACCGACAAACCGTTCCGCATCGGCGACTGGATCGAGTGGGACGGCAACGCCGGCGTCGTCGAGGACATCTCGTTGCGTGTCACTCGTGTCCGGACCTTCGACAACGAGCTGCTGACGGTGCCCAACTCCCAGCTGACCGACGGCGTCATCAAGAACCCCGTCGCCAAGGAGCAACTGCGCCTGAAGTTCGTCTTCGGCATTGGCTACGACGACGACATCGGCAGAGCGACCGAGATCATCCTCGAAGAGGCCGACGAGCACGAGGGGATCCTCGCCGACCCCGAACCGTCGGTGCGACTGATCGAACTGGGGGACTCCTCCGTGGGGCTCCAGTCTCGCATCTGGATCGCGAACCCCTCGCGGGCCGACTTCGTCAAGATCCGCGGCGAATACGTCAAAGCGGTCAAGCAACGCTTCGACGAGGAAGGCATCGACATCCCTTATCCGAACCGGACCATCGGCGGCGGCCTCGAACTGGCCAACGTCGACGGCCTCGTGGAACCGACCGCCGACGACGACTGACTACCGTTCCCTCTGTTGGTCTTCGCGGTCTCTCGTCGTCGCAGTGACGAACGTTTAACTGCGCCGGCCGTTCGAGTTCGACGAGTAGCGCCACTGACTGCACTTTTCCGCAAGTGGTGCGCCCAGCGCACCCGCTGTCGAAGAGTGAGCAGCGTATGAATGAGATGGACAGCGAGATTGCCCGGCGTTCGGGCGCAGGTAGTCCCGTTTGCCTCCTCCACCCCGCGATCCGACGAGCGACAGGTGTACGAGGGTCCGCTGCTCACTTCCGTGCCTGGCGGAGTGCCCTCGTCTAACCACAGGCGAACGCCCCTGCAGGCGCAGCCGTGTGGACCGCTGTCCCCGTTGGACGAGGCTTCGACGTTAGCTCACGGGGCCTGCGTCCGGCAGACCGGACGCCCCCGAGTTCGGTCCCCGCTCAAGACCGTAGTGCGGGCGAGGAGGGGGGCCTAACCCCTCGACCTAGTCCACTCGGAAATCCGCCGCCACAACTTAAGGACCTTTCGGAAAGACGGGACGGCGTGGTGGTCGTCGCCACGCGGCCGGCTAGATGAGCCGCTGGGCGCGTGCGTACCACGCTGCAGCGGCGGTGACACAGAGCGCGGTGACCACGAGCGCCCCACGGTGATACCCCAGCACGTCTGCCGTCGTGAGCTGTGTCACCATGCTCTGGGGAACCGTGGCTGCCCAGACCGTAGCCAAGACCGTCATGAACACGCCCAGGACGAGCGTCGCCCCGGCGACCAGATCGGGTGGCGACCGGCCCTGTCGCCCCGCGGCGAAGACGATGATCGCCACGCTCGCGAAGAGGCCGACGACGAGCGGACTGATGGCCCCGGCGGCGAAGTACGTGCTCACGGCGCTGCTCTGCTCGACGACCGCGTACGGTGCCGCGAGGACCGCGAGGACGGCCAGCGATGCGACGATGCCGACGGTCGGTGCGAGCCGCAACTGCTCCATACTCGGTGGTGGATCTCCCCCGGTCTTATACTGTCGGTTCGTGGCAGGCGCGGCTTCTTTCCACACGTGGTGTCGGAGCCGAAAGGGCCACAAGGGTGACTCACGATAGCTCTGCCATGGGACTCGGAAGCACGGCCAAGAAGGTCCAGAAGCTCGCTGATCTGGCCGAGAAGATGTACAAGCGGATCAACCACATGGTCGAGCAGCTTCAGGACCTTCGGGGGACGGTCGACGAGACGGGGGCACGCGTCGAGGAGATCGAACGAGAGCTCGAACAGCACCGCACGCTGCTGGAAGCGATCGCCGAGGAGCACGACATCGACGTCGACAGCGTCGTCACCGACGCGGTCATTCAGGACGCCGAGGGAGCGGACCCGAGCGGCGACGCGGCATCGCCGGACGACCCGGACACTGCCGGAGCGCCGTCGGAGACGACCGAAGACGCCGACGGACAGAGCCCCTAGCTGGACCGTCGTGTCACGGATTCACCGCAGCCGCTCGTGCTCGACTTTGAGACACCGATCCTGGACGACCTGTAGCCCCGCGTTCTCGGCTCGCTTCGCGGCGTCGTCGTCACGGATTCCCAGCTGGGTCCACAGCACGCGCACGTCCTCGCGGTCGAGCGTCTCGTCGACGATACCGGCCACCTCCTCGCTCGGCCGGAACACGTCGACGATGTCGATCGTCGCTTCCACGTCGGACAGCGAATCGGACGCACGTTCTCCGAGGATCTCGTCGGCGAAGGGGTTGACCGGAACGATACGGTAGCCCTGCGATTGCAGGTAGGCCGGCACGTCGTGGGCCGCTTTCCCGCTCGTCGTCGAACAGCCGACGACGGCGATCGTGTCGTAGTCGAGGATCTCCCGGAGCGTGTCGTCAGAGTCGACGGGCATACGGACACCTACCGGCGGCGTCGGCAAAAGCGTGCTGTCGGTCCCGTCGTGGGCGATCCTCCGCTGCCAGCGGTGGGCAGCCTACGGGTTCGCCGACTCGGCCTCGGTCGGGAGATCGACCGCGACGATGCCGCTCTCGTCGAGTTCGACCGTGCCGTCGAACAGCTGCTCGATCGTGTGCAGCGTCTGTTCGTCGTGAGCAGTGGACTCGATGACGTGGACGCCGACCGCGTCGACGTCGTCGACACGGCTCGTGATCGCGTGCATGAACTCGAAGACCGTCTGTAGCGTCGCGTACATCAGCAGCGTCGACAGCGAATCGACCATCACGCGGTTGCGCTCTCGGCCGAGGTCGCCGTAGAAGTACTCGATGAAGTTCGAGAACCCCAGCCCGATCCCCGTCATGTCGACCGGCGACGTCGCGTACTTGACCGTCAGCGTGTCGGTCGTCGACCGCCCGACGTGCTCGGTGACACAGTCGACGATCCCGATCGCTCGCGCTTCGTCCTCGTCGTCGAACCCGAACTGCCTGGCGACCCGGCGGGCGCTGTCACGCGTCGTGATCACGATCGCTCCCTGGTCGGCGTCGAGCCCGTGGGCGAGAATCTGACGAGCCAGGCGGCGCTTTCCCGTCAACGGCGGCCCCTTCACGAGGATGTTCGTCCCCGGTGCAACCATCCGTCCGTCCAGTTGTTCCCCCAGATCGTACATCGGTAGTCGTCCGTGTGCGACGCTAGCCAGGCGTGCACAGATACGGTACACCATGCTTCCCGTTCAACAGTTATTGCTTTTCGGGATTCGGCAGCAATCGTGGGACGCGAACACGTAACCCGGTGCCCGCGAACCGGGGGGTTTAAACCGGGACGCCCTCATAGCAATCAGTACAGGGCGCTTAGCTCAGCCTGGACAGAGTACGTGGCTTCGGACCACGTTGCCGGGGGTTCAAATCCCTCAGCGCTCGTGATTTTGTGACGAGCAGATACGAGAAACAAACCACGTACAGCTGAAGGTTTGAGCAGGCGAGACGAGCGAAGCGAGTCTCGACGTGGTTCAAATCCCTCAGTGCTCGTCGCTTTTCGCGACCGGACGTGAGCGAAGAGCGGAGAGACGTACGAGAGTCCTGTCGGGAAATGACACGTAGCGCCACACCGTCCCGTTCTCGGCAGCCCGACGCCGACTCGCCGTGTTCTCCGCCTGCTCTTTCCGACTCGTTCCCCGACCGGATCGAACGCAAGCGCTTTCAGTCGGTCCCGTGATGTCGCTCTCACGACCATTCAGATGGTGGACCGTACCGAACCACCGGAGCCGGCACGGCTCGTCGAGATCGTCGAAACGGAACCGGTCGAACGGGTGCGGGACGCACTGACGGCACTCGCCGCCGCGCCCCCGTCCGTTCGGAAGGACGCGGTACAGGCGCTCGGCGATCTCGCAGACGACGCTCCGTCGCGCTTCGACGGGCTGGCTCCCGTCGTCGCCTCGTTTCTCACAGACGAGGAACGCGCGATACGGCTCACGACCGCGAAGCTGTTCGTCGCCGTCGCCGAGGCCGACCCCGACGCCGTTCTCGGTTCCGTCGACGCCCTCGGTGCTCGCCTCGGCGACGAGGACGAGTTCTACTACGTCCGTGCTCGCTCGGCCGAAGCGCTGGGGTACGTCGCTCTCGAACACCCCGACGCCGTCGCAGCGCCCGACGTGCTCGCCGATCTGCGCGTCGGCCTCGCGTTCGACGAGCCCGAGGTCACGGCGAAACTCGCCAAGGCGCTGGCGTTCGTCGCGCTCGGCGACCCCGACCGACTCCGGCACCTCGTCGAACACCTCGGCGACCACCTCGACGCCGAGAGCGAACTCGTCAGGTACCACGTCTGTACGGCGCTGGTCGCGACCGGCTGTGAGCACCCGGAGCGCCTGGCCGACGTTCGAGACGGGCTCGCTGCGCGCCTGGACGACCCGAACCCCTACGTCCGGGGTCGCGCGGCGGAAGCGTTCGGCACCGCCGGGGCCGACGTGTTCGAAGACTACCCGACCGCCCGACTGCGGGCGCTGACCGACGACGAGGAGTCGTTCGTCACAGAGCGTGGAGCGTTCGCGGCCGAGCGTGGCCGATCAGGTGATCGGCGCTCGGAGGAAAGCGATCTCGGAACGATCGCGTCGCTTCGCCGGACGACCGGTTCGGTGATCGAAGAGTTGACGACCGCCGACGCCGTCGGCGACTGTCCCCACTGTGGGGCTGCACTGCCCGAGTCGGGGCCGCCGATGTGTCCCCAGTGTGGCGCGCCGCGGTAGTTTCGGCTCGCCTAAAATCCACAACGCATATATATCGTTTAGGCGAGCCAAAATCTATGGCGCGCAACTCGAACGACGCGAACGGAGCGACCCGACGAGAGTACGTGTTGTCCGGTGGTTCTCTGGTGCTCGCCGGCCTGGTCGCAGGCTGTAGCGGTACCAGCAGCGACCGGTCGACCGAGACAGCCACCCAGACGGACGCACAAACCGAGCCGAGCGACGGGGACGCGTACTCCGTCTCGATGGCCCCCGTTGGCGAAGTGACCTTCGACGCCGTCCCGGAGACGTGGGTTCCCTACGGCGGCGATTTCGCCGACATGGGCGTCGCGCTGGGCCAGGCCGACGGGATGGTCGGGATCGGGCAGTCCGGCGAGTATCACACTGGCGTCTACGACGAGCTCCCGGGCGTCAGTGTCGACTTCGAGCGGATCGCCGCCAACGATCTCGTCGAGGCCGACATGTCCAGAGAACTGTTCTACGAACTCGACAGCGACGTCCACGTCATCGACACGGGCATGCTGCGAAACTGGTTCGACTGGAGCGACGACGACATCGCCGAAATCCGGGAGAACGTCGGCCCGTTCTTCGGAAACATGATCTTCCGGCGGTCCGACGAGTGGCACGACTACCGGTACTACACGCTCTATCAGGCCTTCGAGAAGATGGCCGCGATGTTCCAGGAGCGGGCCCGTTTCGAGGCCTTCGAGACGCTCCACGATGAGTTCCTGGCCGAACTCCAGTCTCAGCTGCCGCCGGCAGACGAGCGTCCGAGCGTCTTTCTCACCTACGAGGGAACGGACGAGCCGGAGACGTTCTCGCCGTACCGACTCAACGACGACGGCACGAGCAAGAAGCAGTGGAACGACCTCGGTGTCAGCGACGCACTCGCCGGAACGGGTGTCGAGAACCTGAGTACCGAGAACCGGGGCGAACTCGACTACGAGAACCTGCTCACGATCGATCCGGACGTGTTGCTGATTCGCGGCCACGAGGAGAAGTCGGCGACCGAGTTCCGCGAGACCGTCCTGGGCTTCCTCCGTGAACATCCCGTCGGCGGGAAACTGACGGCGGTCGAGAACGGTCGCGTCTACCGCGGTGGACCGCTCCGACAGGGCCCGATTCAGAATCTGTTCCTCACCGAGCGGGCCGCCAAGCAACTGTACCCGGAGACGTTCGGGCGCGTCACCGACGATGCGGAGCTCTTCGACCGCCAGCGGGTCGCAGACATCGTCACCGGAGAGTTCTGACGATGGGCGAGACGACGCCTGCGAACGGAGCGACCGACCACGAGGTCGTGATCGTCGGCGGCGGCCCCGCGGGCTGTTCGGCCGGCGTGTTTACCGCCCGGTACGGCCTCGACACGGTCGTGTTCGACCGTGGACGGTCGTCGCTCCGGCGGTGCGCTCACCTCGAAAACTATCTCGGCTTCCCCGCCGGCATCGATATCGAGACGCTCTACGAGCTGTGCCACGACCACGTCCGAGCGGCCGGCTGTGACCTCCGTGCGGACCTCGTCGAGTCGGTCCAGCGCCGTGACGACGGCGGCTTCATCGTGGCACTCCAGTCCGGCGACCCGGTCACGACCGACCGAGTCGTCGCTGCGACGCGGTACGGCGGGGAGTATCTCCTGTCGCTGGACGAGGCGGCGATGGTGACGACCCGCGAGCACGACGGCGAGGTCCACGAGACCTTCGACGACTCCTATCCCGCGGCGGACGGGACGACGCCGATCGACGGGCTGTACGTCGCCTCGCCCTCCGAGGCGTCCCGGCAGGCGATCGTCGCTGCTGGACGGGGCGCGCGGACGGCGCTGAGCGTCGTCGAGGACGTTCGACGCGACCGCGGCGTTCCCGAGCCGGTGGTCGACCACTACGACTGGGTCCGTCGGCGCGCGGAACTCGACGAGGAGTGGGACGATCGGGACCGGTGGCGCGAGTGGTTCGCCCAGCAGCTTCCGGACGACCTCGACCCCGAATCGCCGGCACTGGCGTCCGTTCGCGAGTCCGAGATCGACCGGGTGTTCGAGAGCTACGTCGACGAGTCCGAGATCGAGCGACGGCGCGAACGCGGCCAGGAACGCCTCCTCGATCACGTCGACGACGATCTGATCGTCGAACGGGCCCGCGCCATCGAGGACCGAACCACGGCAGCACACGTCGACGACAACCCACGGTGAGAGACAGATGATCGGGACGACACTCGCAGAGCTTCGAGAACGCGTGGAACGACTCGCCACGGACGACGGCTCGTACCGCGTCGTCTGTGGTCGGACTGGCGAGCGACCGGTCCCCGTCGCGACACTACGCTTCGACAGTCGCTCGACGGCCCGCCTCGCGGTCCGTGCGACCGAACAGTACCGGAGCACGCTTCGCACGTACGATCCCCGGACGCCGCGATACGACCTGATCGTCTGCGAGGGGTCGGACCCGTTCGGCGACCGGGCGCTGCCTGGGGCTCCGCGTCCGGACACCGACGCCGCGGTGTCGCCGGTGTCCGACGCCCGCGATTCGAACGAGGGGAAGCAACGGCGCATCGAGTTCTGTCACCGGGTCGCCGCCGCCGTCTTCGAGGCGCTGTCCGACGGCCCGTACGACGATCTGGAGACCGCCGTCGTGGACGCGTACTTCGAACTCGCAGAGACCGTCGACGACCCGGACGACCTCTGTCTGTGCTTGCTGGAGTCGCTCGCCGCCGAGTTCGACGCGCGACTGAGCCCCGACCAGCAGGCGGCACTGTTGACCGACGCGGCGTCGCAGCTGACGCCCGTCGATCGGACTGGGCAGCCGGTCGCCACGGCACTGGCGGCGCTCCAGCGTCGCGGCCTCGTCGGGGAGTTCAGCTGTCGCTCGACGTCGATCGACCGGGCGAACCGACGACGGACCGTCCAGGTGACCCTCTCTGCGTACGCACTGTCGGTCCGGGACGGTCGACTGCCGGTGCTCCCGGTGGCGGTCGAGCTGTCGCGCCACCAGCCCGAGTGGTCACTGTCGGGGTTCCGCGTCGTCGACGCGGAGCGTGGCTGGCGTCTCGTCGTCGAACTCGGCGGCAGCGAGCCGATGTCGCTCTCGACCGTGCCAGTCCAGTCGCCGTAGCGCCCCAGACGGTCACCCGCTCCGCATCGACTGCGATCGGGCGTCGTTCTCAGTCGGCAGGAACGCCACTCCCGCTTGAAGGGGTCTCACACGGTAGTTACACGTAGATAGATCGGCGTCCCCGTTGTGCCCACTGGACGCAGAAACGCAGTAGCCAAACCCACACCAATGTTACCGAACGTCACCACCACGGTCATGGTCATCGTCCTCGTGATTAGCACGGTCATCTTCGGCGGGCTCATCGCGTATCTCGCGCACCGCGCCGCCCGCCGATCACACTCCCGGCCGATGCAGTTGTTCAGCGTCGGGTTCGCCATTCTGACGGCCGGCCTGGCGACCAGCGGCGTGCTCGCAGTGCTCTTTCGGCTCGACGCGAAGGAGGGACTGCTGATTCAGGGCGTGTTCGTCCTCGTCGGTCTCGGTGTCCTCCTCCGGTCGATCTACATGCGCCGCCCGAACGTCGGCGTCTGATGCCGTCGCCCGTCGCTGGCGACGCCCGACCTCGGGCGAACGAACGTCATCGGGTGAAGCTATAGCCCCGTTCACACCCTACAGTCACCTATGGCCCACGAGTACCAGACGGACGCCGACAGACGCCTCGACGCCCGCGAGATCGACGGCGAACCGTTCGCCGACATCATGAATGCGATCGAGTCGCTACCCGCGGACGAGACACTGCTGCTCGTGAACAGTTTCGAACCCGTACCGCTGTACGACGTCCTCGAAGAACGCGGCTTCGAATACACGCCCCACAATCCGTCGTCGGATCTGTGGGAGATAGAGATAACACCTGCATAAACGTTCTGTCTAGTTCGAGGGCTGCGGACTACTCTCTTCTTTATAGACAGCTGTCTGATTTCCTATTTATATTGGCCACATTTGGCAGTCTATTCTCCTCGCTACCGTCGGCCCGACTCGGAGACGAAGCCGTTCGGGACAACCACTTCCTCGAACGGCACAAATTGTCCGACCGATGACCGAAGACTACGACGACCTGCCGCTGGTGTACTCGTGCTCTGGGTGTTCGAGTGCGGCCCAGATGGCCAACGACCTCGCCGTGCGACTCGACCGCGAGCGCGTGGCGGAGATGTCCTGCATCGCGGGCGTGGGTGCAGACGTCGACCCGCTCGTGGAGACGGCGATCGCCGGGCGACCGATGGTCGTGATCGACGGCTGTCCGCTGGAGTGTGCGCGCAACAGCCTCGAACGCCACGACGTGACTCCCGACCGTCACGTCAACCTCGCCAAACGCGGCGTGGCCAAAGAGTACCACACGGACTACGACGACGACCAAGCCGAGCGGCTGTTCGAAGACCTCCGTGCGACGGTCGAAGAACTCACCACGACGGCCTGATCGACTGGTCGGCAGTGTCGAGTACGCTTCGAGCCCGGCCGATGCTCCGCCTCGATCCCGGTGCGTTGAAGCCGTCCCAGTCCCGGGTCCCGATATGCAGAGTCCCCAAGAGTGGACGGCGGCGGACGTCCGCGAGTTGCATGACGACCTCGTCTCGCTGTACGAACCGGTCGCACAGACCGAGGCACACGGTGCCGACGCCGACGCGGAGCCGGGCGAGGGCGTTCGACAGCTGGTGACGACGATCCTCTCGCAGAACGTCGCCGACGAGAACACGCGCCGGGCATCGGAGTCGCTGTTCGAGACCTACGACGACTTTTCGGCCATCGAGGCGGCCGACCACGACGAGTTGGCCGAGACGATCCGCGTCGCCGGCCTCCCGGACCAGAAGGCGGCCCGCATCCAGCGTGCGCTGGCGGCGATCCGCGAGGAGACCGGCGGGGCCTACTCGCTGGCCTTCCTCGACGCGCTGCCGACAGCGGAGGCGAAGGCGTGGCTCACCGACATCAAGGGCGTGGGTCCCAAGACCGCGAGCGTCGTGCTGAACTTCCACTTCGGGAAGCCGACGATGGCCGTCGACACGCACGTCGAGCGCGTGTCCAAGCGATTCGGGCTCGTCCCCGAAGACGCGAGCAACGAGCGCGCCCACGACGTGCTCGACGCGGTCGTGCCGGACGAACTCACGTATCCGCTCCACGTCCTGCTCATCCGCCACGGGCGCACGCACTGCTCGGCGCGGAACCCGGACTGTGACAACCCGGTCTGTGAGCGGTACTGCGACTGTGAGGGCTGTGGGAGCGACTGACGGCCGTCGCCTCTCGACCGCCGGGAACAGGGGTCGCCGTTTATGACGTGTGGGTGTGTCTGTCGGAGTGGGAACACTATGTACGACACCGTTCTGGTCCCGACAGACGGCAGCGACCACGCGGAACGGGCCGGTGCCCACGCCGCGTTCCTCGCGCGGGCGTTCGACGCGTCGATCCACCTCCTCAACGTCGTCGACCTCCAGGCGGCGGCCGGCCCGATGAACGCCGGTGGCGTCGACGAGGCCTACGTCGAGCGCCTCGAATCCGAGGGCGAGGCGACGATCGGGGCGCTCGAACCGGTCGTCGACGGCCTCTCGGTCGAGACGGCCGTCGTCCGGGGACGGCCCAGCGAGGCGATCCTCGACTACGCCGCGGAACACGACGTGGATCTGCTGGCGATGGGGACCCACGGCCGGACGGGTCTCGAACGGTACATCGCCGGGAGCGTCGTCGAACACGTCGTTCGTCACGCGACCGTCCCGGTCCTGACGACCCGGGCGGTCGAGACCAGCACCGTCGACGACGGCTACGACGAGATCGTGATCCCGACCGACGGGAGCGAGCCGTCGACGGCGGCGGTCGAGCACGGTCTGGCCATCGCCGAGCGGGCCGACGCCCGTGTCCACGCGATCAACGTCGTCAACGTCGCGACGCTGGCTTCGGGCCCGGACCACACCGCACCGACGGAACTGCTAGAGGAACTCACTGCTCGTGGCGAGCGCGTCACCGAGGAGATCGCGACGGCCGCGGCCGAGCGCGGGCTCGACGCCACGACGACGGTCCGCGAGGGATTCCCGGCCCGGGACATCCTCGACTACGTCGAAGCGAACGACGCCGATCTGGTCGCCATGGGGACGGCGGGGCGAAGCGGCCTGAACCGCTTCCTCCTGGGCAGCACCACCGAGCGCGTCGTCCGCCACTCCCCGGTGCCGGTCTGTGCGGTCAACGCTCGGGACACGGAGTAAGCGCCGACCCGCCCGACGCTCGATCACAGGGCGTAGGCGAGGCGTTCGCCCACGTCCAGACCGTTGCGAAGCGCCGCGTGGAGCCGCGCCTCTCCGGCGACCCAGTCGCCGACCGGATAGAGCCCGTGCTCGTTGGCCGAGTCGACCGGGCCCGACTGGACGCCCGCGTCCGGGAGCGCGTAGCGCCACCCCTGGTGGTCGGTCCAGTCGGGCTCGGTGAGTCGGTCGTCGCCGACGACGGCCGCGGTCAGTTCGGCCAGCTCGGCGACGTTGTCGGCCGGATCGCCGTCGTCGTTGTCGACCGACCACTCGGGGCTTGCCTGGACGACGAGCAGACTCTCCCCGTCGGGGACGTGGCCGCGCTTGCACTCCTCGCGAGCGATCCAGCCCACCTCGTGGTCGTCGTCGGTGTTGATGAGCGCGTAGTAGGGCCGGTCGAGTTCGAACTCGTAGTGCAGCACGGCCGTCCAGATCGTCCGGTAGGGCACGTCTTTCGCGGCCGCGGCCAGCCGTTCACGCACGGGGTGGTCCCACTCCGCGTCGTCGAGCAGCGCCGCGGTCTGGGGTGCCGGCGGGTTCAGCGCCAGCGCGTCGAAGGGGCCCCACTGCTTGCCGTCGGCGTCCGTCAGCTCCCACTGGTCGGTCTCCGGGAGCCGGCGAACCGCCGCGACCCGCGTCCGGCGGTGGACGGTCGCGTCGGTCTCGGCGAACAGTCGCTTCGCGATCTGAGTGAGGCCGGACTCGTAGCTCCACCGGTGTTCGTCGGTGTCTCGTCCCTCGGAGACCGTTCCGTCCCCGTCGAAGGTGTAAATCGGCTCGGTCACGTCGACCCGTCCCGCCTCGCCCAGCGTCTCGCGGACGAGGTCCGCGACGCGCTCGTCGTCGGACTTCAGGTAGTTCGCGCCGTAGTCGTAGGTCAGCGAGCCGTGCCGCCGGGTCGCGGCCCGCCCGCAGACGCCGCCGGACTTTTCGAGGACCGTCAGATCCGCCGACGGGTGGGCTCCGTCGACCACGTAGCTGAGTGCCGCTGCGCCAGCGCCCGCGCCGACCACGCCAACATCGACCATACGGGTAGGAGGGCCACCACGCAGATAAAACGGCGACCAACACAGTTGGATCGGTCGCGTTCGCGGCGGCATCACGACGACCGATCCGGCCGAAACCAGTGGGAGGCACGGCTTATACTGCCGGCTGTAACTTCGTGAAGATCTTCGCCACCTCGGGGTGGCGAAATCGTTCACAGATTTACAGCCGGTAGTATTACTCTCGCACGAACAGCCGCTGTACGGCGGTGACGAGCCGGGAGGCGGAGTTAGACTCGCTGTGGCCGTCTGCGCTCGCGTCCCCAGTCACCTGCTCGACCGTGTTGCGAACGTCGCGGACGAACGGGCCGGGATCGTCGGTCGAGAGGTAGTCGAAGCGGGGCTGCCCGAGTAGCGACGCCGCGATCTCGCCGGCACGGACCGGGAACGAGGGGCGTTCGACCAGCGGGTACTCCTCGGTCAGGACGCTGTGGAGGTGCAGCGCTTCGCCCCGGAGGAGGTGCCCCCCGATCCCGACCTCGTAGTCGGGTGGGCCGTCGATGGGGCGATCCGTCGCCTGCGCCCAGGCGAGCAGGGGGAAGTCGACGCCGGCCTGGACCGTGAAGGGCAGCGACGACCAGAACCGTGGGTTGATCTCCATCAGCTTGAACGTCCCCGTCCGCGGGTCTCGCAGGAACTCCACCATGGCGACGCCGTGCCAGTCGAGTTCGTCCAGCAGCGCCCGCCCGGCCCGCTCCAGGGCCGGGATGTCGACGGACTCGCGGAACGCGCTCGGGCCGCCACAGTACTTCCACCCGCGACGCTGGCGGTGCTGAAACGTCGCGACGGGGCTGCCGTGGTCGTACTGGGCGAAGAAGCCGTACTCCTCGATCGTCGGGACGTACTCCTGGACCAGTGGCACGTGGCCCATCTCCTCGACGATCGCCTCGCCGTCGGGTCGCTCGCCCGGTTCGAGGTACGTGGTCGAACTCCACTGTGTCTCGGGGTCGGCGAAGCGGTCGGCGTACTCGGGCGCGCGGAAGGTGTAGCGTGGCTTGACGATGCACTCTGCTTCCCAGTCGCTCCACTCAGAGAGCGTCCGCGTCCGGGGCGTGGCGACGCCGGCCCGGTCGGCGGCCTCGAACAGCGCCACCCGATCTTGCACCTGTCGCAGGGTCCCAAGCGTCGGCCACGGCGTCCCGACGTGCTCGCGAAACTGGTCGCGGTTGCGCGCCAGAGCGTACACGTCCGGTTCCCGAAACGGGAGGATCGTCGCCACGTCGTCGCGTCGGGCCAGTTCCAGCAGCGCCGTCTCGTAGCCCGGAAAGTCCACCGCCGGATCGGGGACGGTGACCGATTCCTCGCAGTACGCCGACGCGGCGGCCGGTGGGGTGTCGTGCTCGGAGGCGACGATCGCCGGGATCGATCGACGACCGAGCGACCGGACCGCCGCGGTGCTGCTTGCCGTATCGATTCCGGGCACGACCACGCCCTCCCGGCGACCGTCTCGCGTACCTGCCATACGCCACCCGTCGGTGGCCTGTAGTTTTGTTACGGAGTTCCTGTCGGCGCGGGCAGATCTACGCAGCGAGTGCCGACGATCCCGCCGGAGTAAGAGTGCCGTCTGCGGCGAGTAACCGCCGCCTACGACCACTGTAAGCTCCCCGTACCCGAGCGGTGACCGACTCCGCGTCCGAACGCCGCTCCGACTTCGAAACGGCCGTTCTTACCGGTAGCCGCAACCAACCTGCCGGTAACAGCCGTCTATCGCGATCGTATCCGGCGGCTATCGGTGGGCAAAACAGTCAGAACGCTTAGGTGTGTAATCACTCGCTACTCGTACATGGCTGATGAACAGTCTGACCGTACCGACAGTAAGACGACGCTACTGGACCGCCGCGACGCGCTGAAAGTGCTCGGGGGCACCGCGCTCGTCGGGATGAGCGTCGGGTCCGCGACCGGACAGAGCGAGACCGAGTCGTTCGTCATCGACGCCAGCGAGGCGACGTGGAGCTACGTGATCGAGACGACCGGCGACGTGACACGCGTCCCGACCGACGGCGAGGTCGACGACAGCATCTCCGACGGGACGATCCAGGGCACCGTCTCCTCGGGTCTCGCCGCCTACGAGCTGACGGGCGACGTGACGGCGCTGACGATGGACGGCCCGTCGACGTTCTCCTTCGGCCCCGACGCCGGGGGCCAGCTCAAGGAGCGCCACGAGATCGCGATCTCCTCGCCGACGGAAGTCGCCTACGAGCTGACGACCACCGGCGAGATCACGAAGCTCACGGACGTGGGCAAACTGTCCGCCGAGACCGAGAACGACGTGATCACCCAGAACGACGACGGGACGTACACCGTCACCGGCTACACGGGCAACGGCTACGGCGACTCCTACGAGTTCCTGGGCAGCGTCGTCGCCTTCTCGCCGAAAGACGCCGACGCGAACGTCACGCTCGACGGGGACTCGATCTCCCCGTACGATCTCGTCGGCGAGGACGAGCCCAGCCAGACGCTGGCGGTCGTCTCACAGACGGAGGTCTCCTACGAGTTCACCGTCGACGGCTCCGTCGAGAAGGTCCTCGACGCCGGCCGGAACTCCGCCGAGACGGAGAACGACGTGATCGCCGAGAACGACGACGGCACGTACGCCGTCGCCGGCTACACGGGCAACGGCTACGGTGACTCCTACGAGATCACGGGCGAGGTGAGCGACTTCGCCCCGGTCGATGGCGACTACACGCTGTACCTGGACGGTGACCAGATCGCGCTCTCGGAGCTGACCGGCCAGGAGTCGACGGACGAGTCCACGGACTCGACCGAGGACGGCTCCGACGACTCGACGGAATCGACGAGTCCGGTGATCGGCGGCGGTGACGGCTACGCGGACGCCGTCGAGCCGACGCAGGCGACCGTCACCGTCGACTCGGTGTCAGAGCTGGTCGACGCACTGGGCAGTGCCGCCAGTGGTGACGTGGTCTACGTCGACGGGAGCGCCGAACTCGACCTCGGTTCGCGGGACATCACCGTCCCGGCCGGCGTCACGCTGGCGAGTGACCGGGGGGTCGACGGGGCTGCCGGTGGCCACCTCTACACCACGTCGGTCATGTGGCCCCTGGTCTACGTCTCGGGGGGCGCTCGCGTCACCGGACTGCGCGTCAGCGGCCCGAGCTACTCCTACCGCGAGTACGACGCCGACGCGGTCGACATGGGTCTGCGGGTCACTGGCAGCGGCGTCGAGATCGACAACAACGAGATCTGGGGGTTCACCCACGCGGCGGTCCGGCCGGCCGGCGACACGCACGTCCACCACAACCACATCCACCACAATCCGATGGACGGCCTGGGCTACGGGGTCAGCACCACGTCGGGCCAGCCGCTCATCGAGTACAACGAGTTCAACTACAACCGCCACAGCATCGCCAGCGGCGGCGGCAACGGCTACGTCGCCCGCTACAATTACTTCGGGTCCGCGGCAGTCGACCACGTGATGGACATGCACCGACCCGGCGGCACGACCATCGAGATCCACCACAACACCGTCGAGGCCGTCACGCACGTTCAGGACAGCGGCCGCACGGAGGCCGTCGCGATCCGGGGGACGCCGAGCGACGTGGCCGACATCCACGGCAACTGGTTCTACAACCCCAACGAGCCCAAGTCGACGCCGGAGGGGTGGGACGGCAGCGCGATCACGCAGGTCCACACCAGCAGCTGGCAGAACGTCGAGTTCCGGAACAACCACTACGGTAGCGACGAGCCAGCACCGGACATCGGCTGTCCACGATAGCGAGTCGCTCGCTTCGCGCTGGCGGCTCTCTTTTCGGGGAACGCGGGGGACACCCAGTCGAACCGGTACTCTCCGCTTACCGGCCCGTAAGAACTACCATTACAATGACGCCGGCCGGTCACGCTCCGCCTGTGTCACGAGATTCCCAGCCCCGCCGCTCTCGCCGTGCCTTCCTCGCGCTCACAGCGGCAGCCGTCGGCTCGCTCGCCGGCTGTCCGGGTGGTGGTCCAACGACGGAGACGCCGGTGCCGCCCGACGACGGGACCCGGACGCCGGGGGAGACGCCGGTCCAGACGACCGAGAGACAGTCCCGGTTCGACGAGGTGATCGACATCACCGAGGTCGGCGGTGCGGCCGACGGCTCGGAACCGATCACCGAGCTGCTGGCCGAACACGCGGCCGACGATACGCTGATCGAGTTCCCGGCCGGGACCTACGCGGTCGATCACGTCTCGCTGAACGGGCTCCGCAACGTCGGGCTCCGTGCGGTCGACGGAGCCGACGTGTCGCTCGTTCCGACCGCTCCCGCCAGCGAGCTGGGCACGACGCTCTTGCGACTGGTCGATCTCAAGCGGTTCCTCTTCGAGGGGATCGACCTCGACTTCCGAGCCGAGGGGTACGGCGGCATGATGTACGTACTGGGGACCGACGACTTCGCCGTCCGCGATGTCACGGTCAGGGGCCAGTACCCGACCGACGTGTCCGGGTTCCGGTTCGAGGCGGTCACGCCAGACAGCACCGCTCTCGTCGAGAACGTCCATCTCTCCGGTGGCTCGACCGACGACTCAGACTCCGTCGGGATCTACGTCGGCCACAACCACGCCGGGACCCTGACTGTCCGGGACTGCGTGGTGGAGAACTTCCCGAACAACGGCATCTACGCGTCGTCACCGGGCCGCCAGGACGGCCTCTCGGGCTCGAACGGACCCGTCCACGTCCGGGGCGGGCGCTACCGGAACAACAACATCGCCAACGTCAGACTCGGCTCGACCGGCTCGTCGGTCAAGCGCGCGACCGTCGTCGTCGACGAGGTGCCGCCGCGTCACACCAACGGGCTCGATCCCCGCGGGATCCGGATGCGAGCCCGCGAAGGACAGGTCGTCGAGGACTGCGAGGTCCGCATCGAGGGGCAGGTCCCGACGAGTTCCGGCGGGATCGTGCTCCACTCGGAGGCGGGCCAGGCGACGATCAGAGACTCGACGGTGACCGTCGACACCGACGGCGTCCCGGCGATCAACGCCCTCCGTCCCGCCGACAGCCAGCGGGGACCGGTCGTCGAGAACGTCACCATCAGCGGCCGCGCGGCGACCGAACACGCGATCGACATCACCAGGCGAAACGGCACACGCATCCGGGGCTCGCGGATCGAACAGACGGGGCCACGCCGCTCCGGGATCCGGTTCGAACAGTCGCGTGACTGTCTCATCGCCGACACGAACTTCGACGTGACGGGCGATCCGATCACCGCGATCGACTCCGAAGTCGTGCGACAGAACGTCTCGCTCGAACCGCCGGAAAAGCGATTCGAGTAGCGCGGCCCGGCGGCACTTCTCCGAGGCCGACACGTCCGAGAGCGGCGGCTGTCGTCGCGATCTTCGATCGCCGAAAAGAGTGTAGCCGCGTTACCCGATCCGGACGCGCAGCCAGCGAACTGCGTTCTCTCGGGACGGCTCCGCCGGTGGCTCCCCCTCGTAGAGGAGGTAGGTCAGTTCGAGCGGGCGGTCGCCGCGTTCGAGATCGAGTTCGTACGTCGCCGTCCCGGTCCCGCCGTCGCCGAGCGTGAGCGACGTGCGACCGAGGGTCCGCTCCTCGACGAGGCCGCGGTCGGTTGCGATGCCGGTCCGGGCGACGACGGTGTAGTTCGCGCCGGAACGTGCCGGGCTCTCGACGACCAGCTCGTGGACCGACTCGTTGCCGATCGTCTCGCCGGTCGCCATCACCTGCTCGCCGTCGGGCCCGTCGGTAGTGAGATAGAACTCCGTGACTCCCTGACCGCTGTCGTCCGTCGCGACGACGCCCCCGGCACCGACGGCGGCGACGCTCAACAGGACGGCGACGATCAGGAACACCTGCGTCTTCGGCCGTTCGGTCGTCCCCGCCAGCGCCCGGCGCAGCGGGGTCGTCACTTCGAATCGCTCTCCGGCCGGCAACCGCTCGCGTCTGACGAGCGCGATCACGCCCGCGGCGATCGTCACCGCGGCGACGGTGTCCAGGACGGGGACGAGCGTCAGCGACCAGACGGCCTCGACGGCGACGCCGACCAGCGGAACGACGAACAGGCTCAGTCCGACCGCGAGCGCGCCGCGCTCGATCGCAGTCGGGCTATCCACGGTCGTCCCGTTCTCTCGACGGGCCGCCGGATAGAGAGCCGCGACGACGGCGTACCCCGGTACGAACAGCAAGAGCGGGACCGCGAGGACGCCCCTCGCGGCGACTGGGAGCCCGAGCGGGAGCGAGAACAGGATCGCCCCCACGAGGGCCAGCAACACGACCGCTGCGACGTCGATCGACGACGCCAGTCGCGGCAGCGCGACCGGCGACGACTGGACAGTTCTGTCTGACATTGGGCTGGATTCCGAATCTCCGCGCATAGTTATGCTCCGTCTATCCCGTCGATCCCGGTACAGACGGTGACGTTGCTGTTCGCGTAGAGGCGGTGCATGTCCTCGCGACACACCTCCGAGGGGGCGAGTCGCCGCGTCTGTGACTCGTTGCCGACGAGGACTACCGGTGCGCCGGTCGACTGGTACTGCCGGTAGACGACGGTGTCGTGGTAGATATCGCCGTCCTCGACGGCCAGCATGTTGGCCGGCGTCGCGCCGCTGCGCTCGAACACCGTCCGATAGGGGTGATCGGTGTAGATCGGATCGGCCACTTCGGGCCGCGTCGCGCCGACCGTCTCGACGGCCGACAGCTCCGTCTCGTCGTAGGCGTAAGTCGAGTACTCCTGGTCGAAGACCGGGCTGTCCGGGGTCCCCTTGTGGTTGATCGCCATCGCACCGGGGACCACCAGCGCGAACACGAGCAGGCCGGTCATCGCCATCCGTGGCGAGAGCCGGCGCACCGCGAACCGGCAGCCAAGCGCCGCGAGCAGCGCCATCGGGACGTACATGAACGCGTACCAGCGGCCGGGCAGGAAGGTCGTGAAGCCAAACAGCGGGAGCCCGAAGGTAAACGTCGCCAGCACCACCGCGGCCGCGGCGTAGGTCACCGTCGCCGGAGTGGCGTTGCGTCGGCGGAAGACCGCGACGGTCCCGATCACGACCGCGAAAAACAGCGCGAAGAAGCCGAGCGCGTCCGCGAAGGCCACGTCGATCGGGACGCCCGCAGCGCTGCTGGCACCGCCCGCGCCGCTCGGATCCGGACCCGCGAGGTTGAGGAAGCCGACGGAGGTCGCGATCGCCCGGTCGACGGTGTCGAGCAACTCCAGGGCGAACACGCTGTCTCGGTACGGCGTGATCGACCAGAGCGCGGCCACGAAGGCGGTGACGAGCGCGAAGACGGGCCACAGCGATCCCGCGCGGTCGAAGTCGCCGGGCAGCACCGATCCCAGCGACCCTACCACGGCACCGACGCCAAGCACCACCAGCAGGATGAACGCCGAGATCTGGTGGGTCAGCGCGGTCGCGATCCCGAACGCCACGACGATCGCGTACGTGGCGCGTCTGGTGTCGCCAGCGAGGAGCCGCGTCGCTCCGGCCAGCGCTCCGAGGAAGAAGACCAGCCCCATGCTGGTCGGGATGATGTGGACGCCCCACCGGATCACGTGATCGGCCATCACGAACAGGCCCGCTGCCAGCAGCGCCCAGCGGCGGTCGAACAGCAGCGTCCCGATCGCGTACAACAGCAGCGTTGACAGCGGGAGCGCGAGTCCCATCGAGACGTACGTGGCCGCCCGCAGGCCGACACCGATGGCGTCGGCAGCGATCACCACCAGGACGTGAAAGAGCGGCGCGGTCCGGTACTTCACGTCGGCGATCGCCGACAGCGAGTCCGTCGCCTGGATGGCCGCCGCGTAGTCCGTGAGGTGCGTCCAGCTGTCGACGCCGATCAGTCCGGGCGTCGAGAGCAACGCGGTGAACCTGACGACGAGCGCCAGCGCGAGCAACTGGCCCAGCACGAGTCCGGGGCCGAGCGCGTCGTCGTCGAGAAACAGGATCTGTGCGAGGATCGCGGTCCCGACGAGCCCGCTGGCGAGCAGAAACGTCGTCGTCCGACCGCCGGCAGTCGCGCCAAACAGTGCGAGTCCGCCGATTCCAAGCGCCGTGAGGCCCGCGACGACACGCCCGTCAACGCCGACGCGTCGACGCTCGATCGCGCGCTCGTACTCGCCAGCACGGACGCGTCCGACGAGATACACCAGGCTTCCGAGGCCCAGCACCGGCGGGAGGACCTGGATGAACAGCTGTCCAGAGAGGAATCGAAGCGGGAAGAGGACGACCGCGACCGCGAGGCCGGCGATCCCCACGAGGAGATCCGGCTCCGCCGGGAGTCGCTCGCGAGGCGTCGCGCTAGCCATCGACGGTCACCCCCTGTGCGCCGGCTCGTCGATACACCGACGCGATGTTGCGGGCCATCTCCGACAACCCCAGAGCTGTGACCTGCTCGCGGCCCTCTGAGACCGGTGCGGCCCGGAGCGTCGCGACGAGTCGCTCGACGAGTTCGTCGTCGTCGGCACAGACCCCCGAGTAGTCGAGAGCCTCGACGTAGTTGGACACGTCTCCCACGTCGGTCGAGACGACGGGGCAGTTACACGCCAGTGCTTCTTTCACCGTGTTCGGTGACCCCTCGCGTCGAGAGGTCAGGAGCATCACGTCTGTTGCGTTCATGTATCGTGGTATCTCTCCGTGGTCGACGCCGCTCACCGTCCTGAGCGCGACGTGTGCATCGAGGCGCGACGCCGCGTCGTCGACGACCGCGCGGGCCCGTGGGAAGTCCTTGATCGGGCGCTCGGGGTCGTAGGGAAACAGGACGATCCGGGCGTTCTGATCCCACCCGAGTTCGTCGCGGGCGCTCGCCTGTGCGGTGGGGCTGAACCGCTCCATGTCGACGCCGTGGGGGATGACGTGGGCGTCTCGGTCGAGTTCGGTCGCCATCGCGTCGGACATGACGATCACTTCGTCACACCGGTTTGCACACCACGTCGACAGCCGTCCGTAGGCCCCCAGCAGGTCAGACCCCCACAGCGAGAGGACGACCGGGCGACGCCGCTGGGCGAGGGCGGCCGGCGCTGTCAGCCCGTAGTTGGCGTGGACGACGTCGTACTCCGACAGCGACTTGCGCAGCGTCGCCCCGTAGAAGCGCGCGTAGTGGCGCAACCGCCGGGTTCCGTCATCGCTGTTGGGGACTGCCACCGTATCACAGTTCAGCCCCAACTCTTCGAGGGCGTCGACCTGTTGTCTGTAGAACGACGCGTCTTCGTTGGTCACCAGCATGAGCACGTCACCCATCGGCGATCACCTCGACGACCCGCTCGGCCGCGTCACCGTCGCCGTAGGGGTGGCCCCTGTCGGTGGCGTCGACCGGCGTCGCCAGCGCGTCGCGGATCGCCGTCGTCCGTGCGCCGACGAGCCTGTTCCAGCCCTCCGAGACCGTCTCGTCCCACTCGGTCTCCTCGCGCAACGTCACGCAGGGCGTTTCGAGGAAGAACGCCTCTTTCTGGACGCCCCCGGAGTCGGTGACCACGCGGTCGGCGGCGTCGAGCAGGCGGACGAAATCGAGGTAGCCGACCGGGTCGATACAGTGCAGTTCGGACTGGATCGCCTCGAACAACTCCTGATCTCGGAGCGCGGCCGCCGTACGCGGGTGGACCGGAAAGACGACCGGCGCGGGGTGGGTCACCAGCGCCTCCACGATCGCGGTGAGGCGGTCGGGATCGTCCGTGTTGCGGGGCCGGTGTACCGTCGCGAGGACGAACGACTCGTCGAGTCCGAGCCGATCGAGGACGGTCGACTCGTCGCGCGCGATCCGCTCGGCCCAGCGGAGCGCGTCGTACATCACGTCGCCGGTCTCGTGGACCCGATCACCCAGCCCCTCCCGTTCGAGCGTCTCGGTCGCCGCCCGGCAGGGCGTACAGAGCACGTCGGCGACGTGATCCGTGACGATCCGGTTGGTCTCTTCGGGCATCGATCGCGTCCCGCTTCGCAGTCCAGCCTCGACGTGGGCGACCGTCACGTCGCGGTTGGCCCCGACGAGCGCTCCGGCGACCGTCGAGTTCGTGTCGCCGTACAGGAGGACCACGTCGGGCGCTTCCCTGGCGACGATGGGGTCCAGTCGTTCCATGATCCGTGCGGTCTGGACCGCGTGGGTGTGCGAGCCCACCCCGAGGTTGTAGTCGGGTTCGTCCAGATCCAGGTCGTCGAAGAACACCCCCGACAGCTCTTCGTCGTAGTGCTGGCCGGTGTGGACGAGCACCTCCTCGTGGTCGGGTGCGAGCGCACGCGAGACGGGGAAGGACTTGACGAACTGCGGACGCGCCCCGACGACGGTGAGGACCTTCATGTTCCCACCGCCACGAGCACGTCCCGGACGAACGAGGCCACGTCGATGGTCTCTGCGACGAACTCGCCCCGGCGGCGGTCCCAGTCGCCGTCGTCGTCCGCGAGCAGCGTCTCGATTCGGTCGTGGGCCTCCGACTCGTCGTCGGTCGAGAACACGAGCCCGTAGTCTGCGAGTCGCCGAAAGTTCGCCATGTCGTCGTCGCCCGCAAAGGAGTTACAGCGCACGGCCGGCGTCCCGAGCAACGCGGCCTCCGTCGCCATCGTCTGGGAGTCGCCGACGTACAGCCGGGCGAACGCCAGCAGGTGGTGGAGGTCGGCCGGCGCGACCGGGAGTCGGTACTGGTCGAACGGCGCGTCGAGTGGCTCTTCGGACGTGATGTACACCTCGCCGGCCTCCGCGAGTGTCTCGACGATCGCCTCCTTGCCGGCCCGCGAGAGGCCCCCCTCGCCCACGTCGTGCTGTGCGCCCCAGGAGACGAACCGGACCAGCGAGTAGTCGGCCGACGGGTCCACCCCGGCCGCCCTGACTACCTCCCGGTCGGGCTCGAACCGCTCGGGGTGGAGGTAGGCCAGTTCGTGGAGCCCCTCGTAGCGCACGTGGCGCGCGTCGATCTCCCCGTCGTACCACGCTGGCGTACAGACCACGTCGGCGAAGGGGAAGGCGAGGCGATTGGTCAGCGCCGCCGGCTCGCTGTCGGTCAGGACGACGCTCTTGGCTCCGAGAGCAGTCGCGACGTGGGCCGCCGCGACGCCGCCGATCGCGGTGACCACGTCGGGCTGGAAACGGCGCGCCGCCGCCAGCAAGCGCAGCTCGTACAGCGCCTGCACGCCGATCCGCTCCAGCGTCGACTGGCCCGAACCGGCGAGCACGCTGTGCTCGATGTCGAAGGCGGTCAGCAACTCGGTGGCAACGTCTTTCTCGCGCGTACAGACGCGCACCTCGTGCCCGTCGGCGGTCAACTCCTCGATGACGGGGCGATAGAAGTGGACGTGGGCGGGATGCTGAATCGTGATCAGGACCCGAAGCTGCTCGGTCTGTTCTGCTGGTGGCGTCCCCACCCCGTTCTGGTCGGGCGGGACGGTAGCGTTCTGTGGCGTGTCTGTGGCTGTCGCGGCCGAGGCGTGTCTCCGACGCATCACTCGGTGGTGACCGGGTGAGTGTTTTGTTATGGCCGACCTAAGCACCCAGTCCCCAGCAGCCGCCCACTACAGCGTTCGCGGGGACCTCGCCAGTTCTTCGGCGTCGTCGCCTCCGATCGCCGCTCCACTCCATGCGAGCGCGGGCGCGCGATGGAGAGCCAAGGACTGCTGTCGTCGGTCCGTCGTAACTCGCCGTCGACGAGCGCGGAAAATGGAAGCGGGGAAAGGGGAGTGGGGTGGGGTGGGGGGTGGGCAAGTGGCGACGAGTCGGGGGGACGGAGACAGCCACTGTGTGGGGGATTCGCTCCCCAGATACCACGTATCGGCCCAGGGGTATTGTTAGTCGATTCGTACTTCTCGGGCGGCGAAGTGACAGATTCGACTACCGGTGGTAAGACCGGTGAAACGCTCGTCCGTGCGAAATCGTGACAGTAAGATAATACATAACCTTCCGTGTCCGGTCGGCACCTCTCACCGATGACCGAACACGAATCGCTGCCGACCGACGCCTCGGACGACAAGCCAGACCACGTGCTCCGACTGCTCGCCTCGGAGACGCGGCGTGCAGCACTCCGGGAACTCCGTTCGGAGCCGTCTCGATCGCTCGACGCCCTCGCGGACGCCGTCGCCGACAGCGAGGAAGTCTCGGTCGAGTCCACGGAGCGACTCTGTCACCGCCTCCATCACTGTCACCTCCCTCGCCTCGAAACGGCCGGCGTCTGTCGGTACGATCCCGACGAGTCGCGGGTCGACTACGTCGGCGACGAGACCGTCGAAGCCGTGCTCTCGCTGCTGGAGGAGTGATCGCTCGGCCGTCGGGAGACATCGGCTGTCACGCGAGGGTCCACAAGAGTTACGTCTGTACAATCCAACCTCCTGTCACGTATGCAGTTCGCTCTCGTCTCTTCGCCTGCACGTCTGTGTCGTCCGGACGCGACATCGCCGTCCAGTTCGAGCAGCCGGGCATCGTGCGACAACGTCTCGTTGCGACACCGCGCCCTCCGCCGCGTCCCGCCTGCCGGAGCAGCTACCGCCACCGTCGACGGTTCGAGGACGGTGAGACAAAACAGATGAACGGCGACCTCGTCGTCGAGTACGACGAAGAGTTCGATCGCCACGTCGTCGAGGTCGACGCCGACGACGATCGGTCGACCAGCGAAGTGGTCGTCTACGCGATGTCGGAAGTGTCGGGTGAGGAACCGACAGCACTGCGACCGCTGGGGACGGTGATCGATCCGGACGCGCTGGACACGATCTTCGATAGATGTCCCGACGACGATCGGGGAGACGCCCACATCTCCTTCGAGTACGAAGGGTACGAGGTGACGGTGTTCAGCCACGGCCGCATGACGATCACCGAGCCCCGGTCCTGATCTGTCCGAGATTCCCGATACGGGCTCGCTCGTGTGTGTCACTCGCCAAATCACGAAGAGTACTTACGGGGCCGACGGCTACCATCTGTGCGTATCAGATGCGGTTCTCTTCAACTGACGGCCGGGGCGTGTCGGCCGATACTGTCCGTACCGGTGGGTACCGTGATGGGACGACGAGGCATGACAGCGAACACTGACGACGCCAGGCGGCGGGCGATCGACAAGCTCGAAGGCCTCGGGCTGAGTGCGTACGCCGCACGCACGTTCGTCGCGCTCGTCGAACTCGGGAGCGGCACGGCGAAGTCGATCAGCGCCACTGTGGATGTCCCGCGCACGCGGGTGTACGACGCCGCCGACGAACTGTCCGAGTGGGGGCTCGTCGAGATCGAGTCGGCGACCCCGCGCCGATTTCACGCGGTCTCGATCGAGCACGCGCTGTTCGTGCTGGGGACCGAGTACACCGACCGGATCGACGACGTGACGGCGGCACTGGAGGCCGTCGGCTCGACGGAGTCGTCGCTGTCGCGGGACGACCTCTGGCTGTCGAGCGATCCGGCGGCGATCACGGAGCGAACGAGTGCGGTCGTTGCCGACGCCCAGGAGTCGGTGTTGCTGGCGACGACCGACGACCGGCGGGCCGAGCCACTCGCGGACGCCCTCGTCACAGCTGCAAAGCGCGGCGTCGAGGTCCGTGCGATCGGTGTCGACGACCGATTCGACGAGAGCCCGGTCACCGTCGTGGACGACGACCGACCGTGGAACCCGGCCGTGTTGCCCCTCTCGACGGTGCTGCTCGCCGACGGCGAGGACGCCGTGGTGACGTTCCAGTCAGAGGAGTCACTGGCCTTCTGGAGCCGCGGCGAGTCGAACAATCTGCTCGTCCTCCTGCGGACGTTGCTGGGGATCGAGTAGCGAGGACAGTCACCGGCTTACTCCGCGAAGGCCCACAATAACCAAACCCCTCCTCACGGACAGCGTGAACGAACCATGCCGTCAGTGACCGAGCGGACGACTGCGGGGACGGAGTACAGGGCGATCGTCGAACGATACGACGCGCGGCCGAACCAGTGTACGATCTTCCGGGCGACAGACGAGCACGCCGCCTGGATCACGGCCGACGAAGCGACCTACGTCGATCTGGCCCTGGTTCGGTAGCACGCCTTCTCGCGGACCGTCACCGTACCCGAGCACCGTGCGTTCGGCGTTCGTACTGTCGACTGTCACTGCTTCAGGAGTGCCGCGACGCCCGGGTCGCGAGAGTCGTCCAAGACGGACAGCCGACAGTCGCAACCGCTCGCGCAGAAAACCGAGCCCGGTCCCGCCGACCGGCTGTCCTAGACTGTGCTCTGCTCGTCGGTCTGTCGGTCGGCGTACTCGTTGGCGATCGCACAGCAGGCGAACGCGACGAGTACGACCGGGACGACGACGCCGACGCTGACGGCCGGGACGATCAGTGCGAGGCCGTACAGGGCCGTGCCGCCGGCAGCGAGCCCCGCGTAGTACCGGGGCCAGGGACGGTCCTCGTCGTCGCCGATGTCGAGGAACTCTTCGAGCTGGTCGGCGTTCGGTCCGAGACTGATCGTCCCCCGGTTCTGATCGAACGCCACGACGTTCATGTCGTCCATCTTTGGCAGATGGCACTGGTAGAGGCCGACGTAGACGCGCTTGCGCTCGCTCGACGAGATCGCCTGGACGGTCGTGTCGTTCTCGATGGCGGCGATGTGCTCGGCGAGGTCGCTCAGCGAGACCGTCTCGTCGTCGGCCGCTTCGAGGTACCGCAACACCTCGCGGCGACGCTGGTTTTTCAGTAGCTCGAACACCCGATCGACCGGTAACGCTGCCGGCTCGTCCGCCGTCACCTCGTCCCCTTCCTGCTGGGCTGACTCCGTCATTTCGTTCGTGTCGCCGACCGATCCACCCTCCGTCTGTGTTGACTCATCGCGCGTTGCACTCATAGTAGTCTCCCAGTGTTCGCTGATTCATGTTCGTGACCTCAGTTGATCGTCCATTACCGGCTTGTGTCTGTGTCTGTTTCCTCGGTGACCCCGTACCGGTGACGCGACGCCAGCACCCACCACGGATCCTGGCCTCGGTCCAGTGGACATATACTCACACCAGCGGGAGGCTTTTAATTGTTTCCTATACTTAACTTCCATCCTGAATGTTACCCCAGCTATAATATTTGTCAAGCAGACTATTATAGCCGGCAGCCGGCGGTTACTCCGACTAATCGTACGCGTAATCCGATTTTACGGCCGAAATACAGGTCTTTGAAAGTATATTGTTATTTTCGGAAAATAATAAATGGCGCTCTTCGAATCGCGCTGTTGGCCGCCACCGCCTCGCCGTCCGTACGTCCCGTGGTCGCGAAGGGTACCGGGGACGGCCGACAGTATCAGTCGGAGGTCGCGGGCCCGCTCCCGATCGTGTACACCTCGCCGGCCGTCGCCGGGTCCGTCAGTGCGTCTCGACCGTCGACCACGACCGGATCGGTGAGTCGGTCCCAGGGCACGTCGTCGAACGCGTCGTGGGCCGTCACCAGCACGAGCGCGTCCGGGTCGATCGCCGGGAGGTCCGACAGCGTCGCCGGCCGCCCGGGGAAGGCCGCGAGGTCGCTGCACACCGGATCGACGGTGTACACGTCGGCACCGGCCGCCGACAGCGCGGCGGTGATCGTCCAGGCCGGCGACGCCCGCGTCTCGTCGATCCCCGGCCGGTAGGTGACACCGAGGACGGCGACGCTCGCGTCTCCGATCTCCGTGCCGGCGTCGACGAGCTGTTCGACGGTCTTGTGGACGGTGAACTCCTCCATCCGCTCGTTGACCTGGCGAGCCGTCTCCAGCAGCGGTGTCGACGTCTCGACGGTGTCGATGACGAAGTGGGGGTAGTAGGGGATACAGTGCCCGCCGACGCCGGCACCGGGATCGTGGATCTCACAGTACGGCTGGGTGTTGGCCGCCTCGATCGCTTCGCGCACGTCGATCGCGAGCTCGTCGGCCAGCCGTCCCAGCTCGTTGGCCAGCGCGATGTTGACGTCCCGGTAGAGCCCTTCGAACAGCTTGACGCACTCGGCAGTCGTCGGATCGCTCACGGGGATGACCTCGTTGCTCGTGAGCTCGCCGTACACCAGTTTCGCGACGCGCGTGCTCTCTTCGTCGACGCCACCGACGATCTTCGGGTAGCTGCCGGTGATGTCTTCGAGCGCGCGCCCGCTGGCGGTCCGCTCCGGACAGAACGCGAGCGCGAACTCGTCGGGGGCCAGCCCGCTCTTCTCGACGAGTCGTGGCAGTAGCACGTCGACGCACGTGCGCGGGGGGAGCGTCGATTCGAGGAACACCGCGTCGCCCGGTGCCAGTCCGGCAGCCACGTCGTCGACGACCGACTCGACCGCGGACAGATCTGGAGTGTCCGTGTCGTCGAGCAGCGTCGGGACGATGACGACGTGCAGCGCCGCCGACTCGGCGGCGTCGACCCCGTCGGTGGTGGCACGCAGCGACTCCGTTTCGACGGCCGTCTCGACGGCGGTGTCCAGTCCCGGTTCGTCCTCGACCGGGGACCGGCCGTCGTTGATCGCGTTCACGACGGCGCTGTCGATGTCGACACCGGTCACGTTCCCCGACCGGTCGGCGAACACCGCCGCGAGGGGGAGTCCCATCTTGCCGAGACCGTAGACTGCGACCGGAACAGCGCCGTCTCTGAAGGCCCGTCGCTGCTCGTCGGCCGGACGGTCACTGCCGTACAGCCGACTCAGTGTCGTGCTCATCCGTCGATTCCTCCGTCCGGCGTGGCCGGTCCGTGATCTGTCGTCACCATCTGGTTTGCCCGTCCGACGTGAGCGACATTGTTACGAACACCATTGCCCGGACGTACGACCGCGTTATGGCTCGCGTGATCGGTCCCGTCGTCGTGGCGGCGTGGCTCGCTCGAACGTGACGCATCCGGAATCATTTCCGGCGCGATTCGTCGCCGGGTGGCGGCTCCGCGCCCGTCGTGTCGGCTGTCTGGAACTGCGATCCCACCGCGTCGCCGATCGGTAATCCGACCGTAGCGACTGTCCAGCCGGCGAGTTCACCGAGTAACCTCACTGTTACTAAACTATGGGCGAGGGTCATATGTGCTGTATCGATTGTATATGCCGGACGCTGCGGGACAATCCGAAAACGTTCGATGTTCAGCAACAACGATGAACTCTCACAAGACACGGTGTTCGACGTGCTTAGCAGCGCGCGGCGGCGGGAAACGATCGCGATCTTACGGGAGGAGGAGACCCCGATCGAGCTGACGACGCTGGCGGAGATCGTGGCCGCCCGAGAGAACGACACGACCGTCGAGGAGCTCTCCTCCCAGGACCGCAAGCGCGTGTACGTCTCCCTCTACCAGACTCACGTGCCGAAGCTCGTCGACGTCGGGATCGTCGAACACGACTCCGACACCGGCGAGGTGTGGCTCACGTCCCAGGCCAGCGCGATCGAGCCGTATCTGCACAACCCCGAACAGTCCAGACGGTGGCACCGGTATTACCTGGTCGTGGCGGTCGTCGGTGGACTGGCGTTTCTGGCCACGTCGTTCGGCGTGCTCCCGTTCGTCTCGGGAGCGCTCCTCGGCCAGATTCTCGTTCTGGCGTTCGTTCTCCTCGCGGGTGCGCAGTTTCTCCTCGCGTGGCAGCACCGCCTCTGACCCGCCGTCTGGGACCGTCCGTTGCGCGTCGTACCGCCGGCCGTCTCGTCGTGTCGCAGTTTCCAGTCCGGTGTCCCGGCGCTCACCGACCGACGGCCGACAGCGTCGCCGGCTCGACGCTGCGGCTGGCGGTCGCTGTCAGTCGTGTGAAATCGGGTATGAGAATGAAGGTGGTCAGTCGTCGGTGCCCGAGTCTGGTAGCAGCTGTTCCGGTGTCCGTTCGTAGACCGGCGTCTCTGCGAACTCTGTGATCCGTTCCATTTCGCGCTCCGAGATGTGCTGAACCATCGCCAGTGTCTGGGTCGTACGATCCTATAGTAATTGAGTCCGTAGCGAGTTCCCCGCCGACGGAAGCGACGAGTTACCGCACGGAAGTCCCAGCGTTCTCGGGCCGTCGGGGGCGACCAGCGCCTTCGAGACGGTTCTGACACTGTCGGCTCTCCTGATACTACCGGCTGTAAATCTGTGAACGATTTCGCCACTCCGGGGTGGCGAAGATCCTCACGAAGTTACAGCCGGCAGTATGAGAGACCGTCGCGACCTTCGGGGTCGCGGATAGCCCGAGCCAGCCCACACGGTAGCGCTGCTGCCCGTGGCTCGTCGGCGAGCGCCGACGGGCGCTACACCATGTTCTCGGCTTCGATCGTCTGCCAGACCCGGTCGCCTTCCTCCGTGAGGCCGTAGACGCGACCCTTCTTGCGCTCGTCGGAGACGAGCAGATCGACCAGTTCGTTCTCTCGGAGCTCCTGGAGCGCCCGCGAGACGTGGGCCAGGCCCACGCTGGCGTCGTCGGCGATGTTCGACGGTGTCGACGGTCCCTCGTCGAGGCGACGCATCGCGGCGACCCTGTAGCGCGAGCTGATGACGAAACTCACGTCGTCCCAGTCGGGGTCGGTCATGACCGTCTCGCCCCCGATCGGTCCGTCGCGCCACTGGGTGACGGCACGCGACAGCGTCCGGTAGTACTGTGGAGTATCACTGTCGCTATAAGCGAGTCGAGTCGGACATAAAGACAGTCGGTCGTTAATCCCGTTCACGCTCAGTAAGCGGGTCTTTCTCGCGTGCTCTCCTCTACCGACAGTCAGCAGGCGGTCCGTATGCAGTGGTCGGTCGCCCAACGACCGCCTTCGCATATGGCGTCCATAACAATACCACTCGGTTTCCGACCATCGGTCGTGACTTCCAGACGTGTTCGAACCCGTTCAGAGATCGTTATCGACCGTGCGGGGCGTATCGAGGCCGGAGTACGAGCGACGCGACGAACGACCGACGCCACCTGATGTGGCCCTGGGAACACCTCGCCTGTGGCTACGTCGCCCTCTCGGTGCTGTCTCGTCTCCTCGACGGCGATCGGCCCACGGGCCCACAGACCGTCGCCGTCGCGGTCGGGACGCAGTTTCCGGACCTGGTCGACAAACCGCTGGGCTGGGGGACGACGCTGCTGCCCTCGGGGATCTCGCTGGCCCACTCGCTGCTGGTCGCCGTCCCGCTGTCGGCCGCCGTCGTCGCCGTCGCGCGCGCGGCCGGCCACGGACGGGTCGGCTGGGCGTTCGCGATCGGCTACCTCGCTCACCTGCCCGGCGACGTCGTCTATCCGATGGCACTGGGCGGGCCGCCCCGGCTGGCCTTCCTGCTGTGGCCCCTCACGGAGACCGTCGCGTCCGCGCCGGTCTCGATCACCGGCCACGTCTGGGACCTCCTCGCTCAGTTCGTCGCCCTGCTGGCCACGCCCGCGGGACGAGTGTACGTCGTCCTCGAACTCCTCCTGGTGGGTGGGGCGATCGTCGCATGGGTGCTGGACGGAACGCCCATCCTACCCGACGCCCGGTAGCAGTGGTCTACCGACGAGTGTCACCGGTGTCGTTCGACGCGAACTGGCCACTACACCGAAAGAACCCACAAAAGCGCACGGGAGATACTGTATAGCATGGGTGCCGAGCATCACGACGACCAGTTAGCTGCTGTGGAACTCGACGACGAGCTGTCCTCGTCGTCGGTGACCGAGACGACGGTCTCCGTCGACGACCTCTTCGACGTCCTCGCACGTCCCGCAAACCGGTACGCCTTGACGTATCTCCTGCGGGACGAGGGGCCGGTCTACGCACACGAACTGGTCGAATACATCATCGACGAAACCGATCCGCCCGAGGGCCTCTCGGAGCGGGAGTATCGTGGTCAGATCGATTCGCGACTGCTCCACGTCTCGCTGCCCAAACTCGAAGACGTGGGACTGATCGAGTTCGACGATCGCCGCCAGCGAATCTCCGAGACCGACGAGACGCCGGCCGTACTACCGTATCTCCGCTTCGCGCTCGTCCAGCAGCGAAGTCACGACGACTGATACGACCGGCTGTACATCTGTGACCGATTTCGCCACCCCGGGGTGGCGAAGCTCTTCACGAAGATACAGCCGGCAGTATGATACGGATCGCTGTCGCCGTTTTTCCGGTCGAGCGTACGGCGTCCGACCGAACTATAGTAGCCATCGAAAGTCAATGTACACCCGATCGCACGACAGCAGTGCGATCGGTGTGTGAACTGTTTCAATTGTTACTATCGGGACGGGCTCGGGAGACGACGGGGCCACGACCGCCCCCCGACAGTGATCGCCGATGCCACGAGCGACGCCTCGTCGCTCGTTTCGAGGCCGACGACGGTCGTTCCGCCGAGACAGGAGATCCCTTACGGATTCATCACGCGGCTAACCAGAGCGGTCCGATCCTATCATCTCTATAACAAAGGCGTCTGTCGCGGAGTGATCTGACGAACACTGGCCCTCAGTGTGGATACTATGACAAATGCGAGAATCGGTGACGGGAGTTACGTAGCACCGGAGGCCGTCGTGGGTCGCGACGAGGACGCGGAGACGACCGCACGACTCGGCGAGAACGCAACGATTCGGTCGGGGACCGTGATATACGCCGACGTGACGATCGGCGACGATTTCTCGACCGGGCACAACGCACTCGTCCGGGACGGCACGGTCGCGGGCGACGACGTGCTCGTCGGGACCAACACGGTCGTCGACGGCGACGTGACGATCGGCTCGCACGTCAGCCTCCAGACCGGCGTGTACGTCCCACCGGAGACGACGATCGGCGACGAGGTCTTCCTGGGCCCGCACGCGACGGTCACGAACGACAACTACCCGATCCGCTCGGCGAGCGAACTCGACGGCGTCACGATCGAGGAGCACGTCTCGGTCGGAGCCAACGCGACTCTCCTGCCCGGCGTGACGATCGGTGCGGGATCGTTCGTCGCCGCCGGAGCCGTCGTCACGGCCGACGTTCCGCCCGAGACGCTCGTCGTCGGTGCGCCCGGCCGACACGAGGAACTGCCCGCCTCGCTCCAGGGAGGGAACCGGATCGAATGAGTTCTCAGATCAACCTCGACGGGGTCTCGCTGGCCGACCCGGTCGTCGAGGACCGCGAACAGCGCCGCGTCCGGTCGGTCCTCGAAAGCGGGCACCTCGCGGCCGGCAGCGAGGTCGCGGCCTTCGAAGCGGCCTTCGCGGACTACTGTGGGACCGACCACGCCGTCGCCACCAGCAACGGAACGACCGCGCTCCACGCGGCGCTCGCGGCGCTCGACATCGGCGAGGGCGATCGCGTGCTCACCACGCCGCTCTCCTTCGTCGCGACGGCCAACGCGATCCGACTGGTCGGCGCAGAGCCGGTCTTCGCCGACGTGGACCCCGACTCGTACAACCTCGATCCCGAGGCCGCCCGCGAGCGCGTCGACACCCTCGACGGCGACGTCGACGCCATCATGCCGGTCCACCTCTACGGGCTCCCCGCCGAGATGGACCGGTTCAGAGCCCTGGCCGACGCCTGCGACGCGACGCTCGTCGAGGACGCCGCCCAGGCCCACGGAGCCACCTACCGCGGCGAGCCGGTCGGATCGCTGGGTGACGCGGGCTGTTTCTCCTTCTATCCGACCAAGAACATGACGACCGGCGAGGGCGGGATGGTCGTCACCGACGACGACGCGGTCGCTCGTCGGCTCCGCTCGTTCATCAACCACGGACGCGATCCCGAGGACGGCTCCGTCCACCGCTCGGTCGGCCACAACTTCCGGATGACCGACATCGCGGCCGCCATCGGACGGGCACAGCTGGAGCGACTGCCCGACTTCGTCGAGTCCCGACGTGCGAACGCTCGGCGACTCTCCACCGGGATCGACGCGCCCTCGATCACGACGCCGACGGAGGCGGCGTACAAGCGCCACTCGTACCACCAGTACACCGTCAGATCGACCGACCGGGACGCGCTGGCGTCCGACCTCGAACGAGTCGGGATCGACACCGGCGTCTACTACCCGACGCCGATCCACGAACAGCCCGCTTACGACGACGTGGAGTCGTCGCTCCCCGTCGCAGAGCGACTGACACGGGAGGTCCTCTCCGTGCCCGTCCACCCCTCGCTGGCGACCGAGACGGTCGAAACCATCGCGACTGCGATCAACACGGTGGTCGCAGATGAGTGAGAACGGGTGTCTCAGGACCGGCGTCGTCGGCGTAGGCAACATGGGTCGCCACCACGCCCGCGTCTACGCGCAGAACCGCGCCGTCTCGCTGGTCGGTATCGCCGACGCCGACGCGGCGACGGCCCGCGAGGTGGCCGACGACTACGACACGAACGTCATGTCGACCGACGAACTGCTCGACGCCGTCGACGCCGTCACCATCGCCGTCCCGACCCGGTACCACGACGACCTCGTCGAGCGGGCGCTGGACGCTGGCGTCCACGTCCTGGTCGAGAAGCCGTTCGTGAAGGACCTCGCCGACGGCGAGGCGCTGGTCGAACGCGCCGCCGCCGAGAACCTCGTCCTCCAGGTCGGCCACGTCGAGCGGTTCAACCCCGCCATCCGAACCCTGACGGAGGTCCTGGCCGACCACGAGGTGCTCGCGGTCGAGGCCCGGCGGCTCGGTCCGCCGGTCGACCGGGACACGACCGACACGGTCACGATGGACCTGATGGTCCACGACCTCGACGTGACTCTCTCCTTGCTCGACAGCGGCGTCAGGACCGTCGACGCGGTCGGCACCTGCAACGGGCAACACGTCACCGCACAGCTCTCTTTCGAGGACGACACGGTCGCCCAGTTCAGTGCCAGCCGGGTGACCCAGCAGAAGGTCCGGCAGCTGGCGGTGACGACCCGCGACGCGCGGATCACCGTCGACTACGCCGACCAGGACGTGCGAATCCACCGCCACTCCGTGCCGGCCTACGTCGAGAACGACGGCGACGTTCGATACCGCCACGAGAGCGTCATCGAGCAGCCGACCGTCGCCAACGGCGAGCCGCTGGTGACGGAACTGGACGCGTTCGTCGAGGCGGTCGTGACCGACAGCGAGCCGGTCGTCTCCGGCACGGACGGGCTGCGTGCCCTCGAAATCGTCGACGAGATCGACGCACAGGTGTCGACCGAACTGGACGCTACTGCCCAGCAGTCCCGCTAACCGAGTGTGAGACGACTATGATACTGTTCTGCCAGTGCGTCGGTTCCGGCCCACCGAGAGCGGCCCGCACGGAGGTGAGCGGATGGGCTCGGTCGTGATCTCCGTCGACGCGGAACTCGGCTGGGGCTTTCACGACGTGGCGAACTACTCGGAGCGACTGGCGGCCGCCCGCGTCGGCTGGAAGCGACTCGCCGGGCTCTGCTCGGAGTACGAGATCCCCGCGACGTGGGCGGTCGTCGGCCACCTGTTGCTCACCGACTGCGACGGCCGCCACGAGAACCACCCTCGCGGCCCGGAGTGGTTCCGGTGTGAACGCGACCGCTGGGCTGACCGTCCGAGCCTGCGGTACGGCCCCCACCTCGTCGCCGACGTGGCGGCGGACCCGGTCGGCCACGAGATCGGTTGCCACACGTTCTCACACGTCCTCTTCGGAGCGGACGACACGACGGCCGCGACCGCTCGCGCCGAGATCGAGGCGTGTCTCGACGCGACCAGCGCGACCGACTACTCGCTTCGCTCGTTCGTCTTTCCGCGCAACAGCGTGGGCCACCGCGACCTGCTCGCCGAGTACGACTTCGACTGCTATCGCGGTGTCGCTCCGGAGGAACGGACGCCGCTGAACAAACTCCGCGAAGCGACCGTCGGCGAACCCGAGCCACGGCTCGTCACACCCACCGTCGACGAGCACGGGCTGGTCGACATCCCCGCGTCGCTGTACCTCTTTTCGTTCGAGGGCCGACCCCGGCGACTCCTGACGACGGTGTTCGAGGACCCGATCGTCCAGTACGCTCGACGCGGGATCGACGCCGCGGCCAGTCGGGACGGCGTCTTCCACATGTGGCTGCACCCGAACAACCTCGTCGGTCGCCCGGAAATCGCACGCATGCGAGCGATCTTCGACTACCTCGACGAGCGTCGCGCCGACCTCGCGATCGAGACGATGGGCGAGGTCGCCGCCCGAGTCGGCCGCACGGATCCGCCGACGGCGGGCCACTCCCCCGACGGCGTTTAACTCAGCAAACACTATAGGGCGGGCATAACAAACCCGACACGAGTGGAGTTCCTTTCCATGTCTGAACCCAACCTCAGCGACAGATCGGTGCTGGTCACGGGCGGTGCCGGCTTCGTCGGCGGCCAGCTCGTCCAGACGCTCGCCCCGGACAACGACGTGACCGTCCTCGACGACCTCTCGACGGGCGAACGCGACCGCGTTCCCGACGACGTGACCTTCGTCCACGGCGACGTACGCGACCAGCGCAAGCTCAAACAGGAGATCGAGGCGGCAGACGTCGTCTTCCACGAGGCGGCCGTCGTCGGCGTCCCGGCCTCGCTGCGGGATCCGCCCCGGAGCAACCACGTCAACACCGGCGCGACCGTCCAGTTGCTCGATTACGCTCGCCAGTACGACACCCGGGTCGTCCTCGCCTCCAGCGCCGCGATCTACGGCGAGCCCGAGTCGGTCCCGATCGGGGAGGATCACCCCCTCGAACCGACCTCGCCGTACGGCGTCGACAAGCTCGCAGTCGATCACTACGCCCGCGTGTTCGCCCAGCAGTACGATCTCCCGGTCGTCCCGCTGCGGTACTTCAACATCTACGGACCGCGGACTGGCCCTAACCCCTACAGTGCCGTGGTCGACGTTTTCCTCGAACAAGCTCGAAACGGCGAGCCGATCACGGTCCACGGCACCGGCGAGCAGACCCGCGACTTCGTCCACGTCGACGACGTGGTCCAGGCGAACCTCCGGGCCGCGACCACCGACGAGGTCGGCGTGGCCTACAACGTCGGCACCGGCTCGTCGGTCTCGATCGCGGAACTCGCCGAGCTGATCCGGTCGGCGACGGACAGCGACTCCCCGATCACACACACCGACGAGCGGCCGGGCGACATCAGCGACAGCGAGGCGGACATCTCCCGCGCACGCGAACGACTCGGCTACGAGCCGACGGTCGATCTCCGCTCGGGCATCGACCGGCTCGTCGACGCGGCCACCCCGGCCGATCCTCCTTCCTCGTCGTAGCACATCCATAACAAACCCGTCCCCTCGGGAAGAGAGTGGTACCGATTGCTGCACGGACTTTCAGCAGACATGTTCAACGGACACTCTCTCAGCGTCGTCGTACCGGCATACAACGAGCAAGCACACGTCGGCGAAGTCATCGACACCCTCCCGGACTGTGTCGACCGGGCGTACGTCGTCGACGACTGCTCGACCGACGACACCTGGTCGGTCATCCAGTCACACGTACCCGCCCGCGAACGCTCTCGGTCGCGGGCACGCGCCGACGGCGGCGAGGCGGCACAGACGATCGTCCCGATTCGCCACGAGCAAAATCGCGGCGTCGGTGGCGCGATCAAGACCGGCTACCTCGCTGCGATCCGGGACGGCACGGACATCGTCGCCGTGATGGGTGGCGACGGGCAGATGGACCCGGACCTGCTGCCCGACATCGTCGCGCCGGTGGCCGACGGCCGAGCCGCCTACGCGAAGGGGAATCGGCTGTGTTCGTCGTCGGACCGTTCGTCGATGCCGACCTTCCGGCAGGCGGGCAACCGCATGCTCTCGGCGCTGACGCGACTCGCGTCGGGGTACTGGGGGATCGGCGACCCGCAGAACGGGTACACCGCCGCCTCCACGGCGGCGCTCGAACGCAGCGGGGTCGACGAGATGTACGAGTTCTACGGCTACTGCAACGACCTGCTGGTCAAGCTCAACGTCGCAGACTGCCGGGTCGCCGACGTGCCGATGCCCGCCGAGTACGGCGACGAGACCAGCCACATCGACCTCCGGACGTACGTGCCTCGCGTCTCCGGTATGCTGGCTCGGAACTTCTTCTGGCGGCTCCGCCGATACGCCAGCGACGTCGGCCCGGCGATCCCGGCCGGCTATCTGGGCGGGATCGCGCTTTCCGTCCCCGGCTTGGCGGGCGTCCTGTTCGCGTTGCTGGCGGGTAACAGCGGCTTACTCGCTCTCTCGTCGGTGGTCCTCCTCGTCGCGACCGTGGCTCTCGTGGCCGGCGTCGCGCTCGACCGCAGGCACAACGACGAGCTGGCTATCGTCGCCGATAACTGAGCCCTACCGTTCGGGAGCGTCGGTAACCCCTCCTTTCGGTGTCGCTTCGGAAGACGCAACCACGCCGCCACCGACTGGTAGGCAAGTCAGTCCACTTCGACGGAACGGTTTTGTCGGTATGTACGGATTACCAGGTGTTGATGGCTCCGACACCCACCTATCTGGCCCTCCGCGGCGTGGACAGTGCGTCTGCTACTGTCGGCTGTCCGTCCGTGAACGATCCCGCCACCCCGCGGTGGCGAACAGCGTCACGAAGTGATCGCCGACCGTACGAACGACGCCGATGGAGGACCAGAGGATGACGAACGAGACGGACAACACCGACGGTGACCCGCTCGCGGACGCCGCCGCGACGTTCGCGGGGACGCCCTGGGAGGGCCGTCCGGTCGATCCGGACCTGCACAGCGATCTGGGGTACGAACTGGTCGACTGGGAGGTCGTGCCCAACGCTCGCGACGACAAGCAGGTGTTCCTCCCGATCGAGGAGTCGATGCTCCGTGACGAGGCGTTCATCGTCGCCGAACCGGACGCCTGCTGTGACCTCGGCACGAAGCTGTAACCGAGCCCTCGCACGGAACGTCGTCCGTCGCTTCGCGGTGAGTGTCTCCCCCGTTCGACGCTCACCGGGACATCGCTACAGCCGTCCGTCTACTCGACGGTCACGCTCTTGGCGAGGTTCCGGGGCTTGTCGATCGGGCGGTCGAGGCCCGCGGCGACGTGGTAGGCAAGCAACTGGAGCTGCACGTTCGCGAGCACGCCCGTCAGTGCCGGATCGGTGTCGGGCACCGGCAAGTGGGCGTCCGCTCGGTCGGCCAGCGGGCTGTCGGCCGGGCCCACCGCGACGATCGGCCCGCCGCGTGATCGAATTTCCTCGGCGTTGCTGGCGACCTTCTCGGTGTTGCGCCCCGTGTCGATCGCGAACACGGGCGTCTGATCGGTCACGAGTGCGAGCGGACCGTGTTTGAGTTCGCCGGCGGCGAAGCCCTCGGCGTGTTCGTAGGTGATCTCTTTGAGCTTGAGCGCCCCCTCCAGTGCGACCGGGTGGCCGGTCCCGCGACCGACGAAGAAGTACGCGTCGCTGTCTCGAAACTGCCGAGCCACGGACCGAACGTCGTCCGACTCGACGACCGTGCGGACGGCATCGGGCAGGGCCGCGAGCGCGCGTCGGAAGGGGCGGCCCCGCTCGGTCCCCTCGCGAGCGGCCAGTTGCTCGGCCAGCAACGCCAGCGTCGCGACCTGCGAGGAGAAGGTCTTGGTGGCCGCGACGCCGATCTCGGGACCGGCCCGGATGAACAGCGCGTCGTCGCACTCTCTGGCGGCCGTGGAACCGACCGTGTTCGTGACCGCAAGCGTGGGCTGGTCCTGTGAGTGTGCCTCCCGCAGCGCCGCCAGGGTGTCGGCCGTCTCCCCGCTCTGGGTCACGCCGACGACGGTCGTTCCCGGCCGCGCCGGTGGCGGTGCCGTGACGTACTCGCTGGCCAGGTGTGCGCTCGCGGGGACGCCACGCTCGGTCAGCAGCCGCGCCCCGTACAGCGACGCGTGGTAGGAGGTTCCACAGGCGACGAAGGCCACGCGTTCGACGCCGTCGAGAGTGTCGTCCGCGAGGTCGTCGAGCGCGACGCCGTCGCCGAGTCGCCCCTGGAGGGTCTGCTCTAGAGCCCGTGGCTGCTCGTGGATCTCCTTGTGCATGTAGTGGTCGTAGCGCCCCTTCTCGGCGTCCTCGGCGGTCCACTCGACGGTACGGACAGGTCGATCGCGGACGCGACCGTCCGCGCCGGTCACCTCGTAGTGGTTCGGTCCGACCGCGACGATGTCGCCGTCGTCGAGGTAGACCACGCTGTCGGTGCGTTCGATGAACGCGGGCACGTCGCTGGCGAGGTAGTTCGCGTCCTCGCCCAGACCCAGAACCAGCGGCGAGCCGTTCCGGGCGGCGTAGACCCGATCGCTGTCGGCGACGACCATCGCGATCGCGTAGCTCCCGTCGATGTCGCCCAGCGTCGCCCGGAGCGCGTCGACCGGCGCTGCGCCCGCGGCCAGGTACTCCTCGACGAGGTGTGGCACCACTTCGGTGTCTGTCTCGCTCTCGAGGACGTGGCCACTCGCCCGGAGCTGATCGCGCAACGACGCGTAGTTCTCGACGATCCCGTTGTGGACGACGGCGACGCTGTCCGTGCAGTCGGTGTGTGGGTGGGCGTTCTCGTCGCTCGGTTCGCCGTGGGTGCTCCAGCGGGTGTGGCCGATCCCGACCGTCCCGCCGGGGCGGTCACGACGGACACGCCGGGCCAGCTCGGCGACCTCGCCGGAGCGCTTGACGACCTCCAGGGACGCACCGTCCGGCACGGCGATCCCGGCGGAGTCGTACCCCCGATATTCGAGGTTGTCCAGTCCCGAGAGCAGCGTCGAGACTGCCTCGTCACATCCCACGCAGGCGGTGATCCCACACATCAGCGGCCATCCTCCGTGGCGAGACGTGGGCGTCGCTGTCGGTCGACTGCGCGTCCGAAGGGCGGTCTTGACATACACACCCGCTACCCCGCTCGCCACCTTTGTTATGCGACGGCTGTCAGTTGCCTCCGACGGACCCGCCGGGCTGCTCAGAGACTGCCCGCAGTCTTCACTTCCCCCCGCTCCGTGGCGGCGAGGGGATCGCTCGCGAGTTCGGCCAATCCAGTCAGATACGAGTGGACCGTCATGTCGACTTCCTCGAACTGGCTCGGGACGACCCCCGCGAGTTCGCCGTCGACGTACGTCGCCAGACAGATCCGTGGGAGCGTGATGCAGTCGAACGTCTCGTCGGTGACGAACGATTCACAGTGCGTCTGTTCGAAGGGGAGTTCGACCTCGGGATAGCCGTCTGCCCAGTGTTCGAACTCCTCGATCTTGTTGTGCAGGTACCGCCCGACCGGCGACTGGGAACAGCGTTCCCCCGTGTAGAGACGATCGCCCCACACCTGGACGGTGAACCGATCGATCCTCTCTCGCTCCTCCAGTCCGTCGAGGCGTTCGAGAACGGCCGACTGCGCCGTCTGGGAGGGCGTCGGTGCCCCCAGCGACCGCACGAACACGTCGATGCGAACGTCGTCGCTCGCTTCGACGCGCTCGCTGTGATTCGACCACCACTCACTGTACGGTGTCTCTGACATCGTGTTCTTCTTGTTGGGTCGTACCGGCCGACATAAACGGGTTCGACCGTTCACAGAACTGGTTCGAGATAACCCGCCACTGTCGCCGATATGGCGGGATTTCTCCGAGCGGGAGTCCCGGCGCTTCTGCCCGAATGCGAGTCGCGTACCATCCTCTTGCGGCGGACCGTCCCGGCCTTACCGGGTGAACGACCGTTCATCGGGCCGGTATCGAGACGAGAGCGTTCGGTAGCCCGGCCATAACAATGGACGGGCCAGCGGTCCGTCGGGACAAGGAATGGTGATCGGTGTATGAGTTGCCGAGGGCAGGCCGCGAGCGGGTACAGCAGCGACACAGCGTCCGTTTCGGCCCTCTCCGTGGTCGTCGTGACCTACAACGAGGCCGATCGTATCGAGGCGTGTCTCGAAGCGATCTTCGAGGCGTGTCGCCAGTTCGAACGGACCGAAGTCGTCCTCGTCGATTCGCGCTCGACCGACGAGACCGTCGCACTGGCCGCCGACTATCCGGTCCGCGTCTATCGTCTCCCCGCGTCTGTGGATCGGACGCCCGGTGCCGGTCGATACGTCGGGACACGGGTCACGTCGGCCGACGCCGTGCTGTTCGTCGACGGCGACATGATCGTCGAGCCCTCGTGGGTCGCGGCCGCCGCAGTGCGGCTCCGGTCCGAGCCCGCGGTCGCCGGGGTCGACGGCTGTCTCAACGACGCCTCCGGACGGACCGAACGCCGCGTCGACACGCTGCGTGGCGTCGTACTGTACGACCGGTCGATCCTGGCGTCGGTCGGCGGCTTCGACCCGCACCTGCAGGCCCTCGAAGACGTGGAGCTCGGCTTCCGTCTCAGGAACGCGGGGTACCACCTGGTGCGGCTCCCGATCGTCGCCGCAACCCACCCCTTCGGCGACGGGCTGCCAGAGCTGCGTCGCCGGTGGCGCAGCGGCTACTACTTCGGCCGCGGACAGGTCCTGCGCAAGTGGTCTCGATCCCCGCGGATGGTTGCGCGCGTGTGTCACTACTCTCGACTCTACGCGGCGATGGCCGGCTGGACGGCGCTCGGAATCCTCGCCACCGGTTCGCTGGGTCCGGCTGGACTCCTGTCGTGGTGCTGTCTGACGGCGGCGCTGATCGGCGTCTGTCTCCGACTCAAGGGACGGACCTGGGTCGAAAACAAGTCGATATCGCTCGCTCCCGTCTGGGCGGGCGCACTCGTCGGCTTCCTCGGCCCGCACCCGCCGCCGTCTGCCTATCCGGTCGGACAGGTCGAGCTGGTCGCGACGCCGACCGAGCGGACTACCAGAGCTGTCGGAGGGATTCGATGACCGACGCGGCCACGCTGGGGGGAGGTTCGTGGATCGGTCGCTAACCGAGGCGTTCAGCGCACTGTTCAGTGCCAAGCTGGCGACTTCGGTGATCAGTATCGTCTCCTTACCGATCGTCGTCCGGGAACTGGGGACGACCGGGTACGGAGACTACGCCTTCCTCATCTCCTCGTTCAGCCTCTACATGATCCTCGTCAGCTCCGGTGTCACGGAAGGCGTCCAGAAGTTCGTCGCCGAAGAGCGCCCGGACGACCGCTGGCACGAACACGTCGTCGGCTTCTACCTCCGACTGACCCTCGGACTCGGGGCGGTCGGTGCCGTCGTCGTCGGCGCGGCCAGCGCGAGCGGGTTGCCGGATCGCCTGCTCGGTGCTCCGTTCTCCTACTACTTCGCGTTGCTGGCGGTGCTGGTCGTCGCTGCACAGCTCCGGGCGTTCACGCGCCGGACGCTGATGGGGCTCGGTCTGGAGCGCTACTCCGAGCCCCTGCGGGTCGCGACGAAGCTCACCTGGGTCGGACTCGGACTCGGGCTGGCCGCCCTCGGGTTCGGCGTCGATGCGTTCCTCATCTCGAACATCGCCGGTGCGACGCTGCTCGCCGTCGTCGGTCTCGCGGTGATCGCCCGCCGACTGTCGGTGTCTGCCATCCTCCGTGGGCCCCCGGACGACTTCCCCACCAGAGAACTACTCTCGTTCAACGGGCTCAACATCGTCCTCGTGCTCCTCTTGCTGTCGCTGTTCCACGTCGACGTGGTGATGATGCGGCTCCTGACCGACGGCGGACAGACGGGACAGTACAGGGCCGCCCTGGCGATCGCAGAGTACGTCTGGTTCGTTCCGCTCTCTCTCCAGACGCTGCTCTTGCACTCCAGTTCCCGACTGTGGGCCGAGCGTCAGTTCGAGCGTCTCACCGACATCGCTTCCCGAATCACGCGCTACGTCTGGCTGCTCGTGTCGCTGATGGCGATCGGTCTGTTCGTCCTGGCCGACGCGGCGATTCCGCTGTACTTCGGTCCCGAGTTCACCGACACCGTCGGGCCGCTGCTCGTCCTGTTGCCCGGGACGATCGGCTTCGCGCTGGCCCGCCCGCTGTACGCCATCAACCAGGGGAGCGGTCGCCTCCGAATCCCGATCGTCGCCACGGGTGGGGCTGCCGGCATCAACGTCGTCCTCAACGCGGCGCTGATTCCGGCCTACGGGATGATCGGCGCTGCGGCCGCCACCAGCGTCGGCTACGGTTCGATGTTCGCCTTCCACGTCGCCTGTGCGCGGTATCTGGGGTATCGACCGCTGGACGATCTCCGGCTCCCGTCGCTGGTCGGGACCGTGGTCGTCGCCGCACCCGTCATCTACGCCGTCGACGCCGTTCTCGTCGGCGACTACCTCTCTCTCGCGGTGGTCCCGGTCGTCGGTGCAGTCGTCTACACGATCGTCGCCGTGGCGTTCGGTGCGGTGACCGTCGACGAACTCCGGTCGGTCACCGGTGCGTTGCCCGCACCGGTCGGTCCTCGGCTCCGGGGGCTCTTGCCGGGATCGGACCGGTGAGGTGTCGCGTCACTTGGCAAATTAATTCCCGAATTTCAAGTGAAGAAATGTAAACTGGTGGCCCATACCATCAACAGGGTGTGACGTTCGACCGGCCGCCGCGACGTATCCGACCTCCAGTTTCGTCTGGAAATATATCGAACACAACAGCCGCCATCATCAATACTTTTCTGGTGTCGTGTCGCCGATCGAGAGGGCTGGTGCCGTGCGCTACGTGATCGTCTTGCAGGTGACGATGCGACCGCCGACGCCGGTACCCCTGCTCTGTGCCTGTCTCGCGGCCGCACGTGAAATCGAACTGTTCGGTCGTGGGGTCGTCTCGCTCCGGACACGCCCGCGCAATCTCGACGTGTACCGGAGGTCAGTCCGACGTCGCACGATCCGGGCCACGGATTCGAGCATATCAGCGAGAGACGACTACTCAATTTCGATACTGCATCTCAAACTGGTGGTTCGTTTCTCGTTCCGAGCAAGTGTACGCAGCCGTATACGTTCTCGGTGAGCTTGTGCTTCCGGCCAGTCGTCGCCGTGCGTCCTCCCGAACGTATCACTCTCAGTACACCGTTTCCGACCCGCGATTTCCCCGCTCGACCTCGATAGTGCTATCACTGGTACCACCGTTATTTCCTCCTCGTGAACACCTGTGCCGGCTCCCGGACAGCGACCAGTCAGTTTCGAAAGAGTTTCTCCCCGACGGCGACAGTCCTTACATCTGTCATACCAGAATCTACAAATAGGAGCGCGCCGTGGGCTGCCACATGGACTCCGGAACGCTGACCGTCGAGAATATCGGCGGCATCGAGCACACGACAGCAGAGATACCGCCCGGCGTAACCGTCCTCGCGAGCCCGAACGCCTCGAACAAGACATCGTTTCTCCGATCGGTGATGGCCGCGCTCGGTAGCGATCAGGTCTCGCTCAAAGGCGACGCAGACGAAGGGTCGGTAAGTCTCGAAATCGACGGGACGACGTACGAACGAACGTTCGAACGAACGGGTGCGACCGTCCGCTCGGACGGCACCCCCTACCTCGACGACTCTGCCGTCGCGGATCTCTTTGCCTTCCTGTTGAAGTCCAACGAGGCCAGGCGTGCCGTCCAGTCGACCGTCGATCTGCGGGAACTCATCATGCGACCGGTCGACACCGAAGCGATCCAGTCCGAGATCGAGCGTTGTCAGCGCGAACGTGATCAAATCGACGAGCAACTGGACGAGATCGACTCGCTCAAGCAGCGACTTCCCGACCTCGAAGAGCGAAAGCGCGAGCTGCAAGAGGAGGTCGAGGCGAAGCGTTCGGAGCTGGAGTCACTCGAAGCGGATATCGAAGAGGCCGACGCCTCCGTCGAAAATCAGCGCGAGGAACGCGACGAACTCGAAGCGGCGCTGGAAGAGCTTCGAGACGTTCGATCGACACTCGAAGACGTTCGCTACGAGATCGAGGCAAAGCGCAAGCGCCACTCCTCGCTCAAGGAGGAGCGAAACGAGCTCGAAACCGAGATCGACGAACTGGCCGACGTTCCCGAAGACGAACTGGCCAACATCGAGAGCCACGTCGACGACCTTCGCTCCCGGAAGCAGCAACTCGACGCCGAAATCAGCGAACTCCAGAAGACGATCCAGTTCAACGAGAAGATGATCGACGAGGCGACGAGCGGAAGTCACCCGGCCGTCGACATCGCGACCGACGGCGGGGACGGTGCCACCGTCACCGACCAACTACTCGACCAGCGCCAGGAGACGGTCTGTTGGACCTGTGGCTCGGAGGTCGAGATCGACCAGATCGAGGACACCGTCGCCAACCTCCGTGACGTGCGCCGCGAGAAACTCGACACGATCGACGACATCGAGTCGGAACTCGACGAGTACAAGCGCCAGAAGAAGTCCTACGAGTCCCAGCAACGCGAACGCGATCAGGCACAGCGCCGCCTCGCGCGCGTGGAGAACGATATCGAATCCACTGACAGCGCGCTCGAACGACTGACCGAACGCAAAGACGAACTCACTGACGAGGTCGAAGACCTCGAAGCGCGCGTCGAGGACCTCGAATCCGGCAGCTACGACGAGGTCCTGGAACTCCACCGGACCGCCAACGACATGGAGTACGAACTCGGGCGACTGGAGACAGAACGCGACGAAGTCGAGAGCGAGATCGAGGACATCGAGTCCCGCGTCGCCGAGGCAGACGACCTGCGCGCACAGCGCGAGCAACTCCAGGAAGAACTGACGGACCTCCGCACTCGCATCGACCAGATCGAGGCCGACGCCGTCGAGCAGTTCAACGACCACATGGAACAGCTCCTCGGCATCCTCGACTACGACAACATCGAACGGATCTGGATCGAGATCGTCGAGGAGGAGGTCAGAAAGGGACGACGCAAGACCACCGAACGGACCTTCGAACTCCACGTCATCCGTAGCAGCGACAGCGGCGTCGCCTACGAAGACACCGTCGACCACCTCAGCGACTCCGAGCGGGAGGTGACTGGACTGGTGTTCGCCCTGGCCGGCTACCTGGTCCACGACGTTCACGAGGACGTGCCGGTGATGATCATGGACGCACTCGAACCGATCGACTCCGAGCGTATCGCTGCACTCGTCGAGTACTTCGAGTCGTACGTCGACTACCTCGTCGTCGCACTGCTGCCCGAAGACGCAGACGCTCTGGAGATCGACCACCACCGAATCACCGATATCGGCGCGTAACGACCGCTGGTGGCTTTCGACGGCCTCCAACGTGACTGCTGCGACTGACGGGTCAGCTCTCCTCGCTTTCACACTCACAACCGCCCTCGTCGAGCAACGACGCCACGGTCCTCTGTGTCTCGCAGTCCCGACAGTACACCTGAAAGTCGATGATGAGCCGGAAGTCGCCGAGCGATATCCGGCCGGTGTCGCGCAGCCGCGTCAGCTTCTCTTCGGTGACCGACGTCGCCCGACTGACGAGACGCTGGATCGTCGTCTTTTGCTTCTCGATGTGCTCTTCGTCGCTTGGCGTCTCGTACTCCGCGTCCCGGACGTCTTTGACGTAGGATCTGATCGCCTGGTACGTGACGAAGTCGCTCTGTAGCTGCTCGACGTCGACTCCTTCCCGTTCGAGCCGCGTCTCGATGGTTGCACGGTCCGTCTCGGCGTCGTCGTTCGCCAGGGCCTCGTAGATCGCCTTCCCGTCGCTGTCGAAGTGCGTGATACCTTCACTCTCCAGTCGCGCGTCGACCAGCGCGACGTTGAACTCGGTCGCGAGCTGGCGGAGGCTCTTCCGATCGTCGCCGTCGGCCGTCCAACTGGCGACGAGTTCGTCTCCCAGGCCACCCAGCCCGTACTCGTCCAGCAATCGTTCGACTTTGCTTCGCCGCTGTCTGTTCATACGTGGTTCCAACGCGCTCCCGGGTTATGTAAATTGCTTCCGCCTTCCACACCGACCGTCCACTACGGTGAAATAACGCGGGTATCGGCGTTACGTTTCGCCGCGTCCTCTCGTGGCTGTCGTGTCGGATACTGCCACAGCTACACTTCGAATGCTAGGCCAATCGTGAACTCTTCACCGAATAGCGAGGATATAGTAGAGTAGGCGACAGTATAGGGACACTATGGGAAATGCGGGTGTACATGTAGGCTTACGCGCCCAATACCGGGGAATACATCTAGAAACACCTCGACACTCTGTGCAAAATGGGAAAAACGTCTATAGAACATCCCCCATAAGCGAATAATCGGGGTGATACAGATGCGTCTTCGACGGCCTTCCGGAAACGTGGGATGGTCCTCCTGTTTGTGTTCGCTGGCGATTCACTGTGGTCGTCGCCTCCGCTGCAAGACTCACACTGTTGGCCGTCATCGTCACACGGTACTCGCTACCCGGTGGGCGAGACATCCCACGCAGATAGCTCGCTGCCCGTGTCGGGTCGATCGTCTGCCTGTCCGCTGTCACTGTGGTTGCTGTGTGCCCGTTGTGGAGTCGTCGTCGTTCAGGGACTTCCAACGTCGATTCCGTCCGTCCCCTCTGTCTCGCTTATATCCCCTCGGTCAGTTCACACGACGGCGCGGACCACCACACGTGAGCCGTGTGCTGCCATCACAGGGCGGCTTCGAGACGTGCGATTTATATGTACCCCTCCCATCGGGTGTAATACGAAGGTCGCGCCGGGTCGCCCGGCAAGGCCGGGGCGGCAAACCGCCGTGGTTTGTCGGCCACGAAGAGTGAGAGTGTGCCCACCTCGCCGCTCCGCGGCGAGTGGCCCTCTCGCGAAGGATGAGGATCTCACCCCTGCGGTCCGCCGTCAAGATGAGATCTGATGTGAGCCCTGACGGACCCAACACGATGTAGCTGGGGAGGGATACCCCAGCGTTTGCTTCCGACGGAGTGATACCTTTCCGCCGCTGACTATGTCAGCACATTCCGGTTGATCCTGCCGGAGGCCATTGCTATCGGAGTCCGATTTAGCCATGCTAGTCGCACGGGTTTAGACCCGTGGCGTATAGCTCAGTAACACGTGGCCAAACTACCCTATAGACCATGATAACCTCGGGAAACTGAGGCTAATCGTGGATATCGCATTCACGCTTGAACTGCCGAATGCGAGAAACGTTCCGGCGCTATAGGATGTGGCTGCGGCCGATTAGGTAGACGGTGGGGTAACGGCCCACCGTGCCAGTAATCGGTACGGGTGGTGACAGCCAGAACCCGGAGACGGTATCTGAGACAAGATACCGGGCCCTACGGGGCGCAGCAGGCGCGAAACCTTTACACTGCACGACAGTGCGATAGGGGGACTCCGAGTGCGAGGGCATATAGCCCTCGCTTTTCTCGACCGTAAGGTGGTCGACGAATAAGGACTGGGCAAGACCGGTGCCAGCCGCCGCGGTAATACCGGCAGTCCGAGTGATGGCCGCTGTTATTGGGCCTAAAGCGTCCGTAGCTTGCCGTGAAAGTCTATCGGGAAATCGACGTGCTCAACACGTCGGCTTCCGGTGGAAACTACACGGCTTGGGGCCGGAAGACTCAGCGGGTACGTCCGGGGTAGGAGTGAAATCCTGTAATCCTGGACGGACCACCAATGGCGAAAGCACGCTGAGAAGCCGGACCCGACAGTGAGGGACGAAAGCCAGGGTCTCGAACCGGATTAGATACCCGGGTAGTCCTGGCCGTAAACGATGCTCGTTAGGTCTGCCGTGCACTACGAGTGCACGGTGAGCCGAAGTGAAGACGATAAACGAGCCGCCTGGGAAGTACGTCCGCAAGGATGAAACTTAAAGGAATTGGCGGGGGAGCACCACAACCGGAGGAGCCTGCGGTTTAATTGGACTCAACGCCGGACATCTCACCAGTCCCGACAGCAATAACGACGGTCAGCTTGACGAGCTTACCCGAGTTGCTGAGAGGAGGTGCATGGCCGCCGTCAGCTCGTACCGTGAGGCATCCTGTTAAGTCAGGTAACGAGCGAGACCCGCATCCGTAGTTGCCAGCGATACCTCGAGGTAGTCGGGTACACTACGGAGACCGCCGACGCTAAGTCGGAGGAAGGAACGGGCAACGGTAGGTCAGTATGCCCCGAATGGACTGGGCAACACGCGGGCTACAATGGTCGAGACAATGGGTCGCGATACCGAGAGGTAGAGCTAATCTCCCAAACTCGGTCGTAGTTCGGATTGTGGGCTGAAACTCGCCCACATGAAGCTGGATTCGGTAGTAATCGCGTGTCAGAAGCGCGCGGTGAATACGTCCCTGCTCCTTGCACACACCGCCCGTCAAAGCACCCGAGTGAGGTCCGGATGAGGCCATCATGCGATGGTCAAATCTGGGCTTCGCAAGGGGGCTTAAGTCGTAACAAGGTAGCCGTAGAGGAATCTGCGGCTGGATCACCTCCTACTGAACGGGATCAGGCCGACGCGCCTGGCCCACCTGCTGTTACCGTTGGTCGAGTGCGACCAACAATCTGGTCGGAAGACCGTGTTGGGCCGTCAGGGCTCACAAGACCTATCCGAGGCGGATCTCCCCTCCGGGGAGGCTGGGTGCAACTCCCAGCGGGTCCGTACCTCGTAGCAGTTCCGAACCGTGCCCCTTAAGTGTGGGACGGCGCTCGGATCTGGTACGAAGACCAGTGCACTACCCCGTGCAAGCGCGGGTAGGAAGGGTCGATGTACAGACCGGGTCGCACCGGCTGTACTGATGACACCGCGTGTACGTGCGATCCAGGCGTCCACTGGACTCGTGCAATTTCATCGAGTCACAACCAAATTTGACGTTGGCTACTGTGCCGCCTGGTGGATAGCTCGGCTCGGAAGCCGATGACGGACGTGCCAAGCTGCGAAAAGCCATGGGGAGCCGCACGGAGGCAAAGAACCATGGATCTCCGAATGGGAATCCCTCTAACAATTGCTTCGCGCAATGGGGAACCTCGAGAATTGAAACATCTTAGTATCGAGAGGAACAGAAAGCGCAATGCGATGTCGTTACTAACCGCGAGTGAACGCGACACAGCCCAAACCGAAGCCCTCACGGGCAATGTGGTGTACGGACTACCTTTCATCGGCCGACCATCTTCACGAAGTCTTCTGGAACGAAGCGTGATACAGGGTGACAACCCCGTAGTGAAGATCAGTACGTCGTGCGGTAGCTCCAGAGTAGCGGGGGTTGGAAATCCCTCGTCAAGACGGCAGGCATCGACTGCCAAGGCTAAATACTCTCCGAGACCGATAGTGAACAAGTAGCGTGAGCGAACGCTGAAAAGCACCCTCAGACGGGGGTTGCAATAGGGCTTGAAATCAGGTGGCGATCGAGCGACGGGGCTTGAAAGGTCCTGTAACAAACGAAAGCGGCGCGAGCCGTGTGTAGGACTTACAGGAAGCCGAAGTTCCGTCGTGCGTTTTGAAAAACGAGCCAGAGAGTGTGCCTGTTTGGCGAGTCTAACCCGATAATCGGGGAAGGCATAGGGAAACCGACATGGCCGCAGCATTGCGAGGGCCGCCGTCTTCAAGGGCGGGGAGTCAAACGGGCACGACCCGAAACCGGGTGATCTACGCGTGGGCAGGGTGAAGCGTGCCGAAAGGCACGTGGAGGCCCGTTAGGGATGGTGTCCTACAATACCCTCCCGTGACCTACGTGTAGGGGTGAAAGGCCCATCGAACCCGGAAACAGCTGGTTCCAACCAAAACATGTCGAAGCATGACGTCCGCCGAGGTAGTTCGTGGGGTAGAGCGACCGATTGAGGTGCTTCACTTCGAGAGAAGTGAACACTTCTGTCAAACTCCGAACCTACGAACGCCGTCGACGTGGGCAGTCCGGTATGCGGGGTAAGCCTGTGTACCGTAAGGGAGACAACCCAGCGCCGGGTTAAGGTCCCAAAGTGTGGATTAAGTGTGATCGAAAGTGGTCTCAAGCCCTAGACAGCCGGGAGGTGAGCTTAGAAGCAGCTACCCTCTAAGAATAGCGTAACAGCTTACCGGCCGAGGTTTGAGGCGCTGAAAATGATCGGGACTCAAATCCACCACCGAGACCTGGCCGCTCCCGTGAAAGGGAGATCGAGTAGGTTGGCGCTCCGATTGGATGGAAGCAGGGGTGAGAACTCCTGTGGACCGATCGGTGACGACAATTCTGGCCATAGTAGCAGCGATAGTCGGGTGAGAATTCCGACGGCCGAACGAGCAAGGGTTCCTCAGCACTGTTCGTCAACTGAGGGTTAGCCGGTCCTAAGTCCCCCCGTAATTCGAAGGGGACGACATGGGAAGCTGGTTAATATTCCAGCGCTCATATGCAGTGAAACCGACGCCTCGGGGTCGACCAAGCCGGGCCTTCGCCCGGTCGAACCGTCCAAATCCGTGGAAGCCGTAATGGCAGGAAGCGGACGAACGGCGGGAAAGTGAAAATTGGTTCAACCTGGGGCCCGTGAAAAGGGAGCATACGATCCGTACCGAGATCCGACACAGGTGCTCGTGGCGGCGAAAGCCAAGGCCTGTCGGGAACAACCGACGTTAGGGAATTCGGCAAGTTAGTCCCGTACCTTCGGAATAAGGGATGCCTGCTCCTGACAGGAGCAGGTCGCAGTGACTCGGACGCTCCGACTGTCTAGTAACAACATAGGTGACCGCAAATCCGCAAGGACTCGTACGGTCACTGAATCCTGCCCAGTGCGGGTATCTGAACACCTGAGTACAATAGGACGAAGGACCCGTCAACGGCGGGGGTAACTATGACCCTCTTAAGGTAGCGTAGTACCTTGCCGCTTCAGTAGCGGCTTGCATGAATGGATTAACGAGAGCGTCACTGTCCCAACGTTGGGCCCGGTGAACTGTACGTTCCAGTGCGGAGTCTGGAGACCCCCAAGGGGAAGCGAAGACCCTATGGAGCTTTACTGCAGGCTGTTGCTGGGACATGGTCGCTACTGTGCAGAGTAGGTAGGAGCCATTACACAGGTACCCGCGCTAGCGGGCCACCGAGGCAGACATGAAACACTACCCGGTAGTGACTGTGACCCTCACTCCTGGCGGAGGACACCAATAGCCGGGCAGTTTGACTGGGGCGGTACGCGCTCGAAAGAATATCGAGCGCGCCCTAAGGCTATCTCAGCCGTGACAGAGACGCGGCGAAGAGCGCAAGAGCAAAAGATAGCTTGACAGTGTCACTACCAACACGGTGACGCTGACGCGAAAGCGTGGTCTAGCGAACGGATGCGCCTGCTTGATGCGGGCCGATCTACGACAGAAAAGCTACCCTAGGGATAACAGAGTCGTCACCGGCAAGAGCACATATCGACCCGGTGGCTTGCTACCTCGATGTCGGTTCCCTCCATCCTGCCCGTGCAGCAGCGGGCAAGGGTGAGGTTGTTCGCCTATTAAAGGAGGTCGTGAGCTGGGTTTAGACCGTCGTGAGACAGGTCGGCTGCTATCTATTGGGGGTGTAAAGGTATCTGACGGGAACGATCGTATAGTACGAGAGGAACTCCGATTGGTGGCCACTGGTGTACCGGTTGTCCGAGAGGGCACGTGCCGGGCAGCCACGCCACACGGGGTAAGAGCTGAATGCATCTAAGCTCGAAACCCACCTGGAAAAGAGATACCGCAGAGGTCACTCGTAGAAGACGAGATAGATAGACTCGGGGTGTACGCGTCGAGGCAACGAGACGTTGAGCCCGCGAGCACTAATCGACCGAAGCCACACACTCATTGCACTGTGACTCGATTTGCACGAGTCCAGGCGTTTACTGGATCGCACGTATTGCGCGGAGACCGAGAGTGGTAGTTTCACGGTTCGATTCCGTGACTCGGCGTAAAGGCGGCCATAGCGGCAGGGAAACACCCGTACCCATCCCGAACACGGCGGTTAAGCCTGCCAGCGTTCCGGTGAGTACTGGGGTGTGCGAACCCCTGGGAAAGCCGGTTCGCCGCCTGCTATTCATACTACAGAGCCCACAGCCGTGGTGGCTGTGGGCTTTTTTCATATCGATCGGGGAGCGGTGGTGCCCGATCTCTCCGTGCCGAGCGACCGCTGTAGCAAGCGTTTTTCCCCTCGCCCGTGTGCTGGCCGTATGGACACAGACGAGATCGAGCGACTCATCGAGGCTGGGATCGACGACGCGGACGCGACAGTGACGATATCGCACGGGACTGCGGAAGACGACCACTACGCGGCGCGGGTCGTCGCGCCGGCCTTCGAAGGCGAGTCCCTCGTCGACCGTCACCAGCGGGTGTACGACGCCCTCGACGGGCATATGACGACGGACATTCACGCGATCGAAATCGAGACGTACACGCCCGGCGAGACGGACTAGCACAAGCCATTTGCGCACGGAGAGCGAGGACACGTGTATGACGTTCAATCCGAACGAGGGACTGCCACAGGAGGAGGTCACGGAGCGCGTCGACGAGGCAATCGAGAACAACGAGGTCGTCCTGTTCATGAAGGGCACAGAGATGATGCCTCAGTGTGGGTACTCGGACAAGGCACTCACGCTGATCGGACAGTGTCGCGACGACTTCGAGACGGTCGACGTACTCGAATCACTCGACGAGTATCGGGCGGCACTGGAAGAACACAGCGGCCGTGAGACGATTCCACAGACGTTCGTCGACGGGGAGTTCGTCGGCGGTAGCGATATCCTAGAGCAGTACGCCGAGCGGGGCGAACTCGAAGCGACGCTGCAGGCCTAGACGAACCGGAACGTTTCGAGGTTCTTCGGGTTGTAGGTCCGCATGTTGAACTTCTGGTAGAGTGCCGACGACAGCTGATTCGTCGACTGTTCGTCGCCGTGGACGCAGATGACTTTCTCGGGCCGGGGATGCATCGTCTCGACGAAGGTCTCCAGTCCCTGTCGGTCGGCGTGGCCGGAGAAGCCGTCGACGGTTTCGACTTCCATCTTCAGCGAGACGCGTTCGGCGCGGGGCCCGCTGCCGTCCGACAGCGTGATCTCGTCCTGTCCGCGCTGGATCTGTCGGCCGAGGGTACCCTCTGCCTGGTAGCCGACGAACATCATCATGTTGTCCGGGTCGCTACCGAGCAGGCGGAGCCACGACATCACGGGACCGCCAGTAACCATCCCGGAGGTCGTGAGGACGATACAGGGTTCGTCGTCGGCGATGTCTTGGCGCATCTCTTGGCCGCCGTCGACCTGCTGGAACTGCTCGGCCAGGAAGGGATTCTCGTCTTCGTAGAGAATCCGTTGGCGGAGGTCGTCGCGGAGGTACTCGGGATAGGCAGTGTGAATCGCCGTCGCTTCGCGGATCATCCCGTCGAGATGGACGGGCATGGTCGGAATGTCGCCGCTTCGCATTGCCTCTTCGAGGACGAGCATGAGTTCCTGTGACCGGCCGACGGCGAAGGCCGGAATGAGGATCTTCCCGCCTCGATCGTAGGCTTCGTTGATGGCTTTCTTCAGGACGCGCTCGGAGTCGGCCTGATCTGTCTGGTAGTCGTTTTTCCCGCCGTAGGTCGATTCGAGCACGAGGGTCTCGACGCGCGGGAAGTCGTTGACCGCGCCGTCGAGGAGACGGGTATCGCGGTAGTGGATGTCCCCGGAGAAGGCGACGTTGTAGTGACCGTCGCCGATGTGGAAGTGCGACACCGCGGAGCCGAGGATGTGTCCGGCGTTGTGCATCGTCAGCTTCACGTCGGGCGCGATGTCGGTGACGTTGCCGTACTCGACGGGAATCGTGTGTTTGAGTGCGTCCCGGACCTGCTGGCTCTCGTAGGGGGGTGCGCGTCCCTCTTTGGCGGCGACGTCGAGGTAGTCGAGCTGGAGGAGCCCCATCAGGTCCCGGGTCGGTGCAGTGGTGTAGATCGGGCCGTCGTAGCCGTACTTGAACAGGATCGGGATGAGCGCGGAGTGGTCGAGGTGGGCGTGCGTGAGTACGACCGCGTCGATCGACTGTGGACCGGCGGCGAGGGCCTCCGGTGCCTGGAGGTACGGCACCTCTCCTTCCGCGCCGGGCTTGTCGCCACAGTCGATGAGGATGCGCGACTCGGGCGTCGAGAGGATGAACGCGGCGCGTCCGACCTCGCGACAGCAGCCGAGCGTCGTCAGGCGCACCCAGTCGGTGTCGTCCGTCGTCGGACGGTTGATCTGGCGACCGACGCGTTCGAGGATGTCACGTCGTTCGGTCCGTTCCTGTTTGAGGAAGTTCCGGACGTTCGAGACGGTCGAGGACTCCATCGGTGGTGTTCGGACGACTTCCGGTGTCCAGCCGACCGACGCCGAGATTTCGTCGAGGGTCTCGCCGTGGCGGCCGATGACGAGGCCGGGCTTTTCGGCTTCGATGAACACTTCGCCGGTGTCGTGGTCGAAGTCGAGGTTCTGGACGCCCGCAGCGTCCGGGATCGTCGACGAGATCTCTTCGCGGGCGCGCTGCTCGTCGACGAGTGCGCCCTGCGTCGGGCGGACGTTGATGCGTTTCTGGAGGGTCTGGGCGAGGTTCGGTACGAGCCGGTCCCTGTTGGCGACCTTCCGTGCGTCGGGCGTGTAGATGACGAGTTCTGGCCCTTCGAACGTCACCGAGGCGATCTCGATGTCGTCCGGCGTTTCCTGCTCGACCGTTGTTCGAATCTTCTCAAGTGTCTCGTCTGTGGAACTCATGGGTTGAAATCAACGATTAGTGGCCGTCAGCGGCTGCGAAAACGACGGCAACGGGGGTTCGATAGATGCGGCTATGCTGGGGAGTGGCAAGAACCTTTGCTTCTCGATCCACGCACTCGGAGTTCCGACGGTCGGGGCAGGTCGCACGACGATCTGGCGTCGGGGGCGGCTACTCGGTGGCCTCGCGGACCACGCGTCCGATCCGGTCGATCGCCGCGTCGATGTCGGCGCGGTCCACGTCGAGGTTAGTACACAGCCGCGTCGTGTACTCGGAGACGCTCCCACAGCGGACGCCACGCGCCACACAGGCCTCGACGAAGGCCTCACTGGTGATCCCGGCTGGTTCGCTGTCGACGACGACGATGTTGGTCTCCGGTGTCGGCACGCGGAGGCCGTCTATCGCGTCGAGACCAGTCGCCAGTCGCCGTGCGTTCTCGTGGTCGTCGGCGAGTCGGTCGACGTTGTCGAGCGCTTCGAGGCCGGGTGCCGCGACCATGCCCGCCTGCCTCATTCCGCCGCCGAACAGCTTGCGGAGGCGACGGGCCTCGTCGACGAACGACTCGGTGCCCGCGAGGACCGAGCCGACGGGTGCGCCCAGTCCCTTGGAGAGACAGGCCATCACCGAGTCGGCTTCCCGGGCGAGCGCGGCCGGCGTGGTGTCCAGTGCGACCGCAGCGTTCCACAGCCGCGCGCCGTCGAGGTGGACCGGCACGTCGAGAGCGTGTGCCGCGTCACACGCAGCGTCGACGTGGGCTTCGGGGACCGCGACGCCGCCGCGGTAGTTGTGCGTGTTCTCCAGTGTCACCAGACCGGTCCCCGGTCGGTGCAGGTCCTCGGCGACGAACGCCTCGTTGATCTGTTCGGGGGTCGGGACGCAGCGCTCTTCGGCGTCGACCGTGCGACACTGGAGCTGTGCGTGCTGGGCGGTCCCGCCGAGTTCCCAGCGATAGATGTGTGACTCACGGTCCAGCAGGAGTTCCTGTCCACGTTCGGTGTGGGCTCGGACGGCGATCTGGTTGCCCATGGTGCCGCTGGGAACGAAGAGCGCGTCGGCTTTCCCGAGCAGATCGGCGGCACGGGCCTCCAGTTCGGCGACGGTGGGGTCTTCGCCGTACACGTCGTCGCCGACCGGGGCGTTGCGGGCGGCCTCCCGCATGGCTGTCGAGGGCCTGGTCACCGTGTCCGAGCGGAGGTCGATCGGGTCGTCGTGTCCGGACATGGATCAGGCCTGCTGGGCGGCGTCGTCGCTCGGTTCCGTCAGGTGGGCCTTCCCCCACTCGGCCATCGCGTCGATCACCGGTTCGAGCGACGAGCCCCGTTCTGTCAGGGAGTACTGGACCCGAAACGGCTGTTCGCTGATGACCTCGCGGTCGACCAGGCCGTGTTCTTGGAGGTCTTCGAGACTGTCCGAGAGGACTTTGCTGGAGATCCCGTCGACGCTCTCTTTCAGTTCGTTGAACCCGGACGGGCCGTGTTCGAGCAGGCGGTGGACCAGTACCGGGTGCCACTTCTTCCCGATCACCGACGCCGTCGTCGTGATCGGACACCACTCCTCGCCGGCACACCACACTTCCAGGGGCTCGCTGGCGTCTGTCATCGTCGCACGGCTACGTGGTCCCCACGGTTATAGTTACGTGTCGTAAGTGGGTTCGGGATGGAAACTCCGACGGTCGAGGCTCTCGCGTCGCTGGCGGATCGATCGACGAAGAGAGACCGCAGCGGCCCGAACTCCTACGGTGAGACTGTCGACGCTCGGTAGACCTTCTTGCGGGCGTCGGGCAGAAAGACCTCTTCGGTGACGAGATCGGCTTCCGAGAGGGTTTCGAGCGCGGCGCGTACGGTTCGTTTCGGGAGCAGCGTCTCCTCGGCCAGCTGTGCCTGCGTCATCGCGCCCTCGCTGTCGAGCACCCAGTGGACGAACTTGGCACTCGGCGGTGCGTCTTCGAGCTGGTGGCGCGGCAGTGACTCACCGGTATCGGACTGTGTCGTTGCGGTCATCCAGTGACCATCCATTGTGGCTTCTGCATTAATAGCTCTTGGTTACCGCCAGCATACCCGGTCTGACCGACGTGTGGCGCGACGTGCGCTCAGCCCTCGCGTTGTTCGCTGGCGGCGGCCGCCAGCGCGTCGATCGTCGCCGGATTCTCGATGCTGCTGGTGTCGCCGATCGTCTCGCCGGTGTAGGCACCCGCGACGGCCCGGCGGACGATCTTGCCGCTCTGGGTCTTGGGGAAGCCGTCGACGAAGACCACGTCTCGGGGCCGGAACGGCTTGCCGAGTTCGCGACTGACCTGCGAGCGCAGGTCTGTCCGGAGGTCCTCGTCGGCCTCGACGCCGTCTTCGAGGACGACGAACGCGACGACGGCGGTGCCCGTCGTGTCGTCTGGTACTCCGACGGCGGCGGCCTGATTGACGGCGTCGTGTGCGATCAGTGCCCCCTCGACCTCCGCGGGGCCGACCTTCCGACCGGCGACGTTGAGTGCGTCGTCGGCTCGACCGTGGAGGTACCAGAGTCCGTCCTCGTCTTTCTGGGCCCAGTCGCCGTGGTCCCAGCAGTCCTCCCACGTCGACCAGTACGCTTCGAGGTAGCGCTCGTCGCCGCTCCACAGGGACTTTGTCGTGCTGGGACAGGAGTCCCGTGCCACGAGAAAGCCCCGCTCGTGGTCGTCCGCGACGGACTCGCCGGTGCTGTCGACGATGTCGACGTCCATCCCCAGCCCCGGCCCGCCCAGCGTGCAGGGCTTGAGGGGCTGAATCGGCATCGGCATGAGGAAGCACCCGCAGATCTCGGTGCCGCCGGAGATGTTGATGATCGGAGTCTCACCGCCGCCGACGTGCTCGTAGAACCACCGCCAGGACTCGTCGTCCCAGGGTTCGCCCGTCGATCCCAGCAGCCGTAGCGACGAGAGGTCGTGGGCCTCGACGGGGTCAGTGCCGTGTTTGCGAAGCGCACGGATCGCGGTCGGACTGATGCCGAACTGGGTCAGTCCGTGGCGTTCGATCATGTCCCAGAAGCGGTCCGGGCCGGGATAGTCGGGCGCGCCCTCGTACATGAAGACGGTGCCGCCGAACGTGTGGGTCCCGATCAGCGTCCAGGGCCCCATCATCCAGCCGATGTCGGAGACCCAGAAGAACCGGTCTGCGGGCTGCAAGTCGAACCCGAAGTGTAGTTCCTTCGCCGTCTGCACCTGGACCCCGGCGTGCGTGTGGACGATCCCCTTGGGTTCGCCGGTGGTCCCCGAAGAGTACAGCAGCATCGACTCGTCGTTCGCGTCGAGGCGTTCGGTCTCGAAGGTCGCGTCGGCGGTTCCGACGGCGTCGGCCCACCGCTCGTCGCGATCGGTCCAGGGGATCTCGTCGACCGCACCCAGGCGGTCGAAGACGACGGTGTCCGTGACGCCGCCGGCCTGGTCGATGGCCTCGTCGAGGGTGTCTTTCAGCCGGATCTCGTCGCCGCGCCGGTAGAATCCGTCGGCGGTAAAGAGCACGTTACAGTCGCTGTCCGCGATCCGGGTCGCGGTCGCGTCGACGCCGAACCCGGAGAAGATCGGGACGGCGATCGCTCCCAGTTTGAAACAGCCGTACAGGATCGAGACGACCTCGGGGACCATCGGCATGTACAGGCCGACCGTGTCCCCCCGCTCGATGCCTCGCTCGCGGAGCGCGTTGGCCACGCGGTTGGCCTGTCGGTGGAGGTCGTGGTACGTGACGTGGCGCTGGTCGCCGGGCTCGCCCTCCCAGATGCAGGCCACGCGGTTGCGTGCCTCGCTGTCGAGGGCGGCGTGGCGATCCAGGACGTTGTGCGCGAGATTGATCGTGCCGCCGGGATACCACCGGGTGAACTGCGGGCCGTCCGTGTCGTCCCGGATCTGGTCGTACGGTTCGTAGAACTCGATGTCGAGGTAGTCGACGATCTCGTCCCAGAACCAGTCGATCCCGGAGGCGGGCTCTCCGTCTACGTGTCCGGTGGTGCGTGCGATCAGTTCCTCGTAGTCGGCGATGTCGTAGGTCCGCATGAACTGGGCGACGTTTGTCTCCTCGACGAACGACTCGTCGGGGACGTGGACGAACTCACCCATCGCACTCACCGCCGTCGCGGTCGGCTGTGGAACCCGCCGTCTGGCGAGTGACTCGCTGGCACATATCTATTCGTTTGACATTCATCGACAATGATTGCTTGGTGAATTGTAGGGTAAACTACACTACCGAACTGGCGAACGGTTCTGCCGTGATGGCAACGCATATTAGGCCGACATTGGTACATCTGCACATGGACGACATTTTTGTCGGACGACTGATGACATCCGACCCGGTAACGGTCTCACCAGACACGCTCGTCGAGGACGCGGCACAGCTGATGATCGACGAATCGATCGGTTCGCTGATCGTCACCGACGACGACAACGACATCCGAGGGATCCTCACGTCGACCGACTTCGTGGAGATCGTCAAGGAGAGCGATCCGAAGGCTCAGACGACCGTCGAGCGCTACATGAGCACGGACGTGCTGACGACGACCGCACAGGAGCAGATTCAGGCGGTCGCAGACCTGATGCTCGAAGCGGGCATCCACCACGTCCCCGTCGTCGACGAGACCGAGGGCGTCATCGGAATCATCTCCACGACGGACCTCACCGCGTACGTCTCGACGGTCCAGACGCCGAGCCCGGCCTGACGCGCTCTCTTTCCTGCGGACTCGAATCGCCGGACACCTTCTCGGGCTGACGACTGTCCGTCCGCGAACGATCCCGTCGCCCCCAGTGGCGACCGCGACACGGCGACAGACTGCCGTATCAGTCGTCCGTGTCGGCTCGTTCGCTCGCGGTCGGTTCCCAGGCCCTCGCCTCCGAGCGCTGCTCGACGAACGCTGCGAGCGCGCCGTAGAGACCGATGTCGTCGCCCAGCCGGCTGATTCGGATTTCGGGTCGCTCGACGAACAGGTAGTCGTCGAGGTACCGGTCGATCCCGTCCAACACGACGCGCTCGTTGTTCATCGCGACGCCGCCCCCGACGGTGATGAGTCCCGGATTGAGAGCGTTACAGATGGCTCCGATCCCGGCCGCGTTGTACCGCGCGACGCGATCGAGACAGGACTGGGCGAACGCGTCCCCCTCCGATGCGGCCCTGAACACGTCCTGGGCCGTCACTTCGGCATCGAGGGTCGTCTCCGGTTCCTCTGTGCCGATCCGTCTGGACACGTTCCGGGCGATCCCACGTCCCGAGCAGAACGCCTCCCACGCGCCCGTGACGCCCGTACTCTCCACGTCGCTGTCGGGTGCGACCGGGAGCAGACCGAACTCGCCGGCCTGGGCCGACTCGCCCCGGACGAGCCGGCCGCCGTCGACGACGCCGCCGCCGATACCGGTGCCGAACGTGACGTGGACGAGGGTGTCGACGTCGTCGCGAGAGCCGTAGTGCCACTCGCCCAGCACGGCGGCGTTGCAGTCGTTTTCGACGACGACCGGGAGCCCGTGGGCCTCGTGGATCGCCCGGCCGGCTTCGATCCGATCGACGGTGTCGCCGTCGGTCGTGTCCAGCTCGTCGATCTGGGCTCTGTTTCTGTCGACGAGGCCGGTACAGGAGATGGCGACCCCGGAGAGCGGTTCCGTCGCCGCCGCGGTCAGATCCGTGACGGCGTCGACGAGCTGTCGCTCCAGGTCGTACGGTCGAGTCGGTTCGACGGTCACGTCCGTGACGATATCCCCGCTCGGGACCGCGACCCCGTACCGAAAGTTCGTGCTTCCGATCCCGAACACGGCGACCTGATCCATACACCATTTCATCCGTTCACTCAACTTAAGTATCCTTCCGTTAGCGGTCGCCCGGCTTCGGTGGCGACCGGCAGGCGTCGCCTACGCCGTCTCGACAGGGGACTCTCCCCCCGAACGAGTCTTCTGACCGACACGTGTCAGTTGCGACCACTTCGAGACACAGGAGCCCTGCGGGTAGTCGCCCTATACCGAAGATTGCGGAACCGTACTGCATCTTTAAGTATCACGTGGTCGATATTCATTATAGATATGGCAAGTTCCAGTTCGGAGGACGGGGCCCTGCTCAAGTGGTATCGCAACCGGATCGCCGAGCCGACGACCGACGACGAAGTGTACGGATACTGGTTGTTCGTCTTCGGTGTCGTGATCGGTCTGTTCGGCGTGTTACTCGCCGGCTCGACTGCCACACAGACCAGCGGCTCGTTCCAGCGACTGGCCGGGATCGCTCTGGGCGGACTCGGACTGCTGTTCGTCCTGATCGGGCCGATCGTCCGGCTCCCGCTGGAGCGCCGGGCGACGAGGGTCGCCTACGTCGGAGCGGCCATCAGCGTCCTCGCGATCGTCTGGCTCGTCCTCTCGTTCGACGGCGGACGCGGCCAGCGCTCGATCGTCTTCGGGACCTACGGCATCGGGATGGCCGTCATCGCGCTGGGTGCGATCCTCGTGCCGATGATGAACGAGACCGACGGCGAGACCGCCGTCTCGGCCGCGGAGTCGTCGGCCCAACGGGCACAGGCGGACGCCGACAGTGCCCGTATGGAGGCCGACGAACACCGAGCGGAGGCCGACGACCTTCGCGAGCAGGTCGCCGCTCGGACCGACGAACTGGCAGTGCTCCACGACAGCGCGGCGACGTTCGAGCTGTACGAGGACAGGGGTGGCAAGTACCGCTGGCGGCTCCGCCACCGCAACAGCAACATCATCGCCGACAGCGCGCAGGGGTACTCCCGCCGCGTCGACGCCCAGAACGGGATCGAGAGCGTTCGCCGCAACGCACTGGGCGGCGCGCTCGTGGAACTCGAAACCGAGATCGACGACTCGACCGACGAGGCCGAGACGGGCGTCGTCGCCTACCCGCCGGGCGAGAGCAAGGCGACGTTCGAGCTGTACGAGGACAACGCGGGCGGATACCGCTGGCGACTCCAGCACGCCAACGGCAACATCATCGCCGACAGCGGCGAGGGCTACACCGAGCGCCGCGAGGCCGAGGCGGCCATCGAGCGCGTGAGCGAGCGGGCCGGACCGGCACAGTACCTCCGTGCCGATCCGACGGCCTTCGAGGTGTACCAGGACGCCGCCGAAGAGTGGCGCTGGCGGCTGATTCACAAGAACGGCAAGATCCTCGCCGACAGCGGTGAGGGGTACGCCTCCCGCAGCGGGGCTCGCGACGCCGTCGATCGGGTCCGGTCGGGGCTGGAAGACGACGACTACGAGTTCGAGATCTACGAGGACACGGCCGGCAAGTACCGCTGGCGGCTCGAAGCGGACAACGGCGAGATCGTCGCCGACAGCGGGCAGGGCTTCAGCGAGGAGCGGGGCGCACGCGAGAGCATCGATCGCGTCGAGGGACACGCGCCCGACGCCGCGGCGCTGGACATCGGACTGGCGGCTTTCGAGGTCTTCGAGGACAACGCCGGACAGTATCGCTGGCGACTCCGCCACCGCAACGGGAACATCCTCGCGGACGGCGGCCAGGGGTACAGCTCGCGGACGAAGGCCTTCGACGGCATCGACAGCGTCAAGCGAAACGCGCCCAACGCCGAGACCACCGACGCCTGACGGCTCAGTCGTCGTACTCGACGATCTCGAAAGCCGCGTCGCCGTTTCTCAGCGTGTCGGTCAGTCCGGCGAGATCGTCCGCCACCGCCAGCAGACACACGTCGAGCCCCTTCGTCGCGGCCTCCGCGACGGCGGCCGCCGTCGCGAACTGGATGTCGACGTCGAGGTCGGCGGCGTGGGCCGTCGCGACGGCCTCCGTCCCCGAGACCGCGAGCAAGTCGTGGTCGCGCGCTTCTGCGGCGACGGCCGCGTGATCCACGTCGCCGCTCCCGCCGTCGCGGATCGGCGGGATCGAGACGATCGTCACCGTCCCGAGGTCGTACTCCAGGACGCCGTCGAAGTCGGTGATACCCACGTCCCGGCCCGCCTCGGCCGCCGAGACGGCGACCGCGGTCGCCGTCCCGGCCTCGCCCGGTGTCGCGTGCAACACGCCGTCTCGCATCGTCAGCGAGACCGCCTGCCCGTCCTCGATGGCGGTGGTCGCGATGGCGGTCTCGATCTCGACTTCGCCGATCACGTCGTCAGAGACGTGGTCGACGAACTCCCGGAGGTCGGTCGTCTGCGTGATGAGCCAGTCGACCCCCTCCTTGGTGACCTCGTAGCGCCCTCGTCCGTGCTTCTGGACGAACTCGTTCTCGACGAGATCCTGGAGGTAGTTCGAGACCGCCTGCGAGGTGATGCCGATGCTGTCGGCGATCTCCTGTTGACTGACTGCCGGCTGGCGCTCGGCGATCTCGATGAGGATCTGGTACTGGGTCGCCGACCGCTTGCTCTGGAGGACCGTGGTGCCGTCGTGTGCCCCGTCCGTCATTGTCGATGCTGAGGGCGGCCGGGACAAGTATGTTTGCCCTTTCTCCCCACAGGACCGGCGCTGGGGCGCTCACGATCGTCTAAAGGAAAGTCGAGTTGCCACCGGGCAAGCCACGTTGTGGTCGGTCCCAGCGTGGTTGTGCCAGGAAAACCGATGATATTTCACCCCACTGGACGGAGTGGCGACCATGACGGACGACGAACTCCCCGACATCCCCGTGATCTGTACGGACTGTGACACCCGGACCAAGGTCGCGTTCGACGAGGTCGAGGCGGCGGTCGAGCGCCACAACGAACAGCTCCACGACGGTGAGACAGTCGCGCAGGTCGATCCCGAGGTCATGGAGGTCCTCGCCGACCGCGTCGCCGAAGATCTGGGACTGCTGTAGGCCGTCAGCGGACGTTTTCGACCCCTGTTCTGACGCGTCGCCCGATGCCGGCGGCGACGCCCCGGAGCGTGTGGCCCGCCCAGTAGAACTCGCTGCCCGCCCAGCACAGACCGACGAGCACGAACAGCGTGGCGAAGGCCAGGTCGGTAAAGAGGACCCACGGCGGTGCGGTGTAGAGGATCCCGTTCGTGACCAGCGACGGCGTCACGTCTTTCAGGGTGAGCCAGAACCGGTCGGTGGGAGTCCGATCGCCGCTGGTCTCGACCGACGCTCCGACCGAGGGCGGCGTCGCCGTCCCGTTCGCCGCTCCCTCTGGCTGGGTCCGGGGTTCGATCGGTGCCCGTCCCCTGAGCCGTGCGGCCGGTCCGCCCTCGCTCTCGTCGCCGGTTCCGATCCGCTCGACGTCGTAGGGCATCCCGACGGTGGCCGACCAGACGATCTCGTCGTCGGCGTTCACCTCGACGAGTCGGTTGCCGTTCGAGTCGACCAGCAGCGTGTTGCCGTTAGGGAGTCGGTCGGCGTCCCGTGGCCACTTGAGACGCACGTCCTGCCAGGACCAGCTCTGGACCCACTCGCCGTCGACGCGCTGGTACTCGACGACGCGGGCGTTCTCGGAGTCCGCGACGACGACGGCGGGGCCGCCGTACGCTCGCGGGATGTAGTCGGCGTTGTGTTGCTCGTAGAGGATCGAGTGGTTGCCGTCCTCGCCGAGAGTCCAGTCTTCGTCGACGGCGTACCCGCCGCCGTCGGTTCGGTCGAGGAAGATCACCTCGTCCATGTTGCGCGGACTGAGCATGATTCGGCCGTCGGCCAGCACTTCCACGTCGTTGACGTGCGTCCAGTCCCCGCCCTGACCGCCGGCCTCGGGGCTGTAGTGTTCGTCGAAGCGCCACTCCCAGACGATCGAGTCGTCGCGCGTGTCCACGACGAACACCGAGTCTTCGACGATGTCGGCGACGATCAGGTGGGTGTCGTTGAGCCGATCAACGTCGTGCCAGCGGCCGGACGCGACCTGGGGCGTCATCTCGGCGTACACGGTCTCGTGGTCGCCCGTGGTGAGGTTGACGCGGTTGACGACGTTGCGCGTACACTGGTCGCCGTGGAACTGTTCGCACTCTGTCCCCTCGAAGTGTTTCGCGGCGACGTACTCGACGGTGTAGCGCTCGCCCTCGACGGGATCCACGTCGAAGTAGACCCGGTAGGTGTCGTTGAAGTAGACGACGCTACCGTCGGGCGTCAGCGCGGCCAACTCTGCCGTCTGGCCGCTCACGTAGAACCCCTGTGTCGCGACGACGGTCAGACCCCGATCGCCGCTGGCCGCCCGGACCTGCCGGGTCGACCAGTTCTCGCCGGGCAGTGTCTCGGACTTCGCCCGGTCGAACCGTGATTCTACGTCGATCTCCGTCAGACCAGTCGACGCCGGTGTCGCCGTGGGCGTCGCGTCACCGCCGGCCGATCCGTCGTCCGCCGTCTCGTTCGCACCGCTCGATTCCGGCGTCGCAGTCGCCGTCTCGGTGACGGTCCCACCGGTCTCGCTCTCGGCACCGGCAGTCGACTGGAGAAACGACTGGCCGACCGCCGCGGCCGAGAGGATCATGACCGTCAGAAAGAGGACTCGCAGCGCCGATCGTGTGCGCGCTCTCATCGGTTGAACGGGCGGAGAATCGACCGACTGCGGTTAAGTCTTTGTGAACGCTCAACGTCGCTTTGAGCGATCGGGTCGCTCAGCGCTCGTCCCACGCGCTCAGACAGGACTCGTCACAGAAGTGCGCTTCCTGGACGGTGTCGTCTTCGATCCAGGTCACTTCGCGGTGGGTCGGTTCGTTCACGATCGCGTCGCCACAGTGCTCGCAGTCGGGCGCTTCGGACTCGTCTAAGTCCTCGTGATGGTCCGATGTGGGATCTACCATTAGCCGAACCGTCGGTGTCGCGGTATTTAATCCCAAAGATATCTCACGCGCCGTGTGCCCCTCGCTTGACTGCTCGTCCGGAATCGCTGCCCTCGGCGTCACGGACGGACAGTCACACTGCCGGCTTACCGATCCCGCGTGACCGACTCGCCCGGCGTCGTGCTGGCCCCGCTCGACAGGGTGACGCCGGGATTGATGCTCGTGTTGACCGCGGTCTTGACGCCGTCTCCGGCGACGACGCCGTACTTTCGTCGGCCGGTCGAGACGCGGTCGCCCTTGACGGTCTGTCTGACCGGCTCCCCGTCGTGACGGAGGTTCGCCACCTGCGTGCCGGCTCCGAAGTTCACGTCCTCGCCGAGGACGCTGTCGCCGACGTAGGTGACGTGGGGGACGGCCGAGCCCGCACCGATCACGCTGTTTTTGATCTCGACGCCGTGGCCGACGTGGGTGTCCTCGGCAAGGAGCGTCGCTCCGCGCACGTAGGCGTTGGGTCCGACTTCCGCGCCGGAACGGATCAGCGCCGGCCCCTCGACGACGACGCCGGGCTCGACGGTCGCGCCGGCCTCGACGACGACGGTTCCGCGAAGCGTCGCGTCACCGCGGACTTCGCCGTCGATCCGCCGATCGAGTTCGCCCAGCTTCCACTCGTTGGCCGCCAGCAACTCCCAGGGTCGCCCCACGTCGAGCCAGCGGTCGACCTCGACGGCGGAGACGGCTCCGGTCTCGATCGCCCGCGCGACCACGTCGGTGATCTCGTACTCGCCGCGCTCGCTTTCCTCGACGTCGAGCCACTCGCGGGCGTCGGCCGGGAACACGTACGCGCCGGCGTTCGCGAGCTCCGTCGGCGGGTCGTCGGGCTTCTCGACGATCCCGGTCACGGTGCTGCGGTCGGTCGAGAGGACGCCGTAGGCTGTCGGATCGTCGACGCGAGACGCCGCGATGGCCGGGCCGGCGTCGAACAGCGCGGCGATCGACGACTGATCGTAGAGGTTGTCGCCGTTGAGGACGGCGAAGGGACCGTCGAGGTGCTCGCTTGCGGCCCTGACGGCGTCCGCGGTGCCGCGTTGCTCGGCCTGGACCGCGAACTCCACCGGGACGCCGCGATACTCCTCGCCGAAGTACGACCTGACCGCGTCGGCTTCGTAGCCGACGACCAGGATCAGCTCGCTCGCCCCCGCCTCGACCGCCGCGTCGGCGGTGTGTGCCACCAGGGGCCGGTCTGCGACCGGCAACATCGGTTTCGGCGTGTCCGCCGTGAGCGGTCGCATTCGCGTCCCCTCACCTGCCGCGAGGATGACTACTTGCATACGTGCCGAGACTCACGGTATCCATTTGATACTGCCGGCTGTCCCTTCGTGAATATCTCCGCCACCCCTGGGTGGCGAAATCGGTCACAGATGTACAGCCGGTCGTATGAGATGGCTCCCGCTCACGACGTTGTTCGCGAGAGAAATGCTCGCTCAGGGATTTGAACCCTGGTCATTGGCTCGAAAGGCCAATATGATTGGCCGGACTACACCAAGCGAGCGACGCATATAGGGAGATAGGCTCGTGGTATTTAAAATCGTCTTTCTGCAGGCAGTTTGCGAACCACTCACTCGAATTCGACGCCGGAGACGGTGACCCGGAGGCCCCCGCTCTCGCTCTCGGACAGCGAGAGCTGCCAGCCGTGGGCCGTCACGATCTGCTCGACGATCGTGAGGCCGTAGCCGGTGCCGTGGTCGGTCGTCGTGTACCCGTACTCCAGTACGTCGTCGCGCTCGCCAGGCTCGATTCCGGGGCCGTCGTCGGCGACGAAGAGCCCGTCTTCGGTCCGGTCGACGGTGACAGTCACGCCGGGACCCGCGTGACTGGCGACGTTCTCGAAGAGGTTCTCGAACACCTCCAGCAGTCGGTTCTCGTCGGAGAGCACCGTCCCGAGGTCGTCGCTGGCCGAGAGCGAGCCGTCCTCCGGTCCGGCGGTCGTCCAGGCTCGGTGGACGATCCGTTCCACGTCGACGGGTTCGGGTTCCGTGATCCGATTGCCGTCCCGAGCCAGCGTCAACACGTCCTCGATGAGCGCCTCGATCCGTTCGAGTGACTGCTCGATGTGGTCGAGGTGGGCCGTATCGGCCGTCTCGCGGGCCAGCTGGAGCCGTCCCATGGCGACGTTCAGCGGATTGCGGAGGTCGTGGCTGACGACGCTGGCGAACTGTTCGAGTCGCTCGTCCTGCCGCCGGAGCTTCTCCCAGCCCTCGACGCGTTCGCTGATGTCTGCGATGGTCCCGACGTTGTAGCGGGTCCCGTCGACCTCGATGGCCGTGGTGTGGGTCTCGACGGGGACCTCGGTGCCGTCGAAGCGACTGTGTCTCGCCTCGCGCTGTCGCGTCTCTCCGACCTCGAACGACTCCCAGTACTCCTCGAATCGCGCTCTGTCGATCGCCGGGTTCACCTCCCACAACCCCGTCCCGTGTAGCGACTCGCGATCGGTGCCCAGCAGATCGGCGTACGCCTGGTTCACGTAGGCGAATCGTCCGTCCGCCCCGTAGACGCCGACAGCGACGCCGACGCGCTCCACGACGGCGTTGAAAAATCCCGGCTCGAAGCCGCCGTCGGTCCGTCCGTCCGTCCTCGATCGCTGGTCCGCGACACCTCGTCGCCGGCCGTCGCTGGCAGGCTCGCTCTGTGCACCGTCCCGGTCGCCGTGTCTGCTGTGTTCCCCCGTCATGTTCGCACCCACAGCGCGTACCTGACGCTGATACTCCCTCTTCTGAGCCCAGCATCAAAAACCCCTTCCGTGGTAGCACGACACATCCACCACAGGAGGGCGAATCGATCGGTCCCGTTCAGGGAGTCTCGACGCTCGACTGGTAGGGTGGGGATCGATCGCGAACGACGGTCGACGGGCCTACTTGCCCTGGAAGTCCGGGTCGCCGTCGCCCATGAACGCCGTGATGCCCTCCATCACGTCGTCGGTGCCGATGAGGTGGCCGAAGGCCTGGGCCTCGACCTCCAGTCCGGCGTCGGTGTCGTCGCGCCCGGCCAGCATCGCCTTCTTGGTCAGCTCCTGGGCGACGGGCGGTCCGGCGGCCAGATCGGTGGCCAGTTCGAGCGCCCGCTCGTCGATCTCGTCGTTGGGGACGACCTCGTTGACGAAGCCGTAGTCGGCCATCTCCGCGGCGTCGTAGCGCTCGGCCGTGAAGATGATCTCCTTGGCGCGGCCCTCGCCGACGATGTTGCTCAGGCGCTGGGTGCCGCCCCAGCCCGGCAGCAGGCCGAGGTCGTGCTCGGGCTGGCCGAGTTCGGAGCGCTCGCTGGCGACGCGCATGTCCGCACAGGTGGCCAGTTCCATCCCGCCGCCCAGCGCGTAGCCGTCGATGCCGGCGACGACCGGCATCGGACAGGATTCGAGCTTGCCGAACGTCTGCTGGCCCTTCCGGGAGAGCTCGATCGCCTCCAGCGGCGTCGCGTTGCTCGCCATCGACTGTACGTCCGCGCCCGCGGAGAAGGCCCGGTCGCCCGCACCGGTCAGCAGGATCGCACGCACCTCGTCGTCCTCCTCGAGGTGGTCGACGGCGTCGGCGATCTCGTCCATCATGTCCGGACTGACCGTGTTCATGCGGTGTGGACGATCGAGTTCGATCTGGGCGACGTACTCTGCGGGGTAGGAAAGCGAGATCGAGTCGTAGTCGGCCGACGCTTCCTCGTCGTCGTCGTAGAAGCCACCCTCCTCGGCGGCCGCTTCGAGGCCGGCCGAGAGCTCGTAGCGGGCTGCACCGGTCTCCTCGTGGGCCGTTTCGAGCGCGTCGACGAGCGCCTCCAGGCCCGTCTCGTCTGCGAGCTTCGCCGGCCCGTCCGGGAAGCCGCCGCCGAGCATCACGGCCTCGTCGATGTCGCTGACGGGCGCGACGTCGTTCTCGACCAGCTTCCCGACCTCGTTGGCCATCACGGCGAGCAGACGATGCTCGACGTCTTCGCGGCCGGCGTCCGTCGGGATGTCGACGCCGCCGTTTTCGTAGTCGTAGAACCCTTCGCCTGACTTCTTGCCCAGCCGCTCGTCTTCGACCGTCTCTTCGAGGAGCGGACACGGTGCGTACTGCTCACCGAGCACCTCGTGCATGTATTCGAGGACGTGGAGGCCGACGTCGTTGCCGACCTGGTCGGAGAGCTCGAACGAACCCATCGGCAGGCCCATGTCGAACTTCGTCGTCGAGTCGACCTCGGCGATCGTCGCCACGTCGTCGTGGACGAGCCAGCAGGCCTCGTTCATCAGCGGGACGAGGATGCGGTTGACGATGAATCCCGGCGAGTCCTTCCGCACTCGGACGGGCGTCTTGTCGAAGGCGTCGGCGAGTGCTTCGATCGCGTCGAGCGTCTCGTCGTCGGTGTGTTCCCCCGAGATGACTTCGACGAGGGGCATCCGGACCGGGGGGTTGAAAAAGTGCATCCCGCAGAACTGCTCTGGGCGCTCCGTGACTTCGGACAGCTCCGTGATCGAGAGGCTCGACGTGTTCGTCGCGAAGATCGCGTCCTCGGGGGCGTGGGCTTCCACGTCGCCGTAGACGTCTTTCTTGATCTCCATTTTCTCCGGGACGGCCTCGACGATCACGTCGGCGTCGCCGACGGCCGCCTCCATGTCGACCAGCGGTGTCACGCGTTCCAGCGCCGCGTCGGCTTCGTCCTGGCTGAGCTGTTCTTTTTCCGCGAGTTTGTCGAGGGACCACTCGATGTTGTCGTAGCCGTCCTGGACGAACTCCTCTTTGATGTCGCGCATCTGCACGTCGTAGCCCGCGATGGCGGCGACCTCGGCGATTCCGTGACCCATGTTCCCTGCGCCAAGCACCGCCACAGTCTCAATGTCCTCAAAATCCATGACAGGCGTATCCACTCTCGCCCAGGGTTTCAACGTTTCTCTCGCACAACAACCACGTTGCCGTTTATTTCTGTACGAAATCATTATCCGTGATACCGTTTAACACTGGTAACATGGACTTCGACCTCACAGACGAGCAACGGCAGGTCCGAGACGAGGTGCGACGGTTCGCCGAAAACGAGATCAAACCCAACGCGACCGAGTACGACACCGAGGAGAAGTTTCCTCGTGAGATCGTCGAGCAGGCGGCCGAGATCGGACTCACGGGCGCGAACATTCCCATCGAGTACGGCGGCGTCGGCTACGACACGCTGACCAACGCGATCATCGCCGAAGAGCTGTTCGCGGCCGATCCCGGCATCGGACTCTGCATCCAGTCGACCGCCTTCGGGGCGGACGCACTCGTCGGCTTCGGGACGGAGGAACAGAAAGCGGAGTTCCTCGAACCGGTCGCGACCGGCGACGCCATCATGGGGGCGGCGATCTCCGAGCCCGACGTGGGCTCGGACGTGTCTTCGGTGTCGACGCGGGCAGAGAAAGACGGCGACGAGTGGGTGATCAACGGCAACAAGATGTGGATTACCAACGGTTCGATCGGGGACTACTTCGTCGTACTCTGTAAAACGGACCCGGAGGCGGAGGGTCGGTACAACGGCTTCTCCCAGATCGTCGTCGAGGCCGATCGCGACGGGTTCGAAGCCGACAAGATCACCGGCAAACTCGGCATCCGCGCGTCCGACACCGCCGAGCTGATCCTCGACGACGTGCGCGTCCCCGAAGAGAATCTCGTCGGGACCCGCGGCGCGGGCTTCCTCCAGCTCATGCAGTTCTTCGACGAGACCCGGACGGGCGTCGCCGCACAGGCCGTCGGGATCGCGAAGGGAGCCGCCGAGCGCGCGCTCGATTACGCCGAGGACCGCGAGCAGTTCTCCAAACCAATCAGCGAGTTCCAGGCGATCCAGCACAAGCTCTCCGAGATGCACACGCAGGTCGAGGCCGCCCGGATGCTCACCTACAAGTCCGCCTGGAGCGTCGACAACGAGGGCGACCAGCTGACGATGCTGGCCTCGATGGCCAAAGAGTTCGCCTCACGGGTCGCCGTCGAAGTCGCCGACGAGGCCGTCCAGATCCACGGTGGGGCCGGCTACGTCAACGACTTCGACGTCGAGCGGTTCTACCGCGACGCCAAGATCACCCAGATCTACGAGGGGACCTCGGAGATCCAGAAGAACATCATCGCGCGCGAGCTGCTCGGCAAAGGGATGACCTAAGCCGCGACGCGCAACGCTTCGTCGAGGCTATCGACCGTCTCGATGTCGACGCCGGGGATCTCGCCGATCTTGCTCTTGAGTGCCATCTTCTTGATGTCGTCCGACACGATAATCCAGTTCGTGATTCCGTACTCGGTGCCGGCCTCTGCGGCCTCCTGTGCCTTCTCGAAGACCTCCCCGTTGAGCGCCGACTCCATTTTCAGGACCGAGACGTGGGTGTCGATGGCGGGGTCGGTCGCCAGCTCTTCGAACCGCTCGTTGACGGCCGCAAAGACTTCCTCTTTCGTCTCGATGTCCGCACCGAACTCGGCGATCAGCGCGTTCTCCTCTACGTACAGGCTCCAGTCGTCTGTCGTCACGCTCACCCTTCTGTACCCGCAGAACATAACTACGTTCCCGTGATTATCACCAGAGATATTCGCCCTCGCTCCGACGCTCGACCGCAACGTTCTCGACGCTCTCGTCCCATCGTCCCTCCGTGAGCGACCCACACGACCGACTCCGCGAGGATCCCGACCTGGGACCGCTCGTCGAGACTCACGGCGAACTGACGATCTCACCGGCCGAGGACTTCTTCGCGCGAATCCTGACATCGATCGTTCGCCAGCAGGTGTCGATGGCGTCGGCGGCAGCCACCCGCGAGCGACTGTTCGACGCCGTCGCGGTGACGCCGTCGGGCGTTCTGGCGGCCGACGACGAGACACTGCGTGACGCCGGCCTCTCTCGGCAGAAGACGCGTTACGTCAACAACGTCGCGAGAGCCTTCGAGGAACGCGGACTCTCACGGGCGTACTTCGAGGACGTGGACGACGATGCGGTCGTCGACGAACTCACGTCTATCACCGGCGTCGGCGAGTGGACGGCGAACATGCAACTCATCTTCTCGCTGGGCCGCGAGGACGTGTTCCCCGTCGGCGACCTCGGCGTCCGGAAGGGCATGGCGTCGCTCGTCGATCCGGAGCTGACCCGCGCCGAGATGTCCGCGTACGCCGAGCGGTGGGCTCCCTACCGGAGCTACGCCACCCTCTACCTCTGGCGCGCCGAAGAGGACATCGAAGAGAGTGTCGACGAGGTCGAATCGCTGTGACCGGCGCGTGTCCCACCATCGGTGGCCGAAAGGCGGCCAGGAGGGCCGAACTGTCGTCCGGGACCCGGTGCATCAGGATCGAATCACGTCGCCGCCACTCGCCATCTCCCGTGCGAGTATCACAATACCACTGACAAGAACCTGTCGAAAGAAACCCGTGTGCGGGGCGGCTGCGACGCTCACTCTCCGTCCATCTCGAAGTCCTCGATCGAGTGGCCCTGCCGGACGATCCGCTCGCTGATCAACAGCTTCTCCGTCCGGTCGAGTGCCTCCCAGTCGAGGTGGTCCGGGGGCGACGACTCCAGGGACTCGAACTGCTCGATCACGCGGCCGTTGACGAATCGCGAGAACTCCTCGCAGTTCGGGCAGGTCACGGAGAGGTGCGAAACGTCGAAGTCGCGTGTCACGGTGTGCTCACGGCAGTTCGAGCACCGGTACGTACGCTCGGTCATACCCGTCGAAGGGGTTCGACGGGGTTGAGCACTGTGGTCCGTCGCTACCAGTCGAACACCTCGTGGACGGCCAGTCCCGCCTCGTGACACACCGGGCCGGTCACGTCGGTGACGCCGTCGAGAATTGCCTCCGATCGAACCGTCGGCTCGCCGCCGGTGAACCTGTGGATCTCGTCGCCGCCGACGCTGTAGACGATCCGCCCCAGTCCGACCGAGCGGAGGCCGCCGGCACACATCGGGCACGGTTCCGTGCTCGTGTACATCACCGTCCGGGCGCGTTCTTCCAGCGTGTACGACCGTTTGGCTTCCAGCGCGAGGTCGAGCTCCGGATGGCGTCGCAGGTCGTCCTCCGTGACGACGCGGTTCGACGCCGCCGCGATCTGCTCGTCGTCCCGGACGAGGACGGAACCGAACGGTCGGTCGCCGCGGTCGGCGGCCCCACGGGCGAGGTCGATGGCCGACTGCACGTGTCGCTCGTGATCGAAGTCCTCGAAATCGGGGTCTGCCATACCGCCACTCTGGCGTGCCCCACAAAGAAAGGCTGGGTCCTCTTGCCGGTCTCGCAGGGTAGTAGCGACGGGGTTTAAGAGGCTGGCTCTGCGAACGTAGAGTATGCTCCGCGGGCACGCTCGCGACCGATCGGTCGTCCCACGAACGCACGCGCTCGCCGGCCGTTGTCGCTGAGCGTCCCGCTCTTCTCGTCACCGCGCACCGCTCTCTCACCACGCCTGACACTCCAACAATGTTCGACCGCATCGCAGACGACATCCGATTCGCCAAGGCCAACGATCCGGCCGCAACGAGCACCCTCGTGGTGCTGTTGACCTATCCGGGACTGCACGCCGTCTGGTGGCACCGCCTCGCACACGCCTGTCACCGCCGCGGCCTCGACCTCGCTGCCGCCCTGCTGGCGTACGCCGGTCGATTTCTCACCGGCATCGAGATCCATCCCGGCGCGACCGTCGGCGAGCGGCTGTTCATCGATCACGGCATGGGGACCGTCGTCGGCGAGACCGCCGAGATCGGCGACGAGGTCGTGATGTACCACGGCGTGACGCTGGGCGGGAAGTCCAGCGAGCCGGTCAAGCGCCACCCGACGATCGAGGACCGCGCGCTGATCGGTGCCGACGCGACGCTGATCGGCGACATCACGATCGGCGAGGACGCGACCGTCGGTGCCGGGTCCGTCGTCGTTGACGACGTACCGCCAGACACGACCGTCGTCGGCAACCCCGCTCGCCCGATCGACGCCCCCAAAGACGAGGAGCCTGTCTCGGACGAGGACGACGGAGTCCACCCGGACTGCGCCCCCGGCGTCGAACCCCGCTGGCGGGAAGTCCAGTCGTAGGCGGGGTCGTTCCTTCCCGCTCGCGGAATCGAGACCCCTCGCTTCGCTCGGCGTCTCGCTACTCACGGGTCGTTCCTTCCCGCTCGCACCTCCGAGGCCCGCTGCTCGCTTCGCTCTCAGCGCGCCTCGCTACTCACGGGTCGTTCCTTCCCGCTCGCGAAATCGAGACCCCTCGCTTCGCTCGGCGTCTCGCTACTCCTCTCCGGCTTCTTCTTCCTCCGTCTCCAGTTCGCCGTCGGCGTCGGCTCGCCGGGTCACGTCGACCCGGTAGTGCTGGAGGATGTCCCGACCGAGCAAGAGCGGGTAGTCCATGTGCCCGCGGTCCTCGATGCTGGCGGTGACCGTGTGCTGGGTGCCGCCGACACCGACGACGAGGTCGACGACGGGTCGGGACTTGCCCTGCTTGAGGCTGCCAGAGCGGACGGTCACGATGTCCTTGATCGGGCCGGTGCCCAGACGAGTGGCCAGCTGTGAGTCGATGCTGGTCCGTGTCGCGCCGGTGTCTGACTTCGCGAGGACCGTCTCGGTGCCCCGAGTCCCGGCGACCATCACCTCCTCGATGTAGCCGACGACGGCTGGCTCCCTGGGTTCAGTCTCGACGGGCGTGGGCATGCATACCGGGCTGGAGTCGTCCAGCCGCTCTGCCAGCCGTTCGACGTCGTCGTCGGCCACGCTCCCGCCGGCCGCTTCGATCGCCAGCCGTGCGATGTGGGGTGCCGGACTCGTCCCCGTGGCCTTGAACAGCCCCCGGAACCCGGCCGTCGGGTTGACTTCCAGGACGAAGTAGCCGTCGGCTCCCTCGATGATGTCGACGCCGGCGTAGTCGAGTCCGAGCACGTCCGCGGCCGTCGTCGCCATGTCGGCCACTTCCGGTGGGAGATCGTCGGTCACGTCCTCGACGTCGCCGCCGAGTGCGACGTTGGTCCGCCAGTCGCCGTCGGGTGCGTAGCGGTTCATCGCGCCGACGACGACGCCGTCGACGACGTAGACGCGCAAGTCGTGGTTGCGCTGGTCGTCGACGTCGAGGTACTCCTGGAGGAACGCCTGTCGCAGGCCGACCTGGGGGTTGACGGGATCGTCCAGATCGACGAGCCAGGTGCCGCCGCCGTGGGTCCCGATCGCGGTCTTGTACACTGCGCGGTCGCCGAAGCGAGCCCGCCCCTCGTTGAGTCGCTCGCTGGACAGCGCCAGCAGGGCGTCTGGCACCGGGACGCCGGCCTCCGCCAGCGCCATCGTCGTCGCGAACTTGTGCAGGGCCGTCGTGATGGCTTCGGGCGGGTTCAGCATCGGGACCAGCCGAGCCAGCGTGTGTGCGAGGCCGATTCCCTCGACGGGCTGTTCGTCGCTGGACAGGAGGAGTCGATTGACGACGACGTCAACGTCCGGTTCCAGCGTCACGTCCCCGTCTCGCACGTCGACGGCCGTGTTCTCCGCGCGGAGCCACTCGGTGTCGTAGCCCAGCGCGTCGACGGCGTTCAGGATCGCCTTCGTCTCCTTGCTGTTGTGGAGGCTCAGAACGCCGACCGTCGGAGCCGCAGCGTCGTTCATACGACTGGTGACTCCCACAGACGCCAAAGCCCTGACGGTCGTCGGGGGTGACGGGATCGACTGTCGGACCGGTTTTACCCTTCGGCGTCGATTAGGTGCTATGGACGAAGCGCGGCCGTTCACCTACGACGGCGGACGGGTGGACCCCGGCGAGACCGAGAACGTCCGATACACGGTCAGCGAGACGTACCTCGGCGATCCCGTCCGGATGCCGGTCACGATCGTCAACGGCGAGGGCGCGGGACCGAGGCTGTTTCTCGCGGCGGCGGCCCACGGCGACGAACTCAACGGCGTCGAGGTCGTCCGCGAGGTCGCCCACGAGTGGGACCTCGCCGATCTCTGCGGGACGCTGGTCTGCTGTCCCGTCCTGAACGTTCCGGGTTTCATCGCCCAGCAGCGATATCTCCCCGTCTACGACCGGGACCTGAACCGCTCGTTTCCGGGCCGGGACGACTCGACGGGCGCAAAGCGGATCGCCAACGAGATCTTCCGGAACTTCGTCGCACCGTGTGACTACGGACTCGACTTCCACACCTCCACGCGCGGCCGGACCAACATGCTCCACGTGCGGGCCGACATGGCGGACGAGCGGGTCGCGCGACTGGCGAAGTCGTTCGCGACGAACGTCGTCATCGCTTCGGACGGTCCAGATGGGACGCTACGCCGCGAGGCGACCGACGCGGGCGTCCCGACCGTCACCGTCGAGATGGGGGAAGCCCACCGCTTCCAGCGGCCACTGATCGACCGGGCGCTCGTGGGCGTCCGCTCCGTCCTGGCGGAGTTTGGCCTCCTACGAAGCGCGTGCGTTCACTGGCCGGGCTGGCGGACGATCATCGACGGGAGCGACGAGAAGACGTGGATTCGGGCCGACGCTGGTGGCCTCGTCGACATGCACTTCGACCGCGGTGCTTTCGTCGAGGCGGGCGAGCCGATCTGTACGATCGCCAATCCCTTCAAGACCGACCGGACAGCCGTCGAAGCGCCGTTCACCGGGCTGCTGGTCGGGGTGCTGGAGAACCCGCTCGTCTACCCCGGCAACCCACTCTGTCACCTCGTGAAACTCGACGACCGGACCCAGCGCGCCCTGGAGCGCAACGGCGGGATCGACGATCGCCCGTGAGCGACGTGTCACGCAGAACGTGAACTACCGATCATGTTTGCCGGGAGCGCGCGTACGTTGTAGTAACTTCTATTTGTCCCCGCTCCAAGTGCTGGGTGTATGAGTCAGTCTTACAATCGCGGCACCGTCGAGGACTTCGGACGGTGGCGGGACTTCTCGGCCGGGATGTGGGCGTGGATCTTCCACAAGTTCACCGGCTGGGTACTCGTCGGCTACCTCTTTACCCACATCGCCGTGCTGAGCACGGCGATCCAGGGGGAGGCACTGTACAACGGCACCCTGCAGGGACTCGAAGCCCTGCTCGTCGTTCGCTTCCTCGAGGTTGGCCTGCTCGCCGTCGCCGTCTTCCACATCCTCAACGGGCTCCGACTGCTGTTCGTCGATCTGGGGATCGGACTCGAAGCACAGGACAAGAGCTTCTACGCGTCGATGGTGCTGACGGGCGCGATCGTCGTCGCCAGCATCCCGACGTTCCTCGGGGGGAAACTCGTCTAATGGCCGAACACTACTCCTCTTTCGAACGCAAAGGATCGCGGTGGCTGCTACAGCGGGTCACGGCCGTGTTCCTCGTGGGCGTGCTGGCCTTCCACTTCATGCTGCTGCACTTCGTCAACCACGCGGCCGAGGTGACGCTGGCCGGCACGACCACGCGGATGAGTTCCATCGGCTACTTCACGACGATGTGGCTGTTCCTCGTGACCGCGACTTTCCACGGCGTCAACGGCGTCTACAACGCCCTCATCAACCAGGGGCTGACCGGGACCCGCAAGCGGGCGGTCAAGTGGGTGCTGATCGTCGCCGGTGTCCTGCTGATCGCACAGGGAACCCGCGTCGCCGTCGCCATGACCAACCTGATCTAACCATGAGTACGATCGAACAGGAGACAGAGACAGAGGAGACGACCGACGAGTCGGCCGAGCCGACCGTCGAATCACCGGGCGAGCGCCGCCGGGCAGAGAAACGCGAGCGGACCCAGTCCCGAGAGGACCAGCGCGTCGACGAGGAGATCGACTCCTCGGAGGAGACGGTCACGCTCAAAGTCTTCCGCTACGACCCCGAAGTCGAGGGGAAAGAAGAGCCGCGCTTCGACGACTTCACCGTCCCCTTCCACAAGGGGATGACCGTCCTCGACGCGCTCATCTACTCGCGAGACCACTACGACTCGTCGCTGACCTTCCGACACTCGTGTCGGCAGGCCGTCTGTGGTTCCGACGCCCTCTTCATCAACGGTCGCCAGCGGCTGGCCTGCAAGACCCAGATCGCCGATCTCGACGCCGGGACGATCCGGATCGAGCCGCTGCCCCACCAGGAAGTCGTCAAGGACCTGGTCGTCGACATGGAGCACTTCTACGACCAGATGGAGGCCGTCGAGCCGTACTTCGACGCCGACGAGCTGCCCGACGACGAACTCGAAGAGCAGCGACAGGACCGCGAGAACCGCGAGAAAATCAAGATGTCCACGCGCTGTATCTGGTGTGGCGCGTGTATGTCCTCGTGTAACATCGCGGCCGGCGACAACGAGTATCTCGGGCCGGCGGCGATCAACAAGGCCTACCGCTTCGCGATGGACGAACGCGAGGGCGAGCAGCGCAAGCAGGAACGGCTCCGTATCATCGAGCAAGAACACGGCGTCTGGCGGTGCCAGACGCAGTTCTCCTGTACCGAGGTGTGCCCGAAGGACATCCCACTGACCGAGCACATCCAGGAGCTCAAACGGGAAGCAGTCAAGAACAACCTCAAGTTCTGGTAATCCTAAGGGAGACTAACAATGCACGAACACGACGTGATCGTGGTCGGTGCCGGCGGTGCCGGCCTCCGAGCGGCGATCGCAGCCGACGAAGAGGGTGCCGACGTGGCACTCGTCACGAAGCTCCACCCCGTCCGGAGCCACACGGGCGCGGCCGAGGGTGGCATCAATGCAGCACTGCGCGAGGGCGACGACTGGGAACTCCACGCTTACGACACGATGAAGGGGTCGGACTATCTCGGGGACGCCCCCGCGATCGACACCTTCGCCCAGGACGCCCCCGAAGAGGTCGTCCAGATCGAGCACTGGGGAATGCCGTTCTCCCGCGAGGACGACGGCCGCGTCTCGCAGCGTCCGTTCGGCGGGATGTCGTTCCCGCGGACGACCTACGCCGGTGCGGAGACGGGCCACCACCTGCTGCACACGATGTACGAACAGGTCGTCAAACGAGGCATCGAGGTGTACGACGAGTGGTACGTCACCAACCTCGCCGTCACCGACCACGACGACCCGGAGGATCGCCACTGTCACGGGGCCGTCGCCTACGAGATCGCGACCGGCAACGTCGAGGGCTTCTGGGCCCGCGACGGCGTCATCCTCGCGACCGGCGGTCTCGGACAGGCCTTCGATCACACGACGAACGCCGTCGCCAACACCGGCGACGGCTGTGCGATGGCCTACCGCGCGGGCGTCCCGCTCGAAGACATGGAGATGATCCAGTTCCACCCGACGACGCTGCCGTCGACGGGCGTGCTCATCTCTGAGGGGGTCCGTGGCGAAGGCGGGATCCTCTACAACGACGACGAAGAGCGGTTCATGTTCGAACACGGCTACGCGAACAACGACGGGGAACTCGCCTCTCGTGACGTGGTCTCGCGGGCCGAACTCACCGAGGTCAACGCGGGTCGTGGCATCGAGGACGAGTACGTCGACCTCGACATGCGCCACCTCGGCGAGGAGCGCATCCTCGATCGCCTGGAGAACATCCTCCACCTCGCGGAGGACTTCGAGGGCGTCGACGGCCTCGACGAACCGATGCCGGTCAAGCCCGGCCAGCACTACGCCATGGGTGGCATCGAGACCGACGAGAACGGCGAGACCTGTATCAGCGGGCTCTACGCCGCGGGTGAGACGGCCTGTGTCTCGCTGCACGGTGCCAACCGTCTCGGCGGCAACGCGCTGCCGGAACTGCTCGTGTTCGGCGCACGCGCCGGACACCACGCCGCCGGCAAGGACATGAAGACCGCCGAGATCGAGACCGGTCGCTCTGCCAAGAGCGAGGACGGCGACGTGTCGCCGCCAGTCCAGCCGGGTGCGATCCAGACTGGAGACGGAGACGTGGCCGCAGACGGCGGTGAGCGATCCGACGGATCGCGATCCTCGTCAGACCTCCGGGCTGACGGCGCGATGGTCGAGCCCAAGGAGACCCTGGAGCACACGGTCCAGCAGGAGCGAGAGCGAATCGAGACGCTGCTGGAAGCAGACGGCATCAACCACGCCGAGGTCCGCTCGAACGTCCAGGAGACGATGACCGAGAACGTCAACGTCTTCCGCGAAGAAGAGAGCCTCAACGACGCGCTGCGTGACCTCCGTCGCGCACGCGAGCGCTACGAGGACGTCGCCGTCGCCGACCCGTCCCGCACCTACAACACGGACCTGATCCACACCATCGAGACGCGCAACATTCTGGACGTCGCCGAAGCGATCACGCTCGGCGCGCTGGCCCGCGAAGAGTTCCGCGGCGCTCACTGGCGCGCGGAGTACCAGGAACGACGCGACGAGGAGTGGATCAAGCACACGATGCTGGCCTGGGACGACGGGACGCCGGAGTTGTACTACAAGCCGGTCCTGCTCGAGAGCCAGTGGAAAGAGTACGAACCCAAAGAGCGGTCGTACTGACCACGGCGTCGACCGCGATCGCCGCTGTCGACGCGACCCGCGACCTGATCGCCGGTCGTCCGTGGAGTCGACGCGTTTTCTCGACCCCAACCGCTTAGGCAGTGGCACACTTCCCTCGTGGTGATGCGACTCACCGGGACCGTCGTCGCCGACAGCGACACCGTCTACGAGGACGGCGCGGTCGTCACGAGCGGCGACGAAATCGTCGCCGTCGGCGATCGCCAGCGCCTGGTCCAGCAGTACCCGGACCACGACAGTCGGTCGTTCGACATCGTCGCGCCGGGGCTGGTCGGCTCGCACGTTCACTCGGTGCAGAGCCTCGGACGGGGGATCGCAGACGACGAAGCGCTGCTGGACTGGCTCTTCGACCACGTCCTCCCGATGGAGGCCGCCATGGACGCCGAACAGATGCGGACCGCGGCGACGCTTGGCTACATGGAGTGTCTGGCCAGCGGCGTTACGACCGTCGTCGACCACCTCTCGGTCGCCCACGCCGACCAGGCCTTCGAGGCGGCCGGCGAGATCGGGATCCGTGGCCTGCTCGGCAAGGTGTTGATGGACCACGACGCCGGGGCACTCCAGGAGGACACCGACGCGGCACTGGCCGAGTCCGAGCGCCTCATCGAACGGTATCACGGGGCCTTCGACGACCGGATTCGCTACGCCGTCACGCCGCGCTTTGCCGTCTCCTGTACCGAGCGCTGTCTCAGGGGTGCCCGCGAGCTCGCCGACGCCTACGACGACGTGCGCATCCACACGCACGCCAGCGAGAACCGCGACGAGATCCAGACGGTCGAAGACCGGACGGGCATGCGCAACGTCGAGTGGCTCGACGAGGTCGGTCTGACGGGGCCAGACGTGACGCTGGCCCACTGCGTCTGGACGGACGAGACCGAGCGGGCGATCCTCGCCGAGACCGACACCACCGTCGTCCACTGTCCCAGCTCGAACATGAAACTCGCCAGCGGGATCGCACCCGTCGAGGGCTACTTGCAGCGGGGGATCACCGTCGCGCTGGGCAACGACGGCCCTCCCTGCAACAACACGCTCGACCCGTTCACCGAGATGCGCCAGGCGGCTCTGCTGGCGAAGGTCGACGGACTCGACGCGACGGCACTGCCGGCCGCGACCGTCTTCCGGATGGCGACCGAACACGGGGGGCAGGCGACTGGCTTCGACGTGGGCGCTCTCGCGCCGGGGCGGCCCGCCGACGTGATCGGCCTCGCGACGGACACCGCCCGCTCGACGCCGGTTCACGACCCGCTCTCGCACCTCGTCTTCGCCGCCCACGGCGACGACGTTCGGTTCACGATGGTCGACGGCGAGGTCGTCTACGACGACGGCACGTTCGCACACGTGGACGGCGACGCCGTCCGTGCGGACGCTCGACGGCACGCAGACTCGATCTACGCTGAGATCTCGTCCAAGGATTAATGGCCGTCTCGTCCCAACGACAGGCCGCGGAAGGGTGGCTCAGTGGTAGAGCGCCGTGGACCGACTCCAGCACCGGTCGACGGTCGTCCCCTTCAGGGCTTCGCGTGGTTCGAATCCCGCCCCTTCCATCGTGCTCCGAACGACAGTGAGGAGCCGACGGTGTACGCGTGGATTTATGCCGACGGGAGACTGGCGACCGACAGGACAGTGTCTCGTGTGAGTGCCTCAGCTATCGATCGTGAAAAGCGTAGGAAAGGGGTGGTGGGTGGTGGTGGGTGCTGGCACCGGGATGGTGCCGTACTTACGCATTGGCGGCGGATAGTAATAAATGCGTCGGCCAGTTATCAATGTCTATAATTAGAGCGGGCGACCGCCGTTCTCTCGTCTCTGATAGCACCGTTCGAGTGGTCCTCCCAGTACCGACGACCGATATCGACTCCGTGACGACTCTCCCGACGTAGTCGAGTCGGAAACTGCGTGGGACCGGATTCGAACCAGAAGAAGACTCGCTCACGCTCGTCTTCTAGGGCTCGAATCCTCGGGACGATTTTGCCACTCACGGGCTTGTTCGTGGCAAAAATGCGTGGGACCGGATTCGAACCTGCGGAAGACGGTCGGCCTCGCTTCACTCGGCCGCTGCGACTTCCCGGGCTCGAATCCTCGGGACGATCTTGCCACTCACGGGCTTGTTCGTGGCAAAAATGCGTGGGACCGGATTCGAACCGGCGGACCCCTACGGGACAGCGCCCTCAACGCTGCGCCGTTGGCCTGGCTTGGCTACCCACGCTCGTTGCGTCGTGCGCATTCAGTCCTATTCCGTGGTTGGGTAAAAGCGCTTTCGTTTGCGACTCTCCGCGCGAACCTCTCACACTCGCGACAAAGCGGGCATTTCAAATACGTTCGGTCCGCTACGGCCCGCATGGCAAAATACTCGACCGGCAGTGGCAGTGGCAGCGCCGGCGAGAGCTGTGAACTCTGTGGCGCGTCCGACGCCGACCTCGAAACGGCGAACGTGGCGGGGGCGACGCTGCAGGTGTGTGCGGACTGCTCTCAGCACGGCGAGACCTCGAAAACCGAGTCGTCGGACGGTTCTCGTGGCGACCGAGACACCGACCGCAAGCGCCGTGCGGCCCAGAACGCGGCCAAGATGGCCGACGCACAGCAGCCCGACGCCTCCCACTGGGAGGACGGCGCGAACTACGAGGACGACCAGCTCCCGTATCTCGTCTCCGACTACGGCTCCGTGGTGACCGAGGCACGCCAGGACGCGGGCCTCCAGACCCAGGAGCTGGCCGAGGAGCTGGACGTCGACGAATCCGACGTTCTCGCCGTCGAACAGGGCCGTGCGACCCAGGCCGGCGTCGGCGGGTCGGTCGTCGCCAAGCTCGAAGACTTTCTCGACGTCGAGCTGACCGAGTGACGGTCACGCCGTGGCACCTATTGGCAATGGGGCTGTACGTAGCGTATGGAGCTCTCGTCCGAGCAGCGCGCGATCCGTGACACCGTCCGCGAAGTCGCCGACGAAGAGATCAGGCCGGTCGCACGCGAGTGTGACCGCGAGCAGACGTTTCCCGAAGACGCCTGGGACACGCTAGCCGAGATCGACGTGACTGGCCTGACAGTGCCCGAAGCCTACGGCGGCCTCGACGTGGACCGCCAGACGTACGCCGTCGTCAACGAGGCCGTCGCCCACGGCTCGCTGGCGGTGGCGACCGCGCTGTCGGTCCACTGTCTCGCGACCTCCTGTGTCGCGACGTTCGGTGACGAACAGCTCCGGGAGACGTGGCTCCCCGATATGGTCGCGGGCCGTCCGGTCGGGGCCTTCGCCCTCTCCGAGCCCGAGGCGGGGTCGAACCCTCGACAGATGCAGACCGTCGCGCGCCGCGAGGGCGACGAGTACGTGATCGACGGCGAGAAGGCCTGGATCACGAACGGACAGCGCTCCGGAGTCGTGATCGTCTTCGCGAAGACCGACCCGGACGATCCGGACTCGGTCACCCAGTTTCTCGTCCCGAAAGACAGCGACGGACTGACCGTCGGTTCGAAAGAGGAGAAGCTGGGGCTGCGAGCCAGCGACACGACGACGCTGACTCTCGATGGCGTCCGCGTCCCGGACCGGTACCGGCTCACCGAGGAGGGCCGCGGGCTCGCTGCGGCCCTGTCGATCCTGACCGGCGGACGGGTCGGGATCGCCGCGCAGGCGGTCGGCCTCTCGCAGGCGGCCCTCGACGAGACCGTCGACTACGTCACGGAACGCGAGCAGTTCGACGGCCCGATCGGCGACATCCAGAGCGTCCGGCACACGATCGCGGAGATGGAGACGACCGTCCGGGCTGGCCGCGAGTTGACGCACGCGGCGGCACGAGCCATGGACCGCGACGAGGACGCCCGTGCGAGCGCCAGCGTCGCGAAGTACTTCGCCACCGAGGGGGCCGTCGACGTGACCCAGCAGGCCGTCCAGCTCCACGGCGGCTACGGCTACACGACAGAGTTCGACGTCGAACGGTTCTACCGGGACGCCAAGGTGACGACGATCTACGAGGGGACGAGTCAGATCCAGAAGAACGTCATCGCTCGCTCGCTCCTCTCCTGATTCCCGACACGACGGCGCTCCGTGCGCGTCGGTAGTGCCACCAGCCCGTCTCTCCGCTAGGGACGGCGAAGCGACCGAACGCTCTTCTCTGTCGGGGCCGTGCCCACGTGTATGAGTGCCGACTACGACGCCGTCGTCTACGACCTCGATGGCACGCTCGTGCGTCTGGCGGTCGACTGGGACGCGGTCGCGAGCGACGTCGACGACGTGTTGCAAGCACGCGGCGTCGACACGGCGGGCCACTCGCTGTGGGACATGCTCGAACTCTCAGCGCAACGGGGCCACCGCGACGCGGTCGAGTCGGCTATCGCCGATCACGAACGACCGGGAGCGCGCGACTCGGAACGACTCCCGGCGCTGGACGAACTGCCCCTGGACGTTCCCGTCGGCGTGTGCTCGCTCAACTGCGAGGCTGCCTGCCGGATCGCCCTGGAGACCCACGGGGTCGAGGGCCACGTCGATGCCGTCGTCGGCCGCGACTCTCTGTCCGCGTACAAACCCGATCCGGCCCCGCTCCGGGCGCTGCTTGCGGAGTTCGACGTGTCGCCGTCGGCGGCCCTGTTCGTCGGCGACTCGGAGAGCGACGCGACCGCTGCGCGACGCGCGTCGATGGACTTCCAGTGGGTCCGCGAGCGTCACTCCCTGTAGCGTGCGTAGGCGTACACACCGGCGGCGGTACAGAACCAGACGACGGCACCGACCCGGATCGCGAACTCGGCCCACTCCGCCCAGCCGGTCAACTGGACGAACAGCGAGAGGGTGGCGACGATCGGCGCGCCGACCAGGATGGTCGTCACGAAGGTCATCTGCATGACCCAGCCGAAGTCGACGCCATCCGGGTCCGTCTCCTCGACGTGTGGCATGGCACACACTCGTGGTGTCCGGCGCTAATCAGTTACGGAACCGTCGAACGCGCGTGCCTGTGAGTGCATGGCAGGGCTTATGCGCCGGGGCGTCCCAGCCCAAGCCATGCGGGCCAAGGACATTCGCGCGAAGGCAGGTGAGGAGCCGGTGACGATGCTGACGGCCTACGACGCACCGACCGCGGCGGTCGTCGACGAGGCCGGCGTCGACATCGCGCTGGTCGGCGACTCGGTCGGGAACCTCCGTCTGGGGTACGACTCGACGCTGCCGGTCACCGTCGAGGAGATCGCCAGCCGCACCGCTGCGGTGGCGCGGGCCACAGAGGACGTGTTCGTGCTCGCGGACATGCCCTTCCTCTCGTACGGTGCCGACGAGGCCGAGGCGATCCACAACTGCGGTCGCATGGTCAAGGAGGCGGGTGCGGACGGGGTCAAACTCGAATCCGGCCCCCACACCGTCGACCTCACCCGTCGGCTGACGCAACTGGGCATCCCGGTCCAGGCACACCTCGGACTGACTCCCCAGCGCGAGAACGAGACTGGACTGTTCCGCCAGGGCACCGACGAGGAGTCGGCCACGGAGATCGTCGAACTCGCACGGGCCCACGAGGAGGCCGGCGCGTTCTCGCTCGTCCTCGAACACGTCCCCGCCAACCTCGGTGCGGCGGTCACGGACGCGCTCGACGTTCCGACGATCGGCATCGGTGCCGGCCCCGACTGCGACGGCCAGGTCCTGACCGTCGACGAGGTGATCGGCCTCTCCGAGGGCGTGGCCCCCTTCTCCAAGCGCTTTGGCAACGTCCGCGAGGAGATGGCGTCCGCGATCGAGGGGTACGTCGACGCCGTCGAAGACGGCACCTTCCCGGCCGAAGAACACAGCTACGTCGAGGAGGAACTGGACGACCTGTACTGATCGAGCGCAGGCCGTTCGGTCGTCGTGACGGCGAATTCAGTCGTCGGGTGGTCGGTACAGGTATCAACCGAATGCTTATTCCCTCGCTTCACCAACTCCGAGTATGGCGAGTGCAACGCGTGACGAGTCTCCCGAAGAAGGCGTGGAGTTCATCCACGAGGATGATGGGAAGATCACAGCTCGTGACCTCGAAACTGGTGTTGCCTCTTTTGGAGAGACGAAAACAGAAGCACTCCGAATGCTCGCTGAAGCGCTTGAATTGCACGAAGGTGGCGGAGAGCCGATCACTGACGATGATCTCGAAGAGTGGGGGATTGACGACGCTGTGTCCGGCGACAAGAAGCTTCCAGAGTTCATGCGGTAGATGGTTCGGACGGATTTCTCCGGGCGTGAAACCGCTGCTGTTTTAATTGATCACGGGTTCGTCCGGACAGGACGCGTCGGTAGTCACCTGAAGCTTCGCTACGAGTCGCCAGACACGGACGAAGTGCGTGTCGTGACGGTTCCTATGAGCTCAGCGGACGACATCCCGACCGGGACGCTCCAGTCGATCGCCGAGCAGTGTGGAGCAAACGACTTTCACGCGTGGTGTCAGTGGATCTCTCAGAATCTGTAACGCTTGGTACGCACACCCACTACCCAGCGTTCACAGCCGCTTCGACGACCGAAGCGAGCTCACGTCGTCCGTGACTGCTCGATACTGCCGAGGAACGAGGCGACGGCGTCGTCGAACGCTTCCGGCCGCTCGACCATCGCGAGGTGTGCAGCGCCGGGAATGGTCTCGAACTCCCCCGCCGGGATCTCCTCGGCGAGGGTCTCGTGGTACGACGGCGGTGTGAGGCGGTCGTGCTCGCCACACAGTGCCAGCGTCGGCACGTCGACCTCACCGAGTCGGTCTCGAACGTCGAATCGGTGGCAGGTCTCGAAGTCCCGGCGCGTCACTCCCTGTCCGACGGCGCGCATCGTCTCGATCGAGTGCTCGCGCGCACGCTCGGGCGGGTCGTGGAAGAGCATATCCTCGCCGTGCAGGAACGAGACGGCCGCCTCGAAGTCGGCCGCCAGATCGTCCCGGAGCGTCTGGACCACCGGGAGCTTCGCGCCGCTGCCGGCGAGGACGAGCCCGTCGAGCGGGACGGCGCGTCGCAGGACCGTCGCCAGTGCGACCGCACCGCCGAGCGAGTTGCCGACGAGGACCGCCGCGTCCGTCGCTTCGGCGACGGCCACCACGTCGTCGACGTAGCTCGTCAACGTCGCTTCACCCGGTGGGGTGTCGACGTCCTCGCTCGCGCCGTGGCCGCTCAGATCGAGCGCAACGGCCGACGACGCCGGCCCACTCGGCGCGTACTGCTGGCTCCAGAGCGCGTGTGTGCCGGCGCTGCCGTGGACGTACAGGACTGTGGTGCTCTCGCCTTCGCCCGGGACGGACCGGTACGCCGTCGTCCGCCCGTGGTGTTCGACCGTCTCCATGCCACTGCTTTCGTGGGGATCCCGTATAGTGGTGGGGCCGGCGCCGGTGTGAACCGCAATCAGTGGGTTCTTTCTCTGTCCGAACGCCTTATTGCGGTTTTCGACGAAAGGTTTATATACTTGCCTCACTAACTCGTAGTTAGCATGACTGACCAACAGCAGCTTGTCGGCGATGCCCCGTTACGACGCTACGAGTACGACGACGCGGTCGTTCTCGCGGCGGACATCGGTATCACCGGCGATGCGACGGTCGACGTCGTCGACGACACCGCGATCGTCGTCGTCGGTGACGAGCAGTACGACTTCGATCTCCCGGCGGGTGACGCACGAGCGTTTATCCGGAACGGGGTTCTCACTGTCGAGATGAGCGAGGTGTCCCACTGATGAAACTTACCGTCAAACCACTCAAGCAGAAAGACGCCGGACGCGGTCTCGCGGCCGTCGACCGGGCAGCGATGGACGAGATGGACCTGGAGAACGGCGACTACATCGTCATCGACGGCGAGGGCGGTCGCGCGGTCGCCCGCGTCTGGCCCGGCTACCCCGAAGACAGCGGCAAGAATGTTGTTCGAATCGACGGCCAGCTCCGACAGGAAGCCGGCGTCGGCATCGACGACCAGATCGAGGTCGAGAAGGCCGACGTACAGGTCGCAAAGCAGGTCACCGTCGCCCTGCCCCAGAACCTCCGGGTGCGGGGCAACGTCGGTCCGATGATCCGCAACAACCTCAGCGGCCAGGCGGTCACGCAGGGCCAGACGGTGCCCGTGAGCTTCGGGCTCGGCCCGCTTTCGAGCATGAGCGGCCAGAAGATCCCGCTGCGGATCGCCGAGACCGACCCCTCGGGGACGGTCGTGGTGACCGACCAGACCGACATCGAGGTCAGCGAGAAGCCCGCCGAACAGATCGCGGGCGACGCCCCGACCGAGGGCGGCGGCGAAGCTACGCCGGACGTGGCCTACGAGGACATCGGCGGCCTCGACAGCGAACTCGAACAGGTCCGCGAGATGATCGAGCTGCCGATGCGCCACCCCGAACTGTTCCAGCAACTCGGCATCGAGCCGCCGAAAGGCGTCCTCCTGCACGGCCCGCCGGGCACCGGGAAGACGCTGATGGCCAAGGCCGTCGCCAACGAGATCGACGCCCACTTCACGACCATCAGCGGCCCGGAGATCATGTCGAAGTACTACGGCGAGAGCGAAGAGCAGCTCCGCGAGGTCTTCGAGGAGGCCGAGGAGAACGCCCCCGCCATCGTCTTCATCGACGAGATCGACTCGATCGCGCCAAAGCGCGGCGAGACCCAGGGCGACGTGGAACGCCGCGTCGTCGCACAGCTCCTCTCGCTGATGGACGGGCTCGACGAGCGCGGTGACGTGATCGTCATCGGCGCGACCAACCGCGTCGACGCCATCGATCCCGCACTGCGCCGTGGTGGCCGCTTCGACCGCGAGATCGAGATCGGCGTCCCGGACAAGGAGGGCCGCAAGGAGATCCTTCAGGTCCACACCCGCGGCATGCCACTCTCGGAGGACATCGACCTCGAGTCCTACGCCGAGAACACGCACGGCTTCGTCGGTGCGGACCTCGCACAGCTGACCAAGGAGGGCGCGATGAACGCGCTGCGGCGCATCCGCCCCGACATCGACCTCGAAGCCGACGAGATCGACGCCGAGGTGCTCGAATCGCTGGAGGTCTCGAAGCAGGACTTCAAAGAGGCGCTAAAGGGGATCGAACCCAGCGCGCTGCGTGAGGTCTTCGTCGAAGTCCCAGACACCTCCTGGGAGTCCGTCGGCGGCCTCGAAGACACCAAAGAGCGCCTGCGCGAGACGATCCAGTGGCCACTGGAGTACCCCGGGGTCTTCGAGCAGATGGACCTGCAGGCCGCCAAGGGCGTCTTGCTCTACGGCCCGCCGGGCACCGGGAAGACGCTGCTGGCCAAGGCCGTCGCCAACGAGGCCCAGTCGAACTTCATCTCGATCAAGGGCCCCGAACTGCTGAACAAGTTCGTCGGCGAGTCCGAGAAGGGCGTGCGCGAAGTGTTCAGCAAGGCCCGAGAGAACGCCCCGACCGTCGTCTTCTTCGACGAGATCGACTCGATCGCGGCCGAGCGTGGCTCGGGCGGCGGTGACTCGCAGGTCGGCGAACGGGTCGTCTCCCAGCTGCTGACCGAACTCGACGGGCTCGAAGCGATGGAGGACGTGGTCGTGATCGCCACGACCAACCGGCCCGACCTCATCGACTCGGCGCTGATTCGCCCCGGTCGACTGGACCGTCACGTCCACGTCCCGGTCCCCGACGAGGACGCTCGCCGGGCGATCTTCCAGGTCCACACTCGTGGCAAGCCACTGGCCGACGGCGTCGACCTCGACCAGCTCGCCCGGAAGACCGAGGGATACGTCGGTGCCGACATCGAAGCGGTCGCCCGCGAGGCCTCGATGGCCGCGACCCGGGAGTTCATCAACAGCGTCGATCCCGACGACATCGACGACTCCGTCAGCAACGTCCGCATCACGATGGACCACTTCCAGCAGGCGCTGGACGAAGTCGGACCGAGCGTCGACGATGACGTGCGAGAGCGCTACGACGAGATCGAAGAGCGCTTCGACCACGCCGAGGCGGAGCTGGACGACGGCGAGACGGTCTCGCGAACGTTCCAGTAGTACCTTTTTACTTCGGCGGGTTTCCTCGGGCCTTCGGCCCTGCGTGAACCCCCGCTCGCAAAAATCTACGCTAAAAACACGCCGCAAGCGCGCTCGGAGAGCGCGACTTGCGGCGAACCGCCTCACTTCGCTCGGCGGACGTTCGTGGTTCAGCCCACCGTGTCTACCGAATCGAATCACGACAGCGTCACGTTCACACCTCCATACTCTGTTCGAACCGATCTCGTCCGCCGTCACGGCTGTGTCCTCTACGAGATCGTGGCAGAAGCCAGCCACGACGTGTTTCTCGTAGTTCCAGTAACTGCGTACTTACTGAATTTTTGGCTCGGACGCGGCTTCTGTCCGGAGCTGGACGAACGCGTCGGCCAGGATGCCGTAGTTGACGATCGTGACGATGGAAATGATCGTCAGGATCACGATCTGTCCGACGGCCGGGCCAGCCATCGCGAAGAGGGAACTCAGACCGCCGACCGCGCCCGCGACGATCCCGACGATCAAGACGAGCCCGAACAGTCGCCAGCGGTTGCCCGTCGCGAGCTCCCAGCTCCGTCGGAGCGCGTCGATCGGTCCCTGATCTTCCACGCCGATCGCGAAGAAGGCGAACGTGAAGCTCACCGACAGGAAGAGGCCGGGGACGACGAGCGCGATCAGTCCGAGCGTGACGGTGATCGAGACGACGACGTTCGCGACCACGGCGGCGACCAGTGCCCGGCCGACGCGGTGGGTGAACAGCTCGCTCGGGAGCGACGACAGCTCGCCGGGTTCCCGCACGAGGAGTCGCGTCGCGACGAGGAGGACGTACGTCCCGAACAGGATCGAGACCACTGCCAGCAACCCGGAGACGCTCGTCGAGATCGGCAGCGTCAGCCCGATCTGTCCCTGCTGGGCCGTGTCCGGCAACAGGCCGGCGACGGCCGTGTTGATCGAGCCGACGAACACCAGTTGATACGCGACGGTCAATGCCATCAGGGCGATACCACTCGTCGACAGCGCACGTCGGCTTCCGCGGCCGAGTGCAGTTCCTATCTGGAGGGTCACGACCGAATCCACTCCCGGATGGGACTTAAACGGTGAACGTGATTTACAGAGCCAGAAAGTTTGCGGCTCTGTTTACGAAGACGGGCGAATATTCGCCGTTCGTTCATCGCTCGGGACAGCTACCGGGAGAGATTAGCGTTTGACATCCTCCTCCGCGTGAACGCGGAGGAATCCCGAGCGGTGGGAGTTTCAGGTCTGGAGTCCAATCACCGGACTCCCAGTCCTTTCGGGCACGGGTAGTCCCACAGTGTCGGACTGGTGGACTGCTGGCCATGCCAAGTGGCCGTTACCCCTATCCTCGACCGTATATGGCGTCCCGGTGTTGTTTTTGCCACAGGGACGCCAGTAGGCGTCAGCAGAGTCGGGGGTACCTTCTGACTCGCTTTGAGCAGTCGGCACAGACACACTCTGCTGGAATGTGCGTTCACCGACTCCCCTTTCGGATACTGTCTCATTGCGTGGGTGGACAGGCCACCTCCGAAGGACGGTTCGGAATCCGCTCCGTTCCGACCGATTCCTCCCTACTGATAGGGTTTCCTGTCTCTTAAACACCAGTATTCTGAAACTCAGAGTGCTGTCGAACGTGGATACTTTCCCCAAGTGACGGCGCGTATCCACGGCGTGAACGCCGTGGTATTGCGCCTGTTCAGCGTATAAGGTATCTAGATGCACGACACCACAATTAGGGAAACGCGTTTTACTGACTCTACTGTGAGTGAAGGTAACATGGTACAGTGTGACAGCTGCGACGCCGACGTCCGCGAAGTGTGGCGACACCGCAAACACGCCGAATCGATGACCCACCGGAGTATCGAGTGGATCTGTCCCGACTGCCACCCGGAGTTGCCCGCGACGGCCGAGACGCCGCCCAGCGCCGGGAGGGCCATCGCCGACGGGGGCCAGCCGACTGCAGCGTGTCCGATCTGCTCGGCGGCGACGGTCAACGGACAGGGCCTGTGCAGTTGCACCGAGTGTGGCTGGACCGGGCGGCTCTGACATCGCCGTCCGTCACGACCTCTGGTCCGTCTTCGCGAGGGCCGCACGGTAGCTCCCGTCCCAGTTGGGTCGGATCACGTCTTCGACGCTCCAGGGAGTCGGGACCGTCGCTTCTCGCAGTCGCTCCGGACCGAACAGTCGAAACTGCAGAATATCGCTCGTCTCGCCCTCGTACTCGAAGGTCATCACCCGGTGGGCGAGTCCCGGCGTCGGGTCCGCTCGGTAGCCGACGAGCTCTTCGACGCCGTCGACGGCCGGATCGTAACTGTGGACGACGGCGGTCGCGTCTGCCGTCGTGACGTGGGCCAGATCGGCGAGAAACTGCCGGAGTCCGTCCATCGAGCCCGCGAGACACATCTGCGTGCCGATGGCCAGCGCCGACTGGAAGCGGTCGCGCTCGAAGCGGTCGGGCAGCGCGAACATGTCGCCACGTCTGGCGTCCTCGACGCCTCGCTCTCGCATGGTCTCGACGAGCGCGTCGCTGGGCTCGATGGCGACGGTCTCGAACCGCTCCTGGAAGTACAGCGCGTGTCGGCCGGTGCCCGCCCCGAGATCGAGCAGGGGGCCGTCGAGCCAGGCTTCGAGCCACTCGCCGTGGCCCTCACCGTCGAACGGTTCGAAGTAGAACGTCTCGATGGGGTGTTCTTCGGTGTCGTCGCCGTCTTTCACGAGCAGGGGAGCCGACCGCTCTCCCCGGTGGTGGTCGCGGATCGCGCGGCCGAACGCGTCGGACATGGACGACGGTGGTCTCCCCTCGAACTTGTGTGTTATTGTGACATGGTGTCGTGGGACGTGATAGCGATCGGCCGCGTCAGTCGAGGTCAGTCAGAATTTCCTCTGCGTGTCCCTCGGGCGAGACGCCCTCGTAGACGCGTTCGACCACGCCGTCGGGGTCGATCACGTACGTGTTCCGGAAGACGCCGTCGAAGGTGTTTCCGAACATGTTCTTCTCTCCGTAGGAGTCGTACTGGGCGGCGACAGCGCCGTCCTCGTCCGACAGGAGCGTGAACGGGAGGTCGTACTCCGCCGCGAAGGCCGCCAGGTCGTCGACGGGGTCGTCGCTGATCCCCAGGACGGCGACGTTTCGATCCGCGAACGCGTCCCACTCGTCGCGGAAGCCACAGGCTTCTTTGGTACAGCCCGGCGTGTCGGCTCGGGGGTAGAAGTAGAGGACGACGCGCTGGCCCTCGTACTCCGAGAGTGAGACGGTCTCGCCGTCCTGATCTGGCAGTTCGAACGTCGGGGCGGTGGCTCCGGCTTCGAGCATGTCGCTCTCTCCGTGGGGGCGTCCCAAAGCCGTGGCGTTCCACGAACGCAACCGCCTTGTCCGCGCGGACCAACTGCCGCCCATGGAACGACTGGTCCGAGAGCGTACCGGGGTCCTGACGACCCTCCTCACGATCGTCTCGCTGGCGCTCGTCTTCGGTGCCGTCTTGCGGGTCGGTCCCGCGACGGCGCTGCCCGCAGCGCCCGACTCCGTCCTGGCGGCGATTCCCCACGCCAACGCGGCGATCAGCGCGACCGCGATCGGGACGATCGTCGTCGGCGTCCGTGCGATCAAGCGTGGCGACGTTGGCCGCCACAAGCGACTGATGGCGACGACGTTCGCGCTGTTCGTCGCCTTCCTCGTCCTCTATCTGTACCGCGTCTCGCTGCTCGGCCCGACCGGCTTCCCCGAGAGCGCGCCGGCCTGGATCGAGACGTACGTCTACTTCCCCGTGCTGGCCGTCCACATCCTGCTCGCGATCGTCTGCATCCCGCTGGTGTACTACGCGCTCTTGCTGGCGTACAGCCATCCCATCGCCGAGCTACCGGACACGCCACACCCGCGCGTCGGCAAAGCAGCGGCTGGCCTGTGGCTGATTTCGTTCGCCCTCGGAATCGTCGTCTACGCGATGCTGTACTGGCTGTTCTGAGACGGTCGGAAGAAGATCGCGGGGCTCAGTCGTCGGCTTCCATCGTCTGGTCGCCGATGACGGGGCGGTCGACCTCGCGGTCGGTCTCCTCGCCCTCGATGTCGTAGGGGTACTCGCCGGTGACACAGCCCAGACACAGCTCGTCCTGGCCCTTGTCGAGGCTCTGTGCGATGGCCTCGACCGAGAGATACGACAGCGAGTCGGCCTGGATCTCGTCGCGGATCTCCTCGATGGACCGGTCGGCCGCGATCAGCTCGTCGCGGGTGGCCATGTCGATGCCCATGTAGCACGGCGAGATGATCGCGGGGGCACCGATGCGGACGTGGACTTCCTCTGCGCCCGCGTCCTTCAGCAGCTCGATCAGCTGCGTCGAGGTCGTCCCGCGGACGATCGAGTCGTCGATGATGGTGACGGTCTTGCCCTCGATCGTCGACTTGATCGGGTTCAGCTTGAGCCGCACTGCCCGCTCGCGCTCGTCCTGGGTCGGCATGATGAACGTCCGGCCGACGTACCGGTTTTTCATCAGCCCCTCGGCGAACTCGATGTCGACGCCGCTCTCCTGGGCCGCCTCGGCGTAGCCGGAGGCGAAGGCGCGCCCGGAGTCGGGCACCGGGAGGACGACGTCGCTGTCGACGCCGGACTCGTCCCAGAGCTTCCGGCCCAGTTCGCGCCGCACCTCGTAGACCAGATTGTCGTCGATGGTCGAGTCGGGGCGCGCAAAGTAGACGTGTTCGAAGAAGCAGTGGGCCGTGTTCTCCTGTTCGACGAGCTGGTAGCTGTCGAAGCCGGTGCCGTCGTCGTGGAGCACGACCAGCTCGCCGGGCCTGACGTCTCTGATCAGCTCGCCGTCGAGCGTGTCGATGGCGGCCGACTCCGAGGTGAGCACGTAGCCGTCGTCGAGCTTGCCGATACACAGCGGGCGGTTGCCCTCCGGGTCACGAACGCCCATGACGGTGTCGTCGTGAGAGATCGTCAGGGCGTAGGAGCCGTGGATCCGTGACATCGTCCGCTTGACCGCACGGACGAGGTCGGCTTCGAGGAGGTTCCGGGCCAGATCGTGGGCGATGACCTCCGTGTCGCCGTCGCTCGTGAACGCGTGGCCGAGGTTCGCGAGTTCGTCGCGAATCTCGTCGGCGTTGACGAGGTTCCCGTTGTGGGACAGTCCCAGCGAGCCGGACTTGAACGAGACCGAGAACGGCTGTGCACAGCAGGAGTCGACGCTGCCGGCCGTCGGATAGCGAACGTGTCCGATCCCGTTCGAGCCGTTCAGCGACGCCAGATCGTCGGGCTCGAACACGTCGCCGACCAGCCCCATCTCGACGTGGCTGTGTTGCTGGAAGCCGTCGTGGGTGACGATACCGGCCGACTCCTGGCCGCGGTGCTGGAGCGCGTAGAGAGAGTAGTAAAGCGGGCGGGCGGCGTCACGGTCTTGGAGTGCGATGCCGACGACGCCGCACTTTTCGTGCATGTTGGGTTATTCGCCGGATTTGCTCTGCCACTCGTAGTCGCGGCGTTTGGCCGAGTTACCGAAGCCACACGCCGAACAGACTTTCTTCTTTGTATGATAGGACTTTTCGCCGCACCGACGACACTTCGTGTGCGTCGTGGTGTTCTTCTTACCCTGGCTCGGAGTTCCTGCACCAGTCATGGTTTGATAGAGACGACGTTGTCGCCGCGTATAATCGTTGTGTCTTCGTCTTCGATGACGAGATTCATGTGCTGATCGTAGCCCGAGAGCTCACCTTCGTACAGCTCGCCGCCCTTGAGATGTACGGTGACTGTCTCGCCCAGTGACGCCTCGAGCACGTCGAGCGGTCGTCCACTCATACCCCAACGGGCTGGCGACGAGTGTATAAACGTACCGCTTGCGAACTCACAGGTCGACGCTGAACGGCGCGAGCGCGTCGGCCTGGGCCGCGAAGCCGGCCAGGAGGTCTGCCACGGCTTCGAGGTCTGCCGGGTCGATCACCTCGACGGGGGTGTGCATGTAGCGGTTGGGGAGACCGACGTTGAGCGACGGGATCCCGCCACGCGACGTGTAGAAGGCGTCGGCGTCGGTGCCGGTTCGGTTGCCCGTCGCCTGCAACTGCACGTCGATGTCCTCGGTCTCGGCGGTGTCTCTGACCGCGTCGACCAGCACGGGGTGGTTCGCGCTCCCGCGGGCGATCACCGGGCCGTCACCGAGCGCGACGCCGCTGGAGCGCTTTCCCGGCGAGTCCGGCTGGTCGGTCGCGTGGGTCACGTCCACGGCGATCGCGGCGTCTGGATCGAGGTCGAAGCCGACCATCTTCGCGCCCTGGACGCCGACTTCCTCCTGTACCGTCGAGACGGCGTAGACCGTCGCGTCGGTACCGGTTTCCGCGGCCCGGCGCAGTCCCTCCGCGGCCGCCCAGATGCCGATTCGGTTGTCCATCCCGCGGGCCGAGAGGTAGCCGTTCTGCAGTTCGCTGATCGTCTGTTCGAAGGTGATCGGGTCGCCACGCGAGACCAACTGTTCGGCCTCGTCGCCGTCCTCGGCCCCGATGTCGACGTGTTGTTCGTTGATTCCGGGCACGTCGTCTTTCTCGCCGTTTCGCAGGTGGATCGCCGTCTGTCCGACGACGCCGTCGATCGGGCCGTCGTCGGTGTGGACGGTGACGTGCTGGCCCCGCGAGACGGTGCTGTCCGAGCCGCCGATGCGGTCGATCCGCAGGAAGCCGTCGTCGGTCACGTCCCGGACGATGAAGCCGATCTCGTCGCCGTGGCCCGCGAGCGCGACCTCGGCGTCACCGCTTCCCTTCAGCACTGCGACGGCGTTGCCGTAGTCGTCGACTCTCACCTCGTCGGCGTACGATTCCACGTAGTCGATCCAGACTCGCTGGCCCGCCGTCTCGTAGCCGGAGGGCGTCGCGGTCGAGAGCAGTTCGTCGAGAAACCTGCGTCGGTCCTCGTCCATGGCCGGGCCTTCGCCGGCATCCGTCATGTATCTTGCCAGAGACCTGCGGGCGAAGCGATAAGTGTCGCCCGTTCGAAACGCTGCCATGGCCGAGTTCACGTTCCTCGAACTCCACCTCGACGACGCGACGATCACGAACAACGCACCCTATAGCGGTGCCCAATCGGAGTCACAACGAGCGGACACCGACGACGAGGACGACAGCGGGCGTTCGATCGTGCGACTACTGGCGGTCGCGCTCGGCGTCGCCGCCGTCGCGGCGGTGGCCGGACGCGCACTCTCCGGGGGCGAGGGTCTGGTCGACACCGACGATCTGTCTTGATCGGCCGGTCTCCCCACTGTTTGGTCATTAGTTTAAGTAGTTTCAGTGAGAACACGTTTCTCGTGAGTCAAACAGACAATCCCGAAGAGCGCATCGACGAAACGACCACCTGGCCCGACCTCGCGATCAGCCTCTACGACCGTCTGACCGGCCGCAACGCCGAGATCACGTACGAGTTCGAGGATATGGAAGTCGACGTGCCAAGCGGCACCGGCGACGACGCCGACCACGCTCACTGGCGGGTCGACGGAACGCTCCGGGTCACGACCCGTGAGCAAGACTGATCGGTTCCCGCCGCTGTCGGTCGACGCGGAGCTGACCCTGACCGTCGACGGCCACGAGTACTACGTCCGCGATCGCGGGAACCGGATCGTCGTCGACGCACCGACGCTCCCGGCAGCGCTGGCGTTGCGCGATTCGCTGCCGGAGGGTGGCGTCGGCAGGCTCCTCTCGACGACCGACCTGACCGTCGACGTGGCGGTCCACGACGCCGTCGTCGCCACCACTGGTCCCAGCGCCGACGGCCCGATCGGGACGACTGTCGGTGGGTCGCCGACGACGGTGCGACCCGCTGGACTGGCCACGGCACTCGTCCGCGAGGGGCGGGCTCGCCCGGTCGCCACGGCGGCTGTGGTGGCGACTCTCCTCGCGCTGGCCTGGCTCGTCGGACGCGCGATCGACGCCGTCGGAGCCGACTGATTCGGAGTGCGAAGACGGGAACGGGCCACGGGGAGAAGGCCTATCCCGACCCGTCGCCTTGTGCGCGTATGGGATTGTACCACAGCGTGCAGGCCGTCGCCGGGGCCTCCGGTGACGGACCGATCGACTGGAACGCCGTCGCGGCGGCGGCCAAGAGCTCGACCGATCCCGGCTCGCTGGCACTCACCGATCGGCAGGAGGCGGCCTACGCCGACGACGTGCGTGCCGCTCGCGACCGCGTTCGGAACGTCGCCGACGTCGGCTTCGACCTCCCGGAGACCGTCGAGATCCAGAACCGCCACCACTGGATCGACGCCAACGTCGAGACCTTCGAGCGGGTGATGCGCCCGATCGAACAGCAAGCCGACCTCATGCCCGGCGTCGCCCGTGTCGCCAACACCGGCTCGATGGCGTTCGCGCTCTCCTTTCTGGGCCGGAACGTCCTCGGCCAGTACGATCCGCTCTTGCTGGCCGACGACGGCGACGACCACGCGCTGTACTTCGTCCACCCGAACATCGAACAGGTCGCGTCGACGCTCGCCGTCGACCCCGACCGCTTCCGTCGCTGGATCGCCTTCCACGAGGTCGCCCACGCCGCAGAGTTCGGCGCGGCCCCGTGGCTCTCCGATCACCTGGAGTCGACGATGGAAGACGCCATCGGCGCGCTCACCGAGGGGTCGATCGACCGGGCCTCGCTGGGCGAACTCGACACGACGATGACGGCCGTCGAAGGGTACGCCGAACTCGTCATGGATCGTGCTTTCGACGACGAGTACGACGACCTCCGGCGCAAGCTCGACGAGCGCAGAGGCGGCCAGGGACCGATCGCGAAGCTGATCCGCAGACTGCTCGGGCTGGGGATGAAGCGCCGCCAGTACGAACGGGGGAAGGCCTTCTTCGACGCCGTCGCGGACGAGCGAGGCGTCGCGGGGGCCGGCGCGGTCTGGGACAGCCCCGACTCGCTGCCGACCGACGCCGAGCTGGACGATCCCGCCGCGTGGCTCCGTCGCGTCGACCCGTGACGCCCCGATGGCCAGCAAGCATATGGTCGCTGGCGCGAACCCATCTGTATGCGCAAACTGGCGATTCTCCTGTCGGTCGCGCTCGTCGCGACCACGGCCGGCTGTGGCTTTCTCCTCGGCGACGAAGCGCTCGCGTTCGAATCTGCACCCGCGAGTGTCAGCGACGAGGCCCTCTCCGAAACTGGCTACGAGCAGACGCTCAACGAGAGTCAGACGGTCTCTCGGGAGTTTACCGTCGCGGGCCAGAGTCGGCAGGTCAACGTGACGAACCACCTCGCACAGTACGAGCGTTCGATCGACCTCGGCCCGCTGGGCGAACAGCGGGCGGCGGTGTTCGCGACGTTCTCCAGCCCGGAGGTGAGCGTCGCCTCCCAGACGTTCAACCCGATCAGTGACATGTCCAACCGCGAGCTGCTCTCGCAGTTTGGCTCCAACTACGATGGTCTCAGCGTCGGCCAACAGGTCGAGAATCAGACGCACACGGTACTCGGATCCGAGGCGGGCGTCGAGAAGTACGAGGGGACGGCGGAACTCGGCGGACAGTCCATCGACGTGTACATTCACGTGACGACGGTGAAACACGACGGGGACTACGTCGTGGCGCTGGGGCTCTACCCACAGCAACTCTCCGGCGAGGAGACACACGTCTTCGCGATGCTCGACGGCCTCCAGCACGGCGAATGACCGAGTAGGCTCTCGCCTCGCGACTGCTGTCACGTCGTCGGCGCGGCCCGCCATCTCGGAGTAGCGAAAAACGGACGGCTCGTCGCTCGTCTCAGCGACGCCGGTTCACGAAGCCAAGCGCCACGCTGTCTGGGAACACCCACCAGCCGAGCACGGCACCGGCGACCGTCCCGGCGACGCCGGCCCCACCGATCGTCGGGAGACTCGCCGAGACGTTCAGCGCGACGAGTGCCATCGACACGCCCACGAACAGGGCGAAGCCGACGCGGAACTTCAGGAGGAACGACCGGCGGTCCTCGTCCGTGACGGAGGGCTGGACCATCAGTGAAAGCCCCTGCCAACGTCTTCGTCGACCACGTCCTCGAACTCGGCTTCGAGCAACTCCTCGGCCTCTTCGAAGGTGTCGGTCAGTTCGTCCATCTCCTCGGGGCGGTCGTAGTGGTCGAAGTCCATCGGCCCGTAGGCCGGCGAGTCCAGCGCGTCCATCACGTCCTCGAACAGCGCGTCGGGCGTCGTCGGCGCGTCGGCGTGGGTTTCGAGGACGGCCGCCAGTTCCTTCGCCGTCTCCTCGGCCTCGCCCTCGTCCTCGACGGGCTGTTGGACGCCGAAGGCACCGGTCCCCTGCTCGGGAAACAGCGGATCGAGCTCGTCGTCGATCCGGCGAGCCACCTGCGATCCCACGCCCTGCACGTCGTAGGGGTTCCTGGCGTAGGTCTTGAGCTGGAAGACGCCGGCAGCCGGGTGGCCGATGTAGAGGTCTTCGCCGATGCCGCTCGCGCGGTCGCCGCCGACGGCTCGCCAGCCACCGGGATCGGCGTTCGATTCGACCACGTCTTCGAGGATGTCGTCCCACTCACGAACGCGCATGCGGTCCGTTTGGGAGCGGCTCTGAAAATACCCTTCGGTCGGTCCGACCGCCGGCTGGACCGGGGATTTCTTTGCATCCGAATCCGAGACGTGCAATAGAGCAGTCGTCCGCCGTCTTGCCGGGCCGCCCGGCTGCCCTCCCCGCGCGGCGGCGACCCACAGAGACCATGGTCCCTACGCACCGCACCGCCTCTCGGACGAACGCCCCGACCCGACAGCTCCTGATCGTGGCGACGTGTGTCGTCGGCCTCCTCGTCGCCGCGGCGGCCATGCCAGCTACGGCACCACAGCCGACGCCCCCAGAGTTCCTGAACGGGGAGTCGGACTGCCAGATCCTCTTCTCCGAGGATCCGGTCGCCGGACACGAACTCACAACGACGGTCCTGTACGACGAGGAGCCCGTGTCGGACTCCCCGGTGTGGTTCAACGGCGAACGCGTCGGCCAGACCGACGAGGACGGGCAGGTCGTCGGCACCGTCCCCTACGAGCAGACCCTGCAGGTCCGGGTCGAACTGCCCGGCGGGGGCAGCTGTGCGGCCAGCATCGACACCGGGGACTCGGACGCGCCGCTGAAGACCGTCGACCGATCCGGCCTCGGTGTCGCCGCCCTCGACGGCGTGGCCCAGCAGCAGGCCCAGAACGGGTCGGGCGCGTACCCCGTTCGTGGCCGGATCGACCTCTCGGTCGACGAACAGCCCTACCCCGGCGAGACGACGACGCTGCGGGCGACGATCCAGGGCAACCCCGTGGCCGACGCGACGGTCTCGGTCGACGGACGGACGATCGGACGGACCGACGCCGACGGCACGATCGAGATCCGCGCGCCGATCGAGGGCGACCGGACGCTCACCGTCCACGTCGAGCGGGGAGCCTTCGAACGCGAGACCGAGATCGTCGTGCTCCGCCTCGACGCGACGATACGGACCGACGCACTGCTCCCGCTGCCGGGGCAGAGCGCGACGGTCGACGCCCGGCTCGGCGACCGACCGGCGGTCAACGCTACCGCGCTAGTCGGCGGCGAGCGACTGGGCCGAACCGACGCCGACGGCCACGTCGAGATGACGCTCCCGGCCGACCCGACGGCACGGCTCACCGTCGCGACGGCCGACCAGGTGGCCACCACGCCGGTCCTGCTGGCGTTCGCGCCGACGATCCTGCTGACCCTCCTCGCCGTCCTCGCCCTCGTCGGCGTGCCGGCGGCCGGCTACTCGATCGCCGGTCGCCGCGGTGTGGCGATCGGCTCCGGCGTCGCCGTCAGCGTCCTGGCGCTCGCGTACGTGTTCCTCCGCTTTGGCCGGACGATCGCGCTGCTGGGGTCGCTGGCGCTGCTCGCGGTCGTCGGGCTCGCCGCCTTCCTCCGGAGCGACTACAGCGCACTCCAGGCGGCCCGAGCGACCGCCGGCTGGTTCCGCCGTCTCGGCCGCCGACTCGCCGCCGACGGCCTGTGGCTGTCCGGGCGACTCGAAGCGGCTGTCGGAAGCCTCGAACGCCGTCTCCGGCGTCTGCGGGACCGACTGACGGGTCCAGACGCGACGCCGCTCGCGGACGCCGGTCGCTGGCTCACGTCGCTTCCCGCCCGCCTGCTCGCGTTCGTCCGCGCGCTCGCTCGCGGGCCGAGCCGGCTGTTCGATTCCGAGGAGAGCGACCACGACGATTTCGCGGGCGAATCCGGACACGCGGACGGCGAGACGACGCTCTCGCGGCGCGCACAGTTCCGCCGCGTGTGGCGTGCGTTCGCCGGTCGGGTCGCCCCCGAGACGTGGCCGCGACGCACGGCCGGCGAGGTCTCCCGTCGGGCGATCGATCGCGGGCTCTCGCCCGAGCCGGTCCGCGAACTGACCGACACGTTCCGGGCCGTCGAGTACGGCGACGAGTCGCTCACCGACGGGCAGGTAGAGCGCGCTCGCGCGGCGCTGAACGAGATCCGCGACGAATCCGAGGAGGGGTCGGCGTGAACCGTCTCGTCGTCGGGGGCGGCGTCGTGTCGATCCTCCTCGGCCTCGTCGCGCTCGCGGTCGGCGTTCCGGCGACGGCGGAGACGATCGTCGCCAGCGCCGTCGCGCTGCTCGCGATCTTCGGCGTCGGCGTGTCGCTCTGGAAGCTGCTCGCGTCGCCCGACGGTGACGGACCGGCCCTGCCGCCGCCGTGGACCGACGACGGCGCGCTCTTCGACCGCGCGCCGGAGCGAAGCCGCGGCGAGGACGCTCTCTCGGGCGAGTCCTTCGGAGCCGTCCTCGCGGACGCCGGTCAGACGGCACGCTCCGACGGGACGGTCGAGGCCGGCTACGACACCGTTCGGCCGGTTCTCAGGCGCGCGCTCGTCGACGCCCTCGTCATCCGAGAGGGCGATCGCGCCGCAGTCGAGGCGTCGCTGGCGGCGGGGAGCTGGACCGACAACCAGATCGGGGCCGCCGTGCTCGATCCGGGCGTTGATCCGCCCCCGCGTTCGCTGCGAGCCCGGATCGAGGCCTGGCTCTTCCCGGAGCGCGTCGTCAGGCGACACCTCCAGATCGCTGTCCAGGCAGTCGCAGAGGCGGCCGACGATGCGGTGCCGACGGTGCCGGGCCAGGACGCGCCCCGCTCGGTCCCGGTCAGCCAGCCCCGACTCGAAGACCTCCAGCGCGGCGTCGACGGCACCGTCCAGCGCGCCGTCGACCCGCTGGCGACCGCCCGCGGCCCGCGACCGCCCGGTAGCGAGGCCCGAGAGGTCGCGGTCGGTGTCGAGCAGGCCGACGCGGATGGCGACGGCGCAAACGGCGAAGCGGCGGGCGACGAAAGCGCCGAGTCAGCTGGTGAGGCGGGAAGCGACGACGAGACGGCCAGCGGAACCGACAGGAGCGGGGACGCCAGAGAGCGGGACCGCTTCGCCACGGACGGTGGTGTGCGATGAGCCGTCAGTCGACGCGCTGGCGGGCGACGGTGGCGGCGGCGACGCTGTTCGCGGCGGCCGGGCTCGTGGCACGCAGCGGCGCGTTGCTCCTCGCCGCGGTCGTTCCGCTGGTGTATCTCGCGTACTCGCTGGTCACGAGCGGTCCCGGTTCGGTCTCACTCTCGATCACCCGCCACGTCGAGCCGGAGCTGTCGCCGCCGGGGACGCCGGTCCACGTCACGCTCGAAGTGACCAACGAGGGCGACCGGCCGGTGTCGGACCTCCGCGTCGTCGACGCCGTCCCGGCGGACCTGGCGGTGACACGTGGCTCTCCCCGGACGGGCGTGGCGCTCGAACCCGGCGCGACGACGACGATCGAGTACGTGCTGATCGCTCGCCGCGGCGTCCACGCGTTCGAACCCCCGCGCGTCAGGGTCCGGAGTCTCGGGGGCACGAGCGTCACGACGCTGCGCCCGACGGTGTCGGGCGACACACAGCTGGTCTGTCGCCTCGACGCGGACGCGCCACCGATCGACGACCAGGGCGCGCAGTTCGTCGGCGACCTGACCACCGACGAACCGGGCGAGGGGCTCACCTTCCACTCGACCCGGGAGTACCGCCGCGGCGACGACGCGCGCCGGATCGACTGGCGGACGTACGCCAAGACCGGCGAGCTGACGACGATCGACTACGAGCGCCGCCGGGCGGCCTCGGTCGTCCTCGTCGTCGACGCTCGCCGCATCAGTCGCGTCTCGGCGGGTCCCGGGCGACCCACTGCCGTCGAACTGTCCGCCTACGCGGCGACCCACGCGGTCACCGACTTCGTCGCCAGCGGTCACGACATCGGCGTCGCGGTGATCGGGGCCGACGGTCCGGGGCCGGCCGGGCTCCACTGGCTGGCTCCAGAGAGCGGCGACGGGCAGCGGTCCCGAGCGATCGACTACTTCCGGACGGCGACGGAGGTGACCGGCGGCGCGCCCGACACCGACCGCCAGCTGGCCGAGTTGCTCGACCTGGTGCCGCCGGGGGCGCAGCTGGCACTGTTCTCGCCGCTGCTCGACGATCTACCTGTCGAGGCCGTCCAGGCGTGGCGCTCGCAGGGGTACCCCGCCGTCGTCCTCTCCCCGGACGTAGTGACCGACAACACCGTCGGCGGGCAGTTCGAACAGGTCCAGCGGTACACGCGACTGGCTCGCTGTCAGGCGACCAGCGCGCGGGCGACGGACTGGCGACGGGGAACGCCGCTCCCGATGGCGCTGGCGTACGCGTTCGCGGCCGACGCACGGCTACCGAGTCAGCGCCCGACCGGCGCTGGGGGGGTCCCGTAGATGGCGCTGTTCGGTCCCCGTCTCGATCGGCCCAGCGCCCTCGGCGACGAGGGGCGGCCGCGGGCGACGAGCCTGACCATCGCGTCCCTGCTGGTCTTCGGGCTGTTCGTCGTCGCGACGACCTGTCCGTGGAACTACGGCCTCCGGTTCGGCGACGGACTGGTGCCGTCGCTGATCGTTCCCACCTGCGCCCGGCTGGGCCGGCTGACGCTCGCTTTCGGCACCGTCACGGGGCTGTTGACCGCCGGGCTCGCGCTGTTGACCCGCGAGCGGTTCGTGTCGCTGTTCGTCGGACAGATCTGCTTCCTGCCGGCCGGTGCGGCGCTGGTGGCCGGTCTCACGGGGCTGCTGGTCACCAGCCCGGCCTACGGCATCTTCTTCGGCGGCTTCGCCGTGGCACTGGTCGCGCTCGGGAGCACGTGGACGGACACGACCAGTGCGTCGGCCGTCCGCCCGGCGCTGTTCCAGGAGGGGCTGACCTACCTCTCGATGGTCGGCTGGGGGATCGTCGTGGTCGTGCTCGGCGGAGCCGCCCTGCTCGTTCGCACCGTGGTCGGCCCGGCCGGGAGCGGCCCCGGTCCGACCGCGGCGCTCTCGACGTTCCTCGTCGTCGTCTTCGTCGGCGTGCTCTCTTTCCGACTGGGGCTGCGCTGGCTGCCGATCCGACAGCTCACACCCCGAAATCGCCGTGAGGCCGTCGACAGACGACTCGGACAGCTCAGGCTCGCGACCACCGTGGTCCTGATCGGGACTCTCGTCGCCGTGCTCTGTGTCCTCCCCGCCTGGTTCCTGGGGTGGTTCGACGCGGTGTACGCGCTCGTCCCGCCCGCTCGCGTGCTCTTTCCCGTGCTCGCGACGCCGATCCCGGTCGTCGCCGTCCTCGGCGTCGGCGTGGTGACGCTCGCGATCGGACTGGTCGCGCTCACGCTGCGCCGGCTGACTCGCCCGGTCGACACGACGGCGAACCGCTTGCTCGCGCCCGTCGCGGCGGGACTGGTGCTCGTGATCGGGTTCCTCCCCTTCGCCCTGTCGCTGATCCCGGTGCCCGGCAGCGCACCGCCCATCGTCCTCGTGGCGTTCCTGGTGCTGGGGCCGATCGCGCTCTACCTGCTCGGCTGGACGGTCGTCGCCGCCCAGTACCTCTCGCTCGTCCCCGAGCGGGCCGGCGGGCCGGCGCTCGCGGCCGGCGGGATGGTCTTCGCCACGATCGGGGCGGCCCTCACCGGGGTGCCGACGCCGCTCGTCGTCGCGACGGCCGTGGTCGCGATGGTCGTCTGGGACGTGTCCTCGTTCGGGCTGGGCGTCACCGCCGAACTGGGCCACCTCCCGGAGACGAGACGGCTGGAGCTGTTCCACGCCGTCGTCGCGGTCGTTCTCGGAGCAGCCACGGTGCTCTCGCTGAGCCTGCTCGGCGTGGTGCGTACCTCTCTGGCCGGCGAGGTCGCGGCGACCGTCGCGGCCGCGCTGGCCGTCTTCGGCGTCCTGGTGTTACTGACGCCGCTGCGGGGATACGTCGCCGGGGAAGGGAGAGATTGATGGGGGCGGGCGACGAGCCACCGCGCATGGTCCACCATTCCGGCGGCGACACGGTCGAAGATGCAGCCCAGACCTGCCTCTCCGTCGTCGAGCGTATCGAGGAAGCCGCCGTCGTCGAACGCACCGTCCTCCACGAAGTCCTGTCTGCCGTCCTCGCGAAGGGCCACGTCCTGCTGGAGGACGTGCCCGGCACCGGCAAGACGGTCACTGCCCGCGTCCTCGCAGAGGCGCTCGGCCTGGAGTTCACCCGCATCCAGTTCACGCCGGACCTGCTGCCGGCGGACGTGACCGGTTCGAACGTCTACAACGAACACGAGGGTGCCTTCGAGTTCGCTCCGGGGCCGATCTTCGCCAACGTCGTGCTGGCCGACGAGATCAACCGCGCGCCGCCCAAGACCCAGTCGGCGCTGCTGGAGGCCATGGAGGAGGGACAGGTCAGCGTCGACGGGACGACACACGAACTGCCCGACCCCTTCGTCGTCGTGGCGACCCAGAACCCGATCGAACAGGAGGGGACCTTTCGGCTCCCCGAGGCACAGCGAGACCGCTTCAGCGTCAAGACCTCGCTGGGGTACCCCTCCGTCGACGGCGAGATGGAACTGCTCGACCGGCGAGCGCAGCGCCGGACGCTCGCCCCGAGCGTCGAGCCGGTGGTCGAGGAGGCCACCGTCCGCGAGCTACAGGACCTCGCCGAGGACGTCTCGGTGCGGGTCCCGGTCCGACGGTACATCGTCGACATTGCCCGAGAGACGCGGGCCGACGAGCGATCCGAGGTCGGCGTCTCTCCCCGCGGCGTCCAGCGGGTGTTCGAGGCGGCGCGTGCCAGCGCTGTCCTCGCGGGTCGGGACTACGTCGTCCCGGACGACGTGAAGCGTCTCGCCGTGGCGACGATGGCCCACCGGGTCGTGCTCTCGACGAACGCTACCGTCGAAGGCACCGAGACCGCCGATATCGTTCGCGACGCGCTGGACCGCGTCGAGGTGCCGGCCGTCTCGCCCGACGCCCCCGACTCGGACGCCGGCGTAGACGAGGCGGCCGCGGAGTCGCCAGAGCAGTCCGCCGAGACGACGCCTGCGACCGAGCAGGCGACCAACGGCCACGAGGAGCCGTCTGGCGACGTGTCGACGGACGCGCCCGCTCCCGACTCGACGACGACCGACGCCGAGCCCGACGGATCGGACGACGACCTGTTTTGAGACGGCCGCCAGCCCACCCCGACCGACAGCGTTTTTCGGCCTGCCCGCCAGACTCCGTGCGTGCAATTACGCGGCGTCGCAGTCGAGGTGAGCGACGAGCAGACCGTCGACACGCAGTACGGCGAGAGCGATCTCTGTGAGGTGACGGTTCGGCCCGACGACGGGCGTGGCGAGCCCGTCACCGTCACGCTGTGGGGGAAGTGGACCGAGACCGGCGCGGTGCTCGAACCCGGCATGAGCGTCGCCGTCTACGACGCCGAACCGCGCGAGTACAGAGGCGAGACCCAGTACTCCGTGGGCAGCGACGCACGGATCGTCGTCGAGCCGGACTTTCTGGTCGACGTGACCGACGTTCGCTCGTGGGTCCAGTGCCCGCGGATGTACTACCTCAACAAGCTCTCGGGGACTCCCCAGGCCTACCCGGTCGTCAAGGGGACCATCGTCCACGAGGTCTTCGGCGACCTGCTCCGGGGCCGTGACGTGGAGGAGGCGGTCGCAGCCCACGTCGAGGACGCCGGGCTCGACCTGGGGCTGCTCGGCCGCGACGCCGACGAGGTCGCTGCCGACGTTCGCGACCACGCCGCGGCCATCGACGGCTGGCTCAGGCAGGGAACCCTGACCGAAGCGGACGAGTGGCGATCCGAGATGACGCTGCTCTCGGCTCGCTACGGCATCAAGGGGCGGGCCGACGCCGTCCGACGCGGGATGCCGGTCGAACTCAAGACCGGCAAGAACACCCGCAGAGAGCCACGCTTCCAGGACAAGATCCAGGCGGCCTGCTACGCGCTGCTCCTCGGCGAGCGCCGCGAGGAAGCGCCCGACACCGGCACGCTGCTGTACACCAAGAACGCCGCCGTCGAGCGGACCGAGGAGTCCGGCGATCTCTCGCCGGCCAAGGAGTTCTCGATCAACGACGGCCTGCTGAACTTCGTCGTCCGGACGCGTAACGAGATCGCGGCCATGGAGTACGACGCGAGCGTCCCGACGGGCTACGAGGCCGACGCCAAGTGTGAGTACTGCTTCGAGCAGGACACCTGTATGGCGGTCTCCGGACGACTGGACCAGGAGTCGAAGGCCGGCCAGGTCGGCACGGCCATCCCCGACGAAGAGCGCGAGTACTTCGACCGGTTCTACCGGGCGATCGAGGCCGAGCGCCGGGCCGTCCACCGCGAGTACGCCAAGCTGTGGGACCAGCGCCCCGAGGAGCGAGCCGACGACGACCGCGCCCTGATCGACCTCGAACCGACGGGCAAGCGTCGACTCGACGGCGGCCGCTGGGAGCTGCGAGCCCGCGGCACGGGTGCGGTCTCGAAGATCCGCGAGGGCGACATCGCGCTCGCAAGCGACGGCGACCCGATCGACGGCGACGCCGAGATGGCTCGCGTCGAGCGACTGGGTGGCGAGACGCGCGAGGAGCGAAGCGACGAGGGGGTCTCGGAGACGCGAGCGGGAGCGAAGCGACACGCGAGCCGTGCGGACGAGCACAGCGAGCCCGCAGACGGTGCGAACGGTGAAACCGCGAGCAGCGGCGACGATTCGACCCGCGGTGAGATCGTCGTCACGACCGACGAGCCGGTCGAACTGCGCCGACTGGACGTGTACCCCTCCGAGATCGGCACCGACCGGATGTTGACGGCGCTGCACGACGGCCTGCTCACCCAGCCCCCCGAACAGAAGGACGTACTCTTCGGCCGGCGCGAGCCCGCTTTCCGATCGATCGACGAGACGTTCATCGACAACAACGACGCCCAGAACGAGGCGGTCCGGCTCGCCGTCGGAGCCGACGACTGCGCGCTCGTCCACGGGCCGCCGGGAACGGGCAAGACCTACACGCTCGCCCGGATCGTCCGGGCGCTGGTGGCCCGCGGCGACCGGGTGTTGCTCTCGGCGTTCACCAACCGCGCGGTGGACAACTGCATCGAGGCCCTCGAAGCGCAGGGCTTTACCGACATCGTCCGGCTGGGCACCGAGAGCGGCGTCCGCGAGGACATGCAGCAGTACCGCCTGGAGACTGCCGGCGATCCCGACGACTGCGTCGGCCGGCTGGAGGACGCGAGCGTCGTCGCGGCGACGACGGCCTCCTGTGGCTCTCGGGTCGCCAAGACCCAGTCGTTCGACGTGGCGATCGTCGACGAGGCCGGCCAGCTCACTGAGCCGGGGACGCTGGCCGCGACGACGCTGGCCGACCGGTTCGTCCTCGTCGGCGACCACCAGCAGCTTCCCCCGGTGGTCCAGAGCGAGGACGAGACGCTCTCGCGGTCGCTGTTCGAGCGGCTCATCGAGGCCTATCCCGACGCCAGCGTCCTGCTCGACCGCCAGTACCGGATGGCCCAGCAGATCCAGGCGTTCGCCTCCCGGGAGTTCTACGACGGACAGCTCCGGCCGGCCACCGGCGAGGTGGCGGCCCAGCGAATCGCAGACCTGGACGGCGTCACGCTCGACGCGCTCCCGGAGACGCTGCGTGACGGCGTCAACTTCGTCGATCCCGACGGGCACGTCGACGGCAACACGAACCCGGCGGAGGCGAGCGCGGTCGCCGACGTGGTCGATGCCTACCTCGCTGCCGGGGTCGAGGCCGGTGCCGTCGGCGTGATCGCACCCTACCGTGCGCAGGTCGCCGAGATCGACAAACACGTCCCCGAGGGGGTCGCCGTCGACACGGTGGATCGCTTCCAGGGGTCGAGCAAGGCGGTCATCGTCGTCTCCTTCGTCGCCACGGGGTCGCTCGACGGCCCGATCTTCGAGGACTACCGTCGCATCAACGTCGCCCTGACGCGAGCGAAGAAGGCGCTCGTGCTGGTCGGCGACGAACGCGCGCTCTCGACGGACGAACTGTACGAACGGATGGTCGAGTGGGCTCGCTGACGGTCTCTCCAGTGACCCTCGTCAGGGTCAGTCTGTCAATCGCTTGATTCGGTTCATGCGACAGACCGGACAACAGACGGCCGTCTCGTGCTGTGGGATACTGAATCGCACCCCGCAGGTCCGACACCGGTACGTTGCCACGCGGTTCTTAGAGAGTTCTGCCATCACCCTCGGTTCGTCGCTCGATGGCTGCTGTCGGTCGTAACGCGGCCGATTCGGTATCACACATCTGTGCTCACGTTCCGGTCGTCGGTTCGGCGGGGCGCGTTGTAGCCGTTGTTTCCAGTTCGATAGGTCTGCCTCCCGCTCGGCCACGGTCGGCCGTCAGAGGCGTTCGATTTAATTACTAACCTCGGATCATTCTTTGCGGCGTCGACCGGGACCAGAGCCGGCGACGCCACCGACAAGACACACGATCGGCCGCTCGATCACCAGCCACCACACTCTGTTCGTACGATTTCCTGTCATAGTTGTCCACCCTGGCGGTTCGCGTCCGGTTCGATTCCGGGCGGTGGACCTAACCCCAGTGGACGCCGGTTCGAGTCCGGCCTGGGGCATATGCTACTGATACCGACAGACAACATTGTCGTCGCTGTACTCAGATCAGTCGCTGTCTCGGTGTATGTTGGTCTGATTACGGCATTGTACAGAGTTCCACAACGGAAACTCGATCAATTGGCTTCGTGGTTCCACTCTCTTCCCGGAATCAAACAAATAGCAGTCGTCTCTGCACTCATCTCAGGAGCATATCTATTCGGAATCACAACACCAACCATCTACTTTTTCTCAATTCCTATTGTTGGTTGGCTCACGATTCTTCGACTACTTCACTAACCCGCAAAAATGGCTTCGTTGATTCGAGCAACATATTCGGGGCCGTAGTAAACGAATGCAAGCGTCGCGAGCATCCCGAACATGATCAGGTGCCCGGCGGTTCCGACTGTCCACATGGTCATGTATACACCTTCTCACCTGATCAGTATATTTCTTGCTACGATTGTCGGTTTGGAAGCGATATTTTTGGAGACACCCTCTCTTCTGGATCCACAGGACACAGAACTCCAGTGACCTACGGTGGCGTAGGACGGTTCGATCCCGTCCGTGGGCCTCTGTCGGTGTACAGTCGACAGTTTTACACTCCGACTTACCGATGTGACGACCCTCGTCCGTAATTCGTCTCGCTGCACTGTCCCGGTCGATCTGGGAGGTGACGCCGGGGTGGCTGATCGAACCGGCGGCCGACCGCGGGCGATGTAGCACGCCGTCGCCGTGCTACGGCTCGCGAGTGGACGATTCGGTCGGCTCGGGCGCACCCGCGTCGCCCTCCTCGTCCGGGGCGTCGGCCTCGTCGAGCAGCGCCGTCAGCCCTTGTCGTCGGTCGCCTCGTTCGCCGGCCCGGAGGTCGGCCATCAGGCGCTCGCGGAGCGTCTCGTGGACTGTCCGGGCGCGCTGGTCGTCGAGGTCGTACGCCGTCGCGTCCCCGCCCAGCAGGCTCGCCGTGCTGGCGGTGTCGGCGGTCACGCTGGCCAGCGAGAGACGGCGCTGGAAGATCGTTCGCGTGTCGATCACGGTCTGGACGCGGTAGTACGGCACCAGCCGGGTCGACCGCACGAGGACGCCGCTCCGGGTGGCAAACAGGTGCTCCAGCAGTGCGAACCCGCGGTGCTTCCAGCTCAGGTGCCCGGCCAGTACCGCGACCGGGACCAGCGCCAGCGGCGCGTACCAGTAGGGGACCGTCTGGACCAGCGTGTCGACGGAAAGCAACAGCCCCGTCGCCACGAGCGGGAGCAGCGAGTACCGGACAACGTAGCGTCGGCGCGACCTGTCGGGGAGTCGCTCCATCGCCGGCACGTCGGCGTCGGTCAGCGCCTCGGCGACGGCCAGCACCGTCTCGCGATCGTCCAGCGGAATCGCCGTGTTGCTCGCGTCCTGACTCCCCGAACCCGGCGCGTAGCCGGCCGTCTCGACGGCCAGGGCGGCGTATCCGACCTGTCGCATCAGTAGGTTCTCGCGGACGGTGACCGTCTGGACCTTCTCCAGCGGGATCGAGCCGCTGTACTGCTGGATCAGTCCCCGCTCGTATCGCAGGTCGTCACCGACGTAGTCGAGGTGAAAGCCGTGGTACTCCGTGATCGTGAACGCGGCACTCAGGAGCCAGGCCGCGAGTGCGAACAGCGCCGCGGCGACGCCGACGGTCAACAGCGCCTCTCCCGTCGAGTAGGTCTGGAGCCCCGACAGCGAGACCCTCGACGGGCCGCCCAGTGTCTCGACGGTCGCCGAGAGCAGTCGGAGCGCGTACTCCTGTGCGAACGGGACGCCGAAGAGGACCACCGCGGGGGCTGCAGGCCGGAACGAGACGAGCGCGAGCGTCAGCAGGTCCCTGGTCGAGAGCTCGTAGAGCCGACGCTGCTCTGGCTCTGCGGCCTCTCTGGCCACTGTGTCGTGTGCTGGCTCGCCCTCGTCGCCTTCCGTCTCGTCGTCCTCCCGTCGGTACTGAGCGACGGCCGACTGGAGCGCTCTGGCCTCGTCGACGTCGACGGCGTTCAGGACCGCCTCCGTCGCGCTCCCCCCGGCCGTCTCGAACTTCACGACGGCGAGACCGAAGAGCCGCTGGACGGGGCCACGTTCGATGTCGACGTTCTGGATCCGTCCCAGCGGAATCTCCCGTTCCTGTCGGTCGAAGACGCCGGAGTCGACGGACAGCGTGCCCCCCGCGAGTGCGTAAGTGAAGCGGTAGTACCGCGCCACGGCGTAGGCGGCCCCGACGAGGGCACCGACGGGTGCGAGGACGAACACCGCTCCGAGCGGGAGCACGGCCAGTGGACCCGTCAGCATCATGCCGGCGAAGAAGCCGATGCTCCCGAACCGGACGACGTTGGTGACGACGCTACCGACGGCGCTGATCGGGTGGAGACGGTTCATACGGCGTCGGTGGCCTCGCTCTCGGCCGCGAGCTCGCGCAGTTGCTCGCGCAGTTCGGTCGCTCGCTCCGGACGCAGCCCCGGAATACGGATGTCGGCACCCCGCGTTCCGGCGGTGTAGACGACGACGCTGGAGAGACCGACAAGCCGCTCGACCGGCCCGCGCTGGGTGTCGGTGTGCTGGAGCCGGACGTAGGGGACCGAGGTGTCGACCTGCGTCACGACCCCGCGGACCAGAAAGAGCGCGTCGTCCTGAATCTCGAAGCGCCAGCGTCGAAATCTGAGGACGGCGTGGACGGTCCCGAGAACGGCCGCCACGACGACGACGGCGGCGATCAGTGGCGGGTCTACCGGGACCGCGAAGCGGTCGATCGCGACGGCGACGCCCGCGAGTACCGCCGCGACCACGACCGCCCGCCCGATCCACAGCAGTTGCACGCGGGAGTTGAGCCTCTCCATGCGCGATTTCCGGGGCGGCGCGGTGAAAAGGGTTGGTGTGGTCTACCGTCGTTCGGTTCGTCCCGGTCACTGCCGGCGGCGTTGCCGAGGGCGCAGTGCTGTCGTGTCGTCGCCGGTATCAGACCTCGCCAGCGTCGTCGTCGATAGCCGCCAGCACCCGGTCGTGGAACGCCTGCAACACCGCGGACTCGTCTTCGGCCAGCACCACGTCGCTGGCCAGCAGCGTCGCCAGCCCGAACGCGCGCGGCGATGGTGAGTCGACCCGGACGGTCTCGACGGCGAGTTCGCCGGCCTGGATCGCGCCGGTCACGTCCTCGATGGCGTCGACGTTGAGCTTGTCTTCCAGGATCTCGCGATACGTCTCCTCGACGACGGCGAACTCGCCCAGTTCTTCGGCGAACGAGAGCAGCATCTCGGCGTTGACCTGCTGTTCGCTGGCCGACTTCTCGTAGCCCTTGTACCGCTTGAGGATCATCAGCGCCCGCGTGGCGTTGATCCGGAAGTACCGCTGGAGCAGGTCCGTCCCGTCGAGGCTGGCCCGCAGATCCGCCCGGACCGCCGTCGGATCGATGTCGGTGACGATCCCCTCGATGTCGACTTTCCTGTTCAGCGGCATCGAGAGGGTGAAGCCGTTGTCGGCGACGGCGACCTGGACGTTGGCGCTGGCTCGCTGGGCGACGCGGTAGGCCACGAGCCGCGAGAAGCCGTCGTTGAACCGTCGTCCGTACCCGGAGTGGACGTAGTAGTGGCGCTCGTACTCGTCGTGGTCCAGCGCGACCTCGATCACGAGTCGGTCGTCGGTCGAGACGCTCTCCGAGCCGGCGTACGCGACCTGCTCGGAGAACATCCGCGTGATCGCACGCACGGTGTTCTCGTCCAGGGGGAACTCCCGGAGCCACAGTCGAACGGCCGGCGGGCCGCCCTCCTCCAGTCGCGCCAGGAGCTGGCGCTGGAAGGCGAGGATCTCTCGGCCGAGGTCGTACGACAGCGGCAGCCGTTCCGAGAACCACGACGGGACCGTCGGCCGCGCGCTGGTCCGGTCGACGTACACCTTCGAGCCCCGACGGTACCGATACTCGAAGTTGTCGCCCCCGAGCACGAACACGTCGCCGCTCTCCAGCGTGTCGAGGTAGCCCTCGTCGAGTTGCCCGACCCACTCGTCGCTTGCCCGGGTGTACACGTCGCAGGTGAAGGAGTCGGGGATCGTCCCGATGTTGGTCATGTAGATGACGCGGGCCATCCGCCCGCGCTTGCCGATCAGGTGTTCGCCCACCGGATACTCCTCGTAGTGGTGCTCGCCGTCGGGAGGATCGTTCGTGTCTCGCCAGATCTTCGCGTAGACGTTCTTGTCTTCCATCCCCGGATAGTCGGCGGTGAGGTACCGACAGAGCTGCTCCCACTCGTCGTCGGTGTACTCGCGATAGGGGTAGGCACGCCGGAGGATCGCCTCGGCCTCGCGCTCGGGCCGGACGGCGTTGATCGCCATGCCGTAGACGTGCTGTGTCGCCACGTCCTGTGCGCGCTCGGGGACGAACACCCGGTCGACGAACCCCTCCGTGGCCTTCTTCAGCATCACCGCACACTCGACCAGCTCGTCCCGGTCCAGCGCCACGACCCGCCCCGTGACGGTCTCTCCGAGCTGGTGGCCCGCTCGCCCGACTCGCTGGAGGAGCGCGGCGACGGACTTGGGAGAGCCGACCTGCACGACCAGATCGACGTGGGGCATGTCGATTCCTAGCTCCAGACTCGTCGAGGTCGTCACCACGTCGAGTGTCCCCGCTTTGAGACGCTCCTCGATCTCCTGGCGGCGCTCTTTCGAGAGGCTCCCGTGGTGGCACCCGGAGTTGTCCTCCCCGTAGTCGTCGAACTCCGAGCGGAGGTTGTGCAAGACTCGTTCGGCCCCCGATCGCGTGTTCGTGAACACGAGCGTGTTCGTGTGTTCCCGAATCAGCTCGTGGAGCTGCTGGTAGAACCGTCCCTGAATCACGTCTCGCGGGGTGTCGATGAGGTCGTCCGTGGGCGTCGTCAACTCCACGTCGAAGTCACGGGCGAAGCGGGCGTCGACGATCTCGTACTCGCGGGGTGACCAGTCGTCGCCGCCCGCGCCGTGGCGCTCACACCCGACCAGGAACTGAGCCATCTCGTCGAGTGGCTCGACGGTCGCCGAGCAGCCGATCCGGGTCGGCGAGCCGTCGGCCAGCGCCTCCAGGCGCTCCAGAGACACCGAGAGGTGGGTCCCGCGCTTGTTCTCGGCGAGGCTGTGGATCTCGTCGACGACGACGTACTCCACCGTCCGGAGCTTCTCTTTGAACTTCGGGCTGTTGAGCAAGATCGCCAGCGTCTCCGGCGTCGTGTTGAGGATGTGTGGCGTCGTCTCCAGCATCTGCTGGCGGTCGCGGTCGCTCGTGTCCCCGTGGCGAATCGCGTGCCGGATCTCGACGGTCTCGCCCCGCTCGTCGAGCTTCTCGGTGATGTCGCTCAGCGGGACCGCCAGGTTCCGGTGGATGTCGTTTGCCAGTGACTTCAGGGGCGAGACGTACAGACAGTAGACGCTGTTGTCGAGTGCGTCCTCGCGGGCCTTCGCGAACAGCTCGTTGACGATGCCGGTAAACGACGCGAGCGTCTTGCCGCTGCCGGTCGGCGCTGCGATCAGGGCGTTCTCCCGCTCGTGGATCAGCGGGATCGCCTCCTTCTGTGGCGGGGTGAAGAACCCCCCGTTCTGCGGGACGAACTCGCCGAACTGCTCGACCCACCACTCCTGGACGACCGGCGCGAGCCGGTCCAGCACGTCGCCGTCGTCGATCGCGACGCTCTCGGGGTCGAACGCCGGGTCGACGCCCGCGAGCCGTTCGCGTCCCTCCATTCGTTGTCGAGGGGTAGGACTGGGACGACAAGTGCCTTCGGACCGCACGGTGAAAGTGAAATCTCGATTCCCAAGCGCTAACTCGCTGCCACTCCCGATTCCGGTATGGACTACAGCGTCGGCTGTCCGATGGTGACTCCGTTCGAGGACGACGGCACGCTCGATCGCGCGTCGCTCCGGTCGCTCGTCGATCACCTCGTCGCGGGCGGTGTCGACAGGCTCGTCCCCTGTGGCACCACGGGCGAGTTCGCGTCGCTGACGGATGCCGAGCGACGGAGCGTCGTCGAAACGACCGTCGAGGCCGCCGACGGCCGGGCGATCGTGATGGCCGGGGTCGGTGGGACGGCGGTCGCAGACGTTCGCGAGCGCATCGCGGCCGCCGCCGACGCGGGTGCCGACGCGGCGCTCGTCGTCGCTCCGTACTACGGCGGTCAGGCCTCTTCTGCCGGCAACGAGCGGTTCTTCGACGCCGTCGCGGCCGGTGCGTCGATCCCGCTGTACCTCTACGACATCCCCAGTGCGACCGGGCAGTCACTCGCGGTCGAGACCGTCGCGTCCCTGGCCGAACGCGGCCGCTACGACGGCATCAAGGACTCCAGTGGCGACCTGACTCACTTCGACGAACTGCTGGACCGGACGCCCGACTCCTTCGAGGTGCTCCAGGGGTGGGACGCCCAGTACGTCCCCTCGCTGCTCATGGGCGGCGACGGCGGGATCAACGCCGTCACGCACGTCCGGCCCGCGGCCCTCGGGCGGGCCGGAAGCGCCGTCGCCGACGGCGACGTGGCCGCCGCCAGAGCGGTCCAGTTCGACGAGATCGATCCCGTGTTCCGGTCGGCAGCCGAGCACGGATTCGCGCCAGTCTGTAAGGCGATCCTCGCCAGGCGGGGCGTCGTCGAGAACGCCGCGGTCCGTCCGCCACTGGTCGCACTCGACGACGCGACCGCCAGCGAACTGGTCGAGCGACTGGAAGACTGATACTGTCGGTCGGTAGGAGTCCCTTACTCGGCCGTTCGTCCGCTCGCTGATCGGTCAAACGTCGCTCGGACACTCCACGAGATTCATTACACTGGCCGTCTGTGGTTTCGATATGTCGCTGTTGCCCTCCAGAGGCCCCGATACGAGTACGTCACAGGAGGGGGAACTCCAGGTCGTCGGCGTCGACGACGAGGTGGCCCCGCTACTCGACGCGCTCAACTCCGAGACTGCCCGCGCGATTCTCAACGAGATCTACGACGAGCCGGGCACGCCGTCGGAGATCGCCGACAGACTGGACATGTCGATCCAGAAGGTCTCCTATCACATCGAGAAGCTCGACGACCAGGACCTGATCGCCGTCGCTGGCACCCAGTACTCCGAGAAGGGCCAGGAGATGACGGTGTACCAGCCGCCGGACGATCCGACGGTGCTGTTCGTCGGGACCGAGGAGCGAAAGCGGTCCCTGACGACGATGGTCAAGCGCTTGTTGCCCGTGGTGGGTGTCGTCGCGCTCGGTAGTCTGGTCATCGAGCAGCTGTTCGGCAACGGGCTCTCGGTCGGGTTCACTTCTGCCGGGCCGTCCTCGCAGGGCGGCGACGGCGCGGGTGGCAGTGACTCCGGCGGCGTCACGAACACGACGGGCGCGACCGAGACTCCGACGGAAGCGCCCGCGGACACGCCGACGCCCACCGAAACGGCCAGCGACGGCGGCGACATCGGCATCGCCGAGGCGACGGAGACGCCCGCCGACAGCGCCACGTCGACGCCGACTCCACCACCCGAGACCGACACGCCGGTCCCCGAGGAGGAGACGGTCGATCTGGCCGCCGAGACGACCACCCAGGCCGCCGATCTGGCGGCAAACGGCGGGCTGGAACTCTCTCCGGGGCTGGCCTTCTTCCTCGGCGGGATGACGGTCGTCGCGGTGCTCGGCGTCTGGTGGGCGTACACGAGGTACGCTTAAACTGGATTTTGAGCCACAGGTGGGGCTTTATGGGTACCCGTCGTAGGCGTATCTGCGCCGTCGGCGGGCGCTTCCCGTCACCCGCCGCCCTCGCCGATGGCCGCCGCCTGCCCACCCCGACAGACAGTCCCGCTGACCCCATCCAAATCGCTTAGGCCCTCCACCCCGAGCGATCCGACATGCGCCTGACCTTTCTCGGAACCGGCAGCGCGATGCCGACCGGCACCCGCTTCCAGTCCGGACTGTTGCTCGAAGACGGCTTCGACCGGCTGCTCGTCGACTGTGGCAGCGGCGTCCTCCACGCGCTCGAACGCACCGACGTTGGCTACGAGGGCGTCGACACCGTCTTGCTCACCCACCACCACCTCGATCACGTCTCCGACCTCGACGTGTTCATGAAAGCGCGGTGGCTCGCGGGCGAAACCGACCTGACGATCGCCGGACCGCCGGGGACCCGTGACCTGATCGAGGGGCTCCTCGATCTGCACGACTACATGCGCGGCCGACTCGACCTCACGATCGAGGAGGTCGGCGTCGACGCGCCGTTCGCGCTCGCTGGCTTCGATATCGAGGCCATGGAGACGCGCCACTCGATGTCGTGTTTCGCCTATCGCTTTCGGGCCGAAAGCGAGGAGCCGGCGCTGGTCTACAGCGGGGACTCGGAGGCGTTCACGGACCTGATCGAGTTCGCGGATGGGGCGGCCGTGCTCGTTCACGACTGCTCGTTTCCGGACGACGTGGACGTGTCCAACCACCCGACGCCCGCCCAGCTCGGGACGGCCCTGGATCGGGCCGAGGCCACCGTCGGCCGCGTGTACCTCACCCACCTCTACCCTCACACGGAGGGCCGTCACGAGGAGATGCTGGACTCGATCGGGGCGGCCTACGACGGCGACGTTCGCTTTGCCGCCGACGGGCTGTCCGTGACGATCGATCCGACAGCGTCCTGATCCGCCGGCAGTCTCGGTCTGGCACCGCGACACGCGGCCGTATCAGGCACGCTGAAGCCGAACGCGGAACTCCGCGCCGCCGGCATCGCTCTCGGTGACGGTCACGTCGCCGCCGTAGGACTCTGTCAGGGCACGGACGAAGCCGAGGCCGAACCCGCTGCCGCTGCTGTCTGGGCCTTTCTCGCCCATCTCGAACAGCTCGTCGCGGACCGACGGGTCGATGCCCGCTCCGTCGTCGGCAAAGCAGACCACCACGTCGTCGACGCTCGTCTCGACGCTCGTCCGGACCGTGATCTCTCCGTCGTTGTGGACGACGGCGTTCGTGAGAATGTTCGTGAACACCGATCCGAGCAGATCTCCGGCGTACACCGTCTCCTCGAAGGCTGCCTTGTCGAACTCGACGGTCAACTCGTCGTAGCCGGTCTCGGCCTCGCTGACGGTCCGTTCGAGTATGGGTGCGACGTCTCTCGGTTCCGGTTCCTCCTCTTCTTCCAGCGTCGAGACGAGGTTCCCGACCCGCTGGATCAGGTCGGCAGAGCTGTGTGCGGCCTCGTTGATCCGCTCGGCGTAGGCGGCGGTCTCGCCGTCGGTCTTGTCGGCGAGGACCTCGGAGAACCCGGTGATCACCTGCAGGTCGTTGCCCAGGTCGTGGCGCAACAGCCGGTCGTACAGCTCGATCATCTCCTTTTTCGTCTCCAGGTCCTGTCTGGCCCGTTCGAGTCGCTCCCGCGATCGGATGTTGCTGATCGCCGTCGCGGCGTGAGACGCCAGAATCTCCATCGGGCGCACGACCGCGTCGTCGAACTCGGACCGACTCGTCGAGCGCATCACGAGCACCGCCGTCACCTCGTCGACGATCGTCGCCGGGACGGCCAGCGCCGCGGTCGTCTCCGTGTCGGCAGCGACACGAGCGTCCGCACCGCTCGCTACCTCGGTCGTTCTGGACTCGTAGGCCCGCCGCGCCACGCTCGTCGGCGCTTCACCGACCGACAACGCCGGATTCGTGCTGTGGACGACCTGCAGATCGTCGTTTCGCACTTCCACGAACGTGTTGTCGGCGGCGTCGAACAGCAGTGACATCGCTTCCAGCGTCATCGAAACGACCTCCTCGACGCTCTCACAGCGGTTCAACGCCTGTCCGTACTTGTTGAGATCGGCGACCTGCCTGGCGAAGTCCGTCTGATTCTCGAATGACATTCTGGTGACTGGCTCCGGTCGGTAGCTGAACTGTCAGTACCTGAAGATAGATGTCGCCAATGAAAACCGTTTCGCCCCGTTCGCTCTCTACTGTAGCCGATACCGCAGTAGCGCGGCCACGCCGCCCAGATTACGGAGCTGTTGACCGGGATCGAACTCGTGGGAGAAGACGGTCACGTCGCCGCCTTTCTGTTCTGTCGTCGTGACGATCTCGTCGACGTCCACGTCCCACTCGCTTTCCTCGCCTCGCTCCTCGCGGAGTCGCTCGTCGAGCACCAGCAGTTCCTCGATCGCGCCGAACTCGGCGGCTTCGGCGACCGCGTCGGGGCCGTACGCGACCTTCGCGCCCGTCGCGATGCGTTCCATCAGCTCGTCGATCAGCTCGGCTTCCTCCGCGATACGGGTCCGCTCCTGGACGTCCTCGACCGCACCGCGCTTGAGCACCTCGTGGACACCGCGGTCGCCGACGGCGCTGGTGTCGACGGTCGTGATCTCCGCTGCCAGATCCGGGTGCTCGTCCTGGATGTACTTGAGCGCGTCCTGCTTGGTGAAGCCGGGGCCGGCGAGGATGTAGGCGTCCACGTCCATCCGCCGGAGCACGTCCGAAAGCTCCGCGAACAGCTCCTCTCGCGGTCGAGCGTAGTCGCCCTTCCCCGTCGTCGAGGTGATCGACGCGCGCGACTCGGTGCCGTACTGGGCGACGGTGTGGACGTGTGCTTCCCCTTCCTCGACGGTGGCGATCGCCACGTCGGGCTGGTCGGTCGCCTCGGTCGCCTCCTCGACGCGGTCGATCTGGTCGGGCTTCCAGACCTTCTCGACCTCGATCTCGTCGTGTTCCTCCACGTTGAACGTGTGGTGGAAGTCCAGCTGGTCCTCCAGCGAGCAGTCGACGATCGTCCCGCCGACGCGCAGCCGATTGGCGAACTTCGCGAACTCTACGTCGGTGACAGCGACCGCGATCCACATCGGCTCGCGCTCCCCACCCTTGTCGCGCAACTGATCGTCGTCGCGCTGGATCCGCCGGGTGGTGTCGCCCGCGACGCGGTCGCCCGGCTCGATCACGTACGTCAGGTGCCACAGATCGTCGAGCGTCTCGGGGACGAGCGTCAGCCGCTCGCGCCCGCCCTCGACCTGCTGGCGGTCGGCGATGCGCATGCACTGTGGTGGGCCCGTCGGTGGTAAGTGCCCTCCGGTTTCGCCGTTCAGGGCTCTGTGTCGACCGCCTCGGGATCGCCCGCGTCGTCCACATCGTCGACTGCCAGCCCGAGTTCCGACTGGACCAGTTCGACGGCGTTCTCGACCGCGCCGACGCTGCCGAGATAGCCCGCGCCCACGGAGGTCTTGAGCGCGAGCGCCGCCCGGCCGGTCAGGACGCCGTCCCCGACCTGTGCGACCGCGCCGTCGCCGACGCTGACGAGCCACCCGAGCGAGTCGAACGTGTAGCGAGCCAGCCGAGGCTCGAAGCCGCCGGCCCCGGACAGCCGATGCTCGACCAGTGTCGTGACGTTCTCCGCTGCGACCCCGGCCTCTCGGATCGCCGCCTGCGCACTCGCCGGGACCGGCTCGCCGTCCGTGTCGACGACCCTCGCCGCGTCGCCGACAGCGAACGTGTCGCCCGTGAGCCGCAGGTCGCTCCTGACGACCGGTCGCTCGTCGTCCAGCGCAGCGGGTCCCTGCAGTCCACCGGTCCAGACGAGCTGCTCGTACGACAGATCCTCCCCTTGGGCGACCGTGATCGTCTCTCCGTTGACGGCTTCGACGGTCGCGTTCGTGCGGATCTCGACGCCGCGCTGGCCGAGCTGATCGGCGACGGCCCGCTGGAACGCCTCGGGAAAGCTCGGCGCGACGCTGTCGAGCTGTTCGAGCAGGAGGATCTCGGCGTCTCCGCCGTCTGCCCCCTCGTCGTCGGCTGTCTCGTCTCCGTGTTCCCGCGCCATCGCCGCGAGTTCGCCAGCGACCTGCACCCCCGAGAGGCCGGCACCGCCGACGACGACGCGCCCACCCTCGTCGAGCACGTCCAAGTACCGTTCGCGGATCTCACGGGCGTGTTCGAGGCGCTTCAGCGGCGTGGCGTGCTCTCGGAGTCCCGCGATGTCGTAGAACGCCGTCTCGGCACCGAGACAGATCGCACCCACGTCGTAGTCGAGGTCCGAGGCACCGTCCAGTCGAGCGACGCCCGCCTCGGGGTCCACGTCCGTGACCGTCGCCTGCCGGACCTCGCAGTCCAGCAGGTCGGTCAGCGGGATCGAGATCTCGTCCTCGACTGCGGGCCGACGAACGACGCGGTGGAGTTCGTGCTGGACGACGTGGGTCTCGGACTCGTCGACGACGACGAGGTCGACCGATTCGGGCAGCGACGATTCGAGCTTCCGGGCGAGTGTGAGGCCGGCGTAGCCAGCACCCAGGACGGCGACGCGCATACCGTCGGTTGGGCGCGCCGTCGTATCAACGTTGGCCGCTACATCGTCGTCGACAGCATCACTTCGTCGACCTGCTCGTCGTCGATCGTGTAGTGGTTCCGGCGGATGGCCTCGGTGTCCCAGCCGTGGTGGGTGAGGAACTCGATGGCCCGGTCGTTCGTCATCGGGAGGCTGTTGTACACCTTCCGGTAGCCGTTGGCCTCGGCCCAGGAGAGGCCCCGCTGGAGGAGTTCGCTGCCGATGCCCCGTCCTCGATAGTCACTGGCGACGCCGACGGTCTGCTGGGCGGTCCCGGCCAGCGAGTCCAGTTGCGGCAGGTCCAGGTGGGTCCACCCGACGACCTCGCCGTCAACCGTCGCGACGAAGAACACGCGAGACTCGACGGTCGTGTGGCGGTTGACGGTGTCCTCGTAGAGCAGTTCCTCGGCGACGGTCTCGGCGACGACGTAGGTCTCCTCGTCGGTGACGTCCCGGATCGTCCGGACGAGGCCGTCGAAGTCCTCGTGGCGGGCCGGCCGGATCGTCACCGACAGATCGCCGGTCTCGTACTCCTCGACTGCTCCCACGTCCAGCGCGACGCGGATCGTCCCGCCGTCCTCGCTGAGGTAGCCTCGCTCTTTCAGTTCGTCGAGGTGTTCGCCGAACGATTCCGCCGACGCGTCGCTTTGCTCCAGCAGAATGTGTCGCTTCGCGGTGCCGTGGCGCTCGACGTACTCGTAGATGCGGCGACTGGTATCAGACTCGAACGTCGGTCGCTCGACTGTCTCCATACCCCCGCTTGGTGGAGCGGGCGCTTAATGGTTGCTATGGTATCACATACCGCACCAGTCACCAGCGGTCGACGGCCGCCGCCGTCGAGAGGACGGTGGCGAACTCCCCGTCGAGGTGTGCCAGCGCCGTTCGGTGAACGAGTGCCGCGTCGAACTGCTCGTCTTCCAGCGTCCGGTCGAACGTCGCCGTCGCGTCTGCCACGACGAACACCTCGAACCCTCGGTTCTCGCCCATCCGGACGGTCGTCGACACGCAGTGGTCGGTCGTCAGCCCACAGACGACGATCGACTCGTGGCCTCGTTCGCGGAGCCACGCCTCCAGACCGGTGTCGACGAACGCACCGTTGACCTGCTTGCGGAACGTCGCCTCACCGTCGGCGGGGGCGAGTTCGGGCTTGTAGTCGAACCCGGGCGCGTCTCCCCGGAGCGGCGAGTCGGGCTCTGTCGAGTCGTGTCGGACGTGGACGATGGGCTGGTCACGCGACCGCCACGTCGCGAGGAGTCGTGCTGCGTTCGCCTCGGCGTCGGGGTTGTTGCGCGTTCCCCATCCGGGTTCGTCGAACCCCTGCTGAAAGTCGATCAGCACCAGGACCGGTGTCTCCGCCATCGTCTCAGTTGGGGTGGCCCACGCCCTCGCGAGCGTCCAGCAGCCGCGTCGACTTGGGGTGCTCGCGGCTGGTCGCGATCGGGCACTCGCTCGGTGCCTGTCGTTCGTCCTCCGAGAGCATGTACTGTGGCCACTCTCGATCCCCTTCGACGCCCCAGTCCCCGAGATCTGCGTGCGGACAGACGCCGTCGTACCCTTCGAGTCGGTCCTGGATTATCTCCCGGGCGTGTTCGCCGGCCTCGGTGTCGGCGGTCACGCCCATGTCCTCGAAGAGTGCCCGCGGCTGGAAGGTGATCTCCAGTCCGACCGGGCAGTACCGGCTCTTTCGGGTGTCGTAGAAGGGTGCCCGGCAGGTCGGGAAGATCGGCTCGCCGCCGAAGGAAAACTCCCAGTGGGGATCGTCCGGCTCGGTCGGGATGTCTTCGGGCCAGGGCGCTGGATCGTGGACGTGCAGGAACTGCAGGATGTTCCACAGCGCCTCGTGGTACTGGGCCTCCGTGAGTTTGCGCTCGGGCGGCTTGAAGAACGCGACGAGTGACGCGCGGTCGCTGTGTTCCTGGTACGTGTCCAGATACTGCAGGAGGGTCCGGCCCAGATCCAGCAACGCGTCCTTGTCGGTCATCGACGGGACCGCGGTGTACAGCGGGTCTCCGTTGGCCACCGATTCGGCCCCGAAAAAGCACGGGAACGGCGTGCCGTTTCGCTCGCCGAGGAGGCCATCACGGAACGTGGTCCAGTGATCGACAACCCAGTCGGTCGTCGCGCCCGATGCCACCCGTTCCTCGACGGTCGCCTGGTCCTGAAGCTCGCCGACGATCCGGTCGGACATAGCTGTGGCGTACGGTCCGTGGATGCATTTATGCGTCGGTATCGGCGACGGAAGCGCCGTCGCTCCGGCCGAACTGTCGCTTCGCGAACGGATTCGCGACCTCGGTGTAGCGAAATCGGTCGCCGATTCGTGGTCGGCCGTCTCAGAACAGCGCCTCGGAGTCGTCGAGAATCCGCGCGGGGCCGCCGACCTCCCAGACTCGGGTGTCGACGCCGCAGTCGGCTACCGTCTCCTCGACGCGGTCGACGTACTCCGCCGTGGTGTTGACGTAGACGCTCGCACCGGTGTCGACGGAGAAGTAGACCGGGACGTCCTCCGCTCGGAGTTCGCGGACGGCGTTGAAGATCTCGATCGTCCGGGGCTGCCAGTACACCCAGCCCGCCGGCCCGGTCATCGTCGTCGCGGCCAGGGACAGCGAGTCGTGTTCGGCCAGCTCGAAGGTCCGGTCGAACTCGCCGCCCGCGATGGCGTCGCGTGCCTCGGCGATCTGGCCGTGGATGTGGGCCATCCGGTTCTCGAACATGTGACTCGCCGCGGCCTCCTCGTGGGCCGCCTCCGTCTCCTTGTAGGACGGGACCATGCCGGCGACGACCCGAAGCTCGTCTTCCAGTTCGGTCTCGATGCGCTCGGAGCGACAGTCCGCGTCGTTCATGCCGTTCTTGAGGTGGGAGAACCCGCCCGTCACCGCCCGCGCGGCGGAGCACGAACCGCGACGCGCGACCGTCGACACCTCGGGGCGAGTCATGTCGAGGCCCGCCGCCTCGACGAGTGCCATCGCCGCAGCCGCGAACCCGGAGGCAGAGGAGCCAAAGCCGATGTTCGTCGGGAAGGAGTTCGCCGACTCGAAGCGCACGCGGTGGTCGATCCCTGCCAGCTCGCGGACGTGGTCGACGACGGCCGCGATGCGCTCGGCCCCGCGCCCCTCGACTGCCTCGCCGTCGACGACGTACTCGTCGGCGTCGAGTTCCGGATCGAACGCCGCGGTCGTCTTCGAGTGGCTCGGTGCCGTACAGACGCTGATGCTGTCGTGGTAGGGCAAGCGCAGTTCCTCGTCGCGCATCCCGTGATACTTGACGATCCCCTGGATCGGGTGTGCCTTCGCGGTCGCTTTCATACCTCAGCCTCCCGGCGACTCCACTTTGCAGTTCCGAACCGAGGCCGTCCGGAACCGAGCCGTCTTTGATCGTCCAGTCCCGACTTGGGCTATGGAGCGTCGCGCCTACCTGCGAACGGTCGCCGGGGCGAGTGCGGTCGGACTGTCGGGGTGTCTCGGTGGCCTCGCCGAGTCAGGGGACTACGACGTCGGGATGACGAGCAACGCGTTCGATCCCGCCGAGATCACTGTCGCCGCCGGTGACACCGTCGTCTGGCGAAATACGAGCTCTCACGCCCACTCCGTGACTGCCTACGAGGACGCCATTCCGGACGGAGCAGACTACTTCGCTTCCGGCGGGTTCGACGACGAACCGTCGGCCCGCGACGGGTGGACGAACGCGACAGACGGCTCGCTGTATCAGGGGGACACGTACAGCCACACCTTCGAGGTCGCCGGCCAGTACCGCTACTTCTGTATCCCACACGAGCGCGGCGGAATGATCGGAACGGTCGTCGTCGAGTAACGAAGACGGTCCCCGCTCGTTCTCTCGTCCGGACCGCTGCCGTCGTCTTCCGTCGGTGTCCTCGCCGCTCACCGAGACATCGCTGTGACCGCCGTCTCATACTACCGGCTGTAAATCTGTGACCGATTTCGCCACCCCGGGGTGGCGAAGATCTTCACGACGTTACAGCCGGCAGTATCAGGCAACGTCCCGATCTGCCAGCGCCAGCTCCCACTCTCGCTCGGTCGGATCGACGCCGGCAACGTCGACCGGCCCGTCCTCCGAGCGGTGCGCCGGACGCACCGCGAGGACGGACCTGTCGGAAAGCATCGACAGCGGGAACGCGTCACTCGCCCGGAAGCCGAACGCGTCGAGGACGGACGACGGGATCGGTCCCTCGCCGACCTTGACGACGTCCGAGTCGGCCGCGTCGGCGACGATCGGCGTCAGCAGCGCCTCGAAGACCTCCGGCGCGACCGCGCTCCCGCGTGGCACCGTATCGAGGACGGCAGTCGTCAGGATGCCGCCGCGCCGCTCTCGACAGACGACGCAGGCTGCCACGGCTCTCTGGTCGCGCCGGGCGACGTACGTCGTCGTCTCCCAGCGGGGGTTCGCGAAGCGCCACCGGTAGTAGTCGGCGTCTCTGACCACGTGGACGGGGTCCCGTCTCTCGCCGTCGCTCAGTCCGGCGAGCAGGTCGGCGGGAACGCCGTGGTGTCGCTCGACGGCAACCCTCGCCCCGTCGCGGCGGAGTCGGTCCCGGACGGAGAGATAGCCCCGGGCCAGGGGCGTCGCCAGCCGGCCGAGGTGGCGGGACGCGATCGATCGGAACTCCCGCTTGGAGCCCGAGTCGTGACGGACGAGCCGCTGGGGGTTCTGGATCCGGTAGTGGGTGCGTGGCCCGTCCCTGAGCGTCCAGTCGAACGACTCTAGGCCCGGAACGAGGGCGGCCGTCGGGAAGTTGAAGTACAGTTGTGCGGGGCCGTCGCTGTACCGTTCGAGCAACCGTTCGGTCATTCCGGTGAAGACCCCGCGCTCGCGATGGTCCGGGTGGACGACCCAGTCGGCCGGCTGGAAGGCCAGCACCGTCTCCTCGCCGAGCCGCACTCTGAACGTCAGACAGGGCTCGGCACCGACGACCTCGCCGTCGCACTCGGCGACGACCATCGGAATCTCGTCGACGTACGGGTTCTCTCCGAACCGCCAGCGGAACCACGCCGCTCGCCGCTCGTGTCCCCAGACCGTCTCGTGGAGGTCGAGAAACCCCTGTACGTCGGTCGGCTCGACGGGCCGGTACTCGTAGCTCGACCGCCTCTGTTCGAGGTGACTCATTGGGGCGTGGTTCTGCCGACGGCCCCTTCGTTGGGCTCCGTCTACCAGCGATTAGCCGGCTGCTACGAGGGTTGCGTCGAAAAAACGCGGCGAAAGCGCAGTTACTCCTCGACGTCGACCGAGGTCTCTTCTTCGGCTGCGACTTCCTCGGGACGGGCTTCCATCGTCGTCTTCTGGATCTCGACCCGGCGAAGCGGGTAGATGTCCTTGCACTCGCTGTACAGTGCAGAGGAGAGTCGCCCCTCGACGATGGAGTCGACGAGCTGCTCGAAGCTGCGGTCTTCGGCCGTCTCCTCGACGATGTCGATCATCTGACGGCGGATCGCCTTCTCCTGGGAGGCGTCGGCCTTCTTGGTCGTCAGCGCGACCGGCTGGATCTGGACGCGGTAGTCGTCCGTCGTCAGCACGGTGATGAAGGCCTCGACCTTCGAGGAGCCTCGGCGGACGAGCGACCGCAGGTAGTCGCGGGTCAGCTCGTGCTTGATGAACTCCGTGTACGCGGAGTCGGAAGCGACCTCGTTGATCTTGAAGGTCAGCTTCGTGTTGTTCTCGCTGGCGTCGTCTTTCAGATCGCCCAGCGTTGTCTGGATGGTGCGTCCGAGCACCTTCTCTGCCTCGTCTGCCGTGGTCTCACCGAGTTCCTCCCGGTCGAACTGCTCGGGAGCGAGCACGGTGTACCACCGCTTTTGCTGCTTCTGTCGGGATACGGATCGTTCGCTCATGATGTGTGTGTTGTGTGTTGGTCGGCAAGCTGTGCTGCGACGCGGAGGTTGACGACGTAGTCGTCGACTGTCGAGTGGAGTCCGCCGGTCGTCTCGCGGTCGATCGTGGTCACGATCTCGTCGCCGTCGACGCGCGTGGCCATCTCGTCGGTGTTGTCCGGGCGGAGCGCGCTGGCGATCCGTTCGGCCGTGGCGTCGTCGCCGTGGGCCGTCCGGATCGTCGCTTCTCTCATAGTGCCTCCCGGACCTGCTCGACGAGGTCGTCGGTGTCGCCCTCGAACCGCGCGTTCGTGCGGGTCGCGGTTCCGCCGACGGCGGTCGTCGCGGCGTCGAGCGCGGGCGCGACGGATCGGTCGTCGGTTCCACGAACCGCGGCCCTGTCGCCGGCGACGACCAGCGTCACCGGCTCGGGCGAGCGAAACCGCGCGACGAGTCGGGCGACCGTCTCGACTGGCATCGCGTCGCCCCGGACGACGAACAGGCCGTCGTAGCGCTGGGTCGACGCGGTCCGGATGCCGGTGTGGGCCCGACTCGCGTGGGTCCGCCAGACGTCGAGTGCCTGCTCGCGCACGCCGTCGTGGCCGAGCGCGAGCGCGACGCCGAGTCCGGGCCGTTCGCGTGCGACGGCATCCAGCACGTCGCCGTAGCCGCCGATCGTCTCGAACGGGCCGCCGACGTAGGGGTGCAGCGCCCGCTCGATCGCCTCGGTGGCCCGATCGTTGGCGGTCTCGTCGCCCGCGATCGCCAGCGCGACCAGCGAGGCGACGCGACGGTGTCGGTCCGTGTCGGCCTCGGAACTCAGCGCCTCGATCGCCTCCTCGACGGCCGCGCGCTCGCCGGAGAACGGCGCGTGCAACAGCGTCGAGTGTGCGAGCCCGTCGACGTACTCGCTCACCGGGACGGCGACGCCGGGGCGGCGCTCGAACCCGCCGGCCTCGGCCAGCGTGGCCCCGTCGGAGTCGCCATCGGCGACGGTCGCGCCGGCCAGCGCGAGCGCCAGATCGGGCTCGGTGCCCAGCGCCCGCACCGTCTCGACGGCCGCGGTGCTCAGTGGCTCGTCCGCGAGCGTCGCGGTCGCGTCGACGCCGTCGGCACCGACGCTGACCGTGACGTCGGCGTCCGTCGTCCGGGCTCCCGCCTCGCCCGTTCGCGCGATCGACGCCTGGAATGGCGTCTCTCGCGCCGTGAGAGCGCGTGCGAGGAGTCCCGTCGCTGCCAGTCCGTCACCGTCGGCGCGTGCGACGAGCCGAACGAAGTCGGCCCCGTCGAGCGTGCCGGCGAGGTCACTGGGCGGCGTGGCGGACGCCTGATCGCGACCGGCTGTGGACATCGATTACTCGAGCAGTTCCTTCGCTCGCTCGTAGCTGTAGGTGAAGTCCGCGTCGATCTCGTCGCCGCGGTAGTAGTCGACGAGACGGCGGATCTTCGACTGGTTGTTCTGGAGCGCGCGCTTGTTCTGGTGGTCGCCCGGGTTCTCGTCCATGTGCTCTCGCAGGCGGACGGCCTTCTTCATCAGGTTCCGGAGGTCCTCGGGCAGTTCGTCGGTCGCGTCGTTCTCTTCGAGGATCTCGGTGACCTTCTTGCCCGTCGCGAGCGAGACGTCCGGGATCGGCGTCCCCTGGACGCCCTCGTCGCGGAGCTTGAGGCCGATCTCGCTGGGCGAGTGGCCCTGCTCTGCGAGCTCGACGACTCGCTCCTCGATCGCGTCTTCGTCTACGTCGCTCCACTCCGGCGGTTCGTCTGCCACGGGCTTGTCCGAGTCGGACGAGCCGCGGCGTCGTGTGTGCATTCGTGCCATTGTTAGGTTGGAACGGCACAGACCGCTACGTGCTACTCGCAGCGCGAGCGTGTGGTGTCGAAACACCGGACACGGCCGCAATCTCGAAGCCACGCAACCGCGTGGCGGGTCAGATTTGCGGTCGTGCTGTTCCCGACGTACTCTCCCCACTCGGCGCGTAAAACCGTTTCTACTGCGGCCGGCGACGCTCTGTCGACGGCGACGGGCCGGCCCGAGCGATTCCTCTCCCGCTCGAATATCACCGGCGATAACCGTTTGAACGGTCCTAAACGGTTCGAACGGTCGCGCGCCTTATTCCCTCCAGTCGCATCCGTGACGGTATGTACCGGGGCCTCGGCCGGCGCGGGCAGTCCTCGCCGATCGCCGTCGTTCTCGTCCTCTCGATGGTCGTCGCCGGCTCGCTGGCCGTCGTGACGCTGGGTGCCCAGTCGCTGTCGGACACCCGCGAGACGATGGACGTCGAGCGCGCCGAGAAGGGCCTGACGCAACTGGACTCGAACGTCGCGATGGTCGCGCTGGGGAGTGCCGGCGGACAGGAACTCTCGCTGTCGAGGACGGACGGGGCTGCCTATCGGCTCCGAGACGACGCGGGGTGGATGACCGTCGCGGTGACGAACACGTCCAACGACTCCACGAAGACGGTGATGAACGCGACGCTCGGCTCGATCGCCTACGAGAACGACGGCCGCTCGGTCGCGTACCAGGGCGGGGGCGTCTGGAAGACGGACGGCAACGGGGGGTCGCTGATGGTCTCACCACCGGAGTTTCACTACCGGGACGCGACGCTGACGCTCCCGCTGGTGACCGTCTCCGGCGAGGAGTCGCTCGACGGGCGGATCGCGGTTCGGCCGGGCGGGCGCTCGACGCAACACTTTCCGAACGCCTCGGCCGACGAGCAGTGGGTGAACCCGCTGGACGGCGGCCGCGTCAACGTGACCGTCAAGAGTGAGTACTACCGGGCGTGGGGCCAGTTCTTCGAAGAGCGCACGGACGGCGACGCCACGCTCGACCACGCGAACGAGACGGCGACGGTGACACTCGTCGTCCCGGCCGGGCCACAGACCGTCACGAACGCCGTCGCGGCCACGTCGGCGGGCGGCGAGATCGTACTGGCGGGGAGCGGCGATCAGACCCGAACTGACAGCTACAACTCCTCGAAAGGGACCGGGCTGTACGCCGACACGAAGACACACGACGGCTCGATCCGGACGGCCGGCGACGTGACGGTCAAGGGCAACAGCCAGGTCAACGGCTCGCTGGCGTCGGGGGGCAAAGTGACCGTCAAAGGGGGCGGTGTAGTGACCCGAGACGCCGGCTACACCGACGACATCAAGGTCACCGGCAGCGGCGGTGTCGACGGCTCGATCGAACAGCTCTCGGGTGTCGACGGGATCGGTCCGGTCGACGCCGTCATCGAGCGGCGATACGAGAACGCGACCGAGGACAACGACAACGGTGACACGAGTGCAATCTCGGGGACGACGCTCGACGACGGCGACCAGACGCTCTCGGCCGGCGAGTACCACCTCGATCGACTCGTTCTCGACGGCGAGACGCTGACGCTGGACACCGGACGCGACGGGCGGATCAGTATCGCGATCCGTGACTACGTCCAGCTGAAGAACGACGGCCGCATCCACGTCGTCGGAAACGGGACGGTCCGCCTGTACGTCGACGGGCAGGCGACGACGGCGTCGGACCACCACTTCTCGATCGAGGGAAGCGGCGGCCAGATCGACGTCGACGAGGGGCAGAACGCCTCGCAGTTCTGGCTCTACGGTCGCGACGACTTCCAGGGACGGATCGACGGCACCGCCGGTGACACCCACCTGTTCGAGGGCGTCGTCTTCGCGCCCGGCGGCACGCTCGGCAGTAGCTCGTTCTCGATCGAGAAAGGGAGCATCTACGGCGGTGTCGTCACCGGCACCGTCACGATGGACAACGGCGGACAGGTCCACTACGACCGATCGCTAAAGCGGGTCAACGCCGTCCCGCCGGCCGAGAACATCGTCCGGCTGACCTACCTCCACGTCTCGGAGATCGAGATCGAGGCTCGCGACTGATACCGTTGGCTGTCACGTCGTGACGATATTCGCCGCCCCTGGATGGTGAAATCGGTCACAGATGGCCAGCCGACAGCACGATCCCCTCGGTCGTCACAGATCGATCGTCAGATCGATCTCGTGGACGGGAACGTACAGTCGATCCGGCGATGTCCCCGGCTCCAGGTAGCACGTCACGCTGCCCGCGCCCGGATCGGGCGCACACGCTGAGAGTGCGGTCTGCTCGAAGGACTGCTGCCAGAGCTCCCACCGCGGCGACGTGACGGTCACGCTGACGTTCTCGAACTGCCCGCCGGTACCGGCGACGGCGACGGCCGAGGACTGCTGGTTCGCGCGCACCAGGACTGTCGACCCGGCGACGCTCCGGACGCGCTCGGTCCGCGTCTGGACGATCGGAACGAGCACACGGCCGTCTCGGACCACCAGCGGCGGTTCGACGGAGGTGAAGCCGCCGTCACGGGAGACCTGAAATACCGCGCCACCCTCGTAGACGAGCCGTTGCGCTCCGTCGCCCTCGTAGACGATCGGCCTGACCGACCGCTCGACGCTCTCGTTCCCGTCGGCGGTGTCGCGGTCGATCGCGGTCACGTTGATCGTCACGTTTTCGCCCGTGTACAGCTGTGCGCTGCCGAGACTGACTTCGGTCGCTCGGCTCGGGGCCCCCCGCTGGTGGATGTCGGCCATGTTGTCCGCCAGCACGTCGAAGGCCCGCTGTGCGTTGTTCGTCTGCTCGGCATCCCGCACGTCCTGGAGGGTTCCCAGTCCGCTGACCGAGATGATCGCGACCGAGGCGACGACCATCCCGAACACGAGGGCGAACCCGAGCACCTCGCTGACCGCGCGATCAGTCATTGCGCACCCCCAGAGCGCTGCCGTCGTAGCCGACGACGACCGTTCCGCCGTCGGCCGACGAGTTGCTGAGTGCCGTCCTGTTCTGGACGCCTACCGTGACACGAACCTCGGGACTGCTCGACCGCAGGCGGATCGTCGGCGACGGCGTCGCCACGAGTTCGAGCCGGTAGGTCGTGCCCGTGATTCGGGCGGGGAACTGCTGCTCGATCCGCACCGTCGCATCGGCCGGATCGTCACTGGCTCTGACGAGCCTGTCCGCGCGTGCGATGTCGGCCGACACCTGCTGGCCGATCACCTGCAGCTCGGATCTGACGACCTGTCGCTGGCGGTCCTCGACGAAGCTGCCGGACGCGACGAGCAGCCCCGTCACCAGCATGGTCGCGATCGCGAGGCTGAGCACGTAGCTGAACGTCGAGGAGACGGCGCGATCGTTCACGTCGGCTCACCCGGTGCGACCCGGATCGTCGTCTCGTAGCGCAACTTCGCCCCGTCGTAGCGGTACGTGACGTTCGCGGCGTAGATGGCGGGCGTCGCGTACGGATCGTCGCCGGTCGACGACGACGGCAGGTTCCCGTTGCTGGTGGCGTCCTCGCCGACGATCAGCGAGTAGTTGCCCGTCACCTCGTCGCCCTCCTCGTAGGCGATCTCGTAGGGCTCCGACACGCCCTCGCCGAACGACAGTGCCGGACACGGTGTCCCGTCGACGAGCCCCGCCGTCAGATCGACGTGGAAGTAGTCGACCCCGTCGTCGACCGCGCAGACCCCCTGTCGTCCGGTACCGTCCTCGACGCCGATCTTGTACGTCCCGTCTGCGGTGTCGTGGGTGACGTTCATGATCCAGGTCGCGCCCGCGCTGTCCTCGATCCGCACACGGAACTGGTCGGCCGGGCCGCCGAAGTTGCCCGTGCGGTTGACGCCGCTCACGTTCATCCTGTAGGCGCGTGTCTCCGCGACCCCGTGGGCGACGCGCCAGTCGACACTCGTCGCGCCACCCTCGCTCGCGTTTTCGAACGAGGAGCCGCCGGGTGCATCGTCCCTGATTCTGGTTCCGTTCTCGATGTCGGTCGGTCCCGCGACGCTGACCACCTTCCCGCCCGAGGCGTGGTGTTCTCCCGACAGCGCCGAGAGCGTCGAGACGCTCTCGTCGAGGCTCGTCGCCAGCGTCGTCGTGTCGCTGGCGTTGTGCGTGTTCGCGTACTCGATCGCGTGGCCGGTCGACTGCTCGACCGACTGGCGCACCAGCAACGCGTCGTCGCTGCCCGCCGTTTCGCCGCGACTGGCGAGGTTCTCCGTGAAGATCGCCGAGTTGACGACCAGCGCCAGCATGACGAACGTGACCGCCATCACGAAGGCCGCCACCAGAATGACCTGTGCGCGGTCCTCGCCCAGCGAGCGACAGCGGCGACCCAGGCGGCTCAGATCCGCCACGCGACCACCTCCACGCGGACCACGTTGTACACCGACGTGCCGACCTGCTGGACGGGATAGCGACTCGCCGAACCGACGGTCACCGACTCGTTGGCGGTCTCGTCCGGTTCCATCAGCGGATCGTCCGGCCTGAGCGTCACGGTCCGTGCGGCCGACACCGCGTTGTCGCTCGGCCGACCGCGGTAGATCATCCGCCGGGTGGCGATCCCGCCGCTCTGCCTGCGGTACCGGAGGTAGACGTTGTACGAGATGCTGCGCTCGTCGAGGGTCCGCTCCAAGATCCGCCCGAAGGTCGTGTCCGGCGGCTCGTTCGTGTAGAACCCGATGTCGGGTGCGCCGTGGAACCGGCCGTCGGTGTCGTTCCAGTACCGGACGCTCGTCGAGAGCGCGCCCCGGTCGGCCGCCGTCGCGAGCACGCCCTGCGTGACTGAACGCTGCTGGTTCTCGATGTGCTGGCTCGACGTACTGGCCGACAGCGGCGTCACCGCCGTCATCTGCATCGCGAAGACGACGCTGCTCAACAGCAGTAGCCCCGCGATCACCGCTTCGAGCGTGTGGGCCTGCCCGCGTTCCGGACTCACCACAGTACGACCTCCAGCGTGACGACCTCGCGATGCAGCGACACCACTCGACGCGCGGTCACCGACTCGTCCACGTCGGCCGTCGTCGGCTCGCCCGCCTGGAGAGACACGTCGCCACTCTCGCAGTCGCTCTGGTCCCGCAGCGCCGCGGCGTCTGCGTCCCAGCACAGCGGACTCGCCCCCTCGCGGGCCGTCGTCCCGTTTCGCGTCACCGTGACGTTGACCCGCTGGCGGTCGTCTAGCCCCAGCCGCTCGTTCGTCGTCTCGCCCGCGAAGTGACAGCCACTCTCCGAGCGATTGTCGAAAAACGCCGCCGTACACGTGGCGTTCAGGACCTTCGGACGCTTTGCGCTGCCCAGCGTCGCCCGCGAGAGATCGTCGGCCACTCTGTCGACGGCGACGGTCTCCTCCTGTGCCCCTGCGGTGAACGGCTCGACTACGCCGGGCACGAACAGGAAGACGAACAACACGACGGCGAGGAAGAGACTCATGCCGAACGCGAAATCCAACGTCGTCTGTCCGCGTGTGTGACCCCGCATACTGTGACCCGAAACCGCGCTGACTCTGGTGGAGGGAGGCTGTTGCCCGCCTTATCTATTGTGGCCGAACAGTCAAAATGGAGACACGACACGCTCGACGACGGCGGACGACACCGTGACCCACGGTCCGATCCCTTCGATGGGTTTAAGAAAATCCACCCGGTACGAAACGATGCGAGGGCTCGTAGATCAGTGGTAGATCATCCCCCTGGCACGGGGAAGGCCCCGGGTTCAAATCCCGGCGAGTCCATGATTCTTGCGCTGCGAGCAAACTCGCGAGCAGCGCGAATCGTCGCCGATGCCCGGATTTGAACCCCTGGAAGTCGCAGCGCCGAGCGCAGCGATACGACCGTCTTCCTCTGGTTCAAATCCCGGCGAGTCCACTTCCTTTCATCGTTTCGCTCCGTTAGTCATTTCCTCGCCGACTCTTGCGAAGCCTTCGCTCGGTCCCGTCGATTCTACGGTTCCGGCGTCGTGAGCACGTTCGTGACGCAGGCGTCTCGTCGTTCTCCATAGACCTACAGCCGGCGCTGTGAGAAACCTCTTCAGCACTACCACTTTCGATCGGCGGAGCAGATTGGTCCTGTCGCTGGGACGTTTATTTCCGAGGAAAAGATTCTTTATATGGCTGACCGTACTATAGCCACTGTATCTATGGGGGACGCCGATGTGGAGAGGGGACAGTCGAGCGTACTGGGCATCGTGTTACTGTTTGCGATCGTCATCACGGTCTCGATGTCGGTCGTCGTCGTCGGCAGCGGTGCGTTGGCGGACGCCCGTTCGTCGGTCGTCGACCAGAGCGCCGTCACGTCGATGGGAGAGTTGCAGTCCGCGACGGCGTCGGTCGAGCCCGGCGGCGGATCACGGCAGGTCTCTTTTGCGGATTCCGACGCCGGTGTCGGGGCGGCCGTCGGCGACGGCGGCGTCACGACAGTGGACGAATCGTCGGGGACGATCACCGTTTCCGTGACCGACGCCGATTCGGGCGCGACCGAGACCATCACCAGGAATGTCGGCGCGGTCACGTACGAGGGCGACTCCGAACGGCTGGTCTACCAGGCCGGCGGCGTGTTCCGCGTCGGCCCGGACGGTGAGTCCGGGACCGTCGTCTCGCCGCCGAACGTCCAGTACCAGTATCGCAACGGCGCGCCGACGCTACGCCTCTCGATCACGGAACTGGCCGTCGACGGGCCGAACACGCGAGGGTCGTTCGACGACGGCGTCGAACTTCGCCAGGCGGAGCCGTCGACCCGTCGGTTCCCGACCGGCGGATTCGAGAACCCGCTGGAGCACGGTGATTCGATCGAGATCACCGTCGAGAGCGTCGCATACCCAGTGTGGGCGGACTTCTTCGAGCAGCGGACGGGCGGCACGGTCACCACCGGTGACTTCGACGGCGACGGACAGCAGGCCGCCCGCGTCACGCTGGAGGGCCCGCCTGACGTGTCGCCGACGGCGCCGGGGGCACTCGTCACGACGAACATTCCACAGCTGTCGGTCTCGAACCACGCGCTGATCGACAGCTACGACTCCTCGACGACGCCGGTGTCGCCCGGCGGCGGGACGAACGCTCCGGTGTACGTCGACGGGAGCTACGATCCGAACAACCACGTACGGATCGACGGCGACCTCGTGGTCGCAGAGCACGCGACCTTCGACAGCAACGACAATGCACCGCCACGTGCCCACATCGAGGGCAAGACGATTACCGGAGGAACGCCGGGATCGGGGAGCAAGACCAAAGTGAACGGAAACACCCAGTTCAAGGGTCTGTTTTCGACGACCGACGATCTCTTCGTCGAAGGCAAGAACCACAATCCCGGGAAACGGGCACGCTTCGAGGACGACGTGTACGTGGGCGGTGGCGTGACCAACTTTCGAGACGTGCGTGTCGAGGGAGACATGTACGTCCAGGGAGACATCGAACTGGGTGATGACAGCCACATCACCGGGGACCTAGTCGCTGGCGGGGAGATAACAGAAGCTGGCGGAGCGGATGTTACAGTCGAGGGGGCGCGAGATGAGAACGCGAATCCGCCATCGCCGCGGAGTCCGAACCTGCCGACGCTGGGCTCGGTCGCTGGCGAGATCACTGCCACGAAAGACAGCGTCGACGACGGGGACAACGACAATCCCGGAGACGGGACGATCGACGAAATCGAGAGCTACAACAACTGCGACCCGTGTACGCTCACGGGCTCTGCGGGTGGCAACGAGTACTACATCCCCGATGGGATCAACCTGTACGACAGCGAAACGCTCATCTTCGACACGTCTTCGGGACCGATCACCGTGTACGCTGGACCAAATGCTGGCGGAACCAGTCTGTACCTGAACGACGGCAGCATCGAGGTCCACGGCGACAACCCCGTTCGGATCTACAACGGTGGCGGTTTCGAGATGACGGGTGATACGGAAGTCGTGACGAAAGATGCGACGGGGACTACGGAGACGTACCGAAGTCAAAACTTCCAGGTCTTCGTCAAGCCCAGCGAGACAGTCAACTTCAACGGGCAACCGTCGTTCACCGGTGTCGTCCACGGTCCCGGCGGCACGGACATCACGCTGACGAATCACGCCGAGATCTACGGGGCTATCATCGGCGAAGCGACCGATGTTAGCCGACACGCCACCATCCACTTCGACGAGGCGCTGCTCGACTCGCCGTCGCGGGCACCCGGTGGCAACGGTGACGACGGCCGCGTGGCCTACCTGACGGTCGAAACCCGCGAAGTGACGGTCGAAGACGACTAACCTGGCGCTGTCGCTTCGTGGCGCGATCCACGATTCGTGACGAAACTGCGAGACTGATCGCCAGTCGTATGCCGAGTTCCTGCCAGCGCGTCTCGCTTCAGATCGATCCCGGGTTCATACTGCCGGCTGTACCTTCGTGACGATCTTCGCCACCCCGGGGTGGCGAAATCGTTCACAGATGTACAGCCGGTAGTATCACGCCTCGAACTCGTAGTTGACGCGGAACTCGCGGACGACGATCGTCGCGTCGGCGTTCGAGGGCGTGTACGTACACGTTGTTGTATCTGGTGTGGGTCGGCTACAGGTGGCTCCAGCCTCCGAGAGTGTCCGCTCCCAGACCGTAGCACGACCCTCGGTCGTCTCGATGCTGAGTGTGACCGGTGCCGCGCTCGTGCCGAAATACGCCTGTTCGCTGGCGATACGCTCGAACGTCGTGGTGACCGTTCCGCCGCTGACCTGGCGCTGGGCCGCGGGTTCGGTCGTGACGATGGGGAGGATGACGGCGTCGTCGTCGAAGACGAACGTCGGTTCGTCGACGAGCACCGCACCGCCGTCGTCGCTGGTCCGGACGAGCCCTCCGGCCTCGTAGGCCACTGTCGTCCCGTCGAACCGGTACTGGATCGGTCTGAAGTCAGTCTGTAGCTCCGGCGAGCCGGCGACGCTGACGGTCACACGCGTCTGTTCACCGTATCCGATCGTTCCTCGTCCGGCCCGCAACTGGCCTTGCTGGACGGTGGTGTTGGACTCGCGCAACGTCTCGATCCTGTCACCCAGCGTCTGCATCGAGTGCTGGCCGCTCTGCTGGACCGTTCGATCGCTGGCGTCGCCGATCGCGTCGATGCCGAAGGTGAACGTCGCCGTGATCGACAGGAGGACGACCGAGAACAGCAACACGTAGCCGAGCACGTTGCTGACTGCCCGCGTATCAGTCATCGACGACCTCCAGTCGGGTCCCGGTGTATCGAACCGCGATATCGCCGCCCTTGGTCGTCGTCTGGGCGACCGGTGTGTCGCTATCGAGGGCGACACTGACGGGTCGTTCGACCAGCGGCGACGTGACGACGACTTCGCTCGCGGTGACCTCGATCGCGTAGCCTCGCTGGACGAGAGCGGGCGGCAGGTCCCGTTCGAGACGGAGCGTCGTCGTCGCCGCCGTCCGATGGAGCCGGTCGGCACTCTCGATGGTCCCCGCGACCTGGTGGCCGACACTCTCCATCTGTGACTGTGCGGTGGCCGTCTTCTGGCGCTCGACCGTGTCGGACGCGGCGACGATCAGGCCACTCATCAGCGCCGTGGCGATCGCGAGCGTCAACACGAACTCGACGGCCGACGTGACGGCGCGGTGTTCGCTCATAGTTCCTCCGGTGCGATGCTGACGGTGCCCTCGTAATCGATTCTACTGGTTCGGTGGGTCACAGAGAGGTCGACGGCGTAGAGCTGTGTCGCCGTGTTCGGTCCCGTCGCGCTGCCGTCGGCAGTCAGACGGTAACTGCCAGTGACCTGATCGCCGTTCTCGATCCGCACGTCGTAGGGGGCCTGAATGGCGTGGTCGAACGCGAGTGCGGGACAGGCCTCGCCGTCGACCGTCGCGTTTCCGAGATCGACCGTGAACGTCGACTCGCTGGCGGTACACGTCGTCGTTCCGCTCGGCCTGTCGACACTGACCGTGCCTCCCGCGTCGATTTCGACGGCGTAGGTGTCCCCGTCGTCGAAGACGACCGTCGTCGCCCCGCTGCCCCCGTCGACGGTCACGGTCGCGTTCCGGACGCGGGTGTTACTGGCGACCGTCCAGTCTTCTTCTCGCGTCCCGTCGCCGTCCGTGTCGTAGTCGAGGGTCCCGCTCGACTGGGTGACGGTCGTTCCGGTTTCGATTCCGTCGAACTCGACGGTGACGGCGCTGTCGCTGTGGGCGTAGTAGCGTCGGTACTGTTCGCCGAGCGTCGTCACGTTGTCCTGGACGTAGCGCTCCTGCTCGCCCACGTCGTTGGGATGGGCGCTCGTGGCTCGCTGGACGAGCCAGGTTCCGTCGCTCCGGAGTTCGGTGAGCAGCGTCCGCGTCTGGTCGGCGCTCACGTCACTGGCGGCGTCTCGCGTCGCCGTCTCCGCGTGGAGCCCGCTGGTGAGAAGCAAGGAGAGCGCCACGACGATCACGGCGATGACGACCGCTCCGATGAGCAGGATCTGTCCCCGCTCGTCTACGTCTGCCACGCGACCACCTCCACGTAGACGACGGTGTACAGGTCGTCGTCGCTCGCGTCGCCGTCGGTCGGCGGTGCGTACAGCCGCCCCGGCTCGTCGGACAGTCGCGTCCCGCTCTGGGTCCCGTCGGCAGCGGTGAACTGGTGGTCGTTCGCCAGCGGCACGCTCGCACGTGCCCGCGTCGCGCCTGCGCTGGGCTGGCCCTGATAGACCATCTGCTGGGTCTTCGTGGTGCCACTCTCGTACCGCAAGACGACGTTGTACTGGTACGTATCGCCCAGCCCCTCCGCTAGCGCCGCCCCGAACGCGTTGGTCGGGAGGTCGTCGCTGTACTCGGACCCCGTCGAGAGAGGACAGGTCGAGAGATCCGCACTGCCCGTGTAGTACTCCTGGTCGCTGGGCGTACAGTAAAAGCCCTCGTCCGTCCAGTACAGCACTGCGCTCCGGAGCGTTCGATCGTCGATGGCCGAGAGCGTGCTCCTGGTGAGCCCGTCCTCGCCCTCGACAGCCGCCTGTCCGCTGGGGGTTCCGGACATCGCCGTGGTCGCCTGGAGCGCGAAGAACACGCTCACGACGATCACGAGCGCGGCGAAGATCCCTTCCAGCGTGTACACCTGTCCCCTGGTCATCTTACCACACGTGTACCGTGATCGTCAGTCGTTGGTCGCCGACAGCGACGGTCCGCCTGGCGACGCCGGCGGTGTCTGCGTTCTTGTACTGTGGTCCTGCCGCCAGCCACGAACAGCCCGACGACTGGTCTTCGAAGGCTTCGTCAGTGCCGTCCCAGCACTGCTGATTCCCGCCCTGTCTGACAGAGACGTTCGTCGTGCCCTCGATCGGGACTCGGTCCTGGAGTGTTCCGCCGCCGAAGCCACAGCCAGCCGTCGGCGTCGGCCCGCCGACCAGCGCCACGAGACAGTAGGCGTTCGCCTGGCTGGTGGTCTCTCCGTGGCCGAGTGCGTCGCCGGTCACCCAGCCCGCGACGCGCTGTGACTCCAGTTCGTGTGTCGCCTGTTCGCCCGCCGTCGTCGTACTGAACACGCCCGGTGCGATCGTGAGCGTGAACACGACCGCGAGGACGAAGACGCTGACCCCGACCAGGAAGTCGAAGCTAATCTGGCCTCTCTCGGTGGCTCTTCGCGCTCCCCGTCGAGTGCTGTCGTGTCTGGAATCCAACGTACCCACTCCCACCCCGGTCTCTGTCGGCCCCCCGCTGGGGTAGACGGATCGGATCAGTTGTAAGTCGACGTAGCACATTATCAGTTTTACCCTTGTCACACACCGTGAAACGAGCCCACTATAGTAACAATTGAAACGATTTACACACCGATCGCACTTCCGTCGTGCGATCGGGCGTGCATTGATTTTCAATGGCTACTATAGCGTCCGGCTCGTCGAACCGTGGTTCCTCATCCCACTGCGATCCAGGTGATCAGTGCGATCGTCGGCAGGATCACCGCGAACTTCACTCCCGAGATGATGTTCACGTCCCGGATGTACCCCGCGATGAACGACGAGAGGAGCGCCTGCAGCGTGACGGCGTGGAAGAACAGCAGCGAGAGCAGGTCCGTGTCGACGTTGCCCCCGAAGCTCTGCCCGGTCGCACCACTGCCGCCCGCACTGGCCGCGCTCTCGGACAGTCCCGCCATCACGTCGAGGAACTGCGTCTTCAGCAGTGCCATCACGCCCAGCAGCGTCAGGTACGTCATGAGGATGATGACGACCTGCATCCGGGTCCGGGCGATCCGCTCGCGGTCGATGTCGTCCTGATTCTCCGAGGCCTGTGCGGCCGTCGAGAGCACGTTCTGGATCTGGCTGGACGCTTCCTGTGCCTCGCTGATGAGCTTGACCGTCCGGGCGAGTCGCGGGACGTGGTACTTGTTGTTGAACTCTCTGAGGGCGTCTTTGAGGCTGGTACCGTAGTTGACCTTCGCGTGCATGATCTCGAACTCCTCCGAGAGCTTGCCTCCCGATGTCGTCGAGACTACCTGCACGGACTCCAGCAGCGTCATCCCCGTGTCGTTCGCGCTGGCGAGTTTCCGGAGGTTCTCCGAGAGGCTGCCGATGATCGTCTTGCGCGAGCGGACGTTCCACTCGTAGAAGATCGCCAGCGGGAGCAGATTGATGTACAGTGGCACGTACACCCAGAAGAACGTCCCGAGCACTGGTCGAGCGATCATCCCGTCGAGACTCATCGGCGCGAGATCGAACACGACGACGAGGAGCAACGCGACGATCGTCACGGGGACCGTCACGCCCAGCACGAACAGCGGGTGATCACGGAAGAACAGATCCGGGCGCTTGAGCACCTGCATGAATTCGTAGGTCCCTTCGCGGCTCTTGATGCGGTCGAAGATCGTGTACTGGCCGGTGTAGTTCTCGACCAGTCCGAGGTTCAGAAAGCCCAGTCCGTCGTCGACGACGAAGTCGTCGTCCTTGCCGTCGGGCCGCAAGTAGCCGTCGCCGACCTCGTCTCGGGTCACCGTCGAGACGAGCACGAGGAAGCCGGCACCGGTCAGCGGGATCAGCCCGTAGACCGTGCCATAGAGGAGCCGATTCTGCGCGTTGCCCATCATCGACATGATGACGAGGATGATGATGAGCAAGAGCGGAAACAGCGACAGGGTCATGTACATCTCCCCGAACAGCTCGAGGGTGTCCAGCATCTTCTGCTGTTCCTGCTTGGCGGTCCGCATGTGCTTGTCCTTCTGGTCTTCGAGGAAGGAGGTCATGTCCCCGCCGGAGTTGATGATCGAGAGCATGTCGGTCAGGAACTGCGAGAGCTCGTCCGAGGGCGTCTCGAGTGCCTGATTGCGGATCGCGGTCCGGTAGTCAGTGTCGAAGTACTCCGTCTCCAGCACGATCGACTGGAACTCCTTTGCACACTCTCCGTAGGTGTCGTCGGCCTTCGCCATCGCCTGGAGGATCTCCAGTTGGTTGAGCCCCCCGACCGACAGCGCGTACATGAACGAGATCGAGTCCGACAGCAGGACGTTGACCTCTCGCTCGCGTGCGTTGGCCCGGAAGTACGGGATCGAGACCAGCGATCCGAAGCCGATACCGAAACCGATGACACCGAACACCAGCCCGGTGATCAGGATCAGCGCCGGGATCTTGATCACGTCGAGCACGGCCGAGACTCCCTCTGGCACCGGGATTCCGATGAACGTCGGTGCCTCGGCTCCCGTCCCGCCCAGCAGGAAGGTGACGCCGAGGTAGCCGATCAGCGTGCCCACGAGCCACAGCGCCAGTCCCGAGATGACGCCGATCGCCAGCGCGCGTGCGAGGAACATCTCGACGTTGTCGGCCATTCGGGCCTGTGCGAGCTTCTTCTCGACGTTCCTGACGAAGTCGCCGTCCTCGTTGAACAGCCACTGGAAGAGGGGGTAGAACGTGTCCCCGAGCGCCCCACCCGAGAGCTGTTGCTGGCCGCGCGTGTCGAGGCTCATTCGCCTTCGGCCTCCGCGCCGGCTTTGGGTACGAACTGTCCGAAGTCCACCTCCTCGTCGTCCGTCTGTTCGCTGTCCTCGTCGCCGCTCATCAGCGCCGAGACGATGTCCGGCGTCTCACGCTCCTGGAACTTCTCGAACAGCGGACCGGCGTTGTCGAGGATGTCGGCGGTCTCGTCGAGCATCTCCGGTGGTGCCTCGGGTCTGGGGACCATCTCCTCTTTGGCTTCGTCGATGTCGATCTTGACCGACTCCATCTCTCGGAGGTCCTCCAGCGAACTCTCCAGGTCGTCGTTGGCGATCAGCGTGAGGATCGTTCCGGGATCGTTGATGAACGCCTGGATCGTCGCCGCCACCTGCGTGTACGTGTTGAGCCCGTTCTCGATGAGGTGGGCCAGCACGACCTTGCGCTTGAACAGCTCCTCGTCGAGTTTCTCCTGGGTCCACCCGCGGTCGAACTTGATCTCTTCGAGGGTGTTGGAGTTGCCCATCTGGATGTACTCGTCGGTCTCGGCGCGCCACTCGTAGACGTCTCGAACGTTGATCTCGTCGTTCTCGGCGGAGTACTCGTTGATCTCGGTCAGAGTCTTGTTTCGGCGGACCTTGTTGCCGTCGACGCGGGTCTGGGTCTGGATCGAAACGAGGTCCAGCGCGGTAAACAGCGTCTTCGAGACGTTGATCGGATCGGTGGTGAACCGCTTGATGACCTCGCCGACGGAGTCGGCGTGGAAGGTGGTGTAGGTTGTGTGGCCCGTCGACATGACCTGAAAGAGGACACGCCCTTCCTCGCCGCGGATCTCGCCCATGACGATGTAGTCCGGGCGCTGGCGGAGCGCGGCCTCCAGCAGATCGAACTCGTCGACGTCGCCCTTGTCGTCGTCGCCGAAAGAGGGTCGGGTGACGCTGGCGACCCAGTTGCGCTGGGGCAGTTCGACCTCGCGGGTGTCCTCGATGGAGACGATCTTCGAGTTCGACGGGATAAAGAGTGAGACGGCGTTCAGGCTGGTCGTCTTCCCCGACGCGGTCCCGCCAGCGAAGATGAGGCTCTTGTTGTTCTCGATACAGAGCCAGAGAAACGCCATCTCGTCGAGCGAGAAGGTGTTCCAGTTGATGAGGTCGATCGGCGTGAAGGGAACGTCCTTGAACTGCCGGATGGTGTAGTTCGTCCCGTGATCCGAGACTTCTCGCCCGAGCGTCAGCTGCGCGCGAGAGCCGTCCGGCAGCGTCGCGTCGACCTGGGGCTGGCGCTTCGAGATGCCCTTGCCCGAGCGCTGGGCGAGCTTGACGACGAAGTCGTCGAGGCTCTCGCGACCGTGCTCGACGTTCGAGATGATCTGTTCGTAGTCGGTGTGATAGACGAACACGCGCGAGTCGTAGCCGTCACAGGAGATGTCCTCGACGTTGATGTCGTGTTTCACCGGGTCGATCTTCTGGTAGCCGATGAAGTCCCGCTTGAGGACGTACAGCAGCTTCTCGACCTGGTACTCGGAGAGCTGCTCGGGATCGTCTTCGAGGACGGCCGGCTCGGGTCGGGCACTGATGCCGTCGAGCTGGCCGGTCCCGACCGCCTGGTCCTCGACCTCCATGCCCAGGAACTCTTTGAACTGATCGAGCACGCCGAGTTCGGCGCTGCCCACGGGGCCGCTGTACAGATCGTAGCGATTCAGCAGCTGCTCGGCCTCTCGCTGGATCACGTCGGCCCGGTCGGCCTCCGATCCCTGGACGATCACGTCGTCCTCTGAGTACTTGATTGCGGTCTTCAGCTTGTTCGAGAGGAACCCCTTGAGGTCGTCCTCGATCTCGTTGTGGTAGGGCTCGATGACGTAGTACTTCTTCTCGTTTTCCTTCCGAGAGTGGAAGATGATCACGCAGGCGTAGGGCTTGTTGACCCAGTAGCGCTCGATCTCCGTGAAGTGCGTCTTCTTCTTCAGCGGGACCGCCTTCTCCAGATCGTAGCGGTTGACGACGGTCGTGTGCCCCTCCTGTGTCGAGAAGAAGGCGTCTTCGTCCAGTTCCGGATTGACGTCGACGGTCCGCTGCTCGACGAGGTTGTCCAGCAGATCGGCGGCCCCGCTGGCTTCGGACAGCTGGTGCTCGACTTCCTCGGGCTCGAAGCCGAGATGCTCGGCGGGGTCGAACGGGATCTTCTCGCCGTCGCCGTCCGTGGGCGGCGTACTGTCTTCCTCGTAGTAGTACTCTTGCTTGAAGTGTTCCCACGTGTAGACCCCTTTCGTGACCGGCGTCGCCTCCGGATCGACGTAGGCGTCGAAGGGCTGTTTCAGCGTCTTGGCGTTGCTCGCGGCATCTGTCAGTACCGATTCGATGTCGTTCGGGTCGAAGCCCAAGTACTGACTTCGATCGAACCGACCCCCGCTGTGGTGGTCTCGGCGAAGATCTTCCCAGGTGTACTCACCGACGACGGCCGGCGGATCCTCGGTCACCTCCCCCCGAGTGACTTCGGATCCGCTCCCCCCCGTGTCATCAATTGCCATTGTGTTTCCTCTGCCCCTACCGGTGAAAAAGCTTTACGGCATCGATGGTGGTCGCTGATACTCGGCCCGCCGTCGCCACCGCGATGCCAGCGGCTCGATCGCGGGAGCGCTACTGGTCGGCGAGGAACGACTCGATTCGGTCCATCGCCGTCTTCAGGTCTGACATCCCGGTCGCGTACGACACGCGGAGGTGACCGTCCCCGCCCACGCCGAAGGCAGAGCCCGGCACGACGGCGACCTGTTCGGCTTCGAGCAACGCCTCGGCGAACGCGTCGGCGTCGTCCCAGGGACACTCCGGGAACGCGTAGAACGCGCCCTTGGCCGTAAAGCAGTCCAGTCCCATCTCGTCGAACCGCGAGAGGACGAACTGTCGGCGGCGGTCGTACTGCTCGCGCATCTCCCGGAGTTCGTTCTCGCAGTTGTCCAGCGCCTCGATCGCCGCGTACTGTGGCGTCGTCGGGGCCGACAGCATCGTGTACTGGTGGACCCGGTTCATCGCCGCGATCGCCTCGGGCGGGGCCAGCGCGTATCCGAGGCGCAGGCCGGTCATCGCGTACGCCTTCGAGAAGCCGTTGAACACGACCGTCCGCTCGCGCATCCCCGGGAGGGTGGCGATCGACGTGTGGTCGTGCTCGTAGGACAGCTCCGAGTAGATCTCGTCGGCGAACACGAGCAGGTCGTGTTCCCGAGCGAACTCGGCGACCGGGCGCAGTTCCTCTGCCGTCATCGTCGCTCCGGTAGGGTTGTTCGGATAGCAGAAGATCAGCGCATCGGCCTCGGCCGCGCCGCTGTCTTCCAGGACCTCGCGGGTGAGCTTGAAGTCGTCCTCGACGCGCGTGGGCACGTCGATCACGTCGGCACCGGCGAAGGTGACCCCTGGTTTGTAGGAGACGTAGCAGGGCTGGGCCACGGCGACCTGATCGCCGGGGTTCAGCAGTGCGCGAAAGGCCAGGTCGACGCCCTCGCTGGCCCCGGTCGTCACGAGGATCTCCTCGTCGGGGTCGTAGTCGAGGTCGTACCGCTCGGCCACGTCGTCGGCGATTCGCTCGCGCAGCTCTCGCTTGCCGCGGTTGGCGGTGTAGGAGGTCTTGCCCTGTTCGAGCGAGGCGATCGCGGCCTCGCGGGCGCTCCACGGCGTCGAGAAGTCCGGCTCGCCGACGCCGAGCGAGATGATGTCGTCCATCTCTTCGGCCAGCTCGAAGAACCGCCGGATTCCGGAGGGCGGCACTTGATCGACGCGGTCGGCTGGCTCGAACGTCATGGCGAGATCGAGAGCCGATCGTCGTCGTTGCCGTCGCCGAACTCGATGCCCTGTTCCTTGTACGACTCCATGATGTAGTGTGTCACGGTCTGGGTGATCTCGGGGATCGGCGCGATCTTGTCGCTGACGAAGTGTGACACCTCGCTCATCGAGTCGCCTTCCACCTCCATGTCGAAGTCGTAGTCCCCGCTGATCAGCCGTAGCGACTTCACCTGCGGGAACTTGGCGATCCGCTCGGCGATGTCGATGTAGCTGGTCTCGCGGTCCAGTGTGACGTTCAGTTCGACGGTGGCACGCACGGGCTCGTCGCCCTCCTCGACGGCCTCCCAGTCGACGACCGCCGTGTACCCCTTGACGACGCCCTCGGATTCGAGTTCGTCGACGATACGCTCGACCTCCGGCTCGGTCAGGCCGGTCTGGCGGGCGATGTCCGCGTTCGACTGGCGGGCGTTCTCGCGCAGGACCGCCAGCACGTCCTTCCGATTGCTCATACGTATACCCGCGCTGGGGTCGACTAAAGCGTTGCTACACCGTGGTGGGTCGACACACACGCTCGGACACGTTTATCTTATTCCAGACCGACGACCGGATATGGACGGCCCCGACAGCGACGACACCGCGTGGCACGTCGTCGCGGAGCACGACGACGCTGCGGCACTGATAGACACGCTCCTCGAACTCGACCCCGATGCGTCGTTCACGAAGACAGAATTGAGCGATCGGGCGGACGTACCGCTCAAGTCGCTGTACCTCAACGGAACGCTGGACGCGATCACGGAACTCGGCCTGCTGGAGAAGCGCGAGCGCGACGGCGAAGAGCCGCTGTACTCGGTCGCCGCCGACAGCGACGCCTTCGCGGCGGCCCGGTCGTTCGGCAACGTCACCCGGGCGGCGGCGTCGACGGAACCGTAGCGACTGGCGCATCGGGACGCTGGCGAGGTTTCTTACGCGGTCCCGACAAACCCTCGGTGAGATGGTCGCACTCGATTCGGAGGACGACGTTCTCCAGCGTGGCGACGAGGCACCGGCCTTCGAACTGCCAGGGACGGACGGCGAGACCTACACCCTCGACGCGTTCGCCGACCGCGAGGCGCTGCTCGTCGTGTTCACCTGCAACCACTGTCCGTACGCACAGGCAAAGTTCGACGAGCTGAACCGCCTCGCGGCGGAGTACGACGAGGTCGCCGTCGTCGGGATCAGCGCCAACGATCCCGAGGAGTACCCCGACGACTCCTTCGAGAAGATGCAGGAACTCGTCGGCGACGGGACCGTCGACTACGACGCATACCTCTTCGACGAGTCCCAGGAGACGGCGGCGGCCTACGGCGCTCGCTGTACGCCCGATCCGTACCTCTTTGCCGACGACGGCGGGACCTTCCGGCTGGCCTACCACGGTCGTCTCGACGACGCGACGAACCCCGACGACGAGCCCACTCGGCGCGAGATGCAGGCTCACATCGAGACGCTGCTGGCCGGCGAGGAGATCACGGCCGAAGCGAAGCCGTCGCGTGGCTGTTCGATCAAGTGGAAGCCGGGCAACGAACCCGACTACTGGGACGCGTAGCTCGGATCGTCCAGCGCCCTTTTTTCCCGCCCAGTCGAACGACGGGCATGACCGAAACTGCACTCGGAGCGATCCGACCGCTCGTCGGGATGGTCCACCTGCCGGCACTGCCCGGCGCGCCCGGCTTCGAGGACCGCGAGACGGTCCGGGAACACGCGCTGGCAGACGCTCGTACGCTCGCCGACGTGGGCGTCGACGCGCTGATCGTCGAGAACTTCGGCGACGCGCCGTTCTACCCCGACGACGTACCGCCCCACGTCGTCGCCGAGATGACGACCGTGACGCGTGCGATCACCGACGCCGTCGACTGCCCCGTCGGCGTCAACGTCCTGCGCAACGACGCCACGGCAGCGGTCTCGGTCGCCGCGGCGGCCGGTGCCGACTTCGTCCGCGTGAACGTCCACACCGGCGCACGCCTGACCGACCAGGGTATCGTCGAGGGGCGCGCCCACGAGACGGTCCGCCTGCGCGAGCGCATCGACGCAGACGTCTCCATCCTCGCCGACGTGGCGGTCAAACACTCGGCCCCGCTGGCAGTACGTGGCGTCGCCGAGATCGTCGCCGACACGATCGAGCGCGGTCACGCCGACGGGGTCGTCGTCTCGGGGACTGCGACCGGGAGCGAGGCCGACGCGCCGGACGTGGAGGCCGTCGCCACGGCTCGGGACGCCGTCGACCCGACCGTGCCGGTGTTCGTCGGCAGCGGCGTGACGAGCGAGACGGCCGCTTCGCTGCTCGACACCGCCGACGGGTTGATCGTCGGGACGGCGCTCAAAGCCGGTGGGGCAGTCGAGAACCCGGTCGATCCCGACCGTGTGGCCGAACTCGTGGCCGCGGTCCGCTGAGCGGTCCCAACGGTTTTGTCCGCCGGGCCGCTCCTCACGGTCGTGAAACGACCCGTCGGCTACGGCTCGCTCCTGCTCGCCGCCGTCCTGGCTGTCGGTGCCGCGTACGCAGATCTGCTCCCGGTCGAGGGCGTGGTCGGTGGGGTGCCGATGCCGCTCCTCGTCGCCCAGGCACTCTCGGCGGCTGCGATCCTGTTCGCGAGCTACGGGCTCTACATGTTGACGCGGCGCGTCCTGGTGGACAACGCGCCGACCAAACGCCGCGGCCACGACGTTCGAAACGTGCTCCGGCTGGCGTTCGGAGCCGCGACGGTGATCGCGTTGCTGGGCGTGCTCACCCAGCAGTGGGTCGGCGTCCTCTTCTCGCTGGGCGTGGTCGGCTTCGCGGTCACGTTCGCGCTCCAGCAACCCCTGTTCTCGGCCATCGGCTGGCTGTACATCATGGTCAAGCGGCCCTACCAGGTCGGGGACCGCGTCGCCATCGACGACTCGAAGGGCGACGTGGTGGAGGTCGACTTCCTCGTGACGACACTGTGGGAGATCGACGGCGGCCTCGTCAGTTCGAACCAGCCCTCCGGACGGATCATCACGCTGCCCAACAGCGTCGTCCTCTCCTCGCACGTCGCCAACTACACCCGCGAGGAGTTTCCCTACGTCTGGAACGAGCTCACGGTCCAGGTCGCCTACGAGACCGAACTGGAGTACGCCCGCGAGCGGATGATCGCCATCGCCGACGACTACCTCGGCGACGAGATGGCCGCCCGGATCGCGACCTACCGCGAGCGCCTCTCCGAGACGCCGGTGGAGCTGGAGGTCCGGGACCGCCCCTCGGTCAACGTCGTCCAGCAGGAGTCGTGGGTCGAACTGCGACTGCGCTATCTCGTCCACCCGCGGCGGGGTCAGCGCGTCCGGAACGAGCTGTACGAGCGGATCCTCGCCGATTTCAACGAGGCACCCGACCGGGTCCGGTTCCCCGTCAGCCGGAACCGGTAGCGGACGCTTTTTACCGTCGCTGTCGAACGTCGACACATGTCCGAGGACCCGCTGCCCGACGTGACCGAGGAGTTCGCGCGAACGCTGGCACCCGGTCGTGACGACGTGATCCGTGCGATGGACGAGCGCGCCGACCGCGAGGGTTTTCCCACCGTCGGCCCGGCCGTCGGCGGGTGGCTCCGGCTACTCGCTCGCGCCGTCGACGCCGAGCGCGTCTTCGAGTTCGGCTCTGGCTACGGCTACTCGGCGTACTGGATCGCGTCGGCGATCCCGGCGGACGGCGAGATCGTCCTGACCGAGATCGACGCCGACGAACTGGACGACGCGCGTGAGAACCTCGCGGCCGGTGGGTTCGAGGACCGAGCACGCTTCGAACACGGCGACGCAATCGAGACCGTCGACGCGTACGACGGCCCCTTCGACCTCGTGTTGATCGACAACGAGAAGGACCGCTACGCCGAGGCCTTCGAGGCCGTTCGCGAGAAGATCCCGGTCGGTGGCATCGTCGCCGCCGACAACGCGATCGAGGCCGGCCCGCTCGACTTCGAGGACGTGCGCGCACTCCTGGCGGGCGACGCCGTCGACGCGACCGCGTCGAGCCACGGGATCGCCGACTACCTGGCGACAGTCCGAGACGACCCCGACTTCGAGACCAGTCTGCTCCCGCTGGGCGAAGGAGTGGCCGTCTCGATCCGGGCCTGATCGGACGGCGGTCGTCCGCGCTTCGGTTCGTCCCCGTCCGGTCACGGATTCGTTCCCCAATTCTCGTCTCCGAAAATGAGGGTGCATAGCTTATGTGTGAGGGCAGGTAACCCCTGTCCAACGATCGACCACTCATGAGCCTGATGATCGATATCCGGAAGCTGGGGCTGTTCAACAAGATGGCGAAGGAGGGCGGTAACACCGTCGCGAACCACCTGAGCCAGATGACCGGGATGGAGACGGAGATGGAGATCACCAAGATCAACTTCATCGACATCCCCGACATCAAGACCCACATCGGCGACGAGCGCCAGATCGGGATCTCGATCCGGATGCTCGAACCCCCACACGGCTACATTCTCTTCCTGTTCAACGCGGAGAACGCGAAGAAGCTGGCCAGCGGGATGATCGGCGACATGGGCGAGACCAGCGACGCCACCGACGGCTTCACCGACATGGAACGGTCCGCGATCCAGGAGATCGGCAACATCATGACCAGTGGCTTCATCGACGGCTGGGCGAACGTCCTGGAGACGACCATCGACATCTCGACGCCGAACTTCACCTTCGGCCCCGGCAGCGGGATGGTCGACGAACTCGTCGGCGACCGCGAGACCGACATGGCGCTGATGTTCGACTCCCGTGTTCACGCCCTGGAGTCAGACATCAACGTCAAGGTGTACACCTTCCCGGAACTCGAAGAGCTGGTCGAACTGATGCAGGAGATCGAAGTCTAGGGCGTAAACCTCACTATCGTTTGCCGGTGTTCCACGAGCTATTTGGGAACGCGGCCCGTGATACTGTACATGGATCTCCTAGAAGAGACAGTCGTTCCCGAAGCAGCTCGGGACATCAAGCAGGAAGCCCGCGAGTTCGCAGCCGAACACATCGAACCAAACGCCGCAGAGTACTACGAGCGCGGCGAGTACCCGGTCGACATCCTGGAGCAGGGGATGGAGGCCGGGCTGGTCGCACAGGACATCGGCGAGGAGTACGGCGGGCGCGGGCTGTCCCTCCAGCAGGTCCTCGCGATGGCCGAGGAGTTCTACAAGGCCGACGCCGGCATCGCCCTGACCCTGCAGCTCGCGAGCTTCGGCGCGGAGATGCTCGAAGACCACGGCAACGAGGAACAGAAAGAGGAGTACCTCCGTCCGGTCGCGGAGAACGAACAGCTCACTGGCCTGGCCGTCTCGGAGCCCGAGACCGGGAGCGACATGGCCGGGATGCAGACGACGGCGGAGAAAGACGGCGACGAGTACGTCCTCAACGGCGAGAAGTACTGGATCGGCAACGGCGTCGAAGCCGACTGGGTCACCGTCTACGCGAAGACCGGCGACGACCCCAACAACCGCTACGGCAACTACTCGCTGTTTATCGTCCCGACCGACACCGACGGCTACGACGCCGAGCACATCCCGGAGAAGATGGGCTTCCGTGCGTCCAAACAGGCCCACATCGTCTTCGACGACTGCCGAGTTCCCGAGGAGAACGTCATCGGCCACGAGGGCGCTGGCTTCTACATGCTCGCGGAGTTCTTCAACCACGGGCGCGTGATCGTCGCCGGCCACGGCCTCGGGCTGGCCGCGGCCGCCATCGAGGAGGGGTGGGACTTCGTCCACGACCGCGAGGCCTTCGGCAAGTCCGTCGACGAGTTCCAGGCGGTTCAGCACAAGCTCGCAGACATGCGCATGGAGTTCGAGTCCGCCCGAGCGCTCACGTGGCGCGCGGCCGACAAGGTGGCTAACCAGGAGAACGCGGGATTCTGGGCGGCCATGGCCAAGACGAAGGCGACCGAAGTGTCGACCCAGTGTGCCGAGAAGGGGATGCAGCTCCACGGCGGCCGTTCGGTCCTGACCGAGAACCGGATCTCTCGTGTCTACCGCGACGTGCGCATCCCGGTCATCTACGAGGGCGCGAACGACATCCAGCGCAACCTCATCTACAGCCAGACGCCCCAGTAGCGCGTCGCGTTTTCGAGCCCCAGTTTTCGTTTTTCGGCCGTCCGCTCACTGCTCGACGTAACCGTACGTCGAGCGCAGGTGTTCGAGGATCCAGTCGACGGTGTCCGCGTCGTACGTCCAGAAGCCGTAGAACTCTCGCGGGGCCCGTTCCTCTGCCAGCAGCGCGCACTTCTGGCCGTCGTCGCCACCGCCGTCGAAGACGACGAACCACGATTCTTCGATCTCGGTCGCACGCTCGATGTGGAGCGTGAAGTTGTCGGTCTCGGGGGGTTCCTCGTCGGGTGCGGCGTAGGCGTGTACGTCTACCGCGCCGTCGCCCAGTTGCTCGTACCTGTCGAGTTCCCCGGCCAGCGTCGATACCGTCTGGAAGCCAGCGTGTAGCGAGCCACGACCGACGCGGAACGCACGGTCTTCGATCTCTCTGGTCGCGGCCATCATCTGTCCGATGCTCCAGGACGTGAACATCGTCTCGTCGAGTTCGTCGAGGATCGGACGGTACGGGCTCTGCTCGACGCCGATGGGCCGGTCGTTTCGGGCGAGTCGATCGGTGAACTGTTCGAGGCTGGCCGCCGCGATCACCCCGTCCTCGTCACTGAGAGTGACGAACTCTCCCGGCCGTCCACTGACCGTCTCCTCGGCCGTGACGGCGACGTTTCGGTCGGAAAACTGCTGTCGAAGATCGGCGGCCGCGTCATCTCCGGCGTTGAACACGATGAGTCGTTTCTCGTGGTCTTCGACCCCGGCGATGAGTTCCGAAAGCGACATTGAGTCTATGGTTGTAACGGTCCGGGTCGGCTTAGGGGTTGTGCCTCGTCACCGTCTGCCCGTTGTTCATGGTATTCCGTGTGCTAGCCGACCACTTGACATGTCGAAAACGGCCATTTGAGTGGTATCTGCGTGACGTTCATGATTAATGGGGTGCGACGTAGTGGAAAATCTTTAGTCACGGCCCTCCAACGGTGGATATACGGCTTCCCAACTGGGGCCGATGATTTCAAATGACAGATAACGAACTAATCTGGCGAATCGCTGGCGGTTCCGGTGACGGGATCGACTCGACGAGCCAAAACTTCGCAAAGGCCCTGATGCGCTCGGGACTTGACGTTTTTACGCATCGTCACTATCCCTCGCGCATCCGGGGCGGCCACACGTTCGTAGAGGTACGCGCGAGCGACGAAGACGTACGCTCGCGTGGTGACGGCTACAACTTCCTCCTCGCCCTCGGTGACTCCTTCGCACGGAACCCACAGGACGAAGCCTACTACGGCGACGAGGAAGTCAAGCCGCTCTCGGAGAATCTCCACGATCTCCGAGAGGGCGGCGTCATCGTCTACGACGAGGGACTCCTCGACGAGGACGCCATCGCCGAGTTGAACCTCGAAGCGCGTGCCGAGGAGAACGACTGGCACGTCTACCCGATGAACCTCCGCGAGATGGCCCGCGAACACGGTCGCGAGGTCATGCGCAACACCGCTGGCGTCGCCGTCACGGCGGCGCTGCTGGGTACGGACCCGGCCTTCTTCGAGGAGCTCATGCGAGAGAACATGTCGGGCGACATCCTCGAAGACAACCTCGCGGTGCTCGAAGACGCCTACGAGCGAGCCGAGGAACTCGAACACACCCACGACCTCACCATGCCGGAAGCGGCGGACCACGACGACGAGCAGGTCCTCCTCTCTGGGTCGAACGCCATCGCCTACGGTGCGCTCGACGAGGGCTGTCGCTTCATCGCGGGCTACCCCATGACGCCGTGGACCGACGTGTTCACGATCATGTCCCAGCACCTGCCGAAGTTCGGCGGGATCTCCGAGCAGGTCGAAGACGAGATCGCCGCGGCGGCGCTGGCACTCGGTGCCAGCCACGCTGGCGTCAAGTCGATGTCCGGCTCTTCCGGTGGTGGGTTCGCGCTCATGAGCGAGCCGCTGGGCCTCGCCGAGATGACCGAGACGCCGGTCGTGCTCGTCGAAGCGATGCGCGCTGGCCCCTCGACCGGGATGCCGACCAAGCCCGAGCAGGCCGACCTCGAACACGTCCTGTACACGAGTCAGGGCGACTCGGCTCGCGTCGTCTTCGCACCCGCAAACATCCGGGAGTGCTACGACCAGACGCGAGCGGCCTTCCGGATCGCCTACGAGTACCAGATCCCGTCGATCGTGATCTACGACCAGAAGCTCCAGGGCGAGCTTCGCAACGTCGACGAGAGCTTCTTCGACCGCGAGCCAAACGCCGACCCCGGTTCCGTGCTCACCGAAGAGGAGATCGCCGACGCGGCCCACCACGCTTCGGGCAAGTTCCAGCGCTTCCAGCACGAACCGGAGGACGGCTCCAACGTGAGCCCGCGCTCGGTTCCCGGCCAGAAAGACGGCCGCTACCTCGCGACCGGCAACGAACACAATCCGTCGGGCCACATCAGCGAGGACCCCGACAACCGGATCGCACAGATGAACCGTCGGCTGGACAAGCTCGACGACATCCGTGCTGACCTGGACGAGAACACGTCCCACCAGACCTACCACGGTCCGGAGGACGCCGACTACGGCATCCTCGTGTGGGGCAGCCACCAGGACACCGTCTTCGAGGCCGTCGACCGTCTCAACGACGACGGCCACTCGGTGAAGGCACTCGGCGTCTCCGATATGGCTCCCTACCCCGTCGAAGAGGTCTCGGCGTGGCTCGAATCCGTCGACGAGGCACTCGTCGTCGAGATGAACGCCAGCGCACAGTTCCGCGGCCTCACGCAGAAAGAGATCGGCCGCTTCGGTCCGAAGCTCTCCAGTCTGCTGAAGTACAACGGGAACCCGTTCGAACCGGCAGAGATCGTCGAGGGCTTCGAGACCAGCATCAACGGCGAGGATCTCGCCGCGAGCAACATGAAGTACCTCCCAGCGGCAGGTGACTAAGCTATGAGTGCATTCTCAGCAATCGGCGACGAACGCGAGGTTGACCGCGACGAGTTTACGCCCGGCATCGAACCACAGGCAACGTGGTGTCCCGGCTGTGGCGACTTCGGCGTCCTGAAGGCGCTCAAGCAGGCCATGCCGGAAGTCGGCCGCAACCCCGACGAGGTCGCGCTGTTTACCGGTATCGGCTGTTCGGGCAAGCTCAACAGCTACTTCAACAGCTACGGCTTCCACACCATCCACGGGCGCTCGCTGCCCGTCGCACGTGCGGCGAAGCTCGCGAACCCCGACGTCGAGGTCATCGCGGCCGGCGGTGACGGCGACGGCTACGGGATCGGCGGGAACCACTTCATGCACACCGCCCGCGAGAACCACGATATGACCTACATCGTGTTCAACAACGAGATCTTCGGCCTCACCAAGGGCCAGACCTCGCCGACCTCCCCGAAGGGTCACAAGTCAAAGACCCAGCCCTCGGGCTCGGCGAAGTCCCCGATCCGCCCGCTCAGCCTCGCGCTGACCTCCGGTGCGACGTACGTCGCCCGGACCGCGGCGGTCAACCCCAACCAGGCGAAGGAGATCATCGCGGAAGCGATCGAACACGACGGCTTCGCACACGTCGACTTCCTCACCCAGTGTCCGACCTGGAACAAGGACGCGAAGCATTACGTCCCGTACACGGACATCCAGCAGTCCGACGACTACGACTTCGACACCTCGAACCGCGAGGAAGCCCAGAAGATGATGTTCGAGACGGAGAACAAACTCTACGAGGGCGAAGTCCTGACCGGACGCTACTACGTCGACGACGAGAGTCCGTCCTACCAGGAGGAGAAGCAGGCCACCGGTGAGATGCCCGAAGAACCGCTCGCAGAGCGGTACTTCGACGAGGACTACGAGTGGGAGCGCACTGCCGACTCCCTGCTCGACCACCACAAGTAACGCCGCTCGGCGGGACTGCATCCTCGTTTGTGGATTCGGAAGGTATTTTTTCGTCCGTAGCAAAGAAACGTCTATGAGCGTCGATTCTACGGAGCGCCGCATTCTCTCTGTCCTGGAGGACGATGCACAGGCATCGTACGCGGAGATCGCCGAACGGGCGGACGTTTCGAAACCGACCGTTCGCAAGTACATCAACAAACTCGAAGACGAGGGCGTCATCGTCGGCTACTCCGCCGACGTGAACCCCAAGAAGCTGTCGAGCCAGTCGATCGCACTGGTCGGGATGGACGTCGCGAGCGACTGCTACGTCGAGGTGACTCGCGCACTCTCTGCGATCGACGCCGTCGAGTCGCTGTACACGTCCAGTGGCGACCACATGCTCATGGCGGAAGTGCGGGCCGCCGACGGCGGCGAAGTCGGCGAGATCATCGAAGACGAGATCCTCTCGACGGAGGGTGTCACGGCGGCACACCCCTCCTTTCTCCAGGAGCGGCTCAAGTAAGTGGTTTTTAGACGCTCCATCGCTCACTCTCGCGTATGACTTCTCGCCTGGTGTTGGGGGCGGGGCCGCTCGTCCGGTCACTGCTCGACGAACTCGCAGCTGGCCGTGGCGAGGTGACGGTCCTCACCGAGGACGAACACCGGGTCGACACGCTCCGTACGGACGCGGTCTCGGTGCAGTTGGCGGATCCGGCCGACCGCTCGGTGCTGTCGTCGCTGGGCTGGACGCCGGAGACGGTGTTCGTCGCCGTCGGCGACGCCAAACGCAACGCGGCCGTCGCGCAGGCGGTGCGATCCGTCTTCCCGTCGGCGATGCTCGTCGCCTACAGCGGGCTGGAGACCGATCCGGCGGTCGACGAGGCCCTCGAACGCGCCGCCGACCGGGTCGTCGATCCCGGTGCGGCGATCACCGACCACCTCATGGAACGCGTCGGCGAGGCCGGTCTGCGGACCCGACAGCTCCAGCGCGTGTTGCGCGATGTGGACGGCACGCTGGCGGTCGTCATGCACGACAACCCGGACCCCGACGCCATCGCGAGCGGGGTCGCGCTGTCGCGGCTGGCACAGGCCGTCGGCTGTGAGACGGAACTGTGTTACTACGGCGAGATCACCCACCAGGAGAACAGGGCGTTCGTGAATCTGCTGGAGTTCGATCTCCAGACCCTCGACGCCGACGCGGATCTCGACGCGTACGACGGCTTCGCGCTGGTCGATCACTCCCGTCCCGGGGTCAACGACCAGCTCCCGCCCGAGACGCCCATCGACATCGTCGTCGATCACCACCCGCCGCGTGCGCCCGTCGAGGCGCGATTCGTCGACCTCCGGAGCGACGTGGGTGCCACCAGTACGCTGCTCGCCGACTATCTCCGCCGATTCGACTCGCTCGTCGAAGAGGCGGTCGCGACGGGACTCCTCTTTGGCATCAGCGTCGACACGCGCGAGTTTCGACGCGAGGTGTCGGTCGACGACTTCGAGGCCGCGGCCTACCTGCTGCCACACGCCGACCTCGACATCCTCCAGCGTATCGAGGATCCGAGCATGAGCGCCGACACGCTCGATACGATCGGACACGCGATCGCGAACCGCCAGCGGGAGGGATCGGTGCTGCTGAGCTGCGTTGGCGAGCTCCCGGATCGGGACGCACTCGCACAGGCCGCCGACCGACTGCTCGATCTTCAGGGGATCAACTCGACGCTGGTCTACGGCGTCAAGGACGGTACGATATACGCGTCGGCGCGCGCTCGCGGCACCGAGATCGATCTCGGCGAAGTGCTCCGCGAGGCGTTCGGCCAGATCGGTAGTGCGGGGGGCCACGCCGACATGGCCGGTGCACAGATCACGCTGGGCGTCCTCGAATCCATCGAGGACCGGGACGAGTCGCTCCACGAGGTCGTCCGTGCCGTCGTCGACGACCGGTTCCTCGACGCGGTCCAGGCCCGTCCCAACCACCTCCTGAGCCCGGTGTACACCGCGTCGCGCTACGGGGCCACCGACGAGTATCTCGACAGCGAGGACGGCGAGGAGTGACGGACCGTCGGGGCCTTTTTCTCCCGTGGTCTCGTCCCCGAACTCATGGAAGCGGACGGCGAACCACGCGTCCGGGAGTACATGACCAGCGACGTGGCCACGGTCTCGCCCGACGACACGGTCGAAGCGGTCGCCCGTCGAATCGCCGAGAGCGACGAGTACAGCGGTTTTCCGGTGTGTGAAGGGCGTCGTGTCGAGGGCTTCGTCAGCGCCCGAGACCTGTTGCTGGCCGAGGACCACGAGCCGATGTTTCGCGTGATGAGCGACGACATCCTCGTCGCCCACCCGGAGATGGGCGTTCAGGACGCGGGACGGGTCATCCTCCGGTCTGGCATCCAGAAGCTCCCGGTCGTCGACGACGCGGGCCACCTCGTCGGCATCATCTCGAACGCTGACGTGATTCGTTCGCACATCGAGCGCGCGACGCCGAACAAGGTCGACAAGCTCACCCGGACCCTGGAGTCGATCCACGACGTGTCCGCGCGGGACGAACGGCGCGAGGTCGTCATCGACGAGCTGGTACCGACACAGGGGACCGTCTACGCGGACGAACTGGAGGGACGGACCTACGAACTCAAACGCGGACTCGCCGAGCCGCTCGTGGTCATCGACAACGGGGGGCTTCAGCCGCCCGATCAGGCGACCGTCACCGAGTTCGCCGACGGCGAGGGCTCGGAGCAGACCCGTGAGCTGTTGCTTGCCGACGGCCACCACCGCGTGAAAGCGGCCGAACAGCTGGGAATCGAAGAGATGGACGCCTACGTGATCGTGCTGGACGACCCGGTCGACCTCGGGATGGCACGCACCGCCGACGACGCGGACCTCACTTCGATCAGCGACATCGAGGTGGTCGACTACGCGCGCCACCCCCTCGTCGAGACGACCGAACGCCTCCAGGGCGAAGACGAGTAGGACCCCCTCGGCGCGTACAAAACTTATTGTCACACGAAGTCAACGAATACAGTATGTACGACGAGGCCGACCTGGCAGCCATCCGGGAGGCGAAAGCCGACTGGGAGGCCGAGACGCTCGATCCAGTACTGGACGCCTACGGCGAGCGAGCCGAGCGGTTCGCCACCGTCTCGAATCGCGCGGTCGACAGGCTGTACACGCCGGCCGACGTTGCCGACCTCGACTACGAGCGTGATCTCGGGTTCCCCGGCGAGGAGCCCTACACCCGCGGCGTCTATCCGACGATGTACCGTGGCCGCCAGTGGACGATGCGCCAGTTCGCCGGCTTCGGCACGGCTCGGGAGACCAACGAGCGATTTCAGTACCTGATCGACGAGGGCCAGACGGGACTCTCGACGGCCTTCGACATGCCCACGCTGATGGGGATCGACTCGGACGACCGCATGGCCGAGGGCGAGGTCGGCAAGGAGGGCGTCGCCGTCGACACGCTCCGGGACGTGGAGATCCTCTTCGACGGGATCGACCTCGCCGAGATCTCGACGAGTTTCACCATCAACCCCAGCGCGCCCGTCATCTACGCGATGTACGTCGCGCTCGCGGACCGCCGCGGCGTCGACCGCACGGAGCTTCGGGGCACTCTCCAGAACGACATGTTCAAGGAGTTCATCGCACAGAAAGAGTGGGTCGTTCCCCCGGAGCCGTCGCTGCGGCTCGTGACCGACGTGATCGAGTTCGCCACCGAGGAGACGCCGTCGTTCAAGCCGGTCTCGGTCTCGGGCTATCACATCCGCGAGGCCGGATCGACCGCCACGCAGGAACTGGCCTTCACGCTCGCCGACGGCTTCGCCTACGTCGAGGACTGTCTCGATCGAGGCCTGGACGTGGACACGTTCGCCCCGCAACTGTCCTTCTTCTTCAACGCGCACAACTCGATCTTCGAGGAGGTCGCGAAGTTCCGGGCCGCGCGGCGGATCTACGCGCGGGTCATGGACGAGTGGTACGACGCGAGCGAGCCGGCCGCCAAGCAACTGAAGTTCCACACCCAGACCGCCGGCCAGTCACTGACCGCCCAGCAGCCGCTGAACAACGTCGTCAGGGTGACCATCCAGGCGCTGGCCGGCGTCCTCGGCGGGACCCAGAGCCTGCACACGAACAGCTTCGACGAGGCACTCGCTCTGCCCAGCGAGAAGGCGGTTCGGGTGGCCCTGCGAACCCAGCAGATCATCGCAGAGGAGTCCGGTGCGGCCGATATCGTGGACCCGCTGGGTGGGAGCTTCGCCGTCGAGACGCTGACAGACGAGATCGAGGCCGACGCGATGGCGTACATCGAACACGTCAGGGACGAACTGGGCGACGGCTCCATGCGAGCGGGCGTCCTCGCGGGGATCGAAGACGGCTACTTCCAACGGGAGATACAGGACGCCGCCTACGAGTACCAGGAACGCGTCGAGGACGGCGAGGAGACCGTCGTCGGCGTCAACGCCTACGCGGTCGAGGAAGAGACCGAGCCCGACCTCCTGCAGGTCGAAGACCGCGTGCAAGAACAGCAACGCGAGCGCCTCGCAGACGTACGGGCCGAACGCGACGACGAGGCCGTGACGGCGGCACTCGCCGGTGTCAGAGAGGCGGCCGTCGGCGGCGAGAATGTGATGCCAGCGATCGTCGAGGCCGTCAAAGTCGAGGCGACGATGGGCGAGATCATGGGCGTCTTCGAGGACGAGTACGGGAGCTACCGGGAGACGATCGGGGCTGCGTGACGCGGTCGACTGCCACCCGGAAAACTTATTCGTTGCCGATAGGTCGTCGGTGACATGAAGCCCGCTGGCGCACTCGCGACCGGTATCGACACCCTCCGCCGACAGCCCCAGATCGTCGCGATCCTCTTCGCGTTCTCGCTGCTGAGCACCGGCCTCTCTGCTGCCCAGTTCGTCAACCCACTGCTCGCGTATCCCGCGACCGGCGTCGTCTATCTCCTACTGCCCTTCCTCGTCGGCGGGCTCGTCGCCTACGTGGCGGCGTCGATGACGGAGACCCCGTCGTTCGGTCAGTTCTTCGCGGCTGGCCGGGACCACTACGTCGGCCTCCTCCTGGGCGGACTGCTCCTCGGTGTCGTCACGCTCGTCCTCTACGTTCTCGTCGCGATCGTCTTCTTCGTGGCAGTGGTTCTGGTGTTCGGGTTCGCGCTCAACACCGGGCTGGGGACCGCGACGCTTCTGGTGGTCGCGCTCCTCTCGCTGGTCGGTTTCCTCGTCGTCCTGGTCCCGTGGTTCCTCTCGCAGTTTTTCCCCGCCGCGATGGTGCTCGACGGCGACGGAGTGGCCGACTCGTTCCGCCGGAGCCTCTCGCTCGTTCGCTCGAACGTCCTCTCGGTGCTCGGTTTCGACCTGCTGGCGTTCGTGATCGGTCTGTTCGCACAGCTCCCGACGGCGTTCCTGTTCTACACCAGCTTCGACTCGATGGCGATGGACGCCGGGTCCAACACCGGGATGGTCTCGATCTTCGACTACATGTCGACCACCGAGGCCGGGCTCTTTCTCGGTTCGAGTCTCGTGATCAGCACGGTCGTCGGCTCGGTCATGTACACGTACTACGTCGCCTACTACCGTGAGATCGGCGACGCGTCGGCGGCGGCGACCGCCACGACCAAGCTGTAACGGCACTCGACACTCTCGTCTTTGCTCTCCAGTGACCGTTCGCCTCCACTGGACCGACACCGGCTTTTGACCGAAGATACCGTCGGTTGTGCCGCAGGTGTTTCAGAGTGGTAAGGTGAATGGCTTCGCGGTCCCTGCCTGCCATTCGTTTGTCTCTGGGAAACGAGATGCCAGTATCTATACAGATCATGTCGCTTGGAATAACTTAATACGGTTCCACTGTGAGCACCAGCATGAGGTATATTTAATCATGCCAGATGAGGGACCCGAACTCGAGGCACGCCTGACGGAGCAAGAGTACTTCCGTCCGCCGACCGACTTCGTCGGCCAGGCCAACGTCACCGATCCGGAGATCCACGAACGGTTCGACGAGAACTACCCGGAGGCGTTCGAGGAGTACGCCGAACTCCTCGACTGGGACGAACACTGGGACGAGGTGCTCGACGACTCCAATCCGCCGTTCTACGAGTGGTTCACCGGTGGGAAGCTCAACGCGTCACACAACTGTATCGACCGCCATCTCGACGAGCGCAAGAACCAGGCGGCGATCATCTGGGAGGGGACCGACGCCGACGAGAGCGAGACGATCACCTATCAGGACCTGTACAACCGGGTCAACGCGATGGCCGCCTCGCTGCAGGACGTGGGCGTCCGCGAGGACGACGTGGTCACCTGTCATCTCCCGATGCTCCCCGCGCTGCCGGTGACGATGCTCGCCTGTGCCCGCATCGGCGCACCACACTCGGAGGTGTTCGCCGGCTTCTCGGCCCAGGCGCTGGCCGACCGGATCGACTCCGCCGACAGCGACGTGGTCGTCACCTGTGACGGCTACTACCGACGCGGCGAGTTCCTCAACCACAAGGAAAAGTGCGACGAGGCGCTGGACGCCGCCGAGTCCGACGTGGACACCGTCCTGCTGTGGACGCGCGAAGACGAACTCCACCCCGACGTCGAGATCGGCGAGGACGACCCGTACGTGCTTGTCGACGACCTGCTTGCCGACAACGAGCGAGCGCGCGTCGACCCGGTCTCGCGTGACGCCGAAGATCCGCTCTTCCTGATGTACACTTCCGGGACGACGGGCCAGCCGAAGGGCTGTCAGCACCGCACCGGCGGCTATCTCTCCTACGTGACGGCCACCTCGAAGAACGTCCTCGACATCAAACCCGAGGACACCTACTGGTGTGCCGCCGACATCGGCTGGATCACGGGCCACAGCTACATCGTCTACGGACCCCTCTCGCTGGGGACCACCAGCGTGATGTACGAGGACACGCCCGACCATCCCCACAAGGGCCGCATCTGGGAGATCGCCGAGCGCTACGACGTGGACATCTTCCACACCTCGCCGACCGCCGTCCGGATGTTCATGAAGTGGGGCGAAGAGTACGTCCAGGACTACGACTTCGACTTCCGGCACATGACGACGGTCGGCGAACCGATCCAGCCGGAAGCGTGGCTGTGGTACTACAAGTACATCGGCGGCGAGGACGCGGCCATCGTCGACACCTGGTGGCAGACCGAGACCGGCGGCCACCTGATCACGAACCTGCCCGCGCTCGACGACATGAAGCCCGGCTCCGCCGGCAAGGCGGTCCCCGGGATCCAGCCGGCCATCTACGACGACAACGGCGATCCCATCGAACCCGCGTCGGGGCGTGCCGGCAACCTCGTCATCGAGAAACCGTGGCCCGGTATGCTCCAGACGGTGTACGGCAACGACGAACGCTTCATCGAGGAGTACTGGCAGGACTTCTCTGACACCGACTCCGACGATCCCGAGGACTGGGTGTACAAAGCCGGCGACGGCGCGGTCCACGGACAGGACGGCTACTATCGGGTCCTCGGCCGCCTCGACGACGTGATGAACGTCGCGGGCCACCGTCTCGGAACGATGGAGCTGGAGTCGGCCGTCGCCGAGGTCGAGGACGTGGCCGAGGCTGCCGTCGCCTCCCGCGAGGACGCCGAGAAGGGAGAGGTGCCGGACGTGTACGTCGTCCTCCGAGACGGCGTCGAACCGAGCGAAGCGGTCCGTGACCGGATCGTCTCGGCCGTCGAAGACGAGATCGGGAAGTTCGCCCGCCCGGCCAACGTCATCTTCTGTGGCGACTTGCCAAAGACTCGCTCCGGGAAGATCATGCGCCGGATCCTCGAAAACATCTCCAACGGCGAGGAACTCGGCAACACGACGACGCTGCGTGACCCGAGTGTCCCCGAGGAGATCCGCGATCAGGTCCAGGGCGACTGATCGCCCGACCGCCTACTCGTTTCTGGCGTCGTCGTCGAAGTTGTTCGCGACGTACACCACCAGCGCCAGCAACACGCCCAGGCCGGTCCCGATCGTCACCATCCCGAAGACGGCGACGCCGACCGGCGTCGGCGGCAGCGCGACGACGCCGAACAGCTCCGGTTCGAGCGTCTCGTCGGTCGCCCAGGCGAGTACGTACCCCATCACGCCTGTCAGCGCCACGATGATCAGGTAGAGTCTGACGACGAGTCGATCGCCACGCAGCGTGCCACTCACGCTTGCCACTCGGGAGCGAGTCGATTAGCCTTTTTCGCTCCAGTGCCAAGGGCCGCTATGGCCGAAAAAGACCTCCTCTTTCTCGTGCTCGCCGGGATCGCGTCGCTGATGTTCATCACCGGGATCATCCTCATCTCGGGCGGCGTGTAGACCACCGGCGAATCGAAAAGACGACCGCTCGAACTACCGTTCGTCCGACTGCTCGCTGGGCTGTCCGCCGTCGGCCATCACGGCCTCGTCTTCCTCGCCGCCGTCGGCGAGAGCGGTCTCACGCTGTTCTTTGAACCAGCTGAACTCGTTGCCCAGCATGTCGTTCTCTTCGAGGTTCCACGGGTCGTGGCTCTGGACGCGGCGACCTTCGAGCCAGGAGGTCACGACGTTCCAGACGAACAGCAGCTGTCCGACCAGCAGGATGAACGCGCCCACGGTCGCCAGCTGGTGGAACGTCGTCACCTGTGCGAGCGGCGCGAAGGCACCGTCGAAGTTGTAGGTCGCGTAGCGCCGTGGCATGCCGAGGTAGCCAAGCGCCAGCATCGCGAAGAAGGTGACGTTCGTGCCGATCATCGAGAGCCAGAAGTGTGCTTTCCCGAGGGTGCGCTGGTACATCCGCCCGGAGACGATCGGGAACCAGTAGTAGATGCCGGCGAAGACGGCGAAGCCGATCGCACCCATCACGATGTAGTGGAAGTGACCGACCACGTAGTAGGTGTCGTGGAGCACGAGGTCGACGGGGATCGACGCCAGGAAGACGCCGGTGACACCGCCGATGATGAAGTTCGAGACGAAGCCGATACAGAACAGCATCGGCGTCGTCAGGCGAAGCTGGCCGTTCCACATCGTCGTGATCCAGTTGAACGTCTTGACGGCGCTGGGGATCGCGATGGCCAACGAGACCGCCATGAACGAGGCACGCAGCCGCGGGTCCATCCCGGTCGAGAACATGTGGTGGGCCCAGACACCGAAAGAGAGCACGCCGATCGCCAGCGTCGAGTAGACGACGAACTTGAAGCCGAACAGCTTCCGGCCCGAGAACTTCGGAAGGATGTAGCTGACCAGTCCCATCGGCGGGAGCACGAGGATGTACACCTCGGGGTGGCCGAAGAACCAGAACAGGTGTTGCCACAGCATCGTCCCGCCGTTGCCGGTGGCGAAGAACGTCGTCGCGAGATTCCGGTCCAGCAGGAGCATGATCATCGCGCTGCCAAGCAGCGGGAAGGCAAAGAGGATCAGCCCCGACTGGGTGAGGACCGTCCAGCTGAAGATGTCGAGGTTGGCCCAGTTCACGCCGTCACCGCGCTCGGTGAAGATGGTCGCGATGAAGTTGATCGCACCCATCGTCGCCGCGACCCCAGAGAGGTGCAGGCCCAGCAACATCAGGTCGACGCCGGGGTTGGCCTGTTCGGCCGACAGCGGCGTGTACATCGTCCAGGCCGTCTGTGCGGGCTCGATCTCGTTGCCCGTCAACGGCGCGGTGAAGAACCCGGCCCAGATCAGGAGTGCGGCCGGCGGGAGCAACCAGAACGCGATCGCGTTGATCCGGGGAAACGCCATGTCGTCGGCCCCGATCAACAGCGGGACGAAGTAGTTCGCGAACGCCGCCAGGATCGGCGTCCCGAACAGGAACAGCATCGTGATCCCGTGGCTCGTCAGGATCGAGTTGTAGTAGCTGTTCCCGACGATGACGCCGCCGGGCAGCGTCAGCTGCACCCGGATCAGCACCGCCATGATGCCACCGACGGCGAAGGCGATCACGGCGTAGACGCCGTAGAGGATCCCGATGTCTTTGTGGTCGACCGTCGTGAGCCACCGCACGAGCCCACCCGGTTTCTCTGCGTGTCCGTGTCCCGTCGCCTCGCCGTACCCCCCGCCGCTCGCGAGGGGTGTGTACGACCGCCAGTCCTCGGCTCGCGCGAGGGCCCCGACGATCACGACGAGGAGAACGGCCATGAGTCCGGTCAGTACTAACTGCTCTCCTGCCATGGGTGTGCCTCAGGTTTGGGGCATAATGAAAGGGTCGGTTCAACTTGAAAGGGCGACCGAACGCATTCGGAGTCGTCCGACGAGTCCGCCGGGGTCGGCACTCGTATCGGCGGCTGTCACCGCCCAAGACGATGCGCCGTTCCGGGCGGCGTCGGTCGTCACAGACGGACCGCTACGGTAGCTATCGAACGTCACTGTACATCCAATCACACGACGACAGTGCGATAAGTATCTCGATCGTCTGGATCGCTACTGTCGGAGTGACGCTACTGACGGGACGAGAACGGAGACGGCGCTATTCTGCGGACTCTTCGGTCTGCTGTTCGGCCCCTTCGATCGCTTTGCCCGTGTAGTACGAGAGAATCGCCAGCCCGACGAACATCGAGCCGACCAGCGCGAACTGCATCGTACTGAACACCGGATCGACGCCGAACGCCGGGACGACGGCGAAGGCCGCGATGAAAAAGAGGAGGATCCCCAGTGGGATCGCGTTGACGGTCAGATCCAGGAGCGTCTCTTTCTCGAAACCGAGCAGTGACATACCTGGTCGTTAGCGAACGGCGACTAATAGCTCTTTGATTTTCTGTCGGTCAGACCGTCGTCTGCTCGGCGACCGAGGCGACGCTCCCGGCCGCCGCGAGGATCACGCCGGCAGCCACGATAGCGACACTGCGCGAGAGGAGGCCGTCCCGTCCGAAGTTCTCCAGTGTGACTGTCGCCAGCGGGACCTGCCAGACGACGAGTCCGAGCCCGACGACGGCCAGAACGCCACCGAAGCCGAGCAGCGTCGGCCACGGGCGAGACGTGTACCCAGACTCAGTCAAGATGCCGGCGACGCTGCCACCGAACAACACCAGTCCGAACACTGCGACGGTAAACAGGCCCAGAAAGACACCGACCTCCGAGACGACCAGTCCCAGAGCGACGAACAGCGGCCACGGGCTCGCTCGACCGTACTGATCGCTCAATCCCTGCTCCTCGTTCATACGCGCGCTTGCGGGCGAGGAAACATAGTCCCGTCGGAGTCGTCGTGCCAGACCGGGCGCAAAGTATTTGTCCCGCATGCGGCTTGTGGGTTATAATGAGTACACGCACGGTCGAGCAGATCGACTCGTGGGACACCGTGCCCTTCTCGGGTGGGTACGAGGGGCTCCACGAGCTGGCCGACTCGGAGTTTTCCGGCGTCGTCGTCGCCGGTCCGTCTCGGCTGTTCATGCTCAACGGCAACGTCGTCGGAATCCTCGACGGAGCGATCGAGGACTTCGAGGACGCCAGTGGGACCGCACGGAAGGCACCGCATCCCGGACTGCCGTTGCTGGCGGTCATGCAAGAGCGCTCCGACGAGGTCAGAGCGAAGTACTACACGGAGGACACGCCCATCGCCGAGGTCGACCAGACCCTCTCCAGTGGCGGCTTCACCGGCTTCGTCGAACTCTCCGAGAACGTCCTCTCGGGCGACTACTACCAGATCTACCACCAGGGGCGCTCGATGAGCGTCGCCTGGGTGGGCAACAGCGACCAGCTCGTGACCGAAGACGAGGCCTTCGAGCAGGCCAACGGCGAAGTCGGGATCTACGAGGTCCGGCCGGTCGACATCGAGATCGTCGACGTGCCCGAACCGACGACACCCGAGCCGGCGTCGAGCGAGGGGACCGCCGGTGTCTCCGGCGAAGTGCCGGCCGACGAGCCGCCAGCGGACGAATCTACCTCGGAGTCGACTGCGTCTCCCGACCCGGACACCGCCGACGAGCCGGCAGCGCCGGGCGACGCCGCACCAGCGGACACCACCACAGGCGACGACGGTGGGGAGCCGGCGGGACACGGCGGGGACGCCCGATCGGATCCCGTCGCGAAGACGGGGACGGAGACGACACGGCGGCGCGAAGCGGACGCCGACGCTCGCGAGCAGACCGAGCCACGCACGTCAGAGCCGTCCTCGCCGACCGACGAACGGACGGACGCGACTTCGGACTCGGCCGCGCCGTCCTCCGAGTCCCGAGCACCCGAAGAGTCGACGCCGGACCGAACGCCCGAGCAGTCGTCGCCAGAACGGACACCCGAGCAGTCGCCCGACAGCCAACAGCGTCCCCGCGACCGACGCCAGAGCGACCAGACGCCGGCCGGCGACAGATCCGAGGAGTCGACGCGACGCGAACAGGAGCCCCGGAGCCAGCCCGCGACCGACCGGCCCGCGAGCGAGAACGCGACACGCACGTCCAGCGAACCCGTCGATCCCCAGCCGACCGACGGCGTCTCGGCGGAACCTGAGGCGGGCAGGCAGCCCGAACCGGTGGACCAGTCCGCGAGCGGTGCTAGTGTCGCTCCCGCGCCCAACGATCCGTCGGCCGCGGGTGCCGGCGACCTCGAAACCCGCTCGATCCCGTCGCTCGATCCGTCTCACTCTGGCACCGCGAGCGCAGCGACGGCCGCCGACGAGCCATCGAATCCGGCCCCGTCGGCCGGAGCGAACGGCGGTGTCGAGAGCGATCCGGAGCCCGAGCGCCGCCAGTCACGGCATCCCGGCGCACCGGCCGACCAGCAGTCAGCGACGGCTGAGTCGGAGCCGGACCGAAAGCGCGAACCCGAGCGCTCCGCCGAGGCGACCGAGCGCCGCCAGTCCCAGCCCAGAGACGAGCCCGAACGCCAGTCGAGGGGACGGGCCGACCAGCAGTCGACAGACGCTCCCGATCGCCAGCCCGCCCAGCCGACGAGCGAACCAGAACCCGAGCCGACAGACACGACGGAGTCCCACGCGGAGCGCGTCGCGGAACTCGAAGCGGCTCTCGAAGAGACCGAGGCCGAGCGCGACCAGCTCCAGTCCGAACTCGACACGCTCGCGAGCGAGCGGGACCGTCTCCAGTCCGAACTCGAAGAGGCTCGCACGGAGATCGAACGGCTCGAACAGCGGGTCGAAGAGCTGTCGGTCGAAGACGACGACGTGCCGGCCGCGGAGACGCGGCTGAGCCAGCGAGAGGCCATCGACCAGACGAACCTCTTCGTTCGCTACAACTCGAAGGGCGACGCGACGCTCGCGGCCGTCCACTCCGGGAACGCCGACCGATCTGCGGTCGACGACAACCTCCGACTGGAGTTTCACACGCAGTTCGACGCGGGGACGGCGGCGGTCGGCGACACGGAGTTCGAGACGTTCCTGCCCGAGAGCATCCAGTACCGCTTCGTCGACTGGCTCGTCAGGAACCTCCTCTACGAGATCCGCGACACCGGCAACCCCGAAGCGATGTCGGAGCTGTTCGACGCGCTGCCACAGATCGACAGGGCGGAACTCAACGGACAGATCGCCGTCGAGTACACGGAAGACGGCGAGCAACACCGGTCCCAGGAGCAGTTCGACGTTGTCGTGCGCGATCGGATGGGGAATCCGCTGATCGTCGCCAACATCAACGACTCCCGCGATCCGGCGACCGACGACATGATGACCGACCTGATCACGCGGGCCGAACGGGTCGGATCCTCGAACGAGTCACTGGCCGGTGCCTTCCTCGTCACCGAGAGCTTCTTCGAACCGCCTGCGCTCGAAACGGCCGAAGAGGCGACTTCCAGCGGACTGTTGAGCCGCGACAAGCGAAAGAGCTTCGTCAATCTCTCGCGCAAGGACGGCTATCACCTCTGTCTGGTCGAGGCGCGCAACCAGGAGTTCCACCTCGCGGTCCCGGAACTGTAACTGACGGATCGAACGGCGATTCGATCCGGAGAACTGAACGTGGCGGTCCGATCCCCACCCGACTGGAGCGTCAGCCTTCGATCTCGGCGGCGTCTTCGATCTTCATGCCTTCGAGCTTGTCGATGATCTCGTCGACTTTCTCGTCGAGGTCGTCGACGAACTCGGCGGTCTGTTCGGTCGTGATGGCACCCTGGCTCGACGGCTCGATGAGGTTCTCCTCTTCGAGGACGCGCAGCGAGTACCGAACCTTGTGGTGCGGGTAGCCCGTCTCGTTGGACATCTTCACGATACCGATCGGTTCGTTCTCGATGACCATCCGCAGAACCTGCAGATGACGCTCCAGCATATCTACTTCCTTCTCAAGCCTGTCTATCATGGCAATTGTTAACTTGTGTTTGCAGGATTTAAAAGTTGCTGTCGTGGGGGGCCGTTTGCCGGTATATTTCGCCGATCTACCCCCGCTGGCAGCGAGCTATCTTAGCGTACAGCGAATGTGTGCATAAAGCTGTCGTGGTGCGTGCGCACAGTCTCGTCGCGCGCGGTACCGTAATCTGTATACCCCGGTGGCTGAAAGTCGAGATTGATGACCGTAACCATCGTCGGCTCGCAGCTCGGCGACGAAGGGAAGGGCGGGATCGTCGACGTCTACGGCGACGCGGCGGACGTCGTCGTCCGCTATCAGGGCGGCGACAACGCCGGCCACACCGTCGTCGACGGCGGCGAGGAGTACAAGCTCTCTCTCGTTCCGAGCGGGGCCATCCGCGGGAAGATCGGCGTTCTCGGGAACGGGTGCGTCGTCAACCCCGAGACGCTGTTCGACGAACTCGACGCGCTGCGCGACCGTGGGATCGAACCCGACGTTCGCGTCGCCGCTCGTGCCCACGTTATTTTCCCCTACCACCGCGTTCTCGACGGAATCGAAGAAGACGCAAAGAGCGAGGAAGGCGATCTCGAGGCGGCGACGACCGGCCGCGGTATCGGGCCGACCTACGAGGACAAGGCGGGCCGGCGCGGCGTTCGCGTCGGCGACCTGCTCGATCCCGAGACCCTCCGGGCCCGTCTGGAGTACGTCGTTCCCCAGAAGCGTGCCCTCGCTGCGGACGTGTTCGGCATCGAGACCGACGAGGCCTTCGAGGTCGAGCCGCTGTTCGAGCAGTACCGCGAGTACGGCCGCCGACTCGAAGCGGAAGGGATGGTCGTCAACGTCGGTTCGTTCCTCGACGACGCCATCGACGACGGCCAGAACGTCATGCTCGAAGGCGCACAGGGCACCTCGATCGACATCGACCACGGGATCTACCCCTACGTCACCTCCTCGAACCCGACGGCCGGCGGGGCCTGTACCGGGACCGGGCTGGGTCCGACCACGGTCGGCCAGGGCGAAGTCATCGGGATCGTGAAAGCCTACCTCTCACGCGTCGGCACCGGCCCGCTCCCGACGGAGCTGGCCGGCGTCGAGGGCCACACCCCCGGCTACGAGGACAGCGAGTCGCCGGATCTCTCGGACGACGACATCACCCAGCCCCAGAGCGAGGCGGAACTGGCACACTACATCCGCGAGGAGGGCGGCGAGTACGGCACCGTCACCGGCCGCGCGCGCCGCGTCGGCTGGCTCGACATGCCCATGCTCCGCCACGCCGCGCGGGCCTCCGGGTTCACCGGGATCGTCGTCAACCACGTCGACACGCTCGCGGGACTGGACGAGATCCAGGTCGGCCACTCCTACACGCTCGACGGCGACGAACTGCTCTCGATGCCTCCGACGACCGAACGGTGGGGCGAGTGTGCGGTCAACTACCGGACCTTCGAGGGGTGGGACGAGCAAGACTGGACCGCAGTTGCCGACGAGGGCTACGACGCGCTCCCGGAGACGGCCCGGACCTACCTGGAGTACGTCAGCGACGAACTCGACGTTCCGATCTACGCGGTCGGCGTCGGTCCCGGCCGCGAGGAGACGATCGTCTGCGAACGACCGTTCTAGACCGTCGACACCCGGCACGTTTTTCACAGCGCCGACCGGAGACGGGTGTATGAAGGAGGATCTGATGGACATCATCTGCTGTCCGCTCGACAAGCACGAGCTCGACCTCGAAGTCGACGAGCGCGACGACGAGGAAGTGCTCGCCGGATCGCTGGTCTGTACGGAGTGTGGCGAGAGCTACCCGATCGAAGACGGGATCCCGAATCTCCTCCCGCCGGACATGCGCGAGGACGCGCCGGCCTGATGGCTGTCACTACATGAACCTTTTTCTGCCGGCGTCGCCCACTCTCTGGCGTGCCTGATACGTTACCCGTGCACGTCAACAGGGCGTCGTTGCACTCGCTCGAAGTCGCCGACCGCTTCGAGACCGACGACTCCTTCGAGATCCTGTTGATCAACCACGGCGAGCCGACCCACGTTCACCTGCACTTAGACGACGCCCTCTCGGAACTGGCCTCGATCGAAGCGCCGAACCACCACGTCGAGCGCGAGTCCGAGCGGCGGGTTCGGGTCACCGTCCACAGCCACGGCTCGACGTTCGGCAAGCTCAAGATCGCTACCAGCTACGGGGCCGAGACTCGCTACGTCGACGTCGACATCGACGAGCCAATCGAGACCGAGGAGCCGGTCCAGGTCGACGAGTCGCTGTCCAAGCCCCAGCCCCGGTCGGACGGGCGCGACGACACGACCGGCGTGAACGCGGTTCCGTGGCCGCTGCTGGCTCTCGGGCTCGTCGCCGTCGCGCTGGCGCTGGCGGTCGCAGCCTGGGTCGGTGGGACGGCCGCCTGGCTCGGGGCGTTCGTCGTCCTCGCGGCCGTCGCCGTCGCGACCGCGCTCGCAGTCGGCGAGTGACGATCACTCCGCGTCGGTTTCGACGCCACAGAGGTTCCCCTCGTCGTCGAACAGCTTCGCCCGCAGGAATCGTGTCCGGTAGCGATTGGCTCCGTCGTACACGTCGGCCTCTCTGATCGCTTCGGTCTCGCCGTCGGCCACCGCCTCGACGATCCGCTCGACCTGTTCTTTCTCGCTCGGGGTGAGCTCGAACTCGTAGGTCTGGGACTGTTCGCCTTCCAGCTTCGTCCAGCGGCGCGCGGCCGAAATCACCAGCGAGCACGGTTCGCGACACGGGAACTCGCCGTCACCGCCGTCGACGTCGAGTTCGGTCTCGTCGTCGTACTCCCACTCCCGACGCTTCAGACACTGCGAGTCGTCACAGCAGGCCTCGGCGACCCAGTTGACGTGTTCGTACCCTTCGCCGCGGTCCCAGGTCTGGACCACGCCGTAGATCCCGCTCTGGCGCTCCATCGTCTCGCGCCAGTGGTTGACGTCGAGGTCGCCGGTCCGCTCGCGGTGCCAGTTGGCCACCGTCGCGGGGTAGACGAACTCGACGGTCTGGACGAGATCGGCAGGACCGAGGTCGACGAACTGCCAGCCGGTCTGCAGTGTCGGAGCCGTCTTCAGCGGACGGTACTTGCCGTCGTCGTCGTGCTTGACGAGCGTTCGAGCGTCGAGCGGGTCGTCGTGGCGTTCGAGCGTCGCGTCCGTGGCCGTGTCGTCGACGTGACGGATGTCGTAGCGCCGGATGCCGTCGTCGACGCGGGCCGTGATCTGTAGCTGTCCCCAGCTCTCGGTCACTCCGTCTGCGAGCGCGTCGTAGCGTTCGGGCACCGTGCGTTCTTCGGCCCCCTCGATCCACCGGAGGAACGCCCAGCGGTCTTCTTTCTGTGGGGCGCTCGTGTGCCAGAAGTACCAGTTCGAGACGTACGCAGGGTACTCTGTCGCGACGCGGCGGAGGTCGTCGTCGGTCTCGACCGTGTGACTGTCGCCGTCGACCGCGACGACGTAACCGCCGTCGTCCGGTTCCACGACGAGTCCGTCGAACGCGATGCCGTCGGCTGCCGTCGTCACCAGTGCGTCCAAGTGGGCACCCTGCATGGTCGACCGGAAGGATTCTGTCGAGAAAAGTGGGGCGGTTCAGTGGGGCATCTCGCCCTCAGTACTCGGGGATCAGTCGCCGCTGGCCTCTGCCCCGCCGGTCTCGGATTTCACCCGCTGGATCGCGTCGCCCACGTCCGCGCCCGCGTCGGCCGCCCGTTCGAGCAACACGTCGGCCATCAGGGGCTCGGTCCCGACGGCACCGGAGTACCAGATGTCGTGGCCGTCGACCGTCGTGGGCACGTCGTAGCCGGTCCGGTAGTCGTCGGTCAACCCCATGTCCTCGGGGATGTCCTCCTCGGTGTGGTAGCCGTCGGCGACGAACAGCGGGACGACGACGATGTCGTCGCTCTCGAAGTACTCCGTCACGTCGTCGATCTCGGGGTCCTCGTCCATGAACAGCGCCTGCACCTCGTCGAAGCGGTCGCGCTCCCCGATGCGGTCGGCGTGGTACTCGATGGCCTTCGCGGAGTTCTCGTTGCGCTCCGTGCCGTGACCGACGACCGCGAGCCCGAAGCCGTCGCCGACATCCGGGTCGCCGGTGACCGACTGGGCTCGCTGGACGATCACGTCGCTCATCGCGTCGTGGGTCCCGGCGGGACCACAGTAGTGGATCGTCTGCCCGGTGTCTTCGGCCGTCAGCGTCGCCGTGTCGGCGCTGGTGCCGTCCGAGTCCCACAGCGCAGGGTCCCACTCGTCGAGGCGGAACTCGCGGGGGATCACCTGCTCGGTGAAGTACCCCTCACTGATGAAGAGCGGCACGAGATAGACCTCGTCGGCGTCGACGGTCCGCAACACTTCCCTGAAGTGTGGCTCTTCCTTCCAGAAGCTCTCGCGGACCTCGTCGAAGGCGCTCACCGCGCGGATCGTGTCCGCGTGGTCGAACGTCGGCGTCGATGACCCGGCGCTGAGATGCGATCCGTGGGCCGCGATGACGAGCGCTTGCATGACCAGTTCTTGGGGAGAGACGTTCTTAGGGGCTTCGTTGCCGGAACCAGTGGCGCTTTTCCGGGGCCGACGGAACGGTCCGCCATGGCATCACTCGCAGCGCGAACGCGCGAGGCCGTCCGTGCGAGACCGTTCCTCTACGACGCGCTCCGGGCCGGCGTGGTCAACTACACCGCCGCCGCCCGCTGGCTGCCCGTCGAGGGCGAGACCGACGCCGTCGCGACGGCACTGCGTCGCTACGCCGAGGAACTGGACGGCGACGCCGGCCTCGAATCCGACGCGCGCGTCGAGATGCGAAGCGGCCTCGGTCGGACCGACGACGAGGACGCTCTGATCACGGTCGCCGACGCCGCGTACGCCCCCGACAGTGGCTCACTGACTGGACTCGTCGTTGCTGGCCTCTCCGGCGTCGACACGTTCGAGCGGGTGCTCGGCGCACTCAGAGCCGAGGGGATCGGCGTCGACGCCGCGGGATTCGCCGAGGAGACGGCGCTGGTGATAGTCGGCCGCCGTGACGGCCCCGACGCGGTGCGGGCCGTCGAGGGGACGCTGGACGCGTGAGCGTGGCCGCACATCCGACGCTTTGAAATCGCCGCCTCGTCTGGTACTCGACGATGACGCTTCGCGTGACCAACACGCTCACCGGCGAGCGAGAGGCGTTCGAGCCACAGGATCCCGACTCCGTCTTGCTCTACTACTGTGGCCTGACGACCTCCGATCCCGCTCATCTGGGACACGCCCGCGGGTGGGTCCACGTCGACGTGATGCATCGCTGGCTGGCGCACCTGGGCTACGACGTGCGTCACGTCGAGAACTTCACCGACGTCAACGAGAAGATCGTCGCTCGCGTGGGCGAGGACGGCGAGAGCGAGGCCGACGTGGCCCGCCACTACGTCCAGTCGGTGATCGACGACATGCGCGCGCTCAACCTCCGGCGCGCGGAGGTGTACCCGCGCGTCTCCGAACACGTCCCCGAGATCGTCGCGATGGTCGAGACGCTGATCGAGAAGGGTTACGCCTACGAGGCAAACGGCTCGGTGTACTTCGACGTGACGACCTTCGAGGAGTACGGGAAGCTCTCGAACCAGCAACTCGACGAGATTGAGGCCCAGGGCGACCCGGACGAGCAAACCGAGAAGCGAAACCCCGCGGACTTCGCGCTGTGGAAGGCCGGCGGCGTCGATCCGGCGGCGATCGAAGAGCACCAGCACGAGGGAGCGTCGCCCCCCGAAGCGGCCTGCGAGACCGCCCAGACCTGGGACGCCCCGTGGAGCGAGGGCCGACCCGGCTGGCACATCGAGTGCTCGGCGATGAGTACGACCCACCTCGGAGAGACCATCGACATCCACGTCGGCGGTCAGGACCTCGTCTTCCCGCACCACGAAAACGAGATCGCACAGAGCGAGGCCGCGACCGGCCAGCAGTTCGCGCGCCACTGGCTTCACGTCCGCCTCTTAGAGACGAAAGGCGAGAAGATGTCCTCGTCGCTGGGCAACTTCTTCACGGTCGAGGCGGCCGTCGACGAGTACGGGACGGACGTGGTCCGGACGTTCCTGCTGTCGACGGCCTACCACAACAGCGCCGTCTACAGCGAGGCGACGATCGACGAGGCAATCGAGCGCTGGGAGACGCTCGAACGAGGCTACGAACGGGCCGTACAGGCGTGTGACGACGCAGACGCGTACGCGACGGTCGAAGACGACACGCTCCGGACGGCCGTCACCACCGCCCGCGAGCACTTCGAGACGGCGATGAACGACGACTTCAACACCCGCGAGGCGCTCGCGGCGCTGACGGAACTTGTCGGTGCCGTCAACGTCCACGTCGACGAGCGGTCGTCGTTCGACTACCGGGCGCTGCGTGCGGCCGTCGAAACGATCGAGGAACTGGGCGGTGGCGTCCTCGGGCTCTCGTTCGGTGGCTCCGAGGGCGGCGACGTGTCGATCGCCGAGGATCTCGTCGAACTCCTGCTGGACGTGCGCGAGGCCGAGCGAGCCGCCGGCAACTACGAGCGGGCGGACGAACTCCGAGACGAGATCGAGTCCCTCGGTGTCGAAGTACAGGACACCGACGACGGCCCGACCTACCGACTCGGATAGCTAGCCACCTGCGAGCGTGTCCGTCCGCTCACCACCGCCAGCGCCTCGGTGACCAGCGAGAACGCTTTTGTCGATCGCTGCTGTGGACCGTCGTATGAGATCGTCAGCGGGGACCCGCTCGCACGCCACCTCTGCCCGGTCCGAGGGAATCTTCGTCGACAAGAACCCTCGCTCGTCCGACTCTCGGGGAGGGTCCGTGCCGTGATCGACGCGTTCGTCTTCGGCGATGACGGGATCAGCCGGTACGACGAACTCGCGGCGGCACGCGACGCCGAGGGCACGACCTGGGTCCACGCACCCGAGGTCACCGACGCGGAGCTGGACGCCATCGCCGAGACGTTCGCCATCCACCCGCTCACCGTCGAGGACCTTCGGAACGGCGTTCGCGCCAAGACGGAGACGTTCCCGGAGTACACCTTCGTCTTGCTGAAGACGATCACGCTGGCCGGCGGTGCGACGACGTTCGCCGAAGAGCTCTCGACGACGCCGATCGGACTGTTCGTCGGCCACGACTGGGTCGTCTCTGTCTCGTCGGGCGCTGCGTCGCCCGTCGATCGGGTCCGACACGCGGTCGAACGCGAGGACGAGCGACTGCTCCAGCACGGAGCCGACTTCACCGCATACCGCGTCATCGAAGTCGTCGTCGACGACTACTTCGAGGTGCTGGACCGCGTCGAGGATCTCATCGAGGCGATCGAAGACGAGGTGATCGACTCGCCCGACCGAGAGACGCTCGAACGGATCAACGCGGTTCGGCGCGACCTGCTCTCCTTCCGGAAACAGGTCTGGCCGGCCCGAGAGGCCGTCGGCGTCCTCGCGCGCGGCGATCCCGCACAGGTCCAGCCACAGACCGAGAAGTACTTTCGGGACGTGTACGACCACCTCGTCCAACTCGCGGACCTCACCGAGACGTACCGGGACCTCGTCTCGGGCGCACGAGACATCTACCTCAACGCGCTCTCGCAGTCGACCAACGAGGTGATGAAGACGCTGACCGTCGTCGCGACGATCTTCATCCCGCTGACGTTCGTCGCTGGCGTCTACGGGATGAACTTCGATCCGGCCGCGAGCCCCTACAACATGCCCGAACTGGGGTGGGCCTACGGCTACCCGGCGGTCCTCGTCGTGATGGCGCTGATCGGCGTCGTGATGCTGGCGTACTTTCGCCGACAGGGCTACTTATAACGCCAGGGGGACGAGCAGGACGCCCATCAGATTCGCCCGCCGTGCGCCACAGCGGGCCGGGACGAGCCCGATCACGGTGCCGGCAGCCAGCGACGCTACGCCGATCGGACCGGCGAACAACCATCCGAGGCCGACGAGCGAGACCAACACGGCGACGGCGAGTCGCGTCGTATCCAGCGTCCCCACGACGGCGAGGTAGCGATCGCCCACCAGCGGGACCAGCACGAACCCGGCGGTCGCGGCGACGGTCACGCTGACGAGCAGGAGGCCGAGGGCCAGAGGCGCGTCGGTCTGCTCGAAGGCGACGAGCACACCCGTCCGTGGCGTTTCGAGGGCGACGAGTGCGAACAGCGCGAAGACCGCGGTCGCCGTGTTGACGCCGCTGGTCGCGACCACGAACTCTCTGGGTCCCGACCCCGACAGCGCGGCGAGGGCACCAGTCGCGGCGATGGCCGCAGTCACGCCGGGGACGTAGCCGACGATCGCTCCGGCGACGGTCCCAGTCAGTGCGACGACGCCGATCGACCGCCGGGAGAGTGCCACGGTCGCGTCGTCCTGTGGGGGCACGCCGTCGCCGCCGATGCTCTCGATCAGCACCGGCGCGCCGAACAGCCCCGCGAACAGCGGCATCAACATGCTCCCGACCGCGACCGGACCGTCCGGTTCGATCGGCAGTACGACGACACCGAGGACACCGCTGCCGACCAGCGCGACGCCGGCACCGATCCGCGGCCAGCGTCCGCGCTCGGTGACCACCAGGGCCACCCCGACGAGGGCGAGCAACGGGCCGAGATGTGTGCGGACTGTCGGGTACAGGCGCGTCATCGCCAGCGTGATCGGGACCGCCAGCGGGACGGCCAGCGCCACCGCGAGCCCGCTGCCAAGCGCCGACAGCCGGAGCGCTTCCCGTCCCCGACCGGCGATCACGAGGCGGTGGCTCGGGAGCGCGCTCGCGGCCATCGCCGGATCGGGCACGCCAAGCGCCATCGCCGGCACCACGTCGAGGAAGGTGTGGGTCGTCCCGGCGGCCAGCATCGCCGCACCGACGAGCCGTGGCGGTCCCGGGACCGCAGGCGCGACGGTCGCCAGCCCAAGCGCGAACGTGTTGGCGTGGATGCCCGGCACGAGCCCGCTGACCGTTCCCAGCGCGATCCCACCGGCGATCGCCGCCAGTGTCGCCACTGTCAGCTCTGGGTCGACGACGAACTGTACCGGTCCGGTCACTGCGACGGGCTGGTCCCGCCCTCGCAGATAAACCTGTGGCGTCGCTACCCGACCAATCACGGACGTAGCGCTGTCGCTCTCGGATCTGTGTCGAAAGAATCGAAGTGTTGGTGCTGTGGCCGAATTAGCCGAACAGCTCGCCGAGGCCTTCGCCGCCGTCGCCCTCGTCTTCGTCGTCGTCGTCGCCGGCTTCTTCCTCTGTGGCCTCTTCTTCTGCGGCCTCTTCCTCGGCACCAGCGTCTTCCTCGGCACCGCCCTCGGCGGCCGGCGCGGCAGCGCCGCCGGCTGCGACGGGTGCGGCGGCGGCCTCGTCGACGGCCTCGTCGATGTCGACGTCCTCGAGTGCGGCGACGAGCGCCTTCACGCGGGACTCTTCGACGTCGACGCCAGCGGCGTCGAGCACGTCAGTGAGGTTGTCTTCGTTGATCTCTGCGCCCGATTCGTTCAGGATGAGTGCAGCGTAAACGTATTCCATTGTTGTAATTAGAACATTGCTCCGAGTGCGTCACCAGCGTCCTCGTCGTCGTCATCGTCGTCGTCCTCGGCCGCTTCGGCCTCGGCGTCGTCGCTGGTGTCCTCGGTTTCAGTGTCAGCTTCGTCTTCGTCGGTCGATGCTTCTGTGGCTGCCGGCTGGGCGTCGACGCCCTGGAGTTCCTCCGGCAGCGCTTCTTCGTCGTCGATCTGGGCAGCGATCGCACGGACCTGTGCGTCGGCCTTGCTGACCAGCTCCGGCACGACCTCGGGGTCCTCGATCGACGCGAACACCGCGAGGCTCTTGGCGTCGCCGCGTGCGTTCTGCAGCAGCGTCGACGCGTTCTGCGTGGTCGGGTACTCGGCGTTGACCGAGAGGTTCCACCCGGCCGACGCGGCGGCCTTGATGTCTGCCTCGTACTGCTCGACGTCGAGTTCGAGCTCCTCGGGTTCGAACAGCACGCCGTCGGCGAAGACGGCACGCAGGTCGAGCCCGACTTCCTTGGGCTCGATCCCGAGTTCGCCGAGGACGTTCTCGAGATCCGTCGAGACTTCCTCGCCCGCTTCCAGCACGGTCGAGTCCTCGACGACCTTGATCGAACCGCCGTCGATGCGCGCGTTGGCACCGACGTTCTGGAGTTCGCCGACGAACGGCCCCGGATCCACGCCCGTGTCACCCTCGGGGATGACGATGTCGTTGGGCGCGACCTCGCCCGCACTGATCGGCGCGGGCGTCTTCGAGGCTTCCAGTTCCTTGTACAGCCCGAAGGGGTTGTCGTTCGTTCCGATCAGACCGACCTGACCGGAGACGTAGTCGCCGAGCTGTTCGAGGCCGGCGTCGACCTCGTCGAGTGCACGCTCCAGCAGCGTGTTGCGCGAGACGCGCAGTTCTGCGGTCCCGTGCAGACCACGGCGCATGTCTTGGAGCTGGCGCGAGGGGATGCCGGTGATCGCGACGACCCCGATGCTGTCGTAGGACTCGATCATCTCGACGATCGAGTCGACTTCTTCGCGCTTCCACTCGGGGATCGTCTCGGTCTTTCGTTCTGCTTCGGCGCTCATGTTAGGCCACCTCCACCGCGGGGCCCATCGTGGTCTTGACGTAGACCGAGTCGATGTTCATCGGCCCCTTCTCCAGGTCGGCGTGCAGGCGGCGCAGGATGACGTCGATGTTGTCGCCGATCTCCTCGGCGGACATGTCCTCTGCACCCACGCGGGTGTGGAAGGTTCGGCGGTCACCACTGCGGATCTGCACGGACTTGCGCATTCGGTCGACCATCTCGACGACGTCGTCGTCGGGACTGATCGGGTCCGGCATCTTCCCGCGTGGACCGAGGACGGTCCCGAGGTAGCGACCGATGTCTTGCATCAGCGCTTCCTCTGCGAGGAAGAAGTCGGTATCGTCGGCGAGATCTTTCGCTGCATCGTCGTCGTCGCCCAGCTCGGCCAGCTCGTCGCTGGACATGACCTGGTCGGCAACGTCTTCGGCTCGCAGAGCGGTCTCCCCCTCGGCGAACACGACGATGCTCGTCTCCTGGCCGGTACCGGCAGGGAGGACGATGCTCTCGTCGATACGGTTCGACGGATCGTTCAAATCAAGGTCGCGCAGGTTGACGGCGAGGTCGACTGTCTCGGTAAAGTTCCGAGGGTCGGCCTCTTCGAGTGCGCGAGAGACTGCGTTCTCTATATCCTGGTCTGCCATTGTTCACCTCCGTAGTACGCCCAACGGGCTTCTACGGGTCAGTGAAACAGGGCGTACTGTCGTAGACAGTACAGTCGCCTGTCTCACCCGGTACGAAGCCGATGCGACACTTAAAGCCGTCGAACCACGGTAGCGACGGCACTGTCGTCGGTCTCCGTGTCACCCAGCTGTCGCTGATACTGCCGGCTGTACATCTGTGAACGATTTCGCCACCCGGGGTGGCGAAGCTCTTCACGAAGTCACAGCCGACGGTATGAGGATCGGCAAAAGCGCCGAAAACCGGCGTCGGTGGCCCAGTCAGGCCTCGGCGGCGTCCAGCAGGACGTCGTCGTACTCGCCGGCATCGACCTTCTCCTTGAAGTCGCGGGGGTTCTCGCCCTCGATGGTGACACCCAGCGTGACGCAGGTGCCGACGACTTCCTTCGCGGCGTTTTTCGTGTCGTACGCGAGCAGGTCGGTCTGCTTTTGCTCGGCGATCTGTTTGATCTGGTCGACCGAGAGATCGGCGACGAACTCCTCGTGGGGTTCGCCAGATCCGGTGTCGAAGCCAGCTTCGTCCTTGATGAGCTCGGCCGTCGGCGGGACGCCGACCTCGATCTCGAAGGAGCCGTCGTCGTCGTAGTCGACGGTGACGGGCACTTCGGTGCCGTCGAAGGCCGCGGTCTGGTCGTTGATCTCCTGGACGACTGCCTGCACGTCGACGGGGGTCGGCCCCAGCTCCGGACCGAGGGGCGGGCCAGGGTTGGCCTCGCCGCCCGGAACGAGCACTTCGATAGTTCCAGCCATGTTAGGTTGGACCTGCCCAGCAGTTTTAAGGATTGCTTTTCGACGACGCCGCGTGGGAGTGAACCACACCGCTCTGGTCGGTGTCGGAGAATCGCGCCGATCACGACAGTCGAGACGGTGTGTCGCGACCCGGCGTCGCGAATATCAAACAGTGACGGTCGACGGTATCATACGGATTATTGTAGATCTTTACCGGATTGACCGCACACCGTGGTGCGGTCGACCGGGAAAACGGCTACAATAATCCGTATCAGGCGAGATTGATGCCGTTCATCGCCAGGTAGTCCGAGGCCGCCTTGATCTCCACTGGCGAACCGATGATGCGGACCTGTGTGCCCTCCTCGCGTACCGTCAGCGTAAACTCGCGTTCGAGGTCTTCGCGGATGCCGTCCAGGGCAGCGGCTGGCAGGAGGATCTGCGTGCTGTCGCGAAACCGGTCGGCACTTGCCATTATCGGATGTGGTGTCGGACGAGGTATTAGTGTATCGAAGTACTCGTATCGCCGAGAATTCGATGTTCGTCCGTTCTCTCGTCTAATACTCTCGGATATTTCCGATCGGCAGCTGTCGGCGCTGTGACACCGATCTGGACGACGTTCACTGCTGGTAAACGACCCGGAGAGCGGGGGTTACTCGACCATTCGACTGCCGCCCGGCGGGAGGAACTCCTGGATCAGGTCCGGACTGGCGACCTTCCGGACGAACGATTCGTCTTCGAACCGCTCTTTGAACTCCCGGTACAGTCGCTTCGCGATGTCGTTCTGTGCGTACTGACCGGGTTCGATCTCGACACTGGTCGCTACGCGGTCCTCGATGGCCGATCGCGGGCCGCCGAGCACGCCGGTCCAGTCCTCACAGGAGATCCCGACGGCCACGTCGACTTCGAGGTCCCGGAAGTACGTCCGGTCGCCTCGAATCGCGAAGCCGCCTTTCTCCAGGTACTCGCCGCTCTCCGGCGTCTTCGACACCTGGTCGGGATCGACCATGTACGCGTCACCGGCGTACTTGCCGTCCTTCCACACCGACGAGTACGCCACTGCGAACGTCGCGGCTTCGCGCTTGTCCTGGTCCGGGATGTCCACGTCGCGGCTGGACTCGCTGGGACCGGTCGCCTTCAGGACGGTCACGGGACCGCCGTGGGCCTGCGCGTGGAAGAACTTGTCTCCGCGGTCGAGGTACTTCTTGACCAGCTCCTCGTTCTGGTCGGCGTTGCGGCCGCCGATCACGAGGAAGTCGTTCGAGGTGCGGAACCACCGGAAGCGATCGTACCACGGCTCCTGTCTCCGGACGGGAATCGACGCCCGCGAGAGCCAGTCCACGTCGTCTGACTCCTCGGTCTGCTCCTGGGTCTCCGTCGTGTCCTCGGCTTCCCAGTTCTCGCGGCGTCGCTCGACGGCTTCGAGATCCTCTCGCGTGTCCTCGATCGCCGCCTGCGCGCCCTCTTTCTTCTCTTCGATGCGCTTTGCCGCCTGGTAGAGCTGGTCGGCGTTCTTCTCGACGCCCATCGTCGCGTCGATCGTCACGCGCACGTCGTCGATCGACAGGGCCACCGTTCCCTCACTGCCGTCGAGACCCTCGACGGCCTCGGCCGCGTCGATGCCCTGCTCTTTGCCCTCCTCGAAGGTCGCCTCGATCTCGTCCCACGGCGTGTCCTGGGCTCGCGCGCCCTGAATCGTCGAGAGGATCTCGTCGACGAGGTCGTAGCGGGCGTACAGCAACTCTGCCTTCTCGCGCTCGGCCTCGGCGTCGGCCTCGAAGTCCTCGATCGCGCTCTGCTGTTGCTGGATGATGCGCTCGTACTTCTCGATCTCGCTCTCGAAGTCCGGCCGGTCGACGCCCGCGTCGGCGATCTCCTCGGCCGTGTCCTCACGTTCGACCTCGTAGAAGTACTCGTCCAGCGCCTCGGTGAAGGTCTCGAAGGCACGGCTCTCTACGTCGTCGTACTCTTCGAGGGGGATCGGCGTCACGTCCACGCGACGCTCGATCTCCTCGCCCTCGATCTCTTCGTACTCGTAGTAGACGCGCGGATCGAGGTCGCCGCTCCGGAGGCGCTCTTTCAGCTCGGCGATCACCTCGTAGAGCCGCTCGAACTCCGCTTCGTCGGTGTCTTCGATGGCCTGGTTGTACGGGATCCCGGCCCGGGTACACAGCTCCTCGCCGTAGAGCCCCCCGAAGTTCAGCTGGGTCGCGAGCGTCCGCACCACGTCGGCGTCGGACTGGCGCATCCGCTCCAGAAACGTCTCGTAGTCGACGGTCAGCGGATTGAACCGCGCCGACGGGAACTCGTACTGGCTGCCCGGCGCGACGGTGCGTGACTTGAGGCGGACCGTCTCCAGGCAGTCGACGACCTCGCCGTGTTCGTCGAGCACCGCGACGTTGCCGTCGCCAAACAGCTCCGCGACGACCGTGGTGGAGGCGTCGGGACGGTCGAACTCGAACTCCATGATCCGGTCGAACTCGAACTGGCGCACGTCGGCCAGCTCGCCGCCCGCGATCCGATTGCGAAGCATCATCGCGAAGTTGGGCGGTCGGCCCGGCGCGTCGGGGACGTGGTCGGCGTCGACGACGTGGGCGCGCTTGTTCTCGCCGACCTCGATCAGCAGCTCCACCCGGCCGCGGTCGAAGTCCCGCATCTTGAGCCGCAGGAGGTCGTCCTCGTAGAGGTACGCCTTGTCGAGCTTGGCCCCCTCGTAGCCGCCCAGCTCCCGTTCGAGGGCGGCGAGGTCGACGCTCGTCAGCTCCCGCTTGTGGTCCATGTCGGGTGGTGCAGGCCGGGACGCAAAACCGCTTCGCTACAGGTGCTCGCCGATTCGCTCGCCGGTTCTCAGGCCGTTCCGGACGGCGGCGTGGAGCCGCGCCTCGCCCGCGACCCAGTCCCCGGCCACGAAGAGGTCGTGCGCTGGTGCCGTCTCCAGGGCGTCCGCCGCAACGCCGTCGTCCGGCAGCGCGTACCGCCAGTGCTGGTGGTCGGTCCAGTCGGGCTCGGCCAGTCGGTCGTCGTCCAGTAGCGTCGCCGTCGCGTCTGCGATCGCGTCGGTCAGCGTGGCGGCGTCGTCACGGTAGTGGGTGACCGACCAGTCCGGTGCCATCTGGACCAACAGGAGCGTCTCGCCGTCTGGGACGTGCCCCGCCTTGCACTCTTCGCGGCCGACCCAGCCCACGTCGTGGTCCTCGGTTTCGCTGATCAGTCCGTAGTACGGGCGGTCGAGTTCGAAATCGTAGTGCAACAGACCGGCGACGACGGTGCGATAGGGGACGGAGGCGGCGGCCTGCCTGAGCCGCCGTCGGTCGGCGTGTCGCCACTCCGACTGACCCAGCAGGTCCGCGGTCTGTGGACCCGGTGGCGTCAGGAGCGTGGCGTCGAACGGGCCGTAGGTTCCGCCGTCGGCGTCGGTGACACGCCAGCCCGCCTCACTTCGCGCCAGTGACTCGACGCGCGTGTGCCGGTGGACCGTTGCGTCGCCGGCCGCGAACAGCCGCTTCGCGAGCTGGGTGATCCCTTGCTCGTAGGTCCACCGCGTCGTCTGTTCGTCGCGATCCTCGCTCACCTGTTCCGCGGATCGCGTCGGCGCATCGCGTATCGCCCCGTCAGAATCGAACCCCCACACGGGCTCGTCGATCTCGGTGAGTCCGTCGGTCGGGAGTTCCTCGGTGACCAGTTCGGCCACGCGGTCGTCGTCGGCAGTCAGGTAGTTGGCACCGTACTCGTAGACACAACCGTCGCGCCGCCGGGTCGCGGCACGGCCGCAGACGCCGCCGCTCTTCTCGAAGACGGTCACGTCCACGGGGTGTTCCCGGAGCGCGTACGCCGCCGCCGCACCGGCCGCCCCCGCACCGACGACCGCGACTGATCGTTGCATAGACAGATCTCCACACGGACAGTACAAAAACCCGCTCGTTCGATCGGTCAGAGCGTCGCGGCGAGTGCGCCCAGTACGTCGTCACCGTCGCGGACGAACGGCGTCCCGTGGGCCATCGCCGCCACCTCGAAGGCGGGTGCCCGCGCGGCGAACTCCCTGACGGACGCCCGGACCCGATCCATGTCGTAGGAGTCGAACCAGATCGGCGTCGTCATCGCACCATCCTCCTCCCAGACGAGGTCGCCGAGCAGCGCCACGCCGCAGTCGTGGACGTACACCGTGTGTCCCGGGTTGTGTCCCGGTGTCGCGTAGCTGGCGAACTGACCGACGGCTTCGCCGTCGTCGACCGGCCGCAGGTCGATCCCGTCGGGGAGCGGACAGAGCGTCCGGGCGGCACGGTGGAACAGCCCCTTGTGGTTGTTCGACGGCGGCGGTGCGCCGTTCTCGACCAGCTCGTAGTCGGCTCGCCCGAGAAAGACCGGGCCGGTAAACTCCGGTTGCAGCCGTTCGAGCCCGCCGACGTGGTCCAGATCGTAGTGAGTCAACAGGACGCGGTCGAGATCGCCGGGCTCGTAGCCCACAGCTGCGAGCTCGTCTCTGATCGAGGGCTCGTTCCAGAACAGTCCGGTGTCACACAGCGTCACGGCCTCGCCGTCGGTGCCGTCCATGTCCCGCTCGTCGAGGAGAAACGCGTTCGACGCTAGCGGCGGCAGTAGTCCCAGATCGAGCTCCCAGACCCCGTCGATCAACCTCCGTGCCATTGCCGACCGTACGCCGGCCCCACGCTAATGAGTGTCGCCCGATTTCACAGTCGCTTGCTGACGTACGGGCCACTCCCATCTTTTTCCACGTCGGGTTTCCTCACTCGCTGGGCTCGTTGCGGGAACCCTCGTGCAAAAACATGGGTGAAAAAGCCGGACTCACTCCGTTCGTCCGGTCACAGTCGCTTGCTGACGTACGGGCCGTCTTGCTTGTAGTCGAGCTTCTCGCGGTAGTACTGCCGGACGCCGATACCGGAGATGACCGCGAGCTTGTCGTAGCCGGCGTCGGCCGCCAGTTCCTCTGCCGTCGCGAGCAGTCGGCGACCGTATCCCTCGTGCTGGTGTTGGTCGTCCTCGCTGGCGCTCCCGAGGCCGACCTGGCTGCCGTAGACGTGGAGTTCCCGCACGAGCGCGGCGTTTTGCAGTTCGCGCCGAACCGGGTCGTTCGGGAACCGGAGGCGACAGAAGCCCACGAGCAGGTCCTTGTCGGGATCCTCGAAGCTGATGAAGTGTTCGGTCCCGCCGGCAGCCTCGTAGGTCATGACGTCCTTCTCGATCCGTTCGGGGTCCTCGTCGTTCATCCCGACCTCGCGACAGCGGATACAGTCGCAGGTCCAGCCGTGCTCGTCCATCCGCTGTCGGGCGAGCTGCCGGAGGTTCGACTTCCAGACGCCGCCCTCGATGAAGTCCGCGGGGATGTCACGCTGGACGCGCTGGAGGCGGGTGTACTTCGGGATCATCGACTTGATCTCGGCGACGAGCTCCGCGGCCTCGTCGTTGTCCAGGGGTTCGAACTCGTCTTTGCGCCACCAGTCGTAGGTGACGGTCCCCTCAACGACCAGCGTCGGGTAGATCTTGAGGTAGTCCGGTCGCCACTTGCTGTCCTCGAAGATGCGCCGGAAGTCCTCCAGACACATCTCCTTGGACATGCCGGGCTGGCCGGGCATCATGTGGAAACCGACCTTGAACGCCGAGTCTCGCAGCCGGCGGTTCGCGTCGACGCTGGCCTGGACGCCGTGGCCGCGGTGCATCTCCCGGTTGATCCGCTCGTAGGTGGTCTGGACGCCGACCTCCACCTTCGTCCCGCCCAGCCGGAGCATCCGGTCGATCTGCTCGGGATCGCACCAGTCGGGCTTCGTCTCGAACGTCGTGGCGACGTTTCGCACGTCGGCGGTCTCGTTCTCCGCGATCACGTCCTCAAGGTAGCGAAAGTCGTACTCGTCGGGGTCCTGCGCGAAGCTCTCGCCCTCCGCGGGCGCTGGCTGGGCCTCGGTGTCGAAGTCGTTCATCGCCTCGATGGCGCGCTTGACGAACCACTCCTGGTAGTCGTGGCTTCGTGCGGTCATCGTCCCGCCCATCAGGATCAGTTCGGCCTTGTCGACGGGGTGGCCGATCTCGCGCAGCTGGTTCAGCCGCAGGGTGACCTGTCCGTAGGGGTCGTAGTCGTTCTGGACGCCGCGGGCGGCCGCGGGCTCGTGGCCGGTGTAGGACTGCGAGGACGAGAACTCCGAGTCGGGGCCACCGGGACAGTAGAGGCACTTCCCGTGGGGACACCGGTGGGGCGAAGTCATCACCGCGATCGGCGAGACCCCCGAGGCAGTCCGCACCGGCTTGCGCTGGAGGACTTCCTCCAGTTCCTCGCGTCGCTCCAGCGGCGCGTAGTCGAGGATCTCCGAGTTCTTCGGGACCTTCGGTGCGGAGTACTTCGAACAGACCTCCATCTTGGCGCTCTCCACGTCCTCGCGCTCCAGTTCGCCCGCGAGGATGCGGTCGACCAGCTCTGCACAGACCTGCTCGAACGCCTCGGACTCGGTGGGATCGCCCGTCTCGGTGCTCATTGCCGTTGTCACAGTTCGTTCGCTCGCGCGAATAAGCGTGTCGCTACTCCTCCCGCCGGCCGTCGCCGTCCTCGTCGTCCCAGTACGGCACCTCGGCGTCGAGATCGAGGTACGTCGAGAGTCGGCGCTCGCCCTTCTGGCCGCCGGGTGGCGATCCCGCGAACACGCCGACCGCGTCGTTGTCCGGGTAGACCGTGATGTCGGGCTCGTTCATCGTCGACATCGCGAGATACCGGAGCCCGTCCGGCCCGGCTTCAAGTTCGTGCTGCCCGGCCTCGCTCCGGGGAAAGACCGCGAAGTCGCCCGCTTCGAGGTCGCGTTCCTCGCGGTCGCTCCCGAGCCACAGCGTCCCGCCGCCGTCGAGGACGAAGATCGCCTCCTCGTTGCCCTCGTGGTAGTGGGCGGGCCAGCCCCGAGCTTCTGGCTCGATCTCGTAGAGGCTACAGCCCAGCTCGCTGGCGGCGCTGGCTCGTGTGAAGCGCTTGCCCCTGAACGAGCGAGTCCCGTGATCGTACTCCTGCCAGTCGAGGGCGTCCGTATCGAGGACCTGATCGTCCATACGCGGCGTTCGCCGACCGACTGCAAGAGCGTTCTGGTGGTCCGTCGACGGTTACCGGGGCGGTGAGAGATCGACAGTCGCGTCCGGGTCGGTCCTGTAGCGTCGCCAGCCGTAGACGCTCAGTGCGATGCCCAAGAGCGACGCGACCACGACCAAGACGCCCACGAGCGTCCGATCGAGGCCGCTCGGCAGCGACCCCGAGTCGATCACTGTGTTCGCTAAATTTGCGACTACTGCAAGCCAGACACCGGCGACGAGCGGGAGCTTCCAGCGCCGGATCGCCCCTCGCCAGCGAACGACGGCGAGCACGAGCGCGGGGAGCAACAGTGTCGCCGACACGAGCACAGCTTCTGGTGCGGGGAGGGCCATAGCTGGGGGATTTCGTCGACGGCACAAAGAGGCTGTGTCTGCTCGACCGCCGCTGTCGTGATGGTCGAGCCGTCAGAACCGCTCGCCGACGACGGCCAGCGTCGCGTCGATCACGGCGTCGCGCTCGCCCGAGAGGAATCGGATCGACTGCTCGCGGGCGCTGCGTGTCCGGACGGCGGCTTCCGGTGCGGCCTCGTCGATCGCGTCGGCCAGATCGTGTACGTCGACCGTCTCGTCGGCCCGCACGAACAGGGTGTCGTCGGCGACGCCGACGAGTGCGTCCGTCTCGCTGTCGGCCTGCCGGAACAGCTCGTCGAGCAGGATCGTCGACGGCGGGAAGTCGTAGCGGTGCGTGAAGGCGTCGGTGTCGAGGACGGCGACGGTCGTCCCGCCGATCTCCTCGTGTTCGATGTTGGCCGTCGCGGTGTCGACCTCCGTCGCGAGCTTCTCGCGGAACTGCTCGGCGACGTTGCCGGCGAGCCCGGTCACGTCGTCCTCGTCGTCACCGAACAGCAGGTCCTTGATGAGCTCGCGCTTGTCCTCGTAGGACTGGTAGTACGCTTCCAGCGCGACCGCGTCGCGAAGCTCCGTCACCGAGGCTTCGTCGTAGCCCGCCTCGGCCGCGGCGTCGAGGTAGGACGCTGGCGTCTCGTCCCAGAAGCTGACTGCCGGCAGGTGGACGAGATCGTCCTGTACGTGCTCGTTGACGTGGGCGGCGACGTTGGCCGCCAGCGCCGTCGCCGTCGTCGGCGACGCACCGGCCAGCGACGGGCTGACGAGCGTGTCGACCGAGTCGGCGATCGCTTCGTCGGCGACGGCGTCGTCGATCACGACGCGGGGTGCGCCGTACACGTCGAGCAGATCGAAGCCGTCGAGGCTCTCGCGGGTCCCACCGGCGGCGACGAAGACGAAAAGCGGGAGCTTCTCGTCGTGGCGCTCCCGGTTTTCGAGCATGTTCGTCACGTCCTTGGTGGCGTCTTGCATGTCGTAGACGCCGCCTTCCAGCGGTCGGCGATCGAAGTAGTGATACTGCGCGTCGGCTCGGCGGTGCTCGTCGGCGACCAGCGGGAGCGTCGCGCGTTCGAGGGCTACGCCAGCGACGTAGCCGTCGGCGGTCGCGGAGTGGCGGACGATCACCGGGCGGTCGGTGATGACTGCGCGTCGGATCGCCGTCGCGGCGTCGACGAGATCGTCGGCCAGTGCCTCGATCGTCGGGTCCTCTGCGAGTGCGTCGACGGCGGCGGGCCGAGCGCGGTCGTCGAGCGCGTCGGCCATCCGGTCCGCGACGGTCTGGCGCTCGTCACCGTCGAGCGCGACGAGTGTCTCGGTCTCGACCTGAATCTCGCCGCGGCGACGGCGCACGTCGCCGTCCAGTCGGACGATGTCCTCTTCGACGATGTCGGGGTAGGCGCGGACGCCCGCCTCGACGAAGGCCGCACAGTCGACGGTCCCGGTCTCGTCCCGGAGCTCGAACACCGTCGGTCCGCTGGTCTGGCGAACGTCGACGATCTCGCCTTCGAGGCGAACGTCGTCGCCTTCGTGGTCGTCCAGGCTGTCGACCGTCACGACGGGGTGGTCTCGCTGGTGGTCGACTGCATCGTCGCTCTCGGCGTCGGCCGACGTGTCGTCGCTCTCGGCCGTCGCCGTACTGCCCTGTCCGACGACGCTGGCGCTTCGCTCGACGCGCTCACTGTCGTCGGCCTGGCTGACCTTCGCCGCGTCGGCGTCGGTCGTCGCCGCTTCGACGGTCTGGTCGTCTCCCGACGGTTCGGAGTCACTCGTCGCTTCGGCGGTCTGGTCGTCGGGCGAGGAGTCTGTGTCGGTCGTCGCTTCGACGGCTTGCTCGTCGGGCGACGGTTCGGAGTCGGCGTCCGCCGCCGGCTCCTCACGCCCGTTTCCCGACTCGTCCTCCGCGACGTCCTCGGCGAGTCGCGCCGTGTCGAACTCGGGGTCGTCGATCAGCGTGCCGCGGAACTCTCGCTCGGCCTGCCGGATCGACCAGCCGAGGTCGATGTTGCCGTTGTCTCGGACGTTTTTCACCTTCACGAAGACGGTGTCGCCCGGCTCCCAGTCCAGCGAGTCGAGTCGCTGATCCAGCTCGCTGCGGTGGAGCAGCCCGGTCACGCGATCGCCGATGTCGACGAAGACGCCGAACTCGGCGAAGCCGTCGACGGAGCCGCGGTAGTATCGATTGGTCGTCAGTTGATTCGGATGGTCGCCTCGGAATTCGAACAGGACGTCCTCCTCGTGGAGGTCACAGATGTGACCGTCGACGGAGGTGCCACAGATGATACACGAACCCATTGACCGGTGAAAGCATTTCGGCACTAAAACGGTTGTCGAAATCCTCGTCGCTCGCCGACCGGCCGGGCTGGGCCTGCCGTCGGTCGGTTCCGTCCCGCTACTCGTAGATCTGGCTCTCCGATTCGAGCATCTCGACGCCACGCGCCACCTCGCTTGCCTGCTCGGGCGCGAGGGCGATCTCGAACTGGCTGCCGTCGTCGTCCTCGAAGGCGAGCTTGACGCGCTCGTCGCCGAACTCCCGTACGTCGATGCCTTCGACATCGTACAGCTTCGCGGTCGCGGTCCGGTTCGAGGGGCCGACGTGTTTGAGTGCGCCGTCTTTGAGTTCGAACATGAAGTCGTCGAGGTCGAGCGTGAGCATATTCGAGGAGCCGGCCGGCAGCCACCTAAACTGTTCGACGTGGCCGGGCGCTACAGCAACGCATTGGCCGCCGCGAACGCGCGAAAGCCGTAGCCAAAGAGGACGGCCGCGGGAGCGACGCTGACGACGAGGGCACGCGGGAGCGAGAGGTTGTGGATCGTCCCCATTCCGTAGACGTACAGCCCGGTACCCCAGAGACCACAGGCGATCCGCACCTCCGGGATCGGGAGCCCGGCGAACACACACGGAGCGGTCGCGTAGGCGATCACCTGCACGGTCTCGCTGATGCCGCCCCGATCCGGTGCCAGCGGTGCCAACAGGAGCGTCTGGGCGGCCGCCGTGAGGTGGAGCACCGCGGGCGCGACGAAGACGACGATGGCGACCAGCGCCAGCAGCGCCATCAGTGGTTCCAGATCACCGATCACCGGGTAGTCGTACGGCCCGAGCGACAGCTGTCCGCGCTGAGCGAGTTCGACGACCGCGAACCGCGACGCCTCCTCGACGAGGACGACGACGGCGATGAAGACGAGTGCCGGTGCCTGATCGCCGGGTGCGATCCCCGCCTGGAAGAACCGCTGCGGTCGCAAGAGTATCTCGACCCACGCGCGCAGGAGTGCGATCGGGCCGCGGTCGCGCCCGCCCGTCGGGTTCTCGACCCACTGTGTCACGTGTGGTCGTAGGTCCAGCGAGCGTTAGTCAGTTTCCTTTCCCGACGGTCACAGTCGCTCCCACGCTGCCCGGAGTGCGTCTCGCGGACTCTCTCGGAAGCGCCCAAGCGCGGGGAGGAGGTCGTGCTTGAGGCCGTGGAGCGCGACGCCAGCCAGCCCGATGCCCAGCGTGGCACCAGCGAACAGAAAGGAGAGCAGTACCACGGGACCGTCGACCGGCGCGGGCACGGTCCCTGGAGGGACCGCCGCGAACAGGGCTCCGGGGATCCCGACGGCGATACCCAGTTTCAGCGACTGCGTGGAGCGCCGACGGAGCCGGTCTCGATCGCCCGCTCTGGCGGTGGCGTCGCCGCCCCCGACTGCCTCGTCGACGTCGAGCGCCGCCAGTGTCCGTTCGTTCGTCTCGATGTCCGCGACGCGGCCCCGCGCACGACCGACCACCGTCTCCCGTTCGATGTCGTGGAGGAGTCGGAGGCGCTCGGTCACGAGCGACAACTCCCCGAGCATCTGTTCGACGGTCTCGTCGTCGTACTGGTCGAACGCGAGTTCGAACTGCTCGTCCGGATAGTCGACCAGGTACCCGAAATCGTCGAGCCCGGCGGCGACGCGTTCGCGAATCTGTCGCTGATCGCGGCGGCGCTTGGCGTCCGACAGTCCGCGAAAGTCACTCGCGATGCGCTCTCGCTGTGTCTTCGTGAGCAGGGCGGCCGGTTTCTCTGGCAAGACGGCCGAATTTATTGCTGACGCGCTCTTAATCGTGTCGACATTCGAGGGACGGGCCCGAACAGATCGCCTGCTGTGGACCGCTTCGAGGTCGGTGTACGACCGTATACGCGGTCGACGAACGCCAGTGTACACTCGTCCACCTCCCGATTCGGAAATAAACGGAGCTCCCCGTTCTTGTGCCCCCTCGTGGTACGAGGTGGTGATGGCTGACGACGGCCCACGACCTCCGCGCCCGGAGGACGGCACTCTAGCGCATCGCACCCGAACACACGAGCGACGTCGCCTCGCCGTTGGTGAGCTGGGGGGAGACGCGTGAGCGTCTTCCCCGAGCGGTTGCCGTCGTCGGCCATCGGCGACACGCCGCTGGCGGTCGCTTCGGCCCTCCTCCTCGCTGTTTGCGGCTGGATCGCTGGCTTCGGCGGCGTCGCGGTGTTTCAGCTCTCGGGTTCGTTGTTCGGCGTCGCGGAGACGGACGCCTTCACGGTTCTGGGCTCCGGTGTCCAGATCGGTTTCGCCGTCGTCGCCGTCGCGTACCTGTGGCGTGTCGAGGACCGGCACCGGTACGTTCGGTTCCGGATTCCGACGATCCGAGACCTCGGCTGGATCGCCGCCTTGCCGCTCGGTCTCTGGGCGACCTCGGCGCTCCTGGGTGTCGTCTTGCCGGCGATCGGTCTCTCGGTCCCGACTCACGAGACCAGCAGGACCGTCGCGCTGCTCTTCGACCGCCCGGCGCTCTGGATCGTCGCGCTCCTCGGACTGTACGCTGTCGCGGCCCCCGCGGAGGAACTCCTCTTCAGAGGCGTCGTGCAGGGGCGCGTGCGGCCACACCTCGGGACGGCCGGTGTCGTCCTCGTCAGTGCCACGGCGTTCGCCCTCATGCACGGCGTCTTCGCCGTCTTCTCGACCGGCAGCGCGGTGTACTCGGTCGTCTCGACGGGTGCCGGCGGTCTGCTCTGGGGGTACGCCTACGAGCGGACCGAGAACCTCGCCGTGACGGCCCTGAACCACGCGATGATGTGGACGATTCCGTTCGAATCGGTGTTCTCGATCTTCTGACACACGGCTGTCAGTGCATGGATCGACTCGCCGCCCGAGGCGGCGAACACCGGGAGTGACGAACGGCGGTATCAGTCGTCCGCGCCGACGTTCTCGCAGCTCTCGATACTCTGGGGATCGGGCTCGATGCCGGCGTACTGGACGGCCTCGCGGCCGAGCGTCTCGATGCGCTCGCGCACCTGCTCGTCGACGAGTCGCCCGTCCTCGAAGGCACTGGCCGCGCGGGGCACCGCTGCCTGATGTGGGATCACCCAGCAGTCCAGCGACCGCCCGACCGACCGGAGGTGCTCCAGCGCCGTCACGGGGAAACTCCCCCCGGCGACACACAGGAGGCCGACGGTCTTGTTCTCGAACTCGTCGAAGCCACAGTAGTCCAGCGCGTTCTTCAGCGGCGTCGAGAACGAGCCGTGATACACCGGCGTGCCCAGCAGGATCGAGTCCGCCGCCCGGATCTGCTCGCGGAACGCCGCTGCGTCGCCAGCGTCCTCGGCGTCGGGGTCGAACACGGGGAGGTCCCACTCGCGGAGGTCGAGTAGTTCGGTGTCACCACCGGCCGCCGCTGCGGCTGCCAGTGCGACTCGGAGGCTCTGTCGGGTGTAACTGCCCTCGCGGAGACTACCACAGATGCCGACGACTTTCGTTCGCGTCATAGCGCCCCAGACGACTGGGGGTTATTTATGAGTACGCTTCGTCCGTCCGCTCTGGTGTAGTGGGGCCGTCGGCGACCGCTCTAGATGCGGTCGTCAGGGTCGTGAACGTCGGCCATCCGCTGGGCTTCTGTCGCGTATCGTCCGTGCAGGTCCGCGTCGTCGACGGTCCCGAGGTTCCCCGGTTCGGCGTCGACGGCGGCGGTCGTGTCTCGGATGTCTCCGAACGAGGTCAGCGCCCGCTCTTTGCGGAAGTACCGCTGGTCGTCGGGCGTCGCGTACGTGAGGATGACGAGGTTCTGCTCGTCGTCGGAGGAGGTCCGTTCGACCAACCAGACCCTCACCGTCTCGTCAGTCGATGTCGTATCCGTCAGTTCGTCACCGCCAGTCAAGTTCTCTGTGGGGTCAGATCCCTCGCACCGTGTTGATAACGCCGATCGATTCGAGCGAGATCCAGCAGAGAAAAGTCGCGTACAGCAGGACGAACGTGTAGGCCTCGCGGTCCGTGATCTCCAGCCCGGTTCTCGTGAAGACGACGAACACGAGCGTCGCGAACGTCAGAAACCCCATCGTCGGAATCGCTGCGAGGAAGTTGATCGTCGCCTCTCCCGCGAGGAGGACACCGATGGGGATGGCGACCAGGAGATTGAACGTGTTGCTCCCGAGGACGTTGGTGAGGCTCGTCACGCTGTCGTCGTCGCGGGCCGCGCGGACACTGACGAAAGCGTCGGGCAGACTCGTCCCGGCTGCGATGACGGTCAGCCCCCAGAGGAACGTCGGCGTGCCGAAGAAGTCGCCGAAGGAGAGCGCGGCGCGAACGATGCCCTCGACGCCGACGGCGATCACCACCAACGCGACCGCGAGCGTCCCCCACTCCTTGAGCGGACGGACGTCGGGCGCGTCGGGGGCCACGTGGTCGCTGGCGTCCTGCTGGTGGAGAAAGACGTAGACGCCGTAGGTGACCAGCGGGAGAAGCACCAGCGTCGGCGTCAGGATCGCGGCCTCGTTCGTCCCGCCCGGCACGTAGGTCGCGCCGAGCGCGAAGACGAGGAAGAGCACGAGGATGCTGATGATGTAGAACTGCGCGTCTTTGTGGACGATATCTCGGGTCGCTTCGAGGTCCTCGCTGGCGAACGCCGAGAGCGCCGGGATGACGAGCAGATTGAAGATGGCGCTCCCGACGATCGCGCCGACGCCCAGCGAGAACTCACCGTGGACGACCGTACTGATGACGATCGAACTGATCTCCGGGAAGCTCGACCCGACGGCGACGACGATCGCGCCGTGGACGGCGACGGGCAGCCCGTAGAACTTGCTCAGACGCTCGGCGGAGCGCTCGAAGTACGTGCTGCCTTTCCAGATGACGAGCGTCGCGACGACGGCGAGTCCGAGCGCGACGAGCGGACCAGTCATGAATGCGTGGTTGTGGAGGGGGGTTCAAAGGTCTGGTTCAGTCGGACGGTCCGATCCGGGAATCTCGTCGACCAGACACTCAACGGAGACAAACGGTGAGTTCCTCCTCGCCGTCCTCGACGCTGACGAGGCCGTCGTCCGCGAGGTCCTCGACGAGCCCACGGAGCCACTCGCGGCCGTACTCACCGTCCGGGGAGTAGTCGACACGGACGCGCGGCCCGAGTTCGTCGAGCGCGAGGCGGTCGTACTCGCCCAAGACGTTGACGACGCGGCCGCGCATCTGTCGGCGGCTCCCCTCGAAATCGGGCTGGGTCGGCACGTCCGGAGCGGTGAAGTCGCCGGTGTCGTAGGCCTCACACCACTTGCGCCACGGGCAGCCGGCGGCGTCGCAGGCCGGCGTCTTCTCGCAGGCGACCCCGCCGAGTTCCATGATCGCGTTGTTCCAGACCCGCGACCGTCCGTCGGGCATGAGCGCCCCCGCGACTTCCTCGAACGCCGCGTCGTCGTCGGGCACGTCGAACGCGCGGTGGAGGACGCGCTTGACGTTCGTGTCGACGACGGCGTCGCCCGCGTTGAACGCGAACGAGGCGACCGCGTTGGCGGTGTAGGGGCCGACGCCGTGGAGCTCCTGCAGTTCGGCGGGCGTCTCGGGGAAAGAGCCGTCCCACTCGTCGAGGACCTGATTGGCCGCGGTGTGGAGGTACTTCGCCCGGTTGTTGTACCCCAGCGAGTGGGCCGTCCAGAACGCGACCACGTCGGACTGGTCGGCGGCCGCCAGCGCCTCGGCGTCGGGCCACCGATCGAGGAACTCGCGCCAGGCGTCGACGACGCGGCCCAGCTGGGTCTGCTGGCTCATCACTTCCGAGACGAGGATCTCGTAGGCGTCGTCGGTCTCGCGCCAGGGAAAAGACCGGTGGTCGGCCTCGTACCACTCGATCAGGGCCCGCTGGACGGCGTCGCGGTTCTCGGGGACTGCGCCCGGCAGCTCCGTCATTACCGCGGCGTTACGAGCGACGGCGCTTGTGCGTGACGGTCCACACCCGGCCGCCGGAGGCCGAAAGAGGTTTTCCCGCGCTGGACCACCGCCCCAACATGACGCTGGACGATCTCTCCGACGACGTACAGGCCCAGTACTCCGAGCTTGGCGCGGAACTCGCCGTCTCGCTGGACCGCGAGACGCGCAACGAACTGGCGATGCTGACCAGCGCACTGGATCCCGACGATCCCGACGAACTCGTCCGCCGCGCGGTCCACATGCTCTTTCAGAACGCCGTCGAGACCGGCAACCTCGACTTTCACCTCCGCTCTGGCTACGACTGTACCTACGACGAGTACCTCTCCGGGATGACCTTCGACGAGATGACTGGCGCGGACCAGTTCCCACAGGCCCAGGAGAAAGACGACCGGCGTTACCAGTTCTAGGGGCGGCCGCGAAACGGGACGTTCACTCGACGAGCGGCGCTGCACCGGCCCACAGCCGCTGGAAGTGGCGCTCGAACTCCTCGACGATCTCCGAGTCCTTGATGCCGAGGACGCCGATTCGATCGTCGGCGGCGACCGGGTGCGGGATGTCGATTGTCGTCCCGATCCCGTCGACGACGTCGAAGGACAGTCCCACGTCGGGCAGCGTCCTGACGGCCACGTCGCCGGACTGGTCGGCGATCAGCCGGTCGAACGTCTCGGGCAGCGTCAGCGCCACCTTCTCGCTGACGAGGAGCTGCACCGTCAGATCCGCGCTCGCGCCCTCGAAGAAGGCCTCCCACTCTCTCTGGAGCGTCTCCCACGTTGCGTTCTCGTAGGGCGTCCCGACGATGCCGTGGACGAACTCCTCGGCGGTGCGCGTGTGCTCTTGCAGCGCCGTCTGCATCTCCTCGCTGCCCAGCGAGCCCAGCCAGAAGCTGCTCTCTGTCGGTGGCGTCGGGAGCACGTTCGTGCGGACCGCCGCCGCTCGCTCCCGGTAGTGTCGCCACTCCTCTCGCAGCTCGTGTGCCCGCTCGGCCAGCAGCCTGTCGACGACGGCCTCCGGCTCGACGGCGACGTACTGCTTCGGATCACTCGACTGGAGGCGGACCACCTTCCGGGCTTCGAGACCGTTGAGCACGTCGTAGATGCGACCTTTCGGAACGCCGCTGGCCTCGGAGAGCTCGGTCGCCGTCGCCGCACCCGTCAGTAACAGCGTCCGATACACCTTCTCCTCGTAGCTCGACAGGCCGAGCGCACCCAGCTCCGTCATGCACCCTCGTTGCGAGCCGGTCCGTAAATATGTACCCCGTCTGGTGGTTCTCGGGAGGCCGTGTCACGGCCGCCCGTCGCCGCTCGGGATCGACGACGGTCCGTCGTGGGTGCCGTCGCACCGCCCACGGGATGGCTGATTACGGCGGCGCTGGTGGTGTAGCATCTGGGCCGTCGGTGTGCGAACTAAGCACTGAGGATTGCACGATGGAGGGCGCTTCCAGATCAGCATATCCGCAGAGTTGGAATAATCCCAATCACACCAACGAAAAACCCTGCGAGGAGTAAGAAGAATGAACCGTCCCCTGCGAAGACGCCAATTATAGTCAATTGGAGGGCAAAGAGTACGAGTGCGATCCCTCTAAGAGCAGCGAGGATGTCAAGCCAGACTGGATTATTTTCATCCACAGTTGGATGTACCTTTCATGTATAAATTAATCTTGGTATCAAACCTAAATCGCAATCGAAATTCTGTTTTCGTTCGTTCGCTTTTTACTCTGTCCCGACCACCCGCGGATAGCTGATACGGGATCGGGACGACGGTACGACACGCTGGTCCGTCCGGAAGGTCCTGACGAGACCGAGAGCGACGGCCGCGAGACACGACGGGAAACGCGTCGCAAGTCCCGACCTGTTCCAACAGTTGCATGTCGGTGGGTTCCCCAGCCGGCGGTATGCATCCGTACGTCCTGCTCGGTGGTGCGATCGTCTCCGAACTCGTCGGCACGACTGCCCTGAAGCTCTCAGACGGCTTTTCGCGGCCGTTGCCCAGCCTCGGGGTCGTCGTCGGCTACGGCGTCGCCTTCTACCTCGTCTCGCTGACGCTCGAAGAGTTGCCCATCGGCGTCGTCTACGGGACGTGGGCGGCGCTGGGGATCGTCGGTGTCGCAGCGATCGGCGTCGTCGTCTTCGACGAGCCCATCGACGCCGTGGGAATCGTCGGGATCCTCCTCATCGTCGGCGGCGTCTACTGTGTCAACGTCCTGTCCCAGATGGCTGCCCACTGATGGCGCGAGCCGGCGGCGGGACAACGAACTGGAAGTGGGAGCGTGTTTCGACATCTTTTCTACGTCGTTGGCGTATCCACGGACAGATTCGTGAGTTCGCTATGGCGCTTCACTACTGTCTGTCCGCCGACGTATCGCCGACGCACCGTCCCCGTCGACACGGTCGCCTGACCCAGAGCCATGAGTGACAACTACGACGTGGTCGTCGCCGGTGCAGGCCCGGCGGGGGCACAGTGTGCGCGAGACCTCGCCGACCGCGGGTACGACGTGGTCGTACTGGAGACCGAGACTGCGGCGGAGTTCCCTGCCCGGAGCGACAAGTCCACGGGCGGGACGTTCGCGTCGATGATGACGGCCTTCGGGATCCCGGACGACGTGGTGATGCACGCGACCGACGCCGTCGTACTGGAGTCCCCGAGCGACCACTTCGTCCAGGACCAGCCGGGTTTCGTGCTGGACTTCCCGGCGTTCAAGCAGTTCCTCGTCGACGACGGCCGGGCGAAGGGTGCCGAGTATCGGTTCGACGCTCGCGTCCGGGACCCGATCGTCGAAGAGGGGTCGGTCGTCGGCGTCCGGTACAACGGCGACGAGACGGTTTACGGTGACATCGTCGTCGACGCGACGGGGCCGGCGGCACCGCTGGCCAAGGAGCTGGGCGTCGTCGATCTCGAACGCCGGAACCACGCCATCGGCATCGAGTACCAGTTCGAGGGCGTCGAACTGGACCACCCCGACTACGCCGATCTGACGGACGCGATGATGCTCCGGCTGGACCACGACTTCGCTCCCGGCGGCTACTCGTGGATCTTCCACACCGGCGGCGACACGGCCAAGGTCGGCGTCTGCTACATCCAGAACGAGCGATACCGGGAACACGCCAGCGACGAACGGACCGTCGACGGCTACCTCGAACACTGGCTCGACAGCGACCCGCGCTTTGCCGAGGCCAGCCGAGTCGAGTCGACCCAGGTCCGTGGCTCTGCACACGTCCAGCCGCCGGGATCGATGAGTACCGACTCGTTCGTGGCGATCGGCGACACGGTCCCCTCCGTCGATCCCGTGTGGGGCGAGGGGATCGACAAGGGGATGCGCTCGGCACGCGCGGCGGCGATGACCGCCGACCGCTGTCTCACCGGTGGCGTAGATACGTCCCGCGAAGCGATGGCGGTCTACGACGATCTCTGGCACGAACGCGTGGCTCCCAGACAGGAGCGTCGCCTGTTCATGACGCGACTGCTGTATCTCGTGCCCAACGAGCGATACGACCGGCTCATGCGGGACCTGAACGCCCTGGACCGCGAGACGCTCTCGAAGGTCAACGAGGGCAGCAGACGGCACATCCTCGGCCTCCTCTCGCCGAGCGATCTCTCCTACCTCTGGCGCTACGTCCGCGAGTTCACGCTGCCCGTCTAGACCACATGGCGCGTTCGACGCGTGTCGAATCAGGCGACCGCGTCGACTGCATCCGCGAGCAGCCCGGAGCCAAGCTCGATCTCTCGGCGCGTCGAGTCCAGCGGCGGGAGCAGGCGCAGCGTCTTCCGACCGCAGCCAAGCGTCAACAGCCCGCGCTGCATGGCGGCCTCGATGACCGCTTGCCGCCGTTCCTTGCTGTCGAACTCGACGGCGAGCAAGAGCCCCTCGCCGCGCACGTCTTCCACGGCCGCCGACTGGGCCGTCGCGTCGCGGAACCGCTCGACGAACGCCCGCCCTCGCTCGACAGCGTTGTCGAGCAGATCGTACTCCTCGATGGCGTCGATGGTGAGCGCGCCCTGGGCGCACGCGAGCACGTCCCCGGCTCCCCACGTCGAAGAGAGGCGAGCCTTCTCGTCGGGGAACACGTCCGCACTGGCGATGGTCGCGCCGACACGGAGCGCCTTCGCGCTGGCGATCACGTCCGGATCGAACGGGTAGTGGTCCGAGCCCCACCACTCGCCCGTGCGCCCCAGACCGGTCTGGACCTCGTCGACGACGATCGGTACGCCGTGTCGCTCGGCGATGTCGGCGACCTCCGTCGCGAAGGCGTCGCTGGGGAACCGGTACCCTCCCTCGCCCTGGATCGGTTCGAAGATGATATAGGACACGTCGTCGGGATCGACGTGGCCGGTCTCGGGGTCGAGCATCCGCCCCAGCACCGAGCCGTCGCCCGTGAAGAAGCCACAGTCACAGCTCTCGGGCGTGCAGTGGCGGTCGTCACAGAAGGGAACGTCGTGGACCGTCGCGATCTCGGGGAACTGCCTGCGGTACACCGCCTTCGAGCGGTTGAGCGAGAGCGCTCCCAGCGTTCGACCGTGGAAGGCACCTTCGAAGGTGATCGCGTACTTGCCCCGGCGGTGGTCGTAGCTGATCTTGATGGCGTTCTCGACCGCCTCGGCACCGCTGTTCGAGAGGAAGACGGTGTCCATCCCGTAGTGACTGGAGATGTTCGTCAGGCGATCCATCAGCCCGGCCGCGCCGGGGAGATCGGAGCCGGTGCCGGTCGCGTAGAAGTCCTGTCCCGCGATCTTCGTGGGCTCGACGAGGTCGAACGCCGACAGCGGATCGAGCACTTTGGGGTTGTTGTAGCCCAGTGGCATCGCGCCGACGTGGCCGGTCCAGTCCATCAGGACGTTGCCGTCCACGTCGGTACAGAAGGGGCCGATCGCCGGTGCGTCGCGGTCCCAGACGAACTCGTAGACGTAGGTGCTGGGGGCTGCGTGCTCGTGGTGGTATTCGACCCACTCGCTGGCGCGTTCGCCGGGGAGGTCCTCGACCGTCGGCTCGACGCTGTCACGATCCATGCTACCGAACTACACGCCCGCTCGTGATAAAAGACACCGCCGGATGGGTGGCACCCGACGGACGGTTGTCGTTCCGTCTCAGACGATCACCGCGAGCGTCACCGCGGTCGCGCCGGCCAGCAGCGCGAGGCTCCAGAGCGCCACTCTGACCGCGAAGCGACGGTCCGGGCTCGCGATCGTCAGGCCGGCTTTCACGGCGATGCTGGCGGCCGTCGCCAGCAAGATGGCGATCGTCGCAGTGTTCGAGTCGACGGCACCACCCCGGTAGAGCAACACCGCCGAGGTGGTGCCTGCGCCGCTGGAGACCAGCCCCGACAGCAACGCGGTCAGGTACAGTCCGCCGGTACCGAACTGGGCTCTCGCGACCGTGCTGGCCACCAGCACGACGAGGAAGATGCCGCCGAACACGAGCGCGTTACGGAGCGAGAACGGACTGTCGAGTTCCATCTCGACCGACTCCGTCCAGTCGGCGGTGTAGGCCGCGACGGCGACGCTCCCGACCGCGACGGCACCGAGCGGGACGATCGACTGATAGAGGATTCCTCGCTCGAACGTGAACGCGATCGCGATGACGAGATTCCGCAGCGCCATGGCGGCGTCGGCCAGCAGGATCGCCGCCAGGGCGTAGCTCGCGGCGGCCGGCCGCTGGCGGACGTGGTCGAGCATGGTCCCGACGACGGCCGTCGAGGAGGCCAGCCCGCCGAAGAAGCCGGTCACTGCGATGCCACGTCCGCCGTAGGTCTGGACGATCGCGTAGTTCGCGATGCCGATGCCCGCGACGGTGACGACGAGCAGCCACGCGACGCGCAACTCCAGTTCCAGCGAGAGCTCCGCGACCGAGACCGGGATCGGAGCGGCGGGCAACAGCGGGTAGACCACGAACGCCAGGATCGCGAACTCCGTCGCAGACCGCAACTCGGCGCGGCTGAGCCCCCCGGCGAAGCTGTGGAGTTCGCGTTTGAGCACCAGCAAGAGCGACGAGAGGATCGCGACGGTCACGCCTTCGAGGATGTACGACTGCATCACGAGCGCGCCGACGCCGTAGGCGACCAGCATCGAGACGGAGGTCGTCAGGGACAGTCCCGCCGCCTCGTCTCTGAACCCCTCCGCCGCCAGCAACACGCCCTGGACGATGACGAGCAGGCCGCCGACGACGAGCAGGCTGTCGGCCTCGACGAGCGTGAAGACGGCACCGAGCAGGCTGACGAGGGCGAACGTGCGGATCCCGGCGGACTTCTGGGACCACTCTCGTTCGATGCCCAGGAACATCCCGAGGGCCGCCGCGAGGACGATGCGTCCCACCTCGTCGCCGACCGGACTCAGTCCGACTGTTGTCAGCGCGGTCACAGTTACTGTTTCACACGCCTGGCATAAATCTCCGCCGTCGGTCCGTGTTTCGGATCCACCCCCGACCTTTTTTTCGGGGTCCATCGAACACGGTGCCATGGTCGAGTTCGAGTTCGACGTCGACTGGCCACGAACCGCGTGGGTCGCCCTGGGGTTCGTGCTCGCCGCCGCCCTCGTCTTCGTCGCCTATCGCTTCGTCGGGACCTTCGTCTTCGGACTGTTCGTCTACTACGCGACCCGGCGGCTCTATCGTCGGGTCCGGCGACGGATCGACCAGCCGTCGGTCGCCGCGGGCGTCTCGCTGGTCGGGATGGTGCTTCCGGCGCTGCTGTTGCTGGCCTACACGCTCGGGATCGCCCTCCAGCAACTGAGTCGCTTCGCCGACGAGATCGACGGTGCCGGGTCCGGGAGCCAGATCGACGACCTGCTGGAGACGGCCGAACCGTACCTGAATCTGACGGTGTTGAGCGATCCGACGGCACTGCTGGACAACGTCGGCGGCGTCGGGACGGTTACGACGACGCTCGAATCGGCGCTTGGCTATCTCGGGGTCGTCGGCACGGGACTCTTACACCTGTTCGTGATGCTCGCGATCGCGTTCTACCTGCTCCGGGACGACCGCCGGTTCGCGGGCTGGGCCGGCCACTTGACGGCAGAGCGCACCGTCTTCGAGGAGTTCGTCGCTGCCGTCGACGAGAGCTTCGACAAGGTGTTCTACGGCAACATCCTGAACGCGATGATCACGGGACTGGTCGGTGGCATCGTGTACACGCTGCTCAACCAGATCGCGCCCCCGTCGGTCGCTATTCCGTACGCGGCACTGGTGGGCGTGCTCGCCGGTGGAGCGAGTCTGATCCCCATCGTCGGCATGAAGCTAGTCTACGTCCCGATGGCGGCGTATCTCGCCGTCCTGGCGGGGACCAGCGGTGAGGGGTGGTGGTTCGTCGTCGCCTTCGCCGCGGTCAGTTTCGTCGTCGTCGACGTGATCCCGGACCTCCTCGTGCGGCCCTACGTCTCGGGCGGAGAACTCCACACCGGTGCGCTGATGTTCGCCTACATCCTCGGCCCGCTCATCTGGGGGTGGTACGGTATCTTCCTCGGTCCGATCGTGCTGGTGTTGGTCACGCACTTCGCACGGATCGTCCTGCCGGAACTGGTGACTGACGAACCGATTCGCGCCAGAGAAGTCGATCCGGCCGTGTTGACCGACGATACCGACGGCGCGGACGCCGTCGACGGTGAGAGAGACGCCGACGGGGGGACACCAAGCGGGGCCTGACGCTGTTACGGACTCGCCGGTGACGAATGCCGACACTCCACAGTGCCAGTCGTATGTGACAGTGACTGACAACAGTCAGCGGCGCTACGTTACGTCCACGTACTCGTCTTCCCAGTCTCGCCGTGCCTCGATCTCTCGTCGGCCGCGCCGCGTGAGACTGTAGTAGTTCGTCCTGCGGTCGCGCTGCCCTTTCTCCACCAGTCCCTTGTCGACGAGCGTATCGAGATTCGGGTACAGCCTGCCGTGGTGAATCTCTTTCTCGTAGTAATCTTCGAGTTCCTCCTTGATCGCCAGCCCGTGTGGCTCCTCTTTCCCGGCGATGACGTACAGGAGGTCTCGCTGGAATCCTGTCAGGTCGTACATCGGTAAAGTCTATCACGTGTTTATTGTCGGAATCTAATAAGTATATCGGATCCGACTCGACGCTTTCGCTTCGCTTCGAAATCACGCGCTCGTGGCGACCTCTCGCCAGATCCGCCGGTGTCAGCTGAGTGCGAACGAATAGTTGTTGCACTGACGATATCGCGATCTGTCGACGTATCTCAGATACATCATACCCCGCCGCTGAACGGCGACGGTCGCGGTGCTGTCGCTCGACCGTTTCGCATCTGTTCGCCGAGCGACGGCGTCGCGACTACCGAGTTTCGAAACGAAAGTGGAAAGCGAATCAGGCGGAAGGCCCGATTCGCTTGCCGCCCTGAATTGGTCCCCGCTGACGCTTCGGCCCTCCAAAGCGAAGCGTCACTTGGTCGTGGGTCGTTGAGTAACTTAAACCTGTCGCCAGCCGCCAGATCAGGTCGCTGCAGTGACCACTATCGCGAGCTACATGTGTTCTTCTTCGAGGACCCAGCCGAGTGCGCGCCGATAGTGCGTCAGCATCATCCGCACGCGATCGTGGTTCATCTCCTCGCTGTCCAGTTGTTCACAGAGGAACTCGTACTGCTCTCTGATCGCTGCTTGCTCGCGCATACCGATTGTTCGACCCGGCGACGGAAGGAACTTGAGGCTGCCACGCCGACAGTGTGCCATGAAGGTTCGAGGCCACCGCGAGTGCAAGGCGTGTGGCAGCCGCTGGTCGTACTACGAGACGGCCAGCGTGGAGTGTCCGGACTGCGGGAGTCTCCGGAGCGTCGGCGTCGACGACCGCACGCGCCACACGAACGCCCCCGTCGAGTACGATCTGACGCCGGTGCGCGGGTCGATCGACGAGCAACCGCTCGAAGAGATCGCCACGGACGCCGCCGAGCGGTCGTCGGAGTACGTCCGTCGGCGCGGCTTCGTCGACGGCGGATCGCTGCTCGTCCTCGACGAGACCTTCGTGGCCGCGACCGAACTCCGCCACGTCGCCAGCGAGATCGCACGCACGCTCCAGCCGACCGACGCCCAGGAGCTGTACTTCTTCACGCTACTCAGGGGTGCCGACGAGGGCGAGCGGCCGGATCCCCGAGAGGTGCCGTCGGAACTGCGTCCGTCCTACGGCCTGGCGATGATGGCCGCCGTCGAGGCCTACCAGCGTGATCTGCGCGCGTACCTCGACGACGAGCCCGACCCACAGGCCCGGTCGCTGTCCGGTCGCATCCGAGACCACCGCAAACGGATCGAGGCCCTCGACGGCGACGTGGACCCGAAAGACGCCGACCGGCTCGTCCACGCCGCGCGGGACCTCGGACAGTACCTCGCGGCCGGCGACGAGAGCGCGCTCGTGACGGCCGACAACTGGCTCAACGGCGTCGAACAGTAGCTTACCGCAGTTCGTCGATCACGTCGCGGTCGACGGTCGCGGCGGGCACCTCGTCGTGCCACGCGGCGGCGGTGACAGACGCCCGCGCCGGCTCCGGCTCGCCGGCCGCTATCTCGCCGTCGTAGATCTCGAACGCGAGCGAGGCCTCGCGGTCCCCGTCGGTCAGGGTCACGTCGTTGACGGCCACCAGCCGTCCGACGGTCAGCTCCAGCCCGGTCGTCGCCGCGACGGCGTCGCGGAGGGCGGCCTCCCGTGACTGGTCACCGCCGACTTCGCCACCCGGGAGGCTCCAGCGCCCGTCTTCACAGACCAGGAGGACGCGTCCGTCGGCGTCCGTCAGGAGGGCCGCGACGGCACACTCGTAGCCGCCGTCGAGCCGTGACTTGGCGTGGTTGAACGCGTCGGGGTCCAGACGCTGGGTCGACTCGAACCGCGTCACGTCCTCGCCCACGTCGTCCGCGTGTCCCTCGGCCATCTCAGGGGAGGTCCACGTCGACGCCGTGTTGCTGGGCCGTCGCCTTCACGGTGTTGTACAGCAACATCGCACGCGTCATGGGGCCGACGCCGCCGGGGACCGGCGTGATCGCGCTCGCCTTCGCTTTGGCGCTCTCGAAGTCTACGTCGCCGACCAGCTCGTACCCCTTCTCGTTGTCGACGTCCACGCGGTTGACGCCCACGTCGATCACGGTCGTCCCCTCGGTGAGCATCTCGCCGTCGATCAGCTCCGGCACGCCCGCCGCGGCGATCACGATGTCCGCCTCGCGGGTCTTGGCCGCCATGTCGTCGGTCCGGGAGTGACACACCGTCACCGTGGCGTTGCCGCCCTCGTCTTTCTGGAGCAGGAGGTTCGCCATCGGCTTGCCGACGATCTCCGAGCGGCCGACGACGACGGCGTCTTTGCCCTCGGTATCGACGCCGGCAGCATCGAGGAGCTTCTGGATGCCGTGGGGCGTACACGGCTTGAAGCGTGCGTTCCCGGCCACGAGGCGACCGACGTTCTCCGGGTGGAAGCCGTCCACGTCCTTGGCGGGGTCGATGTTCCGCAGGACCGTTCGATCGTCCACGTGGTCCGGGACCGGCATCTGGACGAGAACGCCGTTGACGGCCTCGTCGTCGTTGAGTTCGTCGATCGTGTCGTACAGCTCCTGGGCGTCGGCGTCGGGCGAGATCTCGATGTCCAGGGCCTCGATGCCGACCTCCTCGCAGTCGTCTTGCTTCATCGAGACGTAGGTCTCGCTGGCGGGGTCGTCGCTCATCAGCACCGTCGCCAGCGCGGGCGTGACGCCCGCGTCCTCCAGCGTCGCGATCGCGTCGCCGAGGCCGTCCCGGATCTCCTGGGCGACCTCGTTGCCGTCGATAATTTCGGTCATCACCTGATGGGGGTGGCCCGCGAAACAAAAGCCCTCCCATGACAGTGTCGACACATTCGGTTCGTCGTCGCTGTCCCTCGGTCACCGCCGATCGGCTTCGGCAATCTACGGACGGGTTTCGAAACCCGGACCGGTAGCCGGTCTGCTCACGCGACCGGGATCTCGACGAGCGATAGCCCGCCGTCGATCGCATCGCGGAGCGCGTCACGGATCTCCGTCGCCGACTCCGGCCGGTACCCCTCGATCCCGAAGCTCTCGGCGAGCGTCTGGAACTCCGGGTTCGTCAGTTCCGTCCCGAACGACTCGCCGGTGTGTGCCTGCTGTTGCTGGGAGATGAGGCCGTAGTCGTCGTCGACGAACAGCAAGATCGTGTACTCACAGCCGAACCGCGTCGCGGTCTCGATCTCGGCGGCGTTCATCATGAATCCGCCGTCTCCACAGGCCGCGACGACGTTCGAGTCCACGGCGAGATCCGCTGCGAGGCCCCCGGGGACCGCGATACCCATCGAGGCGAAGCCGTTCGAGACGATGCAGGTGTTTGGCTCGTAGGTCGGGAAGTTCTGTGCGATGGCCATCTTGTGGCTCCCCACGTCCGAGACGAGTACGTCCTCGGACGCCATCTCGGAGCGCAACACCGGCAGCACGGAACGGACGGTGAAAGGAGGCTCGCCGACGGGCTCGTCGTCCACGTCGGCGACGATCTGCTCGCGGAGGTCGTCGTACCAGTCACGCTCGAACGACGGGTGTCCTGCCCGACACCAGTCGGTGAGGTGACCGAGTGTCTCTCCCACGTCGGCGACGATCTCCACGTCGGGACCGTAGGCCTCGTACACCTCTGCGGGTTCGCTGTCGACGTGGACGAGCGGCGTCGTCCCCGGATACCAGTCGCCGGGATCGTGCTCCGCGATGTCGTAGCCCAGCGTGAGCACGAGGTCCGCGGCTTCGATCGCTCGTGCCGGCTCCCCGTTCGACCCCGAATCGAGCGTCATCAGCGAGCGGTCGTCGTCGTCCGACACCGCCCCCTTGCCCATGTACGTCGAGACCACGGGGGCGTCCGTGGCGTCGACGAACTCGCGCAACTGCTCGCTGGCGTCCGTCCGTACGACGCCGTTCCCGACCAGGAGAATCGGCCGCTCGGACTCGGCGAGCAACGTCTCCGCCCGGTCGAGGCTGTCGGGGGCGGGTGCCCCGATCGGGATCCGCTCGCCCGCGGCCATCGGTTCCGTCTCCGTCTGTCCGCCAGCGACGTCCTCGGGCAACTCCATGTGGGTCGCGCCGGGCTTCTCGTGCTCTGCGACCTTGAAGGCCTTCCGTACCGACTCGTGGACGATCTCCGAACTGTCGAGTTGGGTGTTCCACTTCGTCACCGACGCGAACGTCTGGAGCACGTCGATCGCCTGATGGCTCTCCTGGTGGAGCCGCTCCAGGCCGCCCTGGCCGGTGATCGCGACGAGCGGACTCTTGTCGAGGTGGGCGTCCGCGACGCCTGTCAGGAGATTCGTCGCGCCCGGACCGAGCGTCGAGAGGCAGACGCCCGCGTCGCCGGTGAGTCGACCGTGTACGTCGGCCATGAACGCCGCGCCCTGCTCGTGGCGCACCGGGACGAACGTGACCGTCGACTCCCGGAGCGAGAAGAGCAGGTCCTCCAGTTCCTCGCCCGGGAGTCCGAACACGTGTTCGACGCCCTCCCGTTCGAGACTCGCGACCAGCAGATCAGAGACCTGCATCACGCCACCCACACCGTCTTTCGGTTGACGAACTCGTGGATACCGGCCGCCGCGAGTTCCCGGCCGTACCCCGAGTCCTTGATGCCGCCGAAGGGCACCCGCGGGTCGGACGTGACGAGCTCGTTGACGTACACACAGCCCGCGTCGATCCGTCGGGCAACCCGTTCGCCGCGTCCGCGGTCCTCGGTCCAGACACTCGCTCCCAGCCCGAAGTCGGTGTCGTTGGCCAGCTCGACGGCCGCCGTCTCGTCGGCGACCTCGTACACCGCTGCGACGGGGCCGAACGTCTCCTCGCTGTCGACCGGACTCCCCTCCGGTACGTCGGTCAGAATCGTCGGCGGGTAGTACGTCCCCTGGTCGGCCTCGCCGTCCAGTGGTTCGCCGCCAGTCACGACGGTCGCACCCGCCTCGACACTCGCCTCGACCTGTTCGTGGAGGTCGTCGAGGAGGCCCGAGCGCGCTTGCGGTCCGACATCCGTCTGTTCGTCCATCGGATCACCGACGACGAGGGACTCGATCTCTTCGGTAAAAGCGTCGAGGAACTCGTCGTACACGTCCGCGTGGATCACGAAGCGCTTGGCGGCGATACAGGACTGCCCGCCGTTCTGGTTGCGTGCCCAGGCACCGACCTCCGCCGCCGACTCCACGTCCGCGTCGTCGAGGACGACGAAGGGATCGCTCCCACCCAGTTCGAGGACGCTCTTCTTCAGGTTCTCGCCGGCCGTCGCCGCGACGGCCCGTCCGGCTGGCCCGCTGCCGGTCAGCGTCACAGCGCGAACGCGGTCGTCCGCGACGACGCCCTCGACTCGCTCGGACGGGAGCAACAGCGACTGGAAGACCCCCTCCGGATAGCCGGCCTCGCGGAACACCTCCTCGATGGCACGAGCACACCCCGGGACGTTCGAAGCGTGCTTGAGCAGGCCGACGTTACCGACCGTCAGAGACGGCGCGGCGAAGCGAAACACCTGCCAGAAGGGGAAGTTCCAGGGCATGACCGCCAGTACCGGCCCGAGTGGCTCGTACACGGTCTTGGCGGACGTTCCGGCTGGACTCGGGTGGTGTTCGGACTGGAGGTACGCGCTGGCGTGTTCCGCGTAGTGGTCACAGCCCCGCGCGCACTTCTCGACCTCGCTGACGGCCTGCTCGATGGGTTTGCCCATCTCTTCGGTGATCGTCTCCGCGTACTGGCGCGTGTTCGCTCGCAGCACGTCGGCCGCGGCTTCGAGGAGACGCTCGCGGCGCTGGATCGAGCGCTCGCGCCACTCGTCGAAGGCGTCTGCTGCCCGCTCCAGCGCCGCGTCCGTGTCCTGTTCTGTGTGCTGGTCGTAGCTGTCGACGACCTCGCCGGTCGCGGGGTTGCTCGCGTCCATGGTACTGGCGGTGTCTCTCGGAGACGGATAGTTAGCGGTCGAATACCCCGTCTTCGACCGCTGGCACCGTCGCCCACACGACGTGCCATACGGTGCGATCCGAACAAAGGAACACTTACCGGCTCCGTTCTGGCTCTTGAGAGCGTGTCCGTCGGGCCGTCAGCGTGGCCTCCGCGGTCCCGTCGCTCACGTCGAATCGATTTCGTCGCCGGCTTCCCCCTCGGAGTCTGACTGTGGCTCGGTCTCGCCGGACAGCTCGTCGACGTCGGCACCTGTCTCCTCAGCGACCGCGGACTCCGGGGCGATCGGCTCGCCGTGGAGCAGTTCGGGGAGCACGATCCGGACCGTCTCCAGTAGCAGGACGAACACGATCGGCAGGAGGAAGAAACCGTACCAACCGAGGAGGATCGGGCCGAGGACGTACGCGAACAGGAGGAGCATCGAGTTCAGCTTTTGTCCCGAGATGTACGGCTGGACGAACGATTGCGGGAGGATATCCAGCACGAGGAAGTAGACGGCGAGCACGCCGCCGACGAAGACGAAGCTGACGGTGTCCTGCTGTGCCGCCCTGACCGCGAGGTACGCGACGACCGGGAGGTAGACGATCTTGCCGACGACGATCGGGACGAGGCTGGTGACACCCGTCAGGACGCCGAGCGTGAACACCATCGGGACCTGCAATCCGGCGGGGGCAACGAGGTTCGTCGCCGCGTACGTCGCGGTCGCGACGACGGACATCACGAGGACGAACAGGAAGTTGCCGAAGAAGACCGACTCCATGTCGGTGTCGACGGCGAGTGCGTAGGCGTACACCGTCGTCTCTCGCCCGCCGCCGACCGTCGCGAGGGTCTCTGCGAGCGACTCGTCGTACACCAGCAGCGCGTACGAGAGTGTGATGGCGAGCGCGACGAGCACGACCGTCCCGAAGACCGCGTCGACCGCCTGCAACCCCTGCTGGATGGCCGACCCGGACAGGAGTGCGGTGAGTTGCTCCACCGAGGGCGGGTCGCCGAGTATCGATAGCGGATCGAGCTCACTCGAACCGCGCGCGCCCAGTCCGAGTCGCTCGGCGATCATCGAGGCGACGCTCTCGTCGAGGAGCCGGCGGCTCTGCTGGACCAGCCGCAGCGTCGCGTAGAGCACGAGTACCAGAATCGGAACCAGGACGGTCAGCACCGTCAGTGCGGCCGCCAGCTGTTCGGACTCGGTCACCGCCTCGAAGCGGTGACAGATCGGCCGCGTCGCGTAGTAGCCAAAGAGGCCGAGGACGAGTATGCCGACGAACGAGTAGGCGATGAACAGCGCCGTCCCTGCGAGGACGACCACGTAGAGCCACCAGAACAGTTCGCTGCGGCTGGGTGCGGTCATCGAGACACCTCGATCATATCGGGACGAGTCGATCCCGTCGGTCGACCGGCGTGAGCAGGTACGCGAGAGCGACGTGTCCGAGCACCATCACGGCGAAGAACCCGGAGTTGATCCACGCCGCGTTGTACCAGACGAGGTCGATGGTCCACGGTAGCTCGAAGAACGGCCAGAACGGCTCGATCGGCGTCGAGATGTCCGGTGCCGAGAGCACGTCCGCGAACACGTGGGCGAGCCCACCGGTCAGGAATGCGACGAACGAGAACCGGAACACGCGAGACGCGTCGAAACGTCTGTCGCCGATCCACTCGTCGATGCGGCGGCGAAACAGTCCGGTGACGATCGCGGCACCGACGAGGCTCGCGACCGTGACGAAGACGACCGTATGTGTCTCTCCGTGGTGGTGTACCTCGGCGGGAAACAGCCGCACGAGCCACAGGTCGATGTCCGGAAGGAGCGCCGCGACTGCTGCCAGGGCGATAAAGGCGACACTGGCCCTGTCGGTCCAGCGGAACCACGCCGGAACTGCGAACAGGAGTCCGAACGCGAGGTGCCCCGTGATATCTACCATCGTCTCACCTCGTACCGGCGACCGACACATAGCGAAACGGCCTGCGCTCGCAAGCCGCTGGTCGTCGTCCCGGAGACCGGTGGATTCGCGACGCCGGTCACTGTGCTGGGTTCGCTCGAACCACAACGACGGCTTCACCGCCGATGATCGTTTCACCCCCTCCGCGACGGTCGTTCGCAGGCGATACTGATCGTCAGTCACTGCTACGCTGGACACGCCGTCGCCGAAACTGGCCCCACCTGTGTCCCTGTTGCACTGCTCGCGCACGCTCCGCTCCGCGCTCGCAAAAACGAGATCCTTCGCTACGCTCAGGCTCTCGCGCCCAGCTCACGCATCGCTCCGCTCCGCATTCGCATCCACGAGGGCCACGGCGAGTGTAACGAGCCGTGCCCCTCGCGCTACTCGCGTGTCGTTCGCTACGCTCACTCCCGCTCGCAAAAACGAGACCCTTCGCTACGCTCAGGCTCTCGCTACTCGTAAACCAGCCCTTCGCTCTCCTCGCCGTAGAGGTCGAACTCGTCGGTGAGTTCGTCGACGCGCGCACTGACCTCGGCGATCACGTCCTCGTCGTCGGGTGCGTCGACGACCTCGTAGATGAGGTCCGCCACTTCCTCGCAGGCTTCTTCGTCGAAGCCACGCGTCGTGAGGCCGGGGGTGCCGGCGCGAATGCCCGAGGGGTTGAACGCCGAGCGCGTCTCGCCGGGGACGGTGTTGGCGTTGAGGACGATGCCGGCTTCTTCGAGGGCCTCCTCGACCTCTTTGCCGGTCGTGTCGGGATGGGACGGTCGGAGGTCGATCAGGACGAGGTGGTTGTCCGTGCCGTCGGAGACCAGATCGAGGCCGTGCTCTTGCAGACGGTCGCCCAGTGCCTTCGCGTTGTCGACGGTCGCCTGTGCGTACTCCTCGAACTCCGGTTCGAGCGCTTCGCCGAAGCCGACCGCTTTGCCGGCGACGTTGTGCATCAGGGGGCCGCCCTGCATGCCGGGGAACACCGCCGAATCGATGTCGTCGGCGTACGCCTCGTCGCACATGATGATGCCGCCACGCCCGGCGCGGATCGTCTTGTGTGTCGATCCGGTGACGAAGTCGGCGACGCCGACCGGCGAGGGGTGAACCCCGGCGGCGACGAGGCCGGTGATGTGTGCGATGTCCGCGAGGTGGTAGGCGTCGGCGGCGTCGGCAGCTTCCTGGATGCGCTCCCACTCGACGGTACGGGGGTACGCGGAGTAGCCCGAGACGATGATGTCGGGGTCGTACTCCTCGGCCTGTGCCTTGAGTTCGTCGTAGTCGAGGCGACCGGTCTCGGCGTCGACCTCGTACTGCTCGACCTCGTAGACCTGGCCGGCGAAGTTCGCGGGGTGGCCGTGCGAGAGGTGGCCGCCGTGGGTCAGGTCCAGCGAGAGGATCTTGTCGCCGGGATCGAGCACCGCGAGGTAGACGCCCATGTTGGCCTGGGAACCGGAGTGTGGCTGGACGTTGACGTGGTCGGCACCGTACAGCTCCTGGGCCCGTTCGATCGCGAGTTCCTCGATCTCGTCGGCGGGTTCACAGCCGCCGTAGTAGCGTTCGCCAGGGTATCCCTCGGCGTACTTGTTCGTCAGCGCCGAGCCCTGCGCTTCGAGGACGGCCTCGCTGACGTGGTTCTCCGAGGCGATCATGGCGAGCGTGTCGTTCTGCCGGTCGACCTCGTCCGTCAGCGCGGCGGCGACGTCGGGATCGGCCGACTCCAGATGGTCGAAGTGCATACTCGAACCGTACGGTCCGGCCGTCAATAATCTACCTTTCCGGGGCGCACCTGTGGGCCGTTCACACACTGGTAGCGTATGCGACACTCTGGCACGCGACCAGCAACCATTATGTAGGCGAGGCACACATACCATGCTGTATGTCTACCTGGGGGGTGACATACGCCGGAGACCGGTCGGCCGAGTCGGACGCTTCGGGGGGGTTCGAAGGGACCGATCCGGCCGGACTTCCAGCGTTGTGTGCCCAGCTGAATCGACTGAGCGAGGCGTCGTCGTCTGCGATTCCGAGAGATATCGACGAGTGCTTCGAGGGCGAGGCCGATCGGCTCTCGATCCCGTGTTCCGACGTGACGGTGACCGCACTCGATCTCGACGCCCAGTACCGCGTGACGACCCCGACGGAACTCCCCGACGGCGAGTACCTCCTCAGGTGCCGCAGTCGATCGGGGGCGTCGGCCCACGGGCCGACGAGCTACCTCCGGTTTCCGGGACCTGCGTCGGTCAAGCCGGCCGGCGACGAGTTCGTCGTCTCGTTCTGGGAGCCCACGACGGTGACCGTCGGCGGCTCGTCTGGCAACCGGGCCGGACCGGGTCGAATCACGATCGAACCGACGCCGTCCGGGCTCGCCACTGGACTGACCCACCTGGCGGCCGCCCACCACACGACCGCTCCCGTCAGGTCCCACCCGAGCTTCAGGGCACACCCGCCCTTGCTGGAGCTGGGATCGGAGACGAGCGTTCCGTCGGCCGTCGCCGCCGAGACGCCGGACACCGGAATCGAGTTCCTGGTCCCGCCCGAACTGGATCGACTGTTCGTCGCCGCGCCGCTCGCGTACTACCTCGGGGCGACCGTCGAGGTAACCGACTGCGACGCGCCCGTGTTACGGGCCGACGAACCCTCGATTCGGTACGAGTTCGACGATCTCCCCGGCTTCCAACACCAGTGTGCGCAGCTCCTTCGGCGGGCCTTCTTCCTCGACTGTCAGGCTCGTCGGGTCGCGCCCGATCGGGCGTCAAGCGACGGGCTCGAACAGCTCCCGATCGATCTGGACTCGCTGTGCCAGCTCGGCCCCGCGGCCCGTCTCGAACAGTGTCTCTCGCTGTCCGAGCGGAATCTGGACGCGCTGTTGCCCGACTGGCACCTGTCGACGTACGCCAAACCGACGCCGGGCCGGATCACGTGTCTTCCCTTCCTGCTGGACAGACTCAGCCTCGTCTATCTCCCGCGCGCGACCGAGCTCGACCGGGACGAACTGCTCGAACAGACCCTCTCGGACGCCTACACCGCACGCGGCGAGACCGCCACGTCGGGCGTGCTCAAACCGGAGCTACAGGCCGGGCAGCTCCACGCGTGGCTCGCGCCGGGAACGCCGATCCACGCGTTCAAGCCGGTTCCGAAAGCGTACCACAACCGCGGCAAGTACCGGCATCGCAGCAACGACCAGCTCCAGGTCGGCGTCGTCCTCAACGACGACGCGATGTGCGAGGAACACCAGATCGTCTCCGACATCTACGAGGAGCGTGCCGCCGATCTCCCGATCGACGTGACGATCCAGTCACGGCTCGACCGCGCCGAACTGGCGGCCACGTTCGAGGCGAAAAACGACTTCGTCCACTACATCGGGCACTGCGAGGACGGCGGCCTGCGGTGTACGGACGGCACGCTCGACGTAGCCGAGATCGAGGAGTCGAACACGCAGACGTTCTTCCTCAACGCCTGTGGCTCCTACGACCAGGGGCTCTCGCTGGTCGAGCGCGGCTCGATCGCGGGCGGTGTCACCTTCAAGAAAGTGCTCGACCAGCAGGCCGCGAAGGTCGGGACCGCGTTCGCGCGGCTGCTCGTCCACGGCTTCAGCATCGAGCGAGCGCTCCAGCTCGCCCGTCGGCGGATCATGATGGGGAAAGACTACGCCGTCGTCGGCGACGGGACGTACGCGCTCTTGCCGAGCCCCAAACAGCCCGCGGTCGTCAAGATCGCCGACGCGGGAGAGCGCTACACCGTCAGCTGCGAGATGTTGACGGCTCAGTCCAACGGGGACCGGTACGACCTCCCCTTCGACGGCAGAGAAATTCTCAACGGCGACACGCTGGAGAAGACCGTGACCGGGGCGGAGCTGCGCGAGGTCCTCGCCGCCAAGTCCCTGCCCGTGATCTACGACGGCGACTTCCACTGGTCGGAGGAACTGGTCGACGAACTCTGATCGCCCACGGGGAGGCTCCGCGCTCGTGCGTTCGTCGCTCGCCCGCCGACGTGCCCGCTCCGTCTGTCATTGTCCCCCAACCGGTACCGGCAACAATTATGTCTTGACGGCGTGGCAGTATTATCTCTGCAGACGAATTCAAGCGAAGTCGGCCAGTAAAATTAAATATGACAAAATCGTAGTAGTCTAACAGAAGCATGCGTTCGAACCTACTCGAAGACGACGTAAGAACTGTTCTGTCCGAAGCACTGGACAGTGAAGACAGTTCGCTCACAGTTGTTAATCCCTCTAGAGAAACGCTTTCGGAACTCGTCTCGGTGCTGGACGAACACGAGGATCCGCCCGCCGTCCGCCTGCTCGCGGAGAACCGCGCCCTGAAAGACGAGATGGGCGACTTCATCGTCGCGAGCACGGCCGCGGACCTGATCGAGGCCGACGTGCTGGAGCTGAAGATCCTCGACGACGTTCCGAACCACTCGCTGCTGATCGGCTCCGAGAGCGTCGTGTCGCTCATCGACGCCGGTGACGCGGTCGCCGGACTCACGTCCGACGAGGACGCGTTCCTCGACGACATCTCGTCGTTCTACGACGACGAGTGGGACCGTGCCGACAGCTACTCGCTGCGGACGCCAGCGATGTCCCGCGTCATGGACACGCTGGAGTCCGACATCGGTCCCGAGACGGCCGCAGACTTCGAGGGCGTGCTCGCCTCGCTCCAGACCGCACGCGGCGACGGCGACGGGCTCGACGAGGTGACGATCAGTCTGCTGGTCGCCGCCAAGAACGGCGAGTTGCTCTACGACATCAGCAAGTGGGGCGAGGACATCGGCCTGGCGAGCAAGGCGACGTTCTCCCGCACCAAGACGACCCTCGAAGACATGGGCCTGATCGACACGGAGAAGGTGCCCATCGACGTGGGCCGGCCGCGGCTCCGGCTGATGCTTGGCGACGAGCGACTCCAGTCGGTCGACAGTGACGAGCTCGCGAGCGTCGCGCAGGGCATTATCGCCTCCTAGGCTTTTTTACCCCGACTACTGTTACTCGTCGGCATGGGTACGGTAGTGGACGTTGTGGGGAGTGGACCGGCGACGGAGAGCCTCCTCGCGACACTCGAGGACCTCGACGTGGGTATCGACCACCGGGAAGCGCCTGCCGTCGACAGCGCCGACTTCGCGGTCGTCGTCGGCGAGACCGGAGCGGCGACGTTCGAGACCGCCAGCGAGCAGGCCCTCGACGGCGGGACGCCGTGGATCGCGGTCGAGATCGGCGGTATCGGCGGCCAGCCGACGGTCCCGGCGTCGATCGCCGGCTTCGATCCCGATCGGGAGTGCTACGACTGCCTCCGTGGTCGCGTCGAAGCCAACACGACGGCGGCCGCCGACGGCGTCGACGAACCCGGTCCGGCGACGCGCCGTGTCGCCGGTGCCGTCGCCGGAGCGGCCGTCGCCGACTACCTCGCAGACGAACCCGGAGCGGCCGGGTCGTCGGTGCTGGGGCACGTCGTCGAGCTACCCCGTCAGAAACGTCGCTTCTTCCCGCTGCCGGGCTGTTCGTGTGGCGGCGAGCGCGACACGACGATCGACCGCACTCACGCCACGGTCGACACCGAACAGGCGCTCGAACGCGCCGAGCGAGCGCTGGACGACCGCGTGGGGATCGTCCAGCAGGTCGGCGAGGCGGAGTCGTTCCCGGCACCGTACTATCTCGCACAGCTCACCGACACGTCCGGGTTCAGCGATGTCACGGCCCCGCGACAGGCCGCTGGCGTCGCGGCCGACTGGGACGGGGCGTTCATGAAGGCGCTGGGCGAGTCCTACGAGCGCTACGCTGCCGGCGTGTACACGGCCGCGGAGACGACGACCGCCACGGCGGCGTCGCTGGACGACGCGGTCGCGCCCGAGGCTTTCGTCGCGCCCGAGGACACCGACGCGGACGCGACGACCGAACTCGACTGGATCGGTGCCCAGAACCTCGCGACCGATGAGTCGGCGCTGGTGCCCGCAGAACTCGTCTTTCACCCGCCTACCGAGTCCCGCGTCCGTCCGCCCCTGACGACCGGGCTGGGTCTGGGATCGTCGGGCTGTGAGGCGCTGTTGGCCGGGCTCTACGAGGTGATCGAACGGGACGCGGCGATGCTGTCATGGTACTCGACGTTCGAGCCGCTGGGGCTGACCGTCGACGACGACGTGTTCGGGACGCTGTACGAGCGCGCCGCCTCGGAGGGACTGACGGTGACGCCGCTGTTGCTGACACAGGACGTGGACGTGCCGGTCGTCGCCGTCGCCGTCCACCGGGACGAGTGGCCCAGCTTCGCCATCGGATCGGCGGCGGATCTCGACCCCGAGCAGGCCGCTCTCGGCGCGCTCGAAGAGGCGCTCCAGAACTGGATGGAGCTTCGGAGCATGGGCCCCGAACAGGCCGCGGAGGCGAGTGGCGCGATCGGTGAGTACGCCGACAAGCCAGAGCGAGCCGTCGACCTGCTGGCGTACGACCAGACCATCCCGGCCGAGGCGGTCGGGCCAGACGCCGTCGACGACGGCGAGGCCGAACTGGACGCCCTCGTCACAGCGCTCTCGGAGGTCGGGCTGACGCCGTACGCGACGCGGACGACGACGCGGGATCTGGACGAACTCGGCTTCGAGGGCGTCCGCGTGCTGGTGCCAGAGGCCCAGCCGCTGTTCCTCGGCGACGCCTTCTTCGGCGAGCGCGCGGCGACGGTCCCGAACGAACTCGGCTTCGAGCCGCGACTCGATCGCCCACACCACCCGTTCCCCTAGACACGCACCGACGGGTGTCGATCGCGTGGCCCGGTCGTCGTCGGTCTGTCGAATCTCCGTTTGACCGTCCCGTACTTTATTGACCCCCTCGTTCGGATGTCAGAATATGCCCTCCCGCAGATTCGCCGCCGTCGTCGGCCTCGTCCTCCTCGCGTTGACCACACTCGCAGTCGCTCCCGCGGTCGGTGTGCCGCCGCCTCGTCCCCTCTGTGACGCCTGTGGCGAGACGTTCGCCGAGACCGCAGGCGCACACGGTGTCGAGGCGACCGTCGTCGAGAGTACCGCGACCGTGCGGGTCGCCGAGAACGGGACGGCGACCTGGACCGTGCGAAACACGCTCCGAGAGCCCGCGGCCGAGCGGCTCCGGGCCAACGAGAGCCTGCGGACGGCGATTGCCGATCGGGCGATGTGGGACGTGACGCTTCTGGGCTCGAACGTCTCGTCGGACGGCGTTCTGACGCTTCGCTACCGTGACCCGGAGTTCGCCGAGCCCGCTGTCGGCGGGACGCTCCGCTCTGGTGCGTTCACCGAACGCTACGGCTACCGCTCTCTGGACGGGCTCGGTGCCGACCGTCTCACCGTCGTCGCGCCCGACGGGATGACGGTCGAACGGACCGTCCCGGGCGCGACCGTCTCGCCCGACCGCACGCGCATGACCCTGACCGACCTCGACCGCTACGGAATCGTCACGTTCTCCCAGCAGGGTGACGCTCTCGGGGCCGTGTGGAGTTCGCTCGCGATCCTGACGATGCTCGGCCCAGTGGTCGCGTTGAACGTCGCGGTCCTCGTCGGACTCCCGACGGCGCTTTTCGGCTGTCTCGTGGCCGCACTCTGTGGTGCCGTCTCGTGGCTCGATTTCGACTTCGGAGCGTCGACCGAGCAGGTGGCCACGGCTCTCGGTGGACTCGGCGTCGTCGGCGTGCTGGCGACGGTAGCCACAGCGCCGGTCTCGTTGCTCGGGACGGCGGACGTTCCGATCGTCGGCGCTGGGGTCGGCCTCGCCGCCGTCGGTGTCGCGCTGTCGGTCCCCGCCGTCCGCGATCGGCTGTCCTATCGGACCGTCCTCGCTCTCGCGAGCGCGGGACTCGTGACTGCCGTCGGTATGGCCGTCGTCGTGCTGCCGGTGTTCCAGCAGTCCGGTCTCCTTCGGGCCCAGCGCGTCTTCCTGGGTCTGTTCGCCGCGCTGTTCGCGTTCCTGCCGGCGGGGTACGCGCTGGGCCGTCGACGCCGTCGGCTCGCCGTCGCGACGGCCTGTGTAGCCTTCGGTCTCGTGCTCTTCCAGCAGGGCATCCCGCTCGGACCGCTGGGGCTCGGCATGCTGGTCGCGGTGTTGAACGGGATCTACGGGATCGCCGTGGTCGTCTGCGGGATTCCGCTGTTGCTCGCGGGTCGGGCGATCGGCCGGGCCGACGGCCGGGCCTAGATCCCGAAGGTGACGCGCAGCATGTCCCGCGTTCCCGGACCCAGACCGACGGCCGTCACGGCGACCAGCAAGAGGAGCGCGTAGCGCTGGCTCTCTTCGACGAACTCCTCGGTAAAGAGCCACAGCACGAGCGACGCGACGAGCATCTTGACGACGAGGAAGGGCCACGACGTACCGATCGTCGCCGACAGCGACGCCGGCTGGACCGCCTCGGTCACGTCGACGATGATCCGGTTTGCCGGGTGCTTGGCGAAGTACTCACCGGGAATCCCGAGCGCGTCGAGCCAGTCGCCCGTGATCACGTTCGCGATCCCGTCGATCGCGTGGCCCCAGAGCACGAAGAAGCCGATGTACGCCGTCGCGTCGGTCAGCTCCGGCCAGGCGACTTCGATCGCCTTCCAGTTGACGTACGCGAGCGCGATCGCACCGACGACGACGATGGTCACCATCTGGGGGTACAGCGTGACGTACTCTCTGGTGACCGACAGCCAGAGGAGATAGAGGAGGTTCGCCGCGAGCAGGCCCCAGCCGACGACGCCCAGAGCGCGGTTGCCGTGGTCGATCCGTCCATCCCGTTCCAGTCGGCGCACGGCGACGAGCGATCCGAGCGTCAGCACGAACAGCGTGAAGTAGATGACCGGACTGACCAGCAGGGAGTTCAGCGGGTACGAGATCGCCGGGTCGACGCCGGCCCTGACGGCGGCGTCGGTCGCGTCCTCGACCACCCGGAGCGAGCCCCCCAGCAGCATGAACGGAACCAGCGGGTAGTACAGGTCGATGTCGGTGACGAGCTCGTAGCGCTGCAAGAAGAGGTAGACGCCGACCAGCATGTACACCAGCACGAGCATGTAGCCGACCTCCGAGACGATCGTGTACCCCGGCTCGGCGTAGACCGCCGTCCCGGTGGCCTGGGCCTGCGCACAGGCGTCGGCGCTGAACACCAACTCCACGGTACTGCCCTCCCGCAACGCACAGCGGGCCGCCTGCGCGTCGGCCGCGACTGGCCCCCAGAAGTACTGCCAGACGAATCGGTCCCAGACCGTCTGCGTGGCCACCAGCGCGGCCCCGGAGAAGAGTCCGACCAGCCCAACCAACGAGGCGACCCAGAGCCGGAGCGGGTCGCGGCCGTCGAGTCTCGATTCCAGTCGAGCCACTGCGTCCATGCATGTCTCGCCGTGAGGTGGGCGTTTTAGCGTTCCGGTCCTGTGTCTGCTTCTCACCCACGCGTCGCGTTCCAGCGACGGTCTCATACTGCCGGCTGTCACTTCGTGAGGATCTTCGCCACCCCGGGGTGGCGAAATCGATCACAGATTTCCAGCCGGTCGTATCAGTCGGCGCTTTTCCCGCGGACCTGTGCGACGGCGTCGAGCACGGCTCCGTGATCGGTACCGTTCGACGCCACCAGCCCCTCGCTGTCCGGGGTCCAGCGGTCGCCGTCGACATCCGTGACGGTCCCGCCGGCCGCACGGACCATGTGGACACCGGCCACGGTGTCCCAGGCGTTCGCGGACTGCGTACAGACCGCAGCGTCGAACCCGCCGTCGGCCAGCAGCGACAGGGTCGCCTGGAACGAGCCCAGCCGTCGCACGTCGCCCAGTTCCTCGTCGGCGATTCGACACAGGTCGCCGAACGCGGTCGCGTCTTCCCAGCGGTTGACGACGGCGACCAGGAACGCGTCGGTGTCGGTCTCCTCGCTGACCCGCATCGACTTGCCGTCCCGCGTCACGCTCTCGGGCCCCGCCGCGTAGAGGTCGCCCATCGCCGGGAGGTAGTTCGCCGAGCCGACCGGTTCGCCGTCGACAAGCGCCGTGACGCTGGTCGCCCACGTCCGATTCCCGCGGACGAAGTTCGTCGTGCCGTCGATCGGGTCGACGATCCAGGCCGGGCCGGACTCGGGCACGCTCTCGACCAGCGTCGCTTCGGCCGCGTCGCTCTCGGGTCCGGCGAGCTGGGGGCTGTCCTCCTCACAGACGAACTGGTCGCCAGAGAACTCCTCTCGGATCGTCGCGACGACCTGCTGTTGGGCCTCTCTGTCGGCTATCGTCACCAGATCGGTCTTGTCGGCCTTGGTCTCGACTTCGAAGGACCCGCGGAACCGCTCGCGAGCGACGACGCCGCCGGCACGCGCTGCGCGCTCGGCGATCGCCGCCCGGTGGTGAGCGTCTGTCATACCGTGGGATCGGTCGTCCCGACAAATAGCGTCACCGCTTCCGACCGCCCCGTCGACCTACTCCGTCGGCGCTTCGTCGGCGGCTGCGAGGATCGACTCCGCGATGTCACGGGCCTCCTCGGGCGTGTACAGGACCTGATTCCCGAGAGACTGTTCGATGCGGACGTACCCGTCGTCTGTCTCGATGGAGAAGAACGCCGTGTTCTCCAGCGGCGTCACGTCCAGACCGGTTGGCTCGCGCTGATCCGTGGCCATGTGACAATGTACCACGCCGACGGGCTTAAATCTACGCCATGGTGAAACGAACGCTTGACACAGTGGGGTTCTTCGCCGCCGTTGCCTGTGACGATACTCCTATCTCGCGCGTCTTCCAAGCAGTCGTTCACGACGACGCTGGGAGCGGCTCTTGCGTCCGCCGCCGTTTCTGGGCATGGCTACTCGAAGCGTCTCGGTAGAAGTTTGCGAGGGAAGATCGCTCCGTTCGCGGGTCGCGCGTTGCGCTCTCCGCTCACAACGAGGGCGTCCGTGGGGACGCCCTCGCAGATCTTCCTGCACTGTTTGCGAGGGGCCGCGTGGGCCTCGTCGACCTCGATTAGGCCGACGAACAGTGCGAGGGAAGGGATTTGAACCACGGGAAGACCGTCGGCCTCACTGCGTTCGGCCGCTGGGACTTCCCTGATTCAAACCCTTCCGGGTGCATTCCGCGCCGACACGTGTCGTGTCGCCGCGTCATGCGAGGGAAGGGATTTGAACCCTTGGACCCCTACGGGAGCGGATCTTGAGTCCGCCGCCGTTTCCAGGCTTGGCTACCCTCGCACGCTTGCGTTCGGGTTCAGTGTGGGGAAGTATATATGCAGTACGGAACGATGCTGTCGCGTCCAAACTGTTTTGTCCGGTCGACTGGAGACGCCGGATATGCCCTCCGAGATCGAGTACTGTCCGTTCTGCGGGGTGCGGCTGGCGAACGAGGAGTCACTCGACGACCACTGTGGGGACGCCGAGGAGTGTGCGAACGCCCGCGACCGCTGGCAGTCGAGCGGGTCGCTCCTCGCGAGCCAGCGACAGCGTGCCCTGGGCTGGGTCGTCGCAGGCGCGATCGTGCTCTATGCATTCGTTCAGGCGTCGATCCTGCTCGGGATCGTCGCGAGCGTCGTCGTCCTCGTCGTCGCCCACGTCGACTGGACGGCGCTCGCGTAGCGTCCGCCGTCGAGCGGAGGGATTACCTCCCTGCCACTCCAGGACTCGGTATGGACGATCACACCCGTGATCACGATGTCGCCCCGCCGATTTCCGGGAACCCGACGGGCTGGGACCAGGATCGTCGCGCGTCGAACGGGTGGGAACACGGCACTCTCCGCGGGGCCGTGGTCCACGGCGTTCGGCTCTACAACGCCGGGGAGTTTCACGAGGCCCACGACTGTTTCGAAGCGGAGTGGTACAACTACGGACAGGGGACCACGGAGAGCGCGTTCCTCCACGGAATGGTGCAGGTCGCCGCAGGTGCGTACAAGCACTTCGACTTCGAGAACGACGACGGGATGCGGAGCCTCTTTCGGACCGCCTTGCAGTATCTCCAGGGGACGCCCCCGGACTACTACGGCGTCGACGTCCTCGACGTGCGGACGGTGTTGACCGACGCCCTGGACGATCCGACGGCTCTGCACGGCTGGCAGATCGGGCTGGACGACGAGTGTCCGACCGCGAGCGAGCGGGACTTCGAGTACGCCGCGTCCCTGGAGTAGGGGCCGGCGAGCGTGTAATATTTCTCCGTGGAGCCGCTGCATGCTGCTGTGTACGTCGAACAACTGGGCGACGGCGATCCTGAGGTCGCCGTCGTGGGTGGGATCCACGGTGACGAACCCTGCGGTGTCCACGCGGTCGAGACACTCCTCGAAGCGTCGCCGACCGTCGAGCGACCGGTCGCGTTCGTGATCGCCAACGAGGCGGCGATCGAGCGCGGCCAGCGCTACGTCGACACCGACCTGAACCGGTCGTTCCCCGGCTCGCCGGACGGCTCCCGCGAGGAGCGACTCGCGGCCAGGCTGGTCGAGGAGATCGGGGACTGTACGACGCTGGCGCTGCACTCGACGCGGTCCTACGGCGGGATGTTCGCGCTCGTAGATACGATCGACGACCTCGCCCGGAGCGTCTGCCCGCGCCTCCCGATCGACGCCGTGATCGAGACGGACGGCTCGAACGAGGGGCGGATCTTCGACGGGATTCCGGCGACGATCGAGGTCGAGTGTGGCTATCAGGGCTCCGAGCAGGCGGCCGACAACGCCGTCGTGCTGACGCGGGCCTTCCTCCAGGCGGTCGGTGTGCTGCCAGCGGCGTCACGCACCGAACCCAGAGACGTACCGGTGTACGAACTCGGCGACCCGATCCCGAAGGCGATGGGCGAGGTCTACGAGGTGTACGCGGACAACTTCGAGGAGGTCGGTGCCGGCGAGGCGTTCGCCGCCACCGACGGCGACCCCCTCGTCGCCGACGAGCCGTTCCACCCGGTGTTGCTCTCGCCGGACGGCTACGAGGACGTGTTCGGCTACACGGCAGAGCGGACCGGCAGTCTCCGGAGTGACGACTGAGACGACCGGCTGGAAATCTGTGATCGATTTCGCCACCCCGGGGTGGCGAAGATCGTCACGAAGTGACAGCCGGCAGTGTGAGACGGCGTCGTGTCGCCGTTTGCCCGGTCGACAGAACGACGGCAGATCCGCGTCGACGGGCGTGACTGTCAGCGGCCGCTGCGCTCTTCGGGCGGTGCCAGCTCGACGAGCGTGAGGTCGCGATCCAGTCCGCAGTAGTCGTGGGGGGGATCGCCGACGATCTCGTCGATGCGGTACTCTTCGTCGAAGGACGCTCCCGCCGGCTCGCAGTACTCGTGGCTCGGACAGCCGGTGTAGGGACACGGCCCCTCCAGCGTGGCGCTACTCCCGGCGTAGGCTCCTTTCGCGCTGACGTTGGCTTTGATCGGTGCGGGTTCGACCTCGACGGCCTTGACGCCGCTGTCGTGGACGGCACAGTCGAGGACCTGTCCCGACTCGCGAACGTCCGTGATCCGGTAGCGCACGCCTTCGGTGAGGTTGAGGCACTGGTCGCGATAGGGACAGCCGTCACAGCCGCTTGCCTCGCCGCGATAGACGAACTCCTCGCCGGCCGTCGCGAGGCGGGAGCCGATCAGCGTCACGGTAGTCATGGTCGTTCGTTCTCGGGGCAGACCACTATAGGTGTCGACTGGATCGCGGGCCACATATTTACGTACCGAACGGCCCTACGTCGGGTAGTGACCTATCTGCGGCGATACCTCGACGGCGAGCCGACCGTCCTCGTCGTCGGGTTCGACGACCCGCCACAGGTGGCCCAAGTGGTCCCGGAATACGAACTGGCGTTCGTGGCCGACCGCGAGGCGGCGCTCGCGGCGCTCGACGAGAGCGTCGTCTGCCTGCTCGCGCGCGACTCGCTCCCCGACGGGACCGGCGACGATCTCGCGACCGACGTGTTCGAGGTCACCGACGACGTTTCCGTCCTGATCGCCCCCACGGCCGGCGGGGCCGACCGCGCCGGTGCGGTCGGTCTCACTGGTGCCCGCTACGTCCCGCCGTCGGCTTCTCGGGGCCAGTTCGCGACGGCACTGGCCAGTGGTGCCGAGTCGGGCGAGCGCAGGCGAAGCGAGTCGCTGCTGGCGGACGCGTTCGAGCAACTGCTCTCGACACGGAGTGAGACGATCTACGTCAAGGACGCGGACGGACGTTACCTCGCCGTCTCGAACGCCGACGAGCGTGATCGCTCGCTGCTGGGCAACACCGACGCACAGCTGGCACGCGAAGGCGACGCCGACGCGCCACTGCTCGAACGCCGTCATCGGGACGCGCTCACTGTCGCCGAGAGCGGCGAACCGATCCTCGGAGCCGTCGAGCGGTTCGGTCAGGGCGAGGGAGCCGCCTGGCTCGAACGGACGATCTACCCCTGGCAGGTGGACGGTTCGATCGTCGGTGTCGTCGGCATCGAACGGTCCGTCACGGAGCGCCACGAGACCCGAGCCGCGCTGCAGACCCGGATCGACCGGCTGGAACGGTTCACCAGCTACGTCAGTCAGGAACTGCGGTCGCCGCTACAGGTCGTCGACGCCTATCTCGACCTCGCCTGGGCCGGCGACGAGGTGGCCTTCGACCGTCTGGCGGAGGCAACAGACCGGATGGCCGAACTCGTCGACGCCCTCGAACGACTCGTCGACGGTCAGCAGGTCGACATCGAGCGCACGCAGACGGCCCGGATCGCGGCGATCGCTCGGGACGTGTGGACGGTCGTGGGCGATCGTCGAGGCTCGCTGTCGGTGGCGCTCTCGGACGACGCTGTCGTCAACGCACCCGAATCGACGATCAGGCCGCTCCTCGAAGCCTTCTTCGAGACGGCCGTCGCCGCGAACGACCGCTCCGACGGCGGCCGGGAGAGCCGATCCGTCGAGGTGTCTCTCGGTGCGCTCGACGACGGTTTCTACGTCGAGCACACCCACGCCGACGCCGCTGGCGACGACCCCGAGCCGGTGTCGCCGAGCGTCCGGTCGACGGTCGAAGCACAGGGGTGGACGCTCGGCGTCTCCCGCACAGACGGCGTCGCGCGCTACGAGGTCCGCAACTGTATGCTGGTCACCCAGCGCCCCCAGGTCCCCGAACTGCGGGGGGACCGCACGCTCGACGGCTCGGCCACCGTCGGGAGCGACCAGTTCGAGGGTCGTGTCGCCGTCGACGGCGACCGCTGGACCCTCTCCAGCGGGCGCAGTTCCCACGAGGGGCAGCGAAGCGAGTTCGCGTACGCGGCCGTCGACGGTCCGGTCGAGATGACGGCTCGGCTCCGTCGGCTGGACGAGGGCGGTCCGGACGGCACCGCCGGCCTCACGATCCGGTCGTCGCTGTCGACGGACGCTCTCTCTGGTTCCGTCGGGCGGACGGCCGGAGGCGGAACCGAGGTCCGCTGGCAGACGGCGGCGACCACGGCCGAAACGAGCCAGCGATTGGACGCGGTCGTCGGGCAGCACGACTGGTTTCGCCTCACCTTCGACGGCGACCGGGTCACGGTCTCGGTGTCGGTCGACGGCCGGTCCTGGCAGCCGGTCGACCAGCGCACGCTCGAACTGCCCGGGCGAGCCTACGTCGGACTGATCGTCTCGGACACTGCATCCCAGCGTCGCTGTACTGCGGTGTTCGACGACGTCTCGGTGCGAGTAACCGACGACGGGCGCTGATTCTTTCGGTCCGTACGTTTATTTTACTCAGCGTGTAACTCCAGCTATGACGCTCTCCCGTCGGTCGTTCGGACAGACACCGACGATCCTCGCCGTCGAACCCGCCGACTCCGACGCCCTGGACCCGCTGAGCGATCTCGACCGATTCGCCGTTCGATCGGTCACAGAGCCGCTCACGGCCGACCAGATCGACGCCGGTGTCGTCTGTGTGGTCGCCGCCGAATCCGGGCGTTCGAGCGTCGACCCCAGAGCGGTCTCGACCGCTGACGGCGTCCCCTGGATCACCGTCTCCGAGACCTACGACGCCGACGAGGCGGCCGCGACCGCTGCCGCAGGCGGTATCTACCTCCCCCGCTCGACGATATCGCGTGCGTCGTTCGTCGAGACGGTCCGGGACGTGGCTCGTCGGGGCGAAGCCAACTCCGCGACCCGCCTCCAGACTGACGCCTTCGAGCAGTTGCTCGACGCTCACGACGGATCGCCCTTCGTCAAGAACCGCGCCGGACAGTACGTCGCGGCCGCTGGCGACGGCGAGCTGGACCCGGAACTGCTGTACGGCCGCACCGACGCGGACCTCGCGAGCGAGCGCGACGGCGCGTCCCACGTGTCCGAACGCGCCCACGACCGAACGCAGTCGGTCCTCGACACCGGGGAACCGATCGTCGGAGCCGTCGAACAACACGACACCGGCGAATCTGCTCGCTGGATCGAGCGCACGATCCTCCCCTGGACGGACGGGGCGGGCGAACTGCGCGGCGTCGTGGGCTGGGCGCGCGACGTGTCCGAGTGGGAGCGCGAGCGCCGGGAGATGCAGCGCCGGATCGACCAGCTCGAACGCTTCACCGGCTTCGTGACCCACGACCTGCGGTCGCCCCTCCAGGTCGCCGACGGCTATCTCGAACTGGCCCGAGCGGGCGACCAGGCGGCCCTCGACCGCGTGGAGAACGCCAACCGCCGGATGCAGGAACTCATCAGCGACTTCGAGACCCTGGTCGGCGGCGCACACGATGGGGACCCACACTACACGCGACTGGCCGACATGGCCCGTGACGTGTGGGCGGTCGTCGCACGGGAGTCGTCGACGCTGCGGATCGATCTCCCCGACGAGACGATCGTCAACGCCGAACGGTCCGCGCTGCGTCCGATCCTGGAGAACCTCTTCACCAACGCGATCGATCACGGGGGATCGGACGTGACCGTCTGGCTGGGTGCGCTGGCGGACGGCTTCTACGTCGCAGACGACGGTCCCGGTATCCCGGAGGCAGAGCGCGCCAAGGTGTTCGAAGCCGGCTTCACGACGGCCGAGGACGGCACGGGCACGGGGCTGGCGATCGTCGCCGACGCCGCCGACCGACTGAACTGGGAGGTCGGCGTCGAGGCCAGCCGAGCCGGCGGCGCGAAGATCGCACTCCGGAACTGCATGATGGCGACCGATCCGTCACGCCACGCGCCGGCCGACGCGACCTACGACCTCACGGACGCTCGCGACGTCGGCAGCGTGGCCCTCGCGGGGAGCGTGAGCGAGGACGGCGACGAGTGGGTCGTGACCGGTGGCGGTGGCGACGGCGAGCGCGGCGGGTTCTACTACGTCTACACGAGCGTCGCCGGGCCGATCAGCGTCCGTGCCCGCCTCGCCGACTTCGAAGCGGCCGGACACGACAGCGAGGCCGGACTGACCGTCAGGGACGACGCCGGTGACGGCGCGCCGTACGGCTCCGTCGGCCGAACGCCGGACGACGAAGTGGAGACCTGCTGGCGACAGACGCGGAGTGCGACGCCGATCAGCCAGCGTCTCGGTTCGGGCGTGGCAGACGCTCGCTGGCTCCGTCTGGATCGCATCGGCGACAGCCTCACCTGTTACGTCTCCCGCGACGGCCGGGGCTGGCGGACGATCGACCAGCGCCCGCTCTCGTTGTCCGACCCGATCACGCTGGGGCTGGCGGTCCACAGCGGGGTCGCTCGGGATCGGGCGACGGCAGCGTTCGACAACGTCTCGATCCGCCGGATCGCTCCCGACGAGTGGTGACGCCGCCGTCTCCCCGTTTCGTCCGGACGGGGCGTCATCGAACTGTTCGACGCTGCCCCGACGGACGGCTGCGGTCGCTTCGCCGGTTACCGCGCGGCGATGATCACTCGTCTGTCGGGCCGACCACTTCGTCGAGCGCCCGAAAGTACTCGTCGCGGGGCACCTGATACTCGTCTCTGTAGTCGATCCGGCCGGCGTCGAAGTCGTCTGCGAGCGACACTGCGGCGTCGATCGCCGCCGCCCGATCGTCGTACCGATCGGTGCCACAGTCGACGTCGGGTTCGAGGTACAGCGTGACGAACCAGTCGTGGCCGACGCGTTCGCCACCGGGGCGACGGCCCCGTTTGCCACGCGTCACGTAGATCGTCGGCAGACACGCCGCCGGCAACGACCCTCCGTCGAACACGTCCGGCCGGTACGCGAGCACGATCCGCCCTCGCTCCTCGTTCCAGCGTTCCCAGGCCGGGTTCAGCGCGTCGAGTCCCATGCTCGGTCGACGGCTGCCCCGGAGAAAGGTCCGACGATCGCTCGTCGGGTGACGAGCGTGGCGGTGATTCCCGAGCGTCCCAGACGACCCACGCGGGTCGACCTACTTACGTAATCGTACTTTCTCGATGACAAATATTGGAATTAATGGCGGCTCTGGTGGCGATCGAGACAAGGATTATATGTCTGTATCACCCATACGTTAAATAGTATCGGAAACGGTTCGATCAGCGATATGGTACCAATGCCCAGAACGGCGGTGTTCGTTTCGGCCATTGGTACGTATACACATGGCACGAAAAACCAACAGACGCCCGGACCGCCGGTCCGAGCGTTCCAGTACTGTTGACCCGAACGGTTCCCGAGACACCGGTTCCGGCACGGCTGACGGCGTCGTCAGCGTTCGACCACACGCTGTGATAGTATGACAGGCACCAAAGAATCACTCGAGGAGCTGAGCAGAGAGTACCAGGATTCCATTCCGGCGGATCTCCGGACGACTCACTCGTTCGACTGGTACCTCGACGAGCTGTACGACCACCCCACGATCGCTCGCAACGCCCACCAGCGCGTCGCCGACATGTTCGACTACTACGGCACCGAGTACGACGAAGATGCCGGCGTCGTCGAGTACAAGCTCGCCTCCGAAGACCCGATCAACGACGGCGAGAACACCTTCTACGGACGTGTCGTCCACGAGGCGATGCACGAGTTCGTCAACAAGGTCAAGTCGGGGGCACGCGGGCTGGGGCCAGAGAAGCGCATCAAGCTGTTGCTGGGACCGGTCGGCTCCGGAAAGTCCGACTTCGACCGACAGATCCGACGGTACTTCGAGGACTACACGCTCCGGGACGACGGCCGGATGTACACGTTCCGGTGGACGAACCTCTGTGACGTGATCGACGATCAGGACCCGGCCGACGACGTGGTCCGATCGCCGATGAACCAGGACCCGATCGTCCTGCTGCCACAGAAACAGCGCGACCGCGTCATCGAGGACATCAACGAGGAGCTGGACGCTCCCTACACGATCCGCAACGAGCAGTCGCTCGATCCGGCCAGCGAGTTCTACATGGATCGGTTGCTCGCCCACTACGACGACGACCTCGAATCGGTCCTGGACAACCACGTCGAGATCGTCCGCTTCATCGCCGACGAGAACCAGCGCCAGGGGATCGAGACGTTCGAACCCAAGGACAAGAAAAACCAGGACGAGACCGAGCTGACCGGCGACGTGAACTACTCGAAGATCGCGATCTACGGCGAGAGCGACCCGCGGGCCTTCGACTACTCCGGGGCGTTCTGCAACGCCAACCGCGGTATCTTCTCCGGCGAGGAGCTGTTGAAGCTCCAGCGAGAGTTCCTCTATGACTTCCTGCACGCGACCCAGGAACAGACGATCAAGCCAAAGAACAACCCTCGCATCGACATCGACCAGGTGATCGTCGGCCGGACGAACATGCCCGAGTACCGGGACAAGAAGGGCGACGAGAAGATGGAGGCGTTCAACGACCGGACCAAGCGCATCGACTTCCCGTACGTGCTGGGCTACGAGGACGAGGCAAGGATCTACCGGAAGATGCTGCGCAACGCCGACCTACCGGACATCCAGGTCGAACCCCACACCCTGGAGATGGCCGGTCTGTTCGGTGTCCTCACCCGGATCGAGGAACCGGACTCAGAGACCGTCGACATGCTCCAGAAGGCCAAAGCCTACAACGGCGAGATCGGCGAGGCCGAGGACGTGGACGTGAAGAAACTGCGCGAGGAGGCCGCCGAGACGGCCGACATCGGCGAGGGGATGGACGGTGTCTCGCCGCGGTTCATCGGCGACGAGATCGCCGAGGCGATCATGGATTCGATGCACCGCAGCCGGCAGTTCCTCTCGCCGCTGACGACGTTCAATCACCTCGAAGGAAATCTGGAGAACCACGGATCGATCCCCGAAGAGGAGTTCTCGACGTACTACCGCTACCTCGAACTCGTCCGCGAGGAGTACAAGCAGCGAGCGATCGAGGACGTGCGCCACGCGCTGGCCTACGACGTCGACGAGATCCAGCGCCAGGGCGAGAAGTACATGGATCACGTCATGGCCTACATCGACGACGACACCGTCGAGGACGATCTCACCGGCCGCGAGCAAGAGCCAGACGAGCAGTTCCTGCGCGGCGTCGAGGAGAAACTCGACCTGCCGGAAGACCGCAAGGACGACTTCCGCCAGGAGGTGAGCAACTGGGTCTCGCGGCGCGCACGCGAAGGGGATACGTTCAACCCCCAGGACAACGACCGCCTGCGTCGCGCCCTGGAACGCAAGCTCTGGGAGGACAAGAAACACAACATCAACTTCTCCGCGCTGGTCTCCAGCGGCGAGATGGACGACGACGAGCGCAACGAGTGGATCGACGCGCTGATCGAGCAGGGCTACTCCGAGGAAGGGGCCAAGGAGGTGCTGGAGTTCGCCGGTGCGGAGGTCGCCAAAAGCGAGATGGAAGAGTAATGAGCGGCGAGGACTTCATCGGTCGGGCGAACGAGGCACTCGACAGCACCTACGAGGAGCCCGTGAGCCTCGCGGCCTTCCTCGATCGACTGTTCGAGCGGCCCGCGCTGGCCTCCCACGCCTCGAAGTACCTGCTCGACGCTATCGAGGACGCCGGCACCCGAACCGTCATCGAAGAGGGCGAGCGAAAGGACCGCTATCGGTTCTTCGACGATCCCCACAACGACGGCGAGCACGCCATCCTGGGCAACACCGAGGTGTTGAACAAGCTCGTCGACGACCTGCGATCGATCGCGGCGGGCCGGGGCAAAGACGAGAAGATCATCTGGCTCGAAGGCCCGACGGCCACCGGGAAATCGGAGCTCAAACGCTGTCTCATCAACGGGCTCCGCGAGTACTCCCGAACCGACGAGGGGCGGCGCTACACCGTCGAGTGGAACGTCGCCGGAGCCGGCGGGAGCGACCGGACGCTCACCTACAGCGACGACCCCGTGGCCGACGAGGACGACTGGTACGAGAGCCCGGTCCAGGTCAATCCGCTCACAGTGTTCCCACAGGACGTGCGTCGCGATCTCCTCGCGGCGCTGAACGAGCGCCTCGACGACCACGTCACGCTGCGCTCGGAGGGCGACCTCGATCCGTTCTCGCGAGAGGCCTACGAGTTCCTCGAAGAGCAGTATCGCCGCGAGGGGGTCGAGGACCTCTTCTCTGCGGTCACGAGCCCGGAACATCTCCGGGTGAAGAACTTCGTCGTCGACGTGGGCGACGGCATCGGCGTCCTCCACTCCGAAGACGAGGGCTCGCCCAAGGAGCGACTCGTCGGCTCGTGGATGCACGGAATGCTGCGAGAACTGGACTCTCGCGGGCGCAAGAACCCGCAGGCGTTCTCCTACGACGGCGTGCTCTCGCAGGGCAACGGCCTGCTGACGATCGTCGAGGACGCGGCCCAGCACGCCGACCTGCTCCAGAAGCTGCTGAACGTCCCCGACGAGGGCCACGTCAAGCTGGACAAGGGAATCGGGATGGACATCGACACGCAGCTGATCATCATCTCGAACCCCGACCTCGAAGCCCAGCTCAATCAGCACGCCGACCGCGAGGGACAGGACCCGCTGAAGGCACTCAAGCGCCGCCTCGACAAACACGAGTTCACGTACCTGACGAACCTCTCGCTGGAGGCAGAGCTCCTCCGTCGCGAACTCACCAACGAGACGACGGTGTGGCAGGCCGACTCCTGGGAGGAACTGGAGACGTGGATCCAGGAACCACTCACGGTCGCCGTCCGGGACAGTGCGAACGACGTGACCGACGTGGAGCTGGCTCCCCACACCCTCGAAGCGGCGGCGATGTACGCGATCGTCTCCAGACTCGACGCGACGGACCTGCCGGGCGGACTCGACCTCGTCGACAAGGCGTTGCTGTTCGACCGTGGCTACCTCCGGGAGGGCGACGACCGGATCGCGGCCGAGGAGTTCGACTTCTCCGACGCCGCCGCCGACGGTGAGGGCGGGATCCCCGTGACGTTCACGCGGGACGTGATCGCGGACCTGCTGCACGAACCACAGGACCGCCACCACGCCGAGTTACCGGTCGAACGGGTTCTCATGCCGCGAGACGTGCTCAACCGGATGGCCGAACAGCTCGACAGCGCACCGGTGTTCTCGCCGACCGAGGCCAGCGAGTTCGAGGAGCGCGTGGTGCCGGTCAAGAACCACGTCTTCGCCGAGCAAGAACGGGACGTGCTCGACGCGATCATGCGAGACAAGCGCGTCGACGAGTCGACCGTCGAGGAGTACGTCGAACACGTCTACGCCTGGGAGTCCGACGAGCAAATCGAGAACGAACGCGGCGAGTACGAGGAGCCGGACCCGCTGAAGATGAAGGTATTCGAGATCGAACACCTCGGCCGCTTCGCGGAGGACAACTACGACGGCAACGAGCCCGACGACGCCGTCAGGTCGTTCCGGACCGAGAAGATCATCACGGCGCTGAACCGCCACGCCTGGCAGTCCCGTGACGAGACGTTCCGCGTCGGCGACGTGAACCCCAAGGAGATCCCCGTCGTCCAGACGGTGCTCGGGAGCCACGACTGGGCCGACGTACGGCGGGCCTACGAGGACTTCGACCCGCGCCAGTGGGACAACCCACCGAGCGGGACCGAGACGGCCGATCTGAAGGAGACGACGATCGAGAACATGCGCGATCTCTTCGACTACAGCGCGGCGTCGGCGGAGCTGACGAGTCGCCACGTCATGAGCCAGGTGAGTTACAAATGGGACTGAGAGACGACCTCGAACGGTACCGCGAAGTCGGCGAGCAACGCCGGCAGGACCTCGCCGAGTTCATCCAGTACGGCGACCTCGGCCAGAGCCGCCAGGACTCGGTGAAGATCCCGATCAAGATCGTCGATCTCCCCGAGTTCGAGTACGACCAGCGAGACATGGGCGGCGTCGGTCAGGGCCAGGACGGCCAGCCCCAGCCCGGTGATCCGGTAGGCCAGCCCCAGCCAGACGACGACGGCGACGAGGACGGCGAGCCCGGCGAGGACGGCGGCGACCACGAGTACTACGAGATGGATCCCGAGGAGTTCGCCCAGGAACTGGACGAGCAACTCGGACTCGATCTCGAACCGAAGGGCAAGCAGGTGATCGAGGAGGTCGAGGGCGACTTCACCGACATCACCAGGTCTGGCCCCTCCTCGACGCTGGACTTCGAGCGGCTGTTCAAACAGGGGCTCAAGCGAAAGCTCGCGATGGACTTCGACGAGGCGTTCGTCCGCGAGGCGCTGAAAGTCGACGGCTGGGGGCCGGCGACCGTCTTCGAGTGGGCCCGCGAGCAACACATCCCCGTCTCGAAGGCCTGGATCGAGGAGGCCTACGCCGAGTTGCCGGCCGACGAGAAGACGGTCTGGGACAGCATCGACGAGATGACCGACGCGGTCGACCGGGAGAGTACCGCCAACCGGATCCGACGGGAGGGCGTCGACCAGATCCCGTTCCGGCGGGAAGACGAGCGATACCGCTACCCGGAGATCGAGGAGGAGCGCGAGAAGAACGTCGTCGTCGTCAACATCCGGGACGTGTCCGGGTCGATGCGCCAGAAGAAACGAGAACTGGTCGAGCGGACCTTCACGCCGCTGGACTGGTACCTCCAGGGCAAGTACGACCACGCCGAGTTCGTCTACATCGCCCACGACGCCGACGCCTGGGAGGTCGATCGCGACGAGTTCTTCGGCATCCGCTCTGGCGGCGGCACTCGCATCTCCAGCGCCTACGAGGTCGCCTTGCAGCGCCTCGAAGAGGAGTACCCCTGGAGCGACTGGAATCGCTACGTGTTCGCAGCCGGCGACTCCGAGAACTCCTCGAACGACACCGAGGAACACGTCATCCCACTGATGGAGGAGATCCCGGCGAACCTCCACGCCTACGTCGAGACCCAGCCGTCGGGCAACGCGATCAACGCGACCCACGCCGAGGAAGTGGAGCGTCACTTCCGCGGGACCGACGACGTGGCCGTAGCCTACGTCTCCAGCCCGGAGGACGTGACCGACGCGATCTACGAGATCCTGAGTACGGAGGACGAATCATGAGTACCGACGACCACATCCGCAAACAGCGCGTCGCCGCCGAACTCGAAACGTCAGTCGACGAGGCGGCGAATCTGGCGAAGAAACTCGGTTTGACCCCCTACCCCGTCAACTACTGGATCGTCGACTACGACGAGATGAACGAGCTGATCGCCTACGGGGGGTTCCAGCAGCGGTACCCACACTGGCGGTGGGGAATGGCCTACGACCGCCAGCAAAAGCAGGGGCAGTTCCTCGGCGGGAAGGCCTTCGAGATCGTCAACAACGACAACCCTGCCCACGCCTTCCTCCAGGAGTCCAACGAGCTGGCCGACCAGAAGGCCGTCATCACCCACGTCGAGGCGCACGCCGACTTCTTCGCGAACAACGACTGGTTCGGACTGTTCGCAGACGATCCCGAGGCCGCGGCGATGCTGGGACGCCACGCCGAGACGATCGAGGAGTACATGCAAGACCCCGAGATCGACCGCGCCGAGGTCGAGAAGTGGATCGACCACGTCCTCTGTCTGGAAGACAACATCGACCAGCACCAGCCCTACGCGCCCGTCGACGGCGAGGACCGGCCCGACGAGGAGGATCTGGCGGAAGTGGCCGATCAGCTCGGCGATCTCGAACTCTCCGAGGAAGTCCGTCGCCAGGTCTTCACCGAGGAGTGGCTCGACGCCCAGCGCGAGGACGACGAGCCGATCACGTTCCCCGAAGAGCCACAGAAAGACGTTCTCGCGTTCCTCCAGACCCACGGGATGCAGTACGACGCCGACGGCGAGAAGGCCGTCGAGATGGCTGACTGGCAGTCGGACGTACTGGAGATGCTCCGCCGGGAGGCCTACTACTTCGCTCCCCAGAAGATGACGAAGGTGATGAACGAGGGATGGGCCTGTGTCGCTCCCGACACGCCGGTCTTCACCGCAGACGGAATCCTCCCAATGGAAGACGTTGTCGACGATCACACCCACGTGTCCGACGGGAACGAAGTGCGTGAGGTCTACGACTCGAACGTGATCCCCGAGCACGACGTGATCTCGATCGAAACACGTCGCGGGTTCGAACTGACCGGCTCGAATAACCATCGCATCCGTCAGCCGGATGGTGATTGGATCCAGCTCGACGAACTCTCTCCAGGCGACAAAATTGCCGTCAGCGGCGGCGAAGATCTCTGGGCTGACGAGCGAGAAGCCGTGACATGGGATCCACGTGAGTATACGACCCTCGACGATGTTGCCCAAGAGGCCGGTGTCTCCGTCTGGACCGTAATCCGATATCGGGAGACGGGACGGGCACAACGGGCCGACGCGATCGAAGCTGCGCTGTCGGAGTACGACGCATCGAATCCCGGTCTGTCGCAACGCGACCCGATCAGAGTTCCCAACGAGGTCACAGCGCAGTTCGGTCGATTCCTCGGGCTCCTGATCGGCGACGGCCACGTCCCGTCCAACTCCCGGCATATCGGATTCACGTCTGGCGACGAGGGTCGTGCAGAGGAGTTTGCCGGGCTGGTCTCGGAACTGTTCGGCCATCGGTCGACTGTCGATCGAGACGGATCGCGGTGGCGTGTCTATGCGTACTCGAAGCACCTCCGAGAGTTACTAATCGAGGAGTTCGAGCTCCCGACGGGGGAGGCGGCCAGCGAAAAGACCGTCCCCGATCAGATTCTCCGGTCACCACGCCAGGTCGTCGCGGCATTCCTGAGCGGACTCTTCGACGCCGACGGCTATGCTGGCGATCAGGGAGTGATCCTCTCGACCGCCAGTGAGGAGCTATCGAAGACTGTTCAGCTCTTGCTCTCGAACTTCGGGATCCTGAGCCGGCGTCGTGAACAGGCCGACGGCTGCTATCACGTGCATCTGACCGGGAAGTCTGCCGATATCTTCGCAGAAGAGATCGGATTCGGATACGAGGAGAAGTCGATAGCGCTCGCGACGTACCTCGACGAACTTGCCTGGTTCGAGTCCGAATCGTGGACTGACGAGATCGTCGCGATCGAGGAGGCGACCGGTGATGTCTACGATATCTCGGTTCGCGAAACGCACCGCTACGCTGCCGGCGGCTTCGTCAATCACAACTCCTACTGGGAATCTACTATGATGGCGGGCGAGCAGTTCGCCAGCGCCGACGAGTTCGTCCTCTACGCCGACCACATGTCGAAAGTCCTCGGGTCGGGCGGGCTCAACCCCTACAAGCTCGGCCTCGAACTGTGGACGTACCTCGAAAACAGCGAGAACCGTCGGGAAGTCGTCGAGCGACTGCTCCGCGTCGAGGACGTGACCTGGCGGAACTTCCACGACGTGATCGACTTCGAGCGGGTACAGAACTTGATCGCGCCCGATCCGGCAGTGACCGACGTGCCCGCCAGCCTCGACGACCTCGATCCCGACGATCCGCGAGTCGACGCCGACGCGCTCGCTCGCGCCCGCGACGGCGAGATCGACGTCGAGACCTATCCGTGGAAGGTCCTGACCGAAGCGGGGATGGCCGAACGCCACTACTCGCTGGTCAAGCCACAGTACCGCGGGTTCGTCTCGCGCATCAGCCAGTCTGAGCTGGAGCGCATCTCGCGGTACATGTTCGACGACGCCCGGCACGAGAGCGTGGCCGACGCCCTCGCGGACGTCGACTACGCTCGGGGCTGGGAGCGGATGCGCGAGGTTCGCGAGAGCCACAACGACGTGACCTTCCTCGACGAGTTCCTCACCCAGGAGTTCGTCGACGAACACGACTACTTCACCTACGAGTACACCCACTCCTCGGGTGACTTCCGTGCGACCTCGACGGCCGCCGAAGACGTGAAAAAGAAGCTGATGTTGCAGTTCACCAACTTCGGCAAGCCGACGATCACCGTCGCCGACGGCAACTACCGCAACCGCAACGAACTCCTCTTGACCCACCAGTACAACGGCGTCGTACTGGACCTCGAACAGGCCACGGAGACGCTGAAACGCGTCTTCGAACTCTGGGGACGGCCGGTCAATCTCCTGACCATCGACAAGGAGTTCGACGAACACGACGTGGAGGTCGCGCGGCGACGCGACCAGGAACCCGAGCCCGAGGAGGTCGGCAAGCGCCTGCGGTACGACGGCGAGGAGGTCACGATGCAGGAGGTCGACTGGTCCGAGGTCGAACACCTGGACGCCGACGACATCGACTACGACACCAAGCCCGAGGAGTGGCTGTCGTAGCCGGTAAATCACTATCCAGTAAAAAGGATTTTCTGGACCCGACCAATACCGTCTTTACTGCAGGGTTTTCGTGGAGAAATCTATTCAACTTCAATCTCGTCAGTATCTTCGACCTCGAAGCTGGCCTCACTCGTTTCATCAGCGCTCGCACCACCAGTTGAGAGTCCAAGGCAGATAGCAGTAGCCGCAATACCCTTAACCAAACTCCTTCGTTTGAGCTTGCTATCGTTCTCAGAGCGAACTTCGGTCATTGACTCCCATGCTTCGACATATCCTCCCGCATCAACGTTCTCGCCCACTTTTTCAGTAGTCTTCTATATCTAATTTTTCGTTTTCTAGAATCATATTATATCTATTCTTGACTGCTATTAGGATCTTTGGGCAAAGAATACACTACGTATACTTTTCAAATTCTTTTAATCATTAGCCTCCTAATCTCCCGTACGTCGTGATGGAGTAATTCATACAAAGATGACTGCACCCTCAAGAATTAACGAACATACGGAATATCCTCATTATATCAAATACATATTAGCTGGGCTTGCCCTCGTGCTGTTGATGAGTGGTGGTTATACGGTCTACCAGTCACAAACTGTGGAAGGAATCGTGCGTATCGGGGTTGGGATGTTCGTCGCTTTTCTATCTGTTTCATATTCAAACAGCACCCCCCAATCCGAAAGTGACGAACCAGCGACTGATATAGCGGCAGCACAAGCCTTCTGGCTATTGATTACGCTGGTCGTATTACAGTCGATCTTCCAACTTGTGCCAACAGACATAGCAATGACGGTTCTCGGCATTGTTGGCGTCGGATTATTCGCTGCCATTTGGATATTCTACCAATATCTGGACTAACACCCTAATCAGGGGTCATTCGCAACGAGGCTAATTCACAAATCAAACGGATCGGATGCTTAGACGATGACAACAAACCCGACGAATGGGCCATCTCACCACGTACGTTTCAGATAGCCCACACCTACGCTGTTGTGTTCGTGATACTTCCCCTGGGAGTCCGTCTATCTTTCCATGAGCACCGTTCTCGTCTGGTTCCGCCGTGATCTACGCTGTCACGACAACGCGACGCTGCGACGCGCCGTCGCCGAGGCCGACACCGTCGTGCCGCTGTACTGTCTCCCGGACCGACTGACCGGCGAGGGGATGTTCGGGCTCGACAAGGTCGGCCCCCATCGGGCGCAGTTCCTGATCGAGAGCCTCGCGGACCTGCGCGAGTCGTTACGAGACCGGGACGGCGAACTGTACGTTCGCAGCGGTGACCCCGGAACGGTCGTCCCCGAGGCCGCCGCGGAGTTCGACGCCGACGCGGTCTACTGGCAGGCGCTCCCGGGTCCCGAAGAGCGGGACGAAGCGGGCAGCGTTCGGGCGGGGCTGGCCGACGCCGGGATCGGCTTCGAGACGTTCTGGACGCACACGCTGTACCACCGCGAGGACCTCCCCAGGCCGCCCGACGAGATCGAGGACACCTTCACGCCGTGGAAGGACCGAACCGAAGCGAAGGCGACCGTCCGACCGCCCAAACCGGCCCCGGAGTGGGTACACGCCCCCGACGGGGGCCGTCGCGCCACCAGCGGTGCCGACGACCTCCCCACGCTCGCGGAGTTCGGCTTCGACGAGGACGAGGCGGCCGTCGACGACCGCGGCGTCCTCGACTGGACCGGCGGCGAGACGGCGGGGCTGGATCGCGTCGCGACGTACGTCTGGGAGCGCGACTGCCTGCGGGAGTACCGCGAGACGCGCAACGGCCTCGTGGGTGCCGACTACTCCTCGAAGTTCTCGCCGTGGCTCTCCTTTGGCTGTCTCTCGCCACGCCGGCTCCACCGAGAGGTCGAGCAGTACGAGACCGATCGAGTGGCCAACGACTCGACGTACTGGCTCGTCTTCGAACTGACCTGGCGGGACTTCTTCCAGTACCAGCTCGCGAAGTACGGCGCGAAGTGGTTCCAGCCCGGCGGCATCCGCGAGCGGGACGACATTCGGTGGCGGCGCGACCGAGAGCAGTTCGAGCGCTGGGCGCGTGGCGAGACGGGGATTCCGTTCGTCGACGCCAACATGCGCGAACTGAACGCGACGGGCTACATGAGCAATCGCGGTCGCCAGAACGTCGCCTCGTTTCTCGCGAACAACCTCCGGATCGACTGGCGGCTCGGGGCGGCCTACTTCGAGTCGCGGCTGGTCGACTACGACGTGGCCTCGAACTGGTGTAACTGGGCGTACCAGTCACAGGTCGGCAACGACTCGCGAGACAACTACTTCGAGATCGTCGGGCAGGCGACACACTACGACCCCGAGGGGGCGTACGTCACTCGCTGGTGTCCAGCACTGTCGGCACTCCCGCCGGAGTACGTCCACGAGCCTTGGACGATGAGCGAGCGCGAGCAGGCCCACCACGGCGTCGAACTGGGGATCGACTACCCCGCGCCGATGATCGACCTCGAAGCGTCGTACGAGAAGCTCCGGTGACGGCCGCCGTCGAGCCCGCTCGAACCGACAGTGTCGAACGGATCGTCGTCGCTCCTGACCGGATCAACTGCCCCAATCGTGCGACCGACCGGGCAAACGGCGACACTCCTCGGTCTCATACTGCCGGCTGTACCTTCGCCACCCCGGGGTGGCGAAATCGGTCACAGATGTACAGCCGGTCGTCTCAGTCGTCCATCGTGACGGGCTCTTCGTAGATCTCCGAGAGGCGATCCTCGAAGGCCTTCCTGATGTTGCGGCGCTTCTTCTTCATCGACGGCGTCAGGAGGTCGTTCTCTGCAGTCCACTCTCTGGGTACCAGCACGAACTTCTTGATCGTCTCGACTTTCTCTAAGTCCTCGTTGACCTCGTCGACGGCCTCCTGGATCCACTCGTGGACGCGGTCGTCGTCACACATCTCGGCCTCGCTGTCGGGCAGGTCGATCCCCTCGCGGTCGGCCCACCGACGCAACTGCTCGAAGTTCGGGACGAACATCGCCGCGACGAACTTCTGGTCGTCGCCGACGACCATCGCCTGTGCGACGCGGTCGCTGGTCGAGAAGGCGTCCTCGATCGGCTGGGGAGCGACGTTCTTGCCCGTCGAGAGGACGATCACCTCCTTGAGCCGGTCGTGGTAGATCAGGAAGTCGTCCTCGGTCTGCTCGACGATGTCGCCGGTGTGGAACCAGCCGTCGGGCTCGAAAGACTGGGCGGTCTCTTTCTCTCGGTTCCAGTAGCCGTCGGCGACGTTCGGTCCCCGAACCAGCAACTCGCCCACGTCTCGGCTGGTCTCGAAGTCGTCCTGATCGACGACGTGGGTGTCGAGCTTGACTTCCTCGTCGACGACGGGAACGCCCATCGTCCCCGGTCGCACGTCTTCGGGCGGGTTGACGCTGACGACCGGGGCGGTCTCGGTGAGACCGTACCCCTCGACGATCGTGAGGTCCATCCCGAGGAACGTCTCGCACAGCTCCTTCGAGAGGCTGCCGCCGCCACTGACCATGAACTCGATGTTGCCCCCGAGGTTCTCCTTGAGCTGGCTGTAGACAAGTCGGTCGCTGATGCCGTGTTTCAGGCGCAAGAGCGGCCCGGGATCGTCGGTCCGGGCCCACTCTCTGGCCACGTCGGTCGACCACTCGAAGATGCGCTCTTTGATCGGCGACTCGCTGGCCTGATCGCGCATCCGGTCGAAGATCCGCTCGTAGACGCGGGGGACGCTCGCACCGGTGTCGGGCCTGATCAGCTTGATGTCGTCGGCGAGCGTGTCGGGGTCCTCGACGTAGCCGACCGTCGCACCCGCGGCGAACATCACGAAGTGGCCGGCGAGCCGTTCGAAGACGTGTGCGAGCGGCAGGAAGGAGATCGAAGTGGTGCCCGGTGAGAGCGTCGGATGGTCCGGGTCCTTGTCGGGGCGGGGGGCGAGTCGCTTGTACACCTGGTTGACGTTCGAGCGGAAGTTTCTGTGGGTGAGCTTGACGCCCTTCGGCTGGCCGGTCGTCCCGGACGTGTAGATGAGGCTCGCGAGGTCCGACGGAGAGCGCTCTTCGAGCCAGGACTGGTAGCGGGCGTCGTCGTAGGCCTCGGCACCGATCTCGTGGAGCTCGCCCAGCGTGTACACGTCGTCGCGGTCGGTGTCGTACTCGTCGATGGTGACGATAAAGGAGAGGTCGAGTCGGTCTTCGACTTCGAGGAGCCGATCGAGCAGCGCCTCGTTCTCGACGACGACGGCGTCTGCGCCGGGATCGCTCAGGAGGTACTTGACCTGACGTGGGGAGGACTCGGTGTAGACCGTCGTGACGATGCCGCCGGCCGCCAGTGCCGCGAAGTCGGACAGCGCCCACTCCATACGCGTACTGGAAAAGAGGCCCACGCGCGTGTCGTGGTCGACGCCGAGTTCGCGAAAGCCCGCCGTGAGGTTGTGGACCATCGACTGCATCTCGTCGTAGGTGATCGAGGCGTACTCTCCGTCCGGAGCAGCCGGCATCACTGTGGGTGTCAGCGAGCGGTCGTAGGTGCCGCCCTTGTACAACTGGGCGGCCCTGTCCGAGTTTCGCTGTGCGGTGGCCTCGAACAGCTCCGGGATCGTCGTGTCGGCGACGACCTCGTCCGAGTACTCTCGCTCCGCTTCACGCCACGACGGCACCGTTCTTGACCCAGCCATGAGACACAAATACACGGTCGACCGTGATATAAATAGGGGCGTATAACTGCCTCAGCGTTCCCGCTCGTTCCCGTTGTTCGGCGTTTACTGTCGCCTCTCCGAAAGGCCCAGCTGCTCGCCCGCGATCGACGGGACCGACCGCGCCTTTTAACGCGGCGGCCCTGCAAACACGCTTCATGACTGACGGGTGGTTCGCCGGGCTCGATCCCGACGACGACGAGGCAGCGGTCGCCGCGATCCGCGAGGATAGCGCCGACGAACCGGCCGAGTGGCCGCGGCTGGCCGTCGACGCTGGATTCGCCGAGGACACCGACGAGTACTACGACCGCCTGCGCGCCGCGACGACGGCGGCCGCGGAGCAGGCCGTCCAGGAGCGAGAGGGTGCCGACGACCGCCAGCTCGTCCACGCCGTGCGGTCGATGGCCGACTGCGAACGGACGGCAAACGAGCTGGCAGAGCGGGTCGCCGAGTGGGGCGAGAGCCGCTCGGCCGACGCTGGCAGTGGCGTCGAGTACGCCCGCGAGCTGGCCCGGGGAGACCCCGCAGATCCGGCCGGTGAGAGGGTGCAGTCGCTCGCCCAGCGGGTGGTCGATCTCGACGAGGAAGCCGACCGTCTCAGAGCGTACATCGACCGGACGGCTCCCGAGGTCGCGCCGAACCTGGCGGCACTGGCCGGGCCCGTCCTGGCCGCTCGGCTCGTCTCGCTGGCCGGCGGGCTCGAATCGCTCGCGAAAAAGCCCAGTGGGACGGTGCAGGTCCTGGGTGCCGAAGACGCGCTGTTCGCGCACCTCCGTGGGTCGGCCCCCTCGCCGAAACACGGGATCATCTTCACTCACGAGGCGGTTCGGGGGACCCACCCGGACCACCGCGGGTCGGCCGCTCGCGCGCTCGCGGGCAAGCTCACCATCGCCGCACGGATCGACCACTACAGCGGCGACCTGCGCCCGTCCCTCCAGGCGGAACTCGACGAGCGCATCGAGACGATCCAGTCCCGAACGGGAGGTGACGGGGCGTGACGCTCCCGGACGGCGTCGAGCGCCACGACTTCGACGGCGAGACGGGACTGGCGACGCGGGGCGAGCCGGTGTACGGCGAGGCGACCGACGGTGCGTGGCGACGGTGGGACCCCGACCGCTCGAAGCTCGGGGCGATGCTCGCACTCGGGATGGAGACCGGTCTGACCGGCGGCGAGACGGTGCTCTACCTCGGTGCCGCTGCCGGCACGACCGTCAGCCACGTCGCGGACTTCGCCGGACCGACCTACGCCGTCGAGTTCGCGCCACGGCCGGTCAGGGATCTGCTCGACGCGGCGGCACCGCGACCGAACCTCTTCCCGCTGCTGAAAGACGCTCGCGAGCCGGATTCCTACGCCCACGTCGTCGAACCGGTCGACGTGCTCGTCCAGGACGTGGCGACGCGCGGCCAGGCACTCGTCGCCAACCGCAACGCACGCTTCCTCCGCCCGGACGGACGGCTCTTGCTGTCGATCAAAGCTCGCAGCGAGGACGTGACCGCCGATCCAGCGGCCGTCTTCGAGGACGTACTGGGGACGCTCGAAGAGTGCTACGAGATCGAGGCCAGCGAGTCGCTGACACCGCACCACGACGATCACCTCGGCGTCGTCGCCCGCCCTCGGCGTGACGGAACGTTTTAACGCCCGGCAACCGACACTGTGACCGATGGAGGAGACGGGTTCCGCCGCCGCGTTCGACCGGATGGGCACGCTCGGGATCGAAGAGGAGTTCTACGTCGTCGACGAGTACGGCCGGCCGACCGCAGGGTCGGACGAGCTGGTCTACGAGGGCGACCCGCCGACGATCCTCGACGGACGGCTCGATCACGAACTGTTCAAGACCGTCGTCGAGACCCAGACGCCGACACTCGACGGGCTCGGTGACGCACGATCGGCTCTGGAAGACGTTCGCAACGCATTGATCGATCACGCCGAGGCCAACGGCTTCCAGATCGCGGCGGCCGGACTCCACCCGCTCGCGAAGTGGCGCGAACTCGAACACGCTCAGAAACCCCGCTACCGCTCCCAGCTGGATCGCATCCAGTACCCACAACACCGCAACACGACGGCGGGGCTGCACGTCCACGTCGGCGTCGACGACGCGGACAAGGCCGTCTGGATCGCCAACGAACTCCGCTGGCACCTCCCGCTCGTGCTCGCGCTGTCCGCGAACTCGCCGTACTGGAACGGCTACGACACCGGGCTCGCGTCCGCTCGTGCGAAGGTCTTCGAAGGGCTCCCGAACACGGGCATGCCGACCGCGTTCGAGTCGTACGCGGCCTACGAGCAGTTCGAGCGCCGGATGGTCGAGACCGACAGTATCCGCGACCGGGGAGAACTGTGGTTCGACGTGCGACCACACTCCGGGCACGGCACCGTCGAAGTCCGGACGCCGGACGGCCAGCGGAACCCCGAGTACGTGCTCGCCTTCGTCGAGTACGTCCACGCGCTGGTCGCGTCCCTGGCCGACCAGTTCGAAGACGGTGCCTCGGGAACCGACACCCGGCGAGAGTATCTGGACGAGAACAAGTGGCGAGCGATGCGCCACGGCCACGACGCCTCGCTGCTCACCCGAACGGGGTCGACGGCTCCGCTGGGAGAACTGGTCGACCGGGAGTGTGACCGACTCGGCATCGACGGTCTCCGGACGCTCTACGACCGCGAGAGCGGCGCGAACCGCCAGCGCCGCCTCCGAAAGCAAAGCGTCGCCACTCTCGCAGACGACCTCGTTTTGCAAAAGAACGCGTAATTGGGTACTACCCCCACTCCACGTCACTTCGAACCCGTTGCGGGCATCCCGGTGCCGGCCGGGTCACCACGCCGGCCGAACGTCCACCTGCGGTGTACCATCCCATGCCACACCGCTACCGCTACATTGTGGGGTATATGCTAAATAGTTTCCGAGACATCTCGTCCGCGATAATGGCGGGGGGTATCAGCCATTCTTTAAGTGATATCCGCACAAAAGATATTTTGACCTTCCAGAAAGGACCCAAGCTTTTAGTGCGCTGGCGACTTCCGTCCTTCTAGAAACGACATGACGACAGACGACACATCCGACGATCACGAGGACACGGACGACGACTTCGGCGAGGACCCGTTCGACGACGATCCCTTCGACGAGGAACTGGACGACGACGTGGACGTGCGCGAACGACTGGAAGAGGAGGCCGATCGCGCCGTCGAGTCCTTCGACGAGGGGATCGTCGACCTGCTGTCGTGGGTGCTGGACACGGAGACTCGGGCACGGATCTACGTCCACCTCCGGCAGCGCCCCGACAGCACCAGCGACGAGATCGCAGAGGGGACCGGACTGTACCCGAGCACCGTCCGAGAAGCGCTCGCGGAACTCCACGAGGAGGGGAAGGTCACCCGCCAGAAACGCGAGAGCGACGGCGCGGGGAACAACCCCTACGAGTACGCCGCGATGGCACCCAGCGACCTCGTGACGGACGTGGTCGACGAGGTCCAGTCGGAGCTCAACACCGTGTTCAACCTCGACGACTACCTGGGCGGGCGCGACGACGACACCGAGGACGCCGAGACCGATCCGGTCACCATCAGCGTCAGCGACGAGGCCGACGACGAGACCCCTGACGACGAGACGGCCGACAGCGACGACGAAACGGCCGCTGACGACGACGAGTAGCCACCTCGTCTCGTACTGCCGGAGTCGAAGCCCCTAAATCGAGAGCCCTTCTGCCACGTTGTATGAAGGTCGCGCTGGGTGGGACGTTCGATCCGATTCACGATGGTCACCGCGCGCTGTTCGAGCGTGCGTTCGAACTGGGCGACGTGACGGTCGGGCTGACCAGCGATGATCTCGCGCCCGAGCTTCGGGACGAAGACCGCTACGTCCGTTCTTTCGAGGAGCGCCGCCAGGACCTCGAGGAGGAACTCGCCGACTTCGCCGCGGAGTACGACCGCGAGTACGACGTTCGAGAGCTGACGGAACCGACCGGCATCGCCACCGAACCCCAGTTCGACGTACTGATCGTCTCTCCCGAGACCGAGACCGGTGGCAAGCGGATCAACGAGATCCGGAGCGAGCGTGGCCACGACACGCTCGACATCGAAGTCGTCCCACACGTCTACGCCGACGACGACGAGGTGATTTCGAGCACGCGGATCGTCCGCGGCGAGATCGACCAGCACGGCAACGTCACGCCCGACCGGGACGGTCGCCCGGAACGGGCCTGATGCTGCCGGCGTGCGATTCTGTGTCCGACCGAATCTTCACAGACGAGATTCCGAGGGCACGATCACCAGTCCGGGGCGTCCAGCCCGGCGTCTTCGAGCAGTCCTTTCCACCGCTGTTGAATCGTCAGCCGAGACACGTCCGCCGCGTCGGCGACGACGCGCTGTGACCGCTCCTGTCCGCTGACCAGCGCACCGACGTAGAGGCTCGCCGCCATCACCGCACGCTTGGAGCGCTCCTCTTCGACCGGCATCGACGAGAGAAACAGATCGACCGCTCGGGACCGTGCCGTCCCTTCCAGGTCGAGTCGATCTGCCGTCGCTTCGAGATTCTCCAGCCACTCCTCGTGTTCCCGCCGGTCGCTCGCGCGGTACATACACCGGCGTTGGCCCCGATCGAACTTAAACGCTCGTCGGTGCCTCGGTTCAATTGTTACTATACTATATCCGTCACCCGACCGACGATCCACTATGCCGACGGTCAGCCAGCTCTGGACCGCACCCGACGCGGGCGAACCGATGGAATCGCACGACACGCTCGATGCAGTCGCCGACAGCGGTCTCCGCGGCGACCGGTACTTCACCGGCACGGGCCACTACGCGCCCTACGACGTGTGTCAGGTGACCCTGGTCTCTCGCGAGGCACTGACACACATTCGCGAGGCGTTCGACATCGACTTGCTCGACGGCCGTCACCGACGCAACGTCGTCGTCGACGGCGTCGACGTGGGCGAACTCCTCGACACGCAGTTCCGGATCGGCGACGCCGTCTTCGAAGGGACCCGACGCCGGCCGCCCTGTGCCCACGTCGAAAAGGTAGCCGACGAGGCAGGCGTCGCGCGTGCTCTGGGCGACGAACGCGGCGGTATCTGTGCGGACGTTGTCGAGTCCGGAGCCATCGCCGTCGGCGACGATCTCACCGTCGTCGAACGGCTCGACGACCCGGACTCGCTGGCCGACGCCATCCGGGACCGCGCCGGAGAGCGTTAAGTACTTGAAGCGGTCGGGAATAGCCACTCTTGAGCGCGGGTAGCCAAGCACGGAAAAGGCGTAGCGCTTAGGACGCTATCCCGTAGGGGTCCGCCGGTTCAAATCCGGTCCCGCGCATGAGCGAACGCAGTGAGCGAAGAGCAGGACTGATTTGAACCCTGGAAGCAACGGGCAGCGAACGGCTGTGAGCGAGCATTTCTTCCGCCGGTTCAAATCCGGTCCCGCGCACTGACCGAATTTTTCGAGCGAGCAAACGAAGGAGAGAGCGGGCCGGATTCGAACTCCAGAAGACGAACGGAGAGGTGACTCGCCTCGTTCTCGGTTCGAAGCTACGGCCGCGGTTCTGGAACCGGGAACCGGAACTCGAAGACAGTGCCCTCTTCGCCGGTCTTCGAGAGGGCGACGGAGCCGTCGTAGCTGTCCGTGATCTCGCTGACCAGATAGAGCCCCAGTCCGTGGTCGCTCACCTGTGGTCGGTCGAACAGCGTCGCCAGTTTGTGTTCTGGAATCCCGTCGCCGTTGTCTTCGATCGTGACGACGACGGAGTCGTCGACGCTCTCGATGTCGACCACGATCTGCAACGATGGGGTCTCGTTGTGCTCGACCGCGTTTCTGAAGATGTTGGCGAAGATACGCCCCGCCAACTCGTCGGCCCGGACGTAGTAGTCTTCCTGGCATCGCAGCTCGACGTCGATGTCTGGCCGTTGATCGCGCACCTTCTGGATCTCGTTTCGGACGACGTTCGTGAGGTTCGTCTCCGTCAGTTCTCGGCTGTCTTCGATCGTACTGAGTAGCGCACGTACTTCCTGGATGACGGTCGTTATCTCTTCGCCTTGCCTGTGGACGCGTTCGATCCTCTCGTCGTCGGGATCGATGGGTTCCGCGGCGTCCATCAACACCGACGTGTTCCCGGTGATCACCTGCGCAGAGTTGAGTACCTCGTGGCGCAAAATACCGTTCATCTGGTCGATCAGGTCTCGCTGCTTTTCCATGTGTTCCGCGCGAAGCGACTCGCGTTCTGCAGTCAGTGTGCTGACGACCACCCGAACCTGTGCGATCCCGACAACGAGGCCGATGCCGAAACCGACCGCGAGCGACCAGCGGATCCAACTCACGAGTATCCAGGTACTCTCTGTCGAGATCGAGGCCATGAGGACGACGTTGAACACGAGAAAACAGATCCCACCGGTCAGCCAGTACAGCTTGATCGTCGAACACTGCTCGCTCGAAAATTCGCGCCGCCGTGACCACCGCGATCCGTAGATCATTCCGAGACAGGACGGGACGACTGTGAGGATGCCGACAATATACTTCGGCGTGAGCAGTACCGGCGAATCCAGTGCGTAGAGGGTCACTGGCTCGACTGTCGTCCACACCAACAGCAGAAGTGCTGTGAGGCTAATCACATCGACGGCGTTAGAACGCGGCTTCGTCCCCAGATACCTCTCTATCACGTCCATCTATCTATCAGTGAGTCACAAAAGAGTCGTAGATGTTATCGATCGAAATAACAGCCCGGTCGACGACTCACGCCAAGGCCAGCCACCGGTTGGATGAACTATCGAAACGAGATAATACCTCTCGATTCGGACAGTGTATTTGCGCGCCACCGCACACAGCTATCGCACGGGGAGACTGGCCTCCTGCTCTCTGCGAGTTCAGGGTTTGTGTGTGAAGATGACGACGTTGCCGTCGTCGATGGTCGTACAGAGGTCGAGATCCATGTCCAGATTGAGCGACGTGAACTCGTTCTTGCAGACGACCATGTCGTCGAACGGCTCTTCGCAGGCCGGGCACGCGACGGCGGTCGTGTTCTGGTACGACGAGATCGCGTCGTTGTCTTCACGGGGGGTCAGCGACGCGACGAGTTCCTCGAAGTCCTCCATACTGATGCGGGCGGTGGCCGCGACAATAAATTGTGGGGCGAACCGACTCGGCCGTAACCGACGCGTTCAAGTCCGCCTGCGCCGGGAACTGTTGCAATGAGTACAGACGGTGGCACGCGACTGGTCCTCGTCGCTGGTTCGACACGGACGGCCGAGATCGACGGTATCTCTGCGGCCGGGGCCGACGAATCGCTGCTGGCACACACACCCGCTGCCGACGCCGAGATCGTGCGCTACGGCGATGTCGTGCGAGCGCCAGCGGTCCCTCAGAGCCCGACCGGCTGTCTCACGCCCGCCGTCGTCACGCGTGCGGTCGTCGAGTTACTGGACCTGGACGTGACCGTCGTCGACGGCGGGCTCGCCGAGCCGAGCGGTGCGCCGACGGTGACGGTCGGCGCGAGGCCGGGCCGAGACGTTCGCGAGCAGGACCCGGTGCCGTCGGCACCGGGCGCGTTCGAGGCGGCCCGGCAGTTCGGCCGCTCGCTGCCCGCCGACGAGGTCGTGATCGGCGAGACGATTCCGGGCGGGACGACGACGGCACTCGGCGTCCTGCGGGCGCTTGGCGAGCGCGGCGTGGTCTCTTCGTCGCTTCCAGAGAACCCGATCGATCAGAAGGAGTCCGTCGTCGAGGAGGGACTGACCGCGAGTGCGCTGGAGCCCGGCGCGGCGGCCGACCAGCCAAAGCGGGCTGTCCGCCGGATGGGCGATCCGGTACTGGCCGTCGCCGCGGGGGTCGCGATCGGGGCGATCGAGACCGGGCGAGCGGTGACGCTGGCCGGCGGGACCCAGCTGGCGACCGTGGGCGCGCTCTTGCGCCACGCCGGCATCGAGGGGCCGCTGTCGCTCGCGACCACGTCTTTCGTCGACGACGATCCCTCGGCCGACGTTCGCGGACTGGCAGCGGATCTCGACCTCGACCTGACGGTGACCGATCCGGCGTTCGATCGGGCAGACCACGTCGCGATGGAGCGGTTCGTCGCGGGCGAGGCCAAGGAGGGCGTCGGGATGGGCGGTGCGCTGGCGCTGGCCGATCGGGCCGAACTCGATCCGGCGGTGGTTCGGGATCGGGTCGCTGCGATCGCCGACGACCTCGCGTTCGAGCCCTGACGGCGGACAGCCATCTGACGTGCGTCTGACGGCCAGCAAACCTTTTTGACGTACCCCAGTAAAAGAGAAACGATGAGCGCGTTGCGCGAGTTCCTCGACGACATCGTCGCCGACACCGACGCGGTGTTTCTGTTCTCTCCGAGCGCGTCGCTGTACCAGTCGTTCGAGGACGACGACACCGAAGTCGTGGTGATCGCTCCGGAAAACACGGTCGACGCGGAGACGTTCGTCGAGTTGCCCCTGGAGTTCACCGACATGGCCGACCGGATTCGCTTCGGTGTCGAAGGTGCGCTCGAACAGGAGTACGTCGAGGAGGACGCCGACGTGGTCTGTATCGGAGACGTGTTCGCCGACACGCCGGACTCGATCGTTCGCGTCCAGGTCGCCGAGTTTTCGCCCTCCGGGGTCTACGGACTGTTCGTCAACTCCCGGGCGGAGCCGTCGGTCATCAACGACGTACTGGACGTGGCCGTCGAACTCGGGAAGAAAGGACAGAAGGGCAAGCCGGTGGGCGCGCTGTTCGTCGTCGGCGACGCCGGGAAGGTGATGAACAAGTCCCGCCCGCTGTCGTACAATCCCTTCGAGAAGTCCCACGTCCACGTCGGCGATCCGATCGTCAACGTGATGCTCAAGGAGTTCTCCCGGCTCGATGGGGCCTTCGTCATCTCTGATGGTGGCAAGATCGTCTCGGCCTACCGGTACCTCGAACCGTCCGCCGAGGGCGTCGACATTCCGAAAGGACTGGGCGCTCGCCACATGGCAGCCGGTGCGGTCACCCGAGACACCAACGCCATCGCGATCGTCCTCTCGGAGAGTGACGGACTCGTCCGGGCGTTCAAGAGCGGTGAGTTGATACTCGAGGTCGATCCGGAGGAGTACTGATGCAGCTCGACTGGCCGGCGATCGTCCGCAGTCTGTTCTCGCGTGAGGCCGTGACGGCGGTCGCGATCAGTATCCTCGTTCTCGGGGTGTTGCTGGCGTATCTCGCGTGGCGGTACATGCACTACTTCCTCAGCGACGCCGGCATCGACGAGGCCGTCGAGGGGACGGCGTTCGAGCGGACGGCCCAGCGGTTCGGAACGTCGACCGTCGGGCTGATCGCCACCCTCGTCGGCATCTCGCTCTACATCGCCGCGATGATGCTCGCGGGGGCCGTCTCACAGCGGTTCCGGGACGTGTCGCTGTGGTCTCCGTTCGTCGCCTACCTGCCGAACCTCTTCGTGGCGCTGTTTGCCCTCATGATCGGGCTCATCGCCGGAGACAAAGCGAAGCTCTCGGTCAGCGAGAAGTTCCGGAGCATCAAGCTGCCGGAGGCGGAACTGCTCCCCGAACTGGTCAAGTACAGCATCATCTTTCTGGCCGGACTCGTCGCGCTCGGCCAGCTCGGGGTCGCGACGGAGGCACTGTTAATCGTGCTCGCCGCCTACGCGTTCGGTCTCGTGTTCCTCGGCGGACTGGCGTTCAAACAGCTGCTGTCGGCCGGGGCTGCGGGCGTGTATCTCGTTCTCAGCCAGCCGTACAGCATCGGCGACGAGGTCCGCATCCAGGGCCAGCGTGGCATCGTCCAGGAGGTCGACATCTTCGTCACTCACATCGAGAGCGAGGGCGAAGAGTACGTCGTCCCCAACGATCAGGTGTTCGCTGGCGGGATCGTCCGGATCCGCGACTAGTCGTTCTCCGACCGGCCCAGCAGGTCTCGCAGTTGTTCTCTGTCGACCGTCCCCGACTGTGTCCTGGGCAGTGCATCGACCAGCGTGACGGTCTTCGGGACGGCGAAGTCCGCGAGATCGTCCGCGACTGCCTCGATCACCGCAGGAGCGGTGAGTTCGTCCGTCGCGGGGACCACCGCTGCGGCCACGCGCTGGCCCCACTCCTCGTCCGGAACGCCGACGACCGCCGCGGTTTCGACGGCCGACAGTCGCTCGATGGTGCGTGCGACGCGTGCCGGGCGGACGTTCTCGCCGCCGGTCACGATCATGTCGTCGACGCGGCCGACGACGAAACAGCGGCCGTCGTCGTCGCGGTAGCCCAGATCTCCCGTCCGGAACCCCCACTCGTCGAAGGCGTCTGCCGTCTGGCTCTCGTCGAGGTAGCCCGGCGTCACCGTCGGTCCCGAGACGACCAGTTCGCCTACTTCGCCGGGCTGGCACGGATCGCCGTCGTTCAGGACGGCGACAGACGTGCCGTCGAGGGGGCGTCCGACGGTCTCGGGCTGTTCGAAGGCCGCTGCCGGCGTCGCGGTCGTGATCTGTGACGCCGTCTCCGTCGTTCCGTAGGTGGGGTACACCGGCACCTCGGCGTCCCTGCAACGCTCGATCAGCGCCGGCCGTGCGGGAGCCCCGCCGAGCAGGACGAACCGGAGCCCGTCGGCCGGCCGCCACCCCTCGTCGAGGAGCCGCGTGAGCATCGTCGGGACCAGCGAGACGCCGGTGATCGACGCCGCCGAGAGGACGCGTGCGGTCTCGCTCGGGTCGAACGACCGCTGTAGCACTGTCGTGGTGCCGTACAGCGTCGAGCGGACGAGTGGGGCCAGCCCGCCCATGTGGTACATCGGCAGACAGACGAGCCAGCGGTCGCTCGCCGAGACGCCGAGTCGGTGGGCCGAGCCGACAGCGCTGGCGACGAGGTTCCCCCGCGTCAGCCGGACCCCCTTCGGTGCGCCGGTCGTCCCGGAGGTAAAGAGGACGAGCCGATCGGTACTGGCGTCGGCTTCGGCGGGCGGCCCGGCGGGCTCGGTCGGTTCGAGGCGTACCACGTCCTCGGACGACGGTTCCGCGATCGAACAGACGGTGGCATCCGAGGGAGCGACCGCACGGGCCGTCGACTCGGTGGCGGGCGAACAGAGCACCGCGTCGACACCTGCCGTGGTGGCCTGGCGCGCGACGGTCTCGGTCGCCTCGCGGACGTTTAGCGCCACTGCGACACCGTTCTGGCGGGCGATCGCGAACAGCGCCGTCGCGAACGCCGGTCCCGTCGGGAGCACGAGCCCGATCCGGGGCGCTGGCTCGTCGACCAGCGCCGCCAGCCCGCCACGCCACGCCTCGACTCGGCTGTCGAACTCCGCGTAGGTCCACGTGTCCCCGCCGTCCGTGTCGATCAGCGCCGTCGCGTCGGGGGTCGCTCTGGCACGCTCGCGCAACAGGTCGTTCGACCGTCCGGGGAGCGGGTTCTCGACTGGCCACTCCTCGGGACCGGGCAGTCTCACCATCCGACCTCCTCGGGATCGATGCCGAGACCGTCGCCCTCGGGAACGGCGATGCGGCCGTCGCTCACCGGGGCCGGATCGTCCGTCAGGTCGTCCGCGAGCGCGTCGGCGGTCGCGAGCCCGCAGGGTTCGACGGCCGGAATCGCGGCCGCGACGTGGACCGCGGCCGCCCGTGCGACGGCGGCGTCGATCGTCGTCGTCACTATCGGATCGATACCCGACTCTCGGGCCCGCATCGCGATCGTGTGGGCGTTGCCGGGGCCGCCAAGCACCATCGGCTTGAGGATCACGGCGTCGACGTCGGTGGCCAACACCGCTGCGGCCGTGTGCTCGCAAAAGCCCTCGTCGATGGCAACGCCGACGGTCTCGTTCCCGAGGGCTGCGTGGCCGTCGAGATCGGTGGCCGGCAGCGGTTGCTCGACGTAGGCGACGCCCAGCGGGGCGAACGCCTCGAACGCCCGGCGGGCGCTGTCTCGGTCCCACGCGCCGTTGGCGTCGACTCTGATCGTCACGTCGTCTCCGACGGCAGCACGGACCGCCCGCACGCGCTCGACATCGTCCGCGACCGAGCGCACGCCGGCTTTCAGCTTCAGGCAGTCGAACCCGTCGTCGACCGCCGCTCTGGCCGCCCGCGTCGTCTCCTCGACGCTCCCGTCGCCGACCGTCGCGTTCACCGGCACCGAACCGGTCCCGGCGTCCGGATCGAACCAGCGGGCGAGGGACACGCCGTCGGCGCGGGCGTCGGCGTCGAGCAACGCCGTCGCGATGCCGTGGCGCGCCGCCGGCACCGTCGCCGCGTCCAGTTCCAGCAGCGCCGCGCTGTGGCCACGCTCCGCGTAGGTCTCTAGGGCCGTCGTCAGCGCCGCCTCGCAGTCGTCGAGCGACTCCGTCCAGCCGGGCAACGGCGTCGCCTCGCCGACGCCGACCGTCCCGCGGTGCTCGAATCCGACGACGAATCCCTCCCGGGACTCGATCCGGCCGTGAGCAGTCGACAGCGGTGTCGCAAGCGGGAGCGTGAATCGGTTCAGTGTCATGCTGTCAGTGCGAGGCCGAGGGCGAACAGTACCGAGTGGACGAACACCGTCTGGCCGACCCGTTCGAGGGCCGGGTTGAGCGCCTCACCGTCGGTGCGACGCAGGACCGTCTTCGACACGGAGACTGCGAGCGGCAGCGAGAGGAGCGGGGCCAGCGCCGGGAGGCCGAACCCGCCGTCGAGAGCGAAGACGATCGGGACGACGTAGGCCATCCCCACGAGCGCCAGGAACTCCAGTCGGCTGAAGCGGTAGCCGAACATGACTGCGAGCGTTCGCTTGCCGGCCTCGGCGTCGGTCTCGCGGTCGCGAATGTTGTTCACGACGAGAATCGCCGTCGAGAGGCCCGCGGCGGGGAGGCTTGCCACCACCGCCGTCGCGAGGCCGATCTCGGCGGGGAGCCACGTCGGGAACAGGCCGACATCGCTGGTGGCCACCGCCTGGACGTAGTAGGTGCCGGTGACGGCTACGACGCCGAAGTAGACGAACACGAACAGATCGCCCAGTCCCCGATAGCCGTAGGGGTAGGGGCCGCCGGTGTAGAGGATTCCGGCGGCGATGCTCGTCAGGCCGACGACGAGGATCGGCACGCCACCGACCGCGACGAGGTAGACGCCGACGACCACCGCGAGTCCGTACGTGGCGGCCATCGCGTACTTGACCTGTTGGGCGGGGATGAGACCGCCCGCGGTCACTCGCGTAAAGCCCTCCCGGTCGTCCGTATCTGCCCCGTTGACCGCGTCGTAGTAGTCGTTCGCGAAGTTCGTCCCGATCTGGAGGAGCAACGCCCCCGCCAGCGCTGCCAGCCACGGAAGCGGCGCGAACGCGCCGTCGTGGAGTGCCAGTCCGGCCCCGACGATCACGGGTGCCGAACCGGCCGGCAACGTCTGCGGGCGGGCGGCCATCACCCAGGCTCTCCGTTTGGACACGTCCGCCGTCGCCGTACTCATTGCTCCGTATTCGGGCTGGGAGGCCCAAAGCGACTGCGGTTCGGCCGGGGCAAGAGCGCCACGACCGGACGCGGCTTCGCGCCCTCGTGACACGGATGTCACCCGGTAACTGCAATGTCGCCAAATCGATATATACGGCACCGCCGTAGCTGGTAACGTGATGAAAGTAGCTAACTTCACGAAACGTCGAGACAGGGTGGTCGCATGATCCCGCTTCAGTCGGAACTCTTCGCCAGCGCCGGCAGTGGCGAGCTGTTCTTGCTCGCACGCCTCCTCTTTGGCGGCGTCCTCGCGTTCATGGGCGTGAACCACTTCACGAACACGGCAGACATGGTCGGTTACGCCCAGTTCAAGGGCCTGCCGGCCCCGAAGCTCTCGGTCGTCGGTTCGGGCGGCCTGCTTCTGTTCGCGGGGGCGGGGGTCGCCGTCGGCGCGTTCCCGGTGGTCTCGGGCTTCGCGCTCGGGCTGTTCTTGCTGCTGTCGGGCGTCACGATGCACGACTTCTGGTCGATGGACGATCCCGAAGAACGGCAAAACGAGATGACGAGCTTCCTGAAGAACCTGTTCGGTGCCGGCGGCGCGTTCGCGTTCGCGGCCCTCGGTGCGGTCGCCTGGCCCTACAGCGTCGGGCTGGCGCTGTTCTAGATCGCCGACCCGCGTCGGGCGGCGAAATTTCACAGATTTCAGCCGACAGTATCAGTAGTGCCAGGGGTAGTCGTCGAAGTCCGGGTCCCGCCCCTCGTTGAACGCGTCCCGCCCCTCCTGGGCTTCGTCGGTCATGTACGCCAGCCGCGTCGCCTCACCGGCGAACACCTGCTGGCCGACCATCCCGTCGTCGGTCGCGTTGAAGCCGTACTTCAGCATCCGCATCGCCGTCGGTGACTTGCCGTTCATCCGCTCGGCCCACTCCAGTGCCGTCGCCTCCAGTTCCTCGTGAGGGACGGCCTCGTTGACCATCCCCATGTCGGCCGCCTCGGCGGCGTCGTAGGTCTTCCCGAGGAAGAAGACCTCTCGGGCCTTCTTCTGGCCGACCTGCTTGGCGAGGTACGCCGAGCCGAAGCCACCGTCGAAACTCCCCACGTCGGGATCCGTCTGGAGGAACTTCGCGTGCTCGGCGCTGGCGATGGTCATGTCACAGACGACGTGCAGCGAGTGGCCGCCGCCGACCGCCCACCCCGGCACGACGGCGACGACGGGCTTGGGGATGTGGCGAATCTGGCGCTGCACTTCGAGGATGTGGAGTCGGCCGACGTTGTCGGGGGCGTCCTCGCGAAACTCGTCGAGTGAGGGCTCGTCGGACGCGATATTTTCGTCCGCATCGTCTCGCGGGTCGGTCCCCTCCCCGTTCGACTGTTCCGAGTCGCGTGGCGACTCGCTGTACTCGTAGCCCGACTCTCCCCGAATCGACTGATCCCCACCGGAACAGAACGCCCAGCCGCCGTCCTTCTCCGAGGGACCGTTGCCCGTCAGGAGCACACAGCCCACGTCGGTCAGGCGCTTTGCGTGATCCAGCGCCGTCGAGAGTTCGTCGACGGTCTCCGGGCGGAAGGCATTGCGGACCTCGGGACGGTCGAGGGCGATCCGGACCGCGCCGGTCTCTCTGGCGCGGTGATAGGTGATGTCCGAGAAGTCGTAGCGGTCGATCTCCACCCACGCGTCGGGGTCGAACAGCTCCGAAACCATGGCCGAGAGTGGGGCAGGCCCGCGCAAAAAGATACTGACCCGGCCCTGGACGAACGTCACCGATTACGGTGCCACACCAACGGTCAAGAGTGTCCCCCAGGTCCGATACCGGTCGACCATCGCCGCTCGCGTCTCCCACTCCTCGGTCGGGAATGCTTCCGCGGGTGGGATCTCGATTTCTTCGTCCGGGATCGTGTCCTGCGTGGCGACGTGCAGGCCGGCCTCGCGGAACAGCGACCGGTACTCCGCACGACTCCAAAGCGACATCGGAGCGTCGATCCGGTCTCGCCAGCGGTGTGATTGCTCGGACTCCTCGTAGAAGTTCACCGCACAGAAGAAGGTCCCTCCGGGCCGAAGGACTCGTCGGATCTCTTCGAGGACGGAAATCGGCTGCCTGGCGAAGAAGAACGTCTCCATACTCCAGACGTGATCGACGCTGTCGGCGGCGAGAGGCAACTGGTGGCAATCGCCTCCCGCAAAGTCGAGCGCGCCGGTGTCCGTGTGATCGCTCGCCGCCGAGGCCATCTCTCGACTCACGTCGAGACCGATGCCGCGGTCGATGGCTTTCGTTTCGTGCAACGCTCGCAGCGCGTACCCGGACCCCGTCCCGAGGTCGAGCACCGTGTCCCCGGCCTCGACAGGCATCCGGGCGAGCGCCCGCTTTGCCGTGTGCCAGTGGTGGTCTTCCATCTCACGCTCCCGCCCCGATGTCGCCCACTCGTCGAACTGATTGCTCGTCGACATTACCTGCAGCTATCACTCTCGACTACAAGTAGGTATCGACTCCACGACATTTGGGCCCGGGTCACTCCACTACGGATCGTCGAACACCGCTGAGCTTTGCTCAGCGAGCCCGACGAAGCTCGCTACGCTTCGTCGAACGAGTCGAATCGGAGACTCGCCGGTTCGATCCGACTACTCGGCCGGATCGAACGCCGACAGACTCGCTGCGCTCGCCTGTCGGGCTTGATGAAGCGTCACTCCGTTATGCTTCATCAAACAGCGTCTCGCCGTCGACCATGTGTTCCTCGACGGCGTCCATGTCCAGCGTGAGGCCGAGGCCGGGCACTTCGGGGATCTCGATGTAGCCGTTTTCGATGACCGATTCTTCGACCAGGTCCTCCCACCAGCCCAGCTCGTAGCTGTGGTACTCGACGGCCAGCGCGTTCGGGATGGCGGTGCCCACGTGGGCGCTCGCCATCGTCGCGATCGGGGAGGAGACGTTGTGCATCGCGACGGGGATGTAGTACTGGTTGGCCACGTCGGCGATCTTCTGGGTCTCGCGCATGCCGCCGACCTTCGGGAGGTCGGGCGCGATGATGTCGACGGCCTGGTTCTCGATCAGTCGGCGTTCCTCGGTGACTCGATAGCGGTTCTCACCGACGGTGATCGGCGTCTTCGTGGACTTGGTGACCTCTTCCTGCACTTCGAGGTTCTCCGGCGGGACGGGGTCTTCGAGCCACCACACGTCGTACTCCTCGATGGCGTCGGCCAGTCGCTTCCCGGAGCCACCGGAGAACGTCCAGTGGCAGTCGAAGGCCACGTCGGCCTCGTCTTTGACTTCCTCCGTGACCTTCTCGACGATCTCGGCCTTGTGGCGGATCTCGCCCGGCCGGAGGTGGCGGTTCGCGCGGTCTTTCTCTAGGCCGCTTGGCACGTCGAGGTCGAACTTCAGGGCGTCGTACCCGAGTTCGTCGACGACGCGGCGGGCCTCGTCGGCACAGGCGTCCGGGTCCGCCTCTTCCTCGGTGTGACAGTCACAGTAGACGCGCACCTCGTCGCGGTACTTGCCACCGAGCAGCTGGTAAGCCGGCACTTCGAGGATCTTGCCGGCGAGGTCGTGCAGCGCGATCTCGATCCCCGCGATCGCGGTCACGGTGATCCCCTCGACGGAGCCCTCGCCGGACATCTTCTGGACGAGGTGCTCGTAGAGTCGGTCGATGTCCAGCGGATTTTCGCCGATGACGAACGGCTTCATCCGTTCGATGAGTTCCGGCACGCCGGCTCCCCAGTAGGCCTCACCGGTGCCGACGACGCCCGCGTCGGTGTAGATACGTACGAGCGTCCACGGGAAGTTGCCGTCGACCATCGTCGTCTGAACGTCCGTGATCTCGACGTCGCGGCCGCCGCCGCGTTTGGCGGTGACACCCATCGTCTCGGCGGACAGCTCTCGCATCGTGTACTCCGCGTTCGGGTCGTGCAGATCCGCGTAATCGATGTCGTTTCCCATGTCCGAACGTTCCGACTAACCCCTAAAAAGATATTCCATCCAGTGTTCTAGCGTCCACGCCGACGGTCGGCAGAATTATCAGCGCCTGAAATGGGACCATACATCACTTTATACCCGACGCAGTATGTGACACAAGACCATGTGTCGGGCCGAGAGAACTCTCCCGAAAACGTGTCACCCATGATAAATGAACTCACTTCGAAACGGGGTGTCGGACTCGCCGTCGGCGGACAGTTCTGTCACGCACTGTATCAGATACTCCTCGCCGCCGTCGCACCGAGCGGTCTGTACGTCCCGCTGGCGGTGCTGGGCGTCGTCGCTGCCGGTGGGGCTGGCGTCTACTCCGTCCGGCGACTGTCCGGACGGCTGCACGATCTGACCGACGAGGTCGAGGCTCTCAGGGCCGAGACGGAGACGATCGAATCACGCCGGTCGACGCTCGAAGCGGAGCTTCAGTCGATCCGAGACGAACTCGAAACGGCCCGGTCTTCGCTTCCAGAGACCGCGGGCGAGGCGGCCGCCGCGCCCGACGGCGGCGTCGCCGCACAGAACGCCGCGACGATCGAAGAACTGGACGACTACATCGCGCAGAGCTGCGAGATTCTCGACGCCGCCAGCGAGGGCCGACTGGGACGGCGCATGGCCACCGACACGCCGTCGGACGCGCTGAACGAACTCGGCACGGAGTACAACGAGATGGCCGCGACGTTCGAGCAGACGATCCGTGCCGGCGGTGACTTCGCCGGGGACGTCGCGGGCTCCAGCGAGCAGGTCACCGCAGCGACGCAGGCGGTCAAGGACGCGAGTAGCAACGTCGCGGAGTCGGTCCAGGAGATCGCCGACGTATTCTACGAACAACACGAGCAGATCTCACAGATCAGCGACGAGATGGGCGAGATGTCGGCCACGATCGAGGAGATCGCGGCCTCCTCGAACGAGGTCGCCGAGATGGCCGACAAGACCGAAAAACGCACCGTCGAGGGGATCGAGTCCGGCCGCGAGGCCCGGGAAGCGATGGACGAGACCTCGGAGCGAACCGAAGACGTGGTCGAGTCGATCGAGGAGCTCAACGACCAGATGGACGAGGTCGGCCAGATCGTCGACCTCATCGACGACATCGCCGAGCAGACCAATATCCTCGCACTGAACGCCTCCATCGAGGCCGCACACGCCTCTTCGGGAGCGAACAACAACGGCTTCGGCGTCGTCGCAGACGAGGTCAAGTCCCTGGCCGAACAGACCAAAGACGCGACCAACCAGATCGAGAGCCTGATGGACGAGATTCAGGACCAGACCGAGCAGGCGGCCGACGAGATCCAGGCGATGCAGGGCTCCGTCGAGAAGGGCCGGACGACCGTCGAGGAGAACCTCGAATCGCTGGAGTCGATCATGGAGCACGTCCAGCGGACCTCCAGCGGCGTCAAGGAGATCAGCGACGCGTCCGACGACCAGGCCGCCAGCTCGGAGGAGGTCGCGTCCATCGCCGACGACGCCGCCGAAACGTCCCGCGAGAACGTCGAAGAGGCCGAACACGTCGCCGCCGTCGCCGAAGAGCAGAACCTCGCGCTCGGCGAGATGTACGTCAACGTCAAGATGCTCTCCATGCGCTCTCAGCAGCTCTCGACGCTGTTCGACCGCTACTCCATCGAGGAGTGACGCCGGCCGCGTGACCCGTCGCCAGGGTTTTATTACAACGACCATTGTAAACTCGCTCATGGACGTAGGTGTACTCACCGTCCCGCTGGGTGACCAGTCTCTCGAAGACGCGCTCTCCTATCTCGACGGCATCGGCGTCGACGCCGTCGAACTCGGCTGTGGTGGCTTCCCCGGCGACGACCACCTGCCACGCGATCAGTACCTCGACGACGAGGACGCACAGGCCGAGCTACACGCCCTGCTCGACGAGTACGAGATGCGAGTCAGCGCGCTCGCGACGCACAACAACCCGCTGCACCCGGACGACGAGCGCGCGGCCCGCGCCGACACCGAACTCCGCGAGGCGATCACGCTGGCCGACCAGCTCGGGGTCGACGCCGTGACGTGTTTCTCCGGGCTGCCGGCGGGGAGCGACGCCGGCACGGTCCCCAACTGGATCACCGCGCCGTGGCCGAACGAACACGCCGAGGCCCTGGAGTACCAGTGGGAACTGGCCGTCGACTACTGGTCCGAGCTGGCCGAGCACGCGGCCGACCACGACGTGCAGGTCGCTATCGAGATGCACCCCAACATGCTCGTCTACGAGCCCCACGGGCTGCTGGACCTGCGCGAGATGACCAACGAGTACGTCGGCGCGAACTTCGACCCCTCGCACCTGTACTGGCAGGACATCTCGATCACGGACGCGATCCGACTGCTGGGCGAACGCGACGCCATCCACCACTTCCACGCGAAGGACACGAAAGTCTACGAGGAGCGGGCCCGCACGCGGGGCGTACTCGATACGACCGCCTACACCGACGAACTGGAGCGCTCGTGGCTGTTCCGCTCGGTCGGCTACGGCCACGGGGAAGACCACTGGCGTGACGTGGTTTCGACGCTCCGGATGGTGGGATACGACGGCGCGCTCTCGATCGAACACGAGGACTCGCTGACCTCCGCCACCGAGGGCCTGGAGAAGGCCGTCGACCTCCTCGACGACGTGATCTTCGAGACGACGCCCGGCCAGGCACACTGGGTGTAGCTCGCCGAAGTCCCTCGTGTCGCTGGGAACCGCTGGACCGTTCTTTCCAGCGGCACGCTTATTGTAGCACTCTGTGAACGCCGGTCTAGGTGATACGATGGAGTTCGAACTCACACACCGCCCGTCCTACACGCACGTCGTCGTCGAACTGGGCAGCGGCGAGACGATCCTCGCCGAGCCCGGAGCGATGACGACCCACTCCTCCAACATTTCGATGGACACGACGACGAGCAACGAGGGGCTGCTCAGCTCCGCGAAGTCGATGCTCGGTGGCGAATCCTTCTTCGCCAACGAGTTCACCGCCACGGATGGCTCCGGCACGGTCACGCTCGCCCCGCCCACGCCCGGCGACGTGATGCAGTACGAACTGTCCGACGAGACCATCTACGCGGTCGACGGCGCGTGGCTGGCTTCCGAGCCGTCGATCTCGATCGAGACCGAGTTCGGCGGCCTCAAGTCGATGCTCGCCGGGGCCAGCATCACGCCCCTGACCCTCGAAGGCACCGGGACCGTCTTCGTCGAGGCATTCGGCGGCCTCGAATCGATCGAGCTCGGGGCCGGCGAGACCTACCACGTCGACAACGAGAACGTCGTCGCCTGGGACGGCTCGGTCGACTTCGACGCGCGGCGTCCCGGCGGGATGAAGTCGACGTTGCTCAGCGGCGAGGGGCTCGTCTTCGAGTTCACCGGACCGGGCACGGTCTGGTACCAGACCCGCGGGCTCAACGCCTTCGCCTCGACGGTCGCGGAGCTGCTCCCCGGCGGTGACAGCGGCGGGGCCACCAGCGACGGCGGTGTCGACGTCGACGACTTCCTGTAGCGCCCGTCGTCGCCCTCTGGTGTGGCTCCGAGGACAAGAACTATACTGGCCAGGGAGCGAACCCCGAGTGTGACACTCGACATCGGTATTCTTGGCTATCGGTTCATGGGCAAGGCCCACTCGAACGCGCTCGACCGCCTGCCCATGTTCTTCGAGGACGCACCGCAGACGAACCGCGACGTGCTGGTGGGCCGCGACGAGGCGGCGCTCGCGGACGCCGCCGACACGCTCGGCTTCGATCGGACCGCGACGGACTGGCGCGAGGTGGTCGACGAGGTCGACGTGTTCTACAACCTCGGACCGAACCACGTCCACGCCGAGCCCTCGATCGCCGCACTGGAAGCGGGCACGCCGGTCTTCTGTGAGAAGCCCCTCGCGCCCACGCTCGCCGCGGCCGAAGAGATGGCCGACGCCGCGGCGGGCGTCACCGCCGGGACGGCGTTCAACTACCGCTTCGTGCCGGCACTCCGGTACGCGCGCAATTTGATCGACGACGGCGAACTCGGCGAGATCCACCACTTCCGCGGGCGCTACCTCCAGGACTGGCTCGTCGATCCCGAGGCCCCCTGGAGCTGGCGCAACGACGAGGAGATGGCCGGCAGCGGCGCGCTTGGCGATCTGGGCGCGCACACGGTCGACCTCGCGCACTTCCTGCTTGGCGACACCGCGGGCGACATCGAACGGCTCAGCGGCCATCTCCGGACGTTCGTCGACGAGCGCCCGGTCGAAGGGAGTGATGACACTCGTGAAGTCACCGTCGACGACGCCTACAGCGCGCAGGTCGAGTTCGAGTCGGGCGCGATGGGCACGCTTGAGGGGTCGCGCTTCTCGAACGGGCACAAGAACGACCACACGATCGAGATCGAGGGGTCGGCGGGGAGTCTGCGGTTCTCCCTCGAACGCCTCAACGAACTGGAGCTCAAGCGCGCTGACAACCGCGGCTTCGAGACGATCCTGGTGACCGACGCCGACGATCCATACGTCGACCACTGGTGGCCGCCGGGTCACGTCCTCGGCTGGGAACACACCTTCGTCCACGAGAACTACGAGTTCCTCACCGCCGTCCGCGACGGCACCGACTACGAACCGAGCTTCGAGGACGGGCTCCGCGCCCAGCGGGTCCTCGACGCGATCGAGCGCAGCGACGAGCGCGGCGAGTGGGTGAGCGTCGCATGACCGACGTGACCGTCGCGCCGCTGCTCGATCGGCTGGACGACTACCTCGAACGGGAGGGGCTCGAAGCGGTCTGGTTCGCACGGCCCAACTCCTTCGCGTGGCTCACCGGCGGCGGGAACAACATCGTCGACCGCGCGACCGACATCGGGATCGCCGCGGTCGGCTACGACGGCGACGAGCGGACCGTCGTGACCAACAACATCGAGGGCCAGCGGCTGATCGACGAGGAGGTCGGTGACGTGCCCGTCGAGACCGTCGAGTGGTACGAGGACGGCGTCGCCGACGCGACCCGTGCACACAGCCCGCAGCCCGCGGCCGCCGACTTCGACGTCGAGGGGTTCGACACCGTCGAAGCGCGCGATCTGCGACAGCCCCTGACGGCCGACCAGATCGAGCAGTACCGTTCGCTGGCCGCCGACGCGACGAGAGCGTTCGAGGGCGTCCTGCGCGACGCAACCGCCGACGCGACCGAACGGGAGATCACGGCCGACATCCACCGCGAGCTCGAAGCCGAGGGGATCTGGGCACCGGTCGTCCTCGTCGGCGGGAGCGAGCGCGCGCCCGCGTACCGACACTACACGTCGACGGAGACGGAACTCGGCGACTACGCGCTGGCGAGCATCACGGCGATGCGAGACGGGCTCTTCGTCAGTACCTCCCGGACGATCGCCTTCGACGCCCCAGAGTGGCTGGCCGAACGGACCGACGACGCCGCCCGCGTCGAGACCACGGCGCTGGCGGCGACCCAGCGCGTCGGCCGCGAGGGAGGGACTGCCGGCGACGTGTTCGCGGCCGTCCAGGACGCCTACGCCCAACTCGGCTGGTCCGGCGAGTGGGAGAACCACCACCAGGGCGGTGCGGCCGGCTTCGCCGGTCGCGAGTGGATCGCGACGCCGACCCACGACGCGCCGGTGTTCCTGCCGATGGCGTACTCGTGGAACCCGACGGTCCAGGGGGCAAAGAGCGAGGACACGCATCTGGTGACCGACGAGAGCGTCGAGCCCATCTCGGTGACCGGAGAGTGGCCCCGGACGACGGTCTCGGCCGTCGGAGCCGACCTGACTCTCGACCGCCACGACGTACTCTACCTGTAGCACCCGGCCGAGATCTGTTTACAACTGCTGTTGTATCTCTTGCAAAGGTCTAAGTAGGCACTCTCTAGTGGTGCTCGTATGGCACAGGAACGCACCTGGTGGAAGGAGGCGGTCGTCTACCAGATCTACCCCCGCAGCTTCTACGACGCGGACGGCGACGGGATCGGTGATCTGCAAGGTATCATCGAGAAACTGGACTACGTCGCCGATCTCGGCGTCGACGTCATCTGGCTCAACCCGGTCTACGACTCTCCCCAGCGTGACAACGGCTACGACATCAGCGACTATCGGTCGATCGACGAGACGTTCGGCGACATGGACACCTGGCGTCGACTGCTCGACGAGATCCACGCTCGCGACATGCGCCTCGTGATGGATCTCGTGGTCAACCACACGTCGGTCGACCACGAGTGGTTCCAGCGATCGCGACGTGGCGATCCGGAGTACGAGGATTTCTACCACTGGCGAGACACCGACGACGGCCGGCCGCCGAACAACTGGGACTCCTTTTTCGGCGGGTCGGCGTGGGAACACGACGCGGTCCGGGACGAGCAGTACCTCCACCTCTACGACACGAGTCAGCCAGATCTGAACTGGGCCAACGAAGACGTTCGCGAAGCCGTCTACGAGATCGTCGACTGGTGGTTCCAGCAGGGGATCGACGGCTTCCGCATGGACGTGATCAACCTCCTCTCGAAGGCCGAGGGGCTCCCGGACGGCGACCCCGACAGCGAGTGGGTCGGCTCCGAGCACTTCGTCGACGGACCAGAACTGCTCGACTACCTCGTGGAACTCGAAGAGCGGGTCCTGTCGAACTACGACGGGCTGACCGTCGGCGAGATGCCCCAGTTGACCGTCGAGCAGGCACGGACCTACGCGGGGGGCGACGGCCCGCTGGATCTGGCCTTTCACTTCCAGCACACGAAACTCGATTACGGAGCCGACGGGCGCTGGTCGGTCGGCGAGTGGGACCTGACCGAACTCAAGGCGATCACGGACCGCTGGCAGACCGGACTCGCCGACGACGGCTGGAACGCGCTCTACTGGGAGAACCACGACCAGCCCCGCGTCGTCTCTCGCTACGGCGACCCCGACGAGTACCGCCGGGAGTCGGCGACGATGCTTGGGACGTTCGTGCTCACGCTCCGGGGCACGCCGTTCGTCTATCAGGGCCAGGAGCTGGGGATGACGAACGCGCCGTTTCCGACGATCGAGGACCTCCGTGACGTCGACGCGATCAACCACGCCCGCGAGCTGATGGCAGAGCGCGACTGCGAGTACGACGCGGTCAGGTCGATCGTCGAGTACCGCACCCGCGACAACGCGCGGACGCCGATGCAGTGGGCCGACGACGACCACGCGGGCTTTACCGACGGCGAGCCCTGGATCGACGCCAACCCCAACTACCCCACGGTCAACGTCGAACGCGAGCGAGCCGATCCCGACTCGGTGCTGTCGTACTACCGAGAGCTGATCGACCTGCGCTCGTCGACGCCGACGCTGATCTACGGCGAGTTCCGCGATCTGCTACCGGACGACCGACAGGTGTACGCCTACGAGCGACGCCACGAGGACGACCGCGTCGTCGTCGTGCTGAACACGTCCGGGTCCGCGGCGTCCGTCGAACTCCCGGTCGGGGTACCCGAAGCGTGTCTCCTCTCGAACTACGACGGGTCTCCGACGGACCTCTCGGATGCCACCTTCCGGCCCTACGAAGCGGCCGTCTACCGCGTCTAGTCCTCGGAGCCGACCCGGATGACCTGCAGCAGCGAGTACACCGGGACGCCGTTCACGTCGCCGAGTCCCTGCTTGTCGGCCAGAACGACACAGGCGACGGGGTTCCCGCCCTGATTCCGGATCGCCTCGATCGTCTCCGTCATCGTCGTCCCGGAGGTGATCGTGTCGTCGACGACGTAGCAGTCCCGACCGCGAATCTGGGCGAAGTTCCGGGAGAACGAGCCGTCGAGCGACTGGTCGCTGTCGTCGTCCCACTGGTGCTTGCTGGGTGCGTACGTCCCCAGGTCGGCGTCGAGTTCGCGGGCGACAGTCGTCGCCAGGGGCGCGCCCGCCTTCTCGATCCCCATCACGAGGTCGACCGCTTCGCCCTGCTTGAGCAGGAGGTCGGCCATCGCGGAGCCGACCGCGGCGAGACGGCTGCTGTCCCTGCCGATCGTGCTCCAGTCGACGTGGATGTCGTACGGGCCGCCGTTGGGCTCGCTCGTCGAGTCGGTCCCGCTCCCGCTCTGCTCGACGAGCCAGCTCGCGGTCTCCCGAGAGACGTTCAGCTCGTCGGCGATCTCGCCCTTCGAAAGGCCGTGCTCTGCCAGATCTGCCGCACTCTCGATCAGATCGTCGATGTTCTTCATGGTGGTCCATCTGACCGGGAGGGATTAATACCCAGGGGGATCTCGACGACCCCGGACTCCCCACGTCCGACGACGGTCACCGCAGCGACGGCTCCGATCGTCAGACTTTTGCAACACCTGCTGTTAATCGGGAACGGCTGGGTACACAGACCGTCGTTCTCCCCCCGAACGACGGAGGCAGACACCCTTTCCCCCACTACATCTGCCGTTACCCCCCACACCAAACCCGGCCACCGTTCTGTAGTAGCCACCGTGGATCGGTGGCCGCCGCCGGCACGCTGTCGTGCGGTCTGGGGCCACGGTCCACACTATCGCTCGCCGCACACGGACAGCTGCCGGTCAGCGGGACCGCTGTGTCACTCTGGGTCGGGGAGCCGCAGGAACCGCTGCTCACACTCCGGGCAGACGAGCGTCTCGCGCGGTTTCTCGCGCGGATTCGTGTATCCGCCACAGCAGGACACCTCCGACGATCGATCGAAGGCGCTCCCACAGGCTGGACAGTCGGTGAGGAACTCCCGGAGTGGTCTGGCCATCGCGAGGCGGTCCGCGGGATCGTCGACGTGTGGTTCGAGCGCGCTGACGGCACCGAGTTCGGCGATCGCGACGTGGCGAGCGACGAGTGCAGTCTGTCCGCCGACGGCGAGCCACTCCTGTCCGTCCTGCTCGACCGGCCGTGCCGACGGCACGCTCGGTACCGACGCCAGTTCGTCTGCCAGGTCGTCGAGCGACTGGGACGCGAGCCGGTCCATCTCGGTGTGCCAGCGCCGCTCGAAGTCGGGATCGAGATACACGCGCTCTTCGTCGGCGTCGAGCAGACCGGCCCGTCGGAGTTGCCCGAGCAATCGATCCCCGTCTCGGGACCGGTCCGCGATCGATCCCGGCTCGTTGGTGTCGTGGAACCACGTCGTCGGGATCGGTGACGCCGCGACCAGTCGGGGCGCGAACTGCGGGGTGTAGGGGACGAGATACCCCCGGAGCCAGATCACGACGAGTCCGACGACGAGGACGGCGGCCCCCGCGAAGGGCTGTCCGAGCACGACCACGACGTTGACGGCGAGCCACAGCATCGCGACGTTGACCAGCGTACACGGGACACAGCGCCGCGAGCCGGTGTGTGCCGGATTCCGGAGCGCGCCGAGGACACTCATGGAGTCGTCGACGGCTGCCAGTGGCTTCAGCGTTGTCGAAGTCGACGTTGCCCGCCGCCACCAATATTTTTAACAACTGGTGTGGTTAGTAGTTGCATGGCCAACCAGTCGCTCGCGGCCGACGGACCCATCGACGGCGAGCAGCGACAGTCGGCGTCAGTCCGCCGGCCGCTCGCGGGCTCACCGCCGAACAGGGTGTCAGTCACGGGAACGGATGCCGTACAGAACAACGAACATATAACTCATCCTCCGGAAGCGCCAGTCAAACGATGAAAGACGACGATCTCATCGACGTTCTCGAAGACGCGGGTCTGTCTCCGTATCAGGCGGAGGCCTACGTGACCCTGCTCGAACTCGGGAGCGCCTCGGCGACCGACATCGCGGACGCGTGTGACGTGCCCGATCCGCGGATCTACGACGTGCTCCGTGACCTCGAGTCCAAGGGGTACATCGAGACGTACCAGCAGGACAGTCTCACGGCACGCGCCCACGACCCGGAGACGGTACTGGACGACCTCCGGTCCCGATCCAGCGAGTACCTCTCGGCGGCCGAAGAGATCGAGGACCGCTGGAACCAGCCCGCCGTCGCCGAACACGAGGTGAGCATCGTCAAGCGGTTCGAGACGGTGATGAACCGCGCCCGCGAGATCATCGACAACGCCGAGAAACAGATCCAGATCGCGGTCGACGTCGACCAGTTTCACTCGCTGAAGGACGCGCTCGGGGACGCACGCGACCGCGGCGTCCACGTCAAACTCAGCCTCTGTACCCGCGAGGGCGATCGACTCCCCTCTGAGGAAGCACTCGCGAGCGTCTGTACCGAAGCCCGCCACCGAGACACGCCTTCCCCGTTCCTCGTGCTCGTGGACCGACGGTGGACCTGCTTTGCGCCCCACAGCCAGTCCGTCAACGAGTACGGCGTCCTCGTCAGCGATCGGACCCACACGTACGTGTTCCACTGGTTCTTCCTCACCTGCCTCTGGGAGATCTGGGACACCATCTACACGCTCCGGACGCCGGAGACGCCGACGACGTACGTCGACCTCCGTCACTGCGTCCGCGACGTGGATCCGCTGCTGGAGGAGGGCGCGACGATCGTCGCGACCGTCGAGGGATACGAGACGGACACCCACGAGACCGTCACCCTCCACGGCCGGATCACGCGCGTCCGGTACACGGGCGAGACCGCCGGCCGCGACCAGCAACTCCCGCTGTCACAGCTCGCGGGTCGGGTGAGCATCACGCTCGAAACCGACGACGGACCGGTCGAAGTCGGCGGATGGGGTGCCGTGATCGAGGAAGTCGAGGCCTCGGAGATCACGATCGAGGACGTTCGCTACGACTGATACTACCGGCTGTACATCTGTGAACGATTTCGCCACCCAGGGTGGCGAAGATCTTCACGAAGTGACAGCCGGCAGTATGAGACGGCCCAGCTGTCCGTCGATGACCCATCTCGCTGGGTCGCGCATCGCTCGACACAGTGGCGGCCGACAGTGTGAGACGGAACGCCGTCGTTACTTCTCGGCGACACTGTTGGCTGTAACTTCCTGATACTGCCGGCTGTCACTGTTGCAAGCGATTCGCGAGCACGGAGTCGCGAAATTCTTTACAGACTTACAGCCGACAGTACGATCGCCGCCACGGGTGACACTCGGGACAGCGCTTCGACGCTGGGACTGTCGCTTCACCGATCGTTGACCCGGTACGCTCTCGTTACCGATCGTTTTCACCCCCTGTTAACGACTGGGAGAAACTAGCAACCTATTTCTCGTGTAACGGCTCTGTTGGTCGCTACACGCCGATTGTTTATAAGTGATGGCCGGGCAGCCTATCATCTCTCTAATAAAACCACAAAAAATAAAACATCTCGTTCGGTACGAAAACAGCGTTTACAACAGGTGTGGTTAACTTTCGGCAACGCTTAAGTAGGATGGCTGCAACTCAACGAAAGACGATGTCAAATAACCACTCAGACGACGACGGACAGCGAAGCAGTGTCTCTCGACGACGGTTCGTCGCAGCCAGCGGTGCATCGGGCGTCGCGGCGACACTGGCCGGCTGCGCTGATCTGGTCGGTGGCGGCGACGGTGGCAGCGACGGCGGTGACGGCGGCGACGGTACCGGAACGACGACGGGCGACGGCGGGAGCGACGGCGCGACGACGATCCAGTGGGGTATCGGGCCGACTGCCGTCCAGACGGCCGGCGAGGAGATGAAGACGGCGCTCCACGAGGCCGGTGGTCTCAGAGACGACATCGAGATCGAGTGGGTCCCGAGCGCCTCGGACACAGGCGAGGTCCGGTCGAACTACAACCGCATCCTCAACGCGGACCAGAGCGATCCCGACATCTTCCAGATGGACAACGGCTGGGTGAACATCTTCATCCAGCGCGGACTGATCCAGAACCTCTCGGAGACGCTCCCGGAGGACCTCCTCTCGGACATCAACGAGAACTACTTCAGCGGGTTCACCGACACGGCCCGAGAGCCGTCGTCGGGCGACCTCTACGGTGTGCCGCTGTTCCCCGACTTCCCGACGATGCAGTACCGCAAGGACCTCGTCGAACAGGCGGGCTACGACCCGGAAAGTGAGAACTGGGCGACCGAGCCGATGACGTGGGAGGAGTGGTCCCACGTCGTCGCCGACGTGAAGGACAACGCCGACGCCGAGTACGGCTTTACGACCCAGTGGGACATCTACGAGGGCACCGCCTGCTGTACGTTCAACGAGGTCATGTCCTCGTGGGGCGGCGCGTACTTCGGCGGCCGCGAGAACCTCTTCGGTCCGGTCGGCGAGCGGCCGATCACGGTCGACGAGCCCGAGGTTCACAACGCGCTCAACATGATGCGGAAGTTCGTCCACGACGAGGAGTTCGACGGGACCTTCGCAGACTACGCCGGCAACATCGCGCCGACGGACATCCTCGGCTGGATCGAGGAGCCCTCTCGCTCGCCCTTCGCCGAGGGCGACGCCGTGTTCCACCGCAACTGGCCGTACTCGCTCGCGCTGACCGGCCGGAACCCCGAAGAGACCGACGACCCCGCACTCGGCGAGGACCTGGGTGCGATGCCGATCCCCTACGCCGTCTCCGAGAGCGAGGCCGCCCAGCCCGGAACCGGTGGCACGACCTCGGCGCTCGGTGGCTGGCACCTCACGTTCAACCCCAACAGCGACAACCTCGACGTCATCGACGAGGTCGTCTCCGCCGTCATGGAACCGGACTTCGCCCTCGAACTGTTCCGACTGCAGGGGTGGCTCCCGCCCCGTCCCGAACTGTTCAACTCCGACGAGGCCCGGAACGTCGCACCGGTCGGGCGCTACATGGACACGCTCCAGGTGGCCGGTGAGAACGCGATGGCACGGCCGGTCACGCCCGTCTGGAGCCAGCAGTCCAGCGACATCGCTCAGTCGGCCAACAGGGTCGTCGGCCAGGAGACCTCGGCCGAGGACGCGATGGCTTCGCTGACCTCCAGCCTCGAAGCCACCGAACAGAACTGAATCCAGCGCCTAGTTTTACAACTCTGGTATGTCATCACTAAACATGGATGGGATGTCGATATGAGAGGTGACCGCCCATGAGTACCGAGATGGCGGGTGGTGAACGCGAATCACGTCGCTCGGGGCCGCTGGTTCGTGTCACCCGCTGGATGGAGAACCTCAGCGACACCACCTACGCGTACCTGCTCTTGACGCCCGTGTTCGTGTTGCTGGGGAGCATCGCTATCTACCCCCTCCTGCGAACCTTCGAGATGTCGCTGTTCGCTCAGACGTTTACCGGACTCGGCGAGTTCGTCGGCCCGGGGAACTACGTCGACCTGTTCACCGGGAACATGGATCGGTACCTCCCCGGACAGCCGACGTTCCTACCACAGAGCTTCGGCATTCAGGGCCTCGTGACGAGCGCGCTGACGATGACGCTGCTCTTCGCGTTCGTGAGCGTGTTCTTCGAGACGATCATCGGCATGGGGCAGGCGCTGATCCTCGACCAGGACTTCTACGGTCGCCGCTGGATCCGTGCCGCGATCATCATCCCGTGGGCGGTGCCGGTCGTCATTCAGGGGATGATGTTCTACCTGATGTTCCAGCCCAGCATCGGGTTCCTGACGCCGCCACTGGCAGACCTCGGCCTGCTCGCGCCCACGAACACGCTCAACGATCCGGCCAGTGCGACGTTCGTCATCATCGTCGCCGACATCTGGAAGACCTCGGCGTTCATGGCGCTGCTGATCCTCGCCGGCCTCCAGAGCATCGACCGTGGCCTCTACGACGTGGCGAAAGTCGCCGGAGCCTCGAAGTGGCAGCAGTTCAAACACATCACCTTCCCGCTGATCCTGCCGACCATCGCCGTCGCGGTGCTGTTCCGGTCGGTCGCGGCCATGCGGGTGTACGGGATCATCGACATCGTCTCCAGCTGTACCGTCGTGCCCTCGCTGTCCTGTATGGTCGTCGAGTCCTTCTTCTCGGGCTTCAACGCGGCCGCCGGGACCATCGCGTTCACGACGGCGGCGATCATCGGGCTGGTCGTGATGTCGCTGATCCTCTGGCAGGGAGAGGAGGCGATCTAACATGGCGACGATAGACGACACCGACGAGCCGGACGGACCGCTCAACCGCTGGGTCCAGCGGGCGATCGAAGACCCGGAACGCGTCTACCGGGCGCTGTTCTACACCGCGATGATCTTCTTCATGATCACCACGCTGTTTCCCTTCTACTGGCTGCTGGTGCTGGCGGTGACGCCCAACAGCGAGATCATCGGCGGCGGTTTCATCCCCGAAATCGAGCTGTTCGGGGCGACGGTTCCGTTCCCGCTGCCGGTCCCGCAGGGGTTCAATCCGGGCGCGTTCGTCGACGTGTTCAGAGAGATTCCGTTTCACCTGTACATGCTGAACAGCTTCGCGCTGGCGGTGACGACGACGATCATCGTGCTCGTCGTCGCCAGTCTGGCGGGCTACGTCTTCGGCCGCCTGGAGTTCCCGGGCCGGGCAGTGCTGATGCTCGCGATCCTCGCGATCAGCTACTTCCCGCCCGCCGCATTCGTCGTCCCGCTGTACGACGTCTTCGCCGGCAACGCCGTGAACATCCCCTTCACGGACGTGGCGCTGTTCCAGTCGATCGAACTACTGAACACGCCAGGATCGATGGTGCTTCCCTTCAGCGCCCTGTTCATGCCCCTGTCGATCTTCATCCTGACGACGTTCTACGGCCAGATTCCGGACGGACTGGAGGACGCGGCCCGCGTCGAAGGGACGACTCGACTCGGCGCGCTGTTCCGGGTCATCATGCCGCTGTCGGCCCCCGGCGTGGCGACCGCAGCGGTCCTGACGTTCATCTCGGTGTACAACGAGTACTTCTTCAGTTCGATCATGGCGACCTCCCCACAGGCCGGGAACTGGTCGCCCCTGGTCGGCGGGATCCTCAGCTACCAGACCCAGTACACCACCTCGTTCAACCTGATGGCGGCGGCGAGCGTCGTGGGCGTGCTCCCGATGCTCGTCCTCGTCGTCGTCGCGCAGGAACGCATCGTCAGCGGACTAACCTCGGGAGCACTCAAGGAGTAATCATGGCAAGCCTCAAACTCGAACACGTCACGAAACGCTACGAAGACGTCACGGCAGTCGACGACATGAACCTCGACATCGAAGACGGGGAGTTCGTCTGTCTCGTCGGTCCCTCGGGCTGTGGGAAGTCGACGACGATGGAGACGATCGCCGGTCTCACCATTCCGACCGAGGGGAAGGTGTTCATCGGCGACAGAGACGTGACGAACCTGCCGCCCAAGGACCGTGGGATCGCGATGGTGTTCCAGAACATCGCGCTCTTTCCCCACATGGACGTGTACGACAACATCAGCTTCGGCCTGCGTCTCAGAGACTTCCCCAAAGAGGAGATCGATCGCCGCGTCGAGCGGGCCGCCGACATCGTGCAACTGGAGGGGATGCTCGAACGGATGCCCGACGAGATGTCCGGCGGGCAGCGCCAGCGCGTCGCGATCGCGCGTGCGATCGTCCGGGAGCCCGACGTGTTCCTGATGGACGAACCGCTGGCGAACCTCGACGCCAAGCTCCGGGTCCACATGCGGACGGAACTCCAGCGACTCCACAAGGAACTGGACACGACGATCATCTACGTCACCCACGACCAGGCCGAGGCGATGACGATGTCCGACCGCATCGCCGTCCTCGACACCGGGGAACTCCAGCAGATCGATCCCCCGCTGGTCTGTTACAACGAGCCGACGAACCTCTTCGTCGCGGGCTTTATCGGCTCGCCGTCGATGAACTTCGTCAACGGGAGCGTCGGGGCCGACGCGATCGAGACGCCGAACTTCTCGATCGAGTTCGATCCCGCTCGCGTCGACGGGCTGGCACCGGGCGACGACGTGACCGTCGGCGTCCGGCCCGAAGACGTGTATCCGGTGCCCGAGGCCGACGACGTCGCCCACCCCACCGCCGCGATTCAGGCACGTTCGGACGTGCTGGAGCCGATGGGCGACGAGATCTTCGCGTACCTCCTGCTTGGCGACGGCGAGACCTCGATGTCACAGGAGGCCGCGACGGACGATCAGTTGCTCATGAGCATCGAACCGGACTCAGATATACGGGAGGACGAGGCGGTTAGCGTCGTGCTCGACCGGCGAAAGATCCACCTGTTCGACGACGCGACCGGCGACGCCATCGCCCACGGAATCGTCGACGTGACGGGCGACGGATCGGCGGGCACACGCGCGGAGAGTGACGACTGACCATGGTCGCCGACACCGCCGCGCTGGTGTACTGGAGCGGGATGGTCGCCCTGTTTTTCTTCTGGGTCTACGGCATCGTGTCGTTCGCCTTCGACCTGCGCAACAAGATCGTGCCGGGCATCCTCCAGTACCGACGCGGTCGCCGCGAGCGCAAAGCCGAACGGGAACGCGAACAGGAGCGGGAAGAAAAGGAACAACAGCTGTACTAAATGATTCCCGAGCGTTTTTATCCCCGTCCCACGGAGGCACGGACAGAGAATGACTGACATAGAAGACGTTCGGCTCGGATTCGTCGGACTCGGCAACATCGCACACCTCCACGCGGACCAGGTACTCGACGTCGGGGGGACGGTGACCGCCGGCACCGACATCGACGAGGAGGCTCGCGACGCGTTCGCGGCGGCCTACGACGCCGACGTGTACGAGGACGAGGACGCGATGTACGAGCACGTCGACGCCGTCGTCGTCTCGACGCCCAACACGTTCCACGAGGAGTACGTGACCAGCGCGCTCGAAGCGGGACTCTCCGTCCTCGTCGAGAAGCCACTCGCACACTCTCTGGAGAGCGCAGAGCGGATCGCGGACGTGGCGGCCGACGCCGATGGCTTTTGCATGGTCGGGTTCCACAATCGCTTCCGTGGGCCGGTTCAGGTCCTCGACCAGTACCGTCAGGACGGCGAACTCGGCGACGTCTCTCACGTCGAAGCGAACTACATCCGCCGACGCGGCGTCCCCGGTCGTGGCAGTTGGTTCACCCGAAAGGAGGTCTCGGGCGGCGGCGCAGTCATCGACATCGGGACCCACGCCATCGACGTGGCGCTGTACCTGATGGGCTTCCCGGAGATAGAGGAGGTCTCGGCCCAGACGCGTGCGCAGTTCGGCCCGGACGACGACTACACGTATCTGAACATGTGGGGCTACGACGAGGGTGCCGGCGGCTTCGACGTCGACGACTCCGCCACGGCGTTCGTCCGCTGTGCGAACGGCAAGACGATCTCGCTCGAAGTCGCGTGGGCGAGCAACCGCTACCCGAGCCAGGAACTCGTCGTTCGCGGCGACGGCGGCGGCGCGCACCTCGATATGGCCGACGACTCCCTGACCGTGCTCGATACGGCCGACGACGGCGCGGCCCACCACCGTGACACCGAGATCGAGACCGCAGACCAGGAGGCCCACGGGCTCGAACAGGAGTACTTCCTCGAACACGTCGCCAGCGGGGACACCCCGGCGATGAACACGGTCGAGGAGGGGCTGACCGTCCAGCGCGTGATGGACGCGATCTATCGGTCCAGCGAGGCCGGCGAAGCGGTCTCGGTGGAGTAACCGCTCTCCAATTGCGGTCTTCCGGACGGCGACTCGCGCTGCCAGCAGCGACAGCGCCGTCTGTCGGCACGAAAGGCGCAAATTACGCCGGACCGCGCGAGAGAGGAAGACTTAATCCCCGGTGCTCACATCTTCCGACCACGTATGAAAGCTGTCGCAATCCGTCGCGGGAGCGACGAGCCAGAACTGATCGAGAAGCCACGGCCGGAGCCAAAACACGGCGAAGCGCTGGTTCGGACGCTCCGAGTCGGTGTCGACGGCACCGACCACGAGGTGTTGAGTGGTTCCCACGGCGGGTTCCCCGAGGGCGAGGACCACATGGTGCTGGGCCACGAAGCCGTCGGGGTCGTCGAGGATCCCAACGGCACCGGCCTCGACGAGGGCCAGTACGTCGTTCCGACGGTCCGGCGCAAGCCAAACGGCGAGACCAACGAGTACTTCCGTCGCAACGAGCCGGACATGGCCCCCGACGGGGAGTACTTCGAACGCGGGATCGTCGGCGAGCACGGCTACATGTCCGAGTACTTCACCAGTCCCGCGGACTTCCTGATTCCCATCGAGGAGGAGATCGCACCGTACGGCATCTTCGTCGAGCCGCTGTCGAACACGGAGAAGGCCCTCGAACACGCCCGTGCGACTCGCTCTGCGTTCGACTGGTACCCCGAGTCGGCCGCCGTGCTGGGCAACGGTCCGCTCGGTCTGTTGACGCTGTGGCAGCTCACCCAGGAGTTCGACCGTGCCTACTGTCTCGGTCGACGCGACCGGCCCGACCCGACCCTGGAGTTCATCGACGAGGTCGGCGCGACGTACATCGACTCACGCGAGACTCCGGTCGACGAGATCCCCGACGAGTACGAGGGGATGGACTTCATCTACGAGGCGACCGGCTACGCGCCCCACGCGTTCGAGACCGTCGAGGCGCTCGCACCCAACGGCGTCGGCGCGCTACTCGGCATCCCCAGTTCCTGGGACTTCGAGATCGACGGCGGCTCGCTGCACAACGACATCGTCCTCCACAACAAGTGTCTGTTCGGCTCGGTCAACGCCGGCATCCGACACTTCGCGGAGGGGGCGGCAGTCGTCGAGGCGATGCCCGACGACCTGCTCGATCACCTCGTGACGACGGTCACCGATCCGGAGAACGTCGAGCCGGCCTTCGAGGACGGCGACGACCAGATCAAGGCGATCGTCGAGTTCGAATCCCCCTGACACTGCCGGCTATCACTGTTGCAAGCTATTCGCGACCACGGCGAAACTTTTCACAGACGGACAGCCGGCGGTACGAGACGGATCGCTGTCGGAGTGATCGCGGGTCCGGAAACGTAGCTGTCGGAAGACTTAGTTGGCGCGTCGGTCAACCGATTCGTATGCCCCGCGACGACCTCCGGGACGCACTGGAGCAGGTCATCACCGTCTTCGATCTCGGTGAGTACGAGGTTACGGCCTACCTCGCGGTGCTGGAACACGGCGAGCTCTCCGCGTCGGAGCTGTCCGAGCACACGGACATCCCACAGCCACGGGTCTACGACACCGTCCGCAGTCTCAGCGACGTCGGCCTCGTCGAGCTGAAAGACAGCCGACCGATGACGGTGCTCGCGATCGATCCACGGGAGGCTTTCGACGACGTGCAGTCTTCGCTGGACTCCCTCGTGGACGACCTCTCGCGGCGCTACACCGCGCCGACGCGCAAACCCGAGGCGGTCTCGCTGGTGAAGTCGCGCCCGACGATACTGCGCTATCTCGAAGACATCATCACTGCCGCCGAGTACGAGCTGATGCTGTCGTTGACCCCGCGGCTGCTCGACCGGTTCGAGGACGCGCTCCGGTCGGTCCACGACGAGGGCGTCGCCATCGAGATCGTCGTCTCGCCGGCCGCCAAAGCACCGCCTGCCGGCGAGTTCGACTACCGGGGCCTCGCCACGACCGTCAAAGGCCGTCGCGGGATCACGACGCCGGTCGTCGCCGTCGCCGACGGCAACTACTCGATGTACGCCACCCGAGAGAGCGTGCGCGGGAACAACGACCGCTACGGCGTCATCTTCAACCGCTCCGAGCTTGGCTTTCTCGTCTCGGGCTTTCTCAACACGGTGCTGTGGACGACCGCCGAGACGATCGTCGGCAACGGCGAGGACCTGTCGTTTCCCCGGCGCTACGGGACGATCCGACGGTGTATCTCCGATCTGCAGGCCCTCGACGGCGAGTTCTACGCGGCCATCGAGGGACGGGACGTCGAGAGCGGCGATCCGCGCGTCGTCGAGGGACGGATCGTCGAGGCCGAGTTCGGCCGCAACCGCGAGGTCGCGACCCTGACGGTCGAAGGCGAGGACGGACGCGTCGCCGTCGGGGATCGCGTGGCGGCCTACGAGGACATCGAGGCGTTCACCATCAGCGTCGGCCGCGACGAGCCGCCGACGACGTAGCGAGGCGACGTGTGTTACCACCTCGCGTTTTCTTTTGGGTAACCTAAAACTCAAGTGCGTCCGGCAGAGACCCCTATCTAATGAGCCAACAGACGGTTTCAGAAGGGGAGGATGGGTTCACCTTCGACGACCTGACGGTCGTCATGGGGACGTACAACGAGGCCGAAGCGATCGGGACGGTCCTCTCTGACATCGACGCCGAGACGGACGGCCGCGCGAACGTGATCTGTGTCGACGGGTCGAGCGACCGCACGCCGGAGATCGCCCGCGAACACGGTGCCCGCGTCATCGAACAGGAGCCACAGGGGTACGGTGTCGCCGTCCGCGAGGCGGTGCTGGCCGCCGACCGGCCCGTGGTCGTCACGACCGACTGTGACGACACCTATCCGATGGATCGACTCGGCGACTTCCTCGAACTGATCAACGACGGCGCGGACGTGGTCAGCGGCGACCGGCTCTACCACGGTGCCGATCCGATGCCGGCGTTCAATCGCTTCGGGAACCACGCCTTCGCCGTCCTGGCGAGCGTGCTGATGGGCGAGCGCGTCCACGACACGACGACTGGCATGCGAGCCTACCGCCGCGAGGTCGTCCAGAAGATCGAGTGGACCGAGAACACCGGCCTCTCGGCAGAGCTGTTGATCCGCCCGCTGATGCGGGGCTACGACGTGCGCGAAGCGCCCATCGCCTACGCCGAGCGGGCCGGCGAGACGAAGCTCGACCCGCTCTCGGGCGGTGCAGCCATCGCGAAGTCCATCGTCAAAGTCTGCGTCCAAGAGCAGTTCCGCTGATCACCGGTCGGGCGGCTGTCGGTAGCTCTCCGTCCCGCCGGGGTGGCCCTGCGGATTTTCCAGGCCCACGAGCTTGCCGCCGGTCGGCGACGAGTACAGCGCGTACTGGAGTTCGTTGACCAGGTAGTACCGGACTCGCTCTTCCGGCCGTCCGTCTGGGTCCGGATCCGCGGTGTCGACGCTGAACTCCCGGAGCAACTCGTCTCTCCCTGCCTGATCGAGCGCTGCGAAGGACTGCTCTTCCCACGTCTGGGCGTAGGATTCCAGTTCGTCCAGCGCCGTCGCCACGCCACGCCCGTACGCCGGCCGGTCGGTGACTTTCCCGACGACGTACCGCTCGACGAACGCGTCGACGTTGTCGACGGCCTCGGGATAGATCGTGTCTGCGAGCGCGAGCAGCGTCTCTCGCTGTTGCTCGGACAGCCCCGGCTGCTCGTCGTCTCGGCGGAGCCGATCCCAGGTCAACGCGCTCCCGGCGGCGACGCCGCCAACGGCGAGCGCGATCACCGCGTCGCGTCGTGTGAGTTCGTAGTCGGTCATGGTGTCGTCAGCGTCGTCTCGATCGAGACGCCGTCCTCGTGGCTGCCGGGGACGTACGCCGCTTCGCCGCCACAGAGTCGCCCGTCCCGACAGACCTCCGCGTACGGCGTCAGGACGCGGACGCGTCCGTCGGCGGTCTCGACGGGCACTTCGAACCGGTAAGTGAAACCCGCTCCGGTGCCGTAGTCGACGAACGCCGACAGGACGAGTCGCTCGCGGTCCGCGAGGGGGACGACCGTCCGGTCGAGCCCCTCGCCGGTCAGCGCCGCCCGCTCCCCGTCGAGAGCCAACTGGAGCGACAGCGACTCACGGCCGGCCACGTCGGCGGTCGTGTAGCCACTCCCGTTCTCGCTGGCCAGTCGAATCGACACCCGCTGTGCGAACTGTGGGACTCCGAGCGTCGTCTCCTGACGCACCGTCTCGCCGCTGGCGTGCTCGACGCGCTGGAGCCGCGGCTCGACGGTCGCGCCGGTCGTGGGCGACCACGGCCCGCGGTAGGTGTACCGATAGATTTCCCGGTCCGGGAACGCGTCGACGACGGCGAACTGCCGCTCGTCGAGCGCGTACACCGTCCCGTCGTCGTAGCCCGGATCGTTTCGCAGGGCCTGGAAGGGATGGCCCAGCCAGTCGCCGTACGGCGTCGGCAAGAAGACGAGCCCGTCGTCGAGCGACCGCTCCTCGAACGGCTCGTACGCCTGCTCGTAGCGGTCGGTGACGGCCGCGTTGTCCGACACCGGCTCCGCGACCATGGCGACGCCCAGACCGGCAACGAGCGTCGCGGAGAGGACGAGCGCCGCGGTGACGTGTCGGGCGTTCGCCCAGGAGCGACGCTGCACCGTCTGGCGGAGCCGATCCCACGCGACGGTCAACCCGACCGCGCCGAAGACGGCCGTCGGCAAGAGGAGGTCGACGTGGTAGTACGTCCCGAGCGTGTGGACCAGTCCGTCGCCAGCCCGATCCAGTTCGCCGAGCGTGTTCAGCGTGCCCCAGAAGAAGAGGTTCCCGACGGGGACCGTCAGGGCGATCCCGGCGACGGTCGCCTGTCGCGGCGTCAGTCCCCGCCTGATCGCCGTCGCGAAGCCGAGGGCGGCCGCCAGCGTCCCCAGCGCACCGGCGACGACCCACCTGGTCGCGTACACCCACAGCGCCTCGGCGTTCGAGCGCAGCGCCAACGAGGGCGTGTACTCCCGGCTGTAGCCGGCGATCTCGCGGACGCCGAAGCCCGGTCCGTCCATGGGAGCGAAGACCTGGTAGGGAAAGCGCAGCGGATCGCCGGTCACCACCGCGTTGTAGCCAAGCGCCACGGCGACGCCGACGATCCCCAGCGCCGCCGTCAGGCCCTGTCGCACGAGTGGCTCGCGCTCCAGTTCCCGCAGCGTCCACAGCGCGTGGGCGATGAACGGCGCGGCGAACAGGACCGCGGTGTAGGGGCGCGCGAAGAAGGCGATCCCGATTGCCGCTCCCGCCGCGACCGCGCTCGCCCGGCTCCCGGTCCGGTCGGCGTGGAGGTACGCCGCCGCGAACCCGAGGTTCCAGAGCGTCGTCGGGACGTACGGCAGGAAGACGGACGCGTCGACGAGAAAGAGCGGCGAGCCCAGCAGCAACCCCCCGGCCAGCAGTCCCCGCCGACGGTCGAACAGTTCCGTGCCGACCCGAACCGTCAGCGCGACGACGCCGGCAGCCACGAGCGCGAGCGCGATGCGGGCGCTGCCCAGGAGCGTCCCGACCGCGAACATCGCGGCCGGCACGGGCGAGTACTTGGGGTACAGCCGGCCGTCGCCGGCCTCGACGAAGAACCACGGTCGGAACGCGTCGGTGACGGGCGGATCGAGGAACAGCCGTCCATCCAGCAACATGGCCGCCTGCTGGAGGTAGACGGCCTCGTCGTGGTTGGTCGTGTGGTAGGGAAACACCTGCGTCGCCAGCGCGTAGACGACGACCCCCGCCGTCACCGCCAGCCCCGCGACCGCGAGCCGGTGGCGGCGGCGCGTCATTCGGTTGGGTACCAGGCCAGCGGATGGTCGGCCGTCAGGTCGATCTCGACCGGTTCGCCCGGTTCGAACGACTCGCTGTGGTTGTGCAGACAGTGGACGACGTCGCCGCTGTGGAGCTTCACCCGGTAGACGAAGGAGGGGCCGTTGTACTGGCGCTGCGTGACGTAGCCGTCGGCGGTCGACTCCGCCGTCGGGATCGCCCGCAGGTCGTCGGGCCGGACGAGCACGTCGACGGTCGCGCCGTTGTACGCCTCGACGGGGCCGTTGAGCCGCGCCGTCCTGAACGTCCCCATCCCGGTCTCGATGTCGTCGCCGGCCACACGGGCAGAGAGGAAACTCGCCTGCCCGAGGAAGCTCGCGACGAAGCGCGACTCGGGATTCTCGAAGACCTCGGCGGGATCGCCCACCTGCTCGATCGTGCCGTCGTTCATGATCGCGACCCGGTCGGAGATCGAGAGGGCTTCCTCCTGGTCGTGCGTGACCGAGATCGCGGTCACGCCGGCTCGCTTGAGGATCTTCCGGACCTCCTCGCGCATCTCGACACGGAGGCGCACGTCGAGATTCGAGAACGGCTCGTCGAGCAGCAACACGTCGGGTTCGGGCGCGAGCGAACGCGCCAGCGCGACCCGCTGTTGCTGGCCGCCGGAGAGCTTGCTGGGCATCTTCTCGCGGTGGTCGGTGAGATCGACGAGTTCCAGCAGCTCCGTGACCCGCTCGTCCGCCTCGTGGCTGTCGGCGTCCCGGAGCCCGAAGGCGATGTTCTCCGCGACGTTCAGGTGCGGGAAGAGCGCGTAGTCCTGGAAGACGATCCCGACGTTTCGCTCCTCGGGCTTGCGGAAGGTCGATCCGTCGGCGACGGCCCGATCCTCGATCTGGATCGAACCACCCGATGGACGTTCGAGGCCGGCGATCATGCGCAGCGTCGTCGTCTTCCCACAGCCCGAGGGGCCGAGCAGTGTCAGTAGCTCGCCGTCGTTGACCGACAGCGAGAGGTCGTCGACCGCCGTCTCCGCGCCGTACTCGCGGGTGATCCCGTCGAGTTCGAGGACGGTCGCGGACGGATCGTCGACCGCCGATTCGACCGAGTCGAACGCTGCTGTCGTGTTGCGTGTGTCTATGTCAGGCTCCATTCTGTTGTTCCCTCCCGAGGATGACGAGCATCGACAGTCCGGACACGACGACGAGTACGAGCGCCGGGACCGCGGCCTGCCCGTAGTAGCCGGACTCCTGGACCCGCCAGATGTAGGTGACGAAGGTCTCGAAGCCCAGCGGCCGCAACATGAGCGTCGCCGGCAGCTCTTTCATCGTCGTCAGGAAGACCAGCGCGCCGCCGGCCGCGATACCGGGCGCGACCAGGGGCAAGACGACCTTCCGGAAGGCCGTCAGCGGCGGGTATCCCAGCGACCGAGCGGCCTCGACGTAGCTGGGATCGACCTGTAACAGCGACGACTTCGTCGTCCCCACCGCCTGTGGCATGAACCGGACGACGTAGGCGAACACGAGCAGGAACACCGTGTTGTAGACGAAGGGGACGTACTTGAGGCTGAGGAAGACCAGCGCGAGGCCCAGCACGACGCCGGGGACCGCGTAGCCGACGTAGCTCAGTCGGTCCGGCAGCGAGCTGACCCGCGAGTCGCCACGGGCCGCGAGGTACGCGAGCGGGAGCGCGACGACGACGCTGACCGCCGCCGCTGCGGCCGCGACGGTCAGCGAGTTCCAGGCAAAGCCCAGCTCGAAGGGCCGGCCAGCCCCCGAGTAGCCGACGCCGCCCCTGACGAGCCACTGGAGGAGAATCGCGATCGGCAGCGCGAGTCCGAGCGTCGCGACCGCGCCACAGAACAGCGTCGCCGGGAGCTTCCAGACGCCGAGTTTGATCTCGCCGGGGCGGCGCGCGCCGCGACTGACGTACGCGCCGTCTCGACCGGCCTCGATCCGCGACTCGATGGCGAGGACGACGACCGCCATGGCGAGCAACAGCCACGAGAGCACGGCAGCGTAGTCGATCCGGCGCGCCCCGAACTCGTTGAAGATCATTCGGGTGAACACGTCGTACTTCATGATCGACGGCGTCCCGAAGTCACCGAGCGTGTAGAGGGCCACGAGCAGTCCCCCGCCCGCGATTCCCGGCAGGATCTGGGGCAGCGTGACGCGCTTGAACGCCTCCCAGCGCGTGTGGTTGAGCGACCGTGCGGCCTCGACGATCGTCCCGTCGAACGACAGCAGGGCGGCGCGGGTCGTCAGGAAGATGTAGGGGTACGTAAACAGCGTCAACACCAGCGTCGCGCCCGGGAGCCCGTAGATCGCCGGGATCTGCTCGACGCCAAGCGGCGCGAGCAGGTTCGAGAGGTGGCCCTGCGGGCCAAAGGCCGAGACGAACGCGAACGCGCCGATGTAGCTGGGGACGACCAGCGGCAACGCGCTCGTGACCGTCCAGAATCGGCGGAAAGGAAGGTCCGTCTGGACCGTCAGAATCGCAAGCGGGACTCCGACGAGCGCGGACAACAGAGTCACGCTGCCCACCAGCACGATCGTGTTCGCCGTCACCTCGATCGTCGTCTGGCTGGTGAGCAACTCGATCGCACGCGCGGTGTCCATCTCGCCGGCCCGGAGGACGAGCCAGGCGAGCGGCGAGAGCACGAGGAGCGTGATCGCGACGGCGACGCCGGAGAGCACTCTGGAGGCGGAGCGTTCGGTGGTCGCCCCCTGGCTCTGCTCGGCGACGCGGTCGCGATCTCCGGTGGCCATCAGAGGACGCCGACCTCACGCAGCATGTCGACGGTCCCGCCCAGATCCGACAGCTCGCCCAGATCGATGTCCGGCGGGTTCAGCTCGTCGATCGTCGGGAGACCGCCGACCGGCTCGACGCCCGAGATCATCGGGTACGCGTACGTCCGAGTGGCGAAGAACTCCTGGGCCTCCGCCGAGAGGACGTGTCGGAGGAAGTTCTCCGCGAGTTCCTTGTTCTCGGTGCCGTCGAGGATCTGGGCACCGGAGACGTTGACCAGCGCACCGGCGTCGCCCTCGGTGAACGCGAGGTCGACCGGGGCCGAGGAGCGGTCGCTCTGGACCCGCAGCGAGTAGTAGTGGTTCGCGAAACCGGCCGAGATCTCGCCGTCGGCCACGCGGTTCGAGACGGCGAACTCGTTGTCGTAGGTCGTCACTCCGAGGTCCTGCATGGACTGGAGCCACTGGCGAGTCGTCTCGTCGTCCTCGATGACACGCATGGCGGTCACGAACGACTGGAAGGCGCTGTAACTGGGTGCCCAGCCGAAGGAGTCTCCGAAGGCGCTCGTCTCGGGGAACTCTGCGACCGTACTCGGCACGTCACTGGCCGAGAGCTCGTTCGTGTTGTACGGGATCGCGCGGGCGCGGCCGGCGAAGCCGACCCAGCGGCCCTCGCTGTCCTTGAAGGCGTCGCGAACCGGATCGGTCACCTCGCTGGACATCGACGCGGCGTTTCCGTCCTGTGCGACCGATCCGAGCGCACCGGCGTCGACGGCCATGAACACGTCTGCGGGCGTGTTACCGGCGTTGTTCTCGACACTGATTCGGTTCGCGAGGTTGCTGGCCGAGTCCTGCTGTGGGCTCACGTCGAAATCGGGATAGATCTGTTCGAGGAGATCGACCAGATCGAGGTAGAGACCGCTCTCGCCGCCACCGAGGAACATCGTCAGTTCGCCCGAGAGGTCCGGAAGGTCGTCGATGCTGGTCCCTTCCGGAGCGGAGCGTTGTTCGACGAGCGGGCCCGAGCCGCGGAAGTCTCCCACAGACAGCTCGCTTCCGCTCGTCCCGCCGCTCCCACCAGGGAGCATGTCCGTACACCCGGCGAGCGCGCTGGCGGCGAGCGTGCTGCTCGCGGCCAAGAAGCCCCGGCGTGACGACGGACGCGTGCGATCTCGATCCGATCGATCGTCGTCGTCGGCGTTGTGTTCCATCATTAGATTTAGGCCCTCCTAAACAACTTATACCTTTCTAATCGTCTGCCGGTACGGCGGTCGGTTCGTCGCTGAGGCTGCCCGGGTCGATCTCGTCGAGACAGCTCAGCCAGTCGAGCATGTACTCGCCACAGTAGTTCAGGAACGGGCCGTTCTCCCAGTCGTCGAAGTCGCCCTCGGCGAGGGCCTGGGCCATCGCCCGGAAGACACCGGCGTAGCTCTCGGCGTCGTCGCCCGCGTCGTCGACGATCTCCCAGACGTGTTCGTTCAGTTCGAGGCCGTGGACCTCGTTGGTGAGGTCCGAGAACGTCGAGCGGGGAGCCTTGTTGTGTTCACAGAGGGGGTCGCCGTTGTACACCTGCTTGCCGAGCACGTCGGCGGCCCGTTTGAGGAAGAGCCCGCTCCAGATGTCGTCGAAGCGACCCACGTCCCAGCGGTTGTCGTCCATGGGCAACTGGTAGAAGGCGGGGATCACTTCCCGGCGGAAGGCGAGGTTCATCGAGCAGACAGTGAGGTACTGGCCCGGTGCGGCGACGAAGTCCGTCCCGTAGTCCTCGCTGGTCGTGCGCGTCTGGGCCTGGCCCTGCAGGTCGCCGTCCATCAGGATACGGACCGCGTCGAGATCGGGGACGTTCGTCCAGAGACCCTGTGAGGCGACGACCTCGTCGACGTGGGCGGTCTCGGTCTCGACGGTCTCGTCCATGGCGGCGTAGGGGTAGCCACGCGGGTAGAGGTCGTGGTCGGACTGGTAGAGGACGTTGACCCACGCCTCGTCCGAACGGACCTGCTCGATCTCGCCGTCGTGGTCGAGGTTCCGCATGTGGGTGCCAAAGAAGTCCACGTCGTCGTGGGGGAGCGTGTCGTCGTCGATGAACACGCCGTACTCGAAGTCGTTGGCCCACATGTACAGCAGGCCGAAGGAGGTCTGTGCGTGACTGGCCTCGGGAATCAGGTGGTCGTACTCGCTCACGCCCTGCCGTTCGAACCACTCGGTGCGGCGCGAGCCGTCGAACACTTCGCCGTCGACGCCCAGATCGTCGATCAGCGCGGCCATCTCGTCGGTGTCACAGAAGTCCTCCGTCACGAGAACGAAGGACAGACGGTCGGTGTCGAACCCGTGTCGACGCGCGTTCTCGACGTACGCCTCGATGCACTCGTACTCCCTGATCGTCGGAACGACGACGCAGATGTCGGTCATTGGTTGCCCACATCTCTTTAGGCAACCCTAAAATACTTGTCGTTGTCGTCTATCACCCACGAAGGAAGCCTTCGGAATAATTTGCCAGTCGGTAATGAATGTATATAGTAAATATAGGCTGAATAAGGAGAACTATTATTTGCTTGCCCGCGGCGTGTTCCAGTACCATGAACAGACGAACTACTGGGGGCGATCGCGGCCAGCCATGAATCTCGATGGCCAGACCTGCGTCGTGACCGGGTCGTCGCGCGGGATCGGACGCGGTATCGCCAAAGACCTGGCCGCCCACGGGGGCGACGTCGTGGTGAACTATCGTTCGTCGGAAGACGAAGCCAGAGCCGTCGTCGAGGAGATCGAAGACGACGGCGGCACCGCGATGGCCGCACAGGCCGACATCTCCGAGCAGGACGACGTGGAATCGATGGTCGCGGCGGTACACGACACGTTCGGGTCGGTGGACGTACTCGTCAACAACGCCGGGGTCACCATCGACAAGAAGTTCGAGAACATGACCCGCGATGACTGGGAGACGGTCATCGACGTGAACCTCGGCGGCGTCTTCAACTGTACGAACGCCTTCTACGAGGACATCGAGCAGTCCGAAACCGGGCGACTGATCAACATCTCCTCGGTCGTCGGCCAGCAGGGCAACTACGGGCAGGCCAACTACGCGACGACGAAGTCCGGTCTGTTCGGGTTCACCCGAACGCTCGCGCTCGAACTCGCCGACACCGGCTCGACGGCCAACTGCATCGCACCGGGGTTCGTCGCCACGGACATGCTCGAAGAGGTACCAGAGCGTGTGCAGGAGAAGATTCTGCGAGAGATCCCGCTGAATCGGTTCGCCACGGTCGAGGACATCTCGGGGATCGTCCGGTTCGTCGCCAGCGAAGAGTCGAGCTACATGACCGGGCAGGTGCTGGGCGTCAACGGCGGTATGGAGTGGTAACATGAGTGAGCACGACACAGATTCGGACGGCCAAGCGGAGACCGACGACGCGGTCTCTGACCCTATCGAGGAGCTTCGGGAACGCAAACGCGAAGCACAACTCGGCGGCGGCGAGGATCGCATCCAGGCCCAGCACGACAAGGGGAAGATGACTGCCCGCGAACGGATCGACTTCCTCGTCGACGACGGAACGTTCAACGAGATCGACCCCTTCGTCGAACACCGGTCGACGAACTTCGGGATGGAAGAAAAGCAGTTCGCGGGCGACGCCGTCGTGACGGGCTACGGCGAGGTCGACGGGCGGAAGGTCTTCCTGTTCGCCCACGACTTCACCGTCCTCGGTGGCTCCGTCGGCGAGGTCGTCGCCGACAAGATCTGCAAGGTGATGGACAAGGCCATCGAGAACGGCGTACCCGTCATCGGGCTGAACGACTCCGGCGGCGCGCGCATCCAGGAAGGGGTCGACTCGCTCGTCGGCTTCGCCAAGATCTTCCAGCGCAACACGGAGGCCTCGGGACTGATCCCGCAGATCTCGGCGATCATGGGGCCGTGTGCCGGCGGCGCGACCTACTCGCCCGCACTGACGGACTTTACCTTCATGGTCGAGGACACCAGCCACATGTTCATCACGGGGCCGGACGTGATCGAGACGGTCACCGGTGAACAGGTCTCCAAGGGCGAACTCGGCGGTGCGGGCTCACACGCCTCGAAGTCCGGCGTCGCCCACTTCGCCTACCCGAGCGAGGAGGCCGCACTGGAGAACATCCGGCGGCTCCTCTCGTATCTCCCACAGAACAACATGGAGGACCCGCCGCGGGTCAAACCGTGGGACGAACCGGACCGCGAGGTGCCGGAGGTCACCGACATCGTCCCCGACGCCCCGCGCAAGCCCTACGACATGACGAAGGTCATCGGGAGCATCGTCGACGAGGACTCGTTCTTCGAGGTCCACGAGAACTGGGCGCGCAACGTCGTCGTCGGCTTCGCCCGCATGGACGGGCGCTCGGTCGGGATCGTCGCCAACCAGCCCCGGGTCAGCGCCGGGACGCTGGACATCGACGCTTCCGAGAAGGCCGCCCGGTTCATCCGGATGTGTGACTCGTTCAACGTCCCGATCGTCTCGCTGGTCGACGTGCCGGGCTTCATGCCCGGGACCGACCAGGAGCACAACGGGATCATCCGCCGCGGGGCGAAGCTCATCTACGCCTACGCCGAGGCGACGGTGCCGCTGCTGTCCGTGGTCGTCAGGAAGGCCTACGGCGGGGCCTACATCGTCATGTCCTCGAAGTTCCTCGGTTCGGACGTGAACTACGCCTGGCCGGGCTCTGAGATGGCGGTGCTCGGACCGCGCGGCGCGGTCAACATCCTCTATCGCAACGAGATCGCCGAGGCCGACGATCCCGACGCCCGCCGGCAGGCGCTCATGGACGAGTTCCGCGAGGAGTTCGCTCACCCCTACGGGCCGGCCAAGCGGGGCTACCTCGACGACGTGATCGAACCGAAGGACACCCGCGAACGACTGATCGACGACCTCGACCTGCTGGAACGGAAACGCGAGGAGTCGCCGCCGAAAGACCACGGCAACATCCCACTGTAACGATGTCGTCACTCGAATCAACCGACGACGACGAGGAAGCGGTCGAGGACGCCGACGAGACGACGGTGACCGTCACTGCCGGCGACCGGGAACTGGACGTGTCGCTCCCGGACGACGCCTCGCCGTCCGAGGCCGCGGCCATCGCCTCGGCGATCAGTGCTCACGTCACGGATCGCCAGCGCGCTGGGGCCGCCGCGGCAGCGGCCGCGAGTGACTCCGAGCCCGAGTACGCCAACGAGTGGGTACTCGAAGGGCGTCTCGAACGCTTCGGCAAGCGCCGCCGCCCACAGCGAGTCGAGCGAGGCGACGAGTGGAAGGCGGCCGGTCGGTCGTTCTATCGGTAGGCGCTACTCCGCGCCGTTCATCTCTCGGAGCACTTCGAGGTCGCGGGTGGTCTTCGCGAACTCCGCGGTGGGATTGTACGCGTCACAGTGGTCACACTGGAACCGCTCTCCCGACGCCGGAAGCTCGGAGAGGCGCTGTTCCCACTCGGTCGTGCAGTCGGGACACTGGAGCTGTATCCAGGCTTCCTGCATGTGTTCGTGTGCCAGTGGCACACTCATATACTTTGTCCGGGCTCTCGACCGCCGGGAACGCGGGCCACAACGACACCTAGAGTGACAGGTCAGGGCAAAGACAACTGGAACCACAACGAACACAATACCCCCGCGAGTCCCCACCCACATGGGAGTCGCCGTAATCGAAGCGTCGATGACGAAGTTCGGCCAGCGCGACGCCTGGCTCCGCGATCTACTCGCGGAGGCGGGCGAGGCGTGTCTGTCCGACGCACCCATCGACAACGACGACGTGGAGCATCTGTACGTCTCGAACATGTCCAGCGGGGAGTTCGAGGGGCAGACGGGCGTGATGAACTGGCTGGCCCACGATCTCGGCCTGCTGCCGGCCTACAGCGAGCGGGTCGATCAGACGTCTTCCTCCGGCGGTGCGGGGATCTACGAGGCCTGGCAGTCGATCGCCTCCGGTGCGAGCGAGATGACGCTGCTGGTCGGCGGCGAGAAGATGACCCACAAGACGACGCCGGAAGCGACCGACATCATCGCCTCGATCACCCATCCCGACGAGTACAAACACGGCGTCACGCTGCCGTCTTTCGCCGGCCTGACCGCTCGCCACTATCTCGAACGGTTCGACGCCCCCCGCGAATCGCTGGCGAAAGTCGCCGTGAAGAACCATCACAACGGCGTCGACAACCCCAACGCGCAGTTCCAGAAGGAGATCACGATGGAGACGGCCCTGGAGTCGCCGATCGTCGCCGACCCGCTGCGCCTGTACGACTTCTGTCCGATCACGGACGGCAGCGCCGCGATGCTCTTTACCACCGAGGAGCGGGCGGCCGAGTTGACCGACGACTACGCCGTCGTCTCGGGGATCGGCGGCGCGACGGACACCCACGTCGTCCACGAGCGGACGGATCCGACGGTGATGGGTGGCGTCGTCGAGTCGAGCGACCAGGCCTACGAGATGGCCGGCCTGGGTCCCGACGACCTCGACGTGGCCGAACTCCACGACATGTTCACGATCTTGGAGTTCCTCCAGCTGGAGGGGATCGGCGTCGCCGAGCAGGGCGAAGCCTGGGAACTCGCGATGGACGGGTACACGGACAGAGACGGCGAACTGCCGATCAACACTTCCGGCGGACTGAAGTCCAAGGGCCACCCGCTCGGCGCGAGCGGGGTCGCTCAGGGCGTCGAGATCTACGAACAGCTCGTCGGCGAGGCCGGGCCTCGACAGGTCGAGGCCGACGTGGGACTGGCCTGTAACGTCGGTGGCTTCGGGAACTGTGTCATCACCACGATCATGGAGGCCGCAGAATGACTGCTGTTGGACACGCACACCTCGGAGGCTCGTATCGCGCGCGACAACGTCACACTCGGTCACAGGGAGGTGACCTCGCGTGACCTTCGACGCACACCGCTGTGAGAACGGTCACGTGACCTATCCCGGCCACACGTTCTGTCCGGAGTGTGGCGAGAAACAGACCGAGACGATCGACCTCTCGGAGCGCCGCGGCGAGGTCGTCACCTGGACTCACTCGACGGCGACGCCGCCGGGCGTGCGCGAGCCGAACACGCTGGCGATCGTCGAGTTCGACGTGGCAGACACCGTCGTCCGCGCGCTCGGCCAGGTCACGACCGAGGACGTCGAAACCGGCGACGTGGTCGAACCGGTGTACGTCGAGGAACTGCGTGATCCCGAGATCGGGATCAAGGAACCGGAGAGTCAGGACTGGGACGGGTATCGGTTCCGACCAGTCCAGTGAGGCGTCTCGCCGTCGAACAACTGGTCGGAAGCGGCTCAGTTCCGACCAGTCCAGTGAGACGTCTCAGTCCGCCGTGACGGTCGTCCGTCGAACCGGTTCGTCGGTGGACTGTTCGACCAGTCGGTCCAGACAGTCCGCGACGGATTCGGTCTCGGAACCCGCCGCGTGCGGTGCGACGGTCCGGAGGTCGCCGTCCTCGTAGAGTGCGAGACAGATCGCGGGAAAGACCAACTCGGTGCGCTTCTCGCCGGTCTCCATCGAGTAGCACTCTCGGGTGTCGAAAAACGGCGTCAGCCGGGCACCGTTGGACCGGGCCCAGTCGCTGAACTCGTTGTACCGCCGCCGCTGTTCGGGCGCGTCTGCCCCGTCGACCGGCAGCCGCTTGTCCCACGACGTTACGCTGTAGCCGTCGAGCAGCCCCTCCGACGTGAGCCGCTCCAGTCGCGCGATGGTCCGCTGGCTGCTCTGGGTCGCCGGTGTCGGGAGGGTCTCCCGAACGAATAGCCTCGCCCGAACTCCCCCCGGCCGCTCTGTCGTGGGCATGGTGTCTCTCCGTAGTAGCCCACGAATAATAAATCATTATGTTTTTTAGAGTATGTTTATTCGCGGCGCTACGAGAACGAGTGCAGTACGGCGGACGGGCCTTACAGCTGGTAAATTCTGGCGTTCGAGCGTTTCCAGTCGATCCGGTGGTTACGACGATTCGTCGTCGTCCGAATCAGTCTGGTCGGTCACGTCGTCTTTCAGCGACCGGAGTTCTGCGTCCACGTCGACCGGCACGTCCCCGTTCTCGTCGCCGTCCTCCGATTCGGCCGTCGTGGCCGAGTCCGCCGAGCCATCGGCGGCCTGCTCCTCGATGCGGGACTCGATGTCCGCTCGCAGGCGACGCGCTTCGGTCAGGAGTTCGCGCGCCTCGTCGTCCGTGGGCTGGCCCTCGACGGCGTCCTGAAGGTCCGCGAGCGCGCCGTCGAGCTTCGAGAGCGTGGTCGCGCTGAGGCGCTCGGCGCGGGCTCGCACGTCGCTCCCCTCCGAGTCCGCAGTCGGTGCTCGACCGTCCGCCATCCGTAGCGCCCGCTGGAGGAGCTTCAGGGCCTCGATGTTGGTCCGCAACAGGAGGATCGTCGCGGGAATGGCGACGTCGCTGGTCAACCGCATCAGTTCGCGGGGCGTCGGCGGACGCAGCCGGTCCTCGTCGTCCCGTGGCTCGAACTCGGTTTCGAGCCGCTGTAACGTCGTGACGAGTTCGCCGACCAGGGACGCCAGATCGTCGTCGGAGCTGCTCATACGCGCTGTTGCAGTGTGAGATATAAAAACCCAGCCGCGGTCGGATTAGGCGAACCAAAATCCTTTTAGCTTTAGGCATACCTAACCTCCGCTAATGGCACCCGTCTCGGAACGCGAACAAGATTCAGACGACGCTCGGACAGAACCGTCGGTCAGCGCCCATCAGAGTTCCCCCGACAGAACGGTCTTCACAGAAGACGGAAACTCCGACGCCTGGATCGCGACCGACCTCACGGTCGAACCCTGGGAGTAACGCGGCTCTTCTCCTCGCTACTCGATACCGTCAGTTGCCACGCTACTGCATCGCGTTCTCGGTGACGAGCGTGTCGTCTTCGAGGTAGTGCTCGATGTGGTGGGCGTCTTCTTCGGTCTCGACCAGGATCTCGCGGAGGATCTGTGCCGTCGCGTGGTCGCCGAGGTTGGTCGCCAGCTCGACGTGATCACGTAGCGACTCGATGATCTCGCCGTACATCTCGAGGTCGTTGGCCAGCGAGGTCCGGATGTCGTACACGTCCTCGTCTTCGGATTCGACCGGCGCGTGGTCAGCCAGTGCGGCCGGTCCGGCGACGGGCGTCCCACCGAGTGCCTGGGCGCGCTCGGCGAGTTCGTCGGCCGCTGCTTCGGCGTTTTCGGCGGCGTCGCCCAGGAACAGGTGGAGGTCACGGAACTCCGCCCCCTCGACGTTCCAGTGGTGCTTCTTGAGCTGGTGATAGAGGACGTAGGTCGCCGCCAGGTCGCTGTTCAGCGCGTCGATGATCTGCTCGGACTTGTCTCGCTCGAGGCGAAGCTCGTTGTCACCGACGGTGCCAAACTCCTGCTGGACGGACGTTTGTTTGCTCATGGCAACTACGACTACTACCGGACGGCACTTAAAACCTTCGCGATTCCAGAAACGATTTTTTGCTTTTGGCAAACCTAATTCTCGAATCCTGCACAACGTGGCAACTAGATGTAGTGTTTTCCACGCTCTGCGGGAGCCGATCGACCGAGACGAGCTGCTGTCTGATCGGGAACGACGGTCCCAGAAAGTCGACCGCCGGCAGTGCCGCGTCGCGACCTACAGCGTGCGGTCGAGCGCCACGTACGCGACACCGTCTGGTGGCGTCGGCGACACGTCACTCGCGGTCGAGACGGTCCGGCGGTGTACGTCGACGAGAGCACCGAGCATCGCGTCGCCGACGCCGAGTGCGTCTCCGAACTCGTCCCACACGGTCGCCGGAACTCGCAGGTAGTAGACCTCGGCCGTGCGCTCGATCAGCGGGTCCTCGTACTGCTTGCGCCACTCGTAGACGATGTTCTCGACGCCGGGCAACTCCTCGACTGCCGCCTGGTGGTCGGCGAGTCGCTCGGTCAACGCTGCTGGATCGACCGCGAACTCGCTGGCCGATCGCTCGACGTCGGCGGCGTCGAACAGGTCGCTGTCGACGGACTCCATCGCGCGACGTTCGCACTCGATGCATAAAAGTCCCAACAATCGACGGGCCGTTCCCACCGCCCGAGACACCGCCAGCAGAATTATCCCGTCACGCAGGGAAGGTCGAACTGCATGGGACGCCTCTCAACGTTGTTCTCGCCCGACCGGGTCGCCGTCGTCGGTGCGACAGACTCCGACGGTGCAGTCGGTCGCGCGATCACGGAAAACTTGCAGGCGTCGTTCACGGGTGATATCGTCGCCGTCAACCCGTACAAGGAGAGCGTGCTGGGTCTGCCCTGCCACGACACCGTGGCCGACGTCGAGGCAGACATCGACGTGGCGGTGATCGTCGTCCCACCCGACGTCGCCGTCGACTCGATCCGCGAGGCCGGCGAGGCCGGGATCGAGAACGTCGTCGTCATCACCGCCGGCTTCGGCGAAACCGGTACGGAGGGCGCAGCACGCGAGAAAGACCTCAGAGAGACGGCCGCCGAGTACGACCTCAACCTCGTCGGCCCGAACAGCCTCGGCATCATGAGCACGCCGACCGGGCTCAACGCCACGTTCGGCAACGAGATGGCAACGAGTGGCGGCATCTCGTTCATGAGCCAGTCTGGCGCGTTCGTCACGGCCGTCCTGGACTGGGCCGCCGAACGCGACGTGGGATTCAAAGACATCGTCTCGCTTGGCAACAAGGCGATCCTCGACGAACGGGACTTCATCGACGAGTGGGGTGCAGACCCCGACACCGACGTGATCCTCGGCTACCTCGAAGACATCGAGGACGGCGCGGGCTTCGTCCAGACCGCCCGCGAGGTCACACAGGAGACGCCGATCGTGCTCGTCAAGTCCGGCCGGACCGACGCCGGTGCCAGCGCCGCCGCCTCTCACACCGGCGCAATGGCCGGCTCGGAAGCGGCCTACGAGGCGGGTCTCGAACAGTCCGGCGCGATCCGGGTCGAGACCGTCCAGGAGCTGTTCGACTACGCACAGATCCTCGCCGACCAGCCCCTCCCGGAGGGGAAGGAAGTCGCGATCGTCACGAACGCGGGCGGACCCGGCGTGATGACCACCGACGCCGTCGGCGACAGCGGCCTCGAACTGGCCGACCTCACCGACGACACCGTCGAGCGCCTCGCCGAGACGATGCCCGACGAGGCCAACATCTACAACCCCGTCGACATCATCGGCGACGCACCGGCGGCCCGGTTCGAGGCGGCCCTGGAGACCGTCATGGCCGACGACAACGTCGCCATGGCGGTCGTCGTCGCCTGTCCGACAGCAGTCCTCTCGTTCGAGGAGCTGGCGGAAGTCGTCGTCGACTGCCAGCAGGAGTACGACATTCCCGTCGCGACCACGCTGATGGGCGGCCAGAGCGTCGGTCCCGCCGCCTCGACGTTGACCGAGTCCGGCATTCCGAACTACTTCGACCCGGCGCGGGCCGTCGACAGCCTCGACGCGCTGGCCCGCTACGACGACATCCAGTCCCGTGAGTACACCGACCCCGAGACCTTCGACGTGGACCGCGAGCGGGCCCGGAGCATCCTGTCGTCGGCCGCGGACCGAAACCAGAACCGCCTCGGCGTCGAAGCCATGGACTTGCTCGACGCCTACGGGATTCCGACGCCGGAGGGCGAGGTCGTCGACTCCCCGTCGGAGGCCCAGTCGGTCGCGGAATCGATCGGCGACGAGGTCGTCATGAAGATCGTGAGTCCGGACATCCTCCACAAGTCCGACATCGGTGGCGTCGAGGTCGGCGTCTCGCCGGAGGACGTGTGGGACACCTACGAGGACCTCGTCGTGCGAGCGCGCAACTACCAGCAGGACGCGACGATCCTCGGCGTCCAGGTCCAGGAGATGCTGGACGTCGACGCGGGCACCGAGACGATCCTCGGGGTGAACCGAGATCCCCAGTTCGGCCCGCTGGTCCTGTTCGGACTCGGCGGCATCTTCGTCGAAGTACTCGAAGACACGACGCTCCGGGTCGCGCCGGTCTCGGAGCCCGACGCCCGCTCGATGCTCGACGACATCGAGTCGGCTCCGCTGTTGCGGGGCGCACGCGGTCGCGATCCGGTCGACGAGGACGCGCTGGTCGAGACGATCCAGCGCCTCTCACAGCTCGTCACGGACTTCCCAGCGATCGTCGAACTGGACATCAACCCGCTCGTCGCGACCAACGACGGCGTCGCGGCGATCGACCTGCGGCTGACCCTCGATCAGGAGGAACTATGAACACGCTACTGGTCACCTCGACGAACGACGGCATCGGCAAGACGGCGATCACCCTCGCGCTCGCTCGGCGCGCACAGCAGGCGGGCTACGACGTGGGGTACATGAAACCGAAGGGCACGCGGCTCCAGAGTGCGGTCGGCAAGACCCGCGACGAGGACCCGATGCTCGCGCGCGAACTGCTCGATCTCGACGCGGAGATGCACGAGATGGAGCCGATCGTCTACTCCCCGACGTTCATTCAGGAGGCGATCCGCGGGCGCGAAGATCCCGACGAACTTCGCGAGCGAGTCGTCGATAGCTTCGAGGACCTGGCCGAGGACAAAGACCTGATGATCGTCGAGGGGAGCGGCGACCTCTCGACGGGGAGCATCGTCGACCTCGACGACGTGGACATCGCCGAGGCCCTCGACGCCCGCATGTTGCTGGTCACGGGGTACGACTCCGTGGCGACGACCGACGCGGTGCTTGGCAGCGCACAGACGGCCGGCGACCGGCTGGAAGGCGTCGTCTTCAACGGCGTCGCCGACGCCAAGATGGACGAGCTCAACGACGACGTGATCCCGTTCCTCGACGGGCGGGACGTTCCGGTGTTCGGCGCGCTCCCGACGGTCCCGGAGCTGTCGGGCGTCACCGTCGAGGAACTCGCCCGGAGCCTGGGCTGTAACGTCCTGACGCCGGATATCGACCTCGACAAACACGTCGAGCGGTTCACCGTCGGCGCGATGGGCGGCAGCAGTGCGCTCGACCAGTTCCGGCGGACACGGGACGCGGTCATGATCACCGGCGGCGACCGCTCGGAGGTCCAGACGGCCGCACTGGAGTCCGCAGGCATCAAGGCGCTGTTGCTGACCGGCGGCTTCCGACCGGCCAGTGCCGTCCTCGGTCGCGCACAGGAAGAGGGCGTCCCGATCTTGCTCGTCCAGTCGGACACCCGGACGACGATCGATCGCGTCGAGGACGTTCTCCACGCGGGACGTACCCGAACCGGAGACACCGTCGACCGAATGGGCGAACTGCTCGCCGAAGGCGTCGACGTGGAACGGCTGCTCTCGGTCGATCTCTGAGCGAGCCTCGCTGGACCACTCCGCAGACGACTGGTCGGCGGTCCGCTGGCAGCACTCTCAGTCGCCGCCACTTTCGACGCCGCGAAATCGTTCGGGGAGTGCCGACGCCACGGCGTCGACGAGCGCCTCGCCGTCTGCCACGTCGACCGGCGGCAGCGTCGCCACCGGCACGTCGTTGGCCGTCTCGATCTCGCGTGGATTCGTCCGCTCGGCGACGGTCGCGCCCTCGTACTCGTTCAGGACGACCCCGCGAACGGAGACGCCCCGGCGACGCAGCGCCTCGACGGTCAGTGCCGTGTGATTCAGCGTCCCCAGCCCGGAGCGGGCGACGACCAGCGTCGGCAGGTCGAGGTCGCCGACGAGATCGACGACCTCGTGGGTCGCCGTCAGCGGGACCCGAAGTCCGCCGATCCCCTCGACGACGGTCGCCTCGCTGTCCTCGACGGCCGCGCGACAGCCGGCCAGCAGACGGTCGTAGGAGAGTTCGACGCCCGCCTCGCGGGCCGCAACGGCGGGGGCTAGCGCCGGGCCGAGTCGTTCCAGACAGGTCGCCGCCGCGGCGTCGCCACAGACGCGCTCGACGAAGCGCGCGTCGTCGTCCGCCGGGACACCGGTCTGACAGGGCTTGACCGCGGTCGCGTCGATTCCGTCCCGGCGGAGCCACCCCGTGATGCCGGCCGTGAGGACCGTCTTGCCGACGCCGGTGTCGGTCCCGACCACGAACAGGCTCACAGCAGCTCACACTCCGTGCCGGCACGCGCGAAGGCGTCGAGACAGCGCTCGATCGCCGCCTCGTCGTGGGTTGCCATCGGCGCGACCCGGAGCCGCGACCGGCCAGCCGGGACGGTCGGCGGCCTGATCGCCGGTGCAACGATGCCTCGGTCGCGGACGGCCGCCGCGAGTGCCATCGCGTCGTCTCGGTCCCCGACGACCACGGGGAGGATGTGCGTGTCGCCCAGCACCTCGAACCCGGCGGCTTCGAGGCCGTCCCGGAGCCGTTCGACGTTGTCCCAGAGTCGCTCCGGCCGAGACCCCTCGCGGGCGATCCGGAGCGCCTCGCGTGCCGCTCCGGCGGCCGGCGGTGCGAGTCCGGTCGAGAAGACGAACGTCCGGGCCTCGTTGAGCAGGAACTCGATCAGCGTCTCCGCACCGGCGACGTACCCGCCCTGTGCGGCCAGTGCCTTCGAGAGGGTCCCGAGCTGTACGTCGACCCGGTCGCTCACGCCCTGTGCCTGGACGACACCGCCACCGTCGGTACCGACGACGCCGGTCGCGTGGGCTTCGTCGACCATCACCCACGCGCCGTGGCGCTCGGCCACGTCACAGATGTCGGACAGCGGCGCGCGGTCGCCGTCCATGGAGAACACGCTGTCGGTGAGGACGAGCCACGACTCGTCGTCGGCGTCGCCGCTTCGGGCGTCCATCCGCCGCGCGAGATCCGCGGGATCACAGTGGTCGTAGACCACCGTCTCGCCGGCCCCGATCCGACAGCCGTCGACGATGCTGGCGTGGTTCAGCTCGTCGGAGAACACCACGTCCGGCGCGAGCGCGTCGATCACACCGACGTTTGCAGCGTAGCCAGACGAAAACGCGAGCGCGCGCTCCGTTCCCTTGCAGTCTGCGAGGTCGCGCTCCAGGGCTCGATGGAGCGTCGTATCCCCCGTGACGAGCCGCGACGCGCCGGCACCGGTACCGATCGACCGTGCCGCGGCCTCGGCCGCTCGCTGGACCCGGCCGTCGTCGGCCAGCCCGAGGTAGTTGTTCGCGGCGAAGACCAGCTCCGGCTCGCCGAAGTCGGCGGCGTCACCGCCCGGATCGTCGGCCAGTCGGGTCCGGCCGGCGACCGATTCGGCGGGGTTCAGGTGGCGTCGCAGGCCGCGCTCTTCGCGCTGTTCGAGCCGTCGCCCGAGCGAAAAGCCGTGTGTCATCAGAACGTCGGCATCAGTTCTGCCGGCCCGTAGACGCCGTAGTCGCCCGCGCGATTTCGCAACACGGCGGCCTTCAGGTAGCCGATCGCGGGGCCGTTGACGTTGGCTTCCATGCTCGTCGCGTCGTCGAGCTGGAAGGTGTTGGTCCCCGTCTCGCCGTCGAAGGTCCTGCCGGTCACGCTGACGGTCGTCGTCGTCGGCTTCTCGTCCTGTCGCACGTCGAGAATCCCGCCGACGGTCACGTCCTCGGCGTCACAGACGCCGGCCCGCTCCAGCAACACGTCGTCGGCGTGTTCCATGTCGTCGAACTCCAGGCGACCGTCGTGCTCGTCGATCAGCGCCTCGATCTCCGCCTCGCTCATCTCGCGGGCCGACTCGATGTCGTAGCCGTCGAGGTGGGCGATGTCCTCTCGCACGGTGCCGCGGTTGTCCTCGTAGCCCGACTTCAGGCCGACGCCCCACCAGATCTCGACGGACTCGATCTCGACGAACGACTGGGCGGCGAGCGCCGCCGCTCCGGTGAGCAGCCCCGGCGTCGCACCGGCCCCACAGACGAACGTGATGCCGGCGTCGACGAGTCGCTCCTCGCGGTCTTCCAGCATCCCGATCACGCGCGAGCGTTTGAGCACGTCGATCAGGACGCCCTCGTAGTCGGCGTCTGCGAAGCGCTGGGCGACCCGAGGGATGAAGTCGTGCTCCAGGTTGGGCAGCGCCATCAGGACCGCGTCGATCTCGTCGGCTTCGGCGATCACGTCGTCGATCGGCGTCTCCGTCTCTCGGCCCTGGTCGCTGGCGACGATGCCGGCCTGCTCGCCGTGCTGTTTGACGCCGCCGGCAGCCGCGCCGCCGTCTGATCGCAGATCAGACGAGCCGTCGGTCGCGTCGGGGTCGTCGGCCGGGCCGCTCGCGATGTTGCCCTCGGTGGCGTCGAGCAGTTCGTCCACGTCGAGCCCGCCGTGGTCGATGGCGACCCCGTTGCGATCACACGCCGCGACGGGCGTGAGGCCCTCTCGGTGGGTCGCGACTTCGAGCGTCCGTCTGCCGATACCACCCGTTCCGAGTACTGCGAATCGAATGTCGTCCATGGTGTCAGTCTCCGGATTCCGCTTCGCTGGTCGCCGTCCCGGCCGCCGTCTCGACGACGGCGTCGGGATCTGTTGCGTCGCCGTCTCGCTCCTTGACCGCCGCCGGGTCGAACTCGTTTTCGGCCATGTTCGGCTCCAGTCCCGCTCGCTCGACGGTCTCGATGTCGTCACCGGGCGACTGGCCGTCCGTCGTCAGGTAGTCGCCGGTGAGCATCCCGTCGGCACCCGCCTCGAACGGGAGGTGCTGTTCGTCCTCGTCGAGGTTGACCTCCCGGCCGCCGGTGAGTCGGACCCGTGCCTCGGGGTGGAGGAATCGGTACACTGCGATCGTCTTGACGATCTCCTCGGTCGTGATGTCGGCCGTCCCGTTCAGCTTCTCGGAGAGGGGCGTCCCGGCGACCGGATTGAGGATGTTGACCGGGAGCGAGGACACGCCGATGTCCTGGAGGGCGACCGCCGCGTCGACGCGATCCGCCGGGGACTCGCCCATCCCCAGAATCACGCCGGCACAGAGGTCCATGCCTGCCTCCTTGGCGACTTCCAGGGTCGCGACCCGATCCTCGAAGCTGTGGGAGTCGACGATCTCGGGGAAGAAGCGCGGCGAGGTCTCGATGTTGTGATTGTAGTGGTTGAGTCCTTCGTCGGCCAGGATGGCCGCTTCTTCCTCCGTGAGGATGCCGAGACTCGCGTCGACCTCTACGGCCGTCTCGTCGCGGACGAGCCTGATCGCTCGCAACACCTCGCGCCACTCCTCGGGTCGGTGCTCTTTCGAGACCCCCTTCTCGGCGACGACGATCCCGAAGCGCTGGGCACCGTCGCGTTCGGCGCGCTTGGCCGCGGCGAGGATCTCCTCGGGATCGAGGAAGCCGTAGTTCTCGATCCCGGTGTCGAAGTGGACCGACTGGGCACAGAAGCCACAGTCCTCGGCGCAGTTGCCGGCCTTCGCGTTCACGATCGAGCAGGCGTCGACGGTCCCGTCACCGAACTGTGACCGGACGTAGTCGGCCCCCGCTGCGAGTTCGCCGACGGGCTGGGCCAGCAGCGCGAGCCCGTCGCGGCGATCCAACTGTTCGCCGTCGATCACGCGGGCGACAGCGTCGTCGATCGTTCGGTTACCTGTCTCGTAAACCACATGCTAGGTGGCAGTTGACGGAACCTTATAGGTTCGGGTCGCGGGAGGGCGACCGTCGCCCCGAGCAGTCGGTCACGGACCGCCGCCGAGAGGGTCGTCCACCCGCCGCAGTGTCTCGGAACGATGGTAAATCGAGAAAACCGCTACGGCGATCTGTCTCATACTGTCGGCTGTCCGTCTGTCACGAATTTGGGACCCCGTGGTCGCAAATATCTCGAACCGGTGACAGCCGGCAGTATCAGTCGTCGTCGCCGACGACGGTGGGTCGCCCCTCGTGGTGGTGCAGTTCGGCGTCGCTGTCGTGGGTGCCGACGGGCGGTCGGTTCACCGACGCGGCCGCCGACCCTTCGAGATCGGTCTCGTCGGCGATCGACGCCATCTCGTCGCCCTCCCGTGCGTCCTGATCGATCCGCATCGAGCAGAACTCGACGCCACACATCGAACAGAAGCGGGCGTCCTTGTAGTTGTCACCCGGCAGCGTCTGGTCGTGGTACTCCTTGGCGCGCTCGGGATCGAGCGCGAGTTCGAACTGTTCGGACCAGTCGAAGGCGTAGCGGGCTTCGGAGAGAGCGTCGTCCCAGTCGCTGGCTCCGTCGCGGCCGTTGGCAACGTCGGCGGCGTGTGCGGCGATCCGGTAGGCAGCGAGCCCCTCTCGCACGTCCTCTCGCTCGGGCAGTCCGAGGTGTTCTTTCGGCGTGACGTAACACAGCATCGCCGCGCCCGCGCGTCCGGCCTCCGTCGCGCCGATCGCGCTGGTGATGTGGTCGTAACCCGGCGCGATGTCGGTCACCAGCGGGCCGAGGACGTAGAACGGCGCGCCGTCACAGACCTCCTGCTGGCGCTCGACGTTGTCCGCGACCTCGTCCATCGGGACGTGGCCCGGTCCCTCGACCATCACCTGGACGCCCTCGTCCCACGCTTTGCGGGTCAGCTCACCCAGGGTGTCCAGCTCTGCGAACTGTGCCTCGTCGCTCGCGTCGGCGATACAGCCGGGCCGCAGGCCGTCGCCGAGACTGAAGGTCACGTCGTGTTCGCGGAAGATCTCGCAGATCTCCTCGTACTTCGTGTACAGGGGATTCTGCATCCCGTTCTCCTCCATCCACTTGGCCATGATCGACCCGCCGCGAGAGACGATCCCGGTCTTGCGGCCGTCGGTCAGCGGGAGGTGCTCCATCAGCACGCCCGCGTGGATCGTCATGTAGTCGACCCCCTGCTCGGCCTGCTTCTCGATCACGTCCAGCAGGAGCTCGTGGGTGATCTCCTCGGGGCTGCCGGCGCGCTTGACGGCCTCGTAGATGGGGACCGTTCCGACGGGAACGGGCGAGTGGTCGACGTTGGCCTCGCGGATCTCGTCCAAGTTCGCGCCCGTCGAGAGGTCCATCACCGTGTCCGCGCCGTAGTGGACCGCGGTGTGGAGCTTCTCCAGTTCGCCGTCGAGATCGCTCGTCTCCTCGCTGTTGCCGATGTTGGCGTTGACCTTCGTCGAGAACTCCCGGCCGATGATCATCGGGTCGAGCGTCTCGTGGCCGACGTTGGCCGGAATCACGGCCTGCCCGTCCGCGACCTGCTGGCGGACGAACTCGGCGTCGACGTTCTCGCGCTCTGCGATCCGTTCCATCGCCGGTGTGATCTCTCCGTCGCTGGCACGCTGGAGCTGCGTCGTCATGGATAAGCTAGTTATATCACTGGATTATAAATCTTGCCAGTCTCGTCAGTACGGGTCGTCGCCGAGACGAGAACGAACGCTGGCCGCCGTTAGCGATCGCCCGGCCGACCAACCACTTCGACGAACTCCTCGCCGTCAAGTTCGCTCACCAGGGCGGGCTTTCGGGTCATGTAGTCGGACCCCTCCGAGACGGCGAAGCGCTCGGCCACGGCGGGGTCGAGGTAGTACCCGCCGGGTCCGTCCGGGCGGTCGCGGTACTCGCTCAGCCGAATCGGATCGCGCTCGAAGAGCCCACCGGGAGCGCGGCCGTCGAGCAACACCAGCCGCTTGTCGTCGTAGAAGGGGACGCCGTCCGTCGCTCGCTTCGCGTGGGCGTTCTCGGGGTGGCGTGCGAGCTTCTCGCGTTTCATGTCGATCGGGTCGTCGGGTTCGATCACGGTACGCGTCTCGACGGTGAAGTAGCCGACGAGATAGCGATGTTTGCGCTCTGATCCCTCCTCGACGAGCGAGGTGTAGAACGCCACCACGTCGCCTTCGCCGAGGCGCGAGAGCCGCGAGACGTACTGCCCGAACCCCTCGCGGTGCTCGCCGTAGGTCATCGCCTCGAAGTTGGGGTCGCGGTGCAGCGGCCAGTCTGGGACGGCCTCGTCACGCACCGTCTCTGCGCTCCCGTCCTCGGGATAGGTGTCGAGTCGGTTCGTCAGGTCGGCCCCAGTCCGGTCGTCGTACCGCAGGTCCCACGATCCGAACGTCTCCGGTTCGTCGGTGTCGGGCGTCTTCTCCGGGATCGGGACGTACTCGAAGCGACCGTCCGGGTACAGCGGCCCGTGTGCGTTGACGTTGCTGTCGTCGGCTCCGACGCCGGCAAAGACGACTGTCATCGTCGACACTGGGCGACGAGTCGGCAAAGGAACTCCGGTGGTCGACTACGCGATGTCTCGGGACGTGTCGATGCTGACCTGTTCGACCAGATCGAGCTTGATCACGTCCGAGGGGGCGCGGCCGCCGCGGAACTTCGGAATCGCCAGCCTGTTCTCGACTTCGTCGCCGGAGACGGTGGTGTCGAGCTGGAAGACGACGTCCGCGAAGTGCTCGGTCGTGTCTCGCAACGACGCGACCTCGCGGCCGTCCAGACAGTGGAGGATGGCGATGCTGCCCGTGTTGACGATGTGTGTCTGCAGGTCGTTCATGAAGGCACGGAACCGGGAGTGTGGTTCCTGAGCCTCTAACACGTCGAGCGGGTCGACGATCAGGTTCGAGGTCTCCGGGAGCGCACTGACCAGTTTGCCCGCGTTGTCCAGCGGCGCTTCGCCCGAGATGTGTCGCACCGTCGGGTCGCCGGTCTCTGCCGGGGTCTGCTCGATACTCGCCTGCACCGCGGTGGCCGTCCGGTCCAGCGAGAGCCAGAGCGTCCCCCGCGTCGCGGTCAACTCGTACAGAAACAGCTCTGCCTGGCTCGCTGGATCCGCCGTCAGGGCCACGATGCTCCCCTCCGGGATTCCCCCATCCAGTTTGCGGTCGAGAACGTCGATCCCCGTCCGCAGACGATTCACCATGCCACTGTGAGACACGTCCCGACACGGATTAAATATTCCGTTCGGCCACCTCGTCGACGACGCGGTCGTACCGCGCAGCCACGGTCCCGTCGGTCAGCGGTGCTGTCACGTCCGGCACGTGGGTAAGCGTCTGGCAGCCAAGCAGCGGTTCCGGCTCGATCCGGCCCGCGCTCCGGGTCACCACCGCACCGAGAACGCGGGTCCCCAGCGTGCGAGCCATGGCCGCGGTCTTCGCTGCGTCTTCGAGACTCTCCGGCGTGGCCGTCGAGACGACGACGACCGCGTCGGCCGCGCGCAACGCGGTCGCCACGACCGGCGACGCGCCGGCTGGCGTATCGACGACGACTGGCCGCGGCGTCGCGGCCAACTGCTCTAGGGTCGCTTCGAGTGCCTCGACGCCGCCACGGCCTGCCGGCAGCACCTCGACGCCGGGCAACTCCACGGCCGAGTGCGTGACTTCGTCGAGGGACGCTCCGTCTTCGTAGGCACCGATACCCGGCCGTGGGCACGCTCCCGCGACGAGGTGCAGGTCCGGCATGTCACAGTCGCCGTCGACGGCGATCGGAGCACGCCCCTCGCCCGCCAGCCCGCGAGCGAGACACGCCGTCGTCGTGGTCTTTCCCGACCCGCCCTTACCGCCTGCGATCGCGAGCATGGCGGGGACTGTCTCGTCATCCGTCTTGAACGCTCGGGACGGTTCGGGAGATTCAAGGCCGTCGCGGCCACGGTACCTATCGATGCGCCAGGACCACATCATCAGCGCCAAACAGCTCTCCCGCCAGGACATCGAGGCGGTGCTGGACCGCGCTGCCGAGATCGCGGCGGATCCGTCGGCCTACGCGGACCGACACGAGGGGTCCCTGCTCGGCCTCCTCTTTTTCGAACCCAGTACTCGGACGAAGATGAGCTTCACAGCGGCGATGAAACGCCTCGGCGGCGACATCGTCGACATGGGCACGGTCGAGTCCTCCAGCGTCAAGAAAGGCGAGTCGCTGGCAGACACCGTCCGCGTCGTCGAGGGCTACGCCGACGCGCTCGTCTTGCGCCACCCCAGCGAGGGCGCGGCCCAGATGGCCAGCGAGTTCGTCGACGCGCCGCTGATCAACGCGGGCGACGGTGCCGGCCAGCACCCGACACAGACGCTCCTTGATCTGTACACGATCCGCGAGAACGCTGGCTTCGACGACCTCTCGATCGGAATCATGGGCGACCTGAAGTACGGCCGCACCGTCCACTCGCTGGCCCACGCCCTGACCGTCTTCGACGCTCGCCAGCACTTCGTCAGCCCCGAGAGCCTGCAACTGCCCCGGTCGGTGCGGTACGACCTCCACGAGTCCGGCGCGGAGGTCCGCGAGCACACCGACCTCGACGACGTGCTGTCGGAACTGGACGTCCTCTACGTCACTCGGATCCAGAAAGAGCGGTTCCCCGACGAGAGCGAGTACCACGAGGTCGCCGGGGAGTACCAGATCGACGCGGCGACGATCCGCGAGCACAACGAGGATCTGACGGTCATGCACCCGCTCCCGCGGGTCGACGAGATCGCTCACGACGTGGACGAACTCGACGGCGCACAGTACTTCCAGCAGGCACACAACGGCGTCCCCGTCCGGATGGCGCTACTGGACATGGTTCTGGAGGAGTCACAATGAGCGACGACCCCGAACTCCGCGTGAGCAAGATCCGCAACGGCACCGTGATCGACCACATTCCCGGCGGCCAGGCGCTGAACGTGCTGGCGATCATCGGCATCGACGGCACCAGCGGCGAGGAGGTCTCGGTCGCGATGAACATCCCCTCGGACCGCCTGGGCAAGAAAGACATCGTGAAAGTCGAGGGCCGTGAACTCTCACAGAACGAGGTCGACGTGCTGTCGCTGATCGCACCCGCCGCGACGATCAACATCGTCCGGAACTTCGACGTGGCCGAGAAACACCGCGTCGAACGCCCCAGCCGCGTCCAGGGCGTCCTGGAGTGTCCGAACCGCAACTGCATCACGACCGAGTCCGAGCCCGTCGACTCGGCGTTCGAGGTGCTCGACGACGGCGTCCGCTGTGAGTACTGCGATACGATCATCCGCGAGGACATCGCCGCCCACATTCTCGTGAGTTAGCACCGTCGCGGTACCCGCGTCCGCCTGCGGTCGAATACCTCCAACTTATTTGCGACACCCTCCACAGTCGTCGGTATGAACTCGCTTCCGGTCGACGGTGTGGCCCCGCTCGCGGTCGGCGGGGCCGCGGTGCTCGCTCTGGCGCTCGTCGCGATCTGGTGGCGTCGACGCGGCGCGTCCGACAGACGCCAGTCGAAACGCGCCCACGACGCGGCCCAGCAGCGCGATCCACCCGTCGAGATCGGCGAATCCTACGACTTCGGGATCACCGACTTCAGCACGCACCACTCCGGCGAGAAGGTCGCCGTCGGCAAGGTCGAGGGGTTCGTCCTCTTCGTCGAGGACATCCCGTCTGGACTTTCCGAAGGCGACGTGATCCGGGCGAAGGTGCTGTCGTTCAACAAGGGCAAGACCTCCGCCGACGCGACGTTCGTCGAACGACGCTGATACCGCTGGCTGATTTTCGATGTCAGAGATATACGCGATACTGATTACGCGACAGCGACGCAACTGGTGAGGGTGAAAAAACGGGAGAAGTTGCGGGAGCGATTTACTCGTCTGCTGCGCCTTCGATCTCGTCCATGATCTCGTCGGCGTCACACCCACCTTTTTCAGCGTCGGGATTCGCTCGCTGCGTCTGCTCACGGGCGCGGAGCGCCCGTTCGCACGGTATGCGGGACCTTCGGTCCCGCACTACTCGCGAACCACTCCTCGAAAAACGTGGGCGAAAAAGGCTGAACCTCGTTACACTCGGTTCAGTGAAACCGCGCCAGAGGCGCGGTACGCTTACTCGTCGGCTGCGCCTTCGATCTCGTCCATGATCTCGTCGGCGTCGACGTCTGCGTCTTCGAGCGCGTCCTCGATGTCAGCGCCGCCAGCGCCGCCCATGCCGCCCATCATGCCGGGCATGCCCATGCCGCCACCGCCGAGCTCTTCCTGCACGATGATGCGGTCGATGTCGAGCAGCTGGGTGAGCTGCTGGGCGATCTGCTGTTTGCCCATCATCCACTGCTGGTTCATCGTCAGCTGGGGCGTCGCCTCGATGTAGAGCGTGTCCTTCTCGACCTCGACGGTCTCGGTCTCGGGTTCGGCGTCCTCGTCGTCCTCGTCGGACTCGACGAGCTGCTCTTCCTCGACGGTCTCGGTCTCGAACCACACGTCGAGCTCCATGTCGAGCATCATCGAGAGGATGCCCTGGGCCTGCTCTTCGCGGTCATCGACCTCGCTGAGGACCTCGTAGTCGTACTCGATGTCCTCGCCGGCCAGCGGGTGGTTGAAGTCGACGCGTGCGCGGCCGCCGATGATCGTCTCGACGTGGCCGTGCTCGCCGTCGACGTCGACGTGTGCGCCGGGGTAGCGGTCGTCTTCCGGGATCTTGTCGGCCGCGACGGTACGGACCTCGCTCTCGTCGTACTCGCCGAAGGCCTCGGTCGCGGGGACGGTGACGGTGCCGGAGTGTCCGACTTCCTCACCGTAGACGTCCTCTTCGACGGCCTCGAACAGGTGGCCCTGGCCGAGCACGATCGTTCGCGGTGCGAACTCCTGGTCCTCGCCGACGCCTTCCTCTTCTGCGACTTCCGGGTCTGTCGTGTCGACGAGGTCGCCGCCCTCGACGGTGCGTGCGGTGTAGGCCATCTCGACGAAGTCGCCCTCTTCGAAGCCCTGGGCTTCCTCTTCATCGGCCGCTGATTCTTCTGCGTCCTGCTCTTCGAGTTCTTCGTCCGCGTCGGCCTCGGATTCGTTACTCATACCCTATCGGTCTGGCGTTGCACTCTTAAGAACAACGTTTCGGCTGCGCGACCGGGGCCGACGGGCCCCGATATCGCGCTCGCTCCCGTCGTTCTCGAATGCATTTTATCCCCTGACGGTCAGTTTCGGGGTATGTACGAGGTCGAACTCAAGGTCGAGACCGATCACGAGCCCGTGCGCGAGCGGCTCGACGCGCTCGGGGCGGCGTTCCTGGGCACCGTCGAACAGGCGGACACCTACTACGACGCCCCCCACAGAGAGTTCGCTGAAACCGACGAGGCGCTGCGGGTGCGTCGCGAGACCGTCGACGGCGAGTCCTCGGCGGTGATGACCTACAAGGGCCCCAAAGTCGACGCGGGGTCGAAGACCCGCGAGGAGATCGAGACCGCCGTCGGCGACGGTGACGACGCGGCGGCGATCTTCGAGTCGGTCGGGTTCGAGGCCGCGGCGACGGTTCGCAAAGAGCGCGATCGGTACCGGCTCGACGGCTACACGGTCACGCTCGACTCGGTCGCGGGCGCGGGCTCGTTCGTCGAGGTCGAGACCGAGGCCGAGGAGATCGACGCCGCGCGCGAGGGCGCGGCCGACCTCATGCGCGACCTCGGACTGGATCCCGACGACCAGATCCGGACCTCGTACCTCGGGCTGTTACTCGACGACGCCGACGGTGATGCGAGAGAGTAATCATATCCGAGGATTTGGTTTCCGCAAGTTATAGAACCGGGGCCATCGAACGCAGTACCAATGACAGATCGGAACATCCACGTGCAGCCGTCTTCTGGGCTGGCAGTCGAGGAACAGGGCGTCGAGATCGTCGAGCGAAAGGGGATCGGTCATCCCGACTCGATCTGTGACGGCGTCGCGGAGACGGTCTCGCGGGCCCTCGCACAGACGTACCTCGACCGCTTCGGAACGGTCCTGCACTACAACACCGACGAGAGCCAGCTCGTCGCCGGGACCGCCGCTCCGGCCTTCGGCGGCGGCGAGGTGCTGGAACCGATCTATCTGCTGATCGTCGGACGGGCGACCAAGACCTACGAGGGCGAGCGCATTCCCGCGGAGACGATCGCGCTCGAAGCGGCGCGGGACTACCTGGAAGCGAACTTCCCGTATCTGGACGTCGGCACCGACATCGTCGTCGACGTTCGTCTCGGCGAGGGCAGCGGCGACCTCCAGGACGTGTTCGGCGACGAGGGGTCCGTACCGATGGCCAACGACACGAGCTACGGCGTCGGGCACGCACCGCTGTCGGAAACTGAACAGATCGTCAAAGCCACCGAGCAACGGCTCAACGGCGAGTACTCGGTCGACCACCCGGAAGTCGGGCAGGACGTGAAAGTGATGGGCAAGCGCGAGGGCGACCACATCGACGTGACCGTCGCCGCGGCGATGGTGGATCGACACATCGAGGACCTCGAAGCGTACAAGGACGCCGTCGCCAGCGTCCGCCGGTACGTCGAAGACCTCGCCACGGAGTTCACCGACCGAGCGGTGACGGTCCACGTCAACACCGCCGACGACTACGACGAGGGGTCGATCTACCTGACGACGACCGGCACCTCCGCCGAGCAGGGCGACGACGGCTCCGTCGGCCGCGGCAACCGCGCGAACGGCCTCATCACTCCGAACCGACCGATGAGCATGGAGGCTACCTCCGGCAAGAATCCGGTCAACCACATCGGAAAGATCTACAACCTCCTCTCGACGGAGATCGCAAAGAGCGTCGTCGACGAGGTCGACGGCATCGAACAGCTCCAGATCCGACTGCTCTCTCAGATCGGCTCGCCGATCGACCAGCCCCACGTCGCCGACGCCGAACTCGTCACCGAGGACGGCGTCACCGTCGCGGACATCGAGGACGAGGTCGAGGCCGCGATCGACGACGAGCTGGCCGACGTGACCAACGTCACCCGGCGCGTCGTCGACGGTGAACTCTCGACGTTCTAAGCGAGAGCCAAAGCGACCATCGGGAGCGCGGCTCTCGGAAATTACGAGCGGGAGAGAGCGGAGGGAATGACACGCGAGCAGCGAGAGCCAAAGCGACCATCGGGAGCGCGGCTCTCGGAAATTGCGAGGCGCGGAGCGACCAGCCTCGAACCGACGCGGGGAACGGAGTGACCCGGGGAGTGCGATCTGATACGGACGGTTGTAGCGATCTACCGGTGAGTGTCGCCACGGGGTAGACGCTCACCGGTACGTAACGACAACGCTCCGTATGAGGCGACATTCCTTTATCCCGGATCGGTCAAGCATCGGTATGCACCCGCCGGGAGCCGACATCGTCCTCGTTCGCCACGGCGAGATCGGGACCAAGAGCGAACAGGTACGCCGATCGATGGAGGAGCGACTGGCGACGAACCTCTCGGCGTTGCTCGCGGATCGCGGCGTCGACGGCTCCGTCGAGCGCGAACGGACGCGGCTGTTCGTCCACACCGACGAGCCCAGCGCCGCCGTCGAGGCCGCGACAGACACCTTCGGCGTCGTCTCTGCGAGCGCCGCCGTCCGCACCGAGCCGACGCTCGATGCCATCTGTGAGGGGCTGGCAGAGATCGCACGTGAGCGATTCGACGGTGGCACCTTCGCGGTCGACGCTCGCCGGGCCGGCCAGCAGTCTGCCCACGACTTCTCCAGCGAGGACATCGAGTCCGACGGCGGCGCTGCCGTGTGGGCCGCGATCGAAGCGGCAGGCGGCGATCCGGCGGTCGACCTCGACGAGCCGGACCTGACGTTCCACGTCGAGTGTCGTCGGGAGGTCGCGTACCTGTTTCTCGACAAGCAGGCGGGTCCCGGCGGGCTCCCCGTCGGGACCCAGGAACCCGTCGTCGTCTTGCTCTCTGGGGGGATCGACTCTCCCGTCGCGGCCTGGAAGCTGCTCAAGCGCGGCTGTCCCGTCGTGCCGGTGTACGTCGACCTCGGAGCGTACGGCGGCCCGGACCACCGCGCGCGAGCCCTCTCGACCGCCGAGACGCTCGCCAGCTACGTCCCGAACTTCGACCGCTCGGTGCGAATCGCCGACGGTGGGGATGTCGTGGAACGGCTCTCAGCGGAGTTGGACGCACGGCGGATGCTCGCCCTGCGGCGGTTCATGCTCGCCGTCGGAGCCCGGATCGCCGAGCGTACCGACGCCGTCGGCGTGGCGACCGGCGAGGCGATCGGACAGAAGTCGAGCCAGACGAGCGCCAACCTCGCGGTGACGGACGCGGCGGTCGACTGTCCAGTCTTCCGGCCGAACCTGACCGCCGACAAGGCCGATATCACGCAGCTAGCCCGCGAGATCGGAACCTTCGAGGCGTCGACGATCCCGACCGGCTGTAACCGCGTCGCGCCGTCGCTGCCCGAGACGAACGCCGACCTGCACGCCCTCCGCGAGCGCGAACCTGACGACCTGTTCGAGCGTGCGAGGGCCGTCGCCGAGCGTGCCGAGGTCGTCGCCCGCGACCGCTGAGAGCGAAACCACTATCCCCGGCGACCGTCTCGGACAGCACGATGGCGCGAGTGTGTCTCGTCGGCTCCGAGGACTGCAACCTCCGGTACGAACTGCTCTCGCGCGAGACCGCACGGGAAGCGCTGGCGACCTACGACATTCGCGAGCCGTTCGCCAACGCCCTGGCCGTCGAGACCGTCAGCCTGGGGGCCGCGGTGGCGCTTTGCAACGACCTCAACTGGTATCTCGTTCGCTTCACCGACGCCGCGATGGTGCTCGAACCGTCGGTCAGCGAGACGGAGTGGCTCTCGCGGTCGCTGGCGACGGCGATGCGCGACGACGCCGTCGACGAGGACGAACGCGACCGGTTCCTGAAGGTGTACGGCGTCGAGTCGCCCGAGGACGACGACGCTGAACCCCGACTCGTCGAGCCGATGCTGGTGACGCGGACCGGCGATTCGATCCCGGAGTACGATCTGCGTGCGGTCGACGAGACGGTCGTCGTCAGGGTGTCGAGAGACGAGTTCGGTGCCTGAGACTGCCGGTGACCGTCAGCGGACCCACTCGCTGATCTGGAGCAGCGACCGCTCTCCGTCGAGGGCGACGTACCACGCGTCGTCGTTCGGGTGGGGGAGCTGTTCGCCCTCGGACAGGCGATCCCGGAGCGCCGACAGCGCCGTCGACGCCGGGGCACACTCCTCGTAGCGGCCGTCGATCGCGGCGGTGAGGATCGACCGTTGCGCTTCGGGCACGTCGTCGAGCGCGACGAGATACCGCTCGGCGGCGAACGAACGGAGCGCGGACTCGTCTGTGGCGACCCGTTCGAGGGTGTACTCGAAGGTACGCCGCTCTTTGGTCTCCTCGGAGTCGCCGGCCACGTCGACGCGCATCGTCCGGTCTCGCCACCGGACCCAGGTCCGATTCCCGACGAGCCGCGAGTCCGTCCCGCCGTCGGGGTAGGGTGCCGGGAACGCTCGAATCGAGAGCTGTCGCTGCGGGAGCCCGTCTCCATCACCCTCTGATTCGGGATTCAGTACTGCCGATTCGAGCGCGGCCTGGTCAGATTCGGGTAGCTCCTCGAAGTGGACGACCGTCGCGCCCTCGGGCGCGGTCTGTCCCGCTTCCCAGGACACGTCCATCTCGTAGGCCGGAATCGCGTCGACGGCGACGATCTCGGACGCCGTCCGGTAGAATTCGCCGTCGTGGCGTACGATCACGCCGTCGCGCAGCGGTCCAGAGCCGTCGGTCGTGTACGCCGCAGGCCCGTCGCTGGCTGCCCGTTCGACGATCAAACGCTCCGTCTCGTTCAGGCTGACCGGGAGGTCGTCGGCCGGTGCGTACGGCCCGGTCGTGAGGACGATGCCCGACGTACAGTCGGCCGTCTCGGATCCGTTCGGGCTCGAAGTCGGCGAGCGCTGATCCGGGCGGTCGCTCTCGGGATCGGCCCCGACACAGCCGGCCGCGAGCAGCGAGGCGCTGGCTGCGAGGACGCGGCGGCGAGATCGTTGCATACCCGTCTCTGCCGGCCGTACTGATAAACTCCTTGTGGAGGCTCAAAACGCGGTCGAGGCGACTTCGGACGGTGCTATCATGACCATCGAAATTCGATGCACACCCGATCGCACAGCAGTGCGATCGGTGTGTCCAGCGTTGCAACCGGTACGCTACTCGTCGAACATCCCCGTCGACATGTAGCGCTCGCCGCTGTCCCAGTAGACGGTCACGACGAGCGGGTCCGCGACGCCCTCGTCGAGCAACTCGGCGGCCTTCTCTCTGGCGGCGAGATTCGACGCCCCGGAGGACTGGCCCACGAGGATCCCCTCCTCGCGGGCCAGGCGGCGACACTCGGCTTCGGCGTCGGCGAGTTCGACCGTCGTCACCGAATCGAGCAAGTCCACGTCGAGGTTCGGGCTGACGAACCCCGGTCCCATCCCCTGGAAGCTGTCCTCGCCGGTCCCGGGCTCTTGCCCCGAGAGGACGGCGTTGTCGGCCGGTTCGACGCCGACGATGTCCACGTCCGGGAACGCCTCGCGGAGCCGACGGCCGACCCCGGTGATGGTTCCGCCCGTGCCGATGCCGGCGACGAAGGCGTCGACCGTCCGGTCGCCGACCTGTTCGACGATCTCCGGGCCCGTCGTCTCGTAGTGTGCCCGCGGGTTGGCCTCGTTCTCGAACTGCCGGAGCTGGACGTACCCCTCCTCGGCTTCGAGTTCGTCGGCCCGGTCTTTCGCGGCGGAGATGTCGCCGTCGACGAGTTCGATCTCCGCGCCGTAGGCGTTCATTATCTGGCGGCGCTCGGGCGACTTCGAGCCCGGCATCACGAGGCACACGTCGTACCCCTTGGCCGCGCCGGCCATCGCGAGTCCGATCCCCGTGTTGCCACTCGTCGGCTCGACGAGCGCGTCGCCGTCGCTCAGTTCGCCGGCTTCCTCGGCGGCCTCGATCATGAACCGCGCCGGGCGGTCCTTCGCGGAGCCGCCGGGGTTGAACGACTCGACCTTGGCTGCGACCGTCGCGCCCTCGGGTGCCGCGACCGAGACGAGCGGCGACCCCAGCGTCTCCAGGATTGTCTCGTTCATTACCGCCATCTTGAGGGTCCCCGGTTAAAACCCTCCCCGTCACCAGCATGGCGTGCCGTTACCGGTGACGACCGAGAGAGCGCGAGCGTTAAGCGACTCCGGGCGCTACTCCGGGGTATGCCACTGACAACGATGGAGCCCAACCCCGTCTGGTCGGAGGGGGCCTACGAGGACACCGTCGACGTACTTGCCGAGCACCGCGACGAACTGGTCTACAAGGTCTGGGGCGGCGACTGGTGCAAGGACTGCCGCTCGCAACTGCCCGACTTCGGCGCGGCGTTAGACGCCGCCGAGGTCCCCGAAGCGAACGTCGTCCACCACGAGACCGAGAAGGAAGACGACGGCTCGAAGACCGGTCCCGGCGTCGAGGAGTACGGGATCGAGTACATCCCGACCGTGGTCGTGGAGCGCGTGCCGGAAGGCACGGACAGCGCGAGCGGCGGCGAGGAGATCGCCCGCTTCGTCGAGGACGCGGACGTACCGATCGCCGTCTCTCTCGCAGAGGAGATCCAGGCGGTACTCGACTGATACTGCCGGCTGTCACTGTTTCGAGACACTCGCGACCCCGTGGTCGCGAAATTCACTCGTCGCTCCGGCTCTGGTGCCACCAGTAGAGCACGCCGACACCGGCGAGCGCGGCGACACCGACGGCAACCAGCACACTGGCGAGGGGCCACTGGCCGAGGACGAGACCGTACAGCGCGCCGAGGCTGACGGCGGCGAGCCCGAACTGTGAAAGCACCAGCGCGGCGACGAACGCCCAGAACGTCCCCCGCGAGACGTCACCGACCGTCGCCGCCGTCACGTCCGGCGACGCCTCGTCTTCGGTCAGCAGTGAGAACGGGTCGAGCACGCTACGCACCGCTCGAACGCGGCCACGCCGACGGACGCCACACGGCGACGGTGCGTCGTCTCACGCCTGCTCTGTCGCCCAGTCGAGCGCGTCTCGCAGGTGGTGTTGTGGCGGCGAACACGTGAACTGTCGGCAGGCGTAGACGGTCGCCTCGCCGTCCCGTTCCGTCCGGTCGGCCCAGATCGGCGGGACCTCCTCCAGCCCCAGCACGTCGAGCCACGCGTCGAGATCGTCGTCGCTGGGCGGCCGCCACGCGAGCAGCCGGTCCGGGAGGTACGTCTCGGCCAGCGTCGTTCGCCACTCTGCCGGGACCTCGTCGGCGACCAGCGTGAGTTCGAGATCGCCCCGACGATAGCGGTCGGCCGCGACGACCAGCGAGGCGTGTTGCATCGGGTTCGCCTCGATCTTGTTGGCGTGTGTCTCCAGGACGCCCGCCGCGATCGTCTCGAAGCGGTCGTGCGGGACGAACGCCGACAGCGAGAGCAGCGCCTGGACCGCGACGCCGCTGCTGGACGGCGTCGACTGGTCGGTGAGCTCCTGTGGGCGAGCCACCAGCGACTCGCCGCTGGTCGGTGTGAAGTACAGCGTGGCGTCCGTCTCGTCCCAGAACTCTCGCTCGATGGCGCGGGCCAGCGACAGCGCGAACGCGAGGTGTTCGACGTCGCCGGTCGCCTCGAACAGCGTCAGCGCGCCCCGACCGAGGAAGGCGTAGTCTTCGAGGTAGCCGTCGATGGCCACGTCGCCGTCCTTGTACCGGCGTGCGAGCCGTTGCTCGCTCTCGTCCCAGAGGTGTTCGCGGACGAACGCGAGGGCGTCGGCGGCCGGTTCCGGATCCACGTCGTCGAGGACCATCGCGCCCTCGGCCAGCGCCGTGATCATCAGTCCGTTCCAGCCCGCGAGCACCTTCTCGTCGCGTGCGGGGCGGGGGCGCTCCTCACGGGCTTCGAAGACCTGCTCGCGTGCGCTCGCCAGGTTGCGCTCGACCTCGCTCGCTTCGAGCCCGCTGGACTCGCTCAGGGCCTCGATGGAGGCGTCGACGGTCAGCACCGTCTTGCCCTCGAAGTTGCCCGACTCGGTGATCCCGAAGCGGTCACACAGCAGGTCGGCCGCCGTCTCGTCGTCGACGGCCGCGCGGATCTCCTCGGGGGTCCAGACGAAGTACGCGCCCTCTTCGGGCTCGGCGTCCGCGTCATCGCGACGGCTGGCGGGCGGCACGCTCTGTGCGTCGAGCGTGCTGAAGAAGCCACCGTCCTCGTGTGTGAGTTCGCGCTCGACGAAGGTGAACGTCTCGCGTGCGATCTCGGCGTACCGCTCGTCGCCGGTGAGCTGGTAGCCAGCGAGGTACGCTCGCGGAAGCGTCGCGTTGTCGTAGAGCATCTTTTCGAAGTGGGGGACGACCCACTCCCGGTCCGTACAGTAGCGGTGGAAGCCGCCGCCGACGTGGTCGAAGAGCCCGCCGTCGCCCATCGCATCGAGCGTCTCGGTGACGACCGCGCGCACGTCGTCGCGGTCCGAACGGGCGACCTCGCGCATGAGGTAGTGGAGTCGTCCCGGCTGTGGGAACTTCGGGCCGTTCCCCCAGCCGCCGTGTTCGCGGTCCGCGGCCCGAATCGCGGCGTCGACGGCCGCCTGCAGCGCCTCGTCGTCGGGCACGTCGCCCGGCTGTCCCACGTCGCCCACGTCGCCCTCGATGGCGTCGGTCCACTGCCGGGCACGGTTGTACATCTCCTCGCGTTGCTCCGAATCGGACCACGAGCCCGCGATGTCTTCGAGCAGCTGGCCGAACGCCGGCATCCCGCGGCGCTCCTCTGGCGGGAAGTAGGTCCCCACGTAGAACGGTTCGCCCTCGGGAGTGAGCCACGCCGACAGCGGCCAGCCACCGCGGCCGGTCACCTGCTGGCAGATGCTCATGTAGATGGCGTCGAGGTCCGGGCGCTCCTCGCGGTCGACCTTGATCGGGACGAAGTGTTCGTTGAGTAGCGCCGCCGTCTCGGGGTCGGAGAAGCTCTCGTCTTCCATGACGTGACACCAGTGACACGCCGAGTACCCGATCGAGAGGAAGATCGGCGCGTCGTGCTCGCTGGCGGCTTCGAGTGCCTGTTCGTCCCACGGCTGCCAGTTGACGGGGTTGTCCGCGTGCTGGCGGAGATAGGGGCTCTCCGCCTCGTCGAGGCGGTTCCGGTCCGTCGGGCCCGAGTCGCTGCTCATAGCCGACCGTCCGGGTGGCAGACGGGAAAGCCTGTCCGTCTCAGCGATCGCCGACCGACGTTCCAGTTCGGTCCGGGTGGTCGTCAGATACCTTCGGACGGCTAGCGATACCGACGAGACGGTGCGATCGACGGCCGACTACCTTCGTCTGGAGTCGGGGAACTGACCGGTTAGTGGCGGACTTCTCGGCCGTACACGACTCATTACGAAATCGATACGCCGAGAGATGTCGCTACCGATGAGCCCAACAGACGACGCGACCGACGAGAACGGCGTCGACCGCCGACGCGTGCTGAAGACGATCGGGGCGGCGACTGCGGGTCTGCTCGCCGCCAGCGGCACTGCAGCGGCACACGAGACCCAGTTCGAGGGCTGTGATCGCGTCTGTACGGGGACGGACGGGAGCTTCGCCGTCGTCGCCGTCGACGGGACCTTCACCTGTCGACCGATGACGGCGACGAGCGGCGTCGACGTGCCCTGGAGCTGGCAGAGCTACTGTTACGAGGCGTCGGCCGACGAGACGATCGTCGGGCTGCTGGAAGAGAACGTCGTTCGGGGCGGAACTACCGATTCGAACGGCTCGTGTAGCCTCTGTATCAACCCCAACGACTGCGCCGCGGCGGCCTACGACAGCGTCGACGACATCGTCGCGGCCCTGGACCAGAACGACGCCTGTGGCGTGTGCGCCGGACACGTCGAGGCAGGGAGCGACTGTACGACGTACGCGGTCGACGGCGACGGCGGAGACGGCTCGGACGGCGACGACACCGGTAGTGGTACCGACGGCGACGGCGGTGACGGTGGCGAAGGGAGTGACGGGACAGACGGCGACGGCGATCCAGACGACGGTAGTGAGACGGGGGACGACAGCTCGGACGGAGACGACCCAGACGACGGTGATGTGGACGATGGCGACGGCGAAGACGGCGATGATGCGGGCGATAGCGACGAGGACGACGAAGACGATGGCGACGATGGCGGCGATGACGACGGCGACGAGGACGACAATGACGACGAAGACGACGAAAACGACGGCGGCGATGACGACTACGATACGAACGAGCACTACGCGGACGACCGAGAGCTCTGGCGCAGCGACCTCGTGGACGACGGCTCGGACGACGGGCCGGCGTGGGAGTGTGAGAACACGACCGAGAATCCGACCGCGATGGAGCTGTGGTACGATCGAGACGACACGCCGGTCGATCCCGCAGACAGAGAACGCTGCGGATCGGAGGCCGACGAGGACGACGACCTGCTGACGGCGATGCAGCGGTGGCTCGCTCGTGACGACACGCCCGACAGCCTGGACTGATACTGCCGGCTGTCACTGTTGCAAGCGATTCGCGACCACGGGGTCGCAACATTCGTGACAGATGTACAGCCGGCAGCCTGAGACGCAGTCTCGTCGGTCCGTACCGGTCGATCGAACGACGACGACCACAGGTGTGTGCGGGAAGACGGCCGTGAGACGGACTGAACGGCCGCCGACGCGAGGGGAAAGGCAAGGTTTAGGCCCCTGCCAGTCGCCCCCTCAGGTATGACAGAGACCGTGGTGCTGATCGGTGGCGGGGGCCGCGAGCACGCGATCGCCCGCTCGCTGGCCGACTCGGATGCCCGACTGTACGCGTGTGCCGGCAACAGGAACCCCGGAATCGCGGCGCTGGCCGACGGGTTCGAGACGCTCGACACGACGAACCCGACGGCGGTCCGGACCTACGCCAACGAGGTCGACGCGACGCTCGCGGTGATCGGTCCCGAGAACGCACTCGAAGCCGGCGTCGCCGACGCGCTCGACGAGGCGGGCGTGTACACGTTCGGTCCCCGACAGGACGCGGCCCGCATCGAGACGGACAAGGCCTTCCAGCGGCGGTTCATGCGGGAACACGACATTCCGGGCTGTCCCGACTTCGAGACGTTCGACGACATGGCTGCCGCCTGCGAGTACATCGACGACTACGACGGCGACCTCGCGGTCAAGCCGGCCGGGCTCACCGGCGGCAAGGGCGTCCGAGTCATCGGCGATCAGGTCACCGCCGAGGAGGCAAAAGCGCACCTCCGGAGTGCGGACTACGACCGCGTCGTCCTCGAAGAGCGCCTCGTCGGCGAGGAGTTCACCGTCCAGGGGTTCGTCGCCAACGGCCAGCTCCGTGTCACACCCGCCGTACAGGACCACAAGCGCGCCTACGAGGGCGACGAGGGTCCCAACACCGGCGGCATGGGGAGCTACTCCGACGCCGGCCTGGAGCTGCCCTTCATGTCGGAAGACGACTACATGGAGGCCGTCGACGTGCTCCGGGCGGTCGTCGACGCGCTGGACGACTACAAGGGCGTCCTGTACGGTCAGTTCATGCTCACCGCCGACGGGATCAAGGTCGTCGAGTTCAACGCTCGCTTCGGCGATCCCGAGGCGATGAACACGCTGCCGGTGTTGAACACCGACTTCCTCGACGTGCTGACGGCGGCCCGCGAGGACGAGCCCCTGCCACAGCTCTCTTTCGCTCCGCAGGCGACGGTCTGTAAATACGCCGTCCCCGAGGGCTACCCGACCGAGCCGGCCGCGGGCGCGAAGGTGACGATCGACGAGGACAGCGCCGGTGACGCGCTCCTGTTCTACGCCAGCGTCGACGAGCGCGAGGACGGCATCTACACGACGACCTCTCGGTCGTTCGCCGTCGTCGGCCTGGCGGAGACGATCACCGAGGCCGAAGAGATCGCGGAGGCGGCCCTCGACGCTGCCGGCGAAGAGGGACTGCGGATGCGCCACGACATCGGCAAGCCCGACCTCGTCCAGCAGCGGATCGATCACGTGGACGAACTGCGCGGCGAGTAACGCGGCCCGAGATCGATCGGATCGGCCTCGACGACGCGGGTTTTTAGACGGCTCCTGACGAACGGTCGGTCGTGACTGGGCCACGACGACACGACCGCCTCGACCGGACGGCGACACCGGGACCGCACAACTCCCTGCACCACTGGCCGTCGGCCAAGCACCCACTCAGGCTGGTGGTGAACTTCCTCGTCGTCTGGACCCTGCGGTACTCTCCGAGCCTCGCGCTCAAGCGGTGGCTGCTCCGTCGGCTCGGTGCGACGGTCGGCGAGGGCGTCTCGCTGGCGCTGACGGCCACCCCCGACGTGTTCTGGCCCGAGCTGCTGACGATCGAGGACCACGCGGTCGTCGGCTACGACGCCACGCTGCTGTGTCACGAGTTCCTCCGAGACGAGTATCGGACCGGCGAGGTCGTCGTCGGCGAGGGCGCGATGATCGGCGCGGGAGCGATCGTCCTCCCCGGCGTCGAGATCGGTCACGACGCCAAGGTCGGTGCCAACGCCGTCGTCACGGCAGACGTGCCGCCGGAGACGACGGTCGTCGGTGCGCCGGCCGAGCCGGTCGGCGAGGACGACACCGACAGCACCCTTTAGCCCTCGGGGACCATACGCTCGGTCGTGTGTACGCTCGTCTTCGCCTGGCAGGTCTTCGAACAGCCACTCGTTGTCGCCGCCAACCGTGACGAACGGCTCGACCGGGAGTCGAACCCTCCTGCCGTCCACGACTGGCGCACACGCGTCGTCGCACCGACTGACGCGGAAGCTGGCGGCACGTGGATCGGCTACAACGAGCACGGCGTCTTCGTCGCGATCACGAACCGCTGGACGGACGCCGACCTCGCGGGCGAGCGCTCTCGGGGCCTGCTCGTGCGCGACGCGCTGGGCGAGCGATCCGCGGAGGACGCCGCTCGGCTCGTCGAGCGCGCCGTCGACGCCGACGAGTACCAGGGGTTCAACCTCGTCGTCGCCGACGCGTCGGCGGCCGTCTACACCGAGTGGGACGGGACGCTCTCGGTTCGCACGCTGAGCCCCGGCGTCCACGTGGTCGTCAACGTCGGTGCCGACGGCGACTACCGGATGCCCGACGATCGACGGGCGGCGGCACAGCGTCAGGCCGACAGCGCCGGCCGACTCGTCCAGACCCTCCAGCCAGAGCCAGACGAGAACGGGGGCTCGTGGCTCGACCGCGCAGCCGAGACGATCGCGGACCACGACTACGGCGTCTGCGTCCACGGTGAGGGGTTCGGCACCCGCTCGTCGTCGCTCGTCGTCCTCGGGGACGAGCGGTGGTTCCGCTACGCCGACGGACCGCCCTGTGAGACTGCGTATCGTCCGGTCGAAGGTCAGGTTTAAGCGGCCGACCCTCCCATAACGGAGTATATGAGCATGGCAGCCATCGAGGAGGAGCTCTCGGACGACGAGCGTGCCGGCCTGGAACTCATCAGAGAGTCCGGTGGCATCCACCAGAGCGACTTCTGGAAGGAACTGGACGTGTCTTCGCGCAAGGGGAGTCGGATCGTCGACTCGCTGGCGGACAAGGAACTGATCCAGCGCGAGGAGACCATCTACGAGGGACACAACACGTACCACCTCACGCCGGCACCCAGAGACCTGGACTTCTCGCTGCTGATGGCCGGCGACCAGCTCTCGCCGTTCATCGGCGACGAGGAGGTCGACGCCCGGAGCGACGCCTTCTCGCAGTGGGTCATGAGCCTCGCGTACAACGAGTAGCGCCGCTTCTCGAACGGCAAAACGCAGAACGGACTGTTCGAAGCGCTAGTCTTCGAGCGCGTCGGCGATTCGGTCGAGCGTGCGGCGCACGTCGTGGACCTCGTCGCGCAGCTTTCGGACTTCGCGGGTCAGCTCTTCGTTGTCGCCGCTCTCTTCTTCTCGGCCGCCCGGTCCCATGCCGCCGGCACCGCCGGGGCCGCCGGGACCGCCGCCCATCATGCCGCCCATCATCTGTGCGAAGGGGTTCCCGCCGCCACCGCCGCCGCCCATGCCGGGCGGGCCGCCGCCACCGCCCATCATCTCTTCCATGCGCTCCTCGCGGCTCATCTCGCCGTCCTCGCCCTCGCGCTCTTCGGCTCGTTCCTGACGGATCTCCTCGACGCGCTCTCGGAAGGACTTCTCTTCGTCCTCGCCCGCGTCCGAGGGTTCGTCTGCTGGCGATTCGTTCTCCTCAGCGTCGTCTTCTGCCATGGACGGCCGTTGGCGTGCGGGTCGGAAAAGGGTTGTCGTCTACGTGATGCGACGGACGAGCACCGACAGGCCCAGCGCGCTGGCCAGCAGGATGACGAGATTGAAGATCGCCTGGAACAGCGGCCGATAGTCCGGCGTGACGAAGTTCCGGATCGCGTTCGAGGTCGCGAAGTAGAACTGCAGCGTCGCGATCAGGGCCACGAGGATCAGGATGCCGAAGGCGGCCCACTGGAGCGCGTCGATGACGCGCTGTCCGGTGTCGGACTCCGTCGTCTCGTCGGTGTCGTCGGGACTCTGCGTCGTCTCGAACCCTTCGTCGTGCTGTGCCTCGGTCGCGCCGCCGATGTCGTCGTCAGTCATTGATCTGTCTCCGTGCGGTCAGCAGTGCGGTTGCGAGCAGTGCCACGAGCGCGAGCCCGACGCCGAAGCCGGGACCGTCGCCGGTGGTCGTTCGGGTCTCCTCCGCTCGGCCGCCGTCTCCTCCGCTGGTGCTCTCGTCGTCGAAGTCGCCGGTGTCGAACTCGACCGCTCGGCGCGTCTCGTTGGCCTCGACGACGCGGGTCGGGTCGAGGTTGGCGACGCCGATCGCGGTGTCGATCACGACCCCGTCACGCAGCAAGATCGCGTCGATGTAGTAGTTGTAGCTGTCGGGGACCGTCAGCGTCGTGCCGGGCTCGACGGTCCGGCCCGGACGGATCGAGCCGACTTCCTGGCGGGACTGTGCGGCGACGAGGTTCGACTCGGCCTGGCGAGCCCGGAGCCGCAGCGTCACGTCGCCGGCTTCGGTGTCGCCGTCGTTGGTCAGTGCGGCCGTCACCGACAGCTCCGAGCGGTTGTCGCTCGTCGTCGTCGGGTCGACGGCGATCGTCGGAATCTCAGCCGGGGAGTTCTCGTAGCGCTCGAACGTCACCGTCGAGTCGGCGTAGTCGGGCGTCAGTGCCTGGACGCCGCTGATCGTCCGCGTGCCGCGGGCGACGCGGTCGCCGTCCTCGTAGACGATCGTCTCGATGCGGTAGCCGCCCTGGCGCTCGACCGAGAGGTCGGTCAGCACCGAGACCGATCGATCACCCGTCACGTTGCCGACGGACTCGTAGACCTGATCTTCCAGCAGGCCCGACTCGGCGTCGATCGCGCGGACTTCGAGCGTGACGTTTCTCGCCGGCCCGCCGCTGTGGACGAGCCGGGTGTCGAGCTGGAGGTTTGCCGTCCGACCGGGCACCGAGGTGACGTTGATCGTCGAGTCCTCGGTCTGGAGGTGGAGGTAGCTCGGCCGGACGTTCTCGTCGTCGGGCTCGTCGAGCACCCCGGGAACCGCGAGCGGTGTGGCGAGCATGGCGACGACGAGAACGACCATGCCGCCGGTGAGTATCGTTTCGCGTTGCACGTCCGAGATCCCTCCACGGAGTCATAAATGTTTTCTGACTAACCGAGGCGGTATGCAATTCGATTTGTGGGGGCAAAATTCATTGCCTCTCAGTGAGAGTCCAACAGTATGAATCAGCGAGCTGCCCTCTCGGTCGTCCTCTCGATCGTCGGCCTCGCGGCCGTCGTCGTCGGCATCCACCAGGAGTTGCTGCAGTTCCGACCGATGTACGACGCGACCGTCGAAACCGGCTGGGGCGGCCCGGTCAGCCACGAGGAGCGCCTGCTCTCGCGTGTCGCCGTCGTCGGCGTTCTCGGCGTCGTCGCCTCCCTCCGGTGGCGGCGGGCCGCGTTCGGAGCGGTCGCCGCGAGCGCCGTCGTGTTCTTCTACGTGGCGAGAGCGGTCGGCCACTACGTCGCCGAAGGGTCGCTGTACACCGGCGTCTCGGTGGCTGGCGGCGACGCCGGACGCTTCGTGCTGGGTGCCGAACCGTACTGGCTCGTCCTGGGGGCCGCCTGCCTCCTCGCGGGAGGCGTGGTCCGTCTCTACACGGGACGAAACAGGACCGCGAACACCACCGTCCCAGCGGACGCCGACGCCAGCATCAGCTGAACGCGCCGAGGTTGGCCTGGAGTTGCCGATCGACGCTGTCCTCGCTGAGCTCGTAGCCCACGGTGTCCCGGAGGTCGACGGCGTAGGTCCCGCCGCTGTTCTCGACGACGAGGAGACGGCCTTGCGACCCGACGACGGTGCCAGACAGCAGCGTCTCGGCGATCGGACGGTCCGTCAGGCCCAGCCCGTACTCGAACTCGAACGTCTCGATGGGCTCGAACTCGTCGAGCAGCGTCCGCCAGGCGGGCTCTTCGACCGATCGGTGTAGCCCCTCGATCTTCGTTGGCACGCGGACGCTGTCGCCCACCGTCGCGGCGATCTCGGCCTCGATCTGGCGAGCGACGCGTCCGTTCGCGACGGTCCGGAGGTGGGCCGCCCGGTCGGCCCCCTGTTCTCGCAGTCGCCGTTCGAGCCGCCACGAGCGGGTGACGCCGACTTTGAACGTCGCCGGAGCGAAAGCGGCCAGGTAGACGGCGTGTTCCTCGTGACAGCTCTCCAGTGGCATCGCACAGTCTCCGCGACACCGCGCACAGGGCCAGCGGTCGGTGTGTCTGTCACAGTAGGGTGCCGTCGGAGCCTCGCAAGCGACGTGCGTTCCCTCGTCGATCGTGCCCGCACAGTGGCGCTCGCCGAGCGAGTACGACACCTGCTGGCCGGGCTCCAGTGGCTCTGTTCGAACGGCTCCGTCGGTCCCGAGCAGGAGCGCAGCCGACTCGTCGACGCGAGCGCGATAGCCGACGACTTGCACGGCGGCGGCTACGGGATGGCGGGCAAAATACCCGTGGGATCGTCGCTGTCTCCCGACGCCCGCGTCGATGCCGCCCCCGCTCTCGGCGCGGATTCTACAGCACACAGACCGCGAAACTAAAGTGCACGAACCCCGATTGCCGACTATGGACGATCTCTCTCCGACGCGGCGCTCGCTGTTGCTGGCCGGCGGTGCAGCGGCTGCCTCGCTCGCGGGCTGTCTCGACTCCTCGAGTGGTGGCTCCGAGCAACCGGACGGAACGGCGACGGTGACGACCGGTTCGCTCTCGACGCCGGTCGCGGGCGATCCCGAGGCCGACGTGACGGTCGCCGTCTACGAGGACTTCGCCTGTCCGCACTGTGCAACGTTCAACCAGGAAGTCTACCCAGACATCCGCTCGGAGTACGTCGAGAGCGGGGCGATCCGGTACGAACACCACGACTTCCCCCTGCCGGTCGACCAGAACGTCTCTCTGGAGGCTCCGAACGCGGCTCGAGCGGTACAGGACGGCGTCGGCGACGAGGCGTTCTTCGAGTACGCCGACCTCCTGTTCGAGAACCAGGGCTCGCTGGGGCCGGACCGCTACGCGTCGCTGGCTCGGGAGGTCGACGCGGACCCGTCGACGGTGAAGACCGCAGCGGTCGAACAGGCCTACGAGGCGACTATCGAGGCCGATCGCGAGGGCGGCATCGACGCGGGAGTCGACCGGACGCCGACGGCGCTGGTCAACGGCGAGAGGGTCGAAGCCAGCTACGAGGCACTCAGCGCCGCGATCGACGCGGCCCAGTCCGACAGCACTTAACGGCCGACGCTCCTCCCCTCGGGTATGCAAGGCGAACCCGAGGTCGCCGTCCTCCGACTCGGCCACCGTCCCGGCCGGGACGAACGGATGACGACCCACGTCGGACTCACGGCCCGGGCTCTGGGTGCGGATCGGCTCGTCCTCGCGAACGCGGGCGCGAGCCGGCAGGACACCGTCGAGGACATCACCGACCGTTTCGGCGGCCCCTTCGAGGTCGAGGTCACCGAGCAACCGAACCGCTTCCTGAAAGACTGGTCGGGCTCGATCGCCCACCTCACCATGTACGGCCTCCCGGTCCAGGAGGTCGAAGGCGAGATCCGCGCGGCCCACCGGAGCGAGCCGCTGCTGCTGGTCGTGGGCGCGGAGAAGGTCGGCTTCGAGGTGTACGAGCGGGCCGACTGGAACGTCGGCGTGACGAACCAGCCCCACTCAGAGGTCGCCGGGCTGGCGGTCTTCCTCGATCGACTCTTCGAGGGGCGCGAACTCGACCGCGAGTGGGAAGACGCGGACCGCGTCGTCCAGCCCCAGCCCGAGGGAAAGCGCGTCGTCCCGGCCGAGGAAGCCGCCGAGACAGCCGACGACGGATAGCTGCGGCCGCTCTCACTCGCTGGCTTCGACGTTGACGTTGTCCCACTGAGTGACGCTGCGACCTGTCGGTGCCGCCCACTCGACGGCGTTCGCGAGCACGTCCTGAATCGTCTCGTCGTGGTAGATCGGGTACGTCTCGTGGCCCGGTCGGAAGTAGAAGATCCGGCCGCTGCCGCGGCGATAGCAGACGCCGGATCGGAACACCTCGCCGCCCTCGAACCAGGAGCTGAGGACGTGTTCGTCGGGCTGTGGGATCCCGAACGGCTCGCCGTAGGTCTCGGCCTCGGGGACGACGATCGGCGTCTCGATGCCGTCGAGGATCGCGTGATCGGGATCGATCGCCCAGAGACGCTCACGCTCGCCGGCCTCTCGCCAGTTCAGGGTACAGGGGGTCCCCAGCAGTCGCCGGAAGGGCTTCGAGAAGTGCGCGGAGTGGAGCACGAGCAGGCCGAGCCCGTCGTTGACCGCGTTACAGACCCGCTCGACCACGTCGTCTGCGACCTCGTCGTGGGCGGCGTGACCCCACCAGAGCAACACGTCGGTGTCGTCGAGCACCGACTCGGTGAGGCCGTGCTCCGGCTCCTGCAGGGTCGCCGTTCGCGTCTCGTGGCCGCGCTCGGCCAGCGCGTCGGCGATCGTCTCGTGGATGCCGTCGGGGTAGATCTCCGCGACGGCGTCGTCCTCACGTTCGTGTACGTACTCGTTCCAGACAGTGACGGCGACCATGCGTGTCCTCGGTCGGGACGTGTGCAAAAGTCTGCCGGCCCGTCACGGCCGCACTGTCGCCGGGACTGCTCGCTACGCGGACTCGCCGTCGGACAACTGCAGGGAGTCGTTCCCGTAGACCCGCTCGACGAAGAGCAGCGCGACCAGCGCGAGAATGATGATCGCGTACGACCCGGCGGCCAACACGGCGTCCTCCAACGTGGCGTACTCTCCCGTCCGGAAGATGATGGCTTTCCGAACCATCGCTATGACGCCGGTGTAAATGACCAGCCTGACGACTCTCCGGGTGTCGTTCTGTTCGACGTACGCGAGCACCGTCTGGTACACCTCGACGATGATCAACAAGAGGAGTCCGGTGTCGATGAACCTGATGACGACGAGCGGATCGGTGATCCTGCCCGATCGCACGGCATCGAGTATCTCCAGAATCAGGTCGAACACTCCGACCGCAAAGAGCAGGGCAAAGACCGTCGCGGCAGCGAGTTCGACCCCGTGGACGAACCGACCCACGACGCGGGAGTATCGCTCACCCAGCGACGCCGAAGACTCACTCTCGACCGGGGCAGACGAGTTCTGGTCGGGCGAGGGCTGTTCGTCGCCGCTCATTCGTCCAGCCCCGTCTTCCGAGGGCCGTTGTCAAGCATATACCGTTTCGTATGTTCCTTGGACACATATACCATTTGTCGCGACGACCGACGCCGACAACCGATCCTCCACTGCTGGCTCGGTTGCCGTCTCTGCTTTTCGACTCCGGGTGTCGTACGGGAAAGCTAAAACTTAACCGGACGACGGCCCGAAGAGCATACAATGGCTTTTGAGGACCTCCTGGAGGATCCTGTGATACAGAAATACCTCCACGAACTCGTCGGACCGAAAGGGATGCCGGTCGCCGCCGCGCCGCCGGACGGCGAAGTGACCGACGAAGAACTCGCCGAAGAGCTGGGACTGGAGCTCAACGACGTGCGCCGGGCGCTGTTCATTCTCTACGAGAACGACCTGGCGTCGTATCGACGACTCCGAGACGAGGACTCGGGGTGGCTCACCTACCTCTGGACGTTCAAGTACGAGAACATCCCCGAGAAGCTCGAAGAGGAGATGCACCGCCTGCTCGACGCGCTCGAAGACCGCGAGTCCTACGAGCGAGACAACGAGTTCTACCTCTGTGAGCGCTGTGGCATCCGCTTCGAGTTCGACGAGGCGATGGAGTTCGGTTTCCAGTGTCCCGAGTGTGGTGACCAGGTCGAATCGATGGAGAACACGCGACTCGTCGACGCCATGGACGAGCGGATCGCGAAGCTCCGGGACGAACTCAACGTCGACCACGAACGAGAGGACGCCGAAGCCTGATGGTCGTACTCGCAACGAAGCTGTACGTCGACGGCGACGCTCGCCAGCGTGCGCTCGATTCGCTGACCTCGCTCGTGGGGAACGAACTCGCGGATCTCGACGTGGAGTACGACGTGGGGATCCGTGACGACGACTTCCCGAGCGTCACGATCTCGGGGCCAGACGAGACGATCGCCCGGAACCTCCTGGGCGAGGAGTTCGGCGAGATCGTCCCGACTCTCGAATCGGGCGAGACCTACGTCGGCACGCTCGACTCCTGGGACGACGACGGGTTCGTCCTCGACGTCGGCCACGGCGACTCCGTCCGGATCCCGGCCGACGAGATCGGACTGGGCCGGGGGAGTCCCGAACAGGTCCGGACCCGCTTCGGGCTGGTCCAGCACCTCCCGCTGGAGTTCGTCAACGACGATCCGCCACGCCTCAGCGACGCCGCCCAGGACGAACTGTACGGGTGGACCCGAGGACAGGGCCGCGTCAACGTCAACAGCGCGACCCGGGCAGAGGTTCGGGCGACCGTCAACCGCGCCGGTCACGCCCAGGACATCATCACCGTCGAGCGCGTCGGCCTGCTCGAACAGAGTATCGTCTGCCGTGACGAGACCGATCCGCCGGGGCTGCTGTCCAGCATCGGCCAGTACCTGCCCTCGGAGCTGCTCTGTATCGTCCCATGAGGCGTCGGGGTCTCGTGCTCGCTGCGGTGCTCGCACTCGTCGCCCTGAGTGGCTGCACCTCGCTTCTCGGGCCGGGCGAACCGGACCCCCAGCGGCTCAACGAATCCGCCGACTACGACTGGGATTCGAGCGTCAACGCCTCCATCACCCTCGAAAAGAACGCCTCCGTCCACGTGTACGGTACCGAGAACCGCTCGGAGCTCCAGGTGTACAAGCGCGACGCGCTGGGCCAGGAGAGCCATCTCGAAATCAGGGCGCTCCAGTACCGATACCCGAACGGGACCGTCGTCACCGCCGATCACTCGGCGCTGTCGGTGACCCAGACCCGCGAGCGGACCATCCTCGACGTGCCCAACGAGACCGCCGGACAGGTCGCGTTCACCGCGCCGCGACAGGGCAAACGCTACTCGACGCCGGTGTTCGTTGAGGGGGCGACGAACCTCACCCTCCCGCCGGGAGCCCGCGTCGGCGTCCCGCTGCTCTCGCAGGTGAACCCACCGGCCGGCGAGCGATCGGTGACGGACAATCGGATGACGCTGACCTACGAGAACGTGACCGCCCAGACGATCCGCGTGCGGTACTACCTCCAGCGTGACCTGCTGATCTTCGGCTCGGTCTTCGGGGGTGGGATCGTCCTGGCGATCGGCGGGAGCGTCTACTACTGGCGACAGATCCAGTCGCTGAAACGAAAGCGCGAGGAGACGGCCATCGACATCGACACGGACGGCGACGACTTCGGCGACGACGGGCCGCCGCCGGGCATGCGGTAGTCGCGACGACGAGAGGCTTTTACTCGGTGACGACCAACGCCGCGACATGCACGTCGCGCTGGTCACGGTCGGCGACGAACTACTCGCTGGCGACACCGTCAACACGAACGCCGCGTGGCTCGGCCGCCAGCTCGCCGACCGCGGAGTGTCGGTCGAACGGACGACGGTCGTCCCGGATCGGCTGGCGGACATCGCCCGCGTGGTCAACGAGTACCACGCCGAGTACGACGCCGTCGTCGTCACCGGCGGGCTCGGACCGACACACGACGACAAGACGATCGAAGGCGTCGCCGCCGCCTTCGGCCGTGACGTGGTCGAGAGCGAGGAAGCACTGTCGTGGCTGGAAGAACACGGCGGCTACGAGCGTGCCGATCTCACCGACGGCACCGGCCACGTCCCCGAAGGGGCGCGTGTGCTGCCCAACCACGAGGGCGTCGCGCCGGGCTGTGTCGTCGAGAACTGCTACGTACTGCCGGGTGTCCCCGCAGAGATGAAACGGATGTTCGAGGAGATCGAGGACGCGTTCGACGGCGAAGGGCGACACGTCACCGTCGTCGAGACCGACGAACCCGAGAGTGCGCTGCTGGATCGCCTCGCCGCGGTCCAGGAGCGGTTCCCGGTGAAGGTCGGGAGCTATCCGGGCGAGCGTGTCAGCGTCAAGTTCGAAGGGACCGATCGGGAACTCGTCCAGGAAGCGGCGGCGTGGTTCGAAGCGCGGGTCGAGTCCGCCGACGACTAGCGCCCGAGGAACTTGAGCCAGAGCGCCGTCGCGACGATCCCACCGATCGTGACGAGGTAGCCGGCCGCGTCGATGATCCCGGGCTGTACGGTTTCTTGCAGCGGAACGAACATACGACTACGTCCATCGCCCTCCGGCTTCAAAGATTCGTTCCCGGGTGGCTTTTGCGAGTGGCGACCGAACGCGTGGTATGCGCCGAATCGGTGTCGTCGTCAACCCCATCGCCGGGATGGGTGGGCGGGTCGGACTCAAAGGGACGGACGGCAAAGTCGAAGCGGCTCGCGAGCGGGGGGCCGAGCCCCGCGCACCCGAGCGTGGGGCCACCGCGCTGGCCGCACTCCGGGAGTACGGCGACGAGATCGAGGTGCTCACCTGGGGCGAGCCGATGGGTGCCGTGGCGGCTCGGGACGCGGGATTCGACCCCGTCGTGCTCGGGGAGCCAGCGAGCGAGGTGACGACGAGCGAGGAGACGCGGGCCGCCGTGCGTGCCTTCCGCGAGCACGGTGTCGATCTCGTGCTCTTCGTGGGCGGTGACGGCACCGCCGTCGACGTGGCCGAGGAGCTCGGCGACGAGACGCCGATGCTCGGCGTGCCGGCCGGCGTCAAGGTGTATTCGTCGGTCTTCGGCGTCTCGCCGCGTGCGGCCGGCCGCATCGCCGCCCGCTTTACCGACACCGAACGGGCAGAGGTCAACGACATCGACGAGGACGAGTACCGTCGGGGCGAGGTCGTCACCGAACTCCGGGCCGTCGTCCGCGTCCCACAGGCAGACGAGCGCCAGTCCGCGAAGCAACTCGGCGGCGGCACCGTCGGGACGCTGGCCGAGGCCGTCGCCGAGGAGGCACGGCCGGGAGTCACCTACGTCCTCGGACCGGGCAGCACCGTCGGCGCGATCAAGTCGGCGCTGGGGTTCGACGGCACGACCCTGGGCGTCGACGTGTGGCGGGACGGGGAGGTTCTCGTCAGGGACGGCGGCGAGGCGGAGATCGTCGACGCGCTCGGCGAGGACAACGTCGTGATCGTCTCGCCCATCGGCGGACAGGGGTTCGTCTTCGGCCGAGGGAACCAGCAGCTGTCACCGGCCGTCATCGAACGCTGTGAGATCGAGGTCGTCGCCTCGCGGGCCAAGCTCGACGACATCGGCGTGTTGCGCGTCGACACCGGCGATCCAGCACTGGACGAGCAGTTGCGCGGCTGGCTCCGGGTGCGCGTCGGGGCCTTCGAACGCCGTCTCGTCGAGGTCGCCTGACGCCGCGACGACCGGTGGATGTTCGTCCACCGATTCCCGGCAAAGAGATTCAATATTATTATTCGCAGAATGTATTCGCCCGTATAGACAACATTAAGGTGAGCTGGGACAAGTAAAGGACATATGGAAACCCGAAAGGTACAGCGGTTGGGGCCTTCGACGCTCGCGATGACGTTGCCGGCGGAGTGGGCCAGCGCCCACGACGTGGAGAAAGGCGACGAAGTGTCGCTGCGAATCAGCGGTAACGGTGCTCTCACAGTGTTGCCCGAATCGGTGCAGGCAGAGGAGTCCGAGGCGATCATCTACGCCGCCGACCTCGACGCCGACGCCGTCGAGCGAGCGATCGTCGCCCAGTACGTGCTGGGCCGCCGGATCATCCACATCGACGCTGGCGAAGGCGAGACGCTCCCCTCGGAACACATCAACGCCGTCTACAACGCCGAGACCCAGCTGATGGGGCTGGGTGTCATCGAGGAACGACCGGAACGCATCGCCATCCGGTGCTCGGTCGACCCCGAAGACTTCACGCTGAACAACCTCCTCGAACGGCTCGAATCGACCGGCAGCACCATGCGAAACGAGGCCGTCAAGTCACTGGCCCACGGCAACCCCGACCTCGCACAGCGCGCACTCAACCGGGAACGCCAGGCCAACAAGATCTTCGTGCTGCTCCTTCGCCTCATCTTCACCTCCTACCAGAACCCCAATCTGGCGCGGGCGGTCGGGCTCGACGACGGCTTCCCGCTGATCGGCTACCGATCGATCGCGAAGAACCTGGAACTGACTGCCGACAACGCCGAGGACATCGCCGAGATCGCCCTGGAGTCCGACGATCACACCCTCACGGTCGAGTCGTCGACGATGCGTCGGATCCGCGATTTCACCGATCAGGTCAACGAGATCACGGAGAAGGCGGTGACCGCCACCGTCGAGCGCGACTACGACACCGCGATCGAGGTCCGCGAGACCTACGCCGAGATCGGCGACCGGGAGACCGAGATTCTGGACGATCTGCCGGAGATGGGCAACGAGTCTCTCCTGCAGGTGCGGGAAGTCCTCGTGAGTCTCCAGCAGACCGCCGAGTACGCCGTCCGAAACGCCGAGATCGCGACGAACCTCGCGCTCAACGAGGAGTCCGAACACACCGAGATCAAGTAACCGTCCGTCAGAGCACGCCGTCGTCGGTCTCAGAGCCACCATCGAGGATGCCGTCGTCGGTTTCGGTCGCCGTCTCGGTTGGCGTCGTCGTCTCCGAGGAGACGGGACCGTCCTCACCAGCTGTCGCCGTGGCACTGCCGTCGGATTCGGTCGCGGTATCGTCGGTCGGCGCTGGCGTCGCGGTCTGCTCCCCGCCCTGTGCGCTCTCGGAACTGTCGCCGAAGATGTCGGTCTCGATCCGCTGCTCGTAGTCGACGGCGTCGAGATCGATTCGGAACTGCTCCGTTCGGAACTCGACGATCAGGTAGAAGTCGATGCGTAAATCCGTGACCTGGTCGCGGTCGATGTGGCTGACCCACCACTCGTCGAGTCGGTCGTTGCGGATCGCCGCGTTCGCTCGGATCGTCTCTGTCGTTCGCGGTTCGAGGAGATACCCTCTGTCGGTCTCGCCCTCGCCCACGGGGACGCCGTTCATCGTGATGTCGTAGCCGACCTTCGAGACGGTGTAGGGCACTGACTTTGGGTTGTAGACGGTGAAATCGAGGTCCAGCGGCGTCTGCTGGCGTGTCACGTTCGGCCGGTCCCACGCCCCGCGCGTCCGGTTGATGTACAGGACGGGGTCGCGAACGAGCGGACGATTTGCCTCGACCGGTCGGGTCTCCGTCGAGTCGAACTGCCCGGCGATGTCGGTCTCGATCGCTCTCGATTGGCCCAGAGAGGCCTCGCCGAGCGGCGTCTCGACTCTCGCGTCGATGTCGACCGCCGTCGTCTCCCCGTTGTCGACGTGGGTGTACCACCAGACCGGAATCTGCTCGTTGTCGATCGCCGTCGTGAGGTTCAGCGTCGAGTTCCCGGTCGGCACTCGGACCCCGTCTCGCTGTCCGCTGGCGAGTGTCACGTCGTTCATGGCGACGCTGTAGTTGACGCGTACGTTCCCCAGTCTCACTCCGATCGGATTCGGGTTGTGCAGGTGTAGGTCCGTGTAGACGACCGTCGTCGTCTCGTTGACCGGCCCGAACTGGTTGTCGACGCCCGCGAGGCTGGGCGTACCGAGGACACCGAGGGCGACGCCGCCACCGAGGAGCAACGCGATCCCCAGGACGCCAGCGAGGGCGACTGTGAGCGATCGACGCATGTAGTAGCGACTCCACGCCAGACTGGATATATCTTCGGGCCCGCTATCGCTCTCGGGACGCTCGCTCCGCATGAATTAAGTGGCCACTCGGGATACCAACTCGTATGGCAACAACGTCGTCGAAGACGGACATGAGCGTCGGACTGGGGCTGCTCTTCTCGATCGTGGCGGTCGTCGCTTCGGTCGCGACAGGGGTCTTCGGCTACTCGTACGCGCTGGAACACGCCCGTGCAGTGCAGGTCAACGGCGGGATCGCCTTCGGCGTCGCGATGCTGGCGGCGGGCCTGGCGATCGTGGCGATCCACGCGTTCGACGACTGATCGACCGGCCGACGAGTCGTCGCTCGACCATCCTTTTGTTCCCACCTTCCGCCCGTCTACTCCGGTTCGATAGCTCGGAAAGGAACGGTTAAGACTTCGAAGGCCCTACTTCGAGGCATGGGAGAGATCAGCGAGGAAGACCGGCAGATCCTCGACTACCTGAGGGACAGCGTCTCCCGCGGGCAGAGCTACTTCCGCGCGAAGAACATCGCCGAGCAGCTCGGTCTCTCGTCGAAGCAGGTCGGTGCCCGGTTGCCGCGACTCGCCGAGGAGGCCGACGAGGTCGACATCGAGAAGTGGGGCCGATCCCGCTCGACGACGTGGCGCGTCACGCTGAGCTAGTCGTGGCGGTCTTCGCCGTCTTTTTGACCACGTACCCCTGACGACATCGTATGACTGTCCGGGTCGAGCGGACGATGACGGTACCGGCGTCGCCCGAGCGAGTCTGGGAGTTCATCGCGGACCCGGACCGACGCGCCGCGCCGATCAGCGTCATCGAGCGCTGGGAGACACACGACGACGGCTCGGCCACGTGGCACCTCGCGCTCCCGATCCCGCTGATCGACAGCACGGTCGCCGTCGAGACCAGCGACGACGAACGGCGCGCGCCCGACTACGTCAGCTTCACCGGCCGATCGAAGGTGATGTCGGTGCGAGGCGAGCACGAACTGGAAGCGATCGACCGGGACGACGGGAGCGTGGCGACGCGACTGACGAACCGGTTCGTCGTCGACGGTCGAATCCCGGGCGTCGAACGGTTCTTCAAGCGCAACTTCGACGCCGAGCTAGAGAACCTCGAACGCGCGCTGCTGGCAGACGTCGAGGACCGACCATGAAAATCGCGCTCGCACAGCACCGCGTCGAAGCAGGCACCGTCGAGGGGAACGTCGAGCGAGCGACGGCGATGATCGAACGAGCCGCCGACCGCGGTGCGGCGCTCGTCGCGTTGCCGGAGCTGTTCGCCACTGGTTACTTCGCCTTCGACGCCTACGCCCGAACGGCCGAGTCCCTGGCCGGGCCGACGCTCACGCGACTGCGGGAGACGGCGATCGACCACGACGTCGCACTCCTCGCGGGATCGATCGTCGAGGATCTGGCCGCCAGCCACGAGGCCGGCATCGAGACGCCGGCCACGGCGGGCTACGCCAACACGTCGGTGCTGTTCGACAGCGACGGACAGCGCCGCAGTGTGTACCGCAAACACCACCTGTTTGGCTACGGCTCGGCCGAACAGGACTTACTGGAGCCGGGCGAGCGTCTCCAGACCGCCGACGTCGGAGGCTTTACCGTCGGCGTCACGACCTGCTACGACCTCCGCTTTCCGGAGCTCTACCGGGAACTGGCCGACCGCGGGGTCACGCTCGTGCTCGTCCCGAGCGCGTGGCCCTACCCCCGCGTCGAGCACTGGTCGGTCCTGCCGAAGGCACGCGCCGTCGAGAACCTCACGTACGTCGCGGCGGTAAACGGCGTCGGCACGTTCGACGACGAGGCGCTGCTCGGTCGCTCGACGGTGTACGATCCGTGGGGGACGCCGATCGCGTCGACGGGCGACGAGCCGGCACTCGTCACCGCCGACCTCGATCCGGATCGGGTCGCCGCCGTCCGCGAGTCGTTCCCGGCGCTCGACGACCGTCGTCAACCCTGATCTTTATACGTGCTCGGTCGAGAGTACCACATGCCGGCACGGCGCTTTTCACGTCTTTGCCGGCGAACTAGCTCGGCTCGCTCGACTCGCTGCTCGGCCACGGTGGCGATCGCCCAAGGCTGTCCGGACAGCCTTCCTCGGCGTCCTTCCATCGTGTTGGGTCTCCAGCCCTTTTGACGCTCGCAACCGTCCTCTCTCGTCTTCGGAGCGTCGCTCACACCGGCGAGAGCCGCACGATCGGTGCCGCCTCGGCGTCGACCGCCACGTAGAGGTGCCCCTCGTCGACGCCCTGGGCCACGTCCCTGATTCGCCATCCCCGTCCCGACAGCAGCTGTTCGGCCTCGGTCACGTCGGTGCCGTCGACGGTGAAGCGAGCGAGAGACTGCGAGGCCAGCCCGCCGACGAACAGGTCGCCGTCCCAGTCCGGGAACGCCGCGCCGGTGTAGAACGTCATCCCGCTGGGTGGGAACCCACCGCTCCCGCAGGGCCAGGAGTAGACCGGCCCGACCACGTCGTCGCGGTCCGCGTGTGCGACGCCGATGGGATCGCCCGACCCGTACGTACAGCCTTCGTCGGCGACGGGCCACCCGTAGTTGCCCCCACGCCGGAGGACGTTGATCTCGTCGCCGTCCTGTTCGCCGAACTCGCTCTGCCAGATCGCGCCGGTGTCGGGATGGACGGCCATGCCCTGGGCGTTGCGGTGGCCGTAGCTGTAGATGGCGTCGGCGGCCGCCGGCTCGTCGACGAACGGATTGTCGTCCGGGATCGAGCCGTCGGGTTCGAGACGCAGCGTCACACCGAGTTCCGTCGTCAGGTCCTGGGCGACGTGGTCGGGGCCGAAGTCCTTGAACTGTCGATCGCCGACCGTCTGGTAGACCGTGCCGTCCCGGCCGAAAGCGACCCGAGAGCCGAAGTGACCGTTCGACTCGACGAACGGCTCGGCGACGTGGAGCCGCTCGAACGCTTCGAGCGAGCCACTGTCGACGTTCAGCCGCCCGCGACCCAGCGCCGTCGTCGACTCGCCGCCGCCGTTCGCGCTGGCGTAGGTCAGGTACACCCACGGCGTCTCCTCGAACTCGGGGTGGAGTTCGCTGTCGAGCAAGCCACCCTGCCCCCGAGCGTGGACCGACGGCACGCCGCTGACCGTCGTTTGCTCTCCCTCGGGCAACGACACCAGCGAGAGCCGACCGGGCCGTTCGGTCACGAGCAACTGTTCCCCGCCGGGCAGCGGTGTGACGCTCCACGGAGCCGTAAGCGAGTCGGCGACCCGTTCGACGGCGACCCCCGCGTCGTCGCCGGTCGTCGTCGCTCGATCGGCCGACCGGCCCGTACAGCCCGCGGCGAGGCCGGCTGCGATCGTGGCCAGCACCGAGCGACGCCGCGTGACCGCTGTCGTCTCGTCGGTCATACTGCCACTTCGTGCCCCACACTCACAAAGGCCCCGTCGACGCGCTCCCGCGGTCGAACTCTCTCGGAGCACACGCCGTCGCTACTCGCGGCCCACACCGCTCGCTGAGTGCATCACTCCTCCTCGCAGTGATTCACTACTCGCGGCACACACCGCTCGCTGGGTGCATCACTCCTCTGCTCGCAGTGAACCACTGGTCGGCGATCAAACGCCTCCCAGCGTCGTTCACTCCTCGGTCCGTATATCCGCCGACAACCCCTGTGCCATCTCGATCTCCTTCGAGTTGTTGAGCGTCCAGGCCGTCCGTTCGGTGACCGCCTCGATCACTTCGCGGGCGTGTGGCGAGCCGCTGCCGGACTTCTTGACGCCGCCGAAGGGGAGGTGGACCTCCGCGCCGATACACGGGAGGTTGCCGTAGGCCAGTCCGAGGTCGGCGTTGTCTCGGAAGTAGTTGATCTGGCGGTAGTCCTCGGCGATGATCGCACCGGCGAGGCCGTACGGCGTCGCGTTGACCATCTCGACCGCGCGTTCGACCCCGCCGGAGTACTCCAGCAGGGCGACGTGGGGGCCGAACACCTCCTCGGTGAGACAGCGCAGTTCCGGATCGTACTCCATCTCGTAGACGAAGGGTCCGACCCAGTTGCCCTCCTCGCGGCCGTCGGGAATCGCGTCGGAGGCCAGCTCTTCCCGGTCGACGAGTACCGTCGCGCCCTCCTGTCGGGCCAGTTCGTTGTACTCGGCGAACTTCTCGACTTGCTCTTGGTCGACGACCGGGCCCATGAACGTCGACTCGTCGAGGGGGTCCCCGACCGTCACGTCTTCAGCGAGGTCGACGAAGCGGCGCTTGAACTCCTCGTACACGTCCTCGTGGACGATCAGGCGCTCCGCGGAGACACAGCGCTGGCCGGTCGTCTTGAACGAGGACATCACCGCCGAGTGGACCGCAACATCCAGGTCTGCGGTGTCGGTGACGACGACCGCGTTCTTGCCGCCCATCTCGCAACACGCGCTCCGGCCCGGCTGGCCGCCGATCTTGCCGGCCACCTCGTGGCCGACCGCCGCGGAGCCGGTAAAGAGGACGGTGTCGACGCGGTCGTCCTCGACGATGGCGTTGCCGGCGTCGCCGTACCCCTGAACGAGGTTGAACACGCCGTCGGGGATCCCCGCGTCGTCGAACATCTCCGCGACGATCTGGGCACACCACGGGGTCTGTTCGGCGGGCTTCCAGACGACGGTGTTGCCCTCGACGAGCGCGACCGCCATGTGCCAGAACGGGATGGCGACGGGGAAGTTCCAGGGCGTGATACAGCCGACGACGCCGCGGGGCTTGCGCCGCATGTAGGCGTCCTTGCTCGCGACCTCGCTCGGAACGACGTCGCCGTGGGGGTGGCGGGCGTTGCCCGCGGCCCACTCGACCATGTGGTAAGCTTCGACCACGTCGGCTCGGCCCTCGGAGAGTTCCTTCCCGCACTCTCTGCTGACGACGGTCCCGAGTTCGTCGGTGCGATCTCGGAGCTCGTGGAAGATCTCCCAGAGGTGTTCTGCGCGATCGATGTAAGAGAGGGCTTGCCACTCGTCGGCGGCGGCCTCGGCGGCGGCGACGGCGCTGGATACGTCGTCGCTCGTTCCGCGCTGGAACTCGGCCAGCACCTCGCCGGTCGCGGGCTCGCGGCTCTCGAATGTCGTCGTACTGTCGCCGTCTGTCCACTCACCGTCGATGTAGTGGCTGCCGGGGACCTCACTGTCTCGAGTCATGTGAGCGTGTGAACTTGACCCCCGGTAGACAAAAATCTATGTCACGAATCTGCACCGACACCGTCCCCTCTCACACCCGGACTGGGTTCCTGTGGACGGTTTCGCCACCTGGTTCGCGACTATCGGAGCCCGGTTTCGATCACTCTGTCGACGAGTGATCGTCCGTATTAGTTCACGCGTCTCCGCGGCGCTCGTACAGTCGATTCGTCGCCGTCAGACCGATTCGAGCGCGGCCTCGAAGTCGGCCGTCTCGACGACGACCGATTCGGCGCTGGCTGCGACGTCGTCGGGATCGATGTCGTCGGCGACGGTCCGGATCGCCCGCATCGAGGCTTCCCGGACGAGTGCCTCGATCTGGGCTCCCGAGTACCCCTCCGTCTGGGCCGCCAGCCCGTCGAGATCGACGCCGTCGCCGAGGGGCTTGTCGGCGGTGTGGACCGCCAGGATCTCGCGACGCGCGTCGCGGTCCGGGTTCGGCACTTCGATGTGTTGCTCGAACCGACCCGGCCGCAAGAGCGCATCGTCCAGCGTCTCGCGGCGGTTCGTCGCCGCCAGGACGACGAGGTTGGGGTTCTCCGTGATCCCGTCGAGTTCGGTCAGCAACTGGGAGACGACGCGCTCGGAGACTTCGTTGCTCTCCCCGCGCTGGCCCGCGATGGCGTCGATCTCGTCGAGGAAGACGATGCTCGGGGCGGTCTGACGAGCCCGCTCGAACACCTCTCTGACCGACTCCTCGGACTCGCCGACGTAGCGATCCAGCAGTTCGGGGCCGTTGACGTGGATGAAGTTGACGCCGCTCTCGCCGGCGATCGCGCGGGCCAGCAGTGTCTTGCCGGTCCCCGGCGGCCCGTAGAGGAGCACGCCGCTGGGCGGATCCGTGTCGGTCGCCGAGAAGAGCGGCCCGTACGCGAGTGGCCACTCGACGGCCTCCGTGAGCCGCTCTTTCACCTCGTCGAGCCCGCCGACGTCGTCGAACGAGACCGACGGCGACTCGGCGACGTACTCTCGCATCGCCGAGGGTTCGACGGCCGCCATCGCCGTCTCGAAGTCGGCCCGGTTCACGTCGGGGTCTTCGCTCTCTCGTCGCAGCGCCGTCATCGCGGCTTCCGTGGTCAGCGTCGCCAAGTCCGCGCCGACGAAACCGTGGGTCTGGCTCGCCACGTCGTCGAGTTCGACGTCGTCGTCGATCGGCATCTCGCGGGTGTGGACGTCGAGGATCTCTCGACGACCGGGCTCGTCCGGTACGCCGACCTCGATCTCGCGGTCGAAGCGCCCGCCCCGCCGGAGAGCGTCGTCGATCGTGTCGACGCGGTTGGTCGCGCCGATGACGACGACTCGGCCGCGGTCTTCCAGCCCGTCCATCAGCGTGAGCAGCTGGGCAACGACGCGGTTCTCCATGTCGGCGTCCTCGTCGCGAGAGCCCGCAATCGAGTCGATCTCGTCGATAAAGAGGATCGACGGTGCGTTGTCCTCGGCGCGCTCGAAGGCCTCTCGCAGCCGCTCCTCGGATTCGCCCTTGTACTTGGAGACGATCTCGGGGCCGGAGATGGTGTCGAAGTACGCGTCGACCTCGTTGGCGACGGCCCGAGCGATCAGGGTCTTCCCGGTGCCGGGCGGCCCGTGGAGCAAGACGCCACTGGGCGGGTCGATTCCGAGCCGGTGGAACCGCTCGGGCTCGGAGAGTGGCATCTCGATCATCTCGCGGATCTGGTCGAGCTCTTCGTCGAGACCGCCGATGTCCTCGTAGTTCACGTCGATGTCGGCCGTCTCGGTCGTCTCGTCCTCGGACGGTGGATTCACCGACGACGCGGTCGCCGACTCCTCGCGGTCGCCACTGTGGGGCAACACTGTGACGCGCGTGTCGTCGGCGACGCGCACGGAGCCCTCCGGCGAGGTCGAGCGCACGAGGAACGTCCCCAGCCCCTCGACGTGGACCTGCTCGTCTCGCTGGACGAGCCGGTCGACGAGCCGGTCACGGACGGCGTGTTCGTAGGACTCGCTGCCGGGGAGGGGCTTTGCCGGCTGGACGGTGATCGTCGTCGCGTCGTCGACGCTCGCGTTCGAGATCGTCACGGTGTCGCCGATGTTGACACCGGCGTTGGCCCGCGTGTCAGCGTCGATTCTGACGAACTGGCCGCCGTCGTCGCTGGCCGGCCAGACCTTGACGACGGTCTTCCTGTCGCCGCCGACGATGATCGGGTCGCCACTGAGAACGTTCAGTTCGTCCCGGACCGAGTCCGGCAGCCGAGCGATGCCACGCCCCGCGTCGCGCTTGTTGGCCCCTTCGACTTCGAGTTCGATCCCGCCAGACGGGTGACCATTCATGCGCTCAGGTAGAGGACCGACGGTCTTGATACCGTCGCCTGGTGGCTGGGCGGTCACGGTGTCCACCGACGGCGACCCAGCGGTGGACTGTCGAACGTGGCCCGGAGAAACGCCTATATCCGAGGCGTGTGGAACATGTGACATGGTCTCTCAAACCGAGCGTGACGAGATGACCTGGTACGAGTGCGAGCACTGCGGGCTCATGTTCGACGACGAGAGCGACGCCGACCAGCACGAACGCAACTGCGACTCGGAAGAACCGTCCTACATCCAGTAGACGACCCGCCGACTGCCTCGACGGTCGGAGCGGCGCGTTTGTGCGGCTACACTCCGTTTCGCGACCCAGCGGCCGCGAATAGCTCGAAACGGGACGCCGGGGATCACTCGCTGGCGACGATCTCGTAGCTCCGTTCGCCCATCTCGTCTTCGACGAACACGAAGACGCGTCCGCGGGCCGTTTCGGGGTCGGCCTCGACTTCGACGCGCATCGACGTGTCCCTGATCGTCACGCCGGGGAACACCTCTTCTTGCTCGCCCGTGTCGAGCATGATCCGACCCACGCCGGTCTCTTCGAGGATGTCGTCGTGGGTGTTGAGATCGTTGACGTACAGCAACACGCCCTCGGTCTCGTTGGGGTCGGTCACGAGGACGTGGACCTCTTTCGCCGGTGCTGCCACGACGCTGTCTTCGACTCGCTCGGGGACGCCGTGGTAGAACACCTCTCGGCCGTCGGTGTACTCGACCACGACGCCGTCTTCCGTGAGTTCGACCGACAGCGTCTCCGGGGCTACGTCGTTGCGGGCACTCATTGACGACGGTTCGCCTCGGATCGGCAAAAGCGCCGCGTTCCACCGGCGGCTACCAGACCGCCACAGGTAAATACGGTCGTGTGGGACAGTGAGACGATGCAGGGGAAGGCTGCGGCCCCAGCCGCCGGGACAGTGCTGAACGCGCTCGCCACCCACCGCGGGTCGGCGTTCGCCATCGACGAGTACACCCACGCGACCGTCGATCTGTTCACCGAGGCAGAGATCGACGACGACGAGGAGGCGATCGTCGGGGAGATCGCTGGCGCACCGGAGGCCGACACTCGCCTGATCGAGACCTGCGTCGAGTACGTCCTCGACGCTCACGGCGAACCCGAGGTGGCCGGTGCCGTCGTCCGAACCGAGAGCGACGTGCCGATGGCGTCCGGTCTCAAGAGCAGCTCGGCGGCCGCCAACGCGACCGTCATGGCGACGCTGGACGCGCTCGACCGGACCGATCGGATGACGCGAGAGGACATGGCCCGCCTCGGCGTGATGGCGGCACGGGACGTAGGCGTCACGGCCACCGGCGCGTTCGACGACGCCTCCGCCTCGATGCTGGGGGGCGTCACCGTCACGGACAACGACGCCGACGAGCTACTGGCACGCGACGAGATCGACTGGGACGTGCTCGTCTACACGCCCCCAGAGCAGGCGTTCAGCGCCGACGCGGACGTACGCCGCTGCGAGCACGTCGCGCCGATGGCCCGGCTGGTCGAGGAGCTCGCGCTCGACGGCGACTACGAACGAGCGATGACGGTCAACGGACTGGCCTTCTGTGCGGCTCTCGACTTCGACTCGGAGCCCCTCATCGAGGCGATGCGACAGGTCGAGGGCGTCTCGCTCTCTGGCACCGGCCCGTCCTACGTCGCCGTCGGTCCACGACCCGCACTCGAACAGGTCCAGGTCTACTGGGACCGACGCGACGGCAACACCTGGCTGACGACGACCCAAACGGAGGGAACCCACACACTATGAGCACGAATCCAGAGGACATGAGTCTCGACGAACTGCGCACAGAGATCCAGACGATCGACCGCGAGATCGTCGAGAAGATCGCACAGCGGACCTACGTCGCCGACACGATCGCCGAGGTCAAAGACGAGAAGGGCCTGCCCACGACGGACGAAGACCAGGAACAGTCCGTGATGGACCGAGCCGGCGAGAACGCCGAACGGTTCGACGTGGACGCCAACCTCGTGAAAGCGATCTTCCGACTGCTGATCGAACTGAACAAGGTCGAGCAGCGGGAGAGTCGGTGAGGGTCAAAACACGCACCTTAGGCGTTCTATCTCCTGGGTAGGGTTTTATGTTCGGTTCTGAGGGATTCTCTTCTTTCGGCCGGAGTCGGTGAGCAGCCGGAAGACCGGATTTTCGTCCGCATTGAATACGTTCCAACAACTCCGTTCAACTGCCCCGCCAAGTCTTGATGAGAGAAACACCGCGAAGCTACCGGTCAGTTCTTATAATTGTGTGCCAACCAAAGATACAATATTCTGTGTGTACATAGTTTCCTGTATGCCCAGTATCACCGTCAATGTCGACGACGACCTCAAAGACCGGATGGAGAGACACCCGGAAATCAACTGGAGTGAGGTTACCCGACAGGCCATCCAGGAAAAAATCGAGACACTCGAAGTGATGGACGAACTCACGTCCGGGAGCGAACTCACTGGGAGTGATGTCGCCGATATCGCCGACAAAATCAACAAGAGCGTACGCGAGCGCGTCGAAGAGGAATCGGAGTAGTCTCGACGAATGAAGCTGGTCGTCGATGCCAACGTCGTCATCTCTGCGCTCATCGCTGGCTCAAAAACCCGTGAACTCATCGTCACGCTCGAACCCGACCTCGTGACACCAGAGTTCGTCCACGAGGAGATCGAGAACTACACTGAGTTGATCGTCGATAAATCCGGCATGACTCCAGAACGAGTCACCCAGTTCGTCGATCTCCTGTTTCAGTACATCGACGTCGTCCCCGCCGACGAGTTCTATCCGCACATCGAAGAGGCCGAAGCAGCGATCGGTGAGACTGATCCCGACGACGTGCTGTACGTCGCCTGCGCCCTCGCCTGTGAGGCTGCCATCTGGAGCGACGACACTGACTTCGACGAGCAGGATGTCGTCGAAGTATATTCGACGACTGATGTGATCGGCTCATTCGACACGCTCTAGCCGATCAGAACGACCGCCCGTAAAGTGAGGAATTCTATTTATATACGCCACCTCTACACGGCCTCTATATCCCGAATCATGTGGTATTGGAGGGGGTGAGAGGACATATTTTCAAGAGAATCCATTATGGATTTCAGCGACCTGAACAAGGTCGAGCAGCGAGAGAATCGGTGAGCGAGGGAACGGGGTTAGACGGGCTCTAACCACATATTTCACAGCTTCGAATGGGCAGACGATTCGATCAATTTTGTCGCAGAATCAAACACTGCTACGAGTTTCCCGCTTCCTCGTACTGCCGGCTGTCACTTCGTGAAGATCTTCACCACCCCGGGGTGGCGAAATCGGTCACAGATTTACAACCGGTAGTATCAGCAGACACTCTGTCCCTTCGTCAGTTGGCTCCAGTGGGACTCGTTCGACCTCGATCTCCTCGTAGTCTTTCTCAGACGAGAGTACGTCCGTCCCCCCGCGTCTCCGCAGTCGCCGCGTGGAACGCGTCGAGCGGCGTCATGCCCTCGTCGTAGTAGTTGACCGCTTTCAGCACGACCTGTTTCTCTTCTTCGTTTCGCACGGGGACGAGTTCGAGCAGGTTCGCTACCAGTGGGACGTAGTCGAACTCGTAGCGTTCCCGGGCGAGGAGGAGTTCCAGATACGAGAACGCCGACGTTTCGACATCGTTCTCGACGAGGGCGTCCTCTGCGGAGTTCTGTAACCAATCGGAATCTTTGGCGAGTGCGAGCAGGAAATCCATCTCGACGTACACCGTCATCTGTCGCCGCTGACTCCCTCAGCTTTGTCTCTCGCCGCTTCCTCGATGTCCTCCTGGATCGCCTCGGCGGATGCATCGCGCAGTTCGCCTGCCGCTTCGCGGACTGCAGCGAGTGGGTCGTCCGCGACCGGGATCAATTCGATTCTGTCCTCGTACATGACGATGTGATACTTCTGGCCGTACTTCTCGCGCACCTCCTTCGGGATGTACAGCCGCCCCTGTGCGTCCGTCTCTGCTGACATGACTGGTAGTACGATACCATCAGCAAAGAATCTTACCACCAGAAGGGTGTTGGTGGATTCTTGGGCAATTTCAACAGCTACACACTGTCCCCAAATCGTTGAACGAGGTCGAACAGGGAGAGTCGATACCACCGGACTACTTTACTCTCCTGTCCGTTCGTCGGCAGACTCGACGTCGACGTCGAGACCGTCGTCCTCGACCGCAAGTGTGACGCGCGTGACGGCCAGCGCGAACTGCGTGGGATGGTTGCTCGACCCGTCGACGCTCACTTCCGTATCGACGATGCCCGCCCGGTAGAGTCGTCGCAGTCGACGATACACCGTCGGCTGTGACACGTCGGTGGTCTCGGCGATCTCCTGGGCCTCCATCGGCTCGTCGGCGATCGCGTCCAGTACGTCGAACGTGTAGGGATCGCCGACCAGTTCGAGCAGGTCCTGTCCGTCGGGGACCGTCGGGCGAGTTCCATCGTCCGTCTCCTCGGCGTGTCGGCCAGACAGCGGGCAATCGGTAGCGGGGAAATTACTCATCGATGTATCCGGGCGCGCGTGCGCCCCGATTCGGTGTTGCTCCGAACGCGTATTCATGTCTATCACGATACTATTTGAACTATCGATACTATCGTAACTATTTGTACGACGCGAGCGAAGGCACACGTACCAGAGATGCAAGGCTCGGATTCGCTCCGTTCTGTCGAGGAGGTACACATCGCACCGCTGGGCTACGAGTACGACCGCATCGGCGATCCGGTCGTCGAGTACGGGGTCGACACGCTCCACCTGTTGACCGACAGCGAGCTGGAGACGACTGCGTACCACGAACGCCTGGAGCAGGAACTCACCGATCACGGCGTTGTCCTGGAGTACCACGAGACCGACCTCGACGACGTGTACGACGTACTGGGGCGGATCACGACGCTCATCGACGGCCACCAGGGAGACATCGTCCGGGTGAACGTCTCCAGCGGTCCGAAGCTCGCGACCGTCGGCGCTGCACTGGCGTGCATGGCGACCGACGCGAGTGGCTACCACGTTCGGACGGCAGAACACCTCCACCCGGTGGCCGAGACGCCACAGACCGGCGAGACGATCATGGCCGAGCAGCTCCCGTCGTATCCCCTGGAGACGCCGACGACGGACCAGGTTCGAATACTGAACTACGTCGACGAGCACGATACCGCTGCCCACACGCCGAACAAGAGCGAGCTCATCGACTTCGCCGAGCGGGAGGGACTGGCGTTCATCAGCGAGTCGGACCCGGCCAACGACAAAGCGAAGTTCGCACTGCTGAACAACCGCATCGTCGAGCCACTCCTCGAAGACGGCTACGTCTCCGTCGAGTCGGTCGGACGGACCAAACGGATCTCGCTGACGGAGACGGGAGGGAACGCGTTACGGGCGTTCCGGCACAAGCTGCCCGCCGAGTCGAACGGCGAGTGAGCGCGGGCCGATCTCGTCGCTGGAATGCCCCGTGAGAGCGAACGGTCAGATCCGTCGCCGAAATCGGGATCAGGCGTCGAGCGAGTCGACGCCCGCCGTGACGGCTGCCTCGAACTGAGCCGTCGAGAACGTCGATATCGGTACTGGCGGCTCCGGGTCGTCCTCGGGCTGGCGCAGCTGTTTGCGCCACCACTGTACGTCGTGCCACTCCCCGGCAGTGTACCCGACGTTCTCGTACGTTCCGACTGGTTCGAACCCCATCTCCCGGTGGAACGCGACGCTCGCCCGATTCGGCAGTGTCACACCGGCGTACCCGTTGTAGAACCCCTGCTCGCCCAGCACGGCGAACAGCGACTCGTAGAGACCGGTCGCGATCCCGGCACGACGGTGGTCGTCGTCGACGTAGATCGAGAGCTCGACGCTCCACTGGTAGGCCGTTCGGTTCCGGTGGTCGCTGGCGTACGCGAAGCCGACCACTCGGTCCTCGCGTTCACACACCAGCCACGGGTACGTTTCGAGGGTCGAACGGAGGCGCTCTCTCATCTCCTCGTCGGATGGTGGCGTCTCCTCGAAGGAGACCGCCGAGTCACGGACGTACGGCGCGTAGATGTCCGCACACGCGGCCGCGTCGTCTGGGCGAGCGCGTCGGATAGTGCTCATCGAGTCGCTCTATCGACCGTGGCCGCTTAAATTGCCACAGATCGACTGCTCTGCGTCACCGGAGCGCAGCCAGTTCCTCGCGGATCGCGTCTCGTTTCAGGAGCAGGAAGCCGACGAGGACGACGAGGAAGCCGGTCACGGTCGTGGCGTCGATCGTCTCTTCGAGCAGGAGCCAGCCCGTGACCGCGGCGAAGACCGGCGTCGCGTACGAGACGAGGTTGATCTGGATGGCTCCGAGTCGGTCGAGCAGGCGAAAGTAGACGAAGTAGCCGATCACGCTGGCGAACACGGCGAGGTAGACGATCGCGACGACCGACTCCGCCGTCAGGGTCATCCCGCTCAGGGACTCGTTCGGGAGCGCCCGGCTGATGGCGTGTAAGAGGACGGCACCGACACCGTTCGACCAGGCGACGAGCCCCTCCGTCCCGAGCCCGCTGTCGACCCGCTGGAGGAGGACGCTCCCGAGGGCGATCGACAGCGCGGCCAACAGGACGAACCCGGACGCGACGAGTTCGGCACTGAGCCCGCCCGTCACGTCCGGACGCGTGACCAGCACGACGCCGACGAAACCGAGCACCAGCCCGGCCGTCCCGACGGTAGACAGTCGCTCGTTCGGGAGTAGCGCCCGCGAGAACGCCGTCGCGAGGATCGGATTCGTCGCGATCAGGATGGCCGCGACCGCGCTGGTCACGTCCTGCTCGCCGACGAACAGGAAGGCGTTGTACAGCGCGATCACGAGCGTGGCGCTGATCGCGACGGCGACCCAATCCGCTCGGGAGCGGGGCAGCCAGTCGTCGGTCGCGACGGCCGCGTAGGCGAGCATGAGGACGCCCGCGAGGTCGTAGCGAATCGCCGCGAACAACACCGGCGGCAGGTCTTCGAGCCCCGCCTTGATCGCGACGAAGGAGGTCCCCCAGAGCATCGCCAGCAGGACGAACAGGAGCGTCTCTCGGCGTGTGCTCATCGTGGTGGCACTGTTCTCACGAGCGGTCGTAGGTCTCGGCGAGTCCGTCCAGTGCCTCGTGGTGCTCGGTCGTGTGTGGGGCCGTCAGCGGCGAGACGCTGACCTTGCCGTCGACGACGGCCCGTCGGTCGGTGCCCTCCGGATCGGGGATGTCGCCCTCGGCCATCCGCTCCCAGATCCGGTCGTGGAGGGTCACGGTCTCGCCGTTTCGCTCGGCCCCCATCTGGTAGACGCGGGACGGTTCGGTGATCGCCATCTCCGCGGGACCCCGGTCGGCGACCGGCGCGTTCACGTTGAGGTAGTCACACTGTTCGAAGACGCCCGCGCCCATCGAGTGGGCGGCGAGATAGCTCGCGGCCCGGGTGGCTTCGCCGTAGCTGTCGTAGTTCTCCTCGACCTCGGAGAAGGCCGCGTCCTCGCGGACCGGGATGTACATCGAGACGGCGATCGCGGGCACGTCGAAGAAAGTCGCCTCGACGGCGGCACTGACGGTTCCCGACCGTCCGAGGACGTAGGCCCCGAGGTTCGCGCCGCGGTTGCAGCCGGCGACGACGAGGTCCGTTTCGGGGACCAGCGACTCGATGCCGGCGACGACGCAGTCGGTCGGCGTGCCCGCGACGGCGTAGCCCAGTTCGTGCTGGTGGACCGGGACTTCGTGTGAGATCGCGCGCCCGACCGCGCTCTGATCACTCTTCGGTGCGACCGCCGTCACCGATCCCACCTCGGTCAGTGCGTCGTACAGCGCCCGGAAGCCGACGCTGTCGATCCCGTCGTCGTTGGTCAGGAGGATCGACGGCTCGTCGTTCATACGTTCCGTCGGGCCGAGAGCGGGAAAAACACTCCGGCGGCGGCAGCCGCTCGGTCGATCGGTTACGCCGGTACGCGGTCGACGACGGTCTCGCCGTCGACGACGACGTTGTACGCGCCCTCGTCGTCGTTCCAGAGCACCAGCGCGTTCTCGAAGAGGAGGAGGTCGCCGTAGGCCGCTCCGCGGAGGTCCTCGTTGAGGATCGACTCCTCGGTGAGGACGGCGAAGTGGTCCGTCGACTGGCTCCCGTCGCCGATCAGGTAGAGGGGGTTGCCCGCTTCGGTGAGGTCGCCGCTCAGCTTCACGCCCAGCAGATTGATCCGGTCGGTGACGTAGGAGTCTGCCTCGGCCATCTTCGCGACCTGCGAGCGGTTCCCGCGCGCGTCGATGGCGGTCCGTCCGTCGGTCCGCAGGATCGAGTAGGCGTACTGTACGTCCACGTTGACGAACTCTCCGGGCTGGTGGTCCGGGCCGCTCGCACCCTCGTCCAGCCGGCGCTGGAAGGGCGGCACGTCGATGTCGGGCCGTACGTCGAACGACCACGACTCGCTGGTCGGAGACTCGTGGGCCCAGAGCCGGACTGTCGGGCTGTACACCGTCGCAGGCCCGTCGTCGGCGACGGCCCGCTCGATCTCGCGGAGCCCGATCGCGGTGTTCCTGTCTGCCGGTTCGATCGCCGCCAGCGACCCCGCCGGAGCCAGCCAGTCGAGCGCCCGCTCGACGACGGACGCCGGCTCGTCGAGTTCGTTCAGGACGTTTGCACAGACCACCAGATCGAACTGGTCGTCGGGCTCGAACGACTCCACGGTCGTCCGGTGGATCGTCGTCTGGACGCTCGCGGGCGTCGTTTCGAGCATCGCCCCCAGCACGTCCGCCGCTGCGCTCGGCTCGACGGCGTGGTAGTCGACGAGACACTCCTCGCCCAGCAGGTCGAGCAGCCCCAGCGCCGGGCCGCCGACGCCGGCACCCACGTCCAGGACCCGAATCTGCCTGTCGAGGAGCCCGTCGCTCAGGAGGTCGGCGATCACGTACTGCGTGACGGCGTAGTAGTCGGGCAGGTGGTAGATCGCGTACGCCAGCGCCGTCAGGTCGTCGTACTCGACGGGCCGTTGCTGGAGGTACCGTTCTTTGATCGCCCGGATGCGGTCTCGGAGTCGGTCGCCGGTCTCGCCGTCGGGCCAGCCGACGCCCTCGCGTTCGACGAGCAGGTCCTCAAGTCGGCGGACGTGCTCGGGCGGCAGCGCGTCGACCCCCTCGAAGGCCGGTGACGGCGGTTCGTCGCCGATCGGTTCGAAAGTCCCGTCCTCGCGTTCGACCAGCCCCAGATCGAACGCCTCCTCTCGGAGGACCCGTCGAACCACGGCGGGGTGGGGCTGACCGTCGACGTATTCACAGATCTCCTCGGGATCGATCGGGCGGACCTGGCGGAGGTACTTCGCGTTCGAGCGGATCGAATCTCTCGTCTCGTCGTTCATTGTAGGCTCTCGTACAGTTCGGTGAACGTCTCGTCGTCGGCCCGCGCGATCTGTCGTGCGGCGGCCGCCACGTCGTCGGCTCCCTCGAACGCCGCCTGGATGTCGGCGTAGACCCGCGGTTCGCCGTCGGTCATCTGCTCGACGAGGTCGAACAGCGCCTCGGAGATCGGCGTCTGGAAGGTCTCGGGTACGTCCTCGGCCGCGAGCGCGAACGCCAGCACCGCCGTGTGGGCGCGTGCTTGCACCGTCTCCATCGCCTCGTCGTGCTCGGCCGGCGTCGTCGCGACCAGCTCGTTGCCACGCGTTCGCAGTCGTTCACGGATCGTCTCGCCGACCGGCCCGTCGGCGTCGGTCACCACCGCGAGGTTGCCGGGCGCGTTCTCGGGCGCGAACAGCGGGTGGAGACTGACGCGTTCGATCTCGGGGGCGTGTGCTCGCATCGCGTCGATCGGATCGCGCATACTCCCGGTCACGTCACAGATCGCCCGGTCCGCGCGATCGGCGTACTCCCCGATCACGCTCGCCGCCGCCGGGAGCGGGACGGCGACACAGACGAGGTCGAAGCGCTCTTCGACGGGCGGTGTCAGCGCGCGACCGTCGAGCGCGTCGGCCGCCGCCGTCGCCGCGGTCTCGTCGGCGTCGACGAACGCGATCTCGTCGTCGGCCGTCGCGACGCTGTCAGCGAACCACCGTCCCATCGCTCCCGCGCCGACGACGAGGACTCTCATTGGCACGGGGTAGCCAACGACCGCTCAAAAGCAGTTCGGTCCGCCACATCGCCGGACGCGTCGATCAGCTGTCCGGGCTGTAGTTGGGCGCTTCGTCCGTGATCATCACGTCGTGGGGGTGACTCTCCTGCTGGCCAGCCGCGGAGACGCGGACGAACTCCGAGCGTTCCTTGAACTCCGGAATCGTCTCCGCGCCGACGTAGCCCATGCCAGAGCGCATCCCGCCGACGAGCTGGTGGAGTTCCGACTGGACCGAGCCCTTGTACGGCGTCGCGGCCTCGACGCCCTCTGGGACGTACTCTTCGTCCTCTTCCTCTTCTTTCAGGTAGCGCTCGCCGCCGCCCTCGTTCATCGCGCCGACCGATCCCATGCCGCGGTACTGCTTGTACTTCTTGCCGTTCATCGTGATGACGCGGCCGGGTGCCTCGTCGGTGCCTGCGAAGTAGGAACCGAGCATCACCGCGTCCGCACCGGCGGCGATCGCCTTGATCGCGTCCCCGGAGTAGCGGATGCCGCCGTCGGCGATCACCGGCACGTCGTGCTGGCTGGCCACGTCGGCGACCTGCGAGACGGCGGTAATCTGGGGCATGCCCGCACCGGTGACGACGCGGGTCGTACAGATCGATCCCGGACCGATACCGACCTTGACGCCGTCGGCGAAGTCGACGACCTCCTGGGCGGCTTCGCGGGTCCCGATGTTGCCCACGACCACGTCCGCGTCGACTTCCGCCTCGATCTCGCGGGCGCTGTCGATGACGTTGCGGTTGTGCGCGTGGGCACAGTCGATGAAGAGCACGTCGACACCGGCTTCGTCTGCGGCGCGCGCACGATCGAGTTCGAACGGGCCGACCGCCGCCCCGGCGACCAGTGCGCCCTCGTCGTCGCGAGCGGCCTGATCGTACTCGCGGCGCTGGAGGATGCCCTGCATCGTCACGAGGCCGATGAGTCGATCGCCGTTCTCGACGATCGGGACGCGTTCGATCTTGTGCTCGTACATCAGCTCCAGGGCCTCGCGTGCGGTCACGTCTTCGGGTGCCGTGACGACCTCGTCGGTCATCGCCTCGCTGACGAGGTCTTCCTCGCCGACTTCGAGGTAGGGGCGGATGTCGGTGGCGGAGATGATCCCCAGCACCTCGTCGTCGTCGCCGACGACCGGCGCGCCCGAGACGCCGCGTCGGTCCATCATTTCGTCGACTTCGCGGACGGTCTGATCGGGCGAGGCCGTGACCACGTCGCGGATGATCAGCTCGTCGGCGCGCTTGATACGCTCGATCTCGTCGACCATCGTCTCGACGTCCATGTTGCGGTGAAGGACGCCGAGGCCACCGTGTCGGGCCATCGCGATGCCCATATCGCCCTCGGTGACCGTGTCCATCGCCGCCGAGAGCACCGGAACGTTCAGTTCGACGTTCGTCGAGACGCGTGTGGCCGTGTCGGCCTCGTCCGGCTCGACGCGGGACTCTTTGGGCCGTAGCAGTACGTCGTCGAACGTCAGGGCTTCCGGAACGCGGAGCTTCTCCGAGAAGGGTTCGGACTCGTTCGCCATGTCAAGGGTGGCAGACGGGCGCTGAAAAACGTTCCGAGATTTTCTCCCGAGTGCCTACCGATGTCACACGCAGACGGCGCGACGAGGGCCACACGGCACTCTAAAAATGGAAACTATCGCGTGTGAAATGTGGACAATCTCCATTCAGACCACGACATCTCCTGCCGTCCGTTGTGTATGAGTCGCAATCTCACACAACGTTTATCCGCTGACAAAAGATAATGATGAACATGAACTGTGCTGTGTCTCCCAGCGCTGGTTCCGTTCGCCGACAGACCGCCGACTCCGTGGCTGTCACAAACTGGTTTATGGGAGACACAGCTTTTCAGGGGTTCTCGAAGGGGTGGAATATGTGGTCCCCGAAGGGAGGGAATACGCCGTCTCGGCCGTCGGCAGTACCGTCCCCACGCAGCGAGTACCCGACGCCCACGGGTGAGGGCAGACTGTAGCACGAAATGAGTAGCTCCCAACATCCGGTCGCGCTCGCACTGGAGCGACGCGTCGGTGGTGCCACCCGTCTGCTCGCGACGGTCATGCTGCTCCCGCTGCTGGACGGCGTCTTCGCCGCCGTCGTCCTCGCTGGCGGACTCGCGTCGGTGACCGGCATCATCGAGGTCGGCCTGCTGGTCTTCGGTGGCTCTGCCACCCTCGCCGTGATCCTCGCCGAGATGGAAGGCTCTCCCAGAGAGGTCGCCACCCCGATCCTCGCGGTCGGTGCGATCGTGATCGCCGGCTCCGTCGTGGTCGCCGCCCTCGCGCCGACGATCCAGACGGTCCTCGATCCCGTCGTCTTCGAGCGCTTCGCGGCGATCATCATCCTCGCCATCGCCGGCCGGACCGCCAGCGCGAAGATCGGCGACTGGCTCCCGCGTCCGTCGATGATCCTGCTCATCGGCTTCGTCGCCAGCGTCAACGCCGCCGGCTTCTCGCTGGAGATCCAGACCGATCCCGAACTCATGCTCAGAGCCGCCGCCGCTGCCGGCGTCGGTGTCGGGTTCGCACTCACTGCCGCCGTCGGCGCGCCGTGGCTCCGCAACGCCGTCGACATCGACCGCTTCCGCTTCGGAAGTGCCGTCGCACTGGGCGTGTTGCCGATCAGCATCCTCACGTCGGTCGAGGCTCCGGTCTCACTGGCCGTCCTCGCGGTCACGACGCTGCTCTCGCTGGACCCACAGCGCGCTCGCGAACGCGACGAACACTACGAGCCCGACGCCGTCGACGTGACCGCCGCCTTCGCCGACGGCGGCGCGTCCCAGGGCGTCGACCACGACACCACTGACGCCAGCTCCCACCCGACCGTCGACGACGACGACGACCGCGCGCCCTGGCTCTGACCGCGCTCGGCGCGATACGAAGTGACAACCCTTAGGTTGCTCAGCGCCCCCGTTGTTGCTATGGCTGACAACCGCGTCGTGCAGGGCCGCATGGTCACACCCGAGTCGCTCGCCGAGCTGATCGAAGACGACGACGTCATGGACGCCGAAGCGATCGATGACGCCGACCGCTCGTGTCCCGACTGCGGAGGGGACGTGCTCTCGGTCGGCTACATGCCCGGTATCACGGAGTTCGTCACCGGCTACAAGTGTCAGGACTGCGACTGGAGCGACACCGACCGCGACGACTAACCTCCGGACGCAACCGTAACCCCTTTCATACAGGTGGGCTTACGCCGGAGTGCGGGGTCGTGGCCTAGTCCGGGAAGGCGGCTGACTCCAGAGGCAACGTGCCCGGTGACGACACTCCAGGGTTGATATACTGAGCGGCCGACTGATCATCGGCTCGCGTTGATGACCCTCTGGAGTTCCGAGGCACACACCGGAGATATCAGCCGATCGGGGGTTCAAATCCCTCCGACCCCATTCCGTCGTTCAAGTTTTCTAAAGGTAGCAGCCATATAGCTGCGGCTTTCGCAAACTTCAGAACGGACGAAAACCACAGTCAGATCTCTGTCGAGTCGGGAGATCGTCGATGACTGGAGAGCCTCGGCTCACCCCCGACGAGCCCCGATCCTCGTGACGAGTTCGTTCGAGCGTCGCGTCTCCTGAAGACGACCGACGACGAAGGCTGACACGCGCAGGTCAGATGTCCCCAGCTGGGGGTGGATCCCGCCGCCGACGTGACCGGTCGCCCCCGCTGTCGCCTGGTCTACATCAAGTCGCTGGAGTTCACGGAGCAGGGCTATCCCCACCTGCACGTCCTGTTTTTCGACGTACCCACCCGCGACTCAGACGGCTTGCCGTGGCTCTGCGACAAGCAGGAGATCTCGGCGAAGTGGTTCGACTACAGACAGGGCCGGATCGTCGACACCTACCCGCTCGTCTATCGTGACGACCTGGACGCCGACTTCGACACCGACGAGGGCTTCGTCGACTGGTACCGCTTCGGCGATCACGACCACACCGACGAGTGGGTTCGCGAGCGAACGCGAGCGCACGAGCTGATCGAGTTCGACGACGAACAGTCGACAGAGTCGACAGCTGGCGCGTACCTCGGGAAGTACCTGAGCGCGACGTTTGGCTCGCTGCTCGACGCCACCGAATCGTTCGAGGAACCGGACGACGACGAGCGTGAGGCGTTCGCCGACAAGGCGGCGACGTAGAAGCTCGCACTCTACTGGGTGACGAACCGGCGCTTCTGGTCCTGCTCGAAGCCGATCACCGAAGGAATCGACCCGAACGACCACACGCAAGACCCCGACGTTCGGCAGACCGTTCGGTGGTGTTCGCTCGACTCTGTGCAGACTGCCAGCGAGCGAGAGATACAGGACGATCTCGCTCGGCGGCAGTGGGACGATCTCAATGATCTCGATGTTGCGGTAGAGCGGGCGATTTCTGACGTTGAGCAGCCGCAGGTACGCTCAACACTACCAAATGAGCTCGACTTTTCAGTGTGTTGTTGACTACATTGGCGCGTATTCGTACTGGGATCTCCCAAATAGTCATATTGAGGATAGTTTTTGCGATTTTCAAACTGCAGCCGATAATAATCTCTCAAAACGCCCGACTGGTAGCGTTTTGACAAGGACATAGAATTATATGCGTCGACCCTAACTTGCCTATTAATGGTCAACGGTACGAACCAGTTGAATCAAGCAAGCTCAATCAAGGATGTCACTTGTTATACTCGCGATCTCATTAAGTGGCATTTATTACTCATCACAGGTCAATTTGAAATACGATTACCATTGGTGGATTTGGCCTATTGCATTGGTGTCTGTTATTTTATTCTTTGTTGGATTGTATATGTCCTATGTTGATTGGCAGGGCGAGAGGGATTTACGAGAAGCTCGAACAAGTAATATAGAAAGCCAAACAAATGATATGAATGATGAACAAAAGCCAGCCGATGCAATGTCTGAGGATGACACAGTTTCTACAACAAAATGGAGTGAAATAATACAAAAATGATCGATGAGCTCGGACGATGACGACTTGAGAAACTTTGTTAGAAATCTCCACAGTCAGTATGAAAATAACAATATAATCAAAGATTGGTGCGATGTCAAACTATATTTTTAAAAATAGCTCGCATTCAGAACGAGGACCAATCACTCTGGGTGATAAGTCAGATAATAACAAAGATTTCATCCAAATCGGCCAACGGACCCATCTCCCTATTGACATCATCCAAAAACCCTCAGTGATTGATAATAATGCCCATGCTTTGGTTAAGGCCATAACTCTAGGAGAACGAAACTATCTTATATCAAGTCTCGATGATCGTGATGACATTAGAACATTTTCTGGATCTAATATGTCTTTTGAGGATTTGTCAAACTTAACTTCAAAAATCAAAAACCCACAACATCTCATCATGCCACTGAAAGATAATCTGCGGAACCAGAGGCAGAATTGGAGGTCTTCTAATAATTATTACTTCATGAATGGTGAATATGCTGTGACGAAAAATGGGCCTATCAAAGTTCATTGGTACCCTCCAGAGAAGGATCCAGATGTTGTTGGTGACGGCTATTTGATTGGAAATGATGCAATCACAATCACCCAAAAGTGGCAGGGCGACTCGGACCCTCCCCAAGGATTTGACCATGACAACGATTATGATATATATAGTCAAAACCGTCCCTTGATGATATACTTCGGTCAAGAAATAAAAGAGGATGAGGACGCAGAACATGATTCACTACGTGAAAGGATAGATCTTCTCTATAGGAGTGTGTGGTCTGAGCCAGAAATTAATTCAAACAATATAGTTCGATTGTCTTTTTAGCCCCGCAAATATTTGATTGACTATCGCCTCTAAATCCACATTTATTAGATTCCTCGATGGTTGTGGAGCCCGAATCCACTTTCACTCCGGCTGAAGTCCTAGCTAAGTACTCCCCTCTAGTTTTCTCGACTGCATGGCAGCCCAACAGACGCCATCCTTCGACGATCTCGAACCGGTCGACACGCAAGACGACGAGTACGATAGCGAGTGGATCGAGCTCGACCAGGGCGAGGACGTGGTCGGTGAGAGTCGCGACCTCACGCCCAACTGCGGGCAGTCCGACCCACTGTGATTGAGCTCGGCCCGCGGCATCGGCGACGTGGTGGCGATGTGGTCGAACGGCCAGATCGACCGCCAAGCTCGAAGAGAACGAACTCGATGAGGGTGACGTGGTCGGCATTCGCCACACGGAGTAGACGGCTGTCTTCGAGCCGGAGGACGGCGAATCTCGTCGGGAAGTGACTGTTGACGCCGACGAGGCGCGGGTCACTCGCTGGTCGGCTCCGCGTCGTCGGCTCCGACGACTGTCTCGTCGGGCAGATTCACGTCGGGCGTCCGACCGAGCGTCAGCAGTCGTTCGGTGAGGGTCAGTTCGTCGGGACTCGGCGTCGGCTTCTCGATCTGTTCGTACTCGACGGCGACGCCGTCCTCGGTGGGGGCGATTCTGACCGCACAGAGCTGATAGGAGGGGTAGAACACCGGCGGGAGCAGGCCGATGACGCCGTCCCGGCGGTGGAGGCGTTTGAGCCACGTGCCGGTGTTGACGACGAGGCCGCCGTCGACGCTCTGGACGGAGGGGCGGTGGGTGTGGCCGTAACAGAAGATGGTCGTCGCCGGCTGCTCGTCGAAGACCGTCCGGGCGGCCGCGGCATAGGGTGCCTCTGCGTCGACGGTCAGGCCCGTTTCGAAGACGCCAAAGCGGTCGATGGTCTTCCTGATGTCGCGCCGGAGCAGGGACAGTGGAATCGCGACGAGCAACAGGACACCGGCGACGGCGGTGTTGATCGCGAGCAAGAACCACACAGCGGTCCCGATGGTTCCGAACTGGCCGAGGAACGTGGTCGTGGCGTCGACGGGGAGCGACCAGATGTTCAGGAGGTCCAGGCCGGCCAGAACGGCCAGGACGGCGCTGACGTTGAACAGCAACAGGAACGGAATCAGTGCGTACCGCAGTACCGGATTCATCTCGCGGTAGAAGTACTTCGAGAGCATCCAGACCGGCACGCGCTCCGTGGGCGTGACCGCCTGGACGTCCTTGAGCCAGTTGTACTTCCCACGGTTCGAGAGCTGGCCGGCCCGACTCGTCACGAGCGTGTTGTAGTAGTAGCCAAGCGGCGTCACGTGTGGGTCGCCCCAGTTGTCGATGTGGTTGTTCGGATCCTGCTGGTGGCCGTGTTCGAAGTGGATCGCGTGGTCGCCGACCGGACGAGTGATCGACTGGGACTGGACGAGATCGACGTTGTACTCGGCGAAGCGCTCGACGTAGGCGTCGTAGGCGGCGAGTTCGTGGTCGTGGTTGCCGGGGACGAGCGTGATGGGGATCTGGTCGCCGGTCGCGCGCAGTTGTGCGAACAGCTCCGGGTAGGTCGATTCGAGCACGTCGAACTTCGCCATCCCCTCGACGGTGGTGAACTCCCAGAGACCGAACGCGTCGCCGTTGATGACCAGCGCAGCGTTCTCGTCGCTCCGTTCCAGTCGTTGCAGGAAGGCGAGCAGTTCGTCGAGAAAGTCGACCTCCTCTAGTTGCTCGTCGCCGCCGATGTGGAGGTCGCTGATCACGTAGTAGACGCGGTCGTCGTCGCCGGACATTGCACTATGGTGTCGGGGCCACCACAAAAGGCGTTGCTCTCGATTGGTGAGACCGCCGGCCGTCCGGCTGCTGTCCGTCACCGTCGAGATCGGTCGTCTCGGGGCAGTGACAGCCGTCGATGTCAGTGCCGACCCGTACTGGTCACGTCGATGCCGACACCGGATTCTCGAACGGAGACGCTGACGCTGGTACCGAAGTACTCGAACTGGAGTTGGCTGCCCGCCTCGGCAGTGCTCACGAAGTCGTCGATCGCTTCCGGATCGAGCGCGTCGTAGAGTGGTGGGAGTTCGGTTCGGGGTACGTCCCGCGTGTGTGCGACAGTCTTGATGATCCGATCGCTCGGTGTCAGCGGCTCGCCGTCCGTCTGTAGCATTGTTCTCGTCGCAGGGCTACGCGGTAGCGTGTGAAAAGTGACGCTCATTCTGATAGTGTGGTCGTTATCTATTCTTGGTTGCCAGAACGGGGCGGGGTACGCGCAGCCAGCCGATCAGGCGGCTGCTTCGACGGCGGCCAGCACGTCGTCGTAGTCGGGTTCGTTGGTGGGGTCGTCGGCGACCCAGCTGTAGGTGACTGTGCCGTCGTCGTCGAGCACGAACACCGCGCGGTTGGCGATGCCGTGGAGGCCGAGGTCCTCGATGTCCATCTCCAGGTCGTAGGCGCGGATCGCCTCGCCGCTCATGTCGCTGACGAGGTCGAACTCGATGCCGTGTTCCTCCCGGAACGCACCCTGTGAGAACGGCGAGTCGGCGCTGACACCCAGCAGTGTCGCGCCGGCCGCTTCGAAGTCCGCGAGGTGGTTCTGGAGCGCGACCATCTCGTTGGAACACGGCGGCGTGAACGCGCCGGGGAAGAAAGCCAGGACGATCGGACCGTCGCCGACGTGGTCCGAGAGGTCGAACGGTTCGTGATCGCTCGTTCCGACAGTCGCCGTGAACATCGGGGCGGAGTCTCCTTGGGATACCATCGCCCGAGGGTACACACGGTGCGGTTGTAAAACCGACCCCAAACGGACGGGCAGTGTTTAGTGAACTGATTTTGGGTAGCAATGCATCGAAAGCCCTCGACACGTTCGGCGGCGTCTGCGGCGGCTCTATCCGAGCGGGAGCGAGGATATCCGCCACAGACGCCGCGAAGCGCGTCTCGCCCTTTCATCCACCAGGCTCGTGGACAGTGCCACCAGCTACGTCCTGGCGGATGAAAGGGCGAGCGCCGTTCCGGGAACCCGGACCCTGCAAGCACCGACTGGAGCGCAGCAGTGGTCCCGGGACTGGAACGACGCGAGGGCTTTCGGTGCAGTAACGGCCGCATTCGATTCACTAAATACGACCAACGGACGCCGCGTCGTCGCCGGTCGTAGCAGCTCTCGTGGTCACTGGTCGGTCGCGGTCTCCAGTAGCGTCTCGCGCTCCTCGAAGAAGGCGGGCGCGTCGGCGTCGGCCTCCAGTTCCAGCACTCGTGTGATCGCCTCGGTCGCGTCGCTCTCTGCCTGGAGGGACGCTGCGAGGTCGACGTAGGCTGCTGCGAGTGTGCCGATCTCGTCGAGGCGCTCCTGCTTGTCGGCGACCGTCGACTGCTTGGCCTCCAATTCCGCGACGGTCGTCTCGTCGACGGCCTCGCCGGGGCCGGCCGGCTGGTCTGGACTGTCTGCCTGTTCCCGACCGGACGCGAGTCGATCGCGGACGGCGGCGGCCTCCGTGTCGATCTCGTCGAGGAGGTCGTCGATCTCCGCAGAGAGTCGCTCCGACTGGCCCGAGAGGAGGCGCGCCTGTGTGTGACAGTAGTCTACGACGGCCTCGACTGACTGCTCACGATCGTCCATACTGGAAGTTCGCGATCGAGCGGGAAGGTCGTTCCGTCACGAGTCCGGCCGCTCAGAACGTGAAGTCGTCGCCGCTGCCCTCGTCGCGGGCTGCGGGGTCGGTCTGGTCGTTCATGTTCTGATCGAAGAGGTTCTCACCCGGTTCTTCGGTCTCTTCCTCGGCGGGTCCGTACGCGGACAGGCCCATCGTCAGCAGTTCCTCGTAGGCCTGTTCGCGGTTGAGGTACTCGCCGGACTCGACGAGCCGGTCGATCTCGGAGACGATCCGGTCGGGGAGGTCGACGCTTGTCTTGGCCATGTTCACCCCTCTGTGAGGTACCACCGTCAACGTTACGCTCCCCGTAAGGGCGCTGCCGACACGAACATTGAAGTGTGTGCAGTGTTAACATGGATGTAGCGCCAGGGAGCAACCGGCGGGAACCACCGTCGAGGCAAACTGGTCGTGGCACTGCACCACAACGTCGAACGCGGCGACCGTGGCTCCGGTCCCACCACGAACGCACACCAGCGGAGTCCACGGTTGCCCCCTTCACTGGCAGGACCGACCCCCCCTGCCTCGCACCGTTTCGCTTTTTTGCGCGAACGTTAAGGGCTCGGGCTCACGTAGCCTCCGCTATGGACGGGGCTCGGTTGCCGGGCACGTCGACAGACGACGGCGACCGCATCGTCGCCCACGTCGACATGGACTGCTTCTACGCGGCCTGTGAGCGCCGCCGCGAGCCGGCTCTGGAGGGCGAACCAGTCGTCGTCGGCATGGGCTTCGAGCCCGGAGAGACACACGGTGCCGTCGCGACGGCCAGCTACGAGGCCCGCGAGTACGGCGTCGACAGCGCGATGGCGATCTCGGCGGCCCTCGAACGGCTCCCGCGAAAGGTCGACGCCGTCGAAGACCCGGCCCTGGATGTCGCCGACGCCGGCTTCTACCGCCCGGTCGACATGGAGTACTACGAGTCGGTCAGCGACGCGGTCCGGACGATCCTCCACGACCACGCGCCGGTCGTCAGAGAGGTGAGCATCGACGAAGCGTACCTCGACGTGACCGACGTGACAGAGTGGGAGACCGTCGAGCAGTGGGCGGCGCGACTGAGAGACGAGATCCGATCGACTGTCGGCGTCCCGGCCAGTGTCGGCGTCGCCCCGACGATGAGCGCCGCCAAGGTCGCGAGCGACCGCGACAAGCCCGACGGGCTCGTCGTGGTCGAACCGGGAGACGTCCGGGAGTTCTTCGCAGACCTCCCGGTCGAGGACGTTCACGGCGTCGGCCCGGTCACGGCCGAGGAACTGGGCGAGCTCGGGATCGAGACGGCCGGGGAACTGGCGAGCGAAGAACCGGACGTGCTCGAAGCGCGCTTCGGTGAGCGCGGGCTGGAGATCTACCGTTACGCACGCGGCGAGGACGACCGGGAGGTCACGCCGCGCGGGCGGCCGAAGAGCCTCTCGCGGGAGTCTGCCTTCACCGAGGCGACGGACGACCGCGAGCAACTGGCCGACCGCGTCCGCTCGCTCGCGGCGTCGGTCGCGGATCGGGCCACGAGCAAGGACGCGCTGTACCGGACGATCGGCATCAAGGTGGTGACGCCGCCGTTCGACGTCAACACTCGCGCCCGCTCGCTTCCGGGACCGGTCGACGAGCCCGATCTGGTCGAATCCGTCGCGCTGGACCTGCTGGACGAGTTCGAGGGCCAGCGCGTCAGGAAGGTCGGCGTCCGCGTCTCGAACCTCTCCTTCGCCGCGGGTCGACAGGCGAGCCTCGGGGGCTTCGACGGAGCTGACGACGATGGCGAGAGCGTCGAGACGACGAAGGTTGACGACGGAGCCGCCGAACGGGCTTCGGACGGACAGGTAACGCTGACCGGTGCCCCCTGGGCCGACGACGAAGCGGCCGACGACGCCACGGCAGGCTCTCTGGAAGGCCAGACGACGATCGACGACTTTCGTGGGTGATACTGCCGGCTGTCACTTCGTGAAGAGCTTCGCCACCCCGGGGTGGCGAAATCGGTCACAGAGTTACAGCCGGTCGTATGAGCGTCGGCGTCCCCAGCGACGGCACACGACGGCCGTTCTCGCCGCTCGTCGCCCGCCCGCTCGGCTGCGCGTGACGGGCGTCTGACGGAGAGTTATGAGGCGGTGGAAACTGGTAGTGGACAACTGAACCATGGCCGAGACGGAACACATCACTGTCGCGACGACCAGCGCCGGTGTCGGCGGAACCGACGAACCGGGCCGTTCCGTCGACCTCCCGGTCGTCGAACTCCTCACCGGCCGGGGGTTCGTCACGGGTAAGTCCGGCTCCGGGAAGTCCAACACGGCGTCGGTCATCGCCGAGAAGCTGCTGGACAACGGCTTCGGACTGCTGATCGTCGACATCGACGGAGAGTACTACGGCCTCAAAGAGGAGTACGAGATCCTCCACGTCGGCGGCGACGAGGAGTGTGACATCCAGGTCACCGTCGAACACGCCGAGAAGATCGCCTCGCTCGCGCTCGAACAGAACGTTCCGATCATCCTCGACATCTCGTCGTTCCTCGACCAGGAGGAGGCCGAGGACCTCCTCACCGAAGTCGCTCGGCACCTCTTTGCCAAGGCCAAGAAGCAGAAACAGCCGTTCCTCATGCTCGTCGAGGAGTGTCACGAGTGGATCCCGGAGAAGGGGTCGGTCAACGAGGTCGGGCAGATGCTCATCAAGATCGGCAAGCGTGGGCGCAAACACGGCCTCGGAATGGTGGGGATCTCCCAGCGGCCGGCCGACGTGAAGAAAGACTACATCACGCAGTGTGACTGGCTGGTCTGGCACCGGCTGACCTGGAACAACGACACCAAAGTCGTCGGTCGGATCATCGACTCGGAGTACGCCGACGCCGTCGAGGATCTGGACAACGGCGAGGCGTTCCTGATGACCGACTGGGCCGAGACCATCCGCCGGGTCCAGTTCCACCGCAAACAGACCTTCGACGCGGGCGCGACGCCGGGACTGGACGACTTCGAACGGCCAGAGCTGAAGTCAGTCAGCGACGACCTCGTCAGCGAACTGGAGACCATCAGCGAGGAGAAAGAACAGACCCAGGGACGGATCAAGGACCTCCGGGAGGAACTGGACAAGAAGAACTCCCGGATCGCAGAGCTGGAGAAGGAACTTCAGGACGCCCGCGACATGACCCGCATGGCCGAGCAGTTCACCGAGGCGTTGCTCGACCACGTCGAGGGGTACAACCCCGGCCGCACGCAGAAGGAGAAAGAGCGGACCCGACAGGCACAGCTCCGGGGTGCGCTCGACGACGGTGGGGAGGCCGACGACGAATCGAGTGAGGCCGAACCGACGGAGGGCGAATCGACCGACGACCAGTCCGCGGGATCGGACGGCCCGGACAGCCCGGACGGCGAGCCGACCAACGAATCCGAGCCCCCATCGGCCGCGGACGAACCGGCGGACTCCGCTGACGAACCCGCCGATAGCTCGGACGAGCCCGCCGACACGCCGGAGGAAGGCGCTGTGACCCCAGACACGGACGAACCCGCCCCCGACGGGACCTCTGGTGGCGGGTTCGGCGACGCCTTCGGCTCGTTCGCCGACGGTGGCCCCGCCATTTCCGGCGGCGAGCCGGCGGGCGGCGCTGGCGATGGCGCGACCGACGCCACCGACGACGCTGGCGACGAACCGGACGGGCTCGACCTCGACTTCGAACCGGCGGCCTCGGGGAACGCCGACGGCGGTGCCGAAGTCGCGTTCGCGGACGCGACGGCCGAGGAGGACGAGTCCGGCGACGCTGACGACCGGCGAGAGTCCTCCGCCGACGAGGGACCCCACTCACAGCCGCGGTTCGTGGTCGACCTGCGAACCGAACTCGAAGAGATGGACGAGAAGACCAGACGGATGTTGCAGTACTACGTCGAGCAGGGCGCGGACACGCCGCTGAACGCGCACTTCTCTGCGGGCGGGAGCGGTGATCGGACGAGCGCCTACGCGCACAACCGCGAGCTCCGGCTGGCCGGGTTCGTCGAACACGTCGGCCGCGGGCGGTACGCGCCGCGGCTGAAAGCGCTCGTCCGAGAGCGTGCTCCGGACGAGCCGTCGGCGACCGCGGTCGTCGACGCCGTCACGGAGCTTCGAAGCACGATCGGAACGGCGTGAACGGCGGGCTCTCGCCCCGAAGTTCCACATCTGCCGACCCGTCGAGACGGTGACGTTACTTCAGCGGTGCGACCAGATCCTCCAGCGCGGCACGCGGATCGTCGGCCTTGGCGACGCCGCTCGCGAGCAGGACGCCGCTCGCGCCGAGTTCGCCGGCCGACACCACGTCTTCGCCGGTCGAGATGCCAGCGCCACAGAGCACGTCGACGCTCTCGTCGACCGACGCCGCGGCCGAGACCGCGTCCGTGACGATGTCCGGGTCGGCCTTGCTGACCGGCGTCCCGGTCCCGATCAGGGCGGGCGGTTCGACGGCGACGGCGTCCGGTCCCAGCGCCGCCGCGGCGGCGATCTGTTCGGGGTTGTTGGCACAGACGATCGTCTCCAGGTCCGCGCGCTCGGTGGCGTCCAGCGAGCCGTCGACGTCGGCGAGCTTCAGTCGGTTCTCGGAGTGGTTCAACAGCGTCCCGGTCGCACCGGCGTCGGCCGCGGCCTCCGCGAGCGTGGAGCCGGTGTGGCTGCCGTGCTCGACGGGACTGACGTGCTGGGCCCACGTCTCGACGCCGGTCTCGGCGACGGCGTCGAGGTGGGCCGCCTGGGGGGCGACGGCGACGCGAACGCCGGTCTCGTCGCTCACGTCGGCGGCGGCGGTCGCGACTTCGATCGGATCACACGGGTACGCTTTGAGGTTTACCAGAACGAACATACAGAGGCCACCGGACGCCGGGATCATATGCGTTGCGTGACGGCCCCGCGCTCGCCGGTCCCAGTATCGTTAATACGAACAAGCGGGTACCCACTGCTACGAGCGTGAGTGATCTGGTGCCAGACGAACCGACGGTGTTGGTCGTGGAAGACGAGCCCCAGCTGGCGGATCTCTACGCGGAGTACGTCGACGACTCGTACACGGTCCTGACGGCCTACAGCGGCGAAGCGGCGATCGAACAGCTCGACGAGGCCATCGACGTCGTGTTGCTCGACCGGCGGATGCCGGTCTGCTCGGGCAACGAGGTACTCGCCGCCATCGAAGACCACCCACTGGACTGTCGGGTCGCGATGGTGACCGCCGTCGACCCCGACTTCGACATCATCGAACTCGGCGTCGACGACTACCTCGTCAAACCGGTCACCCAGGACGAGATCCGGGAGGTCGTCGATCGACTGTTCAAGATCTCGGAGTACAACGATCAGCTCACGGAGCTCACCGGAAAGAAGCTCAAGCGCAACGTCCTCCAGGTCGAGAAGCCACCGCGCGAACTCGAAGCCAGCGAACGGTTCCAGCAGCTCGAAGCCGAGATCAGAGAACTCGAAGCGACGGTCGAGACGATCGCAGACGACCTCGACGTCGAGGAACGCGACCTGCGACTCTAGTCCTTTCGCTTGACCACGTCGCCGAGCGTGTACTCGCCACTCGACGAGCCACCGCTCCACTCCTCGTCGGCGTCGGTGCCGCCGGCACTCAGCGAGATGTCGAGCTCGCGTTCGAGCGTCGTCTGGACGTCGTCGCTGGGCAGCGTGTCGCCGTGTTCGAGCTTGCGGATCAGACTCGCCTTCAGATTGAGCTCACCGGCCAGCTCCTCTTGAGTGAGGCCGCGTTCTTCGCGGGCCTCGCGGATTCGCTGGTCGTAGTCCTGTGCCAGCTCGTCCATCTCGTCGAACATGTCGTGTCGGGGGCGGCTGCTGGAGCTGCTGGAACTGCTGGAGCTGCTCCCGGAGCTGCCAGACGAAGAACTGCTCGTCGAGTACTTCGTCGAGGTCGAGGAGCTGTCCTCGGTCGTGACCTCGGTCCCGAAGTCGGTACATTCGTCGCAGACGTCGAGCTCGGCACCCTCGATCTTCACTCGATTCGGAGAAGCGACGTCCTTCCCGCACATCTCACACTGAACCATACGCACGGCTTCGATGTGGCGAGGCATAAATGGTGTGGCACCGGGTCACGGCTCGTCGTGCCTCCCAGTCCCGAGTAGCGTTCCCCGTCGCGACGGACCGTGTCGTCGGTCAGTCCAGCGCCCGCATCGCGTAGTAGAACCGCTGGAGCGCCGTCAGGTGGCCCACGACCGCGAAGACGACCAGCAGCCAGCCGACGACGGTGAGCCCCTGGAAGGGCTGGGTGAGGACGGCCGCGACCGCGCCCGCGACGCCGATCAGCGCCAGTCGATCCGCGCGCCCGAGCAGGCCGCCGTACACCCGATCGAGGTCGACCGCCTGGGCCTGTGTGCCGAGGTAGGAGGTCATCAGGACGCCGGTGACGGCCGCCAGTCCGAGGTCGTACCGACCGATTCCGGCCGCGAGGCCGACCAGCATGACGATGTCGGCGTACCGGTCGAGCACGTGATCCAGCAGGTCACCGCCAGAGGAGGCGACCGACAGCTCGCGGGCCAGCGCGCCGTCGACGAGGTCGAGCCAGCCGTTGGCGAACACCAGCACGGCACCGACGGCGTACAGCAGGGGCCGATCGCCCGCCAGGAAGAACACGCCGCCGGCTGCGGCCGCGAGGGCGAACGCGACGACGCTGACGCCGTTGGGACTCACGCCCAGCCGCTTTGCGACCGTCACGAAGGGGCCAAGCGCCCGGTCGGCGAGTGGGCGGAACTGATCCAGCGTCATAGCCACTCGACGAACGAGACGGTGCCGGCACTCGGCGCTCGCTCACCGGCGACGACGGCCTCGATCTCTTCGGCAACCGCCGCTCTCGATCGCTCTGTCGTGTCGATCTCGTAGACGGCGTCGGTGCCGTGGGCCTCGACGGCCTCGGTGAGGATCACGTCGAGGGCCTCGCTCTCCGCGTTCTCGGCGATCGAGGCGTCGCTCTCGTCCCGGTCGGCGAGGCGGTCCTCGATCGTCGCCGGGTGTGCCCGCAACACGATCACGCGATCCGCGTCGAAGTGGTGGGCGAGGTGAGACTCGACGAGCACGTCGTCGCGGCCGTCGAGCCACGACTCGATCGCCTCGAAGTCGGCCACGACGCTGTCGCGGTCCTCGTCGACGCCGTCGGCCAGCCCCTCGCGCTTGATCGCGTCGTTGAGGTGGATCACGTCGAGGTCGGTCGCCAGTCGCTCGGTCGCCGTCGTCTTCCCGGTGCCCGGCGTCCCGGTGACCGCGACGCGCATCAGTCGAGCACCCCGTTGACGACCTCGACGGCCGTCTTCGCGTCCTCGCGCGTGCCACAGGTGATCCGGACGCACTCGGGCAGGCCGAAGCTGCCACAGTCTCGGACGATGACGCCGTCGCGCTGGGCCGCGTCGGCGACGGCCTCGGCGTCGCCCACCTCCGCGAGCACGAAGTTCCCCCCGCTCTCCCAGGTCCGTGCGTCGAGGTGCTCGTGGTAGTACTCGCGGGCCCACCGGGCGGTCTCGACGGTCTTCTCGACGTGTTCGTCGTCGTCCAGTGCGGCCAGTCCCGCCCGACAGGCCAGTTCGCTGGCCGCGAACGGCGTGTTGATGCGCGCGTAGGCGTCGGCCCACTCCTCGGGGACGAAGCCGTAGCCGAGGCGAACACCGGCGAGTCCGTACGCCTTCGAGAAGGTCCGCAGGACGGCCACGTCGTCGCGCTCGTCGACGAGTGCGCGCGCGCTGGTCGCGTCGGTGAACTCGCCGTAGGCCTCGTCGACGAGGACGAGCGTCTCCTCGTCGGTCCGGTCGGCGATCTCGGCCACGTCGTCGTTTCCGATCTCCGTCCCGGTGGGATTGTGAGGGCTGGTGAGATAGACGATCCGCTCGCCGTCGTAGGCTTCGAGCACCGTCTCGGCCGTCTGCTCGAAGTCGTCGGCCTTCGAGAGGGTGTACTCTCGGATCGTCCCGTGGTGGAACCGCGCGCTCATCGGGTAGTAGGCAAACCCCGGCGCGGGGACGAGGACCGCGTCGCCCGGCTCCAGCATCGCGCGGGCGAAGTAGTCGAGGACGCCGTCGCCGCCGTTGCCCAGCCAGACCTGTTCCGGGGCGAGCCCCCAGCGGTCGGCGAGGCGATCGACGAGGTCCGCGTGGGAGGCTTTCGGGTACGAGTGCATCTGTTCGGCCGACGACCGGATCGCCTCGACGGCGGCCGGACTCGGACCGTACATGTTCTCGTTCGACGCGAGCTTCACGAGATCGTCCGGGTCCACGTCGAGTTCCCGAGCGACCTCTTCGATCCCTCGCCCGGCACGGTAGACGCCGTGGGCCGAGAGGTCCCGTGGTTGCATGGTCGATGCAAGCGGACGGGAGGGCTTAAGCGTGCTCACTGTGGGCGGTGTGGCGCGATTACAGTCGTTGATAGCGCGGGGGAAAACAATATGATACGGGCACTGTTCCTGTGAACCGATGCCGTTACTCATCGACGTTCGGAAGCTGTCTATCATCAACCAGCTGATAAAGAGCGGGGCCGAGAACGTCACCTCCTCGCTGGAGACGCTGGCCGGCGTCGAAGCGACCGTCGAGATCAAGAGCCTCTCGTTCGTCGAACCGTCGGACATCCCCGCCGAGATGGGTGACGGCGAGATTTACGGGGCTCGCGTCAGGCTCACCGAGCCGCCATACGGCGTCTTCCTGATGACCTTCTCCCCGGCGACGGCGGCCGAGGTCGCCAGTCTACTCACGAACACGTCGACGGAAGACGGCTTCAACCAACTCCACGAGAGCGCGCTCTCGGAGATGTGTAACGTCCTCACCTCGGGGTTCATCGACGGCATCGCGAACACGCTGGAGACGACGATCGACTTCGCCACGCCACAGCTGGAACGAGATCAGGCGACGGCGATCGCCGACGACGCGTTGACCCACGTCAGGCGCGACTCGATGTCGATCGTCCTGGACTCGATCGTCGACATCGCCGACTCCGACGTGGCGTTCAAGCTCCGGATCTTCCTCGTTCCGGATCCGGGCTCGTTCGTCCACGTGATCGACCAGCTGGAGCTCGATCGGTCGACGAGCGAGCCGACGCGGTCGAAGGCCCACGAGGTCGAGGAGCTCGACATGACGGCCGACGATCCGGTCGATCTCGGCGAGTAATCCCCACTGTTTGATTACGGTCGAGTCCCGACGGCAATCCATGAGCGAGCTACTGGCTGGTATCTACGCCGTCCACATGACGTTCGCCGCTCTGTGGACGGGGAGTGTCGTGTTCGTCGCAATCGCCGTCCTGCCGACCGCGATGGACGGCGAGGGATCGCCCGAGCCGCTGTCGGCGATGATCGGGAAACTGAAGCTCATCTCGCGGACGAGTGCCCTCTTGCTCTTCCTCACTGGCGGCCACCTCGCGGCGACCCAGTACGGAGCCAGCGGTCTCACGGGGACGTTCCGTGGCTACCTCGTCATCGCGATGCTGGTCCTCTGGTTCGTGCTGGCCGGTCTCGTCGAGGTCGGATCGAGCAAGCTCACGGACGGGTTCGACCAGCAGAAGCTCAGAGAGCCGGCGCGGAACGCCCGACCGTTCTTCCTGGGGGCGACGGTCGTCGCCGTCCTCCTGTTGCTCGACGCGGGCATCATCCTCGGTATCTGATCACAGCCGTTCGTCGAGTGCGTCGCCACACCGAAGCGCCAGCGCCGCGATCGTCAGCGTCGGGTTCATCGAGCCCGCGCTCGGGAACACGCTCGACGACGCGATCCAGCAGTTGTCCAGGTCGTGAGTCCGGAGGTCGGGGTCGACGACGCTCGCTGCGGGGTCGGTCCCCATCCGCGTCGTCCCCATGTGGTGGGCAGCGGGACCGGTCGAGTCTGGCCCCGCCGTCCAGCCGATGTCGACGCCAAGCTCCGAGAGGACGGCGTGTTGAATGCGGTTCGCCCGCTCGATCGTTCGGAGCACGCGCTCGCCCCACGACCAGTGGATCTCCGGGACCGGGTTGCCGTGATCGTCGGTCGTCGACGAGTCGAGCGTGATCCGGTTCTCGGCCCGCGGGGGCTGGCCGACGAGCCCCCCCATCGCGACGTGGTTCCCGTAGCCCGTCCGGAGGTCGTCGAGCAGGTCGTCACCCCACGTCTCGGCGTCCAGCGCCATCTCGACCGGCGACGGGCCGGCGTAGTTGAGAAACTCCAGTTTGATCGGCGACAGTGGCTCCTCCGCCTGGGCGACGACCACGTCGCCGTCTCTGGTGACCGCCTGTCCGGGCTCGTCGTAGAACTGGTGGCTCTCGCTGGTGAGGAAGCCGACGTGGTTCTGGCGGGTCGGCTCGTCGATCGTCCCGCCGGCCCCGGCAAAGAGGTGTTCCATGAAGTACCGGCCGACCGCGCCAGAACTGTTCGCCAGTCCGTCGGGATGATCGGGCGAGCGAGACAACAGGAGGAGCCGCGGAATCTCGATCCCGCCGGCCGCCAGCACGAACTGACGAGCCCGCTGGCGGTGTTCGGTTCCGTCCGGCGTCGCGTACACCGCGGCCGCGATCCGTTCGGCGTCGTCGCCGGTCTCCAGTCGCTGGACCGGCGCGCGGTCGACGACTCGGGCACCCGCGCGCTCGGCCTTCTCGACGTGGGTGTCTGCGCTGTACTTCGCGCCGGAGGGACAGACTGGCTGACAGGTCCCGTAGCCGACGCAGGCCGATCTGTCGTCGTAGGGCTCGCTGTTGCGAGCGTTGGGTACGCTGTGGGTCGTGATACCGAGCCGCTCGCAGGCGGGTGCAAACAGCGAGTCGCTGTACGACGGCTCGAACGCCGACATGGGGAACGGTGTTCGCCGTGGCGGTCCGAAGGGGTTGTCCGAGGCCCCCGCGACGCCCAGCGCCGACTCCGCCTCGGCGTAGTAGGGGCGGAGTTCCTCGTAGTCGATCGGCCAGGCCGGATCGTCGTTCGGGTGGTCCCCGGCGAAGTCTGTCGGATGGAGCCGCGGGACCATCCCCTGCCAGTGGAGCGTCGACCCGCCGACGCCCTTGACGCGGTTGGCGTTCAGCGGGTAGAACTGCTCGCCGCCCGTCGAGTACTCGTCGCGCTCGCCGCCCATCTCCCAGATCGACAGGTCGTCGTGAGCCGGTCGGATCGAGCGCTCCATCTGCTCGGGCCGTTCGTCGAAGTCGAACCGCGGCCCCGCTTCCAGTACGACCACGTCGTGGCCGGCGCTGGCGAGCCGATGGGCCACGAGCGCGCCGGCCGGCCCCGCACCGACGACGCACACGTCCTGTCTGGGTGACGGCGTGCGCGACTGCACGCGCTAGAATTAGGCAATCCTAAACTTATGGGTTGTCATCCGGACCAACACCACTCTTCACGGCGATGGGCACGGTCGTCGACGCCAACGACACGTTCTGTCACCACTGGAAACGGCCAACGGTGCACTAAGAAATCCCGCCGTTCCGGTCAGGGAATCCGCACGCTGTGTTTGAGCGTGCCGACGCCCTCGATCTCGATCTCGACGTTGTCGCCGTCGGCCAGCGGGCCGACACCCTCCGGCGTCCCGGTCGCGATCACGTCGCCGGGCTCTAACGTCATGTAGGCCGTGATCTCCTCGATGAGCTCCGGGATCGAAAAGATGAGGTGCTCGATCGAAGAAGACTGTTTGGTCTCGCCGTTGACGCGCGTCTCGATCGTCGCGTCGTCGGGGACGTGTTCCGGCGTCGCGACGAGGGGGCCGATGGGACACGCGTTGTCGAAGGCTTTCCCGCGAACCCAGTTTTGTTCTCTCTCCTGGTCGTCGCGGTTCGAGAGGTCGTTGACGCAGGTGTAGCCCGCGATCACGTCCTCGGCGTTGCGCTGGCTGACGTTCTTGCACTGCTCGCCGATGACCACGCCCAGCTCTGCCTCGTAGTCGATCCGGTCTTTGTCCGCCAGCAGCGTCACCGTCTTGTCGTGGCTCGCGACGGTGTTGGGCGGTTTCAGAAAGAGGAGCGGTCGATCCGGCACGTCGTTGTCCATCTCGTCGGCGTGCTCCGCGTAGTTGCGGCCCACACAGACGATCTTCGTGGGCTCGCAGGGCGGGAGTACGTCGACTTCTTCCGGGGCGTAGGATTCGTCGCCGAAGGCGATGCGGCCGTAGGGGCCGGCCGCCGCCGTGACGACCGGCTCACCGTCTTCGACGGTCCACCGCCCGCCACGGACGTTCCCCGCAGAGTCGCGAAATCGAACACGCTTCATACGGCCGGCAACACGGCCGGTACTGATAAGCGTTTACACGGCCATTCGAGGGCCGTCGTGCGGTACGACGGCTGCCTAGGATCCTATCGTCAGTCGTCTCTGCCGTCGGGCGAAACGACCGCACGCCGGAGCGGTCGGGCCACACCGTCGGCCGTCCATCTGTGACGGTCGACGCCGCCACGGACGGCGAATCGATTCATACTACCGGCTGTACATCTGTGACCGATTTCGCCACCCCGGGGTGGCGAAGATCGTCACGAAGTTACAGCCGGCAGTATCAGGCCGTTATAGTAACAATTGAAACGATTTACACACCGGTCGCACTGCTGTCGTTCGATCGGGTGTGCATTGATTTTCGATGGCTACTATAGCCAACGGGCTCACTCCACGTCGATGGGATCTTCGATGTCGCCCGTGATCGACTCCAGCAGGTCGGTGACGGTCACCATGCCGACGACCTCGCCGTTTTCGATGACCAGCGCGAGTTCCTGGTTCTCGGCCTGGAACTGGTCGATCGCGTCGCTGACGTCCACGTCCGGCGAGAGAGTCACCGGCGGAGCTGCGAGCGCTTCGAAGTCGACGGTTCCCTCGGCCAGATCGTCGCGGTGGCGTGCGAAGACCGGGAAGTAGAGGATGCCACGGAAGTCGGTCAGCTCCCCACCGACCAGCGGGTACCGGGTGTGTGGGTTCTCGGCCATCCGCCGGAAGTTCTCCGCCGTGTCGACCGCCGTCGACAGCGCGACGATCTCGTCGGTCGAGACCATCACGTCACGAACGGGCTGTTCGCCGATCTGGAGTGCGTTCATCACCTCGGTGCGACGCTCCTCGCTGAGGTCGCCCTCGTCCAGGACCGACCCGAGCTTGTTCCGGAGGTCCGCCCGCGACTCGATGACGTCTTGCTCGGTTTCGAGCCACGCGCCGGTCATCTCGATACCGAACAGCTTCAGCGTCCACTTGGCGACTCCGTCGCCGAGCGTGATCAGCGGCGAGATCAGGTGATTGAACCAGTACAGCGGCCTCGCACCGTAGCGACACACCATCCGGGACCGCTCGACCCCGAGGTACGTCGGCGTCTGCTCGCCGTGGGTCAGGTGGAGCAGGTTGATGATCAGGAACGCGAGGATGGCACCCGAGCCGACCGTCGCGAGCACGGTGTTCTTGAACAGCGGTTCGAACAGCGCTGCCAGCGCCGGCTCGGCGACGATCCCGACGGCGATGCTCGAAGCCGTGATCCCGACCTGACAGGTGGTGAGATAGATTTCGAGGTTCTGGGTCATCTCCCACGCGCGTTCGAGCGCGGCGTCGCCGTCGCCGACGAACTCGGACTCGGAGAACTGGCGAGCCCGCGTCAGCGCGAACTCGATCGCGACGAAGAAGCCGTTCGCGAGTATCAGCGCGACACCAGCGACCAGTCTGACGCCGATCTCTGGAGGATTCATCGCCGATCCGTTCTGGCCGACGCCTGTTATACCTCATGGATCGAAAACCACCGCAAAGTGTTTGTTCCAGAGTTCCCTAATTTCCCATTGTGAAATTGTCGCGTCGGCTACGGGACTCGCTCGCCGGGAAGCTCCCGGCCGCGCCCGTGCTCGTCGTGACGGGGATCCTGTGGTTCGGCGGCGCAGTCTGGAACTTTCAGGGAGAAGTCACGACGCTCGAAAGTGCCGCGTTACCGGTCGTAACGTTCGTGCTGACGGGTGGATTCTCGACCGGCGTCGTCTTCGTCGGCTACCGGCTCTCCCAGAGCCAGTTCACACCCGAACAGCGGTGGTCGATCGTCGGCTGGACCGTCGGCGGACTGGGGATCACGGTGTTGTTGCACACCGCGACGCTGGCGATCCGCGCCGCAGAGGGGCGACCGATTGGCGAGCCCCAGTTCCCGCTGCTCGTCGCTGGAGGCGTGGGCGCACTCGCGGGCTACGGGATCGGTGAGCTGCTGGTCGACGTACGCCGGTCGGCCGCTCAGGCCGAACAGGCCCGAGACGGCATGGCGTTCGCAAACAGCCTCCTGCGCCACGACGTTCGCAACGCTCTGCAGGTAATTCTCGGACAGGTCGACGTGTTGACGGCCGTCGACGACGAGCGAGCGACCGAGGCCGCGAACCGAATCGAGAGCCAGGTCGAGGCGCTGTACGATCTCACGGCCAACGCCGAGGCCGTCACGGGCGTCCTGACGGACGAGGCGACCCCGGAACCCAGAAACGTCGTCGAAGACATCGAGGCGAGCGTCGCGACCGTCACCGAATCGTTTCCCGACGCCACCGTCGAGACCGCACTGCACGACGAGCTGGTCGTCCGGGGCACCGACGCGCTCAGGCCGGTCTTCGCGAACATTCTCGACAACGCTATCGAACACACGGGTCCGGAACCGACCGTTCGCGTGACGACCGAGACGGCCGACGGCGTCGCCCGTGTTCGATTCGCCGACGACGGCCGAGGCATTCCCGAAGCCCAGCGCTCCCAGATCTTCGAACGCGGCGTCACGACCGACGGAGGGAGCAACGGGCTCGGGCTCCACATCGTCTCGACGCTGGTCGAACGCTCCGACGGCTCGATCTACGTCGAGGACAGCGATCTCGGCGGGGCGGCGTTCGTCGTCGAGTTACCGATCGCGGAGTGATACCGCTGGACGGGGCTTCTCGTCCGAGACGGCGACGTTCGCGACCGACGGGTGTGTCCCGGCCGGACGACCAGCGTCGGAGAGAAGCGTTTTGCCCGTCCAGAAACTGCAGGCGGACATGAGCGACCCCACTGTGACCGTCCTCTCGGGCGACGCCGACCTCGAACCCGCCTTCGACGTTCGCCGCGACGTGTTCGTCGACGAGCAGGGCGTCGACGAGGCAATCGAGATCGACGGCAAAGATCCAGATGCGACTCACGTCCTCGCCGAGGTCGACGGCGTCCCGGTCGCTACCGCACGGCTACGAGTGATCGACGACGGCGTCGGCAAGGTCGAGCGCGTCGCGGTTCGTGGCCCTCACCGCGAGTCCGGCGTCGGTCGCCAGGTCATGCATCGGATCGAGCAACTCGCGATCGACGACGGGCTCGACCGCCTGGAACTGCACTCCCAGACCCGTGTCGAAGGGTTCTACGAACGACTGGGCTACGAGACGGTCAGCGACGAGTTCGACGAAGCGGGCATTCCCCACGTCGAGATGCGAAAGGACCTGTGAACGCGACGATCCCCGAAGGCCGCCCGTGACCGGTACCGTCGCTCACGGACTTGTTCGCAACAGCAAAGCGGGCCGGAAGGGATTTGAACCCTCGACCGACGGCTTAAGAGGCCGTCGCTCTGCCAGACTGAGCTACCGGCCCAGTGCATTCGAACGTTAGCGGGGCGAGTAAAATAGGTTTCCTTTCGACGCCGCCGTGCAGGGGTTCCACATCCCGACGCCACCGGAGACAGTTGATATAAGAGGCTTCGATCCGACTCGTATACACACAAATGAGCACAGCCAGCGGGATCACCATGGCCTCTATGTCGAAGTACGCTATTCTCGGGTGTGGGAGTGTGGGCCATGCCGTTGCGGAGGAACTGGTCGACGAGGGCAAGGACGTGCTGATCCTCGACCGCGACGAGGGACGGGTCGAAGCGCTGCGCGACCAGGACCTCAACGCCCAGGTGGGCGACATCGCGGACGACGAGATCAGCCAGACGCTGAGCGACAGAGACGTGGTGTTGATCCTCTCGTCCGACGTGGAAGCCAACGCCGCGGCGGTCCGGAACATCCGGGCCGACGACGGCGAGCAGTTCATCGTCGCCCGGGCCGACGACCCGGTCTCGGCCGACGATCTCAGCGAGGTCGGGGCGGACGTGGTGATCAACCCCTCGACCGTGATCGCCGACTCGGCGATGCGGGCTCTCGAAACGGGCGAACTGGAGTACAAGGCGAGCCAGCTCGCCGAGGTCATCGAGGACACCGACCAGCGGATGGCGATCCTCATCCACCGCTCGCCGGATCCGGACTCGATCGCCAGTGCGGCGGCGCTGCGGACGATCGCCCAGAGTCTCGACGTGGAGGCAGACATCATCTACGAGGGCGAGATCGGCCACCAGGAGAACCGGGCGTTCGTCAACCTGCTCGGGATCGACCTGGTCTCGCGCGACGACGTCGACCTCGACGACTACGATACGTTCGCGCTCGTCGACACCGCCAAAGGCGGCGACCCGACGGTCGAACAGGTCGATCTCATCATCGACCACTACGAGCACGACCACGCGCACGACGCGACCTTCGAGGACATTCGACCCAACGTCTCCGCGACCTCGACGATCCTGACGAAGTACATCCAGGAACTGGAACTGAGTCTCCAGCAGGAGGTCGCGACGGCGCTGCTCTACGGGATTCGGGCGGAGACGCTCGACTTCAAGCGCGATACGACGCCGGCAGATCTCACGGCGGCGGCGTACCTCTATCCGTTCGCCGACCACGACACGCTCGAACAGGTCGAGTCGCCGTCGATGTCCCCGGAGACGCTGGACGTGCTCGCGGAGGCGATCCGCAACCGCGAGGTCAAGGGCTCGCATCTGGTCTCGAACGCGGGGTTCATCCGCGATCGCGACGCTCTGTCACAGGCGGCCCAGCACCTCCTCAACCTCGAAGGGATCACGACGACGGCGGTGTTCGCGATCGCCGACGACACGATCTACCTGGCGGCACGTTCCAAGGACATCCGGATGAACATCGGCAAGGTACTCGACGACGCGTTCGGCGAGATCGGCGACACCGCGGGCCACTCGACGGACGCCAGCGTCGAGATTCCGCTGGGCATCTTCACCGGCATCGAGACCAGCGAGGACAACCGCGACACGCTGCTGGCACTCACCGAAGAAGCCGTCCGGAGCAAACTGTTCGAAGGGATGGGCGTCGACAGCGAGAGTTCGAACGGGAACTGACGGGCGTCTGGTGGCGGTCGCCGCGTCGATTCTCTAGGCGGTAACTTCGTCTTCTTCCTCTTCGTCGGCGGGTTCGTTGCCCGCTTGGAGTCGCTCGACGATGTCGTTGACCACGACGACGTCGCCGACGGCCTGGACCCAGCGGTAGGGGACGATGACGCCGCGCGCCTGGTTCGCCTTCGCCGAGAACAGTTCGCGGTTCAGTTCGTGCAGCGCGAGTCCGGTCACGCTCTGGCGGTCGAGGTCGAGCCGGATGTCTTCGACTTCACCGACGAAGACGCCGGTGTTCGTGTACACCTCGCGACCCACGAGCGTCGTGATTTCCTGGGGAACGCTATCCCGATCCATATGGCTCCGGAGGGTGGCCGGCACCTTAATTGTTGGTAGGTGTCTGACGCGGCGGCCACACGACCGCCTGTCGTCGGCCACTCGTCTGGTCCCCTCACGGGCGAACACCTCACCGCGCGTCGACGACGCGGTCGACGCTGCGCGCGAAGCTGTCGGCCAGCTGATCGTCGAGCGCGTCGCCGGTGATCGTGTAGACGCCCCGGAGAGTCCGGTCGCGGGCCGCCGTGGTGACGTGATCGAAGAAGCGACACACTCGGTCCTGATGGGCGTACATCGCCAGTACGTCGAGCGCGTCGAACAGGACCCACCCGTGACCGGCGTCGAGCGCACCGAGCGCGCTCGTGAATCGCATACTGAGGCCGGTCAGATCGTCCGGGACGATCGGCTCGCTCGTCCACAGCGGTCCGTCGTATTCGGGCTCGGAACCGGTGACCGGAACCAGCCCGACCCTCTCGACGGCCAGGCCGCGTTCTCGAAGCCGGCGTTCGACGGTCGCCGGTGGCGTCGACGAGACGAGCACGACGTTGCCCGTGACGCCCCTCGGCAACAGCGAGAGCGACCGCTGCATCGACGGCATCGAGACCAGTACTTGCGTTCCGGGCTCGACGCGGAGTCGCCGGTCGTCGAGTCCCTGTGTGTCGTTTTCGCTGCGCACGTCGTGTCACCACCGACCGCACTGCCGGCACAGGCCGCCGGGCCTGCACCACCCAGAGGGGACCCAGCCCTCGTTTCTGGTCGTTGATTCGTCCCGACGCTTAAGTGTATTCCGCCCCCGTTCTCGCCGCCCCCAAACAGTATCGGTCACTGAGACCAAACACCGGTGTATGCCGTCGACAGTCGTACACATGGCGGTCGCGGGCCTCATCGGAGCGGCACTGCTCGGGACGGCGTTCGACCGGCGGTCGGTGCTGATCCTCTTCGGGGCGATGATCGCCGCGGATCTGGACTCGTTCGTCGGTCTGGTCTCGGTCGTGGGCCATCGGACGGCGTTTCACACGCTGCTGGTCCCGATCACGGCGGCCGTCGTCCTGCTGGTCGATCTCCGCCGAGGTGGGGGATCGTGGGTACGGCGGCGCTGGGGCCCTCGTGGCGTGCGCATCACCTGGGTGACGATCGTGGCGTACGCCGGTGCGGCGATCGGGTTGGATCTGTTCTCCGCCGGTGGAGCGAACCCGTTCTGGCCGCTCCACGACCAGTTCTACGTGATCGACGGGAAGATAGAACTCTCCAGTCGGCGGGGAATCGTCCAGACGTTCGTCGATCTCGGTTCCGAGCGGGGCGGCGACGCGAGCAGTAGCGAGACGGTCGCTCGGGGGACTTCTCGGGACGTCAACGTGAGCACGGGCATCGACCCGAACCCGGACGGCGGCGACACGGCCGAGCCCGTCGACCGTGTGTTCCCCGTCGTGCGGTCGGGGTGGCAACTCCTCGTGCTCGTCGTGGGAACGACCGTCACCGCCGCGCGGTTCTACGTCGACCAGACAGTCCCAGCGGAGTGACTACTCGGGGTCCGGGACGGCGGCCGGCGTGTCGGGGACGTGATCGACGCCGTCGACGAGGTCGCGCGCGCTGGCGGTGTCTTTCAGCCCGGTCCCGGTGACGACGAGCGTGGCGCTGTCTCCTGGGGCGACGATCTCCGCCTCGACCGCGGATTCGAGGCCCGCGAGCGTCGCGGCGCTCGCGGGCTCGGCGTAGATGCCCTCGGTCTGGCCCAGCGTGCGCTCGGCGTCCAGAATCTCTCGATCGGAGACGACGACGGTGGCTCCGCCGCTGTCTTCGAGCGCGCGACACGCCTTCTGTGCGTTGTGTGGGTGGCCCACGTCGATGCTGTCGGCCTGCGTCTCGCCGCCGGCCCGTGCCCGCTCGCCGGTAAAGCGGTCGTGGATGGCGGTTGCGCCCTCGGCCTGTACGCCCAGCAAGCGCGGACACTCCTCGACGATGCCCAACTCCGCGAACTCGCGGAACCCCTTCCAGGTCGCCGCCAGCCCGCAGCCGTTGCCCATCGGATAGACGATCCAGTCGGGCACCGAGGCTCGGCTCTGCTCGGCCAGTTCGTGGCCGACGGTCCGGAGTCCCTCGACGGCGTAGGGGTTGACTGCGGCGCTGCAGTCGTACCACTCGCGGTTCGCTGCGACGCGGCGACACAGCGAGAAGGCGTCGTCGTAGTCACCGTCGACGGCGTACACGTCGGCACCGTAGACGAGCGGCTGGACGGCCTTGCCCTCGGGCACGTCTGCCGGGACGAAGATACAGCACTTCAGGCCCGTCCGGGCGGCGTACCCCGCCAGCGACGCCGCGGCGTTGCCCGTCGACGCACAGGTCAGCACCGATTCGTCGCCGGCCAGTGCGCGACTCGTCAGGACGGCGCTGGCCCGGTCTTTGATCGATCCCGTCGGATTGCCGCGTTCGTCTTTGAGCCGGACGGTGACGCCGAGTTCCCGCGAGAGCGTCGGCGCGTCGAGCAGCGGCGTTCCGCCCGCGCCGAGATCGACCGCGTGCCCGTCCGTCGGCAACAGCGGGGCGTACTTCCAGAGGTCGTCGATCCCCTCTCCGACGCCGTCCGCGACCGCCTCGCGAGCACCGGACTGGTCGTACTGCACGTCGAGGATGCCGCCGACCCCGTCGTGGTCCGGACAGACGAGTCGCTCGTCTGCCGGGACGAACACGCGGCCACAGTCGATGCATTCGAGTGCGATAGTGGGGTTCACGGTACCAGCGACGCTGAATCTGCGTTCGTGGATTGGTTCCCTGCGACGCGTATATGCCTTCTGGGATTCCGCGGTCCCCGCCGCGTTCCGGACCGTTGATGTACCCCCTCGCACACGTCCCGGTATGGGTCTCGCAGTGCGACGACGACTCGGGGTCGCCGACACCGTGACGCTGGTCAACGCCGTGATCGGGTTCGCCGCCGCGGTCGTCGCCTACAGCGATCCGGCGCTGGCGGCGCGACTAATCCTGCTGGCCGCGATCGCCGACGCGCTCGACGGGATCGTCGCCCGCTTCGCCGGGAACACGGAGGTCGGACCGCTGCTGGATTCGATCACCGACGTGGTCTCGTTCGGTGCGACGCCGGCACTGTTCGTCCACGGCGTCGCCCGCGAGGCCTACGGCCCGCTGGGCGAGACGGACACGCTGTTTCGCCTCGGGCTCGTCGTCCTCGCGTCGTCGTTCGTCGTCTTCTCGGTCGTCCGAACCGCGTTCTACACCGTCTACGTCGACGAGGGCGAACAGCGGCCGGGCATCCAGAACACGCTGGCAGCGACGATTCTCGCGGCGGCCTACCTCGCTGGCGTCGCTCCCGTGCCGGTGTTGCTGGCCGGAACGGTCGTCCTCTCGGTGCTCATGATCGCGCCGGTGGGCTACCCCAAACTCCGCGCTCGGGACGCGCTGGTCCTGGGACTCGTCCAGGCGGGTGCGATCGTCGATCCCGGCGCTTTCCAGCGGGTGTTCCCTCGCGTCCTGCTGGTCGCCGCCGTGGCGTACCTCTCGCTCGCACCCCGCTACTACTGGGGAGAGTGACGCCGTCGTTCGCACTGCGTCGGGCCGTCGGAGTGATCGATTCGACGCGGTGATGGGGAAAGATTTTACCGCCGGACATCGAACAGACGAGCGATGTCGAAGAAAGCCGTACTTCTGGTTGCAGCAGCCGCCCTGGCCCTCGTCTACTTCGTCAAGAAGTAACTGACGGGTGTCCGAATCGCACGTCAACCGTCGTCCCACCCGGTCTCTGCTCCGACCGGCGGGCGTTCCTTTTCCGAAGTCACTTACCCGGTCCAGGTCGTAGCGACGGACATGTACGGCGTCGTCACCAGGAACGAGGAGGAACTGTCGTGGTCCGAGTTCGACCGCGGATTCTACGAGGTCAAAGACGTGACCGGCCGTGCGGCCGAGCCGGTCGCCGACGCCGTGAACATGGTGTCGTGTTTCGGCGACAACGCCGCCGAGGAGTCGCCGGAGCTGCTGCCGGTCGACGACGAGGGCAACGAGGCGACGCGGGACCGACCGTACTTCGACTGGTCGTACGTCTGTCCCACCCACGACCGATATCGGGAGGGGCTGCTGGAACTGATCGAGGACGCCGCCGCCGAGAGCGAGGATCTGCGTCTGGACGACGTCGGCTTTCCCCGCGACGAGTACTGCCACTGTGACCGCTGTGAACGTCGCTTCGAAGCCAGCGACTACGACGAGTGGACCGAGTGGCGCGACAGCGTCATCACCTCGTTCGTCGCCGACGCCCGCGAGCGCGTCCCCGGCGACCTGTACCTCACGCTCTACCCCGATCCGTACCCCGGGCACCTCTCGCGGCGGGCCGGAATCGACGTCGAGGCGCTCGAAGCCTACGTCGACGAGTTCGTCGTGCCCGTCTACGACATGGCCTACACGACGACCTACTGGCTCGAAATTATCGCCCAGGGGTTCGTCGACCGGCTCTCGACGCCGTTCAGTCTCGAACTGTACGCCGTCGACGTGGACATCGACGACCTCCTGAAAGCGGCGGAGGTCGCAAGCGAGTACGGAGAGAGCGTGCTCTTTGGCTACGACGCGAGCAACGCCCGGGCGACGCTGCGCCGACTCGACGCCGACGAGCGCGACGGGAAGTCGTTCGGTCCGGACAGCTAGGCCTGTTTCTCGCGCCACTCACGCAACTGCTCCCGATCTCGCGTGTCCTCGGGCAGTTCGTCGAACCATCCGGCGTCGGAGATCTCGCCGTCGGGGTCGTCGACGGTCAACTCCGTCTCCACTGCGCGACCCTGGAACATCGGGAGGACGCCCCAGGTGTCGTACTCCGCACAGTGGAACTCGGCGCGTGCGAGAATCGCGAGCCCCTCGTCGGTCGCCTCGATGCCGGCTTCCTCGCGTAGTTCGCGGCTGGCGGCCTCGCGGAACGACTCCGTTCCGTCGACCTGTCCGCCCGGCAGCACCCACATGTCCACGTCGTCGTGGCGCACGAGCAGCACCTCTCCGGCGTCGTTCGTGACGACGGTGTGGACTCCGTAGGGCAGTCCGTTCTCGCGGGTCCGTTCGGCGACGGTCTTGAACCGCGGTCGCGAGACACTCCGGTGGCGCGAGAAGGTGCTGTAGTCCTCGTAGTTCGAGGCGAACTGGTGGCGGGTCTGCTCGGCCTGCTGGCGGGCCTGGTCTGCCAGGTACCACAGATTGTCGACGGCCGTCATACCCGTCTGTGACAGGGACGGCCGCGACAATCGCTCTCCGATCCTGACCCACGTGTCCGAGCCCGGTCCGACGCCGGCAGTGTCGACGGCGGGCACCGTGGAGACGGGTCCGTGGCCCGAGAGCGCCACGAACGACGACGAGTGGCGAACGCGATCATGCCCGCCAATAGAGCGGGTACTGTCATAAGTGTTCGAGGGCGAAGGGAAAATCAGTCCCTTTTTGCGGGCCGGTCGACTACGGCGAGGTATGGCATTCGAAGAAGACGACACTGTCGTGTTGCACGACAAGCACAGCGAGTACGACGGCGAGGAAGGGACGATCACGCAGGTCGTCGAGACGATGTTCGGTGACGCGAACTACACGATCTCGTTCGAGGACGGCCAGGAGCAGGGCATCCCCGAGGACTCGCTCGAAGCGGTCGAGGAGTAGGCCGGGATGTCGTCGGTCCCGTTTCACTACGTCGACCTGCGGGCGTTCGCCTACGCGACCGAAGACGAAAAGCGGGTCGCAGAGGCGCTACAGACGTATCTCCCCGAGGAGACCGAACTGGAGCGGGCCGAGTCGGAAGGCCACTACGGCGACCGAATCGTCGTCCTCTCGGCGCGGGTCGAGAACGCGGACGACATCCGCCACGTCCTCACGCAGGTCGCGGCGGTCGACGACCTCGAAGCGGTGCTCGAAGAGCTGGACGACCGCGTCGACGACAACTGTTCGTTCTTCCTCACCTTCGACAAACAGGCGGCGTTCGGGAACAGCGTCGAGCGAGGCGACGGGATCACGCTGCGCGCGAAGGTCGAAGCCTACCCCGCCAAACGCGAGACGGCCATCGAGAACGCTCAGGACGCCCTCTCGGAGCTGTGATGTACGCGGCCGTCCACGCCCGTCCGGACGGGCAGAGTACGGTCGCCAGGATGGCCCAGACGGCCAGCCAGTATGGCTACGACGGGATCGTCGTCAGGAACCACGGCGACTGCGCGGCGACGTTCGACGCCGAGGCGATCGCCGACGAGTACGACGTGGCCGTCGTCGAGGGGATCGAGGTCCGGGCGTCTGATCCGTCCCGGGCCAGCGGTCTCGTCGGGAACCACCGGTCGTCCAAGACCATCGTCGCGGTCCACGGCGATTCCGTCGCGATCAACCGTTTCGCCGTCGAGCAGCCCACCGTCGACGTCCTCGCCCATCCGACGCGGGGCGACGGCGACGTGAACCACGTACTGGCGAAGGCCGCCGCCGACAACGGTGTTCGCCTCGAATTCTCGCTGCACGACGTGCTCCACGAGACCGGTGGGACGCGGGTCCGTCACATCCAGTCGCTGCGGAAACTGCGCGAACTCGTCGAACACTACGACGTTCCCTACGTCGTCAGCGGGGACCCACACAGTCACCTCCAACTCAGAGCGCCGCGGGACCTGATCGCGCTGGGCGAGACCATCGGCTTTTCGCCGGACCAGATCGAGACGGGACTCAGAGAGTGGGCCGCGTTGATCGAACGGAACCGCCGCCGACAGTCGGACGCGTTCGTCGAACCCGGTGTCTGGCTTGACGACGAGTGAGCCACTGGGCCTCGTCGAGATCTGGAGACGGCAACCGCCCCTCCGAACGCGACTGTACGACAGCAACCGAATAGGTCGACACGCCGCCAGCCTTCCCGCTCTCGGACGGCGATGCGGATTGATACAGGGTCGTTGCGGTGGATTTATGATGTATGGTTGTTTTCCTAACACTCATGGGGGAGACTGTCAAGTCGTTCGACGCGTACGTCCTCTCGGGCGTCGCAGCGGTACTGGGTACAGGGTTCGTCGTCGGTGCGATGCTGGCGTTGCTGGGTGGTACCGAGACGACAGCAGCGATGGTACTGGCCGACTCGGTGCCGGTCGGGACGGCGGTCGGCGTCTTGCTGTTGTTGACCACGGGCGCGTTCGTTTCGGGCCAGCGCTGGGCTCGCTATCTCGGCTTTCTCGCGTTCGTCGCCGTCGTCCTGTTCGGGTTCCCGTCGCTGTCGAGTCCGTCGGTGATCCCGGTGGTACACACGTCTCTGTCGGTGCTCGCGGCGGTGTACCTCCTCTTCCGGAATCCGATCTCGAAGGCAGAGCGCTCGCAGGTCGACGAGTCCACGAGCGCGAGCAAAGTCGGCTCGACGATCCGGTGACGGCCGGGGTCCAGCGGGGCGAGATTTCGACAGTGTATTTGGGCCTGCCGACCAACGACGCCCATGAAACGATCGATCGACGAACACGCCGACCGATTCTCCGACCACGCCGCCGACTACGACGAGAGCCAGGACTCCGAGGAGTACCGCGAGTGTGCCGACCTCGTCGTTCGCCACGCTGCCCCCTCGGCCGACGACGTGGTGCTCGACCTCGGCACCGGAACCGGTGCGATCGCGCTGCCGCTGGCTGACGCGGCGGCCGAGGTCGTGGGTCGGGACATCAGCGAGGGAATGCTCGAACAGGCACAGGCGAAGGCCACGGAGCGTGGCATCGACAACGTCTCCTTCGGCGAAGGACGATTCCGGGAGCCCTCGGTCGAGGGAGAAGTCGACGTCGTCACCTCGAACTTCGCGATGCACCACCTCGACGACGAGGCAAAGCGCGAGGCCATCGACGCCATCGCGGCGCTCGAACCGCAGCGGTTCGTCCTCGGTGACGTGATGTTCTTCGACGAGCCCGATCCGTCGATCCCCTTCTACGATCCGTCGGTCGACGACCCGGCCACCGTCGGCGTCCTCGCGGACGCGTTCACCGACGCCGGCTTCGCACTGACGGCCGTCGAGATGGTCCACGGACAGGTGGGGGTCCTCGTCGGCGAGCGAGTGCCCGACGCCGAGGCCGTCGACCAGTCCTGACGGATGAAACACCTCCCCAAACACCTACAGCCCCGGTGGCGCTACCTCGGGGTCGAAATCGAGAGCTGGCCCGACGCCGACTTCGGTCGCCGCGCTCTCCAGCGGGAACTCTGGTACGCCGCCCAGAACCTCGTGGGCGACGCCGGCAGTGCCGACCTCGATCTCACCGTGCTCCGGTTCGCGTTCGAGGACGGCCTGGGGAGCGCGCTCGTCCGGACGCGGCGCGGCCGGACCGACAGCGCACGTGCCGTGATCGCCTCGCTGTCGACTGTCGACGACGACCCGGTCGGCGTCCGGGTCCGTGGCACGAGCGGCACCGTCCGTGCGTGTGAGGAAAAATATATACGACGCGCATCGGAATCGTCCGCACAGAGACAGGTCGCGTTCGACGGCGACGAGCGGACTGCGGTCGTCCGTGACGGCCGTGTCGACGTTGCCACCGACGACGGATTTTCGGGCGCGACCGACCTCGATCTCCAGTAACTATGCAGGGACAAAACCAACAGCAGGCCTACGACCGCGGCAGCACCATCTTCTCGCCCGACGGGCGACTCTACCAGGTCGAGTACGCGCGCGAAGCAGTCAAGCGCGGCACCGCGAGCATCGGCGTCAGGACCAGCGGTGGCGTCGTACTCGCCGTCGACAAGCGGATCCGCTCGCCGCTCATGGAGCGATCGTCGGTCGAGAAGATCCACAAGGCCGACGACCACATCGGGATCGCCAGCGCCGGCCACGTCGCAGACGCCCGCCAGCTGATCGATCTCGCTCGGCGGCGCGCACAGATCAACCGACTCCGCTACGAGGAACGGATCGGCGTCGAGACGCTGACCAAAGAGATCACCGACCACATCCAGCGATACACGCAGGTCGGCGGCGCGCGTCCGTTCGGCGTCGCGCTGATCATCGCCGGGGTCGCCGACGGCGAACCCAGGCTGTACGAGACCGATCCCTCCGGTACGCCCTACGAGTGGAAGGCGCTCGCGGTCGGTGCCGACAGGGCCGACACGCGGGCCTACCTCGAAGAGCACTACTCGGAGACGCTGGCCCTCGACGGCGCGATCGGGCTCGCTCTCGAAACACTGGCCTCGGTCAACGACGACGCGCTCGCGCCGGAAGCGGTCGGTCTCGCGACGGTCGACGCCGAGACCGAACAGTTCCGCACGCTCTCGGACGAGGAGACGGAAACGCACCTCGCCGAGCGAGACCTCCTCGCGGACGACGAGGACCTCGAAGAGTAACCCACCACCGCGTCCGCAGTCGGTTTTCGCTGCCGTCGTGGAAAGGTCTTTGAACCGGGCCCCAGTAGCGTCGGGTATGATATCACTTGACGAAGCGGTGACGGCGAGACTCGAATCCCACGGCCAGCGGTTCGAAGTGCTCGTCGACCCCGACGCCGCGCTGGCGATCAAACGCGACGAGTTCGACGGGGAACTCGAAGACGTCATCGCCGCCGAGGACGTGTTCGAGGACGCCTCTCGTGGCGACCGCCCGCCGGAAAACTCCCTGACAGAGGTGTTCGACACGACGGAGCCACTGGAGATCATCCCGGAGGTGATCAAGCAGGGGGAGATCCAGATCACGGCCGATCAGCGCCGCGAGATGCAAGAACAGAAACACCGACAGCTGATCCAGCAGATCACACGCAACGCCGTCAACCCCCAGATGGACGACGCACCGCACCCGCCGGACCGCATCGAGTCGGCCCTCGAAGAGACGGACTTCAGGGTCGATCCGATGGAGCCCGTCGACAATCAGGTCGACGACGCGCTGGACGCGCTCCGACCGGTAATCCCGATCCGGTTCGACGAGGTGACCGTCGCGGTCCAGGTCCCCGCGGACTACGCCGGTGCCGCCCAGTCTCGCATCCGGCAGTTCGGCGACCTCGAACGCGAAGAGTGGCAGGCAGACGGCTCCTGGATTGGCGTCATCACCTTCCCTGCGGGGATGCAAAACGAGTTCTACGACGTGGTCAACGAGCACACGAGCGGCGAGGCCGAGACCCAGATCGTCAAGGACGAAGACGAGATCTCGATTCGGTGAGCGACGCGAGAGTGACTCCCGCGGTCGCACCGACCGAGACACCAGCCGGAGAGTAGCCCGTCGCTCTCGGACGAGTGCTGGGTCGGACGAGGTTGTTCGACTGCGGCGAGAACGATTCGTACCGGCGCTATCCCTTCCGGAAGCCAACGAGGAAGCCGCCGGTGAAGCCGGCGCTCACGGGCAGGGCCGAGAGGAGGCTCATGACCCATCCGGGGGGCTGTGCGCCCGCCGTCTCACCGGCCGCAGACGAGACGTTCCCAGCGGTGCCGCTGATGGCACTCCAGTTCACTTCGAGGATGCCACGCGTCTCCAGGAACTTGAACAGCGCCAGTTCGAGACCGACGAGGATCGCGATGAGCTTCGCGACCTTCTTGGCCGCGAAGCCGATGACGCCCCCGATCACGGCACCGCCGCCGACTTCGAGGCCGACCTGCTGGAGGCCGGGAAGCTCTAGCTGCAACGGCAACTCTATCATATCCGTACTCTCACCGTGATCCGTTAAGGGTCTTGTGCCCTCCGGATCGGCCGGCCGAATCGAAGTAAGCAGCGGTTACTGCCCGCCGGAATGGCTCGCTGGCTGCCCGATACCGTCGATAGCCGTCGCTGTGGCTGCTGTGGCCGGCGGATCGTGTGAGTACCCCGCAGACTAAATAATCGGGCGACGTAGGAGGTGACGAGTGACGGCTAGTACCACAGCGGAGCGAGCGGTCATCGCCAAGCGCGTCGACTCGGGCACCGCAGACACCGAGGAGATCACCGACCTCGCGAGAGCCGCCGGCTACGAGGCCGTCGGCGAGGTGACACAGACGCGGACGGAAGATCCCGCCTACCACCTCGGAGAGGGGAAGGTCACACGCCTCGCGAACGTCGTCGCCCGCGAGGGCGCGACGGCCGTGATATTCGACAACGAGCTGGGACCCTACCAGACGTACAACATCGGCAACGAGCTTCCCGACGGCGTCCAGGTCGTCGACCGCTTCCGGCTCATCCTGGAGATCTTCGGCCAGCGCGCCCAGACACGCAAGGCACAGCTCCAGGTCGAACTGGCAGAACTGCGCTACGAGCTGCCCCGGGCCGAGGCGAAGGCCAGCCTCGCCAAGCGCGACGAGCGACCCGGGTTCATGGGGCTTGGCGAGTACGACGAGAGCCGCGAAGAGGACATCAAAAAGCAGATTTCGCGGATACGCGACGAGCTGGCGTCCATCGAGGAGACCGAGCAACACCGCCGCGAACAGCGCCGCGAGTCCGGTTTCGATCTCGTCGCGCTGGCGGGCTACACGAACGCCGGCAAGTCGACGCTGTTGCGTCGCGTGGCCGACGACGTCGACGTCGACGAGAACGAGGAGCTACACCCAGATCTCGATCCGACCGCCGAGAGCGAAGACCGGCTGTTCACGACTCTCGGGACGACGACCCGCCGTGCAGACATGGACCAGCGGGACGTGCTGGTGACCGACACCGTCGGCTTCATCTCGGATCTCCCCCACTGGCTCGTCGAGTCGTTCAAGTCGACGCTGGACGCTGTCTATCGCGCCGACCTGGTGTTGCTCGTCGTCGACGTGAGCGAACCCATCGAGCAGATCCGCGAGAAGCTGGTCACGAGCCACGACACGCTGTACGAGCGCAACGAAGCGCCGATCGTCACCGTCCTCAACAAGACGGACACGGTCGACGACGCGGAGATCGAGCGCAAACGCGCGGCGCTCTCGGGACTGGCTCCCAACCCCATCGCCGTCAGCGCGAAAGAGGGCGCAAACGTCGACGCGTTGCTCGACCGGATCCACGACGAACTGCCGGACTACGAGCGCGAACGCCTCGTCTTGCCGATGACCGACGAGACGATGAGTCTCGTCTCCTGGATTCACGACCACGCACAGGTCGACAACGTCGACTACGGCGATCAGGTGATCGTCGAGTTCGAGGGCCGGCCGGCCGTCGTCGAGCAGTCACGCGCCAAGGCCGGCGAACTCGTCGAAGCGTCGGCCTAGGTCGGAACGCTACTGTTCTCCCTGCCAGAGCGCCCGTGGGAGCGCCGCGACCAGGTCCGTCGCCACGAGTCCGTTGCCCTGCTCGTCGGCGACGAGGTCGCCTGCTCGGCCGGTGACGTACGCGCCGATCGCCGCGGCGTCGTGTTCCCCACACGTCGCGGCCAGCGCGCCGACCACGCCAGCGAGCACGTCGCCGCTACCGCCGACGGTCATGCCGGGGTTGCCGGTGCGGTTGACGCGGGTGCGCGTTCCGTCGGAGACGATGTCGTGGGCACCCTTGACCAGCATCGTCTGACCGATCTGTGCGGCGAAGTCGGCGACGCGCTCCGCGCGCTCGCGCCACTCGTCTGCCGTCTCGCCGCCCATCGTCCGGAGCTCGCCCTGGTGGGGTGTACAGATCAGGTCCGCCGCCGTCTCGACCTCCGGAACGACCGACAGCGCGTCGGCGTCGACGACGGCGCGACCGTCGTACCGTTCGAGGAAGTCCGCGGCCGCGTCGAGTGTCGGCTCTGCGTCACCGAGCCCCGGCCCGAGGACGACCGCGTCGCTGGCGTCTGCGAGGGCGATCAGTTCGTCGACGTGTGACGGCGCGAGTGTCGCGCCGTCCAGCGGTCTGACGATGAGGTTCTCGCTGTAGCCCTGTACCGCGTCGGCGACGCCGCGGGGACAGGCGACCCTGACGAGGTCGCCGCCGGCTCGCAGCGCCGCCTGTGCCGCCAGTGCCGGTGCGCCCGTGTACGGGCCGCCGCCGACGACGAGCACCTCGCCGTTGTCGCCCTTGTGGCTCGTCGGATCGCGGTCGAGCCGACGCAGGTCGCCCCGCTCGACGAACAACTCGGCGGTGTCGGGGATACCGATGTCCGCGACGGTGACGGTCGCATCGAGCGCGTCCAGCCCGGGCTTCGTGTCGTGGAACGTGACGACCCGGTCGGCCTCGACGGCACCTTCCGCCAGCGATCCGGTGTCGCCGTCCATCCCCGAGGGCACGTCGACGGAGACGACGGTGCTCTCGCTGTCGTTTATCCGCGTGGCCGCCGTCGCCGCCGGCTCGCGGAGCGAGCCGCTGATCCCCGTTCCGAGCATCGCGTCGACGATCACGTCGGGGTCGTCGAGCGCGAACTGGCTGGCGTCCCGGACCTGCTCGGTCTCGTAGTCGGCGCGTCGAAGCGCCGTCCAGTTCTGACGTGCGATCTCCGTCGTGATCGTCTCGGGCCGCCCCAGCAGCGAGACGTGCAGGTCGTATGCGTCGAGAAACCGGGCCGCGACGAACGCGTCGCCGCCGTTGTTCCCACGGCCGGCGACGATCCGCACCGACGCACCCTCGTCTGCGATCCCTTCGACCACCCGAGCCACCGCGTTCCCCGAAGACTCCATGAGCTGTTTGCGAGGGACGCCCAGCGCGGCCGCGTTCTCGTCGACGACTGCCATCTCCGAACCGGTGATCATGGCTGGGTCTTGGCGCGCGGCCACCCTAACGGTAGGGGACGCCGTCGGCGTCGACACACCAGCCGCGCCTTCGCGGTCTCGTCGTTGCCACCTCGAAGGCGCGAGATCAGCGCCGAATCTCGAAGCCCTCGATCCCAGCCGGCTCCTCGTACTCGACCTCGACGCCGTCGACGCGGGCCCTGGAACTGCCCTCGTGACACCACTCGACCATCGACTCGACGGCCGACGCAGGCCCCTCGAAGACTGCTTCGACGCGGCCGTCCGCGAGATTCTTCACCCAGCCGTCGACGCCCGCCTCGCCCGCGGTCTCGCGGGTGTTGGCGCGGTAGAAGACGCCCTGTACCTTGCCGCTGACGAACACGTGTGCGCGTGTGCGGTCGGACATGGTCGAGTGTGATTACGCCGAGGCCCAAGAGCGTGTTCACGCCTGGTCGCCGCCGCTTCGGAGGTAGTGAAAGACGTACGTCTGCGCGTAGCCGGCGTACTCGCCGCCGAGGGCCTCGCGGATCGCCCGCGAGGTGTCTGCGTAGTTGCCCCGATCGGCAGCCGGGAAGTACTCCTCGATGGTCGTCTTGATCCAGGTGTCCAGCGGGACCGCTTCGAGGAAATCGAGCGAGAACAGTAACACGCAGTCGGCGACCTTGTCTCCGACGCCGACGAACTGGGTGAGGTGGTCGCGAGCGCCCTCGTAGGCCATCCCGCGGGCCGCTTGTGGGTCTGCTTCGCCCTCGGCGACCATCGTCGCGGTCCGCAGGACGTACGGCGCGCGGTAGCCCAGCCCGAGGTCCCGCAGCGCCTCCTCTGTCGTCGCTGCCAGCTGTTCCGGCGTCGGGTACGCGTGGTAGGTCTCGCCGTCGAACGTGACCGGATCGCCGTACGTCTCGCGCAGCGCCTGTTGCATCCCGTGGATGCGGCCCACGCGCATCTGTGCCGAGCAGATGAAGGAGATCAGCGAGCCGAACGGCGGATCGCGGACGAGACGCATCCCCCAGTACTCGTCGTACGCGTCCTGGACGACGGCGTCGTCGGGTGCCGTCGCACGGATCGCTTCGAGGTCGTCGTCCAGCCGGAGCAGCCGCCGGAGGTGTGGCGTCGCGTCGATGTCGCTCTCCCATTCGAGGTGCCCGTCGCGCTGTCGAACCCTGATCACGTGGGCTCGGCCGTCGACTCTGACAGTCGTCCAGTACCACGCCGAGCCGCCGTGTACGCCGTCCTGATCGTACATCCGACCGTCAGAGCGGTCCCAGAGGTACGACTGGCCGCTCTCGACCGTCGACTGGAGGTCGACGCCACCAGGCAGGCTCGCGATCGCTATCTGGCCCCGTTCCATCGACTCGTCGTCGGGGCTTGGGCGGTTTCTAGTTTTCGAGAGCGTGACGGGCTAACCTTCTTAATACTGGCAGTCGAATCGACATGTATGGATTGTCGAGTTGTCGTCGAGGCCGCTGTGCCCGTCTACGACGTGGAAACCCCAGACGAGGCGGTCCGGATCGCGATCTCGAAGACCGGCGAGATGCTCAATCCGGACCTCAACTACGTCGAGATCAACATGGGCGAACGACAGTGTCCTCACTGTGGCGACGAACTCGAACCCGCCTTCATCGCTGCCGACGAGAGTCTGGTCGCGCTCGAACTGGAGATGACCGTCTTCAACGTCGAGCGCGACGAACACGCCGCCCGGATCGCTCGCAAGGAGATCGGCCAGCGCCTCGAGAACATCCCGCTGGAAGTGTTACAGATCGAAGCGATCGAGGAGACGGACGACTCCGACGCCGAGGACCCAGCGGAAACGACCGACGACGGAGGCAACGACGCTGAATCCGATACTGACGAGACGGGCGCGGAGTCGGATTCGGACGACGTGTTGCCCGAGTTCGACGAGTTAATGAACGAATAACGTCGGTATCTCTCACGCGACAGCGCACTATCCGTCGATTTTGTAGATGACGGCGACTGGTGACTGAGAGCGAAGTTCAGTCGGCAGCAGCAGAAACCGGTTCTTTCTCTTCGGCGTTCATCTCGGAGGTAATACCCTTCGCGAGGGCAAATACAGCGGCCTTGTGGTCCGTCTTCGACTTGTGGATCGAGGTCGGCTGGACACCGAGATCGACGTACTTGTCGTGTTCTACTGTGTCCCCTGTTTCTTGTTCGTAGTGGTTCTGTACCTGTGCAAGCAGGCCGTGGAGATGGATGAGTTCCTGCTTCTTCATAGTCACCCACACCTAGAAACCGAAGGGTTATAGTACTACTCTGAGTGTGGTTAACACACACCTTTCAATTACGGTCCCGAAGTAGACGGATTGTACTCCGCTCTCGCCGAAACGAATACGGTGTCTACTGTCTCTTGACCGCTGTGTAGTCACTGTCTACGCTCTGTGCAGGCGGAGCGTGAAAGATTTTTGGTCGCCGCTGTGCTGGGTGACAGTATGGACTACGACGAGATGCTCGACCAGGCGATCGAGGAGACGCCGGAGATCGAGGGCGACGGCGAACGGTTCGAGATCCCCGACCCGGACCTCCGCCAGGAGGGGAACGCGACGGTGTTCGAGAACTTCCAGTCGGTCTGTGATCGGCTCTCGCGAGCGGACGAACACGTGATGCAGTTCCTCCAGAACGAGGTCGGGACGAGTGGCCACATCGACGAGAGTGGCCGGGCCAGGCTCACTGGTGAGTTCCGGGAGCGACGCATCGCCGACGCGCTCGACGCCTACGCCGACGCCTACGTGCTGTGCCCGGAGTGTGGGCTCCCCGATACGAAGCTCAAGGACGAGCAGGGCGCGACGGTACTGCGATGTGAAGCCTGCGGCGCGCAGTCACCGGCCGGGCCGTAGCTACTGTAGTCCCTTCAGCGTCTCCAGGTCTCTGTCGGTTCTGGTGTACTCCGCGAGTCGCCGACTGGCGTGACAGTTCGGACAGTGGTACGTGGCGTCGTGTTTCGGGAGCGCGGTCGGCGTCGACTCCCAGTCTTTCTTGCACTCGGGACAGAGCAGTCGAACGTAGGCCTCCCCCATGATTGTGAATAACACGCAATGGATGCCGAAAAAGGTTCGTGTACCAGCAGCGAACGCAGCCGACTCGGCGAGCGAGGGGTTACGCCGGGAGGCCGTCGACGTCGAGCAGCTCCTTGTAGCGGTTGCGGATCGTGACCTCTGAGATGTCCGCGACGCCGCTGACCTCGCTCTGTGTGACCTTCTCGTTGGTCAGCAGGGCCGCTGCGTACACGGCTGCGGCCGCGATTCCGACCGGGGACTTCCCGCTGAGGATGCCACCGTCACGAGCCGCTTCGATCAGTTCGCGTGCGCGTCGCTCGGTCTCGTCCGACAGCGACAGCTCGCTGCAAAAGCGCGGGACGTAGCTCTCGGGCTTGGCCGGGGCGACTTCCAGGCCCAGCTCCCGGATGATGTAGCGGTAGGTCCGGGTGAGCTCCATCCGCTCGACGCGGGAGACGTGGGTCATCTCGTCGAGTGACCGGGGGTTGTTCGCCTGACGGGCGGCGGCGTACAGCGCCGACGTGGCGACGCCCTCGATGGAGCGACCGGGCAGCAGGTCCTCGTCGAGCGCGCGGCGATAGATGACGCTTGCGGTCTCGCGGACGTTCTTGGGGAGTCCGAGCGCCGATGCCATGCGGTCGATCTCGCCCAGCGCCTGCTTGAGGTTGCGTTCCTTGGAGTCGCGGGTCCGGAATCGCTCGTTCCAGGTGCGCAGGCGCTGCATCTTCTGGCGCTGGGAACTCGACAGGGAGTTGCCGTAGGCGTCCTTGTCCTGCCAACCGATGTTGGTCGACAGCCCCTTGTCGTGCATCATCTTTGTCGTCGGCGCGCCGACGCGGGACTTGCTGTCTTTCTCGCTGGCGTCGAACGCACGCCACTCGGGACCGTGGTCGATCTCGTCTTCCTCGACGACCAGTCCGCACTCCTCACAGACGGTCTCGCCGTGTTCGGAGTCGAGTTGCGTGTGGCCGCCACACTCGGGACAGACGTCCTCGTCGACGTCCGCCTCCTCTCGCTCGATCTCTGCGCTGGTCTGCTGTTCGCCGCTGTTGGTTCGGGTATGTATCTCGCTCATAGTGGATGCCTCGATTGCTGAGGACACAAACCTTAAAAACAGGCTGCGACCTTCTTAACAAGTAGTTAGTCAGAAAAGTATATAAAGTCTTCGGTAGCGGTAATTCGCAGGACTGCGCCGTGCTGTCAGTTGTCATGGGTGTGTAGAACGTCGACACGAGACGGTCGTTCGAGCGGGCGCTTACCCGCAGTGGCAACCGGTAGTGACTCCCTAAACGGTAAAGAGGTGGCCCTCGGTCGGCACGTCGAACAGCCCGATCCGCGCCCCGGCGTCGAGCCACGCGTGGCCGTAGGAGAACGACGCCAGCGCGTTGACCGGGTCGTCGTCCGCCCGGAAGTGTCGGCCGTCTTCGAGATACGACGCCGCCATCTCCGCGCACTCGACGGCCGCGTCGTGCATCGGCGTCCCCTCTGGTGGCGCGATTTCGGCCGCCGAGACGGCCTCTGCGAGCAGTCCCTCGTATCGATCGGTCTTCTCCCGTAGCTCTGCAGCCATACCCAGTACAGACCGTCGAGTGGCTAAGCGGTTTCGTCCGATGGGCGCGGACCAGACACGACAGCGCAACCTACAAAGCCCGCCACGAAGTAGGGAAAGTAATGACTGAAGACGTCGTCGAACACCGGAGACTCATCATCGCTGGGACGGGTATCGCGGGGCTCACCGCCGCCATCTACGCCGCCCGCTCGAACAACGATCCACTCGTCTTCGAGGGGGACGAACCCGGCGGACAGCTCACGCTCACCACGGACGTTGCGAACTATCCGGGCTTCCCGGAGGGGATCAGCGGCCCCGATCTAGTCAACGACATGAAAGAGCAGGCCCAGCAGTTCGGTGCCGAACTCGATCACGGAATCGTCGAGAACGTCGACGCGAGCGATCGCACGTTCCGTGTCGAACTCGCCAACGGCGACGCCTACACCGCCGACGCCGTCATCGCTGCCTCCGGAGCGAGCGCGCGCACGCTCGGCGTCCCCGGCGAGGACGAACTGATGGGCTACGGCGTCTCGACCTGTGCGACCTGTGACGGGGCGTTCTTCCGCGACGAGGACATGCTCGTGGTCGGCGGCGGCGACGCCGCCATGGAGGAGGCCACCTTCCTGACGAAGTTCGCGGACACCGTCTACCTCGCACACCGCCGCGAGGAGTTCCGCGCGGAGGACTACTGGATCGACCGCGTCCAGGAACAGGTCGAGGACGGCGACATCGAGATCATGCGCAACACGGAACTCCTGGAGATCCACGGCTCGGCCGAAGACGGCGTCGACCACGTCACGCTGGCCCGCAACGACGCGGGGTACCCCTCGGAGGCGCTCGACGATCCCGACACCGAGCAGTTCGACTTCGACGTGGGCGCGGTCTTCCTCGCGATCGGCCACACGCCCAACACCGGCTACCTTGAAGACACCGGCGTCGAACTGGACGAGGCCGGGTACCTCCAGACTGAGTCTGGCGTCGGCGACGGCGAGACCGCCACCGCCGTCGAGGGGCTGTTCGGTGCCGGCGACGTGGTCGACCACCACTACCAGCAGGCCGTCACCGCCGCGGGGATGGGCTGTAAGGCCGCCCTCGACGCCGACGAGTACCTCGAATCGCTTCCGGACGAGTCCCAGGCAGCCGAGACGGCCCCGCAGGCAGACGATTGAGGAATCGGACACCGCCTTCTCGTGCTATGCTCGCCGACCCGCAGTCCCTTTACGTAGCGGCGGCCAACGAGCAGTCATGACAGACGACACTGTCACCGTGACACTCGAAGCCGGTGAAGAACGCGACGAACTGACCGTCCCGACCGCGCTCGTGGACATGCTCCGAGAAGGCGAGGAGTCCGATCCGGAAGTCGTCGGCGACATCGCGATGTTCGGCATGGCCCAGCGGATCCACGGTGCCGTCCACCACGCACAGGGCGAACCCGACGCCGAGATCGAGTCCGTCAACGAGACGGCGATGGAGCTGTTCGAAGAGCGCTTCGGTGCGACGTTCTCCGAGCTGACCGGCCACGACCACTGACTGCGATCTCGTTTTCCGAGGCGACGGCTCCCGTACTGTCGGCTGTGAGATAACGGTCCATCGACACGCTCACGCCGCGTCGGTGACCGTCCACGAGAGGAGGACGCCGTCGTCTACCCGCTCGACATCGTCGAGCGAGAGCGCCGGAAACTCGTCGACGAATCCCTCGCCGTCTGCCAGGGTCGGGGCGTCCCGTCCGCCGATCACCGTCGAGCCGACGAACACCGAGAGCTCGTCGACCAGTCCCGCCTCGAACAGCGAGAAGATCAGCTCGCCCCCGCCCTCGACCATCAGCTGGTCGATGCCGTCGCCCTCCAGCTTGGCGAGTGCGGTGACCAGATCGACGCGGTCCTCGCCGGCTGCGATGACGGTCGCGCCCGCTTCTTCCATCTGCGTGACGAAGTCCGTCGGTGCCGCCTGGCTGACCAGCAGGTATGTGAGTGCTGCCCCGTCGAGGACGCGTGCGTCCGGCGGGGTCCTGACCTGCGAGTCGGCGACGACTCGCGCGGGATTGGCGGGCTCGCCACGTTCCTCGCGGGCCCGCTGGCGCTCGGGGTCGTCGAGTGTGAGCGACGGATCGTCGGCCAGCACCGTCCCGACCCCGACCATGACCGCGTCGCTCTCGGCGCGCAGCTCGTCGACTCGGTCGAAGTCCCGCGTTCCCGAGATCTCGATCTGTTCGCGGCGGCGCGTCGACAGCTTCCCGTCGGCGCTCATGGCGGCGTTGACGACCACGTGCATGATCGTCAGGAGGGAAGTGGCGCAAAAACCGGTTACGAAACGCTATGCTTCGGACTCGCGCTTGCCGTCGGCCAGTAGCTTCCGGGCGTCGATGGCCTTCTTGCCGTGGGCGCTCGTCCGGAGCCTGACCGCCGGCCCGTCGAGCCAGAGTTCGCGCACGTCGACGACGATCTCGGACGACCAGCTCTTGATCCGACCCTCGCCGTGGCTATCGATTTCGATAAAGGTACGCGGCGTTCGCTGGCGACCCATCGTCCACTCCGTGTCCCCCAGCTCCATCGTCTCCGCTTCGAGCGCTTCCCACTCGAAGATCACGACGTGTTGCTCGCGTGGCTGATCCGACCGCTCGTGGTCGACTCGCGTTCGGGTTTCGTAGTCGACGCCGAAGTGCGCGGCCCACAGCTCCAGATACTCGAAGTCGAACTTCTTCTTGCCCTCTCCCTCGCCGTCCCTGTTCGTCCAGACGACGTGGGCGTCCGAGGGCTTCTTCCCGAATGCGCCGCCCATGTCATCGACCCCGCTGGCGCTGTCGTTCACGTCCGTCACCGAGCGAACGCGGGCCGACCAGTCCCGCGCTCGATCGCCGTCGACGCACCGAGCTGTCGCCCGTGATACTGTCGGCTCTCACCGTTTCGAGAGACTCGTGACCCCGTCCCGAGGTTCGTAACAGACGGACGGCCGGCAGTGTGACCCCGCACTGTGGCATACGCCTGAAGTACCGTTATCTCGAATAAAAACGTGCTGGCCATACGTCAACGGGAGAATACGTACACGTTCGTCTCCGCTCGGTCGCGGTGTCGGCCCACCACCGAACGCTTTTCATCGCCGCCGCCGAACCACGGCCCGATGACACTCGACGAGCATGCCGAGGAACTCGCCTCCGACCTCGGTGTCGACAAAGAGGAGGTCAAAGAGGATCTGGCGAATCTCGTGAACTACTCCGTCCCGATGGACGAGGCAAAGCAGAGCCTCAGACGCAAGTACGGGGACGGCAGCGAGGGCGGGACGACGCCATCGAGCAAAGACATCGCCGACATTTCGGCGAGTGACTCGAACGTCACCGTCACGGCCCGAGTGCTGACCGTCGGTCAGCGGTCGATCCAGTACCAGGGCGACGAACAGGTGATCTTCGAGGGCGAACTCGCCGACGAGACCGGGACGATCTCGTACACGGCCTGGGAGGACTTCGGACTGGCTGCCGGCGACACGATCACCGCGGGCAACGCGGGTGTCCGCGAGTGGGACGGCCGACCCGAGCTGAACCTCGGCGAGAGCACGAGCATCGAGCGATCCGACGAGCCGCTGGACGTGCCCTACGAGATCGGCGGCGACGCCGAACTCGCGACGCTCGCGCCGGGCGACCGCGGGATCAACGTCGAGGTGCAGGTCCTGGAGGTCGAGGAGAAGACGATCGACGGCCGCAACGGCGAGACCGACATCCTCAGCGGCGTCTTCGGCGACGAGAGCACCCGGCTCCCCTTTACCGACTGGGACCCACACGCCGAGATCGAAGCCGACGCGTCGATCCGCATCGAAGACGTGTTCGTCCGGGAGTTCCGGGGCGCGCCGTCGATCAACGTCTCGGAGTTCTCGACGGTGACGCCGCTGGACCGAACGGTCTCGGCGACCGAGAACGCACAGCAGATGCCGATTCGCGAGGCCGTCGACTCCGGCGGACTCTTCGACGTCGAGCTGACCGGCAACATCATCGAAGTCCGGGACGGCTCCGGACTGATCGAGCGGTGTCCGGAGTGTGGCCGCGTCGTCCAGAACGGCCAGTGCCGGAGCCACGGCACGGTCGACGCCGTCGACGACCTGCGGACGAAGGCGATCCTCGACGACGGCAGCGCCACCGTGACGGTCGTGCTCGACGACGAACTGACCGCCGAGGTGTACGGGGGTGACCTCGCGGACGCGACAGAGCACGCGCGCGACGCGATGGACAAGGAGGTCGTCGCCGAGCGGATCGCCGACCGCATCGTCGGCCTGGAGTACGTCGTCCGTGGCTCGCTGTCGGTCGACGAGTACGGTGCGAACCTCGACGCGACCAGCTTCGAGGAGAGCGACGACGACCCGGCAGAGCGTGCTCGGACGCTGCTCGCGGAGGTCGAGCCATGAGCACCGACGAGGACCAGGGCGGCGCAGGTCGGCGCGAGGTCGCCTATCGCCTCTTTGCCGCCGAGTTCGACGACGCGGACTTCTCGTACTCCGAGAGCGACGAGGAGCGTGCGCCCAACTACGTCGTCACGCCGACCGGCGCACGCGTGAACAGAGTGTTCCTGGTGGGCGTGCTGACCGAGGTCGAGACGGTCAGCGAAGACTACCTCCGGGCCCGCGTCGTCGACCCCTCGGGTCCGTTCGTCGTCTACGCCGGCCAGTACCAGCCCGAGGCGCTTGCCTTCCTGGAGAGTGCCGACCCGCCGACGTTCGTGGCGGTCACGGGCAAGGCTCGGACCTACCAGCCCGACGACAGCGATCAGGTGTACACCTCGGTTCGGCCCGAGTCGATCAGCGAGGTCGACGCGGCGACGCGGGACCGCTGGGTCGTCCAGACGGCCGAGCAGACGATCGACCGCGTGGCACGCGCCGCAGAGGGCAAACACGCCGACCTGACCGGCGACGACCTGCGGGCGGCGCTCGTCGACCACGGCGTCGACGAGGGAGTGGCCGCTGGCATCCCCATCGCACTGGAACGGTACGGAACGACCGGCGACTACCTCGCGGCAGTGCGGGACCTCGCGACCGACGCCGCCCGCGTCGTCGCCGGCCAGCGAGACGAGGTCGAGCCACTGACCGTCCGACCGGGACAGGGCAGCGACGATCGACTCGCCGGCCTCGTCGAGCGACCGATCGAACACTCGGCCGACGACGAAGGGGCTGAGACGGTCGCCGAAGAACCGGGCGAAACAGACCGACCGGACGAGGGGGCCGACGACCAGCGTGCGGGAACCGCGGAAGCGACGACGGGCCAGCAGCCGAGCGGTTCGGACGTCCCCTCGATCGACGACGAGTCCGCGGGCGAGACGACCGAGAGCGTCGGCGACGTGGCCGACGAAGAACCGTCCGGAGCCGACTCGACGGACGAGACAGTGGAAGCGTCCCCAGGCGAGACGACAGAACCGTCGCCGGACGAGATCGACGCGACGAGCGACGAGCCCACCGACGAGTCAGCGTCAGACCGCGAGACGGCTGCCACCGATCCGTCCGCTACGGCGGAGACAGAGTCGACGGACGACGACCTCGGGGAGTTCGACCCCGAGTTCGAACTCGACGAGAGCGAACGCGAGGAGATCGAGTCCGAGTACGGCACGGAGTTCCAGAGCGGGACCGAGGTCGACGAACCCGGAGCGGCCGACATCGACACGCCCGATCCCGAGGCCGTCGACGCCGAGAGCACCACGGCAGCCGACGCGGAGCCGTCGTCCGACGCCGAGCCGAGTGAGGGCGAAGCCGCCCGAAGCGCCGACTCGACCGACGAGGACGACGCGACCGACGTGGATCTCGAAGACGCGGTGATGGACGTGATGGACGATCTGGACGACGGGGACGGCGCAGCCCGGACGGCGGTCGTCGACGCCGTCGTCGATCGGACCGGCGGCGATCCCGACGCCGTCGAGGACGCCATCCAGGACGCACTGATGGGCGGGCGCTGCTACGAGCCCGACGACGGTCTGTTGAAGCCGATCTGATGGGCGTCGAACCGGTTCCAGACCGCCCCGCTGCGGTCGCAGCCACCGGCGAGGAGCGCTGTCTCGTCGTCGCGGACTACCACGCCGGTATCGAGCGGGGACTGCGCCGCGAGGGCGTCGAACTGGCGAGCGACGCCGACGTGCGACGTGACCGGCTCCTCGATCTGCTCGCCGAAACCGCGCCCGACCGACTGGTCGTCCTCGGCGATCTCGTTCACTCGATCGGCGATCCGGCAGGGGCCGAACGCGAGGAGGTGACGGCGCTCCTCGACGCGGTCGAGGTCCCGGTGACCGTCGTTCGCGGGAACCACGACGGCGGGATCGACGAACTCTGTGCAGACGCGGCGACGCCCGTGACGGTCACACCCAGCGACGGCGTCAGGATCGGTTCGGTCGGGTTCGCACACGGCCACACCTGGCCGAGTCGAGCGGTGCTCGGAGCCGACGTGGTCTGTGTCGGCCACGAACACCCAGTCGTCCGTCTCGAAGACGAGGTCGGCGGCCGGCGGGTCGAGCGCGCGTGGCTCCGCGGACGCGTCGACCCCGCGCCGTTCGAGAGCCAGTTCGACGGCGCACTGGGTATCGACGCCGATCTCGTCGTGTGCCCGGCGTTCAACGACCGCTCTGGAGGCACGTGGGTCAACGTCGCCGGCCAGGAGTTTCTCTCCCCGTTCCTCCCGGCAGGACTGGCCGACGGAGAGGCCTACCTCCTCGACGGCACGCGTCTCGGTCGGTACCGATCGATTTGAAGGCCGTAGTCCGACCGTACCGGCCAGTAGCGGGCGTATAACAAGGTGGGTAGCACTGGGCTGTCCACCATGGGCGCGGTATCGTCGGACCACACGCTGGGGCGCTGTCCGGACTGTGAGACCGAAATCCCGCTCGGGCTGGTCATCATCGAGTACGAGACCGACGCCGGACGAGAGTCCTACGCCGAGTGTCCGGGCTGTCGGGAAGTGGTCCACCCGGTCTAGAACCATGTCGCGATCGTCGTGAGGACGAACAGCGACGCACCGACCACGACGACCCACAGCAGCGGCCCGCTCTCGGTCGGCGCACCGGATTCCTCGGGATTCGAGAACCCCGCCAGAGCGGTGAGCAGGACCAGCGCGCCGACGCCACCGGTGATCCAGTCGATCGTCGTGAGACCGGTGGATGCGGCGAGTGCGGTGTCGACGACCGAGACGACGCCGAACGCCGTCAACGAGACGAGATAGAGGACGCGAGCGTTCATACAGTCGTTCGGGCGAGCGCGAACATATGGCTGGCGTCCCGCGCGGGAGCGATTACTGTGTATCCGACGGCCTTGAGATAGGCAGCCGTCGTATAAATTTCTGGGAGAATTTCGCATACATTCACCCATCTGTCCACCAGTATTTCACATTTGATAATATCTGCGGAACGCCTTTATAACAAAACTAGCTTCCTTTGGACCATGCGTACTAGACGTAACGTGCTCAAAACGGCCGTCGGTACCGCGGCGGTTGGCCTCTCTTCGGGCTGCTTGGGTACTCTCAGCGGCAGTGACCAGACTGTCTCGTTCGGGGCCGTGTATCCTCTCAGTGGACCCCTGGAACAGGTGGGGACACACGGCAAGCGGGCGACCGAGCAGGCGGTTCGAGACATCAACGCGGCAGGTGGCATCAACGGACAACAGGTCGAACTGACGGCGATCGACAGCGAGGCGACCGTCGAGACCGCGGTCGAAGGATACCGCGAGTTCGCCGAGAGCGGCGGCGTCGGACTCGTCGGCGGACTCGTCAGTGACGTGTCGATCGCACTCTCACAGGAAGTCGCCGACGACGAGATCATGGAGGTCAGTCCGGCCAGTACGGCACCGCAACTGACGACGGCCGGGCGGGCCGACGATCGGAAGTACTTCGGGCGGACCGTTCCCAGTGACGGGCTCCAGGCGGCGGCGATGGCGAAAGTCGTCGACGACTCGCTGTATATCGGTGCCGACTCCGTCGCACTGTTGAGCATCGACAACTCGTTCGGTGCCGGGCTCGCGGCGGCACAGCGGTCGCTGCTCGACGCCGAGATCGTCGCCGACGTGCGCTACGACTCCGAAGCCGATTCGTTCGCCGGGACGCTGGATACCGTCTTCGAGAACGACCCGGACGCGGTCGCCTTTACGAGCGTTTCCGGACAGGAACGGGGCATTCTCGACGCGTACAGCCAGCGAGACGAAGACGTTCCGTGGGTGTTCTCCGCGGGCATGTTCGGCGGCGACGTGCCGTCGTACTACGAAGGGTTCTACAGCGCGTCGCTGTCCTCGTCGCGGACGGACGCGTACTTCGATCTGGTGCGCCGACTCTCGGACATCGACTCACTCGCGGCGTTCGCCGCCAACGGCTACGACGCGATGTTCCTGATGGCCGCCGCCGCACAGCAGGCGGGCGAGACGACCGGCCCGGCCATCGCGGACACGATCCAGTCGGTCTCTGGCGGGACGGGACACACCGTCTCGGTCGGCGACTTCGACAAAGTGCGCTCGCTGACGGACGCGGGACGCGAGCTGAACTATCAGGGCGCGTCGGGCGGTGTCGACCTGACCGAGAATCTCGAACCGCTGAGTTCGTACCTCATCCAGCGGATCGACGGCGGCGTCGTCGAGTCCTTGGAGTTGCTCCAACGGGGCTTCTTCGAATCGGGGGGCCAACAATGAGCTGGGGAAGCAAGCGGCTCGTCAGCTCGATCGAGCGGTCCCTCCCGGACGTGATCAGACGACGGTACGCCGCGAAGTTCGGCGTCCTGCTGCTCGGCGTCGTCCTCGTCCTCGCGGCCGGCGGGGGGCTCGTCATTCTGGAGACCGAGTCGCTCGTCGAGAGCCAGACCGAAGACCAGATCCGCGGCGTCGCCGAGTCACAGGCCGCGTCGATCTCCGAGTGGTCCTCGACCAAGCAGTCGACGGCGTCGTTCCTCGCCGACTCGCTGTCGGATCGGTCCGGCGAGAGCGCAGCCGACAACCAGCGATGGCTCGAACAGAAGCTCATCGGGCTCCCCGGTGACGTTCGCTCGCTCCACTACGTCGACGCCGCGGAGGGGTCCGTCGTCGCGAGCACCGACGACGGCCTCCAGGGCACGTCACTGGCCGCCGTCGAAGCGCCGTGGACCGACGGCAGCGGCGCGATCGTCGCCACGGGGCCGACCTCGACCTCCGAGCCGTACGAGAGCGGTAGCGAGCCGGTCATCGCGTTCGTCCAGCCCGTGCCCGGAAACGATCAGTACGTGGTGCTGACCGCGTCGCTCGAAGCGCGATCCCACGAGTTCACCTCGCCGTTCGCCACCGGCGACGTGAAGGTCGTCAGCCAGGACGGGCGGATCGTCCTGGACAACCGAAAGGGATCGCTCCTCGAACAGTACGAGACGACCGACGGCTCGACGGAGACGGCCGTCGAGTCGGCACTCGGCGGTGAGACCGGGTACAGACAGGTCTCGGCTCGAACCGGCATGGACGAGGGTCAGTACGTCATGGCGTACACGCCGATCACCGGCACGGAGTGGGTCCTCCTCTATCACGTGCCCGCGAACCGCGCGTTCGCGCTCCAGTCGGCCGTCTCCGAGAACATCGGACTCCTGCTTGCGCTTGCGGTCGGCGCGCTGTTCGTCGTGGGTGCGACGATCGGCCGAGGGACCGCCCGTTCGCTCGCCCACGTGGCCGAGAGCGCGGAGGACATCGCTGCGGGCGACATCAACAGCTCGATCCCCGAGACCGACCGCATCGACGAGATGGGACAGCTGTACGACGCCTTCGCCGCGATGCAGTCGTACCTGACGACCGCCGCCGACCAGGCCGACGCGATCTCGGAGAAGCGGTTCGACGACCCCGCGCTCGACGAGGAGATCCCCGGCGAGTTCGGCGCGGCGCTGGAGAAGATGAGCGGCGACATCCAGGAGCTGATCGCCAACATCGAGGAGGCCAAAGACGAGGCAGAGTCCGCACAGGCGGAGGCCGAGTCGATGGCGACCGCCCTCGAAGCGAAGGCCGAACAGTTCAGTGACGTGATGGACAGTGCCGCGGCCGGCGACCTCACCCAGCGGATGGACACCGACAGCGACTACGACGCGATGGTCGACATCGCGGAGAGCTTCAACGAGATGGTCTCGGAGCTCGAACGGACCGTCGTCCGCATCGAGGAGTTCGCCGGCACCGTCGACTCCTCGACGGAGTCGATCTCCGCGAGCGCACAGGAGGTCAAGTCCGCGAGCGAACAGGTCAGTCGGTCCGTCCAGCAGATCGCGGAGGGCGCAGACCGTCAGAACGACCACATCCAGCAGGTCAGCGGGGAGATGACGGATCTCTCGGCGACCGTCGAGGAGATCACGTCCTCGACCGACGAGGTCGCCTCGAAGTCCCAGCGCGCCGCCGAAACTGGCGCTGAGGGACGCGAATACGGGCAGCTGGCCGCAGACGAGATCGAAGCGATCGACGAGACGGCGACCGAGGCCGTCGAGCAGGTCGAGTCCCTCGCCTCGGAGATGGAGCGGATCGGCGAGGTCGTCACGCTGATCGACGACATCGCCGACCAGACGAACATGCTGGCGCTGAACGCCTCCATCGAGGCCAACCGAGCCGGCGAAGCCGGCGAAGGGTTCGCGGTCGTGGCCCGCGAGATCAAGGCACTGGCCGAGGAGACCCAGGACGCGACCAACGACATCGCGTCGCTGATCGAGAGCATCCAGTCCCGGACGGACGACACCGTCGACGACATCCGCGAGATGGGCGACCGCGTCGACAACGGCAAGGAGACCGTCGAAAACGCCACGGAGGCCCTCTCGGAGATCGTCACGCAGGTCGAAGACGCCAACTCCGGGATCCAGGCGATCAGTGACGCGACCGACGAACAGGCGGCCTCCATGGAGGAGGTCGTCTCGATGGCCGAGGAGGTCGGCTCGATCAGCGAGGAGACCTCTTCCGAGTCGGAGAACGTCGCGGCGTCGGCCGAGGAACAGGCCGCGTCGATCTCGGAAGTCACGAGCAGCATCCAGTCGCTGTCGAGCCAGGCGAGTGACCTGAAGGAACTCGTCAACCAGTTCGACACCGACGCCGAAAGCACCACCGGCGAAGTGTCGGCCGCGTCGGACGACTGAGCGGTCCGCACCCGACTCGGGCCGTTGTGGACCGGCGCCGTCCGCATCTTTAACCTCGTCCAGCCGTTAGCAGTGGCGATGAGTGAGACGGGCGCTGACGCGTTCACTGCACTCGGCGGGTCGGTCCGTTCGGCGCTGTCCGAGCGGGGCTTTACGACGCCGACGGAGCCCCAGCGAAAGGCGATTCCGCCGCTGGCGGCGGGCCACGACGCGCTCGTCGTCGCGCCGACGGGGACCGGGAAGACGGAGACGGCCATGCTCCCCGTCTTCGACGCGCTGGCCGACGAGGACCGCTTCGGCATCGGGGCGCTGTACATCACGCCCCTCCGGGCGCTGAACCGCGACATGCGCGAGCGACTCGACTGGTGGGGCGACACGCTCGACCTCGAGATCGACGTGCGCCACGGCGACACGACTGACTACCAGCGACAGCAGCAGGCCGACGATCCACCCGACGTGCTCGTGACGACGCCGGAGACGCTCCAGGCGATGTTGACCGGCTCGAAGCTCCGGACCGCACTGGAAGCCGTCGAGCACGTCGTCGTCGACGAAGTCCACGAACTCGCGGCCGCCAAGCGCGGCGCACAGCTGACCGTCGGGCTGGAACGGCTGCGCGAGGTGTCGGGCCCCGTCCAGCGGATCGGGCTCTCGGCGACCGTCGGCGATCCCGAGGCCGTCGGACGCTTTCTCACCGGCGACCGTGGCTGTCGGATCGTCGAGGTCGACGTCGGGAGCCGTCTGGACGTGTCCGTGGTCCGACCGACGGTCACCGACGCCGACGAGCGACTGGCCAGCGAACTCGTCACCGACCCCGAGGTCGCAAGCCACGTCCGCCGGATCGACGAACTGATCGCGGCCCACGACTCCGTTTTGGTGTTCGTCAACACGCGCCAGACGGCGGAGGCGCTGGGCTCGCGGTTCAAAGAACTCGGCACGAACCTCGGGGTCCACCACGGTTCACTGGCCAAGGAGACGCGGATCGACGTGGAAGACCGCTTCAAACAGGGCGATCTCGACGCTCTGCTCTGTACCTCGTCCATGGAGCTCGGGATCGATGTCGGCCACGTCGACCACGTCGTCCAGTACGGCAGTCCCCGACAGGTCGCTCGCCTCCTCCAGCGCGTCGGCCGCGCAGGCCACCGCCGGGACCTGCTGTCTTCGGGAACCGTCGTCACCACCCACCCCGACGACACGCTGGAGGCGCTGGCGATCACGCGACAGGCTCTCGACGGCGAGGTCGAGCCCGCCGAGATCCACGACGGCAGCCTCGACACCGTAGCCAATCAGGTGCCCGGCATCGTCATGGACGTCGGCGAGATCCGCGCCATGGAAGCCTACGAGATCGTCACGCGGGCTTTCCCCTTTCGGGACCTGACCGTCGACGAGTTCCGGGAAGTGGTCCGCGAACTCGGTGAGAACCGCGTCATCTGGATCGACGAGGACGACGACCGACTGGAGAAGCGACGGGGGACCTGGCAGTACTTCTATCAGAACCTCTCGATGATCCCCGACGAGGCGACCTACGACGTCGAAGACGTGGCCTCGGGCGACCAGATCGGCACGCTCGACGAGCAGTTCGTCGTCAACTTCGCGAACCCCGGCGAGGTGTTCATCCAGCGCGGGGAGATGTGGCGGATCACGAACGTCGACGAGGACGAGGAAGTCGTCACGGTCTCGCCGATCGAGGACCCGGCCGGCGAGGTGCCGTCGTGGGTCGGCCAGGAGATTCCGGTCCCACAGGCGGTCGCCCGCGAGGTCGGCGAACTCCGACGCGTCGCCGGCAGACAGCTTCAGGACGGCGCTGGGGCCGACGCCGTGGCTCGTGACCTCACGCGGCGCTACGAGGGCGATCCGGCCACCGTCGAGAGCGGGCTCGAACAGCTCCGAGACCACGAGGCTCCCATCCCCGACGACGAGACGATCGTCGTCGAGATGCACGGCCGCGAGGTCGTCGTCAACGCCTGTCTGGGCCACCAGGTCAACGAGACGCTCGGCCGACTGCTCTCGTCGCTGGTCGGCCAGCGAGCCGGCGCGACCGTCGCGATGGAGGTCGATCCCTACCGGATCGAACTCGAACTGCCAAGCGGCGTCAGCGGCGGCGACGTGATCGACGTGCTGGAGACGACCGATCCCGAGCACGTCCGCCACATCATCGAGCTGAGCCTGAAAAACGCCGACGCCCTGAAGTTCAAGCTCGCACAGGTCGCGGCGAAGTTCGGCACGCTCAAGCGCTGGCAGGGCTCTGGCTCGGGCCGGTTCGGGCGCGATCGGCTGCTGGCCGCCCTCGAAGACACGCCGATCTACGACGAGGCCGTCCGCGAGGTGTTCCACGAGGACCTGGCCGTGGAAGCGACCCAGACGGTCCTGTCGGCGATTCAGTCCGGCTCGATCGCTGTCGAGACCGTCGGGGACCGCACGCCGATCGGCCTCGGCGGCCGTTCTTCGGGTCGGGAACTGCTCTCGCCGGAACACGCCGACGCCAGCGTCATCCAGACCGTCAGGGAGCGCATCCAGAACGACCGGGTGCTCCTGTTCTGTCTCCACTGCCGGGACTGGCGGCGCAAACAGCAGGTCGGTCGCGTCCGCGACCAGCCCGACTGTCCCGACTGTGGGTCGACGCGCATCGCCGCACTCAATCCGTGGGCCGAGGAGGTGATCGCGGCGGTGCGAGCCGCGGACAAAGACGAGGAACAGGAGAAGATGACCGAACGGGCCTACCGGTCGGCGTCGCTGGTCCAGAGCCACGGCAAGCAGGCGGTGATCGCACTGGCCGCACGCGGTGTCGGCCCCCACAACGCCGCTCGCATCATCAACAAACTCCGCGAGGACGAAGACGAGTTCTACCGGGACATCCTCCAGCAGGAACGCGAGTACGCACGGACACAGTCGTTCTGGTGAGGGCACTTGCACACACGATCTGCTCGGTGGCTGGAGATTGGGTAGCTTTTTGTTCGTCAGTTGATCACGATGGATCATGCCAGAGACTGCGGTATCGGAATCCAGAGCGCTCCTCGAACGGTCGCCCGACGAGCGCGAGGCACTCGATATCGGCGACGACGAAGTCGTCGACGCTCTGTTCTCGGTGATCGAGCACGGGAGTCAGGCCGAGAAAGTAATCTCTGACTGTACGCTACCGGCACTAAACCTCGACTTCAGAACGATCGAGAGCGACAACAACCATCCGGTCGTCTTCAGGAACTGTACGTTCGAAGGGGCGGTTAGCGCTGTCGACGCCGACGTGACCGTGCCGATCAGCTTCGAGAACAGTGACATCGGCGGTCTCGAACTCTCTGGAGCCCGCTTCGAGTTCGATCTATCACTGTCCGAGTCGACCGTGAGCGGTGACGTAGACGCCTTCGAAGCGCGGTTCGACGACCAGTTCGACGTGACGGGATCGACGTTTACTGGCCCCGTTACACTACAGGAAGCACACTTCGGCAACGATGCGGACTTCGAACGGGCCAGCTTCGAAGAGTCGGTCTCGTTCGAAACCGCCTCGTTCAGTGGTGCGTCGAACGAACTCGGAGACAATGCCAGTTTCGAGGATGCGACCTTCGAGGGGGAGGTCGACTTCCGTCAGGCAGCGTTTACGTACGCAGACTTTGCAGACGTATCCGTCGCCGGTCGTGTCAGATTCGAAGAGACGACGTTTACCGGCGACGTGGCGTTTACCCGTGCGACCTTCCAGAGCGAAGCGGACTTCGACGAGGTCGATTTCGGTGGCGATGTCGACTTCGAGTCGGTCACTTTCCAGGGCACTGCGGTGTTTCGCGGAGCGGAGTTCGAGGGCGGTGCCCGTTCACTCGAAGAAGACGCGACGTTCTCGCAAGCGGTGTTCGACGACGAACTGAACGCCTGTGACGCGCACTTTCGAGACGGGCTGTTCGACGGTATCACGGTGAACGGCCGTGCGACGTTCGAGGGTATCCGCTTCGACGGCGACGCTTCCTTCGAAGCTGCGACGTTCGCCGACGAGGTCGACTTCGACGAGGCCCGGTTTTACGGCGACGTGAGCTTCGAGCAGGTGTCGTTCGACGGCGTCGCCATATTTCGCGGAGCGGAGTTTCGCGGTGCCGACAACCACCTCGAAGAGGACGCCTCGTTCGACGCAGCGACCTTCGGCGCGCGGGCGGGTTTCGAGGACGCCGTCTTCAGCTCCGGATCGTTCGTCGACACCCGCTTCGCTGCCGAGACCACCTTCCGTGGTGCAAAGTTCGATCGCGCCGTCTTCCACGTCGTTCCGATCACGAACGAAAGCTACGTCGACTTCACCCGCGCGATCATCAAGGACGGAGAGATCCGTCAGCCAGAGGGAGGCTGGGTTCGTTACGATCTGACGAACGCGAGTCTGGGCTCCGTGTCGTTGCGTGCAACCACCGAGAGCGACCACCGACAGCTCCTCGACTACTTCCGTTTCTGCAACACGGAGTTCAACGAGTTCGACGGCTACGACTTCGACTTCTCGGCTCACACGGACTACCTGGATCGAAACGACTGGTCGCTCCACGAGTTCGACGAGAACTTCGCCGACGTGACGTTCGCGCTGCCGATGACCCCCGAGAACGTCGAGCGTACCTATCTCAAAGCCAAGACGGCAGCCTCCAGTGCTGGCCAGATGAAGGCTGCTGGCGAGTTCCGGGTCAGACGCCAGCAGTTCGCCCGGAAGAAGTACGTCGGCATCGCCAGAGACGGGACGACCGATCTCGTGACGCGGGCGAAAAACGCCAGTCGCGCGGTGGAGAACGCGTTCCTCGGCGTCACCTGCGGTCACGGAATGCGATTGGGGCGGATCGTCGCGGTCTTCGCGCTCTTCCCGTTGTTCCCAGCGATGCTGTACGCCTTCGGTGGATCAGCGTTCTCGACGACGATCCCGGCGATTTCTGGTGCCCCAAGTCTGTTCTCTCCCGAGGGACTGTCGATCCTCTATCGGAATATTCACTTTAGCTACATCACGTTTCTCACTATCGGCTACGGTTACATCGGCCCGGAGGGTGCCGCCGCGAGAGCGATGGCCGGGATGGAAGTGTACGTCAACGTCATCCTCTCGGGGCTGGTGTTGTACTGTCTGATCAAACGCTCAGAGATATAGGGCCCCCGGGGTGCGCTACGGGAAAAGACCTTTTCGAGTCCTCGCCGAACGCTCGATCATGACGGAACGAGTGAGCGGAGAAGACGTGATCGTCGAACACGCAACCGAGGATGTCGTCGTCGAGTCGGCCGAAGATGTACACGTAGACGCCGGTCGCATCGAGGGGAAACTGGTCATCAAGTCGGCCCAGGACGTGATCGTCGAGAACAGCAGTGAGGTCCACGTCGAACAATCCGAAGACGTGACCCTCGATTCCGGAACGGTAGAAGGCGACGTCAACGTCGACAACGCACAGGACGTGTCCGAAGACGACAGTTTCCTCTGAAGATGGGCGGGAACTCCGAGCTACGGGTCGTCGGCACGCGCAAATCCCGGTCACTGGGGGAAGTGGGAGGCACGATCTCCGTCGAGAGCGAGCGCGGATCGGTCGAGTTCACTGCGACCGACGACGTCGTCCTGACTGTCGGCGGCGAACGGAACTCGGTCACGGCACACGGAAGCGGTAGCACCGTCCGTCTCAGTATCGACGGCGACCGAAACAGTGTCTCGATCGCCCGGTCGCTCGACCTGGAGATCCACGACGACGAAGGCGTGGCGAACTCGATCGATCGTCACGGCGAGGAACAGAGCGGCCCCGAACTCGTGCGAACCGACCGAGCGGAGGCCTACGCGGATCTCGGGTTGTTCGACTATACGATGGTGTCCTACCAGACCAACGCCACCGAGCGAGAGTTCTGTCACAACTGCGGCCGCGACGCCGAGACGATCGTCCGACGACACGAAGAGACGGTACTCGCCGTGTTCGGGTTCACCGTCACGCTCGGGGAACGAACGGGGTCGGACGAGTGTCCCGAGTGTACACCCCACGTCCCCGACGAAGACGTGGAACTCACCGAAGCAGAGCGACGCGAGATCTTCCGCTGATCATCCCGTTTCGGGCCGTCCCCCGAGTCGCTCGAACAGGGTTTCGGTAAAGACGGCACAGTCGTGTTCCGGATACGTGTGCCACGTCTCGTAGCCACTGTCGACCGCGTCGACGGCGGTTACTGCACGGTCCGAAAAGTCGTAGCGTAGATCGAACGATCGCGTGGTCGGGAAGCGCTCGATCGGGTCGACGCGGATCTCCGTCGTACACGCGACCCGTTCAGTTTCGTACGAGACGCAGCGAGCGTCTCGTCGGCGAAGGTCGATCGTTCGACTCCCAGTGACGGTTCGCTCGTCGCAGGACGCGATCTCTGCGAACCCGAGCGACTGGGCACGAACGCAGTGAGAGCTACCGATGACGGCAGCGGCGAAATCGACGCCGTCGACGGTCACTGTCGTCTCCTCGTAGACGTTCAGCCGGTCCGGATCTGTGAGTTCGTATCCAAAGTGAAGCAGTTCGTGGTTCATACGTAGCCGATGACGATGTCGTAGTTGGGATCGAAGATGCTGTTTGGCTCGACACCCCGATATCGATCGATCGCGCGCCACTCTCGGCGTTCGTAGGCAGACTGCACTCGTTCCGTTCGAGCGTTTCGTGCTGTTTCGAGTGTCAGTTTCTCGCTCGGGCTCGGGGAGAGCAAGTAGAACTGTTCTCCACGCTCTAACTGTCCGTCCCGATCGAAGTCGCCGTATGTGCTGTAGTCGACGTAGCCACGAAAGCCGGCCTCGCGGACAGTGTTGGCGTAGGCCATGTGGTGGTTCGCAAACTTGTGCCGGGAGTACACCCACGTCGCCACCATCCCGTCGTCGGTCACGTGTTGTCGTAACTGCGTGTAAAATTCCGTCGAGTACAGCGGTAGTGCGTCGTCGGAACGCGCACCTGGCAGGTCCAGCAAGATCAGGTCGTACTGTCGATCTGTCGAGCGGAGGTACGTTCGAGCGTCTGCGACGTGTGTCGTCAGTCGGTCGTACTCGTAGGCGTCGTTGTGGTACTGCTCGAAGAACGGGTGGTCTCTCGTGTAGTTCATGAACTCCCCGTCGATGTCGACGTGGTCGACGGTGACACCGTACTCTCGGAGGTGATCAACGGCGATCCAGTCACCGCCACCGATCAACAGGACGCGTGTCTCGGACCCGTTCTCGAACTGGGACATCGGCACGTCGACCAGTCCCTCGTGGTAAGAATCGACCCACCGGTCACAGAGCTGGACGGCCATATCGAGCCGTAAACACGTATCAGTGCCAGGCACGTCAGTGAGCTGTCGCTCGTACAGAACGGCGTCCTGATACTTGGTGGTGTGGCGTTCGGTCACGTCGACCGACGCCGTGCCGGGCGGATACTCGCTCTCGATCGCCCCCTCGACGTAGAAGTCGGTCAACGAGTCCTCGACCTGCTGCTCGTTGGCCAGCACGCCGGCGTACGTGCCGGTAAGGAGGAGACCGACTAGCAGCAGTGCCTTGCTGCTCTCGGTGAAACGTACTGCGAACGACAGTGCCGCGACGGCGTTGAGCAGGCCCAGAACGACGATCGCGGTGATCAAACCCATCGACGGGTAGAGGAAGAGTGCGTAGACCACCGTCCCGACGAGGCTTCCGAAGTAGTCGACGCCCAGCACCTCGCTGAACGCCGAGCGCTCGCTTGTCACCATCGAGGACAGGAACGGAATCTCCAGTCCAGAAAGCACGCCGACTGCGATAATCGGCAGGTGAGAGGCGACGAGGACAGCGGTGTCTTTCGCCGGAAAGCGAACGTCTGGAACGCTGTTGAGCAGGATCATCACCAGTAGCCCCAGCGGTCCGACGACGGCCAGCAGTACCTCGATCCTGAAGAAGTTCGTCTCCGCTTCGCCGACGTAGTTGTACAGGAAGGCACCGACCCCCAGCGAGAACAGGTACAGGCCGATCGTGATCGAGTATCGTAGGACTGTTCCGCCAAAGAGGACTCGCAGCATCTCCGAGTAGATCAGTTCGTAGACGATGCTACAGAAGGCAACGACCAGCGTCAGGCCGAGCAGGAGCGCTCGATCGGACCGCAGTGACGAACGGAAGTGTGAGAGCACGCGTTACAGGCGCGGTGAAACTTTCCACGGGTTCTCGATCTGGTAGCCCGTCCCCTCTTCGGTGACCTCGAAGTCGATCGCTTCCCAGCCAAAGTCGTGTGTTCCCTGGTCGGCTTCGAGTTTGGACCCGACACGGAACCATCCGGGGCGAACGTTCTCGTAGGTCAGGGTCTGTTTGCTGGGATCGGACCAGGTTTCGTCCCAGTCGACGGGACCCGGTCCTGGTGGATCGTCGGAGTACTGATCGTCGGACCCGAGATACGCGAGCCCCACTCGCTGGTGAGCGGCCTGGTACTGCTCGATCTCGTCACGGTGGTCTTCGCGCCACTCGTCGTCGTCGTCGTCTCCATGGTAGATCGCCCGACCGTGATGGCCGTGCGGTGCCGCCGCGTATCCCCCGGCACCGCGTCCCGTCGCACCGCCACCTCGTCCACCGCCTTTCTGTCCTCGTGCCGTCCCGACTATCGAGCGTCCACTGCCCGCGATGTCGAGACTCGCTTCCACATCTGCTCGTGACTCGACAACTGGCTCCTCGACCAGCGGTACTTCTAACGTCCCGGAGCTGACTCGCAGCTCGTCGAAGACGTCCGATTCTCTGGGAGGGGTCGACGTGGAGCCGCTACAGCCTGCGAGGGAACCAATTCCGGCGAGGCCAAAGACACTCGCGCGGACGAACGATCGTCGGCGCATATTTCACGCACTATCTGTTTGGGACAATGAAAGTTGCGAAAGCAACGCACCACGCGAAAAGCGGTGGTGGCGGCCGGCAGACGGTGGGACCTGCTCGGCAGAAACGACTAAACCCGGCCCCCGACAGGGGACACACATGCGACTGGAGGAATACTGGGGTATCGGGCCGAAGACGAGCGCGCTGCTCTCGTCGGAGCTTGGGGTCGATCGTGCGGTTGCGGCCATCGAATCTGCCGACACCCGCGAACTGACGAAGGCGGGGCTCTCTCGGGGCCGAGCGACGCGAATCCTCAGACGGGCGACGGGAGCCGAGGCGATGGATCTGCTGGCGACCCGCGACACCCGCGACGTGTACAAGGCGCTGCTGGACCTCGCCGAAGAGCACGCGGTCACGGAGCACGCGGCCGACCGAATCCGAGTGCTGACGCCGCTGCCGGACCGGGCGGCGATGGAAGAGCGACTCTCGTCCGTCCTCGACGCGCGCGACGCGTGGGCCAGCACCGACGAGGCGACGCGCGACGACGTGCTGGCGGCGTTCGACCGCTACGACAGCGTCGACGGGGGCGAGCTGTCCGCCGTCCGGACGGCGCTTGCGCTACAGGAGACCGGCGTCGACGACGGGGTGTTCGAGCCGATCGCGACGCTGGAGGGCGACCGACTCGACGACGCGGCGCGTGCGCTGGCCGGGTTGCGGGGCGACGGCGACCGGGTCGGCGACGGTGCCGACGACCAGCTCGACGGACTGCGAGACCAGCTCGGACAGGTGGAGGATCTCGTTGCGACCTCGCCGGAGGTCGTCGAGGAACTCCAGTCCGAGGCCCGCCGGCCCGACGAGTTTCGGGACGCGCTCACTCGCTACCTGACCAGCGAGACCGGCGTCGACGCCGCGCGCGTTCGGGACGCGGTTCCGCAGGAGGCCGCCGACGCACGGGACTTCGTCGAGAGCGCGCTCCGGTCGCTCGCCGGCGATCTCCGCAGTGCGGTAGACGAACGCGAAGCGACCGTCGCCGCGACCCTAGAAGAGGATCTCGCGGCCGCCCGCGAGACCGTCGACGCGGCCGTCGAGGCGGTTGACGACGCCGCGCTGTACGTCTCGCTGGCACGCTTCGCGCTGGCGTACGACCTCACCCGTCCGACGTTCGTCTCGGACCGGGAGACCATCGCCGTCCGTGGCGCGCGCAACCTCGCGCTACAAGACGCCGGAGACGACGTACAGCCGGTGACCTACGCCGTCGGCGACCACGACCTGCCCGCGGGCCGGGAGCCCCCGACCGGTGACCGGGTCGCCGTCCTGACTGGCGCGAACTCGGGCGGGAAGACGACGCTGCTGGAGACGCTGTGTCAGGTGCAGCTGCTGGCCCAGATGGGGCTGCCCGTGCCGGCCGAGGACGCCGAAGTGGGGCTCGTCGACGCGATCGTCTTCCACCGCCGTCACGCGTCGTTCAACGCGGGCGTTCTGGAGTCGACGCTCCGATCCGTGGTCCCGCCGCTGACCGACGCCGGACGAACGCTGATGCTGGTCGACGAGTTCGAGGCGATCACGGAACCGGGCAGCGCCGCCAACCTCCTGCACGGACTGGTGACACTGACCGTCGAGCGCGACGCGCTCGGCGTGTTCGTCACGCATCTCGCGGACGACCTGGAGCCACTCCCCGAGGCCGCACGGACCGACGGGATCTTCGCCGAGGGGCTGTCGCCGGACCTCGATCTCGAAGTCGACTACCAGCCGCGTTTCGAGACGGTCGGCAAGTCGACGCCGGAGTTCATCGTCTCTCGACTGGTCGCCAACGCCGCCGATCCGGTCGAACGCACCGGCTTCGAGACGCTGGCACAGGCCGTCGGCGAGGAGGCGGTCCAGCGGACTCTCTCCGACGCCCGCTGGTCCGAGGGCGACAGCGACGACTGACACTGTCGTCGTCGTTGTTTTATCCGCGATCTCAGGTTCGACGACGATCGACACAGCGGGATATTGACAAGGCAGGGGGCACAACTGTCGGTGATGGCAATCCAAAAGCTGCTGCCGGTAACGTACGCGTGGCTCGTCGTTCAGGGACTGCTGGCGTCGCTGCTGCCCAAGCAGGCGATCGAGCTGAACTCGCGCCTGACGCTCTCGGGGTTCGAGAATCCCGGTGACCTGGAGCCCAAGGCCTGGTACGTCAGAGCGACTCGCGTCGCCGGAGTCGGCATGCTGACCGCCGGTCTCGCCGGTCTGCTGTCGGTGTCTCAGCTGGAGGACGACGACGCCGAGACTGCGGAGTCCACCGAGTCCGCCGACCCGATCGAAGTCGACATCGAACCGGACGACTGAGGCGGAGTATCGTCTGTCCCGGATCGATCGACGCCGCCGCGCGACCGGGCAAACGACGACAACCGTCCGGCTCGTACTGCCGGCTGTCCGTCTGTAACGAATGTTGCGACCCCGTGGTCACAAATATCTCGAAACAGTGACAGCCGGCAGTATCAGGCGTCGTCCGCCAGGACCAGTCCGTCGACGGCGACGACGCCGAAGCCGTCTTCGAGTTTTGCTTCGAGGACCGACGCGGGATCCGTCCCGTCGACCGTCGCGGTCACCGCCACGTTCACGTCGACGCGGATGTCGGTCCAGGTCGGGTCGACGCCAGTGACACGGTCGATCGTCACCGCGTCGACGGCGTCGACACCGGCGAGTACCGCCGCGGCACCGGTTTCGAGGTCTCCGGACTCACCGCGCGGGACGCGCAGTGAGACGCTGGCCGTTGCATCGACCGTGGGTGTCGCTGTCAGCGACATAGCACTTCGCCGCGAGTCGAACGCGGAGCGGCCGAGGGCCGCCTGGTACCGACCAGCGAAGCGGTGATCCATCCGACGGCGTCGAGCGCCAGCGATGCCTCTGTCTGGCACCTGCGGTCGTCGACGCCGAACTGCCGGGCACCACGGCGGTGCCACCACGACGCGGCGTCGTGGATTTGAGCGTCTCACCGGGGGTCGAACCCGCCCGTCAGACCGAACGGTGGTCGACGGGAGTCCAGCACTGTGAGACGAGAGCGCGGGTCACGGACAGACGGGACGCCGCCCGTCGTGACTGTGGAGAGTCCAGAACCGTGGCCCGCGCCGGTCGCCTACGCGGCGATCGATGCGGGCCGACGATCCCAGGTGTCCACGCGAGCGCCCAGCGCCACCGGAATAGGGGACCGCAGTGCCCGGATCGCTGCCCCGGGATTTGCGGCGGACTCGCAGCCGGCGAGGTGTGCGAGCGTGGTGGTTGTGAGCGGATTGAGCATTTGGAACACCGTGGGCCGTCGTTCGTGTCACTTCCTACAGGAGGATATATATTAAATCTTTATCACGAATGGCAGGACGTACCACGGGTTGTGGTACCGCATCTAACGGTACGGAGAGACGGTTGATACTGAGGGTATATAAATAAGTGGGGCGTTCCCGGTGGTTGAAAAGCCGCTGTCCGACTTATGTGTCGGAGACGCTACGGTCGATACATGGCACGAGACGCTCGACACGGAGACTGGGCGACGATCACGAGAGCCGCGTTCGTAGTCGGGGGTGGTGTTCGATGACCGACGCCGACGTGACCCGCCGACGCCTGCTGCAGGGTGCGGCCGGGCTCACCGTCGCGGCTGCCGCCCGTCCCGCAGTCGCGCAGTCCGACGGGCCGGAGTTCGGGGGCTGGTTCGACAACGTGGGCAACTACGACGGCGTGGTCGACGAGACCGGTAGCGGCGAAGTGACGGTCTCTGTCGGCGCAGACGCCAACGGCGGTGCCTTCGGGTTCGGCCCCGCAGCCGTCGAGGTCTCGCCGGGAACGACGGTCGTCTGGGAGTGGACCGGGAGCGGCGGCTCACACAACGTCGTCGCCGAAGACGGCACGTTCGAGAGCGAACTCACGAAAGAGAGCGGCCACACCTTCGAGTACACGTTCGAGGAGACGGGCACCTACAAGTACGCCTGTACGCCCCACCGCTCGATGGGGATGAAGGGTGCCGTCGTGGTCAGCGAGGGCGGCAGCTCTGGGACCGAGACGGCCCAGAGCGAGGAGAGCGGCGGATCGGAGCCGGAGTTCGGGGGCTGGTTCGACAACGTGGGCAACTACGACGGCGTGGTCGACGAGACCGGCAGCGACGAAGTGACGGTCTCTGTCGGTGCAGACGCCAACGGCGGTGCCTTCGGGTTCGATCCGGCGGCCGTCGAGGTCTCGCCGGGGACGACGGTCGTCTGGGAATGGACTGGGAGCGGCGGCTCGCACAACGTCGTCGCCGAAGACGGCACGTTCGAGAGCGAACTCACGAAAGAGAGCGGTCACACCTTCGAGTACACCTTCGAGGAAGCGGGCACCTACGAGTACGCCTGTACGCCCCACCGCTCGATGGGGATGAAGGGTGCCGTCGTCGTCTCGGAAGCCAGTTCCGGTGCCAGCGGTGACGGGGGCGGCGAAAGCGGCGGTGGCTCCGGTGGCTCGGGTGGCGACCCGTTCTCACCGGGTGCCAGCGCGCTCGGCATCTCGCTGCTGATCGCGTTCCTCTCTCCGCTCGGACTGGCTGCGTTCCTCCGACGACGCGGGGCTGACGAGCCAGGCTCGGGCGGTCGCCCACGCGCTGGCGACTGATCGCACGACCGGGCGGGCGTGGCCCCAGCGGCCAGCAGCCACCGTTATCTGCTTCCCGCTCGACGCTCGCGTATGAAGCAGTACGACAGACTCTACCGACTCTACGACGACTTCGATACGGCGTCGTTGCGTGCCTATCAGGAGTTCGTCGACCTCTTTCCGCCGGTCGATTCGCGGGTCGCACTGGACCACTGGCAGGACGCCAGCGACGAACTGGACGAGCGAAAGCGCGAGATCCGGGAAGCGTACCCGACGACTGGCGAACGCTACGCGGCGATCGCGGCGTACCTCGAACGAGATCAGGCCTTTACGGCGCTGGATCTGGCGACCGAGTACGGCCGGCCGATCAACGCGCTCGTGCTCGACGTCGACGAGACGCTGCGCAGTGCCGGGACGACCGACAACGAGATCCCCCGAGAGACGCTCCACCTCCTCGATCTCCTCCACGAGGACGGCATTCCGATCGTCGTCTGTACCGGACAGACCCTGGAGAACGTCAAGGGATTTCTCATCCAGGGGCTCGGCAACGCCTTCGTCCACTCGGGTGACGTGAGCATCGTCTACGAGTCGGGCAACGGCGTGTTCACGCCCCGCCACGGCAGCCAGACCAAGCGGCTGCTGTACGAATCGCTGGACGAATCGATCACGAACGTCTTCGACACCGTGCGTTCGCGGATCCTCGCCGACGCCCCCGACGCCGTCGCACGAGGCTGTCACCTCCAGGGCAACGAGTTCAACGTCACGCTGAAGCCAAACGCCGAGAACGGCACCCGCAAGGCGGTCGAGATCATCGACGACGGCCTGCTGTACCTGCTCGATCTCCTCGGCGAGACGGTCGCGAGCGAGGTCGACGCCGACGTGGACGAGCCCGGCGAGTGGGCGCGGGCGTACTACGCGTCCGATCCCGAGATCCGCGCGGTCATCGAAGACGCGGGCGAGGGACAGGAAGCCAGTCCCGACGAGACGCCGCCTGCCCTCCGGTCGCTGTTCGACCGCATCGACGTGGGGTACTACGAGGGTGACGCCGCGGAGATCGTCAGCCTCGAACTCGACAAGCCGACCGGGGTCCGGGCCGCCTTCGACGTACTCGACATCGACGACCCGTTCGCGCTCGTGATGGGCGACAGCAAGAGCGACCTGCGGGTCATGGAGTGGCTCGAACGAGACGACGCCGGCATCGCCGCCGCGCCGGAACACGCCTCGCGGGACGTGCTCGATCACGTCGTCCGGACGAACGAACTCCTCTTCGACGAGGGCGACGCCGCTGCGGTGCTGGCGGTCGTCTACGGCCTGAACCGACTCGTCACGAGCGCCGACGAGACGGACGCGTGAGCGCGGCGACAGCCGCCCGAACGGTCAGGACTGGGAGTGTGCGGCCTCGACGTGTGCCAGTGCCTCCTCGGGCGTCATCCCGCGGACGCCACAGGAACACGAGCGCAGTTCCGGATCGGTGAGTTCGTCGACTTCGACCGTCCGAGCGCGCTGGAGCCCCTCGTCTGGGTCGTAGTCGTAGTAGAGCCGGTAGTTCACCTGCGTGACGCCCTCGATGCGATGGTCGGCGTCGGGATCGGGATTCTCGATCGCGTCCTCGTGTTCGGCCTGCATCTCCGCTTGCCACTGTTCGAGCGTCGCCTCCGGATCGCGGTCGTCGGTCATACCTCGTCCTCGCCGCGACGCCTGAAAAATCTCCGGCCCGTGTCCTCGTTCGCGATCAGGGCTCGACGAGCACTTTGATCGCGTCGCGTTCGTCCATCGCCCGGTAGCCCGCGGCGATCTCCTCCAGCGAGACGGTCTCGGTGAAGATCGGCGACGGATCGAGCGTCCCGCCGAGCACGTCTTCGAGTAGCTCGTCGGCGTACGCTCGCACCGGCGCGACGCCGCCCCGGAGAGCGACGTTGTCTCCGAACATATCGAAGATGGGCACACCGGCGTCGTCGACGCCGTGGGGGACACCAACGTAGCCGACGGTACCGCCCGGCCGACAGACCTCGACGGCCTGCTCCATCGCGCTGGCGGCACCCACGCATTCGAGCACGTGCTCGGCACCGCCGTAGGTCAGTTCGCGCACCCGATCGACGACGTCGGTGCCGTCGCCGCCGAGCACCGTCTCGGTCGCCCCGAACTCGGCGGCCAGCTCCAGCCGATCGGGGTGGTGTCCGACGGCGACGATCCGGGACGCTCCCAGTCGTCGCGCCGCCAGGACACCACAGAGCCCGACCGCACCGTCTCCGACGACCACGCAGGTGTCGCCCGCGTCGACGCCCGCACTGACCGCCGCGTGGTGGCCCGTCCCCATCACGTCGGTCAGCGGGAGCACGGATTCGAGCACGTCCTCGTCGTCGGCGTACCGATCCGGGACGCGGACCAGCGTCCCGTCGGCGTGGGGCGAGCGGACGTACTCGCCCTGCGCGCCGCCGTTGTCCCCGCCCCAGCTGTCGCCGTTGACACAGGAGGTGTGGAGTCCGCGACGGCAGTACTCGCAGTAGCCACAGCTGACGACGAAGGGCGCGAACACGCGATCACCCGGCCGAACGCTGTCGACGTCGTCGCCGACGGCCTCGACGATCCCCATCGGCTCGTGACCGACGCGTGAACCCGCCTCGCGGTCGCTCTCGCCGCGGTAGAACCAGAGGTCCGAGCCACAGACCGCGGTGTGTGTCACGCGGACGATGGCGTCGCCGGGGGCTTCGATCTCCGGCCGCGGTACGTCCTCGACGCTGATCTCGCCTGGTCCGTCGTAGATGGCAGCACGCATGTGTACTCGCACGGCGACGAGGCCCTAAAGTGGGACGCCTACGCGCCCCCGCACCTGGCTGCGAGGGCCACCTTTCGTCTCGCATCTTTCTCCGTCGCTTCGTTCCGCAGAAGAGTGTTCTTCACCGATACGTTTCGACGGCGACGCCCGGAATGTTCTCGAAGTGGCTGTCGCCAGCGAGCACCGGTTCGTCACGCTCCAGCGCCGTCGCCGCGATCGTGGCATCCCCCTTTCCGATTCCAGGCCCCTCGTCCTCGTCTGCCTCCGCCATGCGTTCCCCGAGAAGGCGTCCCGCGCGACGGGCAATGCTCGGGGTCGTGTCCACCACCGGGTAAGAATCGAGTACGGCTTCCACCGCTCGATGCTCCTGGCGAGTGTTCGCTGCCTTCCCGACGCCGATATAGAGCTCCAAAACGGTCGTCGACGGGATTACTAACGGGACGCTCTCGGCTTCGAGTTCCCGTTCTTTCCTAACGGCGGCGTCAACGTCGTCGATGACATCTAGAACAAAACTCGTATCGACGATCATTCGAAGCGCTCCGCGACCTCTCGAACTTCGTTGCGGTCATCTCGGTCGGCAGCATCGATCGCAGCACGCATCTCACTGACTTGCTCGTCGTCGAAGACATCGCGCAGGTCACGGAGCGAGTGGCCACCGATGAGCCGCTCGACCGCGTCGCTGAACGACTCGTCGTCGCGCTTGCTCGCTTTGATACGCTCGTACACGTCGTCTTCGAGTCGTACCTGATGGGACATCCTTGTTGACAGTGTTGACGTTCAACGGGAATGAAGATTCTGATCGGATGGGTGACAATCCCGACGAAAAGCGCTCTCGACGCCGAGGAGGCTATCCGAAACGGGCCGGCTGCACACTGCTCCAAACGAAACACGATCGGACGAAAACTACAAGACGGGCGGTTCTGTGGATGCTCCGTCAGGGATTCGAACCCGATGCCAGACCTCCCGAAGATCGGTCTGCCGTGATTCGAGTCTGTGTCTGTCGCGTTCGCTCCTCACGTACGTTCGTCGCAGAATGCTCCGTCAGGGATTCGAACCCTGGTCCTTGCCGTGAGAGGGCAAGATGATTGGCCGGACTACACCAACGGAGCGCACCTCAACGTATCGGGGAGATACGTATAATGGTTGCGTTTTGGCACCGCCCTGTGTGGGTTACGCATGCAAGCACGCCCCCTCACCGTCACTCTTCGTCGTCGAACGGCGAGCCGGCGGCGTCGGGTTCGTGGCCGGCGAGACTGATGATGTTCTCGCGGCCGACGCGGAGCTTGCTGATCTCGCCGTCCTCCTCCATGTCCGAGAGGAGCATGCTGACTTTGGACTTCGACCAGTCGGTCTCCTCGACGATGTTGACCTGCTTCATGCGCCCGCCGTTCGATTCGAGGAGCTTGACGACGCGGTCGCTGTCCGAGAGCAGTTCCTCGTCGGGGATCGGCGTCTGGCTGTCCGTCGCCGAAGCGGCTGTCTCCGACGTGGTGTCGGTGTCGCTGGCGGTGCTCGCGGTGTCGCCGGGCAGCGAGACCGAACCGTTTCGGTACGCGATCGCGCTGCCGACGCCGAGCACCAGGATGACGGCCCCGACGATCCAGACCATCGGGTTGTCGGTCCCGCTCGGGAGCGGTGCCGTCGTCTGCGGGCTCTGCGTGTCGTCCTCGGCACCAGAACCGCCAGCGGCGGTCGTCGCGGCAGAACGCGGTTCGAGTTCGAGGTACGGTCGCTGCTGTGCGAATTGCTGTTCGCCCTCCCAGGTGACGCTCTGGCTCTGTGTCAGCGAGTCGGGCTGGGTCTGTGAGGTCGGCGCGGGGTCGACAGTGGTGAACTGGAGCCCCTCACCGCTGACGAACACGATCGACTGGTCCGGCCCGATGTAGAAGTTCTCGCCGAACACGTCGCCGACGACGACCCGCTCTCCGTCGGTCCGGGCGAAGTGCGTCCAGGTGAACGCCAGTGCGATCGTCCCGCGGTCGTCGAAACTCGCCGTGACGTTCGTGTAGGCGTCGCGATCGAACGACGTCGCTGCCATCGGCCGGCCGGTGGCGTTGCGGCCGATCGCAGTCAGGGTCTCGGAGCGACTGACGAAGTTCCGGTACAGGTCCGTCTCCTCGCTCTCGAAGCGCTCGGCGAAGTCCCGAAACTGCCGCTTCTCGGAGTCGTTGGCCAACCGACGGTGGTGCTGGATCGACCAGCGCGCAGAGCCGTTCTCGGTGACCGTGATCTCGAACGTCGTCTGGTCGAATCCGTCGGGCTGGACCAACAGGCCACTCGACCTCGTCTCCTGGGCAGTCGTGACGGCGGCCCCGCTCACGAGCGCGGCCACGAGCAGACACCCGAGGAGGACCTGACGATGCATCTGTCATATACCACCTGAGGACAGAATAAAAACGCTGTGTTGCGCCGAACGCTCGCCCCGACGAGAGCGGAGATTCCGGTCTCGTACGGATGAGCCCCTTCGTGTGGGTGTTCGCTACCTTGCGACGGCAAACCGGTCACAGAACGGAGGGTCAGTCCGCGAGCGCGTCTGCGAGCCGCTCGACGGGATGTGACGGTGATTCGTGCCCGCGTCGATCACCGAGCTGCGTGCGACAGGACGCCCCCGGTGCGACGACGGCGTCGCCGTCGCTGTCCGCGATCTGATCGAAGAGAATCCGTCCGATCGCCTGGCTCATCGAGTAGTGTTCGGCCTCGTAGCCGAAGCTGCCGGCCATCCCACAACAGCCCGAATCCAGCGGGTCGACGGCGTAGCCCGCCCGTCTGAGGACGCCGACGGCATGGTGGTCTCGCGAGACGGCCTTCTGGTGGCAGTGGCCGTGGTAGGTCAGCGTCTCCTCGCCACCGGTCCAGTCGACGCGCTCGTCGAGGCGGAACCGATCGAGGTACTCACAGAGACCGTACGCGTTGTCGGCGACGGGGGCGGCGTCCGAACCCAGGAGGTCACGGTAGTCCGACTGGAACATCACGGCGTCGGACGGCTCGACGAGAACCACGTCCCACCCGTCGGCCACGCGGCCCTCCAGCGCGTCGACGTTCGTCCGTGCGCGCTCGCGAGCCACGTCGACGAAGCCCTTCGAGTGGGCGGCGCGGCCGCTGCTGGTCGCGTCGTCCGGGACGGCGACGTGTACGTCGGCGGCTTCGAGGACGCGGACGGCCGCACGGAGCACGTCGGGGTTGCTGTAGTTGTTGTACGTGTCGGGGACCAGCAGCGCCCGGCGCTGTGCGTCCTCTGGGTCGACGGCGGGGCCGCGCTGGGCGAACCAGTCCTCGAAGGACTCGCGCCGGAAGGTCGGGAGCGATCGCTCGCTCGCGATCCCGACCAGCCGCTCGGCCAGTACGTCACTGCCGGGTGCCCTGGCCAGCCAGTTCGACAGCGGTGCGAGTCGACTCCCCCAGGCGCTGAGGGTCTCGACGTGCGCGAACAGCTTCGACCGGAGGCTCGCACCGTGTTCCTGGTGGGAGGCGTGTTCGACCTCGGTCTTGAGCTTGGCCATGTCGACCTCGCTGGGGCAGTCTTTCGCACACCCCTTGCAGCCGATACAGAGGTCCATGATCTCGTCGACGAACGTCTCGTCTGTCGGATCTGCCGGGAGGTCGCCGCTCATCGCCTGGCGGAGGGCGTTGGCTCGCCCCCGCGTCGCGGTCGACTCCTCGCCCGCGGCCCGATAGGTCGGACACATGACGCCGCCGGTCGTCTCCTGAGGCCCGCGACAGCCCCCACAGCCGTGACACAGCTCGACCATCCCCTGGAACCCGTTCTCGTTGTCCCACTCCATGGCCGGCTCGAACGACATCTCGAACTCGTAGTCGGGATCGAACCGCAGGTCGTCGGTCATGTCGACGGCGCGGGCCCGCGCGGGGACGCCCTCGGGAATCGTCTCGTCGGCCGCGTAGCCACACACCTGTCCGGGGTTCAACAGCCACTCCGGGTCGAAGGCCGCTTTCAGCTCTCGGAACACTTCCCACACGTCCTGTCCGTACAGCTTTCGGTTCCACTGGGTGCGCGCACGCCCGTCGCCGTGCTCGCCCGAGACGCTGCCGCCGTAGGTCGTGACGAGGTCGGTCGCGCCGTCCGCGATGGCTGCCATCTGCTCGACCCCCTCGACCGTCTTCGTGTTCACCAGGGGTCGGATGTGGAGACAGCCAGGACCGGCGTGGGCGTAGAAGCTCGCGAACGTGTCGTTGTCGGCCAGCAGCTCCTGGAACTCGGCGACGTAGTCCGCGAGGTTCTCCGGCGGGACGGCGGTGTCCTCGATGAAGCTGATGTGTTTCGCGTCCGAGGTCCGACCGAGGAGAATCGGGAGCCCGCTCTTGCGGAGCTTCCAGAACCGCTTTCGTTCGCTCTCCTCGTGGGCCTCCTGTCCGTGAAACGCCTCTCGTGGCGCGTCGGTCAGCGAGTCGGCCCCGCTCTGTGCGACGCCGTCGGTACCGACGCTCCCGACCCGATCTGCGAGGAGATCCGCGACCCGCTCTTTGCCCTGCGGGTCGTTCTCGGCGTAGAACTCGACGAGCAACACCGCGCCGGTGTCCGCCGGGAGGAGCTGGTCGACCAGGTCGCCGAACTCCTCGGTGTCGGCGGCCAGCTCAAGCAACACGTCGTCGAGGACTTCGACCGCCGCGGGATCGTGTTCGAGGATCGCCGGCACGTCGGCCATCGCGTCGATGAGGTCGTGATAGGAGAGCAGCGCCAGCGACTTCGTCTCGGGGACCGGCTCCAGCGAGACCGTCGCTTCGGTCACGATGGCCAGGGTCCCCTCGCTGCCCGCGAGCAGCCGTGCGACGTTGACCGATCCGTCTTCGGCCTCCGAGAGGAGGCGATCGAGATTGTAGCCGGAGACGTTTCGCTTGAGGTCGGGAAACGCCGCGGCGACCGCCTCGTGCTCGTCGTCGACGAGCCGTGCGATCGCCCCGTATATCTGACCTTCGAGCCCGTCCCGGTCGGCCCGCGATCGCAGCTCGTCGAGCGTGACCTCGCCGAACGTCGTCACGGTCCCGTCCGCGAGGACGGCCTCGCAGTCCTCGATGTACGCGTCGGTCTTGCCGTACTTCAGGGAGTGTGCGCCCGTGGAGTTGTTGCCGATCGCGCCCCCGAGGACGCTCTTGTCGCCCCACGCCGGATCGGGGGCGAACTTCAGGTCGTGGTCGGCGAGCCTGTCGTTCAACGCCCCGAGGGTGACGCCGACCTGTGCGCGTGCCGTGCGTCCCGCCGGATCGACCGACTGGATCGCGTCCATGTGGCGCGAGCAGTCGACGACGACTGCCTCGTTGACCGCCTGTCCCGCGAGGCTCGTCCCACCGCCTCGCGGCAGGACCGGCGTTCCCCGCTCGGCGCAGTAGTCGACGACCGCTGCCACGTCGGCCGTCGAGGTCGGATAGACGACGCCGATCGGTACCACCTCGTAGGCGCTCGCGTCGGTCGCGTACAACTGTCGCGTGTACTCGTCGAACCGGACCGCCCCGTCGATGCGGTCTTCGAGGGCGGCGACGAACGCGGGGCGCTCGACGGAACCCCCCTCGTAGTCGTAGTCCGCCCGATCGTCGGTAGCCGGGTCCGGCCCACCCCGATCGTGTCGTGTTCCCATATCGGATTCTTCGACCGGACCCCGATTAAAGCACCGGGCCACCGCTCTCGCTGCCGGCTGTCAGCCCGCTCTCTGCTCTCCGGACGGGAACCGAACGGCCGCGACAATCAGAGTTCTTTCCACTCGGAGGGCTGGCTCGTGAGACCCATGACGCGGGCCTGACGGGTGCCGTCCTCCTCGCGGAACTCGATGAGGCCGTCGAACGCCTGCTTGATGACCTAGAGGGTCTGGTCGTCGTGTGCGCCGGAGTCGATCGTGAACACGCCGACGTAGCCCGCCGAGTCCAGTCGCGACGAGAGGATGTGACAGAGCTTGAACACGGTCTTCTTGTCCGTGTACGTCAGCATCGTCGACAGGGAGACCAGCGCGAGCCGTCCCTGGTCGCGCCCGCTCTTGTGGAGCCCCTCCAGTGCTTTCGTGATGCCGATACCGATGCCGGTCAGGTCGCCCGGAGAGTTCACGTGATGGATGTACGCGCCGCTCTGTGCGGCCTCACCCCCGCTGTTGTCGCCGCGGCAGTCGACGACTCCGAGCTGGGAGTCGTCCATCTCGGGTACGTCCGTTCGGAACTCGTCGACGACCGAGCTCGCCTGATCGTTCGTCGTCACGACGACCGCCCCCTCGCCGTTACCCACCCCATCTTTGAGGATATCCATCGCGAGGGCCTCTTTGCCACTCATCGCAGGTCCCGCGACGAGTAGGCTCGTCCCCGGACGAACCGAGTCCAGCGCGTCGAAGTCGAGTACGGTTGACAGGTCGTACATATTCTCTGACAGTTTATTCGTCTTCACCATTACTGAGCCCACGCAACGTTGCGATAAAGTCGGCGTCGTCGCCGATACCACCGAGTGATTCCGAGAGTTCGGATTTTAGTTCTCCGATCTCCTCCTTAAGTTCATCGTATTCGTCGCTCTCTTCCAGCTCCGCGCTGCTCTTGCTCGCTTCGAGCGTCGCTTGCTTCTCGACCAGCGAGTAGTACTCCTGCAGGAGAGTGTCGTACTCCGAGCGTTCGAGCAGGTTCTCCACTGTCTCGTGGAGCTGTTCGCTCCGGATCGGCTTCGAGAGATACGCGTCGAATCCCATCTCCAGAATGTCGAAGTCCGGTTCGACCGCCGTCACCATCGAGACGCGACAGCCGAGATCACGTTCCCGGATCCGCTCCAGTACCTCGTCGCCCGAGAGTCCCGGCATCATACGGTCGAGTAACACGACATCGACGCTGTCGTCGAGTAGGTCGAGCCCTTCGTCACCGTCGTGGGCCATCCGGACTTCGTAGCCGTTTCGGAGCCATAGCTTGTATGTTTCCGCGACGTCCGGTTCGTCCTCGACGATGAGCACGACGGGGCGATCCGATTCAGACATCTATTCTCTACACGTGGTTACTTTTTCATCATACATAGCCCTGTGGGTCTGTCAGCGCGCCGAATCAGCGGCCAGTACGTCAGTTCGGTCCCACTGTGTGGCGGCCATCCTGCGTCCCGATCGAGCCCTCGCGTCTCCGAACAGTGCCTTCCGGCGAGACAGACCAGCACACACAAGCCCGTCGGGCCCGACCTCGATCGTATGATCCGAAACCTTGCACCGTCGAGCGGGGTCTTTACCAGCAACGTCTTTCTCGTCGAGGGCGAGACGACGACGCTGGTCGACGTGGGCAACGACTTCGACGTGGTCTCCGAGGTGCGAGCCGTCGTCGACGAGATCGATCAGGTCGTCCTGACACACACCCACCGCGATCACGTCGGCACCCTCGACGCGGTCCGGGACGCGTTCGACGCGCCGGTCTGTGGCTACGACGACGGCTTCGACGGCGTCGACCGGGCGATCGCCGACGAGGCGACCCGACAGATCGGCGACGAGGAGTACGTGGCGCTCCACACGCCGGGTCACAAGGACGACCACCTCTGTCTCTACGCGGCCGAGGCGGGCGTGCTCTTCGCCGGTGATCTCGTGTTTGCCAACGGGAGTTTCGGGCGGACGGACCTCGAAGAGGGCGACCGATCGCGACTCGTCGAGAGCATCGACCGCCTCCTCGATCTCGTCGACGAGGACCTCGCCGAGATGCACGCCGGTCACGGTCCCAGCGTCACGGACGACCCGTACGGCAACATCGAACTGGCGAGGCAGGCCGCGCGGTTCTGATACTGCCGGCCCCGGCAGTCGAACACGCTCTGTCAGGCCAGCCCGTAGTAGCCCGGCTCGTCGTCGGCACTCGGCTCGGCGAAGACGAACGCGTCGGCGTGTTTGATGAGCCACGGAATGGCCCAGTCCATCAGGACGTTCTCGGTCTCGACGTCGAGTTCCGCTTCGGCTTCCAGCCCCTGGAGGAGGCGACCGATCTCGTAGATCGTGTACATCTCGTCGTCGTCCAGTACCTCCTCTGGCTCGCGAAACTCCAGCGGGCGGAGATCGTCGAACTCGTCTTTCGGTTGTGGCATGGGCGCTGGTTCCGCGCCGCCGTGCGTAAAGCCCTCGAAAGCGATACGCTGTGGTCGACGGCGAGTGTCGCCACTGATCGACGATATCGAAAGAAAGTGCGAAGCTCGGGAGCCCGCCGTCGGGCGACGTTACTCGAAGTGACCGACTGCGGTCTCGTACTGCGACGCGACCTCGTCCCAGTCGACGACCTCGAAGAAGGCGTCGACGAAGCTGCCGCGGTCCGGGCCGTAGTCGTAGTAGTACGAGTGCTCCCAGACGTCCAGCGCCATGATGGGGTGAGAGCCCCAGAGTGCGCCCTGGTCGTGCTTGTCGACCGTGACGTTGCGGAGCTGTTTGGCGACCGGGTCGTAGACGAGCAGCGCCCAGCCACCGGCGGCCGAGGCGGCTGCCTCGAACTCGCCTTTCCAGCCCTCGTAGGAACCGAAGTCCGCTTCGATCCGGTCACGGAGTTCGCCCGACGGCTCGCCGCCGCCGTTGGGGGACATGTTGTCCCAGAACAACGTGTGGAGATAGTGTCCACTGCCGTTGTGGGTGACGTTGCCCAGCGCACCGGCGCTAGATCCGAACTCACCCGACTCGCGGTTCTCCGCGAGGGTCTCCTCGGCGGCCGCGAGGCCGTTGACGTACCCCTGATGGTGGGTGTCGTGGTGCCAGGTGAGTACCTGCTCTGAGATGTGGGGCTCCAGCGCGTCGTAGTCGTACGGAAGTGGCGGCAGTTCCGGATCTGAGTGTTCGGACATGATAAATCTCCTCCATCTTTTGGGTCGGGCGGACGCCTGTTAAACGTTTAGGAGACGCACGATACCACACCGCACGCACGTGCCGACCGCCTGCTGGCCGTTCTCGGCCGGTAATTCGGGTCCCGACGCCGAGACCGTCGGCGACCCGCCGTTGGGCCTAACTCTCGCCGCGAGCAGTCTCGAACATCTCCAGGGCCTGGTCGCGTCGCTCGCTGTGGTCGACGATGGGATCGGGGTACTCCGGGGCGGCGTTGCGACGCTGGGTCGGGCTGAGATCGGGCCACTCGTGGATCACCGACGGTTCGGCGTCGCGCAGCTCGGGCACGTACGTCTTGATGTACTCCGCGTCGGGGTCGTAGCGCTGGCCCTGCGTCATCGGGTTGAAGATCCGGAAGTACGGCTGTGCGTCGGTGCCCGTCGAGGCCGCCCACTGCCACCCGCCGTTGTCGTTCGCGGTGTCGTGGTCCACCAGACGCTGTTTGAACCACTCGTATCCCGCTCGCCAGTCGATCAGCAGGTCCTTGGTGAGGAAGGAGGCGACGATCATCCGGACCCGGTTGTGCATGAACGCCTCCTGGCGGAGCTGGCGCATCCCGGCGTCGACGATCGGGTACCCCGTTTCGCCGTCCTTCCAGGCCTGGAGCGCCTCGGGGTCGTCGCGCCACTGGAGCGGCCGCTCGTAGGACTTGTAGTTGTCCGTGACGACCGACCGGTTGGCAAAGAGGACCTGCGTGTAGAACTCTCGCCAGGCCAACTGCGACTGGAACTCCTCGACGGATTCGCGCCGTTCTTCGTCGTTGGCCGCTTCCGCCGCGCTCGCAGTCCGTTCGTACACCTCTCTGATACCGATCGTCCCGAACTTGAGATGTGCGGAGAGCCGCGACGTACAGTCGTCTGCGGGGTAGTCCCGGCGATCCTCGTACCGATAGATGTCGTCCTCGCAGAACGCGTCGAGGAGATCGCGGGCCGGTTCCGTCCCAGCCGGAGGGAGCTCTGCCTGTGGTTCCTCGAAGCCCAGATCGTCGATCGACGGCAGGGGGTCACCGGACACGTCGGCCAGTTCGTCCGGGCTGGGTGCGTCGTAGGGCTCGTCTTTCTCTCGGTCGTGCCACTTCCGCCCGAAGTAGGTAAACACCGAGTACGGATCGCCGTCGTTGGTCGTGATCTCGCCGGGGCGATGGAGGACCGAATCGGAGACCGCCTCGCGTTCGACGCCCGCGTCGTCGAGGGCCTGTCGGACGGCGATGTCGCGCTCGATGCCGAGCCCGGAGTAGGCTTCGCCCCAGGTCACGCCGTCGGCTCCGAACGCCTCGGCCAGCCGCGGGATCTCGGCCGTCGGATCGCCGCGAGCGATCACGAGATCGCTCCCGCGGTCACGGTACTGTGCCCGCAGCGAGTCGAGGGCGTCCAGCATGAACGCCACACGGGGCGGTGCGGCGTGGTCGAGGACGGCGTCGTCGAAGACGAACACCGGGACGACCGGGCTGTCGGCCGTCGCCGCGGCCAGGCCGGCGTTGTCGCTCGTCCGGAGGTCGCGTCGATGCCAGTGGATTCGCATACGAGACAATCGGCCCGGCCCCTTCTCAAAGGCACCCCTACTCTGTTGGTGGCGACCTGACCAACGCTTTTGGTCGTCCTGGTCGTCGGTGCGGGACATGACCGGAGATCAGGTCCGCGTCGAGATCGCAGACGAGGTCGCAACGATCACACTGAACCGCCCCGAGGCACGGAACGCGCTCTCCGCGGAGGCCGCAGACGAACTCGCTGCGGCGATCGAGACCGCCGAAGACAGCGGGGCACGGTGTGTCGTCCTCCAGAGCGAGGGCGCGACCTTCTGTGCCGGCGGGGACGTGGACGCGATGCTGGAGAGCATCGACCGGGACGTGCCGCCGGCAGAGCGCGTCGAGGTCGTCGTCGGCGCGGTCAACCGCGCGATCAAGCGCGTCTACGACTGCCGGCTCCCGACCGTGGCGAAGATCGACGGTCCCGCCTTCGGGGCGGGTGCGGGGCTGGCGATCGCCTGTGACCTGCAACTCGCGAGCCCGGCGGCGAAGATCAGCTTCGGGTTCCGCCGCGTCGGGCTCGCGGTCGACTCGGGCGTTTCCTACCTCCTCCCGCGGCTCGTCGGGCTCAACACGGCCAAGGAGCTGATCTTCACGGGCGAACTGGTCGACGCCGACCGCGCCCGCGATCTCGGGCTCGTGACCCGCGTGTTCGAGGCGTCGTCGTTCGACGAGGGCGTCGAGAACATCGTCGAGACGATCGCGACGGGGCCGACGGCGGCACTGACGGCCTCGAAGCGACTGGTGAACCATCAGCCCGACTCCTTCGACGCCGCGACGGCGCGGGAAGCGAACGCGCAGGGCGTCGCCTTCTCGACCGCGGACCACGAGGAGGGCGCGCGAGCCTTCGTCGAGAGTCGCGAACCAGAGTTCGAGGGGCGCTGATACCGCCGACTTCCCGAATTCGTCAACGCTTATGTAGAGTGGGGTTTACGACACGACCAATGGCCGACAAGGCGACGTTTCGACTCGCGCTCGATCGGGAGAGCCGATCGGGACGCTACTACCGCAACGCCGTCGAACGACACTGGGACCCCGCGGCGATCGACCTCGACGACGACCGCGGGCCACTCGTCGAAGCACACCCCGCGACCTTCGACCACCTGCGCTCGACCGTCGCGAAGTTCGGTGCCGGCGAGCGCGCCGTCACGGAGGATCTCGCTCCGCTCTCGGTCGTGCTCGACGACGCCGCCGACCAGGCGTATCTCAGCACGCAGCTGTACGAAGAGGCGCGCCACCTCGATTTCTTCGAGCGATACTGGACGGCGGTGATCAACCCGGTCGAGCGCGAGCGCGACCTGCCGGTGAGTTCGCCGACCGAGGACCGGTGGGTCAACGACGCGTACGACGAACTGCTCTCCCGCACGGACGCGGCGATGCACCGACTGCTCGACGACGACACGCCCGAGCACCGCGCGATCGCGCTGTGTCACTACCACCTGACCATCGAGGGCATTCTGGCACAGACGGCCTACTGGGGGCTCCAGCAGAGCTACGGTCCCTCAGAGCCAGCCCTTCCGACGCTGCCGGGCTTTACCACTGGACTGGAACGCATCCGGAGCGACGAGGGCCGCCACGTCGGGTTCGGGATGAGCAAACTCCGCGAACTCGTCGCGGACGGCGTCGATCCACAGCTGCTACACGACACCGTCACCGAACTCCTGGGACTGGTCCAGCAGACGACGACCGACGGACTGGGCGACGGCAGCGAGGAGACGCCGGGCCCCTCCGCCGACGACCTGCAGCACTACGCGATCGAGAAACACACCGAGCGGATGGCACAGATCACGTCTCCCGAGACCAACCTGCCGGACGTGGACACGCTCGTGACTCTCGATTCACCGTGATCCGTGCCGACGACAGCGCGCGCCGAGAGATGCCAACTTCCAAGACCATAACACCGGAATGTGGGATATGAACGCGGACGAATCACCAGACTGGGAGTTCAAGGAACGCGACGTGTTGATCCTCAGAGAGCTGGCCGACGATCCGGAGCTCTCCTCGCGAGACCTGGCCGACATCCTCGAAGCGGACCACGACATCTCGGTGTCACACGTCACCGTCAGCGAATCGATCCGCAAGATGCGCCAGGAGGGGGTCTTCCGCGACACGATCGTCCCCAACGAGGAGTACTTCAACTTCGCGCTGTTCGAGTTCAAGTTCAACCCGGAGCACTTCGAGGACGGCTGGCGCGAGGCTATGACGACGATCCGCGACGACAGACACACGATGTTCTACTTCCTCTCGGACGGGGAGTACCAGTGGAAGTCGGTGATGATGTTCCCGAGCCGGAAAGCGGAGTCACGCTGGATCCACGAGTTCTACAAGGACCACGGACACGTCGTCCAGAACATCCGCAACTCCGTGATACACAACGTCTTGAAGTTCCAGACAGATCCCGAGATATTCACGGAACTCGAACAGGACGGCACTTAGAGCTTGCTCTCGGCGTCTTCCGCGAGTTCCTTCATCCGCTTGCCAACGCGGCCGGCGTCGGAGAACTCGTCTTCGCTCATCGCGGTCGCCAGCGAGTTGCCCAGCACGAAGACGGCGTGTTTGTGTTCGCTCTTGGACTTGTGAACGTCCGAGGGGCGCACGTCGAGCTCGCCGTAGGCGTCGAACAGCTCGGGGTCGACGCTGTCCATCTCGTCGCGGAAGAAACGCATGATCAGCACCATCTGTTCGTGAAGCTCGAGAAGCTCGTCTTTGTGCATCTTGCCACTAGTAGACGGTGCCAATAGTATAAGAATTGCTTGTGAACAGCTACCAGTGGTGGTTCGTCTGCTGAGCGTCGCTCGCTAGAAGACGTACTCGTCGTCGTGACCCATCATCCCGTCGTCCTCGAATCCCCCGGGGTCGTCCTCGTCGTCCATGGGCCCGCTGGTCTTGTAGGCTTTCAACCCGGTCGAGAGGAGATCCTCGATCGCTTCCTCGCGGGTGAGGAACTCGCCTTCTTCGACGAGCTGGGCGATCTGCATCTCGAGGTGTTCCGGGATCGTTATCTCTACCTGTGGCATCGGAACGTACGGAGGTTCGATAGATCCCCTTATAAATCTGGCGGGGCGAGTTACCGAACGTGAGAACAATACTGTGGCTTCCGACGACATAGGTTTTTGATATCGGAATATTTCTGTTGAATGTAGAAAACGACGACGCCCGGCCACGCGGCGGCCAGTAGCCGGCCGATCGATCACGAACGACCCGCCACTTCGTGACGATAGTCACGCTGAAGCGTCCCCCGTCCGTAGGTCGCGCCATGTGTGGAACGGGTCGTCGGGACCGACGCTGGCAGCCGAGCGAGGGTGACCGGCAGTGACCGAGCCAAACGAGAACACGCTCTGGGGACGGGTCATCGTCGAAGAACTGGTCGCGAACGGGATCGAGGCGGTCTGTGTCGCACCCGGTAGTCGGTCGACGCCACTGACCGTCGCGGTCGCACAGCACCCGGAGATACGCGTCTACTCTCACCTCGACGAGCGGTCGGCGGCCTACTTCGCGCTCGGTCGGGCACGGCGGACCGGGACGCCGACGCCGCTGATCTGTACCTCCGGCACGGCAGCGGCGAACTTCCACCCGGCGGTGATCGAGGCCAACCAGTCCCGTGTGCCGATGGTTCTGTTGACCGCCGACCGACCCCGAGAACTGCAAGACAGCGGCGCGAACCAGACGATCGACCAGGAGAAGCTCTACGGCGACGCCGTCCGTCAGTACCGCTCGCTCCCGGAGCCGGCACCGGAGCCGCGTCGGCTCCGATCGCTTCGGACCACCCTCTCTCGGGCCGTCGCGACTGCGACCGACACGCCCGCTGGTCCGGTCCACCTGAACGTGCCCGTCTCGAAGCCGCTCGAACCGACGCCGGTCGAGGGCGCGGTTCCGGACGATCTCCCGGAGCGCGCTCCGGTGGGTGCGAACGGCCGGGACGGGCCGATGGTCCGAACGACCCGCGGCGACAGGACGCTCTCGGCGTCGGAACTGTCCGCGCTCGCCGACCGACTCGACAGAGAGCGAGGTCTGATCGTCGCCGGTCCGTCGAACGGACCCACGCCCGACCGAGACGCGCTGGCAGCGCTCGTCGACGCCACGGGCTTTCCGGTACTCGCCGATCCGCTGTCGGGGCATCGCTTCGGTTCCCACGTCGTCGACCGGCCCATCTGTGGGGGGTACGACTCGTATCTCGACGCCGGGGAGTGGCCCGACCCGGATGTCGTCCTCCGGTTCGGGGCCTCGCCGACCTCGAAGACGCTGCGTCACTGGCTGCGCGACGCCGACGCCGCCCAGTTCGTGGTCGATCCGGCCGGCCAGTGGCGCGAAGCGACGTTCACCGCGACCGATCTCGTCGTGGCCGATCCGACGGGGCTGGCGACGGGGCTGGCCGAGCGACTCGACCGACCGGCCACGGCCTGGACCGAGCGGTTCGAGACCGCAGAGGCCCGCTACTGGGACCTCGCCGAGCGCGCACACGACGAGCAGTTCTTCGAGGGGACGGTCGCCGCGACGGTCGCCAGCGCCGTCCCGGATCCGACGACGGTGATGGTCTCGAACAGTATGCCGGTTCGGGATCTGGATCGGTTCGGACGGCCCCGAGCGGCCGACGTGACCGTCCTGGGCAACCGCGGGGCCAGCGGGATCGACGGGATCACCTCGACGGGGCTCGGTGCGGGCAGCGCGACCGACGACCCGTTGGTCGTGCTCACCGGCGATCTGGCCTACTACCACGACATGAACGGCCTGCTCGCGGTCGGGCGCTGTGACGTGGACGCGACGATCGTCCTCGTGAACAACGACGGCGGCGGCATCTTCCACGAACTCCCTATCGAATCCTTCGAGCCGCCCTTTACCGACCAGTTCCGGACGCCCCACGGGCTGGACTTCGAGCCGACGGGCGCGCTGTACGACCTCGAATACGACCGCGTCGAGGGTCGTGGTGCTCTCGCCGACGCCGTGGCGTCCTCGGCCGGTGCGTCCGGCACGCAGATCGTCGAGTGTCGGTTCGACAGCGAGCGGAGCCATCGGTACCGGGATCGGGTCCACGAGCGCGTTCGCGAATCGCTGTAGGGCGCTATCGACCAACGATCGAATGAGTCAAAAGCGAGAAGCCAAACGGCAGCCAGACGCTCCCGAGCGCGACGATGCCCACGAGTCCGGTCACCGGGACGCCGAGCGCGACGAGTGCGAGGGGCACCAGGAGACTCCAGGTGCCAAACACCAGGACGCCCACCGACGGCTGGGACTGGAGGTAGCCGATCAACAGCAGGGCACACAGGCCGACGGTGGCGTTGACCACCAGCGTGAACGGTGGAAACACCGTGGACGCCACCATGATCGGATAGAGGACGAACGTCAGCGCGGCGAGTGAGAGCGGTGTGTCGGCCACGAACGCCCGCAGCGAGTGGCCGCTCGAACCCACGTCGTGTCTGACGTTGTAGGTCGCCTGACGGCTCGCGGTCCCCGTCTCGTAGATCCGTTCGCGCTGGCGGCTGTCACGGGTCGAGGTACCCGTCGGCCGAGTCCGTCCCGTCGACGCGCCACTGCCGGTCGAGGTGCCCGCCGTCGTCTGTCCGGCCGCAGTCGCCCCCGTCCCCGCGTCGCGTGCGTCTCGCACGCGCTCGCTGGCCGTTCGCTCCCGGCGTCGTCGCTCCGAGGGACCCGCGTTCGTGCCCGCGGCAGTCGACTCGCTGGGACCGTCCGTCTCGCCGTCTGCCCAGCCGGCTTCGCGGGCCGCACGGGCCGCCGCGCCGCGGGCGTCGTGGTGGTGATCGCTCCCCGCCGTGTCCGCGCCGACGTACGCCTCGTGTCCGAGTCGATCGTAGCGGGCGCGCTCGTCGTCGTCGGTCAGCACGTTGCGGGCCTCGATCACGCGCTGAGTGGCCTCGTCGGCGTCGGCGTCGTCGTTGTGGTCTGGATGAGTCTCTTTCAGTCGCTCGCGATAGGCGTCCTCGATGTCGCTCGTGGTGGCATCTGGATCGACCCCGAGCACGTCGTAGAACGTCTCTGTCATCGAGCGAACACGCTTGGGGGATATCGTCGTGTGGTGATATTAACAGTTGTGTCGCGCCGATCCCACGCTACAGCGTCACGCGCTCGCCGGTCCGGGCGGACTCGACGGCCGCGCGGATCACGCGCATGTCGACGACGCCGTACTCGCCGTCTGCGAGCGGTTCGGTGTCGGCCAGGAGGTGGTGGCTGAAGTAGTCGAACTCCGCTTGCATCTGCTGGGCCTCGCCCATCTCCGGGAGGTCGTAGGTCGTGTCGATCCCATTGCGAGAGACGGTGAGTCCGGAGGGCTTCAGGAAGGCCGGCTCCAGCACGAGCTGGCCCTCCGTGCCGGTGACCCGCAAGAATCCGTCCTCGTAGCTGTTCTGACTGGCCGAGATCGACGCCAGCACGTCGTCCTCGTAGACGATCGTCGCCGCGGCGCGCTCGTCCGGCACGTCCTCGAACCCCTCGCTGCCCGAGTACATCGCCGACTGGACCGCTACCGGGTCCCGGTCGAGGACGAACCGCGTCGTGTTGATCGGATAGACGCCCAGGTCGGTGATCGACGCGCCCTGACCGGCGAGATCGGGGTTCAGCCGCCACTGGTCGCGGTCGGGAATCATCTCCAGCAGGCGCTGGGACATGTGGCCGTGGACGTGGGTCGGGTCGCCGACGAACCCGTCGGCCACCAGCTCGCGCATCCGGCGGACGGCGGGGTCCGTGTGCATCCGATAGGCCACCATCAGCGTCACGTCCTCGGCGGCCTCGGCCATCGCCTCGGCGCGCTCGACGCTGGCTTCCATCGGTTTCTCACAGAGCACGTCCTTGCCGTAGCTCGCCGCGGCTTCGACGTAGGGCAGGTGGAGCGCGTTCGGCGTCGCGACGTAGACCGCGTCGTACTGATCCGTGCCGGCACCGTCAGTGAACTCGTCGTAGGTCAGCGCCGTCTCGACGCCGTCGAACTCCTCGGCGAAGGACTCGGCCTTTTCCGCCGAGGAACTGACGACGGTCGTCGTCTCGCAGTGCTCGGACTGCTGGGTCGCGGGGACGGCGTAGTCACGCGTCCACCACCCCAGACCGACCATCGCGAAGCGGACGGTTCCGCTCACGTCGGTCTCCCAGTCGCGTCGCATGAAGTCGTCGAAATACTCGGCGAATGCCATGCGAGTAGGGTCGCCCGCGAGCGAGATAAGTGTGACCTCGACAGCCAGCGTGTGGCTCTACCACGCTCGCGGCCCCGACACTTTTTGCGCGGCCGGCTGTCGTGTATCGTATGTCCCCCAGCCTTCGGTCGGTCGCCCGGATCGTGGCCGCCCTGTTCAGTTCGGTCGTGTTGCTCGCACCGCTGACGTTCGCTCTCCTCGTCGGCGGGGCCGTGACGGTGTTCGATCTCCTCGGCATCGGGGCTCCGGAGCCGCTGGCACTCGTCGGGCCGTTCGTCGCCGGAGCGGTGGCGCTGTGGCTCGCCGTCGAGAGCGCGCTGGTCCAGCTGTACGGCCTCGGGGTGCTCGACCGCGGGCGGCCGATCCAGCGGCGGCTCCGGTACCTCGCGATCGGTGTCACCGTCGTCGCGAGCGTCGTCGCCATCGGTCGCTTCCTCGCGATGACGGTCCCCTGGGCGATCGAGACCGGATCGACGACCGTGCTGGTGCTCGCTGGCGCGCTGGTGCTCGCCGTCGTCGGGACACTCTACCGGACGGTCGCGGCCGCCAGGATCGGGTACGCGCGGGTCTCCCGACCGCGGACGGACGAGCCCCGAGAGTAGCGCGGTCATACTGCCGGCTGTACGTCTGGAAAGCATATTGCGAACCGGTGGTCGCGAACGTCTCGAAACAGTGACAGCCGGCAGTATCAGGCGCGCCACTCCAGCACCGTCGCCGCCCACGTGTAGCCCGTCCCGGCGGCGAGAAAGAGGACCACGTCTCCGTCGTCGAGCCACCCGCGGTTCCTGGCCTCGTGGGTCGCGAGCACCTGGTCGACGCTCTGGACGTGGCCGTACTCCTCCAGGTACAGCTGGTCGCGCTCGCCGAGCCCGAACTGGTCACAGAGGTGGTCGTGGAACGACCGCTTCATGTGGGTGATGGCAGCGAAGTCGACGGCGGCGCGGTCGTAGCCCGAGGCGTCGAGGGCGTCGTCGGCCACCGCGAGGAAGTTCGGCAGACTCACCTCGGCGAGTCGCGCTTTCATCGACTCGTGGTCCGGGACACGCAGGGAGTGGCGACCCTCCTCGACGGTCGTTTTCGAGGGAGGCTGGACGGTTCCACCCGCTGGGACGATCACGTCGCGCGAGAAGCTCCCGTCCGTGATCGCGGCGCTCTCCCGAACCGTCGCGAGGGCGCGCTCTCCGGCGTCCCGTTCGAGGACCATCGCGCTCGCTCCGCTCCCGAAGTTGAACATGAAGGAGGTGTCCGGGTCGTCGTAGTCGACGAGGTCCTCCTCGCGGCTCGCGGCGACCAGCAGCGCGCGGTCGATCGCTCCGGCCGCGAGCTGTGCGGTCGCCTCTCGGATCGCGATCGGCGCGCCGGCACAGAGCGCGTAGCTCTCGCTGGCGTAGGCGTCGCTCGCGCCCAGCCGCTGGGCCACGTCCGCGGCGAGGCTCCAGACGACGTGGTCTTTCAGCTCGCTCCCGTGGTAGCTGACCAGATCGAGGGCCGCGGCGTCGACGCCAGCGTCGTCCAGCGCCCGCCGTCCCGCCTCGACACAGAGGTCGCTGGGCTGCTCGTCGTGCGCGACGCGCTTCTCGCTGACGCCCATCTTCTCGACGACGACCGACTCGGGGATGCCCGAGCGTTCGGCGATCGTCGCGCCGGAGATCGTCGCTTCGGGCAGTTCGACGGCCAGACCGGTCAGGTGGACCGTCATCGGTCACCCCACAGCCGTTCCGGGAGGCTCCGGGCGACGGGTCCGCCCAGTCGCGAGCGGACCGTGCCGACGATGCCGTCGGGGACGTACAGCACGAACAGGACGAAGACGATCCCGACGTAGAGGCTCGCGTGGCCGTTCAGCGCGGCCGTGATGAACCCTTCGACCGTGAGCCCGCCGACGAGTTCGGTCGTCAGGAACGCCTCGGAAAGCGTCTGTTCCAGATACGGGAGCAGGCCGCCGCCCTGACCCCGCTTCGAGAGGAACTCCCGGACGGTCTCGTCGAACAGGTGGCCCCAGAGCGGGCCGGCGAGGGTCCCGAACCCGCCGATAATGCTGGCCAGCAGCGCGTCGCCGCTGGTCAGGAAGTAGAACCCGGACTCGGGGGTCACGGAGCGTTTGAACCCCGCGAGCAGCCCTCCGGCGACGCCGCCGAAGAAGCCGCTGATCGCGAACGCGCCCAGCTTGTAGCGGAAGGTGTCGTAGCCGATGGCCTCGGCGCGTTCCTCGTTCTCGCGGATCGCGACCATGACCCGGCCAAAGGGCGAGTGGAGGATCCGCTGCATCGCCGCGAAGCACAGGAGGACGACGATCCCCACGGCGTAGAACGAGACCGTCGTCGTCCCGAGGGTGTGGCCCGCGAGCGCCAGCGTGTCGCCGGTCAGCGTGCCCAGCGCGACGGTCAACTGATCGACGTAGGGCACCCCGAGCTCGAAGCCGCGGGCTCCGCTCAGCGCGATCCCGTCGCGGGGGTTCGAGCCGACGTAGTCCCAGTCCCGGACGAAGACGTAGAGTACCTGTGCGAAGCCGAGCGTGATCATCGCGAAGTAGACCCCGGTCAGCCTGAACGAGACCAGACCGATCACCACCGCGAGCACCGTCGCGAGGACCGCGCCGACGACGAGTGCCACCAAGAACGGCGTCTCGGGACCCAGCAGTGGGACCTTCCCGTTGGCGATCAGGAGGACGGTGTAGGCCCCGGTGCCGTAGAACGCCGCGTGGCCGAAAGAGAGGTAGCCGGTGTAGCCGCTGACGAAGTCGAACGACATCGCGAACAGCGAGAAGTACAGCACGGCGACCATCGTCTCCATCCGCGGGAGGACGGTGACGGCCACCTCGGCCAGTGGCGACTGGGTGAGGAGGTGATAGATCGCGGGGTAACACGCCAACAGCCCGACGACGACGAGATACACCTGGTGGCGCTCGACGGACGCGATCGGCCAACTGGCCCGGACACGCCGTCGGATGGAGGTGCTGGCGCTAATGGCCCCCCACCTCCTCGACGCCGTAGATCCCCTGCGGACGGACGATCAGCGCCACGACGAGGATCATGAAGATGGCGACCTCCGGGAGCCAGGTCCACTCGACGACGACGTTCTGGAACCACCAGGTCGTCGTCGCGTCGACGAGGCCGACGATCAGCCCGCCCACGACCGTCCCCCGGAACGTGCCGAGCCCGCCGATGATGACGACGACGAACGCCGGCAACAGCGACTCGGCCGCGAGCGGGACGCTCGCTCCCCAGACCGGGTCCCACATCAGGAGGGTCCCGGCGACGCCCGCGACGCCCGCCCCCAGCGCGAAGACGACGGTGAAGACGCGCCGAACGTCGATACCGAGCGCCTCGGCCATCTCGCTGTCCTCGCTCCCGGCCCTGATGAACAGGCCGTATCGCGTGCGCGTGAGGAATCCCCAGATAGCAGCGACCGTCAGTGCGCCGAGGACGATCTCGAACAGCGCGAGTCCGCGCACGGAGACCGGTCCGAGCGACTGGGACGTTTCCAGAAAGGCAGGGATCGTCCCGAGCGCGGCCTGCCACTCCGCGAGGGGCTGGAGGCCGTAGAAGCCGACGACGATCCGGGCCAGTTCTTCGAGCACGAGGGTCACGCCGAAGGTCAGCAGGATCTGGTAGATCGGCGGCCGATCGTACAGCGGCCGGATCAGGCTCACCTCGATGGAGCCACCCAGTGCCGACAGCAGGCCGAAGACGACCGCCATCGCCACGAAAAACAGCGCCAGCCGAGCCCACGGCCCCGTTCCCTGTGCCACTGTCAGGACCATGACGAGGCCGCCGAGGTACGCGCCGATCATCGTCAGCGCACCGTGGGCGAAGTTCAGCACGCCCAGCAGCCCGAAGATCAGCGTCAGCCCGGCCGCGATCATGACGTAGATCGCCGCCTTCGAGAGCCCCCGGAGGACGACCTCTGCGAACGTGCCCGGCCGGACGAACTCGGCGAGACCGTCGACGAATCCCACCTGCAAGAGGGCCTGCTGGGCCAGTTCGAGCGCGAGCGTCATGCCGACAGGTACCTCCTGAGCCGGTCGTCGTCGGCCGACACTGCGTCGGCGTCGCCCTCGTCGACCACCCGTCCGTTGTCGAGGACGTAGAAGCGATCTGCCAGATCCAGCGCCAGCGGGAGGTTCTGCTCGACCAGCAGCATCGTCGTCTCGCTGGCGGCCGCGGCCAGTGCGTCGGCCACGTCCGCGACGATCTGGGGGGCGAGCCCCTCGCTGGGTTCGTCCACCAGCAGGAGGTCGTTGTCCCCGACCAGTCCGCGCCCGAGTGCGAGCATCTGCTGTTGGCCCCCCGAGAGCGTCCCGGCCGCCTGATCGCGGCGCTGTTCGAGGATCGGGAACGTCTCGAAGGCGATCGACAGCGCCTCGGCCACGTCGTCGCCGTCGGGCACCGACACGCGGAGGTTCTCCGCGACGCTCAGCTGCGAGAAGATCCGTCGGTCCTCGGGGATCCACCCGACGCCCATCTCCGCGACCTCGTGTGTCCGGCGGCCGACGAGGTCGGTCCCGTCGTAGGTCACGCTTCCCGACCGCGGGGGCGTCAACTGGAGGATCGAGCGCAGCGTCGTCGTCTTCCCGACGCCGTTGCGACCCATCAGCGCGACCACGTCGCCGCGCTCGACCGACAGGGAGACGCCTTCGAGCACGTGGCTCTCGCCGTAGTACGTCTCGATGTCGGCTACGTCGAGCAGGGCCACGCTACGCGACCCCCTCGGGCTCGCCCGGTTCGTCGCCATCTTCGGTCAGGTCCCCGGTCTCGTAGCCGCCGAGATAGGCCTCCTGGACGGCCGGATCGGCCCGAACGGCGTCCGGTTCGCCGTCGGCGATCACCGACCCCTGGTTCAGGACGACCACGCGGTCCGAGACCTCCATCACGATGTCCATGTTGTGCTCGACGAGCAGGACCGCGTGGTCCCGGGCCACGTCCTCGATGAGCGCGACGACGTCGTCGACGCTCTCGGAGCTGACACCGGCGTTCGGTTCGTCGAGCAAGAGCACGTCCGGGTCGCCGGCCAGTGCGATCGCCACTTCGAGCTGTCGGCCCGCTCCGTGGCTGAGGTTCTGTGCGAGATCGTCGGCCCGCTCGGACAGCCCGACCCGTTCGAGGATATCGCGAGCCGCGGCCAGATCCGCCTCGTAGGCGTCGCTGGTCCGCCAGAACGTCGCCGCGTGGTCGCTGTGGGCCTGTACGGCGACCCTGACGTTTTCGAGTACCGTCGAGGTCGGGAAGACGTTCGTGATCTGGTACGAGCGGTGGACGCCGAGGCTCGCGATCTCGGCCGGCGGCGTCGCCGTCACGTCCACCCAGTCGCCGTCGTGGCGGAACTCGATCCGTCCGTCTGTCGGCTCCAGTGCGCCCGTCAGCAGGTCGAAGAACGTCGTCTTGCCCGCGCCGTTGGGGCCGATCAGCGAGCACAGCTCCGACCCGAGGTCGAAGTCGACGCCGTCGACCGCCGTGATACCGCCGAACCGCTTCGTGAGTCCCCGCGTCCTGAGCATGTTACAACGAGCAGTTCATGTCGTCGCTGTCTGCCGGAATCGTTACCTGGTCCCCGGAGATCCGGGCCAGGGGATCGCCGGGCTGGATGAGCGAGTCCCAGCTGTCGGCCCACTGGTCCTGTGTCGGAACGGGGTTGGCGACGGTCATCTCCGAACGGGCCTGGTTGTTGTACTCCTGGAAGGTGTAGCCGTTCTCGCCTTTCGGCGTGTCGGTGACAGTCATCCCTTTGAGCGCGCCCGTGATGTCGTCTGGGTCCGTCGAGCCGCCCTCGGTGACGGCCTGGTGGATCGCCGACGCGCCCGTGAACGTGCCTGCGGTAAAGAGGTCGGGAACGACGCCGTAGGCGTTCGTGTACGACTCGACGAAGGCGTCGTTGATCGGGTTGTCGTACTGGTTCCAGTGATAGCGCGTCGTGAACGGTCCCAGTCCCGCGCCCTCGATTTTCTCCTCTGTGAGCGGGTCGCCGAGCACGCGCTGCATCGTCTGGCCGACGACGGCGTTCGTGATCCGGGTGGCGAACCCGCCGAAGACGCGATAGGAGTAGTCGCCCGAGAGGAAAGCGCTGAACAGATTCGGGAGCGTCGCGACGGTGAACCCGCCGACGATCCCCTCCGCGCCCGCGTCTGCTGCGTTCTCCAGCAGCCCGTCCCACTCCGAGTACCCCTGGTTGACGAACCGCTCGCCGACGATCTCGATGCCCTCGGACTCCAGCACCGATCGGTAGTTGTTGACGACGGCCCGGCCGAAGCTGTAGTCCGCACCGAACAGGTACACCTTGGATACGTCGGTCTCGGTGGCGACGTACCGGCCGCCAGAGCGGGCGTCCATCGCCGTGTTCTCGCTGGCTCGGTACACCAGATCGCCGCAGGTCTCGCTCTCGGCGGTGATCCCCGCCGACGCCGCCGGCCCGACCATCATCGGGACCGACGACGCCTTCACGACGTTGGTGATGACACGCGAGGCCGCACCCGAGGACGAACAGCCAAAGAGCATGTCGACGCCCTCGTTGCTCACCAGATCCGTCGCGGCCGACTGCGCGCCGTCGGCGGTGAACTCCGTGTCGCGGACGATCAGCTCGTACTCCACGTCGCCGGCCGAGACTGTCGTCGTCCCGGTGCCTACGTCGGTGGGCGGATCGGCGTCGGCCTTGTACGCGAGCCCGGAGAGCAGTCCCCAGAGGCCCTGCTGGCCGTAGTACGCCAGGTCCCCCGAGAGCGGCTGGAGGACACCGATCGAGAGCCGTTGCGAACTCGACTGTGTCGTCGACGTGTCTTGCATGTTTGTCTCCGTGTCGCCGCCGTCGCCACTCGCCTCCGTGTCGCCGTCACCACCGTCGCCGGTACAGCCAGCGAGCGCGACGACGCCCGCACCACCGAGCGATCGGATCGCACGCCGTCTCGTGACAGTCAGGTCCATAACGAATAATGACTAGCTCCACAGCCACAAAGCCACGAAGGTTTACATGTTAACGAGGGCAGGCGCTACTCGATGTCGTCCAGCGCCGTGACGACGCGGTGGATCATCTTCCGTTGCCCCCGACGGAGATTCTTCGAGACCGCCGGCTTGGAGACGCCGAACTCGTCGGCCAGGCTCCCGAGGGTGGCGTCGCGCGGCGTCTCGAAGTAGCCACTGGAGACGGCGGCTTCCAGGGTCTCGCGTTCGGTGTCCGAGAGGTCCTGGCACCCCTCGATCAGCGTCATCGCCGCACCGGCGTTTTGCACCAGATCACCCATCTCCGGGAGGGAGGTGTCGGTGCGCTCGACGACCTCGTACTCGTTGTTCCGGTCGAGCTCCGAGAGGGCGCTGTCGGCCTCGCTACTCGCGTCGAATCCGACGTGCCAGACCTCGCTCCCGTCCTCGATGTAGAAGGGGCCGGTGACGTAGCCGTCGTTGCTCCTGATCGTCGCCATCGCGTCGGTCTCGGCGATGACCGTCCTGATCTGGGCGACGTTGTCGCGCCGCGCTACGAGCGAGCAGTCGTTCATGTTCCCGTGGTCGCGCAGCGTTTCGAGCCCCACGGAGAGCTCCTCTCGGTCGGCCCCCTCCACGACCATTCGCGTCTCTAGCTCCTGCGTTCGCCGATCGAAGTCCCAGTGGACGGCCGAAAAGGTGAGAGCGTGATCTGCCGTCGTATCGATGAACGGACAGTCGTACTGCTCTACGTCCATTGATAGTTCGATCATGCGACGACCTTCCGCCCTATACCTCACGCTAGATAGTGATAAACAATTCCGCCCTCGAAGGTAGTAGGGAGTTGTTACTGTGCTGATACCGTCGCCAGACCGTACTGTCGCCCGCCACAGTCTCACGACAGTCGCCGCCCAGGCGTGGCGACACTCGTCACAGACAGTATCAGGAACTGTATTCGTCAGCGACCGCGTCGCGGTCGATCTTGTCGGGACCGCTGCGGGGGAGCGAAGCGACGAAGACGAGATCTCTCGGTCGTTTGTACCGTGCGAGTCGGCCGTCCAGAAACGACGTGAGCTCTTCGAGCGTGAGCGAGTCGTCGCCGACGACGACGGCTCGGCCGACCTCGCCCCACTGGTCGTCCTCGACGGGCACGACGACCACGTCGTCGACCTTCGGATGGGCGGAGACGGCGTCCTCGACCGCTGCGGGGAAGACGTTCTCGCCCCCACTGACGTACATGTTCTTCTTGCGGCCCTCGATGCTGACGTAGCCGTCGTCGTCGATCCGCGCGAGGTCGCCGGTAGCGAGCCAGCCGTCTTCCCGGAAGGTTGCGGCGGTCGCTTCGGGCCGGTGCCAGTACTCCGTCGCGGCGTGGGGCGACCGGAGGTGGAGTTCGCCGACTTCGCCGCGAGGGAGTTCCGTGCCGGTGTCGTCGACGATCCGCACGTCGACGTGGACGTTCGGGACACCGACGGTGTCGGCCTTCTCGCTGGGCCAGTCGTCGGGCATCGCGAAGTTGTTGGGGCCACACTCGGTCAGCCCGTACCCCTGTGAGAGGTCGACGCCGCGGTCCCACCACGCCGACAGCACCGACTCTCGACAGGGGCCGCCGCCGGACTTGGCGAGTCGCAGCGTCGAGAGGTCGGTTTCGGCCCACCGTTCGTGGTCGACCATCATCCGCAACACCGCCGGGACGGCCACGAGGAGCGTGGCCGACCGCGCCTCGATCAGTTCGAGCACCTCGCCGGGATCGAACTCTCGGGCGAGGACGACGGTCCCGCCCATGTGAAAGACCGGCACCGTCAACACGTTCCACCCGCCGGTGTGGAACATCGGGAACGTCAGCGGCGTCACGTCGTCCGGCCGCAGCCCCCAGGCGGTGACGGTGTTGGTCGCGTTCCAGACGATCGCCTCGTGGCTGAGGACGGTCTCTTTGGGGGTCCCCGTCGAGCCGCCGGTGTGCAAGAACAGGTGTGGGGCTGCCGGCTCCAGCGTCGGCCCGTCGTAGGGGGATCGGTCGGCCGGCAGCGATTCGTCGAGGCGGTCCCAGGTCGTCTCGCCGGCCGTCGCCAGCGAGCGCACCGGACAGTCGATGTCGGCGTCGGCGAGGGCCTCGGCCGCGTCGTCGGCGAACGGCTCCTCGACGACGAGCAGCGACGGGGCCACGTCGTCGAGCAGCGTCCCGAGTTCCGGCGGTGCCAGGCGATGGGAGAGGGGCGCGAGCACGCCGCCGGTCTTGCCCGTCGCGAAGAACAGATCGACGAACTCGGGACGGTTTCGTGAGAGCACGGCGACGCGGCCGCCTGCGTCGGGATCTGCCCCGCCCTCGCGGGTCACGCCGTGATCGGCCAGCAAGCGCGCACAGCCGTTGGCGCGGCGGTCGAGTTCCGCGTATGTGTACTCCGTGCCGCTGGTCGCGTCGACCAGTCCGACCCGGTCGGGCGACAGCGCCCGCCTGCGTGCGCTCCAGTCACCCACCCACCGCTGGGGCCCGTGCTCAGACATCGTCGAGGAACGACTGGAGGTGTTCGTTGACGGTGTCGGCCTGTTCGATGAAACAGAGGTGCGAACCGCCGTCGACGGCCACCAGGCGACTGTGGGGAATCGCTTCGTCGAGCAGCGTCGCGTTCTCGAAGGGGATCACCTCGTCGGCGGTGCCGTGGACGATCAGCGTCGGCAGGTCGATCGCCCCGAGCCTGTCGCTCTCGTCGAAACCGACCGCGGCGGCGCTCTGCCACTCGTAGGCCTCCTCGGAGGGGTCGGTCTCCAGTCGCCACTCGACGATGCGGTCGACGACATCGGACCGATCCTCCCAGAACTCGTCCGTCACGGCCGGGCGCATCTTGTGTCGGATCGTCGCCGCCTCGTCGTACTCCTCGGGGACGTTCAACATCCGCTGCTGGGTGTCTGCCGGAATCGGGACCGCCGCCTCGCCGCCCGGCGTCGTCGCGATCAGCGTCAGCGAGTCGGCCCGATCGTAGTCGAGGACGTACTGCTGGGCGATCATGCCGCCAAGGCTCGCACCCACGACGTGGGCCGTCTCGACGCCAGCGTCGTCGAGCACGGCCTCGAAGTCGCCCGCCATCTGCTCGGTGGTGTACGGCCCCGGCGGCTCGTCGGAGTCGCCCGTGCCGCGGTTGTCCCAAACCAGCGTCTCGTAGGACTCCGAGAGCGCTTCGCGCTGCCAGCGCCACATCCAGGTGCCGTAGCTCAGCCCCTCGACGAACGCGACCGTGTCGGCGTCTGCGGGTCCCGAGCGTTCGTAGGCGAGCGTTACACCGTCGTGCGTGGCAGTCGGCATAGTTTCACTTGGTCGTGATATCCCATCAACATTGACGTTCACGTGTGAACCCTGGCTCTCCACACCGGCGGCCGCCGCGACTGTTCCGTTCGACGGAACGCCCGCTGGCGGTCGATCTGGGATCGAGCCACGACGTTCCGTGGCAAGGCAATCATAAACAATGGACGAATGCTTACAGTGGGACGACAGGCATTTTGACTTTCGCTAGAGTTTTAGGACTCCCCCGAGTCTCCACTGGTATGAATTTGCACGCCAGGGAAATAAACGAGGACGTGCGCGAGCTGGGGGAGCTCCTCGGGGAAGTGATCGAGGCACAGACATCCACCGAAGGGTTCGAGACCGTCGAGAACATCCGGACGTCGTCGATCGACTACCGCCGCGGCGACGCCGACGACCGCGACGACGTCGAACGGACGCTCGACCGTCTCTCGCCGGACATGCAGGACATCGTCGCCCGTGCTTTTACTACCTACTTCGAACTGATCAACCTCGCAGAGGAGCGCCAGCGGGTCCGCGAGATCCGCGAGGGGAGCCAGGAGGGCGTGCTCGAAGACAGCGTCACCGACGCCGTCGAGAAGCTCTCCGATCGGGGAGCAGACCCAGAGACCCTCGAACAGGTCCTCGACGACGTGCTCATCGAGCCGACGTTTACCGCCCACCCGACCGAGGCACGACGCAAGACCGTCAAGGCCAAGCTCCGGTCGGTCGCCAACGACCTCGAAGTGCTCGACGAGGTCCGGCTCACGGACAGCGAACAGGACGACATCGAAGACGACCTCGCCGCTGAGGTCACGAGCCTCTGGCAGACGCCACAGGTCCGCGACCGACGCCCGGAAGTGACCGACGAGGCGCTCAACGTCCAGTGGTACATCGAGAACGTTCTCTTCGAAGTGATCGACGAGGTCTACGACGAACTCGAAGACGCCATCGACGAGGAGTACGACGGCGAGGTCGACGTGCCAAAGCTCTACGAGTTCCGCTCGTGGGCCGGCTCCGACCGTGACGGCAACCCCTTCGTCACGCCCGAGATCACCGAGGAGACCCTGGAGCGCCAGCGAGACGTCGTGCTCCCGCTCTACCGGGACCGCCTCAAGGAGCTGTCGGGCGTGCTGAGCCAGGACGCCAGCAACATCGACACGACCGACGCCTTCGACGACCGACTCGAAGAACACAAGGAAGCGCTGCCCGGCGTCGCCAGCGAGGCCGAGGAACGCTACCCCGACGAGCCGTACCGTCAGAAGCTGAAGCTGATGCGCGAAGGCGTGCTCCGGGTGGGCGACGTTCGCTCCGGAGGCTACTCCGATTCGAGCGACCTGCTGGCAGACCTCCGCGCCATCGCCGACGACCTCCGTGCCAACGACGCCGACGTGATCGCCGAGGCCCACGTCGATCCGCTGATCCGCAAGGTCGATACGTTCGGCTTCACGCTGGCCGGACTGGACATGCGGGACCACCGCAAGATGCACACCGACGCCATCGCGGAGACCGTCGACCGCGAGGGCATCGACTACGCCGACATGGACGAAGACGAGCGCGTCGAGTTCCTCACCGAGGCCATCCTGCAGGACGGCCAGATCGTCGACATGGAAGACGTCGACGGCCTCTCGGACGACTCGGCCCGCGTCATCCGACGGTTCCGCAAGCTGGCCGACTGGCAGCGCGAGTTCGGCGTCGACGCCATCGACACCTACGCGATCAGCTGGTGTGAGGAAGCGAGCCACGTGCTGGAAGTGCTCTTCCTGGGCGACCAGGCGGGTATCGTCGACCTGCCGGGCTACTGCGGGCTCGACATCGTTCCCCTGCTGGAGTCGAAGTACGCGCTCGACGGCGCGCGACGCATCATGGGCACGCTGTTCGAGAACGACGCCTACGAGGCGGCACTGGCGGCCCGCAACGGCGTCCAGGAGATCATGCTGGGCTACTCCGACTCCAACAAGGAGAACGGCTACCTCGCCGCCAACTGGTCGCTGTACCGCAACCAGAAGCGGCTGGCGGCGATCACCGACGACTTCGACGTGGAGATGCGGCTGTTCCACGGCCGCGGCGGTTCGATCTCGCGGGGCGGCGGCCCGATGAACGACGCGATGCTGGCCCTGCCCAACGAGACCGTGACGGGCCAGATCAAGTTCACCGAGCAGGGCGAGGCCATCGCCGAGAAGTACGCCAACGAGGCCATCGCAGAGCGCAACCTCGAACAGATGCTCAACGCACAGGTTCGCTCTCGGTACAACGCCCTCGAAGAGCCCGTCGAAGAGATCCCCGAGGCCTGGGAAGAGGCCATGGAGACCGCCTCTGAGGCGGCCCGCCAGAAGTACGAGTCGCTCCTGCAGACGGAGGGATTCGTCGACTTCTTCGAGCAGGCGACGCCGATCTCGGTGATCGAGAACCTCAACATGGGCTCTCGTCCCGCCTCCCGGTCGGGCGACCGCAGCGTCGAGGACCTGCGAGCGATCCCGTGGGTGTTCTCCTGGACGCAGGCCCGCTGTATCATCCCCGGCTGGTACTCGATCGCGACGGGGCTACAGGCGTATCTCGACGACGGCGGCGACGTGGAGACTCTCCAGGAGATGTACGAGGAGTGGCCGTTCTTCCAGACCAAACTGGACAACGCGTCCCTCGCGCTGGCCCGGACGGACTTCGACATCGCCGAGGAGTACGCCGCGCTGGCCGACGACGACCTCCGAGAACGGATCTTCCCCGACATCCGCCAGGAGTACGAGGACACCGTCGACATCGTCACGGAGATCACCGGCCGTGACAGCCTCCTCAAGCGCGAGTGGCTCGAACAGAACCTCGACCGCCGGAACCCCTACGTCGACCCGCTCAACCTCCTGCAGGTGCGCCTGCTCGCACAGAGCCACCTCACGGAGACCGAGCGCCGGACGCTGCGCCTGACCGTTCAGGGGATCGCCGCCGGCATGAAAAACACCGGATAACGCCTCCCGGTCGACCGGTCGGGGTGCCGTGATACTACCGGCTGTAAATCTGTGACCGATTTCGCCACCCCAGGGTGGCGAAGATCCTCACGACGTTACAGCCGGCAGTATGAGACAGTCGCCGACCGAGACCGCTTTCGACGGAACTTCCGGCTCGGAAACTCTCGTTCTGTTTTTATACTCGACCCCAGCCACCAGTGGGTATGGCTCTCCACACTGGCCGCGAGATCGATCGTGGCATCGGCCGACCGCCCTCCAGCTCTATCGTCCTGCCGACGGTGACGCCGTCGTCAGTCCCCCACGTCGAGCGGAGGGACCGGTGACGATGCGACTCGAACTCGACGGGATCGAGAAGCGGTACGGCGACGAACACGCGCTTCGGGACGTGGACCTCGTGCTCGAACCCGGCGTCGTCGGGCTGCTCGGCCCCAACGGTGCCGGCAAGTCCACGCTCATGCGGATCGTCACGACCGTGCTCCAGCCGACCGACGGGCGGGTCCGCTGGAACGGGACCGACGTGCGCGAGGAGCCACGCGCGATCAGGGACTCGGTCGGCTACCTCCCCCAGTCGTTCGGCGTGTATCCGAGCCTGACGGCTCGGGAGTTCCTCCGCTATCTGGCGGCGATACGGGGCGTCTCGAACGTCGGCGAGCGCATCGACGACCTCCTCGCGCTCGTCAACCTCGAAGCGGCGGCCGATCGTCGCCTGGGCGGATTCTCGGGGGGCATGCGCCAGCGCGTGGGGATCGCCCAGGCGCTGCTCGCGGACCCGGACCTGCTCGTCGTCGACGAACCGACCGTCGGACTCGATCCGACAGAGCGCGTCCGCTTCCGGAACGTCCTCGCCGAACTCGCCGAGGATCGGATCGTGGTGCTCTCGACGCACATCGTCTCGGACGTGGAGGTGACCGCGAGCGACATCGTCCTCCTCAACGACGGACGCGTGCTGGCCCACGAGTCCCCGGCCGCGCTGCTCGACGAGGTCGCGGGTTCGGTCTGGGAGTGGACCGTCGGCGACGACGACCTCGCACCCGTCAGCCGCGACGGTTGCTCGACCGGCCCCGTCTTGCTGGCCGAGCTCCGGATGGCGCTTCGCGGCTATCCGCGGTGGTGGTACGCAGCAGCCGTGCTGGCCGTCCTCGCGACTGCCGTCGCGCCGATCGGTGTCGTCCGCACGCTCGTCGTCCCGCTCGCGCTCTTGCTCCCGCTCTCGGCGTGGTCGGCACTCGGGACGCGCGAACGGCGACACCGCACCACAGAGCTGGTGTTCGTCGGCAGCAGACCGACCCAGCTGCTGGGCGCGACCTACGCGTCCGGCGTCGCGATCGGGCTGTTGGTGTCCGTGCCCGCAGCTGTCCGGTTCGCCCTCTCCGGGATGGACGGCGCGCTCGTGGGGTGGCTCGTGGCCGTCCTGTCGCTGCCGGCGATCGCGCTCGCGCTGGGCGTCTGGACCGGGCGGTCCAAGAGCTTCGAGATCGCCTATCTGACGGCGTGGTACCTCGGTCCCGTGAACGGACTCGGCGCGCTCGATTACGTCGCCGCCCGGCCGTCGACGGCGTCGGCGGGGATTCCAGTCGTCTACCTGGCTCTCACGGTCGTCGCGCTCGGCGCGGCACTCGTGGGCCGGCGACGACAGTAGCTCCCCTTCACTGTTCCCACGGACGCGGGTGAGCGTTCGGACGTATCAGTTTCTGAACCATCGCGGCGTTCGTCACACGACGTGAAGTGTAAGAATTAATCTACGTTTGGCCGTCCGTGGTGGTGTTGGCGTACCGTCTGTATCAGCCACGACATCGCTCCTCGGTCGGTCTCAGCACCCCGCCTCGTCGCTTCGAAGCGGCCACCGAACGCTTTTGTACGATGGCATAGATGTCACGGACATGGCGATAGAGACAGTCATGCTGGCACTCGGACACACCGACAGCGAACGCATCGACGAACTCACCGAGACGGTCATCGACATCGCCGGAGCCACCGGCGCGTCGGTGATTCTGTCGCACGTGTTCACCCCAGAAGAGTACGACAACGCGACCGAACGACTCGACTTCAGCGATCCGGCCGACGCGGACGTCGACGAGGTGACGAGCCGACTCTCGATCGTCCGTGACGTCAAAGAGTCCCTGGAGGACGCGAAGATCGACTACCGGATCACCGGTCGAATCGGCGAACACGGCGCACGGATCGTCGACCTCGCGACCGAGGAAGGGGCCGATCACCTGATCGTCGGCGGCCGCCGTCGGTCACCGACCGGCAAGGCCGTGTTCGGATCGACGGCCCAGCACGTCCTGCTCGAATCGCCGTGCCCGGTCACCTTCGTCCGCGGCGATCACTGATACCGGCGGCTCTCCGCTCTCACTCGACCAGCGCCGCCGCGACCAGCTCGATCGGGTGGCGGATGTCGTAGCCGGTGCCGTGCTCCATCTGCATCGAGCAGGTGGGGCACTCGGTCATGCCGGTGGTGCTCTCGACGTCCTCCATGTGGTCGAACATCTCCTCACCGATGGCCATCGACTTCTCGTACTTCTCGTCTTTCCAGCCGTAGGTGCCGGAGATGCCCGAACAGGAGTCGCCCACGTCCTCGACTGCGACGCCGTCGAGATCGCGGAACAGCTCGACGGCCTGCCGTTCGAGCCCCTGGTTGCGGGCGTGACACGGCGCGTGATAGGCGAACTCTTCGGCGAGTTCGTCCCCGATCTCGGCGTCCTGGAGGGCACCGCGCACGTCCTCGTGGATCCGGAGGTACTCGATGGACTCGAACGTGTTCTCGGCCACGTCTTCGATGCCGTCGATGTCGAACAGCTCGGGATACTCCTGTCGCAGCGCCAGCGAGCACGACGTACAGGAGGCGATGGCGTCGTATCCCTCCTCGACCAGATCGGCCATCGAGGAGACGTTGACCTCGGCGTGGCGGCGGGCGTCGTCGAGCATCCCGTTGGCGAACATCGGCGTCCCCGAGCAGCCCTGTTCGGGCACGACGATCTCGTAGCCGAAGTGCTCGTACACTCGAACGAGGGCCCGCGCGACCTCGGGGGTGTTGTACTCGGAGTAACAGCCGTGGAAGTACGCGACCTTCTTGTCGGCGTCGAGGGGTTCGCCGCGGCGTTCGCGGGCCTCGCGAGCGCGCTCGCGGGAACCGGCAGCGCCGCCCTGAGCGGCCCACCACTCGGAGAACGTCTCCGTCGCGAAGGCCGGGAACTCCCGCTCGCTCGTGACACCGAGAGTCTTCTCCATGACCCAGCGGGCGGGCCCGAAGTTCATCGCGACGTTGGCGATCCGGGGGACCTTGCTCGCCAGCCACGCGGACGTGCGGTAGTTGGCGAGGATCCGGTTGCGCCAGTACTCCGTCGAGAGCTTGCTCATCTGCTCGTCGACGTACTCGCCGCGGGCCTCGTTGTGCATCTGGCTGAGCGGGACCCCCGAGGGGCAGGCGTCGTCACAGCGCATGCAGTTCGAGCAGTCCATGATGGAGTCGTCGATGGCGAACTCGTCGCCGTCGTCGGTCTGCTTGAGCCGCCACTGCTCTGGTCCCTGGAACTTCGGCCCCGGGAACTCGTCGTCGACTTCCGCGACCGGGCAGTTGGTGTCGCAGGTGCTACACTTCGTACAGGAGTCCGCGCCGGGTCGCAGGTCCATCGTCTCCTCGTCGGGGAACACCTGGACCGGCTCGAACTCCTCGCCCGTGTTCGGTTCTGTCGGTTCGAACGACTCCTCCGTCGGTGTGTCAGCTGAATCACTCATGTCAGATCCTCCGTCGCCGCTCGCCCGGCCGCGTAGCCGGTCGCGATCGAGACGCCGCTGCCGGACTTCTCGGCCGCGAAGTCGTAGCCGCCGATCGTCGCCCCAGCCGCTCTGAGGTTCTCGAACTCCACGCTTCCGCTGGCCCCACGTGGCCGCAAGTCGCTCCCGACGTCGACGCCGAAGCGCGCGAAGGCGTGGTCGTCGAAGACGCCGTCTTCGAACCAGTCGTATCGGTCTCCCGGATGCGGGACGTGACAGTCGAAGATCGGCTCTCGCACGCCCTCGCGGTCGCTCTCGACGCCCTTGCTGACCAGCCCGCCCGTCGCGAGGACGTACTGGTCGGCGCTGTAGGGGACCCGAGAGCCGTTGCGTTCGACGACCACGCGTTCGATCCGGTCCTCGCCCTCGTAGTCGACGACGGGATTGCCGACCTCGTAGCGTGCCCCGGACCGGTCGAGCGCCTCGAAGAGACGGTCTTCGAGTCGCAGTCCCGGCAGCGAGGGCGGTCCCATCGGGACTTCGAAGACGGCCACTCCGAGCTCCTCGGCCAGTGTCGCCCTGACGGCGTCGGTGTGATCGTCGCCCAGCACCGCGGGGAAGCCGACGCGTTCGTGGCCGTCGAGGTGGGAGGCGACCCGCTGGGCGAGCGCGCTCCGGGTGTCGACCTTCCGGCCGTCGACCGCGACGGGACTGTTCTGGTCGAGCAGCTTCGCGTACCGAGTGACCTTGGCGTCGGCCTGGAGGTCTCCGGGGAACGTGATCGTCACGCCGTCGGCCGAGAACGGCGCGCCCGCGGCCTCGACGTGACTCGCGGCGAGCGGTGCGTCGAAGTCGACCAGCCGCTCGAAGCCGACCAGGAGCGTGTCCCGGTCGTCGCTTGCGACGCCCTCGGCGGCTCCGGCGGGGTAGCGGGCGGTCGGCTTGACCGTCCCGCCGTGGGTCGGCAGTAGTGCGTTTGTCTCCGTGTGGTCGCCGTGGTAGCCGTCGACGGTCTCGTCGAACAGCGCCATCGCGTCCCGAACCGTCTCGACGCCCACGAGCCGGTAGGGGTGGTCCTCGTGGAGCTCCGGAATCGCGTCGTACGGATCGACGACGACCTCGTCGCCGACGTACCCGAGCACGTCGATCAGTCCGGAGGCCTGCCGGAGCGAGCTCTGTTTGTAGGAGACCAGGCGCACGTCCGCACCCGCGCGGGCGGCCGCGATCGCGCTCGTCACGCCCGCGAGCCCGCCGCCGACGACCAGCACTTCCGAGTCAATCGCCATCTGCGGCCTCCCCGACGGTGTCCGACCCCAGGCGACGATCCGAGCCCGGTCCGCTGTCGAAGGCGGCGAAGTCGACGGGATGGGTCGCCGGGTCGTGGTCGCGGTTCTGCGTCGTCGCGTGCAGTGCGTAGTTGATCATCGCCTGCTGGAGCTGGTTCCCCCAGAGCGCGTGGCGCTGTCCCTTCCACCGTTCCTGTAGCAGGTCGTCCCAGGAGTCCCGAACCGTCGCCTCGTCGAACTCGGGGTGGAGCTCGCCGGCCAGGCGATGGATGCAGAAACCGCCCTGGCAGTTGCCCATCGACGCTCTGGTCCGGATGCGGGTCCCGTTGAGGTCCGCGCCGGCCTGTGAGATCGCGTCCTGTACTTCCGCGCGCGTGACGCCCTCGCAGTTACACAGCACCGGGTTCGGCTCGCCGGTGCCGAGCACCTCCTCGGCCCGCGATCCCAGTCGCTCGACGCTGCGCCGGCCGATCGGCGAGCGCAGGCCGAACTCGTCCATGTAGTCTCGCAGCACCGAGAACTCCTCGCTGCCGGGCAGGGGCACGTCCGCGGTCCGGCAGTCGGCGTCCATCCCGAACTTGGCGACGACGTGGTCGGCGATCTCCTCGCCCATCATCCGGTAGGTCGTGAACTTCCCGCCGACGATGGTCGTCATCCCCGGCAGGCCGTCGCGTTCCTCGTGGTCCAGCAGGAAGTAGTCTCGCGTGATGTCGGTCGGATCTTCGCTGCCCACTTCCGGCGGTTCGTACAGCGGGCGCACGCCCCAGAACGACCGGATCGAGCGCGCGTCGGCGAGCATCGGCACCAGTTCCGAGAGCGTCTCGATCATCTGGTCGACCTCCCACTGCTCTTCCGGGTAGTCCTCCGGGTCCTCGACCTCCTCGTCGGTCGTCCCCAGTATCGCCGTCGTCTCGTGGGGGACGATGATGTCCGCGTCGCCCTTGGGCCGACAGCGGTTGATGACGGTGTCGACCTGCCGGACGTTCATGATCGTCATGACGCCCTTCGAGGGCCGGACGGCCACGTCGAGGTCGGCCATGTCGCCGATCCGGCCGGCCCACGCACCCGTCGCGTTGACGACGTGGTCGGCCCGGATCGTCTCTCGGCCCGACTGGACGCCGTGGACGCGCTCGCCGGACTTGGCCCCGTGTTCGACCTCGACGCCGACGATCTCGCCGCTCTCGACGAGCAGATCGGTGACCTTCGAGTGGGTCTCGATGCGGGCACCGTGTTCCTGTGCGCTGGCGGCGTTGGCGACGACGAGGCGGAATGGGTCGACTGCGCCGTCGGGGACGGAGATCGCCTTGTCGACGTCCGTCGCGAGGTGGGGCTCGCGTTCGCGTGCGCGTTCGCCAGAGATCACCTCCGCGGGGATGTCGCAGTCGGTACATCCCTGTAGTTTCTCTTCGAAGTACGATTCGGAGTCTTCCGGACGCTTGACGAACATGCCACCGGTCATCTCGACGCAGTGGCTCGCGATGTCGCGTAACACGCGATTCTCTTCGATACACTCGCGTGCGCTCTTCTGGTCGGAGACTGCGTACCGGCCGCCGCTGTGGAGCAGTCCGTGCATGCGCCCCGTCGTGCCGTGTGTGAGATTCCCCTGCTCGACGAGGGTCACGTCGGCCCCGCGCATCGCGAGGTCTCGCGCGACGCCCGCGCCGGTCGAGCCACCTCCGACGACGACGATTCGTGGTGTCGATGCCATCTATATTCGGAGTCGTTAGGTCGCCACCCACTTTACTTCACCGACGAACGGACACCGACAGTAAAACTAGTGATCGTTAACACGATTTCGGCGCGTCGTGCGGACGATGCTCGCCGACGCCGACTGTCTCGCTGGCTCTCGGCGCTGCTGATCGGGATACGTCTCCTGCAAACCGGGCGGTACCACCGCTTTAGACGCCGACGTACTATCTTTATCTACCTTATACATCTACCAATAACTATTATATACGTACGGTATGGACCTGCTACGTATCGTATGTTCATCACGACCAGGAGGCGCGTTATCGATGTTTGACTGGCGATCGACGAACTCGACCGAAGCGGAGACGCGCTCGGACGGCGGCGAGGCGGTCGAAGACGACGAACAGGCACGAACGAGACAAGAACTCGAACGGCAACTCTCCGAGGCACGCGCGCAGCGTGACGAAGCGATCGAGGACCGCGAACGGATTCAGGAGACTCTGACAGCGGAACGCGAACGAGCAGAGACACTGGAGCGTGCGATCGAGGATCTGACTTCGGTGGTCGCGGCCAACGCCGAGGGAGATCTGACGGCGACGCCCGGCGACGCCGACGTAGCAGTGGTCTCGGAACTGTACAGTGCCTACCGGGATCTCCTCGCCGAGTGGCGCGACACCGTCGAGACGGTCTCGGTGTTCGGCGAGCAGGTGGCGTCGTCGACCGAGCAGGTCGACGAGCGTCTCGACTCCGTGAAAGGTGCGAGCCGCGAGGTGAGCGAGGCTGTCGACGGCATCTCGTCGGGCTCCCATCGACAGAGCGAGCGGATCAACGACATCGCCGACGAGATGGAGGCCCTCTCGGCGACGATCGAGGAGATCGCAGCGTCGGCCAACGAGGTCGCGACGGCGACCGGCGACGCCGCGGCCCAGGGCGATCAGGCCCGGTCCTCGGCGACGGAGGCCAGATCCGAGCTCGAACAGCTCGCGGCGCGCTCCTCGGAAACCGTCGAGCAGATCGAGCGGCTCAACGACCTCCTGACCGAGATCGAAGACATCGTCGAGTTCATCACCGACGTGGCCGACCAGACCAACGTTCTCGCGCTGAACGCGAACATCGAGGCCGCCCGCGTGGGCGAGGACGGCGAGGGCTTCGGCGTCGTGGCCAGCGAGGTCAAAGAGCTGGCCAGCGAGACGAAGCGAGCGACCGCAGAGATCGAAGAGTCGATCGACCGAGTCCACGAACAGGCCGAGGCGACCGTCGAGACCGTCCACGAGACGAGCGAGAGCGTCGACCGGACACACGACACCGTCGAATCGGTGACCGACGGTCTCGAACGCGTCGTCGAGCAGGTCGAGGAGATCGACACGAGCATCCAGGAGATCGACGAGGCCACCGACAGTCAGGCAGCGTCCACCCAGGAGATCGTCTCGATGGTCAACGCCGTCGGCGACATCAGTGACGACACCGCCTCCGACGCCGAGGTCGCGGCGACGGCAGCCAGGACACAGACGACCGAGCTGGCCGAGGTGTCGACGCGCGTCTCGACGCTGGCCGAGCGGGCCGGCACGCTCGAATCGACGTTCGACGACTACGAACTCGCCGACGAGACCGCGGACGAAGACGCGACCGTCGTGGAGTTCTGGCACGCGATGGGCGGCGAGAAGGGGCTGTTGCTGGAGGAACTGGCCCGCGAGTTCGAGGCCCAGACCGACGGCATCCAGCTCTCGCTGTCGTCGAAGGGGAGCTATCGCGGGACGCTGGACGCGGCACTGACGGCGGCCGAGAACGGATCGCCACCGGCGATCGCCCAGATCTTCGAGATCGGGACCACGCGAGCGCGCGACAGCGGCCAGTTCGTGCCGGTCGAACAACTGCTCTCCCGGGAACACGTCGATTCGCTCCTCGACCCGGTAGCGAACTACTACCGGTTCGACGGGACGTTGCACTCGCTCCCGTTCAACGCCTCGAATCCGGTCCTGGTGTACAACCGCGACGCGTTCGAGCGCGCGGGACTCGATCCCGACCGGCCGCCCGAGACGCTCTCGGCGGTGCGGGACGCCTCGGAACGCCTCGTCGACGCTGGCGTCTCCGAGTACGGCATCACGTTCGCGAACTACTCGTGGTTCGTCGAACAGTGGTTCGCGGAAGCGGACGAGCCGCTGGTCGACAACGACAACGGACGCGCCGGACGACCGACGACGGCGAACCTCGGGAGTCAGTTCGGCCAGTCGCTGTTCGAGTGGTGGCGCGACATGTCCGAATCGGGGTATCACTACGACCCCGGCATCGAGGCGCGAGGCGCTGCCAGAACCGCGTTCCACGACGGAGACGCCGCGATGCTCATCGGATCGACCTCCTCGCTGACGGGGATCGAGTCGGGCGCGACGTTCCCGGTTGGAACGGGGCGATTCCCGGTGCTCGACGACAGGACGGGCGTGCTGGTCGGCGGCGCGTCGCTGTGGGTCGGTGCCGACCACTCGACGGCCGTCCACGACGCAGTCGGCGAGTTCCTGACCTGGCTCACCCAGCCCGAACAACAGCAGCGCTGGCACCGCGAGACCGGCTACTTCCCGGTTCACGAAGGGGCGATTCCGGAACTGCGGGCGGCGGGCTGGTTCGAGGAGAACACCCACTACGCGACGGCACTGGACCAGCTGATGGAAACGACCGACACGATCGGGACCCGCGGAGCGCAGATCGGCCCGTTCGACACGGTTCGGACGATCATCGAGGAGGGCGTCGAACGGCTGTACACCGCGGACTCGACGGCCGAGACGCTGGAATCGATCGACGAGCAGATCGCAGCGACGCTGGACTCGTACCAGTAGCGGTCGTTTCTGCGGGTGATTTACTGACGGTTGGACAGCGCCAGTAACATTTATAATGATCGCCTATGTTGTTTATCGGTAGAGCGGAACAGCAGATAAAGTTCCGCCCCACGGAGTACACAACGATGCCAGACACATACGTCGGTGCGATCGATCAGGGGACGACGGGTACCCGCTTCATGGTGTTCGACCACAGCGGCACCGTCGTCGCCAACTCGTACGAACAGCACGAACAGATCTATCCGGAGCCCGGTTGGGTCGAACACGATCCGACCGAGATCTGGGAGAACACGAAAGCCGTCGTCACTGCTGGCCTCGACGCCGCCGACCTCGATGCCACACAGCTCGAGGCGATCGGGATCACGAACCAGCGAGAGACCACGATCGTGTGGGACAAAGAGACCGGGCGGCCGATCCACAACGCGCTGGTGTGGCAGGACCGACGGACGACCGACCGCGTCGAGGAACTGGAGGAAGCGGGCAAGATCGAGATGATCCGCGAGAAGACCGGGCTGGAGGCCGACGCCTACTTCTCGGCGACAAAGACCGAGTGGATTCTCGACAACGCCGAACCCCTCAAGCTGGAGAGCTCTCGCACGCGCGACCTCCGTGAGCGTGCCCGCGATGGCGAACTCCTCATGGGGACGATCGACTCGTGGCTGATCTACAACCTCACGGGCAACCACATCACCGACGTGACCAACGCCTCTCGGACGATGCTCTACGACATCGAGGGGCTGTCGTGGGACGCGGAACTCCTCGAAGAGTTCGGCGTTCCCGAAGCGATGCTCCCCGAGGTGCGTCCGTCCTCCGACGAAGCGACCTACGGGACCACCGACCCCGACGGCTTCCTCGGTGCCGAGGTCCCCGTCGCCGGTGCCCTGGGCGACCAGCAGGCCGCCCTGTTCGGTCAAACCTGCTTCGACGCCGGCGACGCGAAGAACACCTACGGCACGGGCTCGTTCTACCTCATGAACACCGGCGAGGAGGCCGTCGAGTCCGATCACGGGCTCCTCACCACGATCGGCTTCCAGATGTCCGGCGAACCCGTCCAGTACGCGCTGGAGGGGTCGATCTTCATCACGGGCGCGGCGATCGAGTGGCTCGAAGACGTCGACCTCATCAAGAACGCCGCACAGACCGCGGAGCTCGCCCGCTCGGTCGATTCGACCGACGGCGTGTACATGGTGCCGGCCTTCACCGGGCTCGGCGCGCCACACTGGGACGGGCGCGCGCGCGGGACGATCGTCGGGATGACTCGCGGGACCCGGAAAGAACACATCGTCCGTGCGACCCTCGAATCTATCGCGTACCAGACCCGAGACATCGCCGAGGCGATGGAAGCCGACTCCGGCGTCGAGACGACGACGCTGCGCGTCGACGGTGGGGCCGTCAAGAACAACTTCCTCTGTCAGCTCCAGTCCGACATCATCCAGACGGAGATCTCTCGGCCGGAAGTCGACGAGACGACCGCGCTCGGCTCGGCTTACGCCGCCGGCCTCGCCGTCGGCTACTGGGATACGATCGACGAACTGCGGGACAACTGGCAGGTCGACCGCAACTTCGAGCCCGAGATGGCACCGGAGCAGGCAAACAAGATGTACGGACGCTGGGACGACGCCGTCGAACGCTCGCGGGACTGGGCACAGGAGGAATAACGAATGCTCGAGGTCCTCCTGCAACTGCCGATCATCGACATCACCGCCGAGCGCTTCGCCACCCTGCTCATCGCGGCACTGGCCGGCGGTGCGTTCGGTGCCGCCCTGGGTGCGCTGCCGTCGTTCATCTTCACGGGGTTCGTCGTGTTCCTCGGCGAGGGGATCGCGATTCTCCAGCGAGAGATCGGCAGTCTCCCGGACGTTCCGGACGGCGAGTTGGCCACGGGTATCACCGGCGTCATCGGCTTCGGGATGGTCACCGGCCCGCACGTCGCCTTCGCTGGCGGCGTCGCCGCTGCGGCCTACGCCGGCAAGAAGTACCCCGAGATGGAGCCGGCCGGCTGGGACTACCACTTCGGGAAGAACATCTCCTTCGCTCACGGCACCAAGCCAGACGTGCTGGCGGTCGGGGCAGTGTTCGGTGCCCTCGGGATGATCATCACCCGCGTCATGGGCGGGATCGGCTTCCCGACCGACAACATCGCGCTGTCTGTCGTCGCGACGGCGTTCATCGCTCGCCTCGTCTTTGGCTACCCGCTGGTCGGCAAGGTGGCCGGATCGAGCCTGCTCGACATGTCGCCGTTCGAGCGCGAGGAACCGCGCCGGATGGCCGACGGCGGCGAAGTTCCGGCCGAGCACGAAGGGCGACTGGCGACCGAGCCGTGGCTCCCCCACCAGTACAAGTGGTCGGGCGTCACCGTGATCGGGCTGGTCACCGGCGTCCTGGCGGGCTACATCTGGCTGGAGACCGGGAGCGTCTTCCTCAGCTACGGTATCTCGGCGGCGAGCCTGCTCTTCCTCGCCCTCGGGATCGAGAAGATTCCCGTCACACACCACATGACGCTGGTCGGTGCCGTCGGTGCGGTCCTCGCGGCCGACGTGATCGCGAGCCCGCCGGTGATCCTGCTGGTAGCGGCCCTGTTCGGCGCGATCAGTGCGCTCCTGGGCGAGGTGACCCAGCGACTGTTCTACTCGCACTCGGGCACCCACGTCGACCCACCCGCGATGGCGATCGCGATCGCGATGCTGGCGGTCGGCGTCCTCTACCTGGCGAACGTCCTCCCGAACGCCGGCTACCTCGGACTCTGATCGCCACATCGACAGGAGAGATGGCACAGCTATCCACCCGGTTCGGCCGACGCGCTCGTCGTCCGACCGACGGGGACGACTGGATACCGGACAACCCGGGTCCTTTTAATAGTGTAGACGATATCACTCACAACGCCTCCCAGGATCGCTCATGGATATCGACGCGAGAATAAAACGACGACAGCGCCGGGGCGGTGGCCCTCGATTGATCCAGGACTACGAATCGCTGTCCCCGGTCGCACACATCGACGATCCGTCGGACCGAGGCCCCGTCTTCGAGCGACTGCTCGACCACCTCGATCCGGTGTTCGACGGCCGCTTACCGCCCAACGCCTACGTGTCGGGGCCGTTCGGCTCCGGGAAGTCGGCGATCGTGACGGCACTGTTCTCGCGGCTGGGCCGACTCTCGACCGAACAGCGGTCAGTCATCCACACGAGTACCCGCGCGGCAGCGCCGCCCTCTCCGGAGTTCGTCTACGTCGATCTGCGTGAGACGACGAGTCGGTTCGCGTTCTACCACCGCGTGCTCGACGGACTCGTCGACGACCGGGTTCCCGAACACGGGATCAGCACGTCGGAGCTTCGCCGTCGGCTCCACGAGATGCTCGGAGCCGCGAGCATCGGCGTCGTGATCGCCGTCGATCACGTCGGCGAACAGGGCAGCACCGACGCCGAGGCGCTGATCGACCTCTTCGCGGGGCTGCCCAGCAACGTGAGCTGGCTGGCGATCGGACGAGACGACCCCGAAGAGACACTGTTGACCGAGTACACGGCGACGACGATCCCAGTCGAGCCGTACCGTCGACAGATGCTCGTCGACGTGTTGATGACGCGTGCCTCGGACGGACTCGCTCCCCAGGCGCTGAGCCACGAACAGGCCCGTACGATCGCCGAGTGGGCAGACGGCAACGCACACGACGCGCTGGCGGCGCTGTTTATCGCGGCCGACGACGCGAGTCAACGGGAGGGGACGCGCGTCGGCCAGGACGACGTCGAGGCCGCAATCGAGCAGATCCCACGGCCCTCGGTGTCGCTGGCGAGAGTGCTCGCGCTGCCAGACAACAAACAGCGCGTCCTGCGAGAAGTCGTCGAACTCGATTCGGCCGATCGAGAGTCCGTCACCGCGACCACGGAGGCGATCGCCGCGAAAGCGACCGTCGACCTCTCGCCGGGAACGGTCAAGCGGTACCTCTACGAGATGGCCGAAGGCGGAATCGTCGAACGCGTCCAGTCCGGCCTCGAAAGCGGGAAGGGGCGACCGCCCAGCCGCGTGGAACTGCGCTTTCCACCGGCGGCGTTTCGCCGCCTCTACGATCTGGAACGGGGCTGACCGCCTCGGCGATTACCGCTCGCCGGTGCCGTCGGTGATCGCCGAGGCGAGCGCGCCCATGACGACGATGTCTTCGCCCAGCGTCGTGAGCTTCACGTCCGGGATGTTTCCGAACACCATCTCCGAGAGTTCGTCTCTGATCGGGTCGAGGACGGCGTCGGGGTTGTTCAGCGCCACTGCGCCACCGACGTAGACCACGAGCGGGGCGTACGCCTGGACGACGTTTGCGATCCCGATGGCGTTGAGGTGGCCGACCTGCCCGATGACGTACTGTGCGAAGTCGTCGCCGTCCCGCGCACGGTCGAACACGTCCGCCGCGTCGAAGTCGCCGCTCTCGATCGGGAGCGCCGTCTCCATCCCGTCTTCCGTGTGGAGCTGCATCGCGTACTTCGGGATGTTGTTGCCCGAACAGTACGCCTCCCAGTGGCCGTCCGAGCCACAGCCACACGTCATCACGCCGGCCGGGTCGAGAGTCATGTGCCCGACCTCACCGGCGTTGCCGTCCCAGCCGTCGACGACGTTGCCGTCGACGGCGACGCCGGCACCGATCCCCGAGGAGATCGTCAGGTACACCATATCGTCGGGGTTCCGGTCAGAGAAGAAGCGTTCGCCGATCACCCCGGCGTTGGTGTCGTTGTGCAGATACACGCGTTCCGAGTCGATCAGGTTGCCGACGGGGCCGGTCAGCGGGATCCGACCGATGGAATCCGGGAGGTTCGCTGGTCCCTCGACGATCCCCTCGGCGAGATCCAGCGGTCCGATCGATCCGATACCGGCGGCGACGACGGAACTTGGCGATACGTCGGCGTCGTCACAGGCGTTGCGGAGACAGTCGAGGATCGCCTCGGTGACGGCGATCCCGTTCGGCCCTCGCGGTGTGGCCTGCGTATCTGACCCGAGTTCGCGGGCGGACTCGTCGCCGACGACAACGCGGATGTTCGTCGCGCCGAGATCCACCCCTGCGTATGCGGCCATGATATTGGATGGGTGAACCCTTCGATACTTAACTGCACATATTCACACCGCCGACTGTCTCTCTGTGACGCATTTTCTCGTCTCGGGTGGACAATACGGTAAAGCAGTGACGGCCAGCGATCTCACTGCCGGCTCGTGTCGCTACGAGCGGTCGTCTTCGGTGGTGTCCTCGTAGACGATGCCACGCTCTGCGTCGAGCGTGACCTGCGTTCCGTCCGCCAGGTCCGGGAGTTCGGCGTTGGCGATCATCGGGATCGAGAGCTCGCGCGCGACGATCGCAACGTAGCCCGTCGTCCCGTCGTGGGCGTCGACGATGCCGCCGATCCGTTCGACCTCGCCGTCGAACTCGCCGTCGAAGTCCGCAGCGATCGAGATCACCGCACCGTCGGGCACGTCGGAGAGGTCGCCGTCGGGCACGTGATAGACCGGCCCCGACACCAGCCCGTCGACGACCGAGCGGCCGTTGGCGATCCGTTCGGCCGCGACGTGGACCTTCAGGAGGTTCGCCGTGTTCATCCCTTCGAGTTCGGTCATCATCCCGGAGAGGACGACGACGGTGTCGCCGCCGTCCGCTGCCTCCGTGTCCAGGGCCGCCTGCGCGGCGTTCTGGATGATCGCGTCCGCACCCTGGGTCGTGTACTCCGTCGAGACGGGGATGATCCCCCACGAGAGGGCGAGCTGTCGCCGCACCTCGTCGCTGGGCGTCGAGGCGACGATCGGAATCGACGGCCGGTACTTGGCCGACTTGAGGGCGGTGTAGCCGGATTCGGAGGCAGCGACGACTGCCGAAGCCCCGATGTCCCGGGCGAGGAACCGGGCGGACCGCGCCAGCGCGTCCGTTCGCGTCTCGCCCGCGGCCGGGACCTGTTGCTCGCGATTCTGGTCGTACTCGGGGGCCGACTCGACGTCGCGAACGATGCGGTCCATCGTCTCGACGACGCGGACCGGATTGTCGCCGATCGCGGTCTCGCCCGACAGCATCACCGCGTCGGTGCCGTCGAGGACGGCGTTGGCCACGTCGGAGGCCTCCGCGCGGGTCGGCCGGCGCTCGTGGATCATCGAGTCGAGCATCTCCGTCGCCGTGATGACCGGCACGCCTGCTTCCTGGCACTTGCGGATGATGCGCTTCTGGAAGATCGGCACGTCTTCGAGCGGGCACTCGACGCCGAGGTCTCCACGCGCGACCATCACGCCGTATGCGGCGTCGACGATCGAATCGAGGTTCTCGACCGCGCCGGCCCGCTCGATCTTGGCGATGATCGGGATGTCGATGCCGCGCTCTTCCATCTCGGCCTCGATCTCGTAGATGTCTTCGCCCGAGCGGACGAACGAGGCGGCCACGAAGTCGGGCTCTTTCTCCGCGGCGACGTCGAGTTCTCGCCGATCGTTGTCCGTGACGGCGGGCAAGTCCAGCTCGACGCCGGGGACGTTGACGCCCTTGCGGGCACCGAGTTCACCGCCGTTCTCGACGGTCGCGTAGACGGAGTCGCCGTCGACGCGGTCGACCGTCGTCTCGATCCGACCGTCGTCGAGCAACACGCGATCGCCCGGCTGGACGGACGTGATCGACAGCGAGAGGCCGACGCGCTCTGGCGTCGCCTCGTCTGACTGGACGAACTCGACCGTCGAGCCCTCGTCCAACTGGATCGGCTCGCGGATCGGAGCCGTTCGCACCTCTGGACCCGGCATGTCGAGCATCGACGCGACCGGCCGCTCCGTGGTCGCGTCGACCTCTCGGATTCGGTCGATCATCTCGCGGCGGTGCTCTGGCGTGCCGTGGCTGGCGTTGAGCCGTGCCACGGACATACCGGCCTCGGCGAGACCGCGAATCTGCTCGACCGACTCCGTCGCCGGTCCCAGCGTACAGACGATCTTCGCGCTACGCATCGGGTCGTCCTCCGTCGATTGCAGAGAGCTTCCGAACAACCATACGAGAGCGTACCCGGTCAGGGGATAAGAAGGTTATCGACCAGTCGAATACTGCAGCCTCGACGCAGTGGGTCACCGAGAGATGTCCGCGGTTCCGCCCTCGATGACGGCCGCCACCTCCTCCGGCGTCACGACGGCGATGTCGCCGGGGATCGACCGCTTGAGCGCGGCAGTGCCGGCGGCGTACTCCAGCGAGGTTTCGACGCTCTCGCCCGCGACGTACTGCGAGAGGAAGCCGCCCACGAAGGAATCGCCGGTGCCGACGGGGTGGGCGCTCGTCGCCTCGAACGTCGGCTGTTCGTGGATCGTCCCGTCGGCGACAGCCAGTGCCGGCTCGGACCCGCGCGTGAGGATCGTCACTTCGAAGTCGAACTCCTCGGCCAGTCCCCGGGCGATCGACGCCGCCTCGCCCGTGCGCCCGAGCACGTTCTCGGCGTCTCGCTGGGCGACGATCAACACGTCGACGTGGGGGAACAGCTCCGTGAGCGTCTCACGGGCGACGTCGGGCTCCCAGAGCTTCGACCGGTAGTTCACGTCGAAGCTCGTCAGCGTGTCGGCGTCGGCAGCCGCTTCGAGCAGCGTCTGTGTCGTCGCCGCCAGGGTCTCGGACAGTGCTGGGGTGATACCCGTGGTGTGAAACGCCGACGCCGAGCGGATTCGATCGACCGGGAGCTCGTCCGGCGTCGCCGTCGTCACCGCCGCGTCGACCCGGTCGTATATGACGTTGTTCCCGCGTGGGGACTCTCCCGATTCGAGGTAGTAGGTCCCCTGTCGCCCCTCGTCGCTCCAGACGATGTCGGTCTCGACACCGTGGCTCGCGAGCTCGCCGGTGACCCGCCGGCCGACCGGGGAGTCAGGGAGCTTCGACACCCACGTCGCGTCCAGGCCCAGCCGCTGTGTGGCGACTGCGACGTTGCTCTCTGCACCGGCGGCGCGAACGACGTACTGGTCTGCGGTTTCGATCCGTTCGTCGCCCGGCGGCGACAGCCGGAGCATGGTTTCTCCGAAGGTAACGAGATCCGTCATATAGGAGCGTCAACTCGCCCCCGGTATAAAATCCGCCGGATTCCCGAGTCGGGGGCCGACACTGTGACACACTCCAAAGGCTTTTGTATTCAAATAATACACACAAACCTATGCGAAACAGCGACGTGTCGCCAGCGGATGGCACAACGACGGGCGTGCCCGTTCGCGGCGAACAAGCTCTCACTGGTGGTGGGACACGATGAGCGACACAGAGTCGTCTTCCGAAGGCATCGTCCAGAAGATCACGCCAAACTTCATCAGGCGGAGCTTCGCGCTGAAGTTCGGGCTCGTCCTGCTGGTGATGGGGCTGTCGGTCGGCATCATCGGGTTCGCGGCGACCGAAGAGGTCCGGACCCAGACACAGGACAACGTCGAAGAACAGTTCCAGAACACGGCCGTCCAGCAGAGTGACATCGTCGAGCAGTGGGTCACACAGAACAAGCTGTCGACGAAGCTCATCTCGAATCAGGATCAGTGGGGTGACGACGAGACGGATCTCGAACTCGCTCTCGAAAACGAGCTGTCACGGCTGCCGGCCGACGCCAGGAACGTCCACCTGCTGGAGACGACGCCGTCGGGGTCGTCCGTCGTCGCCAGTACGAGCCTCCGTGCGGACTCGTCGGCGCTGTCGGCGAACCTCCGGTGGACGTCCGAGATGGAGCGCAGCGACGCCAGCCAGGTGCTCGTCTCTGACGTCTACCGCGACAGCCAGGACAGTGCATCGACGATCGGATTCGCCAGCCCGGTGCCGGCCTCCCAGAACCGCATCCTGGTCGTCGAGTACCGACTCGACGAACTCGCCGATTCGATCAATCCGGCCGAAGACGAGTCCGCGCGATTCACACAGGTCGTGGACAGCCACCGAACGGTCGTCGTCGACCAGGCCTACGCCGGCAACAGCGACCGAGAGGGGATGACGCTGTCGACGTACCCCGTCCAGCAGACGGTCGACGACGCGAACGCGCTGCGGGGCACACAAGAGAGCGCCAGCGTCAAGACGGCGATGGCACCCAACGGCGACCTCGGACTGAACGAGGAGTACACCGTCGGCTACGCGCCGGTCTCTGGAACTGACTGGGTCGTCCTGACCCACGCACCGTCCTCGACGGTGTTTGGCTTCGTCGAGGACGTGCAGCTGTACGGCCTGATCGCGACGGCCAGCCTTGTCGTCTTCATCGGCGGCATCGGTGCGGCCCTCGGCTGGAGCACCTCGTCGTCGATCGATACGCTCACCCGGAAGACCGAAGAGATGCGGGAGGGCAACCTCGACGTCGAACTGGACACGTCACGGATCGACAACATCGGCCAGCTGTACGACGGCTTCGCCGACATGCGTGACGCGCTCAGAGAACAGATCGACGAAGCCGAGCGCGCACGCAAGGAAGCGGAAGTTTCGCGCGCGGAAGCCATGGAGATGAGCAACTACCTTCAGGAGAAAGCCACCGATTTCTCCGTCGCCATGGAGCAGACCGCGGGCGGGGACATGACCACGCGAATGGAGCAGGACGGGGAGAACGAAGCGATGGACACCATCGCGAGCGAGTTCAACGCCATGATCGAGGAGTTGGAGAAGACGACCGGCCAGCTCAAGAGCTTCTCCGACGAGGTCGCGGAATCCGGTGACGTGGTGTTGCAAAGCGCCGAGTCCGTCCGTGACGCCTCCGAGCAGGTCGCCGAGTCCATCCAGAAGATCTCCGACGACGCCTACGAGCAGAAAGACCAGCTACAGACGATCTCCGAGGATCTCGACGAACTGGTCGAGACGCTCGAAGCCCTCGAAGCAGAGCAGCAAGCGGTCGACCTCGGTGACTCGCTCACCCAGTTCCGCGCCGTCGCGACCCAACTGCAGGAGGCTGCAGACACCAGCGAGCAGATGATGTCCGAGTCCGAGACCGTCGCCGGTGCCGCCGAGGAACAGGCCGCCGAACTCAACGAAGTGTCCTCGCGTGCCGAACAGCTGAAACGGTACGCTCGACCGCTCGGGGACATCCTCGACCGCTTCGAGACGGAAGCCGAACACGAGTTCGTCTTCTCCGGCGGACCGTCACAGACGACGCGTACGCAAGAAGAGAGCGAAGACTGACGACGCGGTTCCGTATTCTCCCGATCCGTCGTTTCGGTGCTGCCGTCGGGACCAGCACTTCTCGGCCTGACTGATACGCTGTCGTGTTCTATCGCTGGCTTCGTCTCCCTCGTGAGACGGGCGGGCTGGGACGACGCCGCGAATCGTGCGTCTCGAACTTCGGCACCACCGCCACTCTCGCCGTCTACGAGCGTCGGCGACGTTCTGAACTGGTCGCTCGACTCGCTGCTGGACTGACGTGCCTCTGAGACGTACTGTTCACTGCCGTTCGCACCCTCATTGCGTATAGCACTATGCGATTTATTTGTTCCACTGTGGCCACCTCCGACGGGCGGAAGTGACAAAAAACACCCACGCACAGCGACCGAAAGCGAGCAACGAGGGGAAAACGCCAGCGCCAGCATGACATCCACGGCCCGCTGCCGGGCAGCACCCGACGAGGACGGCCAGGTGCCCGTCGAGAGACCAGCGATAGGCTCGCTCGCACCGATCACCGCGGTACTGATGTGGCGTCGAGATCCGTCGCCAACCGCCACGCTGTAACGACGATCGACTGTGCCAGACAGCGGTGTCCAAATAGGGGCTGACCGAAGCAACTGGAAAGCACCGCAAGCCCACGCTGGGTGGACCCTCACGGTGTCGCCGGCCGATGGAACCGCGGCCCTTGCAAGAATTTCGCCGATACCTGTACGCGGCCGCAGCGCCGTTCGAACGGGCTGAGGAGCGGAGTCCTGGTGCAAGCACGCAGAGCGTGGTTCGAGAGGGCCGACGGCTCTTCCCCTCGACAGTGAGTCGCCGGACCGCAAGCGCGAGGGCGTCGGCGTCTACGAGTCGGCAGAGACCGCGGCTTCTCTGAACACGACCTTCCGGACTGCCGGTACATTCGTTATCCCGCCGCCTGTCGCTCGAATACTGGCTTCGCGGGCTTCGCCCGAACGCCGGTCGAGAACGCTCACTTCGATCGAGCCCCGCTACAAGCCACACACCGACCATGACGACAGACACGCCTTCTCCGGAGGTCGAATCGATCGTCGACTACGAGCGCCTTGCTGCGGACGATACGATTCCGTATCACGAGCAGCGAGACGTCGTCGACGCGGCAGTCGTCGAACAGGTGAGAGACCTTCCAGACCTCGCTTGCGTGGGCATCACGAACCCAGCGGGCGAGCTGCTTCTCCGACGGCAGACAGACACCTGCTCGTGGAAGCTCCCCGTCGAGAACGTGGCACCGGACGAAGAGTTCACGACTGCGATCGTCGATCACGTTCGGGCGACGATCGGCTTCGAGATCGGGCTGACGGCGATCGAAGGCATCTGGCAGGTCACCGTCGAAACGGACGACGGCGAACAGACCGCGACTCGGGGATTCGTCACCGTCCGCGGTGTCCCCCTCTCGGGAGAGTACGACCTCACCGCCGTGGAACCCACTGGTGAGTCGGTCCACGCAGCCGAGTGGTTCGACGAACTGCCCGCGGACGTCGACGCAGTTCCGGGCACTGACGTATTCTTGGACTGAGTGGCGGCGTCGAAGGGCGTCCGTCTCTCGGGACTGCTACCGTCGGCCGCAACACTGTGAACGGCTGGACGGCCACGAGGCCGAGATGACTGCCGACGGATACAGTCGGTGTGGACTCCCGGCTGTCGAGTGTCGCCGCGACGGGCAGCCGTCCAGTTTTCCATTCGGTCGTCGCTTACTTCGGACACAGAGAACGCTCAGAGCCGTGAGCGATCGGCACCGTAAGAAACCTCGTCCGACGCGACCGGTCGTGCAAGAGACACCTGCGTCGCAGAGTCTCCCCTCAGTCGCGGTGCTCCGACCGACGACAGTCGGCACCGTCCACAGCGAGCGGCCGCTGCTGACCAGATCGACTGGCGCTGTCGACGGATTGTGTTGCTACTGAGAGGGGAGTATTTATTTGTGTATATGATCTCCGCCGGGATCTGAAGTCATATACACAAATAACATACCTCAAGACGGCCGTTATAGGATGTCAGTACCACAGATAAGGTCATTTATCTGTGGGTGTGAGTTAGATTGATGTGGCTGGGAAGTGACGAGACCGACATGGCACGTGACGGCGACGTCGACACCTCCCGAGCGAGGATTCAGTCCTACGTTCCGACCTACCAGAAACAGGAGTGGCAGGCACACGCCGACGAACTCGACATGAGCCTCAGCGAGTTCGTCAGATCGATGGTACAGGCCGGGAGGCGTGGTTTTACCGTCGACTCGGTCGAAGACGGGTCGTCGACAGTGGAGAAATCCGGTGAAGGGGAACAATCGGACGCTGACCCCCAGGGTCAGCGTCTGGAAGACCGGGTTCTCTCGACCCTCGCCGACGGCGACAGCTACGAGTGGGACGAACTGGTCGCCGCAGTGACCGACGATATCGAAGCGCAACTGGACGAGACGCTACAGGAACTGCAAGCGCGCGACGAGATCAGATACAGCGGGCGCGAGGGAGGGTACGTCAAGAAATGAGCTCCGACACCGACGCCGTCGACGCGAGCGAGGACCCCGTGGGCTACTTCTTGGACGATATGACCTACCACGGGAAGACGGATCGGACGCGGGAGTACTACGAGCGCGTGCTCCGGGAGTTCGAGTCCTTCCTCGACAGCGGAGCCCGGCCGGTAGGACTGGGCGAAGCGACCCACCGGGACTGCATGGCGTACGTCCACGGGCTCAGAGACGAGCAGAGCGACTCGACCGTCGCGACGTACGCCTCCTACTTGCATCGGTTCTACGCGTACATGAACCAGGTCGGAACCTTCGAGGAGAACCCGATGGCGCTGGTGATGGAGGAGATGGACGAGACGATCGACACCGACCCCCAGCGCCGAGAGATCCCGATCCCGGCGATGCGGTCGTTCGTCCAGGACATCGACCACCCCATGGAGCGAGCGGTCGTCGTCACCCTGTTGAAGACCGGGATGCGTGCGGGCGAACTGTGTAACCTCGACGTTCGTGACCTGCATCTGTCCGAGTGTACGGTCACGGCGGGGACTGCGATTCGACCACAACTCGAAGAGCGCCCCGACTCGCTGTTCGTCTCGGCCGAGCCGGCGCGTGGCGCGGTCGTCAACGGCGAAGAGCGGACGGCCTCGAACAAGCGAAAGCGGGACACGACGATCCCCGTCGACGCGGAGTTGGGCGACGTACTCGAACGATGGTTGGCCGTCCGCCCGGATCCGAGATCGACCGCAGAGCCGCTGTTCACGTCGACGAGCGGAGACTGGGGGAAGCGACTCACGCCGGATATGGTCCACCACGTCGTCGAACGCCACGCACGCGACCGCGGCTGGTACCAGGACGGCGGCGACGCGGCCCAGAACGTGACGCCTCACTACTTCAGACACTTCTTCACGACACACCTCCGCGATCGAACGGGTGATCGGGGGATCGTGAAGTACCTGCGCGGCGACGTAGCCCAGGACGTGATCGATACGTACACCCACGAGTGGGGCGACCGCGTTCGCACCGTCTACGACGAACACGTGTACGATATTTGTTAACACTTATTGCCATTTTGTCGGCGACGCGGCGGCAGCTCGCAGACACGTAAACTGTATGCCGCTATATCAATGGTTGCGGTACAGATCGCACTCACAGGTGGGGAAACTGCCGGAGTGCGAGAGCACGAGGAGAAGAGAGCGATCGCGTGTCGGCGTCATACTGCCGGCTGTCCGTCTGTGAAGAGTTTCGCGACCCGTGGTCGCGATCGTGAAACAGTGACAGCCGGCAGTATCAGTCGAACCCGGCGAACTCCGAGCGGTCGACCGCGTCGATTGCCTCAGCGAGTCGCTCGACGGCGGGCTTGTCCCGACGGTCCGGCGTTGTGAGTACGCGGACCCGCTGTCGGCCCAGCGAGACGAAATCGAGTTCGAGCGCCGTCGCAGTCTCGCGAAGTCCGAGACCGGCGTCGGCGTCTCCGGCGGCGACTGCGCGTGCCGGGCTCTCGTCGCCGCTGGTCGTCAGGTCGTACCCAGAGATGTCGGCAGTCAGTTCGCTTCGAGTGACCTCGCGTTCGTCTGCGAGGGCGTCGAGATGGGCGTCGAAGCTGGTACGCAACCCGAATCCGGTCGCGAGATTGACCATCGATCCGTCGCCATCGATCAGCGACGGGACGCCTTCGATTCCGTCGGGATTGCCTGCGGGGACGACGAGTCCCCACTCGCGAGTCCAGCCGCCCAACTCGACGGCGTCCGCCGACTCTCCGGTCGGGCCAGCGGCGACCACCACGTCGGGGATACCCGCACGCAGTCGCCGCAGTGCCTCGTGCGTCCCGACCGGGAGAAAGCGGGGGTTGTCCAGCCCGTCGAGGAGCTGGGAAACCACGGGATCGGAGTCGCCGGCACACAGCACCGACGGAGGCCGAACGTCGGGCGAGAACAGCTCTACCGTGACGGCTTCGCCCGCGTCGAGGAAGGCCGTGTCGGCGGGCACGGTCACGGTTCCGTCCGCGTCGACGAGACTCGTCGTCGCGCCGCTACCTTTGTCGACCGGGTAGACGAGCAGGTCGCCGTCGCCGTTCTCGACGAGGCCGGCAGCCAGCAGCCGGCGGCGACCCTCTTCGGAGCGCTCCCGGACGACCATCTCGCCGGTGACGGTCGCGGTGGCGGGTTCGGGGAGGCCCGCAGCGTCGCGGATCTGCGGTGCGACGAACGTCCGGAAGATCGTCAGCGCAGAGACCGGATAGCCCGGCAGGCCCACGTACGCCGCGTCGTCGAGTTCACCGACCAGCATCGGCTTCCCGGGCTTGATCGCGGTCCCGTGCAGGAGGAGCGTCCCCTGGGCTTCGACGACGCTGTAGATCACGTCGACGGCGCTGGCGCTCGTCGATCCCGACGAGAGGACGAGATCACACTCCGTCGCGGCCCGCCGGAGCAGTCGCTCCATGGCCTCGTAATCGTCGCCGACGTGGGGGTACAGCTCCGGCGCGCCGCCGGCCTCCGCGACGGCCGCGGCGATCGTGTAGCTGTTCACGTCGTAGATCTGTCCGGCCTGGCTCTGGAGGGGTTCGCCCGGACGGACGAGTTCGTCGCCCGTCGAGAGGATACCGACCGTCGGCTTCGCCCGGACCGGCACCTCGTCGACGCCGAGCGCGGAGAGGAGTCCGATCTCGCGGGGAGTGAGCCGCGTTCCGGGGCCGAGCGCTCGGGTCCCTGCCGCGATGTCTGCCCCCGAGAGCATGATGTTCTGGCCGGGCGTGACTGCGGTTCTGATCTCGACGCCCTCGTCGGTCGTCGTCGTCCGCTCGACGATCACGACCGCGTCGGCACCGTCGGGCATCACCGCGCCGGTCGAGACCTCGACCGCCGTTCCGGGTTCGACCGAGACCGTCGGTCGCTCACCGGCGTGGACCGCGCCGGCCAGCGAGAGCGTCACCGGGCTCGCCTCGTCGGCGTCGAAGGTGTCCTCGGCCCGGACCGCGTACCCGTCCATGCTCGCCCGATCGAACCCCGGCACGTCCAGCGTCGCGTCGATGCGCTCGTCGAGGACGCGCCCGCGAGCTTCGTCGAGGGGGACCGTCTCGGCCCCGGGATCGATGTCGAGGCCGTCGACGACCTCGTGTGCGCGCTCGGGCGTCGCGAGGTCACGGAACTCCTTGCGGTCGCTCACGGCGACCACTCCCAGTCCTCGACGGCGACAGTCCGACCCGCGTCGTACCCCTCGCTGTCTTCTGGAACGACGACCCAGCCGTCCGCCAGCGCGACACTGGAGAGGACGCCGGCACCGCTCGCTCTGGTCGGTGTCGCCGTCTGCTCGTCGCCCTCGCCATCCAGCCGGACCCGGACGAACGAGCGCGTCCCGATCTCGCTGGCGACCTTTCGCTCCAGTCGGGCCTCCGTCACCGGTGGCTCGCGCTCGGGGAGGTGTGCGAGCGTCTTGAGGGCCGGCCGGAGCAGCTGGACGGCGTTGACGATCGTCGCCACCGGGTAGCCCGGCAACACGAGGATCGGCGTCTCCTCGACGCGGCCGACGGCGACCGGGTGGCCGGGCTTGAGCGCGACGCCGTGGACGGAGACGGACCCGAGATCGTCGACGACCGCCGGCAAGAGATCCCGCTCGCCGACCGAGGAGCCGCCGGTCGTCACGATCAGGTCGTGGTCGAGGTCCCGCTCGATTGCCCTCTGAAGCGCTGCCTCGTCGTCGGTGACCACGTCGCGGTACGTCGGTTCCCCTCCCCACCGCCGGACGTACTGAGCGACGGTCTGGCCGTTCGTCTCGACGACTTCGCCCGGTTCCGGATCGGACTGGACGAGTTCCTCGCCCGTCGGGACGACGCTGATCCGCGGGCGCTCGAACACCTCGACGGTCTCGACCCCGAGTGCCTTCAGCAGTCCCAGATCGGAGGGCCGGAGCTGGTGGCCGGGATCGAACAGGTGCTGTCCTTCCGCAACGTCGTCACCGACCGGCCCGACGTTCTGGCCGCTGGCGACGGCGTCGAACACCTCGATCCACCCGTCGTCGGCCTCGACCTGCTCGACCCGTACGACCGCGTCGGCACCCGACGGCAGTTCGCTCCCGGTGTGGACGCGGCGGGCGGCGTTCGGACCGACCGACTCCGATCGCTCCAGTCGGACCGGCGACCGGCGTGTCGCTCCGAACGTGTCCTCGGCCCGGACGGCGAAGCCGTCCATGGCCGCGCGCGGATAGTGTGGCACCGGCCGCCGAGCCGTGTGTTCGCTCGCGAGTGCCCGGCCGTCGGCGTCCGCGATCGGCACGTCCTCAGTTCGGGACACCGGCGACAGCGAGTCGAGCAGTCGCTCGCGGGCCGGTCCGAGCCGCGTCTGCTCTCTGAATCCGACGCCCCGAGGGTCGTCTGTCATACTCGAACACAGGCCGCCAGAGGGCAAAAAGCTACGACTTCGCGAGCCCGCCCGCACGGCGTTGGGCCGGACGCCGTCCGGTCGACCGGGCAAACGGCGACCGGAGTTCGGATCAGTCCTCGGTGTAGGCGTAGGGGGCGCGGTCGCCCTCCTCGTCGCGGTACTGCTCGTTGCGTTCCCAGCCGTCCTCGGTCTCGACCATGTACTCGCCGTAGTAGGGGACGCGGGCGGCCACGGTCGCCCGGAACGCCTCGCGCATCCGGGACTTCGTCTCGCCGATCGACCGGAGGTCGTCGTTGCGGTTCAGACAGCCCTTCAGGTAGCCGTCGTGGGTGAGTCGCACCCGGTGGCAGTTCGCACAGAACGTCTCGTTGCCCACCGGGTCGACGATCTCGACCATCCCTTCGCGGTCGCCGTCGTCGCTCGCGACGAAGTACCGCCGCCGGTCGTGCATCTGGCGGTGCTCGATCCGGTCGGCCTCGTCGGACAGCCAGTCGTGAACGCGATCGATGTCGATCGCCCACTCCGGGTGGCCGGCCAGTTCGGGCATGTACTCGATGAGCTGGAGGCGAAGCCCCTCGTTCTCGACGACGTGATCGACCATCTCCGGGACGTATCCCGCCGTCGGCTCGAACACGACCATGTTGATCTTCACCGGGGCGAGTCCCGCGTCGACCGCCGCCTCGACGCCCTCCAGCACTCGGTCGTACGCGCCGCTCTGAGTGAGTTCGGCGAACGCCTCCCGGTCGAGCGCGTCCTGGGAGATGTTGACCCGTTCGAGTCCGGCGTCGACGAGTTCGGTCGCTCGCCCGGGCAGGTAGGTCCCGTTCGTCGTCAGCGACACCGTCATCTCGTCGGGCGTCCGTGCGACGATCTCCGCGAGGTCCTCTCTGAGTAGCGGTTCCCCGCCGGTGAACTTCACCGAGTCGACGCCGAAGTCGGCGGCCACTTCGAGGAAGTCGACGACTCGATCCGTCGAGAGTTCGTCGTCCTGGGCCGCCAGTGGCCCGCGCGTGTCGCCCAACCCCTCGTTGTGGCAGTAGACACAATCGAAGTTACACCGATCGGTCAGCGAGACGCGGACGCCCGAGACCTCGCGACCGAACTCGTCTGACAGCATTCGAGTTGAGACAAGGCGTTCGAGACTGATAAGTGACGTTGGTCACCGGTACGGGATCGTTCCCGCCCGGTGGGAATCCCACCGGCGGCGTCGTACTGTCGGCTGTCCGTCCGTGAGAGCCAACAGTATCAGTCCGAACCCGCAAGCGTCGACAGCAGATCGACGACGTACTCGACCTCGTCGTCGACGATCGTGTGGCCCATTCCCTCGTAGAGTCGCGTCTCGACGGTGGCTCCGAGGCGCTCGAACACGTCCGCGGACTCGGTGACGCGAGTCTCCGGAATGTGCGGGTCGGAGTCGCTACAGCCGAAGAAGGCCGGCGTCCCGTCGAGTTCTCCGTCGTGGTCGAAGTCCATCCCGAGCGGTCCGATGAGTCCGCCGCTGAAGGCGACGAGTCCACCGTACGCGCGGGGGTTCCGGGCGACGTACTCGCTGGCGAGACAGGCACCCTGGGAGAACCCCATCAGGACGATCTGCTCGTGGTCGAGGCCGGCTTCGAGGGCGCGTTCAATTGTGTCCGCGACGACGCCCAGTGCGGCGGTGAGATGGGGCTCGTTGCTCTCGATCGGGTCGATGAAGCGGTTCGGGTACCAGCTCCCGCGCTGTGCCTGCGGTGCGAGATACGCGACGCCGTCGACGTCGATCTCGTCTGCGAGCTGGAGGAACCCCTCGGCTCTGGCCCCGCGGCCGTGGATCATCACGACGGCGACGCTGGCGTCGTCCAGCGGAGTGCCCGCGGTGTGGACCGGCTGATCGGCGTGTGGCTCACTCATCTGTCGGCCCCGGCTGTCCGTGTCGGCGTGATGCTGTGTCGTGACATGGTGGTGGTGCCGTCGCGGTGACGGACGTACGACGACGTAGGTCGCCGAGGGCCAAAGGTCTGTGCTGACACCGATGTCACCGCAGGGCCGCTACTGGAGCGCCAGGACGGACTCGTCGGGCGCAGTGAACAGCTCCTTGACCCGATCGACGCCGTCGCCGACCTCCGAGCGGTTCTCCAGCAGGACGGTCTCGCTGGGGAACAACTGTTCTCCCAGTTCGAGCCCGTGGTCGCGGGCGGTCGAACCGGTCACAGTGAGGTAGACGCCCAGCCCGGCCTCGGCGATGGCGGCCTCCTCTTCCTGTCCGTTCTCGGGGTAGACGAACTCGATGTCTCGCAGGGCGTCCGTGCCGATGACGGCCTCGACCAGTCGCTCGTAGCGCGGCGAGATACAGAGTTCGCCCTCGTAGGCCGAGAGAAACTCGCGAGAGAGATCATAGGGGAGCGACTCGCGCACCGCCGGGGTTCCGAGCAGCGTGTGATACACCGTATCGCCCATCCCGGTGACGACGCGAACGTCCGTGTCGACCGGATCGATCCGCTCGTTGATCGCTGCGATCTCGGTCAGGGGGTCGTCCCGCAGCTGTACGACCTCTTCGAGAACGAGGTCGGCACTGTCAAAGCCCAGCGCGAACTCGTGTTTGCGCAGCGACCGGAACGGCTCCTCTCGGCCGACCAGACGCAGGTCGATCCCGTCGACCGGGACCGTCAGGCTGTCGAAGACGACGCGTCGGGGCATCCCCTCGCGGTCGTCTCGCAGGAGCGTGTACTCGGGTCTGGTCGGATCGTCGAGGTCGCTGTACGCCCCGAGACGATCGTACACCGGCGCGTCGGGTGTGGCGTCGTCCTTGGTGATGGCCTTCTCGTAGCGCAGCGTCGAGATCACGTCGTCGGCGATCTCGGTGAACGCTGCCGTCGTCGCCAGCCGTTCGAGCACGGCCTCCAGCGGGCGACCCTTGCGTGGAACGGCCACGCTGATCGTCGTCATTACGATGGCACAGACGATGGGAGAGTAAAACGAGTCCGGTTTCACACCGGCGTGTGTCTCCGTGTCGAGACGTTCGCCGCTCCGGAGTGAGCGAAACGGAAGGCGGCCAGTCGCGTCAGTCGCCGCCGCCCCCGATGACCGACGAGAGCTGTTCGCGCCACTCTTTGAGTTCGGCGATCTCCTCGTCGATCTCTTCGATCTGGCTCTCCACGCCGGCGTCGGCCATCTCCTCGCGGATCTCTTCGAGGTCGTCCTGGACGCCTTCGAGGGTCGACTCCAGCTCCGATACGTCGTCTGTCACGTCGTCGACGCTCTCGTCGATCTGCTCGACGCCGTCGGCGAGTCCGTCGATCTGAGCGCCGTTCTCGGCGGCCGTCGACTTGACCGACGCCAGCTCGGACTCGAACTCCTCGACCTCGGAACGGAACTGCTCGACCTCGGACTCGAACTCGTCGATGAGCTGTTCGCCCGTCCCGTTCTCGTCGAGGAACTCTTCGAGTGCGTCGGTGTACGCGACGACGTCGGAGACGTCTTTCTGGAGCTTGTCGATCCGAGCCGTCACGGAGCCGTCGTCGCTCGCGAGGTCGAAGGCCTTCCGGAGGATCTGGACGTCTTCCTTGCGGACTTCGTTGTTCCGGAGTTCGTTCGCCATCGCTGCGACGAGACTCCCGCCCTCGACTTCGACGCTGCTTGCGGTCCCGTTGTTGGCCGCCTGCTGGGCCGATTCCGCGTCCTCGGCTGCCTCCTCGGCGTCGCCGTCTGTCTCTTCGGGAGCGCGTTCGGTGGCACCGCGCTGGTGACCCTCGTTGTTCGGGTCCTTCAGATCGAGAGTCTCGATGTCCTCGTCGTCGGACTCTTCGAGTCCCGGAACGCTGTCGGCGTCGCCGCTGATCACGTCTTTGACGGCGTCGGACCCTTCGCCGACCAGTTCGCCCCCGTCGTCTTCCAGCGGTGGGTCGATGCGGTCGATCCGGGGTTCGGTGAGGAACTGCTCGACGTTGTCGGTGCCGGTCGCACGGATACCGTACACCGTCGTGTACTCCGAGTCCGCTTCGAGTTCACGCTCGAACGCGATCTCGTCGTCGTCGATCGTCCAGAACTCGCTCCCGTACTCCGGGTGAAAGCCCAGATCCTCGACCGCCACGTCCTCCGGAACCACGTCGGTCAGCCGCACAGTCACCGGTTCGGTCCGACTGGACGCGAACTTGAACGCGATGGCAGGCACCGGGAACTCGTCGGCCTCGTACCGTTTGGTGACGGTCACCCCATCGGAGGCCACAGTAATCTCCTCGTACGCCTGAGAGTCACTCATGTCTCGAATAGCGTCGAGCGAGAATATTAAAGATACGTATTGCCTGGCTTATTACTTCTGTGAGCTGGCAATTTATCCCAGGTCGATCCGGTCGCCGATCTCGACGATGTCGAGGGTCGCCGGAGCGGGGAAGCTGTTGACGTGGTTGTGCAGCACCGTCGGCTCCGTCGTCATGCCCTTCCACATGTCCCAGTGGGTCGGGACGAGCGTCTCAAGCTGGAGTTCGTTCGCGGCTTCGACGATCATGTTCTCGTCGTTGTACCACTTCGTGCGTTCGGGTTCGCGGGTCTCCTTGTCGGGGATCATCCCGACGGTGCCGAACGCGAGGACCCCCACGTCGATGTCGTAGGACTCGCCGACCGGCTCGAACGCGCCGGGCCGCGCGTCGCCGCCGTGGAAGAAGGTTCCAGCGTCGTGTTCGAAGACGTACGAGACGGGGTGGTCGGCGTCGGGGTCGTTGGCGGGTTCGACGTGGACCGTGAGGTCACCGACCTCGAAGGTGTCCCCTTCACCGATCTCGCGGAGCTGGTCGTCGTCGACGTCCCACGCTTCGGTCCAGTTTTCGTCCGAGACCACGTCGTGGCTCGCGTCGGTGCCGTAGAACGTGGCTCCCGTCCCGGCGAGGATCGGTGCCTGGCTCGGGCCGTGCGTGTGGTCCGTGTGTTCGTGGGTCGCGAGGACCGCGTCCGCCTCGCGCACGTCGTCGGGATCGAACGGGATCGGGATCATCCGGACCGTCCGCGGCGGATCGCCGATACCGAGATACGGATCGACGTAGACGACCGCGCCGCCGCTGGACTTGAGCACGAAGCCGTTACAGCCCAGATACCAGATCGCGAGTCCGTCGGGATCCGCGTCTTCGACCGCGCGAACGAGCCAGTCGCCCCAGTCGGAGTCGACAGTCATGGTTGCACGTGTCGCGAGCGGCCGCTAAGTCCTTGCGGAAGCGGGCGACGGCCTAGAGCGAGACGGCGGACTTGCCCGAGAGGGACTCGGGCACGACGACCGTGGCGGTGGTCTCGCCGCCGGCCTGGGTGGTCAGCCTGATCTCGGCGGACGATCCCTCGGTGAGGTCGCCGCTGACGAGCTTCCCGTTCAGGTCGTCTTCCTCTTCGCTGCTGGGAACCGAGTCGGTCTGGAACCTGATGATCGCCCGGTCGGCCTGGTCGTTGAGGGCGTTGCTGTTCGAGATCGAGCCGTCGTCGTCCTGCAGCGTCGACGTGATGAATCCGGCGTCACCGCTCGATCCGCCCGATCCCTCGGCCGCCGTGTAGCTGAGGACGTTGTAGCTGCCGCCCGACGAGACCCACTGGGCAGTCGTCGTCGACAGGTCCACGTTGCCCGAGCCCGGCGCTCGCTTGACGGTCACGTCGACCGTCGTCACCTCGAAGCCCTCGCCGTCTTTCACGATGTCAGTGCCGGCGATGTCGACGACCTGGAGGCGGTTGGTCACCTGCTGGCTGCTCTGTTGGCCGCTCTGTTCTGCGTTCGTCTGGAGAAAGCCCGCGGTGTTGATCAGTACGCCCGCCGCGATCGCCGCGACGAGGACCATCGCGATGAACACGATCAGCGTCCCGATCCCGACCTGACCGCGGTCACTCGCTCGCTCACGTTGCCCACTCTGTTGCATCTGAATAGTACTCGCTCCGCTTGTCTAACGGTGGCCACTACTCGGTAATAAGACTACGCGCCGAATTATCAGGTTCTGTATTCGGGAACTGTAGCGGGTTTCAGAGGCCTCGAATCCACCATCGACGCTGGAAGTAGCTAATCCAGATGGCTTCGACGAACGCCGACGGCAGCGGATTTCGCGACTCATTTCAGACACTGATAGCTCGAATGGCGGCGGACTCCGGACGACGACACCGGAGGTCCAGCCGACGATACTGGCGGCCCGTCGACGCGCTACTCGCCGGCCGTCGGTCGGCGTCGTCACTCCGGGAAGAAAGCGGCGACGAGAAGTGACCGCGAGCCGCGGCGTGGAGCCGGTTCCCATCCCGTCCGGTGCCGGGCTGTCCGTCAGGAGTGGCACCGTCCGGGGCGGCGACACCCCGAACCGGCGGCCAGTCGGGTCAGTCCTCGCAGCAGCCGCCGGCCTTCTCGCCGAAGTCGACGACGAGCTGCTCGGAGACGACTTCGTTGAGTTCCTGGAGGCGCAATTCGAGTTCGCTTTGCAGTTCGAGGTACTCGCTCATGACCGGCAGGTCGTGGAGTTCCTCCTGTGCGGCCTGGAGCTCTCTGAGCGCTTCCTGGTCGGCCTGTCCCGTCTGGCGTGCGAGCATGAACTCCTCGCGGATGGACTCGAACTCCTCGATCTTCTCCTGGGCCTGTTCGTCGTTCTCGACGGCCGCTTTGGCTTCGGCGAAGCGCTGGTACACGGGTAGCTGTGTGATCGCGTCGCCGAACTCGGCGGCGATCTCTTCGACGTGGCTGTCGACGGCCGGATCGGAGGTCTCGGACTCGATACTCATCTCTCCACCCTTGGTGCTGGCCGCCTAAAGAGTTGCCGAACCGCCACCGGGGGAGCAGGCTTTTCAGGGTAGAGCGGCAAGTCAGTGTATGGCATTGACACTCGTCGGTGGCGCGATGCTCGCCGTTCTGGCCTTCGGATTCGTCGCGTTCGGTGACCGGATCGCAGATCGACTGGCGTCGGTCGACGACGCTACACAGGAGCTTCTCCTCGACGAGTCCTGATACTGCCGGCTGTCGGTCTATCGCACGTCTCGCCACCACGAGTAGCTCCGCGACGAACAGCGGGTCGGCCACAGCGGAGACAGTGTCCGCACGGCCGGCGACACCGTCTGGAAGCGCGCTTGTTATACGCGCCGAGGCGCTATCCCGGTCCAATGAGTCAGGACCGCAGCGAGGGGGACCTCCGGGCGACTGGGCTCGCTCTCAAGCACGACCGCGAGTGGGACTACGAACTCGACCGCATCGTCGAGGAGGTCGCCGACCGCGACGCAGAGACCGTCGGACTCCAGTTCCCGGAAGGGCTGAAGCGCCGCGGACCGGCCGTCGCCGACGACCTCCGGGACGAACTCCCAGACGACACGCAGGTGATGATCTCGGGCCAGCCCTGTTACGGGGCCTGTGACCTGGACACGTATCTGATGCGCCGGACCGACGTGTTCGTTCACTTCGGCCACTCCCCGATGAAGGAGTCGGACAAGATCATCTACGTGCCGCTGTTCTCGAACGTCGACGTGTTCCCGATCATGGAGCAGGCCCTCGAATCGGAGCTTCCCGCTCCCGACGAGGACCCCGAAGTCGGGCTCGTGACGACGGCCCAGCACATGAACAAGTTCGACGAGATGCGCAGCTGGCTCGAAGAACGCGACTACGAGGTCCACACCCGCAAGGGCGACGAGCGACTGACCCACGAGGGACAGGTGCTCGGGTGCAACTACGCCAGCGCCGAGGTCGACGCCGACCAGATCCTCTACGTCGGCGGTGGAAAGTTCCACCCGCTCGGGCTGGCGATGGAACACCCCGACAAGAAGGTCGTCATCGCCGACCCGGTCAACAACGCCGTCCACGTCGCCGACACGGAGAAGTTCATGAAACAGCGGTACGCCTCGGTCCACAAGGCGATGGACGCCGAGCGATGGGGCGTCATCTTCTGTACGAAGATCGGACAGGGTCGCTGGGACCAGGCGACCGAGATCGTCGAGAACAACGACGACGCCTACCTCATCACGATGGACGAGGTGACGCCGGACCGCCTGACGAACTTCGGGATGGACGCCTACGTCAACACGGGGTGTCCGCGGATCACGACCGACGACGGCCCGCAGTTCAAGAAGCCGATGCTGACGCCCCAGGAGTACCGCATCGCCATCGGCGAGGAGGATCTGGAGGAACTCGCCTTCGACACCTTCCACGGCACCTGGTGACGCCGTCGGCCGTCCGCGACGATCGTCGCGGCTTTTTGCCACGAGTCCTCGCACGACAGTGACGGCTGTGGTGGCGAGGTCTCGGCCGCCAGAGGATTGAAGCGGTGTCGTGCCCACTAGCTGGCATGGACCCCGAGGGCGGTGACGAGACAGCCGACGCGTCGACGCGTCACCTCGAAGCGCTACAGGACCTCACGTCGGCGATGGCCGACGGGGACGGAGCCGTCGGAGAGCGCATCGAGCGCGTCCTCGAAGTCGGCTGCCAGCACCTCGGGTACCCGAGCGGATACCTCTCGGCGGTCACCGGCGACGAGTACGAGATCGCCGTCGCGGCCGGCGAAAACGCGGCCGACGCCGTCGGCGACACGTCGCCACTCGCCGAGACGTACTGCCGACACACGCTATCAGACGGCGGTCTGTACACGATTCTCGACGTACGTGAGAGCGCGCCGGACGATCCGGCCTACGACAGGTGGGGCCTGGAGACGTACGTCGGCGTTCCGATCGAGGTCGACAGCGAGACTTACGGGACGCTTTGCTTCGGCGACGCGTCGAACACGAGATCGACACTGGATCCCTGGCAGGAGGTGCTCCTCGACACGCTTCGGCAGTGGATCGAGTCGGAACTGGAACGCGAGCAGATCGCGTCGCTGCGGGACCGCAACGAGCGACTCCTCGAAGCGACGTTCAACTCGCCGAACGTCTTCGTGGGGATCCTCGACCCGGACGGAACGCTGCTCCGTGCCAACGAGACGGCGCTCTCTTTCGCCGGGGTCGACATCGACGACGTTCGTGGCCACCCCTTCCCGGAGACGCCCTGGTGGAACCACGACGAGGAACAGCGGGCGCAGTGTCGCGACGCGATCGAGCGAGCCGAGGGCGGCGAGACCGTCGAGTTCGAGGGAACACACGTCGGGGCCGACGGCACTCGCATCAAGACGGCCGTCACGGTCCGGCCGGTGTACGACGACGGAACCGTCTCGGAGATCGTCGCGGAGGGGCTCGACATCACCGACCTGAAAAACGGGAAAGAACAGATGGACTTCTTCAACGGGATCCTCCGACACGACATTCTCAACGGGATGAACGTCGTCCGGGCGCGGGCCGAGCGGCTCGAATCCGAGCTCGACGGGGAGCTCAACGACCACGCACAGACGATCCTGGAGTGGAGCGACGACATCGTCGAGCTGACCCAGAAGGTCCGCTCGGTGCTGTCGACGCTGTCCGAAGACGGCATGACAGACCCGGAGCCGGTCGATCTGCGAGCGATGCTCGAAGCGGCGGCGACTCGGCCGACGAGCGCGGACCAGCACTGCTCGGTGTCGATCGACGTGCCGGCCGTGACCGTCGCTGGCGACGACCTCCTCGACGACGTGTTCGCCAACGTCCTTCTCAACGCCGTCGAGCACACCGAATCGTCGCCGTCGATCGAGGTGACCGCGACCGAGAGCGCGGAGACGGTGCAGGTCCGCATCGCGGACGACGGCCCTGGAATCCCGCCCGAACGGCGACCGTCGGTGTTCGAACGCGGTGCCCGGCGAAACGGGTCGAGTGGCACCGGGTTCGGGCTGTACTTCGTGGACGTGATGGTCGACTCCTACGGCGGCTCGGTCTGGATCGAAGAGAGCGACCGAGGTGGGACCGCCGTCGTGATCGAGTTGCCCCGTGCCGAATAGCTCACCAGTATATATTTGAGTCCACGCGCTGGACAGGCCAACAATGGCCGACCGAGACGACGTGTGCGTTCTCGTCCCGACGTACAACGAGGCGGCGACGATCGGCGACGTCGTCGCCTCGTTCGTCGGACAGGGGTTCGAACACGTACTCGTGATCGACGGCGGTTCCGACGACGGCACGCGCGAACTCGCCGCCGAGGCCGGTGCGAGAGTCGTCGAACAATCCGGCACCGGCGAGGGGTCCGGAAAGGGCCAGGCCGTCCGTGAAGCGCTCGACCGCTACGTCGAACAGCCCTACGTCCTCATGCTCGACGGCGACGCCACCTACCGGCCCGACGAGGCCGACCGACTGCTGGAGCCGCTGTTCGACGGGCGCGCAGAGCACGTCATCGGGAACCGCTTTGCAGACATGGAGCCCGGTGCGATGACCCGACTGAACCAGATCGGCAACGGGATCATCAACACGGCGTTCTCGGTGATCCACGGCCGGGATCTGACGGACATCCTCTCGGGCTACCGCGCGTTCACGCTGGAGTCGGTCAGGCAGTTCGACCTGACCGCCGACGGGTTCGGGATCGAGACGGAGATGGCCGTCGAGTGCGTCAAACAGAGGGTTTCGACGACGGTCGTGCCGATCACCTACCAGACTCGTCCGGACGACTCGGAGACGAATCTGGACCCGTTCAGCGACGGTGCGGTGATCATTCTGACGCTGTACCGGATGGCAAAGACGAACAATCCCCTGTTCTACTTCGGGAGCGTCGGCGTGGTGAGCGCACTGTCCGGGGTGGTGCTGGCGATCTACGTCGCCTACGAGTGGTTCGTCGTCGGCGTCTCCCACGAGGTGATCGCGCTCGTCGCCGCCTCGGGGCTACTCTTTGGCATCCAGTTGCTCATGTTCGGCGTGCTCTCGGACATGATCGTCGCGCTGAACCGCGAACAGACCCGGCGGCTGAGCGAGATCGCACGCCAGGTCGGCGACGAGTCGACCGCCGCCGACGTAGCCGACGACGCGGAGCCGAGCGCGGAAGGAGAATCCGACGGGGAGCGGGCCAGTTCGACCGGCCGCCCCTAGAAGGGGACCAGCGCCCGAAGCTGCGAGAGGAGACTGTTGCTCGTGGCTTCGCGTCGGGCCTCGAACACCGGATGGAGGGTGTTGAGCAGTTCCTGCTCGTTCTCGAAGGTCGTCTTCGGGACCTGTTCGAGCGCCTCCGCGACCGTGATCGAGTGGCCCGTGGCGTCGAAGGGAACATCGCGGTGCCCGATCTCGGCCCGGAGCGTCTGTTTGTCGGTCGGATACTCGATATCGGCGTCGCTCAGTGTTCCGTCGAGCGCGGCGATACCGAACTCGATCGCGTCCGGTTCGTCGCCGTCGTCGTCAGCCGGTGGCCGGACTCCCATCGAGTCAACAGTGGTACTTGCAGGTGGAAAAAGCTACGCTGTCGGGCCGCTCTCGTGTCACACGGTTTATCGTCGCCACGAGGGAGACAGTCACCGAGAAACCGCGACGAGAATCCGTCTCACTGCGTCTCGATCTCCGGCGTCGCGACGGCGTCGTCGAGCCACTCGTCGGCCCAGTCGCCGATCTCGTCGAACACCGGCGCGAGCGCCTCGCCCTTCTCGGTCAGCGTGTAGTAGGTCGCGACCGGCGCGGCCTCCTCGACGCGCCGGTCGACGAAGGAACGGTCCTGCAGGTCGTCGAGGACCCGCGAGAGGGTGCGGGAACTGGTGCCGGTCTCTCGCTTGAGTTCGTTGAACCGTTGTTCGCCGTCGAGCAGTTCGTACAGCACCGCCAGCCGCCACTTCGATCCGATCAGGTCGAACGATTCGACGACCTGGCAGGTCTCGTCTGGCTCCGGGGAAAACGTGGATGACATCGTTGGCTCTCACGCTTCCGTTGTCGCCAGCGAGATATATAGGTTCGGTTCCGAACCAGGTAACAGAGTGATACCCGATTTCTGATTGCTACCGGTCGCCGCCAACGATAAGCCACAGCCCTCCCATGGTCGGGACATGCTACCGGGCCCGATGGATGCGGTTCCGTCGTGGCTGCCCCTCAGGACGCTGACCGTCCTCCTCGCCGCCGTGGTCTCGCTGGGGGTCGCACTCGTCGCCAGCGATCGCACGGCTCGGCGACTCGGCGCGCTCCGTCGGCGTCTGCTGCTCGGCGTTCCGTGGGGCACCGTGCTCACGATCGGCGCGGTCGCGCTCGTCTATCTGTTCGTCCAGGGTGGCATCGAAGACCCCAGAGATCCGCTGGTGATCCCGTTCCGATCGTGGTCGTATCGCTATCCGCTGGGCATGGTGACGGCCGCGTTCACACATTCCAGTCTCGGCCACGTGACGGGCAACCTCGTGGCGACGGCGGCTTTCGGCTCCGTCGCCGAGTACGCCTGGGGCCACTACCCCCGAAAGCGAGGCGCTCACTCGTTCGGATCGGCGCTGACGAACCCGTTCGTCCGAATCCTGATCGTCCCCGCTGGGGCGCTCGTCGTCGGGCTGTTCACGTCGCTGTTCGCACTGGGACCCGTCGTCGGGTTCTCTGGGGTCGTCTTCGCCATCGCGGGCTTCGCACTCGTCCAGCGCCCGCTGATGGCACTGCTTGCCCTGCTGGCCGATCAGGTCCTCGGATTCCTCGTCGTCGCGGTCCAGACTCCGCGCGTCGTCGCCGTCCCGCGTCCCCGCGTCATCACACCGTGGTGGGCCAGCATCGCGATCCAGGGCCACGCTATCGGAATCTTCGCCGGCATCTTGCTCGGGTTCGGACTGCTGTACTACCGGGACCGCTGGCCCGACCCGACGCGGCTGTGGTTCGGGCTCCTCGTGTTCGCGGAGTTTCAGGGACTGTGGGCGCTGTACGTCCCGGAAGGAAACGGCCGCTTCGTCCTGTTTCGGTGGCTCGGCGCGGCGGTCGTCTTCGTGCTGACGGCCGTCGTCGTCGTGGGCACCTGGGATGCCGACGAGCGGGCCGGCTCGCGGCTGGACTGGATCGTCGAGCGCCGACTCCCCGAATCGACGGCGGGAGTCCACACGGTCGGACTGGCCGTCGTCGTCGTCCTCTTGGTCGGGCTGAGCGGCGCGGCGATCCCGTACAACGTCGCGCCGATCGGCGACTCGCCGGCCCCACAGCCGACGGTCGAAGTCCGGGACTACACCGTCAGCTACGGCGAGGACGTGCCCGACGGCTACGTGCGGAGCGTCTCCCTGCCGTTCGTCGACGATCCGACGGCGATCAACACCAGCGGCGTCGTCGTCACGAGCCAGCGACGCCACGTCTGGCAGACGGTCGTCCTCGAATCCCAGCTCCAGAACCGCGGTTTCGCGACCGTCGACGTCGGCGGCGTCGGCTGGCGACGGAACGTCCACGTCAACCGCACGGGCTGGCGACCGGCCGGCAACGACAGCGTCTACAAGGTGTACCTCAGGCCGGCCGGCGACGAGCGGACGCTCGGCTACACGAGCGAGTCGCGCCGAGCCGACCCGGTCGTCGCCGGCCGGAACGTCACGCTGGTCCCGACCGACGAGGGGTTCGCCTTCGCGGTGTCCAGAGAGGGCCGTACGCTCGCCACCGCGTCGGTGCCCGGCCGGAACCGGACGACCGCCGCTGGAGGGCTCACCTTCCGGCGCAACGGCTCACAGGTGTTCGCGAGCGGCGAGGGGACGCGCGTCACGATCGCGACCCGCGAGGCGGCGTAGAACGGCGACTACCACTCGATCCGGTACACTTCTGCGGTGACGGCTCGCGACTCGTCCTCGTGGTGGTCGAACTGGCGCGGGATCTCGAACTCCGTCTGGTAGGAGTCGGTGACGGTGCCGCCGTTGTCGGCCGCGAACGAGCCGACGAACTCCTGGCTGCCCTCGTTGTGGATGGAGTACGAAACGTCCGCGATCGCGGCCGTCGTCTCCAGGAACGCCCGGTCGGCGTGTTCGTTGCCCGACTGGGCACCGAACGGCGGGTTCATCACGACCGTCGTCCCGTCCCGATCCGGGCGCAGTGGCGCGTTCTCGGCGTCGCCCCGGACCCAGGAGACCGACGTGGCCGACGCGACCTTCCGCTCGTTGTCCCGAGCGGTCCGTAGCGGTGCCGGATCGACGTCGAGCCCGACGGTTCGCTCGGGGCCGCGCAGCGCCGCGCCCAGCGTCAGCATCCCGGTCCCACAGCCCAGGTCGACGATCGTGCGATCCTCGATGTCTCCCCGGAGGTCGGCGAGGTGGATCAGGTGGGCCGCAAGCTCCGGCGGCGTCCGATACTGTTCGAGCGGGGCTCGCGGATCGTCGAATCCCGCCACCACGCCGAGTTGCTGGGCCAGCGCTCGCTTGGTCGACATTGCCGGCTACTACTGGGGAGACGTTCAAAAGGTTAGTGACTGGTCGGATGGTCCCGGCGCGATCCCGTCATTGCACCGTCGGCTTGCCTCGCGCGTGTTTGATCCAGCGGTCCATCTGTTGGTTGAGACACCAGAACAGGACGACCATCATGGCGGCAAACGCAAGCAGGATCACGACCGCGAGCGCGACGGGATTCCGAGCCGGCAATCCCAGGAGCAGTATCAGCGACGCGACGAGCACCATCTCCAGTGCACAGCGGAGCCCGGCAAACAGGAACGGTGGATGCGGGACCGACGAGAGTTCGCCGCCTGATTCAGACATGGCTACGGGTACGGTAAACCGCTACCTCAAGCTTGTGTCCGTTTCGTCGACAGGTCTGGGACTCGCGGCGGCTCCGGTCGGCCGTTGTCTCCATCGGCCAGAGCGTGAAACGTCGTCTGGCCGTGGGTTTATTCGACCGCCGCCGATAGTACGCCCATGGACGATCAGCAGACGCGTCGTGGCGTGTTGGGTTCGATGGCGGCGGCCGTCGGTGCCGGCGTCGCGGGCTGTCAGGCACCCACACTGGACACGGCCGCCGGTGCCGAAGGGCAAGCGGCCAGCGACGGCTACAACGCCGTCTACGAGCAGGTGGTCGACTCCGTCGCGACGGTCCGTACGTACACCGAGAACAGTCGCGGCGGGCAGGGGAGTGCGTTCGTCTACAGCGACGACTACCTCGTGACCAACGAACACGTCGTCGGCGACGCCGACGAGATCTACGTCCGCTACCGCGAGTCGGGCTGGATCGAGTCCGCCGTCGTCGCCGTCGACGCCTACAGCGATCTGGCCGTCATCGAGGTCACGGACAAACCGGCGAGTGCCACGCCGCTGCCCTTCGTCGAGGCCGACCCGGGCGTCGGAACGGAGGTGGTCGCCATCGGCAACCCCTTCGGGCTCTCGGGCTCCGTCTCGGCCGGGATCGTCAGCGGCGTCGACCGGACGCTCCCGGCGGCGAACGGCTTCTCGATCCCCGACGCCGTCCAGACAGATGCGGCGGTCAATCCGGGCAACAGCGGCGGCCCGCTGGTCACGCTCGACGGGACGGTCGTCGGCGTCATCAACTCCGGCGGGGGCGACAACATCGGCTTCGCGATCTCGGCGGCCCTCACCCGCAGGGTCGTCCCGTCGCTGATCGACGCCGGGGCCTACGACCACTCGTACCTCGGCGTCCGGCTGACCGATCTGACGCCGCCGATCGTCGAGGCCAACGACCTCCAGACGGCCGAAGGCGTCTACATCGACGAGGTCGTCACGGACGGACCCGCCGAGGGCGTCCTGGAGCCGTCGGACGGCGAAGACGTCGTCAACGGCGTCAGAGTCGGCGTCGGCGGCGACGTGGTCGTGGCGATGGACGAGACCCCGACCCCGTCCCGCCAACACCTCTCCTCGTTTCTCGCACTGGAGACGACGCCGGGGGACACGATCGCCGTCGACGTACTCCGTGAAGGGTCCCGAGAGACGGTCGATCTCACGCTGGGCGAGCGACCAGATATATAGTCGTACGGATTCTCGTCGATCGTTCCCGAATCGACTCCACGACTGCGTACGGTCGGCCTGGCGAACGGCGATAAGAACCCGTCTCAGTCGAGGCAAACGGCGACAGGAATCCGTCTCAGTCGAGGCGTTCGGCGGCGTCCCGATCGACCAGCGGCGCGGCGTTTTGCTCGGGGAGCGTGACCACGTCGTCGGTCGAGAGGTCGTACTCGCGCTGATCGATCCCGAAGATCTCGCCGACTTCGTCCGTGATCCGGACCGTCGCGCGCTCGATCGTCGGCGTCGCCGGCTCGTCGCCGGTGTCGGGCGCGTCCGGCGCGGTCGGCCCCGCGTCGTCGGACGGGGGCGACGGTACCGTACCGCCGTCGGAGGCCGGCGACTGCTCGCCGGCCAGGGGGTCGTCCCGGCTGGCTCCGCCTTCTGGCGGTCCGTCCGGCGGCGCGTCGGGCGGCAGGTCGACGCTCTCGTCGCTGCCCATCAGGTCGGCCGCTTCGATCGTCGTCGGCTCGTCGCTCGACGGGGGATCGGTGGGCGGCTCGGGTTCCGGTTCCGCCCCGGCGTCGTCGGGCTCGGACGACACCTCGTCTGTGGGGCTCTCGTCGACTCCCGCGTCCTCGACTGCGTCGGGCGTCACGTCGCCAGCGAGCACGTCGAGGACGTGATCGCGGTTGCTCTCGATGGCGCTGACCAGCGTCTCGAAGAGGTCCCGTTCCTCGCGGGTCAGCCCCTCTTCTTCGGCCGGCATGTCGGCGGCGGCCAGCGACGCCATCTTGACGATCTTGCCGACGCGGCGCTCGTAGATCGCTTCGACCGTCGACTCCGCGGTGTTGATGTCGTCGGTCAGGCGGTTGACCTCCGGGGCGTCGAAGGGATCGTCGGCCCGGTCGGCCACGCTGTCGCGCTCCTCGCGGAGCTGCTGGATGAACTCCCCCGCGTCGGCGTAGAACGACTCCCGCAGCTGCTGGAGGCTGTCGGTCTGGCGCTCGCGGGACTGGACTGACTGGAGTTCGTCGAGATTCATTCTGGGCCTTTCTCGGCACGGCCGCGGGCCATCGCGAAGACGCCCACGTGCTCTGGGTAGGTTCCAATGCCCGGTTCCAATGTAAAGCTGTCGCCACCGAGTTCGACCGGGCCGCCGTCAGTGACTTCGATCGTGATGTCGTGGCCGCGGAAGGTCTCCGGGACGGCGTCGACCAGCGGATCGAAGCCGTCGATGGCGTCGCGCTCGATACGCTGTACTTCGAGACCGCTGCCGCCGTGGAGGCTGCCGGGCAGGCGGATCAGGCGGTTCGTGTCCGTCGTCACCGGCTCGTCGATCGGCGCGTTGTCCATCGCGACGATCTCGGTCATCAGCGGCTTGGCGATCTGGAAGAAGGCCGGATGCACGTCGATGTTGCCGGCCGCGAGCTGGTCGTAGTTCTGGCGGGCCGCGCTGAGTGCCGCCGTCGCCTTCCCCTCGCCGATCCCCTCGTACTCTCTGAGGCGCTCGATCGCCGCCTCCTCGTCGCGTTCCAGCAGGTCGTCGACGACGCTCATCACGTGGCGGTGAGCCCGGCGACTCCACCCGCCTTCGGTCGAGAGCGTCCGCTTCTGGGCCGGCGAGGACCGCCCCGCCGTTCCGGCCACGGCCTCCTCGTCGACGAGCTGTTCGAACTCCAGCCCGATCCCGCGAACGTAATCGACGATCTCGCGGCGCGCGTCCCGTTCGAGCTGCTGGATGCCAGCGTCACGGACGTGGACGTGGTACCCCCGGCCGCCGGAGAAGACGACGGTCAGGTCCTCGAAGCCGAAGTCGTTCTCCAGGAAGTCGAGCAGTCGGAGCAACGCTTCCTTGCACTTTGCGAGCATCTGTGCGTAGCTGTCTTCGCCGAGTTCGACGGCGGGCAGGTGATCGGCGTCGAGGTCGAACACCAGATCGGACGACCGCCACTCCTTGGCGCTCATCGAGGAGGCGCTGGGGTCGCGATACCGGCCCGCCGAGAAGTAGACGTGCTTGGGCCGCTTGCGCTGGAGGAACTCTCCCAGCTCGCCCAGATCCAGCAGCGAGCGGTGTCGGACCATCGTCTCGCCCGGCCCGTCGGTCCAGGGGATGAACCCCCACTCGCGCTCGTTGGCGTCCGGCGGCGGCGTGAACTCGCTGCGGCGATAGTGGTCGCCGAAGCGTCCCCGAAGGTACGCCTGCGTCCGCTCTTCCATCTGAACACGTCTTTGCAGACGGCCATCAAAGGCATTGCGTTCGGTCCGCCGGTGGTGTCAGCCACGCAGGAGATTCGAGAGCTTCTCGCGGATCGAAGCGTCGCCGAGCTTGAGGTAGTAGGCGTCACCGCCGTCCTCGTAGTAGTTGTCGATCTCGCGTCGGCGCTCGAACCCGAGGTGTTCGTAGAACGAGATCGCCGCCTGATTGGTCGCACGCGCGTGACAGGTGACGCTCCCGTAGTCCTCCGAGACGCGGGCGATGAGTCGCTTGCCGAACCCGTGGCCGCGGTACTCCTCGTCGACGGCCAGAAAGAGGATGTAGCCGTCACTGCGGACGGCCGCGAAGCCGATGAGGCGGTTTCGGGAGCCGTCGACGTAGAGGTAGACCCGAGATCGGCGGTAGGCGTCGCTGAAGAACCCGTGTCGCTGTCTGAGGACGCCGTCACGCTCCCGGATCCGCTCTTTGAGCTCCCAGGCGGCATCGACGTGATCGTCGTTCCCGCGATCGACGATCCGCGATTCGACGTTGACGCTCACTGTCCCCAATAGCCCCCAGGAAAGTATAATTTTACCGGTCGGGTTTTTGACACCGGGACCACAGGACTCGGCCAGACTGTCGGGGTCAAGGTTAGGCGTCGCCGGCCCTAACAGTGTGTATGACGTTCTCGAAGGTCCCCCGTGTGGCACTCGCGCTGGTCGCGCTCGCAGCCATCGCTCGACCGGCCGCCGCGCACGTCGACTACGTGACCGATCCGACCGGTGATACGATCGACGCGATCGCGTTCGTTCGCGAGACACTCGCGGACCCGATCAACGCAGCGCTGTTCGTCGGTAGCGGTGCGATCGGGGTCGTCGGGCTGGCGCTGTACCTGCGCTACCGTCCGCGTGTCGTCGATATCGAGATTCTCCGCGCCAAGCTCGCGACCTACGAGGACCTGATCCCGTGGATGTTGCGCTTGAGCCTGGGGCTGCCCCTCGTCGGTGCGGGCTTTCAGGGGTACCTGTTCGCACCGACGGTGTCGTTCGATCCCGCCGCGAATCCGCTCGTGCGTGTCGTACTGATCGGTATCGGGTTCTGACTGCTCTTCGGCCTCGGCACGCGAATCATGACCGTCCTCGGGATGGGACTGTACGTGCTGGCACTGGCCATCAGTCCCGACGCGCTGCTGGCATTGGAGTACGTCCCCGGCTTCGTCGCGCTGTTCGTCCTCGGCGGCGGCCGCCCCAGCGCCGACGACATCCTGCTGGACATCGCCTCGACGGAGGGATCGATCTACGGGCGCATCGACCGGTTCCACCTGCTGAAAGTCTGGCTCGACGAGGTGACGGCCCCCTACCGCCGGTACGTCCCGACGGTGCTTCGGGTCGGGCTGGGCGTCTCCTTCGTCTTCCTCGGCGTCACGCAGAAACTCGGCGACCCGGCGCGGTCGCTCGCGGTAGTCGAGAAGTACGACCTCACGGCCGTCGTCCCGGTCGATCCCGGCCTCTGGGTGCTGGGTGCTGGCGTGCTGGAAGCCGCCGTCGGGCTCGCGCTGATCGTCGGCCTGCTGACGCGGGCCAGCGCCGGGGTCGCCTTCCTGCTCTTTACGGCGACGCTGTTCGGCCTGCCGGACGATCCCGTGCTGGCACACGTCACGCTGTTCGGGATGGCGTCGGCACTGGTGACGCTCGGGAGCGGCCCGCTGTCGCTGGACCGACTGCTCGGCGAGGAGCCAGCGGGCGACGCGGACGCGGTGTCGGCGACGGATTAGCGTTGGGTCCGGGAGAGAGTCATTGCTCCGACGGCCACTCGTCGAGCGTGGTCCGGTTGCCCTCGTAGACGTACTGCACCTCGATCTCCGTCGAGGAGGTGACCGGCGTGCCGAAGGCGTTGTTCTCGCTGAGCTGGACGATGTCGCCCGGACCGACGGTCGTCGTCTCGTTCGTCCCCGCCGCTGCCGCCCAGGTCGTGTCCTGGTCGGCACCGACGAAGTGGATCTTCCCGGCTTCGAGTTCGTCGCCGCGGTCGTGGGTCACGATGAGCGTGTTGCTCTGCTCGATGTGATCGTAGGTGAAGTTCGCCGACGGCGGGCCGGTCTCTTGGCTGTCTACGATGAGGACGTTCAGTCCGACCGAGGCGGTCACGACGACGGTGATGCCGACCAGAATCGCGACGCTCGTGCTCTCCGAGATCGCTCGCTCGTCCAGGGACGACCCGATCGACACCATAGCCAGTGGATGGTGCGTGTCCGCAGTTAAATATGATTCGGCGATGGGGAAAGCCCTTGGTGGCGGGGGTCCGAGCCACGAGCATGATCGACGAGACCGTCGAGGAGATTTCCGAGATGCAGACCCACAGCTCCTCCGTCGTCGCCGTGAAAGCGGCGAGAGCGCTGTCGGCGCTCGCCGACCGCGAGTTCCCGACCACCGAGGAGTACGTCCGGGCGCTGGAGCGAAACAGCAGCGCACTTCGACGCGCGAACCCGTCGCACGCGTCGTTGCACACGACCCAGCGGGCGATCGTCGAACGCGTCTCCGGGGCGGCCCTCGACAGCGTCGCGGACGCCAAAGCCGAGACCGACGCCGCGATTCAGGCCGTCGTCGAGCAGGTCGAGGCCGGCAAAGAACGGGCCGCAAAGCGGTGTGGCGACCGCCTCGATCCGACTGCGACGATCCTCACGCACGACTACTCCTCGACCGTGATCGAGAGTATCGAGCGTGCGATCGAGACCGCCGACGGAGAAGTCGACATGACGGTGTACGTCACGGAGGCACGCCCCCGGTATCTCGGTCGCAAGCTGGCTCGATCGATGGCGGGGATCGACGGCGTCGACGTGCGTCTGATCGTCGACAGCGCCGCCGGCCACTATCTCTCGGAGTGTGACCGCGTGCTCGTGGGCATGGACTGCATCGTCGACGACACGCTGTACAACCGCGTCGGGACGTACCCGATCGCGGCGGCCGCCGCCGATCAGGGCGTTCCGGTGACCGTCGTCGGATCGGAGTCGAAGCTGATCGACGGCGGCTTCGCGTTCGAAAACGAGTTCCGTTCGGTCTCGGAGGTGATGCGAGAGCCGGCGGAAGGGTTCTCGATCGAGAACCCGGCCTACGACGCGACGCCGACGCGTCTCCTCGACAGCGTCGTCACGGACGAACGCGTCGTAGAATACGACGAGTGAGACCGGCGGCCGTCTGTTCGCCGAGGGCGTCACCACTCGGGGCGGCGAGATCGGTCACGGTCGCCGGTGGCAGTCAGTGAACTCCGGTTTCATACTGCCGGCTGTAACTTCGTGAAGATCTTCGCGACCGCAGGGTCGCAACATTCGTTACAGACGGACAGCCGGCAGTACGAGACGCCCGGCGAAACGAGGCGGACTACCGCGTCGCGACCGTCGAACGGCAGTCGGGACAGACGAGTTCGCGCTCGTCGGCTGTGGCGTGGACGATCCACTTCTCGTCGGCGGAACTCTCGAACTCGCAGGTCGGACAGAAGAGCAACGACTTCCGGCGACCGGTCGTCGGTGGCGGTGCCTCTGCACTCGCTGCAGTGCAGCGTGAATCGATACTGGTCATCGACTGTGGCTAGCTGGTGGACGGTCAAATACCTGTCGGCTAATTGTTTAATTGTTCCTGTAGTACGGTATCGTGGCGCGATAACGACTGTCGTGGTCGGGCGCTACGCAACCCTTTTATCCGGAGACGCGGATTGGACGAGCATGACGACCGGTGGTGTCTCGGGGGCCCAGAGCGGGACGGCGACGCCGACGCCGACAGCGTCGCCGACCGGGACGCTCGAATCGCCGGTGCCCTACGAGATGTTTCCGGGCGTGCCCGACTGGATACTGGATCTGGGTGCGGTGGTCGTGGTCCTCGTGGTGGCGTACTTCGCGTCACGGCTCGTCGTACTCGTGTTCGGTCGACGCATCGCGCGGCGGTTCCAGCGCCCGAGTCTGACTCGGACCGCGATCAGGGGAATCCGGGGCGCGGTGTTCTTGATCGCTCTCCTGTCGATCCTCCGCATCTACGGGCTCAAGCTGAGCGACATCTCGCTGTCGGTCGCCGTGTTCTCTGCCGTGGTCGGTGTGGTGATCGCACCGGTCGTCGGTTCGATCGTCAGCGGCGTCTTCCTGCTCGCGGACCAGCCCTACGAGATCGGCGACATGATCGAACTCTCCGACACCGATACGCGGGGCTTCGTCGAGGACATCACGCTCCGATACACGAAGATATTCACACTCGACAACACGTTCATCGTCATCCCGAACGGGACGATCCGGGAGCGAGACGTGGTCAACTACTCCGCAGAGGACCCTCGAACGCGCCTGCGACTCGACATTACGGTGACCTACGAGGGCGACCTCGACGAGGCCAGGCGGATCGTCGAACGGTCGGCTCGAAACGTCGACGCCGTCATCGAGGGCGGGCCCGACATCCGCGTCGGCGCGGCCAGATACCCCGCCCCGCCGACGTGTTACATCAACAGCTTCGCCGACCACGGCGTCCAGCTCACGCTCCGATACTGGGTCAAAGAGCCCTACAAGCTGCTCGCGACCCGCTCGAAGGTCCAGACGAACGTCTGGGCCGCGCTGGAAGACGCCGACGTGGAGATCGCCTACCCCCACTCGCATCTGCACTTCGACGACACCAGCGGCCAGATGCGGGTCGCGATGGAGGAGGGAGCGCCCGACGCCCCGTCACCCGACCCCGACCGCGACGGCCCACCGTGACGGCGACGACGATCCACACGAGAAGTCGTTAAAAAGGCAGGCCGAATACATTCGCGCTCGTTCCTCGGCGACAGGAAGTGCGGTGTCGGTTTATATTTGTCAGCTACCCAGGCGCGAGTATGGACAGACGTGGCACTGCACACCCAGTATCTGTGCCTGCTGGTGGCTCTGAGGAGAGACTAGCACAGCCACCGGCTGCACGTGTACAGCACGTCCATCGGACGGGCGCAACGAGAGGAGTGGCGAGGGGACGATGAGGCGCAACACGATCCTGATCGTCCTGTTGATCGCCGCGGTGTTGCTCCCGATGTGGTACGTCTCGCTCCACGGAGAGCCGCCGTCGGAGGAGATCGCGATCGACGAGAGTGTCACCGACATCCGTCCCCTCGACGGCTTCGTCGACACGCCGAACAAGCTCTCGCCCAGTCAGGTCGGCGTGATCGTCTGGGTCGGACTGTTCGGACTGCTGGGGGCGCTGACCGCGGTCCACCGGTTCATGAACGACGCCGTGCGGCCCCCGGACGACGCCGAGGCGGTCGCGGACGGCGGGACGGTGTCGTTACCGTGGCTCGAAACCGACGAGCGCTGGATCGTCGAGTACCACGACGCGACCGACGCCATCGAGGGGCTGGTCGCGATGGGCGGGCTGACCGTCCTCGCGATCGTGTTCGCCGCGCTGTTTACCGGCGAGTACCTGACGCTGGCTCGAACGCAGTACTTCGGCGTCTACGCCGCCGGGATGTTCCTCTCGCTGGCGCTGTCGACGGTCGCCTACTACGCCTGGTTCATGCCACACATCGAAGTCGCAGAACACAGGGGGCACGAATGATGGACTACCCGAAACCAGACGACGACGGAGACGACGAACAGTGTCCGTGTGCTGGGAGCGCGAGCCAGCCGAGCATCTTCACCGACGACCGCGCACAGCTCCAGCGGCGCGACTTCGCGAAGGTCCTCGCGACGACCGGCGGACTGACCGCCGTCGCGAGCCTCGCCGCGCCGCTTGCCGGCCTGACGCAGGTGTTCGAGCGCGGATACAGCGGCCCGATCTACTCAGACGGGATCAACCTCGTCGACGGAGACGGCGAGCGAGTCACCGAGAGCACACTGTCGGCCGGCGAGCAGATGACGGTGTTTCCCGAACCGCGACCGGGGATCGAGGACGCTCCGACGCTGCTGGTACGCTTCTCGGAGGACGACTACGGCGGCGACACGAACATGGCCTTCACCGTCGACGGCTACGCCGCTTACTCGAAAGTCTGTACGCACGCGGGCTGTATGGTCTCGAACCGAGAGGGGAACACGCTCGTCTGCCCGTGTCACTTCGGGAAGTTCGATCCGCTGTCGGGTGCCGCAGTGACCGACGGGCCGCCGGGTCGAGCGCTGCCACAGCTCCCGATCACGATGACCAGCGAGGGGGAGCTCGTCGCGACCGGAGACTTCGAAGGGACCGTCGGTCCCGGAGGTGAATGATGTCCCGAGCGAAGCAGGTCTACGACTGGTTCGACAGCCGACTCGACCTGAAGAACGGCCAGACGTTCCTCGGGAAGGCGTTCCCGGCCGAGGACTCGTTCCTGCTGGGGGAGGTCGCGGTCTTCTGCTTCCTCCTGTTGATCCTGACCGGCGTGTTCCTCGGCTTCTTCTACGAGCCGTCGACCAGCGCCGTCCAGTACGACGGCAGCGTCGCCCAGTTCCAGGGCGAGGAGATGCCCGAAGCGTTCGTCTCGGTGCTACACATCACCTACACCGTCCCGTTCGGGATGTTCATCCGGCGGCTCCACCACTGGGCGGCCCACCTCTTCGTGGCCTCGATCGGGCTCCACATGCTCCGGGTGTTCTTCACCGGGGCCTACCGCAACCCGCGGGAACCGAACTGGGTCGTCGGCACCGGGCTGGCGGTGCTCGCGATGGGGGCGGCCTACACCGGCTACGCGCTGCCGTTCGACGAGTTCGCCGCGACGGCGACGGGGATCGGGTACAATCTCACGGTCTCGGTGCCGTTGATCGGTGACTTCCTCGGGGAGATCATCTTCGGTGGCGAGTTCCCCACGAGCGCGACGATCCCGCGGCTGTACTTCCTGCACGTGCTCGTGATCCCGCTGCTCATCCTGGGTGGACTGGCCCTGCACATGTTCATCCTGATCCGCCAGAAACACACGGAGGCACCTCGCGAAGACGACGTCGAGACCGGCCGCGAGGCGATCGACCGGGAGAACGACGACGTGATCGTCGGGCTCCCGGCGGTCCCCAACCAGGCCGCGGTGTCGGCGGTCGTGTTCTTCCTGACGGCCGCGACGCTGTCGCTGCTGGCCGGCCTGCTGCCGGTCCACAACGTCGCCGAGTACGGCCCCAACGACCCCGCAGCCACGCCGGAGCTCATCATGCCGGACTGGTTCCTGATGTGGGTCTACGGCTTCCTGAAGCTGCTGCCGGGCATCGCCGTCGACCTCGGTCCGATCCACATCAACAGCGAGTTCCTCGGCGGGATCGTGCTGCCCGGTCTCGTCTTCGCGGCGATCCTGGCCTGGCCGTTCGTCGACCGGACGCCGGAGGTTCACTTCACCGCCGACCCGCTCGACCGGCCCTGGCAGACCGCCGTCGGCGTCGCGGCGGTGGCGTTCGTCATGATCGCCTCGATCGCGGGGATGAACAACATCCTCGCGAACCAGGTGCTGGACGTCTCGACCAGCGTCGTCAATCCGATCCTCGCGGCCGCACTGTTGCTCGTGCCGACGCTGTTCGGGATCGTCACGTACCTGCTGTTGCGCGACAGCGATCCCGCGACGCCCCCGGAGTCGGACGGCGAAGACGTTGCGGCCGACGGCGGACCAGGCACGTCCGACGCGGCCGATGGGGGTGGCGACAATGACTGACGTTGCCGCCCTCTCGGAGCGACAGTATCGACTGCTGGACACGGCGAGCAAACTGCTCGGGCTCGGACTCGTCGCGCTGGGCCTCGAAGCCGGTGGCTCGACGCCGACCGGGTTCGCGCTCGCCGCCGTCGGCGCTCTCTGTGCGACGCTTACGGTGTTTCTGACTCATGAGTGAACACGACATCGACGACGACCGGTGGATGGACAGCTCCGGAATTACCCGACGCGACTTCGTCCGCGGCCTCGGAGCCGCCTCGATCGTCGGCGCGACCGGTCTGTCGTTCGCCGACGAGGAGATGGACGGGCTGCAGGCGGTCGACGACCCGATCGGCTCGTACCCCTACCGCGAGTGGGAGGACCTCTACCGCGAGGAGTGGGACTGGGACTCTGTCGCCCGGTCGACCCACAGCGTCAACTGCACCGGCTCCTGTTCGTGGAACGTCTACGTCAAGGACGGGCAGGTCTGGCGCGAGGAACAGGCCGGCGACTACCCCGTCATCGACGCGGACCTCCCAGATCCGAACCCGCGGGGCTGTCAGAAAGGAGCCTGCTACACGGACTACGTCAACGCCGACCAGCGCGTGCTCCACCCGCTGCGCCGCACGGGCGAACGCGGCGAGGGCCAGTGGGAACGCATCTCCTGGGACGAGGCACTGACCGAGATCGCCGACCACGTCATCGACGAGGTGCAGGCGGGCCGGTACGACGCCATCTCCGGATTCACCCCGATCCCGGCGATGAGCCCGGTCTCGTTCGCGTCGGGCAGTCGCCTCGTGAATCTGCTTGGCGGCGTCTCTCACAGCTTCTACGACTGGTACTCCGACCTGCCGCCGGGCCAGCCGATCACCTGGGGGACCCAGACGGACAACGCCGAGTCCGCCGACTGGCACAACGCGGACTACATCATCGCCTGGGGATCGAACATCAACGTCACCCGCATCCCCGACGCCAAGTACTTCCTCGACGCCGGCTACGAGGGGGCGAAACGCGTCGGGATCTTCACCGACTACTCCCAGACCGCGATCCACACCGACGAGTGGCTCGCGCCGGAGGGCGGCACCGACACGGCCCTCGCGCTGGGGATGGCCCAGACGATCGTCGACGAGGAGCTGTACGACGAGGCCCACCTCAAAGAGCAGACCGACATGCCGCTGCTCGTGCGAGAAGACACCGGGAAGTTCCTCCGGGCTGGCGAGGTCGGTCTCGCGGCGGACGCCGACGATCCCGACAAGGTGTTCGTGATGGTCGACGAGGACGGGGAACTCCGCCGCGCACCCGGCTCGCTCGGCGAGCGCGACGGCCAGCACGACCCCGAGGCGAGCATCGAACTCGACTTCGATCCGCAGCTGGGCGTCGAGCGAAGCGTCGAGACCGACGACGGCGAGGTGGCGGTCCGGTCGGTCTGGGAGAACCTGCGTGAGGAACTGTCCCAGTACACGCCCGAGTTCGTCCACGAGGAGACTGGCGTCGGCGAGAACACCTACCAGCGCGTCGCCCGCGAGTTCGCAGACGCCGACGCGGCCAAGATCATCCACGGCAAGGGCGTCAACGACTGGTACCACAACGACCTGGGGAACCGGGCGATCCAGCTGCTCGTGACCCTGACCGGGAACCTCGGCGAACCCGGCACCGGGCTGGATCACTACGTCGGTCAGGAGAAGATCTGGACGTTCCACGGCTGGAAGGCACTCTCCTTCCCGACCGGCAGCGTGCGGGGCGTGCCGACGACGCTGTGGACCTACTTCCACGCCGGCATCCTCGACAACACCGATCCCGACACCGCCGAGAAGATCCGCGAGTCCATCGACGAGGGCTGGATGCCGGTGTACCCAGAGGAGCGCGAGGACGGGTCCCGGCCGGACCCCTCGACGATGTTCGTCTGGCGTGGCAACTACTTCAACCAGGCCAAGGGCAACGTCGCCGTCGAGGAACAGCTCTGGCCGAAACTCGACCTCGTCGTCGACATCAACTTCCGGATGGACTCGACGGCGATGTACGCCGACATCGTCCTGCCGGCGGCGAGCCACTACGAGAAACACGACCTGAACATGACCGACATGCACACGTACGTGCACCCGTTCACGCCCGCGGTCGAGCCGCTGGGCGAGGCCAAGCCAGACTGGGAGATCTTCCGCCTGCTGGCCGAGAAGATTCAGGAACGAGCCCAGGAACGGGGAGTCGAACCGGTCGCGGACCGATCTTTCGACCGCGAGATCGACCTGACGACGATCTACGACGACTACGTGCGCGACTGGGAGACCGACGAGGAGGGGGCACTCGAAGACGGCCGCGCGGCCTCCGAGTTCGTCCTCGAACACAGCGAGGAGTCCAACCCCGCGGACAGCGACGAGCAGATCACGTTCGCCGACACCGTCGAGCAGCCCCAGCGTCTCGAAGCGGCGGGAGACCACTGGACCTCCGACATCGAGGACGGGGAGCCATACGTCCCCTGGCAGGACTACGTCCAGGACAAACAGCCCTGGCCCACCTTCACCGGCCGCCAGCAGTACTACGTCGACCACGACTGGTTCCTCGAACTCGGCGAGGAGCTACCGACCCACAAGGAGGGGCCACAGGACACCGGCGGCGACTACCCCCTCTCCTACAACACGCCCCACAGCCGCTGGTCGATCCACTCGACGTGGCGCGAGAACACGAAGATGCTCCGGCTCCAGCGGGGCGAACCGACGGTCTTCCTCAACCCCGAGGACGCGAGCGAGCGCGGGATCGAGGACGGCGACACCGTCGAGGTGTACAACGACATGGGCAGCGTCGAGGTACAAGCCAAGATCTACCCGTCCAGTGACCCCGGCACGGTCCGACACTTCTTCTCGTGGGAGAAGTTCCAGTACCCGGGCCGAGACAACTTCAACACGCTCGTCCCGATGTACATGAAGCCCACACAGCTGGTCCAGTACCCCGAGGACACCGGAGAGCACCTCTACTTCTTCCCGAACTACTGGGGGCCGACGGGCGTCAACAGCGACGTGAACGTGGACGTTCGCCCGGCGGGAGGTGACAGCCAATGAGTTCGAACACCCAGAACGACGACGGAGACGAGGACACTCGCATCACCGTCGCCGACGGCGTCGACCACCAGGTCGCGATGGTGATGGACCTCAACAAGTGTATCGGCTGCCAGACGTGTACGATCGCCTGCAAGAGCCTCTGGACGGAGGACGGGGGCAGCGAGTACATGTACTGGAACAACGTCGAGACCAAGCCCGGCGAAGGCTACCCGCGAGGCTGGGAGGACTCCGGCGGCGGCTGGCAGTCCGAGGACCACTCCGAGCGCCAGACCGGCGAGATCCCCGACCGCGAGGACTACGGCCGGGCCTGGGAGTTCAACCACGAGGAGATCATGTACGAGGGCAGCGACGAGCCGCTGCGCCCCCGCGACGGCGCGGAGTGGGGGCCCAACTGGGACGAGGACGAGGGGGCCGGCGAGTACCCCAACAGCTACTACTTCTACCTCCCGCGGATCTGCAACCACTGTACCCACCCCTCCTGTGTCGAGGCCTGCCCGCGGTCGGCGCTGTACAAGCGCGAGGAGGACGGCATCGTCCTCGTCGACCAGGATCGCTGTCGGGGCTACCGCTACTGCGTCGAGGGGTGTCCCTACAAGAAGGTGTACTACAACACCGTCTCGAAGAAGTCCGAGAAGTGCATCTTCTGTTACCCCCGCATCGAGGGCGAGGGACCGGACGGCGAGACGTTCGCGCCCGCCTGCGCCGAGGAGTGTCCCCCGCAGCTCCGGCTGGTGGGCTTTCTCGACGACGAAGACGGACCCATCTACAAGCTCGTCGAGGAGTACGAGGTCGCGCTCCCGCTGCATCCGGAGTTCCAGACCCAGCCCAACGTCTACTACATCCCGCCGTTCGCCCCGCCCCAGCACACCGACGAGGGCGAGTCGGTCGACGTGGACCGCATCCCGCGCCAGTACCTGCGAGAGCTGTTCGGCGACCGCGTCGACCAGGCACTGGACACGATCGAACGAGAGCGCCAGCGGGCGAGACAGGGCGCTGACAGCGAACTCATGGAGATCCTTCAGGACAAGAATCCGGCCGAACAGTACCGTCTGGAGGTGTTCGAAGATGACTGACAGAGCGAAGCGACGGCAGTCATCTTCGAGCTCGGGAGAGCTCGCTCTCCCGGTGTTCGAAAGACGAGCGAAGCGAGTCTTTCGGCGGTCGACGATGCGTAGCGAAGTGAGCAATCCTCAGGCTCGGCAGAGCTTCGCTCTGGAGGTGTTCGAAGATGACTGACGGAGCGCAGCGACGTGCCCTCGCCGCGGCGGCGCTCGTGGCGACGCTGGTGGTCGTCTCGACGGTCGCGACGCCGCTGGCGAGCGCGCGGCCGGCCCACGAGATCCCCGTGGTCGAGAGTCCCGACGGTCCACTCGACGGACCCGACGCCGACGGCTGGGCGGCGGTGCCCGCCAGTGACGTGCCCCTGACCAGCGCGCCGTCGAGCGTGCCACACGCCGACGACACCACGATCGAAGCGGTGAACGTACAGGCGGCGACGACCGACGACCGGCTCTACCTCCGTCTGGAGTGGCACGACCGGACCAGAGACGAGAGCGCCAGCGACGTGCGGGCGTTCGCCGACGCCGTCGCCGTGCAGTTCCCGGCCAACCGCAGCGCCCGGCCGCCCATCGCGATGGGCGGGCCAGACAACAGAGTCAACGTCTGGTACTGGTCCGGCGACACCGGCACCCAGGAGCTACTGGCGGGCGGTGCCGGCTCGACGACGCCGTTCGAGGAGCCGGCGATCGACGCGACGGCCACCCACGAGGGGACCGGTGAGAACGCCACCTGGACGGTCGTCTACTCGCGGCCCCTCGACGCGACCAGCGAGAACCGGACCGCGATCAGCGACGACGGCGACCTCGACGTCGCCTTCGCGGTCTGGAACGGCTCCAACGGCGAGCGTGCGGGACAGAAGGCGGTTAGCGAGTGGTACTACTTCCCGATGAGCGGTGGGCCGGGCGGACCGCCCTACCAGACGCTGCTGTGGACGCTGGCCGGGCTCGCGGTCGTCGCGGTGACGGCCGTCACCGCGTTCGGCGTCTACCGAACGGGAGGGGGCCAGAGCTGATGGCGACCACCACCGACTCTCCCGACGATCTCGACGTGGACGCAGCGGCCCGAGCGACGCTGTTCCGGACCCTGGCACACGCCTTCCGGCATCCCGACGAGGCGTTCCACGAGGCCGCCACAGAGGGGACGCTCGACGCCGACATCGAGGCGTGTGTCGCACAGACGACGCTCGACGTGGCGGCCCCCGACTGTACGACCGACGACGACTACGAGACCCTGGCGGCCCGATACAACGACATCTTCGAGCTGGGGTACAGCGAGTACACGGACCGGACCGACGGCTCGCTCGACGCACGGGGACCGCCGGTGCCGCTGTACGAGTCGAAGTACCGGCCGGATCGGTCCTGGAATGACGTGAACCTCGATCTGGCGCGGGCCTACGACTACTACGGGCTCGCCATCGATCAGGACGATCGAGACAACCACGACGCGCTGGCCTACGAGCTGGAGTTCGCGGCGTTTCTCGCCCGCCGCGAGGCCGCCGTCGACGAGAGCGCAGCGGCCGCCCGGCTGGACTTTCACGACCGCCATCTCGGGCACCTCGCGGCCGGCGTCGCCGATCGCCTCGCCGACGAACCCGGAACCGGCGTGTACGGCCGCCTCGGGCAGTTCATGGAGCGAGTCGTCCGCGCGGACCGAAACGACCTGGCGGCACGGCTGGAGGGAGCATGACCGCGAGCGAGATCGAGCGGCCCGCCGTCGCGCGTACGGTCCCGGCCCGTCGGCGAACGGTCGCAATCGTCGCGACCACTGTCGTCGCGCTCGCAGTCGGCGCGCGGTTCGTCTCGGCGATCCTCGTCAACGCACCGGCGGGACCGGCGACGCTCCCACGGGAGCCGATCGCGGGCGCGACCACGGGACTGGCCGCACTCGCGGCGCTGTGGCTCGGCGCGAGCGAAGACGATCCCGTCGCGGGCGTCGGTCTCCTCTTCGTCGGCGTGTTCGGACTGCTCGCGGCCGCCGTCGGCCTCGCCACGCCCGCGGCCGTCGCCGTCGCCACGGGGACCGGCGTCGTCGCGGTCGGCTTCCGCCGTCGACTCACCGTCTGGACGGGCGCTGCGACCGCGTTGCTCGTCGCGGCCGTCGCAGTGGCGCTCGCGGCCGGCTTCGGCTGGCCCGAACTCAGACCGCTCGGTTCGACGCTCGCACTGCTCGGGATCGCCGCGACGCCACTGTACGCTGGCGCTGGCCCGCGGGCGGTCGGGGTCGGCGCGGGCGCGTTCGCCGCCGTGGTGGCCGTCGGCCTCGCGAATCCGTTCGTCGCGGGCGCGACCACCCTCGTCGGCAGCGGCGTCGTGGGCACGTCGCTGGTCGTCGTCGGGCTGGCCGTCGCTGGCGCGGTAGCGGCGGCGAGCACGGCGCTCCGAGAGCGGCGCTTCGCCCTGCTTGCCGGCATCGCGTTGCTCGCCTTCGCTGGCGTGCCGGCGACGCTCTCACGAGCCGTCCCGTTCGCGCTCGGGATCGCGACGCTGCTCTCGCTGGAGGTGGGGCGATGACCGACGACGAGTTCGAGCAACACCGCGAAGCGGAGCCCGACCCCCAGCTCGATCCCGAACGGAGCCCCGGACGCCACGCCGACATCGACGCGCTCGAAGACATCGAAGTGAGCCGCGACGACGTTACCATCGGCGAGGCGACGCCGGCCGAGCTGGCGGCCGCCGACACCGAGCCGGTGGAGGGCGACGATCCCAGCGAACTCCTGGCCGATCTGGAGGCCGACAGCGCGATCGACCGACGGCGGGCCGCGCTCGCGCTGAAAGACCGGGCGACGAGCGAGACGATCGTCGCGGGACTGGCCTACGCCGCGACCAACGACCCGGACGACGACGTGCGCCAGTTCGCCGTCGAGGCGCTGACCGCCCACGGGACCGACGCCGGCTCGGGGACGGAGACCGGCGAAGCGGCCGCAGCGGTCGCGGTGGAACTGCTCGACGATCCCGACCCGTGGGTCCGCTCGGAGGCCGTCGTGGCGCTCGACAACCTCGACCGCGACGCCCACGAGTCCGACCTCGAAGCGGCGGTGTTCGACGACCACCACGCCGTCCGCCGGAACGCGGCCATCTCGCTGTTCAAGCTCCGGGGCGAGGCGATGGCCGACCTGTTGCTCGAACAGAGCCGCGACGACAGCGAGCGCGTCCGCGAGTGGGCCGCACATATGCTCGGCGGCGTCGACGAGGACCGGGCCCGCGACCGCCTGCGGGAGCTGACGGACGATCCCGCGACGGTGGTCCGACAGACGGCCGAACGCGCCCTGGAGGTCGAGCCGAGTCGCTTCCGCCGCCAGTTCGGCGGCGCGCTGGAAAACGACAGTCGCCTGTTGCCCGGCGAGGACCGCCTCAACAGGATGCCGGATCTCTAAGATGACAGATACGAACACAGACACTCTGACCGATCGCGTCGAAGCGGCGTTGCGTGCGGTGCGCGACCCACAGGCCGACCTCTCCGTGTTCGAGGCCGGCTTCGTCGAGAACGTCGTCGTCGACGACGGCGACGTGACCATCGAAACTGACATGACCGCACTGGACGGCGACACGGCGAACCAGGTCGTTCAGGCCATGCTACGCGCCGTCGACGACGTGGCCGGCGTCGGAGGCGTCCACGTCGAGCGGACGACACCCTCCAGCGACGACCGGGCGAGCGTCCGCGAGTTCGACCACGTGATCGCCGTCGCCAGCGCGAAGGGCGGCGTCGGCAAGTCGACGACGGCGACCTACCTCGCCTGTGCGCTGGCGGCCGACGACGACGTGGCGCTGTTCGACGCCGACATCCACGGCCCGAACGTGCCGGAACTGCTCGACGTGAGCGGGCCGGTCCAGTCCAGCGAGGAGGGCGATCCCCTCCCCGTGTCGGTCGGCGGGCTGGACGTGATGAGCGTCGGCCTGATGGAGTCTGGCGCGCCGCTGGCCTGGCGCGGCGCGATGGCCCACGACGCGCTGGACGACCTCTTTACGAACACCGCGTGGCGCAACGACGACGTGCTCGTGATCGACCTCCCGCCGGGGACCGGCGACGTGGTGCTGACGACGCTCCAGGAGGTCCCCGTCGACGGCGTCGTCGTCGTCACCACGCCGTTCCACGCCAGCGTCAGCGACACGAGCCGCACCGTCGAACTGTTCCGGGACAACGACGTGCCCGTCCTCGGGACCGTCGTCAACATGGCCGAGTACGTCTGTGACTGCTGTGGCGAGTCGAACGACCTCTTCCGAGAGGAAGCAGTCGGCGATCTCGATGCGACCGTCCTCGCCGAACTTCCCTTCACCCACGACCTGCAAGGGACGCCGACGCCCGGCGACGTGCCAGCGCCCGTGGCGGACCTCGCCAGCGCGGTCGACGCCGCGATCGACACCGCCGACGAGGTCGACGTACCGGACACCGCCGTCGACATTCGCGGCCTCGCGCCGGACGAACGGAAAGCGCGAGTGCGCGAGCGATTCACCGCGCTCGACGGCGGCGAGCCGTTCGTCCTCGTCAGTGATCGGGACCCGACGCCGGTCGGGAACTTCCTCGGCCGCCTGGCCGACGCTCCACGGGCGGCGTTCGATCCCTTCGAAGTGCGCCGAGCGACCCCCGACGACTGGGTACTGGAGACGATCAGGCCCTCGACAGAGTAGCTGTCGCTCGCGAGAAATCAGTTCGGCGGCAGCGAAACGAAGAGGAGGGCTCAGTCGGCGGTCATCTCGGCGCGGTCGGCGGCGTCGGTGGCCATGGGCGTGGCGAGCTTGTAGGCACCCCAGACGGCCAGCACGAGCAGCGCGGCGATGACGATCCCGGTTCGCAGCGTCGGGTCGAGCAGCGGCGTCGCGATCACGTCACCGGCGTCGTTGGTCAGTGGGGCCGGGCTGTAGGGTTTGCCCGCCAGCAGTTCCAGCACGCCCATGACGACGATACCCAGCACGAACAGGGCACCGCTCAGTCCCAGCGCGATACGGTCGACAATCGTTGTGGTGTCAGTCATTGTGTGTCACCTCGTTAGCCGAGGATGTAGCGTAGTTTCGGGTGGCGTTTGACCAGCTTCGTCTGCTCGACGATGGCGTCGAGTCCGTAGTATCGGCCCGCGCCCAGCACGAGCACGGTCATGAACAACAGCAGCCCCATCAGGTCGCTGTTGACCAGTCCATGGCCGAACTCGGCGTTGCCGATCCAGAACAGGGTCATGAAGGTGACCCCGCCGATGGACGCCAGCCGCGTCAGCAGGCCCGCCATCAGCGCCAGCCCGATCAGCGTCTCGAACAGCGGCACGCCGGGCGCGATCAACCACGCCAGGTTGTTCCCCATCCAGACCGGGATCGGTCCCAGGGCTGTGCCCGTCATCTCCTGCATGTACATCGGTCCGTAGCTGTAGGCCAGCCCGTCCTCGATGAGCTTCGTCACGCCCGCGTGGAAGAACCACCAGCCCGTGATGACCCGCAGCAGGGCCAGCCAGTAGCTCGTCAGCGGCCCGTCTAACTCGAGCTCGAAGTTCGTCGCCAGGGGGTTTGCCGTGTTGGTTGCCATAATCTCTCCCTCACATGTACGAGTTGGCGGTGATACGGGATATAAGAGGACGCGTGTTCCCAGCGGGTGAAAACCGCTCTCAGATTCCGAGAGCGAGTGAGAGCAGTCGGTGTGACTGACGATCTCTCAGTTATGAGGGATATGACACATGTCGAATCTCTCGGTGTACGACCGGTGGACGACGAATCGATTCGAGCGTTCCTGCAGAGTCGTGGCGTCGGCGTCCTCGGGCCGATCGAGCGAGTGCCAGAGAGTGAGCAGGACGGTATCGACGACGACCTGTCCGACGGGTGGCGGCCGGCGGTGTTCGAGGCGGCAGTGTCCGACGGCGGGACCGCCGTGTATCGACTCGACATCGAACGACAGGATGGTTTCGAGCAGAGTGGTCTCTCCCCGGGAGACGCCAACGAGTAGCGACTCCTCGCGGGGTCGCCGTTGTCCGGCGACGCCGGGGCGCGCCGTCGTGTCCAGCCGGAGACCAGTATCGATTGTAATATCTGGATCTCGTGCGAAAACCACGAAGAGTGTGATTAAATCGACTCTATATGATGTTTTCAAAAATTGAGAACGACCCGGTCCTTTGACCTTCGTCGTCGTCGATGTCTCGCACACCTATGCTCTCGACGTTCGTCGGTTGGTACAAGCGCCAGATACGCAGGTCATTGACACTCGTCGGCGTAGACAAGTCTCTGGAACGAAAGATCCTCGCTGCCGTCGCGATTCAGTTCGGTGTCTCGCTGACGCTCGTCGTCGTCTCGCTGTTTCTCTCGGGGATCGCGCAGTTCGCGCTGACGATCGCTCTGTTGCTCGGTGCGGTGCTCGTCTTCGTGAACACGATCTTCATCACGAGAGAGGACATCGTCGACCCTATCACGACGCTGGCGGACCGCGCGGACGCGATCGCCAGCGGGACCGTCGACATCGACGTCCCGGACAGCGACCAGCCCGACGAGATCGGAACGCTCGTGTCCTCGTTCTCACGCGTGCACGGCTACTTCGACACCGTCTCCCGGCAAGCAGACGCCCTCGCTCGTCAGGAGTTCGACGCGGCCGCACTGGACGAAGAAGTGCCCGGACAGATGGGCGAGTCGCTCGATCGCATGGCGGACAATCTGGAGCAGTACACCGACGAGCTCCAGCAGATGACCGACCGGCTCGAACGGCGGTCGGAGAATCTCCAGCAGCTCGTCGAGACGTTCGGAGCGGCGGCCGAGCGAGCAGAGGCCGGAGATCTGACGGCGCGAATCGACGCCGACGAGATCGACGGCGACGAGGCGCTGTTCGACGAGGTCGTCACCAACTACAACGATCTGATCGCGAACCTCGACCAGACGGTCGGTGACGTGACCGACTTCGCCGCGTCGGTCGCGACGGCCAGTGATCGCGTCGACGAGAACATGAACGAGGTCGACAGGGCCAGCGAAGAGATCGCGGCGTCCGTCGACGAGATCTCGACCGGCGCGACCAGACAGACCGAGCGCCACGAGGACGTGGCACGAGAGATGAGCAAGCTCTCGGCGACCGTCGAAGAGATCGCAGCGACGGCAGACGAGGCCGCACAGACGGCGAGAGACGCCGCAGAGCGTGGCGAGAACGGCCGCGAAGACGCGATCGAGGCGCTGGACGAACTCGACGAACTGGAGTCGAAGATCGACCACATCGCGACCGCAGTGGCGGACCTCGGAGAGCAGATCGCCGCGGTCGAGGAGATCGTCGACGTGATCACCGAGATCGCCGAGCAGACGAACATGCTGGCACTGAACGCCTCGATCGAGGCCGCGCGGGCCGACGGCACCGGGGACGGGTTCGCAGTGGTCGCTGACGAGGTGAAGGCCCTGGCCGAGGAAACGCGCGCGTCGGCCGACGAGATCGCCACGCTGGTCGAGTCGGTGAGCGAGGAAGCCGACGAGACGGTCACCGAGGTCAGAGCGATGGACGAACAGGTCGCGAGTTCGACGACGACGATCGCGGCAGCACTCCGAGACTTCGAGGAACTCGTCACCGTCGTCGGCGAAGTCGACGACTCGATGCAGGAGATCTCCGACGCGACCGGCGAGCAGGCGAAGACGACCGAAGAGGTCGCGAAGGTGGTCGACGATCTGACCGCTGTAAGCGAGCAGACCCGCGACGAGGCCGAGCAGGCTTCAGCGGCGGCCCAGCAACAGACCGAGACCGTCGAGACCGTCTCGGAGGACATCGGGACCGTCGCGGACCGCGCCGACGAGTTGCTCGGGATGTTGCGCTCGTTCGAGACGGAGACGACGGCTCAACAGTCCGGCAGCGCACGCTCTCCCGCGGTCCCGGACGGTGGCCGTCCCGAAGCAGCGACGGAGGATCGTTCCGTGACGGAGAACGGCGAGAAGCCCGCGAATCGATAGCCCGGTGAATCACTCGATCGGTGCGGTGACGATCTCGCAGTCGAGTTCGTGTCGGAGGAAGTCTCCCACGTCGGTCTCGTCGGTGAGCCGCCGGACCATCGAGCGCCAGCGACCGGCCTGTTTGCGTCCGATCACGACGAGGTCCGCGTCCAGGCTGACGACCTCTTCGAGGATGGTCTCCTCGACGAGGAGGCCAGACGCGACGGCGTATCGGGTCCGTGGCAGTCGCCCGAACTCCGACTGGACGGCGTCGCGCAACTCCGCTCGCGTGACGCGGCGACCGTTCTGGTAGAGGTTGACGTGCAGGACCGTCAGGTCGGCGTCGCGTTCCTCGGCGACGCGAATCGCCGTCTCCAGGGTCGTTCGCGAGTGCCCGGACAGCGGGTACCTGACCGGGACGACGACGAGAGTCATGTCGTGGTGGATAGCACGCTCGCTCGTACAAGTGTTGTGCTCTGCTGTGGAGTGGTGTCGCCGTCGCTCGGTCGACCCACGGGAAGACAACGTCTATACCCGTGCCGCGCCCACCTCTCCCTATGGAACGACACGACAGTCCGGACGGCCAGGCGCTGTTCGTGAACCGGTCGGAATCGGAGATCGGTTCGAAGGGGCCGTTCTACGTGGTGTACAGCGACGACGAGGGGACGACGCGCTGGGGATACTTCTGTTCGAACTGCGAGAGCGTCGACAACGCGATGGACGCGATGGGGCGAGTGCAGTGCAACGAGTGTGCCAACGTTCGCAAGCCCGACCAGTGGGACGCTGCCCACGAGTGAGCGGCTGACCACAGACAGCCGACGACCGACTATTGTCGGATATCCGGACGGTCAAAATACTTAAGACATGTGCCGTGGTATCGGTTGTCAGATGGCGGCCGTAACCACCTCGCTGGCCGATCAGGCTTCGTCGATTTTCGCAGACCTCGGGTACTCAGTGTCGCGTACAGACGACGAACTACGAGCGGAGCGCAAGTGGCGCGTCGTCCGCGTCACGTGTTCCGCACCCTCGACGATCCCGACGGACGGGCGTCACCGGTGTTTCGTCACCGAGATGGAGGACGCGGTGACCACCTATCGCCGGCTCTCCGTGGAGAGCCCGTCGTACGACTGGGCCGTCCTCGGCGTCGACGACGACGGCGAGTACGCGGTGTATCGTCCCTCTACCTGAGACAGACGGTTGTAGAGCCGTCTCAGATCTGTCTCAGACCCACCACGCAGTCGTGTGGCCGACCGGATGAGCGTCTCCGGCCGTCCGTCCGAGCCTCGACGGGGGCAACTGCGCGCCTGGCACGACGAGCGGCCAGTGCCGAGAGACGTGCTACCACGGGCGCGAGACACTTATACGCGCTCACGGTCAAACACAGCGTATGTTCGTGGGTCACGGCGTCGCGGCGTTCGCGCTGGTCGGAGCCGTGGCGCTGTCTCGCGAGATCGACAGCCACCGGGCGCTCCAGCTGGCGATCGTCGCCGGCCTGTTCGCGACGCTCCCGGATATCGACATCCTCTATGGGCCGCTGGGACTGCTCAACGGCGTCTCTGGCGTGTTCGACGCGACCGACGCGTTCTGGTCGACGGGGAACGTCGTCCATCGCGGTCCGACCCACTCGCTGGTGTTCGGGACGAGCGCGGCGGCCGCGTTCTCGCTGTGGCGTCGGTCGAGCGCGGGCCGCGTCGTCGCTGCCACCGTGCTGGCCGGGCTGGCAGTCCTCGCGACCGCGACGGCCGGCTCGGTGGCCGGTGCGGTCACGGTGCTGTTCGGCGTCGGTGGTCTCGTGATCACCCAGTTCGCCGCTCGCCGGGGGCTGTCGTCGGGTGCCGTTCTCGCGACGGCGCTCGTGGGGCTCGTCACACACCCGTTCGGGGACCTGTTCACCGGCGAGCCGCCGGTCTTTCTGTATCCGCTGGACGTCCCGGTCGTCACGGAGCGGATCGCGCTCGCGGCCGATCCGACCCTGCACCTGCTCGGGGCCTTCGGGATCGAGCTGGCGACCCTCTGGCTCGGGCTCCTCGTCTACCTGCGCCTGACCGGTCGGGCGGGTCGACCACAGATCGACCGCAAAGCCGTCCTCGGGCTCTCGTATGCCGGTGCGGCGGTCGCACTGCCGGCCCCGACGCTGGAGGCGTCGTACCAGTTCGTGTTCACCGTCCTGGCGTTCGGAGTGCTCGGAGCCACCCAGCGTCAACTGTTCGGCAGACAGCTCCGGGCGGTCGACTGGCCCAGAGCGTGCGCGACGGGACTGGCCGCGGTGACGGCAGCCGCGCTCTCGTATCTGGTCGTCTACCTCGCGGTGCTGTGATCGGTCGACACTGTTTCAACCGCGGACGACATGGGGGCCAAACATGAGTAGCGACATCGGGCGGCTCCTCCGCCACCAGCGAACGAACGCCGTCCTCTCGTGGCTGTTGATCGGGTTGCTCGTGATCGCGATCGCGACGAGCGTCTGGCGTGATCGGCTCTGGTGGGCTGCCTTCGCGCTGGCCGTCGTCGCGCTGGCGGTACTGCCACCCGTCCGCTTTCGGAGCTGGCAGACCACCCTCCCGTGGGAAGTGACCGGTCTCGCCGCCCTCCCGGTGCTCGGGCGGGCCTACGCGACGGTGCCGGTGACCGGCCAGGTCGCGACGTATCTCTCCGTCGCGGCGATCTCGCTGGTCGTCGTCGTGGAACTCCATCTCTTTACCCCGGTCCGGATGACGGACGGCTTCGCAGTTGCCTTCGTCGTCGTGACGACGCTGGCGATGGCGGGTGTCTGGGCCGTCTTCCGGTGGTCGGCAGACATCCTGTTGGAGACGACGCTGCTGTTGAAGCCCGGCGTTCCCGAGGCAGAGATCGAACACGCGCTGATGGTCGAGTTCGTCGCCTCGACGGTCGCCGGTGTCGCCGCCGGGCTGATCTTCGCGTTCTACGTGCGCCGGCAGGTCGAGGCGACCGAACATCTCCCGCCAGAGGTGTCGCGATGAAACTCAGAGACCGCATCGGCGTCTCGGCGTCGGCACAGCGACGGCTCACACGCCTCATGCAGCTGTCGCTGATCGGGATGCTCTTTATCGGGATCGAACGCGGTTCGACCGGGATCATCGTCAACACCGGCATCGGGCTGCTGGTCGCCCAGCTGCCGGCCGTCCTCGAACGGGACTACGAGATTCCGCTCGACGCCGGACTGACGCTGTGGATCACCGGTGCCGTCTGGCTCCACGCGCTGGGCACGGTCGGCTTGCCCGGCGCAGAGGCGAACTTCTACGCGACGATCTGGTGGTGGGATCACCTCACGCACGCCCTCTCGTCGTCGATCGTCGCCGCGGCGGGGTACACGACGGTGCGATCGCTCGACCAGCACAGCGACGGGATCCACATTCCGCCCCGGTTCATGTTCGTGTTCATCCTCCTGTTCGTGCTCGCGTTCGGCGTCCTCTGGGAGGTCATCGAGTTCGCCGTCAGCACGGCCGCCGCGAGTGTGGGCAGTGCCCCCGTTCTCACGCAGTACGGACTGGGAGATACGATGCTGGATCTCGTCTTCGACACGATCGGTGCCGTCGTCGTCGCAGTGTGGGGAACGGCGTACCTCACCGACGTGGTCGGCATCCTCTCGGAGACGCTGGACACGCGATCGACCTGACACTGCGGTAGTGTTCAAACAAGCCGCTTCATCTTCCGACTCGTAGACACCGAAAGCCCTCGTGATCCCCCACGACACCGGGTGGTCCCGGCCTTTATCACTGGTGGCTGTGAACGATGAACATGGTCTTCAAAAAGATCACGCTGATCGGAACCAGTGCCGAGAGCTTCGACGACGCCGTCGACGACGCCGTCGGCCGCGCGGAGGCGACGCTGGACAATCTCAAGTGGGCAGAGGTCGAGGAGATGGGCGTCGAGATCGCAGGCGTCGAGGGCCGCGAATACCAGGCCGAAGTCGAGGTGGCCTTCGAGCTAGAGGAGTGACGATCAGGTCCGGAACGACTCGCCACACCCACACTCGCTCTCGACGTTGGGGTTGCGAACGTGGAACCCTTCGCCCTGCAGTCCGCCCTCGAAGTCCAGCACGGAGCCCTCGATGTAGTTGAGGCTGGACTGGTCGATGAACACGCGGAGACCGTGGTGTTCGTACACCTGGTCGTCGGGCTCGGGCTCGTGCTCGAAGCGCATGCCGTACGACAGCCCGGCACAGCCGCCCTGCTGGACGAACAGCCGAAGCCCCGCCTCGTCGACGTCCATCTGTTCGCCCTCCATGAGATCGACGGCCTCCGCGGCCGCCGGCTCGGTCACGTCGATACCTGTCCCCCCGGGGTCCGCGTCTACGGTACTGCTCATACGGATACAGTTGCTCCCGAACGTGTTAACAGTGACGCCGGGATCACAGCGGCTTGCGATAGACGTGTTCCTCGACCGCGGTCGGGCCGAACGTCGTCGTCTCCGTGGTGACGTACTCGAACCCCTGTCGCTCGTAGAAGCCGATTGCTCGCTCGTTGCCGGCCAGAACGGTGAGTCGGAGCGACACCGCCGACAGCCGGCGGTCGACGGCAGCGAGCAGTTCGCTCCCGATGCCGTTGCCCCACAGCAGCGGCTCGACGTAGAGCCGCGAGAGATAGTACGTCTCGGGTGGGTCGTCCGGTTCGACGTTGACGTAGCCACGGACACGGCCGCCGCGGCGTGCGACGAGGAACAGGCTGTCGGGATCGGTGATCTGCTCGCGGAGCCGTTCGGTCGCGTACCACTCCTCGACGACGGCGGCGAGCAACTGCTCGTCGAGGAGTCCGGCGTAGGCCGCCTGGAAGCTCCAGTCGGCGACCCGCTGGATCGCGGGGAGGTCCTGGATCGTCGCTCGTTCGATCGGTGTCGCGACCCTCATCTGGGAGTGGGCGCTCAGGCGTCGTCGAATCGCTTGCGGACGCTCTCGGCGTGGGCTTCGAGCCCTTCGGCCTCCGCGAGCGTGGTGATCGTCGACTCGATGTCGGCCAGTGACTCCTCGGAGAGGCGCTGTACGGTCGTCGAGCGCAGGAACGAGTCCACGGAGAGCCCGCCGGTGACGCGTGCGTGACCGCCCGTCGGTAGCACGTGGTTCGGTCCGCTGGCGTAGTCACCCGCCGCCACGGCGCTGTAGGGGCCGAGAAACGCCGACCCGGCCGAGGGGATGCGGTCGAGTATCGACTCGTCGTCCTCGGCGACGATCGAGAGGTGCTCTGCCGCGTACTCTTCGGCGAACAGCACGGCCTCGCTCATCGACCGCGCGAGGAAGACGCCAGAGGCCGCGTTGTCGAGGGCACCGCGGATCACGTCCGCTCGCTCGCGCGTGCCGGCCTGGCTGTCGACGGCCGCCGCGACGGCCTCCGCGAGCCCTTCGTCGTCGGTCACGGCGACGACGGAGGCGTTCTCGTCGTGTTCGGCCTGGGCGACGAGGTCGGCGGCGACCAGTTCCGGATCGGCGCTCTCGTCGGCGACGATCATGATCTCGGAAGGGCCGGCCAGGAAGTCGATCGCCACGTCGCCCCGGACGATCGACTTGGCGGCGGTCACCCACCGGTTGCCCGGCCCGACGACCTTGTCGACGGCGTCGACGGACTCGGTCCCGTAGGCGAGTGCGGCGATCGCCTGCGCGCCGCCGGCCTGGTACACCACGTCCGCACCGGCGACGTGGATGGCCGCAAGCGTCACCGGGTTGATCTCCTCGGCGGGCGGGGTCGCGACGGCGACGTGTTCGACACCGGCGACCTTCGCCGGGACGACGCCCATCAGCGCGCTGGAGGGGTACGCTGCGGTTCCGCCGGGGACGTACGCACCGGCGCTCTCGATGGGACGGTACCGACGACCGAGTTCGCGCCCCTCGAAGGAGTCGCGCCAGTCGGTCGGCAACTGTGCCTCGTGGAAGGCTCGAACGTTCGCTGCGGCGTCCTCGATGGCCGACAGCGTCGCCTCGTCGATCTCCTCGACGGCGCGCTCGGCGTCGTCGGTGATGTCGACGTTGCCGACGGTGACGCCGTCGAACTCTTCGGCGAACTCCCGCAGCGCCACGTCGCCCTCTTCGCGAACCCGATCGACGATCTCCTGCACGTCGTCGCGGACCTCTTCGACGCCAGCGTCGCGCTCGAACAGCGCGCGCCGTTCGTCCGGACCGAGGTCTCCGACGCGTCGTACGTTCATACCCGTCGTTCGGACCGCACGGAAAAACGGTTTGCCATCCACGGCCCGCCCCGAGCGGGGGCCGAGCCACAACCCGAATAAACGAGCCGTCCCTACGGGCGAACGTATGACGACACTGTCCGTCGAAGGAATGTCCTGTGAGCACTGTGAACAGACCGTCGAAGAGGCTCTCGAAGCCGTCAGTGGCGTCACCGACGCCAGCGCCGACCACGAGGACGAGCGTGCCAGCGTCGAGGGCGACGCCGACGTGGCGGCCCTGGTCGAAGCAGTCGAGGAAGCGGGCTACTCGGCCCAGACGTAGGCTCGTCGCTCAACTGATCGGGAACGACCGGCCGCTCCACTCCTCGATCTGTAGTTCGTACGGCGTCACGCTCTCCGAGTCCCCCCAGACCACGGGGTTCGGTGCAGAGCGCGTCCGCTTTGCCAGTGTCGCGAAGGCCGTCTCGACGGCCTCGTAGCTCGTTTCGACCAGCTTTCCTCTGACCACGACGCTGCGCCAGGTGTCCCGCGGCTCGGTCTCTTCGAAGACGGTGACGGACACGTAGGGATGGCGCTCCAGCGCCCGGTGTTTCTCACTGTCCGTCCCGCCTTCGAGCTGGAGGGCGAAGACGTCGGCGTCCGCGTCGTAACCGAAGGCGACGGGGATGGCGTAAGGATAGCGACCGGTCTCGCCGAAGGCGAGGACGCCGATACCGTTCGCCGCGAGGACCTCGGCGATCGCTTCGTCGGTGAGTTGACGCATCGCTGTGTGCGTGGTCGACCGGTTCCCTGTTGTGCGTGTTGCTCTGTTTTCATCCACCGGGAACTGGAGGGGGTGCTTTTGAGGGTGCTGGGGCCAGCCCAGCGTATGCAACTGGACTCCGAGGACGCGTTCGCCCGGTGGGACGACGAACGCTACAGCACACAGATCGATCGCTTCGACGAACAACACAAGCGGCTGTTCGGTCTGCTCAACGACCTCCACACGGCCATGGACGAGGGCCACTCACAGGACGAGATCGGTGACATCCTCCGGGAACTCGAACGGTACACCGAGTACCACTTCGGCGACGAGGAGGAGTTCATGCAGGACTGTGGCTACGCGATGGACTGTGCCGACTGTTTCTACGACCACCGCGAGATGCACGAGGAGTTCGCGTCGACGGTCAGCGACTTTCGCGAGCGTCACGAGGACGGCGAGTACGTCACGATGGAGGTCCTCACCTTCCTCCGGGACTGGCTCGACAGCCACATCGCCGCGGGTGACGAAGACCAGCGCTACAGCGAGTACTACCAGACGGAAGTCGACGAGACCTACGAGTACACGCCCGGAACGCTCCGGCAGCGTCGCCGCTCGGAGTCACCTCCCGAGACGACCCAGCCGACGACGACAGTCTCCGTCGAAGAGGTGGTGTTAGACGGCGGCGAGCTGTCCGTCCCCGCCGGCCCGATCGCGTCGTGGTTCGAACAGGTGGCGACGACACACGGGGACCGCGTGGCGACGATCGAACACGACGGCGACGAGCAGACAGAACGGACCTTCGAGTCGCTGTACGAGCGTGCGACGACGGTCGCTGGCGGGCTCCTGGAGACGGAGCTCACGCCGGGCGATCGGCTGGCAATCGACCTCGAATCGAACGGCGAGGCGCTGCTCTTCGACCTCGCCAGCCACCTCGCCGGGCTCGTCTCCGTCCCGCTGTATCCCTCGTTCGACGACGAACAGCTGCGATCGATCGTCACGACCGCCGAGATCGACGGGTTCGCGTCGTCGAGTGACCCACCATCGGCCGTCGAGCGGGCAGTCGACGTGGTCGTCGACACGGAGCCGCTGCCGGCGTCGCCACAGCGCTCTCTGCCGGGACTGAACCGCCGCGGTACCGACCTCGCGACGATCGTCTATCCGGTTCCCGCAGACGGTGAGCCGACCGGCGTCGAGTTGACCCACCGGAACCTCCGGGCGGCGATCGCGGCACTGAGCGACGCGCTTCCACTGGATCCCGATGCGACGGGGACCGCGCTCCTGCCGTTCGCACACGTCTCCCAGCGCGTCGGGGCCTACTATCTCTGGGACGCCGGGGCCACCGTCGCGTACACCGACCATGCAAGCAGTGTCGAGGCACTGCCGGCACTGAGCCCCGACGTGCTGATCGGCGTCCCCAAGCTGTACCAGCAGCTGTACGGCGAGCTTCAGGACCGAATCGGCTCCTTCGGCTGGGCCAAGCGCAAGGTCGCCGGGAGCGTCACCGGCTACGGGCGCGACGTGATCGACGGCAGCGGCACGCCGCTGAAGTACGCGGCGGCGGAACGACTGGCCTATCGGCCGCTGCGCCAGGAGTTCGGCCTCGACGACCTGACCTACGCACTGTCGAGTACCGGTCGCCTCGACGATCACCTCCTCGATTTCTTCCACGGCCTCGGTGTCCCCCTGTGTGAACTGTACGGGACCGCCGAGACGAGCGCCGTCGGGACGATCAACGGCCCCGACGACTTCGAGCGCGACAGCGTCGGTGAGGCACTGCCCAGCGTCACCGTCGGGCTCTCGGCCGACAGCGACGTCCTGATCGACGGTCCGACAGTCACGGACGGCTACTGCAACGATCCCGAGGCGACCGAGCGGGCAGTACACGACGGCTGGTTCCGTACCGACGACGGTTCGATCGACGGCAGTGATCTCGGGCTCTCGGAGTGATACTGCCGGCTGTCACTTCGTGACGATCTTCGCCACCCCGGGGTGGCGAAATCGGTCACAGATTTACAGCCGGTATATGACCCACGTCGCCACACCGAACCACAGACGTCCACGGAGACCGCAGGAGGACGAGGGAGACGCCGGCTACGCGGCCGGCTCCGACGGCGAGTCCGCTCCGACTTCCCGCAAGACGACGTTGACGACGACGCCGATCAGGACGACGATGCTCGCGAAGTACAGCCACGTGACGAACAGCAGGACGGCCCCGAGGATACCGTAGGCCGCGTACTGCCCGGCGTTGGCCGCGTAGACGCGAAACCCGAGCTGGAGCAGGACCCACCCGCCGGCAGCGATCACCGCACCGGGAAGGATGTCTCGCAGGGACACGTCCACCGGCGGCAGGACGTAGTAGATCGGCAGGAAGGCGAGGGTGATGACGACGACCAGCGCGACGGTCCCGAAGACGTTGACGAACGGGATTTGCCAGGGCTGGATCGAGAGGACGAGACCGACGAGGACCGCGGTCCCGACCGCGAGTGCGACGCCGACGACGACGACCAGTCCGTTCCGCACCTGCTGGAGGAGCGACGTGTGGACCTCGGCGGCGTACACTTCGTCGAACGCCTGATCGAGTCCGCGAAAGAGCTTCAGTCCGCTCCAGAGCAACACCAGGAAGCCGACCAGCGAGGCCGTCCCCCGCCCGGCGGTGTCGGTGAGCGCACCCGCTACGAGTTCCTGGCCCGACGCCGAGAGCATCCGGCCCAGCACTGCGACGACCCGGTCGGCGAACGCCTGGCCACCGAGCGTCGAGGCGACGGCGATCGCCAGCAGCAGCAGGGGAACGATAGACACGAACGCGTAGTAAGCGATGCCCGCCGCGAGGAACGTAACGTTCCGGTCGCGAGCGAGCGTGACAACCGAACGAAGGATCGACATACGTCACGTACAGCGGGCACCCGGTTGAATGCGGCGGTGGCTCCGCGTCCATCGGGACGGGAGACTGTCTGCGGAAGGGAACTGTCGCCCGAAACACTACCGGGCGAGGTTTCACCAGCTGATCCGCACTCAAAGTACAGCAGTACATTCATTACGTGAGCACGCTAATTTCGCAGTATGCCCGTGAGTATTGACGAGTTCGAATCGGGTGACTTGCCGGAGGGGCCGAGCGTCCCCGAACAGGTGATTAGGTACCTCAACACGCACCAGGACGCGGCGTTTACTCGGTCAGAGATAGCTACTGCCATCGACGAGAACCCGAACACGGTTGGCACCGCGCTCACGCGATTGAAAGAGCGTGGTCTCGTCCGTCATCGAGGGCAGTACTGGGCACTCACCGAGGACGAACAACGGGTCGCCGCAGCGTACGATCTGCACGACGTGAGCGAACAGCTCGACGAAGCCGATGGTGGAATCGAGTCGGAGCGTTGGGACGCTGCCGCACCCGACCAGCCCCATCCAAGCGAACAGAATTCGAGCGAGGACGAGTGATCGATGGAGCCGGAACGCGGCGATGTCGTCAGGAGTACCGATCCGTTCAAACTTGGCACTGACCGCCAGCGACCGTGGCTCGTCGTGAACAACAGTTCCCACCCCTTCGCCGACGAGCAACACGTCGCGGTCGCTATCTCGACGAAGGAATACGACGACTCGCTTCGTCTCGGGGAGGGCGTCTGGGAAACGGGCGGTGTTCCACGAGAGTCGTTCGTCTCGCCGTGGGCGATCCACTCGCCCCGAAGCGAAGACCTCGTTGCGTGGCAGGGCCGAGTTACTGATGCATTCGCGGATCGCGTCGTAGACTCACTGGAGATGTATCTGCGGTAGTTCGAAAGTGTACGCCCGAAACACTAACGACCGGCATCATCCGGGGCAGTGCGCCCTGTCGACCGGCAAACCCTCGTGTCGGGCGGGTTGCGCGTAGCGCAACCGAGTGGTGAAGTGGTGCGTACCACTGAACCGGGAGGCGTGAAACGCCTCCATGTGGCGAGACGGCGTCAGCCGTCGAGTCGAATGTCGCGTGCCCGGGTTCGCCGCGCTGTCATCGTCCCGAAGGACGGGCCTCGGGCGGGGACAAAAGGCACGCAGTCGGGGATACTCCGTCGGACGGGTAAGGGGTTGCGGTCCGGCCGCGACCACGGCGGAGGGATGCAAACGGTTTACTGTCGGTGCTGGCCGGCGACCGTCGCCACGGGGGAGACGATCCCGGTAAACTGCTACACAATCCGTCTCAGACGGTGTACTCGGACTCGGCGAGCTGGACGTAGCCGCCGTCGCGGTACTGGAACTTGCGCCACTTGTAGCCGGCGACGGTCTTGAGCCCCAGCGTGCCGGCGGCCAGGGCCTGTCGCCACAGGGACCCGTCGACGGTCTGCATCGCGTTGACGGTCGCGAACACGCGGTCCCAGGTCGCGGGATCGTACCCCTCGACCAGGTCGGCGAAGGCGACGTTGCGGAGGATCTCGGATTCGAGCGCGTCCTTCCAGGCGTCGTTGTAGCGGTCGAGGGCGTCGGTCGCGGCCAATTCTCCGGCGAGAGAGCCGGTTCGGACGGCGACGTGGTCCCCGCCCTCGTGGAAGGCGGAGGTCGCGCCCATCGCGCCGCCGACGACGGCGACGTTCGCGTCGGTCGGCGAGTCGATCGGCCGGGTCGAAGAGATCGGGTACGTCTCCGTGCCGTCGGTCTTGCCCCGATCCTCGACCAGCGGGAAGTCGTCGAGGTCGTAGTCGGGAAACTCCCGTTCGAGCAGGCGCTCGACGTAGGTGCGACCCTGCGGGATCTTGTCGTCGTCCTCCCGAAGCAGGGCCCACTCGCTGGCGTCGTAGTCGTCGATGTCCAGCCCGATCGGCATCGTGAGCCCGATCCGAGCCACGTTGTCGTCGTTCGGGAAGATCCACGGGTAGGCGGTGTGGCCGGGCATCACGCCCCACCAGAACTGGATTCGGTCCTCGGGGAACAGTTCCTCGGGCATCCGGCGGTGCTCCTGGTAGGCGATGTGGTTGGCCTCCGTCGACGGGAGCCGCTCGGAGAGCGACTCGTCCGCCGGGAGGAACTGATCGAGGACGCGACCGGTGACCGTCCGCTGGGGGCCGTCCGCGAGGACGAGCGCGTCGGCGACGATCGACTCGCCATCCGAGAGTGCCAGCGTGTGCTCGACGCCGCCCGAGAGGTCGGTGTCGACGCCAGTGACGCTCGTGCCGACGCGGTACTGAGCGCCCGCTGTTTCGGCGCGGTCGCGCAGCCAGTCGTCGAAGCGGGCTCGCTGGAACGTGAAGCCGAATCCGGGATACGCGGAGTCGATCCCCGTCTCTTCGATCAGGACCGACTCGTTGGGCCCGATGAACTCCGCGCCGTCGAGCTCCGCGAGCTTCACAGAGTCGGGGAACTCGTCGGGACCGAAGCCGGCGAGTTCGGTCCAGTAATCCAGAAAGCCGGCGGCGTCCGTCGAGTCGGGGCCCAGTCCGTCACGGTCGGCTCTCGGGACCCCCTTCTCGACCACGACGGCCTCGGCACCCTGTTCGGCGGCTGCCCGACCGGCAGACGTACCGGCGGGCCCGCCGCCGACGATCGCGACATCTACGCGCTCCATACCCCACCCCTGTTCGGAGGGGGCTTAAATTCCTTGCTCGCCACTCATCGCGCGACGGCCCGACGGTCAGGTGACAGATCGCGGCTCCGATCCCAGATCATCGGTGACCGCCGCGAGGATCGCCTGTCGCCAGTGACCGTCGAACTGTTCGAGACGGTCGTCGAGCGTGGTTCGCGTGGCCTCGAGTTCGGCGATCAGGTCGTGGTACTCGTCGCTGTCCCCGAGCGCGTCCCGACTGATCCGGAGTTCGAGCGTCGCCTTCCGCGCGGTCAGAGAGAAGTACTCCCGGAGCAGCTGCCGGCAGGCACCCCGTGAGAGCATCGTCTCGACCACGTCGAGCACCGTCTCTCGCGACACCGGCTTGGTCAGGTAGTCGTCGACGATCAACTCTCGAACGTCGAAGTCCGGCTCCACGCCGGAGATCATGACGACGAAACAGTCGTCCGGTCGCTCGGTCAGTCGCTGTGCCACCTCCGCCCCGTTCATCTGGGGCATCTCTCTGTCGAGGAGCATCACGTCGGCGTCCCCCACCTTATCCAGCGCCGCCCGCCCATCGGCGGCGGTCAGCACCTCGTACTCGTCGTCGAGCCAGATCGAGTGGAGCTCCCGGCAGGCGGGATCGTCGTCGACGACGAGCACGGTGTCCCAGTCACCACACATTACACCGACCGTGGAACCACACCATCATTAAATGTGGCATCGCGAAGCGGCCCGCGACCCGTCGATGTCGGCGCTCGATCCGTCGCTATCGATATTTCCCCACGCGTGAGACGAAAGGAACGGTGCAGCGAAGGGCGTCCACCGCCGGTCTCCGTGACAGTACTGTTTTGAGCCACTGGCTGGAACGACCACTATGTCCCTGGCCCAAACAGAGGTGGCAGTGCGTGACTGAGATCGCCATCCTGCGGCAGAAAGCACACGGCCTGCCGGTCGAATCGTACGCCGACGCGGTCCGCGAGCGACTGCCCGAGGCGACGGTCACGGTCGCACGGACCCCCGAGCAAGAGCGAGCGGCCGTCGAGACGGCGACGGTGGTCTCGGCCGGGCCGTTCGACGACGAACTGCTCGATCACGCCCGCGAGATCCAGCTGTTCGCGAGCATCTACGCCGGCTACGATCACCTGCCCCTCGACGAGTTCGCCGAGCGAGAGATCGCGCTGACGACGGCCTCGGGAGTCCACGGCCCGAACATCGCCGAGCACGTGATCGGCGCGTTTCTCGCCTTCACGCGGCGCTTCTTCGAGGCGCGTCGCCGCCAGCGAGAGCGACAGTGGCGCGCCCTCCAGTCGGGCGAACTCGCCGGCTCGACGGTGGCGGTCGTCGGGCTCGGCGCGATCGGGCAGGCCATCGTCGACCGACTCGCGGGGTTCGACGTCGACACCGTCGGCGTCCGCTACAGCCCGGAGAAGGGCGGACCGACCGACGAAGTGTACGGCTTCGACGAGATCCACGAGGCCGTCACCGACGCCGAGTACGTCGCCGTCGCGTGCCCGCTGACCGACGCGACCGAGGAGCTGTTCGACGAGCAACTGTTCCGGACGATGCACCCCGAGGCGATCTTCGTCAACGTCGCCCGCGGCGGCGTCGTCGACACCGACGCGCTCACGTCGGCGATCCAGAGCAACTACATCGGCGCGGCACAGCTGGACGTGACCGATCCCGAGCCGCTGCCCGAGGACCACCCGCTGTGGGGCTTCGACAACGTCTTCGTGACGCCCCACGCCTCCGGCCACACGCCCGAGTACTACGAGCGCACCGCCGACATCCTCGCCGAGAACGTCAGGCGCGCCGCAGAAACTGGCGAGTGGGACGGGCTCCGGAACCAGATCCCCCTCTAATCTTCGGCCATTGTGGCACGGTAACCCGCCCGCCCCTCCGCGATCAGGTACCAGACGAGGACCCCGAGGATCACTGCGGTCAGCACCGGTCGGATCGGTATCGGCCCGACGGTCCATTCACCCGCGACGACCGCCAGCGGCAGGAGGACGACGAGACCACCGAGGACGAGCAGGAACCGCTTGCGGGCGGTCAGCGGGACGTCACCGCCGCCGCCACGGACAACGAAGTAGGCGTGTGTCCCGCCGAAGATCACGGCGTAGAACGCCCCGATCACGGTCGCCTGGTGCCACCAGATCGACACGTCGAACAGCGCCGCGCCCGCCGCGAGCACCGCGAGGCCGACGACGCTGACGACTGCGTGGATCTTCGACTCGCGAGAGACCATTGTCTCGTGGACGACGCCACTGCAGAAAAAGGCTGCCGGTCGCTACAGGTAACCGTTCGCCGCCAGCAGTTCGCCGTTGAGGACGCTCGCGCCCGCCGCACCGCGCATCGTGTTGTGCGCGAGGCAGTTGAACTGGAGTCCGTCGGTCGTCTCCTGGACGCCGCCGACCGCGACGCCCATCCCGTCCTCGATGTTGCGGTCGAGGCGGGGCTGGGGCCGATCGGGCTCGTCGAAGACCCGGATCAGCTGGTCGGGCGAAGACGGCAGGTCGATACCCGATGCCGAGCGTAGCGCGTCCTCGGCGTCCGCGACAGTCACGTCGTCCTCGGTGTCGACCCAGACGTTTTCGAGGTGGCCGTCGAGCGTCGCGATGCGGTTACAGGAAGCCGCCACGTCCATCTCGTGGAGTTCGATCGCCGTGCCGTCGAACCCACCCAGCAGCTTCCGGGACTCGGTCTCCATCTTCTCCTCCTCGCCGCCGATGTGCGGGATGGCGTTGTCGATGATCTCCATCGACGTGACGCCGTCGTAGCCCGCGCCCGACACGGCCTGTAGCGTCGAGACGCGCACGTCCGTCAGGCCGAAGGCCTCGTCCAGTGCCGCCAGCGGCGGCACCATCGTGATCGTCGAGCAGTTCGGGTTCTTCAGGAGCGCGCCGTCCCAGCCGCGTTCCTCGCGCTGGCGTTCGAGCACGTCGAGGTGATCGGCGTTGACCTCGGGGATCACGAGGGGCACGTCCTCGTCCATGCGACCGTTCGAGGAGTTCGAGGAGACGACGTAGCCCGCCTCGCAGAACTCCGGTTCGACCTCGGCACCGACGCCGGAGGGGAGCGACGAGAAGATCAGGTCCACGTCGTCGGGCACGTCCTCGGGCGTGGTCGCGCCGACCTCGATCTCGGCCACGTCCTCGGGAATCGGCGCGTCGATGCGCCACTTGGCCGCCTCTCGGTACGTCTTGCCGGCACTGGATTCGCTGGCAGTCAGTGCTGCGATCTCGAAATCGGGGTGCGGTTCGAGCAACTGGATGAGTCGCTGACCGACCGCACCAGTGGCCCCCAGAACACCTACACGTACAGTCATCGGTTCACACACTGCCGTGACCAGTCAAAACAGTTTGGATAGCGAGCGACTCCTTGGAGGTCGTACCGCCCGCCGCCGGTCGCGAGTCGATCGCACGGTGTCCCGCCGCGTGGGGTCCGGTACGGTACTCCAACCGCCCGATCACTCGGTAGTCGCTCGTTCGCCGAGGTCTTCGAGCGCCCAGGTGACGATCCGTGCCTCGACCACGTCCCGTTCCTCGACGTGGTCGTCCTCGCCGTACGTCTCGATGGTCTCTCGGGCGTCGGCGAGCATCTCGCGCTCGCGTGGCCGCTGGTCAGGTTCCTCGCGCACGTCGTTGAGCAGCGCCTCGAAGTCCTCGCGCAAGTCGAACGAGGCGTGGGCGACGTTGCACCGCGAGAGAGGGCTCATGCCCGTTTCGAGGACGAGATCGCGAACCGTCTCCCAGTCGTCCGCGCAGAAATACACCGTGACGGTGCTTTCGATGTCGCGCCAGGCGATGGGGTCGCCGTGTCGCATCAACTGGACGGCCCGCGGGGGCAGGTCGATCCGGGTGGCCGTCTCCTCGGTCCCGCACAGACAGCACGGCTCTTCCGTGGTCCCGGTGTACATGGGAGTGTGTTGGCCCCAGGCCAGTTGAGACTACCGGCTGTACATCTGTGAACGATCTTCACGAAAGTACAGTCGGCAGTACGAGTGTGTCGCTCGCGGCGAGGGGAGATGGAACGTTTTAATCACCGCGGTGGGGTACCAGAGGTATGGACACCGCCGATCGCCTCGAACTGGCGACGCGTCACACGCTCGAAGTCATCGAGGAAGAGGAACTCGAAGCGCTGTTCGACGACGGCACTCCCTCGGCGTATATCGGCTACGCGCCCACGGGTGAGATGCACATCGGACACTACACGACGATGCGCAAGCTGGCGGACTTCATCGAGGCCGGCATCGACGTGACGGTGCTGATCGCCGACCTGCACGCGCACCTCGACGACGAGAAGAGCCCCTTCGACCTGCTCGACGCCCGCTCGGAGTACTACCAGGTCGCCATCGAGGGGATGATCGAGGCCGCCGGAGCGGACCCAGCGGAGATCTCGTTCGTCCGCGGGACCGACTTCCAGCTCGACGAGGAGTACACCCTGGAGATGTACCGTATGGCGGCCGAGACGACTCTCGCCAGGACCCAGCGGGCCGGCAGCAGAGTCGTCCGCGAGTCCGAGAGCCCGAACCTCGGCGGGCTGATCTACCCGCTGATGCAGACCCTCGACGTGAAAGCTCTCGACGCCGACATCGCCTACGGCGGCGACGACCAGCGCGGGATCTACATGCTCTCTCGCGAGACGCTGCCCGACCACGGGCACGACGCGCCGGTCTGCATCTTCGCGCCGCTGCTGTCGGGGCTCACCGGCGAAGAGATGAGCGCCTCGAAGGAGGACACGAAGGTCAACCTCAACGACAGCCACGACGCCGTCGTCGAGAAGATCGAAGACGCGTACTGTCCGATGGGCGAGCGCGAGGACAACGGCGTACTGGAGTACCTCGAATACCTCGTCTTCCCGGTGCTCGAAGAGCGCGGCGAATCCTTCGTCGTCGAGCGCCCCGACGAGTACGGCGGGAACCTCGTCTACGACGAGTTCGACGAACTGGAAGCGGACTTCCTCAGCGAGGAGCTCCACCCGGCAGACCTCAAGCCCGCCGCCGGAGAGTACGTCTCGGACGTGATCGAGCCGATTCGGGAGCGACTCGACGCGCGCCCCGAGTTGCTCGCCGAGGCCTACCCCGAGAAGTACGACCAGTAGCACCGTGACCGGCCGCCGGGGCCGGACCTCAGTGGGATCGGGGATTCTCTCTGCGTGCGTGACCGAGAGCGAAGCCACTATGCGCCAGCGCGCGCAGGGATCGGTATGTCCGACGGCCCCTCGCGAGCGGACGTCCGCGAGACCTACGAGACGATCGGGAGCCACTTCTCGAAGACCCGCGAGTACGCCTGGCCGGAGGTCGAGTCCTTCGTCGAGGATCGGTGCCGGGGCGGAGTCGCGCTCGATGTCGGCTGTGGCAACGGCCGACACGCCGAACTGCTGGCAGACCACGCCGACCGCGTGGTGGGGCTCGACGCCAGCCGCGAACTGCTGGCGGCCGCGAGCGACCGCCTCGGGGCCTGTCCCGCCACGACGCTGCTCCAGAGCGACGCGGCGACGCTGCCACTGGCCGACGACTGTGCCGACCTCGCGGTCTACGTCGCCACGATCCACCACCTCCCCCAGCGGGCAGACCGGCGTGACAGCCTCGACGAACTCGCACGGGTCCTCGGGCCCGACGGGCGCGCACTGGTCAGCGCCTGGTCGACGGCACACGACCGCTTCGACGCGAGCGCCGACGCCGAGCGCGGCTTCGACACCACCGTCGACTGGACGTTACCGGGCGGTCGAACGGTGCCACGGTTCTATCACATCTACGCACCCGCCGAGTTCGAGCGCGACGTTGCCGCCAGCGACCTCGCGCTGGAGTCACTGGAGATTTCGAGTGGGAACTGCTACGCCGTCGTGCGTCCCGAAGGGAAACGCCCTTAAAACAGCACCAGCTATTGGGGGATGAGTGGCGGCGGGGCGCACCGTGGAGACGTTCCGTCGTCACGAGTCTGGCGGTGCGTAACGCGACGCGTTGCGAACCCCAGCGCAAACGAAGTGAGCGGCGGTGGTCTAGTGGTAGGACCTGAGCCTTCCAAGCTCATGGCCCGGGTTCAAATCCCGGTCGCCGCATTTCTGCGAGGAACAGACGTGACGAGCGAAATCGGCAGTAAGATTTGAACCCTACGAGTCGCAGTGCGCGCAGCGAACGAAGTGAGCGAGCACAACCGTCTCGATCTGGTTCAAATCCCGGTCGCCGCATAGCGAGGTTCGAGTGATTGCGAGAACCTCGAAGACGCGAACGCATTTCTGCGAAGAACGTCTGCGAGCGAAAAGAGCGGCGTCACTCCTCGATCGTCACCCACACGTCCGAGACGAGGGTCGCGTCTGGGTTGTTCGGCAGCGAAAGCCGGAGTCCGTCGTCGGTCTCGATCCCGACCACGTCCGGCGTGTTGAGGCCGTCGAGTTCACGGTCGGGGTGGGTGAGCGGCCGTGCCCGCTCGGGGAACCGATCCAGTTCCGGGACAGTCGACCCGCCGTCCCGGTCGAGTCGCCGACGCCCGGCGTCGTCCGTCGACCGATCGCGGACCAGCAGCGTCAGGACTCGACCTCGGAGGTATTCGAGGAGGCCCTGGACCCGTCCCGACACCGACCCGTGCGGTCCGTCCGATCGGTCGCGGGCGTCGGCGGACAGGTCCGGCATGCGAACGCCGTTCATGCGCGAGCGTTGACGGTGCCCGCATAAATTCATGCACCGGGTACGCTCGGTAAGCCCGACGTGACGGGGCGGTAAGGGTCCACGGGACCGTCGGCTGCGAGCGGCTGGCTCGATCCGCTCGACCAGCTGGTCCTCGTCCTCGCGGACGTTGAGCGCGACGATCCGGACGTGAGATTCCAGCCCGGAGCCCTGGAGCTTCGCCTTCAGGAGGTTGTCGACCTGGTAGACGCCCGCGGCGTTCGACATCTCGATCTCGACGAGGACCGGTTTGTCGTCGCCATCCTGCAGAAAGACGCGCTTAATCGCCTGACTCGACACCGTGTTGATGCCGCGGCCGCCGTAGTTGTACGGGATGCGCGAGCGCCCGCTCTCCATGTCCAGCGCGTCGGCGACTCTGACGACGCCGGCCTCCAGCGTCAGCGGATCTTCCTCGGTGTGGTGACAGAGGATCGCGTGCAACACCTCACCTTTCACCCGTACTGCAGCCTCCGTGTCGTAGTAGGCCGGCAGGAAGTCGTCGAGGAGGTCGGCCGCGAGCGGGATCGAGTAGTAGGGGTGGTCGTCCCGGTGGACGACGTGGCCGATGTCGTGCAGGGTCGCGGCCAGCGCGATGATGACGGCTTCGTCGGCCTCCTCCAGGCCCTGTTCGCTGGCACCGTTGAACTCGATGCCGCCGCGCTTGAGCAGGTCGTAGAGGCACAGCGCCCGGTTGCGAACGATCGAGATGTGCTTCGCGCCGTGGTCGTTGTAGCGCTTGCGAGTGACCGGGTTGACGTTCTGTGCCTCCAGGTACGCCTGGATCTCGGTGTCCGACTCGATCGCGGCCAGCACGTCGTTCACGCGCTCGTCGGGGAACGCGTGGTCGGCGTCGGGATCGTACCGCCGGCCGCGGGTATCGAGCGACTCGTCGTTGCTCATATCACAGCAGTTGACGAGGGAGCGAGAAAAAGTCTCGCTTACCCGCGCCGCGTCGTCGACACGACGAGGCGTGCGCGCTACGGACGGCCGGTACGATCGGCAGTACGGTCGTTCAGGAACTGACAGCCAGCGGTCTCACTCCGTCTCGTCGGCCAGTCGTTCGGGCGCTCTCTTCTCTTTGATCTCGCCGACGACGTTGTCGACCGAGTCGCGTTGCTGGGCGATCGTCGCGCCGAGCAACCCGCCGAGCGCGCCGCCGGTACTCGCGGCGTTCCTGCTGAAGACGGCACCGACCGCCGCGCCGAGTGCCGCACCAGTTGCCGCGTACTTCGACCGTCGGAAGACCCGTTTGAGGCGAGTTTGCATACTCGATACGTCGGGCGCTCGGGTTATAAGTGTACGTCACGGCCGACGGCGGATCGAAACCACCCGACTGCGAGCGAGAGTAGGCGTGACGACGAGATAGTTGACGCTCTCTTTTCATTTCGAAGCTGCTATATTAGCCCTATTGAACTGCTGACAGTCCAACACCTTCAGATATGGATACATATATGATAGGTTTCACAGGCGTTATATCACTCCATCGTGAACCCGGTCAGTAAGTATGGCCGAACGAGCAACGTGGACGACACGAATCGGATTTCTGGTAGCCGCGATCGGGAGCGCGGTCGGGCTCGGAAACATCTGGCAGTTCCCGTTCAAGACGGGAGCCAACGGCGGGTCGAGCTTCCTCGTCTTCTATCTGATCGCCGTCGTCGCGATCGGGTTCCCGGCGTTGCTGGGGGAGTTTGTCCTCGGTCGGCGGACGCGCCTGAACGCGATCGACGCCTTCGGTGAACTCGGACACCGGCAGTGGCGCATCGTCGGCGCACTCGGCGTCGCGACGGGGTTCTGGATCCTCTCGTACTACAACGTCGTCGGCGGCTGGGTCATGCGCTACATCGTCGGCAGCGCGACTGGTGCCTACTTCGACGCGCCGGCCGAGTACTTCGGTGCCGTCTCGGCGGGACCGGAAGCGATCGCGGCCCAGGCGCTGTTCGTGCTGGTCGTCGTCGGCATCGTCGCGCTGGGCGTCGAGGACGGCATCGAGAAGGCGACGAAGGTGATGGTTCCGAGCATCGTCCTCCTCATGCTCGCGATGGCGGTCTGGGCGCTCACGCTGGAGGGCGGGGCCGCGGGCTACGAGTACTTCCTCTCGCCGGACCTCGACACGCTGCTGGCGAACGCCAGCACGGCGATTCCCTTCGCCGTCAGCCAGGCGTTCTTCACGCTGTCGCTCGGGATGGCGATCATGGTCACCTTCTCCTCGTACGTCGGCAACGACGACAACCTCGCCGTCGACGGCGGGATCATCGTCGGGACCAACACGCTCATCGGCGTCCTCGCCGGGCTCGTCGTCTTCCCGGTCCTCTTCGCCAACGGGATCGATCCGGCGACCAGCGGTCCGTCCGCCATCTTCATCGCGATGGCGAGCGGGTTCGCCGAACTACCGGCTGGTCGGCTCCTCGGCGTGGTCTTCTTCGGTGTCGTCCTGATCGCCGCGCTCTCCTCGGCGATCAGCCTCCTCGAAGTGTCGGTGTCCTGGGCGACCGACAACTACGACGTGGGACGCGTGCCGCTGGCAGCCGGACTCGGGGTCGGGCTGTTCGTCCTCGGGCTCCCGTCGGCCTGGGACACGGCGTGGCTCACGTGGTTCGACAACCTCGCGTACCAGCTCCTGTTGCCGGTGTCGGTGCTGTTCGCGATGCTGTTCGTCGGCTGGGTGCTCGGCGACGAGGCGCTCACGGAGATCCGACAGGGGATGTCCGGGATGGACTGGTTCGGGCCGACGTGGCTCTGGACGGTCCGGATCGTCGTCGTCGCTGGCGTCGCCGCGACGCTCGTGCTCGGGCTGCGGACGCTGTTCGTCGAGGGCGCGATCGTCCCGCCGGTATAGGGCCGACCGCCGCTCAGCGCACCAGATACGGATCGTCGTTCGGGAGGAATCGCCCGAGGTCGGCCTCGCGGCGGTAGTCCGAGGCCAGCAGTGCTTCGAGTGCCCGAACGAGTCGTTCTTCGTCGTCTGTGTCCCACGCCGTGGGTTCTTTGATCGGGTAGACGAGCCACCCGGCTCCGGCGACCTCCGTGGCGTGGCGCTCGTCCATGTCGATGTCGTCGGTGGCTTCCGAGGTCGCGATCGAGAAGACGTGGCGCGTGGCTCGCTCGCCGACCGGGAGCAAGACGTGGGCCGTAATCGCTCGCAGTTCGGAGTCGAACAGCGGCTCCAGGTCGTCGTAGGAGCGCTCGCTCGGCGTTCCGTCGGCGACGCACATGTGGAGATACGAGAAGTAGGTCTTGTCGACGGTCGGGGGCGTCCCCGCTTCGAGCAGGAGGCCCGCGTCGACGAGCGCCCGCTGGAGCCGATCGCCGGCCTCGCAGTCGGTGAAGGGGACGCCGGAGTCGATGCCCCCGTGGACGCCGGGGTGGTCACCGACGACGTGGAAGTGGGCGTTGGCGTCGCCGTACCCCGCGACGTACTGTTCACAGCCGGGGTCGAAGCCGAAGGGGTTGGCCGGCCGATCCGTAACGTTTCTCACGGCAGACGGGAGGCGACAGACGGACTTTACTCCGACGGTTCACACAGAGTGTCACGATCGATCGGGACCCTGCCAGCGGTTCGTACCGCCGGCTGTCTCAGTGAGGGGTGTTCACAATTCTCAGCGAAGCACACCACAGATCGATAGCCGGTCGCGTCAGTCGCCTGCGACGACGTCCGAGTCGGTCGGTCCCTGACCGTCGAACCGGGCGACGAACTCGTCCAGCGTCCCCGGGTCGTCGGCACCGGGCAGCGGCTCCTCGGCGGTCGTACAGTCTGTCGCGACCCCCAGCCGATCGCAGACCAGATCGGTCGTCGCCTCGGCCATCTGCCGGTAGGTCGTGAGCTTTCCGCCGACGACGCTGACGGCGTTCGCGACGCCGTCCTCGGCGTGGTCGAGGCGGAAGAAGCCACGTGAGATCCCGCGCCGTTCGGACTCTGCCTCGTCGGGCGCGTACAGCGGGCGAACGCCCCACCACGTCCGCTCGATCTCGGCGTCGGCGACCGGGGGCAGCATCGCCGCACACTCCTCGATGCAGGTCTCGATCTCCCAGTCGGCCTGCTCGTAGTCGTCCGGGTCCGAGGCGGGTACGCTGGTCGTCCCCAGGACGGCCTGGCGCTCGTGAGGGACGACGATGTCGCCGTCGTCCGGGTCACGACATCGGTTCAGGACGGGGCCGACCCGGTCGTAGTCGACGGCCACCATCACGCCCCGTGAGGGGGCCATCTCCACGTCGAGACCCGCCATGGCCGCGACCTCGCCGGCCCACGCACCGGCGGCGTTGACGAGGAAGTCCGCTTCGATCGTCTCCGAGACGGTGCCGCCGAGGTCAGCCGACGTGACCCGTCCGTCCGCGACCGTCACGGATTCCAGTGGTGCGTTCGGGTGGATCGACGCCCCGTGGTCGGCCGCGTCCGCGGCGTTGGCCGCCACCAGCCGCGAGGGGTAGATGACGGCGTCGGGGACCCGGAACGCCCGTTCGACCGCTCCCGAGAGGTCGGGAACGAGGTCGCGGGCCGCTGTGGCGTCCAGCAGCTCGGTGTCGATGCCCAGTTCCTCGCAGGCCGCGCGCTTGCGCTCGAAGTAGTCGGGGTCGTCGTCGGCTAGCTGGACGAACAGCCCGCCGGTGTCGCGAATGCAGTCCCCGGCGATCGACCGGAGGATGCGGTTCTCCTCGATACACTCCCGGGCACCCGTCGGGTCGGCCTCGGCGTAGCGCGCGCCGCTGTGGAGCAGCCCGTGTGACCGCCCGGAGGTGCCACTCGCGAGGCCGCCGCGTTCGGCCAGCGTCACGTCGACGCCGCGCAGCGCGAGGTCGCGTGCGATACCGACGCCCGTCGCACCGCCGCCGATCACGAGGACCGTCGTCGATCGTGTCATCACTAGATGTTGGTCTCTACGCACATGACCCTGCCGCCGAGAGCGGGCTCCGGTGATGCTCTGGATGGCCCAGCGTCGCCGTCAGGCAGCGGTGTCGCCCTGCTCTGGCAGCGCGACACTGACTGTCTGTCTTCCCCGACCGCGTCGCCGGACGGGAACGGCCCGCCTCCCGCAAAGGTTTTTCCGGCCGTCGCTGTCTATGCCAGTCATGCACAGCACAGCCGAGGGTGGTTCGGCGTGACCCACGAGGACCGCGTCGACGACCTGCGCGAGCGCAAGCGCGAGGCAGAGCGTGGCGGCGGCGAGGACCGCATCGAGGCCCAACACGAGAAGGGGAAGCTCACGGCCCGCGAGCGCATCGACTACTTCCTCGACGACGACACGTTCGTCGAGATCGACCAGCTGCGCGAACACCGCTCGACGAACTTCGACATGGACGAACACCACGTCCCCGGCGACGGCGTCGTGACGGGCTACGGCGAGGTCGACGGCCGGAAAGTGTTCGTCTTCGCCCACGACTTCACCGTCTTCGGCGGCTCGCTGGGCGAGGCGTTCGCCCAGAAGGTCTGTAAGGTGATGGACAAGGCCATCGAGACCGGCTGTCCGATCATCGGCCTCAACGACTCGGCCGGCGCGCGCATCCAGGAGGGCATCGACTCGCTGGCGGGTTACGCCGACATCTTCCACCGGAATCAGCAGGCCAGTGGCGTCGTCCCACAGATCTCGGCGATCATGGGACCCTGTGCGGGCGGCGCGGTGTACTCGCCGTCGATCACGGACTTCGTCTGTATGGTCGAGGAGACCAGCCACATGTTCATCACGGGACCGGACGTGATCGAGACGGTCACCGGCGAAGAGGTCGGCTTCGACGAACTCGGCGGGGCCCAGACTCACGCCAGCGAGTCCGGCGTGGCCCACCTGACCGCGGCCGACGAGAAGGCCGCGATGGATGACATCCGGTACATGCTCTCCTATCTCCCGCAGAACAACGTCGAGGACCCGCCCCGCGTCGATCCCTGGGACGATCCCGAGCGCCGAGACGAGGAGCTGGTCGACGTGGTTCCCGAAGCCCCCCAGCAGCCATACGACATGACGCGAGTCATCGACGGGATCGTCGACGAGGGGTCGTACTTCGAGGTCGCCGAGGCGTTCGCCCGGAACATCACGATGGGGTTCGCCCGACTGGACGGCCACGCCGTCGGCGTCGTCGGCAACCAGCCCCGCGTCAACGCCGGCACGCTGGACATCGACGCCTCCCGGAAGGCCGCGCGCTTCGTCCGGTTCTGTGACTCGTTCAACATCCCGATCTGTACGTTCGTCGACGTGCCCGGCTTCATGCCCGGCAAGGACCAGGAGCGCAACGCGATCATCAACCACGGCGCGAAGCTGCTGTACGCCTACTCCGAGGCGACGGTGCCGCTGTTGACCGTCATCACGCGGAAGGCCTACGGCGGGGCCTACGACGTGATGGCGTCCAAGCACATCGGCGCGGACGTGAACTACGCCTGGCCGACCGCCGAGATCGCGGTCATGGGGCCACAGGGCGCGGTGAACGTCCTCTACGACGACGAACTGGAGGCGGCCGACGACGTCGAAGCCCGTCGACAGGAACTGATCGACGAGTACCGCGACGCCTTCGCGAACCCCTACACGGCAGCAGAGCGGGGGTTCGTCGACGACGTGCTGGAACCACAGGAGACGCGGCCACGGCTGATCGACGATCTGGAGACACTGCGAAACAAGCGCAAGCACCAGCCCGAACGCAAGCACGGCAACATCCCGCTGTAGGGTCGCTGGCGTTTCTCAGCGGTCGAAGACGCCGATCATCTCGTCGGCCGTCGCCTGTGCGTCCCACTCGTCGATGAAGCCCGCGATCGCCGCTTTCAGGTCGACGAGCTGTGCCGAGGACATGCTCAGGCCGTGGGTGATCGTCTGGGGCTGTTCGGTCGAGCGGTCGAGTTGCTGGTGCTGGGACTTTCCGAAGTCGGTGAAACCGTCGATCGAGGCGTCTTTCCGGGCCGGTAGCGACCCCTTCTTCCGGCTGAACCGCTCCTGCCCGTCACAGGAGCCGACGTATTCGAGGAACGTCTCGAGCGCGTCGCTGTCTGACTCCGACGACGGGATGAACGAGTCCATGACGACGGCGAACATGTTCTCCGTTCCGGGGAACGCGACGCGGTCCCACTCGGACTGGAAGTCGAAGTCCGGCGTCTCGTCGAACACGCCGGCCGCCCAGTCGCCCTGCGGGTAGACCGGCGCAGCCCCGTCGATGAACTGCTCGTTGGCGTCGGTCATCCCGTCGTACAGCGAGTCCTCGCTGGACAGCGCCGCGAAGCGCTGGATGTGTTCGAGCGCGCTCACGATCACGTCGCGGTGACGCGACGCGTTGCCCGCGGTCATCGCCTCGAAGGTGGCGTGATCGGACAGTCCCAGGAGCGTGATCTCCCACAGTTGCAGCACGGTGAACGGGTCGGCCATCGGGAGCAAGAGCGCCGGTCCGTCGTGGTCGTCGGCGACCGCTTCCAGCATCTCGACGAGTTCGGTCGGGTCCGACGCTCGCGCGGGGTCGATCCCGATCGCCTCGACGGTCTCGGTGTGGAGGTACATGTCGTTGGCCCGGTGGATCGTGACCGGGACCGCGTGGTACCGGCCGTCGACCTGTGCGACGTCGGCCGCGACCGATCGGAAGTTCGCAGCCATGTCCGAGGCCTCCCAGAGGTCGGTGATGTCCTTGACGGCGTCGACTTCGGCGTAGCCGGCCATCTCGCCGCCGGGCCAGCCAGTCCAGACGTCCGGTGGGTCCTCGCCCAGAATCCGGCTCTTGACCTGGAGGCGCATGTTGTCGTAGTGGGTCTCCCGAACCGAGATCGAGCTGTGCCTGTCGGCGAACCCGTCCATCATCGCTCGCAGTGCGGCCTCGCCGTCGCCCCCGACGTAGTGGTGGACGAGTTCGAACGTGCCACCACGAGACTGCTGAACTCCGCTAGACATTACCGTACCATCGCCCAGTTACCGTGATAAACATTCGCCCGCCAATATCTCACGTGATAGCCGGAGCTGCCGGAGCGACCACTGCGGCTGTGCCCCGCCGACACGGAACGGTGGACCGGATCGGCAATCGATCGGCCGGTCAGAGACGTGTAACGGTCGTGTTTAGTTAAGCGTGAAAAGTGAGGCGGGAGAATTTCTTGGTGCTCTATGCCAGAAATCACCCGCCTCAGTGGGAGTAGAGAGTGGATTGATTTGGATTTTATGGAGCGTGAGCGGACACCCGAACCGGCGATGGCGCTGGGTATTCAGTCCCATCTTGCGGGACTCTCGCTGTCGAATACCGTCGATTTGCTCGAAGCTTTGGGTGTCCAACGCAGTCGGAAGGCGATCCACGATTGGGTTCAGAAAGCCGATCTACAGCCAGAATCTGGCCGATCTCCGAATCAAGTTGCGGTGGATGAAACAGTGATTCGGATCAACGACGAGCAATTTTGGCTGTACGCCGCCGCAGATCCCGCCACAAACGATCTGCTTCACGTTCGTCTCTTTTCGACTACCACGACTGCCCTCACCGAAATCTTCCTGCGCGAACTCCGGCAGAAACACGATGTCGAAACTGCCGAATTTCTCGTTGATGGCGCTCAACACCTCCAAACTGCGCTACAACGTTCAGGACTGCGATTTCAAATATCTCGCCACGGAAATCGGAATACTGTCGAACGGATTTTCCGAGAACTGAAGCGCCGAACCTCGTCGTTTTCGAACTGCTTCAGTCACGTCGAACCGGAGACAGCCGAAAATTGGCTCCAAGCCTTCGCCAGCTGGCACAATGCTCCAAACTAAACACGACCCGTGTAACTCCGCATAGTTTTATGAGGGGGTCGTCGGTACTGGGAGATATGTTCGACAAGGTTCTCGTTGCGAACCGCGGCGAGATCGCGGTTCGGGTCATGCGGGCCTGCGAGGAACTGGGGGTCGAAACCGTCGCGGTCTACTCCGAAGCCGACAAGCACTCGGGCCACGTCAGATACGCCGACGAGGCGTACAACGTCGGCCCGGCCCGCGCGGCCGACTCCTATCTCGATCAGGAGGCGATCGTCGACGCCGCCCGACGGGCCGACGCCGACGCGATCCACCCCGGCTACGGCTTCCTCGCGGAGAACGCCGACTTCGCAGCCCGCGTCGAGGCCACCGATGGGATCACCTGGGTCGGTCCCGAGAGCGACTCGATGGAGTCGCTTGGCGAGAAGACGAAGGCCCGCACGATCATGTCGGCCGCCGACGTGCCCATCGTCCCGGGGACCACCGACCCGGTGACCGACCCCGAACAGGTCCACGAGTTCGGCGACGAGAACGGCTATCCGATCGCGATCAAGGCCGAGGGCGGCGGTGGTGGCCGCGGCATGAAGATCGTCGAGAGCCCCGACGAAGTCGAGGACCAGCTCGAATCGGCCAAACGCGAGGGCGAGGCGTACTTCTCGAACGACTCCGTCTACCTCGAACGCTACCTCGAAAATCCGCGCCACATCGAGGTCCAGATCATCGCGGACCACCACGGCAACGTCCGCCACCTGGGCGAGCGCGACTGCTCGCTTCAGCGCCGTCACCAGAAGGTCATCGAGGAGGGACCCAGTCCCGCCCTGTCGGACGAACTCCGCGAACGGATCGGGGAGGCCGCTCGCCGGGGCGTCTCCGAAGCCGGCTACTACAACGCCGGCACCGTCGAGTTCCTCGTCGAAGAGCAAGACCGCGAGCCCGGCGAACTGCTCGGTCCCGACGCGAACTTCTACTTCCTCGAAGTGAACACGCGCATCCAGGTCGAGCACTGCGTCACCGAGGAGATCACGGGGATCGACATCGTCAAGTGGCAGCTCAGGGTCGCCGCCGACGAGGAACTGGGCTTCGCCCAGGACGACGTGGCGGTCGACGGCCACGCCATCGAGTTCCGGATCAACGCGGAGAACGCCGCCGACGACTTCGCACCCGCGACCGGGGGCACCCTCGAAACGTACGATCCGCCCGGCGGCGTCGGCGTCCGGATGGACGACGCGTTGCGGCAGGGCGACGAACTGGTGACCGACTACGACTCGATGATCGCGAAGCTCATCGTCCACGCGGGCGACCGCGAGGAGGCCATCGAGCGGGGCAAGCGCGCGCTCGGCGAGTACGACATCGAGGGAATCCCGACGATCGTCCCCTTCCACCGGCTGATGCTCACCGACGACGAGTTCGTCCAGGGCATGCACACGACGAAGTACCTCGACGAGACGCTCGATCCCGAGCGCATCGACGCCGCACAGGAGCGGTGGGGGACCGAGACGACGACCGACGCGGACGACGAGGAGGTGACCGAACGGGAGTTCACCGTCGAGGTCAACGGCAAGCGCTTCGACGTGGAGCTGGAAGAACGCGGCGCGCCACCGATCGAGGTCGGTGAGATCGAGAGCGGCGACGGCGGCGACCGCCCCCAGCGGCCCGGCGGTGGCGGCTCGGATTCGGGCGGCGACGGCGGCGGAGCCAGCGCCGAGGGCGACGAAGTGACTGCGGAGATGCAGGGCACGATCCTCGAAGTCAACGTCGACGAAGGCGACGAGGTCGAAGCCGGCGACGTGGTCTGCGTGCTCGAAGCGATGAAGATGGAGAACGACATCGTGGCCGAACGCGGCGGCACCGTCACCCAGGTGGCCGTCGACGAGGGCGAGTCCGTCGACATGGGTGACCTGCTGTTCGTCGTCGGGTGACCGCTCGCGTCGCGTTCGGCGGTCGCTGACAGACGGAGACGTTTTTGCCGTTCCCGCCGAGGGGCTCCGTATGCAAGCGACACGCGAGCAGGTGCTCGACGCGCTCTCCGAGGGGCCGGTGACCGGGCCGGCGCTGGCCGATCGTCTCGACGTCTCGCGGGCGGCGATCTGGAAACACGTCGAGCAGCTGCGAGAGGAGGGGTTCGAGATCGACAGCGGCGACGACGGCTACGAACTCGTGTCCGTCCCCGAGTTCGGCGCGAGCGCCGTCGCGTACGGGCTCGAAGCGCCCTTCGAGATCGAGTACCACGACAGCATCGACAGCACGAACCGCCGCGCACGGGAGCGTGCGGCGGAGGGCGAGGGCGACGTTGCGGTCCTGGCCGACGAGCAGACCGGGGGTCGTGGCCGACTCGACAGGGCGTGGGCCTCGCCCAGCGGCGGCGTCTGGCTCTCGCTCGCGCTCCGTCCGGAGGTTCCCATCGCGCACGCGCCGGCTTTCACGCTGGCTGCGGCCGTCGCCGTCACCCGCGCCGCCCGCGAGGCCGGCGTCGACGCACGGATCAAGTGGCCAAACGACGTGGTCGTGGGCGACGACGAGCGCAAGCTGGCGGGCATCCTCACCGAGGTCGAGGGCGAGGCCGACCGCGTCGACTGGGTCGTCGTCGGGATGGGGATCAACGTCAACGTCGACCCGTCGGCGCTGCCGGCGGCGGCCGACGCCACGAGCGTCCAGGAAGCGGTCGGGCCGGTCGATCGGCGCGTGTTCACCCAGCGACTCCTAGAGGAGTTCGACGCGCTCCGTCGCGATCTCGACGCGGTCGTGCCGGCGTGGCGAGCGGACGCGACGACGCTTGGCAAACGGGTTCGCGTCGAGACGCCCGGCGGCACCGTCGAGGGCGAGGCCGTCGACATCTCCTTTCCGGGCGCGCTGGTCGTCGACACGGGCGAAGAGCGGGTGACGATCACGGCCGGCGACTGCGAGCACCTCCGGCCGGCCTGATACTGCCGGCTGTCACTGTTGCAAGCGATTCGCGACCACGGGATCGCAGAATGCGTCACAGACTGACAGCCGGTAGTATGAGACGGTTGCTCGGCGATGCGTCCGGCGATCGTCGCCACCCCGCTTCGACCTGCCAGACTGGCGCTTCAGGCGGCGGTCAGCGCCTCGTCGACGTGGACCGTCAGGACCGGGACGGGCGAGCGCCGCACCACGTGTTCGGCGACGCTGCCCAGCAGGAGCCGATCGATACCGCCGCGTCCGTGGGTGCCCATCACGATCAGGTCGGCACCGCTCTCGGCCGCGTGGGCGACGATCTCCCGTTCCGGGTTCCCTTCGAGAATCGTGTGTTCGACGGTGGTCTCCGGCGAGCAGATCCGCTCTGCGGCCTCGATGGCCATCTCGCCTTCGTCGCTGAGCAGGCCTCGAATCCCCTCGACGGAAGCGCCGGTCGGCATCGTCGTCATGTGAGAGGTGTCGACGACGTAGACGACCTCGACCGCAGCACCGTGTCGTCGCGCGATCTCGTCGGCGTGTTCGATGACCCGCTCCATGCCGGCCGAGCCGTCCGTCGGCAGGAGCACGCGGTCGTACATTGTCTCGTGTTAACAGTTCACTGGGTGGGTGCTTAAGCCTTGCCTGCGTAGTGGACGCGTTCGACGTCGTCGACGCCGGCACGCCGGACGATCGCGCGGACCGGGTCCTGCGCGCCCGAGAGGTTGTCGGAGTCCCCGTCCAGCACCAGCAGATCGGCGTCGCGACCCTCGGCGACGAGCCCGCAGTTCAGCCCCGCGATCTCGGCTCCGTTGACCGTCGCCATCCGGAGGACCTCGGCGGCCGGAACGTCGGCGAGTTTCGCCGCCCAGGCCATCTCGCGGAACATCGACGGGCTGTTGGTCATCACGTTGTCCGTCCCCAGCGCGACCGTCGTTCGCTCGACGAGGTCGGCGACGGGCGGGACGCCGACGTTCGTCACGACGTTCGAGCGAGGGCAGACGACGACGGGGACCTCGCTGTCGGCCACGCGGTCGAGGTGCAACTCCTCGGCGTGGACCATGTGGACGAGAAAGTCCGGATCGAGGTCCAGCGCGGGGTTGATGTCGCTGGCGTCGACCTCCCCGGCGTGGATGCCGAACAGTTTTCCCGCCTCGGCGGTCGCGGTCCGTTCGTGGCTGAAGTCGCCGTCGGCGGCCCCGCTCGCACCGAACCCGTCGCTTCGCTCCATCGCCGCGACCGTCTCCCGTCCGAGCACGACGCTGTCGATCGGCGAGTCCCGCAGTGCCGCCTCGATCGCCGCGACGCCGTCGACCCCGCCCTCGCGGAACTCGACGAACGCGGCCGTTCCCGCGCGCTGCATGAACGAGATCGTCCGGGACATCGCGTCGACGAGTGCCTCGCGGCTGGCCTGTCTGAGCAGCCTGTGCTTGAGACCGTCGGGCGGCGCGACGAGTTCTTCCAGCGTGAGGCCGCCGCCGGCCTCCTTGGCGATGGAGTCGCCGATGTGGGTGTGGGCGTTGACGAACGCCGGGAGGATCCACGAGGAGGGGTCGACCGTCGCTTCCTCGACGGCCGCGATCTCGCCGTCCTCGATCACGACGCGGCCCTCGATCGGTTCGAACTCGCGGCCGCGGAAGATCGTGCCGGCGAGAATGGTCTGGTCGCTCATGGGAACACGTGGTGGCTCCGGTCAGTTGAACTCGTCGAGTGTCGCGTGGACGCCCGGCCGCGCGTCCCGGACCATCGCTCCGTCGGGTTCCAGCCCCAGCACGCGGATCGCACTCTCGCCCACGCGGTCGGCGACGGCCTCGGGCGCGTAGACGCCCAGCCGCCACTGATCTCGCTGGGCCGCTCGGAGGGCGGTGACCAGCGTCGACTGGTCGCCCAGCCCGCGGACCTCGCCGTTGACGACGACCCGACTCGACGACTCGGGCATCGACGGTTCGCCGGGTACGTCCAGGAGGACGGCGTCGGCGTCGACGTTGGCCGCGTCGGCGATCGCTCGCTCCTCCTCGCGGATCTCGGCGTGATCCATCGCCAGCAGTTCGTCGGGCACGGCCCTCATCTCGGCCCAGATCGCCCGCTTGTACAGGCGACGCTCCGTGAGACGGTGTGCGTACCCCGCCGTCGCGTCGGTCCGACGCAGCGAGACGAGCAGGTCGCTGTCGTCCCAGCGGCGCAGTTCGGCCGGGTCGGTGTCGGTGACTTCGAGGAGCCGCTCGGTCCCGCGCCGGAGCATCGTCTTGGCGATCCGGGCGACGTGGTGCCTGTAGACGGTCGGGTTCATCAGCGCACGGGCCAACAGCAGCGACTCCGCGGTCTGGACGTTGCCCTCGTCCAGCACGAGGTCGCCGTCGACGAAACGCAACTCCCGGATCAGCCGCTCGTGGTCGATCGTGCCGTAGGGGACGCCGGTGTGGTGGGCGTCCCGCACGAGATAGTCCATCCGATCCACGTCGAGTTCCCCCGAGACGAGCTGTCCGAGTTCGCCGTCCCCGGCGACGAGGTCGGCGACCGCGTCGTGGTCGAGGTCGTGGTCGGCCAGCACTCGTGCCACCTCGCCGCGGTCGAGCAGGTCGTGGACGTCGTCGTGGTACTTCCCCGTCTCGCGGTAGACCAGCGCCTCGACGTTGTGACTGTACGGCGAGTGGCCCACGTCGTGCAACAGCGCCGCCGCCCGGACGCGTTCGGCCTGCCGGCCCTCGATCCCGAGGTGGCTAAGCGCCTCGTCGGCGAGGTGATAGACGCCGAGGGAGTGTTCGAAGCGGGTGTGGTTGGCCGACGGGTAGACGAGCGTCACCGTCCCGAGCTGGGCGATCCGGCGGAGTCGCTGGACGGGCGGCGTGTCCAGCAGCGCCTCGGCCACGCCGTCGACGGCGATGTGGTCGTGGACGCTGTCCTTGATCGTGTTCATCAGTTGCCGCTTGGTCGGCTCCGTGAATAAGAGTGTGTTCCGACAGCGTCAGGCAAACGTCGAGAGCAACTCGTGGAGCTCACCGCGGCGGGCGTGTCCGGCGTCGACGGCCTCACCGGGTGATCGCCCCAGCTCGCCGACCGTCTCGATGGCGTCGACGGGATCGTACCCGCGACCGTACACGAGCCAGGCGGCGAGGACGTGGCCGGTCCTGCCGATGCCGGCCAGACAGTGTACGACGACCGGCTTCTCGGCCTCGACGGACTCCTCGATGAACGGCAGGATCTCCGCGTCGAGCGTCTCGGCGTCGGCCAGGTGGTGGTCGGCGATCGGGACGTGTTCGACGTTCTCGCCGCCGAAAGCCCGGACGTACCGGCCGGTACTGGCCTCCGTCTGGTCGAGCTGGGTCCCCGAGAGCAGGCAGAGCACGCGCTCGATGCCCCGTTCCTGCATGAACGCGATCCACTCTTCGACGGCGTCGTCGGGGGCCGCAGTCGAGTGCCAGCCGGGACAACACGCACCGTAGACGTACTCTTCGTCGGGGCCAGCGGGAGCGAACCGGTGGGCGTCGACCCGGTCCAGGCGTCGGAATTCGGACATTGTCTTCCCTAGATGGTCCCCGAGACTTGAATCAACCCCTTCGGTTCTCAATGTTGAAAATCCGCCGCCGGGCTGGCCCGTGACGCCCGGTGAGAGACGATGTTTTATCAACTCCGTCCCCACTACAGGGGGTATGGTGACGTTTCTCTCCGGCGGCACCGGAACGCCGAAGCTGCTCGCCGGGGCCGACGCCGTCTTTCCGCCCGAAGCGACGACCGTCGTCGGCAACACCGGCGACGACGTGGTCCTGGGTGGACATCTGGTCTGTCCGGACGTGGACACGGTGCTGTTCCTCGACGGCGGCGTCCTCGACCGCGAGACCTGGTGGGGTATCGATACCGATACCGCCGAGACACACGACGAACTGCACCGACTCGCCGAGCGGGCGGGCCTCGCGGGCGGGCCGCGATATCTCCCCGACTCTGCACAGACTGGCGGCCGCGAGATCGGGCGCTGGCGGCGCTTCTCCGGCGTCGCGGAGTTCATGCACATCGGCGACCGCGACCGGGCCGTCCACGTGACCCGGACGAGCCTGCTCGACGAGGGGCACTCGCTGACCGAGGTGACAGCGACGCTCGCCGACGCGTTCGGGCTCGACCGCACGCTCGTGCCGATGAGCGACGATCCGGTGGCGACGCTGATCCACACGCCCGACGGCGTCCAGCACTTCCAGGAGTGGTGGGTCGCGAACGGCGGCGATCCGGCGATCGAGCGCGTCGAGTTCCGCGGGCGCGAGGAGGCGACGACCACACCGGCGGTCGACGCAGCGCTTTCCGAGCCGGTCGTGATCGGTCCCTCGAACCCGGTCACGAGCATCGGCCCGATGCGTGCCGTCTCGGGGTTCGAGTCGGCGCTTGAACGCACGCCGGTCGTGGCCGTCTCGCCGTTCGTCGGCGAGGAGGTGTTCTCCGGCCCCGCCGGGACGCTCATGACGGCGACGGGGTACGAGGCCAGTACGGCCGGTGTCGCGGACGCGTACCCGTTCGCGGACGCGTTCGTCCTCGACGAGGACGATCCGACGACGCTCGACCGACCGACCGTCAGAACGGACACGCGAATCGACGACGACGCGGACGCCGAACGCGTCGCCCGCGCGGTCGACGAGGCACTGGAGGTAGTGGCGTGAACTCGGATCGAGGTGGGGCGCTGTTCGATCCCCCCGTCGCGCTGGCGAGTCTCAGCGGCCGCTCGGACGCCGAGTGGGCCGAGGGTGGCGGTCCCTTCGCCGGCTGTGCCTTCCTCGGTGGGATCGCGCTGGACGACGCCACCCGGCGCGCGGCCCGGTCGATGGTCGAACGGGACCGCTCGGAGTTCCTGCCGTCCGACCCGCTGGCCTTCGTCCAGCGGCAGCTGCGAGCGATGGACGAACTGCCGATCAGAGCCGGCGTCAACGTTCGCAGCGCCGCGCTCGCGCCCATCGAGGACGCCGCCGGCCGCTGTCAGGACCACGACGCGATCCTGGAGATCAACGCCCACTGTCGGCAAGAGGAGATGTGCGAGGCCGGAGCCGGGCAGGCCCTACTCGACAGGCCCGAGAAGCTCTGTCGACAGGTCGAGGCGGCGACCGCGACCGGTGCGACCGTCAGCGTGAAAGTCCGCGCGGAAGTCGACGGCGTGGACCTGCCGACCCTCGCCGCGAAACTGGAGCGGGCCGGCGCGGACGCGGTCCACGTCGACGCGATGGACTCCGAGCACGTCGTCGGCGAGATCGCGGACGCGACCGGCCTGTTCGTGATCGCGAACAACGAGGTCAGAGACGCCGAGAGCGCCCACGAGTACTTCCGGTACGGTGCCGACGCGGTCAGCGTCGGCCGGGCGAGCGACGACCCGGACGTGCTGGCGGCGGTCCGGCACGCGACCCACGAGTGGTTCCAGACGGGGGCGAAGCCGTGAGAACGACCGCCCAGAACGCCGAGCTGGCGCTGTTGCTCGAAGTCGCCGGGACGCCGAAGCCCGGCAACGTCGACCGGGAACACGAGTACGAGGACCTCCGATTCGAGCACTTCCTCGCCGGTGCGGTCGGTGCTCGACCCGGCTTCGAGCGCGCAGCAGCAGGCGACCCGATCGGTGACGCGTTCGAGCACGCAGTCGAGGGGATGGCCCAGCAGCGCGGGGGCAACACGCAGTTCGGCGCACTCCTCGTGGTGACGCCACTGGTCGCGACGGCGGCCAGCGGTGCGCTCTCGCGAGAGCACGCGCGGGCGGTCGTCGCCGAGACGACCGTCGACGACGCGGCGGGCTTCTACCGCGCGTTCGAACACGTCGACGTGGCCGTCGACGAGCCCCCGGAGGGCATGGAACCGCTGGACGTTCGCCGCGGAGCCGACGCCGTCCCGACGCTGCGCGACCGCGGGCTGACGCTGGCGGACGTGATGGAACGGAGTGCCGACGTGGACGACGTGGCCGCCGAGTGGACCGACGGCTTCGAACGCGTCTTCGACGCGGCCGACCGCATCGAGAGCGCGTCTGGGCCGGTCGCTGACCGCGCGGCGACGGTGTTCCTCGAACTGCTGGCGGCCCGACCCGACACCTTCGTGAGCACGCGACAGGACCGAGAGACGGCCCTGGCCGTCCAGCGACGAGCGCAGGCCGTTCTCGACGGCGAGGACGACGTGGACGAGTTCGCAGCAGATCTCGTCGAACGAGACATCAACCCCGGAACGACGGCGGACCTGATCGCCGGGGGGCTGTTCGTCGCGCTGGAACGGGGGCTGTCCGTGTGACGGCGTCCTGGCCCGTCGATCTGGACGGCGTGACCGAGTCGGTCGTGACGACACTGGGACCCAACGACCGCTGGAACGTCGCCGCGCTGGGGCTGCACGCCTCGGCGAGTGACGATGTCGTCTTCGCGCGCACGTGGGGTCGAACCCGGACGTGGCGGAACTTCCGCGAGCGCGGCGAGGGGTACGTCCAGTTTACCACCGACCCCGTCGACTTCGCCGAGGCCGCGATGACGGTCCGCGAGGAGGACGAACCGGTCCTTTCGAGCGCTGACGCGTGGGTCCGCGTCGAAGTCGAAGAACGCGCGAGTGGCACCGACGGGGGCACCGAGTGGGTCGAGTGGACGCTCACACCGATCGAGTCGGCGGTCGAGCACCGCACCGTTCCGACGACGAACCGCGCCTACTACGCCGTCGTGGAGGCGACTGTCGCGGCCTCTCGGCTCGACGTGCCCGAGTACGACACCCAGACGCTGCGCGATCGGATCGACTACTTCGAGAGCGTCGTCGAGCGCTGTGGCGGCGAGCGCGAGCGCGAGGCCTTCGCCGTCGTCCGAGAGCGCGTCGGCAGCGAATAAGTGGCGTGTCACACCCCACCAACCGACCGTCGTTCCGAATCCTTTTAGAGGGCCACTCCGGTAAGTGGCCGTATGGCAATCAAGCCCGCCTACGTCAAGAAGACAGGGACGCTCCTGATGGAACGGTATCCGGACGCTTTCGGTGCGGACTTCGAGCACAACAAGGACGTCGTCACCGAGCTTACCAACATCGAGTCCAAGGGCGTTCGCAACCGCATCGCCGGCTACATCGCACGCAAGCAGTCCGCCCAGACCGCCGAAGCGTAACGCGGCTCTTCTCTCTGCTCTCACGACGACCGAACAGTCGCGACTGGATCTTCTCGGACGGAGTATTTACAGACGTACAGCCGGCAGTGTCACTCCGACGACTCGGAGCCCGCGCCGTCGGTCGTCGCGACGACATCGAGCTCGGAAACGTCGGCGGTACACCAGTGACAGAACTCGATGTCGGGATCGAGTTCGCGACCGCAGTTCGGACAGTGCGTGAGCCGTCCGTCGTCGGTGACCGACACCCGAGCGACCGCGTTGTGGACGTGTGCGAGAGCGTACGCGTCGAGGACGCTGAGCGTGGCGACCAGCAGGAGCGGCGCGAGTGCCAGCGGGTCGACGCTGCCCTGGCCCGCCGCTTCGAAGGCCGCGGGGTCGACGAACAGGACCGACACGGCGAACAGCGCTACGAGCCACCCGAGGGCCCGACGCCACCGCCGGAGATAGAGGTGACCGAGTCCCGTCGCGATCGCGCCCAGCAACGCGGCGAGCAAGGGTCGTTTTCGGGATTGCGATCGTTCCATACGCGGACTTACTCGTTAGTCAGCCATAAACCTTCTCTCGATCACTCGCAGAGCGGGACCGCAGGCCAGTGATGAGGGTATTGCGGCGGTGTATCGATTTGGCAGACCGAAACAATAAAGCGGGTTACTAACTGTTCAATTAGTACAGTGGTGGACCGTTCGCGAGACGTTTCCCTCTTCGGCCGAGCCGCTCCGCGTCGACGTGGTGTCACACCGCGCTCTCACAGCGACACGCGAACCCCACGCGGACGACGCCGGGCGATCGACCGGCTCGTAGAGATCGGTATGCTGGAGAGGAACGATCGATGATGGTTCGATCCTCTCTCCGCGCGCTCGTCAGTGGCCCGCTGGCACCGCAACTGCGACGGTTCGTCGCCGTCGGCATCGTCGCGGCAACCGTCCAGATGCTCCTGCTGTGGCTCTTCGTCGACGTGGCCACGCTGAACTATCTGCTCGGGGCGCTCGTCGCGATCGAAGTGACGATCGTCCTCTCGTACGTCCTCAACAACGCCTGGACCTTCCGGTGTGCCCAGAAGACCGGCGTCGGGGAGTATCTGTACGGACTGCTCAAGAGCAACGTCGTCCGTGGGCCTGCGATCCCGATCCAACTCGCGCTCCTGTACGGACTCGTCGAGTGGAGCGCACTGACCCACCTGCCGGCCAACGCCGTCGCGATCCTCGTCAGCGGCGTGTATCGGTACGTGCTCGACGCGCGCTGGACCTGGAGGGGAGCGTGACGCCGACGCTGCTCGCCCTGTCGACGGCGGGGCTCGCCGAGTCACTGTGGGCCGGCACGGAAGCCCTCGTCGAGTCCGCGACCGGCTGGCCCGGAATGGGGATCGTCTTCACCTACTCGTTCCTGATCGCGTTCGCGCTCCCCGGCCCCAGCGAGGTCGTCTTGGCCGCGCCACTCGACCTCGGACTCCCGCCCTGGGCGCGACTGAGTGCGATCATGCTAGTCAGCGCGTTCGGGAAGGCCGCCGGCAGCGTCTTCGCCTTCCACATCGGACAGGGAGTCAAAGAGTCGGGGCCGATCGTCCGGTGGCTGCGCCGCTCGCGGTGGGACGTACTGGAGTGGTCTGAGAAGCGCTCCGTTCAGTTAGCTCGCCGGTACGGGTACGGCGGCCTCGCCATCGCCCTATCTGTTCCGTTCTTTCCCGACACGATCTCGATCTACGCGTTCGCGGTCCTCGAACGCGACTACGTCCGGTTCGCCGCGGCGACGTTCCTCGGGAGCCTGGGCCGGCTGGTCGTCACGCTCGGACTGCTCGGCGGCGTGACCGCGGTGTTCTGATCGACCCGACGCCGTCTACTGGTCGGGGGCCACGCGGTCGGCGTGGCGTTTGCGGTGGACGATCCCCTGATTGATCGCGGTGCGGTGGACGAACTCGCGGAACGCCTCGCCGGTCTCGCTGTCCTCGTCCAGTACCATCGGTTCGCCGTCGTCGCCGCCCTCTCGGACCGCCGGGTCCAGAGGGATCTCGCCGAGGAAGGGGAGGTCGGTCTCCTCGGAGAACTCCCGGCCTCCGCCGGAGTCGAAGATGTCGTGTTGCCCACCGCAGTCCGGGCAGGTGAACGTCGACATGTTCTCGACGAGTCCCAGGACGGGGGTCTCGTGGCGGCCGAACATCTCCAGTCCCTTGCGGGCGTCGTCCAGCGCGACGGTCTGGGGGGTCGTGACGATCGTCGCGCCCGTGACGGGGATGTTCTGGAGCATCGTCAGCTGGGTGTCCCCGGTGCCCGGCGGCAGGTCGATCACCATGTAATCGAGGCTCCCCCAGACCACGTCCTCCCACAGCTGTGTGAGGACGCTGTCGACCATCGGCCCGCGCCAGATGACCGGGTCGTCCTCGCCGACGAGGAAGTCCATGCTCATGAGCTTGATCCCGTACTTCTCAGGCGGGATGATCTCGTCGTCCTCGGTCGCCTGCGGGTGCTGGTCCGCGTCGAGCATCCGGGGGACGTTCGGCCCGTACACGTCCGCGTCGAACAGCCCCACGTGGGCACCGAGCTCCGAGAGGCCGACGGCGAGGTTGACCGCGAGCGTGCTCTTGCCGACCCCGCCTTTCCCCGAAGCGACGGCGATGACGTTTTTGACGCCCGGCAAGACGTTGCCCTCTGCGTCCATGCCGCGGTCCACGTTGGCGGTCAACTCGATCTCCCGGTCCGCGTCGTCGAGCGCCTCGCGCACGTCGGCCGCGATGGCGGTCTCGTTGGGCGAGTACGGCGCGCCCAGCGCGAGGTCGACGGCGATCGACGCGTCGTCGATCTCGATCTCGTTGACCAGGCCGAGCGACACGATGTCGTCGCGGAGGTCCGGATCGTGGACCTCGCGGAGGCGCTCGCGTACGGCAGGTTCGTCCATACGCGTGCTACGCGTGGGACCGGCGATAAGGGTTGTGACGTACGGAGCAGCCCCAGTTCATACGACCGGCTGTACATCTGTGACCGATTTCGCCACCCCGGGGTGGCGAAGCTCGTCACGAAGGTACAGCCGGCAGTATCAGGGACGGCGAAAGGTGTAGACGGCCGCGTCGTCGCCGGTCTCGAACGTCACCTCGATCACGCCGTCCTCGTGGTCGAAAGCGAGTCGTTCGGCCGGCCCGGCGAAGTCGTGCAGGGGCATCCCCGCGTCGACGGTGCCGTCCGGCTCGACGGCGAAGTGTGCCGTCGAGCCGAACGTCGCGACCAGCGTGCCGTCGGATCGCTCGGCCACGTCGGGAGCGAACCGACCGAGTTCGGTTTCGAGGCGGTGGTGATCGTCGGGATCGACGACTGTCGGAGCCATAGCTACCGGTTCGTCCGGGGCGTGCAAATCGGTGACGACGGGGCGGGTGATTCGTTGCGTTTATGTACACCCGGCGTGGAAATCTGAGTAGACTCGTGCAGGGGCGCGGCGTCCCGAGTCCTCGTCGAGAGGGCGCGAGTACTATGAACGCGTGTCGTGGTAGCCAAGCCTGGCCCAAGGCGCAGGGTTGCTAACTCTGTGGCGTACAGCCTCCGGGGTTCGAATCCCCGCCACGACGCTCACACCCGACTAACCACACATGAGTGCAGAAGAACCAGAACTGGACGAAGACGTGGACGAGGAGGAACTCCGCTACTTCGTCCGTATCGGACAGACTGACCTCGACGGTACGAAGTCCGTCGAGCGTTCCCTGACAGACATGAACGGCATCGGTAAGCGCGCAGCGCGCATCATCGCCGAGAAAGCCGGTGTCGACCGCCAGGCGCTCTTTGGCGCGCTGGACGACGAGGACATCGAGGCCGTCGTCGAGAAGGTCGAGGGGTACGCTGACGAGGTCCCGGAATGGCTCACGAACCACCAGAACGACTTCTACTCCGGTGAGACGACCCACGAGATCGGTAACGACCTGCAGATGCAGCGTCGCGCCGACGTCAACCGGATGCAGATGATCGACTCCTACAAGGGCGTTCGCCACAAGCGCGGCCAGAAGGTCCGCGGTCAGCGAACGAAGTCCACCGGCCGAACCGAGGGCACCATCGGTGTCAACGTCGAGGCCATCAAGGAGGAACAGGCCGAGGAAGCGGCCGCCGAGGAAGACGAGGGCGGTGAGGAATAATGGCACTCGGATCCAACACCAAGTTCTACGAGACGCCGAACCACCCCTACCAGGGTGAACGCATCGCCGACGAGCAGAACCTCATCGGCCGCTACGGCCTGAAGAACAAGGAGGAACTGTGGCGCGCACAGTCCGAGCTCCGTAGCTACCGACGCGAGGCCCGAAAGCTGCTAGGCCGAGCGGAGGGCGAGGGCTCCCGGTTCGAAGCCGACGAGTTCCTCACCCGACTGAAGCGACTGGGCGTCCTCAACGAGACCGACGCACTCGACGACGTGCTGTCGCTGGACGTCACCGACGTGCTCGAACGCCGACTCCAGACTGTCGTCTACCGCAAGGGCTACGCGAACACGCCCGAGCAGGCCCGACAGTTCATCTCGCACGGCCACATCGTCCTCGGTGACGCCCGCGTCACCCGACCCGGCATGAAGGTCGAGTCCGACAGCGAAGGCGACGTCGGCTTCGACGAACACAGCCCGATCGCGGACGAACTCCACCCAGAACGAGCGGAGGCCCAAGAATGAGTGAATCCGAAGACAGCAAGTGGGGCATCGCCCACGTGTACGCATCGTTCAACAACACGATCATCACCATCACGGACCAGACCGGTGCCGAGACGCTGGCCAAGTCCTCCGGTGGGACGGTCGTCAAGCAGAACCGCGACGAAGCGTCGCCCTACGCCGCGATGCAGATGGCCGAAGTCGTCGCCGAGAAGGCCAAGGCCCAGAACATCGAGGGCGTCCACGTCAACGTGCGCGGTCCCGGCGGGAACCAGCAGAAGTCCCCCGGCCCAGGCGCACAGGCGACGATCCGCGCACTCGCCCGTGCAGGCCTGGAGATCGGCCGCATCGAAGACGTCACACCGATCCCGCACGACGGGACCCGCGGTCCCAAGAACGCCGGATTCTAACCAATGACACAGGACTACGAGGTCGAGTTCGTCGAACGCTCCGATCGCGAGGCGCGGTTCCTCGTGCGCGGGATCAGCCCCGCCTTTGCCAACGGCATCCGCCGGGCGATGATCGCCGACGTGCCGACCTTCAGCGTCGATACCGTCCGAGTCATCGAGAACTCCAGCGTGATGTTCGACGAGCAGATCGGACTCCGCCTCGGGCTGGTCCCACTCACGACCGACCTCGACGACTTCGAGGTCGGCGACGAAGTGACGCTGTCGATCGACGTCTCCGGTCCCGAAACCGCCTACTCCGGTGATCTGGTCAGCTCCGACTCCCTGGTCGAGCCGGCCGACGAGAACATCCCGATCATCGATCTCAAGGACGGCCAGCGCCTCGAAGTCGAGGCCGACGCCGTCCTGGATCGTGGCCGCGAACACGCCAAGCATCAGGGCGGCGTGGCCGTCGGGTACCGACACCTCCAGCGCGTCGAGGTCGTCGGCGACAAAGGCGAGTTCGAGGACGACGAGACCCACATCCTTCGGGGCGTCATCGAGGAGCAAGCTGCCGAACACGTCGACGGGGACGCCGATGACGGCGACCTCGTCCTGACCGAGGCGTTCGACAGCGACCTCACGAAGCGCTACCCCGGCAAGGAACTGGAAGTTCACGACGTAGAGAACGCGTTCGTCTTCCACGTCGAGACTGACGGTTCCCTCTCCGTCGAGGAGCTCACCCTCCGCGCGGTCGATTCGATTCGATCCCGTGCGGACGAACTACGCGACGCAGTCCAACTATAAGATGACCCCTGCCCCAACCGCACCGATGATCGCGACGCCACCCCGCGCCAGCGTGAGGATCGAAAGCGGTTTTACGGGGCAAACAAAACGACCTATTGCGAGCAGGGATAGCCAAGTTTGGCCAACGGCGCAGCGTTCAGGGCGCTGTCCCGTAGGGGTCCGCAGGTTCAAATCCTGCTCCCTGCACTTTCTCACACAGGAGGAACGTCATGAGTAAGACTAATCCGAGACTCAGTAGTCTCATCGCCGACCTGAAATCCGCCGCCCGTTCGGGCGCGGACGTCTGGGGCGACATCGCCGAGCGTCTCGAAAAGCCACGACGCACGCACGCGGAAGTCAACCTCGGCCGTATCGAACGATACGCCCAGGAAGACGAGACCGTCATCGTGCCCGGCAAGGTGCTCGGTTCCGGCGTCCTGCAGAAGGACGTGACCGTCGCAGCTGTCGACTTCTCCGGAACGGCCGAGAAGAAGATCGACCAGGTTGGAGAGGCAGTATCGCTCGAAACCGCAGTCGAACAGAACCCCGAGGGCTCGGAGGTGCGCATCATCCAATGAGCGTCGCAGAATTCGACGCGGACGTCGTCGTCGACGCCCGCGACTGCATCTTCGGACGCGTCGCTTCCAACGTCGCACAGCGCGCGCTCGACGGCGAGACGATCGCCGTCGTCAACGCCGAGGAGGCCGTCATCACGGGTAACGAGGACCAGATCATGGAGAAGTTCCAGAAGCGCCGCGAGATCGGCTCCGATCGAGGTCCGTACTACCCGAAGCGACCGGACGGCATCTTCAAGCGCTCGATCCGCGGGATGCTTCCCCACAAGAAGACCCGCGGTCGCGAGGCACTCTCGAACGTCCGCGTCTACGTGGGCAACCCCTACGAGGACCACGACCTCGACGCGGAGATTCTGGAGGGGACCTCGCTGGATCGACTGTCGAACATCAAGTTCGTCTCGCTCGGAGACGTCAGCGAATCCATCGGAGCGAACGTAACATGGTAACGAACACCTCTGGCAAGAAGAAGACGGCCGTCGCCCGCGCGACCGTTCGCGAGGGCGAGGGTCGGGTACGTATCGACTCCCAGCCGGTCGAGCTGGTCGATCCCGAGCTGGCCCAGCTGAAGATGCTGGAGCCGTTCCGGATCGCCGACGACGACCTGCGCGAGCAGGTCGACGTGGAGGTCTCCGTCGAGGGCGGCGGCGTCATGGGCCAGGCCGACGCGGCCCGGACCGCGATCGCACGCGGCCTCGTCGACCACACCAACGACGCCGAGCTCCGTGACGCGTTCATGGAGTTCGACCGCTCGCTGCTGGTCAACGACGTTCGCCAGTCCGAAGCCAAGAAGTGGGGCGGCCCCGGCGCACGGGCCCGCTACCAGAAGTCCTACCGCTAAGGTGATATGATATGATGGTACCGGTCCGGTGTTTCACCTGTGGTAACGTCGTCGCCGAGCACTGGGAGGAGTTCAAGGCCCGCACCCGCGAAGCCGAGGAGCCAGAGGACCCCGAAAAGGTCCTCGACGAACTCGGCGTCGAGCGGCACTGCTGTCGCCGGATGCTCGTCTCGCACAAGGACCTCGTCGACATCGTGGCACCCTATCAATGATGGTTCAGGAAAACCGCTACGAGAAGGCGCGGATCATCGGTGCGCGAGCGCTGCAGGTGGCTTTCGGTGCGCCGGTGCTCATCGACACCGAGCAGACCCAGCCGATCCTCATCGCGGCCGAGGAGTACGACGCTGGCGTCCTGCCCTTCACAGTTCGACGAGGTGACAACTGATGACGCTCATCACGGACGTACGACTGCGCCGCGTGCTCGACTCGCGTGGCAACGCGACGGTCGAGGCCGACGTGCTCACCGAGAGTGGCGGCTTCGGACGCGGCAAGGCACCGAGCGGAGCGAGTACTGGCGAGTACGAGGCCATCGAGTTGCCTGCCAACGAGGCGATCGCACGGGCACGCGAGGACGCGCTGCCCCGACTGATCGGCGAGGTTCACGCCGGCAATCAGCGTGACGTCGACGCGGCGCTTCACGCGGCAGACGGGACCGACGACTTCTCGGAGATCGGGGCCAACAGCGCCGTCGCCATCTCGATGGCGGCCGCGAAGGCCGGAGCCGATGTGCTCGGTGCGCCGTTGTACCAGCACCTCGGTGGCACGTTCCGGGGCAACGAGTACCCGACGCCGCTTGGCAACATCATCGGCGGCGGCGAACACGCCGCGGACGCGACGAACATCCAGGAGTTCCTCGCGGCACCCGTCGGTGCGCCAAGCGTCGAGGACGCCGTCTTCGCCAACGCCGCGGTCCACCAGGAAGTCCACGACATCCTCGCCGAGCGGGACCTGCCCGCCGGAAAGGGTGACGAGGGCGCGTGGGCACCGTCGATCTCCGACGACGAGGCCTTCGAGATCATGGCCGAGGCGGTCGAGACCGTCGCGGACGATCTCGGCTTCGCGATCTCCTTCGGCCTGGACGTGGCCGGCGCGGAACTGTACGACGCCGAGGAGGACGGCTACGTCTACGACGATCAGATCCGCTCGGCCGAGGAGCAGATCGACTACATCGCCCAGAAGGTCGAGGAGTACGACCTCGTCTACGTCGAGGACCCGCTCGACGAGAACGACTACGAGGCCTTCGCCGACCTGACCGACCGGGTCGGCGACCAGACGCTGATCTGTGGCGACGACTTGTTCGTCACCAACGTCGAGCGCCTGCAGGCCGGTATCAACGCCGGTGCAGCGAACTCCATCCTCATCAAGCCCAACCAGATCGGGACGCTCACGGACGCCGTGGACGCCATCGAACTGGCCCGGGACAACGGGTACGCGTCGGTCGTCTCCCACCGCAGCGGTGAGACGGAAGACGCCACGATCGCACACCTCGCCGTCGCGACCGACGCACCGTTCATCAAGACGGGCGCGGTCGGTGGCGAGCGAACAGCCAAGCTGAACGAACTCATCCGAATCGAGGACAACGCAGTATGAGCGGCAACGAAAACGAAGGTCTCGACGCAGAGGACTCCGACTTCGACCCCGAAGACGACGTCGAAGCAGAGGCCGACGCCGAGGCTACCGACACTGAGGAACCGGCCGCCGACGCCGAGGCCAGCGAGGCCGACGCGGAGGCTGAAGAAGCTGACGAGGGACCGTCCCTCGACGAGGACGTCATGCCTGACGACGAGGCAGACCTCCTCATCCCCGTCGAGGAGTACCTCGGCGCGGGCGTCCACATCGGGACCCAGCAGAAGACCCAGGACATGGAGCGGTTCATCCACCGCGTCCGGACCGACGGGCTGTACGTGCTGGACGTCTCGATGACGGACTCGCGCATCCGCACGGCAGCGGACTTCCTCGCGAACTACGACCCCGAGCAGATCCTCGTGGCCTCCTCGCGACAGTACGGTCGGTTCCCGGCCGAGAAGTTCGCCGACGCCGTCGGTGCGCGGGCCCGGACCGGTCGATTCATCCCGGGGACGCTGACCAACCCCGACTACGACGGGTACATCGAGCCCGACGTGGTCGTCGTCACGGACCCGATCGGTGACGCCCAGGCCGTCAAAGAGGCAATCACCGTCGGCATCCCGGTCATCGCGATGTGTGACTCCAACAACACCACCGCGAACGTCGACCTGGTCGTCCCGACGAACAACAAGGGGCGCAAGGCACTGTCGGTCGTCTACTGGCTGCTGGCCAACGAGACGCTCGACCGCCGTGGCTCGGACACCGTCTACGAGCTCGCCGACTTCGAGAGCGAACTGTAGACGCCCCCGATTTTCCGTTCTCACAGCCCGGTAGCGACTGCGATCACCGCCGGACGGGATAGTTTAAGAGCGACGGCGGTGAACGACGCCACATGGCACAAGGAGATACGCTCGTCAACGCCCTGATCGGTGCAGCCGTCGGCACCGTCGCCGGTGCAGTGTTGCCCCTCGGACCGTTACTGGGCGGACTCACGGCGGGCTATCTGGAAGGTGGCGATCGCTCGGACGGACTCCGCGTTGGTCTCTACGCCGGTCTGGTGGCGCTGATCCCACTCGGACTCGGCGGATTCGTGGTCGGCTCTCTGTTCGGGCTCTTCGCGATCGGTGTCGGTCCCGACGGATTCGCCTTCGGGGTGCTGGGGATCGCGTTCATGCTGCTGTTGTTCGCTCTCTACGTCGCTTACGTCGTGGGCTTTAGCGCACTGGGTGGCTGGCTCGGCAACTACGTGAAGTACGACACTGAAATCGGCTCGTGAGATGACCGGGCTGTTCCGTGACGCTGGGTGGGGCGCGGCGGTGACGGTCGTCCTCTCGGTGCTCCCCTTTTCGCCCGTCGTGGGCGGTGCCGTCGCGAGCCACCGGCGTGGCTGTCGCTACGCGACTGGCCTGGCCGTCGGCCTGCTCTCTGGCGTCGTCGCCGCGATTCCGCTGCTCGTGTTGTTCGTGCCGACACTGTTGGTCGTCGGCTGGCTCGGCTACGGCGTCCCGCCGTCGTCGCCGGCCTACGATCTCTTTCTGGCCATCGTCTTCGGACTGTTCGGGCTCTACACGGTCGGACTGAGCGGGCTGGGCGGGCTCGGCGGCGTCTGGGCGCGTCGCCACACCGACTGGGACCTCGATCCCGCCCGGTGGCTGTAGGTCGATGGACTGTCGGTTTGGTACACGATTCAAACGTCGAGAGCCCGTCGGTCACACAATGGCAGAGACTCCGCCGGGGCCGAAGGGAGAACCGCTGTTCGGAAGCAGTCGCACGTACGCCCAGGACCCGTTCCGGTTCGTCGAGGCGCTCGAATCAGCGTACGGCGGCGTCGCACGCTTCGACATGGGGCCGATGGACACCCTCCTGGTCGCCGAGCCGGCGCTCGTCCAGCAGATTCTCGTCGACGACGACTCGAAGTATCGGAAGCCGGACTTTCAGGACGACGCGCTGGGTGACCTGCTGGGAGACGGGCTCCTGCTGAGCGAGGGCGACACCTGGCAGGAACAGCGCAAGCTGGCGAACCCGGCCTTCAGCATGGCACGCCTCGCGGACATGGACGACAGGATCGTCGATCACGCCGAGTCCCTCGTCGCCGACTGGCAGGACGGTTCGGTGGTCGACGCCGAACGCGGGATGACCCACGTCACGCTCGACGTGATCCTGGACCTGATGATGGGCGTCGAGTTGCCAGACGAGCGCGTGACGACCGTTCAGGACCAGCTCGTCCCGCTGGGGGCGCGGTTCGAGCCCGACCCGATCCGCTTCGCGATGCCCGAGTGGGTACCCATGCCAGACGACGCCGAGTTCGACGCGGCGGTGGAGACGCTCGACGGCGTGCTCGACGACATCTTCGAGCGCCGTCGGGGAACGACCGGCGGCGAGGACGGCCCGATGGACTTCCTCTCGATCCTCATGCGGGCACGGGATCGCGGCGAGCAGTCCGAAGAGCAGTTGCGCGACGAGATGATGACGATGCTGCTCGCGGGCCACGACACGACTGCGCTGACGCTGACCTACACGTGGTTCCTCCTCTCGGAACACCCCGAGGTCGAGCAGCGACTCCACGAGGAGATCGACGCGGTCGTCGGTGACGAGCGGCCGACGATCGACCACGTCCAGGAACTGGAGTACCTCGACTGGGTGATCGACGAGTCGATGCGCATGTACCCGCCCGTGTACACGATCTTCCGGACGCCGACCGAGCCGGTCGAACTCGGTGGGTACGACGTTGCGCCGTCGACGGTCCTCATGCTGCCACAGTGGGCCGTCCACCACTCCGAGCGCCACTGGGAGAACCCGGAGGAGTTCGACCCCGAACGGTGGGCTCCGGAACGGAGCGAGGGGCGACACCGCTTCGCCTTCTTCCCCTTCGGCGGCGGCCCCCGCCACTGTATCGGCAAGCACCTCGCGCTGCTGGAGGCGAAGCTGATCGTCGCGACGGTCGCCAGCGACTACCGGCTCCGCTTCGAGGGCGAGACGCCGCTGGAACTCATGCCGTCGCTGACGGTCCACCCGCGCCAGGAGATGTCGATGCGGGTCGAGGAGCGGTAAGGGCGAGAGACGGAGCCGGTTTCAACGGTTACTATACGGATGGCCACGCAGGGCCGAGTATGGTTACAGCGAGCGCTCCCGGGAAGGTGTACCTCTTCGGGGAGCACGCGGTGGTCTACGGCGAGCCGGCGGTCCCCTGCGCGATCGAGCGCCGCGCTCGCGTGACCGCCGAGGAACGGACAGAGGGGCTCCGAGTTCACCTCGACGATCTCACGCTGGACGGCTTCACGATCGAGTACAGCGGCGACGCGACGGATCGACCGGACGTGAACGTCTCCGAGTCACTCGTCGAGGCGGGCGTCGGCTACATCAACGAGGCCGTCGAGCAGGCACGCGACGCCGCCGACGCGCCGGACGCGGGCTTCGAGATCAGCGTCAAGAGCTCCATCCCGCTGGGAGCCGGGATCGGTTCGTCGGCGGCCGTCGTCGTCGGCGTCATCAAGGCGGCGACGGCGGAGCTGGGCGTCGAACTCGACGCCCGGGAGGTGGCCGAGCGAGCCTATCGCGTCGAGCACACCGTCCAAGACGGGGAAGCGTCGCGAGCCGATACGTTCTGCTCGGCGATGGGCGGTGCCGTTCGCGTCGAGGGCGACGACTGTCGGCGCATCGAGGGCGTCGACACGCTCCCGTTCGTCATCGGCTACGACGGCGGGGCCGGAGATACCGGCGCGCTCGTCGCTGGCGTCAGGCAGCTCCGCTCGGAGTACGACTTCGCGGCGGACACGGTGGAGGCGATCGGCGACATCGTCCGCGAGGGCGAGCAGGCACTACAGGACGGCGACCTGAGCGAGCTGGGTGAGCTGATGGACTTCAACCACGGCCTGCTCTCGGCGCTGGGGGTCTCCTCGCGATCCCTGGACAGCATGGTCTGGGCGGCGCGAGACGCGGGCGCGCTGGGCGCGAAGCTCACGGGTGCTGGCGGCAACGGCTGTGTCGTCGCGCTGGACGAGACCGACGCGACGGAGACCGCGCTCTCGTACACGCCGGGCTGTGAGAACGCGTTCCGCGCGGCGCTGGACACCGAGGGGGTTCGGATCGAATGAGTCGCGAGACGGTCGTCCTGAAACTGGGCGGGAGCGTCGTTACCGAGAAGAACCGTCCGGAGACGGTCGACACGGCGACACTGGAGCGAGCCGTCGCCGCGGTCGCCGAGAGCGACGCCGCACTCGTGGTCGTCCACGGCGGCGGGAGTTTCGGCCACCACCACGCGGACGAACACGGCGTCTCGACGACCACCGGGACCCGCGACCCCGAGGGGGCGCTCGCGATCCACGACGCGATGGTGGCGTTGAACCGCGCCGTCGTCGAAGCCCTACAAGCGGCCGGGGTCGCCGCGCTCCCGGTCCAGCCGCTGTCGGCGGCCGCCCGCGACGAGGACGGAGCGCTCTCGCTGGCGACCGACCCCGTCGAACAGCTCCTCGACGAGGGGTTCGTCCCCGTCTTGCACGGCGACGTGATCGCCCACGAGGGCGAAGGCGTGACGGTCCTCTCTGGCGACGAACTCGTCGTGGCGCTCGCGCCGGCCGTCGACGCCGACCGAGTCGGACTGTGCTCGACCGTCCCGGGAGTGCTCGACGACACGGGATCGGTCGTCGACCAGGTCGACGCCTTCGCGGACGTTGCCGACGCGGTCGGCGACAGCGACGCGACCGACGTGACCGGTGGCATGGCCGGGAAGGTACGGGCGTTGCTGGCGCTTGGCGTGCCCGCCCAGATCTTCGGACCGGACGCCCTCGACGCCTTCCTCGCCGGGGAAGCGCCGGGAACGACGATCGCCGGTGGCCGGGAGTAGCCGGGTCGACCACACCTCTCACCTGGGCGAAACCTATTTGTTCGCGTTGGCTATTGTCCAACGTATGGCAGTAGTCGGAATCAGTGGCGTTTTCAGGTACGGCACCCGCTTTCTCGCCCATCTACTCGTCGTGACACTGGTCGGTATCGTCCTCGTGTTGACCGGCAACCTCCTCGGTGGGTTCCTCACCGGCACGATCGCGAGTCCCGGTTTCAGAGCCCCGGCCACGACGGCCGGCTGGGGCGGCGTCGCGATCGCCCTCGTCGGCGTCCTCGCGACGATCGGGGGCGTCAGCGGACTGTTGTTCAAGCTCGTCGCCGACGGGACGGCCGTCGGGACGCGCTCGGTCCTCGAATCGGAGGGCCAACTCGACAGTGCCACCGCAGACGCCGACGAGAGAGCAGACGACGGTGTAGAAGCGAGCGACGAGACCGACACCGTCCAGAGCGACGCTCCCGACACGGAGCCGGTCGCACAGAGCGAGCCAGAGAGTCAGACACCGCCAGAGACCGAGCAGCCAGACCCGCAGCCGGCGTCTGAACGGTCGGGCCCCGAGCAAGTGGCCGGACAGCCCGACGCCGAGTCACCGTCCGAACAGCGTCCTGCTGCACAGGTGGAGGACGATCCTCGACAGCCGGACCAGCCAGTCGCCGAGTCACGAACCCCCGAGGCGGTCGAGCCACAGCCGACGGACGAGGGTGCGTCGGGAGCAGAGCCCACTGCCCAACAGCCCGACCAGCCCGGACCGCTGGACGAGCCAGCGGGCGACCAGTTCGCGGAGGAGCGCCCGAGTCGCCAGCCGGTCGACGAACCGGGAGACAGCCAGCCCGGGGCCGAACCGGCGGCGAGTCGATCCGAGACCGAGCCGAGGGACGACCAGCCTCCGAACGAGCCCGCGAGCGACCGACCGGTCGACGACTCCGTCGGGAGCCAGCCCGAACCGGACGACGGACCGAGCGACGACCCGTCGAGTGGCGGACAGCCCGAGTGGACGCCGCCGGATCCCGAAGAGTTCGAACAGCACCAGTCGACCCAGGACGACCAGTCCGACGGAGAGACCGAGGTCGAGGAGTCGTCACCGCAAGACGATCCCTTCGTCGACAAACAGCCCACAGCCGACGAGACGCGCCTCGTCGACGACGAGCAGTTCGACGACTCGGTCGAGAGTGCAACGAGCTGGGAGGACCTCCAGGAGACCGCCGCCGACAGCACGACGGGCGACGAGGACGAGGAGACCACGTCCGGCGGCGACGCCTACGAAGACGATCTCGACGACGAGGACGAGAGCAGCTACTCCTTCGAGACCAAGGGCGACGGCGATCCGCTTTCGGACGCACTCGACGGCGAGTAGCCCGCGCAACACTCCCGTCGCGGAACCCCGCCGTTTTTAACAGCGGCCGTCGTAGGCCCAGGTAACCGAGCGTACGGCCGCCCGGCGAGCGGGAGGCGGCCGGCGGACGACGGTCGGGAACAACTGGTTCCCACCCCTTCGCGTGATCCGGGGCTACGGGGCGACCCGGTCGGCCTGCGGACCACAGGACCTGTCGAGCGAGCGATCGACGAACTGTCGTAGCCGGTACCCCCCGCGTTCGTGCGGCCTTACTCGGAGAGGCAACTATGGAAGTAGAAATCGCAACGATTGGCGGTTACGAAGAGGTTGGCCGACAGATGACGGCCGTTCGCGCGGGCGACGACATCGTCATCTTCGACATGGGCCTGAACCTCTCGAAGGTACTGATTCACGACAACGTCGAGACCGAGCGGATGCACTCGCTCGACCTCATCGACATGGGTGCGATCCCGGACGACCGCGTCATGTCCGAACTCGAGGGCGACGTGAAAGCCATCGTGCCGACACACGGCCACCTCGACCACATCGGCGCGATCTCGAAGCTCGCACACCGCTACGACGCGCCCATCGTCGCCACGCCGTTCACGATCGAACTGGTCAAACAGCAGATCAAGAGCGAGGAGAAGTTCGGCGTCCAGAACGATCTGGTGAAGATGGATGCCGGCGGCACGATGTCCATCGGCGACAAGAACGAACTGGAGTTCGTCAACGTCACGCACTCGGTTATCGACGCCATCAATCCCGTGCTCCACACGCCGGAGGGGGCCGTCGTCTACGGTCTCGACAAGCGGATGGACCACACGCCGGTGCTGGGCGACCCCATCGACATGAAGCGGTTCCGAGAGATCGGTCGCGAGGGCGAGGGCGTCCTCTGTTACATCGAGGACTGTACGAACGCCGGCCGGAAGGGCCGGACGCCCTCCGAGTCCGTCGCCCGCCGCCACCTCAAAGACGTCATGACCAGCATCGAGGACTACGACGGCGGGATCGTCGCGACGACGTTCTCCTCGCACATCGCCCGTGTGAAGTCCCTGGTCGAGTTCGCAGACGAGATCGGCCGACAGCCGGTCCTGCTGGGCCGCTCGATGGAGAAGTACTCCGGGACCGCGGAGCGCCTCGACTTCGTCGACTTCCCCGACGATCTGGGGATGTACGGCCACCGCAAGTCCGTCGACCGCACGTTCAAACGGATCATGAACGACGGCAAGGAGAACTTCCTGCCGATCGTCACCGGCCACCAGGGCGAGCCCCGCGCGATGCTCACCCGCATGGGCCGTGGCGAGACGCCCTACGAGCTGGAAGACGGCGACAAGGTCATCTTCTCGGCGCGGGTCATCCCCGAGCCGTCCAACGAGGGTCAGCGCTACCAGTCCGAACAGCTCCTGAAGATGCAGGGCGCGCGCCTCTACGACGACATCCACGTCTCGGGGCACCTCCGCGAGGAAGGCCACTACGAGATGCTCCAGGCGCTCCAGCCCCAGAACGTCATCCCGGCTCACCAGAGCATGTCCGGGTTCGCACCGTACGTCAGCCTCTGTGAGAGCCAGGGCTACAAGCTCGGTCGCGATCTGCACGCGACCAGTAACGGCAACCGGATCACGCTGGTCGAGTAGGATGGCTCGTCAAGAGGACGTCGAGGCGGCGATCGTCGCCCGCCGCGAGCAGGTCAACGACGCGATCGAGCGAGAGCTCCCGGTCGACGAGCCCGAGGAGCTCTACGAGGCGTCGCGGTACCTGATGGACGCCGGTGGGAAGCGGCTCCGTCCGACGATGCTGCTGCTGGCGGCCGAGTCACTCGCCGACGTCGAGCCACAGTCGACGGACTACCGGTCGTTCCCGACCGTCGACGGCGGCGAGATCGACGTGTTGCGTGCCGCCGTCGGCATCGAGACGATCCAGTCGTTCACGCTGATCCACGACGACATCATGGACGACGACGACCTGCGCCGCGGGGTCCCGGCGGTCCACCGCGAGTACGACCTCTCGACGGCGATCCTCGCGGGCGACACGCTGTTCTCGAAGGCCTTCGAGTACATGCTGGATACGGGTGCGGAGCCGGAGCGGTCCGTCGCCGCGACGAAGCGACTGGCCCAGACGTGTACGGAGATCTGTGAGGGCCAGTCGTTCGACATCGACTTCGAGAGCCGTGCGGCGGTCACGACCGACGAGTACCTCGACATGGTCGAGCTGAAGACGGCCGTGCTGTACGCGGCTTCGGCGTCGATCCCGGCACAGCTGATGGGTGCCGAGGAAGCCGTCGAACCGCTCTACGGTTACGGGCTCGACGTGGGACGGGCCTTCCAGATCCAGGACGACTTGCTGGACCTGACGACGCCCTCGGAGAAACTGGGCAAGCAGCGCGGCTCCGACCTCGTCGAGGAAAAGCAGACGATCATCACGCTGCACGCCCGCCAGCAGGGCGTCGATGTGGAGGGACTCGTCGAGACCGACTCCGTCGAGGCGGTCACCGAGAGCGAGATCGACGACGCCGTCGCCGAGCTCGAAGCCGCCGGGAGCATCGAGTTCGCCCGCGAGACGGCCCACGACCTGATCGCCAGCGGGAAAGAGCGCCTCGAAGTGCTGCCGGACAACGAGCCACGCCAGCTACTGGCGGGGATCGCCGACTACCTCGTCGAGCGCGAGTACTGATCCTCGCAACTGATTCAAACCACTGATTTATAAGTGGAGTTGAGAGGTACTGATTCAGAAAAATCCAATTATGTCGAATCTGGGTTACAACGGATGATGGGTTGTGTCTTCGTCCACATACTGACTAAAAAATCAAATTAAATGATGATCTTGCAACTCATGGTTCCATAAACAGCATTTGCTGCGTGTATAACTTTATACCTCACATTCGAACCTCGCCAATTATATTATTTACAAATATATGAAGATGGTTTATATTTCGTGAGGTGGTGTTGGTGCCACAAGTATATTTCAGATTTTCAAGGCAATATTTAATAACTTTCTCTTTATAATCTCTTGCAAACATGAATAGGCGGAATGTTATTCAGTTGGCCGCGTCAACGACTCTCCCGTTAGCGGGTTGTGCGGGTCTCTTCGAAGATGAAGCGGAACTAGACGAAGAGTCGATATTTGGCTGGGATGAACCGTTCTTTGTCGATCAACCGTCGCTAGAATCAGATATAACAGCTCGTATTCGATTCACGACGAGGTCTGATCAAGCACAGGATCGGTTCAGATGGGAGGATAAGCTCGAACGTTTCGGCGGAGGGGCACCCGGTAGTAGCAATTTTTATCAATTTGAGGATGGAAAACGATGTCTGGTCGTACTTGTCGCGCGCCATCCGGAGCCGGGATATGCACTTACACAGTTTGAACAGAGTGATCACGTGCTTTTCGAGGAAGGACAATACGAAGTCGAATTCGTCGAGATTGAAGAGGAAGATTACAATCCAAAATATCTCTACGCTCTCTCACTCTGGATTTTAAATGACACGACTGTCCCTGACGAAATCGAGCCGGTAATCAGTACGGAACGTAGTACTGGCTGACCTCTCGTTTCCAATCCTGTTTTATAGCCGAACTTACATTATAATTGCCAGATTTTCATTTTTGTTCTGCCGACGCTGGCCAGTCCGCCGCTCGATAGTGATGTCGGGACGTGGATGGGGACGATTGGATTGTCATCGCTCACCGATCGCACTTCTGTCGTAAGGGTTGCTCTACATCCGATACCATCGACTGTGATCCGGAGCATCTGGGACCGGTGAGCACAACCGTGCGGTCGGAGCGTCGCTTCCGACGTAATTTTCACCCCGCCCCGCCGAGGTGGGTGTATGGACGACGAGCTACGCGCCCGCGTCGAAGACGCCGCCGAGAAAGCGGCGCTGACGAACGCGGTCAAGCACGACAGCGAGGCACAGGTCGGAGCGATCATGGGACCGTTGATGGGCGAGCACCCGGACTTTCGCGAGTACGGCGACCAGATACCCGGCGTCATCAGTCCCGTCATCGAGCGAGTCAACGGGATGGACGCCGACGAGCGCCGCGAGCGACTGGCCGAGATCGCGCCCGACGTGCTCGACGACCTGGAGAGTGAGGACGAAGAAGACGACCAGCCCCTGCCGGACCTCCCGAACGTCTCCGAGTACGACGAGGTCCGGATGCGACTGGCACCGAACCCCAACGGGCCGTGGCACCTCGGGAGCGCCCGGATGCCGGCCGTCATCGGGACGTACAAGGAGATGTACGACGGGTGGATGCTGTGTCGCTTCGACGACACCGACCCCGAGACCAAGCGGCCGGATCTGGACGCCTACGACGAGATCCGCGACGCGATCGACTACCTCGGCTTCGAGCCCGACGAAGTGATCACGGCCAGCGACCGGGTCGAGACCTACTACGAGTACGCCAGCGAACTGATCGAGAAGGGCGGGGCCTACACCTGCTCGTGCCCGCAGGCGGAGTTTTCCGACATGAAAAACAGCGGTGAGGCCTGTCCACACCGCGAGAAAGACGTCGAGCAGGTCCACGCCGAGTTCGAGGCGATGATCGACGGCGACTACGAGAGCGGCGAGATGGTGCTGCGGGTGAAGACGGACATCGAGCACAAGAATCCCGCACTGCGCGACTGGGTCGCGTTCCGCATGATCGACACGCCCCATCCACGCGAGGAGGCCAGCGACTACCGCTGCTGGCCGATGCTCGACTTCCAGAGCGGGCTCGACGACCACCTCACGGAGATCACCCACATCATCCGGGGGATCGACCTGCAGGACTCGGCAAAGCGCCAGCAGTTCCTCTACGACTACTTCGACTGGGAGTACCCGGAAGTGCTCCACTGGGGCCACGTCCAGATCGACGCCTACGACGTGCCGATGTCGACCTCGACGATCATCGAGAAGATCGAGGCCGGCGAACTCACCGGCTGGGACGACCCGCGCGCGCCGACGATCGCGAGCCTCCGTCGCCGGGGCATCCGCGGCGAGGCCATCGTCGAGGCGATGACGGGGCTTGGCACCTCCACCTCGAACGTCGACCTGGCGATGTCGGCGATCTACGCGAACAACCGCGAGCTGATCGACGACGACGCCGATCGGGCCTTCCTCGTCCGCGACGCCGAGGAGACCGGCGGGATCGTCGAGTGTCAGGTCGTCGGCGGGCCCGAGACCGGGGAGCCGTACGTCCACCCCGACCACGAGGATCGCGGGCGGCGAGCGATTCCGGTTGATGATGCCGTCGTCGTCGAGGGCGACGATCTGCCGCCCCACGGCGAGCGTGTCTGGCTCAAGGGCTACGGCTGCGTTCGCCACACTCGCGACGCGCTGGAGTACACCGGCGACGACCTCGACGTGGTGACCGACGGGGACGTCGACGTGATCCACTGGGCACCCGCGGACGGCCCGAACGTCCGACTGCGAACGATGGACGGGGACGTGAGCGGGATCGCGGAGCCCGGCGTGACCGACTACGAGGCCGACGACGTAGTCCAGTTCGAGCGCGTCGGCTTCGCCCGGATCGACGCGGTCGGCGAGAGCGAGGACGAGAACGTGTTGGCGTACTACGCTCACCCCTGATACTGCTGGCTGTCCGTCTGTGAAGAATTCCGCGACCCGTGGTCGCGAATATCCCGGAGCAGTTACCGCCGGCAGTACGGGGCGGCACCACGCTTTTGTCTCGCCCGCTGTGGGGACTAGATATGGACCCGATCCCAGGTGGCGAGTGCCAGCGGAGCGACGAGTCCGAATCCGACGACGGGACCTGCGACCGCTGTGGTCGCGAACTGGAGTGGACGCTCGATCCCGACGGCGTCCAGCGACGCGAGTGCCCGCACTGCGACTAGGCGGGCCAGCGTCGCGGGGCAGGGCAGACTCCGACGAGCACTTGTATCGGCGGACCGATCTTTCCGGGAGTGACGACTGACACCAGCGGGACGGTCCATTCCGAGATCGCGTTCCACGAGACACCGGCGCGGACGCTCCGGCTCGACGTGTACGAGCCCCGCGAGAGCGGGCCGCGACCGACCGTCGTCCTGTTCCACGGCGGGGCCTTCCGTTCGGGCGAGAAGACCCAACTGGCCGAACAGGCGCGTGCTCTGGCCGACGCGGGATACGTCGTCGTGACCCCGGAGTACCGGCTCGCCGACGAGGCGACGTTCCCGGCCGCGCTGATCGACGCCAAGGCGGCGGTCGAGTGGTGTCGCGTCGAGGGTGCGGAGTACGGGATCGATCCCGAGCGGCTCGCGGCGGCGGGCTACTCAGCGGGAGCGAACCTCGCGACGCTCGTCTCCGTGACGGCCGACGAGCCGGGTTTCGAGCCCGAGGCCTACCCCGGCGCGTCTTCGGCGGTCGCGGCCGCCGTCGGCTGGGCCGGCATCTACGACTTCCGGTGTTTCGACGCGGACCCGGACGCCCACGTCGACTACCTGGGCGGGACGCGTGAGGCGATGCCCGAGGCCTACGACTTCGCGTCGCCGATGGGCCAGACGGACGTGGGGACGCCCCCGACGCTGGTCGTCCACGGCGACGCCGACGAGGTCCTTCCGATCGAGCAGGCCCGGCGGTACGCCGACGCCGTCGACGCGCTGTCGATCGGGGCCTTCGTGGTGATCGACGGGGGCGACCACGGCTTCCCGGACGACGCCTTCGACCGGACGATCGAGGAGACCGACCAGTTCCTCACGGCACAGTTGGGCGGTCAGCGCGACGAGCGGCGGCCGCCGGACGACGGACCGCTAAACGGTGGGCCACTGGACGACGGACCGCTGGGCGACGGCGTGGCTGGCGAGGGTCTCGACACCGGCAAACCGACGGACGACGAACGGATCGGCCGGCGGTAGCACACACCGGTATCAAAGGCTTAAGTGCGTGCCAGCGGAGTATGTAGGTACCAATGGCTATCGATCCCGAGTTCGAGGAGAACCGCGACATCGCCGAGGACCACGAGGGCCACTCGGTGTGGGGGCCGGTTGAGGAGCCCGAGACGCTGGGCATCCACGGAACACACGTCGCCGTCGACTTCGACATCTGTATCGCCGACGGTGCCTGTCTGGAGGACTGTCCGGTCGACGTCTTCGAGTGGGTCGACACGCCGGACCACCCCGAGAGCGAGATCAAGGCAGATCCGGCCCACGAGGACCAGTGTATCGACTGCATGCTCTGTGTCGACGTGTGTCCCGTCGACGCCATCGACGTCGACCCGGGTCGGGCCGGCCGCATCTGACCGTCTCTTTCTGATACTGGCGGCTGTCACTTCGTGAAGAGCTTCGTCACCTCGGGGTGGCGAAATCGGTCACAGATGTACAGCCGGTAGTATGACTGCGTTTTCACCACTCGACAGCACCGCGGCGGTTCGCCGACCTCGTGTCAGGATAATATCCAGCACAAACTACTATTACAGTCCCGTGGGTGAGAACAACACACGAGGTAACAGAGAGCAATGCACACGGTCGTACTGACGAAAGGCGTCCCCGACTTCCGGGAGGGGCAGGTGTCCTTCGACGAGGACGGCCACCTCGAACGGGGGAAGACGCCGACGGTGATGAATCCGAACGACAAGCACGCGCTGCGGGCCGCACTCCAGACGAAGGTCCGCAACGGCGGCACGGTGTCGCTGCTGAGCATGGGACCGCCCGGCTACAAGGAGGTCCTGCAGGAGGGAATGGCGGACGTGTACGCCGACGACCTCTTCCTGCTCTCCGATCGAGAGATGGGGGCGGCAGACACCTGGGCGACGGCGATGACCGTCGCCACCGGGATCGAGAAACTCGACGCGGAGCCCGACCTGATCTTCGCGGGCTTCAAGACCGCCGACGGGGAGACCGGCCACACCGGACCCCAGACCGCCTGGTGCCTGGAGATGCCGACGATCACCCACGTCGTGGCGCTCGATATCGACGAGGACGAAGGGAGCCTTCGCGCGAAGCGACTCGTCGAGGGCGACGTAAGCGAGATCGAGACCGTCGAGACCGATCTCCCGGCGTTCGTCGTCGCCGACCCGGAGTTCGAGCCCACCTACCGGAAGGCGGCCCACCGACTCCGGTGGAAGGACCTCCGGGCAGCGACCCAGGAGCGGGCCGCGAACCTCGATCTGGACGAGGACGTGACCGTCTGGGATCACGAGGATCTGAACCTCGATCCGGACTACATCGGGCTGGACGGCTCGCCGACGATCGTCGCGGGCGTCGACCCGATCCCGAAAGCGCCCGCCGAGCGCGAGGCCACGCTGGTCGACGGCGTCGACGACGAGGCCGGGATGGAACAGGTCTACGACGAACTCGCGGCGTACGCGGCAGGTGACTGACCGTGCCGGAGATCGACCCCACCGACCACGAGATCGCAGCACTCGGTCCGAAGATCAAAGACGTCGACGACCCCGACGAGATCGAGGCGATGCTCGATCTGGAGGCGTCGGGCGAGGACCGGACGGCCGTCGTGACCCTGCTGGAGGATCGCCTGGAGAAACTCACCGCGGCGGACGAGGCGGTCGATCCGACCGCCGTCGACCTCTCGGAGATGACCGTCGCAGACGTGGCGAACCTCGTTCGTGACGTGGACGACGCGGACGTGTTGCGGGCGTTACTCGAACGAGAGCGAGCGGGCGAGGACCGCAAGACGGCAAAGGGCCGGATCGAGAGCCGAATCGAGTCGATCGAGGGCAGCGAAGAGGAGGACGGCGACGGTCCGGCGTACGTCCCGCCAGAGGAGAAGTACCCGGAGCTGGACCACCCGACCAGCGAGAAGCGGTGGGTCGAGGGCACCGTCGGCGGGACCTACCGCGACATGTGGGTCTACTGTGAAACCCAGCAGGGAGAACTGATCGACGTGTCTCGCGAGATGCTGGGCAAGGCCCGGCGGATGATGGACCAGTACAACGGCGAAGCGACCGACGAGACGGACGACGAGGCTCCGACCCAGGACTACGCCGGCGACGAGGACGGCGCTCCGGAGGAGGTGGTGGCAGTCCTGATCGGCGACGGCGTGGGCGAACTGGCGGACGAGGCGATCGCGTACGGCGCAGACAGGGTCGTCTACCACGAGGACGAGCGCCTCGCTCGCTTCCGACACCAGCCCTACACCGAGATCTTCTGTCACATGTGCCGAGACAGTGCGTTCGCGTTCCGCGACTACCACGAGCCCCGGTACACGCTGTTCCCGGCGACGCACAACGGCCGAGACCTCTCGGCGCTCGTCCAGGGCGAACTCGACTCCGGGCTGGCCTCGGACTGCTCGGGGCTGTACATCGAGGACGCCATGATCTCCAACCCCGCCAAGACGGGACAGGCCGGCGACAGCAAGGAGTTCGAGCGCATCCTACACATGAAGCGACCGGACTTCTCGGGGTTCGAGTACTCCACGATCCTCTGTATCGACAAGCCCCACCGAGATTTCCACCCGCAGGGGGGCTCGGTCATTCCGGGGAGCTTCCCGGTGCCCGACCCCGATCCCGAGCGCGAGGGCGAGGTCGTCGAACACGACATGCAACTGGACGAGTCGTGGTTCTCGGTCGCGGTCACGGAGTACGACCAGCTCGACGACGGCGTCGATCTGACCGGTCACGAGGTGGTCGTGGCGATGGGTCGAGGGATCGGCGACGATCCGACCCGCGGGATCGAACTCGGCCTGGAGCTGGTCGACGCCTTCGAAGACGCCGCGTTCGGACTCTCGCGTGGCGTGATCACGTCGTCGTACAGCTTCGACGGCCACGTCGAGCAGTACGTCGGCGAAGACCGACAGATCGGCGAGTCCGGCCAGGTCGTCGAGCCGGACGTGTACGTGGCCGCGGGCATCTCCGGGGCGATCCAGCACAAGGTCGGGATGGACGAGTCGGACACGATCGTCGCGGTCAACACGGACCCCGAGGCCGACATCAGGGAGTTCTCGGATTACTTCGTGGAGGGAGATCTGTTCGAGGTGCTGCCCCGACTCACCGAGGCGCTGGAGTCGGGCGAACTGGCGACGGCGATGCAGGAGGTCAGCGATGACTGAGCACGAACACTACGAGGCCGTCGTGGTCGGCTGTGGCCCCGGCGGCGCGGCGGCGGCGGCGACGCTCGCGAACAACGGCATCGAGACGCTCGTCCTCGAACGCGGGACCGACGCGGGCGCGAAGAACGTCTCGGGCGGGCTCGTCTACGCCGAACAGTCCGCGCCCTACACCATCGACGACCTGTTCCCCGACTTCCGCGAGGAGGCGACCGAACGACCGGCGACGGAGAACTACATCCACAACGTCGCTGGCGACCGCGTCGAGAGCTTCGACATCTCTGCACTGCACCATCACGACACGGCGTGGGCCGACGCCGTGCTCCGGCGACGGATGGACGCCTGGCTCGGCGAGCGCGTCCACGAGATGACCCGCGAGACTGGCGGCGGACTGCTGACTGACGTGCGGGTCACGGGCCTGTTGCGGGATCGTGGCGAGATCGTCGGCGTCGAGACGGCCGAACTCGATCCGATCGAGGCGGATCTGGTCGTCGCCGCCGACGGCGTCAACTCGGAGCTGGCCCGCGACGCCGGGCTGATGGACTGGGAGGAACCCGAAGAGTGGTTCCAGGGGGTCAAGGCCGTCGTCGACATGCCGCCGGAGGTCATCGCCGAGCGGTTCGACATCGACGAGGACGAGGGGGTCGCCCACCTGTTCTCCGGCGACCTGTTCGACGGCGTCCGCGGTGGCGGCTTCCTCTACACCAACGAGGACTCCCTGTCGATCGGGACCGTCTTCCACCTCGACTCCATCGCCGACGAGCGGGCCGAGCCCCACGAACTGCTCGACAACCTCCTCACGCACCCACTGCTGGCCCAGTGGCTCGGCGACGAGTACGAGGAACGCGAGTACGCCGCCAAGCTCGTCCCCGACTCCAAGAAGGCGGCCCACCCCTCTCCCCACAAGGACAGGCTCGTCCTCGTCGGCGACGCCGCCGGCCAGATGCAGGCCCAGGGACCGATCATCAAGGGAATGAACCACGCCGTCACCGCTGGCGCGCTCGCGGCCGAGGCGTTCGCGACGGCGCGCTCTCGTGGCACCCCCCACGACGCGGGCGAGCTGTACGAGGGAAAGCTGCACCGCGAGGGCGTGATGGACAAGCTCCGTCCGACGAGCTACAGGACGCTCGGTCGACTCGGCGAACTCGGTCCCGTGGCGTCGCTGATCGACACCGTCGCGGACTCACCCGTCGGGCGCTTCGCGGTCTCCGCTCTTGGCGAGGACGTGCTGGAACGGCTCTTTGCCTCGCCCAGATTGATGGCGATGATGCCCGACACGCGGACTCCCTACGTGACGATTCCGACGATCATCGCCGAGGAACTCGGCGAGCCGGTCACCGACGAGAACCGCGTCCAGCCGCCGGCACTCGACGATCGGATCGGCGATCTGACCTACAACGTGGGCGATCCGCACATCGAACTGATCGACAACGACTTCGACGCGTCGGGGACGGCCGTGACGGCCTGCCCGGTGAGCGCGGCGGACTTTGGCGGGGGCTGTTACCGCGACGAGTTCGTCCAGACCGACGGCCACGAGGAACACGTCGTCAGCCTCGACACCCAGCCCTGCGTCGAGTGTGGCACCTGCGCCGTCGTCGCCGACACTCACTGGGAACACCCCGACGGCGGGAAGGGCGTCGAGTACCGGGAGGGATAGACCGACGATGTCAGACGCGACGGCGTACGCGGACCGAATCGAGCGGCTGGCCGACGAGGCCACAGTGGCGCGGGAGACAGTCGATCCCGACCCGTCGGACGACGAGCGAGCGATGGCGCTGCTCCGCGAGGGGCTGGGGCCGACCGTGGCCCTGTACTGTGAGGCCCGTACCGGCGAGTCGATCGCGCGGTTCACGACGGCGGAGTTCGACCGACTTCAGGGTGCGGTCGACGACTGGCTGGCGGCCTACGCGGCCTGCTACGGCGTGACGGTCGACGCCGACTACAGCGTCCGTGCGGCCGCCGAGTTACTCGTCGAGACACACAACATCCGCGACGTTGCCCAGTTGCTCACCGACGTACCAGAACGGTAAAGCGCCGTTCTCCGTGGCTCTCTGACGCCGTACGGGGTCCTCGCTTCGAAAGTGATAAACCATTAAGTATAGTGGGGTGGTACCAACCCACATGGAACTGACAGAGCCGCTGCAGTTCGACCACGAGGACCGAAAGGACATCTACGAGTACGTCGAGCGCCACGGCTCGGTCGAGCCCGAGGAGCTGCGGCGCTCGCTGGGGATGGAACCGCGACCGTTCGGCCACCATGTCGCGATCCTCAAGCGCAACGGAACGCTCGAAGCGGTCGACGGAGCGCTGCGAGTCGCCTACGAAGACAGCGCCGAAGAGGAGTTCACGGCCGACGACGTGTCGTTCACGATCCGACAGGCCCGCCAGGAGGACCTGACCGGGCTCGTCGGTGCGATCCGTCAGGCCATCGGTGGCAAGACCTACGTCGACGCCGAGACCGTAGCCGATGTCGTCGACAGCGAGGGCGTCCTCCTGCGGCACAACGAACTCGAATCGCGGATCTTCTTCGTCGCCTGCGTGGAAGACGAGGTCGTCGGCTGGGTCCACCTCAAACATCCAGAGCTCGACAAGCTCAGTCACACCGCGGAGTTGACCCTCGGCGTCCTCGAACAGTACCGCGGCCTCGGAATCGGGAGCCACCTCCTCGAGCGCGGGCTGGAGTGGGCCGCCAAACACGGCTACGAGAAGATCTACAACTCCATCCCCTCGACGAACGAAGAGGCGATCGCGTTCCTCGACGCCCACGGCTGGGAGACCGAGGCCGTCCGCGCGGACCACTACAAGCTCGACGGCGACTACATCGACGAGGTGATGATGGCGAAGGCGCTCTATAGTAACAATTGAACCGATTTACACACCGATCGCACTGCTGTCGTGCGATCGGGTGTGCATTGAATTTCAATGGCTACTCTAGGGCCAGCGGTCCGCTTCGCCCTCGATCGGTACCGGGACGACGCCGTCTCGCTGTGCCCACACCCTGGCGTGGGCCGGACAGACGACGAGGTTCGCTCGCCAGGGGACGTGTAGCTCCACCGCCGCTCGCCGTCGGCAGTCGTCTTCGCCACACTGCATGCGAGAGGGTTGGCGTCGACGGGTGATAGGCGTTGCTCGCTCACAGCGCGACGACGACCATCGTCACCAGCATCGCACCCGTCAGCACGGCCTGCATCACCGACGAGCTGAGGATGCCCAGCGTCGTCACGAGCGCCGCCTTCGCACCGGCGCGTGCGTCCTGCTGGCGGTAGTACTCGACGACGAAGACCGTCAGGGTCATCCCGAGGATCATGCCCAGCGGGCCGCCAGAGACGAAAAAGAGGACGACGCCGACGAGACTGGCGATCACGGCCGTCGTGGTCGAGGCCCCGCCGACCTTCGCCGCGACCGCGCCGCCCAGCCAGTCGATCGCCAGCGTCGCCAGCCCGACCGCGAGCAGGACCGCGAACAACAGCGTGCCGGGCTCGCTGAAGCCGGTGTGCCACCAGTAGACGAGGACGCCTGCGATGGAGAACGGCGCGCCGGGCATCTGCGGGACGACGCTCCCGACGACGCCCACGACGAGCAAGACGAAGGCGAGAGCGAGGACCAGGAGATCGATCATGTGTGGCGGTCGAGTTCCTCCGTGAGTGCATCGTCGCCGTACAGCCGTACCAATCTTTCGACGGTCCGGCCCAGCGCGCGCATACACTCGGCCGTCGAGACGAATCCCAGTTCGTCGGCGACGCGGTCCCAGTCGTAGCCCTGTAGCGCCTTCCGGACGAGGAGCCGTTCCTGGTCGTCGGTGAGCGCGTCGGGTTCGGCGGGCGCGACGAGGTGGGCGAGCGCGAGTCGACGAACCGGCTCGGGCGCGGTGTCGAAGACCCCCGCACCGCCGGGGATGCCCGCGACGAGCCTGCGTTCTGGTTCCGAGAGGTCGATCTCGGGCGTCCCGTCGACAGCACGGAGCACGGTGCGGGCCACGTCGGGATCGAGGTCGTCGAGCGGGTCCGAGAGGACGCTGGCGATCCGGTCGCGGAACCACGAGGCGTGGCGGTCGGCCAGTGCCACCCCCGCCGTCGAGCAGGGCCGGAGCATGATCGCCGAGTACTCCCCGCTCCGATCGTTGCGCGTCGTCGAGCAGTGGACGCTCCGGTAGCCGCTGTCCGCCCAGAAGTCGACGAGTTCGGGCGTCGCACCGTACCCGACGCCGAGCCAGTCGACCGCGTCCGCGAACTCGTCGGCGACCTCGTCGAGCAGTCGCGAGCCGAGTCCGCGGGAGCGCACCGCCGGGTGTGTCGCGATCCGGAGGACGCGCTGACCGACCGGGACACCGGCGGCTTCGTCGCGCAACTGCGTCGTCAACACGTCGGGGATCATGTTGCCACGGACCCGTCCGCCCTCGTACATCTCCGCCCGAAGCGTCGCCGGCAAATCACCCTCGCGGGCCAGCAGGGCGACCGAGACGACGTGTCCGTCGTGGGTGAGCACCCGGACGCCGACGTTGGGCGCGTCGAGCAGTCGCGCGAGGTCGTCGGGCTCCGTTCGGTAGTGAGCGAGGACGAGCAGCCCGAAGACCTCCCGCAGCAGGTGCTCGTCGTCGAGCAAGCGCCGGGAGTCACACTGCTCGTAGTCGACGCTGTCGAGGGTCGCGTCGGCGACCACCTGCTCGACGGCCGGCCGCGCGCCGAGCAACAGCGCACGGAAGACCCACGACTCGACGGGATCGCCGGGCGCGTAGCGGATCGGCTCGGTCAGTCGGCGCTCGCACACCGCGAAGTCGCTGTCGGCCAGCCGTGACCGGAACCGGACCGAGAAGCCACGGCCGGCCCCCTCGTAGCCGTGGACCGTCGTGGTGAACGCGACCGAGGGCGCGTCGAGGAACCGTTCGAGAACCCGAACCGGGAGCGCGGCGGCCTCGTCGACGATCACGAGGTCGGCCTCGTCGGCTGCCGTCGCGGCCGCCGTCGGATCGGCGTAGCGAACCCGTCCATCGGCTGTCCGGAGTTCGTGGGGCGTCTCGGGGTTGTCGCGTCCCCGGAGTGCATCCATCGCCGAGAGTAGCTCGCCGGCCCGGTCGAACACCTCGCGCGCGCTCCGGTACTGGGGCGCGGTCACGAGCACGTCGAGCCCGTCCCGTGCCAGCGCCCCCGCGGCCAGGCCGGCGGCGCTGGACTTGCCCCGACCTCGGTCGGCTTCGACGACCAGCGCGTTGCCCGGGTCGGCCAGTGGCTCGAACCCGCGCACGGCCGCGACCTGATCGTCGGTCAGGCAAGCCTCGTAGGCCGCCCGCGGGAAGTCGTGGTCGTCGGGCGGGGCGGGCTGTCCTCTGGGCACGCGCGGAGCGGGGTCGGTGAGCCCCGACCGCTCGATCGTTCCGCTGTCGGCGTCGACCACGGCGATACCGGGGTGTGCCCGGAGCGTCTCGACCAGTCGCGTCCGGAACTGCCCCGCCACGTCTTCGACGGTCGCGGGCGGAACGGCGAGACGCTCGTCGAACGCGTCGCGTCTGTCGGGCCAGTCCGCCAGCGGGGGCGCGAGCACGAGCAGGAGTCCCCCACCGTCGACGGCACCGACGGCCGCTCCGACGGCGTTGGGCCGACAGGCCTCGTGACAGTCCAGCACGACGGCGCTGCGGGTCCGGCCCAGGAGCTCGCCAGCGTGGACCGTATCGAGGTGCTCGCCGGGGAGACGGTCGGCCGGACCGACGACCGTGAGCGCCTCGCTGCTCACGCCTGCCGCGTCGAGCGCGTCGCCCGCCGCGTCGCGGGTGGCCGACGGCGTGCCGGTGAGAACGAGGACGCGCCGCTCGTCGGCGCGCTGTGCTTCCGCACGGAGCCGTGCCGCCAGTTCCATACCGACACTGTTCCGGCCGCGAGTATGGGCCTGACGGTCCTCTCGGACGGGCCAGACGACCGAAGCGATCCCCGGCCAGCGACCGTGTGGCGGCCTGCCACGGGATTTCGGCTTCGAAACCCCTTTTAGGGCTCGTGTCGCAGTCACGGGTACAGCCTGCACCGGGTTGATGATGCTCCCAGCCTTCTCAGGACTATCCCGGCGGGGGAGCGCGAGCCCGCGTGCAGGAGGTGATCCATCAATGCCAGTATACGTAGATTTCGACGTCCCTGCAGACCTCGCAGACGACGCCCTCGAGGCGCTCGAGGTCGCGCGGGACACAGGAAGTGTCAAGAAAGGAACGAACGAGACGACCAAGGCAATCGAGCGCGGCAACGCCGCACTCGTCCTCGTCGCCGAGGACGTTCAGCCCGAGGAGATCGTCATGCACATCCCGGAACTCGCCGACGAGAAAGACGTGCCGTTCGTCTTCGTCGCCGAGCAGAGTGACCTCGGCCACGCCGCCGGCCTCCAGGTCGGCAGTGCCGCCGCGGCAGTCGTCGACGCCGGTGAGGCGGAAGACGACGTCGAGGACATTGCCAGCAAGGTCGAGGAACTTCGGTGAGGTGACCGAGGATGAGTGCTGAGGAATCCGAAGACAGTGGCTCCACGCCGGCCGAGGTCATCGAGGTCGTGGGCCGTACGGGGATGCACGGCGAGGCCATGCAGGTCAAGTGCCGCATCCGCGAGGGCTCGAACCAGGGTCGGATCATCACCCGAAACGTCCTCGGTCCCGTCCGCGAGGGCGACGTGCTCCAGCTGCGCGAGACCGCACGTGAGGCCGACCAGATCGGAGGTCAGTAACGATGCCTCGAACCCGAGAATGTGACTACTGCGGCGCGGACATCGAGCCCGGTACCGGGACGATGTTCGTCCGAAAGAGCGGAACGACGATCCACTACTGCTCGTCGAAGTGTGAGAACAACGCCGACCTCGGCCGCGAGGCGCGCAACCTCGAGTGGACCGAGGCCGGTCGCGAGACCACCGCTGCAGAGCAGGAAGCGGCCGCCGAAGCCGAGGCAGCCGCCGAAGCAGCGGACGAGCAGGCGGCAGACGAAGCGGACGCCGACGAAGACGAGTCCACCGAGGCAGACGAGACGGCCGACGAGGACGACGCGGAGTCCGCCGAGACCGACGACGAAGAGACCGAGGAGGCCGAGGCATGAGCGAGGACCTCGAACGGACGTTCGTCATGGTCAAGCCCGACGGCGTGCAGCGTGGCCTGATCGGTGACATCGTGAGCCGCTTCGAGGACCGCGGGCTCAAGCTCGTCGGCGCGAAGTTCATGCAGATCGACCGAGACCTCGCCGAGGAACACTACGGCGAGCACGAGGGCAAGCCGTTCTTCGAGGGTCTCGTCGAGTTCATCACGTCCGGCCCGGTCTTCGCGATGGTCTGGGAAGGACAGGACGCCGTCCGACAGGTCCGCTCGATGATGGGCGAGACCGATCCGGCCGAGTCCGCACCCGGAACGATCCGCGGTGATCTCGGACTCGACCTCGGACGGAACGTCATCCACGGCTCCGACCACGAGGACGAGGGCTCGAACGAGCGAGAGATCGAGCTCTTCTTCGACGAGGACGAACTCGTCGAGTGGGAGCGCATCGACGAAACCTGGCTCTACGAGTAAGCCAGCCGCTCCGATTTTTTCGACCAAACGCCGACAGCCGCGCCGAAAGCGGCTTCTGACTCCGGTCCGAGGGACGGATATGAGCATCACACTCTACCAGCTCGATGGCTGTCCGTACTGCGAGGCGGTCGCCGAGCGACTGGCCGAACTCGACATCGAGTACGACTCGGTGTGGGTCGACGCGCTCCACTCACAGCGAGACGAAGTCAAGCGCGTCTCGGGCCAGCGCGGCGTCCCGGTCCTCGTCGACGAGGACCGCGGCGTCACTATGGCCGAGTCCGAACGGATCCTCGAGTTCGTCGAGCGGAGCTACGCCTGACCGGGTGTCGAGAAGACGTAGGCGAGTGCCGCCCCGACCGCCACGAACACCATCGGGAACAGGAACATCGCGACGAGCGTCCACAGGAGTGCGGGAGCCGAGACCGCCTGTGCGGTCTCGCCCGTGATCCGCCGGACGAAGACGAACGAGCCGAGCGCCCCGACGGCGACGTAGGGAATGGCGAATCCAGTGGCGACCATCGCGCTCTCTTCTGTGCCCCCGACCGTCACCGGCGGTGTTCGCTGGCGTTCGAAGAGGAACCCGGCAGCGAGGAGCACGACGATCGGGAGGGCGAAAAAGAGGACGGCCGGGAAGAACGGCTGGCCGTACAGGAGATTGTTCAGCCCCGATCCGGCCTGGACGCCCTGCGAGACCGTCGTCGCGATCGGGACGTGGTGAGCGCTGTACACCACGTAGACGTACTGGACGGCCTTCGTCCAGAGCGACCAGTCCGCTCTGGTGACTGCGGACCCCGAGAGCGCGAGTGCGACGACGATCGCGGCGTACTGGACGGCGAGTGTCCCGACCGACGCGATAGCTGCGCGGAGCCACGGGAACTCCGTGAGGGAGGGCTTCAACAGTGGCTGGTCGGCTGCTGTCGAGGCCGCCGAGTCGTCGGTCGCGTCGGTCGTGTCGTCTGTCACTGGTACCTACACGTACGAATCGCGAACACCGCAAAAAGCGTTCCGGTGGTCCTACTCGTCTGCCTCGAACTCCAGGGCCGCGCCGTTGATGCAGTAGCGCTTGCCGGTCGGTTCGGGACCGTCGTCGAAGACGTGGCCGAGATGGCCCTCACAGTTCGCACAGACGACCTCCGTGCGGTCCATTCCGTGGCTGGTGTCTCGACGGGTCTCGATCGCGCCCTCGTCGTACACGTCCCAGAAGCTCGGCCAGCCCGTCTCGGAGTCGAACTTCTCCCCGCTGTCGAACAGCGCCGTCCCACAGCCCGCACACTGGAACTGCCCGTCGTCTTTCACGTCGATCAGATCGCTACTGAACCGCGGCTCGGTGCCCTGCTCACGCATGACCCGGTACTCCTCTTCGGTGAGGATCTCGCGCCACTCCTCGTCGTTGCCCGGCGTTTCGTCGGTGGTTTTCTCACTCATGACTCTCCGTTGGGGACGGAGACACAAAAGCGTAGAGCGATCGGACGGAGGTCGCGTCACTCGCCCGACGCCACCGCGCTGGCTCGCGGGCTGTCACCGGCGTGGGGAGTCGCGCGTTCCCGGACCGTCGCCCCGTGGACGCTCTCGGTCGTGTCGTCGACGACGACGACCTCGCCGGGACTGGTGGGGAGTTGCGCTGTCAGCGAGCCGGTCAGGTACGTCGGCTGGGCCGCCGTGAGCGCCTCGATGTCGCGGCCCGACGTGAGCCGGTGGGCCACGAGCAGATCGGACTGGGAGATGCCGACGGCCGGGACGGCACTCGGGCGCTGTGTCGCACAGACGAGGCTGACGCCGGGCGTTCGCCCGCGCGTGAGGAGCTGTCGCAGGCCCGGGTCGGCGACGCCGTCGAAGAACGCGTGGGCCTCGTCGACGAGTAGCCAGGGGAGTCGTTCGATCCGACCGTCGATCCGACCACGATAGAGGAGGTCACAGATCGCCCTGACGACGGCGTTGGCCGGGGCCGAATCCAGCCTCGACACGTCGACGACCGTGACCGCACCGTCGGCGAGGGCCGTCGCCGTCAGCCCCGCTGGGTCGAACACGTCCCAGCGGTCGGCCACGTCGAGGTGGTTTCGAACGGTCCGGACCACGCCGGCCGACGCGTCGGCCGACCGGACCGATCCCCGCATCTCCGAGAGCGACTGTCCGTCGCTGGCGGCCTGCCAGAGCAGACTGCCCGCGGCACTGTCGGGGGCCAGCCCCAGCAGCCGACACCACGTCCGGGGTGACAGCGACGACGGCGCGACCCGCGGCTCGTCGACGACGGTGGCCGGAACCGGATCGCCGCTGGCGTCGGCTGCCAGCGTTCCGAACTCTCCCATCGTGTCGACGAGTACCGGACCGGTTCCGCCAGCGCGCGCGAGTCCCTCCGCGATCACGCCCAGCGTGTAGGACTTCCCGTATCCTCGCTTGCCCACGATCGTGACGGCGTGTGGCCGGTCGAGATCGAGGTAGACCGGGCCGACGCCGCTGCCGTCGCTGGCGCGATAGGTGCCGAGTCTGACCGTCGGGCCGCCGTCGAGACCGCGCTCGCGTCCGAGTACGAAGCTCACGTCGCCGTGTCGATCCGTCCTGCCTCAAAAAGGCCCGGCCCCGTCGTCACAGCCGGCTCAATCGGCCCGTCACGTCGTCCATCCACTCTGGCACGTCCAGGTTCGCCAGCGTGCCGTCCTCCCAGGTCGTCACCACGTCCACGTCACCGTCGCGCGTCACGTCGATGCGCCACTTCCGGCCGTCCTCCGCGGTGACGTCGAAGCGACCTCCGCCGTTCGAGAGTGGCTTGACGTGTTCGACCGTGACGGTATCCCCCGTGTACAGCTCCAGCGTGTCGCCCATATCCGACTGCGAGGGTCGCACGGACTTAAATCACGCACCCGCCGGCGATCGGTGACCGCTCCGGAGGCCGCTGTCACCACCAGTCGCCGTCGGGAGCGAACGAAATCAGCGATTTTTAATTGTGTTCAGACCGACGACACGAGCATGGTCCTCGCAAGCAGCCTCCCCGAAAAGCCAGTGATCCGCACCGACGGCAAAGCACTCGGTGTGGTTCACAACCTGACGATGGAGATAGACACCGGTGATCTGGCGACGCTGATCGTCGAGACCGACCCGTCCGACGACGTTCCGGAGACACTGGAACGGACCGACGACGGACACCTCCGCGTCCCCGCAGACCGGGTGGACGGCGTCGGCGACCAGGTCGTGGTCCGCCCGCCCGAGTCCACGAACGACCGCCAGTAACACTGCCGGCCGTCGCTGTTTCCTGGGGCCGCTGTCACGGTGTCTCGGTGAGCGCCTGCCAGTACCGACGCTGACCGGCAGGCGACGATGTTCCGGCATCGAGAGCGTCGCGAAGTTCTGTACAGCACCGGTGACCGCGTTGGTCGTCTGGATCATCTCCGAGTCGGCGACTCGCCGACGGTGTGGGGGTGCTGGACTCGTCCGTACGACGCGTGAAAATCGGGAGGAGCCAGGGGTGGGATTTGAACCCACGAACTCTCGATTACAAGTCGAGTGCTTGGACCACCCAAGCTCCCCTGGCGCAGGCGGTAGTTATGCGGGGACCATTTAGAGGGTATCGCTTTCGGTCGACTTTTCGAAGGCGACGCGGTGGGGTTCGTAGCCGTGGCGACGGTAGAATCGGCGGGCCGCGTCGTTGTCTGCCATCGCCTCCAGCGTGACACAGTCGGCGTCGCGGTCGGCCAGCTCGGACTCTGCGGCCTCCAGCAGTGCCGTCCCGATCCCCTCGTTCCGGTCGTCGGGCCGCACGTAGATGTTTCTGATCAGGCCGCGGGTCCGGTCCTGGCGGTACTCGCCGGTTTCGACGGTGAACATCACGAAGCCGACGACGGTGCGGTCGACGACCGCGACGGCGAGTTCGTCCGCGACGGTGTGTCTGAGCACCGCGTCGCGTGCCGTCGAACGGTTCTCCTCGGGGAGGATGTGTGAGCCGTGGGTGCGCTGGCCCCTGGCCAACTCGATCCACAGTTCGGTAACGTCGTCGACCTGGCCGGTCGACGCGAGGGCGATCTCCATACGGTCGATTCAGATGTCTCGACAGTCGTCACAGAGGAGCTGGCCGTTGAACGCTGCCAGGTTGCGAGCGAGCGAGCCACACTGCTCGCAGATGCCCTGATCGTCGAACGGCTCGTCGGGGATGGTCTGGCCCGCCGTCGCGGTGGCACCGACCGTCGCCACCTCGTCGGCTACCGCCTGACTCGCGGTCTGTCCCATCGCCTGCTGGGCGGTCGCTTCGCTGCCCAGCGCCGACGTGGCCAGAATGTCGTGTTCCGTGACGATACCAGCCGGCTCGCCGCCGTCGGAGACGACGAGCCAGCTGGTCGACCACGACGACATCCGGTCGCGCGCCTCCGGCAGTGTCTCCTCGGCGGCGACGGTCGGGACGGACTCGGTCATCACGTCTTCGACCGTCGCAGCCGCCGGATCACCGTCGGAGACGAGGTGGGCGAGTACGTCCCTGTCGGTGACGACGCCGACCGGCTCGGAGCCACGCAGCACGACGGCCAGATCGGCCTCCTCTCGGAGCAGCAGTTCCGACGTTTCCAGAACACCGTCCGATTCGCTCACGCCGACGAACTCGCGTTCCATCACCTCCCGCACTGTCACGTTCTCGTTCATGGTAGCTGGTAACACACAGGTGCCCTAAAAGCTACCTGCACTACGCTTATACCCGCCGCGTTCGAATAGTAAAGACTGGACCGTCAGAACTCGATCGTGACGTCGTCGCCGGTCGCTCGGCACTCTTCGAGGGCGTGCTTGGCGGTGATTCCGGCGTCGGCGGCGACGCCACCCCGGCCGACACCGACCTTCAGTTCGACGCCGACGGTCTCCTGGACGTGATCGATCGCCGCCCGGTAGTCGGCTTCGTCCAGTTCCGGACACGTCGCGATGACGTTGTCTCCACCGACGAAAAAGGCCAGCGAGTCGTGGGCTCGTCGCATGTGGCGCATCAACTCGGCGTACCCCTGTTCGATCTCGATGAACGTGTCGAACTCGTTGAGCTGGTCGGTGTACTTCTCGGTCGCGTCGTTCACGTCGAAGTGGGCGATCTGTACGTCTTCGTCGGTGCGGAACTCCTCGTCGACGACGCGTCCTTTGAGGATCTCTCGGCGGTGTTCGTCCTGCGCGCTCCCGGCCGCCTGGAGTTGCTCGGTCGCGGTTCCAAGCGCCTCGGCCGGCGTCGTCCCGGTCGCGACGCTCAGACTCATCGTCACCGGATATCGGTTCGCGACCGACTCCTGGATGAGTGCGTGATCGTCGAGATCGACGCCGTTGCTGACCGCGATCATGTTGTCGAACCGGGTGAAGAAGACGTACGCGTCCCGGTTCCCGAACAGCTGAGAGAGATCGGCAAAGAGGCGCGACTGGAGGGTCTGGAGATCCACTTCGCGGCGTGGCTCCGGCGTCACCGTCCACGGCCCGTAGTTGTCGATCTGTATGTGGGTCACCTGCGTGTTGGTCACGGTTGGCTCACCGTTAGCGAGGGACGGCTATTGTTCTGTCGGAACGGCCCGTCGAGTCGGGAGCGGTGCGGGTTCGGGAGACGACGGAGAGCGTCTCCCGATGGCGCACGGTCGATCGGATAACGATCGACGACAATCCGTATCAGGGACGGTGCTGGCCGGCCACTGCGTCGTCGGCCAGCGCTACCGTGGCGACCATCGAGTCGTACTCGACGACGCCGGTCGCAGTGAGCTTCGGGAGGTGTCGCTCGAAGAACGCGTCGCGGACCGAACGGCGCTCGCGGTCGGGCACCGCCGCCGGTTCGATGCCGCGTTCCCGCGCGCGGACGGCGGCGGCGAGGTCGTCGAGCGCCATCGGCCCGTCGCGTTCAGCGAGAATCTCGACCGCGAATCGGCGGCGCTCGGACGCGAAGAGGTCCGCGACGACCTGCTCGGGCAGTTCGACCAGCCCGTCAGTCGTGGTGTCGTCTGTCGCCATACGTAGCGGTACGAGCGGCACCCGAAAGAATGTGTCGCGGTCACATACCTCACGCGCCCACTACGCGTGTTCGAGGCGGTACGGCCAGTAATCGGCCGACCGGAGCGCACGCCCCAGTGCCTTGTGGAACTCCGGGAAGTCCTCGAACTCCGAGCCCTCGACGTGCTCGAAGATGTCGGCGACGGAGACGACGGTCTCGTAGTCGATTCGAACCGGGTGGTCGCCGTACTCCGCGACGAACTCCTCGGCCGACAGCGGGAAGTCTGCCTCCTCGTCGATCTTCTTTGCGATCACCGCATGGCCGTACTTTCGACGCCCTTCGCTCCCTTCCTCGCCGTCGGGATCGTGTGGCCAGTCCATACCGGATGGGTAGGGTGACCCACGCAAAAATCTCCCGGTTACCAGCGTTGGAGTGCGACGAGGAGGACGCCGATCACGGCGACACCGCCACCGATCGCGATCTCGGTGAGGCCCACGTCGAACTCCGAGACGGATTCGGGCACAGACACGTCGAACCCGCCGTCAGAGCCAGCGGAATTAGAGTCGCCCGTCTCCGTCTGGCTCTCGCCGTCGTCGGACTCCGACGTGCCGTCGCCGTCAGTCGCCTGTCCGCTGTCGGTCTCGGTCTGTTCGGCGTCTCCCGTCTCGACGACGACGTTGCCCACGAACTGCTCGTCGAGCGCGACACGGTAGTTCCCGTCGCGACTGATCGCCTCGGACACGGTGATCTGGCGCGTCTCGCCGGGGCCGAGCGTCACGGTCTCGTTGCTGACGGCGCTCCCGTCGACCCGCAGCGACGCCGTGTACTCGCCGGCCACGTCGCCCGCGTTGGTGACGTTCGCGCTGACGGACAGTTCCTTCTCGACGCCGTTCTCGCTGGTCGACAGCGTGTGTCCGCCGACCTCGAACACCGGGACGAGCGAGCCGACGAACAGCGTCTCGGTCTCGTTGGTCCGGGCCTCGTAGACGTAGCGACCGTCGGCGGGGCCTTCGAAGGTCGTGTTGGTTCGCTGGACGGCACCGTCCGTGCCGCTGTAGATCTCGACCTCGTCGCTGTCCACGTCGGTCGCGTCGATCACGGACTGATTGACCGCGATCCGGACCCGTCGGTCGTCCACGTCGGCGGCCTGCTGGACGGTGACGGCACCGAAGACAGTGGTCCCGTCACCAGACGGGAGCGAGAACGGCACCGCCTCCGGATCGGTGTAGGTCGCGACCGTCCGGTTGAACCTGTCTCTGCTGGTCCTGAAGGTGAGCGAGTCGACGGCCAGCGAGTCGTTCGTCGCCGGGAAGGCCGCGGTGACTGGCCCGGTCCCGTCGACCGCGCCGGTCCGGACCCTCATGGTCCGTCCGTCGGACCGATACTCGGTCGTCCGCGCGACCGCACGGTCCACGAGGACCGTCCCGGCCGTCTTCGAGTTGGCGACGATCTCGTACTCACCGGGTTCGTCGAAGGTGAGCGGCACCCGCACGGTCCGCGATCCGCCGCTGTCGACGGCGTAGTTTTCGACGAGTACTTCCTCGCCGTCGGCCGTGATCGTGACGCGACCGGCACCGTCGTCCTCGCCGGTGTTTCGGAGTTTGATCTTCACGTCGACACTGTCGCCCGTCGCAGTCGTCTTCTCGGTCAGCGACGCACCCGCGACGAACACGCGCGGTGCAGCCAGCGCCGGCCCGATACTACTGACGACCAGAAGTCCGGCGACGAGAAGCGCCAGACCGGTCCCGAATCTCGACGACGTTGTGTTGCTCGACATCTGTAACACTCTGTTTGATTGAACAACTTAGCACCACGGTATAAGCTTCGTGTTTTGTGAAAGCGATTTTTTGCCGTCCGGCCGACACTCGATCGTCGTCCCAGACGGCGACGAGAGCAGCCATATGCTGGGGAGAGTTCGGGCTGTGCCGCCGCTACGCAGTGCTGGGCGGAGTGAGACAGCGGTGGGACTGGGATTTGAACCCAGGAGGCTTGCGCCACCTGCTTTCAAGGCAGGCGCAATGGGCCGCTCTGCCATCCCACCACAGGACAGTCGTCGATAGCCGGGGGTCGGCCTAAGGAGTGTCGATTGTGGACGGTCGGCGACGAGCCCAAAGACCGAAGACAGGGGCCGTCGAAGCGAGAGTAATGGCGACAGAGGAACTCGCACTCGTCGGGACGTACACGGATGGTGATAGCGACGGCATCTACACCGTCGCGGTCGACGGCGACGGCGCTGTCGAGCAGCGGTCGGTCGCGGCCGCGGGGGACGACCCCTCGTTCCTGGCGATCCATCCCAGCGGGGAGTACTGCTACGCGGTCAACGAGGTCGACGAGGGCGGCGTCACTGCCCTGGAGATCGATCGGGCGACCGGCGAACTCACGCGACTGAATCAGGTCAGGACCGGCGGCGGTGCCGACCCGTGTCACTGCACGGTCGACGCAACGGGCCAGTATCTACTCGTCGCCCACTACACCGGGGGCTCGGTCGCGATGTGTCCGATCGCCGAGGACGGCCAGATCGGCGCGCCCTCGGATCTCGTCGAACACACGGGCTCGGGTCCCAACGAGGAGCGCCAGGAGGCCGCTCACCCACACTCGATCCAGCCCGGCCCGGACAACGAGTACGCGTACGTGCCGGACCTGGGCGACGACCGGGTCGTCGGCTACGAACTCGACCTCGAGGACGGCACGCTCGTGGCGAGCGACGCGGCGACGGTCGAGCTGGCGGCCGGCTCGGGGCCTCGTCACATGGCGTTCGACCACGACGGCGAGTACGCGTACCTCATCAACGAACTCGACTCGACGGTGACGGTGCTGGAGCGCGACGCGGACACGGCCAGCCTGACCGTGGTCGACACCGCGCCGACGGTGGCCGACGACTACGACGGCGAGAACATCACCGCAGACATCCACGTCCACCCGTCGGGCGAGTGGGTCTTCGGCTCGAACCGCGGTCACGACAGCATCGCCACGTTCGCCGTCGACGGCGGGACCATCGAGTTCCAGGGCACCGTGTCGACGCGGGGCGAGTGGCCGCGGAACTTCGCGCTGACGCCCGACGGCAAGACGCTCCTGGCCGAGAACATGGACACGAACGACATCGTCACGTTCGCCGTCGACGCCGCGACGGGCGAACTGTCCGCGACCGGTGCGGTCACCGAACTGCCCAGTCCGGTCTGCCTGCAGTTCCTCTAGGGGCGAACGACGGTCGCAGTCCCGTCCCTGTCGACGACTTCGAACCCGAACTCGTCGAGCGCCGCCGTGGTCCGTGTGGGGACCAGTCGATCGGCTCGATTGCGAGCACGCAGGAGCGGGACGACCGTCGGGAGGTCCGCGTCCCGTTCGATGACCGGGATCGTCGGGAGAAAGTCGACGGCGAGTCCCGCGTCTGTCGCTCGCTGGACGAGCGTCTCGACGGTCGGCGTCTGGAAGGCATCCTCGAAGTCGATCGGTTCGGCGAACCCGGCGTAGCTGACCCGGCCGGCCGTCGAGGGACCGAGCACGACGCCGTTGCTCCGGAGCTTCATCGCCGCGGTGTCGATGTGCTGGCGACCGAGCAGGGCGGCCGTCGGCGTCACCACCGCGGCCGTCCGGACGGCTTCCCGTTCCAGCAGGTGCGTGATCGTGTTGCCGGCACGGGCCGACTCGGTCGAGCCGACCTGCACCTCGAAGCGGACCTCGTCGGTGTCGACGACGCCGTCGAGCGCCGAGCGCACCTCGCGTTCCGACGTTCCGTCCTCGCTGGGGACCTGTTCGTCGGCACGGTAGTTCACGAGCAACTCGGCCCCGCTCCCGTCGATTGCTTCACAGACATCGGCGAGCATCGCGGCGTACAGCTCCGACGCTTCGTCCGGCGTCAGCCGATCGTTTTCGACGAGATCCGTGAGCACGGCACCGGATTCGGGTGGTTCGGCCATGACTGCGACAGTGGTCATACTCCTCTCTCCGGCGAGGCGATCCTTTTCACTTTCCACTGGCCGGGCGCGGATGTTATATCTCCATGCGTGATAGCATACACCATGCTCGTCGAGGAGCTCATGTCGACGACCGTCGTGACCGTCGACCTCGACGCGACGCTGGCCGAGGCCGTCCAGCGCCAGCTCGATGCCGGCGTCGGGTCGGTCGTCGTCCTCGACGACGGGGCTCCCTGTGGGATCGTCACGGAACAGGACGCGCTGGCGGCCGCACTTCGGACCGGACGGGCGCTGGACGACATTCCGGTCGCGAAGCTCGCACACGGCTCGGTCGTGACGACCACGCCCGAGACGGCGGTCCGGAGCGTCGCTCGACAGATGTCCGACGAGGGCGTCAAGAAAGTCCCGGTGCTCGACGACCTCGATCTGGTCGGCATCCTGACGCTGACCGACATCGTCTGGCACCTCTCGGACATCGAGCGAGAGCGCTCCGAGATCGAGGCGACGCGAGAGCGCTGGGAGTCGGCCGAGCGGTTCTGATACGACCGGCTGTACATCTGTGACCGATTTCGCCACCCCGAGGTGGCGAAGCTCGTCACGAAGGTACAGCCGGCAGTATGAACGGGCGCTACCGACTTCGGCGTCCCTTCGTCTGGCGGTAGTCCCGGCCGAGCGTCTCGCCGAGGTGTTCGAGGAACGCGTCGCGTTCCGCGTCGGTCTGTTCCCACGGTTCGATCATCGGGAGGAGTTCGAAGCCACGTCCCCGGATCGTCGTCGCGTGGCGCTCTTCGATGGCGAGTTCGTCCTCGCTCAGGGTGGTGTACTCGAAGGCCAGCGCGTCCAGTGACGCCTGTCCGACCGGCAACAGGAGCTCGGGGTTGATCATCCGGACCTCGCTGTTGAGGTATGGCTCGCAGTTCCGGACCTCTTCGTCTGTCGCACCGCGTTCGGGGTGGTGACAGCGGCTGACGTAGGTCAGATAGACGTTGTCGAACTGTGGCCGGTCGGCGTCGGGATCGTCCACCAGCCCGACGCTGTCGAGGATGTCCAGCAACTCTCGCTCTCGCTCGCCGACGAACGGGAGCCCGACCTCGTCGGCCGCCTCGCTCGGCGACTCGCCGAGGACGAGCAGTTCCGCGCCGACGTCGCCGTAGCCGTGGACGACGTTCGAGCGCGTCTCGCAGAGTTCGGGGCAGTTCTGGCACGTCTCGTCCATCCCGTACGGATTGGACAGAGACTCCTGGTCGGCGTCCATGTTAGTCCTCGTCGACGGTGGTCGCGTGCGTGTCGGCGTCGTCGGGATCGTTCTGGGGGCTCGACGGGTGGTAGTCGGTGTCGTACTCGCCGGGCCGGTCGTCGAGTCGGTCCGGGTTGATCCGGCCACCGAGCAGCATGAAGTCGAGCACCGTGCAGTACAGCATCGCTTCGACGACGGGGACCGCCCGCGGCGGGAGGACGGGATCGTGTCGGCCCGTCACCGTGATCTCCTTTCGCTCGCCGGTCTCCCAGTCGACGGTCTCCTGGGTCTTCGGGAACGAGACCGGCGCGTGCCAGGTGACCTCGCCGTAGATCGGGTCGCCGGTCGTGATCCCGCCCTGGATGCCGCCGTGGTCGTTGCCGACCGGTGTCGGGTCGCCGCTCGCGTTGTCCGAGGCTGTCGCCTCGCTATCGTCGAACTCCCAGTCTTCCGTGTACTCGGATCCGGTCGCCGTCCGCGCGTCGCGTCCGATCCCGAGTTCGAAGTCCGTCACCGCGGGGATCGAGTACATCGCCTGTCCGAGGCGTGCAGGGATCGAATCGAACCGCGGCGCGCCGAGACCCCGCGGAACGCCGCGACACTCGAAGTAGATCGCGCCACCGATCGAGTCGCCCTCTTTCTGGTACTCGTCCGCGAGGTCGCGCATCTCCTCGGCGGCGTCGGGATCGCCACAGCGGACCTCGTTGTCCTCGCTGTGTTCGAGCATCTCCTCCCAGGTCACGTCGTCGGCGACGACGTCGCCGATCTGGCAGACGTGGGCCTTGATCTGTACGTCGTGGTCGGACTGTGCGAGGACCTGCTTGGCGACGCCGCCGGCAGCGACCCAGTTGACCGTCTCGCGGGCCGACGACCGGCCGCCACCGCCCCAGTTGCGCGTGCCGAACTTCGCCGAGTAGGTGTAGTCGCCGTGAGAGGGCCGCGGTGCCGTGATGAAAGGCTCGTACTTCCCCGAGCGGGCGTCTTTGTTCTGTATGACCATCCCGATCGGCGTGCCCGTCGTGTAGCCGTCCTGCAGGCCGGACTTGATCGACACCTTGTCGGGCTCCCCCCGCGAGGTCGTGATCATCGACTGGCCGGGCTTGCGCCGGTCGAGGTCCGTCTGGATCTCTTCTTCGGACAGTTCGACGCCCGCCGGCACACCCGAGACCGTACAACCCATCGCTTCCCCGTGGCTCTCGCCGAAGGTGGTCAGCCGGAAGAGCCGGCCGAACTCGTTCCCGTTCATTACGTACTGGGTTGGGTTGGGGGCATTTCAACCTTACAGTCGGCGTACGAAGGTCGACGTCGGACGACGGAGCCACCGGCGGCCGTGCGTCGACCGTTCGTCGCGCGAGCGGACGGCACAGAGACGCGCGATCGATCGGAACGCGACGACAATGATCCGTCTCATACTGCCGGCTGTCACTTCGTGACGAGCTTCGCCACCCCGGGATGGCGAAATCGGTCACAGATGTACAGCCGGTCGTATCAGTACCGGACGGCCGCGCCGATGTCGTCGAGTACGTCGAAGAAGTCGGGGAAGGACACGTCGACGTGTTCGATGCCGTCGACGGTCGTCGTCCCGTCGGCGACGAGACCGGCGATCGACAGCGCCATGATGATCCGGTGGTCGGCGCGCCCGTCGACCGTCGCCCCCTGGAGGTCGCTCTCGCCGCCGTGGATCGTCAGCGTCTCCTGGCGCTCCTCGACGCTCGCGCCCATCTTCGTCAGCGCCTCGGCCATCGCGCTGACGCGGTCGGTCTCCTTGTAGCGGACGTGTTCGCAATCGACGATCCGCGTGGTCCCGTCGGCCGCCGCGCCCAGCGTCGCGATGGTGGGCAGGAGGTCCGGCGTGTCGGCGACGCTGACCTCGACGCCGGAGAGGGGTGCGCTCGTCACCTCGATCTCGCCGGCCTCGCGGTCCCAGTCGACGCCGGCACCCATCTCGCGGACGACGTCGACGATCGCCGTGTCGCCCTGCGCGCTCGGATACGCGGACGTGATCGTCAGTCCGTCCTCGCTGGCGAGTGCGCCCGCGGCCAGCAGGTAGGAGATCGAAGAGAAGTCGCCGGGGACGTGGTACTCGCCGTCGGTCGGCGCGTAGGACTGGCCGCCCGGGACCGCGAAGCCGTCCGGCGTCGCCTCGGCCTCGATCCCGAAGTCGGCCAGCACCTCCAGCGTGATGTCGACGTACGGCGCGCTCTTGAGTTCCGTTTCGAGATGCACGTCGATCCCCTCGTCGGTGACGGCACCCGCCATCAGGAGCGCGGTGATGTACTGCGAGGACACGTCGCCGGGAATCGACACCGCGCCGCCGTCGACGGCACCGCCGACGACCAGGGGGGCCTGGCCGTTCCCACGGGTGCTCTCGGCGCGTCCGTCGAGGTCTGCCGTGATGGCGTCTAGCAGCGGTCCCTGCGGCCGGGAGCGCAGCGACTCGTCACCGGTGAGGACGGTCAGCCCGTCGCCGAGGGCGGCCGTGGCGGTGACGAGCCGCGTCGTCGTGCCGCTGTTCGCACAGTCGATCACGTCGGCAGGCGTCTCCGGCCGCCCGTCGAAGCCAGTCACGTCGAGGACCGACTCTTCGTCACGTAGCGCGACGCTGCCGCCGAAGGCGGTGACCGCTCGCATCGTCGCCCTCGTGTCGGCGCTGACGAGCGGGTCGTGTACGACCGCGCCGTCGGCGTATCCCGCTGCGAGAATTGCCCGGTGCGTGTAACTCTTCGACGGCGGCGCTCGTGCCGTGCCACCGACCGTCGACGGACTGATTTCGGCGTTCACGTCCGGCCGGTCGGCTGGCCGGACCAAGAGCGTGTCTGTTTGCGCCCCGAGAGACTAATGAAGGTCGGGAACACACGACGGAACATGGATCCAGACTTCAGCGAACTGGACGCCGCCCTGGACGATCGTGATCTCGACGGCTACCTGATCGACGCCGACTCGACCGACTCCGATCAGTACTACCTCTCGGGGTTCGACGCGCCCGATCCCTTCCTGACGCTGTACGACGGCGAGGTTCACCTGCTCTTCTCCCGGAGCCTGGAGTACGGACGGGCGAAGAAGGAGGCCCGCGCCGACACCGTCGAGCGCCACGTCGACTTCGGGTACCAGCGCAAAGTCGAGGAGTACGGCCCACAGGAAGGCGTCAGCCGCGTGATCGCTGCGTTCCTCGACGCCTACGACGTGGAGTCGGTCGCCGTACCGCCACGATTCCCCCTCTCGACGGCCGACAGACTGCGGGACCGCGGCGTGACCGTCGAGTCGGACGCCGAGAGTGTGATCACGGAGATCCGAGCGACCAAGACCGACGAAGAGATCGAACACATCGAGACCGCCCAGCGGGCCAATGAGGCGGCGATGGCCGCGGCCGAGGAACTGCTCCGGGAGAGTCGCACTGCGGCCAAAGGGCAGTTGCTCTACGACGGCGAGCGGGTCACGAGCGAGCGGATCAAAGAGGAGATCGAGGTGACGCTGTTGCGCCACGGCTGTGCGCTCGACGAGACGATCGTCGCCTGTGGGAGCGACGCCGCAGATCCCCACGACAGAGGGAGCGGGCCGCTGCGTGCCGGCGAGCCGATCATCGTCGACATCTTCCCACAGGACAAGGCGTCGAAGTACCACGCCGACATGACCCGGACGTTCGTCGTCGGCGAACCCGACGAGACGGTGGCCGAGTGGTACGAACTCACCGCCCGAGCCCACGCCGCCGCCCTCGACGCGATCGAGCCCGGTGCCACCGGTGCCGAGGTACATGACGCCGTCTGTGACGTGTACGAGGCGGCGGGCCAGCCGACGCTGCGCAGCGACGAGTCGACCGAGACGGGATTCATCCACAGCACCGGTCACGGCGTCGGGCTGGACGTTCACGAACTCCCGCGCGTCGCACCGAACGGCGGCGTCCTCGAACCCGGCCACGTCGTCACGGTCGAGCCGGGCCTGTACGATCCCGAGGTCGGTGGCGTCCGCATCGAGGACTTCGTCGTCGTCACCGAAGACGGCTACGAGAACCTCACTGAGTACCCCAAGGAACTGGTCGTCTGACACGGGGCGTCGTCGTCGCGTACCGGCAGGCGTCGCCCCGGAGACACTCGCCGGGAAACCGCGGCAACGGTCCGTCTGAGGGTGGCACGTTCGGACTTCAGAATTAATCATTAACTTTTATTAAGGTTCGGGGAAGAGGGTGATGTACCGATGAGCGTATCACTCCCGGCAGCCGCCGACAGCGACACACCGAACCGCACCACTCGAACGACACCCCCCTTCCAGACACACGATGGCAACCCGGATACAGACTGAGACGACGACCCGAACCGACGAACAGCACGCGACGACCGACCCCACCAGCGAAGACAGGTACACGCGCCCGTCCGACCACGCGACCGGTTCGAGGGCCGGCGAGTCCTGGACCGAGCGCTGTGGTGCGCCACGGACCTTCGACCCGACGAACCACGCCGAGATGGGCCAGTTCGACACGACCGCCGACCAGCACTGACGCCGCCGTCCGTGCCAGGTTCTTCGCCCGGTCTGGCGAACGTCGTCGACCCGACAGTCTGTGGTACGAACGGCCGACACCGGCGAATCCAGAGCCCGCAACGACTATCCGCCAGCGCGGCAAAACGGAGGTATGTCCGATTACACCACGGTGTCGATCCCGAAAGACCTGGCCGACAGGGTCGAGGAGACGATCGAGGGGACGAGCTTCTCGTCGACGAGCGACCTCGTTCGCTTCATGCTCCGGAGCATCGTCATTCAGCACCAGCAGCAGGGCGAACTCACCGAAGCCGAGTTCCAGGACATCACCGAACAGCTGCAGGACCTGGGCTACATCGAGTAGCTACTCGAGCGCTTCTTCCGGCGGCGCGATGTCGAGGACGGTGAGTGGCAACTCGTCGCCCCGGCGGTCGAACGCGGCGATCGAATCCTCGTCCCAGGGCGGGACCGCGACGAAGATCACCTCGTGGAGGTCGTCGGTTTTCGTCACTTCCAGACGGCCCTCGGGGTGTGAGACGAATCGGCCGTTGCTCTGGGCGACCGGCGTCCCCAGGTCGAAGCCGAAGACTGCACTGACGGAGTTGCCAGCGCTGGGCATGTAGAAGTGGGTGAAAACGTCGGTCGCCGGATCCAGATCGGCCTCCGGAAGGTCGCCGGCCGGCGTGACCGAGACGGCGACGGTCACGGAGTCCGGATCGGCGTCACGGCCCATGCGGAGCAGCGACTCGACGAGGCCACGCGTCGCGTAGATCACGATCGTGTTTCGACACGAACGTTCATAGTTCCGTCGTCGCCCTACCCGAAGATGAACTCTCTGGCGGTCTTTGCGTACAGCGACGGGGCCCGCGTCCGCGAACCGTCGAGCGCGTCCTGAACGGCCGCCGCCGCGTCCTCGTGGATCCCTGTGCCGTGGCCGACGAGGACTCGCTCGGGCGAGAGCCGGACGAGTTTCCGCGGTGGGAAGAGCCGCAACATCGGGTGGACGCCGAGCCGCTCGCCCCTGGCCCGGAAGTACGACGAGGTGCCGAGCGACTCCGGAACGACCAGCGTCTCCGTGTCGTCGCTGTACAGCGCCGCCTCCTTCCAGAAGCCGTTGTTCTTGAGCTCGTGCATTCGATAGCCCGTCTCGCCAAGCTCTCGCTCGATCAACTCGACGGGTGCCGAAAAGTCGTCGGCGATCTCGCGCATGAACGCCGGCACGTGGACCGCAACGTCGTGGCGGTTCGCGACTGCGGCGGCGTCTCGCTTGTGCCGATCCAGCAGGACGGCGACGCCCGCGACCTCGCCGTGTTCGGCCACGAGATCGTCCAGCCCGTCGAAGTCGATCGGATCGACGAGCCACACTTCGCCGTCGACCTCGATCGCGTGGCTCGCCCGCTGCATCGTCTCGTCGGGATAGGGCAGCCAACCGACGCCGTGTTCCCATCGATCGATCGCCTGCCAGTCCGTCGCGGAGCCAGATCCTTTCATCGTGACGATCGTAGGGGCAGGAAACACAAAAGCACGGCCCCACCGGACGGCAGTTCGCCACGGAGAGTGTGACAGCGGCGACAGAAACGGCTGAAGCGCGCTCGCCGTGGGTGCGCTCGGAGTCCGTCGCCAACGCCTTTGGGACGGACGACGTAGGACCCCCATGGTCGGTGCGCCCCGCCACCTGACGCTCGAAGTGAAGTACCTCGACCGGGCACGGGAGTTCTACGGGTCGGTGCTCGACCTCCCGGTTCGCGAAGACGGGGCCGACGAGGTCGGCTTCGGTGCGGGCGAGGCGACGCTCTGGATTCGGACGCCGGGAGCGGTCCCGCGCGGTGGCCTCCACACTCACTACGCGCTCTCGATCTCCAGAGCGGCCTCCGACGACTGGTACGAACGCCTCGACCGGCGACTGACGGTCGAAGAGCACCGTTTCGGCGACGACCGTTCGCTGTACTGCTACGACCCGGACGGCAACTGTGTCGAACTCGCAGAGACCGTCGACACCGGTGACGGTGTGGTGGGACTGTTCGAGGTCGTGCTCGAAGTCGAGGCGCTCGATACCGCCGTCGAGTTCTACCGGACGCTCGGCTTCGAGGTGGTCGATCGCGGCGACCAGCGCCGTCGGGTCCGGTTGACGACGGGTTCGGTCGACCTCGAACTGTGGGAGCCCCAGCTCGGGCTGGCCGACGCCCGCGGCGGCGTCCACGTCGACTGGGGTATCGAAGCGGCCGCTCCGCGAACGGCCGCAGAACGGGTCCGGGAGACCGCACGCTCCGTCGAACACGTCGACGGCGGCAGTCGGCTCCGCGATCCGGACGGTCACTCCCTCACGCTGTTCGAGCCGTAGTCCCGAGAAACGTCGTCGGCCCGGACCGAGCGCCCCAGTCGGCGGTCGACTCCGACCGACCGGCTCACTCCAGCCGGTCGGTGTCGATCGTGACACCGGGCGGCGTGACGATCAGGAACCCACGGAAGTGGACGAGTTCCCCGCCCGTCTCCTTCACGTCGCGCGCGAAGCCAGCGGCCAGTTCGTTCAGGTCGCCGTCGACGTTCAAGACGAGGACTGCACCGCCGTGAATCGTCTCAAGCCACTCGTCCGGGCCGGTCGAGCCGTCCAGAACGCCCAGCACGATTCGATCGCTCCCGTCCCCGCCCTCGTCGGTGTCCATCTGATCTTCGACGGCCTGCAGGTCGAGCCCCTCGAACTCACTCATGCTCTGTCTCTGGGAGCCGAGTGAAAAAAAGCCTCCTCTCGCCGTCGCCGGTGGGACGTGCGCAGTTGCTCCCGTCGTCCGGGCCGTCACCGACGGCTCCGTCATACGACCGGCTGTCCATCTGTGACCGATTTCGCCACCCCGGGGTGGCGAAGCTCGTCGCGAAGTGACAGCCGGCAGTATCAGGCGTACCTGTCGAGGGAGTGATCGCTCTCGGAGAGTGCTACGGTACAGTGTGACACGGGCGGCCTGTGTCGAGCGATTCGACGACTGTCGAGGGCGACGAGAGACGTATCACTCAAAAGAGGCATGGACAGGTTTAAATACACGGAGCGTCCCGTATCAGACGATTATGTCCAACAACATAGAGGGCACGTCGGAATCTCCGGCGGATCGAGTTCTTCCAGGGCACACTGGATTCCACTTCTGAGATTACAGAAGCACGTATTTTCGACACGACGCTACGTGACGGCGAGCAGTCGCCACGCACGTCGTTTAGCTACGAAGACAAACGAGAGATTGCAGCGATCCTAGACGACATGGGGACCCACGTCATCGAGGCGGGGTTCCCGGTCAACTCCGACGCGGAGTTCGAGGCCGTCCGAGACATCACCGAGGCCAGTTCGGTGACGGTCTGTGGGCTGGCTCGCGTCGTCGAGAAAGACATCGAGGCGGCACTGGACGCCGGTGTGGACCTGGTCCACACGTTCGTCTCGACCAGCGACGTACAGCTACAGGACTCCATGCACGCGACTCGACAGGAGGCACTCGACAGCGCCATCGAGTCCGTCGAGCGCGTCAAGGAGGCCGGCGTCGAGTGCATGTTCTCGCCGATGGACGCCACGCGCACGGACGAGGACTTCCTCGTCGACGTGATCGAGGGCGTCTCCGAGGCGGGGACCGACTGGATCAACATTCCCGACACTTGCGGCGTCGCCACGCCCCGTCGGTTCTACGACCTCATCGAGATGGTCGACGCGGAGACCGAGGCCCGCATCGACGTCCACACCCACGACGACTTCGGGCTGGCGTCGGCGAATGCCATCTCGGGCTACGAGGCCGGGGCGGCCCAGGCACAGGTCAGCGTCAACGGCATCGGCGAACGCGCCGGGAACGCGGCCTACGAAGAGGTCGTGATGGCACTGGAGAGCCTGTACGACGTGGAGACGGGGATCGACACGACCCGGATCACCGAACTCTCCGCGATCATCGAGGAGAAGTCGGGCATCGACGTCCCCGCGAACAAACCGGTGGTGGGTGCGAACGCGTTCTCACACGAGAGCGGGATCCACGCCGCGGGCGTGATCGAGAACTCCGACACGTTCGAGCCCGGCGTCATGACTCCCGAGATGGTCGGGGCCAAGCGCCAGCTCGTGCTGGGCAAGCACACGGGCCAGCACTCGGTCCGCGAGCGTCTGGTCGACGCCGGCTACGATCCGACCGACGAACACGTTCGGGAAGTGACCCGGCGCGTCAAGGACTACGGCGCGGAGAAAAAGCGGGTCACGATGGAGGAACTGACCCGCTTCGCCGAGGACATCGGCGTCCCCGAGTCCCAAGAGGAGGTCCGGGCATAGCGATGCCTCCTCGACCGGTTCGCGACCGTCACAAGCGGCTGGTATCGGCCGGCCGACGCGTCCGGCCAGTCGTGGGTACCGATGGCGCTCGACAGCACGTGTCACGGAACCCTTATTATCCGGCACGCACAGACACTCGACACGATGATGGCGCAGGCTGGTACCGGGGCTCGCTCCGCGGCCAGCCGCGCGGCCACGCTTCTCGGCGGTCGTATTGTAGGGGCTGTATAGCCCCTCCTACCACACTTCTCAGCGATCGTCGGACCGGTTTTCCACCAACGCAGGAGACTCCAGCAATGCATACACACACACGACCACAGTATCGAACAGGACAGCGAGGTGAGAGCGATGAGTGAACGAGCGTCGGTCCAGGCCGACGAGGCCGACGCCGACGAAGACGAGGCGGAGCAGGCCCCGGTCACGACCGGCGCACAGTCGGTCGTCAGGGCGCTGGAAAACGCGGGCGCGGAGTACGTCTTCGGCGTCCAGGGCGGCGCGATCATGCCCGTCTACGACGCGCTGTACGACTCCGAGATCGACCACGTCACGATGGCCCACGAACAGGGCGCGTCCCACGCGGCGGACGCCTTCGGCATCGTCTCGGGCGAGCCCGGCGTCTGCTTTGCCACGTCTGGCCCCGGCGCGACGAACCTCGTCACCGGGCTGGCCGACGCCAACATGGACTCGGACCCGATGATCGCGCTGACCGGCCAGGTGCCGACGGACTTCGTCGGCAACGACGCCTTCCAGGAGACGGACACGGTCGGCATCACTCAGCCGGTCACCAAGCACAGCTACTTCGCCGACGACGCAGACACCGTCGGCACCGAGGTCGGCGAGGCCTGGGCGCTGGCAAACGAGGGACGGCAGGGACCGACGCTGGTCGACCTCCCCAAGGACATCACCAAAGGGGAGACGGACATCGAGCCGGCCCCGCCGAAGAAGCCAGACACCTACGACGTGCCCGAAGAGGCCGACGACGAGAACGTCCAGGAGGCCGCCGACGCGCTGGCGGCCGCCCAGCGGCCGGTCGTCCTCGCGGGCGGCGGCGTCATCAAGGCCGACGCGGCCGACGCGCTGCGGGACTTCGCCTTCGAGTACGAGATCCCGGTCATCACGACGATGCCAGGGATCGGGAGCTTCCCGGAAGACCACGAGCTCTCGCTTGAGTGGGCGGGCATGCACGGCACCGGCTACGCCAACATGGCGATCACCAACACCGACTGCATGCTGGCGATCGGCACCCGCTTCGACGACCGACTGACGGGCGGGATCGACTCTTTCGCACCCGACGCCGACATCGTCCACGTCGACATCGACCCCGCAGAGATCAGCAAGAACGTCCACGCGGACTACCCGCTGATCGGCGACGCTCGGGCCACGCTCCGGCAGCTGTACGACGCGATGCCGTCCGCACCGGACGCCGACGAGTGGCGCGAGCAGTGCCAGGAGTGGAAAGCCGAGTACCCGATGGACTACGAGACGCCCGACGACGAACCGCTGAAGCCACAGTACGTCGTCGAGCGGTTCAGCGAGCTGACGCCGGACGACACGATCGTCTGTACCGGCGTCGGCCAGCACCAGATGTGGGCCTCCCAGTTCTGGGAGTTCACCGAACCCCGCACCTGGGTCTCCAGTCACGGACTGGGGACGATGGGGTACGGCGCGCCCGCCGCCATCGGCGCGAAGCTGGCCGCGCCCGACCAGGAGGTCGTCTGCTTCGACGGTGACGGCTCCTTCCTGATGACCGTCCAGGAGCTCTCGGTCGCCGTCCGCGAGAACCTCGACATCACCTACGTCGTCCTCAACAACGAGGCCGTCGGGATGGTCCGCCAGTGGCAGGACGCCTTCCACGAGGGTCGTCGGATGGCCTCCGAGTACCCGTGGATCCCCGAGTTCGACAAGCTCGCCGAGGCCTTCGGCGCGCGGGGCTTCCGGCTGGAGGAGTACGACGACGTCGAGGAGACGATCCAGGCGGCACGCGAGTACGACGGCCCCTCGGTCGTCGACGCGATCATCGACCCCGCAGAGAACGTCTATCCGATGGTTCCCAGCGGCGGGGACAACGGACTGTTCGCACTGAACGAGCGACATCTGGAGCAACTATGACCGGTGGTATGCCAGGGCCGGCCCCGGACGAGCGGATGCGTCCGGACGGGCGGCGCAACACGCAGGGTATTCGCATCGACCCCGAGGCGGAGGTCACACACGAGCCACGCGAGGCCGTCCTCTCCGCACTCGTGAAACACGAGCCCGGCGTCCTCTCGGAGGTGTCGAGCCTCTTCAGCCGCCGGCAGTTCAACATCGAGAGCCTGACCGTCGGCCCGACTCACGACGACGGGGTGGCCCGGATGACGATCGTCATCGAGGAACCCCAGCCCGGCATCGAGCAGGCGAAAAAGCAACTGCGCAAGCTCGTGCCGACGATCTCGGTGACGGAACTGGACCAGCAGAACACGCGCCGCGAACTCGCGCTGATCAAGGTCAGCGGCGAGAAGCCAGACGACGTCAACGCCGTCGCGGACATGTACGGCGGGCAGGCGGTCGACGTGACCGCCGAATCGGTCACCGTCGAGTTGACCGGCAGCAAGCAGAAGATCGACGCCGCCGTCGGCGCGTTCGAGCAGTTCGACGTGCAGGAAGTCGTGCGGACCGGAACCGCAGCACTTGAAAGAGGGGCCGACACACTGGAGAACGATGACTGACAAACTCACGACCGACGTTTACTACGACGAAGACGTAGACGCATCGCACATCGAAGACAAGACCGTCGCGATCCTCGGCTACGGCAGCCAGGGCCACGCACAGGCACAGAACCTCGACGACAGCGGCGTCGACGTGGTGGTCGGCCTGCGAGAGTCCTCGTCCTCCCGGACCGAGGCGGAAGCCGACGGACTGCGAGTCGAGACGCCCGCGGCCGCCGCCAGCGAGGCCGACATCGTCGTCATGCTGGTCCCAGACACGGTCCAGCCCGACGTGTACGAGACCATCGAGGACGGCCTCGACGCGGGTGACACGCTCCAGTTCGCACACGGGTTCAACATCCACTACGGCCAGATCGAGCCCGCCGCGGACGTGGACGTGACGATGGTCGCGCCCAAGTCCCCCGGCCACCTCGTGCGCCGCACGTACAAGCGCGACGAGGGGACGCCGGGCCTGATCGCCGTCGAGCAGGACGCGACCGGCGACGCCAAGCAGGAGGCACTCGCCTACGCCCAGGCTGTCGGCTGCGCGCGAGCCGGCGTCATCGAGACGACCTTCCAGGAAGAAGTCGAGACCGACCTGTTCGGCGAGCAGGCCGTCCTCTGTGGCGGCGTCACCGACCTCGTGAAGGCCGGCTTCGAGACGCTCGTCGACGCGGGCTACGCCCCCGAGATGGCCTACTTCGAGTGTCTGAACGAACTCAAACTCATCGTCGATCTGATGTACGAAGGCGGCCACATGGGGATGTGGAACTCCGTCTCCGACACCGCCGAGTACGGCGGTCTCACGCGCGGTGAGTCGGTGATCGACCGCGAGGGCATGGAAGAGATCCTCGAAGAGGTCCAGAACGGCGAGTTCGCTCGCGAGTGGATCTCGGAGAACCAGGCCAACCGGCCGGCCTACAAGCAGTACCGTTCGGCAGAACAGAACCACCAGATCGAACGCGTCGGCGCGGACCTGCGCGAACTGTTCGCGTGGGACGGCGAGGACGCCGACGCCGACGCTGCGGAAGCACCAGCAGACGACTGACATGAGCAACATGCACGACGTGGATCACACGCATCCACACACGGACGAATCGTTCGGCGGCGCGTTCCGTCGCGGCCCGACAGTGGTCGCCGACGGCGGCGAGCGGCCGACGGAGACAGAGGAGGCGGAGACCGACACCATGGACGACGTGGACCACGAGTCTCCCACTGAAGGGACGACCCGCGTCTTCGAGCGCGGCACAGAGGGACGGACGGATTCCGTATGAGCCAGAACACACTGTACGACAAGGTCTGGGACCGGCACAAAGTCACGACCCTGCCCAACGGGCAGGACCAGCTGTTCGTCGGGCTCCACCTCATCCACGAGGTCACGAGTCCCCAGGCGTTCGGGATGCTCAAAGAGCGCGGCCTCGAAGTCGCGCGACCGGACCTGACCCACGCGACGGTCGACCACATCGTCCCGACCGGGAACCAGGATCGGCCCTACGCCGAAGACGCGGCCGAGAACATGATGGCCGAGCTAGAGGAGAACGTCCGCGACGCGGGCATCCAGTTCTCCGATCCGACGACGGGCGATCAGGGGATCGTCCACGTCATCGGGCCGGAGCAGGGGATCACCCAGCCCGGCAAGACAATCGTCTGTGGCGACAGCCACACCTCGACACACGGTGCGTTCGGCGCGCTCGCGTTCGGGATCGGCACGAGCCAGATCCGGGACGTGCTGGCGACCCAGACCATCGCGATGGAGAAACAGAAGGTCCGGAAGATCCAGGTCGACGGCGAACTCGGCGAGGGCGTCGAGGCCAAGGACATCATCCTGGAGATCATCCGCCGGCTCGGCACCGAGGGCGGCGTCGGCTACGTCTACGAGTACGCCGGTGAGGCCATCGAGAACCTCGGCATGGAAGGCCGGATGTCCATCTGTAACATGTCCATCGAGGGCGGTGCCCGTGCGGGCTACGTCAACCCCGACGAGACCACCTACGAGTGGATGAAAGAGACGGACTACTTCCAGGACGACCCCGAGAAGTTCGACGAGCTAAAGCCCTACTGGGAGTCGATCCGCAGCGACGACGACGCCGAGTACGACGACGTGGTCCACATCGACGCCTCGGAGCTCGACCCCGTCGTGACGTGGGGGACTACCCCCGGCCAGGGCATCGGCATCCACGACCCGATTCCGGCCCCCGAAGCGCTGGCCGACGGCAAGCAGGACACGGCGCGACGCGCGCAGGAACACATGCGCGTCGAACCCGGCGAGACCATGGAAGGCTACGATATCGACGTAGCCTTCCTGGGCTCGTGTACCAACGCCCGCCTGCCAGACCTGCGTCGGGCCGCCCGCATCGTCGAGGGTCGCGAGGTCGCAGACGACGTTCGCGCGATGGTCGTCCCCGGCAGCCAGCGCGTCCAGAAGACAGCCGAGGAGGAGGGCCTGAAGGACATCTTCGAGGCGGCCGGCTTCGACTGGCGCAACGCCGGCTGTTCGATGTGTCTGGGCATGAACGAGGACCAGCTGGAGGGCGACGAGGCCTGTGCGTCCTCGTCGAACCGGAACTTCGTCGGCCGCCAGGGGAGCAAGGACGGCCGGACCGTCCTGATGAACCCCCGGATGGTCGCCGCCGCGGCGATCACCGGCGAGGTGTCTGACGTGCGCGAACTGGAGGAGGTGACCACCGCATGACGGGAACGGAAGACATCCCCTCCGTCGACTACGTCGACGGCACCGGCGTCCCGATCCGGGGCAACGACATCGACACGGACCAGATCATCCCGGCGCGGTTCATGAAGGTCGTCACCTTCGACGGGCTGGGCGAGTTCGCCTTCTTCGACCTGCGCTTCGACGACGACGACAACCAGAAAGACCACCCGTTCAACGAAGACCGCTTCCAGGACGCGAACGTGCTGGTGGTCAACGACAACTTCGGCTGTGGCTCCTCGCGCGAGCACGCGCCCCAGGCCCTGATGCGCTGGGGAATCGACGCCATCATCGGCGAGGGCTTCGCCGAAATCTTCGCCGGCAACTGCCTGGCACTCGGCATCCCGACCGTGACCGCGGATCACGAGACCATCGACGCGCTCCAGCAGTGGGTCGACGACAATCCGGACGGCGAGATCGAGGTCGACGTGGCGGCCGAGACCGTTACCTACGGTGGCGACGAGATCGGCGTCAGCGTGGACGACGCACAGCGACAGGCCCTCGTCGAGGGGATCTGGGACACGACCGCGCTGATGAAGTCCAACGAGCAAGCGATCGCAGCGACCGCCGACTCGCTGCCCTACGTCGACCAGACCCGAGACGAGATCCACTCCGACGACTGAGACCGTCGGCTGTGGATCGGTGACGGATTTCGCCACGTGGGGTGGCGAAGATCGTCACGAAGTTACGGCCAGCAGTACGAGCGGCCACGACCGACGCTGCAGCGCTTTTTCGGCTTCAGACGCCGACGGAGCGTCGGTAACGAGCGGTTAACAAACCGAAGTCGGCGTCTGCCATCGGTCATGGCCACGCACGAACGCGGTGAGCGACCGTCGCTGGAGGGGTGGATGACGACCGTGCGCGCCGTCTCGATACTCGCGTGTACCTTCGTCGAGACGGCGGCGCTCGTGGTCTGGCTGGCAGTCGTCCAGACCGCGTCGCTTTCGTCGGCGACGGCCCTCGTCGGCTGTGGCATCCTCGCGGTCGGACTCCTCGTCGAACGCATCCTGAAGGACCTGACGGTCAACGGCGTCGACCTCGCGGTGTCGACGGGGACGCTGGTCGGTCTCACGCTCGCCGAAACGACGGTGTGGAATCTGTGGCTGGCGGTTGCCGAAGCCTCGATCGCGATCGAGGGGTTCGTGCTCGCGGCGACGGTCCTCGCCGTCTCGCTGGCCGTGGTGTACACGATCGAGGACAACGCACTCCGCGGCGTCGTCCCCCACTCGTCGTTGCTGGACTCCGGAACCGCCAGTGTCGGCGTCGTCACGGCCGTCGGGGCCACGGCCTGGCTGCTGTGTGAACTGCGACCGCCGACGGCCGCGCGGTGGCTCGGGACCGTCGGGATCGAGAGCGCCGACCCCGCCCTCGCGGGCCTCGGTGTGCTCGCGCTCGCGCTGTTCGTCACGCACAACGTCGGCGTCGCCTACGCACGCAGTTCGTAGACGGCGGCGGCGTTCATGTCCGTCGACCCCGCGTGCGAGGGCGGACGACCGGTATCGACACCCTCTTTTCGACGCCCGCGAGACGTACGCGCATGACTCACGAGATCGCAGTGATCCCCGGCGACGGGATCGGACAGGAGGTCACGCCCGCGGCCGTCGACGTACTGGACGCGCTCGACGTCGACTTCGAGTTCGTCGAGGGCGAGGCCGGCGACGCCGTGAAGGCCGAGACCGGCGAGGCACTGCCACAGGAGACCCGCGAGATCGCCGCCGACGCCGACGCGACGCTCTTTGGCGCGGCCGGCGAGACGGCCGCCGACGTAATCTTGCCGCTCCGGCAGGTCGTCGACTCCTTCGCCAACGTCCGCCCGGCGGTCTCGTACCCCGGTCTGGACGCCGTACAGCCCGACACCGACCTCGTGTTCATTCGGGAGAACACGGAGGGCGTCTACAAGGGCATCGAGAGCGAGATCAGCGACGGCGTCACGACGTGTACGCGTGTCGTCACCGAGGACGCCTCCCGACAGATCGCCGACTTCGGCTTCGACTACGCCCGCCAGAACGACTACGACGACGTGACCATCGCCCACAAGGCAAACGTCATGCGCGAGACCGACGGCCTGTTCCTCGACACCGCCGAGGCTGTCGGAGCGGACCGCGGTGCCGACTACGACACCGCGCTGATGGACGCGCTGGCGATGCACCTGGTCATGCACCCCGAGGACTACGGCGTCGTGATCTGTCCGAATCTCGCCGGGGACATGCTGTCGGACCTCGCGGCCGGACTGGTCGGCGGTCTCGGCCTGCTCCCGAGCGCGAACGTCGGCGAGGACAACGCGCTGTTCGAACCGGTCCACGGCTCCGCGCCGGACATCGCGGGCGAGGGCGTCGCCAACCCCGCTGCGATGATCCTCTCGGCCGCGATGCTGCTCGATCATCTGGGCTACGAGGACGAGGGCGACCGCGTTCGGACGGCCGTCGAGGCGACGCTCGAAGAGGGGCCGAAGACGCCGGACCTCGGCGGCTCGGCCTCGACCGAGGCGGTCACCGAGGCCGTCGTCGACCGGCTCTAGATCACTCAGTTTCGAGCAAAAACGAACAGCAACGATAGAAAGTAGTAAGTCGCCCGGCCACGAACGCCGGTGTAATGCTGCCAGCCGAGCGCAAGCGGCGGATCGTCGAACTCGTCACGGAGCGTGACGGCTGTTCTGTCGCCCGACTCGCAACCGAACTCGACTTCTCGAAGGCGACGATCCGGCGCGACCTACAGGAACTCGAAGACGACGGCCGGATCGAGCGATCACACGGCGGTGCCGTCCCGGCGTCGTCCGTCGGACAGGAACGTCCGTACGGCCAGCGCGAAGTCGACCGACTGGACGCCAAACAGGCCATCGCCGCCCGCGCCGTCGACCTGTTGCAGGACGCGCAGGTGGTGTCGTTCGACGCCGGGACGACGACGATGGCCGTCGCCCGCGCGCTGCCGAGCGAGGCCGACGTCGAGGCGGTGACGAACATGCCCGATCTGGCGACGACCCTGCTGGACAAAGGCATCGAGGTGACGGTGACCGGCGGGACGTTGCGCCGCCGGACCCGGGCGCTGGTCGGCCCGACCGCCCAGCGGTTCCTCGACGACCATCACGTCGACCTGCTGTTCGTCGGGACGAACAGCCTCGACGCCACGACCGGGCTGACGACCCCCAACGAGGCCGAGGCCGCGGTCAAGTCCCGGTTCGTCGAGCAGGCCAGCCGCGTCGTGCTCGTCGCCGACAGCTCGAAGTTCGACGAGCAGTCGTTCGTCACCGTCGCCGACCTCGACGCGGTCGACACGCTGGTGACCGACCGCACACCGGACGGTGCGCTGGCCGACGCCCTCGACGAGGCCGGCGTGACCGTCCTGGAGGCAGACACGTGATCCTCACTGTCACCTACAACCCCGCCGTCGACCAGACGGTCTCCTTCGACGAGCCACTGGCCAGCGAGACGGTCAACAGAGCGACCGACGCGCAGTTCGACGCCGGTGGCAAGGGGATCAACGTCTCGCAGTTCCTGGCCGCGATGGACACCGCCACCGTCGCCACCGGGCTCCTGGGTGGCTTTACCGGGACCTTCGTCACGGAGCAACTCGAAGCGGCCGACGTCCCCGCGGAGTTCGTCACCGTCGACGACCCGACGCGGCTCAACACGACCGCACTGGCCGCCGGAACCGAGTACAAGCTCAACCAGGCGGGTCCCGCCGTCGACGCGAGCGCCGTCGACGACCTCGTCGACCGCATCGCCGACCACGAGCCAGCCCGCGTGCTCGTCGGTGGCAGCCTCCCGCCGGGACTGGAGAGCGACGCCATCGACCGCATCGCGTCGTCCGGGCCGTGGCGGACGGCCGTCGACGTCGAAGGCGAGATCCTGCGGTCGCTGTCGGCCGACTACGCTCTGTGCAAGCCCAACCGCGAGGAGCTGGCCGCGGCGACCGAGACGACCGTCGGGACCGTCGAGGAGTGTGTGACGGCCGCCAGCGCACTCAGAGAGCAGGGCTTCGAGCGCGTCGTCGCGTCGCTGGGAGCCGACGGTGCCGTCCTCGTCGGTCCCGGCGGGGCCGTCCACGCCGAACCGCTGGCCGTCGACGTCGTGGACACGGTCGGTGCCGGCGACGCGCTGCTGTCGGGCGTGCTGGCGTCGCTCGAACGCGGAGAGCGTGACGAACTCGCGCTGGCGACGGGGGTTGCGGTCGCGTCGCGCGTAGTCGCACAGGCAGGGACTGGCGTTCCGGATCTCGACGGCGTCTTCGAGGATCGGGCCGCCGTCGAGACGCGACGGCTCTAGAACTTCGATTCGTACTCGTCGACGAACGCACGGACCGCCTCGAACGTCGGCGGTTCGCCGCTGCGCACGAACGCACCGGCGACGGCGTTGCCGACGACGACGGCACCGGCCGGATCGACACCGGCGACCAGTGCCAGCGCGAGGCCGGCGTTGAAGTGGTCGCCGGCACTCGTGGTCAGTTCCGGGTCGTCGACGGAGGGGACGGCCACGTCCGTGGTCCCGTCGGCCCCGGCGACCAGCGACCGGTCGACGCCGTGCGAGACGAACAGGCTGGCGTCGAAGGTCTCGCGGAGCGTGCGAGCCTTCGCTGCGAGCGATTGCTCGCTGCCGTCGCCGTAGGTCTCTGCGAGGAGCTGGGTCTCTGCGCGGTTGGCCGAGACGACGACGCGCGTCTGGGCCGCGAGGCGACCGATGGCCCCCGTCCCGCCGTCGAGGCGCTCGGCGTCGAGCTTCCGCACGTCACCGGGATCGACGAGCACCGTCTCGGGCGGCTCGTCGATGTCGTCCCAGAGCCCGGCGATCCCGTCGAGTACGTCCGGCAGGTCGGGCGTCTCCGCCCAGTAGCCGGTGCCAAGCAGGGCCGCGCCGTCGAGTCGGTCACGGAGGCGTTCTCGATCGAACTGGTCCGTGAGAAACGACCAATCTAGGTCCATCGTCGTCCCGTTCTCGATGAGCATGAGCTTGCCGTCGTCGAACTCGACGGCGTCCGTGTAGCCCGGTTGGCCCAGCGAGTGGAGTTCGCAGTCGGCGAACTCGTCGGCGAACACGTCACGCACCGGCTGGCCGTACATCCCGATCATCACCGGATCGAAGCCCCAACTGCCGAAGGCCCGAGCGAGGTGACTCGTGTGGCCGCCGGTCCGGGTCCCTCGCTGGAGCCACTCGAAGGAGAGGGAGCTGTCGGCCGCGACGGAGTCGTGGACGCGATCGCCAAAGCCCGCCAGCGTGTCCAGTCGGTCGTAGTCGTCGGGATCGTGGCGATCTGCGACGACCTCGCGGACGCGATCGACGTACCCGTCGAAGCCGAAGACGACTCGCTCGCTCGGGACCGTCTCCGGGAGCTGTGCCCGTGCAACGGCGACGGCGGCCTCGGTCTCGTCGTCGAACGAACTCATAGTTGTACTCACTCTTCCCGTCCCTTAGAGTACGTCGTCTGCACTCGCACCCTCGAAGACGACCCGTTCGAGTTTGTCGAGAATGTCGTACGGGTCCGCGCGTTGCCAGACGTTGCGGCCGACCGCGAGCCCGGAGACGCCGGCGTCGAGACAGCCCTCGACGAGTTCGAGGAACTCGCGGTCGGAGGTCTTCGAACCGCCAGAGAGGAGGACGCCGGTGTCGCCGGCCGCGTCGACGGCGTGGGCCATAGCCTCCGGACTGCGTGGATACTTGACCTTCACGAAGTCACCGCCGAGTTCGAGGCCGATGCGGGCGGCGTAGGCGATCACGTCCCGGCTCCGGTGCTCCTTGATCGCCTGTCCGCGCGGGTACGACCACATCGCGATCGGGAGGTCGTGGTCGCGTGCCCGCTCCTGGACCGGCCGGAAGTCCTCGAACATCCGCGGCTCGTCGTTGACTCCGGGGTAGACGGTGTATCCGACGGCGTCAGCACCCAGTTCGGCGGCGTAATCCACCGACCAGTTCTGCGGTGCGTACGGTTCGCCCATCCAGAGATCCGAACCGCCGTTGAGCTTCGCCAGCAGATTCACCTCGTCGTCGTAGCTGGGATAGTAGGTCTCCGTCAGTCCCTTGCCGACGGCCAGAGCGGTGACGGCGTCGTGAGTCGCCATCTCGAAGACCTCGGTCGGATCGAGGCGCTCCTCGACGCCGTCGAACTGTTTTGGTCCGTGTTCGAGCCCGTGATCGTGTGCGAGGACGATCGTCTTGCCGTTGCGGACGAGCGGCGAGTCGTCGCTGACGTGCATGCACGCTCGTACGAAAAACGCTCACAAAGCGTTTTCGAATATGATCGTTTCGTATCGTTTCCGATCGCCCTCGGCCAGAGCGTCGCCACTGTCGGGAGTCACGGTCACGAAACGTCGCTCCGCGCGCTACGCGGCGCGGTCGCAGACCATACTCCAGCGCCCGTTCGTCTCTAGCTTCTCCTGGAGCAGTTCCGCGTACTCGGCCGCGAGCTCCTCGGCTTCCTCGATGCGGTCGTCGCCGCCACCGCCCCCACCGAGTCCCAGTGCGTCCTTGACGCCGCCCAGGAGCCCGCCGCCGGTGTCGCCGCTCGAATCACCCCCGCCACCGCCGCCGCCCATCGGCCCCTGCTTGGCGATCCGATCGAGTTCGGGCATGATCGTCGAGAGGTTCGACGTGTCGGCCACGATCTCCGCCGTCTCCGGATCTTCGGCTCCGTGGATCTCGAATTCGAGTGCCGTCATCACGAGGTTCCACTGCTGGTTCGAGAACGACGAGGCCTCGACGCGGTCGTTGAACTCGGTGTCGACCTTCATTCGCTCTGCGGCGATCGCGTTCGTCCAGTCGCTACTCATACACAGCCGTTCGCGAGCCGGGCGTATGAGCGTTTCCCGCCGGCGTCGTCTCGTCGTTTACCACTGTGGCGTCTCCGCCAACTCCGTGACGCATAAGTCGTTCTTTCAGTTAGACAGAGTACATGGACACACAGGTCGGTACAGGGCAAGCAACGGGAGAGAGCGGTGACGCCGCCGGCATGGCGGCAGTACGTGAGGCCCTCGACAACATCGAGGCTGACAGCCCGGACTTCTGCCAAGTCTTCTGTTCGCCAGTCTACGACTACGATGCAGTCCTCTGGGGCATTCGAAGCATCGTCGGTTCGGACACCGAAATCATCGGCTGCTCGTCTTCCGGAGAGTTCACTGAAGCCGGCTCGAAGGCAGAGACTGTGACAGTTGGCATCGTCGCTTCCGATTCGATGGAGTTCTTCACCACGCTCTCGACGGGGCTGGGTGCCGATCATAAGCGCTGCCTGTTCGACGCGGTACACAATCTTCCGGAACCGGACGATCCAGAGATCGACCAGTACCCACACCGTGCGGTAATCAACCTCCACGACGGCATCGTCAGCATCGGAGACGAGATTACGAAGCTTACCGAACAGTATCTCGACGACGACCAGATTCCGATTGTTGGCGGCTCTGCTGGAGACGACCTTCGACTGGAGGAGACACACGTATTCTGTAACGGACAGGTCGAATCAGACGCCGTCGCGCTCGCGCTACTGGCCTCTGAAGATCCATTCGCGGTAACGGTCAACCACGGCCACGAACCGATCTCGGAACCGATGACCGTCACCCAGGCCGAAGGAAGCACGGTCCACAAACTCGACGGACGGCCGGCTTTCGAGGCCTGGCGGGATGCGATTCGGACAGACGCGAAAGAGTCGTACGGGATCGACGTCGACGACTTGGAGGCCGATTCCGAGGAGTTTCTGATGTTACTCGGCCGCTACGAGCTGGGTATCGAGTCAGAACCTGACGCAGACGCCCAGAGTATCGCGTCTCGGATCAGAGATTTCGTTGCGTCCGCGTTCATCTCGACGGAGGGATACAACATCCGGTGGCCGGGACAAACCACAGATACCGACGGCTCGCTCGGATTTACCGTAGACATTGCCGAAGGAACTGAGTTGCGTGTTACACACAGCAGCAAACCCGATCAAGTCTCCGCCGTCGAAACAGCCGCATCGAATGCCGTCGACGAACTCGGTGGCGATGCCGTCGCTGGCGGGTTCGTCTACGACTGTGCGTGTCGGGCGATGATTCTGGGCGACGACTTTGACGACGTAGTCGACGCGATCAGCCGTTCGATCGATGCACCGTTCGCTGGCTTCGAAACATACGGCGAAGTCTGCTCGGCAGACGAGGACTACACGGGCTATCACAACACCTCTGCAGTTGTGTTCTTGTTCCCAGAGTAACCAGCAGCTGCCGTCGTGCTATTGCCCACACATCAAAAAATAGTCTCCTCGGGGCTTAGAACGCGTCGTCGTGCAGCGTGATCTCGGCGTGGAGTTCGTCCTGAAGCGCCGAGTGAACGTGACAGATCTCCTCGCCGAGTTCGACGATCTCCTCGACGTCGTCGCCGAGGTCGGCCTCGACCTCGATCTCGAACGCGACCGCTTCGAGATCGTCGTCGTCGTCGAGGTCAGCAGCGACTTCGGCCTCGACAGCGCCGAGGTCGTCGTAGCCGGTCTGGTCTGCGGCGACGCGCAGCGCCGGGATGTAACACGAGATGTAGTCCGCCGCCAGCACCTGGTTCGGAGACGGACCGTCCTCGCTCAGCGCGTCGACGACCAGTTCCCACTCGTCGTCGATGACGTTCGTGACCGTGTACCCTTCCTCACACGTACTGCTGACTTCGATATCTGCCATAGCACTCGTGGGGTCGGACGGCTCCGCCGTAAACGTTGTCGATCCGTAATACTGAGGGTTACACGAGCGAGGGAGAAAGCACCTCACAAAAACGAGGACCGCTCCTCACTTCGTTCGTCGCGCCGCTCGGCTTTTGGAGACCCGCCTATCGGCGCGTCTCCCTGCTCGCGTGAACGAGCGCCCTCGCTCCGCTCGGCCTCTCGCTAGTCGTCCGCGCTCGCCGTCTGCCCACCGACCACGTCGATCTCACCGGCGTCGAGTTCCTGTTCGATCTCGCGGGCGGCCTGGACCATGTTCTCCATCTTGCCGTAGGCGACCTCGCGGGGCAGGAGCTTGATCCCGCAGTCCGGGGAGACCGTCAGTTGCTCCGGCGGGACGACTTCCAGTCCTTTCTTGATGTTGTCCTTGATCTCCTCGACGGACTCGACCTCGGCGACGTGGGCGTCGACGACGCCCATCGCGAAGTCCTTCGTGAACTCGTCCGCTTTGAACACGTCGAGTTGCTCGTAGTCGCCGTTGGCGAGTTCGAGGTCGTACTCGTGGACGGGGTACTCCAGCATCTCGGGGTAGATCCGCGAGTAGTCGCCGTAACAGACGTGCAGGCCGAGGCGCACGTCTTCGGGGATCCCGTCTGCGATGCGTTCGAGACACTCGCCGACGATGGCGTGGTCGTCCTCGTACTGGGCGAGAGCCGGCTCGTCGATCTGGACGTACTTACAGCCGGCGTCGACGAGGCGCTCGATCTCCTCGTTGACGAGGTCTGCCAGGGCGTAGGCGGCCTCCTCGGTCGTCTCGTAGGCCTCGTTGAAGGCCCAGCGAGCGAGCGTGTAGGGACCGGTGATCGGGACCTTGACCGGACGGTCCGACACCGACGACGTGAATTTGTACTCGTCGACGAGCCACTCCTCGTCGTACTCGACCTCGTCGGCGATCGAGGGCTTGTCGAAGTAGTTGTGGCCCCACACCTTCACGCGGCCGTTGAACTCGTAGCCGTCGATCAGCTCGGCGAAGTACTCGACCATCTCGTTGCGGCGCATCTCGCCGTCGACGACGGTGTCGAGCCCGGATCGCTCGTGTTCTCGCGTGATGAGTCGGGCGGCGTCGTCTTTCGCCTCTTCCCAGTTGTGCTCGTCGAAGTCGGCGTCGGGATCTTCGAACAGCTCGCGGGCGCGGTCGTGCCACTTGGGCTTGGGGTAGGAGCCGACGACGCTGGTCAGCAGGAAGTGGTCGTTGTCGTGGTCCTCGGGTCGGAACTGCTCGCGGGGACCGGTCATGCTTCCACCTCCTCGATCGCGGCGGCGTCAGCCAGCGCCTCGATCTTGGCCTCGAACTTGTTCTGAGGCAGGTAGAACAGCTCGGTGTTGGCCGTCGCGTAGACGGTGTCGTAGTCGCCGTCGGTCTGCTCGACGAACCACTCGACGCGCTCGCGGATCGTCTCCGGGGTCTCGACGAACGTGTTCTGTCCGTCGACCAGCCCGAGCGCCACGTCGTCTTTGGTGCCGTACTCCTGGACGTTGTAGACGTTCTGCTCGTGGTCGGCGATCAGGTCGAAGCCGATGGCGTCCACGGCTGCGTCCATGAGGTGGGCGTACACCTTCTCGTCGAGAGCGCCCCAGTAGGTGTGAGCGACCACGTCGGCGTCGACGGCCGAAGCGACGGTGTCGATTGCCTCGCTGGCGCGCTCGTCGGCCTCACCGGGCGCGTTCTCGACGAGAGACGGCTCCAGCAGGAACAGCGTCTCGACGTCGGGGAACTGGTCGGCCTCGGCGGCGAGGAAGTCGGCGACGGCGTCGAGGAACGCTGCCTCGTCGCCGTAGTGCTCGTCGGTCGCGAGGTCCGCGAGCGAGTACGGTCCCGGCAGGACCGCCTGGAGACCGGCGTCGACGTGCTCGGCCGCAGCGTCGAGTTCGCCGGCCACGTCGCCGGAGGCATCGAGGTCGCCGGTGACGACCGGCTCCCTGTAGAAGTTGTTGTTGTTGTAGTAGCGAACGATCCCGCGGGTCTCGACGTTGTCGGCGACCGCCAGCGGGTGGGCGATCATGTCGTCCCATCGCAGCTGGCCCTCCGTGACGCGGTCGAGGCCGGCGTCGGTCTGGACGCCGACGACCTCCTCGCGAGCGCGGTCGTAGGCGTCGACGATCTCCGGCCCCTCCTCACCGCTGACGAGGTCGGACTTCTGGTGGCCTTTCAGTCGAGACAGCTCGTCTTTCGCCCAGTCCGGGAGCGGGAACAGACCGGGTGTCGTGGCGACTACCTGTGTCATTACGGCTAGGTTGGAAATGACGGGCTTTAATATTTCCTATATCAGAAAATGCTCCATGGTTATTGGTCGGCGGTCCGACGACTGGGCGTCACAGGCCGATAGTGGTGCGTGCTACCGCACCTATATCTGTGCGACGTTCGAAGCTACAGTATGGCACACAGCCCCGAAAACGTCGTCGAGTTCGTCTGCTCGAACTGCCAGGTGACACACGCCGGCACGCCGGTTCACCGCTCGGCGGGCGATCACCAGTTCGAACCACCGGAGACCTGTGGTGCCTGCGGAGCGACGGCGTTCGTCCCGACCAGCGAGTGGATTCACCACCACGAGTGACGCCGCCCGGTCGTCTCACGCGAGCGTCGACGCGGCGTCTGCCCGTCCCGCAGAGCGACCCGTCTCAGAGTACACAGCCGATCACGGGAGCGGGCTCTCGTCTCGGGACTCGAACCGGATCACGACCAGTCGCTCGTAGGGGTGGGCTTCGTCGGCGACGATCTCGCCCGCCAGCCCCCGCTCGTGAGCGTAGCGCTGTACGTCGCCGATCCCGGTGAGGCTGCTGATTAGCAGGAAGACACGCCCACCGGGAGCCAGCACGCGCTCGACCGCTTCGAGGAAGGGGTCGACGAGCCTGCGGCCGTCTTCTCCGCCCGAGAGCGCGTGTTCCATCCAGTCGTCCCACTCCTTGTCTGGCTCGGTGGGCAGATAGGGCGGATTGAACGTGACGAGATCGAAGGCGTCGTCGCGGAACGGATCGAGTAGGTCGGCACGGACGGCCGGGACACCGCGAGCCGCTGCCTCGCGACAGGCGTCCGGGTTCAGATCGGACGCGACCACGTCGACGCCCGCCTCGGCCAGCGTCTCGGCGACGTAGCCTGATCCTGTTCCCACGTCGAGCCCGCGGTCGCCGGGCGCGGCGTGTGACCTGGCCGTCCGCGCCAGCAGGTCGGAGTCTTCTGCCGGCTGGTACACCGTCTCCGTGTCGCGCTGTGTGGCGAGCGAGGGGCGGCCGTCGTCGTCCGTCGGAGGCTGGTCGGGCATCGCTAGTACTCTCCGGGTCGGCCGGTCTCGTAGGCGAGCGTCGCCAGCGCTGCGAACGTCGCGGGCGATAGCTCTCCCGCGCGCTTGCTCATCAGCGACTCGTCTGCGGCGTCGACGACGGCGTCGGGATCGCCGAGGTCGGTGATGTGGGCCGTGTTCCGGACGGCGTTTCGCATCGTCTTGCGACGCTGTGTGAACACGCCCTTGAGGAAGTCCATGAAGAAGTCGTCGTCCGGAACGGTGTAGTCGGGTTCGCGCGGCCGGAGCCGGACGACGGCACTGTCGACGCGGGGCTGTGGGTCGAACGCCGTCGGCGGCACCGTCTCGACGATCTCGACGTCGGCGTAGTGGCCCGCCGTCACCGAGAGCCGCCCGTAGTCGTCGCTTCCGGGGTCTGCTGCCATCCGTTCGGCGAACTCCTGCTGGAACATCAGGACGAGCGGCTTCCCGCGCGGGAGCAGCCGGAACGCGATCTCGCTAGAGGCCCCGTAGGGGAGATTCGAGACGCTCGCGGAGAACTCGGGCAGGTCCACGTCGAGGGCGTCACCCTCGACGATCGTCAGGCGATCGGCGTCGATGGCGTCGGCGAACTCCTCGCGCAGGTGGGCCGCGAAGTCGGGATCGCGCTCGATCGCGGTCACCCGATCAGCGACCGCGAGCAGTCGATCCGTCAGCGCGCCGGGGCCGGCACCGACTTCCAGTACGTGTGCTCGATCCATCTGGTCGGCGTAGCCCGGAATCCGGTCCAGAACTCGATCGTCGACCAAGAAGTGCTGGTCCTGTCGGGTGTCCGCTCGCTTGCCCGCACGGGCGACGAGCGCGTCCGGATCGCGAGCGCCGTCGGCCCCCTGGGAGGGCGATCCGTCGGTAGTCATCGCTCGCGGATAGCGGGCAGACCCGTAAAACGCTGTCACTTCCGGGCCGACTATGACTGGTCTTCGCGGCGCACGAACCTGCTGTACTTCAGGTCGTCCTCCGATAGCTCTTCGAGGATCCGTTCGACCAGGACCTCCTTGGGGTTGTGGAGGCCGCTGACTCGTTCTTCGAGTTCCTCGAAGCTCTCGAAGGGCTTGCGCTTGCGCTCGTCCAGAATGGAGTTGCGCAGCTTCTTGCCGATGCCGGGCAGCAAGTTCAGCTGGTGGAGCCGGAGGGTGATCGGTTGGGCCTCGTTGTAGAAGTCGACGAACCGATCTTCCTCTGCCTCGACGAGGTCCTCGACGGCGTAGTCGAGCTCGGACTGGGCACCGCTCGGGAGATCGTCGTACTCGACGACGCTGACCCGGTCGAAGTCGGTGCTGTGAACGTCGATGCGGTCGCCGAAGGTCACGTCCGTCTCCTCTCCGACCACGATCTCGTAGAGCCGGAAGTCTTCGGTCCCCATCGCGTACGCGAGCGGCTGCTTTTGATACTGTGGCCGGTCGTCATCGGACTTGCCGTGTGGCAGGAAGTCCAAGACGACGGCCGGTTCGCCGTCGTCACCGCTCTCGGTATCGCTCATGCCAGTCGATAGGTCTAGCGCCCACTTAATGGCGTGGGTCGGCGAGGCCGGTGACAATCGCCACGCGGCCGACCGATCTACAGAGCAGCAAGGCGAGTGCCCCGGGGCGTGACCCCGAGGCAGTTCACGCGTACTGTTTGACGACGTTGAGAATCTCGTCGAGTTCGTCGCCCGACAGCGAGTACCGCTCCTGTGCGAACACGGAGCGCAGCTCGTCGCGATCCAGCGGTCGGAGGTTCGCGATCTTGTAGGCGGTCGCCTCGTCGACCTTCTCCAGGTCCCGCAGCTGGTCGACGAACTCGTCGGCCTCGTCGGGATCGAGCATCGCAAAGCGGTTGACGTGCTCGATCGCACGAGCGAGCTCGTAACGCATCTCTCGATCCTCGTCCATCGAGCGCTCGGCTTCGATGTCTTCGAGGATCTCCTTCGTTTCGGCGATCGTGAGGTACTCCTCGTCGACCTTCTCTTTGAAGATCGTCATACCTTACTCCTGTCGGCGGAGGTGTGCGGGCGTGACGATGATCGTCTTGTCCTTGCCGCTGTCGTTGATCTCGACCTTGTAGGCTTCGCCCTGCTGTCCGAGGACGACGCCGGTCGAACCGTCGAAGCGCGGGTGGAAACGACCGTCGTTGACCGACGGGTCGATCTTGAGGTGGACGGTGTCGCCCTCCTCGTACTGCTCGACGGCGCGCTGGGGCGGCGAGGTGCCGCGCTCGCGTGGCGTGTTCTTCAGCTTGTTCCGCGTTCCTTTGAGGGGTCCATCCGAACTGGGCATTCGTGCGGAGGGGTAATCCGGTCGTCCTAATAAAACGTGCGTTCCCGTCGCGCCAGCGCGAGCACCTTCTCGGCAGGATATCACACCGCGACCAGCGTGAGCGTCGCGACTCGGCGCGTCGAACGGCGGTGAAGAAAGGACTCGGTCTATATCCGGCCGACGTTCTCGACGGAGACCGACTCCACGTCGTCGACGTTGCTGAAGGCTTCCTCGACGGCTTCCGTGCCACCGCTGTCGTCGGGGACGATCACCGTCGGGAACAGAGCGACGAGCCCGAAGGCCACGTCGTCGCGCTCGACGCCGTTGATCTTCGCGCCTTCGGGGAGTGCGCCCTCCAGACGCTCCTGGAGCGCGTCCAGGTCGACGTCCGGGCTGTTCGGCATGACCTTGATCTTGGCGGCGACTTTCCCCATCGTTAGGGCCCCCGGAAGCCACAGTCGGGACACTCGTAGAGGTTGCTCTGCTTGCGGCAGGTCCCACAGCGGTAGATCTGCTGACCGCAGTCCGGGCACTTGAACGCGGCCGCGTTCGTGCCGGCGATGTTGATGCCACACGAGACGCACTTCTGTGTGCGTTTTTGCTGAGTTTCGCTCTCGCTCATACACGCTGGTATCCGGCCACGACTTTTAACGATTGTCAAACGCACCGGAGTGGTAGTGGTTTCTCGAACGGACGCGGTCGTCCGCCGGACTAGCTCCCCGGCAGGATGTCACCCAGCGCGGCACCGATCGCCATCGGAAAGAAGGCCACGACGCAGATACAGAAGTCCAGCCACGGGTCCGCCCAGTCGACGACGCCCCAGACGCTCAACAGTGTGACTGCCGTCACGAACGACGAGCCGAGGACGCCGACGAGTCGCCGCGGGACGAGACCGAAGAACGCGTAGGCGACCCGCACGTCCTGAATGTCGGCCACGTAGAGGATCCCGACGACCACTGCGACCGTCGCGAGCAACGTCAGAGCCAGGAACGGCGGGCGAGCGGAGATGAACCGACCGGAGTCGACCGTCCCGCCCTCGACGGCCATCGGAATGCCAAAGAGCAGCGCGCCCAGCACCGACTCCGCGAGGTCCGCACGGTCGAATCCCCAGACGACTCGGCCGAACACCGGCCCGTCGTCGTCGACCTCGCTCGCCGTCTGCATCGCCTCTCGGACGCGGGCTCGTTCCGCCGGTGAGTCGACGAGATCCTCAAGTTCCGAGAGATCGTCGAACAGGTCGCTCATGTCGGCGTCGTCCTGCTCGACCGGCGAGTCCCCTCGCCGCCGCTCGGACCGGCTCATCGCTCACCGGGCTCTGCCGATCGGGCTTCGACGGTCGGGTTCGGCTGGGCGGGGCCGACTCGCTCGCCCTGTTCCCACTCGTAGAACCCGGTGCCGGTCTGGCGGCCCAGTTCGCCCGATTCGACTTTCTCGAAGAGCAGGTCCGGCGGATCGAACCGACCACCGAGGTCAAGCGCCAGTGACTCCAGTGCCGACAGGACCGTATCGAGGCCCAGTCGGTCGGCCAGTCCGAGCGGACCGATCGGGTGATCGCGACCCAGTTCGAGCGCGCGGTCGATGGCCGGAACGCTCGCGACGCCGTCCTCGACCATCCTGACGGCCTCCGCGATGGTCGCCAGGTCCAGTCGAGTCGTCGCGAATCCCGGCGTGTCCCGGACCACGATCGGCGTGGCGTCGAGCGACTCGACGAGCGACGCCGCGCGGTCCCGTGTGTCTGCCGTCGTCTGCTCGGCGACGACGAGTTCGACCAGCTGGCTCTCTGCCGGATCGATCACGTGGATGCCGACCGCGCGGTCGGGCCGACGGAGACCCGCCGCGACGGCCGTAATTCGGTCGTACGTGTCTCCGACGACGAGCAGCGTCTCCGGCCCGATCTGTGCCTCGACGTCGGCGAGCAGGTCCCGGCGAGCGTCGATCTCGCGTCCGGTGACGTCGAAGACAACGTCGGCACCGCCGACGGCCGCTTCCAGTCCGGTCGTGCCGTCAATCGCGTCACTGTCGCCGCGAGCGCGACGCTGAACCGCGTCGACGCTGTCCATCACGGCGTTGGCGTCGTCCCCGTAGAGGCGAACCGACGCCTCCGCCCGGAGACACCACGCCGCGAGGGCGTGACTGGTGGTCGAGGTCCCGAGTACGGCAACGTCCATGCGTGACATCGGGTCGCCACACCGGATAAGCCTTTACTGGAACTCACCACTCGTTGCGGACCTCGCCGTGGGAATCACCCCCGATCGATGGATTCACACGAGGAACGCTGAAACGAGATCCGTGCAAAGAGGGGCTGAGCTGTCACATTCCGTCGAGTAAGCCAGTGTTACTATCGGCACTGGTCGCCACCAGCCAAACGTTTATATGTCTGAATTGTTTCTCCATAAAAGGACACATGGAGCGCCCCACCCGCCAGCGCGAGCACGACGGGACGCAGGAGCAGGAAACGGAAGAATCCGAGCAGACCTGTCCTGAGTGTGACTCGACGGCAATATCGACGGACGGGAGCGGCGAACTCATCTGCGAAGACTGCGGACTTGTCATCGAAGATGAGAACATCGACCGCGGCCCGGAATGGCGCGCGTTCAACCATTCTGAACGGCAGAGCAAGTCCCGCGTCGGGGCACCGACGACCCAGACGATGCACGACAAGGGGCTGACGACGACGATCGACTGGAAGGACAAGGACGCGTACGGCCGGTCCATCTCGTCGAAGAAGCGATCCCAGATGCACCGGCTGCGAAAGTGGCAAGAGCGAATTCGGACGAAAGACGCGGGGGAGCGCAACCTCCAGTTTGCCCTCTCGGAGATCGATCGGATGGCGTCGGCACTGGGCGTCCCGCGCTCGGTGCGAGAAGTCGCGTCGGTAATCTACCGGCGCGCGCTGGACGAGGACCTCATCCGCGGCCGCTCCATCGAGGGCGTCGCGACCTCCTGTCTGTACGCCGCCTGCCGACAGGAGGGCATCCCACGGAGCCTCGAAGAGGTCTCGGACGTCTCTCGGGTCGAGCAAAAGGAGATCGGGCGCACGTATCGCTACGTCGCCCAGGAACTCAAGCTCAAGATGGAGCCCGTCGACCCCAAACAGTACGTCCCGCGCTTCGCCAGCGAACTCGAGCTCAGCGAGGAGGTCCAGTCGAAGGCCAACGAGATCATCGACGTGACCGCCGAGCAGGGGCTGCTGTCGGGCAAGTCCCCCACGGGCTACGCCGCGGCGGCGATCTACGCCGCGTCGCTGCTGTGCAACGAGAAGAAGACCCAGCGAGAGGTCGCCGACGTTGCCCAGGTGACCGAAGTGACGATCCGGAACCGCTACCAGGAACAGATCGAAGCGATGGGGATCCACTGAGACGGATCGCTGGCCACGAGAACGGCCGGCAGTACGAGACGGGACCACGTCGCCTCACACTCGGGACGCGTTTTCGCGATACTTTTTGTCGACGCTCGACGGCAGCGCCGCCAGTGGTACGGACAGTCGGTCGTCGCCGCGGTCAGGGCTCATCTGACCGCTGTGACGGCGTGTTGCACAGCAGTGTGACCGAGCGTGTCAGTCAGACGGCTGTGCGTCGTGGTCCGGAGCCATCGCCGCGTCCTCGTCCTCGAACACCTGCGTCCCGAGTTCTTCGACGATCGCCTCGCCACTGAGCGCGAGCAGGCCGAAGCCGACCTTCGTCACCACGTCGAGGTAGGCGACCACCAGCGCCGTCGTTTCGAGGTCCATCAGCCCGAGTCCGGCCTGTCCGACGATCCAGATGACCGGATAGACGCCCCAGAGCACGACGACGAAGTTACGCAGCGTCTCGTAGACGCCGAATCCGACCTCCGAGAGCGTTTCGACGGCGGCGTCCGTGATCGCGCCGTACAGCAGGTAGCCGACGCCGACGAAGGCGACCGCGCCCAGGGCGAACAAGCCCCAGGCGAGTAGGCCGCCCGACAGCGCGCCCGCGAACCCGAAGACGATCGTCAGGACCTGCAGGCCGACGAGCTTCCCGATCGTCTCGCGGTCGGCACCCGCGAACAGCCCCAGGAACAGGACGTTCAGAGGCGTCGTCAGCAGCCAGTCGACGTAGCGGGGAATCCAGACGGTGTGCGTTCCCGTGTCGAAGCCGCCGATGCCGAGTGCCATGATCGCGTAGGCGAAGATCGCGATGCCGGGAATCGAGACCAGCACCGCGTACCGCGTGCGTCTCTCGGCCGGGACGAGCCTGAAGCCGTAGGCGAGAATCGCCGTCCCAGCGAGCATACCGATCGTACCGAGTGTGAACCAGAGTTCTATCATCGTTAGTCGTCGTCAGTGGCCGCAGTCGTCTGCTGGCCGGGACTCTCGGCAGACTGCACCGAGAACCGGTCGAGCGCCTGTTCGAGTTCGTCTGCACGCTGTCTGAGTTCCGTCGCGGAGTCAGACACCTCGCCGATGGAGTGTGCCTGGTCCTCGGCCGCACCGGCGACCGTGTCCGCCTCCGTCGCGGTCTCCTGGCTGATCTCGGTCAGCGTGTCGATCATCTCCAGCAGCTCCGTCGCCGTCTCTGCCTGCTCTTCGGTCGCCCGGTCGATTTCCTGGATACCGGCGTCGACCTCCTCCGTGTACTCGACGATGGTCTCCAGGGCGTTGACGGCCTCTTCGACGGTCTCGACGCCGTCGGTGATCCGCTGGCTGGTCGACTCCATCGTCTCGACGGTGTCGCCGGCCTGTGACTGGATGCGCTCGATGCGTTCCTCGATGTCCCCCGCGGCCTCTTTGGTCTCTTCCGCGAGGCCCTTGATCTCGTCGGCGACGACGGCGAAGCCCGCGCCCTCCGCGTCGGCGTGGGCCGCCTCGATCGAGGCGTTGAGCGCGAGCATGTTGGTCTGCTCGACGATCTGGGTGATGACCGAGACGATCTCGCCGATCTCGTCGAGGTCCTCGTCGAGTGCGTTGATCTCGGCGACGGTCTCCTCGGTCTCGGCTTCGATGCTGTTCATCTCTTCGATGGCCTCCTGGGCCGCTCTACGGCCGTCTTCGCCGACCTCGGCGGCCGACTGGGACGTGTCGGCCACTTGCTGGGCCGACGCCGCCATCTCCTCGGAGGCCGCAGAGAGGTTCTCCATCTCCGAGGCCGCGTTCTGGAGCCGCTCGCTCTGTTCGTTCGTGCCGTCGAAGATCTCCTGGATCGACTCGCTGACCTGCTGGCTGGCCCGGTCGACCCGCTGGGCGTTCGTCCCCACGTCGTCGCTCGCCTGCAACACGTTGCTCGCGAAGGACTTCATCTCGGCGATGGTCGTAGAGAGATCCGCCAACATCGCGTTGATCTCCTCGCCGACCTCGCTCATCGCGTCGTTCATGCTCTCGGTGTCGACGCGGACGGTGAGGTCGCCGTCGGCCGCCGAGGACAGTGCGTCGCTGTACTCGGTGGCCTTCAGTTCGAGGTGGCCCGTCAGCGCCTCCATCTCGGCCTGCTCTTCCTCGGCGTCCTCGCGGGCCTGCTCGGCGTCGCTCTTGGCTTGCTCGGCTTCTTTCCGTGCCTGTTCGGCGTCTGAGATGGTCTCTCGGAGGTTCGTCCGCATGTCGTCGAGCGACTGGTACAGCGAGCCGATCTCGTCGGTCCGGGCGGTGGTCAGGTCCACGTCGAGATCGCCGGCACCCATCTCCTCGGCCCTGTTGGAGAGTCGGCGAAGCGAGACGATCGTACCGCTCCCGATCGTGACGCCGACGAGTCCGAGGTTGATCACCGCGAACAGCACGATCCCGATCAGGTCGGAGTTGATCTGGGAGCTCAGTGCGTAGGCCTCGCTCCGGTCCGAGTGGACCATCACCGTCCAGTCGGCCGTTTCGAGCGTCGTCATGCCCATCAGCGTGTCGCCCATCGCCATGAACCCGGATTCACCCGACGCCGGCATCGTCATGCTGCCGTCGTGTGCCGTGTTGATCTTGCTACTGTTGGGGTGGGCGATGTACTGACCCTCGTCGTTGACCACGGCGGTGTAGGACCCGTCACGCTGGTCGGAGAACGCCTCCGTCCGCTCCTTCAGATCGGTCATGAAGACGATCGCGTGATCGCTGTCGCCCTCGACCGGCGAGAGGATGGCGATGATCGGATGGTCGACGATCGAGACCTGGAACGGATCGGTCACGTGTGTGTCGTCCGGCCCCTCGAAGCTCGGGGGGTCGGTCGCGAACGGCGCTCCCTGCTCGCTCGCGTCGACACCGACGAAGTCCTCGTTCGAACTGGCCTCGATCTCCATCGTCGTCGTGTCGACGTAGTGGACTGCGACGACGTCGGCCGGGAGCCTGTCGTTGTCCTGTAAGGTGTTCAACTGCGCCTGTACCTCGCTGGTCGACCCGGACTCGAAGACCGGCAGCGCGGAGGTCATCCGGACGCTCTGTCGAGCCGACCCGAGCCACGCGTCGATCTGGTCGGCCTGAGTCGCCGAGGTCGCACGCAGGTCGGACTCGACTTCGGACTCCAGTTCGTCCGAAGCCTGAACGCTCACCACGGCACCGACGGCGATGACGACGACCACCGCCAGCGCCAGCGCGAGTCCGAGGCGCAGTGCGTAACTGTCCCCGATAAACTCAGGAAGGAGAGATGATGTCTCAGAACTCATCGTTTCGATGCTGGGCGTTCACGGATTAATAGATTCGCGCGCAGTTTTCAGCGGTGATAAGCGGATGCTGAAACGCGAGCGTTCGCCGGGGTGTCATCTCCGTCGAAGGCCGATCCGTCGCCGTCAGAACCCATAGAACTGTGGGGGCGTCCCCCGGCGATTCGCGACGTGTCGGCTGTGCCAGACACGCCACCGAGTCGTCGGACACGTCGCCTCGCCGTTCGTACCGCCGGCGCTTCGTGTCCCAGCCCGCGTCAGCGGCGAAACGAGCGCCGCCGTCGGTATCCAGACTGGGTTTTATCCGCTGTCGGCCCGAGCTATCTCCTATGTCAGTCGACTTTGACTTCGACGGCAGCGTCGTACTGGTGACCGGCGTCGGCGGTGCTCTCGGTGGTGCCGTCGCTCGTGCATTCGACGACGCCGGTGCGACGGTCTGTGGTGCCGACATCGTCGCTCCGGAGAGCGAGGACTTCCTGCTCGACGAGACGGAGGCAATCGACTACTACCAGGGCGATTTCACCGACGAGGACGACGTGGCCGACATCGTGGCCGGCGTGGTCGAAGAGCACGGCCGTCTCGACGCCCTCTGTAACATCGCCGGGACGTGGCGCGGCGGCGATCCGATCCACGAGACCGACGCCGACACGTTCGACTTCCTGTTCGACGTGAACCTCAAGACGATGTTTCTGGCGTCGAAACACGCCCTCCCGCACCTCCGGGAGAGTGAGGGTACCGTCGTCTCGGTCTCGGCGCGCTCCTCGCTGGAGGGTGGCGCGGGCGACGGGATCTACCGCGCGACTAAGGCCGGCGTGCGACTCCTGACCGAGACCATCGCCGCCGAAAACGAGGGAGTCGTCCGGGCCAACGCGGTCATGCCGAGTGTCATCGACACGCCGATGAACCGCGAGATGATGCCCGACGCCGACTTCGAGACGTGGGTCGATCCGGACGATATCGCGACGATGATGCTGTTCCTCTGCTCTGAGGGTGCCAGCGTCACCAGCGGCGCTGCGGTCCCGGTGTACGGCGAAGCCTGACGCACTCGGTAGCCCCGGCCTACCGGACGCAGCGAGCCGGTCGCCCGCACCTCAGATAGCGTCGACGGCGTCGAGCACTTCGTCGTACGCCGGCTCGACGCCGGGATCGTCACTCACCCAGGCGTACTGGACGACGCCGTCGCCGTCGATGACGAAGACAGAGCGTTTGGCGACGCCGTCGACGCCCAGTTCCTCGAAGTCCATCGAGAGGCCCCACTCGTCGACGATCTCGCGGTTCGAGTCGCTGAGCAGGTCGAACTCCAGACCGAGCTTGTCGCGGAACTCGTTCTGTGAGAACGGCGTGTCGATGCTGACGCCGTACACGCTCGCGCCGGCCTCGCTGAAGTCGTCGAGGCGATCCTGGAACGTGTTCATCTCGTGGGTGCAGACGCCGGTGAACGCACCGGGGAAGAAAGCGAGGACGATCGGAGCCTCGTCGAGGCGGTCTGCGAGCGTGAACGACTCGATGTCACCATTCGCCAGCGGTGCCGTAAACGACGGCGCTTCGTCACCAGTAGAGACCATCACTGACCCGTAGCGGGTACCAGATCAAGTCGTTTGCGTTCCAGAACCTCCCGAGCGATACGGTTCGTCGATCAGGGTGAGCAAAAAGCCTATATTAGACCTCACGCTAAGTCCTGCTACAATGGTAGCAACCCTACTGCAGATCGGTTTACCGGGGACCCAGGAGATGATGATCATTCTCCTGATCGCGGTCCTGCTGTTCGGTGCAAACAAGATCCCGAAGCTCGCTCGCTCGACGGGTGAGGCGATGGGCGAGTTCCAGAAAGGCCGCGAGGAAGTCGAGCAGGAACTCGAAGAGATCCGCGAGGGGCCAGGCGAGAGTCAGGGCGCGACCGAGGAGCCCGACTCCGAGTTCGTCGAGACCACCGCCGACGACACCGCTTCGGAGACCGCTTCCGAAACAGCCACCGAGTGACGCCCGCGACGGTCCCGACAGGTTCCCAATCCCTTCTCCATCCATCTACCGTCCAGCCCCTGCCCTCCACGGCAGAACAGCAGCGTTTTTGAGCCGTCTCGTACACCGCTCGATAGGGCGTGTGGCCTAGTGGACGAGGGCGAGGGGTTCCTAACCCCTCGATCGCGGGTTCGAATCCCGCCACGCCCGTGCGGGGAACCGACGAGCGTAGCGAGTCGGTGACCGAACCGGAATAGCAGGATTCTAATCAGGGAGGTCGCGCGCAGCGAAGCGAGCACGTCCGACCGTGGTTCGAATCCCGCCACGCCCGTGCAGGGAGGAGCGTAGCGACGACCGACCGGAAAAACGATTCTCGCGGTCACGGCGGGTGCGACAGCCGAGGCCGGTTACTCCTCGACGACGATGCCGCCGCGCTGGCCGATCGCCTCGTGAGGGTAGCAGGCGTACGGGTAGACGCCCGGTTCGTCGAAGGTCACTTCGAAGTGGCGGCCACTCTCGCTGTAGATGTCCGACTTCTCGATGTCGCCCTGGAATCCGATGTTGTGTGCGCCACCGTCCCCGGTCCACTCGAACGCGACGGTGGTTCCGGTCGAACACTTGAGTGCGAGCGGATCGAAAGCGAAGTTACCGCCGTTGCCGGGGCTGCCGACGGTCACGGTGACCGTGTCCAAGCCCGTGCGGTCGGCGAGGGTCCCGTCCCAGCCGTCGACGTAGATGAGCCAGTGGTCGAGATCGGGGTAGCCGCTCTCGGGTGCCTTCCGGACTCGGATCACGCCTTTCAGCCCGTCGTCGCGCCGGGGTTCGGAGACGTAGGGGTACTCGCCGGTCGTCTCGAAGTGGTGGGAGTAGGTCTCGTTTGGCTGGTCGGTGGCGTCGCCGCTATCGAAGCTGCCGTCGACCGCGACGACGTTGTGTGGGCCGCCGTGGTCGAACCAGCGCCACACCACCGTCGTACCGGGCGTGACGGTGACCGCGGGCGGGTCGAAGGCGTAGCCGTCGCCCTCGATCGGGTGTCCGACCAGGACCTCGACCAGGTCGTCGTAGCCGACGTTTCGGAACTGACCGCCGTAGCCGTTGGCGTCGGCGAGCCACGCGTCGAGGTCGTCGACCGGGGCATCGGTCGACGAGGGTGTCGCTGTCGTCGTCTGCGGACTCGTCGTCGCGGGTGAACCGGACCGAGCGGAGCCGAGACGGGCGGCGAGTGCCGGGATCGACGCGAACGATACGCCCTGGAGGAGCTGTCGTCTGGAGAGGGACCGTCGCATGGCGAGTGAGGCTACCGGGGGCTCGCCCCTAAAGGGGATCCCCGGTTTGCAGAATCTGGAAAGCATGACTTTTCCCTTTACATTGTGGGGATGATACTACGGTGGGCACGCCGCACGCGGTTCCCGGTCGTCCGACGCGGACCGCTACCAATCCCAAGCCTCCACCCGACTGGCAGACAGTCCTGTTCCGTCTGGTCCGGTCGGACGCGACCGCGGCGGCCACGCGCCCACAGAGACGCATGACCGACGAGGTGCCGTCCGAACAGGCCCTGTTCGATGCACTGGCCGATCCCGACTGCCGGACGATCGTCGCCGCGCTCGACGAACCGATGACGGCCAAGGGGGTCGCCGACGAGTGTGATCTCTCGCGGACGAGTGCCTACCGGAAGCTAGAGACGCTGAGCGACGCGGCACTGGTCGCCGAGCGAACGAAGGTCCGGGACGACGGCCACCACACGACGCAGTTCGTCAGGGACTTCAGGGGCGTGTTCGTGGCCTTCGACGGCGACGAATCGTTCGACGTGGACGTCGTCGACCACGAGGAGACGCCGGACGAGCGCCTCGCGCGCTTCTGGTCACAGATCAGTGAGGAACTATGAACACGGAGATACCGCTCGTCGTCATCGTCTTCAAGACGGGCACGCTGGCGCTCGGTGCGTTGATCACGTATTTGGCCGCGAAAGCGGGGTACAGGACCGGCGCGTCCGGACTGCTGTACCTCGCGGCCGGATTCGGCGTCGTCACGCTCGGCTCGCTACTGGCCGGCATCGCCGATCAGTTGATCGCCGATCCGTCGGTGGCACTGGTCGTCGAGAGCGCGTTGACCTTCGTCGGTTTCGGGATCATCGCGTACTCGCTGTACGTCACGAGAAGTAGTGGGACCGACCGCGTTTGAGACGCGTCGATCCGTGAACGGTGTCGCCACCCGCTGGCGGCGAGACGACTGTCGCGAGGCTGGAGTTGGCCGGATCGTCACTCGACGACGATCGCGCCCTTCATCCCCAGCGACTTGTGGGGCGTACAGTAGTAGAGGTAAGTACCGCTCGATTCGAAGGTGTGCTCGTACTCGACGCCCTCGGTGTTGACTGCGCCACCGGAGTCCAGCGGACCGTCACCCTGGGACTTCACGTTGTGGGTGCCGCCATTGCCAGTCCACTCGAACTCGACCGTCGTGCCCGAAGAGATCTGGACGGCAGCGGGGTCGTACCCGAACGCGCCGCCGTTGGCCTCTGCACCGACCGTGACGGTGACGGTGTCCTGACCGGTCATGTCTGCGACCGTCCCGTCGAAGTTCGACGTTTCGCCGAGATAGTTGGCGACCTCGTCGCCGGCTTCCATCGACGAGCCACCGCTCTCGGTCGCACTCTCAGTCATCTCTTCTTCGGTGGCACTTTCGGTCATCTCGTCGTCGGTCGCGCTCTCGGTGGCGTCGCCGCCGCCGTCTCCACTACAGCCAGCGATGAGACCTGCTGCGGCGATTGCACCGGTACTACGGAGGAGCGTCCGTCGGTTCAGGGAGTCACTCATAGACACAGTGGAGTTGGGGAAGGAGACGGATAAGGTGGCCGGACACGGGGAATCCCGCCGGATGGGGTGAGGTGACACGCGACAGCGAAACACGGCTCGTCGAAGCATTTACCGGCGTGAAAGCGGCGACGACCAACGTTCGTTGGGGTGGTGTTCATGGTTCGTGTAGGCGAAGAGTGAGACATGCGACAGAGTGGTTCGCAATGACCGTGCTGGTGCTTGGCGACCAGCTGTCCCGGCGATTCGGTCCACTCGCCGACCGGCCGGACGACCGCGTGGTGATGATCGAGTCCAGGGACTTCCTCCGTCGGCTGCCCTACCACCCGCACAAGCCGACGCTCGTGTTCAGTGCGATGCGTCACTTCCGGGACGCGTTGCGCGAGGCGGGCCGGACCGTCGACTACCACCGAGAGGAGACGTTCGAAGACGGGTTCGAGAGCCATTTCGAGCGCCATCCCGACGACGATCTCGTGACGATGACCCCGGCGAGTCACGGCGGCACCGAGCGGCTGCGGACGCTGATCGAGCGACACGGCGGGACGCTCACGACAGTACCGGACGAGCGGTTCCTCTGTGCGCCAGCGACCTTCGACGAGTGGACGGGCGGCCCGCCGTACCGTCACGAGTCGTTCTACCGATCGATGCGCCGGGAAACCGGTTACCTGATGGACGGCGACGATCCGGTCGGTGGCGAGTGGAACTACGACGAGCAGAACCGCGAGACGCCGCCCGACGACTGGGAGCCCCCAGCGGTGCCGACGTTCGAACCCGACGAGACGACGCGTCGGGTCCAGTCGTGGGTTCGCGACCACTTCGACGGTGGCTACGAGCAAGCGCCCTACGGCGGTGACTGGGCCGATCCGGAGCCGTTCCGGTGGCCGGTGACGCGACAGCAGGCAGTTCGGGCGCTGGACGCATTCGTCGAGGATCGCCTCACCGACTTCGGGGCGTATCAGGACGCGATGGTCGAGAGCGAGTGGGCGATGGCCCACAGCCTGTTGTCGACTTCGCTGAACCTCGGACTGCTGGGGCCTGCGGAGGTCGTCGAGCGCGCGATCGAGGCCTACGAGACTGGTGACGCACCGCTGCACAGCGTCGAGGGGTTCGTCCGGCAGGTGATCGGGTGGCGAGAGTTCGTCCGGCACGTCTACCGTCGAGAGATGCCCGAGCTGGCGACGGCGAACCAGCTCGACGCGTCCGAAGACCTCCCGGAGTTCTTCTGGACTGGCGAGACGGACATGGCCTGTCTGGACGCGGCCATCGACGGCGTCCGCAAGCGGGGCTACGCACACCACATCGAGCGGCTCATGCTGCTGTCGAACTTCTCGTTGCTGCTCGGTGTCGAGCCGGCACAGCTCAACCGCTGGTTCCACGCAGCCTACGTCGACGCCTTCCACTGGGTCACGACGCCCAACGTCGTCGAGATGGGGCTGTACGGCTCGGGTGCGTTCGCCACGAAGCCCTACGCCGCCTCGGCGAACTACGTCGACAAGATGAGCGACCACTGCAGCGACTGTCCGTACTACAAGACGAAGACGACCGGAGAGCGAGCGTGTCCGTTCAACGCGCTGTACTGGGACTTCCTCGACCGCAACGAGTCACAGCTCCGGTCGAACCACCGGATGGGACTCGTCTACAGCCACCTCGACGACAAGGACGACGATCAGCTGACGGCGATCCGAGAGCGAGCAGACGAACTGCGGACGCGAGCCGCCGACAGCGAGCTGTGAGCGCTACTCCTCGCCGCTCTGTCGGCGGCGCATCTCCTGGCGGGTGAACTGCGGCGACGCGCCCAGGCCGGGACCGCGCCGACCGCGAAACGACCAGACGAGCGCGAGAGCGAACAGCGCCGTCAGCCCGCTTACGGCGACGAGGGCCCGCAGCGCCCCCATCGCGTAGAGCCCGGCGATCGCGAGGAGGCCGACGCTGACACAGAGCCCGTAGACGAGCCGCCGTGCCATCCTGCGGAAGGCACCGCGGTCGTCCTCGATCACCGTCGACAGCGCTAGCTCGCCCCGCTCGACCTTCGCCAGGGCGTCGTCGAGTCGGGGCGGGACCGCGACGGTCGCCCGTGCGCTGGCCCGCAGCTGGTCGGTCACGCGCTCGCGGATCTCCTCGCCGCCACTCGCCATCCCCCGTTCGAGGACGTAGTCCGTGACGACTTCGATGAAGTCGAACTCGGGGGCGAGTGTCCGGGTCACGCCGTCCAGAACCGTCGTCACGCGGACGACGTGGGCCAGATCCTGCGGGATCCGCATCGGGAACTCGTACATCGCGCCCTCGAACTCGGCGATGATCCCCTCGACGTCGAACTCGTCCAGATCGGCCCCACGGAACTGCTCGAAGGCGATCTCGAACAGTTCGCGCACCATCTGGCGGTCGGCCGTCGGGTCCAGCGCCTCCATGGCGACGAACGAGTCGATCACCTGATCGATGTCGTCGGTCGCGATGCCGACGTAGAAGTCGACGAGGTGAGCGCGAGTCTCCGGCCCGAGCTGGCCGGTCATCCCGAAGTCGTAGAAGACGATCGTGCCGTCGTCCTGTACGGCGAGGTTGCCGGGGTGGGGGTCGGCGTGGAAGACGCCGTCCTCGACGATCATCTTGATGTAGATCTCGGTCAGGCGCGTGACGATGCGCTCGCGGTCGACCCCCAGCTCGTCGATCGCGGCCACGTCGTCGATCTTCGTCCCCTCGACGTAGCGCATCGTGAGGACGCGGTCGGTCGAGTACTCTGGCAGCGAGTCGGGGATACACACGTCGTCGACCGCGGCGAAGTTCTGGCGGACGGTGTCGAGCCGGCGGGCCTCGTGGGCGTAGTCCATCTCCTCGCGGATGGTCACGGTGAACTCCTCGGCGAGGTTCCCGAGCGTGAACGCCTGGCCCGGCGGCGACGCCCAGCGCAGGACCGGCGTCAGCGTCGCCACGACTCGGAGGTCCGACTCGACGCGACGACGGACGTTCGGCCGGAGGACTTTCACCGCGACCCGGTCCCCGTCGACCTCGCCGACGTACACCTGTCCGAGGCTCGCGCCGCTGATCGGCTCGGTGTCGAACGTCTCGAACACCGAATCGATCGGTCCCAGTTCCCGCTCGATCACCGGCTCGATCTCCGCCCAGGGGGCCGGCGGGACCTGGTCCTGAAGCTCAGCGAGCACGTCGACGTAGGCCGCCGGCAGCGCGTCGGGCCGCGTCGAGAGCATCTGCCCGATCTTGACGAACGCGGGGCCGAGGTCGACGAACGTCGCTTTCAGAGCCCGCGCGCGCCGGGCCTGCTGGGCGCTGGTCACTTCGCGCGACCGACCGAAGAGGAGGTATCGGCGGCGATCACGCAGGAGGGTGATCGCGAACGGGACGAACTGCCAGGAGATGACGACCGCGCGCCAGAGCGCTCGCAGCTGCACGCCCAGTCCGGTCGGCCGGCGCACGGTCTCGCTACCGGTTCGCTGGTCGTCGCTCCGCTCGACGGTGTCCGTCTGGGCCACAGTATAGGAGCGTCTCGGGTCGCCGTGGGTTTGAGTGTGTTGGACCCGGCGACGAGCGTGCCACCGCTGCCTACCGCGAGCGAAGCTGTGACGGTACGCGGACCGCGCTCAGCGCAGTCGGCCCAACAGCTGGTAGTCGGTGTCGGGCGTGTACCCCCGGAACAGCAGGCTGTTGGTCAGCACGGAGACGCTGGACAGCGCCATGGCACCGGCAGCGAGCACCGGCTGGAGCAGGCCCAGCGACGCCAGCGGGATCATCAGCGTGTTGTACCCCAGCGCCCAGACGAGGTTCTGCTTGATCTTCTGTAGCGTCGCTTCCGAGACGCGGATCGCCTTCAGCACGTCCGCCGGGTCGTCTCGCATCAGCGTCACGTCGGCCGCTTCGATCGCCACGTCGGTGCCCGAACCGATCGCACAGCCGACGGCCGCGGTCGCCAGCGCCGGGGCGTCGTTGACGCCGTCGCCGACCATCATCGCCTCGCGCCCGTCGGCCTGGATCTCGTCGACGGCGTCGGCCTTGTCTTCGGGAAGCACCTCGGCCATGACGTTGTCCGGGTCGATCCCGACTTCACGGGCGACCGCGCGAGCCGTCCGCTCGTTGTCACCGGTGATCAGCCACACGTCGAGATCGCGGTCTCGCAGGTCGGCGACGGCGTCGCTCGCGGAGGGTTTGATCGTGTCCGCGTCGGCGACGACACCGACCACGCGGCCGGCCCGCTCGTCGATTTCGCCGTCCGCGTCGCGGGGACGGAATCCGACGAGCATCGCCGTCTTCCCCTCCGATTCGAGTCGCTCGCGGTCCGAGTCGGCGGGGGTCGGGTCGATGCCGTTGGCGTCCAGCAGTCGGGGGCTCCCGACGAACACCTCCCCGCGATCGATCGTCGCTCGCACCCCCTTGCCGGGGACGTTCTCGAAGGACTCGGGCGACTCGATGTCGAGGCCGCGCTCGCGTGCACCCTCGACGATCGCCTCGGCCAGCGGGTGCTCGCTCTCCTGCTCGGCGCTGGCGGCCAGCGCGAGCACGTCGTCCTCGTCGAAGGCCGTCGGCTCGTCGCGCGCCTCGCGCTGGACGCCACCGTCGGGCGCGGCCGGGTCGAGCGCCACGACGTCGGTCAGTTCCATCTCGCCCTCGGTGAGCGTCCCCGTCTTGTCGAAGACCACGGCGTCGACGTCGCGGACCCGTTCGAGGATGTCGCCGCCCTCGAAGAGGACGCCGTGTTGGGCACCGATGGCGGTGCCGACCATCGTCGCGGCCGGCGTCGCCAGGCCCAGCGCACAGGGACAGGCGATCAGGACGGCGCTGGCGAACACGACGATCGCGAACTCGGTGACGCCGATCGGACCACCCACGGCCTCGGGGCCGCCACCCAGCAGCCCCCACAGGGGCAGCGCGTCGACGAACCCGCCCAGGACGGCGGGGAACTGCCACCACAGGACGCCCCACAGCAGGGCGTTGGCGATGACCGCCGGGACGAAGTACGCCGAGATGCGGTCGGCGATCCGCTGGATGTCTGGCTGACGCGACTGGGCGTCGCGGACGCGAGCGACGATCTGCTGGATCGCCGTCTCCTCGCCGACCTTCGTCGCCTCGACGACGAGCGCGCCGTTCTCGTTGATCGTCGATCCGATCACCTCGTCGCCCTCGGCTTTCTCGACCGGGACGGACTCGCCGGTGACCATCGACTCGTCGACCGCGGATTCGCCGTCGACGACGACGCCGTCGGTCGGGACCTTCTCGCCGGGCCGGACCTTCAGTCGGTCGCCGACCGCGACCGCTTCCAGCGGGACCTCCTCCTCACGGCCGTCTTCGTGGACGACCGTGGCGGTCTCGGCCTCCATCTCCAGCAGCGACCGGATCGCCTCGCCGGCCTGGCCCTTCGAGCGGGCTTCGAGGTAGTTGCCCAGCGTGATGAACACGAGGATCAGCGCGGCCGTGTCGAAGTACAGCCCCGCACCGGGGATCAGCCCGATCAGGGCCGCGACGCTGTAGACGTACGCCGTCGACGAGCCAAGCGCGATCAGCACGTCCATGTTCGCTCGACCGTTGCGCACCAGCGCGCGGTAGGAGTTGACGTAGAAGGGCTTCCCGAGCGCGATCTGGACCGGCGTCGCGAGCGCGAAGGCGAACCAGCCCACGTCGATGCCAGCCAGCGAACCGCCGAGCAGTCCCAGCCCGAGGACGTGATCGACCAGCATCACCAACAGCGGGACCGAGAGCGCGCCGCCAAAGAGCGTGAGGCGAAGTTGGCGTCGGATCTCCTCCTGCCGCGCGAGGTCGCGCTGGTCGCGGTCGTCTCCGCCGTCTCCGCCGTCTCCGTCGTCCCGGACCGGCGTGTAGCCCGCCGACTCGATCGCGTCGTAGAGGTCCGACCGGTCCGCCTCGGCCGGGTTGTACCGGACCTGTGCCTCGTCGGTGGCGTAGTTCACGTCGGCCGCGACGACGCCGGGCGTCGCCAGTAGCGACTCCGCGTTGGCCTCGGCACAGTTGGCACACGACATGTCCGTGATGCCGACCGAGACCGTCTCGTCGACGGCACCGTAGCCGGCCGACTCGACGGCGTCGTAGATCGCCGACAGCGACGTGACTTCGGGGTCGTACTCGACGCGCGCCTCGTCGGTGGCCGCGTTGACGTCGGCCGACGCGACTCCATCGAGGGCAGCGAGGGCGTCCTCGATCGTGGCTGCACAGTTCGCACAGCTCATACCCGTCACCGACAGACGGGTCGTCCTGGGACTCATCTCGTGTATCGATACGGGCTCCTGTTTCATGCGGTTTGCCCCTTCGAAACCAATGTCTCTAGCAAGCCAGAATTTCGAATCGAAGGGGATCGTGGCCCGGAACGATCACATCCAAACCGATCACATCCCGTCTCGGAGCTGATCGTACGTCTCGACGAACCGAGACTCACAGGACTCACAGCAGAAGTAGTACTCCGTCCCGTCGAGGACGCGGCTCGTCCCCTCGTCGTCGACGGTGTTGCCACACTCGACACAGGTCGGAGCCAGTTCGGCAGAGCCGACGCTGGGCGACCAGACGGTGTCGGCGAGGACACGCACGTCGAATTCGTGGACGTACTGGAGGAGGTCCCACTCTTCGAGCAGCGACGTTACGTCGGCCTCGGGAACCGTCGCGGTAAAGAGGAGTCGCGCGTCGACGGTCCGAAGCACGTGTTCGACGGCGTCGACGGTACCCAGCCGCGTCGCCACGTCGGCGGCGATGTCCGGATCGACGGTCAGTTCCACGAGGACGGAGACGCCCTCTCGGAGCATCTGGCGGTCGAGTTCCACCGTGAACCGTCGCAACAGCCCGCGCTCCTGTAGCCGTTCGATCCGGTCCGACACCGCGGGCCCGGACAGATCGACCGCGTCGCCGATCTCGCTGTAGGGCCGGCGGGCGTCTTCTAACAGCAGTTCGAGGATCTGGCGATCCGTGTCGTCGAGCGTGTCCATGGTCAGGCAGTGCCCGTGTTCTCTTCTGTAGCAACGGGCCGAACGTGTATCAGTTCTGCGACGCGGTCGGGCAGCGACACCTCGCGGCCGTCGATGGCGACGGTGACCATCCCGATCGGAGCCACGTCGACGACTTCCAGGCGGCTCTCTGGGGCGATGCCCCGCTCGGAGAGGTACGCCAACTCGTCGGGGTCCCGGTCGCTGATCCGCTCGACGACGACCTCGTCGCCGGTCTCGTGTTCGCCCAGCGTCTCGCCGAACTCCTCGTCGAGGGGCTCCAGGGTCTCGCTGGGAATCGGGTCGCCGTGGGGATCGACCTCGGGGTCGCCCAGCGCGGCCGCAACGCGGCGCTCGAACTCCTCGCTGATGTGGTGTTCGAGCCGGTCGGCCTCGTCGTGGACCTCCGACCAGTCGTACCCCAGGTGTTCGGTGAGGTACGTCTCCAGCAGCCGGTGGTGGCGGACGACTTCGAGCGCGACGGTCTCGCCCTCCGGTGAGAGGTGCGCTCCCTTGTACTTCTCGCGCTCGACGAAGCCGGCGTCGGCGAGCGTATCGAGCATGCTCGATGCCGTCGGCGGCGTCACGTCGAGTGCGTCGGCCAGCGACGAGGTCGAGACCGGACCGTCCTCGTCACGCTGGAGCTGGTAGAGGGCCTTCAGGTAGTCCTCCATCTTCGCGCTCAACATTCACTCTCGGGTAGGGCCATCGCAAGGAAATAAGTATCGTTGCCGAGGGTTCGGCCGCGCCGTTCGACCGCTCGCGCTCAGCGCTCGGGCGGCTCCGAGCCGTCCTGACTCCGGACGCCGTCGTCGTCGGCGGCCCACTTTCGCTGCTGACCGGTCAGGATCCACAGCACCGCGTAGCCGGCCACGCCGACGACGAACAGCGTCGCCGGGATCAGGAACGGACCGAACGTGTCGACGGCTGTCGCGACGACCATGTGCTGGCTAGGGTCACCGCCGGCATAAGTGCCAGCATCCGACCCAGCTGTCGCTCACAGTCTGTGTCCAGACGACCGAACCGTCTGCGCGACGAGCCGGCGGCTCTCCGTCCGGCTGGACGACAAAATCAGCGACGGGAACGACCTACAGCAGGTCCTGGTCGTCGAGCTGTTCCATCACGCTGTCGACGAACTCGTCGACGCTGTCGTAGGGGAAGTCCCCGCCGAGCTTGGTGTTGAGCTCCATGGCCGTCATCGAGAAGTCGCCGGACTCGAACTTCGTCGACGGCCCGTTGGGCAGGGCCGGGACGAGGTCCATCGGACTGGAGATCGGGTAGTCGGCTTCCTCGAACGCTTCGGTGAACTGCTCTCTGAGGTCGTCTTTGTCTGCCATGTCATCCCGTTTGTCGACCGGTCTAAAAAAGCATTCGACCACACCACACAGTCACATTGTTTAGAGTTTATTCTGGGGGACCGCCGGGTCACCGCGGACGGACCGTCAGTCGTCCGCCGCGACCGGTTCGCCGTGACTGATGTCGGTCCCCAGCAGATCGAGGAACTGTGCGAGCCACTCGTCGTGGTCCGGCCAGGCCTGGCCGGTGACGAGGTTGTCGTCGGTGACGACCTCGTCGACCCACGAGCACCCGGCCGCCTCACACTCCGCCCGGACGGCGGGGAAAGACGTCATCTCGTACCCGTCGAGGACGCCGGCAGCCGCCAGGATCTGGGGGCCGTGACACAGCGAGGCGACGGGCTTGTCCGCTTCGAAGAAGTGCCGCACGGCGTCGAGCACCGGCTCGTGGGTCCGGAGATACTCCGGCGCGCGTCCGCCCGGCACGACCAGCGCGTCGTAGTCGCTGGGCGTCACGTCGGCCAGCGTCGCGTTCAGCTCGAAGTTGTGCCCGCGGCTCTCCATGTAGGTCTGGTCGCCCCGGAAGTCGTGGACGGCCGTCTTGATCGTCTCGCCGGCCTCCTTCTCCGGACAGACCGCGTCGACCTCGTGGCCGACCATCTGCAGCGCCTGGAAGGGAACCATTATCTCGTAGTCTTCGCCGAAGTCGCCGACGATCATGAGGATGTCACTCATTGGAAACACCGCGCTCGCCGAGAGCGCGTTAGAGAGTGACACAGCCGGCGACAATAAATCAGATGGTGAACTGACAGATCCTCGTCAGGCAATCGACAAGAGGAGAGTTCAGCGGTCGGAGAGAACGGTGTCGATCTCGGCGATCGAGTCGAGGACGTGGTCGGGTGCCACGTCGCTGTCGGCGAGATCCGCCCGCGTCGTGACACCCGAGAGCACCAGCGCGGTCTCCATGCCGGCCCGTTCGCCCATCGCGATGTCCGTCGAGAGACGATCCCCGATCACGAGACAGTCCGACGCCGGAACGCCCAGCCTGTCGAGTGCCGCCCGTGTCGCCCGTCGCGACGGCTTGCCCAGAATCAGATCGGGTTCCGCTTCGAGGACACCGGCGACCGCGTTGACGATAGCTCCCGATCCCGGCGTCGGCAGACCGTTCTCACCGGGGAACGTGCGGTCCGGATCCGTTCCGAGAAAGGGCACGGTCTCGTCGTAGGCCCGGAGTGCGTCGACCATGTCGTCGTAGTGGAAGTCGGGACTCCACCCCGCGAGCAACACGTCGGCTCGCTCGGGCTCGTCGGTGAGCGCCACCCCCTCGGTGTCGAGAATCTCCGCGATGCTGTCCGTGCCGACGAGAAACACGTCGTCGTCGGCGTGGCGGGCCCGGAGGTACTCGGCGGTCACGTCGGCCGCCGAACAGGCCTCGCCCGGACGGACTGTCACACCGAGGTCGGCGAGCCGGTCGACGTAGGCCGCACCGCTTCGGGTCGGGTTGTTCGAGAAGAAGAGGAGCGACTCGCTGGCGGCCCTGAGGGAGTCGACGGCCGTCGCGGCCCCCGGGACGAGGTCGTCGCCGTGATACACCGTTCCGTCGAGATCGACGATCACGCCGCGGCTCATCGAGTTGCGCTACGGACTGGATCGCCAAAGGCCGACCGGTCAGTCGACGAAGGTGACGCCGCTGATCTCGACGGCCAGGCCGCCGTCCTCGCTCTCGCCCAGCTCGACCGACCAGCCGTGGGCCTCGGCCACGCGCTCGACGATGGTCAGTCCCATGCCGGTCCCCTCGGTGTCGGTCGAGTATCCCATCTCGAAGGGGTCCTCGTCCGTCGAGAGGTTCATACCACAGCCGTCGTCGGCGACGACGAACCCGTCGTCGGTCACGCTGACGGTGACGGTCACCGGATCGGCGTCCTCGGCGTCCTCGGCGTCCGACGGAGGACAGCCGTGGTCGACGGCGTTCCCGTAGAGGTTCGAGAAGATGCTCCCGAGACGGCCGTCGTCGGCCTGAATCCGGGCCGTGGAGTCGACCACCAGTTCCGCCTCGCCGCTGTCGGTCACCATCCAGCTCTCGCGGGCGATCGTGCCCAGGTCGACGACGCTGGGGTCGTCGACGGTCTCGCCCTCGCGAGCGAGTGTCAGCACGTCGTCGATCAGCGACTCCATCCGGTCGAGCGAGCGCGTCAGTCTCGCCTGAAGCTCGGCGTCGTCGCCCCTGTCTTCCTCTAACAGCTGGAGTGCGGACTGGGCCACGTTGAGCGGATTCCGCATGTCGTGGCTGACGACGCTGGCGAACTCTTCGAGGCGCTCGTTCTGGCGCTTGAGCTCCCGTTCGCGCTCGACGCGCTCCGTGATGTCCCGAGAGACCAGCTGGAACGACGGCCGGTGGCTGTGTACGTCGATGGGGACGTAGATGTTGTGAAACGAACGGCCGTCGATCTGGTCTTCCGCGTGGGTCGGATCGCCGTCCTCGATGACGGACTGGCCGACCGCGGTCCGATCCTCGCCGACCGCCCCGAGGACCGCAGCCAGCGTCTGGCCGACGAGTTCCTCTCGGCTGATGTCGGTGAACTCGGCCATCGCCGGGTTGGCTGCGAGGATCGTCCCGTCCTCGGCGACCTGTGCGATCAGGTCCGGGGAGGTGTCGACCAGCAGCTCGTACTTGGCCTGGGTGCGGCGCTTCGAGACGACGTTTCTGATCCGGTTTGCCAGGCGTCCGTACTGCTTGTCTTCGACGACTTCGAGCTTCAGCAGGTAGTCGGTGACGCCCGCGGCGATGGCCTCGCTGGCGACCTCCTCGTCCCCGCGTCCGGTGAGGAGAATAAAGGGGACGTCGGGCTCGCGTTCCCGGACCGCATCGAGGAACTCCAGGCCGTCCATGCCGGGCATCTCGTAGTCGCTCACGATACAGTCCACGTCGTTGTCAGAGAAGTAGTCGAGAGCCGCTTTCGGGTCGCTCGCCGCGTGCGTGCCGAAGTCGTGGTCCTCGGCCAGCGTCTCGGCGGTCATCTCCGCGAAGAATTCGCTGTCGTCGACGACGAGGACACTGAGTTGTTCTCGACCGCTGCTTGGCGTTGTCACGTGGGACACCAGTTCGATTATCGTGGTATTGCGTGAACGGACACTTATAGATACTCGATGCAGTCGTGTCGCCACGGTGTCTGCTGGCACGCCGCGACGACAGTCTCACTCGCGGAAGACGCTCGTCCACCGCGGCCCGGCGCGTCTCGTCAGCACCAGGCCCACGACCGCGCCGACGAGTGCGATCACCACGGCGACGACCCGCACGAGGAGTGGGTCGACGCGCACCGCCAGCGCGGCGACCACGAGCGGCGTCGCCAGCACGGCGAGGGCGGCACCGAACAGCGCGAACCGCGGCGTGTCGAACAGCAACTCGTTTGGCGAGAGCCCGGTCACCGCCGCAGTCACGCCGAAGACGTACAGCGCGACCAGCGGCTGAACGACGGCACCCAGCGCGACCTCGGCCAGAGGGTACCACAGCAGCGCGACCGCGAGATAGAGCAGCGACGCCCCGACCGACAGCAGGAGGTACGCCCGCAACGCGCCGCGAAACACCGCGTCGTAGCTGACGGGGTACCGGAGGTACTCGCGTGGGTCCCCGAACTGGGTCACCCAGCTGTAGGTCGTGAACCCGCCCAGACCCAGCAGCGTGCCGAAGGCGATGCCGACCCCCGGCTCGATACCCGTCGCGGCCGTCACCTGCCGGAGCACCAGCGCCGTGACGCCGAAGAGGACGCCCATCGAGAACAGGACCTTCCAGACCGAGCCCGCCGAGCGCGCGACGGCGAGCAGCGGACGGCGCGTCAGTCCGTCGGGCGCGACGGCGACCAGCAGGCGGTCCAGCCGGCGGTGGCGGCCGTCGTCGCCGTCGTCTTCGGTCGGCTCGAACAGCGCGATCCCGAGGCCGCCCAGAGCGAGCGGCGGGACCACCGCGGTGACGACGGCCGCCACGGACGGATCGGTAAACAGCCGGTACGGCGTCAGCGCAACGGGGTCGGTGCCGGTGGCGACGACCGCGACCACGCCAGCGGCCAGCGCGACGCCGACCGCGAGCGCGTTCCGCGCGGCCAGCGCCGCGAGTGCGAGACTGGCCGTCGCGCCGAGCGCGAACGCCAGCGTCACCGTCAGCCAGGCGAGCGCGACCGTCGCGGGAGCCATCCCGCGGCCGACGGCGACCACGCCGAAGCCCGCCAGCACGGGGGTGACGAACAGCCCCGAGTAGTAGAGGACCTCCTTCACGAGGAAGAGACCGAGGAGCCGTTTCATCGACAGCGGGAGCGTCCGCGCGGAGAAGAGCAACAGCGTCACGTCGCCCAGCACGTCCCGCAGGGCGTCCCGGCCGACGAGACCGATCGTCCCGACCTGGAGACCGAACAGCGCTACCAGCGCGTGCAGCCCGGCGAGGACGGCCGCGGGCTGGGTCCCGGTGGCCGCCAGCAGCGCGGTTCCAAGTGCCGTGAGTGCGCCGATCGCCAGCGGGAACCCCGCGAACCGACGACCGCCGAACAGCTCGCTGTGGAGCCGCCACTCTTCCCGGACCATCCACGACAGCAACGTCTGGTTGGACGCCGTCATCCGACGACCGCCTCGCGCTCGGCGTCGACCTCCGCGACGAACACGTCCAGCAGCTCGCCGTCGTCAAGCTCGCGGGGATCGCAGGTCGCGACCAGCCGGCCGTCCGAGACGATGCCGACGCTGGTACACAGCTCCTGGGCCACCTCGACGAAGTGCGTCGAGAGGAAGATCGTGTTGCCCTCGGCGCAGTAGTCGGCGAGGTGGCGCTTGACCTGTTCTTGCATGATCGGGTCGAGGTTGACCAGCGGCTCGTCGATGAAGACCAGTTCCGGCTCGTGGACGAAGGCGGCGGCGAGCATCACGCGCTGACGCTGGCCCTCCGAGAGGTTCGTCGACAGGGTGTCGAGCGTCTCGGCGAACGACAGTCGCTCGGCCCACCGCTCGACGTGTGCGTCCGGATCGGACAGCTCCCGGACCTCGCAGACGAATTCGAGGAACTCCCGCGGCGTGAGGAAGCTCGGCGGGTCCTCCCGCTCGGGCAGCGTCCCGATCGCCCGACGGACCGCCATCGGCTCGGCGACGGGATCGTGGCCCAGCACGGTCGCCGTGCCCGACGTGGGCGTCCGCTGGCCGGTCAGTATCTCGATCGTCGTGGTCTTGCCCGATCCGTTCGGGCCGAGCAGCGCGAACAGTTCGCCCTCCCCGACCGTCAGCGACAGTCCCGACAGCGCGTCGAGGTCGCCGTACTCCTTCGTGAGCCCCGTCGTTTCGATCGCCGGCATGGGGCTATCCAGTAGACGGCTCGGCTTAGCTGTTGGGTCGACCACTCGCCCGTTCGGCGACGAGCGGTCGGTCGCTACAGCGGTTCCAGCACGCCAACGCCCATCTCGACGCCGGAACTGTAGTGGGCCAGCGGTTCGCCGTCGAGGGCGTCGACCCCCGCCGCGTCCAGCAGCGTCGTCTCCGTCACGGTCGCGTCGGCGGGCTGGACCGTCCACGGCGGGTGTCCCACCGACCCGACGAGCCGCGTCTCCAGCGGCCCGCTCGTCACGTAGCGCTCGCGGTCGAGCAGGAAGGCAGCGAGGGTGTCGGGTGCCGTCGTCGTCGGCGTCCCGGTCGGCTCGAACGTGACGCCCAGTCGCGCGTTCGCGCCGTCTCGCCGCCGCGAGACGACCTCCGTGCGGCCGCCCTGGCGGCGTCGTCGTACGTCGGCGTGGGACGCCGGCAGGTGAAAGAGCGTTCGGAGGGCGTCGGCGACGAGACGGTCGGTCACGTCCAGCGAGAGAAAGGCGACCGCACGGTCGCCGGACGGCGTCTGCACGTACGTGCGGACGGCGACGCTCTCGACGTGCTCGCGAACGGGGACGCCGAAGGCGTCGAAGCGATCGATCGCGAACGACAGCGCGGACACCCACGCCGTGCCGTCCATCGTGTCCGGTTCGGCCCAGCCGGGGCCTACGGCCCGAGCCGCGGCAGGCGCGACCGGCCAGTGGAGGAAACACACGTCCGAGAGCGTGATCGAGAGGGGACGCAGCGGCCCAGACATATCGCTCCGTAGGAGCGCGAGTGGCTTGAGTGACCCGGCGGCGAGGAGCGCCGCGGCCGATCAGCCGTGTCGGTGGAGTCGGCCCGCGGTCACGTCGAGCCCGGGGCTGAAGTGGACGACCCGCTCGGAGTCGGGCGTATCGAAGCCGCTGGCGGCGAACAGGTCGTTGCGGTCGAACGTGACCGTCGCCGGTTGGAGGTCCCACGGCGGGTGGTCGATGTCGGCGAAGTAGATCCGACCGCGGTCGTCGGCCACGTAGAACCGATACCGCTCGGTGAGGAACGCGGCCAGCGAGTCGTCGCGTGCGGGCTCGGGCAGGCCGGTGGGCTCGAAGCTGGCCCGAAATCGAACGTCCGGGGCGTCGGGATGGGTGCGCACGCTCTGGAGGCGCGTCCGCGAGCCGTCACGATGAGCGGTCATCCGCGCTCGGTAGTAGGGCAGCCGGAACAGCCGGCGAGCCACCGCGACGCCGAGCCGGTCGTCGGCGTCGAGGTTGTAGAAGTACACGCCGGGCTGGCCGTCCAGCGTGACGTACGTCCGGAGGTTCAGCTCGTAGAACGAGCGTCCGATCGGAGAGCCCCGCGGCCGGATGTCCGCCATCCGGAAGGGGACGACGCCGAGCCACGCGGACCCGTCGAAGGTGTCGACGGAGAGCCCCTCGGGCAGCGACCGGGCGACCGTCTCGACCGGGACCGGCCAGTGGGCGAACAGGACGTTTCGCCACTCCATCGAGAGCAGAGGGCGCATACTCGACGTTAGGCGCGCGGGCAATAAGGGGTGTCGCCCGGGGAACTTTGGGCCTCCTCTTCCCAGTGGCGGACATGACGTGTGCAGTCAGACAGAGCGACACCGCCCGATGGCGTGTGGCGAAGTTCGGCAACCCCACTGGGAGGCCCCACAGGCACAATGCCGAGAGGGCGGGGAGCCAGCGATGAGCGGCGACGAGACAGACGAGACGAGCGTCGGTGAGCCACCGGAGCGCTGTCCGATCTGTGAGACCGCTTACGACTCCGTCTCGGTCCACGAGGAGGGCGTCGCGGTGAACCTGACCGAGAACGAGCGCTTCCGACGGGTCTGCTTCGAACCGGTCGACGACGGCGGCCCGCAGTTGCGGTTCTACCACCACACCCACGAACAGGCCGGCACGACCCCGTCGAGCGGACGCGGGACCCCCGGTGGACGGGTTCCCTGACTCTGTTTGCGCTGTAAAACTGCGTAATACGTGTCGTTTCGACTCCCGCTCGCCCCTCCGAGGCCCGCTGTGAGCGAAGCGAGCAGCGGGGCTCGCTACTCGTGGCCCGAAACCGGCACCGGCTCGTAGGGCGCTTCCAGCCACTCGATGTCGCTGTCGGCCAGCGAGATGTCGAGCGCCGCGACGGCCTGTTCGAGGTGCTCGATCGTCGTCGTCCCGACGATGGGGGCGTCCACGGCGTCCTTGTGCAGGAGCCACGAGAGCGCGATCTGGGCCATCGTCGCGTCCTTCTCCTCGGCCAGTTCCTGAACGCGCTCGTTGATCTCGCGGCCGCCGCCCTCGAAGTAGGGGTGTTCTCGCGCGTAGTCGTCGGTCTGGCCCCGCGTCGTGGCGTCGAACTCCTCGTGGGGGCGCGTGAGGTAGCCGCGGGCGAGCGGGCTCCACGGGATGACGGCGACGTCCTCCTGCTGGCAGAACGGCAGCATCTCGCGTTCCTCCTCGCGATAGAGAAGGTTGTAGTGGTTCTGCATCGTCTCGAAGCGGGTCAGGTCCTCGCGCTCGCTGGTCCGCAGGGCCTCGGCGAACTGGTAGGTCCACATCGAGGAGGCACCGGCGTGGCGGATCTGGCCGCGGCGGACGGCGTCGTCCAGCGTCCGCAGCGTCGTCTCGATGGGCGTGTCGTCGTCCCAGCGGTGGGTCTGGTAGAGGTCGACGGTGTCCATCCCCAGCCGATCAAGCGAGGCCGACAGCTCCTGTTCGATGGCCTTCCGTGAGAGGCCGCCAGAGTTGGGGTCGTCCTCGTCCATCTGGAAGAACCCCTTCGTGGCGACGACCTGTTCGTCGCGGTCGTACGCCGACAGCGCCTCACCGAGGACGCGCTCGGACTCGCCCGCCGAGTACATGTTGGCCGTATCGAAGAAGTTGATCCCCAGGTCGATCGCGCGGTCGATGACCGCCCGGCTCTCGGACTCGTCGAGGACCCAGTCGCGCCACTCGGAGGTGCCGAAGCTCATACACCCCAGACAGATCTTCGAGACCTCGATCCCGGTCGAACCCAGCGTCGTGTACTCCATACCCGAGCCAGCAGACGGTGCCAGAAAAAAGTACGTCGGCGACGGTCGACTACAGCGACTCGGGCTCGACGCGGGCGACGTACCGGCGCGCGACCACGAACAGCACCACGGCGGCGACGACGTAGCCGGCGACGTGGCCGTAGGTCACGAGCGACGGGCTGTCGACCGCGAGCTTGGCCGCCGTCGTCGATGGGTGTTCCGGCAGGAGGATCGCCGCGCCGAAGACCACCAGCGTCAGGACCGAGTACAGGAGTTGTGCGGGCCGTCGGCGACCGAGTTGCAGCCCCAGCACGACGCCGAAGACGACGACGATCGCCGCCGTCGCAGCGACGAACACCAACAGCGCCAGCGGATTCGACACTGCGATCCCGTTGACCGACAGCAGGCCGATCCACAGCGCCGCCTGTGCCGGTGCCAGCGCGATCATCGCCAGGGACTTGCCGTCGACCACGTCGACCAGGCTGACCGGCGCGACCCGCAGCAGTTCGAGCGTGCCGCGTTCGATCTCCTCGGTGATGGTGTCGACGGCGACCGAGCCGCTGATGAACGGCGGCAAGAACAGCAAGAGCGGGATCAAGACGGTGTAGGTGAAGCTGAAGTACGGGCTGGCGTTCGCCTCCGGCGGGAGTTCGAGGGGCGGCGCATCGAGCGATTCGGCGCGCTCGAACCGTTCGTTGCGCTCCAGGGTCTTCAGCACCTCGCGCAGTTGGACGACGATCAACGTCGTCCGGATGCTGCTGTCGGGCGCGATCGCCGTCACCTCGATTACCTGGCCGTCACTGTCGGGTGACGCGTACGTTCCCGTCAACACCGCGTCGACGCGCCCGACGTTGAACGCCTGCTGGGCGTCGTCGGTCGTGTCGAACGCGACCGGCTGGACGCCGTCGGTCTCCGCGACGGCCTCGAACAGCTCTTGCTGGGCGTCGCCGGTGACGGCCATCTCGATGCCGCCCGACTCGACCGAACCGGGGTCGTACAGCGACGTGAGCCCGACCACGAGGAACGACGAGAACGCTGCCACGAACAGCTGAATCAGAATCGCGAGCACGATCGTCTTCTCGCGCCCGAGCGACGCCAGGTCCCGGCGGGCGATCACGAGCCGTGGGTCCAGCGAGCGATCACTGGCCAAGGGCGATCACCACCGTGTAGTTGTAGGCGAAGTGAATCACCATCGCGGCTCCCAGGGCCAGCAGGTACGACCGCCGAGAGCGCCGCGCCCCGAGCGAGGAGACCGTCGCGGTGACGGCGTGCAAGAGGAGCGGCAAGAGCAAGAGGACGGGGACGGTGACCCAGAGCGGCACGCCGGACGGCAGCAGTTCCAGCCCGACCTGGCTGGTCTGGATCTCGCGGAGTCCCGGATTGACCAGTTGCGCCACGAGCGTCACCTTCTCTGCCAGGAAGAACCCCACGCCACTGAGTGTGCCGACGATCACCCCGGTCCGGAGCGACCGGTCGTACCGACCGCTGGTGTAGCCGGCGTAGAGGTGCAGACTCTTCGCGACTTCTTCGATGAGGACGACCGCACCGAGGATCAGAGGGATCGTCAGTGCCGCCGACAGCCCCTGCAGCGGGAAGATCAGTGCGATCGCCACCAGTTCAGCGACTAACACGAGCGGGATCAGCAACACGGAGAGCTTCAGTGCGCTCCACTTCGACTTGATCCGCCCCGACAGCGCGTCGAGCACCTTCAGCGGGATCGCTCGCTGGGTGAACATGTCCTCTTCCCGGTAGAGCCCGGCCCCCAGTCCGAACAGGACGACGGCCGTCAGCGTGGGCGGAATCGTCGAGAACGCGAAGTTACTCGCCGTCACAGTCTGGGCCTGGAGATCGCGGACCACGACCGTCAGCGGCGAGATCAGTGCGATCGGCGTCACGTCCGTGAAGATCGCCGGCACGAAGGCGTAACTGGTCAGCGAGACCGTCACGGTCACCGTGACGAAGGTCAGTTCCTTGAACGACCGCGCGAACATCGCGCCACAGAACGTCGCCGAGAGGAAGAGCAGTGCGATCGGGAGCATCGCGAGGACCGCGATCGGCCCGCCGCCCGCAGTGAGCCCGGCGAATCGCAGACCGAGCGTGATGAGCGTCACGACGCCCATGGCACCGAGGAAGTACGGTAGCGTCTTCCCAGCGACGATGTCGAACCGGCTGACCGGAGAGACCAGCAGCAGTTCCCCCCGGCGGTTGAGCCGCTCGGAGAGCATCGTCGAGCCGTAGGCCTGGATGACGAAGTTCATCGGGACGATAAACAGGAAGGCAAGCACGAGCGACTCGAAGGGGAAAGGCGGCTGAATGTCCGAGGGAGAGCCGGTGGTCGACCCGCCCGTCAGTCCCGCGCCGAGCCCGGCCAGCCCCCCGGCATCGCTGTCGGTCGAGCCGCTGGCACTGCCGCCGTCGCCGCCGCTCCCGCCGCTCGACCCGCCGGCACTGCTACCGTCACCGTCGCCGTCGCCGCCATCGCCCGAGCCGCTGTCGGACGCGATCGTCTCAGAGACGCCGGACTGTTCGAGGTAGACCAGCGTCACCGAGACGGGCGCTGCTGCGGTCCGGTTGTCGTCGCGGGCCATCTGACGGCTGTTGTACCGGTCGACGCTCGTGCGGAACTCACCGAGCGCCGCCCGCTCTTTGGGGTCTTCCGGACTGCTCGCCAGCTGTGTCCCGACGAAGAGCAGTTCCTGGTCGCCGCGTTCGACCGCCGCGGGGTCTGGCTCCTGGACGACGAACGCCGCGTCGTCGCTGGCCGGGGCGTAGTAGGAACTCGACTCGTCGACGCCGATCCGGTAGAGCCCGCTGTCGAGTCCGCTGGCCCCGCTGCTGGCTGCGAGCCCGGCGACCAGCACCATCGCCACGACCGAGACGGCCATGATGGCGACGGTCCGCTTGTCGACGCCCCCGGCGTTCTTGGTCACCTCCCACTTGGCGATCCGCAGTAGCTTCCGCGGATTCATCTAGGCCTCCTCGACGTAGCGGGTCCCGGGCGTCTCGCTCTCGGCGACGTTGAGGAACACCTCTTCGAGACTCGACTCCTCGGTCCTGATGTCGATGACCTCGCCGCCGCGTTCGGCGGCGGCCGCCCGTACGTCCTCGACGCCGTCCATCGTCTCGACGACGCGCCGCCAGTTGCCGTTCTCCGCGACCGCGCCGGGCACCTCGACGGTCGCGTAGACGTGGTACTCCCGGTCGCCGTACTCGTCCTGGAGGGCTTCCAGATCGCCGCGAGCGACGATCTGGCCCTCGTTCATGATCGCCACGCGGTCACAGATCGTCTCGACGTGATAGAGATTGTGCGCCGAGAAGACGATGGTCTTGCCCTCCCGAGCCAGTTGCTCGGTGAACTGGATGACGTAGTTCGTCGTCAGCGGGTCGAGTCCGCTGGCGGGTTCGTCGTAGACCAGCACGTCCGGGTCGTTGATGAGCGATCTGGCGATGGCGACCTTCCGCTTCATCCCCTTGGACATGTCGCCCAGCTTGCGCTCGCGGTGTTCGAGTTCGAGTTCGTCCAGCGTGTCGTGCATCCGTTCGGTCGCCACGTCCGTCGGCACGTCGTACAGGTCCGCGAAGAATCGTAGGTACGACAGCGGCGTCATCTCCTCGTAGAGGGGCGATTCCTCGGGGAGGAAGCCGAGCTGCTGGCGCATCTCGGTGTCGGTCACGTCGTAGCCGGCGACGGACACGTCGCCGCTGGTCGGTTCGAGCAGTCCAGAGAGCATCTTCAGCGTCGTCGTCTTGCCCGCACCGTTCGGGCCGATGACGCCGAACACCTCGCCCTGGTCGACGGAGAACGTGCTCCCCTCGACGGCGACGAAGTCACCGTACTCCTTGCGAAGGTCCCGAGCTTCGATCATCTGCCCGACGCTTGTGACCGAACTCCCCTATAGTTGCCCCCCGTTTATTAGCAGTGAGAACGAACTACAGCCGTGGCGCTGAACGTCGATCGGACTCCAGACGGGCGTCGCCTCTGTGTGAGCCGGGTGATTCCGGCGACCCGCGACGCCGCCTGGGACGTTCTCACGGACACGAACCAGTGGCCCGACTGGGGACCGTCGGTGCGGGCGGTCGAGTCGAGCGAGCGGATCGTCGAACGGGGAACGACCGGTCGGGTGACGACGCCGGTCGGGACGGTTCCGTTCGAAATCACGAGCTGCCGGGACTACCGGTGGACGTGGCGGGTCGCGAAGATCCCCGCGACCGGCCACCGCGTCGAGCACGTCCGCGCGGACCGCTGCCGGGTCGTCTTCGAGATTCCACTGCTCGCGGCGGGCTACGCGCCCGTGTGCCAGCGTGCGCTGGGCCGGATCGAGGCGCTCCTGCGGGACTGACCGATCGAGCCCGGCGTCGGCCGGACTCAGTAGAGCAAAAAGAGAGGGGCGCGAGTTCCCGGCTAGAAGTCGCCGTTGATGATGTCGCGGACGCGCTGGCGGTCGAAGAGCTGTTTCTCTTCAGGGACTTTGGGGAATTTCTCGGCTTCGAATACGCCAAACTCCTCGGAATAGAGCTGCTGGGCGACCATCTCGGTCTGGAGCAGATTTACCAGTGGTCCCTGCGAACCGAACGCACCCGGATAGACATTTCCTTCCTGGACAGCGGTAAGCTGGCTCCCGATAGAGTCTTCTTCGAACGGTGTCACGAACTGCTCGCGGAACGCTTTCTGGGAGAACGTGTTTTGATTCCCCGTCGTGCCGATTCCCCAGTGAACAACGATCATCTTGGGGTCGACTTCAAGCAGTGTTTCGTAATCGATAGTCCCTGCCTCAATGTGGTCTGTTGTGAACGCACTCTTGATGTCGAGATCTCGATACGGCTTGAGCTCGACGCCTTCTTCCTGTGTCCGCATCGGATAAAACGTCCCTTCGTTCGGGTTCGACGCGCTGTTAATGAGTGCGATCTCTGGCCGTTCGTCAGCGGGCGGGAGCCGAGATTGAATCTCATCCTGCATGGTGGCGTGAATCTCAGCGAGCGCCTCGTACCGCTCGCGCTCCTGGAACAGCTCTGCGAGCCGTTCTAATGCCTCGTACATCGAGTAAAGTTTGTAGTCGTGCCACTCCCGTCGACGCAGGATGTTGTTCCCGAAGAAAGGGGCAACGTTCTCGCGGATCTCGTCGGTATCTGCCTCATCCCACGAGTTGTCCCAGCCAGTACTGTGCATGTAGTTCTGATCCATCAGAATCACGTCGGGATCCTGCTCGTAGAAAATCTCCTTGTCCCAATTCGTCTGTGACAGCGATTCCGTCTCCGAGAGCGGCGGGACATCGAGTCCGAACGGCTCGAAGAGAAATCCGGGAATCATGTACGCCGAGGTCAGGAACCCGTCGCGTTGGCCGAGTGCGAATGCCATGTCGGCCCACTCACCGTTGTTGACGATGTAGGTCTCCGGCACTTCCTCGAAGGTGATGCAGCCGGCAGGCTCGATACAGGCCTCGTAGGAAGTGTCCGTCTCGGTTTCCCTCTCGTCATCAGTGTGCGTCACAGTCTCGGTGCTCGTCGATATTGAGGTCAATCCGGAATCAGATTGACCCGCACACCCAGCAAGCAGTCCGCCACCCACGATCACCCCGCTGTACTTCATGTAGTCTCTGCGCGTCGGTACTTCGTGTCCGTGGTCATCTTCGGACATGTATTTTAGGCGAGCCTAAAATATTATGACTGTTTCGGTCTTCAGACGGCTACAAGCAATTCACGCCATGACCGACTCGCGCTGTGTATGCAGCGTACTCGGATAATTGTCCATCGAAACTGGTGCTTTCTCTAACGAGCAGTCCCCACACCTGCATCACGAGTATTCTGGCACGAAAGGTGTCGAGAACATAGGACTTCGATATAGCCGTGGCTCTTTAGCGGATCGAGGCCACGCTGTCGTGTGGTTGTCCGGGCGAACGGCGACGAGAACCCGTCTCAGGGCGTCTGGACGCGGGCCTTCGATACCCGGTGGATCGCGTCGTCGATCCCTTCGCCGTCGCAGTCGTCGTTCGGGCATCGATAGTGCCAGCCGTCCTCTGTGCCCGCCCGCTCGGAGAACCGTTCCCCGCACTCGTCACAGAACAACTCGCCGGCACTGCAGGTGTCTCGGTGGAGTTCCAGCTCGAGTTCGGTGTCGAAGGTGCGCTTGCACTCCCGGCAGATATGTGGCATAGTTGAGCGTTCCCGCTCACCCACTATAACTACATCGGAACGTTCACGTCAGGGGGTCTCCGACCCGGAAACCGAGTATTATCGGTAAAATCGCTGGACGGCTATCCAGCGAGTGTCGGCGTGAGCCGTCGAAAGTAAAAGATCGTGAAGGTGTACCCGATCGCCGGTTCGCGGGCTGCTGTCTGGCCCGCTACAGGATGTCTTCGACGTGGTCGACGACTTCCTCGGGCGTGTCACCGACCGGTACGCCGTTGCTCTCCAGGGCGTCGATCTTGGACTCGGCGGTGCCGGTCCCGCTGCCGGAGACGATGGCACCGGCGTGGCCCATGCGCTTGCCCGGCGGGGCGGTGCGGCCGGCGATGAAGCCGGCGACGGGCGTGTCCATGTGCTCGCCGATGTAGCGGGCGGCCTGCTCTTCGTCCTCGCCGCCGATCTCGCCGCACATGACGACGGCCTTCGTGTCGGGGTCGGCTTCGAACAGTTCCAGCGCGTCGATGAAGCTCGTCCCGATGATCGGGTCGCCGCCGATACCGATGGCGGTCGACTGGCCGATGTCGCGGTTGGTGAGGTTGTCGACGACCTGGTAGGTCAGCGTCCCGGACCGAGAGACCAGACCCACGTCGCCCGAGGAGAAAATGTTGCCCGGCAGAATGCCGAGTTTCGCGACGCCCGGCGTGATGACGCCCGGACAGTTCGGACCGACGAGGTGGGTGTCGGTCTCGTCCTGTTTGCGCTTGACGCGGGACATGTCCTGGGTCGGAATGCCCTCGGTGATGGCGACGACGAGGTCGACTGGTGCGTCGAGTGCCTCGAACAGGGCGTCACCGGCGAAGGCCGGCGGGACGAACACGACGGCGGTGTTGGCGTTCTCTTCGCGTGCGGCGCGGTCGACGGTGTCGTAGACCGGCACGCCAGCGACCTCTTGGCCGCCACGGCCGGGAACGGCACCGGCGACGACGTTGGTGCCGTACTCGATCATCTGCTCGGTGTGGAACTTCCCTTCGCCGCCAGTGATCCCCTGAACGACGACACGGGTGTTCTCGTCGACTAATACACTCATGCTTCCACCTCCTCGGCGTAGATGACTGCCTGTTCGACGGCGTCCTCCAGCGTCTGTCGTACGGTCACGAGGTCTTCGTTGAGAATCTCCATGCCTTCCTCCGCGTTGGTGCCCGCGAGTCGGACGACGACGGGCTTTGGAATCTCGTCGAACTGTTCGAGCGCCTGGTTGATCCCCTTGGCGACCTCGTCGCCGCGGGTGATGCCCCCGAAGATGTTGAACACGACGGAGTCGACGTTGTCGTCGGAGAACACCATGTCGAGCGCGTTGGCGATCCGCTGGGCCTTCGCACCGCCGCCCACGTCGAGGAAGTTGGCCGGCTCGCCGCCGAAGTGGTCGACGAGGTCCAGCGTCGTCATCACGAGGCCGGCACCGTTGCCGATGATGCCGACGTTGCCCGACAGGCGGACGTAGTCGAAGCCGTACTCGTCGGCCTTCTGTTCGAGTTCGTCGCCGGCGTCGGCCTCGTCTTCCATCTCCTCCAGGTCGGGGTGACGGAACAGGGCGTCGTCGTCGACGTTCATCACGGCGTCGGCCGCGATGACCTCGTCGTCGGCCGTGACCATCAGCGGGTTGATCTCGGCGTCGGAGCCGTCCTTGTCCTCCCAGAGGTCGTACAGCGTCTTGAGGACGCCGGCAACGTCGTTGGCGACCTCGCGGTCGACACCGGCGTCGTAGACGACCTTCCGGGCCTGGTAGTGGTGCATGCCGAAGGCCGGGTCGATGTGCTCGCGCGCGATCGCCTCGGGCTCTTCTTCGGCGACCTCCTCGATGTTGACGCCGCCGCGTGTCGAGACCATCGCGACGGGTTCGCCCTCGCCGCGGTCCATCGTCACGCCGACGTACAGTTCGTTGACGAAGTCGACGGCTTCCTCGACGAGAACGCGGTCGACGTGGAGGCCCTTGAGGTCCATACCGAGAATCTCGTCGGCGTACTGACGGGCCTGCTCGGCGTTCTCAGCGAGCTTGATCCCGCCGGCCTTGCCGCGGCCGCCCACCTGCACCTGTGCCTTGATCGCGACCGGATAGCCGATCTCTTCGGCGGCGTCGACCGCGTCGTCGACGGTCGTCGCCAGCGTCGATGCGGGCGTCGGAACCCCCGCGTCGGCGAAGACCTGCTTCGCCTGGTACTCGTGCAATTTCATGTCATACGTAGGGGCGTCTCGCGCCCGCTTAAATCCCATCTTTTTCCCCTGCCGGAGGCTGTTGCCGGCACGCGCGAGCGGCCCGATCAACCGTCGACCGACGACGGCCCGTCCAGTCGCTCACGGCCCCGGAGCAGTGCCACGCCGCCGAGCAACACAGACTGATGCAGGACGGCACCGAGCGCGACAGCGCCGAGGGCCAGCCCCGCAGTCACCGTCAGCGACGCACCTTCGAGAACGGACACGGCAATCACCAGCAACGCCGCGACGGTGCCGTTCCCCAGCGAGCGGGGGAGTTCGTCCCGAACTATCTCCACGACCGAGCGATCCGTCGCGTCGCCGTTCAGGAGCGCTGCGAAGCACATGGCTCCTCCTGAGGACTGGAGACAGTTAACTCGACCGTGCGATTTGCCGGCGGAATCGCCGAATTTAGCCCCACCGGCCACGAAACGCCGGTATGGATCAGGCCATCGAATCGAAGGTCGCCGACCTCGTGGCGTCCCTGCGCGAGAGCGACACGGCCGTCGTCCTCACCGGCGCTGGCGTGAGTACCGCCTCCGGCATCCCCGCCTTCCGCGGCGAGGACGGCCTCTGGTCGGAGTTCGATCCGAAGGCGTTTCACCGCCGACGGCTGGACGCGGACCCGGCGGGATTCTGGGCCGACCGTCTCGAACTCAGGGAGCGACTCACCGGCGGCGGATCGGTCGCGCCCAACGCCGCGCACGAGGCCATCGCGACGCTGGAAGCAGAGGGACACGTCGACGCCGTCGTCACCCAGAACGTCGACGGCCTCCACAGAGAGGCCGGTACCGAGGATCTGATCGAACTCCACGGGACCAACGAGCGGGTCGTCTGTGACGACTGTGGGCGGCGGACGGCCGCCGATCCGGTCTTCGAGCGGGCGGCCGGAGGAGAGCGGCCGCCACGGTGTGAGTGTGGCGGTGTCTTGCGGCCCGACGTGGTGCTGTTCGGCGAATCGCTACCGGGCGAAGCGATCGAGCGGGCGAACCGGCTGGCCCACCGGGCGGACTGGTTGCTGGTCGCCGGCTCGTCGCTGACCGTCGATCCCGCCGCAGGACTCCCCGGTAGGGCGGCGCGGTCGGGCGCGACGGTCGGTATCGTGAACCTCGATCCGACGGAGAAAGACGACGCGGCCGCGGTCGTCGTCAGAGCGGACGTGACGACGATACTGCCGGCGATCGAACGGCGCGTCTAGAGTTCGACGCCGCCGGGAATGAGGCTCCGCCCGCGGCTGAGACTGCCGCTCTCGTCGTAGACGAGCAGGATCTCCTTCGTGTAGACTGTCGACTTCCCGTCGCCGTCCGTGAGCCGGAGTCGGTATCTGGTGTCCTCGCCGTCGCTGGCGGCGGCGACGACCGACTCGACGACGCTCGGGGCGACGTTCGCTTCGAGGACGTACTCGCCGTTGTGGCGGTTCGCGATCGAGAGGACGCCAGCCGCCTCGCTGCCGTCGGCTCGGGTGCGATAGGTCACGTCCAGTTCGCCCGCGTCGAGTGTGCCACCGTCGCTGGTGAGTCGATCCGACAGGAGTTCGTCGGGACCGTCAAACGCGATCGCGATCACCGGATCGTCGGTCGACGACTCCTCGGTCCCGCTCACGTCGATGTCGAAGTAGTCACGCCGCATCTCGTACCCGACAGTAGGGAACGCTTGGCAAAGAACGTAACGGCGATTGGTACCACGACACATGGGCTCGGACGGAGCCGACAGCTATAATCCACAGTGGGACGCGGTGACGGGCATGGCCTGGGTCAAGTCCGAGTACGCGCCGGAGCTCGCGGTCCTGTCGACGTGGCTCGTGGCGCTGTTGCCGTGGTCGGGGGCGGTCCTGCCGATCGAGGTCGGCGGTCGACAGGTGACCGTCGTCGTCATCCGGTTCCTCTACTTTCGGCTGCAGTACATCTTCGGCATCTCCTTCGGCGAGCAAGAGCGGCCGTTCCTCTGGGTGGTCGAGGCACCGGCGTTCAACCAGACTCTGACGACGGCGAGCTGGGTGTGGGTCGGGGCCGCAGTCCTCTCGCTCGTTCCGCTGGCGTTGAGTGTCGCCTACTACGTCGACGAGGACGCCCACGAGGCCGCGATGCCGGTCGACCCGGTCCGGCTTCAGGGCGCGCTGCTGGCACTGTTGGGCGTGGGGCTGGCCGCCGCGACGCTCCTGTTCTGGGACCGCCAGCCGATCACGATCCCGGTCGGCACCGTGCTGACGCTCGTGTTCGGCACCCTCCTGCTGACGGTCGACCGGACCGACGACGAGGGCGTCGGCGAGGAGTGACGCCGCCGGCCCACGGAATTTCAATTCGCAATACTTGGAGGGGCTCATTTAAGTACGTCGGCGAAGTATCGTGAGACGATTCCACACGGTATCGAGCGATGGCAGGCGACGAGATAGAGCACGACGGATCGAGTTCGACGCCGCTGTCGGGCGTGCGCGACTGGCTCTCGCGGACGGCTCGCATGCTCAGCGGCGCGGCCGTCCCGTCGACGAACTACGATCCACAGCGCCACGGCAAACTGGTCGAGTACACGGTGCCCGAGCAGTACGACGAGATCGACCGCTACTGGCTCAACGCGCCCTTCGCCTTCGCCTCGATCAACCACGATCCCGAGGCCGACGAACAGTTCTACCAGGTCGTCGAACCCTCGCTCGACGAGTTCGAGCGCGATCTGCTCGATCGGCTCTTCGAGGACATCCGCGGTCCGCTCATCTACCGCGAGGACGTGAGCGACGACCCCGAGGCGGCGCTGGCCGCGGCGCTGCGGGACCGGATCGAGGAGTACGGCGTCGTCGTCGAGCCCGAGACGTTCTACCGGCTGCTGTACTACCTCTATCGGTCCTTCCTGGGCTACGGCCGGATCGACCCGCTGATGCACGATCCCGACATCGAGGACATCTCCTGTGACGGGGCCGGCCTGCCGATCTTCGCGTACCACGACGCGTACACCGACATCGAGACCAGCGTCGTCTACGAGGAGGGCGAGCTGAACGACTTCGTGATCCAGCTCGCACAGCGGTCGGGCCGACACGTCTCCGTCTCCGATCCCGTCGTCTCGACGACGCTGCCGGACGGCTCGCGGATCGAGCTGGCACTCGGCGAGGAGGTCACGCCCCGCGGCTCCGCGTTCACCATCCGGAAGTACGCCGACGAGCCCTTCACGCCGATCGACCTGCTGAACTACGGGACCTTTTCAGTCGAGATGCTGGCCTACCTCTGGCTGGCCATCGAGTCCAACAAGTCCCTGATCTTCGCCGGGGGGACGGCGGCGGGCAAGACGACCTCGATGAACGCCGTCTCGATGTTCATTCCGCCCCGGTCGAAGGTGTTGACCATCGAGGACACCCGCGAGCTGTCGCTGTACCACGACAACTGGCTCTCGTCGGTGACCAGGGAGCGACTCGACGAGTCCGACATCACGATGTACGACCTGCTGCGGTCGGCGCTGCGCCACCGGCCGGAGTACATCATCGTCGGCGAGGTCCGCGGCGAAGAGGCGATCACCCTCTTTCAGGCGATGAACACGGGGCACACGACGTTCTCGACGATGCACGCCGACTCGGTCCAGACGGTGATCAACCGGCTGGAAAACGAGCCGATCAACGTGCCGCGACCGATGGTCCAGAGCCTCGACATCCTCTGTGTGCAGGTGCTTGGCCGGTCGGGCGGGGAACGCGTCCGGCGGGCCAAGACCCTCGCCGAGATCGAGGGAATCGACCAGCGGACCGGCGAACTCGACTACTCAAACGCCTACGCCTGGCAGGCCGACGAGGACTACTTCGAGGACTCCAACAGCGATCTGCTGGACGAGATCAGGCGCGAACGGGGCTGGAGCCAGTCGGAGTTGCTCCGAGAGATGGACGATCGAAAGCGGTTCCTGCGATACCTCCAGGCGGAGTCGATCACGGACTACCGGCGCTTTACCGCGATGGTCAACAAGTACTACGCGGACAGCGAGACGGTGATGGAGCGGATCGACCAGGTCGACCTCGACGCGACACCCTGACATGCAACTCAATCCACTGGGGACGCTCCCCGTCTTCGTGGTCATCGCGATCCTGTGTGTGGTCGCGCTCGCGATGCTCGACGAGACGTTCGACACGTCGCTGACGCGGTTCAGCCGACGGCTGTTCGGGCGGTACGTCCCGGCGTCGGAGGAGCGAGAGCGACTCCTGAAGTCGGCGTTCGTGGTGTCCACGTACCGGACCTACGCCGCCCGAACGCTGCTGTACACGGCGCTTTCGGCGCTGGGCGGTGCGATCACCGGGGTCTACCTGTTCGGCGGACTCCTGCTGGCGATTCCGGGGATCGTCGACCTCATGATGGGATTGCCCCGGACGATGGTCAACGCGCTGGGGATCCGTGGATTCGAACTCGTGTTGACGCAGCGTGAGATCCTGCTGATCCTGCTGAGCGGGGGTGTCCTCACCGGCGTGACGGCCGCGGGGCTGACGTACTGGCTGCGCTGGGAGCTTCCCCGAAGCAGGGCCGCGGTCCGCCAGCGAGCGATCGACGAGGGACAGGGACGGACCCTCGCGTTCCTCTATGCCCTCTCGCGTGGCGGCGTCTCCTTCCCGAAGGCGTTGCGGACGCTCTCGGACAACCGCGAGATCTACGGGGCTAGCGCGGAGGAGGTCTCGGTCGCGGTCAGGCAGATGGACCTGTTCGGCCAGGACATGATCACCGCCGTCAGGGGGATGGCCGGTCGAACGCCCAGCGAGGACTTCCAGACGTTCGCCGAGAACCTCGCGAGCGTCCTCCAGAGCGGGCGCAGCCTCTCGACGTTCCTCAGAGAGCAGTACGAGCGGACGAAAGACGAGAGCGAGCGCCGTCAGGAAGAGATCCTCGAACACCTCGCGACGGTCGCGGAGGCGTACGTGACGGTGCTGGTCGCCGCCGTGCTCTTTTTCATCACGATCTTGCTCGTGTTCGGCCTGACCCTGACCGACACGCTCGTGTTCATCCAGATGGTCGGCTACCTGATGATCCCCCTCGCCAACGCCGGGTTCATGCTGTACCTCGGCCAGCGGCTGGCGATCCTGGGCATCGGGAACAACAAGACGACCTCGCTCCTCGATCGGCGAGCGACGACGACGTTCGCCAAACCGACCGACTCGGGCGGGTCGACGGCGACCGACGGCGGCTACGCCGACTCCATCGAGCGACGCCAGCTTGCCGTCTACGACCGGATCGCGACGGTCAAGCGCCTCGTCACCTCGCCGGTCGAGACGTTCCTCTGGAACCCCTCTCGGGTGCTCTACGTCACGGTGCCGGTCGCCGTCCTCGCGATCGTGCTCCGGGCACCGGCGGCCTTCGAGACGGGGACGGTCAACCTCCGGGTCCTCGACGACGTCCTGATCCAGTCGCTCCTGTTCGTGCTGGCGACGTTCGCGGTCGCGCGGGAGCTGTACACCCGGCGGATCCGCCGGATCGAGGCTGCCACGCCGGAGTTGCTCGAACGGCTGGCCAGTCTCAACGAGGCCGGCATGACGGTCGTCGAGAGCCTGGAGCGCGTCCGCGGGACGGACGTGGGCGCACTCAGCGAGGAGGTCGACCGGATCTGGGCGGACGTGACGATGGGTGCCAACGTCGAGGACGCCCTGACGAGGTTCGGCCGCCGGATCAGGACGACCTCGATGTCGCGGGTGGTCACGCTGTTGATCAACGCCATGCGATCGAGCGGCAAGATGGGGCCGATCCTGCGGATCGCCGCCGATCAGGCTCGCTCTGACCACCGGCTGCGCCGCCAGCGCCGCCAGGAGATGCTCACCTACCTCGTCGTCATCTACATCTCCTTTCTCGTCTTCCTGGTCATCATCGCGTCGGTCCAGGAGGTGCTCGTGCCGGCGTTGCCTTCCAGCGTTCCGACCCCCGAGAACACGGGGCGACTGGGCGTCAACGTCGATCAGTTCGCGCGGCTGGGCCAGGTCGACAAGGCAGCGTACACGCTCGTGTTCTTCCACACGGCGCTGATCCAGGCGCTGTTTACCGGCTTCGTCGGCGGGCAACTCGGCGAGGGGTCGCTCAGAGACGGGGCCAAACACGCCGCGATCATGCTGGGTGTGGCCTACGTGGTGTTCCTCCTGCTGTCCTCGCCGGTGGCCTCGCTGACCGTCGACAGTCCCGCCGCCGGACAGGAGCGCATCACGGTCGATTCCGCCTCGCTGTCCGACGGCGGCTACGTCGTCGTCTACGAGGACGAAGCCGGCGGCGAGATCGTCGGCCAGTCGGCGTATCTCGTCGCCGGCACCCACGAGGACGTGACGATCGAACTCGACAGCCCAGTTGAGCGGCGGGACTCGCTGGTCGTCGTGGCGCATCTCGACACCGACGGCGATCGAGTGCTGAACTACGGCGGCTTCGAGCGAGACCGGCCCTATCCCGCGCCGGGACAAGGCGAGTTCGTCACCGTACCGGTCACGGTCGAGTAGCCGACGCGCATCGAAGGGTGTTTGCGACGCCGGGTCGGTAGCCTCCGGTAATGGAGTTCGCCGAGTTCGCCGCGACGGCGGCCGAGATCGAGGGCGAGAGCGCCGACATCGCGACGACCGAGCTGGTGACCGGGCTGCTCGCAGACGCCGGTGACGACCTCCCGATCCTCACACGGCTCGTGCAGGGACGGGTGTTCCCGGCCTACGAGGCGACGAAGCTCGACATCGGCCCGAAGCTGTGTTACGAGGCGCTGGCGCGGGCTGCGGGCCGAAACGTCGCCGTCGACGACATCGAGGCCCGCGTCGCGGACGTGGGCGAGATCGGTGCCGTCGCCGCCGACCTCGACCTGGGCGGCCAGCAGGGACTTGCTGCCTTCGGCGCTGGCTCGCAGTCTCCGCTCACCGTCGCCGAGGTGGCGGACGAACTCGCAGCCATCGCGTCGGCCAGCGGTTCGGGCAGCCGCGACACGAAAGTCGAGACGCTCTTTGGCCTGTTCAACCGCGCCAGCGACGAGGAGGCGCGCTACCTCGCCCGGATCGTCCTCTCGGAGATGCGGATCGGCGTCGGCGAGGGGACGGTACGCGACGCCATCGCGGCGGCCTTCGACGCGCCGGTCGACGCCGTCGAGCGCGCGCTACAGGTCACCAACGACTACGGGAACGTCGCCCGGGTCGCCCGAGACGAGAGGGCCGACGGGCTGGCCGACCTCGAACTGACGATCGGCCGGCCGGTCAAGGCGATGCTCGCACAGGCCGGCACCGTGACCGAGGCCCTCGAAGACTGGGAGACCGCAGCGGTCGAGTGGAAGTACGACGGCGCTCGGGTCCAGGTCCACTACGACGGCGAGACGGTCCGGCTGTTCTCTCGGAACATGGAGGAGGTGACCGAGCCGCTGCCGGAGGTCGTGTCGGCCGTCGAGGACGCCGTCGACGGTCCGGTGATCCTCGACGGCGAGGTCGTCGCGGTCGACGGCGACGGCGATCCGCTCCCCTTCCAGGAGGTGCTGCGACGCTTCCGGCGCAAACACGACGTGGCCCGTGCCAGCGAGAACGTCGGCGTTCGCCTGCACGCGTTCGACTGCCTCCACGCCGACGGTCGTGACCTGCTGGACACCGCCCTCGTCGACCGACGAGACGAGCTCGACGCGGTGCTGGGCGACGCCGACGCAATCCGGTCGACGTGCTGGCTCGCGGACGACACCGGACGGATCGAGGACATCGCCGACGAGGCGCTGGCCGCCGGCCACGAGGGGATCATGCTGAAAGATCCAGACTCGACGTACTCGCCGGGCAAGCGGGGCAAACACTGGCGCAAACGCAAGCCCGACGTGGAGACGCTCGACCTCGTCGTCACCGGCGCAGAGTGGGGCGAGGGACGGCGAGCGACCTATCTGGGGACCTTCGAGCTGTCGGCCCGGACCGACGACGGCTACGCGCCCGTCGGCAACGTCGCGACCGGCATCACCGACGAACAGCTGGCGACGCTGACCGAACTGCTGGAGCCACACGTCACCCGGGAGACCGGCCAGCGCGTCGAGATCGAACCGGCCGTCGTCTTCGAGGTCGGCTACGAGGAGATCCAGACCTCCTCGACCTACGAGTCGGGGTACGCGCTCCGATTCCCGCGGTTCGTCGAGGTCCGCTCGGACAAAGCCGTCGCGGACGGCGACACGCTCGAACGGGTCGAACGGCTGGCCGCCCAGCAAGGGTGATATGCCGGCTGTGAGGAACGACCATCCGCGTCACGGGCCATTTATACGCCGCTCGGCCGAACCGTGATCTATGACTGTCCACTTCGAGGAGCTCACGCTGGACTGGCTCGGCTACGCGACCCTGCGGGTCGAGAGCGACGACACGACGATCTACTTCGATCCCGGACGCTACGGCGTCCTCACGGGCGAGTGGGAACCCCACGTCGAGGGGATCAACCACCCGCCGACGCAGGACTACGACGCGCGGGACGGCGACGTCGTGCTGGTCACTCACATCCACCACTACGATCCGGACGGCATCCGCCGGGTCGCGAGCGACGACGCGACCGTCGTCCTCTTCGAGGGGATCGACGTCCACGCGACCGACCGCGACATCGACCGACCGGCCGATCTCGACTTCGAGGTCGTCGAGGTGGGCATGGAAGACGAACTCGTCGCCGCCGACTGCCCGATCTGGACCGTCCCGGCCTACAACGAGGAAGACGGTCCGAACGTCGAAGACGACGGCACGCCGATCCACCCGAAGGGAATCGGCTGTGGCTTCCTGGTCGAGATCGGCGGCCAGCGGGTCTTCTGGCCCGGCGACTCCGACGTACTGCCCGGCCACGAGGAACTCGACGTGGACGTGTTCGTCCCGTCGATCGCGAAGAACTACACGATGGATCGCCACACCGCCGCCGACCTCGCGGCGGAGATGCGACCGGACTGCGTGGTGCCGATCCACTACAACACCTTCGAGTCCCTGGAGGGCGACGACGAGGCCTTCGCAGTCGACGTTGCGGGCCGTGGCGTGCCGGTCGCACTGGACCATTGAACCTCGTTTCGGTCGCTCACTTTGCTGCCGCGCCCGAAAGGAGGTTACACCACACACCCCTACAGAGGGTGCATGACTACTGCACTGTTCATCGTCAGCGAAGAAGGCTACTGGGGCGAGGAGTGTATCGAGCCGCTCACGACGCTCACCGAGGCGGGCGTCGAGGTGACGGTCGCGACGCCGACCGGGAACCCGCCGGTCGTCGACGAGCGATCGATCGACCCCGAGGAGGTCGGCGAGGAGACCGCCGAACGCGTCACGAGCGTGGCAGAGAGCGACGACCGCCTCAACGACCCGATCGCGCTGGCCGACGCCGATGCCGAGGCCTACGACGCTGTCGTCTTCCCCGGCGGCCACGGTGCCGAGTGGGACGTGACCCAGGACGTACACGCCCGTGACGCGCTCCGGACCGCGGTCGAGGGCGAGACAGGGACGGCGCTGGTCGTCTGTCACGCCGTCGGCATCCTCGCGTTCACTCGCGACTCCGACGGCGACATGCTCGTCGCCGACCGGAACGTCACCGGCTTCCCCAACGTCTGGGAGGAGGGGATCGTCGACGAGCAGGACCTGCTCCCCGACGGACGCAAGCTGCCCTACTGGGTCGAAGACGAGGTCGAGGCCGCGGGCGGCGTCTGGGACGCCGAACTCGACGCCGACACGTCGGTGACCGTCGACGGCGACCTCGTCACCGCACGAGGACCGCCTTCCTCACACGCCGCTGCGGTGACGCTGCTAGCGGAACTGGGGATCGAGGAGTAGCAAATCGCATATTCATATAATCATGATTTGTGGCTCGAAAAGCGAGAGCATATAACTTGAGGGAATATTAGCGAGAGACATGTACATGCCTCACCTACAATAGTATGACATGTCGGAAGAATATTTGAGTGACGCGGAAGGTCTGGCGTACGATATTTATGAACATGGTTGGGACGGTCAGGGTGGACCAGGCGTCCAAGGTGTTGCAACCCATTATATTGCCCTACAATTTGAGAGGATTACAGACGTATTAGAGAATCAAGAATAGCAATCGGCTCTTTCGGCCACATGCAGAGAGCGACTGAGCAGGTTCGTAAAACTCTCCGGCGACCGAGCGGTCCGAAGGACCCGGAAGGTCGCCGGTTCTCCGAACGCGAGCCAGTGGCTCGCGTTCGGCCTTTTTCATCGACGTTTTTGCGCAAGTGGTTCGAGGGGCACCTCGAACCCGCAGCGGAAAAAGGTCGTTAGAGGACGCCCATCTCGGTCAGCCGTTCAGGCAGATACGTATCCGTCACGAAGTCCAGTCCCCGCGAGGCCAGTGCCTGCTGTTCGGACTTCTTCCCGATGTCGAGCTGGAGTTCGATCTGCTCCTCCCAGAACTCCGTCTGGAAGCGTGGGTCCTCCAGCTCCGATTCGAGGGCGTTGATGTCCGAGTCCGAGAGGGGGTCCGTCGGCAGGTCGTACTCGACGATGTCCTCCGGACGGATGCCGATGAACTGGGCTTCCGGCGTCGCGAGGTACTCCGAGAGGTGGGCCGACTTGATCGAACCGTAAGCGACCGAGCCGTAGATGCGGTACGACCAGGGGTCACCGTCAGTGAAGACCACGACGGGCAAGTCGAGTTCGTCGTGGAGGCGCTTGGTCAGCCGCCGGGTCGCACGGGCGGGCTGGCCGCCCAGGTGGACGACGATGGAGTCGTACTCGTCGTCGAACCCGTTCTCGACCAGCCGGTCGCGCATCCCACCGGTCTCGACACAGAGGACGAAGTCGGCGTCGTTGTCGAGGAACTCGATGGTGTCTGGGTTGTTGGGGATCTGGTAGCCGCCCTGGCCCACGTCGTCCTGGCAGTGGATCTCGCGGTCGCCCCGCCTGGTCTGCTCGCGCAGCAGCAGCGGTCCCATCACCTTCGCGCCGGACTCCTCGGGGCGCATGTGGAAGTCCTCGCGTTTGACCTCCGAGACGATCTCTAAGTCCTCGATGAGGTTGTTCGACTCGTCCTGTGTGTTGAACTGGGCCTCGTCGAGGTCCCAGGACTCCGAGAGGTAGTACAGTTCACGCAGGGTCGAAGAGCGGTCCTCTTCGAGTTGCTGTGCGAGGAAGTCGATGGTGTAGGTCGCTTTCAGGAGCTTCTGGGCTCCGGAGACGGTCTTCGCCGACCGGGTCGAAGAGCGGTCGCCGTAGACCCACACGTCCTTGTCCTCGTCGTACTCGATGTTGGACTTCGTTCGGGTGGGAATCTGCATCGTCGGCACGTCGCCCTCGGCGAACTGGTCGTAGAAGTCCGCCGCGAGGTCGAGCAGCTGTTCGCGGGCTTCTGCCTCGTTGAGGTTGCTATCAGTACTCATAGATTACGCGTTCACGGTCAGTTTCTCGTCTTCGACGCCGTCGACGGCGATGTCGAACTCGGCGTCGCCGTCGATCTGATACTCCAGGACTGCGTCGTCGCCGGCAGCGACGGTCGTCTGCCACTTGACGAACCACTCGCCGTCCATCTCGACGACGTTCGCGCCGTTCGTGGCCCGTGGCTCGGTCGTGACGATGTCCGTCAGGTCGATGTCGGCGTTGGTGTCGTCGTTGTTCTCGACGACGACCCGGACCGTATCGCCCTCGACCTCGCGCTCGACGAGGACGTTGTTCATGATGCGGGCCATCGAGTCGTCGATGTCCAGTTGCTCGTTGCCGGTGACCGTCGCGAGCTTCTCGGCCATCTCGGGGAGGATCGTCGCGAGCTTGTTCTCTTTCTTCCGGCGCTTTTGCATCGATCGGCGCTTGTTGAGGTAGCTCTTTAGCTCCCGTGCGGCCTCGCGGATCGCCAGTTCGATCTCGGACTCGATCTCCGGGATGTTGGCGACGGCGTCTTTGGACTCGCTGGTGAAGGGGACGTTCGTCGAGGCGATGTGGACCATGACGACTGCGGCGTCGTTGGGGATGCCGCTGCCCCCCGGCTGATCGAGGCCGTAGTTGCGCCAGTTGATCGACTTGACCACGTCGGTCGTCGCACAGGCACCGCGCTGGTACACGAGCGGGACGCGGTTGGCAAAGCGCATCACCTGAGCCTGGTCGTGTTCGATGTCGCCGCCGTAGGCGATCCCCGCCTCGACGATGAACGGGTCGCCGCCGTGGACGGAGGCGTCCCGAGTGGAGGCGGCGAAGAAGTCCGCGTCGAACTCCTTTTTCAGCCCCGCCTCGACGAGTTCGGCGGTGATCGGTGCGAGACAGTCCGTCGGCGGTGCGATGATGTCGGTCTCGCGCATCGCCTCCAGCAGGTCGCTGGCGACGTCGCGGTCGTCGGCGATCTCGCTCACGTTGGGGGGATCGTCCGAGACCGGCGCGGCGACCTCCCAGAGGGCGTCGACGATCTTCTCGCGTGCGGTCTCGCCGAACGTGGTGTCGTCGCGCTCCTCGGTCATGTCGGCGGCGCGGTCGACGTAGGACTCAAACTCGGCGTAGGTCAGCCGGTGGCGGCCGTCGTCGAACTTGTCCGCGATTCGCTCGGCGATGCCCTGCACCGCGGCGTCGTCCTTGCGCGTCGTCGTGACCTCGTCGACGAGTTCGTACACGTCCGGCGTTCGATCGGCGGTGATCTCGCCCCACGCCGCCTCGATGGCGGCTTCGCGGACGGTGTCGCCGAAGGTCTTCTCGTAGTCGTCCTCGATCCGGTCGGCGTGGCCGTCGACGATCTCTTCGAGGCGACCGTGGGCGACCCGGCCGGCCTCCGAGACGGCGCTGGCGACCGCATCGGCGAACGCCGCGGTGGCGTCTTTGCCCTTGTTCGAGACGGCCTGCTGGACGGCTCGCGCCACGTCCGTTCCGACGGCTTCGCCGTCTTCACCTCGTTGCCCCTCCGGGGCAACGCTGCCGTCGTGGGGCTCCGGGCCGTACCACGTCATCTCGCGGCCGTAGTACCGGTCGTTGAAGTTCGCGATGACCTCGTCGCTGGTCTTCTGGCCCACCCGGGTGAACTCGCCCTGCATGAACCCCGAGATCGAGTACGAATCCGTCGACTCCAGCATCTTCAACAGCGTGCCGAGTTCGACGCCGTGGGGGTGGGGACGGATCTCCTCGGTCTCGTCCGGGAGCTGGTCGGTCGTCCGTTCGTACTTGAGGTGTTCCTTTGGCTCGACCAGTTCGATGCGGGCGTGGGGGTTGACCACCGCCGTGTGCTTGATGTAGTCGTGGAGCTGCTGGCGGGCCCGCATGTTCGCCTCCATCTCCAGTTCGATGCGGGTGCCGTGGGGTCGCTCCCAGGTCGTCGTGTCCTCGACGCTGATCTCGGGTTCGTTGGCGTCCGTGTCGACGATCAGCTCGAAGTACTGGGCGTCTGCGTGTTGCTCGGTCCGGCTGGTGATCTTCGCCGGCTTGCCGCTGGTCTTCTGGGAGTGGAGGACGGCCGCCGAGATACCGATCCCCTGCTGTCCCCGGTTCTGCTCGCGCTTGTGAAAGCGCGAGCCGTAGAGCAGCTTCCCGAAGATGTTGGGGATCTGTTCTCGGGTGATGCCGGGGCCGTTGTCTTCGACGATGAGCCGGTAGTAGTCCCCCGCTTCCTGGATCTCAACGTAGATGTCGGGGGTGATCCCGGCCTCCTCACAGGCGTCGAGCGCGTTGTCGACGGCCTCCTTGACGGCCGTGACGAGCGCCTTGGCCCCCGAGTCGAACCCGAGCATCTGCCTGTTCTTCTCGAAGAACTCGGCGATGGAGATGGATCGCTGGCTCTCGGCCAGTTCGTCGGCGATCCCCTCCCCCTCCCCGAGACGAGACTGATACGAGGTCATTCGTGGCGGTACGTATCAGCGGACAGCTTAAAAGGTGTTCGCCACCGGAGTGAAAGTGGTCACGGCGGCGTGACGGCACTGAGTGGCAGAGAGATTAATCGACGCTGTCGTTCTCGGATATTTGTCCTGATAACTCGCCAGTTGTCTTTTTACCCGAGCATTCCCCACAGAGAGTAGCGCGGCAACTAGAAGGAACCCAACAAAGATTTATTATGACTATCGAGAACTGGCTCCCACAGTCCGTCCGTCGGAGTTACACGCGAAAGTTCGGGCTCGTCGCACTGGTGATTCTGCTGATCGTCGCGAGCATCGGATTCTACACCGCAACACAGGTTTCAGAAGACGTGAGCGATCAGCAACGCCAGAACCTCCTGGCGAACGCAGAGCTGGAGGGCGACGCCGTCAAGCAGTGGGTCGACACCCAGCAAAACACCGTCAGAACGCTCTCGAAGCAGCGGGCGCTCGCGACGACCGACCTCGATCAGGTACGCACCGCACTCGACGACGAGATGGAGCAACTGCCAAGCGAAGTCGTGGCGCTCCACTATCTCGACCGGGACGACCGGACGATCGAGGCGAGCACGAACGCCGACCTCGAAGGCTCCAGCGTGACCGAGACGGCGATCGTCTGGCCACAGGAAGCGAGCTACGACGAACTGTCGTTCGACGGTCCTGAAACAGTCATCCAGTCGTGGGTGTACGAGGATCGGGACGGCTCCCCCTCGATGGCCTTGATCTCGCCGGTGCCGGAGACGGAGTACGCGCTCATCATGAAGATCCGGATGAGCGAGCGAGCCCAACGCTTCCGCAGCTCCATCGACGGAACCCGGACGACGATCATCGGTCGGGGCACCGGTGACGTACTGCTGGATCGCGACGAGGACGCCATCCTCGCGCAGTACGGCGGCTCGAACGCTGACGAGATCAGGACCGCCGTCGACAACAACCCCAACGGGACGCTCCTGACCTCGGATTCGGTGGTCGCGTACACGGCCGTCGGCGGTGACTCCAACTGGGTCGTCATAAAGAAAGCGCCCAAGTCGTCGGCACTGGTGGTTCGCCAGCAGGTCGAGCAGAACATCTTCCTCCTGATCGGGTCGGCGTTGGTCGGGCTGGTCGTGCTGGGGCTGATGGTGCGACGGGGGCCGATGCGTTCGATGCAGGAGCTGTCCTCGCAGGCGACCGCGCTCGCAGACGGCGACCTCGACATCGAGATCTCCGACGACGGTCGGATCGACGAGGTCGGACAGGTCCGGACCGCGTTCCGCGACATCACGGCGTACCTCCAGACCGTCGCCGACCAGGCCGACGCGCTGTCGCGCCAGGACTTCGACGCTGCCGTCCTCGACGAGCCGGTCCCCGGACGGCTCGGGGACTCGCTGGACGCGATGCAGACCGACCTAGAGCAGTTCATCGACGACCTCGAAACGGCCCGCAGCGAGGCGGAAGTCGCCAAACAGGACGCCGAGGCCCTGGCAGACAGCCTCGAACAGCAAGCGACGGCGTTCGGAGCGGTGATGGCCCGAGCCGCAGAGGGCGACCTGACCCAGCGACTCGACACGGACATCGACAACGACGCGATGCGAGAGATCGCAGAGGCGTCCAACGAGATGATCGCGGAGCTGGAGCGGACCGTCGTCGAGATCGAGCGCTTCGCACGCGACGTCGACGATTCGAGCGAACAGATCTCCGCGAGCGCGGACGAAGTGCGGACCGCGAGCGAACAGGTCGCCGAGACGATCCAGGAGATCTCCAGCGGAGCCGAACAGCAAAACGAGAACATCCAGCAGGTGACAGACGAGATGACGGATCTCTCGGCGACGATCGAGGAGATCACGTCCTCGACCGACGAGATCGCGACGAAGGCCGAACGCGCCTCCGAGACCGGCGAACAGGGGCGCGAGTACGGTCGAGAAGCGACCGAAGAGATCGAAGCGATCGAGCAGAAGGCGACAGAGACCATCGAGCAGGTCGAGACCCTCGCCACCGAGGTCGAACGGATCGGCGAAGTCGTCACGCTCATCGACGAGATCGCCGACCAGACGAACATGCTGGCGCTGAACGCCTCCATCGAGGCCAGCCGAGCCGGCGAGGCCGGCGAAGGGTTCGGCGTCGTCGCCGACGAGATCAAAGAGCTCGCGGCCCAGACCCAGGCTGCGACCGACGACATCGACTCGATGATCACCGAGATCCAGTCGGTGACCGACGAGACCGTCGTGGACATGCGCGAGATGGGCGCACGGGTCGACACCGGACAGGAGACGATCAGGGAGGCCACCGAGGCCCTCGACGAGATCGTCGAACAGGTCGAGGAGACCAACGCCGGCATCCAGTCGATCAGCGACGCGACGACGGAACAGGCGGCGTCGACGGAGGAGGTCGTCGCGATGGTCGACGAAGTCGGTTCGATCAGCGAACAGACGAGCGCACAGACGGAGAACGTCGCGGCCTCCGCGGAGGAGCAGACCGCCTCGATCACGGAGGTCACCGAGAACATCCGGACGCTCTCGGATCGAGCCAGCGACCTCAAGGGGCTCGTCGAGTCCTTCGAGACCGAGGCAGACGCCACCAGCGGCCACAGCGACAGCGGACCGGCGAGCGAGGCAGCGACCGGCCGGTCGAGCGGCGGGTCCTGATCCCGTTCGAACGATCGGACGAACCGAACTGCCGGACGGGGCGACCGCTTCGCGTGCGCGTGCGGGAAGTTTAAGACCCCCGCACGACTAGACGCAGTAGATTCTATGTCACAGGACCGTGATTACGGTGCGGAACAGATTCAGGTTCTGGAGGGGTTACAGGCCGTTCAAAAGCGGCCGGCGATGTACATCGGGTCGACCGACTCCAGAGGCCTCCATCATCTCGTCTACGAGGTCGTAGACAACTCCATCGACGAGGCACTCGCCGGGCACTGCGACGAAATCACCGTCACGATCCACGAGGACGACTCCGTCTCTGTCTCCGACGATGGCCGCGGCATCCCGGTCGACACCCACGAGAAGCACGACCGGCCCGCGCTCGAAGTCATCATGACCGTACTCCACGCGGGAGGGAAGTTCGACAGCAAGTCCTACCAGGTCTCCGGTGGGCTCCACGGGGTGGGTGTCTCCGTCGTCAACGCACTCTCGAAGTGGCTCGAAGTCGAGGTCAAACGCGACGGTGCCGTCTGGAAACAGCGGTTCGACCACGGCGAACCGGAGTACGAGCTCGAACGGGTTCGCGACATGGAACCCGACGAGGAGACGGGCACACAGATCCGTTTCTGGCCCGACGACGAGATCTTCGAGGCGACCGACTTCGTCTACTCGACGCTGGCGTCTCGCCTCCGGGAGCTTGCCTTCCTCAACTCCGGCGTCGAGATCTCGCTGGTCGACGAACGCGACGGCGAGTCTCAGACGTTCGTCTACGAGGGCGGCATCAAGGAGTTCGTCCAGTATCTCAACGAGACCAAAGAGCCCCTCCACCGCGACGTGATCTACTTCGAAGACGAAGAGCAGATCGAGGACGGGCCGGTCCAGGTCGAGATCGCCATGCAGGGCACGGCCGAGCTACAGGGATCGATCCACGCCTTCGCCAACAACATCAACACGCGAGAGGGGGGCAGTCACATGACCGGGTTCAAGACGGCTCTGACCCGGACGGTCAACGACTACGCCACGAGCAACGGCCTGTTGAACGACCTCGACGACACCCTCTCGGGCGAAGACATCCGCGAGGGCCTCACGGCCGTCATCTCCATCAAACACCCCGACCCGCAGTTCGAGGGCCAGACGAAGACGAAGCTGGGCAACAGCGAGGTCCGGGGGATCGTCGAGTCGGCGATGCACGACGGTCTCGGGACGTTCTTCGAGGAGAACCCCGACACGGCGGAGGCCATCGTCGGCAAGGCCGTCGAGGCCGCGAAGGCCCGCAAGGCCGCGAAGAAAGCCGAGGAGCTGACCCGGCGCAAGTCCGCGCTCGAATCGACGGCACTGCCCGGCAAGCTCGCCGACTGCCAGACACGGGATCCCGACGACGCGGAGCTGTTCGTCGTCGAGGGCGACTCTGCCGGCGGCTCGGCCAAACAGGGACGCAATCCGGAGTTCCAGGCGATCCTCCCGATCCGCGGGAAGATCCTCAACGTCGAGCGACACCGCCTCGACCGCATCCTGGAGAACGACTCGATCCGCAACGTCATCACGGCGCTCGGCACCGGCATCGGCGACGAGTTCGACATCGAGGACATCCGCTACAAGCGGATCATCATGATGACCGACGCCGACGTCGACGGTGCCCACATTCGGACGCTCCTGTTGACCCTGTTCTACCGGCACATGAAGCCGCTGCTGGAAGCTGGCTACGTCTACGCCGCCCAGCCCCCGCTCTATCGGGTCCGGTACAACGGCGAGACCTACGACGCGATGACGGAGGCAGAGCGAGATCGGCTCGTCGAAGAGAAGTGTGACGGCAATCCAGATCAGGTCCAGCGGTTCAAGGGCCTGGGCGAGATGAACCCCCAGCAGCTGTGGGACACGACGATGGATCCCGACCAGCGGATCCTCAAGCAGATCACCATCGAGGACGCCGCCGCCGCAGACAAGATGTTCTCGGTGCTGATGGGCGACGCGGTCGAGCCCCGCAAGGAGTTCATCAAGGAACACTCGCCGGAAGCCGACTGGGTGGACATCTAACATGAGTTCTGAAGCACCTGATCCCGACGATCCGCAGGCAGCGTCGCGCGTCGACCGCGTCCGCATCGAGGACGAGATGGAACAGAGCTACATCGACTACGCGATGAGCGTCATCGCCGGTCGTGCGCTCCCGGACGTTCGCGACGGGCTCAAGCCCGTCCACCGCCGGATTCTCTACGCGATGCACGAGATGGGCGTCTCGTCGCGGTCCTCTCACCGCAAGTCCTCCTCGATCGTCGGGGAGACGATGGGTGATTACCACCCCCACGGTGACAGCGCGATCTACGACACCCTCGTCCGAATGGCCCAGCCGTTCGCGATGCGCTACCCCCTCGTGGACGGACAGGGGAACTTCGGCTCGATGGACGGCGACCCCGCGGCCGCGATGCGTTACACCGAGGCCCGGATGTCGCCGATCTCGGAGGAACTGCTCGCCGACATCGAGAAAGACACCGTCGACTTCCAGTCGAACTACGACGACCGACTGCAGGAGCCGGAGGTCCTGCCGTCGGCGATGCCGAACCTGCTGGTCAACGGTTCCTCGGGGATCGCCGTCGGGATGTCGACGAACATCCCGCCGCACAACCTCGGCGAGGTGATCGACGCGACGATTCACCTCATCGACAACCCCGACTGCGAGGTCGAGGACCTGATGGACCACGTGAAGGGGCCGGACTTCCCGACCGGCGGCAACATCGTCGGCAAGGACGCCATCTACTCGGCGTACTCGACGGGGCGCGGTCGCCTCCGCGTCCGGGCGGACTACGAGGTCGATCCCGAGGAGAACCGGATCGTCGTCACGGAGATCCCCTACCAGGAGAACAAGGCACGGATGGTCGAGCGGATCGCCGAGGACGTCAACGAGGGCGTCATCGAGGGGATCGCCGACCTCCGCGACGAGTCGGACCGCAACGGCGTCCGCATCGTCGTCGAACTCAAGCGCGGCGCGAACGTCGACGTGGTCGAGAACCAGCTCCTGGAGAGCCACCTCGAATCGACCTTCGGCGTCATCAACCTCGCGCTGGTCGACGACGAGCCCCGCGTGCTCACCCTCAAAGAGACGCTCGAACACTACGTCGATCACCGCCGGGAGGTCGTGCGTCGGCGCTCGCAGTTCGAACTCGACGAGGCCCAGGACCGCGCACACATCCTCGAAGGTCGCCTGAAGGCGCTGCAAAACGTCGACGACGTGGTCGAGCTGATCCAGGACTCGGAGGACCGCGACGAGGCCCGCACCGAACTACAGAGCCAGTTCGACTTCTCCGAGGAGCAGGCGGCCCACATCGTCCGGATGCAGCTTGGCTCGCTGACCTCGATGGAGACCGCAGAGATCGAGTCGGAGTACGAGGACGTACAGGCCCGAATCGAACGGCTCCAGACGATCCTCGACTCCGAGTCGGAGCTTCTGACGGTCATCAAAGACGAGCTTCGCGAGATCAAAGCGGAGTACGACGACGACCGCAAGACCTCGATCCTCGAAGCCGAGGGCGAGGTCACCCACGAGGATCTCATCCCCGAGGAAGACTGTGTCGTCGTCATCACGGAGGACGACTACATCAAGCGGATGCCCGTCGACGTGTTCGACGCCCAGAACCGCGGCGGCAAGGGGATCATCGGCTCGGACCCCAAGGAGGGCGACCGCGTCTCGAAGGTCTTCCGGGCGAACAGCCACGACTACCTGCTCTGTTTCACCAATCAGGGACAGGTCTATCGCCTGAAGACCTACGAGATTCCGGAGATGTCCCGCACCGCCAGGGGCAAGTCGGCGGTCAACATCATCGATCTCGGCGACGGCGAGGAGATCACCGCCGTGGTCTCGACGGACGACTTCGAGGAAGAGGAGTGCCTGACGATGGTCACCCGCAACGGCTACGTCAAGCGCACCTGCGTCGACGAGTTCGAGAACATCCTCTCGACGGGGATCATCGCCGCGAAGCTCGAAGACGGCGACGCACTGGTCGACGTGGAGGTCACCGACGACAGCGGCGATCTGGTCGTCGCCACCGAGGGCGGCATGACGATCCGTTTCGACGAGTCGGAGGTCCGCGAGATGGGACGGTCGGCCCGCGGCGTCCGCGGGATCGACCTGCAAGACGGCGACAAGGTCGCCGCGATGGTCGCGACGGACGACCACGACGACCGCGCACTCCTGACCGTCACCGAGAACGGGTACGGGAAGCGCACCCTCCTGTCGGAGTACAGCAAACAGTCCCGCTACGGGAAGGGCCTGATCGACATCAAGACCGACGACCGCAACGGCCGCGTCGCGACGGCGAAGGCCGTCCGCGAGGACGACCACCTGGTCATCATGAGCGAGAGCGGCCAGATCATGCGCATCCCCGCCGGTGACGTGTCACAGGTCGGCCGCAACACGAAGGGGGTCAAGATCATGGAGCTCGACGGGGCGGACAACGTGGCGAGCGTCACGGTGGTGCCCGCCGAGATCGAAGACGGCGAGTAGCACGGAGAACGCGAGCGGCGAGGCAATCTTTTGCGGGAGGGACGGTACAAAAAGCGTAGTATGAAGACGCTGGGCTACGAGGAGGGAACGAATGCCAGACGTTCCGCGCCACAAGAGCAAACACGAACGGCTGGCCGCCCATCCGCTCGTCACCGACGAGGGACGCGTGACGCTCGTCGAGCCACTGGACCGGAGCCGGAACGGCGAAGTCCGGAGCGCCGTGCGGCGCGAGGTAGCGGCCGCGGGCGTCGACTGTCTGTTCGCGGACTTTCGCAGCGGCTCCGACGTCGACTGGACGGGACTGTACGAGGCGCTGCGCGCCGAGGGCGCGTCGCGCCGACGGATCGGGGCCGTGCGAGACCTCGCCGATCGGTTCGAACGTCCGTATCCGTCACTGCTGCGACTGCGTGTCGATCCCGACACGGAACTGAACTTCGAGCCGGGGCAGTACGTCACGCTGCGCAGCGGCGACACGCCGCGGGCGTACTCGCTCGCGAACGCGCCAGCGGAGCACGAACTGGAGTTCTGTATCCGGCGCGTGCCCGGCGGACGCCTCACCAGCGAACTGTTCGTCCACGTCGAGGAAGGCGACGAGGTGGTCGTCCGCGGTCCCTACGGCGAGATGGCCCTCTCGAACCCCTCCAGCCGGGACGTGGTCTTTCTCGCGACCGGCACCGGCGTCGCCCCGTTTCGCAGTATGATCGAGCACCTCTTCGCGACCGGGCAAGACACCTATCGAGGCACGGAGCGGGACGTGTGGCTGTTTCTCGGCTGTGCGTGGCGCGACGACCTGCCGTATCGCGAGTGGTTCGAGTCGCTGGCCGAGGACCACGAGCGGTTTCACTTCGTCCCGACGCTGACGCGAGAACCACTCCTGAGCGACTGGTCCGGCGAAGTCGACTACGTCCAGCAGGTGTTCGCGAAGTACCTCGACGGGGCAGCGGTCGATCGCTCGTCGGTCCCGCAGTCGATGCAGCGCTACGTCGAGGCAGAACCCGTGGGGACGCAGGCTCGGCTCGACCCCGACGACCTCGACCTGTACGCCTGTGGGATCAACGCCATGGTCGAGACGCTCGTCCGGACGGCGCGGTCGGTCGGTGTCCCAGAGGCACACATGGACTACGAGGGGTTCGGGTAGGGCCGTCGACCGACGCTGTTTCACGAGCGCCGGGACGGGACATCACCGGCGGCGAACCAGGGGTAGATTGCCTACTCGGCGAAGCCGTCGGCTCGTAGGGTCTCGTAGATGGCGTTGAGCTGGTGGTAGCCGACTTTGACCTCTGGCGTGTCGTCGATGGCGTCGGTCGCGACCTCGTTGTCCGGCGTCAACTGGAAGTACCAGTTCCCGTAGCGGTCGTTGACCGCGTTGTCCAGCGCGTAGTTCCAGATCCGGTCGTACCACGCTCGATACCGGTCGTCGTCGAAGCGGTCGGCCAGCAGTGCGGTCGCACCGATCCCCTCACACAGTGGCCAGTAGTACTTGTTCTCGACGAGCGGGTCGCCGTCCCGGTCGAAGTTGTAGACGAAGCCGCCGCGGTCGTCGTCCCAGCCGTTCTCGACGGCCGCGTCGAAGAAGCGAACGGCGCGGTCGGCGAACCACGACTCTTCCCGGTGGCGGGCGAGCACCAGCAAGAGCTTGCTCCACTCCAGCAGGTGGCCCGGCTGATAGCCCCAGGGCCGGAAGAGATCGCCCGGCTTGTCGCGGTTGTACGCCCAGTCGTGGTCCCACTCGCTCGTGTAGTGCTCCCACAGCAGGCCGTCGCCCTCGTCGGCGAGGTCGCGAGCCAGCCCCTCGGCGATACGAGCGGCGCGGTCGAGGTACTCCTCGGTCCCGGTGGCCTCGTAGGCGGCCAGTAGCGCCTCGCAGGTGTGCATGTTGGCGTTCTGGCCGCGGTAGTCGCTCGTGCCGGACCAGTCGCGGTCGAGTTCGACGCGACAGCGGCCGTACTCGTCCTCCCAGAAGTGTTCGTCGAGCAGCGCGTACGCGGGCTCGATCCGCTCGCGGGCATCCGGGACGCCGGCACGTGCGGCCGTCGCGTACGCCAGGAGGACGAACGCGTGGCCGTAACAGCGCTTGCCGCCGTCGGCTACCGTCTGCCCGTCGAGTTGCCAGACGTACCCGCCGTGGCGGTCGTCGCGGTGGTGTCGTTCGAGGTGACGAATGCCGTGTGCAGCCATCTCCTCGCAGTAGTGGGGCCCATCGAGGAGCGCGCCGACGCTGTAGTTGAACACGAAGCGGGCGGTGGCCGGCAAGAGCTTGGCGCGAGCGTCGTAGACGGTGCCGTCGCGGTCGCTGATCTGTGGGACGAACCCGCCGTGGGTCGTGTCGACGGACCGTTGGTGGTAGAAGTCGAGCAACGAGAGCGCATGTCGCCGGAGATACCGGGGGTCTCTGACCGTCGTGTCGTTGCGGGCGAGCATTGCCGGCCCGTCGACGTGACGAGTAATAAGCTTGCCCGAACTCCCACATCGTGTTCCACAGCGAGTGCCGTCGGCCAGAACGGACCGATAGCGCTCCGGTTTACAGGATCCGCTTGCCCATCGCGCTGGCGGCGAGTTCACAGGCCAACTCCGCGGTCTGGTTGTGTGTGTCCAGGATCGGATTCACCTCGACGACCTCCATCGAGCACAGGTCCGTCGAGCAGTTGGCGACGTACTCCATGGCGACGTGGGCTTCTCGGTACGAGACGCCGCCCCGGACCGGCGTTCCGACGCCCGGTGCCTCGTTGGGGTCGAGCCAGTCCATGTCGAGGCTGACGTGCAGTCCGTCGGCCGCGCTGTCGGCGACGGCCAGCGCGGACTCGACCACGTCCGTCACGCCGCGGTCGTCGATGTCGCTCATCGTGTAGGCCGTTACCGGCGACTCACGGATGTGTCGGCGTTCGCCCTCGTCGAGGTTCCGCAGCCCCACGAGCGCGACGTTCGCTGGGTCGACGTTCGGAGCGTGAGCCCACTCACTGCCGTCGAAGGAACCGGTCCCGAGGATCGCAGCAAGCGACATCCCGTGGACGTTGCCGCTGGGAGTCGTCTGGGGCGTGTTGTAGTCGGCGTGAGCGTCGAACCAGACGATGCCGATGTCGTCTGCCGTGGTGCCCGCGACCGTTCCGATCGCGATCGAGTGGTCGCCGCCCAGAACGAGCGGGAACTCACCTGCACTCACCGTCGAGTCGACGGCCGACGCGATGCGTTCACAGACCACCTCCGTCTCGGCGAGATACTTCGCTCGTCCGTCGACCGATTCGTCTGCGACCGGCTCAAGTTCCTCCGGGCGTGGAACCGTCACGTCACCGTAGTCGACACACTCGATGCCGGCCGATTCGAGCTGGTCGGCGAGGCCGGCGTACCTGATCGCCGAGGGGCCCATGTCGACGCCGCGGCGATCCGCTCCGAGGTCCATCGGTGCACCGATGAGACGTACCTGTCGATCCATATCGGGTGGCTACGCGAGCCGGCACTAAAAGACAGATGGACGACGTGACCGGCGAGCCGTGCCAGCTGGGAGCGTGCTTCCTGTCAGCGGTATCTAATTGTTCTGTGATGAACCCGGCTGACGACGGAACTCGGCGGTGTGACTGTGACGACGGGCAGAACTTCCAGTCGGGTCGCGACGAGTGTCAAAAAACACTGGCCCTGTCGAGGAACCTCGGGAAACAGCGCTGTTTCCGCTCGATTTGTGGATGTGATTTTTTACCACGATACACAGTGACAAACAGGATGGGGCCACCGTCGGCTTTAAGGACAGGTACATCCAATCTTCGGTTATGTCATCAATCGAACTCACGCCCAGTCAGAAAAACATCTTGCAGGAACTGGTCAACCTGTACAAAGAGAGCGAGAGTGCGGTCAAGGGAGAAGACATCGCCGAGAAGGTCGACCGAAATCCCGGAACGATCCGCAACCAGATGCAGAGCCTGAAGGCACTCCAGCTCGTCGAGGGCGTGCCCGGTCCGAAAGGCGGGTACAAGCCGACGGCGAACGCGTACGACGCGCTCCAGATCCAGGACATGGACGACGCCGCTCGGGTCCCGCTCCGGCACAACGGCGAACTCCTCGAAGACGCCAACGTCGAAGAGATCGACCTGACGAGCGTTCACCATCCCGAGAAGTGTCGTGCCGAGCTCCAGTTGCAGGGTTCGATCTCCGATTTCCACGAGGACGACTCGGTCACCGTCGGCCCGACGCCGCTCTCGAAGCTCCAGATCATCGGGACCCTCGCGGGGAAAGACGACACCAGCAACAAGCTGATCCTGACCATCGACGACATGCGGGCACCGGCCGGCGAACCGGAACATTAATTCTGCCGTTCGTTTTCGAATAGTGGACGTTTAGCGTTTCTAACTATTATTCAACCCTTCATTTCGTGACATAAATAATAAATGGAGTGCTCCTGAATGTTTGAACGTCCATGACGGACAAAGACATTGGGGGGAGTACCAGACGAACCTTCCTCGGGACAGTAAGCGGTATCGTCGGATCAACAGCGATCGGCACTGCAGCCGCAGTGGAGGGGCGGGATCCCGACGGAAACGGCGGTGATTCCCGTGATCCGGGAGAACTGATCGTCGGGATGGAGCCGACGGCCAACGCCGCCGAGACGAAGGCGACGATCCAGTCGGGACTGCCCGAAGGGGCCTCGGTCGTCGGCGAGAACGACACGCTGGGGTACATGGAAGTTCAGTTGCCCCAGCAGACCGGACCACAGGCACAGTCGGCGGCCAAGAAAGACCTGGAGAACCAGCCAGGCGTCGCGTACGTCGAGCCGAACACGACCTACTATCCGATGGTCATCGACGTGGACGACCCACGGGTCGGAGAACAGTACGCTCCCGAACTGGTGAACGCCGGTGGGGCGTGGGAGACGACGTTCGGATCGACCGACGTGACGATCGGCGTCGTCGACCAGGGGACCCAGTACACCCATCCGGACCTCGAAGCGCAGTTCGGACAGGTCAAGGGTCGGGACTTCGTCTCCGACGACGACGACCCGAGTCCGCGAAGTGGGAACGGACACGGTACCCACGTCTCCGGTATCGCGGCCGGGACGACGAACAACGCGACCGGCATCGCGGGCATCTCGAACTCCTCGCTGCTGGCCGCACGCGCACTCGGGGGTAGGGGCGGTGGCGGCGTCCTGAGCGCGATCGCAGACGCGATCGTCTGGTGTGCGGACAACGGTGCAGATATCATCAACATGTCTCTGGGCGGCGGTGGCGCGTCGCAGACGCTGCGCAACGCCTGTGACTACGCGTTCGAAAACGGCGCACTGCCGATCGCTGCGGCCGGAAACAGCGGTCAGCGAGGCGTCTCCTATCCGGCGGGCTTCGACTCCGTCGTCGCCGTATCTGCGGTCGGACCGAACGAGACACTGACCGACTTCTCGCAGTACGGCCCCGGAGTCGACGTTGCCGCGCCGGGACTGAACGTGCTCTCGACGTACCCGACCGACGACTACAACTCGCTGTCGGGAACGTCGATGGCCTGCCCGGCCGCCGCAGGCGTCGCGTCGCTGGCACTCGCGATCGATCCCGACCTGTCGCCACAGGAGCTCAAAGACGTGCTCACCGAGAGCGCGCGGGACATCGGCCTCCCGTCGGACCAGCAGGGCAGTGGTCTCGTCGACGCCGGTGCGATCGTCGACGCCGTCAACGACAGCGACGACGGCTACACGGCACCGACGGCGACGCTTTCGGTCGACACGACCACGCCGATGGTCGGAGACGACGTGACCTTCGACGCGAGTGGGTCGACGGACCCGGACGGATCGATCCAGTCCTTCGAGTGGACACTGGGCGACGGCACGACGGCGTCCGGCCCAGAGGTGACACACGCCTACGACTCGGCCGGCGAGTACACCGCAACCGTCACCGTCACCGGACCTGGCGGGCTGACCGACTCCGCCTCGGAGACCATCTCGGTCGAGGACTCCGACGGCGGCGGCGGCAGTGAGTACCCACAGTGGGACCCCAACGCCACCTACACCAGCGGCGACCGGGTCGTCTACGACGGCTCCGTCTGGGAAGCCCAGTGGTGGACCCAGGGCGACGAGCCCGGTTCGAACCAGTGGGGTCCGTGGGAAGAGGTCGGACCAGCAAACGGCGGTGGCGGCGACGATGGCGGCGACGGCGACAACGGTGACGACGGCGGCGACGGCGGCGACGGCGGCGACAACGAGTACCCGCAGTGGGACGCGGACACCGCCTACACCGGCGGCGACCGCGTCGTCTACGACGGCTCCGTCTGGGAAGCCCAGTGGTGGACCCGAGGCGACGAGCCGGCAGAGGAGAAAGCGGTCTGGGAACGCGTCTCCTGATCGCTGTCACACCGTCGGCTGTCGCTCCGTGACGGCGTCCGCGACGCCGGGTCGCGGATAGCACGACGCAGCGATCGGCCGACAGCACGACCCTACCGCCCGTCGTTCCCATCAGATCGGGGAGACGTAGCGAAGGGACAACGCAGTTGCCACGCGAGAGCGATTTCAAAGCCTTTGTATCGCCCGCTGCCCGACCTTTTCACACATGACCGACAACGTTGTCGTTCTCGGAGCTGGCTACGCCGGCGCGGGTGCGATAAAGAGCCTCGAAGACGAACTGAACGGCGAGGCCGACATCACTTGGATCTCGGACACCGACTACCACCTGGTGCTCCACGAATCTCACCGCTGTATCCGTGACCCGACCGTCCAGGAGAAGGTGACTATCCCCGTCGGCGACATCAAGTCTCGACAGACTGACTTCGTGCAGGCGTCGGTCGCCGACATCGACACCGAGGAGCGTGTCGTCGAACTCGACGACGACTCGACGGTCGAGTACGACTACCTCCTCGTCGCGATCGGTTCTCAGACCGCCTTCTTCGGTATCGAGGGGCTAGAGGAGTACGCACACACGCTCAAGTCGCTGGACGACGCCCTGAACATCCACGACGCAATCGCCAGCGCCGCCCGAGACGCGACGCAGAACGATCCCGCTCAGATCGTCGTCGGCGGTGCCGGCCTCTCGGGCATCCAGACGGCCGGCGAGATCGCCGAGTACCGCGACGAGCGCCGCGCGCCCCTGGAGATCCACCTCGTCGAGGGACTCGACGAAGTGATGCCCAACGGCGATCCCGAACTCCAGGGTGCGATCCGCAAGCGCCTCGAAGCGGCCGACATCAACATCATGTGTGGCGAGTTCATCGGCGAGGTCGACGAAGACACGGTCTACGTCGGCGAAGAGACGGAACTCGACTACGACGAACTCATCTGGACCGGCGGTATCACCGGCCGCGACGCCGTCCGCGACGTGGAACTGGACAAAGACGAGCGCTCTCACCGCATCGACTCCGAGCGTGACTTCCAGACCTCCGACGAGCGCGTCTTCGCCATCGGCGACTGCGCGCTGATCGACCAGCCCGGCGACGACCCCGCACCACCGACCGCTCAGGCCGCCTGGCAGGCTGCCGAGGTCGCCGGTCGGAACCTCGCGCGCGCCGCCCGGGGCCAGCCACTGGACACGTGGACCTACGACGACATGGGGACGGTCGTCTCCGTCGGCGACAAGGCCGTCGCCCACGACGTGGAGTACATGGGTATCAGCGTCCCCGTCGACACGTTCGGTGGCTTCCTCGCAGAGAACCTCAAGAAGGCCATCGCAGCCAAGTGGATCCGCCGGGTCTCGACGACCGGCCGGGCCGCCAAGGCCTGGCCCGACATGTAGACGGCGGCCACTGCCCACTATTCTCTCTCGACTGATAGCCCGGCGTGCCAGTGGTCGGCGTTGCTGGCTTCGACGGCCTCGTCCATCCGTTCGAGGTAGTCGACCGCGAGGCTCGCGGTCTTTGCGGCCTTGCGTTCGCCCGCCGTCCGGAACTCGCCGGTGACGCGGTTGGCGTAGACCGTACAGACCGCGCCGGCCCGGAGTCCGTAGAGGTTGGCCAGCGTCAGGATGGCGCTGGCTTCCATCTCGAAGTTGAGGACGCCGGCCGCTCGCAGCGCTTCGATGCGCTCGTCGCTCCCGCTGGCCTCGAACCCCTCGAAGCCGGGCCGTGACTGGCCGGCGTAGAAGCTGTCCGTCGAACAGGTCAGTCCGAGGTGGTAGTCGTATCCTAACTCCTCTGCGGCGGCGACGAGCGCCGAGACGACGCGGTGGTCGGCCGTCGCCGGGTAGTCCTCGCGGACGTACTCCTCGCTGGTCCCCTCCTGTCGGACCGCGCCGGTGGTGATGATCAGATCGCCGATGCTGGCCTGCTCCTGGATCGCGCCACAGGAACCGACGCGGAGCAGCGTCTCGGCGTCGACGCGAGCCAGTTCCTCGACGGCGATGGCGGCCGAGGGCGACCCGATCCCGGTCGACGTGACCGAGATCGGCGTTCCGTCGTACTCGCCGGTCGCCGTGCGGTACTCTCGGTGGTCCGCGACGACCTCGTGGTCGTCCCACGACTCGACGACCTTGGCGACGCGCTCGGGGTTGCCCGGCAGGAGGACGCTGGGTGCCACGTCGCCCGGCGCGACTTCGAGGTGGTACTGCTCGCCGTCGTTGGGATCTTCGCTGTCGTCGGTCATTCCAGGTGCTCCCGTGAGATGGTCGCCGGAATCAGTTCGCCCAGCTGGTACGTCGTCGTCTCGCCGTCGCCCTCGTCACAGACCACCGGCAGGTCGTCGTCACAGAACTCGATCAGCGTCTGGCGACACATCCCGCAGGGAGTGACGCCGTCGCGGGCGTCCGACGAGACGGCGATCCGCTCGAACGCTCGGTGGCCGTCCGCGACCGCGCTCCCGACGGCGACCTCCTCGGCGTGGAGGCTGTTGCTGTAGTTGGCGTTCTCGATGTTACAGCCGGTGTACACCGCGCCGTCGGCGGTCTCGATCGCCGCACCGACGCCGTACTCGGAGTAGGGCGCGAACGACTCCTCGACGGCCGTTCTGGCTGCCTCGACCAGCGAATCCATGTGCAGGGCCACGGCTGGCCCCGTCAAATAGCCATCGCCCAGCAGTCGCCAGCTTGCTCAGGCCGCCGTGGCGACCGCCTGCTCGACGGTCTCGGCGACCCGTTCGACGAGGGCGTCTACGTCGTCGCTCTCGGCGTACACCCGGACGTAGGGCTCGGTGCCGGAGGGACGCACGAGCGTCCACGAGTCGTCTGGGAACGTCAGGCGAACGCCGTACTCCGTCTCGACGGCGGCCTCGGGGAACGTCTCGGGAAGTGTCGTCGCCAGCCGCTCCATCGTCGCCGTCTTGTGCTCGTCCGGACAGTCCACGCTGTGTTTGCGGTAGGGCCGCTCGGTGACGGGCTCCCGGAGCGCGTCGAGTCCCTCGTCGGCGATCAGCGTCGTCAGGACGGCGGCGCTGGCGACGCCGTCGATCCACCCGCCGAAGGCCGTGTGGACGTGTTTCCAGGGTTCGGCGGCGAAGACGACGGTCCCCTCCGCGGCAGCGATCCCCTCGTGGAGCGCACCGAGACGGATCCGTTCGACGCGACCGCCGGCCTCGTCGACCCGCTCGTCGATCCGGCCGGAGGCGTTGGGCGTCGTCACGACGACGGGGTCCCGAGCGGACGAGCGGCGAACGTAGTGTTCGGCCAGTATCGCGAGGACGGTGTCCTCGTGGACCACGTCGCCGTCGGCGTCGACGATCACGATGCGGTCCGCGTCGCCGTCGTGGCCGATGCCGAAGGCCGCGTCCGTGTCGGCGACGAACGAGCGGAGTGCAGCCAGTGACTCCGGCGTGGGCTTGCTCTGACGGGCGGGGAAGTGGCCGTCGACCGACGCTTCGAGCGCGCGTACGTCCGCACCGAGTGCGCGGAGGACCTGTGGCGTCGCGAGCGCCCCCATCCCGTTGCCACAGTCGACCGCGACCGTGACATCCAGGGGCTCGTTCCCGTGATCCGCCGCGTAGGCCGCGACCGCGTCACGGTACTCGTCGAGCACCGTGGCCCGCTCCGTATCGCCCCACGCGGACCACTCGGCGGCGTTGTCGCCGGCAGCGACTCGCTCCTCGATTCGTTGCTCGGCCTCGCGGTCGTACTCGCTGCCGTCGACGAACAGCTTGATGCCGTTGTCCTCGGGCGGGTTGTGACTCGCCGTGAGCATGACGCCCCGCCGGCCCTGCGAGGCGTACGCGAGCGCTGGCGTCGGACACTGGCCGATGCGGACGACCGAACCACCCGCGCTTTCGATGCCCGCTTCGACGGCCGCGGCGAGGGCCGGGCCGGTGACGCGACCGTCGAGGCCGACGACGAACTCCGCGCCGTCGCGGCCGACCGCCTGGCCGACCCGAAGTGCGCGTTCGGGCGTCACTGTCTCGGCGACCGTACCACGGATTCCCGCCGTCCCGAACAGTTCCATACCTCACCGGTCGTGCGGGCCGCACTTGGGGGTAGCGGTACGCTCTCGTGGTGGCAGTCGGTCTCGAACGGATCGGCGGCGGAGAATCATACTGCCGGCTGTCACTTCGTGAAGAGCCCCGTCACCTCGGGGTGGCGAAATCGTTCACAGATTTACAGCCGGTATATCAGCTCGGCGTCGCACCCGCGTACGCGTCCTCCAGTCGAAGCACGACTCTGTGGACCGGCAGCGACAGCCCCATCCGACCGAACAGGAGTGCGATCGGGAGCAACACGATGCCCAGCAGCAGGCTGAACTGGTACAGTGCGAACACGAAGCCGCGGTAGAGTTGGGATTCCATCGTCCCTCGCTCTGCTATGGGCGAGTAGCAGTATATAAAGGTTAGCATCAGGTCACCCGCGTCGAATCGACCGCAGTCGTGCGGTTTCGTCGATTCGTCCCGTCGACGCTTCCCGTCTCGAAGAGCCGCCGATGTTCGGGTAATGGAGCCGTTGGCACGACGGGACGTTCGCATAACTTATGACGATATTCGCCGTCTCGTGCGCAGGCACGAATCAAAACACACGTGTAGTGGGGACGCGGAGAGACGTGTATGAATTACCTCGTGGCGATGGAAGCAGCCTGGTTGGTCAGAGACGTCGAAGACATCGACGACGCGATCGGTGTCGCAGTCAGCGAAGCGGGGAAGCGCCTCAACGAGTCCGAGATGGACTACGTCGAGGTCGAAGTCGGTGCGACGGGCTGTCCCGCCTGCGGTGAACCGTTCGACTCCGCGTTCATCGCCGCCGACACCGCGCTGGTCGGCCTCGTCCTCGAAATGAAGGTGTTCAACGCGGAGTCGATCGAGCACGCCCAGCGGATCGCCAAAAGCGAGATCGGCGGGTCGCTGCGCGACGTGCCGCTGAAGGTCATCGACACGATCGAGTTCGAGGGCGAAGAAGCCGACGCCGACACACAGGCCTGAGACTGCCGGCGATCGCTGTCACAGATCGCACACCCTGCAGTGGCGAATGTGTCACAGGCGGGTAATCACAGCAGACGGATCGTTCTGCCGTGGCGCTCGAACGTCGACAGCGCCGTCGGTGTTTTTATATATTACCGCAAGTAATTGGCGGTATGGAACTTCCGACGCCCGACGATCTGCGGGAACGGCGGACCGAGCTTGGCCTGACCCAGAGCAAACTCGCGGATCGGGCAGACGTATCACAGCCGCTGATCGCGCGGATCGAGGGCGGCGACGTGGACCCGCGGCTGTCGACGCTGCGACGGATCGTCAACGCTCTCGAAGAGGCCGAAGGCGGCATTCTCCGGGCCGAGGAGCTGATGAACGCCCCGGTCCACAGCGTCGCGCCGGACGACTCCGTCCACGAGACCCAGGACATCCTCGACGAGGGCAAGTACTCGCAGGTGCCGGTCGTCCGTGACGGCACCCCCGTCGGCCTGATCGGCCACTCCGACATCATCCAGCACGACCGCGAGAACGTGGGCGACCTCCCGGTCGCCGACGTGATGCACGAGTCGATCGCGACCGTCGAGACCGACGCGACGATCGACGAGATCGACGCCTACCTGACTCACAACGACGCCGTCCTCGTCGTCGACGCTGGCGAGACGGTCGGCATCATCACCGAAGCCGACATCGCGGCCCACGTGAGTAGTAGCCAGTGACAGTCGATACACACCCGATCGCACGACGACAGCGCGATCTGCGTGTCACTCGTTTCGATTGACGGTATCGCGAACGTCGGCTCGTCGTCCGTGTTAGTCGCCGTATACCCCTATGAACGGTCGGTCCCCCTTTTGAGGTCCCGTCGCGTCCAGAGCAGCAATGACGGTTCGTCCCGACGACGACAGACTGCACCGGCAGCTCGAAACGGCGCTCGAAATTGCCGAGGACGATCGCATCAAATATCACCTCCGCGAGGCCCTCCAGTTGCGACTCGTCGCGGACGAACCGAGAGAACAGGAGATCGAGCGGTAGCTCGCTCCGCTCGCGTTCGGCCGCTCACCCGGTCAGCTCTAGCCCGCGGACGGCAACACAGCCTTCGCCGTCCGTGACCTCGCCGATGACGCGCCCGTCAGTCGCCTCGACGACGGTCTCGGCGGCGCGTTCCGGCATCGCGGCCACGAACCCGGTCCCGCATCCACCTTTTTCGTCGTCGGGTTCGCTCGCGGTGCTCGCGAACCACTCCTCAAAAAGCGTGGTTCTCCTGAACGCAGTGAAGGAGTGCTTGTCAGAGCTTGCTCTGACAGTGGCGAAAATGTGGCTCGCTCCGCTCGCGTTCGGCCGCTCACCCGGTCAGCTCTAGCCCGCGGACGGCAACACAGCCTTCGCCGTCCGTGACCTCGCCGATGACGCGCCCGTCAGTCGCCTCGACGACGGTCTCGGCGGCGCGTTCCGGCATCGCGGCCACGAACCCGGTCCCCATGTTGAAGGTCCGGTGCATCTCCTCGTCGGAGACCGAGCCCTCCGACTGGACGAACTCGAAGATCGGCTGGGCGTCGAACGGGTCGGTGATCTCGTAGCGGTGTTCGCCCATCCGGGTGAGGTTCGTCCAGCCGCCGCCGGTCACGTGGGCCGCAGCGTGGGTCTCGGCGTCCCGGAGCGGACCCAGCACGTCGGTGTAGATTCGGGTCGGCGTCAACAGTGCCTCGGCGATCGTCTGCTCGGGATCGCGGGGGTAATCGTCGGTGTACTCGTGGTTCGCGGTGACGGCCTCGCGAGCGAGCGTGAGACCGTTGGAGTGGATCCCATCCGAGGGCCAGCCGACGATGACGTCGCCGGGTTCGGCTTCACCGGGGAAGACCGCGTCTTTGGGCGCGAGCCCGGCACAGGTGCCGGCGATGTCCAGCCCCTTGATCACGTCCGGCATCACGGCGGTCTCGCCGCCGACCAGCGCCACGTCGGCCCGCTTCGCGCCCTCGCGCAGTCCGGCACCGATCTGCTCGGACTCCTCGTCGTCTGGCTCCTCGACTGCGAGATAGTCGACGAACGCGACCGGTTCGACCCCCGTCGCCACGAGATCGTTGACGTTCATCGCGATGCAGTCGATGCCGATCGTCGAGTAGTCGTCGATCGCTTCGGCGACGAGGAGCTTGGTCCCGACGCCGTCGGTCGCCAGCGCGAGGTACTGGTCGCCGATGTCGACCAGCCCCGCGTAGTCGCCCTCGAACTCGCCGGCCGCTCCGATGAGCGCCGCCGTCGCGGCTTCGCTGGCGTCGATGTCGACGCCACTCGCCGCGTAAGTCAGCCCCTCCTCGTCGTCGCTGTCGTCGGTCATATGCGAGAGCGGGCGGGCCGAGAGCAAAAGACCACCGTTTCCGTGGGACCGGACTACAGTCCGGGAACGCCGGCCAGGAGCACGAAGACGCCAAGCAGGAGCATCGGCGCGGCGACGACCGCGTAGACCGGCTTGCTCCAGGCCAGGACCTTCTTGCCGTCGAGGGGACCGAACGGGATCATGTTGAAGCCCGCGAGCAACAGGTTGATCGAGACACCGAGCGCCGCCAGCTCGAACAGGAGCCCTCCGAAGAGTCCGAACCAGGCGACGACCAGCGGGACGACGAACACCAGCGCGAGCACGACGTTGGTCACGGGGCCGGCGAGTGCGATCAGTCCGTTCTCGCGCTCGGTGATTCGACCGCGGTGGTGGACCGCGCCCGGTGCGGCAAAGAGGAAGCCGGCCAGCGCGCTGACGACGGCCAGAAACAGCATGTTGTAGTCGGCGCGAAACTCCGCGATCTGGCCGAACCGGACCGCGACGACCTTGTGAGCGAGTTCGTGCAACAGGAAGCCGATCCCCGCGGTGAACAGACTCACCGCCAGTGCCCCGAGGACCGCAGTCGGGTTCGGCGGCCGGCCGGCGAGCAGGCCCTGGACCATGTCGTAGTTGATGAAGATCGCGAAGGCCAGACCCAGCGCGAGCCACGCGATCAGGAGGTCCTTGAGTTCGCGCTCGCTGAAGCGGACGTTCATCGCACCAGCCCCCACAGCAGGTCGGCGCTGTTCTGTGCGCCCTGGATCATGAGCCGAACGACGCCGTCGACGCCGTTGACGTTCGGTGCGCCGGCCGCGATGATCGGCAGCAGCGTCGTCGCGAACAGCGCACTCGCGATCATGCTCCCGACGTTGGTCATCGCGACGATGAGGATGAGTCTGAACAGGGGCACCGCCCGGAGCCGCTGGAAGATGTCGGACAGCGGGGCCTGCTCGTCGTCGAGAATCTCGTTGAGCGTGCCGATGTCGCCGACGTTGACGTCGACGTATCGCAACTCGATGTAGCCCGCGAACCACCCGGGCGCGAGCAGCGGATTGACGCTCGTGAGCCACGCGACGGCCCCGCCGACGGCGGAACTCGACCAGTGAGCACCGGCGAGTCGCGCCAGGGCCGCGGCGACGATCCCGTTGACGAGGAACCACGTCCCGAACAGCGTGAGCAGGAATTCACTGGAGGCCCCCGGCACGCCGGTGTAGACTGCCATCGCCAGCAGGAGGAAAAAGACCAGGAAGCCCAGCGTAAAGAGGTAGCCAAAGAGCTTGTACGGCGAGAACCAGCCGCCGGTTTCGCGCCCGACCAGCGAGGACTCGGGCGGCAGCTCTTCGGGGTGGTCGAGGTAGCGTTCGATCCCCGCACGGTGGCCGGCACCGACGATGGCGACGACGTGGTAGCCGGCGTCACGGAGGTCCACGAGGTTGTGTGCGATGTAGGCGTCGCGCTCGTCGATCAGGGCCTCCGCACCGCCCGGCGAGAACTGGCGGAACTCCTCCATCATCGCCGTCACGACGTCCACGTCGGTGAGTTCGGACGGGTCGAACTCCTCGTACTCTTCGCCGCCACTGGCGCGGGTCAGCAGCGCGAGAACCGGGATCCCGACCACCAGTGCGACGCCGAGCGCGACGACGAGCCCGTCTGCGACGGCGACACCCAGACCGCCGAGCCCACCGACGAGCGGGAGCGAACTGCCGAGCCAGTTCCCGGCCGGAACCACGAGCGGACCGATCGTCGACTCGACGACGACGCTCACCAGCACCCCGATCGTGAGGCCGATCGAGAGGCCGACGGTGCGAGAGTCGCCCATGCCGGCGAACAGAGCGCCGACGAGGGAGAGCTTCTCCCAGAAAGAGAGACGCGCCCAGAACCGCTGGACCGTCATCTGGATGTCGCGGTCGACGAGTGCGACCCCCAGACCGTTGCGTTCGGCCGTCTCGACGGCGGCCATCATATCTGCGCCGGGACTCACGTCGAAGCGGTCGCCCAGTCGCGTCTGGACGTACGACAGCATCCAGTAGGCCAGAAACTGAAAGACCGTGTTACCCCGAAGCAGATCACTGGCGTCGAGATCCTCCGGCGTCTCTCCTTTCATCTGCCGGTAGCGACCCTCGTCCAGCTCGACGGCGACCACGTCGGGCTGTTCGTCCTCGATCGTCCGTTCGACTTCCTCGACACTATCCTGTGAGACGTGTGCCGTCCCTACTACCGTCACACGCCCCTCCCCACCACCCCCCTGTGGCAGATTGCGCGTGGTCTCGGCGCGGTCGGTCATCACACCGGCTACACGGCGGCCACTGTTATGCGTTTCTGTCGGTCACGACTGTCGGTCGGCCGTCAGGTATCTTGTCGGAACGAAGACTATTCACTGGATCGAACTATCACGGAGAACCTCGCGCTCATCTAACACTATTGCTTTCCGCCCGGTAGCGCGCAAAATTACTGGACGGCTCGCGATTACATTGTGGTTAGTGACTTTCGAACATCCCAGAAAACGTGATATATCGGGGTTTTCAATATACGTCCGAGTTCAATGTACGATCTGACTGGATTTCAGCGTGACTTGCTGTACGTGATCGCAGGACTGGACGAACCACACGGGCTCGCGATCAAAGACGAGCTCGAGAAGTACTACGAGAGCGAGGTGAACCACGGACGCCTGTATCCGAACCTCGACACGCTCGTCGAGAAGGGGATGGTCGAGAAGGGACAGCGCGACCGACGAACGAACTTCTACGCCCTGACCAGTCGTGGCAAGCGCGAGCTCAACGCCCGCCAGGACTGGGAGTCCCAGTACGTCACCGCGTAGCTCGGCGCTCGAACCCGCGTCGGCGTGTCGATGTCACCGACAGCCGTCCGAATACTCGTACCGCCTCCCGGCGTCGCGATCTTCGACGGCACACGCTTATACCACAACCAGACGAACGCCCAGTTATGCCACTGGACGTAGAACCGCCGGCACCGCCCGAACTCGACACCGCCGTCGACGCCAGCGACTACGACGACGTCGACGTGGACACGAGCGAGTACCGGCGCGAAGAACTGGAGGCGTTCTTGCAGGACGGTGCCTGGGAGCAGGCGTTCACGGAGTGGGCCGAGACGACCGACCTCGACGAGACGGCGTTCGAGATCGTCAGAGAACTGGGTCTCGTCGACCAGTTCGACTTCTTCTGGGACGACTTCGCACAGCGGGTGGGGTACCACGCACCGGGACTGCCCGAGGACTGGCGAGAACGATCGCTACACCCGGATCTGAACTCCTGGGACACCGTGTCGGGGATCAACGCCGGCATGGCCGAGCTGGGACGGACGGTCAGCGAGACGCTCAAGGCCGATTACGTCGACTGGCAGACAGACCCGGATCTGCCGGACGATCTCCCGGAGTTCGGCGACGAGTGACGCCGCAGCCGTTCACTCGGCCAGCGGACTGTAGTTGCCGTTGATGTCCCACTCGTGGAGACAGAAGGGGTTGCCGGCTTCCTTTTGCTCGCCGTCGACCACGATCTGCCACGAGTCGGTCTCGTCGTCCCAGACGTCGTGACGACCGCAGCGTTCGCACGTCCGCTCCGAGGGCGGGACGAGTTTCGTCATACCGCGACAGTGGTGCCAGAGAATAATGAGCGTGCCGGTCCCGTCCGGGGGCTTCCGATCAGTTACCGCTCTCGGTCGCGGTGTCGGTCTCCGGCGTCGATGTCGTCGTCTCGTCGGTCGTCTCGGAGCCGCCGGTCTCGTCGGTCGTCTCTGAGCCACCGGTGTCGCTGGTCGAGTTCGTGGCGTCGGTCTCGTTCTCGGAAGATCGGAGATCGACCTCCGTGCTGTTCATCTCGACTTCGGCCGGCTCCTCGTCGACGCCCAGCACCTGCCCTTCCGAGACGTCGGTCGTCCCGCTCCACTGCGTGAGCGTGCCGTTGTCGACGCTACCGGCACGGAACTGGTAGCTGCTGTTGGCTCTGACCGAGACGTTCGTGTAGCCGTTGTCCGGTCCGAACTCGTCGTATCCGGTCGTCGAGTACGGGACGGTCATCGTGAACGTCCCGTCGTCGTTCGTTCGGGTCCGCTGGGTGTAGGTGAACGTCTCGTTGGAGGCGGGGTTGTACATCTCGACGGTGGCCTGCACGGTCGCGTTCTCGGGGCCGGTCCCTTCGACGGTCGCACCGGGAACGCGCTCGAAGAGCTTCAGCCACTGTGGGGCCGTGTCGTGGAAGACCTGCTGTTCGATGTCCTCCGGCAGACACGCGATCTGTCCCGGACCGGACTCTGCGACCCGGAGTGTCACGTCAGAGGTACACTCCGCGGTACTGTTGACAGGCTGGTAGCCCAGTCCCGAGGCCGCGGCGGACTGTAGCAGACCGCGGTTGTACTGACTGCTCGCCGTCGCGGACTGCTCGCTGGTTCCGACGAGTCGGTAGTGTTCCATCGCGGGGACGCGTTCGGACGGGAGCGCACCGATCCCGCCGACGCTCGACGTGGAGTCGTTGGCCGTGTACGCGCGTGCTTCTTCCATCGTCTGGGTCTGGAAGATCGCTCGCCGGCCGTCGACCTGTGCGACCTGTCGGCCCTGTAGCGTACTCGGTTCCCAGTCGACGCCGATCGGTCGTGGCTCGACGGCGCTTCCGTGGTAGCGGTAGAGACGCACCACCGTGCTGTTGTAGTAGGCCTGTCGCTGGTGGACGAAGGACGGTCCACGGAGCGACTGTGCGCGACTGGAGTAGACCGGGCTGTAGTAGTCCTGCTGGCTGACCTCCGACACGTCGTAGAAGTTCGGCGGCGCGAAGAACTTCCCGCCGACGTTGCCGTTGGTCTCGGCCATCTTCCAGTCGACGGCGACGTACCGGGTCTCGGCCTCGGAGTCGTTCTCGCTCACGTCGTCGAGCACGTCGTTGGCCTGGGTCTCGTTGGGGGCCAGCAGGAAGTTCGCGGCCTCGGTGGCACCCTGCTGGAACGGGTTAGCGGTCGGGATCCGCTGGCCCTGGGCGGTTATCCAGTGGCCGTAGTCCCACCACGAGAGGACGCCGTACTGTCCGTCCTCGTAGTCGAACTCGCCGACGTTCGGGAAGGTCCCGTAGTAGTCGAGTTCGTTCGCGGCTCCGCCGAGCGTTCCTTCGGCAGGCGTGTTGCCTTCCATCCAGTCGAGTCCGTCGGACCATCCTTCGATGCCCTGACCGGGGCTGTCGTATCGGTCGATGTTGGTCGGGGACGCGACCGCGACCATCGGTGCGACGACGAGGACGGCGATCGCGGCGACGGTGAGGACCTGGTACGCCTCGACGTTGATCCCGTCGCCGTCGACGATCGAACGGTCGCCGTCAGCGAGGTATCGGAGCACGGAACCGACCGCGTAGGCCGTCAGTCCGCCGATCGGCACTGCGAGGTAGTAGGCGAACCGTGCTTGCGTGATCGCGGCGGCCGTGACGAACGCAGCCCAGACCACGACGAGGAGCTGCTGGGGCTCGACCTTCGAGCCGATCAGGTTCCGAACGACGATGAGGGCACCGGCGGCGAGCGCGATGAACGTCGCGAAGCCGTGCATCTGGAACAGTGCGATCGCCGGCTGGCGCATCTGCGTGATCTCGCCGATCGTCCCGGCTGTCTCGGACGGCCCGATGCCCAGGACACCGCCGAAGATCCGGACCAGGTTCCGGGCGAACAGATCGTAGATGCCCGGTGTCGCGAGCTGTGCGAAGACGACACCGACGACGAGGACGCTCAGGATCGTCAGCGGATAGAACACCGTGTCGATGTCGTGGTCGTCCCAGAAGCGTGCCAGCCAGGCCATGAACACACAGCCGGCGGCGACGCCGAACGCGAGCGTCGGGTGCAGCAGCGAGAAGACGCCGACCCTGAACTCGGCGGCGGTGATCGGGATGAACATCAGGACACCGGTCACGCCCAGTGCGACGGCACCGGCGATCGCCGTGTGCTCCGGGCTCTCGCCGCGGACGAACTCGATCGTCAGCTGGAAGAGCAGGTAGACGCCGACGATACCCAGCAGGAGGACGCCGAAGGGCCAGACCCACAGGTACAGCGTGATCGCGACCCCGGCCAGCGCGCTCCAGACGAGCGTGCTCCGGAGCCCCTCGAAGTCCCTGTCGAGGAACTGCTCGTAGACCGGCCGGTCCCGGCGGGCGACCGTCACGGCGACCATCACGCCGAGGACGCCCAGCGTCTGGAAGAGCACCTCCGCGATGTGGTGGTCCGAGAAGCCGACCATGCTCCGCTGGAGGATCGATCCCGCGGAGAGCGCGAACACGGCCAGTGCGACGACGCCGCCGGCACGACCGCCGAGCCGACGGCCGATGACGTACGTGGGGAGCCCCGTCAGCAGCGCGAACACCGCCGGTGCGAACAGCACGACGAGCCGGACGGTGTTGTCGCTTGGCGATCCGAGCCCGACGATCAACGCGACGGTCGCGAGCAACTGGTCGAACAGGGTGCCGAACTGACCCACGTCGGTCCCGTGAGGGAAGTACGTCCAGGGGTCGAACGGCATCGTCTGTGGCCAGTTGCGGACGGTGTAGGCCGTCGAGCGGTAGTGATACCAGGCGTCGTTCCCGTTGAACAGCACTTCACCGTCGACGATGTAGTTGTTCCACGGTCGGACACGATTCCACAGTGTGAACCCGAGGAGGAGGGCGCCGAAAGCGAGGTGGTAGTACTGCTGCACCAAGTCGACGGCCCGCTCGAGTTCGTCGTTATCTTCGAGGCGGCCCCGCCTTTGACTCATTAGCGGAACGAATTGCCATCGCGCGCATAAGCCTTGTCATATGCGTACGACGGCGCGGCCGTGTCGCGTCGTCGTCCCCTCTCGAAACCGCCGTCTGCCGTCCGCCAGCGACCGTTTTCGGGACTCGCTCGACGGCAGCTTCGTCGCCGATAGCCCGCTGGCAATGAAAACGCCTATGCGACGAGGCGGGACAGAACTCTGCATGCGCGTCTCGGTCGTGATCTGTCTGCACACGATGGACCGCTTCGATCACTTCGTCGAGGCGGTCGAGAGCGTGTTCGCTGGGACGTACGACGACGTGGAACTCGTGTTGGTCTCGGACGGGAGCGACGCGGTCTGTGGGGCCATCGAGGACCGCTTCGGCGACCGATCGGACGTACAGATCGTCTGCAACGAGGAAAATCGCGGGCTCGCAGTCAGTCGAAACCGTGGTCTCGACGCCGCAAGCGGAGACGTAGTCGCGTTTACTGACGACGACGTAATCGCCGACGAGCGGTGGCTCGAAGCGCTGGTCTCGGTGTACGAGGAGCGCGACGTGCCGGCGGTCGGGGGACGGCTCGTCCCGGAGTGGGTCGCCGACGAGCCCGTCTGTCTGCCCGCCGAGTTCTACTGGCTGATCGGGGTGACGCCGCCGACGTTCGGGCCGGCCGACGACGCCTCGGTCGGCGGCGAAGTACGCAACACCTACGGAGGCAACATGTCGTTCCGGCGGTCGGTCCTCGAAGAGCTCGGCGGCTTCGAGCCCGAGATCGGCGGTCGAACTGGCGACAAGAACCTCCAGGGCGAGGAGACCGAGCTCTGTGCGCGACTCCAGGCCGAGTACGGCCGCGGGATGTACTACACGCCCGACGCGATCGTCGCGCACAAGATCTTCGACTACCGGACGGAGCTCGGGTGGCTCCTCGACAGGGCGTTCTGGCAGGGCTACTCCAAGCGCGGGCTCGAAGTGCTCGTGCCGGAGACCGACGGCACGGAGTCGGACTACCTCGCCACGTTGCTGTTCGTCGCGACGCCGCGACGGCTCCGCGGGCTCCGCACCGAGCCGTCGCTCGCAGCCGTCGTCCAGCTCGCGATGCTGTTCGTGTTCACCGGCGTCGTGGGGCTGGGTTATCTCTACGGAATGGTGAAGTGGTGACCATGTCCGAGGACAGCCTCCCCGGTGTCTGTGTCGTCACCCACCCGCTCGCGTCGGCCGGCGAGAACGCCACCCGGAGCTTGCTGGAGATCCTCGCCGCGGTGACGACGGTGTCGCTCGTCACTGCCGACCTGCCGGCCGACTCCGAGATCCGAGACCGGCACGAGCTGATCGAGCTCACGGAGCGAGGGGCCGGCCAGTCGAACGTCGCCGTCGCGGCCGCCCGATTCCTCCTGAATCAGCTCCGGATGTGCCGGGCGCTCGTCGGCAGAGACGAGGGGGTGGTGCTGTTCTACGGGGCGACCGCGTACCTCGCGCCGATCCTGTTCGCACGACTGCTGGGCAAGCGCGTCCTCGTCGAGCCACGCGGCGACGTGCCCCTGACGCTCCGATTGCACTGGGAACAGTCGCTGCCGGCCGTCCTCGCGCGGACGCTCGCGGGACTGGTCCGGGCGCTGGAACGGGCGGGCTTCGCGGCCGCACACGGCGTCGTCACGTACACGCCCGCGATGGCGACCCAGCTCGGTCTCGACCCACAGCGCCAGCGCGTCTATCCCGACGGCGCGCGGTTCGTCCACACCGATCGGTTCGACGTGGAGACGCCCCACACGGAGCGCGAGCCGGTCGTGGGCTTTCTCGGTCGCCTCGACGAAGAGAAAGGGATCAGAACGCTCGCGAGCGTCGCACAGTCGTTGCCGTCAGACTACACGTTCCGGTTCGTCGGTGACGGTGAGCTGCGCCCCTGGCTGGAACGGGAACTCGCCGAGGAGATCGACGCCGGGCGCGTCGAAGTGACCGGCTGGGTCGACCACGACGACGTGCCCCGGCAGCTGAACGACCTCGCACTGCTGGTGTTGCCGTCGGACCCGACCGAGGGCCTCCCGACGACGATCCTCGAAGCGCTCGCCTGCGGGACGCCGGTGTACGCGACGCCGGTCTCCGGCGTGCCGGACGTGGTTCGAGACGGCGAGACCGGTTTCCACATCGCGGATCGCGACCCGGCGACGTTGCGTGACGGGATCGAGTCGATTCTCGGCCGAGACGACCTCGACGAGATCAGCGCCCGGGGACGGACGCTCGTCGAGGACGAGTACAGCTTCGAGGCAGCCTGCGAGCGGTACCGGGAGATCCTCCGGTCGGTCGTCGACGATCGAGCAGACCGGGCCTAAGAGTCCGTCGAGACGGGGCCAGTCCGGGTCCGATCGCCCTATCCGAAAGGTACTTTGGACGCGTCGGAGAGGGTCCGACAATGACTGCCCCCAACGTCCTCCTGGTGATACTGGACAGCGTCAGAGCCAGAAACACCAGTCTACACGGGTACGGGGACCGGACGACGCCGTTTCTCGACTCGTTCGCCGGAGAGGCCGAGTGGTACCGGCAGGCACGGGCTCCGAGCATCCACAGCGTCGCCAGCCACGCCAGCCTCTTTACCGGGCTCCACGTGGACCAGCACGGCGTCACGAAACACGAGTCGCGGCTGGATCCCGACGCCACCGTCTGGTCGGACTTGTCCGAACGGGGCTACGAGACGGGGCTGTTCACGCCCAACGTCGTCGTCACGGAGTCGTCGAACCTCGCGGAGCCGTTCGACACCGTCGACGGCCCGCGGAGAGATCCGAAACACCGCTACTTCGAGGACGCGCTCTCGCCGACGGACGTGGAGGGCCACCAGACGAACGTCGAGTACCTGCGGCGGTGTGTCGCCAGCGGCAAGCCGTTCCGGTCGGCGTTCAACGGCCTGTACTTCCTCTCCAGCAACAAGGAAGCGTACGATCCCGAGCGGGAGGCGGGCACCGGGTACGTCGAGAGCTTCCTGCAGTGGTCGGACGAACGAGACGGCCCGTGGGCTGCCTGCCTGAACTTCATGGACGCCCACTTCCCGTACGAACCCGTCCAGGAATTCCGGTCGGCGGGCACGGCGGAACTGCTGGACGTACACGACTCGCTGTCGTCGCCGATCTCGAAGGACGTCGCCGCGTCCGAGGAGTGGTGGAAGCTCCGGGCGATCGAATCCCTCTACGACGACTGTATCCGGCAGGCCGACGACGCCGTGGCGACGCTGGTCGACGCGCTGCGAGAGCGCGGTGTCCTCGACGACACGCTCCTGGTCGTCACCAGCGACCACGGCGACGGCTTCGGGGAGTGGAGCCACGTCGATCCGCGGGTCCGTGCCGCGTACCACAGCTGGAGCGTCCACGAGGTGCTGACCCACGTGCCGCTCCTCGTGCGCCGTCCCGGCGGCGAGCACGGAGGGGCGAACGACTCGCTGGCCAGCCTCACCCGCTTCCCGGCCGTCGTCGAAGCGACGCTCGACGGCGAGACTGGGAGTTTCGCCGTCGACGACCGCGCGTTCGCCTCGACCCACCGGCTCGAACGTCCGGCGGTCATGTTACCGGACGCCTGCGAGGATCCCGAGCGGTACGGCGGACCGTGGCGCGCGGTCTACGAGCAGGACGGCGACGACGTGTACAAGTACGGGACCCACGGTTCGGCGTCGGCGACGATCCGCGTCAGAGACGCACAGGTGTCCGACCGCGTCTCCGACGACGACGGCGGCGTCGTCGCGCAGTCGTACGGCGAACTGGAGGGAGCCGACGTGAGCGACGGCGAGTCCGAGTCGCTGGAGGACTCCGTCGAAGACCAGCTAGAGAGTCTCGGTTACATTCGATAGACTGCGAGCGGAGTCCAGCTCAGAGCCCGATTGCGGGCGCGTTCTCGCGGACGACCGTCCTGAACTCCCCCGACAGCGCCCAGAGAAAGGCGAAGTACGCCAGCGCACCCACCACGACCAGCAGTGCTGCCGTCGCGGTGGGATCGACCAGCGGGAAGATCGGTTGGGCGACCCGTTCGGCGATCGCGACGACGACACCCATCCCGGCGGCGGCGACCGCCTGCGTCCCGATCCGTCCGACCGGGAGTGAGACCGAGACGTGGCTCCGCAGGACGAAGTAGCCGACGACGAAGCTCAAGACGACCGATGTCGCAGTCGCGATCGCCGCTCCGAGGATTCGGTACTGCCAGATCAGCGCGAAGTTGAGGACGACGTTCGACACGACGAGGACGGCGTTGACCTTGAACGCCTCGCCGGGCCGGTCGATGCCGCTGAGCGCGTTGACGATCTGGCTCTGGTAGCCGTAGACGAGGACGGCGACGATGAGCAGCCACAGCACCTCGGTCCCCTCGAGGAACTCCGAGCCGTAGATCCGCAGGAGGCGGTCGCTCAACAGGACCCCGCCGACCAGTCCCGGAATCGTGAACAGGCCCGCGTAGGCGAACGAGTCCTCGATCAGCGACGAGACACGCTCGAAGCTGTCCTCGGCCGAGAGCTTGCTCAGCTCCGGGAACAGCGCCGAGCTGATGGCGTTGCTGAAGATGATGAGGAAGTTCGCGAGGCTCCACGTGATCGCGTAGACCCCCACGAGTTCGTCGGAGACGAAGACACCGAGGACCAGTACGTCCGCCTGGTTGAACGTCTTGCCCCGGATGCGCCCCAGCCAGGCGTATCTCGCGTACTCGTAGAGGCTCTCGAAGTGTGCCCGCGTCGGCAGTCGGTACGGACGGCCGACGAAGTACAGCCCGACGACGACGATGACGAGGCTCCCGGCCGCGTAGCCGTAGACGAGCGCGACCAGCCCGAACGACAGCAGGATCCCGCCGACCTGCAGGGCGGTCCGGACGATCTGTCGGACCGGCCGCAGCGACGACGCGACGTGGACCAGGTGGACGCCGTTCAGCATCGAGTCGACGTACGAACTCGCCACGCCGACGAGCAGCAAGACGGCGACGAACTCGACCCGGCGGATGTCGAACAGCTGCTGAACCAACCCCTCGCCGAGAAAGAGGACGACGACGACCGAGCCAGTCAGCGCCGCCATACAGAGCCCGCCAGCGACCTTGTAGGCACCCCTGTCTTCGCCTTCGCTCAGCCGTTTAGCGATCGCGCTCTCGAAGCCAAGCGTCCCCACGAGGGCCAGCCACGCGACGATCGAGAGCAACAGGTAGTACCGACCCAGCACGTTCGCGCCCAGCAGCCGGGCGAACACGATGGTCCCGACGAACCCCGCGCCCGAAGCGAGAAACTTGGAGACGAACGTGACGAACGAGGTCTGGCCGATGCGCATCCCTATCGAGTCGAACGTCGGCCAGCAGTGGTTTATATTGGACGGTTCGCTGGCCGTCGGCCGGCGTCCGAACCGTTCGACGGCGGTGTCGCGCCGGCCGACCACCGCCGTCTATATCTGTGGCCGGAATATCCCCTCGGACATGGCGCGCGTCCTCATCGCCCCGGCGGACACCCGTCTCTCGAATCTGCGGTACGGCAAGAGCTACAACGTGTTGAACAACATGACCGCAGACGACGTGACGATCGACGCGCTGGTCGGGAAAGAGGAGACGGCGGTCGAAGCCCAGAACGTTCACGTTCGCGAGCTGGGGACGCAAAACAGGCTCCAGTACTACGGCCGGTCGTTCAGGACGGCCGCCCGCGAGATCCGGGCCGGATCTGTCGACATCTACCACCACATGAACCTGAGCTACCGGTGGTTCAACCCCGTGTTGCTCGCCGGGATCGCCACCGACACGCCGACCGTCCTCGGCCCGTGCCAGACCGGCCACGCGATCATGGCCGAGGAGTTCAACAACATGCTCTCACAGGCGGTCGGGTGCGAGCTTCCGCTGCCGGTCAGCAACGCGGTCTACTACCCGATGAACGCCGTCCGCGACGTGACGATCGACCCCGTCCGGATGTCGCTGTTCCGGCGGACGCTCGAAGCCGCCGACCGGATTACCGTCGTCCACGAGGAGGCGCGCGAGGCGTACGCGCGACACGTCGACGAGTCGAAGATCGACGTGATCCCCCTCGGCGTCGACGCGGAGCTGTTCGAGTTCACGGAGCGCCAGGACACGCAGACACTGGTCGCGATCGGACGACTGGAGCAGAGAAAGGGGTACGACGTGCTCCTCGACGCGCTCGCGAACGTCGTCGAAGCGTTCCCGAACGTCCACCTCGACGTGTTCGGCGAGGGACCCGAAGAGCAGGCGCTTCGCGAACAGGCGGCCAGCCTCGGCGTCGCGGACAACGTCACCTTCCACGGGTACGTCGACCAGTCGGTGGTTCGGGACCACCTCGCGCGGGCCCGAGCGTTCGTCCACCCGTCGCGTTCCGAGAGCTTCTCGCTGGTCCGACTGGAAGCGATGGCGGTCGGCTGTCCGGTCGTCGTCACCGACACCGCTGGCGCACACGAGATGGTCCGAGACGGTAAAGAGGGGTTCGTCGTCCCGACGGAGGCCGCCGAGCCGATCGCCGACGCGCTGCTGGAACTGCTCTCCGACTTCGAGCTGACGCGGGCGATGGGAGCGCGCGCTCGCGAACGCGTCGAACGGAACTACGACTGGCGAGCGATCGGAGAGCAGTACGTCGACCTGTACAGATCGCTCCTGTAGCGCGTCACTGGCGGTCGGTCGAAACCCGACCGCTTAAATGGAACTGCCGACACCTTCCGGTACTCGACCGGGCGACCCGCGTCGCCCACCGAGGCCGTGACGACCACGGAGATCCAGTGATGAACGTCGCAATAACTGTCAAGGAGTTTCCCCCCGACATCATCGGCGGGACCGAGACCCAGACGCGCCGGATGGCCCGCGCGCTCGCCGAGGCCGGACACGACGTGACCGTCTACACGAAGGCCTACGGCCGCGAGACGGAGGTCGACGAGCCCTACGAGATCGTCCGGGTCCCCAACTATCGGCGGTCGTCGTTTCTGAGTACGCTGACGTACCTGCTCGCGCTGACGGCGTTGCTCGTCCGGGACCGAAACGAGATCGACGTGTTGCAGTGCATGATGATCTACCCCAACGGGTTCGTCGGCACGGTCGTCCACTATCTGACGGGCGTTCCCTACTTCGCGTGGATCCGGGGCGGGGACTACTACTTCATGAAGGCCAATCCGGTCAAACGGTGGCTGATACGGACCGTGCTGTGGGACACGACCGTCCTGGTCCAGTCGGCGGCTGTGAAAGCGGACGTGACCGCGGAGTTCGATCCGACGGACGTGCGCGTCCTCGGCAACGGCGTCGACGTACCGGCGGAGACGGCGTCTGGCGACGAGATCGTGTTCGTCGGGCGGCTGGAAGAACAGAAGGGTGTGGCCGTCCTGCTGCGCGCACTGGCCGGGATTGAGGCGGCCGCCGTCACCATCGTCGGGGACGGCTCCCGGCGGTCGGAACTGGAAGCGCTGGCCGACGAACTGGGCGTCGACGCGACGTTCGTCGGCGAGGTCGCGCCCGAGGCCGTCGGTGAGTATCTGGAGCGTGGCAGGCTGTTCGTGTTGCCGTCGGTCCGCGGCGAAGGGCTCCCCAACGCCGTGCTGGAGGCGATGGCGGCCGGCCTTCCGGTCGTCGCCACCGATACCGGCGGCGTCGCAGACGCGATCGTGGACGGCGAGACGGGCTACGTCGTCGCACCGGGCGACGAGCAAGGACTGCGAGACCGCATCGAGACGATCTACGCCGACGAGCAGCGAGCCCGCGAGATGGGCGAGCGAGCCCGCGAGTACGTGATCGAGACCTACTCGTGGGACGCGATCGTCGGACGCCTCGAAGCGCTGTACGCGGAGTGTACCGACCGCTGAAGATCGCTGTCCTGACGAGAGCGTCCGGGCGGGACAGATCGATCGTTCCGACCGTTTTATACGAGTGCCTCCGGCAACTCCGGACAGGAGATGAAAGAGCCGTTCCCCTACAGAGCCAGGAAGTACCTCTGTCAGCAGGTGACCGGCCGCCGGGGCGGCTCACAGCACCGTCGACTGGACGCCACCGACTGGGACATCCTCCTCGTGCTCGACGCCTGTCGAGCGGACGCGCTCCGAGAAGTCGCCCACTGGCCGATCGAGACCGTCACCTCGCCAGCGAGCTGTACGCCCGAGTGGCTCGGCGAGTGCGTCTCCTCGGGCGTGCTCGACGCGGCGACCGTCGTCTCCGGGAACGCACAGTACGCGAAGGTGGCGGACGAACTCGGAGCGACGGTCGAGCGGTACTGGGAGCGCCACTGGAACGACGAGCTCTCGACGGTGCTGCCCGAGCCGATCCTCGACCGGGTGACGGAGATCGCCGACGCCGAGACGGGGCCGGCGGTCGGACACCTCCAGCAGCCACACTGGCCCTACGTCGCGAAGCTCGACGGTTCGTGGCGACTGGCCTACGACGACCTCGGTCCGTGGGCGGACAGCGACGGCGAGATCGACTCGCTGCAAGTCGCGATGGCGCGGGGTCACGTCGACGTCGAGGCGGCCAGTGACGCCTACAGCGCCGCCGTCTGGAGCGTCTGGGACGCCATCGTACCGTACCTCCGCGAGTGGCTCGACGCCGGCTACACGACCGTGGTGACCGCAGACCACGGCGAGATCTTCGGCCGGGCGCGAGAACTGCGCCTGTACGAGCACCCCTGTGGCTGTCACGTCGACCCGCTCGTCGAGGTGCCGTGGGTCGAGTTCCGGCCGCAGACGGCGACCGACGCTGCCGAGTCCGTCGAGGGGCGTCTGAAGGCGCTGGGCTACGCAGAGTGAGGCTGTGGCTGTCAGTTCGTGCGTCGTCGCCACCGGGACACGGGGCCGTGTGGCGGCGCTGCTATACGCTTAAGTGACAGCCGGCAGTACAGCCACGTGACCATGGAGATCACCTGGCACGGCCACTCGACGTTCCACGTAACGGTCGACAACACAGCACTCCTCGTCGATCCGTTCTTCGACAACCCGAAGACGGACCTGGAACCCGGAGCGGTCGACGCCGACTACGTCCTGTTGACCCACGGTCACATGGACCACATCGCAGACGTGGGGGCGTTCCCCGACGCGACCGTAGTCGGACTGCCAGAGGTCGTCGGCTACTGTGCGGACAACTACGACGTCTCGGACACGATCGGAGCGAACCTCGGGGGCACCGTCGAACTCGACGACGCGTTCGTCACCTTCCACCGCGCCGACCACACGAACGGCATGGAGACCACCTACGAGTCGACCGGCGGTGGGATGCCGGCCGGCTTCGTCATCTCCGACACGAAGCCGACGCAGGTGTCAGACGCCGAGTCGTCGACGTTCTACCACGCCGGCGACACGGGGCTGATGACCGAGATGCGAGAGGTGATCGGTCCGTACCTCGAACCCGACGTGGCCGCGGTCCCGATCGGCGATCACTTCACGATGGGACCGATGCAGGCCGCGATCGCCGTCGACTGGCTGGACGTGGACGTGGCGTTGCCGATGCACTACGACACTTTCCCGCCGATCGAAGTCGATCCCGAGGCGTTCCGGCGTGAAGTCACGGCCACCGGGAGCTCCGCAGAAGTGCGGATTCTGGAGGGCGACGAGTCGATCACCGTCGCCGAGTGACGACGCCACACCCGATTTTTCGCTGCTCGCCGGGACAGACCGCCAGCGTGGCGTTTCATACTGCCGGCTGTACGTCTGTGAAGTATTTCGCGACCCCGTGTCGCGAATATCTCGAAACAGTGATAGCCGGCAGTGTCAGTCGTCAGACCGATCGTCCGACGCGAGCGAGACGCCGGTCTGTTCGGCGAGGGGCTCGACGACGGCAGCCATGTCTCGCTCGCCGAGGCCGGCCGCTCGGGCACCGCTGAACAGTTCGCGGGCCGCTGCGGTGAGTTGCATCGGGACGCGGGCGTCGCCCGCCGCCTCCAGCGCCAGGTCCAGGTCCTTGAACTGGTAGTCGACGGGGAACCGCGAGTCGTAGTCGTCCGTGCGGATCTGTTGGCCCTTCGCCGAGAACAGCGGCGAGTCGAGCGCGCCGTTCTCGACGACTTCGAGCATGTCCTCGATTTCGAGCTCCTGGTTCGCGCCGAAGGTCAGCGCCTCGGCGAACGCGCCCATGGCGGTGCCCAACAGGAGATTGACGAACAGTTTCATGCTGGTCCCCTGTCCGACCCCGCCACACCGGACGACGGGGTCACACATGGCCGACAGCACCGGTTCGACGTCGTCGGTCACGTCGTCGTCGCCACCGGCGAGTCCGACGAGCGTCCCCTCGCGGGCCGGCCCGACCGTCCCCGAGACGGGGCAGTCGAGAAAGCGGCCGCCATGCTCGCGGACGGCCTCGGCGGCCGCCAGCGTCTCGTCGCGACCGATCGTGCTCATCTGGACGACCGTCGTCGTCTCGTCCAGCCCCGCCAGAATACCGAACTCGCGTTCGAGGACCTCGCCGACGGCGGTGCCGTCGGTGACGATCAGACAGACCACGTCGACGCGTTCGGTGAGGTGTTTCGGCGAGTCGGCGACGCTGACGCCCGCCTCGGCGAAGGGGCGCTCTCGCTCGGTCGTCCGATTGTACACGGTGAGGTCGAACCCCGCGTCGTCGAGGTTCCAGGCCATCGGCGCACCCATCGCACCGAGGCCGACGAAACCGACAGATCGTGCCATGCCACCGGGTTCGGCCGCCGGGAACTTCAAAACAGGGCCGGGAAAGAGTTTTGAGCCCCGCGCGAGCATGTCAACTCGAATGATGGATCAGAACCACGACCAGCAGCTGCGGGCGGAGCTGTATCTACGGGGGGACACCTACGGCACCTACGACGCCCAGCGAGACGTGTTAGAGCGGGTCCGCGAGCTCGAAACCGAAGACGTGATCGACGAGTCGACCGTCGCCGACGAGTGGCAGCGCATCCGGACCCTGAACGAGGATCGCCGCGACGGCGCACTGGCCACCTACGACGAGTTCGCGGCCTGGGCGCAGCGAAACGACTACGCGCTAGAGCCCGCGTTCGAACGACGGGCGCGGTCGTACGTCGGTCTCAGTCGGATCGACGACGTCGTCGTCTTCCCGGTCGTCTCGCTGGCGATCTACGAACGCGACCGGCTCCAGGCGGTCTTCCCGTGCTCGGACGGCGAGCGAAACTATCGCGTCCAGGACTGTCTGGACGCGTTCGAGCGCGGCGACGAGGGGTGGCTCACGCAGTTCGACACGGTGACCGTCGACCGCACCGCGCCGCGGCTCGAACCGGGACTGGACGCCTGATCGACGGGAGCCACCGATACGGATTATTGTAGATCTTTACCGGATTGACCGCACACCGTGGTGCGGTCGACCGGGAAAACGGCTACAATAATCCGTATGAAACGCAGTACACACCCGATCGCACGCCGGCAGTGCGAGCGGTGTGTGGACGGTCTCGATTTAGACCAGAGCACTCGCCGTCGGTTCGTCCCGTGAGCGCACCGCCGCGAGTGCCGCCGTGCTTATTGGAACCGATAGTCAAGGCCACGTATGGGCGAGCCACCGCTGCATCCCCGCGTCGAGACCGTGGCCGAGGACATCGAGACCATGGAGACCCGCGGGGCGGCGACGATCGCCGACGCGGCGGCGTCGGCACTGGTCACACAGGCCGAAGAGAGCCGGGCCGAGACCCCGGCGGCGTTTCGCGAGGAGATCAGAGCGGCGGCACGCACCCTGCTGGATACGCGACCGACCGCCGTGAGCCTGCCCAACGCCTTGCGGTACGTGCTCCAGCGGATGGACGGCGAGAGCGTCGCCGCGCTGCGAGCGTCCGTCGAGCGGGCCGGATCGTCGTTTCGCGACCAGCTCGACCGCGCGCAGGACGACCTCGGCGAGATCGGCGCGAACCGCCTGCGAGACGGCGACCGGGTGATGACCCACTGCCACTCGACGGACGCCGTCGCCTGCATCCAGCGCGCGGTCCAGCAGGGCAAAGACGTGAGCGCGGTCGTCAAGGAGACCCGACCGCGCAAGCAGGGCCACATCACCGCCCGCGAACTCCGCGCGATGGACGTGCCCGTGACTCTGATCGTCGACAGCGCCGCCCGCCGCTATCTCGGCGACGTGGACCACGTCCTCGTGGGGGCCGACGCGATCGCCGCCGACGGCAGCGTCGTCAACAAGATCGGCACGTCCGGGCTGGCGGTCAACGCCCGCGAGCGCGGGACGCCGGTGATGGTCGCCGCCCAGACGATCAAGCTCCACCCGGACACGATGACCGGCCACACCGTCGACATCGAGATGCGCGACGAGTCGGAGGTGATCGCTCCCGAAGACCGTGCGGAGATCGGCGAGATTACGGTCGAAAACCCCGCCTTCGACGTGACGCCGCCCCGCCACGTCGACGCCATCGTCACCGAGCGCGGCCAGTTCCCGCCCGAGAGCGTCGTCACGCTGATGCGCGAACTGTTCGGCGAGGGGACCCACGAGCCGTGGCTGGAACCGACAACACGGGAAGCCAACCGCCGACCCGAGGACGACGGATAGGCGACTGGAGTCCGGGGCTGGCTGGCTCTCGGACGGACACCGGGTCGAGAGGCCGCACCTACCGAGGGGTACGGAACGGCCCCGTCTCTCACCGTCTCGATGCGGTAGATCGTCTTACCGCTCTCCACGAATACCAACGTTACTAGATTTCCTTTTATTAACACCAATCGGGGATACCGTCGCCGTTAGAGTCCGACGCTGATCCGCTCGGCAAGTCAGGATCGTTCGGAGCCGTCCATTTGTTCACGAGAAGCGTCTCCCCGTCGTCGTTCCGCACGATGATGGTGTAAGTATCGCCCTCTGAACAAATCGGGTCAAGTGCGCTGTCGCTGGCGAAGCCGTCGATGTGGACGTACTCACCGGCGTGCACCTCCGGTCCCCCGGTCCAGACGTTGTCCCACCTAACCTCGTTTCCGCTCTCATCGGTGATGTAGATGTTTTCGGCGTCAACGGTCTGGCCTACCTCGTGCCGGATAGTAACGTATGGGCGGTCGTTTGTGTTATCTTGTCCTGTCGGGTTCCACTCTTGCTCGAAGCCGCCGCTGGGGGCTGGGTCTCGGAGCTTGCTATCGAAGCCGGTGACAAGGGTGGCGACTGTCACCGCCAGAAGGACCACGATACCGGTCATCAAGATAACACCGACAACCGGACTGACTCCCCGTTCACGATGCCCGACCGGTGTGATTTTCATAGAGCAGCAATAGCACGCTGGACTAATCAAATCTACCAACAGTTTCTCGCAGTGAAAGAGCAGTTCTGGTAGATACGCACATGCACGGTTCAGCGATTCCACAGATACTGGGGTAGAAAACAACCATCATATAATCTGTTACAACACGCCGAATCACCGACGTGCTATCGTCTCGCGTCTTCTTTTTCCGGCGTTCAAATCATGTGTAGGAGTATTTGCAGCGATGTCAGGACACCGCTGCAACGAGCGAGACGACGACGACGTAGATGCCAGTACTGTACTCACTGAACGGCGGATTCCGGGTGGATTGAAACAACACGACGACTCCGGTAACGATGATCAGTACGTCGACGCCGACTTCGGGTGCCGATGCGGTGCCCCCGACGAAAACCCCGTTGATGGCTCTCAGTGTGCCTGTCAGGGTAAAGAGAACGCCGACCAGCTTGGAGGGGGGAACGCTCACAACGAACCACTCGTGTCCGGGCGAAATAATCTCCTGTCATCTGAACAGCTACTTTCCCGAATTGTCGACTTGCGACTGCCCTGCGTCCGGTGAGATGCATGCAGCGACGCCACGCGGGTGGTCCGGTGGTGGCCGTCGCCGGCAGTATGAGACGCGCTCCGGGCTGGCGAAGTGCCACGGGGGCGGACAGCCGGCGATGTGCGCGGTCGCGGGGGCCACCGGCGCGGGACCGTTCCCCCGAGGTACTTATTCACGCCCGACGGACGGTGTCGTAATGTCGCGCGTGCTCTGTGCCGGCCACGTCAACTGGGACGTAACGCTGCAGGTCGATGGGCTCCCCGAGCCGGACGGCGAGGCCCGGATCGTCGACCAGTGCCAGTCCGGGGGCGGTAGCGCGTCGAACGTCGCGGTCCTGCTGGCGGGGCTCGACGTGGAGACGACGCTGCTGGGGAGCATCGGGGCCGACGAACACGGCTGGCTCGCGGCGCGCGAACTCGATCGGGCGGGCGTCGAGACGGTGCTGGTCGAGGCCGACGACGCGACCGCGGTGAAGTACCTCGTCGTCGACGAGGACGGCGAGGTGATGGTGCTTGGCAACGACGGCGCGAACGAGGCGTTCACGGCCGACGACCTCGAACCGGGGAGCCTCGACGCGAGCGATCGGCTCCACCTGACCAGCCAGCGGCCGGCGACCGCCGTCGCGCTCGCACAGCGGGCGGCCGAGGCGGGCTGTGCGGTGAGCTTCGATCCCGGACGGCGACTGGCCGAGCGCGAGTACGAGCCGGTGCTGGCCGAGGTCGATCTCGTCTTTCTCAATCAGCGCGAGGCGGACATCGCCGCCGACGCCGGGCTGCTGTCCGGCGTCGACCGCGTCGTGGTCAAGCACGGCGCGGGCGGGGCCGAGGTCCGGACCGACGACGAGACGATCAGCCACCCCGGATTCGCCGTCGATCCGGTCGACACGACGGGCGCTGGCGACGCGTTCGCCGCGGGGTTTCTCGCCGCCAGCCAGTCCGGTAGCGACGAGTACGCGCTGGCGGTGGGCAACGCCTGTGGCGCACTGGCCGCCAGAACCACCGGGGCCAGGCTCCACGCGGAGTGGCGCGACGTGGAGGCGCTGCTCGACATCGGGCCGGAGGAGTGATACGACCGGCTGTACGTCTGTGACTGATTTCGCCACCCCGGGGTGGCGAAGCTCCTCACGAAGTGACAGCCGGCAGTATGAGTCAGGGCCGCGGGAGCGTCTCGACGAGGCGCTCGAACTCCTGGCGGTACTGGGCCTCGGCGCGTGCCCGTGCGAGGCCGGACTCCTCGGCGAACGATCCCTCGAATCCGCCCATCCGCCACAGCAGCGTCGAGAGCTGGTAGATCGGGCGTTTTCGGACGTACTCCTCGTCGAAGGCGAACGGACGCTCGCTGTTGTACCCCTCGTAGAGGGCGGTCCGGAGACGCTCGCGGACGCTCTCGTCCTGGAACGACGAGTCGACGAAGAGAAACTCCGTCTGGGCGAGGTGGTACTCCGGGAGCGCGGCGAGGACGTCCTGCCAGTCGAGCACGGCGGTGATCGGGTCGTCAAGCGTCGGATCGAACAGGAGGTTCGCCGGCCGGAAGTCGTCGTGGACCAGCCGCGGGACGCCCTCTTCCGGGACGAGCGAGAGGGCCGGCTCCAGGTTGCGCTCGGCCCGCTCGCGCAGGTCCGCGAACGGCGTGTCCGCGAGGCCGTCCAGGTGAGCCGTCGTCAGTTGCTCGAAGTACGCACGCCAGCTGGCGGTCAGGTCCCGGACGATGATCCGGTCGTTCCAGAGGTCCAGCCAGCCAAACGCCTCGAACGCGATCTCGGAGTGGAGATCGCCGAGCATGCGGCCGACCTGTCTCAGGACGCGCTCGTGGTCGGCCGTCGAGAGGCCGGCGTAGCTCTCTGCGAGATTGTCTCCTTCGAGACGCGCCGTCACGAAGTACGGCGGGACGGCGGCTTCGGGGTCCTGTTCGAACACGAGGATATCCGGCACCGGCAGCGTCGTTCGCTCCGAGACGTAGTCGTGGAGCGTGGGCTCGACGGCGAACGACTCCATGTCGTCGGGTTCGAACTTCACGACGACCTCGTACTCCTGGCCGGCGTGTTCGAGCGTCACCATGTACACGTCGCTCTGGTGGCCACTGCCCGGTCGCTCGAAGGAAAAGTCGGTGTAGTCCGGCCCGGACTCCTCCAGAACGGCTTCGATGTCGGTGACGGGAGTCGACACGACCACCCGTAGGACGGGGGTCGGCAAAAATCTGGTAGTTTTCTCGTCCCGGCTACCGGGGCGTCTCGGTGCCCCACTTGTCGAGGGCCGTCGCCAGCGCGGGCTCGTCGGCGGCGGCGGCCTCGATCGATCGGCCCTCGGCAGCGGCTTCGACGGCCGCACGGAGGGCTTTCGCACCCGCGTGGGTTCCGTCGGGGTGGCCGTGGACGCCGCCGCCCGCCTGGATCCCGATGTTCGTCCCACAGCGATCGACCAGTTCTGGAACGAGGCCGGGATGCAGTCCCCCGGAGGCCATCGGCAACACGTCGTCGAGCCCGTACAGGTCGCCCGTGAGCCACTCGTTGATCCCGACGGTGTCCTCGTTCGCGAGCTTGCCCAGGTCCGCGGTGCCGGTGTGGATCTGGTCGACACCACAGAGGCGTGCGATCTGAGCGAGCACCCGCATGGAGACCCCGTGGGACGGGAGGCGATCGAAGGCCGCGTGCATCGCGCGGTGGGCGTGGATCGCCAGCCCGTGGCGCTCACAGCGTTCGCGGACCTGCTGGACGGCCGCCCACCCGCAGGTGACGACGTCGACCATGACGTACTCACAGCCGTGTTCGGCGGCCAGATCGACCCGTTCGAGCATCTCGGTCCCGCCAGCGGTGACGTTGAGCAGATAGCTCTTTGGCTCGCCGGTCTCGTCTTCGGCCCGGTCGCGCTGGGCCAGGCTCTCGGTCAGGCGGTCCTCGAAGGGGTTGAACGCCTGGTCGGTGAGGTTCTCGTCGTCTTTCAGGAGGTCGAGCCCGCCGGTCCAGGCCTCGTAGCCGATCTGGGCGTGCTGGTCCGTCGAGAGCCCGACCTTCGGCTTCGGGACCGTCGCGGTGATCGGCCGGTCGTCGGCGTCGAAGATCTCCGAGCGGACGCTGGTCCCGAACTGCGGGCCCGCGAAGCTCGTCGCCAGCGGCTCGGGCCACGCACAGTCCAGCAGGCGGATCCGGTCGACGGCTTTCATCCCGAGGATGTTGCCGGCGATACAGGAGAGGATCTGGGGCATGTTCCCGCCCTCGAACAGCGCGTCGGGGTAGGCGACGGTCACGCGGTAGCCGTCCCGATCGGCCGCCGTGGCCGGTTCGACGGCACAGGCCGTCGCCGAGAGGTCGGTGACGCCCCCTTCGACCTGGAGTTCCGCCCAGGTGCCGTTGGAGGACTCGCTGGCGACCCGACTGGCCGCCGACTCCGCGTCCTGATCGGCGGCGGGTTCGACGTAGAACTCGCAGACGAGATCGGAGTCGGCCGGGTCGTAGGACAGGTCGAGGAAGTCTTCGTAGGTTATGCCAACCATACCCACGGCTACGTCGTCCGGTCGTATAAATGTGGGACAGAACGTCGTATTCACGCCCTGCGAGCCAGGACGATCGAGGCCAGGATGACCAGCAGTCCGAGCACTTCGATCCCCATCGTGATCAACGTGCTCGTCTGGATGGTGAGCCAGCGCTGGAACACGTAGCGAAACAGTATCGGAGCGATGGTGACGCCGACGATACCGACGCCGAGAGACAGCATCGCCAGGCTCCGGTTGTTTCGGTAGCCAAGCAGTGCGAGAGCGGCGACGACCGCCGCGATCGCGACCTGGAGGAGTCCCAGTGCGGTCACCCAGGTCCCGAAGCCGAAACCGGCCTGGAAGAGCATCACAGTCCCTCCCACAGGTCGGTGAAGGTGTCCGCGAACTCGCGAGTCGTCGATGCGGCCGAGAGCGACACCTCGAACCGACCGTCGGCGACGCGGACACTGAGTTCCTCGAACTCGATTCGGTATCGCTCGCGGTGGTGGCCGTCGTCGTCGTCGACGACCGTTCGGGAGGCGACGAAGCCACACCGCTCCAGGGTTTCGAGGCGGCGATACACCGTCGTGAGCGACATGTCACAGTGGTCGCTGAGCGTCGTTGCGGTCATGGGTTCGTGGCTGAGCGCAGCCAAGATCGAGCGTGCGTACTCGTCGTCGAGGAGGGCGAACGCGTCGAGCGGGTCGGGAGTGGACTCGTCAGCCACGATCGGCGATAGCGGTGCCGGGCACAAATAGGGCCAGCCGCGTTTGCCGGGTCAGCAAATCGTGGACCGACCGCGGAAACCACGGCCGCTCCGTTGTCGATCGTGTTCTCTACCCGGATTTATCAGGCGAGCGGTCCTCTGTGGGTGTATGCCAGACCAGTTCAGTGTCGACGGCGACGTGGCCATCGTCACGGGTGCCTCACGCGGAATCGGCCGCGCGACGGCGGAGGCGTTCGCCGCCGACGGGGTCGACGTGGCGATCTGTTCGCGAGACGAGTCCGAGATCACGACGGCCGCCGACGAGATCGGCGAGGCCCATCCGGGGGACGCCGTCGGCGTCGCCTGTGACGTACGCGACGAAGACGCGGTGTCGGCGCTCGTCGCGGCTGCCGTCGACGAGTTCGGCGGTCTCGACGTGCTCGTCAACAACGCGGGCGCGTCGTTCATGTCATCGTTTACCGACATCTCGCCCAACGGCTGGGAGTCCGTCGTCGACGTGAACCTCACGGGGACGTACAACTGCACGCAAGCCGCCGCAGACGAGCTGGCAGAAGGCGGCGGGAGCGTCGTCAACGTCGCCAGCGTCGCCGGCCAGGACGGCGCGCCGTACATGAGCCACTACGCCGCGGCCAAGGCCGCGATCATCAACCTCACCAAGACCCTCGGCTACGAGTGGGCCGGCGACGGCGTCCGCGTCAACTGCGTCGCGCCGGGCTACGTCGCCACTCCGGGGCTGACCTCCCAGATGGGGATCGAGGCCGACGACGTCAACCGCGAGGACCCGGACCGCAACGTCGGTACCAGCGACGAGATCGCCGACGTGGTCCAGTTCCTGGCCAGCGAGGGCGCGTCGTTCCTGACCGGTGAGACGATCACGCCACGCGGTGTTCCGGACATCGAGGAGAACCCAGAACTATGAAACGAGACGTGTTCCTGCCCGTCGCAGCACAGCCCAGCGTCGACACCCTAGTCGAGATGAGCCAGCGCGCCGAATCGCTGGGGTACGACCGCGTCTGGCTCCCCGAGACGTGGGGGCGAGACGCGGTCACGACGCTGACCTGTATCGCCCGCGAGACGGAATCGGTCGGAATCGGGACCTCCATCATGAACGTCTACTCGCGGAGTCCGGCCTTGATCGGCCAGACCGCCGCGACGCTGCAAGAGGTCTCTGACGGTCGACTGCGGATCGGGCTCGGTCCCTCCGGCCCGATGGTCATCGAGGGGTGGCACGGCGTCGACTTCGAGCGGCCGCTGCGCTACACCCGCGAGACGATCGACATCGTCAAGTCCGTCCTCGCGGGGGAGACAGTCGACTACGACGGCGACATCTTCCAGCTGTCGGGGTTCCGGCTTCGCTGTGAGCCACCGGAGCCCGTCCCCGGCATCGACGCCGGTGGGCTGGGTCCCAAGTCCGTCGAACTCGCCGGCCGCTTTGGCGACGGCTGGCACGCGCTGATGACGACGAAAGAAGGACTCCAGGACCGTCTCGAAGACTTCGAGCGCGGCGGCGACCTCGGGGACCGCGACCGCAGCGAACAGCGCGTGACGCTGTCGCTGCCCTGCTGTGCGCTCGACGACGGCGCGGAGGCCCGCCGGCTGACTCGCCAGCACATCGCGTTCTACGTCGGCGGCATGGGCACCTTCTACCGGGACGCACTGGCCCGCCAGGGGTACGAAGACACCGCCCACGAGATCGCACAGGAGTGGGCCGGCGGCGACCACGAGGCGGCCATGGCCGCGATCGACGACGACCTGCTCGACGCGCTGGCGGCGGCCGGTACGCCCGAGCAGTGTCGCGAGCGGTTCGCGAGCTTCGCGGATATCGACGGCGTCGACGCCGTCTCGGTCTCGTTCCCGCGAGCCGCAGATCCCGAGCAGATCGACGCGACCCTCTCTGCACTGGCACCTAATTGATCGGGCTCGGGGACGACTCCTCGACCATGCAGCGGACGAACGACCGACCGCACTGTGCGGTGTGCGACCAGCACTTCGAGAACCGAACGGCGTTGCACCGCCACGTCAAGGACGCCGGCCTGCTGTGGTAGCCTCCCGAAACGGGGGGCAACTATCCGGATCGACCCACACCGCCGAACAGCGCCGAGTGGCACTCGCGTTACTCGACCGGCAAGGCCGACGTGTCGATGCCGCCGCGACGCCCGTCGAGCACGTCGAAGCGTTCGCCGCGGCGTCGTTCGAGCCAGTAGAGCAGCCGCTCGGCCCAGTCGAGCTTGCGGCGCTTCTCGGCGGTGACCGACGGGTCGTCGAACGACCAGCCGGGGAAGACGAGCGTGGCCGCACCGAGGTGATCGGCCAGGAACGCCGCCCGGTCGCCGTCGGTGAAGCCACCGAAGTTCTCCACGCCGTCGGCGGGAGCGGCCTGGGTCGTCGGGAGGACCGCCGCCGGGTCGCATTCGGGCACCGTCGACTCGACGAGTCCGAGGTTGTCTCCGTGGGCGTGGATCGCGACCGGCGTCCCGCCGTTCGTGAGCCGGACGACTGTCTCGGCGTGTTTGTCCAGATCCGTGACCACGCAGTCGACTGCGACGCCCGTCGCCAGGAGTCGATCCGCTGCTGTCGACGCCGCGACGACCGCGTCGGCGTCGACCGCGCGGTCGATGTCGTCGTCCAGCGACGGCCCACCGCCAGCGACGGCGACCGTCTGCCCCGCCAGGTCGATCGAGTCGGGATCGAGGGTCGTGGCTCCAGCCAGCAGCGTCGCCAGTCGGTCCCTGGCCCGCTCGTCGCCAGCCCGCGGGTAGCCAAAGTCCGACAGTATCGCCTCGTAGACCGGGTTCCAGTGGTGGTAGTCCATAGCTACTGCTATCGAGTTTGTGTCAGGATAAACCGTAGTTTGAGCCGAAATGGCACGACCGTGTACCCCTACCCGGGTGCCCTTTCGGCCTTCATCCGTCCTTTCTGGGGCATTGGGTATAAGTTTTCTCTTACTATACGTCGTTTGCTATCCACTCCATTACGTCGCCGACCCGTCCGCTGTCGTCCAGCGTCGCCGCGAGACGGGTCAGCGAACGTGGTGTGCCAAAGACCACCACAGAAGACCCATCGGCGATTCGGACGTTCGTGTCGGCGGCGGCCGCTGCCAGCGACTCGCGGCCGGTGGGGTCGAGGCCGGTGATCCGGAAGGCCCTCGTCGTCCCGTCCTCGGGGTCGAAGTCGGCGTCGACTGCCTCGACGTGTCGGGCGACCTCCATGCCGTTCGTCACGTCCAGTTCCTCGACGCCGAGCGACGCCTCACGCAGGGGCGAGTCGGCGAACGCGTCGCCGATGCGGGCGGCGTCCAGCGTCTCGGCGACGTCGTGGGTCCGGACGACGTGTGCGCCGCGGTCGATCGCCATCGACGTGGCGGCCAGCGACACCGGCAGCGCGTCCTCGGTGGAGCGATCGGCGAGCGATCGCAGGAAGTTCTTGCGGTTGATCGAGACCAGAATCGGCCGATCCAGTGCTCGAAACTCCCGCAGCCGCCGGAACGTCTCTCGGTCGTTCGCGAGCGTCTTCGCCTCGGACCAGCCGCCGAAGGCGGGGTCGACGATCGTCTTGTCCGTCAGCCCGTTTTGCCCCAGGGCCTCGTACACCTGATCGACGTAGTCGGCCTGCTGGGCCCACGACGAGGACTTGCGCGCCGCCCAGTCGGTCTCCTCGACGGCTCCCGGTCGTTCGAGGTTCGGCGGACTGGCCATCTTGCCGACCGCGACGTCGTACTCCCGGCAGATCCGTGGCATCTCCGGGTCGGCGAAGCCACAGATGTCGTTGACCATGTCGAAACCCGCTTCGATGGCCGCCTCGGCGACCTCGTGATAGCGCGTCTCGATCGAGAAGATCGCGTCGCCGCTCACCGACTCCATGGTCTGGATTGCCGTGTCGAGCCGGTCGAGTTCCTGTTCGGCCGAGAGCACGTCGAAGCGCTTGTTGGCCGACTCCAGGCCCACGTCTACGATGTCCGCGCCCTCGCCGACGAGTTCCTCGTCGACGTAGGCGGCCGCTTCGTCGTGGTCGTCGAACACGCTGGGGTCGTACGGCGACTCCCGGCTGACGTTGAGCACACCCATGATCCGTGTGGGGTAGTCGTCACCGATCCCGAGTCCGGCGGCGTCGACGTTCTGCATAGCCCAACTGAGGCTTCACCACGCAAAAACGGCCCGCTTGCGGCGGTCCGTTCACACCGTCAGACTCGCTCGCCGATCGGTCGCCGGAGCCCCGTTACTCCCCGAAGATGTCCGATACGTCCACGTCCGTCCGTGCCCGGGTTCCACCGGGCAGTCGTTCGCCACACTCCCGGCAGAAGTCGTACCCGGCCGTGTTCTCGGTCCCACAGGACGAACACAGCCCGGGATATCGCGAGTGGTCGGCCTGGAGCAGGCTCGAATACTGCGCCGGCAACACCGGGCGACCGCCGCGCTGGGGCTGTCTGCTGGCTCGCCGCCGCCACAGCACGACGGCGGTCAGTCCAGCGAGAAGCGCCAGTCCGGCCCAGAGCGGGTCCATACGTCTACGTTGGCGTTCGGTCAGAATAAGCACTGTGCCGACGACAGTCGGCATCGCGCCGCTTTTATCCGCGCCCGGCAAACGCCCCACATGGGCAAGGTCAACATCGGACTCCGAGGTTGGCGCTTCGACGAGGACGAGGTCTTCGACGACGACGGCCGCGTCAGGCCGCTCGGGACGATGGAGGATGACACGAAGGCGCGCGTGCTGCGGCTGACAGAACGGCTCTCGGACCCCTGTGACGCCTGCTGGCTCCAGTACGGACAGGACGACCCCCAGCAGTGCTCGCCGGCCGAGGTGATCTACGGCGAACCTCGCGGCGAGGTGATCCTCTGTCGGGACCACGAGACCGACTTCGTCTACTGGTTCCGCGAGGTCGCCGACGAGGAGCTGATCGGGACCCGAGACCTGCAAGACGCGTTCCACGGCTGGTTCGCCGACGGCGGCCGCGCCCCGGAGGGGTACGCGGGCGTCGAACACGTCGACGAGGATCCCGAGGGCGTCCCCGAGACGCCGGACCCCCACGAGGAACTGCCCGGCATCGAAGAGGAGATCGAGCGCATCGACGACGAGGACCTGGACGCGCTCGACATCGACCTAGACGACCTCGACGTATGAGTTCGGTCGCTGTCGCCGTCGTCGACGCCGAGACGCCGGGCAACGTCGGGACGATCGCTCGCTCGATGAAGAACTTCGGCCTCGACGAGCTACTGCTGATCGATCCGCCCGACCTCCCCCGCGAGAGCGAGGCCTACGGCTACGCCGGACAGGCCCGCGAGGACATTCTCCCCGAGGCCCGAGAGATCTCGTTCGACGAACTCGTCAGCGAGTACCACACCGTCGGCTGTACCGCGATCACGAACGAAGACGGGAGCAAGCACGTCCGGTACCCCTTCGTGACGCCCCGAGACCTCGCCGACGACCTGGCTGGCCTCGACGCCGACACCGCGATCGTGTTCGGCCGCGAGCGGGTCGGGCTCACCAACGACGAGATCGAACGCCTCGATCAGGTCTGTTCGATCCCCGCCAGCGAGGAGTACCCCGTGCTCAACCTCGGGCAGGCGGCGACGATCGTCCTCTACGAGCTGCGGTCACTGACCGTCGAGGACACCCAGCTTCCGGACCCGACCCACGACCGGGCCGCCCAGCCGGAGATCGAGGGACTCCACGAGCAGTTCGCCGGCTTCCTCGACGCGATCGACCACCCCGAGGAGAAACGGGCGAAGACGAGGCGGCTGTTCCAGCGACTGATCGGCCGCGCACACCCGACTGGCCGCGAGACGACGACGTTGCGAGGGCTGTTCCGACAGGCGAGCCAGCGGCTCTCGGACGAGGAGTGACGCCGACCGCGGCCGTCTACGACGGTGCCTGCTGTCCGGTCTCTTCGAGGACGCCGTAGGTGTCACGCAGGTAGCGAAACACGTCCCGGGAGATCGAGGGCTCGTATGTCCAGAACCCCTCGTAGACCTCCGGATCGGTCTCGCGGACGACGAGCGTGCCCGTCCGGTCCGTGCGGCCGTCCCCGTCGTACGTGACGAACCAGGACTCTTCGATCTCGGTCGAGGAGTCGGGATGGACCGTCACGTTCGGGCGGTCGACGGTCGGCACGACGTCTGGGACGCCGTAGATGTGTACGTCGACGCCCGCGTCGGCGATCCGGTGCATCACCCGCCGCGATCGCTGGCTCTCCCAGTAGCGCGAGAGGTGCTGGAAGCCCGCGAGCAACTGGCCGCCGCCGGTCTGCCAGGCCGTCATCTCGATGGCCGTGCTGGCGTCGATCAGGAACTGCTTCTCGACGCCGCGCGCGCCGAAGACCCGCTCGTGGAGCGCTTCAAGCACGTCCGGACCGCGGCGGGTCGCGAACGGATCGTCGTCCGCGTTGGCGGTCTCGACACCGCTTGCCAGCTGTGAGAGCGGCGACGACGCCATCTGGACCGGGCCGCGATGCAAGAGCGCCACGTCTCTGGGGTTCTCGGCCGCCAGCTCCGTCTCGCGAACGTCGATGTCGAGATCCTCGAAGAACTCCCGGACGGTTTCGAGCCGGTCGTCCGGGCTCTCACGGTTGCAGACGGTCAGCGTCGGCCGGTCGCTGTCGACCTGTGCGATCAGTTCCGCCAGCGAGTCGAACGCCAGGTCCGTCGTCGCGCCGGTCGGTTCGGAGGTGCCGGAGGCCGGCGTCGCCGGCTGGGGAACGCCGAGTTCGCTCCGGGGCGCGGTCGAGATGGGGACGGACGACCACTGTTGTCCGCCGTCGAGGCCCTCGATGCGGACTTCGAGACCGTCGGTGCCCTCCCTGGTGTAGACGACGCCGTCGACCAGCGCCTCGACCTGGCCCAGGTCCGTCTTGCTGAAGGAGTTCTCGTGTGCCGTCAGCACGGCGAACCCCGATCGCTCCTCGACTAGCCGTGACAGCGAGTGGACGAACCGGATCGTCTGATCGACGTCGGCGTTGAGCGCCAGCGTCGTCAGCGAGAGGACGCCGATTCGATCGACGCTGCCGTCCCGGCCCTCGCCGAGCGTGTCGAGGAGGTCCAGGACGGCACTCCCGACGTTGCCAAGCTCTGCCGGCATCGACACGTGGCGGGTCCACTCGTTGTCCGCCGTCTCGCCGTAGGCGTCGCCGGCCGAGTCGACGATGCCGACCGCCGGTGACACACCGTCCAGCGCGCTCTCGTACTCGGCGCGCAGGGCGGCCGTGCTGCTGTCCGTCGAGACGAGCACGGTCGTATCGTCGTCGGTGGCCCCGTCGGCGAGGAGTCTGAGTGCGAGTCGTCGCTTGCCCGCCATCGGCGGGCCGACGCACAGCAGCGTCGTCCCACCGGGGACGGAATCGATTGGCAGGCGGTCCCCGGTGCGTACCATGCACAAACCTATGACGCCCAGTGTATACAAAACCCACGGTCAAGGTACCGGGCGAACCGCTGCTAAGCCGCGGAATACGCTGGTTTACGCCCGCTTCTGGATCTCTTCTCGCAGCACGTCACTGACCACGTCGCCGTCGGCTTTCCCGCGGAGTTCTCCCATGCACTCGCCCATCAGCGCCGAGAACGCGCCCATACCTTCCTCGGCCACCTGCTCGGCGTGGCGCTCGACGACCGTCGAGACGGCCTCTCGGACCTCGTCCTCGCCGGCACTGCCCAGCCCGGCCGCCTCGGCGGCCTCGGCCGCGTCCATGCCGGGGTCCGCTGCCAGAGCCGTCAACAGTTCCGGCACGCCCTCTTTGGCCAGTTCGCCGTCGGCGACCAGCTCCAGCGTCGCCCGGAAGTGGTCGTCGGTGAGGTGCGCGACGGGCACGTCGTCCCGGCGCAGTTCCGTCACCGTCGACTCCAGCGTCTGTGCGGCGAGGGTCGCGTCCACGCCCCGGTCGACGGCGTCCTCGAACAGCCGCCAGCGCTGGCCGTACGCGACCTGCTCGGCCAGCCCGGCGTCGAGGCCGAACTCGGACTGGTAGCGGTCGACCTTCTCGGTCAGCAGCTCCGGCGTCTCGACCTCGCTCTCGTCGGGGGTCACCGGCGGCACGTCCGTCTCGGGGTACATCCGCGCCGCGCCCGGGAGCGGACGGAGGTACCGAGACGTGGCGTCGTCGTTGGCGTCCCGGGTCTCCTCGGGCACCCGGTCGAGGGCAGTCTCGGCGCGCTCGGCCGCGGCGTCGATGGCCAGTTGTGCGGTCTCGGGGTCGTCGGCGACGATGGCGACGGCATCTTCCGGGTCGGCGTCGACGGCCTCGCGCAGTGCGTCGACCTCCTCGTCGGTGACGCCGTAGGCCGGCAGTTCGTCGGTGTGGAAGATGCCACCGGCTCCGTGGCGCTTGGCGTGGTCGGAGAGCTCCGTCCCGAGCCGACGGTCCGGCTGGATCTCGCGGCCGACCAGGCCGTCGAAGCCAGCGAGTCGGACGGCTTGCACGACGCCGCCATCGTCCAGTGCGCCAGCGATGACCCCCGAGTCCGTCTCTTCGAAGAGATCGGTCACGTCGCGGGGCTCGCCGACGCCCGCTCCGCGTTCGTTCAGTTCGTCCCTGATGTCGAGCAGTTCGACCTGGCGACGGACCTCGTTGCGGACGATGTCGTCGATGTCGTCGAGACTCTGGACGCCCTTGAGTTCGATCCGGGCCCCGTCGGCGATCGAGACGTTCACGTCCTGGCGGATCGTCCCCAGTCCGCGCTTGACCTGTCCGGTCGAGCGCAACAGCATTCCGATTTGTTCGGCCGCCTCACGGGCCTGGGCCGGCGATCGGATGTCGGGCTTGGTGCCGATCTCGACCAGCGGGATCCCCAGTCGATCGAGCGAGAAGCGCACGCCAGCGTCGGTCTCCTCGACGCGCTGGGCCGACTCCTCTTCGAGCAGCATGTCCTCGATCCCGACCGGCCCCTCGCTGGTCGAGATCTCGCCGTCGTTGGCGACCAGCATCGAGCGCTGGAACCCCGAGGTGTTCGAGCCGTCGATGACGATCTTGCGCATCACGTGGACCTGATCCGCGACGTTCATGTCAAGTAGCTGGGCGATCTCCAGGGCCACGTCCATCGCCTCGCGGTCGACGCGGTGTGGCGGCTCGTCGTCTTCCTCGACGAGACAGGTCGTGTCGTAGGCCAGATACTCGAACTCCCGGTCGACCATGCTCTCTTCGAGCGCGGCCTCGTCGATCTCGCCGAGTTCGCTCTTCGTCGGGTGGAGATAACGAGTCAGCGATCGCGTCGACTCCTCGGGTTCGCGAACCCGAGTCGGACACTGACAGAACAGTTTCGTCGCCGTGTCGAGTTGCTGGTGGATCTCCAGACCGGCCACCAGTCCGAGTTCCTCGTAGTCGTACTCAGTCATTAGTGGGCGGTCCGAGCCCCACCCGCAAAAAACGCACCGTTGTCGCCCGGTCCGGGACCGAGCGGCCGCCGGGTGGTGGGTGTCACTTTTGATCGTCGAGCCCGTGATACGGATATGGACCGCAGGCTCGTCGCCGTTCTCACGGCGGTACTTCTGGCGGGCTGTGGCGGCATCGCGACCTCGGACGGCGGCACCGAGACGCTCACGCCGGCTCCGGTTCCGGAGCCGGCCGACGCCACGACCGAGACCGGGACACTCCCGCCGGGCGTCACCGGGAACGGCGTCGTAGACGTAGACGAACTCACCGCCGCACACCAGCGCGCGACGGCCGACCAGTCCTACACCCTCACGACGGAGCGGTCGACGAGTCGCGAGACGGTCAACGAGACCCTCGACACGCGACAGGTCGTCCGGGTCGCCAACGAGTCGACGTACGCTTACTGGACGAACGAGCGCGTCGTCTGGGACGAGAGTCGGGCTCACTACTTCGACAACTACTCCGAGTTCCAGGACCCCGACGGCCGGTACGTCCGCTACACCGAACTGGACGGCGAGACCCGACAGCGCAAACTCGGCGCGACGGCCCCGCGTCCCAGACTCGACCGGGAGGCGACGGTCGCCATCGAGCGGTTCCTGACCATCGACAACGCGACCGTCAGCGTCCGCCGCGACGACGGCGAGCGCCACTACGAACTACGCGGCGAACAGCGAACCTTCGTCACCGAGCGCCCGATCCGGAACGTCTCGGTCAGCGCGGTGATCAGACACGACGGACTCGTGCGGTCGCTCTCGGTGCAGTACTGGCGGGGCAACAGCGACTGGGGCGAGTTCGTCCGCTACTCGTTCGCGTACGAACGGCTCGGCACGACGACCGTCGAGAAGCCGGCGTGGGTCCGAGCGGGCGAGGACTGAGACGGACGAATGGTGGTTTGCCGGCGATCAAACGCCTCGCTGGCTACTCTCTGTCCCCCTCTTGGACAAGACCAGTGCTCGGCGATCAAACGCCTCGCTGGCTACTCTCTGTCCCCCTCTTGGACAAGACCAGTGCTCGGCGATCAAACGCCTCGCTGGCTACTCTCTGTCCCCCTCTTGGACAAGACCAGTGCTCGGCGATCAAACGCCTCGCTGGCTACTCTTTGTCCTCCTCTTGGACAAGACCAGTACTCGGCGATCAAACGCCTCGTTGGCTACTCTTGTCCAAGAATCACTCGCTCCGTCATCTTCGCCGGATCGAGCACCTCGTCGGCCTCGGACTCCGAGAGGTACCCCTCCTCGACGACGACCTCCTTGACGGTCTTGTCTTCTTCGAGGGCCTGCTTTGCGACCTTGCTGGCCTTGTCGTAGCCGATCGCCGGGTTGAGCGCCGTCGCCAGCGCCATCGACTGCTGGACCCGCTCGGCGCAGTGCTCGCGGTCGGCTTCGAGTTTGGCGACGAACTTCTCGGCGAAGACCTCGCTGCCGTTGGCGATGAGACGCGCCGACTGGAGGAAGTTGTTGGCCAGGACCGGCTTGTAGAGGTTGAGGTCGATCTGGCCCTCGGCAGCGCCGGCAGAGATGGCGGCGTCGTTGCCGACGACCTGCTTGTGAACCTGGTTGACGGCCTCGGCGACGACGGGGTTGATCTTGCCGGGCATGATCGAAGAGCCGGGCTGGTTCTCGGGCTGGTCGATCTCGCCGAGGCCGTTGCGCGGGCCGGAGGCGAGCAGTCGGAGGTCGTTGGCGATCTTGTTGAGGCTGCCGGCGACGGTCCGGAGCGCGCCGTGGGCCTCGCTCATGGCGTCGTGGGCCGCCTGGGCCTCGAAGTGGTTGTCGGCCTCCCGGAAGTCGATTCCCGTCTCCTCGCTGATGTACTCGGCGGCGCTGGCGGGGAACTCGGGGTGGGTGTTCAGCCCGGTGCCGACGGCGGTGCCCCCAAGCGCCAGCTCCGAGAGGTGGTCGCGCGTGTGCTTGACGCGAGTGATGCCCTTCTCGATCTGAGCGCGATAGCCAGAGAACTCCTGGCCCAGCGTGATCGGCGTCGCGTCCTGGAGGTGGGTGCGGCCGGTCTTGACTACGTCGTCGAACGCCGACTCTTTGTCCGCCAGAGCGTCACGCAGGGTCGACAGCGCGGGCAGTACGTCTTTCTCGACGGCTTCGAGAGCGGCGACGTGCATCGCCGTCGGGATCACGTCGTTGCTGGACTGGCCGTAGTTGACGTGGTCGTTGGGGTGGATCGCTCGCGTCCCGATCTCGCCGCCCGAGAGTTCGGTCGCGCGGTTGGCGATGACCTCGTTGGCGTTCATGTTCGAGGACGTTCCCGATCCCGTCTGGAACACGTCGACGGGGAACTGGTCGTCGTGCTCACCGGCGATCACTTCGTCGGCGGCCTCGACGATGTAGCCCGCGGTCTCGGCGTCGACCGTCCCCAGGTCCTCGTTGGCCTGTGCGGCGGCTTTCTTGACGATGCCCAGCGCTCGGACGAAGCGTCGACCGAAGGTCTCCTCCGAGATCGGGAAGTTCTCGACCGCGCGCTGGGTCTGTGCGCCCCAGTACGCGTCGGCCGGCACCTGCATCTCTCCGAGGCTGTCGCGTTCGGTCCGGAACTCGTCGCTCATGACACGTGGAACCTCGCCCCGGTCGTCGTAAAACCCACCGCTTCGGTCGACGGATCGTCTCGGCTCTGTGACACGGCCGCCGGGATTATGGGGTCGGGCGACGACGACGCGACACGAACGTCACCGAACAGACCGCGAAGACCCAATCGAAGTTTCGACGGTAAACGACTGGACCGATGAACCACGTCACGCTGGCATCCGACGACGGAGACCGTCCACTGGCGGCACTGTCTCGCAACAGACTCGCGGACGCACTGGGTGCGAGCGACATCTCGCTCAACCACTACCGAGTGCCGCCAGGTGAGCGACTGGCTGGTCTCCACGCTCACGACGATCAGGCGGAGATTTTCGTCTGTCTCGACGGGACGATGACCTTCGAGACGCTCGACGGCGAGTCCACGCTCCGAACGGGGGAAGCCGTCCGATTCGCATCCGGAGAGTTCCAGTCGGGCAAGAACGATGGGGACGCGACCGCGGCTGTACTGGCTATCGGCGCACCGCGAGACACCGACGCCCTCCGCGTTCCGGTGGCGTGTCGCTCGTGTGGCAACGACCGGACGGAGCCGAGGGTGCGAGACGGGGAGACAGTGTTGGTGTGTCCAGCGTGCGGACACGAGTCCCTCGTCGAGTGTCCCGAGTGTGGTAGCGGCGACGTGCGAGCAGAACTGGGAGAAAACGGCGAGACGCCGGTTTCTGTCTGCCAGAACTGTACAGCGACGTGGGCCGCTCGATAGGGAATTGCTGGGACACAGCACCGGGCCACAGACGCTGGTGGCAAATATCATACCAACTGGCAACAATGCACTTCTGTCAGCATATTATATATTATCTATGGGAGATACGAAAGAGTTCTACTACGAGCCAGACGACGGCGAACCGCTGAGCACGGCCGTCGTCACGGCCGTCGCAGAGGCTCACGACGAAGACGTCCTCGAACAGCAGTGGATCATCAGCGACGATATCAACGCAGACGCACTGGACGGGCTGTTTCAGGCGAAGCATCTCAAGATGACGCTCCAGTTCGAGGCAGACACGACGACCGCGACGATCATCGCAGACACGAGCGGCAATCCCGTCGTCAAGATCGAATCACATCGGTGAGCAGACGGTCCCGTCCGGACGAGTACCGTACTGCCGTCGTCTGGAGGCGCGACGACAGCGTGACACCCGAGACCACGTTTTCCGCGTCAGTTCGCGCTGCGTAGTCCGCGACCCGAGAGAGGGCAGCACTACGTCCAGTTGTCCAGCCCGGTCTGGACGACGCTCTCCTCGATGCGCTCGAAGGCGCGCGCGACCTCGTCGGCGTCGACTTCCCACTCGCCGGTGACGTACTCGCGGGCGGCGTCGAGGTCGGGGTTCACCGCCAGATCGAGGTCGTAGTCGTCGGACACCGTGGGATCGAGGAACAGCTGCCGGATGCGGTCGCCGTGTTCGACGTGTGCGTCGCGGGCGTCGAGTGCGCCCCAGAGGTCGCCGTGCTCTTTGACGAGTTTGATGGCCGTCTTCGGCCCGATTCCGTCGATGCCGGGGTTGAAGTCCGTCCCCATCAGGATCGCGGCGTCGACCAGTTGCTCCCAGGTGATTCCGTGGTGGTCCAGCGTCGCCTGGAAATCCATCAGCTCCGGGTCGCCGCTGCTGGTGAGCTGGCGCAGCGTCAGCGGCGCACCGAGCAAGAGCGCGTCGTAGTCTTCGGTACCGACGTAGTCGACGGCGTCCTGACGGGCCATGTGGGCGGCCTGGGCCTCGCCCTCTGCGGGCGCGTCGACGACCGGTACGTCGAGGGTCCGGAGGAGTTGGCGGGTCGTCGTCAGGATCGTGTCGGTCAGGCGCTGGGTCTGGGAGTCGAGTCGGGCGATCTCGGTCGTGTCGCCGCGCTCTCTGGCGGCTTCGAGTTTTTCCTCGCGCTTTTCCCGGGCCTCGCGCCGTTGCTCGACCTCGTCGTCTTTGAGTTCCGTGACGCCGCCGTCGAAGACGAAGACCGGCGTCAGGTCGTGTTCGAAGAACTTCGGGAGCCCCTGGACGACGCCGATCAGGTTCGCCACCTCGGTCCCGTCGCTGGTGGTGTACTTCTCCTCGCTGGTGAACCGGACCGTGGTCGTGAGATACCGGTAGAGCCAGTTGTGGGCGTCGACGGCGACGACGCTGTCACTCAGCTCCTCGAAGGGAACGTCTTCGAGCGACGCCAGCGATCGTAGGTCTGCGTTTCCCATCGCACCGACGTAAGTGCGAGCGGGGTTTGAATGGTGGTGGTCGGCGTCGCCGGCCCCACGCGGGATTTATTATCGTCCGGATCGGTAACGAATCGTATGGCGACAGACACACTGCGTCGCTACCAGGACCCGGAGTACACCGGCTCGAACCGGTGTCTGCCGTGTACGCTGGTCAACAGCGTCATCGGGATCCTGCTGAGTGGGGGTATCGCCGCGGTTGGGGCAACTTGGGCGACGACGGCCGTCGGCGTCGCTGGCGCGGGCGTCGTCCTCCTGCTCTCGGCCGTGAGTATCTACTTCAAGGGGTATCTCGTACCGGGAACGCCAGCGTTGACCAAGCGGTACTTCCCGCCCTGGCTGCTGGCGCTGTTCGGGAAGGAACCGGCCGGGGCCGCCTCGGGGGTCGCGAAGTCGGCGGCCGACCCCGCCGTCAGAGAGGAGACCGAAGAGCCGGCGGAGATCGACCTCGAAACGTACCTGATGGAGGCCGGCGCGCTCGAACCGTGCCGGGGCGGCGAGGACCTCTGTCTCACCGACCCGTTCCAGACCGAGTGGAACGAGGCGATCGAGCGGATTCGAGACGCGGACGTGGGGCGGGAACGCCTGCCGGCGCTGCTCGACACCACGGCCGAGGAAGTGACCGTCGAAGAGCACGGCTCGGCGTTTCGTGCCCGCGTCGACGGCCAGTACGTCGGTACCTGGGAGTCCCGCGGGGCTTTCGTCGCCGACATCGCCGCGGCGGAGGTGCTGGGCGAGTGGCTCGACGACTGGGCGAGCGTCCCCGTCACGCACCGGGGCCAGCTGCTCAACGGTCTCAGGCTCTTCCTGACGACGTGTCCCTCGTGTGGCGGCGACCTCGCCTTCGGCACCGACACCGTCGAGTCCTGTTGTACGACCCACGAAGTGGCCGCCGTCTCCTGTGAGGACTGCGAGACGCGAGTCTTCGAGTCGGATCCGGTCGACTGACGAACGCTCGTGGTCCGACCGGCCCAGCACGGCGACGAGAGAGCGTGTCGGCGTCTCGCGAACGGTCAGGAACCGCCAGATGCCGGGACGGCGACCGTCGCCGGTGGATCGGCACCGCGACGGTCGTCGAGAAAGGCGACTTCTTTGGAACTGAGGTCACGTTCGCGGTAGCGTTCGAGACCGGCCCGGTAGCGCGCTGGCGACCGGTCGCCGGGCCACGCGAGCACGAGTTCGGCGATACCGGTCGTCTCGCCGGTGTAGGCAAAGCCCGCGCGGTAGCCGGCCTCGTAGGCGAATGGGTTGTTGACGGCGATCCGAAGCGAGGCGTACCCGCGGTCGGCGGCCCGAGCGCGCGTAAACGAGAGCAGTCTGGGGCCGATTCCCTCGCCGCGGCGATCCTCGCAGACCGTGACGTAGCGCAGCCAGAGAGTCGTCTCGTCGGTGCGGTCCTCGTTGAACGCGACTGCGGCGACGATCTCGCCGTCCTCGCGTGCGACGGCCTTGCCGGTGGCCGACATGACGAACTTGCCCGCGTAGCTGAACGTCCGGTAGTCCAGTTCGAGCGTCGGCCCGTCCGGCGGCCACCCCAGCAGGACGAACTCCATACCGACACCTCGGCGGGGATGCGAAAGAGTCCGGCGGTCCGGGGCGGCTACAGGTCCCGCGAACGGTGGATGTTCCGGAGCGTGCCGCCACACTCCTCGCAGGTTCGGTCGGTCGTCGACTGCTGGCGCTGGCCACAGTCGAAACATTCGTACAATTCTTTCTCTGTCGTCGTAGTGCTCGGGCGCATATTCGCCCATACGTGTCCCAATCTAATACCTTCGTCCCTAAAATACATTATATGATACATATTCGAGAACGGCGAGGATCGAACGCACGGTCACGTTCGACGACACGGTCAAGCGTCTGGGCCGAGACGGGCCGGTATGCACGGCGATGCCGCGGTCTTCGATCGGTTCGCCTGGGCGTACGACCGCCTGATGCCGTCGGCGGACGCGGGTGCGCTCGCGGCCGGACTCGCCGAGGCCGACAGAGACGTGGACCGCGTCGTCGACGTAGCCGGCGGCAGCGGTCGCGGACTCAGAGCGGTCTCGGCCGGTGATCGACTCGTCGTCGACGCCGCGCGTGGGATGCTCCGGCAGGCCACGCGCCACGGGCTGGCGACCGTCCAGGGCGACGCGGCGACGCTGCCACTCGCAGACGACAGCGCCGACGCAGTGACCATCGTCGACGCGCTGCACCACCTCCCGGACCGAAACGGTGCGCTCCGCGAGGCCGGGCGCGTGCTCGCACCGGGTGGAGTCCTCGTGGTGGCAGACTTCGACCCGTCGACGATCAGGGGGCGAGGGCTGGTCGCGGCAGAACACCTGGTCGGCTTCGCCTCTCGCTTCGACACGCCCCAGCAACTCCACCGACGGATGGCCGACGCGGGGCTGGAGCCGGTGATCGTCGAAGACGGGTTCGGCTACGTCGTCGCTGGCATTTGCTCGACGGCGTGACGAAACGGGAGAACAAAGACGATGGAACTCCGAGACGGAGGTATGTCAGTCTCCTCGTCGGTCGGCCGGCGCGTTGATCCGGAACTGTCGATGGTCCTGCTCGCGCTGGGAGACGTGCTGGCGGTGACGATCTTCGTCGGCATCGGCGAGATCACCCACGGCGTCGACCCGATCGCACAGCCCGGTCGCGTCGCGGGGACGCTCGCGCCGTTCCTGATCGGACTCGCCGTCGTCACCCTCGGTGGCGGGCTCTACACGCGAGACGCGATCAGGTCACCGGGGCGGGCGGTCTCGCTGATCGTGCCGGCGTGGATCGTGGCAGTCGTCGTCGCCCAGTTGCTTCGGGCGACGGCCGTCTTCCCCGGCAACGCCGCGATTACGTTCGCGATCGTCTCGGCGATCGTCGGGGGAGTCCTGTTGCTCGTGTGGCGTGCCATCGCGTCGGTAGTGCTCTGATACCGCCGGCTGTCACGGTCGTCGCCACGCCGTAGCGCCGAGCGACGACACAGCGGTCGCTCGACAGTGTGCGTCACGAGACGGTGAGTGTGTGGAGAATCGTCCCCGATCGAAACGGTCTGTGGCCGGCGATCGGCTGGTCCCGTCGTTTCGGCGGGGACGCGTACAGCGGTGTCGTGCCCGTGGTGAGTGCCCCGTCCCGGAGGGACTGTGTGCCACGCGACCCGTCTACTGGAGCGTGCCTACGTCGAGCGCCACCGTCGACTGGATCCACGCCTGGTGGTTCTCCCGGTCGTAGATCACGAACTCGTCGTCACCGATCGTGAGTTCGGCGTATCGCCGAGTCTGCTCGTCGGTCGTGGCGTCCGTCACGTCGTCCGTGGCATTCGTGCTCATAGGTATCGAGGGGGAGCAGTAGGGTGTGCCTCTGTCCCTCCGCTCTCCGGTTGCAGCCGGGATCCCTTAAGCGCGACCCCCTAGTTATCACGTCAGATAATTCACCGTACGATCGTGTCCAGTGGCTATGTTCCGATTATCAGCGTGGATATCTCGCTAGGCAGTGGTTGATCTGCACCACGGCGACGGCGTTGGTCACACCTGCTAGCGCCGGGTCGAGACGAGGACGCTACGAGTGGCGGCCGTCGTCTCATCGATTACCACATTTCGACGTTTTGGGGCCTGAGACACACATCCTCGGACGAATAGCTATCCATAAGTTATAGGTTGTATTTGCAGTGGCGACAGAGGGAGTATCGAATGCCTATAGAGACGATAACAGAGTAATTATGCGAAACGCTTATACGTGTATTCATCCTACTAATAATTACATTCATGACGGGATACTACGATCTTGTACTCGGTCTCATTCCGGTCGCGCTCGCAGGCATCTCCGGCACGCTCGTGATCGGTGGCATCCCGTTGACCACGGCGATTCCGATGGCGTCTGTCGTCGCGGTCGGCCTGATCGGACACGCGATGTTCGTCCGTGCGCCGGTCGACTCGCCGCCGGCAACCGCGAGCGGATCGGAGTCGGCACAGATCGCAGACTAGGTCCCCGTCGCCACGACGTTTTCTTACCCCCTCGCCTCGAAGGGGGTCGTATGTCCGCTTCCGACGAACCGACGCTGTTCCTGACGAGTGACGAGATCGACGGACTCGCGACGATGCCAGAGTACGTCGAAGCCGTTCGCGACGGCTACCGCGACCGGGGCCACGGTGCGCCGGCACGGCCCAGAACGACGCTGTACGCCGACTCACCGGCCGGAATGCTGACGGGGTACACGGCGATCTTGCCGACGGTGGGCGCGATGGGTGGCTACACCTACGCCGCCGGATTCGGCGGACAGGACGCTCACTTCGTGTTGCCCCTGTTCGACGCCGAAAGTGGCGACCCGCTGGCGGTGTTCGACGGCGCGTCGCTGAACCCCTTCAAGACCGGCGCGACCGGCGGCGTCGCGGTCGACGAACTCGCTCCCCCGCGTGCCGACGACCTCGCGCTGTTCGGGAGCGGGGCACAGGCGCGCGCACAACTGAAGGCCGCCGCCGCGGTCAGAGAACTGGAGCGAGTCGAGGTGTACTCGCCGACCGCCGACAGCCGGATGTCGTTCGCCGCCGAGATGAACGAGCAACTCGACGCGACCGTCGCGGCCGTCGCGTCGCCGTCTGCCGCCATCGAAGGCGCAGACATCGTCGTGACCGCCACGAACGCCAGCGAGCCGGTGTTCGACGGCTCTGAGCTCGAACCGGGAACGCACGTGACGGCGATGGGCCAGTACCACCCCGAGAAGCGCGAGGTCGACGCGACGACGATCGAGCGGGCGACGTACGTCACGGACCTCCGGGATCGGGTCACGAACGACGCCGGTGCGTTCATCCACGCCGTCGAGGAGGGCGTCGTCGACGAGGACCACGTCCACGCCGAACTGGGCGAGATCGTCGCCGGCACGGCGCGAGGCCGAACCAGCGAGGACGAGATCACGCTGTTCGACAGCGGCGGGACGGCCATCGAGACGGTCGCGGCCGCACAGATGCTGTTGGAGCGAGCGCGCGAGCGCGGGCTCGGCGAGGAGATCGAGTTCGCCCCGGCCAGCGAAGCGTTGACCGGACGCTAGACGTACGGTGCGAGCCCGAGCGCGTCGATCAGCGTCAGGCCACTGAGGAGTGCGCCGACGAGGTACCCGCCGATGGTCCCGCCGTTGAGCAGCGGGAGGCCGGCGTGGGCTCGCCCTTTCAGCACCATGCGCATGAGCACGGCGAGCCCGACGAACGAGCCGACCATCGCGGTCAGGGCCGGCAGCGGGATCGACAGCACTTCCGGCGTCCCCTCGCTCGCGAAGTGGGCGGCACTCGCAACGAGCACGGTCGGGATCACCACGTCGCCCAGACCGATGAACAGGGCGTCGCGTTCGAGCGGGCTCTCCTCGGCGACCCCTTCCTCGGAGTCGTCGGCGTCAGCGTCGACAGCGACGCCGCCGTCGCCGTCGGCGACGGGCGTAGCCGCCGTGTCGTCGCTGGCGTCGTCTTGAGCTCCCGTCTGGGCCGTCGCGTCGGGCGTGTCGCTGTCGAGGAAGGAGTACGACAGCGTCAGCGGAATGACGAGGACGACAGGGACCTTCAGGTCCATGACGCCGTTTGCCAGCGTCAGCATGTGTTCGGTACCGTAGACGCTGATCGCGTCGTAGACCGCGAGCACGGTCAACAGGAGCAACGCCGGCAAGACGCCGAAGCTGATGCCGAACAGTCCGGCCCCCGCGGCCCCCATCAGCGCCCCGGCGGTGTCGATGACGTACCACTCCGGATAGACGTACAGGCCGACGCCGATGGCGACCGCGCCGACGAGTGCGATCGCGTTGATCCCCAACACCAGCGGTGCGGGCGGGACGAGGACGCTGAAGACGTACAGCGAGAGCCAGGCACCGGAGCCGACCACCAGCAGCCGGATCAGTTCGTCGACGCCGAGCTTGAACGCCGCGAGCATCACGCCGGTGGCGACGAGGATGGCGACGACGTAGTAGATCGTGTTCGTCGGGTCCTGGGGGTTCTCGACCGGTTCGTACACCTGGTCGAACGGTTCGACGAGGGCCAGGGCGGCCAGCTGGACGAACAGGAAGATCGCGACGACGATCCCGAGCCCCAGAACGACGCGCTTTCGCTCTTCCATGCTCGGGACTCCGTCGCCGCAGGTATGAGGATTTCGGAGCCTACCGGGCGTACAGCCGCTGGCCGACCAGCGTCGGGAGCCGAACCTCGTCGTCGGGCGTGACGGCGACGTACGGGTTCTCGACGGGGCCGAACACGTCGACCACCGAGCCGGCAGTCGTGAGGTCCTCGGTCACGACCTCCGTGCCGAACCCGGGGTAGTCGTCGTCGCCCGTGCGGACGATCGCCAGTCCCTGTGCGATCCGGACGACCTCGCCGACGCGTTTCATGCCCGCAGGGCCTGCAGGTACGCCGCGACGGCACCCAGCAAGTCGCTCTTGGTCGCGTCGTCGGCGTCTTTCACGAGGACGCGCCCCCGCGGTTCGGACTCGCGGGGATACGTCTTCTCGCGTTCGATGACGGCGTCGTAACCGACCTGCTGGACGGCCTTCGCGATCTCGTCGACCGTCGGCTCGGTGACGGCCTGTTCGCGCGAGACACGCCGGCCCTCGTTGCGGGACAGCGCCGCGTCGAGCGCGGCCGGCCAGATGACGTTCTCGACCATACGTGCAGTGGCCGCGTGGGCCTTATGAGCCTTTCCGACGGACGCCGAGTGCGAGCGTCGCGACGAGCGCCAGGGCCGTGCCGACGAGACCGAAGCCGGGGCCGCTCCCGTCGGTCGTCCCGGTGCCACGCTCCGTGACGACATCGGGCGTCGCACTCTCCGTGACGACATCTGGGGTGGCGCTCTCTGTCGGCTCGGTCGTCGTGGCCGTCTCTGGCGTCTCGCTTGCGGTCGCTGCCTCGAAGGCTGTCGGATGGAACGCCTCTGCCATCGCCTCCAGCGCGAGGACGACGCGGGGAGCCGGCTGGCTCACGTAGTTGGCGTCGACGGAGAGCACCTGTTCTCGCTGGACGGCGGTCGTCTCGTTGTACGGCGCACCGGTCGGCTGGGAAGCGTCGGACGGGTAGACGAGCCACTGGGGGTCGCTGTCCGCGACGACCTCGGCGTTGATCGGCTGGTAGCCGGAGAGACCTGCGTCCGCGGCGACGTTCTGGCCGCCCGCGGTCTCGATCAGGTCGTGGATGTGCGTCTCGTTGCCCGTGGTGTACTGGTAGAAGTAGTAGAGGACGCGCGGTCGGTCGCGATCCGAGACCGTCTCTCGGACGGCCTCGACGCGTTCGTCCATCTCCGCGACGGTGTCGGTCGCGCCCTCGCAGTTGCCGGTGAGCCGACCGACGGTCTCGGTGTTGTTCGCGATGTCGTCCAGATCGGTCGCCAGCGGGAAGTGATACACCGTCAGCCCCGTGTTCCGGAGCTGCTGGACGGTGTCGCTGCGAGTCGCGTTGGCCGCCAGCACGAGGTCCGGGTTCGCCCCGACGACGGCCTCCACGTCGGTCGTCCCGTCGTCGTTGGTCACGTCCGTTCGGTTCCCGGTGTCGTTCAGGTACGCCGTGTTGGCGTTCTGGGGCAGACCGACGACCTGGTCGCGCGCGCCGATCTCCCACATCGTCTGGGCGTCACTGGGCTGGAGCGCGACGACGCGGTCGGGTACTTCGTCTACGCGCACCTCCGTGCCTGTCGCGTCGGTCGTCGAGTGAGGGAACTCACAGCCGTCGCTCTGTACGTCGCTCGTGGCCGCCGTCACCGGGACGGCGACGCCAGCGATCACGAGCACTGCCGCCAGCGCCATCGCACTGAGTCGTCTCATCGTGTTGTCGGTCCGGACGAACACAATAAGTTCTTGTCTATCCCAACTGTGGTTGGAAGCGTGTCGTCCCGTCACTGGCTCGTCTTCTCGCTGCTGTCCGCGATCTTGCTGGCGACGGTACTGACGAGTGCGACGATCGGGCCGGTCTCGATCGACCTGCCGACGGTCGCGAAGGCGGCGACCAACGCCGTCGGCGTCCCGGTCGGCCTCGCCCTGGAGAGCGAGCACACCGGACTGTTCGGCGTCGAGTTCTCGCTGCCCGTCCCGTCGGCCGAGTACCGTTACCCCTTCGCATTCGACGTGCCAGAGACAAGCGAGACGATCGTGCGCCAGATCCGCCTGCCACGGATCGTCCTCGGTGCCGTCGTCGGCTTCGCGCTGGCGGCTGCCGGCACCGTCATGCAGGGGTTCTTCCGGAACCCGCTGGCGGACCCGTCGATCATCGGCGTCTCGTCTGGCGCGGCCGTCGGCGCGGTCGCCGCGATCGTCTTCGCCGTCGCCCTCCCGCTTCCCGTGATGGCGTTTGCCGGCGCGTTGCTGGCCGCCTTCGGCGTCTACGCGATCGCGACCCAGAACGGCGAGACGCCGGTCGCGACGCTCCTGCTTGCCGGCGTCGCCGTCCAGACGTTCCTCGGTGCAGTCATCTCCTACATGCTCGTCCAGTCGGGCGAGAGCCTCCGCGAGGCGGTCTTCTGGCTGATGGGTCACCTCCACAACAGCACCTGGGCGGAGGTCGAGGCGACGCTGCCCGTGGCCGTGCTCGCCGTCGGCGTCCTCTACGCCTACGCCCACGATCTGAACGTCCTGCTGATGGGCGAGGCCGACGCCCACGCGCTGGGGATCGAAGTCGAGCGAACCAAGCGAATCTTGCTCGCGCTGGCGAGTGTCGTCACCGCGGCCGCCGTCGCGGTCACGGGCGTCATCGGCTTCGTCGGGCTCGTCGTCCCCCACGTGATGCGCCTGCTGGTCGGCCCCGACCACCGGATTCTCCTGCCGACCAGCGCGCTCGCTGGCGCGTCGTTTCTCGTCGCCGCCGACACGCTCGCACGCAGCGGCGCGGTTGAAGTGCCGGTCGGGATCGTCACCGCCGCCATCGGCGCGCCCTTCTTCCTGTACTTGCTCCGGCGACGGGAGGTCCACACCGTATGATCGAAGTCGAATCCGTCGACGTGTCGCTGGGGGGCACGGAGGTATTGCGTGACGTGTCACTGCGAGTTCCGGCCGGCGAGTTCGTCGGACTCGTCGGTCCGAACGGCGCGGGCAAGACGACGCTGTTGCGCACGGTCAACGGCGCGATCGATCCCGACGCAGGGCGGGTCCTCGTCGACGGGGATCGGATGGACGACCTCTCCTCGCGGGCCGGGAGCCGCCGCGTCGCGACGGTCCCCCAGGACACCGGAACGCGGTTCGCGTTCAGCGTCGCGGACGTCGTCGCGATGGGGCGGACCCCACATCGCTCGCGTTTCGGTTCCGACGGTGACGGCGACGACGCCGTCGAGCGCGCGCTCGAACGCACGTCGACCGCGTCGTTTCGCGACCGGCGGATCAGCACGCTCAGCGGGGGCGAGCGCCAGCGCGTCTTCGTCGCTCGTGCGATCGCTCAGGAGGCACCGGCGCTCGTCCTCGACGAGCCGACGGCCAGTCTCGACGTGAACCACGCGACACGGACGCTCTCGCTCGTGCGCGAACTCGTAGAGAGCGGTCGCGCCGTGCTGGGAGCGATCCACGATCTGGAGGCCGCCGCACGCTTTTGCGACCGCCTGGTCATGCTCGCGGACGGCGAGGTCGTCGCGTCGGGCGAGCCGGCCGACGTGCTCACGGCAGACGCACTGGCGACGAGTTTCGACATGGAGAGTGTCGTCACGCGAAACCCGGTCACCGGCACGCCGACGGTGACACCGCTGTCGGACACCGGCGAGGAGGAGCGGTCCGTCCACGTGCTGGGTGGCGGGCACGTCGGTGCGACAGTCGTCGCGCGCCTCCACGCTGCCGGCTTCGCTGTCACCGCGGGCCCGGTACCGGAGGGAGACGAACTGCTCGGCGTGAGCGAGCGACTGGACGTGCCGACCGAGACCGTCCCGCCGATGTCGGCGCTGGACGGGTCGACGCTCGCAGCGGCGGGCGAGCGGATCGACGAATCCGACGTGACGGTGCTCGCCGACCTCACGCTGACGCCGGACGGGGGACTGCTCGATCTCGCCACAGAGGCGGGGCGGACCGTCGTCGTCGAGGAGCGATCTCTCGACGAGCGCGACCGCGCTGGCAGGGACCAGCGGCGTCGCTACGAACGACTCCGCGAGCGAGCCACTACGAGCGGGGTCGACGACGTGGCGGCGACCGTGCGGTCGGTCGAGACAGATGCCGGCCGACACGTTAGCCGTCGAGGGATATAGACTTACATGGGGCGACCTGCAAGCGTCGGACGCTATGGTCAACAAAGCCATCGTGGGGATTCTCGTCCTCATCGTCCTGACGTCGCTCGGCGTCGGGGTGTTGATCGGGACGCAACTCGGTGGCGGCGACGCGACAGCGGTCCCCGATACCGACGCCAGTGACGGCTCCGCCACGGGGGGTGGCGGTGACGCCACGACGTCGACAGCGACAGCCTCCAACGAGACGGCGACGGCCGTCGAATCGACGGAGACGGCGACCGCGACCGCGACGCCGGTCCAGACGACGGTCCCCGCCCGCGAGTTCGACAGCGAAGCGATCGAGCGAGAGGTACTCGCAACCATCAACGAGAAGCGCACGGAACGGGAACTCGAAACGTTCAGGAACGACACCACCACCTGGCAGCGGCTCCAGACGATGGTCCGATCGCACAGCCAGGCGATGGCCCAGGAGCGGAGTGTGACGTTCTCGGCCGGTGGCAACAGTAGCTCCGACCGGTACGAAAACGCGGGCCTGTACGGTCGCTGTCAGTATCAGGACCCCGAGACCGGCGACATCATCCGACCGAGCAACAGCTTCCAGGCCATCGGAAGCACAGTTGCGGGGCAGCCCTACCAGGAAGACGGACAGCGTCGGTTCAACGGGAACGAATCACAGGTCGCGACGACGCTCGTCGAGAACTGGTTCGACTCGTCGACCTACCGACCGTCGCTGATCAACAGGGGCGTCGAGTTGCTGGCCGTCGGCGTCACGGTCACCGACGACGGCACGGTGTACGCGGCGACGGCGATCTGCGAGTAGCCGGCCAGTCTCGCCCGCGAACGGCCATCGGTCCCTTTCTGTCCGCCCGTGACGCGTCCAGGAGTCGCCGCCGAGTCGCGACCCGAGCCACCGATAGTGTTATGTGGTACCGATACACATGGTTAGACGGTAACGACAGATGACTACTCCAGGAGTCGACTGGATGGAACCCAACGACGGCGACATCCTCGCGACGCTTTCACGGACGGGACCGGAGTACGGGCCGGTGATCGCGTACCAGCTCGGCATGGACAACGCACAGTTCGAGCGGTACTGCGAACGGCTCGCGGCCAACGACGTGCTCGAACGGGTCTCGGAGGAGCCGCTGTATCGATTGACCGCACGCGGACAGCAGCTGGTCGATCGGAGTCCCGAGTCTGCCCGGGACCGACTCGCAGTCGAGTGAGCCTCCGCTCGTCGCTGTCGCACGGTCGATCGCCGTCCCGTGAGGGTGGCTGCGGCGCTTCTCGCTGCTCGACGGTGACGGCGATCGATGCCCAGTCGTCGCCAGCTTACGCTTCCTTTCGCTCCCAGAGGACCAGGGCAGTCATCGTCTGGACGGGCGCTCCGTCGTCGTTCGTGGTTTCGATCGCGACGTGAACGAGGCCGCGGCTCTCGTCCCACGGTTCGGTCTCGACGATCTCCGTCTCGACGGTCAGAACGTCGCCCGGCTCGACCGGATTTCGCCAGCGGAGTTCGTCGACGCCGGCCGCACCGAGCGCGCGGGACGACGCGATGTACTCGTCGACGAGCAGTCGCATCGTCATCGCGGCAGTGTGCCACCCGCTCGCGACGAGCCCCCCGAACATCGACTCTCGGGCCGCGTCGGCGTCGGTGTGAAACGGCTGGGGATCGTACTGCTCGGCGAACGAGACGATCTCGTCTTCGGTGACCTCGTAGCGACCGAACGACTCCGTGTGCCCGACCGTGAGCTCCTCGAAGTACTCCATACCCAGAGGAGAGACCGCCGGGAGAAAAAGCCACCTCGTCGGCGCTCCCCACTCAGGTGAGAAAGGTCGTCGCGAAGAGAGCCGACAGTGTCAGGAAGACTGCTGGTCCTCGACCCAGTTCTGGTACTCGTCCTGCGGGAGGACGCGCACTTCACCGAGCATCTGTGAGTGTCCCGAGCCACAGTATTCGGCACAGTACAGCTGGTAGGTGCCGGTCTCGGTGACGCGTGTCTGGATCGTGTTGTGCTGTCCGGGCATGGCGTCCTGTTTCAGCGCGAGTCCCGGAACGTGGAAGGCGTGGAGCCAGTCCGTCGAGGTGACGGAGAGCCGGACCGTCCGGTTGGCCGGCAACACCAAGGTGCCGCCGTTGCTCAGCCTGTTGTCGGCGCTGTACTCCTGGGACGTGTTGGCGGCGGTGCCGTTGTAGTTGAACGTCCAGGCGTACTTCTGGGCCACCACTTCGACTTCGAGTGGTTCCTCGCTGGTGTCGAGTTGCTGTGTCGACTGGGCGGTGACCATCGGTTCGGCCATGACCTGATACGACGCGACGCCGACGAACAGGAGGATGATCGCGGTTGCGACCGTCCAGGTGATTTCGAGGCGTCGGTTCTCCATCGTCGGAAGCGGCTCGTCGTTCTTGCTGAACCGCCACACGGTGTAGATCAGGATGCCCTCGACCAGCACCGTGATCGGGATCGCGACGTACAGGAGACTCATGTTGAGCCCCCAGATGAGTTCCGACGTCTCCGAGGCAGACGTCTGGGCGACGGCCGGCTGTGTCAGGGCGGCGAACACGATCGCCCCGAACAGCGCGACGAGCCCGACTCGATGTCTCTTCATGCGTATTCGCCGCTTAGTATTTCGGAGGTAAATAGCTGCTGTCTTGAGCCAGTGGCCCACCGCCGCGGCCGGGGTTCGAGGCGGTCGGGCCACGCCGAGCGTGCGCCACGGTCGGGTCAGTGATCGCGGGCGAATCAGGGGGTCTAAGTGCAGGCATCCATAGGTTCCACCAAGGAGACAACGAACGATGAACGGCCGCCGCCCACGGTTCACGACGATGCTCGCCGCGAGTGCGGTTGGCGTCTACCTGCTGGTCGTCGCTGGCGCGACGACTTCGATCGCCGACGCCGTCCACGCCTGTTCGACGTGGCCGACGTGTGAAGGGCCGATTCTCGGAGACGTGGGGCTCGCGATCGCCTGGACCCACAGGCTGCTCGCGGCCGCGGTCGGTGCGCTGGTCGTCGTCGCAGCCGTCGTCGGCGTCCGGACCGGTGCCAGACGACGGGTCCTGGGGACGCTGGCGGTCGCGCTCGTCCTCTATCCCGTCCAGATCGCGCTCGGCGCGTTCGTCGCACTCAACGGCGCTGCCGCGCCGTTCCCGGGTGCCCACCTCGCGACGGGCATGGCGATCTTCGCCGCCCTCGTGGGCGCGCTGGCGTGGCAACTGGAAGCCGAGACGGGGACCGACGACGAGACGCCCGTAACCGAGACGATCGAGGTGCCCGAGATCGACGACGACGAGCCCGAGGGGCCGCCGATCGGCGCGCTCTCGACCCGCGAGCGCATCACCGCGACCGCGTTCGCGTACTTCCGACTGATGAAGCCCCGGCTGATGTGGCTGCTCTGTCTCGTCGCGGCGGCCGGGATGGCGCTGGCGGCCGCACACGTCGCCACCGGCCCGGCGAACCCGAGCCTCGCCACGTCGACGATCCTGCTGACCCTCGGTGGCGGCGTGCTCGCGATCGGGGCCTCGGGGACGTTCAACCACGTCCTCGAACGCGACATCGACAAGCGGATGGACCGAACGTCCGACCGACCGATCGCGACCCACCAGCTCCCGGTCCGGAACGCGCTGGCCTTCGGGATCGCGCTGGCCGTGGCCTCCCTCGCACTGTTCTGGCAGGTCAACGCGATCGTGGCCGCGCTCGGACTGGCGGCGATCCTGTTTTACAGCGTCGTCTACACGCTCGTCCTCAAGCCCAACACCGTCCAGAACACCGTCATCGGCGGGTTCGCCGGATCGCTGCCCGCGCTGATCGGCTGGGTCGCCGTCACCGGGAGCTTCGACCTGCCCGGACTCGCACTGGCGGGCATCATCTTCCTGTGGACGCCCGCCCACTTCTACAACCTCGCACTGGCGTACAAGGAAGACTACGCCAAGGGCGGCTTCCCGATGATGCCGGTCGTCCGCGGCGAGACCGAGACGCGAAAACACATCGTCTACTACCTCGGCGCGACGCTGATCGCGGCCGGCGTCATGGTCTCGATCACGTCCCTCGGCGCGCTGTACACCGTGACGACGGCGCTGCTCGGTGCCGTCTTCCTGTGGGCGGTCGTCCGGCTCCACCGCGAACGGACCGAGCAGGCGGCCTTCCGGGCGTTCCACGCCTCGAACGCCTACCTCGGGGCGCTGCTGATCGCGATCGTCGTGGACGCACTCGCAGTATGAACACCACTACGTACTCGATCGACCGGTTCGAACTCGACCGGGGCACGCTCCTGTGGGGATTGCTGGTCCTGAACACGGAACTGCTGTTGATCCTGGGCTACGTCTTCCTCGGCGACAGTCAGGTCACCGGCGTCGAGCCGCTCGTGATCCCGTTCGTCTGGATCAACGTCTCGCTGTGGGTCTTCGCGCGTGCGGAGGTCCCGCGAACGTCGGACCGCCAGCGGGTGATCGGGCTCGTCGTCGCGGTGGCGTACTTCGGAGTCCTCACCTACTTCGGCGGGCTCTGGGGCACGGGTGTCCCGGAGTTTCCGACGCAGTTCCGGGTCGCGTGGTTCTCGCTGCCACCGGGCTGGGCACCGGCCGTGCTGCTCAACAGCGATCTCCTCCGCGTGAGCGTCATCCCCTACCAGCTGGTGGGCTATCTCGCGCTCGCGTACCTGGTGTACGCGACAGTGCTGGACGCCGCCGGTTCGGCGATCACGGGCGTGCTGGGACTGCTCTCGTGTGTCTCCTGCTCGTGGCCGATCCTCGCGTCGGTCTTCTCGACGGTACTGGGCGGCTCCGCGGCGCTGGCCGGCGAACTGTACGATCAGTCCTACCTGCTCTCGACGGTCGTCTTCCTCGTGACGATCGCGCTGCTGTACTATCGTCCGGGCTGGCAGCGCGGCTATAGTAGCCATTGAAAGTCAATGCACACCCGATCGCACGACAGCAGTGCGATCGGTGTGTAAATCGTTTCAATTGTTACTATAGAACGGGAGCTCTACGTCCACCGGTCGCGGGCGAATAGCGACCGTCGTGAGCCATCCCTGAACGCGTGCGAGCAGGTTACAGAGGTGCAACGAGAGGATGCCGAGCACTGCGCCTCCGGCGGAGACGGCGAGGGCCTCTCGCAGCGTCGTCACCTGCCAGGAGGTGATGGTAAAGGGCAGCGTGATCACGGCCGCACCGTCCCAGAACTGGACGACGTAGGACAGCGAGAAATCCACGGGACCGGTCAGGTAGAAGCCAATCGAGGTCGTGTCGTAGTACAGCGGTGCCAGCAGGAGACTCGCGACGAGGACGAAAAGCACCGTCAACACGACGAACGTCACGACGCCGACGACGAACTTCGCAGCCAGGTAGGCGATGCCGACCCACGTCCCGAGGTCGGTGATCGGCTGCCTGACGTAATCGCGCCAGTCGTCGGCCTCGGTGTCTCGATCCAGCGGGATCGAACGGTCCAGCAGCCGACAGGCCAGCCAGCGTTCGAAGACGAGGAGCCGATCGGAGACGACGAGGACGCCGATCAGGACCGGGAGGCCGACGACGACCGAGAGCAGCGTGACGCCGAGTGGAACGCCGGCAACGAGCAGCGTGAAGTAGAACAGGCCAAGCGGGAACGTCAGCGCCAGATAGAGGAGGTTCTTGTAGGTCTGTGCGCGTACGACGACACCGAGGACCGGCGAGGACGACAGCGAATGTCCCTGGATGTGTCGGGACCGGAGACTCATACCGAGATGTATCAATGGGACAATGCAAAAAACTACTCTTTTCCGGGCTCCACGCGAGGTGTCCGTATGAGCACCGTCGAAATCGAGTACTGCGTTCCGTGTGGCTTCCGTCAGCGAGCGATCGAGATGAGCGAGGCGATCCTCAACGGCTGTGAGCGCGAGCTGGACGAGCTGTCGCTGGTGATGGGCGACCACGGCGTGTTCCGGGTCGCCGTCGACGGCGAGACCGTGTACGACAAGGCCGAGGACAGCGCCGAACTCGACGAGGTCGTCCGGACGGTTCGGTCGGCACTGTGAGCGAGGTGCGTGTCGCTTTCGGACCCGCGTAATACACCCCGACCGAGCAACAGTGACGAGTCGAAGCGTCTTTCGGCGACAGGACCGGACCACAGCGTATGGACGAGGTACTGGTCGCCGAGGACGTACACCGCAAGTACGGCGACACGGTCGCGGTCGACGGCGTGTCGCTGTCGCTGGGTGCGGGAGAGGTGTTCGCGCTGGTCGGCCCCAACGGCGCTGGAAAGACGACGCTCGTGCGAGCGCTGACGGGGACGACCGACGCGGCGGGACGAGTCGAACTGTTCGGCCAGTCGCCGACGGCAGTCGACAGGGATCGGATCGGGCTGCTCCCACAGGACTTTACGCCACACGAGCGGCTCACGGCGACGGAGCTCGTCTCGTACTACGCCGGACTCTACGACGACGCTCGCTCCGTCGAGGACGTGCTCGCGGACGTTGGTCTCGAAGACGACGCCGACACCTGGTACGAGGAACTGTCCGGCGGCCAGCGTCGGCGGGCCTGCGTCGCGACGGCGCTGATCAACGACCCCGACTTGCTCGTGCTCGACGAGCCGACGACGGGGATCGATCCGGCGGGCCGGCGCTCGCTGTGGCGACTGCTCTCTGGGCTGGCCGACCGCGGCGTGACGATCCTCGTGACGACCCACTACATGGAGGAAGCCCACCGACTGGCCGATCGGGTCGGGCTGCTGGCTGACGGTTCTCTCGTCGCGGTCGACAGTCCCGAGGCGCTCGTCGCCGAGTACGGCGGACAGCGAACGCTGACGGTCGGTGGGACGTTCGACCCGTCGGTCACGCAGACGCTTGATCGACCGGCCGAGGTCGGCGAGGACCGGCTGGTCGTGTTCGACGTCGACCCCGCGGAGATCGGCGACGTGATCGCGACGCTCGACGGGGCCGGCGTCGAGTACGACGAACTCGCCTGGAGCGAGCCCGATCTGGAGGACGCTTACCTCGAACTGACTGGGGACGCCGTCCGTGCGGTCCAGGGCGGTGCGGGTCGCCCGGCGACGGCAGTCGGAGGTGAGCAGTCGTGAGCCGCGTCGGTCGGATCGGTGCGGAACTCACGGCCGCCCGGAAGGCCTTCCTGCGGCGACGGACAGCCGTCTTCTTTACGTTCTTCTTCCCGCTGTTGATCGTCGTGATCTTCGGAGCGCTGGTCCAGACCAGACCCGGCGACGGCGGGCTGTTCACCGAGTCCCCGGCCTTCTACGTGCCGGGCTATCTCGCGGTCGTCGTCCTCTTTACCCCGCTGTCCCGCGTCGGTAGCGAGGTCGCGCGACACCGCGACGGCAACCGCTTCGAGAAGCTCGCCACGACGCCGCTGACCCGCCCCGAGTGGCTGGTCGGTCAGAGCCTCGTCAACGTTGGCGTCATCGGCCTCGCCAGTCTGCTCGTGCTGGGCGTGATGGTGCTGTTGACCGGTGCGTCGATCGTGGTGACCCCGGCGACGGTCGTGCTCACGGCGCTGTTCGTCGCGGTCGGCGTGGCGCTGTTCTGTGGTGTGGGGGCGTTGCTGGGAAGCTACGCCGACTCACAGGACGGCGTCATCGCGGCCTCCAACGGGATCGCGCTTCCCTTGCTCTTCCTCTCGGAGACGTTCGTCCCGACGAGCCTGCTGCCGGGATGGCTCCCGACGTGGCTCTCGCCGCTGACGTACTTCTCGCGGGGCGTCCGGGCGGTCGCGACGCGGGGCGACGTGGCCGGCGGCGTCGAACACCTCGCGGTGCTCGCCGCAGTCGGTGTCGTGGTCTTCTTCGCCGGTGCGCTCGCGCTGCCCCGGACGGACTGACCGGAACAGAGCCACGCCGCTGGGACGCTACCGCGGCTGCCACATGTAGATGTGGTTCAACATGACGTAGGTCACCAGGCCGAGAAAGAGGCTCAGCGACCACGCGGCGGCCGCGATGCGTCCCACGCGGGCGTGGATCGTCTCTCGGAGCTCTGCCGGCGAGTGGGTCAGGCCGAGCACGACGGCGTGTAACACGACCGGGACCGAGACGGCCGACAGGAGGATGTGGACCGCGAGCATCGCGATGTAGGCTCCCCAGACGACACCCTCGGCGAGGATCTCCTTCTCGAAGCCCGCCCCGACCTTCGTGAGATAGAGCACGAGAAAGAGCATGATGAGCCCGAAGGCGGTGAGCATCGCCGCCCGGTGTTTCTGGACCGCGTCGTTCCTGATGAAGTAGACGCCCGCGAGGATCGAACAGAGCGCGAAGAAGTTGACGACGGCGATGGCGTCCCCGAGCAGGATGACCGCGTCCGTCGAGATCTCGGGCAAGGGGAGCGTCCCGGTGAACGCACCGGCGACCAGCGCGTATCCGATCAGCGACAGGACGGCCGTGACCGCACGCGGTCGAGCACGAGCGCGCGACTGGAGTTGTGCGACTGCCATTGTTCGATCTCGGTCCTGCAGCGTGTTTGTGCTTTCCGGTCGCCCCGGATCGGGGGTGCCAGCCACCGTCAGAGTGAAACCGGTCGGCGTGGTAGGACCTGCCATGAGTGCGGACCAGCAAACGGAGGGGCAACGCATCCGCTGTCTCGTCGCCAAGGTCGGACTCGACGGCCACGACCGGGGCGCGCACGTGATATCTCGGGCGTTCCGCGACGCCGGCTTCGAAGTGATCTACTCCGGGCTCCACCGCGCCCCCGAGGAGGTCGTCCAGGCGGCCGTCCAGGAGGACGTGGACGTGCTCGGCATCTCGATTCTCTCGGGTGCGCACAACACGCTGGTCCCACAGATCCTCGAAGGGCTCGAAGAGTACGGCGCGTTCGAGGACACGCTCGTCATCGTCGGCGGGATCGTCCCCGACGACGACAAGGCCGAACTGCGCGACCTGGGCGTCGCCGAGATCTTCGGTCCGGGCGCGTCGATGGACGAGATGATCGAGTACGTTCGCGAGCACGCGCCCGACCGCGAGCGATGAGCGATCTCGTCGAGGACCTGCTCGCGGGCGAGCACCGGGCGCTGGCGAGAGTGATCAGCAAGATCGAGGACCGCTCGCCGGGGTACCGCGAGATCGTCTCCGAACTGCACCGCCACACCGGCTCGGCCGACGTGATCGGCGTCACCGGTTCGCCCGGCGCGGGCAAGTCGACGCTGGTCGACAAGGTCGCCGCGACATACCGGGAGCGTGGCGAGACCGTCGGCGTCATCGCGATCGACCCCTCCTCGCCGTTTACCGGTGGGGCCGTGCTTGGCGACCGCATCCGGATGGGCTCGAACGCCGGGGACATGGACGTGTTCTTCCGGTCGATGTCCGCCCGCGGGTCGCTGGGCGGGCTGTCGACGGCGACGACCGACGCGGTCACGGCGCTCGACGCCTTCGGCAAGGACAGAGTCATCATCGAGACCGTCGGTGCCGGGCAAAACGAGATCGACATCGTCAGGACGGCAGACACCGTCGCGGTGCTAGTCCCGCCCGACAGCGGCGACGACGTACAGATGCTCAAAGCGGGCATTCTGGAGATCGCCGACCTCTTCGCGGTCAACAAGGCGGACCTCGACGGCGCGAACCGGACCGTCCAACAGCTCAAGGAGATGCTCCACTACGGCCAGGGACGGACCGGGAACGACGCGGACGACTGGGAGCCGCCGGTGATCGAGACGATCGCCGACAGCGGCGAGGGCGTCGAGGAGTTCCTGGCGGCGGTCGACGACCACCTCGACTACCTCGACGCGTCGGGCCAGCGCGAGGCAAAGCAGCGCTCGCGCTACGCCGCCGAGATCCGGGCGCTGGTGCGGGCAGACACCAACGACCTGCTCGAAGCCGAACTGGCCCAGCGCGGCGGGATCGAGGCGTACGTCGACGAGATCGTGGCCCGCGAGTCCGATCCCTACACCGTCACCGAGGAGATCGTCGCGCCGCTCAGAGAGTGTCTCGACGCGCGCGGCGAGAACTGACCCACCGCCATCCCGACCGCCGCGGGTCGCGGTTCGGGCAGTGATTATTTATCCGACAGGCACTTGCGTTGAGATATGAAACTCCGGAACCTCCTGGGAGTCGCTGCGGGGACGGTCGGGCTGACGGCGCTCGCGAACCGATTGCTGGCGGCGCGAGCCGGCGAGTTCGAGCCGCTGCTCTCGGGCACACAGCGGACCTATCGCTGGCGCGGGTTCGACGTGGCCTACACGGAGGCCGGGGATCCCTCCGATCCGGACCTCGTCCTGTTGCACGGCATCAACGCCGCCGCGTCGAGCCACGAGTTCCACGCCGTCTTCGAGGAACTGGCCGAGGACTACCACGTCCTGGCACCGGACATGCCGGGCTTCGGTCACTCCGACCGGCCGCCGCTGCTGTACTCCTCGTCGCTACTGACGACGTTCGTCACGGACTTTCTGGCCGACAACACCACCGACGCCACGGTCGTCGCGTCGTCGTTGACCGGCTCCTACGCCGCCCTGGCGGCACGGGACGTGGATATAGGGCACCTCGTGCTGATCAGCCCCACCGCCACGTCGATGGGCGGACGCCAGACGTGGCTGCGCTCGCTGTTGCGCTCGCCGATACTCGGACAGGGGATCTACAACCTCGTCGTCAGCAAGCCCTCGTTGCGGTACTTCCACGACGACCACGGGTACTACGACATGGACAACCTCGACGAGGAGATCGTCGACTACGAGTGGCAGTCGGGCCACCAGCCCGGCGCTCGGTTCGCTCCCGCGTCGTTCGTGAGCGGGTTCCTCGACAGCGAGATCGATCTGTCGGCAGAACTGGCTGCCCTCGACGTGCCGGTGACCCTCGTCTGGGGACGTGACGCCGACATCACGCCCCTCTCGAAGGGGCGAGAGCTGGCAGACGAGGCCGACGCCCGGCTGGTCGTCTTCGACGACGCGCTGCTGGTTCCCCACGCGGAACACCCCGACCGGTTCGTCGACGTGGTTCGGGGCGAGTACGACGAAGCCGTCGCGTGAGCTACCGCGGCCGGAAGACGACGGCTCGCTCGCCGGTCGTCTCCCGCTCGCCGATCTCGATCCCGACGGTCGTCCCGATTTCGACGGCGTCGGGTTCGACTCCGCGGACGAGGCCGGTGATCGAGACGGGTCCGAAGTCCGCGATCGCGGTGACGTAGGGCGCGTCGTCCTCGAACTGCGGCGTGGCGACGTGGACGGCCGTGTGGGTCGCAATTTTGCCTGCGTCGGGGAGTCTCTCTCTGGACAGCTTTCGCGAGCCACAGTCGGGACAGACCCGGCGGGGCGGCAGCCAGCCGTGGCCGTTCTCGCAGCCGAGGTAGTAGGGATCGGCCGCCGCGAGCGCGTCCAGCCAGTCGTCGAACGCGCCGTCGCGTGCGCGGTCGGTCATTCGCCCACCTCCAGACCCGCGGTCTGTCGGTTGCCCGCTCGCTCGCCCCGCTCGCTCGCGGGACCGCCGGGAGAGCAGCCCACTCCCGAGGCGGGCGCATTCGCGTCACGTCGTTCGCTCATTCGCCCACCTCCAGTACGTGGACCGTCGTACTCGCGACCGTCCCACCGGCGTTGTGGGCGACGCCGACGGTGGCGTCTGGCACGGCGTCGGCGCGGGGATGGGAGCCGTCGAGGAGCCACGCGATCGTCGCGAGCTGTGCGACGCCGGTCGCGCCGACCGGGTGCCCCTTCGCTTTCAGCCCCCCCGAGAGGTTCACCGGCAACTCGCCGTGGCGGGTCGTCGTCCCGTCGCGGGCAGCCGTGATGGCCTCGCCGCGCTCGAAGAGCCCCAGCGACTCCAGTGCGAGCACCTCGGCGATGGTAAAGCAGTCGTGTACCTCCGCCACGTCGACGGCGTCTGGCCCGACCCCGGCGTCGTCGTAGGCTTCCCGTGCGGCCTTGTCGGCGGCGGGGGTCTGTGCGTAGTGAGCGCGGTCCTGAAGCGCGAGGTTGTCGCCGCCCTGTCCGGTCCCAGAGATCCGGACCGGCGCGTCGAGGTCGTGCTCGGCGGCGTAGGCCTCGCTGGTGACGATCGCCGCCGCAGCGCCGTCGGTGATCGGACAGGCGTCGTACAGCCCGAGGGGCTCGGCGACCATCGGAGCATCCAGTGCGTCGGCGACGCTGATCTCCTTCTGGAGCTGGGCGTGGTCGTTGACCAGCGCGTGCTCGTGGTTCTTGACCGCGACGTGTGCGAGGTCCTCCCGAGAGCCGCCGTACTCCTCGAAGTACGAGCGGGCCATGAGCGCGTACGCTCCGGGGAAGGTCATGCCGGCGCGAATCTCGTAGAGGTCGTCGGCCGCGATCGAGAGGGCGTCGGTCGCTCCGGCGGTCCCGATGTTGGTCATGCGTTCGGCACCGCCGACCATGACCACGTCGGCCTCGCCCGAGCGGATCGCCCGGACGGCGCTCCGTATCGCCGCGCCGGCAGAGGCACAGGCGGCCTCGTAGCGCGTCGCGGGCGCGTCGACACCGACCATCTCGGCCATCAGCGGCCCCTGATGGCCCTGGTGTTCGGCGAGTTCGCCCATGAAGTTCCCGTAGTACAGTGCCTCGACGTCCGCGGCCGGAACTCCGGACTGGTCGAGCGCCTCGAGCCCGGCCTCCGCGAAGAGGTCACGGCCAGTGCGTTCGGGGTAGCTCCCGAACGTCGTGACGCCGGCCCCGGCAACGCGTGGGTCAGTCATTAGCCGATTGATCGGTCTCGGTACTTAAATGCCTGCCGCCCGTGTGACAACTTGCCACGAAATCGCCCGGCGAGAATCGCAATACAGCGCCGTTCCTAATGGTCGTTCGGTATATTCCTTCGTGGCGATCTACGACCTTCGTAGGCAATAGACCGGCGGCGAGCGGACGGTCGTGCCTTACTCGACGATCTCGGCGATCTGGCGTGGCTCGCCCGAGAGGGAGGGCTCGGGTTCGACGATCTTGAGCACCTCGTGGTCGGTCACGTCCGGGTAGGACTTCCCGACCGCGTCCTCGATCAACGCCTTCTCCAGACGAAATTCGGTTCCGTCGTACACCACGTCGACACCCTGCTCGTCGAACGAAAGGACAGTCATGCTCGCCGGTACGCGCAGGACGAACAAAAGGGTTGCAGACGGCGACGACCGGCGAGGCCGGGCACGTCAGACAGTCGTCAGACGCCCGTCAGTCACAGCATGAGGCTTTAAGACCGCAGAAAACCGTATTGTATGCGTGCGACTCGGCTCCGATCCCCTCGACCGACTGAGTATTCCCGACGGCACGACCGTCGAGGAGCACGATCTGGTCACCGACGGGAACGTCATCGTCGGCGGCCAGAGCACGGTCGACTTCGGGGTCCGGGGCCACTCGGTCATGGCGGGCGAGCGGGTCTCCTTCGGCGGCCACATCGAGGCCGAGGGCGACTGCCGGCTCGACATGTGGTGTACCGTCGACGACAACGTGCTGGTCGGAGAGAACGCGTACCTCGGCGAGCGCGTCCAGATCGACGGGGAGCTGAAGGTCGCGGGTGACCTCGACATCGGCGACGACGTGGACATCGAAGACGGCTTCGAGGCCAACGGCTGGATCGTCATCCGCAACCCGATGCCGACGATCGTCTTCCTGTTCGTCTACCTCTCCCAGCTGCTCCGGGTCGGCGAGGAGGAGGCCGCCGAGGAAGTCCTCTCCTCGCTGACCGACGACGACGGGCCGGACCACGACCCCCTCCTGATCCCTCGGGGCGCGACCGTGAGCGACGACCGCTGGCAGGTCTCCACGCCCGCGACGATCGGCGACGACTGTCGGCTCCACGGCAACGTCCGGGCCGAGGAACTGACAGTCGGACGCGACGGCGTGGTCTTCGGGAGTCTCCGCGCGAGAGGTGACATCGTCGTCGGCCGCGGGACGGAGATCAAAGGCGACGTGACGACCCGGAGCGGCGACGTTCGGATCGGTCCCGGCGTCACGGTCTGGGGCGACGTGGTGGCGGAGAACGTCGCGCTCCACGAGAACGCCACCGTCGACGGGACGATGCGAGCCAGCGGCGAGATGCGGATGCACACCGACGAGGTGCTCGACCGCCCCGACGAGACGGCCGAAGCGATGGCCGAGGCCGCGGAGGAACTCGGCGACGACCAGGCGGCGATCGCCGCTGCCGACGAGACGGCCGCGGGCGAAAACGACGAGACGAGCGAGGAAGGGCAGGGAGCAGCGAGTGACGAAGCGGCCGATGCGACGACGAGCGACGACGAGCCCGTCGAAGCACGCGAGTGATGTCGGCGGCCGTCACTCGTCGATCGTGACGCCGGAGAACTCGAACCGTGCGCCGCCGGCCTCGCCGTCGGTGAGCGTGATCTGCCAGCCGTGGGCGTCGGCGATCCCGGAGACGATCGCGAGCCCGAATCCGGTCCCGTTGGGTGCGGTCGAGTACTGGGTGTCGAAGACCCGATCTCGGTCGGCCGCGGGAATGCCACAGCCGTCGTCTGCCACGTAGAAGCCGTCCGGGAGCGTTCCGACTCGAACTGTCGTGTCCGCTCCGGCGTGCTCGACCGCGTTGCGCAGGAGGTTTTCGAGGAGCTGTCTGAGCCGGATCTCGCTGGCACGAATCTGTAGGTCGGTCTCGACGACGAGCGTCGCCTCGTCGGTCCGGAGGTTCTGCCAGGCGGTCTCGACGATCTTCGCGAGCGGGACCGTCTGGAGTTCGCCCACGGCGTCGCCCTGGCGGGTCAGGGCGAGGATGTCGGTGATCATGTCCTCCATGCGATCGATCGCGCGGTGCCCGCGGTCGAAGTGCACTCGATCGCCGGTCTCGGCCGCGCCGTCGAGTGCCCCACGCAACACCTGCAACGGGTTCCGGAGATCGTGAGAGACCACCGACGCGAACTCTTCGAGGCGGTCGTTCTTGCGCTGGAGTTCGCGCTCGCGTTCTCGCTGGTCGCTCACGTCGCGGCTGATCGCCAGGAACCGCTCGCCGTCGTCGACCCCCAGACAGCGGATGTGGACCTCCGTGGGGAACATCGTGCCGTCTCGACACAGGAACTCGCCTTCCGAGCGACACCTGTCGCCGGGTTCCATTCCCTCCCAGAGCGACAGCGCGCGCTCCGGATCGGCGGCCTGATCGAGGTCCCAGACGGACATGTCGGTCAGCGTCGCCTCGTCGTAGCCGGTCATCTCGCGCAGTTGGGCGTTGGTCTCGACGATCCGTCCCTCGGCGTCGTGGACGTTGATCATGTCGGGTGAGTGTTCGAACAGCGCCCTGAGCCGCCGCCGGGACTGTCTGAGTTCCGCCTGGCGTTCGTGTTCGCTCGTGACTTCTCGGACGACGACGAGGAGCGTCTCCGAGTCCCCGTCGCTCCCGATCGGCCGGATCTGTGCCTCGTGGAACACACGTCCGTCCAGTGGCTCCGGACCGACGGTGTACGACACTGCCTCGTCGGACGCCACCGATTCCCGGTATCGAGACTCGATTGTGGGGCCGTACTCCGGACCGAACGCCTCGGTCGGCGTCCGGCCTTCGATTTCTGCGACCGACGTACCGGCCAGCTCCGCGAGCCGCTCGTTACACCGGCGATACCGGCAGTCGTCTCCGGAGAGTTCGACGATCGCGACGCCACAGTCGACGTGCTCGAACACCGCCGTCCACTCGGACGGCGTGAGCGTCCGTGTAGTCGTCACCGCCGACGAGACGGCGGTTCGAACCCGTCGAGCCAGCAGCGTCGCCTGCTCCGTCGCCGGCCAGCACAAGACCTCGGTCGCGCCCGCATCGATCGCGTCGGCGGCGACCCCCGTCGCCGCGGCGTCCGTAGTGACGACGACCGGCAGCGCTGGCCGCCGCTCGTGGACGGCGTCGAGTACGTCACGGACGAGCGGCCAGGACAGATCACGACCGATGACGAGACAGTCGAACGCGTCAGTGTCCGCTTCGAGCCGTCCGACCACCTCGTCGATCCCGGTGACGGTTTCCACCCGGAACTGCTCACCGGTCCGGTTCAGCACCGCCCCCACGTCGTCACTGTCTCCCCGCTGCGCGCAGACAGCCAACACCCGAGTCGTGGATTGCACTGGATTATTGTTTGCATCGCCGTACAAAAGTTCGACTCCTAGATCGAGAAACGATACCGTCCAGACGGTACCAGGGCAGTCGGAAATCGGTAGCCGTCCGGGGGCGCGGCTACGGCACGACGCCGTGTCTGCCACGGGAAGCGGTACTGCAGGGAACCGAAACCCCCTTTTCGGTGACCGCGGTAGGAGGTGGCATGCTCTCTGTGGCGCTGGCGGGCAAGCCAAACGCCGGCAAGTCTACGTTCTACACCGCCGCGACCGAATCGGAGGTCGACGTGGGGAACTACCCGTTTACGACCATCGACGCCAACCGCGGCGTCAGCTACGTCCGCACCGACTGTCCCTGTCTCGACCGGGAGGAGCGCTGTGGCGACGAACACTGTCGAGACGGCAAGCGCTACGTCCCGGTCGAACTGCTCGACGTGGCCGGACTCGTTCCCGGTGCCCACGAGGGGCGCGGACTGGGCAACCAGTTCCTCGACGAGTTGACCAACGCCGACGTGATCCTCAACGTCGTCGACGCCTCCGGTGGGACCAACGAGGAGGGTGAACCCGTCGAGATCGGCGACCACGACCCCGTCGAAGACGTGGACTTCGTCGAGACGGAACTGGACCTCTGGCTGGCCAGCATCGTCGACCGCAACTGGGAGGCCGTCGAGCGGGCCTCCCGTTCGCCGGAGTTCGACCTCGACGAGGAGCTGACCGACATGCTCACCGGCGTCGGAGCGACGCCCAAAGACGTGGCGACGGTGCTGCGAGAGATGAGTTATCCCGAGGACCCGATCGCCTGGACCGACGACCACCGCGAGACGCTGGCCCGCGAGATCCGCCTGCGGACCAAGCCCATCGTCGTCGTCGCCAACAAGGCCGACATCGCACCCCCGGAGAACGTCGAACGGCTCCGTGAAGCCGCCGAGGTGGTGGTCCCGGCGACCGCCGACGGCGAACTCGGCCTGCGCCGGGCCGCGGACGCGGGCGTCGTCGACTACGATCCCGGCGACGACGACTTTCAGATCCTCGGTGACGTGAGCGACGACCAGCGCGAGGGGCTCGAACAGATCCGCGACGTGATGGACGAGTGGGACGGGACCGGCGTCCAGCAGGCCCTCGACCGCGCCGTCTACGACCTCCTGGACATGCTGACGGCCTACCCGGTCCAGAGCGAGAGCAAGTGGACCGACGGCCAGGGCAACGTCCTCCCGGACGCCTTCCTGCTCCCCGACGGCTCGACGCCGAAGGATCTCGCCTACGCGGTCCACTCGGACATCGGCGAGGGGTACCTCCACGCCGTCGACGCCCGCGAGGACCGACGGATCAGCGACGATCACGAGCTCTCTGAGGGCGACGTCATCAAGATCGTCAGCTCGAACTAGGTCGTCGCCATCGGGAACCGTTCTACAGCGGTCCCAGCCACACCGCGGCCACGAGCACCGCGAGGAAGACGTACGAACCGCGGATCAAGAGCTTCGTCGCGAGTTCCGGCCCGGCATCGCGTGCAAGGAGCGCGACCCCGAGGAAGGCAACGGCCGCGAGCCCACCGCTGGGCGGGATGCCCGGCAGCGTCAGCGCCGCGACGACCACGGCGGCCATGCCGGTGAGCATCAGCCCGTACGCGACACGGCGTGCGCGGGCAGGGCCGAGGACGACCGCGACGGTCCGCTTGCCGATCGATCGGTCGTAGTCGTAGTCGGTCGCGTCGTCGATCACTTTGATCCCCGAGAGGACGACGAGGAAGACGGCAGCCAGCGCGAGCATCGTCGCCGTCAGGGTCGTCGTCTGGACGTAGTAGCCGCCCAGCAGTGCCAGCGCGATCCCGGTGGGGTAGCCGACCGTCGCCGTCAGCGGGTGCATGTCCAGCTGGGGCGCGTGGTGGAACCCGATCAGCCAGCCCGGCAGCGTCAGCAGCGCGGCCGGGAGGTTCACGAGGACCGCGAGCGCGACCGTCGCGGCCAGGAACCCCGCCGTCGACAGCGCCAGCGCGACCCGACAGCCACGTTCCGTGAGCGGATGTGCCTCGTCCTCGCCGCGCCCGTAGAAGTCGACGTAGCCGTCCTTGACGTGGGCCGTGTACAGCCCACAGAACACCGCGACGGCGTGCAGCGCGGCCAGTCGAACCGAGAACGACGACCCGTACAGCCCCCCGAACAGCGACGCTGCGACCGGCGGGAGCATGAACACGGGGTGGATCTGAGAGGCGAGTGCCCGAACCGCCGGAACCGGCCCCCGTCCCTCGGTGGCGAGTGGCATACGCGACACGTCGAACCGAACTGACAAAAAGTCGAGCCCCGGCGGTCGAACGGAGCGTCCGGAGGCCGCGCTACGCCCAGTTGCCGCGGTCGAGGACGAACCCGGAGACGTGCGAGGCCAGTTCTCGGGCCGCCCGCTCGCTGTGGGCGTGCAGTTCGCCCGAGACGTGGCCGGCCTCGCCGCCCACGCCCTCCGCCTCGGAGATCGGGTCGGTCCCCGTCGGGTAGCCCCGGCGCGAGCGGACCCGATCCCGGAGCGACTGAACGACGCCGCTGGCGAGGCGAGCGTCGAGGTGCTGGAGGTCGTACTTGACGATGTACCCGCGGTCGGCGTCCCGGACGGCGAGTACCGGCTCGCCACGGTCGCGACAGCGGTCCCAGATCGCGCGCTGCTCGTCGCGGCTCTCGTAGACCGGCACGTTCGACGATGCCAGGTGATCCATACGTCTCTGGTAAGGGTCGGGACGATAATGTGGCTGTCGCCTACTGGACGGTGACGTAGCTCAGGACGGCGATCGCGACGAACTGCAGGCTCCGGAGGACGAGGACGGCCTGCTGGACGTGGGGGTCTCCAGCGTAGAGACTCGACATCGAGAAGAAGAAGTAGACCGCGACGGCGTTCTCCGCGAGCATCGCGACGGCGAAGACGACCAGTCCGCCCACGAGGTTCGTCCGGAACGTCGAGTAGTTGCGGATCCAGATCCCGATCAGTGGCAACAGGATGAGCACGTTCAGGGCCGCCAGCGCCGAGGCCGCCTTGATGAGTGGTCCCATCGCCATTAGTCGATCCGCTCCATGATCTCTTCGAACGTCTCTCGGTTCCGCTCGAACCGATCTGTCAGGAAGTACAGTTTCGCGTAGTCGGTGTCGCCGGGTTCGACGACGTCGTGTTCGATCAACTGGTCCATGTGGTGTCGGATCGTCTTGTAGCCCACGTCGAGTTCCTCCGCGAGTTCGTTTGCGTTCATCGGTCTGTCAGAGAGCGCGTCGATGATTCGAGCGCGATTTTCCCCACCTCGTGTCGCAGTCAGTAAATACCAGAGGGCCTTCTCCATCGCACCATCTTGAAATAACTCCAGCGGCGTCGATTATAGTCCTGTCCATCGCGTCGGCTCGGTGTCATACTGCCGGCTGTAACTTCGTGACGATCTTCGCCACCCCGGGGTGGCGAAATCGTTCACAGATGTACAGCCGGTAGTATCAATGACGGGGCGGGCACACAAAACGGTTGTTCGAAGGCCGTCCCGAAAGTGGGTCGAATGCGACCCACATCGCGGACCGCCCAGACATCGGTGCGACGCCGTCGATCTGATCCGGCTACCGACGCGTCGCCTCCTCGGGACCGACTGTCGTCGGTGTCTTATCGGGGCTGGACGAGCACGCGAAGCACGTCGCTGGTGTCGGGGTAGTCGTAGCCGTTGATCGTCTCGATCGGTGCGACGGTGCCACGCTCGACCAGGCCGACGCCGGCTCCCCGCTGGCGCTGGACCTGGTTCTCGCCGACGCCGGGCTCCTCGTTGATCTCGGTCCCTGCGTCCCAGAGATCGACGTGGTCTGTCACGTCGCCCTGGGTCGACTGTTCGTCCGAACTGAGTGGGATCCCCGTCGCACCCCCCAGCGCGTAGAAGAGGTCGTTGGACGGGACGAACATCGTCACCATCGAGAGATACAGATCGTCGGTCTCCAGTCGTTCGGTCTCGAAGTCGTAGGAGTGGTTGGGCAGTAGCGGACCGGGTTCGTCGCTACCGGCCGGAACTGCCTGGACACCGGCGTCGTGGACCGCCTCCCGCTCGCCGAGCGACGCGACGAGAGACGCGGGCGAGCCGTCTTCGGCGACGCCTTCGAGCCCGTTGCTCCGCGCCGGCTCACCGGCGGTGAAGATCGGTTCGTCGGCTTCGTGGACCGCGTAGACGACCGGCGAGAGCGGGACCGGCTGCTGGGCCGCGTCACCCTCGGCCGTCGTCTGGAGCGTCTGTCCGTCCGAGACGTTCGTGACACGAACGTTGTACCGAAGCTTCTGTGCGCTCTGTACGGTCGCCGCGACCGTCCCGGTCCCACCCAGCAGGACGGCTCCGGCACCCGCAACGAAGCCGCGTCGTGACACCCGTCGACCGTGCGATTCCTCCGTCGTCGCTGTGTTGTCGTCTGTCATCGTCGTTCAGTGCCAGCTGGCACGAGCGATCGAACGGAGGTTAGTTTAAAGAGTATTTTTCTGAAACGATCCACACTGTGGGCTAACTCCGTTCCAAATTCGACTCAGATGTCGGCCAGTCGGAACAGCGGACCGGAGCCGTCGGCGAGAACCGCGGTCACGCGTCGGAGTGCACTCCCGAGGACGAAGCCACAGACCGCGATCGGGGTCCCGAAGGCGACCGCGAACAGAGCCGCGATCGCGACGGCGTCGGGGAGCGAGACGACGCTCGCGCCGTACTCGTAGGTGACGGTCGTGCCGTACCGGGCGACGCCGACGCCGAAGACCGGTCCCGCGACGAGCAGGGTCGTCGGCACCAGCCCGGAGTTGACCGCTGCGCTCGCGGTGGCGAGGACGAGCAGTGCCGCGACACCGAGGAAGACGACCAGCGCCGGCTCGGTGCCGTACCAGGTCCCGCGGACCCACGCTTCCAGCGTCGCGTACCCCATGGTCGACCTGACCCACCACGTCGTCAGGAGCGCCAGCGGGACCGACAGCAGTCCGGCCAGCAGCGACACCGCCACACGACGGCCGAGCAGGCCGTGGCGAACGGGACCGGCCAGTCCGCGCTTGACCGGACCAGAGAGGAGCGACCGGCCTTTTCGCGTGGCTGTCGCGAGCGTCGAGCGAGCGATCGTCCAGGTCCATCCCAGCGCCGACAGACACAGCGCGAACGCACGGCCGAAGGCGGCCATCGTCCACGAGAGGGCGGTGAGGGCGATCGAGGCGGCTCGATGCGACGCTGCGGGGAGGGAGCGTTCAGGGCGCATAGTCAAACGTTCACCGGCGGTGATATTAGACGTTCCGGAGCGTCACTCGACGGCCGCGAGCGCCTCGTCCATGATCGACAGCGCCTCCTTCAGCGTCTCCACGTCGACGGGATACGAGATGCGGGCGTAGCCCGCGCCCTGAGCACCGAAGGCCTCGCCCGGGACGACGACGACACCGCGCTCGATGCACTCGTCGACGAACCCCTCGGGCACCTTCGGCATCGCGTAGAAGGCCCCTTCTGGCGTGGGACACTCCAGGCCGATGTCTTCGAGGCCGTCCAGCAACACGTCACGACGCTGCTCGAAGGCGGCCCGCATCTCCTCGACCACGTCCTGTGGCCCCGAGAGCGCGGCCTCCGCCGCGAACTGGGCCGGCGCGCTCGCACAGGCCTGTGCGTACTGGTGGACCCGCAGCATGCGCTCGATGCGGTCGCTGGCACCCGTGACCCAGCCCAGCCGCCAGCCGGTCATCGAGTAGCTCTTCGAGCAGGCGTTGACGACGACGACGTTGCCCGTCTCGGTGAACTCCGCGGGCGTCCGGTGTTCGCCGTCGAAGACGATGTGTTCGTACACCTCGTCGGAGAGACAGAGCACGTCGTGTTCGTCGGCGATGCGAGCGAACGCGCGCATGTCGTCGGGCGACTGGACCGCCCCGGTCGGGTTGGCCGGACTGTTGACGATGAAGGCGGCCGTCTCCTCGGTGATCGCCTCCTCGACGGTCGCCGGATCGAGCGTCAGATCGTCCCGCAGCGGGACCGGCTTGGGCGTCCCGCCAGCGAGGTGGGTCAGCGCGTCGTAGGAGACGAAGCCGGGGTCGGGGAAGATCACTTCCTGGCCCGCGTCGACGTGGGCCTCAAGCGCGATGTGCAGCGCCTCGCTGCCGCCGGCCGTCGCGATCACGTCGTCGGGATCGACCGACAGATCGTTGTCGCGCGCGTGCTTGTCCGCGATCGCCTCCCGTAGCTCGCGGGTCCCCTTGTTCGACGTGTAGGCGTCTGCTTTCCCCGCCTGGATCGCCTCGACCGCAGCCTGACGGGCGTGGTCCGGCGTCGGAAAGTCAGGCTGGCCCAGCCCGAGGTTGATCGCGTCCTCGCCCGCGGCCTCGAAGACCTCGCGGATCCCCGAGATCGACACCTGCTCGACTCGACGGGAGAACTCTGTCATACTCTATCGGCCGGCTTCGGGGCCGATAACTCTTGATGATCCGGCCGGTGGCGGCGACGGCGTGTGGTGGCCGCGCCCGCTCCGTATCACTCGTCGGCGGCCGCCCGCAGATCGTCGATGTGGGCTTCCAGTCGACGCAGGGCCGCGTCGGCGTCGTCGTATCCTCGGTCGTAGTCGGCGTAGCAGTCGTCGGCCGCTGCCAGGAACTCGTCGACGGCGTCTTCGAGATCGCTCATACCCTGGGTTCGTCGTCCGCGTACGGAAACCCTGCGATTTCGGAGCGACCCGTCAGGCATTTGCCCGAGCCAGCCCGAGTGAGAGGCGATGGAACTCACCTACGACGACCGGGCCGTCGTCGTCGGGGAGACGCTGGTACTGGCCGACCTCCACGTCGGCAAGGGGTCCTCGAACCTGGAACTGCCGGTCGGGGACAGTACCGACACGCTGGATCGACTCGACGGGCTGCTGGCGCGCCACGAGCCCGAGACGGTCGTGATCGCTGGCGACCTGTTGCACTCGTTTACCACGGTCCCGCGGACGGTCTCGGACACCCTCACGGAGATCCAACAGCGCTGTCGCGCACACGACGCGCGCCCGATCGTCACGCCCGGGAACCACGACACCATGCTCGACTCGGTGTGGGACGGGGCGACCACGCCCGAGTACGCGGTCGGCGACACCGTGATCTGTCACGGCCACGAGGCCCCCGAGACCGCCGGTGAGCGGTACATCGTCGGCCACGACCACCCGACGATCGAGATCGAGGGGCAGCGACGCCCGTGCTATCTCGTCGCCGAGGACGCCTACGAGCACGCTGACGTGGTGATGGTGCCGGCGTTCAACCGCCTGCTGGCCGGCGTGCGGGTCAACGAGATGCGCGCCGACGAGTTCATGTCGCCGCTGATCCGGTCGGTCGACCAGTTCCGTCCGCTCGTCTGGGACGAGGCCGGCAACGAACGCCTCGATTTCCCCCCGCTCGGAGAGTTCCGGCAACTGCTGTAGCGTTCGAAGCGGCAGATATTTTGCCCGTCACGGTGGATCGACGGATATGGTTGCGACCAACGCCGCAGTGGCACTCATCGTCACGACGATCGTCGTCCTCGCGTTGCTGACGCTGGCGACGGTACACTACGTGCCGAAGGTGCTGCCAGGAAACGACGAGCACGGCGAGGGAGACGACGAGGGAAATGAGCGACCGCCCGGCGGTCACGCCGCTTGAGCGCGTCCTCCTTTTGAAAGGGTCACCGCCGAAACGACTCACTCGCCGTCGCCCAGCCACGCGTCCTCGATGCGGATCGCGCCCCTGTCGCCCTCCCACTCCGTCTCGTACGAGAGCCTGATCGGGCGATCCATGTGTGGGCCGTCGGTGACGAGCGTCTCGAACTCCCCGCCCTCGCCGAGGATGTGGACCCCGTACGCCTCGTTGAGCGCCGCCAGTTCGTCGAGCGCCGCCTCGTCGAGCGTCCGCCCGAGCCAGGACTCGTCCAGTCCGTAGGCGGCCACCTGGATGATTCGGATCTCGAACCCGGCCGCGAGCATGGCGTCGGCGAGTGCTCGCGGCTCCTCCTGCCAGAGCGGGGCGAACAGCTCGGCGTCGAGGCGATCACACATCGCCTGGATCCGGCTCGTCTGATACTCGCTCTCGACGGCCCCGGCGGTGACGCCGGCCACGCCGCCCGGAAGCTCCGCGTCGAGCGTCTCCAGTGCCGCCTCCAGCGGCTCCAGTTCGGCGTCGCCTTGCTGGCCCGAGTCGACGGCGCTCTCGGCCGCGAGGTCGTCGGGCTCGACGTCGACGAGTTCGATCCCGATGCTCTCGGCGGCCAGCGTCGCCAGCGAGGTCGCCGGGATGTGGTACATGTACGAGTCGTCGGAGGGATGGACGGTGACGAGTCGCCGCACGTCGCGGCCGCTCTCCAGGGCGCGGTACAGCGCCCACGCAGAGTCTTTGCCACCCGAGAACAGACTCACCCACGCGTCGGTCATACCCGCCCTTGCCCGCGGCCGAATAAAGCGATGTGGATTCCCGCAGGAACACCTTTGCCGTCGGCGTGTGAACGTCGAGACATGTACGACCGAATCCTGTTGCCGATCGACGGCAGCGACGGGGCGAGGCGGACGGTCGATCACGTCGCCGACATCGCGGCCGCCCAGGACGCGTCGGTGACCGCGCTGTTCGTCGCGGACACGACGCTGGACTCGGTGACCCGGGTGCAGGGCGACGTCGTCGACTCGCTGGTCGAGACCGGCGAAGAGATCGTCGGCGAAGCGGGCACTGTCCTGGCGAGCAGCGGCGTCGACTACGAGACGGACGTCGTCTCCGGCGGTCCCGCGCGGACCATCGTCGACTACGCCGACCGGTACGGCTTCGATCTGATCGCGATGCCGACACACGGCCGGACGGGGATCTCCCGGCGACTCCTCGGTAGCGTCACCGAGACGGTGATCCGGCTGTCCCAGATCCCGGTGCTGACGATCCGTCTGGCAGACGAGACCAGAACGACGTTCCCCTACGAACGGCTCTTGCTGCCGACCGACGGGAGCCCGGCGGCGACCGCGGCCGTCGAACACGGGCTCGATCTGGCGGCCGCGCTGGACGGGACGCCACACGCGCTCTCGGTCGCCGAGTCTGGCTCTGTGCTGGGACTGGGTGGCGACGAAAGCGACCCCCAGTCTGCCGCCGAGGCCGCCGTCGAGAACGTCGAGCCGATGGCGAGCGAGCGCGACATCGGCACGCTCGTGACGGCCGTCGAACACGGGTCGCCACACGAGGCGATCACGGCGTACGTCGACGCGAACGACATCGACGCGATCGTGATGGGAACGACGGGCACGCGAGGGATCGGCGAGATCCTGCTGGGCACCGTCGCGGAGCTGGTCGTCCGGACGGCACCGGTACCGGTGATCACTGTCACGGCCGAGGAGTGACCGGCGGCCTACTCGACGAACTCGTCCTGGACGCTCGACTGGCTGAAGTACGCGGCAAAGCGGACGCCGATCAGGCTCACGAGGATCCCGCCGAGGATGAACACCGCGAGCCGCGGGCCTCGCTCCAGCGTGACGGCCTCGATCAGCACCGGGCCGATCGTCGCCGGTCCGATCTGGAACTGACCGATGGCCCCCGCCCGTTCGAGGAAGTACTCGGAGAACCCACGGACGACCAGTCCGACGGCGATCGTCCCGAACGGGAGGTTGACGTACGCCGAGCGGATCGAGTCGCGCTGCATGAGCTCGTCGATGAGCCGGCCGGTGGCGGCCGCGAGTGCCGCCGCCGTGAACCACGGCACGCCGTCGAACGCGAAGCGCATGGCGTGGATGAACGCGCTCTGGTCGCCGGTCGACCGCACGCCCAGCGCACCCACGAAGACGCCGACCAGCGCCAGACCGGCGGCGACCACGTAGGTGACCAGCGACACGCGCCCGGAGTACAGGGCCTCCTGGATCTCGCCGGGGAGCCGCGAGAGGTACTCGTCGATCCCCAGCCCCTTGTAGATGAGGAACGCGCCGACGGCGGCCGCGATGGCCCCGACGGCGAAGGTGGGCGACGTGACCAGCAAGAGCAAGGGGAGCGCGATCAGTGCGATCCCCAGCGGGACGAGGACGGTCTTGCGCAACTCCTCGTCGGCGAGGAACTGCTTGAGCAGGTAGTACGTCGATTCGATGTCCCGGGCCTGCCGGACGACCACGCGGTCGACCGCGTCGACGCGCAGGCGGCTCTCGATGATCGGGACCAGCCGCTCGTCCTCCGCGCTGTCGACGACGACGACCGCGGAGTCGGGATCGTGGATCTCGACCAGTTCGTCCACCTGTCTAGCGACGCTCCGGTCGGCGCTGACGCCGTCGCCCCGATCGCCGACGACCGTGACGATCGCGTCGTCGCCGTCGGCTTCCAGGTCGTTGCTCACCCGCAGCCCCTCCAGCATCGTGTTCACGCGGCTGTCTTCCGGGTCCGCGAGCCCGACCTCGGTCACGAGCGCCTCGACGGCGTCGTAGCCCGCGACCGGGAGCGATGTGTCTGGCGGAAACGTCCCCCCGCGATCGATACAGACCACCAGCGTCGTCACGTGTGTCTGGTCACGTCGCCCGAATAAAAATCCTCGCCAGGGCGACGGCCTACCGACGGAAGGAGAGGCCGTCGAGATCCCCGTCGAACGCGCTCGCGACACCGGCCCCGAGCGCGAAGGCGGCCGTCTGGGCACCGGTCTGGAGCCTGCCGGCCAGCCCGCGAGACGGCTCGAACGCCTCGACGGTGACTGGCTCGCCCAGTTGCGCCTCCAGTTTCGCCTCGACGTCTCGTCGCGTCCCGATCTCGTCGACCAGTCCCAGCTCGTGGGCCTCGCTGCCGAGGAAGATCCGGGCCTCGGTGTCGCGGATCTCGGCGGCGTCCAGCTCCCGCCCCTCGGCGACGGTGTCGACGAACTGCTCGTAGTAGTCGTCGACGATCGACTGGAGGTACTCGCGTTCCTCCTGCTCGAACTCCTTGAGCGGGGTCCCGGAGTCTTTGAACGCACCCGCGGTGAACTGCTCGTAGGAGAGTCCGACCCGATCTGCGAGCTCCTTGGCGTTGACCCGCGAGCCGATGACGCCGATCGAGCCGACGATGCTCCCCTCGCGCGCCCAGAGTTCGTCACAGCCGGCGGCGATGTCGTACCCGCCGGAGGCACACACGTCCGTCGCGTAGCCGACGGTGGGGCCGTCGAAGCGCTCGGCGGCCAGCCGGATGTCCTCGCTGGGGACGATCTCGCCGCCGGGCGTGTTCAGCTTGACGAGCAGCGCGTCGACCGCGCTGTCGTCGTCGGCGCGCTCGATCTGTTCGACGATGTCCTCGGCCCGCGCACCGACCGGAGGGCTGGTGATCGAGCCGCCGCCGTCGCGACTGATCGGCCCTTCGACGGCCACCTCCGCGACGTTGTAGCCGGGCAGGAGCGAGCCGGCGATCGAGCCCCCGAGCTTGACGCCGGCCACGATCGCGAGGACGACGAACACCACACCGAGGAGGTCGGCGAGGCTCCCCGGCAGGACGTAGAACGCGAGCCAGCCGACGAGACCGACTGCGATCGTGACAGCGGCGACGAGCAACAGCCGCCCGACCGTACGTGTCGTCGACATCGTCACTGGAACATCCCGAGCGGCTTCGCGCTCGTGGATTCGTCGTTCGCCTGCTGCATCTGCGCAGCCAGGTCCGCCTTCGCCTCGCTGATCTCCTCGGCGTGCTCGACCAGTACTTCCGTGTCGATGTCGATGCCCGCGAGGGGCTGGACACCGTCTTGCAGGACGACGCGTGCCGCCGCCGGATCGGGGAACTGCTTGTCCGCCTCGACGACGAGCCCGACGCTGTCGAGGCCCTGGCGCTGTGCGACGTGGAGCAGAGCACCGGTCGGCCCCGTGACCGCGCCGTCGATCGTCGGCGCGCCGATGTCGGCCCCAGAGAGCAGCGTCTTCCCGTCGCCGGTCCCGACGCCGTACATCGACGCCGTCCCCTCGCGTTTGGCCGGCATCCCGCTGAGGTAGATCGGCGTCACGTCGTTGTCGGCCAGCCAGCCCGTCAGGCAGGTGGCGAACTCGTCGGCAGTGCTTGGCGAGACCGGCGCGTCGCTCTGGAGGACGAGCAGCTCCCGCTCCGCGTCGGCGTAGAGCCTGACCGGCGGCTTGAGCTGCTGGTCGCCCTGTCGGTAGACGGCGATCTCCGGGAGCCCGTCGCAGTGGATCGAGGCGTACTCGGTCATCTCGAAGGTCTCGACCAGGTGATCGGCCGCGATCTTGCCGACCAGCCCGACCCCCGGAAGCCCCTCGACGAGCGTCGGCGATTCCAGCTCGAGGTCGTCACGGTGGACTGCAATGTGTGCCATACCCGAAACCAGCGCGTCCGTGGAGTTAACAGTCGGGGCCGGCCGCCGACCGGGCAACCGTCTCGGTCGCCCCGAGCGCGCCACTCCGAAACAGACAAGCGTGCGACCGCTATACGCACCGCCAATGGACGTTCTGGAGCGGTACGAACCGCTGATCGATGATTTTTCGGCGTTCCGCGACGCCTGCGCGCGCCCGCTCCCGCCGGTCGTTCGAGTCAACACGCTCAAGACGACCGTCGACCGGGCGATCCGGGCGTTGCGAGACGAGGACATCACCGTCGAACGAACCGACTGGCACGACGGCCTCCTGCGACTCCCCGACGACCAGCCGGGGGCGAACTGGCCGTACTTCCACGGCTGGATCTACGGGCAGGAAGAGGTCTCGGCCGTGCCCGCCCGCGTCCTCGATCCACAGCCCGGCGAGCGGATCTGGGACGCCTGTGCCGCGCCGGGGAGCAAGACCTCACAGATCGCGGCCCGACAGGCGGACGACGGCGTCGTCGTGGCGACCGACTCCAACCTCGGCCGCCTCTCGGCGCTGCGGACCAACACCGAACAGCTCGGGCTCACCAGCGTCGCCGTCACCCACGAGGACGCCCGCAACCACTCGCTGAAGCCGTTCGGTGACGACGACGCCGCGGAGTACGACCGCGCGCTCGTGGACGTGCCCTGTTCGTGCGAGGGGACGGTCCGCAAGAACCCAGACACGCTCGACGAGTGGACGCTCGAACACGTCGAGGGCATCGCCGGTGTCCAGAAGGGCGTGCTCCGGCGCGCGATCCAGACCACGAAGCCCGGCGGGACCGTCGTCTACTCGACGTGTACGTTCGCGCCCGAGGAGAACGAGGCGGTGCTGGACTACGCGCTCGAAACGGAGGCGTGCCGACTCGTCCCCCTCGAGATCCCGCTTGACTCGACCAGCGGCGTCACCGAGTGGCAGGGCGAGTCCTACGACGACAGCGTACGGCAGGCCCACCGGATCTACCCCCACCACAACGACACCGGCGGGTTCTTCTGCGCGAAACTGGAGGTCACAGCATGACCCACGGCGACGTGACCTTCGACCGAGTGCCGGTCGACGACGCGGCCCGCGAGGACCCCGACGCGCCCACCCGTGAGGAGATTCTGGACTACTGGCCGGAGCGGTTCGGCATCCCCCGCGAGGTGTTCGAACCCTACACCTTCTGGGAGCGAGGCAACGGCAAGATCTGGCTGTTCCGCGGCGAGGCACCCGACACGGTCCCCATCCAGGGGCTCGGCATGACGTTCCTGCGCACCCGCCAGGAGTTCTGGAAGCCGACGACCGACGCCGTCCAGCGCTTCGGCGACCGGGCCAGCGAGAACGTCCTCCACCTCGACCGGGACGCCGCACGGGCCTTCGTCGCGGGCGAAGACCAGGAGATCGAGTGGGACGGCGACTGGGGCTACCTCATCGTCACCCACGACATCGCCGGAACGACCGAACCCCTCGGCGTCGGCCTGTACACCTACGGCGAACTCAAGACACAGGTCGCCAAGGGTCGCCAGCGGGAGCTGTAACGGACCGGGTTGCTCACTTCTTTCGGATCGTCCCGCCGTCCAGTCCCTCCCACTCGACCCGGTATCCGAGCGCCGACAGGACGGCGCTGGCGTCGTCGAGCCCGTACTCGTCGAGGATCGTCTCGGCGGCCAACAGCGACATCCCGGTCTCGATCTCGTCGTCGACTGCCGACAGCACGGCGGGCCTGACCAGCGTCCGCCCGACGCGCTCGTGGTCGGGAACGGATCGGTCTTCGACAGTGGCCTCGCTGACGCCGTGTGCCGCGGCCAGTTCAGCGAGCGTGAGCACGTCGGCGTCGGGCGTGAGTTCCTCGGGGAGCGTCTCGGCGTTTGCCGCCGTCAGCTCCGACTCGTATCGCCGCAGTGCGTCGCGAACGTCCTTGATCCGGACGGTGCCCGAGTAGGGGATCGCTCGGTGGTCGCGGGCCTCGATCTCCGCGGTAACGTCGCTGGACTCGGTCCGGTTCGAGGCCGACTGCTGGTCGGCGGCGAGGCTCTCGTCGACGGCGACGAGCAGCTCCACGTCGTCGATCTCGGCCAGCTGTGCCAGTTTCTTCTCGACGTACTCGGGCGTCCAGAACCCCATGATCTCGAAGAACACGCGGAAGTCGGCGTACTCGTAGTCGAAGGCGAAGTCGGGGATCGCGACGCGGGAGCCGGCGGCCAGCGGTTCCGGCTCTCGGGTGAGTTCCCAGTCGAGATCCAGCGCTTCGAAGCGGGCGGCGAAGTCGGCCTCGACGCCGCTGTCGTAGCTCACGTCGGTCACCGGCTCGACGGCGGGGACCGACACGTCTTCGTGGGTGAGCCGGAGGGTGCGCTCGGTGCCGCGGTCGTCGATCGTCGCCCGGAGCGTCCACTCGGGGGCCGAGGCGGCGACGGTTCGCAGGAGCCGAGCAAAGCGTGTGCCGTAGCGCCGCGTTCGCTGGAAGAGCCGGTCGGGGCCGGTGACGACGACGATTCGGCCCTCGTCGGTGGCTTCGATCTCGTACATGAGACGGAGGCGCTTGACCGCGGAGACGAGCGTCCGGGGATCGCTCGATCGGAGGCGGACCTCGGTCGCGTCGAACAGGGCCGTCTGTGCCAGCGAGAGGTTGTACTGGGCGATCAGTTCGGCGGGGTCCCAGCGCGTGTCGACGCCGGTCAGGACCTGTCGGCACTCGCGGTCGGCGTACAGCGAATGCTCGATGTCGGCGGCGTCGACGGCGAGTCCGTCGGCCGCCCGTTCGATCGCCGCGCATCGCTCGTCCTCGGAGACGACGCCGACGGCCTCACCGGCCTCGAAGGCGGCGCGGCGGGCTCGCGCCGGTGGGACCGCCGTCCGGGTCTCGAAGGTGGCTTCGCGTTCGACCAGTTTCGCCAGCCCACGGACGAGTTTGAAGTCGTCGGCCCCTCGTTCGAGGTCGGTCAGCGCCGTCTGGAGTGTCTCGCGGGCCTCGCCGACGTGGCCCTGGTAGGTACCGATCACGCGGGCGGCCAGCGGTTCGTCGGCGTCGTCGGCGAACTGTGGATGGTACCCCCCACCCGCTCGCGAGACGCGCAGCAGGTCCTTCGTGAGCACGGCAGACTATCGGATACCGATCGGCAAAAGGCCGGCGTCGCTCACCGACGCCGGGCGGCGACGTTCTCCTCTGCCGTCTCCTCGCTGATCAGTTCGTAGAGGATCGCTCTGTCGCCGTCTCGCTTCGGCCGCAGGATCCGTCCGAGGCGCTGAGTGAACTCCCGCTCGCTGCCGCTGCCAGAGAGGAGGACGGCGACGTTCGCGTCGGGCACGTCGATCCCCTCGTCGAGGACGTTGGCGGTGACGATGCGAGAGTACGTGCCCTCGCGGAACCGTTCGAGGATTTCGCGGCGCTCGTCGGCTCCCGTCTCGTGGGTGATCGCCGGCAGCAGGAACCGCTCGGAGAGCCGGTAGACCAGATCCGTGTGGGCCGTGAAGACGATCACGCGGTCGTCGCGGTGGCGATCGAGGATCGTCGCGAGCCGCTCGACCTTCCGGTCGGCGTTCATCATGACCTCGCGTGCGCGTTGCTTGGCCAGCAGGGCCTCGCGCGCCTCGGGATCGGTGCCGGACCGCTTGACCAGTTCCTGGTAGTCGCTGCCCGACCGCATCGTGATCGAGGAACGCTGGAGGTAGCTGGTAAACGTCTCCTGGTGGCGCTCGTAGGTCGCTCGCTCGCTCTCGGTCAGTGCGACCGCGATGCGCTTGATGTCGTAGTCCGCGAGGTGGTCGCCAGCGAGTTCGTCGACGGCGATCCGGTACGCGAGGTCGCCGATCAGTTCCGCGACGACCTCGTGGGCACCGTCCGGACGCTCGAAGGTCGCCGTGAGCCCGAGACGAGCCGGCGCGGCGAGCAGGCGGGCGATGTCGCGGTACCCCTCGCCCCCGAGGTGGTGGACCTCGTCGAAGACGACGAGTCCGAAGCGGTCGCCCAGTTCGTCGGCCCGGAGGTACGCCGAGTCGTAGGTGGCGACGGTCACGTCCGCGACGCGCTGCTCGCCCCCGCCCATGCGGCCGATCTCGCAGTCGAACTCCCGTTCAAGTTCCGACTGCCACTGGTCGAGGAGGTCGATCGTGGGCACGACGATCAGCGTCGGCGTCGCCAGTGCCTCCATCGCTGCGATCCCGACGACGGTCTTGCCGCTCCCGGTCGGCAGTTCGAGCACGCCGCGATCGCCGCTGTCTCGCCAGGCGTCGAGTGCCGCCTGCTGGTAGTCCCGGAGTTCGTACGTCGATTCGAGCGGCAGCGTCGGCAGATCGAGCACGTCGTCCTCGTAGGCGACGCCGCGTTCGTCGAGGGCCGCCCGAACAGCGGCGTAGCGGTAGGCCGGTGCCCGTCCGGTCTCGCTGCGAGCGTCGTACTCGACGCCGGGGAGATCCGCAGGCAGTCTCTCCGAGAGGCGGATCGTCCCCTCCTCGAACGACAGTCGTGCCATCGTCGCCCGGTTGGGCGGTCCGGGGCAAAACGCTGGCGACGGAGCGACACCGATCAGATGATCCGTCTGAAAAATATCCGATCACTGGTTGTTCTTCACTATCTACACTTCTCGTCGGATCGGCGTCCCGTCGAGCGCATCCTCCATCACCCGCTGCCAATTGTTTTGTCGGTGAAGTTCGCGATGGTCGACACATACTGTTACGGTCAATGGCTCGACACACCACCAGTCGTAAAATGACGCACAGAATCAGGCAACAGTGACAGACACGAGCGTTCGAACGGCCAACCAATCAGAGCAGACTAATTATCCACAATCCATCAACTCTCGATATGATATCCGAGAGTAAACTTAGGACTAGTGATAAGTATGTGGTGTTTGATTTACACGATGCCATGACACGTGGCACACAGACCTGGCGACGCAGAGGGGTATTGAAATCTATCGGAGCACTCGGGGCACTCGCCGGTGTCGGCGTGACGGGTGCGACTCCCGGTCGAAGCCCCGGGCCGAAGCCGGACGAACTGATCGTCGGCGCGAAGCGAGGCGTCAGCACGGCCGACGTCGAGTCGGAGGTCTCGGCCGCGACGACGGCGAACACGTCGGTGGTCCACCGCAACGAGGTGCTCGGCTACCTCGCCGTCAAACTCCCCGAGGTGAGCACACAGTCCGAACGCGAGTCGGTCCGCCAGCAGTTCGAGAGTCAGCCCAACGTCGCTTACGTGGAGGACAACGTCACCTACGAAACTCAGCTGACGCCCAACGATCCGCAGTTCGGTGACCAGTACGCGCCCCAGCAGGTCAACGCAGCGGCGGCCTGGGACACGACGCTTGGCAGTACGGACGTAACCGTCGCCATCGTCGACACCGGCACGCAGTACGAACACCCTGACCTGACGAACCTGTTCGGGAGCAATCCCGGCCGGGACTTCGTCGACCGCGACGGCGACCCCGCTCCGGGATCGGCCAGCGAATCTCACGGGACTCACGTCAGCGGGTGTGCGTCGGCAGACACCGACAACGGCGTCGGCGTCGCGGGCGTGAGCGACTCGCGACTGTTGAGCGCCCGAGCACTCGGTGGTGGCGGCGGCGGCGCGCTGTCGGACATCGCCGACGCGGTTCGATGGGCGACCGACCAGGGTGTAGACATCATCAACATGTCGCTGGGCGGGGGCGGCTACACCGAGACGATGAAGCGAGCGGTGGAGTACGCCTACGACCAGAACGACGTGCTCGTCGTCTGTGCAGCGGGTAACGACGGCGGCTCCGTCTCGTATCCCGCCGCCTACGACGAGTGTGTCGCCGTCTCGGCGCTGGACCCGAACGAGGAACTCGCGAACTTCTCGAACCGCGGCCCGGAGATCGAGGTTGCTGCGCCGGGAGTCAACGTCCTGTCGACGGTGCCCTACGACGGCTACGAGTCCTTCTCTGGAACGTCGATGGCCTCGCCCGTCGCTGCGGGGGTCGCGGCACTGGGGAAGGCCGCCGAGCCGGGCCTGTCGGCGAGTCAGCTCCGCGAACGGCTCAAGTCGACGGCCGACGGCGTCGGACTACCCGGCGACCAGCAGGGCTCGGGCCGCGTCGACGCCGCCGACATCGTCCGTGCCAGCGGCGACCCGCCGGACAACGAGACACCGTCGGCCGCCGCCGCCGCCGATCCGACCGACCCCAGCGTCGGCGAGACCGTGACCTTCGACGGGAGCGCCTCGTCCGACCCCGACGGCACGATCGAGAGCTACCAGTGGGACTTCGGGGACGGGAACACCGGCTCGGGCGTGACCGTGGAACACAGCTACGACACTGCCGACGAGTACCAGGCGACCCTGACCGTGACCGACGACAGCGGTGCCTCGACGACCGACGGCGTCGTCGTGAACGTCTCACGCGGCGGTGGCGGGGACTGTAGTCAGAGCGCCTCTGGGAGTGCCGACGGACAGCTCACCGGCTGGCGAGACAGCGACAGTTACACCTGGACGAGCCAGTTCTCGTCGACCTGTGAGGTGACGGTCGACCTCTCGGGACCGTCGGGGACGGACTTCGATCTCTACGTCACCGCGGACGGCCGGACGCCGACGACCAACGACTACGACGCACGGTCGGTGTCGGGCGACAGCGAGGAGTCGGTCACGCTGTCGGAGATCGGTGACTCGGTCAGTATCCTCGTCGACTCCTATCGGGGCAGCGGCTCCTACACGGTCAGCGTCGAGGAGACCGGCGCGGGCACTCGGGCGACCACCAGTTCGGAGGGACTGTAACCAGAGTCGGGCGGTGTCGACCGACGCGTCACCGCAATCCCGACGACCGGATTCTGTAATTCTTTTACCCGCGCGACCCCCTGCTACAGGTATGACCGAGCAGGACGCGGCAGAGACCGAGGCGTCGTCCGGCGAAGCCGACGAGAGCGGAACCGAACGAGGGGACGCCGACGCGTCGGGCGAGGCCGCATCCGAGGAGCGTGGCGACGAGGCCGTCGACGAAGAACTGATCGACCGGGTCGCCGAGTCCGATCCCGAGGCGATCGCGACGGAACTGGCGTCGCTGCGGACACGCGTCGACGGCCTCGAAGGGGCGGTCGACGAGCGCGACGCGGAGATCGACGAGCTGGAGTCGAAGCTCAAGCGCAAGCAGGCCGAGTTCCAGAACTACAAGAAGCGGATGAAAAAGCGCCGCGAGGAGGAGAAACAGCGCGCCACGGAAGACCTCGTCTCGAAACTGCTCGACGTGCGCGACAACCTCCAGCGCGCGCTCGAACAGGACGAAGACGTGGACATCCGCGACGGCGTCGCGTCGACGCTCCGGCAGTTCGACGACGTGCTCGACGCCGAGAACGTCGACGTGATCGAGCCCGAGCCGGGTGCCGACGTGGACCCCGAGTACCATCAGGTACTGGCCCGCGTCGACTCCGACCAGCCCGAGGGGACCATCGACGAGGTCCACCGGGCGGGCTACGTGATGGCCGAGAAGGTGCTCCGGGAGGCACAGGTCACCGTCAGCGAGGGCGAGTAGACGCTCGATCTGACACCTGGCGAGTCCGGCGTAGAACCACTCTGAGCGGTAGTATTGTGGTTAGGTTTATATCCACCGGTCGAATAGTCACCACTGGTCGAAAACGGTACGCATGGGGTCCCTCCCCGTGGTTCCTCGCTATCGAATCTAGCAACTTTTAACCGGCGCAATCGGGTATAGACGAGTAAGATGGCGAGCAACAAGATTCTCGGAATCGACCTCGGGACCACGAACAGCGCGTTCGCGGTCATGGAAGGGGGCGACCCCGAGATCATCGTGAACAGCGAAGGCGAGCGAACGACACCGTCGGTCGTCGCGTTCGACGACAGCGAGCGCCTCGTCGGCAAGCCGGCCAAGAACCAGGCCGTCAAGAACCCCGACGAGACGATCCAGTCGATCAAGCGCCACATGGGCGAGGACGACTATTCGGTCGAACTCGACGGCGAGGACTACACCCCCGAGCAGGTCTCGGCGATGATCCTCCAGAAGATCAAGCGCGACGCCGAGGAGTACCTCGGCGACGAGATCGAGAAAGCAGTCATCACCGTCCCCGCGTACTTCAACGACCGCCAGCGCCAGGCGACCAAGGACGCCGGAGAGATCGCCGGCTTCGAGGTCGAGCGCATCGTCAACGAGCCGACCGCCGCGGCGATGGCCTACGGGCTCGACGACGACTCCGACCAGACCGTCCTCGTGTACGACCTCGGCGGCGGGACGTTCGACGTCTCGATTCTCGATCTGGGCGGCGGGGTCTACGAGGTCGTCGCCACGAACGGTGACAACGACCTCGGTGGCGACGACTGGGACCACGCGATCATCGACTACCTCGCCGACCAGTTCGAAGACGAGCACGGCATCGACCTGCGCGACGACCGCCAGGCCCTCCAGCGCCTGACCGAGGCCGCCGAGGAAGCGAAGATCGAACTCTCCTCGCGAAAGGAGACCCGCGTCAACCTCCCCTTCATCGCGACGACCGACGACGGTCCCCTGGACCTCGAAGAGAAGATCACGCGCGCGACCTTCGAGTCCCTGACCGAGGACCTCATCGAGCGCACCGTCGGTCCGACGGAGCAGGCCCTCGCCGACGCGGGCTACGACAAGGGCGACATCGACGAGGTCATCCTCGTCGGCGGTTCCACGCGGATGCCCCAGGTCCAGGACAAGGTCGATGAGATGACCGGGCAGGAGCCAAAGAAGAACGTCAACCCCGACGAGGCCGTCGCGCTGGGCGCGGCCATCCAGGGCGGCGTCCTCGCGGGCGACGTTGACGACATCGTCCTGCTGGACGTGACACCCCTGTCGCTGGGTGTCGAAGTCAAGGGCGGTCTCTTCGAGCGGCTCATCGAGAAGAACACAACGATTCCCACGGAGGAGTCGAAGATCTTCACCACCGCGGCGGCCAACCAGACGCAGGTCCAGATCCGCGTGTTCCAGGGCGAGCGCGAGATCGCCGCCGAGAACGAGCTGCTCGGCGAGTTCGCGCTGACCGGCATTCCACCGGCCCCCGCCGGAACGCCCCAGATCGAGGTCTCGTTCAACATCGACGAGAACGGGATCGTCAACGTCTCGGCCGAGGACAAAGGCTCTGGCAACAAGGAGGACATCACCATCGAGGGCGGTGCCGGCCTCTCGGACGAACAGATCGAGGAGATGCAGCAGGAAGCCGAAGAGCACGCCGAAGAGGACGAGGAACGCCGCAAGACCATCGAGGCCCGCAACGAGGCCGAGTCCGCGGTGCGCCGCGCCGAGACCCTCATCGAGGAGAACGAAGCGGAGGTCGACGACGACCTCGTGGCAGACATCGAAGCCGAGATCGAGACCGTCGAGGAGGTCCTCGAAGACGAGGACGCCGACCGCGAGGACTACGAGGACGCGACCGAATCCCTGACCGAACAGCTCCAGGAGATCGGCAAGCAGATGTACCAGGAGCAGGCCGCCGAAGGCGCTGCTGGCGCTGGCGGTGCTGCCGGTGCCGGCGGTATGGGCGGCATGGGCGGCGCTGGCCCCGGCGGTGCGGCGGGCGCTGGCGGCGCTGCCGGCCAGGGCGAGGAGTACGTCGACGCCGACTTCGAAGACGTAGATGAAGACGACGACGAATAGTCGTCGTCTTCATCTGCTCGGGAGAGCATTGCTCTCCCGGTGTTTCGAAAAGTGAGCGAAGCGAACTTTTCGAAGTAGACGACGAAGAGTCGTCCTCCTGAGCCCATCAGAAATCTCCGATTCTGAGGACGTCGACGACGAAGACGAGGACTGAAGGGACGAGTCTTCGTCGTCGGCCCGGAAGTCGCGCACAACGGAGTGAGCACGTCTTCCGGTGTCTCGAAATCTGAACGGAATGAAGATTTCGAGTTTGACGACGACGAGTAACGCGAGTCGAGTCGTTCTCGTCGGCTCGAAAGGCGCGCACGGCGAAGCGAGCGCGCCTTCCGGTGTCTGCGCGAACGAAGTGAGCTTCTCAAGGGTGACGACGACGAGGAGTCGTCCGCGCTCCTCGTGTTTCGAGACTGGCGAGTCTTCGAGTCGCCGCGTTTCTAAAGACGACTCCCGTCGACGCCGTCCGACGATCCGTCTTCGATCGCACGTTCGTATCGCTGTGTGAACTGGAGAAGGTCTCGAACCGGGTCTGGAAACTCACGCAGTCGAACGTCGCCGGTGGTGCTGTCGTACTCGATCAGCGTCGCGTCGGCGAGCTGTGGGAGGTGGACGTGCCGGAGTTCGATCGCGACGCGGTCTCGCTCGGTCGGGTCGACCGGGCCGTCGGCGGTCGAACGCTGGCTGGCGAGCAGCGCTGCCAGCGTCTCGACCGTCGTTCGGGGCTCGTCGAAGAGATGACACAGCGTCTGCCGCCTGACTGTCGACGCGAGCGCGTCGAAGAGCCCGTCCAGATCCGGCAGGTCGCCAGTTGCGTCGGTCCCACTGTCGAGGTGCCCGAGCGGCGTCGTCCCATCCCCAGTATTGTTGTCCATTGACAACACCTGGAGACACGTTCATCGGGGTGGACTATTTAGATACCGGTTGGTTATCTAAGATGATGTCGCGATTGGGGTCGTCCGGCGCGTTCACTTCGAGGGGAGCAACCACAACACCCATTGTTCCCAGTTCGCAACGTTTCGGTATGACCGAGCTACCACCGGTCGGTATCGGAACGTGGGAGAACACGGACCCCGAGGCGTGCGCGAACGCCGTTCAGACGGCCCTGGAGATGGGGTATCGCCACGTCGACACCGCCGACATCTACGGCAACGAGGAACACGTCGGTGCGGGGATCGCACGCGCCGACGTGGACCGTGAGGCGTTCGTCCTCGCCTCGAAGGCCCACACACAGGCGACGGGGCTGACCTACGACGCCGTGATCGAGACGGCCGAGCAGAGCCTCGATCGACTCGGCGTCGACGCTCTCGATCTCTTCTACGTCCACTGGCCGACCGGAGAGTACGACGCCGAGGAGACGCTGCCGGCGTTCGACGAACTGGTCGCAGACGGGCTGATCCGGGAGGTCGGCGTCTCGAACTTCACGCCCGAACTGGTCGAGGAGGCGATGGACGTACTGGACGCACCGGTCTTTGCCAACCAGGTCGAGATGCACCCGCTCCTCCAGCAAGCGGAGCTCGTCGCCCACGCACAGGCACACGACTACTACCTCGTCGCGTACTCGCCGCTGGCGCGGGGCGACGTGTTCGAGGTCCCCGAACTGAACGAAATCGCCGACAAACACGGCGTCAGCGAGGCCCAGGTCAGTCTCGCCTGGCTGCGCTCGAAGGACAACGTCGTCGCGATCCCGAAGGCGACCAGTCGGACACACATCGAAGACAACTACGCGAGCCTCGATCTGGCACTCGACGAGGAGGACATCGCGACGATCGACGGGATCGAACGCGAGGATCGCCACCTCGACTTCGAGGCAGCGCCCTGGAACTAGGGTCCGGTCGGAAAACGAGGCAACAGTCCGTCTCGATCAGTCTGCGTCGATCAGTTCGCGCCGACCTCGTAGGTGTCGAGCGTCACCGTCTGCACTCCGGCCGCACCGAGCGGCCGGCCGGTCCAGCGCACCTCGACGGTCACACCGGCAGTCAGGGGGAAGCCGACCGTCCGATCGGCGTCGAAGTAGTCGCCGTCACCGTCGGCGTCGATCGTCGGATCGTCGAGCGAGAGCGTCCCGCCGGGAGCGAGTCGCTCGCTGCCGTCCTCGGACCAGTTCACGGTCGCCACGTTCGTCCCCGCCTCGTCGGTCACGACGAGCGAGAGTTGCGCCGCCGAGACGGCGTCGCCACCGGCGTGGGTGATCGTCACGGAGTGTGTATCGGCGTCGTAAGAGCCGTCGAAGGAGGCCGTCGGCGGGTCGACGATCCCGGCCCCGGACGCACTGACGGCGAGCACGACGACGGCGACGGCGACGCCGGCCGCGAGCCAGACGGCCACGCGCTCGACGCCGAAGGCCGTCCGAACGTAGTCGCTCACTTCCATCGCTTCGGGAGTCACGAGGGAGCGTCTTGAATCGGTCGATGCCCGGTCGGAGCCGTCGAAACGTCACCGCACACTCGCGTCTCCGACCCGTTCTTTTCAAGTAGCTCAATCGTCTACGGGTGGACAACGAATGAGCGAGGACTTCTACGAAGTACTCGGGGTCTCCCGGGACGCCAGCGAAGACGAGATCAAAGACGCGTACCGGAAGAAAGCACAGGAGTACCACCCCGACGTCTCCGACGACCCGAACGCCGAGGAGAAGTTCAAGAAGATACAGAAGGCAAAGGAGGTCCTCACCGACGAGGAGAAACGCCAGATGTACGATCAGGTCGGCCACGAGCGGTTCGAGCAGGCCGAGAAACACGGCGGCGTCGGCGGTGGCGGTGCCGGTGGGAGCGGCCCGTTCGGCGGTGCCGGCGGCGGTGGTCCCTTCGGCGGCGGCGGTGGCGGGATGGGCGACATCTTCGACCAGTTCTTCGGCGGCGGCCGCTCCAGCAGCGGGCCACAGCAGGGCCAGGACCTCAAGACCTCCGTTACGATCGATCTCGAAGAGGCCTACAGCGGCGTCGAGAAAGAGCTCACCGTCCGCCGGCCCGAGACCTGTCCAGACTGTAACGGACAGGGCCACCCGCCCGACAGCGACTCCCGGACCTGTCCGCAGTGTAACGGCCAGGGACAGCAGACGACCGTCCAGCAGACGCCGATGGGGCGCGTCCAGCAGACCCAGACCTGCCGGCGCTGTGAGGGCGACGGGACGCTGTACGACGAGACCTGTTCGACCTGTCGCGGCGACGGGACGGTCCGCAACCAGGCGACGCTGACCGTCGAGGTCCCGGCCGGCATCCAGGACGGCCAGACTCTCCGGATGAACGGCGAGGGCGCGCCCGGCGACCGGGGCGCGCGCAACGGCGACCTCCTGATCGAGGTGTCGGTCCGTGACCACCCCGACTTCGACCGCGACGGCGCAGATCTTCACTACCACCTCCCGATCTCGTTCCCGCAGGCCGTCTTCGGCGACACCGCCGAGGTCGAGACGTTCGACGGCACCGTCGAGTTCGACGTGCCGGCGGGCACCCAGAGCGGCGAGGTGTTCCGCCTCTCGGGCAAGGGGATGCCCCGACTCCGGCGGCGCGGGGAGGGCGACCTCTACGTCGAGGTCCAGGTCGTGACGCCCGACGAGTTGACCGACGAACAGCGCGACGCGCTCAAGCAGTTCGCCGAGGCCGGCGGCGAGGAGGTCTCGGTCGACGAAGGGTTCTTCGAGAAGCTGAAGAACTCGCTGTAGCCGGATCCGCCGTCTTTTCTTACCCCGGTCCTAACCCCCAGCCATGGAGACACTCGGGGACCTCGTCGCCGACGCACGCGACGGCGACGGTTCGCTGTTCGCGTCGAGCGAACGAACCGCACCGTACAGCTACGCCGACTTCGCGATCAACGTCTGGAAGACCGGCAATCTCTTGCGTCACTACGGCGTGCGCGAGGGGGCACGGGTCGCCGTCGTCGTCGGTCCGAAAGCGCCGACTGCGGACGACGAACCGGGCTGGCTCGGTGGGACACCGGACCCAATCCTCGCCGTCCTCGCGGCGGCGGTCGACGGCGCAGTCGTCGACCCCGCACCGCCGACGAGCGTCGACGCGAAGGCGATGATCGCGCCCAACGACTGGGTCGCCCGCTACGAGCTGGCACCCGGGACGAAGGCACTGGCCTACGGTGGACCGCCCGAAGATCCGACCGTCGCACACCTCGAACGGGAGGCCTGGAGCGAGAACCCACTGGCACCGCCCGCAGAGCTCGATCCGGACGATTCCGTGCTGGCGGCCGACCGCACGTACACTCACGGCGAGTTGCTGGCCGGAGCCGACCGCGTCGTCGACGAGTACGATCTCACCGCAGCTGACGAGGTGACGATCGCCGCGCCGCTGACCGAGCCGGGGACGCTGGTCGCCGGTGTGCTGGCTCCCATGCGAGCCGGTGCGACGATCCTGCTGGGTGCGGACCAGTCGGGCACCGTGGCTGTCGGGGACGGAGCCGCGACTGGAGCGCGCGTGATCGATCCGGAAACCGTCTTCGACGGTAGCCACTGAGAGGGCTTGTTTCCACCCGCACGACGACAGTTCGACCGAGGAATCGATCGGTTCGGCCGCTCGCTAGTGGCTGGCGCGGTACTCGCCGTGCTTGACGCCGACGAACAGGACGAGTAGTCCGAACACGAGCAGTCCGCCGGTGATACCGAGGCTCAGCGTCTGAGGCATGGGGCTGGTGATCGTCCCACCGGCGAGCACGCCGAAGAGGACGACGAACGCGGCTGCGGTGACCGTGGTGTTGAACTCCATGTGTGACGCTTAGCTGCTGCGATCAAAAGCCTTGTCGAGACGGTGATCCCCGCGGGCAGTCACGTCGGGCGCACGAGGTCGGCGAGTGTCACGAGTAGTCCGAGCAGCCAGCCAAGCGGCACGGAGATCCCGAACCAGATGATTGCGTGGGCGGCCCCCTCCCGCTCGAAGTTGGCCCGGAGGAAGTCACCGGCACCGACCGGGTCCATCACGTTGAACAGGAGCCAGCGTGCGAGGCTGTCACTCAGCGGGATCACGGCGTCGGCGACGGCCGGCGAGAACAGCGCCGCGACGACCGGCGGCAGGAAGATCGCCGTCACCCCGAACGGGTACGAGACGAAGACGGTCACCGCTCGTCCGCCAGCGCGGCGTGTGACCACCGCCAGCGCGGCCGAGACAGTCGCCACGAGGCTGGCGGCGGCGACCGCGACGATCCCGCCGGTCGCGAGGTCGAGCTGGTACCGAGCGAGCGCGATCAGGGCCCCCCAGACGAGCACCGACAGCACGACGACGCCGACGACGCCGAGTCGCGTCGCGGTGCTGTCGACTCGCCGCGTCTGGAACCGGAGAAACGCACCCAGCAAGACGAGCGGATAGGTCAGGGCGACGACCGGGAGTCCGATAGCCGACCAGAGGCGGTAAAGCGCGAGTCCGAACTGGCTGTCGGGTGTCCACTTGCCCAGCACGCCTTCGTCCGTGGCCCGCTGGCGGGGATAGATCAGCGCCATCCAGGTCTCGTGAAGCCGTTTGATGTCGATCCGGATCCCCCCGACGATACCCTGTTCGCTCCCGGTGGACATATCTCGTCGTTTGGGTGGCCCCCATTTAACCGCTTGTGGCTGTGGAACCGTCACCGCAACTGGACACCTCACCGACAGCCGGCGGTGCGGTGTGACTGTGGGCACCAGCGCGGCGATGAGTGGCCGGGGAACCGTATCGAAGTATATACTACGGGGGACACCCAAGCGCCGCGTATGACAGAGGGTTCAGCCGACGTGTCACGCCGTGGGTTCATGCGGACGGCCGCAGGCGCGGCGACCGCCGCCGGGGCGGCCGGAACCGTGGCGGCCCAGGAAGAAGAGGGCGGCGACGGTGGCGGTGGCGGCACCCCGGACTACGGCGACTGGTTAAGCAGCGTGAGCAACTTCGACGGCGAAACCGTCGACGCGACGGGCCAGGATTCGGCGACCGTCAAGGTCGGCACCCAGGCCAACGGCGGGGCCTTCGGCTTCGGACCGGCGGCCGTCCACGTCGACAACGGTGCGACCGTTCAGTTCGAGTGGACCGGTGAAGGCGGGCGACACAACGTCGTCTCCGAGGGAGAAGGTCCACTCGACTCGGGCGATGCCGTCGAGACGACCGGTGTCGAGTACGAACACACCTTCGAAGAGGACGGCATCTACCCGTACTACTGTTCCCCGCACAAGAGCCTCAACATGAAAGGGGCGATCGTCGTCGGGACCGACTACGCGACTGCCGACTCCGGCGGTGGCTCTGGCGGCGAGGGCGGTGGTGGCGGCGGTAGCAGTAGCGCAGCACCAGCCGTCCCCGAGAGCATCAAGTCCCTCGGCGTCGCCGCGTCGGTCGTGATGACCGCGACGCTGGGACTGGCCTACGTGTTCATGAAGTACGGCGGCGACTACGACACGCCGGAGTAGCGCACGCCGTTTTCGGCCAGGACCGCGCCGCTGTCGATCGGTGCACGTCGCTATCGCGAACGTCGTCCGTGCGCGCCGGCCGACAGTATCAGACGGCGTCGGGACTGGTGTGAATCGTCAGTTCCACGTCGCGCCGACGCCCCTCCAGATCGGCGACGATCCGCTCGACAACGCGCTCTGCCTCTTCCTGGATCAGCGGCTTTACCTTCTCGATCACCCAGTCCATCGACACCAGCCGCGGGAGGTCGAGCGCGCTCGACGACGCCGACCCCGGATCGAAGTTCACCGTAAGTCGCACTTCGGTGGCGTGGTCCTCATCTGCGGGTCGCTCTTCCGGGAGCGACGTGATCTGCCAGCGACCGGTGGCGTCGAGGTCTTTCGTGATCTTCCAGTCGATCTGGTCCGGCGGATCGACGGCGACGACCTCGGATCTGGCGGTGTAGCTGAGCTTCCACCAGGCAAAGCGGAGCGCGTACTGCGTGCCCGGCGTCCCGTCGCCGCGTTGCTCTACGTCCGTGAGGTACTTCGAGTAGCGGGCGTAGCCGGGGAAGTCCATCAGGAACTCGTAGACCTCCTCTGGCGAGACGTACACGACGGTGCTGACGTCGACGGAGTCCACGGTGACACGTGTGGCCGGGATCGGCATAGGTCTGGCCCTCCACCGTCGGGGCGAGTCGCGATCTTTCGGAGGGATCGTTCGGACAGTGGATCAGGGTGAGACACTGCGTGTGAGCGTACAGCGTCGGAGCGCCCGCCGGAACGTCGTGCAGAGAGTGGCCAGACCGGTGGGTGACGGCGTTCCAGACAGTGTCACACCGACAGCGACTGCAAGTGTTCGATGCGTGCCTCGGTTGGTGGGTGTGATCGCGTCTCGATGTAGAGGGGGGACCGATCGGCGTCGCGCTCGAAGCCGTGCGGGAGGAAACACAGCCCTCGAACCCCCTCATAGGCGCGTCGCTTGTCCGTCTCCGGACTGCTGGCGACGCTGTCGTCGACGCGTTCCAGCGCGCTCGCCAGCGTCGCCGGCTCGCCGGTGAGTTGGACGGCACCGCGGTCTGCGGCGAACTCGCGGTCTCGCGAGAGAGAGCGAGCGAGGTACGCGACGGGGGCCGTGAGCACACCCAGCGCGATGCCAGCCAGCAGGTACGTCCCACCGGCGAGCACGAGGACGGCCACGAGCCGCTCTACCCCGGTCCTCGACGGGCTCCCGACGGCCGAAGACAGCGCAGTTCCGGCGACGAGCGCACCGCCGGCCAGCACTGCGCGGCGGCCGACCGGACCGACGGTGTCTGCGAGCGGCCGATACTCGCCGTTAGTGATGGCGGGGAGGAAACTCGCCAGCGTCATGACGGTCGCGTCGTGGTTCGCGACGTGGGCCAGTTCGTGTGCGAGCACCGCGTCCAGTTCGTCACCGTCTAGCGTCGCCAGCAGTCCATCGCTGACGACGATCGTCGCCGATCGGACCGTACCGACCGCGAAACTGTTCGGAACCGACGAGTCCGCCACGGCGACGGTCGGCGGCGGACAGTTCGCCAGCTGGGCCAGCCGATCGACTCGCGCGTGCAGGTCCGGGTACGCCTCGCGATCGACCGTCCGGGCGTCGACTTCGGCCAGCGTTCGGCGACGCGTGTAGCGGAGTTGCGCCCAGAGAAAGCCACAGAGAAGCAGCGCGGTCACGACCACCCACCAGAGCGTCTCCGCTGCAGCGCCGCCGACGCCGATCGCTCCCAGAACCACAGCACGGACGGGGGCGAGCCACGGCTCGAAGAGGACGGTGAGGACGACGACGAAGGCGACGTTGCCCGCGAGGAGAGCGACGAGTGTCCCCGCCATCCGTCGCCGTAGATCCACCCGACTGGTCATTTGTGTGATCGTCGCCGGCCCGTAACGAAAACCCTTCGGCTCCGTGTGGCAGTGTGCCGTGGAAGGGGAACGCTTTACACCGAGACGTGAGATTCGAAAGTAACCGTGGCGACGAATCGTCCTCGCGCAGTCATCGCCCTCCTCTGTATCGCGACCCTCTGTTATGGCTCGGTACTGATACAGCCGGGTCTGAACGCAGACCTGTCTGGCTCGGCACCCGACGACACGGGTATCTCGGAGACGACACCCAGCGAGACGGGGACAGCGACCGCGACACCGGCAACGGGAGAGAACGAACGGACCACCGAAGCGGCGTCGACGCCCGGGCAGACGGCCACCCCGACACCGACGCCGACACCGACGCGAGGTGACACGCCCGCCGACGGCGAAACAGGCGGAGACAGCTCGGCCAGTCCGCACTGGTCGCTCCTGTTCGGTGTCGGCGGGGCCGCCGCCGTCCTCCTCGGTGTGGTGGTGACGCTTCGCAGAACTGGGACGGACGACGGTCGAGGCTCCCGCGGTGTCCCCAGCCTCTCCCTCCCAGCACTCCCGTCACTGCCGCGCCTCTCGCAGGTGACCGCGGCCGTGCTGGTGACGACTGCCGACGGAATCGCACGTGTGCTCGACGACCTCGGAACCGTGATCGGTGGGGTCCTCCAGGCACTGGGGCGCGGTGTCGGCCCGGTCGCGGGCATGCTCGCCCGAACTGCGGTGAGCGTTCCGGCCGCACTCGCTGCCGGCATCGTCTCGCCGCTCGCTGCACTGGCGTCAGTCGGCAGCGATGCGGTGTCGTTCGTCGACGACGGACTCTCGTCGACGCCGGTCCAGCGTGACACTCCCGAGACAGATCCACGGGCGACCGGCGGCGGCGAACCCGACGAGGCGGCGGGACCGGAACCGGTCGAGAGCGTCGTCGAGGCCTGGGAGCGGATGGCAGAGCGCGTCTCCGTCCGGAATCCGACGGCGACGACGCCGGTAGAGTACGCCCGTGCCGCCATCGATCAGGGGCTCCCACCCCAACCGGTCAGGCGGCTCACCGAGCTGTTTCGCCGGACCAGATACGGGCCGGACGCGGAGTCCGACAGTCGCCTGGAACGAGCACGGGCGGCACTCGATTCGATCCGGGGAGGTGAGGAGCGATGACCGAACGCGACGAACGCGTGACCGACTCGGCGACGGTCACCGCCGAGACGGTCGACGACGAACCCGGTGGCGGTGGCCGGTGGCGATACGCCGCCGGCCTCGGCACACTCGCGCTCGTCTGTGCCCTGGTCGTCGGCGTCCTACCGGCACGGTACGTCCCTCAGGTGGCCGTCGGCGTGGGCGAGACGGTCCGGGTGGCCGTGTTGCTCGGTGGCGGAGTGGTCGGGTTACTCGGACTCTACGCGCTGTCGGCCGACGACGGAGCGACGCCCCGAGAGACGACATGGGAAGTCGACGACGAGAACCCCGTCGAGCAGCCAGCGCAGGACCGGCCGACGGGCCAGACTGGGACCCAGCCCGGTCGAGAGCTCGACGCCGAACTCGAACGGATCGATGGGGTCGTCGACGAGATGAACCCGAGGGACGCCTATCGTGCGTACAAGATCAGACAGAACCTCCGCGAGCTTGCCGTCCGCGTGCTCACCGCCGAGCGGGGGTGGTCCGCGAGCACGGCACGCAGCCGGATCGAGTCGGGACGCTGGACCGACGACCCGAGAGCGGCCGCCTTCCTCTCCGAGGGGTCGGTCGTCCCGTCGGTGACGCTACGGCTGCTAGACTGGGCGCGCGGAGACGCCTTCCAGCGACAGGTCGAGGCGACCGTCGTCGAACTCGCACGGGAGATGGAGGTCGAGACGACGTGACGAGCGACCAGGTGAAAAACCGCGACGTGGGGCTCGCCGTGGCGCTGGTCGCCGGCAGTGCCGGGCTACTCGCGGGCGAACCGGCGCTGCTGCTCGCAGCCGTCGTCGGCCTCGTGTACACGGCCTACGAGGCGACCACCGGACCGCCAGCGCCGGCCCTCGAAATCGAGCGATCGGTGTCACGGGCGACACCGACGCCGGGACAGAGCGTCGACGTGACCGTGACGGTCACGAACCACGACGAGCGCGCCGCGCCCGACGTTCGGATCGTCGACGGGGTGCCCGAGCGACTCGCTGTCACCGACGGCTCCCCGAGAGTCGGGACTGCCGTAGAGCCCGGCGAGTCTGTGTCGTTCACCTACAGCGTCCGCGCTCGCCGTGGCACACACCAGTTCCAGCCGACGACCGTCGAGTGCCGATCGCTGGCCGGCGACGCGGCCGATCAGCAGACGGTCCCGATCGAGACTGAGATCGACTGCACCGTCGACGTCCGTGACATCGTCACCGGCACACAGACGCTGCCGTACCCCGGCCGGATCGAGACGGACTCGCCCGGTCGGGGGGTGTCCTTTCACTCCGTTCGCTCCTACCACTCGACGGACTCGCTGTCCCGGATCGACTGGAAGCGGTTCGCTCGGACCCGAGAGCTGGCCACCGTCGAGTACAGCGCCCAGCGGGCGGCGGCGTACGTCGTCGTCGCCGACACGCGTGTCGACTTCGCCGCGTCGGAACACTCGCCGACGGCGACCCAGTACGTCAGCTACGCCGCCGAACGAATCGGTACGGCACTGCTCGAAGATAGTCACCAGGTCGGTGGGGCGCTGTTCGATCGGGGAACCGTCCTCTCGCCGGGATCGACGCGGACCCAGTTGCTTGAGCTCCGAACGCTGATACTCGAAGGCCGACACCCCGACCACACCGAGACGGACGGTTCCGTGCTCGAAGGCTTCGACGGCCGTCGGTTCTTCGACGGTGCGCTCGACAGCGAGACGCCGGCAGTCGTCGACGGGGGCTTCGAAGGGGGCGGACGTACCCGGCCTGAATCGATCGGTCGCGATCGGGACGTGCGAGACCTCGACCGGCGTCTCCCGGACCGGGCGCAGATCCTCTTTTGTACGCCCCTGCTCGACCAGCGCGCGTCCCGCGCGGCACGGCGACTCGCCGCCTACGGACGAGATGTCACCGTCGTCTCTCCGGACGTGACCGGCGGGGACTCGCCGGGGACGCTCGTCGAACGGATCACGCGAGCGGATCGCGTTCAGTCGCTGCGACGCAGCGTCGGCGTCGTCGACTGGGACCCGGACCAGTCGCTCTCTGTGGCGCTCAGGCGGGCACAGGAGCGGTGGTCGAGATGAACGAGTTCGAACTCCGGACGACGCCCGCCAGACACACCGCGACGCTCTCGCTGCTCGTCGCAGCGGCCGTGGGAATCGTGCTGGGCTGGAGTGTGGGCGTCCCGCTCGCGACGGTGCTGACGGTCTGTGGCGGTCTCTCGATCGCCGTCGGCACGTGGGGTCTGAACGAACCGTCGGCGCTGCGTCAGGCCGGCGGGAGCATTCTCGCGGTCGCGGGAACGCTCTCGATCGTCGCGGGGACGAACGGGCTCCCGAGTCTCGTCCCGATTTCGGTCGGCGTCGCCGTCACGCTGGTCGGTATCGACGCGACAGTCGGCTTCGACCGAGCGCGTGACCGGACGCTCGGCACCTGGGCAAGGGCAAACGTCGCCGTGGTAGTGGTCGGGAGTGCGATCGTCGCCGGTGGCTGGCTCGGCGCAGTACCGGCCCTCCCGTGGCTCCACCAGTTCTGGCTCGGCGTCGTCGGGCGCTGGACGTTGCTCGATCTCGTCGTCGTGCAGTGTCTGCTCGTCGCGACGAGCTTCCTCCTCTCGGCGGCGATCCCGGTGCTCGATCGTTGGGCGGCGCGCACGGACGAGGGTGAGCAGTCGGTGCTGGCGTCTCTCGATCGGGTCAGTCTGACACCAGCGGGGATGCCAGACACGTACGTTGCCGCTCTGGGAGTGCAGGTGGTGCTGGCCTTCGTGCCACAGACTGCCCGATCCTTCGAGCGGTTCTTCGGGCCGGTCCTCGAACCGGTCCTCGGCACGGGACTCCTGCAACACGGCTTGCTCGTCGTCGTGGTCGGACTGTGTGCCCTGATCGTCGTCGGGAAGCTCCAGCGACTGGTCGTCGTGGTGCTTGGCGGAGCGCCAGCGGACCGGCTCGCGCTGGCGGCCGGCGGTGTGCTCGCGACCACTGCCGTGGTCGCAATCGAGATCGGGAAGTGGGCCGGTGTGGTCGATATTTCTGTCGACGGCGCGTTACCCGCGGCCCCCGTCGGCATCGCTCCGGTCGCCCTGCTCGCCCTCACAGGCGCGATGCTCGGCGTCGCCGTCGTCGCTTACGTCGCTCGGACGCTCGCGAACCATCGAGCAGTGCCGACTCCGGGATCCGGATACGCGCTCGGGAGCGGACTCCTCTTTGGGACCGCGATCGTCGGAAGCCTGCACTCGCTGCCGGCGGTCGGGCTCTTCGTCGGCGTCGCCGGTGCGATCCTCTGCTGGGACCTCGGGAGTCACGCGATCGGCATCGGACGACAGCTGGGCCAGCGCGCCCGGACCGACCGCGCCGAGTTCGTCCACGTCACCGCGACGACGCTCGTGCTCGGCGGTGCCGTCGTCCTCGTGACGGTACTCCACTCCGTCGTCCCGATGGCCGCGCCGACCGCCGGTCCGAGAGCGGAGAGCCGAGCCGTCCTCGGGCTCGGCGCGCTCGTCGTCGCGATGGTCGGCTTCCTGGTGGCCGCTTACCTCCGCCAGCGCGAGCGATGAGACGGCTGGCCGTCACTGGGCTCGCTACTTGCCACTTCGAGAGAGTGAGACGGGCCACAGATCTCCCGGCGGGCAGTGTGAAGCCGTCGCCCGACATTATATACTACCCCGCGTCTAACCACCGGCAATGCTTTCGGGAGTGAACGTCGTCCTGGGGGTGACCGGCTCGATCGCGGCGGTCAAGACCGTCGAACTCGCCCACGAGCTTCGCCGCCAGGGCGCGACCGTCCGGGCCGTCGTCACCGACAGCGCGTCGGGCATCGTCCACCCGTGGGCCGTCGAGTTCGCGACGGACGGCGAGGTGGTGACGGAGCTGACGGGAGCGGTCGAACACGTCGAGTTGTGCGGCGTCGACGGATGGGGCGACGTGTTGCTGATCGCGCCAGCGACCGCCAACACGGTCGGCAAGATCGCGGGTGCGATCGACGACTCGCCGGTGACGACGTGTGCGACGACGGCGCTGGGCGCGGATCTCCCGGTCGTCGTCGCGCCGGCCATGCACGAACCGATGTACGACCACCCCGGCGTGCTCGACGCGATCGACCGCGTCGAGTCGTGGGGCGTCGACTTCGTGGCTCCGCGCCTCGAAGAAGGGAAGGCGAAGATCGCCAGCGAGGACGCGATCGTCGCCGCGACGGCGCGTGCAGCCGGCGAGCGGCCCCTCGCTGGCGAGCACGTCGTCGTCACGAGCGGCGCGACGACGGAGTCGATCGACCCGCTCAGGACGCTGTCGAACCGGGCGTCGGGACGCACCGGTCGGGCGCTCGCTCGCGCTTGCTACGTCGCCGGAGCCGACGTGACGCTGGTCCACGACGGTCCGGACGTGCCCGTCGCGGAGGTCCGTCGCGTCGAGAGCGCCGCCGAGATGACGGCAGCGACCACGGAGGCCTGTGCGGACGCCGACGCGCTCCTCTCGGCGGCGGCGATCTCGGATTACACCGTCGAGCAGCGCGACCACAAGATCAAGTCCGGCGAGTCCTCGCTGACTCTGGAGCTGTCGCCGACGCCGAAACTGGTCGACACCGTTCGATCCGAGCGGCCGGAACTGCCGATCGTCGGCTTCAAAGCCGAGACCGACGTGGACGACGAGACGCTCGTCGAACGGGCCCGCGAGATTCGCGACCGCGTCGACATGGCGTTCGTCGTCGCCAACGACGCCGCCGTGATGGGTGCCGAGCGAACGCGGGCGCTGCTGGTCGGGGACGACGTATCGACCTACGAGGGCGACAAGCAGGGACTCGGGCGACGGGTCGTCGCGGCGCTGACGGAGCATCTGTAACCGCCACGCACGGCGTGTGGGACCCCGCGAACTGACAGACGAAACTGGATCCCGAAATAGTTATGCGTGGGCCGAAGTACCTCCAGAATGAGTCGAAACACGCGTCAACGATCCGTATTCGGACTGGACAACTGTGACATCAAACACACGAACGTTCCTGGTGCCGGTCGCCAAGTCGGTGACGTTACGCGACACCGTCTCGTACGCGATCGAGACGGCCGGTGACGCGGCCGAAACCGGGGAAGCGACCGTTCACTTCGTCGTCGTCGCCAGTGGCAGAGCTATCGATCCCGACGGCCCGGACGAGCTGGCCGCCGACAGGGAACTGCTCGAACGAGTCGAGGCCTGGGCCCAGGAAGACCGCAGCGAGGCGGACGGGATCGCAGTCGAGACCGACATCGTCGGCCTCGATAGGTATCTCTTCTCGCCCGGCGAGTACGCCGAGACGCTCATCGAGTACGCGACAGCGAACGGGGTCGACCGGATCGTCCTCGACCCCGAGTACGATCCCGGCGGCTCCGCGCCGATGTTGCGTCCGCTGCAGGTCGATCTCGCGCGCAGCGACATCGAGATCGAAGAGGCACCGGTCGAGCGCCAGACCCGCCGGACCGTACTCGCGCGTGCCGAAACCCTGCGGAAAGCCGCCGTCGTCTTCGGCGCGTCGCTGCTGTTTTACCTCGTGCTTGGGTCGCTGTCTCTGTTCGACGTACTGACCGGTGCGGTGACGGCCGGCATCGTCGCGGTCCTGCTGGCTCCCGTCGCCTTCAGCGAACAGCCGTCGTTCGGACGGCTCGGACGCCAGGTCGTACGAATGGGTCTGTACGCCCCCTTCCTGCTGTGGGAGATCACGAAGGCCAACGTCGAGGTCGCGTACGTGGTGTTACACCCATCGCTACCGATCGACCCCAAGATGGTCCGCCTCCGGGCGGCCGTCTGGGGCGATACGCCGGTGACGACGCTGGCAAACAGCATCACGCTCACGCCGGGCACGCTGACCGTCGACGTGGCAAAGCGTTCCTTCACGATCCACTCGCTGACCCAGTCGGCGCGAGACGATCTCTTCGACGGCGTGCTCGAACGGGCCGTTCGCTTCGTCTTCTACGGCCGTGCCGCCGCTCGGATCGCGAGCCCCGCCGAGCGGGGGGACGGGGAGGAAATCGATGATTGAACTGTCCACTGCCCTGCAGGGCGTCGCGGCGCTGTTCGTCTGCTTCGCCATCGTCGCCCTCTATCGCGTGTATCAGGGACCGACACCCCACGACCGCGTGATCGCCGTCAACGTCGTGGGCACCAACACCGTCATCGCCATCGCGTTGCTCGCAGGTGCGTTCGACGACCAGCTGTTCCTCGACGTGGCGCTGGTCTACGCGCTGTTGAACTTCCTGCTGAGCATCGCGTTCTCGAAGTTCAACGTCGAGCGCGGGGGTGTGCTGTGATGGAGCCGATCGGCTGGCTCGCCGTCGGCCTCGCGGTCGTCGGTGCCTTCTTCGCGTTCGTCGCGGCCGTCGGACTGGTGCGGCTGCCCGACGTGTACACCCGCACCCACGCGGCCTCCAAGAGCGACACGCTGGCCGCCGTGCTGTCGCTGGCGGGCGCTGCCATCGCGATCCAGTCGGAGCTGGCGACGATCAAGGCCGTCCTGTTGCTGGTGTTCATCTTCCTGACGAACCCGACGGCCGCCCACGCCATCGCTCGCGCTGCCGACGACCAGGGCATCGAACCGTGGACGACCGACGACACGGAGGTGACAGACAGTGCCGACGACAGTTGAACTCGCCTTGCTCGTGTTCGTCCTGGGCTGTGCGCTCGGGGCGGCAGTGCTGCGTGACGTGCTGGCGTCGGTGATCGCCTTCGCGGCCTACAGCCTCGGAGTCTCGATCATCTGGATCGTCCTGCAGGCACCCGACGTCGGCCTGACCGAGGCCGCCGTCGGGGCCGGCGTCATGACGATCCTGCTGCTGCTGGCGCTCGCCAACACGTCCCGGCCCAGCGAGGAACGGCGCTTCGAGTCGATCAGCCTCCGGACGGCGATCGTCGTCCTCGTCTTCGTCGCCGTCATGGCCTCGACGATCCCGGCGCTCCCGGCCATCGGTGGCCCGGACAATCCGGTCGTCGACGGCGAGGTGAGCCAGTACTACCTCGACAACGCCTACGACCAGACGGAGGTCCACAACGCCGTGACCGCGGTGCTCGCGGGCTATCGTGGACTGGACACGCTCGGCGAGGCCGTCGTGGTCTTCGTCGCGGGCGTGGCGACACTGTCGGTGCTCCGACGGGAGGACTTCGCATGAGCGACGCCGAACAGCCCGGTCTGTACGTCGAGAGTACGGTCATCATGACCACGGTGCGGGTCGTCACCCCCTTCATCCTCACCTTCGGCCTCTTCATCATGTTCCACGGGGCCGACTCGCCCGGCGGCGGGTTCCAGGGCGGCGTCATCGCGGGCTCGGTCGTGATGATGCTCGCGTTCGCCTACGGAATCGAGGCCACGCGCGACTGGCTCGACAGCCGTCTCGTCGTGGCGATCGCCTCGCTTGGCGTGCTCACGTTCGCCGGCATCGGCCTGGGATCGATCCTGCTCGGTGGCACGTTCCTCGAATACCACCTGTACCCCATCGAGAAGGCCAGCAAGTACGGCATCGAACTCGTCGAGCTGGGGATCGGCGGGATCGTCGCCAGCGTCATCATCGGCCTGTTTTTCGTGATCGCGGCCGGCTTCGGCCACGCGATCGACGGAGGTGACGAGTCGTGATCGACACGTTCCTGACACACTACAACTACTACGCGGTCGTCGCGTTGCTCGGGATCGGCGTCTACATGCTCGTCGAGTCGAGCAACCTCGTGAAGAAAGTCATCGGCATGAACGTCTTCCAGACGGGGATCTTCCTGTTTTTCGTGACGACGGCCTACCGCAGCGGTGCCGGCCCGGCCGTCGTCTACGAGGGAGCGGGACCCTACGTCAGTCCGCTCCCGCACGTGCTGATCCTGACCGCGATCGTCGTCGGCGTGAGCCTGACGGCCGTCGCACTCGCCCTGATCGTCCGCATCTACGCGGAGTACGGGACCCTCGACGAGGAGGTGCTGCGAGAACTCGACCATGATTGAACACGCCCCTGTCCTTGTGATCGTGCTACCGATCGTCGGCGGCGCGCTCCCGCTACTGTTCGGACTGTTCACCGACCGTCTCGGCTGGCCGATCGCGACGGTGACGCTGCTGGGCCAGACCGTCCTCGCCGTCGCACTGGCGACGACGGTGGTCGACGGCGGCGCGGTGTCGTACGTCCCGGGCGGGTTCGTCGCCCCCTACGGGATCGAACTGGTCGTCGACGGGCTCTCGGCGGTCGTGCTCGTCCTGATCGCCGTCGTCTCCCTGGGCGTGCTCGCGTACGCTCGTCGGGCGGGCCCCCACGCGGACAGCTTCTACGCCCAGTACCTACTGTTGGTCGCCGGGCTCTCCGGGATGACTGCCACCGGCGACGTGTTCAACCTCTACGTCTTCCTGGAGATCACGGGGCTGGCCGCCTACGGCCTCGTCGCGAGCGGCCGGTCTGCCAGTGCCGCCGTGGCCGCGCTGAAGTACCTCATCATCGGGACGATCGGCGCGTCGCTGTACCTGCTCGGTGCGGGCTACCTGCTCGCGGCGACGGGAACGCTCAACATGGCCGATCTGGCGGTCAAGCTCGCCGACGCGGGCTACGACTCCACGCTCGTGCTGACGGCGTTCGGGCTGATGGTCGGCGGCCTCGCGGTCAAGGTCGCGCTCTATCCGCTGCACACCTGGCAGCCCGACGCCTACGCCGCCGCCCACGACACCGTGAGCACGCTCATCTCGGCGCTGGTCTCGACGGTCGCGGCTTACGCGCTGGCACGCCTGCTGTTCTCGGTCTTTACGGTCGGCTTCTTCGACGCCGTGCCGATCGCACAGACGGCGCTGTTGACCGTCGCCGCGGTCAGCATCGTCGCCGGGAGCCTGCTGGCCGTCGCCCAGTCGGACGTACAGCGAATGCTGGCGTACTCCTCGGTGTCGCAGTTCGGGCTGGTGATCGCCGGCTTCGCGGTGGGGACCCAGGCGGCCATCGTCGGTGCGCTCGTCCACCTCGTGGGCCACGCCGTCATGAAGGGCGGACTCTTTGCCGCGACCGGGATCGTCGAGCGACGGACCGGCGCACGACGGCTCGCAGAGTACGCGGGACTCGGCGAGCGCGCACCCGTCACGGCGGCCGCCATCGCCGTGCTCCTGTTCGCGATGGTCGGCGTCCCGCCGGCAGTCGGCTTCGTCGGCAAGTGGTACATCGTCGTCGGCGCGGTCGAGGCAGGCAGGTGGTCGCTCGTCGTCGTCTTGCTCGCGAGTACGCTGCTGACGCTGGCGTACTTCGCGCGGCTGTTCGAGCGGATGTACTTCACCGCGCCGCCCTCGGCCAGTACCACGGACGTGACGCCGGTGCCGGACGGCGGTGACGGACGCGAGGCGGTGTCGACGGGGATGGTGGCCGTCGTCGTCGCCGCGGCCCTGCTCGCGGTCGTCCTCGGCGGGACCGCACCCCTGGTCGAACAGATCGTCGAACAGACTGTCAGTACTTTCCCACACCCATGATCGATCCTTCACTGCGACCGGTACTCGCCATTCTGGCGTCGTTGCTGGCGATTCCGCTCATCTTCGCCACGAGTAGCAGACGGAACCTCCGGGAGGGCGTGACGATCGCGGCCGCGCTGACGAAGTTCGGCCTGATCGCGAGTCTCGTCCCGAGCGTCGTCTGGGGCGGCGAGACCCACGAGGCCTCGCTGTTTACCCTCGCCAGTGGCATCGAGCTGGCACTGGAAGTCGACGCGCTCGGCCTGCTCTTTGGCCTGCTGGCGAGTCTGCTGTGGATCGTCACGAGCTTCTACAGTATCGGCTACATGCGCGGCCTCGACGAGCACGCACAGACGCGGTACTTCGCCTCTTTCGCCGCCAGCCTCGCGGCCGCGGTGGGCGTGGCCTTCGCTTCGAACCTCCTGACGCTGTTCGTCTTCTACGAGCTGCTGACGGTCGCGACGTACCCGCTGGTCACCCACGACGAGACCGACGAGGCCCGCGCGGCCGGCCGCAAGTACCTCACCTACACCTTCGGGGGCGGCGTCGCGGTGCTCGCCGGGACGGTGCTGCTGTACGCGGCGACCGAAACGACCGCGTTCACGCCCGGCGGTATCGCCGAACTCGCGACGACCGACCCGACGATCGCTCGCGCCATCTTCGCGCTGCTGGTGACCGGGTTCGGCGTCAAGGCCGCGCTGATGCCGATGCACTCCTGGCTGCCCGACGCGATGGTCGCGCCGACGCCGGTGTCGGGGCTGCTCCACGCCGTCGCCGTCGTCAAGAGCGGCGTCTTCGGGCTCGCGCGGGTGATCCTCGACGTGTTCGGCCCCGAGACCGTCGAGAGCCTGGGCGTCGGGCTCCCGCTGGCCGTCGTCGCGACGGCGACGCTCCTGATCGCGAGTATCATCGCGCTCGGCCGCGACAACCTGAAGCGCCGGCTCGCGTACTCGACGATCAGTCAGCTGTCCTACATCGTCCTCGGGCTCGCGTTGCTCAGAGAGAACGCGCTGATCGGCGGGCTCTTGCACATCCCCGCCCACGCGTTCATGAAACTCACGCTGTTTTTCTGTGCCGGCGCGATCCACGTCGAGACCCACACCGACGACATCTCCGACATGGCCGGGATCGGCCGGCGGATGCCCCTGACGATGGCCGCGTTCGCCGTCGCGAGCGCGGGGATGGCCGGCATCCCCCTGCTGGCCGGCTTCGTCAGCAAGTGGTACATCGTGATCGGCGCGATCGAGGGCGGCGGGTGGTTCTTCGCCGGTGCCCTGTTGCTCTCGGGCGTGCTCAACATCGGCTACTTCTGGCCGGTCGTCTACCAGGCGTACTTCGAGTCGCCCGACGACCACGACGAGAAGCCCCTCCTCAGGGGGGTCTTCGGCGGCCAGACCGCCGTCGAGACCGACGGGGGCCGCCCGGTCGAAGATGGCGACGACCACGCCGACGAGCCTGAGCCCTACGAGACCGATCACCTCGGCAAGTACGACGAGGCACACGACCACCACGGCGGGCCGCCCGAAGGTGGCTGGACCGCCGCCGGCTGGTGGGGCGGTGAGAGCACGTGGTTCATGCTCGGGCCGATCCTGGCGGCCGCCACGGGCGCGGTCGTGCTGGGGATCGTCCCCAACACCGCCGTCTTCCTGGAGATCGTCACCACCGTCGTCGAGAACGTGGGGGTGATGGCCTGATGACGGGGCTTGCGACTGTCCCGCCGGTGTTCGTCCTGCTGGCGGTCGCGCTGCTGGTGGCCGTGCTCCCCCGCCGCGTCGGTCACGGGCTGGGGGTCCTCGCGACGGGCGCGCTGGTCCCGTGGTCGCTGTCGATCTCGGCTGGCGTCTACCACGACGTGACCTTCCTCGGGTTCGACGCCGTCTTGCTGAACGTCGACGAGTTCTCGCGGCTGATGGGGCTGATCTTCGGGATCATCGGTGCCGTGGCGGTGCTGTACTCGCTGGCCAGCGACGCCGACCGAGTCCAGACGGCGTTCGCACTCTCCTACGTCGCGACCAGCGTCGGCGCGGTGTTTGCCGGTGACTGGCTCACCCTCATCTTCTTCTGGGAGCTGATGGCCGTCACCAGCACGCTGCTGGTCTGGCACTACGGCGGCAAGGCCGTCCGGGCTGGCTTTCGCTACGCCCTGCTGCACGGCCTCGGCGGCAGCCTCCTGATGGGGGCGATCCTCTGGCACTACAGCGTCGCCGAGACGTTCCTCTTTACCGGCGACGGGATCGCCGCCGGACCCGCCGCGATCCTGGCCGCGCTGGGGATCGGCGTCAACGTCGGCTTCGTGGGCCTGCACACCTGGCTGCCCGACACCTACCCGCGCCCGCACATCGCCGCGAGCGTGTTCCTCTGTGTGTTCACGACCAAGACCGGCGTCTACGGCATGTACCGGGCGTTCCCCGACGGTCACCTGCTGATCGCCTACATGGGCGGTGCGATGGCCGTCTTCGGCGTCTTCTACGCCCTGCTTCAGAACGACATGCGGCGGCTCCTCTCCTATCACATCCAGTCACAGGTCGGGTACATGGTCGCCGGTGTCGGCATCGGATCGGTGCTCGGCGTCGGCGGGGCCTTCGCCCACGTGTTCAACCACATCCTCTACAAGGCCCTGCTGTTCATGACCGCCGGTGTCGTCATCTACCGGACCGGCGAGGAGAGCCTGAAGAAACTCGGTGGCCTCGCCCGCGAGATGCCGATCACGGCCGGTGCGTTCAGCGTCGCGGCCCTGTCGATCGCCGGGTTCCCCGGCTTCAACGGCTTCGTCAGCAAGGGCATCGTCATCTCGGCGAGCCACTACGACTTCAAGAAGGAGGCGCTGGTCCACGTCGGCGAGTACACCGGGCTTGAGTTGCTCCTCTTGCTCGGCGGCGTGGGCACGTTCATGTCGTTCATCAAGTTCGGCTACTACGCGTTCTTCCACGGCGAGCACGACGGCGAGGTGAGAGACGCCAACCGCGGCCAGAGCGTCGCGATGGTCGTCGTCGCCGTCCTCTGTGTGGTCTACGGGCTCTACGACACGGCGCTGTTCTCGATTCTCCCCGTCGACGTGACCGCCGAGAGCCTCGCACACCCCTACAAGACCTACACGATACCCCACGTCGCCGAGGGCGTCGTCCTCGCAGTGCTTGGCCTCATCGGGTTCTACGCCACGAAAAAGCCCCTCTCGAAGCTCGGACGCGTGCCGGACCTGGACCGCATCTACAACCCGGCGGTGTTCTACGGCGCGCGCGGCGTCGTCCTCGGGACGATCCGACTGTACGGCGCGGTCGACCGCGTCGCCGTCCGGACGGCGACCACCGCGACCGCCGTCGCGACCCACCCTGAACGGGTGGCCGCACGATTCGAGCCCAGCAATCAGGACGACGGCCCCGTAACGCTGCGGGCCGGCATCGGCCTCAGTGTCCTCGTGCTCGCGCTGTTCGTCACGGTCGGGCTGATCCTGCTGTTCTGACCGCGACGACCGCGGCGCTCAGAACTCGCACCCCCGTCGAAACGGAACCGCCAACAGACGAACGCTGCCGACCATTATCTTCGTTGATTCTGCCGCCAACCCACCGCTGAAGCCCGGAAACACCGTCTCAAGCGAGGCCTAATTTTCTGCTTTGATACTGGCGCAAGAGCCTTTATTTACCCGTCTCGGGTATTTCCGGACAAGCGCGTGACCACCGGACGGCGTGTCCCGAATGGGATGTCGCGACGGCATCGACGGACCGCCGCCGGCAGGCGCGCGACGAACGGAGACAACACATGGACGTGAAAGCACTTTTCGACGACGACGAGGCTGTGAGCCCGGTGATCGGTGTCATCCTGATGGTGGCCATCACCGTGATCCTCGCAGCCGTGATCGCAACGTTCGTCCTCGGCCTCGGGGACCAGATCAGCAACACCGCACCGCAAGCCAGCTTCAGCTTCGACTACACTGAAGACGACATTACTGAAGGAGATACGCTCGAAGTAACCCACAACGGTGGTGAAACCATCTCTGCAAACGAGATTGAGGCAGCTGTCTCCGGTGCTAAAGATGGGGGGTCTGATGCTACCTACAATGGCAATCTGTTCACGGACAATAGTGGTTCAGACGTGAACGCTGGCACGACCGATACGATCAGATACGACGACTTCAGTGGTTCAGTATCGGATCTCGACCTCAGCGGCGCGACGGTCCGCGTCACCTACCAGCCCGCAGAGGGTGGCAACTCGGCGACGCTCGGTCGCTGGGACGGCCCGGACGCCTAACTGACGCCGTTTTTCTCTCGGTTTCGCCCGTTATGTCAATCAAGAGGGCAACCGCCGTGATTATATAGGATCATCCCACATTCCAGTTGTACGAAGGATGGTCGCGTGGGACTGCACCGGCTGGGGGCCGATACACTGTGAGTAACGCCGACGCAGCGCAAGCCACGGGCACGCACCCGACGCTCTCGAAAGGCGAGATCTTCGAGGTGCTCCAGAACAAGCGTCGGCGCTACGTCATCCAGTACCTCCGTCGACACGGCGGCCCGGTCGAACTCGGGGAGCTGGCCGACTACGTCGCTTCCCTGGAGTACGACTGCCCACAGACCAGCGTCACGTCGACGCAGCGCAAGCGCGTGTACACGACGCTCCAGCAGACCCACCTGCCGAAGATGGACAACGCCGGCATCGTCGCCTACGACTCCGAGGACGGCGTGATCCAGACGACGCCACAGACCGAGGATCTGACGGTGTATCTGGAGATCGTCCCCGGCGGAGAGTTCCCCTGGCGGGAGTTTTACCTCTCCTTTGGCGCGGTGAGTCTGGCGATCATCGCTACGCTGTGGGTCGGCGTGTTCCCCTTCACGCTTGTCTCGCCGCTGGTCTGGGCGACGCTGTTCGCGACGATCCTCACCGCCGCGGCGGCTTACCACACCCTCTCCGGCCGGACGATGACGCTCACGGAGTACGGCGAGCCCGTCGAGGACTGCGACGACGAGGCCGACGAGGAGTGACGCCAGAGCGGTCTGTGACTGCGCTCGAACGAATTGCCGAGCACCAGCGGTGTGTCTCGGAACAGAGTGACGGCCTGCGGGCCAGAAGGTCGCTGGTCCGGAGCCATCACACCGCATGGTGCCGTCGACGACTCCACAATCATTATCAACGGTGAAGATTGCTCCTCCCCTCGATATCGGGTATCCAAGGCCCTCTTGAAGCGTTCCAGCGCGTGATTGAAGCGATAAAACGTAGACAGGGTATAAGTACCCCCGGCAGTATCGATTGAGGTAGCACCCACCGCGAGCAGGGGGGCAGGGGATGCCCCGCTCGCTGTGGACGGGTGTGCGTGATAACCATGGATCTGAAACAGCTATTCAACGACGACGACGCGGTATCGCCTGTCATCGGTGTCATCCTGATGGTCGCCATCACGGTGATCCTGGCAGCCGTTATCGCGTCGTTCGTCCTCGGACTCGGTGACCAGACGAATACAACGCCAACCGCGAGCTTCAGCTTCGATTACGACTCCGATGCTCCATCTGTCAAGATCACCCACGACGGTGGAGACCCAATTCAGGCCGACGAACTGTATATCCGCGGTACTGGTGGTTCTGGTGGTGGTAGCGATATTGATGAATCTTGGTCAAACAAAGCTTCGGTACCAACATCTTCAATGGTCACGGCTGGTAATGCCGTGACGTACGACTCGGAAATCGGGAGCAATGGAGACTGGGATCTGAGTGTCGTCTACGTCTCGAACGAGGGCGATTCCTCGGCCTCACTGTCCTCTGACAGCGGCCCCGACGCCTAACGACCGCGCTCTTTCCTCCATTTTTTCGACCGGTGAGCGACGGCGCTGTCCACGACAGCTTTATTTCCCGTGTCGCACTGCCGTGATACGATGGACGTAGACCGGGCTGTCGTCTGGGGAGTCGTCGGGCTCGTCGCGGTGACGACGCTCGTCTCCGGGCCGCTCGTGGGGGCCGTCGATCTGACGAGCGACGCCGAGACGCCTGCGTACGGTTCGGGATCGGTCACGGTCGAGTCGGCGTCGCTGCCAGAGCGGGCGACGCTGACGGCGGGGCGGTTCGGGGCCGGCGAGTACACGCTCCGGGTGCCCGACGCGACCGTGGCGATCACCGCCGTCGAGGGCCAGCCGTTGCTCGTCTACCGGCTGGAGATCGACGAGCGCGGGTACACGCGGTCGACGACGCACTTCCTCTCGACGGAGAGCGTCGGCTCGTACGCGGCGTCGATGTCCGACGACACGTTCCCGCCGGACACGGTCAACCGGACGAGCTACGAGGGCCGCCTGCAGGTGGTCGTGCGCGCGAACGACACCAGCCGGGTCGTCGCCGAGCGCTCGACGACGGTGGAGGTGATCGAGTGATCGACCGCAAGTCGAGGAGACGAGCGAGCGGGCTGTCCTCCCGGTTCCTCTTTGGCGACCGCGTCGGGCTGCTCGTCTTTCTCGGGAGCCTCTGTCTGTTTCTGGCGCTGTGGCGCACGGCCTTTCTGATCAACGACTCCCACACGATCGCCAACGGGCTGGCCGCCGTCGCCGACGGCAATATCGCGTTGACGGACCCGGAGTACGGTTCGCTCCGGTCGCCGGGGACGAACTTCTACGGCGGTTCGACGTACTCGCGCAACTACGGCGTGATCGTCCTCGCGCTGCCGTTCCTCGCTGCCCTCCGCGGGATCGAGGCCGTCGCCGATCTCCCCGTCGCGCTGGTGGCGCTGTGGTCGCTGCTGGTGTACGGAACGATCCTCGTCGCCGGCCGGCAGTTCGGCCGCGAGCGCCTCGCGCGGCTCGGCGGCGGCTGTGTCGTCGCCGCGGTGTTCCTGCTCAACGTCGCGCTGGTCCGGCCGATCGATCCGGTCCCACACCACCAGCTCGCCTTGCAGTTGGTACACGCGACTGCCGGTGCCTTCGTCGGCACGCTGGCGTATCGCCTCGTTTCGTTCACCGACGGTCGACGGCGTGGCGTCGTCGCCGCCGTCGCAGTCGTGGGTGGGACGCCCCTGGCGTTCTGGGCGACCGTGCCCAAGCGCCACGTCGTCACGGCCGCGGTTGCGCTGGCGGTCGCTCTGGGACTCGCCTACAGCCGCGACGCCGAGCGCGACTGGGCCTTCGAGTCGCGAGCGGTCTGTTACGCGCTGCTGGCGCTGTTGGCGTGGGTTCACGCGCCAGAGGCGCTGGTGCTGTTCGTCCTGTTCGTGATCGTCGACGTGCCGACGGCACCGGACAACGGCCCGCGGACTCTGGGTGTGCTCGGCGGAGTCTTCCTGCTGGCGCTCGTCCCGCTGTTCGTGACGAACACGCTCATCACCGGCGATCCGCTGACCGTTCCCCGGATGCTCCGGACTGTCGGCCAGGGAAGCGACATCTCGCTCACCGGCGAACTGTCCTCGGGTGACGGGTCTGGCGGTTTCGACATGACGAATCTCCCTCGGTTCGTACGCGTCGGAATCGTCCTCGGACAGTCCGCGGTAGAGCCACTGATGAAACTGCTCGGACTCGTTCGGCGCGGTATCCACTCGCTCCAGACCGACCCGACAGCTGCCTATCGAACGCTCGTCCGGAGCGGATACATCCCGGAGGTCGCGAACAGCGCCGAGGGGACGCCCGAAGCGAATCTCACTCTGTTGGAGTCCACTCCCGTCCTCGCGACGATTGCAGCGGCGGTTTCGACCAGCCTCGTCGGGATCGAACGTGCAGTCGAGCGGCGATCACTTCCCAGTGGGGTTACGCCCGCCGACGCGTTCCTCGCGCTCGCTGCCGCTTCGCTCATACTCATATATATTGGTTTACTTCCCCACCACGCTCAGGTGACCGTTCGGTACCTGTTCCCCGTCGCTCCCATCCTCGTCTGCCTCGCCGTGAGGCTCCCACCGACCGGGCGAGCACTCGACGCCCACTGGCGGACGGTGCTCTGGAGCTGGAGCGGTGGCGTGCTGATCGGCGGCCAGCTCGTCCTCGTCGCGCTCGTCGCGCTCGACGTGGGCCGTGCCGAAGCGTTCCAGTTTCACGCCGTCCTCGCTCTCGCCGTGGCGCTGGCTCTGGGCAGCTGGTCGTTGCTGTCGGTCGCGAGCGAGCGCTTCGACAGAGTCGGCGCGGCACTGTTCGGGCTGGCGCTCGCGTCGTCGACGGTGTTCGTCGCGTTCGCAGCGGTGGAGTACTTCGGCCTGGGTGGCGCACACGCCCTGCCGATGGTGCGTACGCTGGCCGACGCGATCCCGCTCCGTTGACGACGGGTTTTTGTGCTGGCTCGAAGTACCGCCGACATGGATCAGCTCAAACAGTCGCTGTTGGACGCACCTATCATCGAGAAGGACGGATATCACTACTTCGTGCATCCGATCAGCGACGGCGTTCCGATGCTGCGTCCTGAACTGCTTCGCGAGATCGTCATCAAGATCATTCGGAAAGCCGAGCTCGAAGACGTCGACAAGATCGTCACACCGGCCGCGATGGGGATCCACATCTCCACTGCGGTCTCGCTGATGACGGACATCCCCCTCGTCGTCGTCCGAAAGCGCCAGTACGGCCTCGACGGCGAGGTGTCGCTCTCGCAGGTCACCGGCTACTCGGAAAACGAGATGTACGTCAACGACGTCTACGAGGGCGACCGCGTGCTCGTGCTCGACGACGTGCTCTCGACCGGTGGCACGCTGGCCGCGCTCACGGGCGCGCTCGAAGACATCGGCGCGGACATCTGTGACATCGTCTGTGTCATCAAGAAAGAGGGCGGAGAGAACAAGCTCGCAGACGACGGCTACCACGCGAAGACGCTCATCAACGTCGACGTCGTCGACGGCGAGGTCGTCGTGGTCGACGAGTACGGCGACGACTAAGAGGAGCGGCGCGCGCTGTCGCGGCCGCCGTGCCGCGACGACCGTGTGCGAGGGATGAGCGACCTACGGGAGCGAATCGGTTGGGGAGGCGCGTGGCTGTCGCGTCTGCTGGCCTGGCGGACGAACGGGCGAGTCGAGGGCGTTCAGGAGACGCTCCGCCTCGCCGTCGTGATACTGTCCGTTGCCGTGCAGACAGATTGCCGTACAGCAGATCGTTCGCGACGCTCGTCTGCTGAGGAATTCCCTCGACAGACGTTCTTCACTCGACTGAGAGGGTTCAAATCGACGTGTGCTATTTCGAGCGACCAGTCCACTCGTCGCTACGCTCCTCGTTCAGTTGGTCGCTCGGAAAATAGCGGGAGGTGGATTTGAACCGGAATCAGACGTGCTCGCTTCCCTGCGCGCGACTGATAGGGTACAAATCCACTCGGCGTAGATTTGCCGCTCGCGAGTTTGCTCGCGGCAAAATATAGCGGGAGGTGGATTTGAACCACGCCCACTTCGGTCGCGTCGCTCCCTCGTGGTCTGCTTCAAATCAACGTGTGCTATTTCGAGCGACCAGTCCACTCGTCGCTGCGCTCCTCGTTCAGTTGGTCGCTCGGAAAATAGCGGGAGGTGGATTTGAACCACCGATCTACGGGTTATGAGCCCGCCGGAATCTCCTGGCTATCCCATCCCGCTACTATCTCGTATCGTCTCCCCCCGATTAAGGGTTGTGATTCGGTCGTCCTCTGTGGGTTCCTCTCGCGGCACACTCACTCGTGGACGCGCCAGGTGAAGATGCTCTCGAAGACGTAGTTGACGAACATGGCGATTCCGATCGCGCCGCCCTTGACGAAGATCGGCCAGAGGTCGACCGGACCCACCGAGACGGGCACGTTGACCTCGTAGACGACGAGGACGGCGAAGAGAATGCTCCACTGCAGCGTCGACCCACCGGCACGGACGAGGTGCGAGCGCAAGAGGCGCGTGCCGAGCGAGCGGCGGTCGTCCTCGCCTTCGCTCGCGAAGGTCCAGTTGTCGTTGACGGCGAACATCACGAGGATCGCGATCTCGATGCCGACGGCGTTGGCGACGGCGGTCGACACGCCGACGAACTGGTCGAGGACGACGAACGTCGTCGTGTCGAAGGCGGCCCCGACCGCACCGACCGAGGCGAACTTGCCGAACCGGACCCCCGAGAGCAACGATCGGAGGGGAGCGAGGCGGCTACTCATCGTTGTCGATCAGTGCGGGACCCTCCTCGCGTGTCGCGGCGATGGCGGCGTGCAGACGGCTGTCGCTCAGTCGCTTCGCCCGGTGGCGTGCGCGCAAGAGCGCCGTCGCCATGTTCAGCGACGTTCGCACCGGCGAGACCGTCGAGCCGGGTCTGTCCTCCCACTCGATGGGGACCTCCGCGACGGTCAGCCCCAGCGCACCGGCGATCGCGACCAGCTCTACGTCCCAGGCGAAGCCGGCGTCGTAGAGGTGCGTGCGCACGTGCTCCCACCCCTCGGCCGTGATCGCCTTCGCGCCACACTGGTAGTCGTACAGCGACACGTCGAGCAGGTGGCCGGCGATCCAGGCGAAGCCGTCGCCCAGGAACCGCCGCGCGAAGGTCTGGTGGCTGCTGACGGTCGCGTCGGGGTGACGACGAGAACCGACCGCCAGGTCCGCATCGCCGGCCCTGACCCGGTCGATGACGTGTGCGAGCGAGGCCGCGTCGGTCGATCCATCGGCGTCGGCGAACGCGCGAACGTCCGTCTCGGTCGCCTCGAAGCCGGCGGTGATCGCGGCTCCCTTCCCGCGGCGGTAGGGGACGGCGTTGACCGCGGCAGGGAGCGCGGCCAGCCGCTCGGTGACGCCGGGTTCCGGGTCGTCGAGTTCGATACGGATCTGTGCCGGAGCCAACTGCTCGTCGAGCGTCCTGACGTACGAGCCCAGTCGATCCACGTCCGGTCGAAACGCGGGCACGACGATACCCACCGACTGATCCATTCGTCCGGGCAATCGAGACCGCGGCTAAAAACAGTTCGACATTCCCGCCGGCCACGGGGCAGTGCAAAAAGCGTATTATCGGTGGTGACGCTGTCCCCACTAATGGAATACGGTCTCGTCGCGCTCTGGCTGGCGCTCTATCTCGCTCTACTGGTGGCCGGCAGCGTCGTCACGAGCTGGCTGTTCCCGCGCTTCGAGGACGGGGGCTCCGGCGTCGCGGTCGTGCTGTCGATCGCCGTCGTCTGGTTCGTCACCTTCTTCGTCGGCCGACTGTCGATGACGGCGGGGATCTGGCTGGGCGTCGCCGTGCTGGTCGGCCTGGTCGCTCTGGCGGGAAGCCGTGGCGTCGACCTCGATCTGGGGCGGATCGGCGAGAGCTGTCTGGTCTTTACCGGGGCCTTCCTGTTCCTGGTCGGGATGCGCGTGTTCGCGGTCCCGCTGGGCGCGAGCGACCCGGTGATCGCGCCGCTCCCGCTGGCGATCGGCGAGAAGATGCTGGATTTCGGCCTGCTGAAGTCGCTCGTCCGAGCCGAGAGCCTGCCGCCCGAAGACGTGTGGTTCGCCGGTGAGCCGGTCGCGTACTACTACGGCGGCCACCTCGTCGCGGCGATTCTCACCCGCATCACCGGCACCGCAGGGCGGTTCGCCTACAACCTCTCGCTGGCGGGCTTCTACGCGATGCTCGTGACCGCGGTGTACGGCGTCGCCGGCAACGTCGCGGCCGACCGCTCGATCCCGCGTCGGCTGGCCGGCCTCCTCAGCGTCTTCGCGGTCGGGCTCGCGAGCAACCTCACGACGCCGGTGCGAGTGGTGCTCGCACTCCTGCCCGACGGCCCGTCCGCGTGGCTCGCTGGCGTCGTCGGGATCGAACGGGACGGGCTGGCAGACGGACTCGGTCAGTTCTACTACTTCGACGCGAGCCGCGTCATCACCGATCACCGGAGCGACTTCGCGTTCCAGTTCGGCGACGCCGATCCGGGTGCGACCGCGCCGACGATCAACGAGTTCCCCTTCTTCTCGTGGTTCAACGGCGACCTGCACGCCCACATGATGAGTACCGCGTTCCTCGTCTTCGCCGCGGCGGTCTGTCTGGCCTACTACCGGACGCCCGCCCGCGAGGTGTCGCGCCGTCGGCTGCTCGTGGTCGGCGTCCTTCCACCGGTCGCTGGACTGCTGGCGGTCACGAACACCTGGTCGTTCCCGACACCGGCCGGGCTGGCGCTGCTGACGGTCGTCCTCGCACCGGCCGACGCACGGTCACTGCTGCCCGAACCGCTCGCCGACCGGTTCCCCGAAACTGCCGTCTGGCGGGAGGGGTCGCGCCTCGCCGTCGGCCTGGGCGTCGCCGTCGCCGTCGTCGCGCTTGGCTTGCTCTGGTCGCTGCCGTTCTGGCTCGGGCCGGCAAGCGGGCGCGAGATCGCCGTCCTGCCGGACCGGTCCTCGCTGACGGAACTGCTGCTCGTCCACGGGCTCTTTCTGGTCACCTTCCTCGCGTACCTCGCGGCGCGGGGCCGCCAGCGCTTCGGCGAGCGGGCGACCACCGTGACAGTCGGGGCCGCCGTCGCGATCGGCGGCTTCGCGGTCCTCGATCTCGCCGCCCTCGGCCTGTTCGTCCCGCTGGTGGGCGCGTGCTGGGCCCTCGCGCGACGGCCCGGCACGTCTCCGAGCACCGCCGCACCCGCTGGCGACACGGACCGCGCACGCTCGGACGGCGGCGCGGCCAGTGCCGGGTTCGAGACGGTGCTGATCGTCGCCGGCATCGGACTCGTGACGCTGATCGAGTTCGTCTACCTCAAGGAGCCGACCGGACGGATGAACACGGTGTTCAAGGTGTCGATGCAGGTGTGGGTGCTGTGGAGTCTCGCCCTCGGGCCGGCGCTGGCGTGGGTGTTCACGAACCGCGTCACCGTCCCAGCGGACACACTCGGTCGGGCCCGCTCGGCGCTGCCCCGCGTCGCCCTCGCCGTCCTCGTCGTCGGTGCCGGGCTGTACGCCCCGCTGGCGGCGACGACCGCGTTCGACGGCTCGGACCCGACGCTGGACGGACTCGCCTACCTCGACTCGGAGTACCCAGAGGAGGCCGCGGCGATCCACTGGCTCGACGACCGCTCCGGGCGACCGGTCCTCGTCACAGCGGCACCGGGCGGGTACACCTGGGACGCCTCGGACGGCGAGGGATCGAGTGCGCCGGCCAGTCTGACCGGACTCCCGACCGTCCTCGGGTGGTTCCACGAGGCACAGTACCGCGGAGACGAGCCCTACCAGGAGCGACTGACGGACGTGCGGACGATCTACACCGGCGAGCCCGAAGAGCAGGCCGCGCTGCTCGAAGGCTACGACGTGCGGTACGTCTACGTCGGCCCGGTCGAGCGGGCCACCTACGACCAGATCACCGTCGACGCGGTGGCGGGCGTCGAGCCGGTCGAGGAGTTCGACGGTGTGACGATCTACCGGGTCACAGACGACAGTGACGAAGAGCCGTCCTAGCCCGCAGCAAACGGCGTGTGCCCCGTCGCTGGCGGCCCCAATGGCGGGATCCGAGAATCAGCCACCGGGACCCAGCGCGGCGATGTCGGCCCCGACCGTCGCGAGCGCGTCGGCGGGATTCGGATCGCTGTCCGCGAGGTGTCGCCAGTCGTCGTCCGGTGCCCGTTCGAGCAGCGCGACGACGGCCGCGCGGTACTCGCGGAACTGGGCACCGGGATCTGCCCGCTCCTCCCAGACGCTCCGGATGACCGTCCGCGAGTCGATCCTGACCTCGATCCGTGCGGGCTCGAACTGCGCCAGCAGGCGCGCCAGTCCGAGCGCGAGCGCGGCGTACTCGGCGGTGTTGTTGTCCGTCCGCGAGCCGACCGGCCGCGCGAGACGGAGCAGCGACTCGCCGGCCTCGTCCTGCACGACGGCCCCAGCGCCCGCCGGCCCCGGATTCCCGCGGGAGCTGCCGTCGACGTAGAGAATCGCCGTCTCGCCGGCCAGGTCGCGATCGACCCGCGTTTCGTGGTCGTCGGCCGCCAGCACGTGCTCGATCGCCGCCCGCAACTCCGCCGGCTCGGTTCCGGGCTCGAACAGTCCGCCGATGCCGGGGACCGCCGCGTCGATCGCGTCGATCGCTGCCGACACCTCGTAGTCGTACGCGGCCAGGACGCGCTCGGCCAGCGGTGACAGCGACTCCGCCGGGAGATCGCGGGCCGTCGTCACCGTGACCACCGCCACTGTCGTCGCGACCGTTCCATACGCGGAGTCGGAGCTGTAGCCACCTATCGATGTCGGTGGGTGTGATGTGCCCTCGACAGTCGAGAGTCGCCGCTACGAGAGACCGTCGAGGGCAGTGATAGCAGAGAGAACGAGACAGACCGCCAGCAGGATCAGGCTTCGCCGCGTGGCTCGACGACGCCGACCGCACCGGCGTCGACGTCTTCGGTGTCGAGGTGCATCGCGACGAACTCGCGGCGCATGAACCGTTCGCGCTCCTCGGGTTTGCCGATCGTACACCACAGCTGCGGTTCGTCCGGCCCGTGCCAGTCGCCCTGACGGGCGATCGCGAAGCAGACGTACTCCTCCCCGTCGTACTCGATTGTGGCACCCTTCCGGATTCCCGGATCCCCGTGGATAATGAGCTTCTTCATGCGCCAGTCTTTGCCGACAGCGCACTTAGCTTCTACGGTGCGGAACGCGAATCTGTTGCCCTGACCGAGCGACGCGAGGCGTGAGCGGGCCAACCGCGGGAGCGAGCCCCGACCGTCACGGACGGCTGGCTCTCGAACGGCCACAGCAGTTTTGCCCGTGGGACGACATTTCTTCGGGCATGGACGAAGTGTTCGGACGGCGTGACACGAATACGGGCTCGGGCGTCGGGCGGACAGTCGTGTGGGGCCTCCGCCTGCTCGGCCTGGTGATCGTGGTGCTGGGTCTGGCACTGTGGCTGCTGACCAGCGCGGGCCTGGTCCTCCTGCCCGGCGTCGTCGTTGTCGCCGGCCTCGCGGTGATGGTGATTCCGGGACTCCTCGCCGGGCTCGTCGAGTTGCTCTCCTGATACCGTCGAGTGGCCGGGACCGAACCGTCGGGGTTTTAAGCACCGCTGTGTAACCTCGCCGTAAGGTCGATATCTATGCAGATGCCACGCCGATTTAACACGTACTGTCCGCACTGTAACGAGCACAACGAACACGAGGTCGAGAAGGTCCGTTCCGGCCGCACGTCGGGCATGACCCACATCGGCGGCCGTCAGGCCGACCGCAACTCAAAGGGGATCGGGAACTCCGGGAAGTTCTCGAAGGTGCCCGGTGGGGACAAGCCCACCAAGAAGACGAACCTCAAGTACCGCTGTAGCGACTGTGGCAAGGCCCACCTCCGCGAGGGATGGCGAGCTGGCCGACTGGAGTTCCAGGACTAGAACGATGGCAGGAAGCTTCCTCTCCGTCGAATGTCCGGACTGTGAGAACGAACAGACGGTCTTCAGCAAGGCCGCCACCGAAGTCGCCTGCGCGGTCTGTGGGCACACGCTCGCCCGCCCGACCGGCGGCAAGGCGACCATCGAGGGTGCGGTCCTCGAAACGGTCGAACAGCGATGAAGTACAGCGGCTGGCCCGAATCCGGCGAACTCGCCGTCGGCAAGATCGACGAGATCGAAGACTTCGGTGTCTTCGTCGACCTCGAAGAGTATGAGGACAAGCGCGGCCTCTGTCACATCAGCGAGGTCGCCAGCGGCTGGATCAAGAACGTCCGCGACCACGTCAACGAGGGCCAGACTGTCGTCGTGAAGGTGCTGGAGATCGACGAGGACGCCCAGCAGATCAACCTCTCGATCAAGGACGTCAACGACCACCAGCGCAAAGAGAAGATCCAGGAGTGGAAAAACGAGCAGAAGGCCGACAACTGGATGGAGCTGGCCTTCGGCGAGGACCTCGCCGACGAGCAGTACGCCGCCGTCGCGAACGAACTGCTCGCCGACTTCGGCTCGCTGTACGACGGCTTCGAGGCCGCGGCGATCCACGGCACGGAAGCGCTCGACGAGACGGACCTCTCCGAGGACGAGATCGACGCCATCGTCGAGACCGCACGCGAGAACGTCTCGGTGCCCTACGTCGACGTGACCGGCTACGTCGACCTGACCTGTCCCGACAGTGACGGCGTCGAGATCATCAAGCAGGCGCTTCAGGCCGCCGAAGGCGACGCCGACGCACTCCCCGACGGCGCGGACGCAGACGCCGACGTGCCCGAGGAGGTCGAACTCGAAGTCACCTACGTCGGCGCGCCCGAGTACCGGATCAAGGTCCGGGCCCCCGACTACAAGCGCGCCGAATCCGAGCTCGAAGCCAGCGCCGACCGCGCCAGCGCGGTCGTCGTCGAACACGGTGGCACCGGCCAGTTCCACCGCGAGCGCAACGAAGACGAAGAGTAAGCCGATGCGGGCCGATCTCCGCGTCTGTTCCGAGTGGGCGTCCGAGCACGACCGGCCCGTCTACACGCTTTCTGAGCGCTGTCCCGAGTGTGGGAGCGACGCCGTCAACAGCGCGCCGGCACCGTTCGATCCCGCGGACCCGTACGGCGAGTATCGACGCGCACTTAAGCGGCGCCGACGGGAGTAGGGCCATGGACGAGTTCGAGATCGAGCGAATCGCGGACGGTGCGTTGACCGATCCGGTACTGGTCGAAGGACTGCCCGGCGTCGGCCACGTCGGCAAGCTCGCGGCCGAACACCTGCTCGAAGAACTCGAGAGCGAACTGGTCGCCCGCGTCTACTCCCAGCACTTCCCGCCACAGGTCACCGTCGAAGACGGCACGACACAGCTGGCATCGGCGGAGTTTCACGCCGTCAGACCGGAGGACGGACGGGACATGCTCGTGCTCTCGGGGGACCACCAGGCGCAGGACAACGAGGGCCACTACGGGCTGACCGACACCTTCCTCGACGTGGCCGAGGAGTTCGGCGTCGAGTCGGTGTATGCCCTCGGTGGCGTTCCGACCGGCGAACTGATCGAGGAGTACGACGTGCTCGGCGCGTCGACGACCGAGTCGCTGGTCGAGGAACTCGAATCCGTCGGCGTCGCCTTCCGCGAGAACGAGCCGGCAGGCGGTATCGTCGGCGTCTCTGGCCTCCTGCTTGGCCTGAGCGGCCGCCGTGATCTCGATGCGGCCTGTCTCATGGGCGAGACGTCTGGCTATCTCGTCGACCCCAAGAGCGCGCAGGCGGTTCTGGAGATCCTCCAGGAACTGCTCGGCTTCGAGATCGACTACGAGGCACTCGAAGACCGCGCAGACGAGATGGAGGAAGTCGCCCGGAAGATTCAGGAGATGGAACAGGGGACGCCGACACCCTCCGACGAAGACCTGCGGTACATCGGCTGATCGCGCCGACAGCGAACGATTCTTTATCGCCCCAGCCGAACGTGGAGCCGTGTTCGCGCAGTTTGGGTCGCTGCCGGAGTGGCTCCTCGTCGGCCTCGGGCTCGGAGTGGCCGGCAGTGTCGCCGTCGCCGGCCTGTTCGTCGCCGCGGCCAGACTCTTCCCGCCGCCGGCAGCGGGTGGCTCGTCCGGCACGGGCGAGGGACGGCGACGCGAGGAGCTGCGGTCGTACCTGCGAGCGATCGAGGAGCCCTTCGCGGAGGATCACTTCGTCGAGGGCCAGCCCGTCGCCTTCTACCTGCCAAAGCGCGACGTAGCGATCACGTTCGACGCGCGGGCGTACTACCGGATCGATCGCTCGCCGACCGTTCCCGTCCTGGTCGAACACGAGATGCCGGGCTGGCACCTCGGTGCCAGACTCCCGTTCGAGACGCCAGCGATCGACGGGGAGTCGACCGGAGAGAGCGAGAGGACGGAGTACCACCCGACGGCCGACGCCTTCCGCGAGCTCGGCCTGCCCACGTCGGCGACCCTGGAGGAAGTCAAGGGAGCCTACCGGAGCAAGGTCAAAGAGGTCCACCCGGACCACGGCGGCGACGAAGAGGCGTTCAAGCGCGTTAGACGGGCCTACACGAGAGCGAAGCAACACGCCGCCGACTAGATGCCCTGACTCATGAGGTGGCTGCGAAGCAGGTCGTCCTCCTTCGAGCCCGCGACGGGGTTGACCAGCGCGACCGTCTCTTCGTCGAACTCTGCGGCGAGTTCGCGCGCGCCGGCCAGGGCGACGCCGCCGGTCGCGCTGAGTTCGACGCCGGCAGTGCCGGCCGCGTCGACGGCCGCCTGCAACGCGTCGCTGTCCGAGACGGCGACGCCGCGCCCGCCGGTCTCGTCGACAGCCGCGACGGCGAGCGAGCCGACCGCGGGATCGGGGACTTCCAGGGGACCGACGATCGTGTCGGGCTGTTCCGTGGGCGCGACCGCGTCGGCGGTCCCGCAGGCGTCGACGACGGGCGCACAGCCCGCTGGCTGTGCGGCGTAGAGACGCGGCGTCACGTCGAGGATGCCGGCCTCTCGGAGTTCCTCGATCGCCGCGTGGATCGCGGCGAGGACGATCCCCTGGCCGGTCGGGACCACGATCGCCGACGGGGCCGGCCCGGTGAGCAGCTCGTAGCCCAGTCCCTTGACGCCCGCGCGGCGGTACGGCGACGACGGACCGACGGGGAACCGTTCGGCGTCGCTGTCCTCGTAGGCCGCCAGCGCGTCGGGATAGCGTCCCTCGACGACGTTCATCTCCCCGCCGTGGACGTTGATCATCGCTTTGTTGACGAACGGACACCGCGAGGGGACGTAGCTGTGAGCGGCCACGCCGGCCCGACCGGCGTAGGCAGCCGCCGACTGACCGCCGTTGCCGGTCGTCGGGAGCGAGACGGCGTCGGCACCGACTGCCGCGCCGGCACTGACGGCGACCGCGAGTCCGCGATCCGTCACCGCGCCGGTCGGATTGCGGCCCTCGTCTTTGAGCAGGAGTCGATCGGCCCCGATCTCGTCGGCCAGTGTCGGACAGTCGGTCGCGGGCGTCCCGCCCTCGTCGAGCGAGTGGATGCGCTCGCGGGCCAGCGGGAGCGGCGGCCGCGTCGGCTCCGTCCGGGCGTCGTGATCGTACCGGGCCACGAGGAGGCCGCCACAGGCCGGACAGCGCAGTTCGATCTCGTGTGGGTCGAACGTCTCCTCGCAGTCTGCACAGGCGAACTCGCGAAAGGCCGGACTCGTCTCCATACTCGCACTGTGGGCCCCGCTCCCTTGTGCTGTGCGGTCGGATGCTCCGCGTTCGTCGGCACGGACGACGCCCTCGTGGCGGTCAGGCCGTCCGGCGACGCGCCGGTCGGTAGGTGCGCCAGTACCAGAACGCGAACAGGCCGGCGACGACGAGCAGTCCCGTCCAGAGAGCGACGCCTCCGGGACCGGTCGCGAACGCGGACGCGGCGTCGACGACGGACTGTTGGGCAGACTCCCCTCGCACGGCCCTGACGGACGGTTGCAGGGCGCGCCACCGCCTGTGGACGAGGAGACTCGCGACGCCGACGACGCCGACGCCGCCGAGGACCCGTTCCAGCGCCGTCGTGATCGAGGGCGTCGACTGCTCGGCCCCGGCGTACAACACGAGGGCGGCACTGGTCGGACCGTACACCGCCATCTCGCGGCCCTGCTCGGAGTACCACGTCTCGACGACCTCCAGGAGATCGGCGTCACAGAGTCGATCGAGGTGGTAGCTGACGTTCTGGACGGAGCTCTCGATGGCGTCGGCGATGTCGGAGGCCGTCCGTGGCTCCGCGTAGGCGGCGGCGAGGATGTCCCGTGCGGTCCGCGAGGCGATGGCCGAGAGGATCTCGTCGGCCTCGGCGTCGGCGAGGTCGACGAGCTTCGGGTCGATGTCACGGTCCGCGACCCCCGCTGCCGACGGTTCGAGTGGCAGTAGCGATGACATCGTGTGTGACTCGCCGTCGATCGATATAGCTCCCCGGGAGGCTCAAAGGCGTCTTTCACTCCCGACGCCCCCGCCTCGTCGTGGCCCGGCCGCGACCGGAGCGGTGGCGGGGCAGAGCCCGAGTCGTTTTTTGTGGTCGCGGTCGAACGATCCAGTATGGATGTCGTGGTCGTCGGCGGCGGACTGGCGGGACTGGTCGCGGCCCGCCACCTCGCCGAGTCGGGCGCGGACGTGACGCTGTTCGAACGACGCGAGACCGTCGGTGGGCGCGTTCGCTCTCGTACCGTCGACGGGTACACGCTCGACCGTGGGTTCCAGGTCCTCTTTCCCGCCTATCCGGCGGTCGAACGGGAACTGGATCTCGACGCGCTCGACCTCCGGCGGTTCACTCCCGGTGCGACGATCGCCCGGCCCGGCAAGCGCTCGGTGCTGGCCGATCCCCTCCGGGATCCCGGCTCGGCGCTGGCGACGATCTTCAACGACGAGGTGACGCTTGGCGACCTGTTCGGGCTCTACCGACTCCAGCGCGAGCTGCGCGGACGCTCGGTCGACGAGATTCTCCGGCGTGGCGGCTCCTCGATCGAGGCGTATCTCGCCGACCGTGGATTCTCCGAGGGGTTCGTCGAGTCGTTCGCAGCGCCGTTCTACGGCGGTATCACGCTCGATCGATCGCTGTCGACGGACAGCGCCGTCTTCGAGTACACGTTCAAGATGCTCACCGAGGGCTCGACCGCCGTACCGGCCGGCGGCATGGGTGCGATTACGGCCCAGCTCGCCGACCGGGCGCGAGCGGCGGGCGTCACCGTCGAGACCGGGACGACCGTCGACGCGGTCGTTCCCGGCGGCGGGGTCACCGTCGAGACCAGCGACGAGTCCGTCGGGGCCGACGCCGCCGTCGTCGCGACCGATCCGAAGACCGCGAGCGATCTCACCAGCGTGGCAGCGATCACGACGACGGCACGGAGCTGTGTCACCCAACACGTCGCGCTGCCGTCGGGCGATCGTCCGGAGATGGGGCGACGGATCGTGCTCAACGCCGAGGACGACCGGCCGAACCAGATCGCACCGCTGTCGGCGGTCGCACCGGAGTACGCCCCAGACGGCCACACGCTGTACGCTGCGACCTTCCTCGGGGAGCGAGAGCCCGACGACGAGACGCTGTTCGAGACGGTCCGGACGGCCCTGTCCGAGTGGTACCCCCAGGCCAGCTTCGCCGACCTCGAACTGATCGCGACCGATCGCATCGAGTTCGCGCAGTTCGACCAGCCACCGGGATTCCGGGCCGGCTTGCCGGCGGTCGACGCTCCGGAAGGCCCGGTGGTGCTGGCCGGAGACTACACCCGCTGGTCGTCGATCCAGGGCGCACTGGAGAGCGGTCGAGTCGCCGCCGGAGCGGCGCTGGACACGCAGTGAGAATTGCGGAGCGAGCGATCACTCGCCGTTCGTGATGTGCGTGTGGGCCCCGATCAACGCGCCCGCCAGATCGAGGTCTTCGACGTGGGTCTCGCGGTCGATGATCGACTGCCGGACGTCGCTGTCCCGGATCGTCGCCTCGGGGAAGACGACCGAGTGGTCGAGACTGGAGTCGACGATCTCTGCGCCCGGGAGGACGTGGACGTTCTCACCGACGGTGGTGTTCTCGACCGTCGCCGAGTCGGCGACGACGGCGTCGCCGCCCAGTTCCCAGGCGACCGCGTCCAGGTAGCTCTCGGGCGTGCCGATGTCGTACCACGCGCCGTCGAACGTAAAGGCGGAGACGGCGTCGTTGGCGACGAGCCACTGGATGAACCAGCCGGGCTCGTCGGGGTTGTTCCCACCCGAGAGATACTCCTCGAAACGAACCGACTCGGCGGGGAAGGCGTAGCAGGCGATCGAAACGAGCGTGCTGTTGGGATCGTCGGGCTTCTCCTGGAAGTCGACGACCTCGTCGCCGTCGAGCTCGACCAGCCCGTAGGACTTCGCTCGCTCTCTGGAACCCACGTCGTAGGCCGCGATCGTCGGCGTACCGGCACGTTCGAAGCAGTCGAGGAACTCGGCCACGTCGAAGCTGATGAGGTTGTCACCGGCGATGACCAGCAGATCCTCGTCCGTGATCCCCTCCCGGTCGACGAGCTGGGCGAGCGCGCCGACGACGCCGAACTTCTCGTCTTCCGCCGTCGTGTCCTCGACGGTGAGCTTTGGCTTCTCGTAGTCGGCGTCGGCGAGGTGGGCCTCGAAGTCGGTCGCGAACCGCTCGTTGGTGCTGACGAACACCTCCGAGATCCGGTCGTCGCGTTCGAGTTCGCCGAGGATCCGGTCGATGACCGTGCTGTCACCGATCGGCAGCAACATCTTCGGCCGGTGTTTCGTGACCGGCCAGAGTCGGGTCGCGTAACCACCGGCGAGGACGACAGCCTTCATACCGCCACCCACCCGTGGCGGCAGTAAGTCCTTTTTGTTCTGCTCGTCGGATCCCACGACGAGAGGGTGTCAGTGCTCGACGAACTCCAGCAAGACGCCGCCGGTCGAGCGCGGGTGGAGGAAGGCCACGTCGTGGCCCCACGCTCCCGAACGCGGTTCCTCGTCGATCAGTTCGACGCCGGCATCACGGGCGGTAGCGAGTGCCGCCTCGATGTCGTCGGTCGCCACGGCGAGGTGGTGGATGCCGGGGCCGTGGTCGTCGAGATAGCCGGCGATCGCACCGTCGGCGTCGGCCGTCGGCTCCAGCAACTCGAAGTAGCCCCCGTCGAGTTCGAGAAAGACGACGTCGAGCCCGTCGAAGCGCTCTTCGTGAGCGATCGGTGCGTCCAGAAGGTCGCGGTACAGCCCCGCGAGCGTAGCCGCGTCGTCGGTCGCGATGCCGGCGTGGTCGAAGTGCATGTCCGAGCCGACGGCGCGAACCCACTAATGGCTGGGGCCGCTAAGCGGCCGATTCGTTGAGCTGCCAGAACCGTGACGTGCCGTCGCCTCGGTTCTGGATCCGGAGGACAGCACGCTCGTCGTGCAACACGGTCAGCGAGTCGAAGTTGTCGGGCAGCGTCAACACTGCCTCGTACCGACAGTCGGACGCAGAGCTGTTGGTGTCGATCGTCAGGCGGAAGTCGATATCGCCCTCCAGCGAGCTACTCGCCACCGGACCCGAGATCGTCTGGTTCAGGAGGATCGTCTGGTGGCCGCGGTTCGGGACCTGTGCCGCCCATCCGCTCACGTCAGCGGTCGAGTTACAGTTGCCGGACACGGACGCCGACGGCACCGAAACGCTCAGCGATTGCTGAAAACCCAGGCTCACGGCCGTCGTCGCGGCGACGCCGACGAGCAGTCCGATCAGGAAGACTGCGACGAGCCGTCTCGTTTCGACCATGTGTGCCCCCGATGTACCGCCTACTTAAATCAGTTGTCGCTATCGCCAGACGACGGTCCTACGCCGGTCCCCCGGGCTGGTACTCCCCGAAGGCGTCACGGAGCACGTCGCAGATCTCGCCCGTGGTCGCGTAGGCCTTGACCGCTCGGATCATCGGCGGCAGGAGGTTCGCGTCGCCCTCGGCGGCCACACGGAGAGCGTCGAGGCGCTCGGCGACGAGGTCGTCGTCGCGCTCCTCGCGGAGGGCGTCGAGGCGTTCGTGCTGTCTGGCTTCGAGCGTCTCGTCGACCTCCTCGATCTCGACTGGCTCTTCCTCGTCGACGGTGAACTCGTTGACGCCGACGATGATCCGCTCGCTAGCTTCCTGTTCTTGCTGGCGCTCGTAGGCCACGTCCTGGATCTCCCGCTGGACCCACTGGTCCTCGATAGCCCGGCGCATGCCGCCGCGGTCGTCGACGGTGTCGAGGATCTCGCGGGCGTCGGCGGCCAGTTCGTCGGTGAGAGACTCGACGTAGTAGCTGCCCCCCAGCGGGTCGATCGTGTCTGCGACGCCGGACTCGTGGGCGAGGATCTGCTGGGTCCGCAACGCGGTCCGCACCGAGTCTTCCGTCGGGAGGCCGACGGCCTCGTCTTTGCCGTTCGTGTGGAGGCTCTGTGTCCCGCCCAGCACCGCGGCCAGTGCCTGGTAGGCGACGCGAACGACGTTGTTCTCGACCTGCTGGGCCGTCAGCGTCGAGCCGGCGGTCTGGGTGTGGAACTTCAGTTGCTTGCTCTTTGGGTCCTCGGGATCGAAGCGTTCCTCCATGATCTCGGCCCACAGCCGCCTGGCCGCCCGGAACTTCGCGGCCTCCTCGAAGATGTTGTTGTAGGCGGCGAAGAAGAACGACAGCTGCGGAGCGAAGTCGTCGACGTCGAGTCCGGCTTCGAGAGCGGTTTCGACGTACTCGATCCCGTTCCCGAGCGTGAAGGCGATCTCCTGGGCCGCCGTCGACCCGGCCTCGCGGATGTGGTAGCCGGAGATGGAGATGGTGTTGAACTTCGGCACCTCCTGGGCACAGAACTCGAAGATGTCGGTGATGATCCGCATCGACGGCTCCGGCGGGTAGATGTAGGTGTTGCGCGCGATGTACTCTTTGAGCACGTCGTTTTGGATCGTCCCGCGAAGCTCCTCGCGCGGGACCCCCTGCTGGTCGCCGATGGCGACGTACATCGCCAGCAACACGCTCGCGGGCGCGTTGATCGTCATCGACGTCGAGACCTCGCCGAGATCGATCCCGTCGAAGACGACCTCCATGTCCCGCAGCGAGTCGATGGCGACGCCGGTCTTCCCGACCTCGCCGGCCGCCATCGCGTCGTCGGAGTCGTAGCCCATCTGAGTCGGCAGGTCGAAGGCCATCGACAGCCCGGTCTGGCCCTGGTCGAGGAGGTACTGGAACCGTTCGTTCGTCTCGGCCGCGGTCCCCATCCCGGCGTACTGGCGCATCGTCCACAGCTGGCCCCGATACATCGTCGAGTAGACCCCGCGAGTGTAGGGCTCCTCTGCGGGGAACCCCAGGTCCTCCTCGTAGTCGAGATCGGCCACGTCGGCGGGCGTGTAGAGCCGATCGACCTCGCGGCCCGCCGTGTCGGTGGTAAAGCGCTCTTCGCGCTCTCCGAAGCGATCGAGCGTCGGCTGGGCCGTCTCCTCGTGCCAGCGTTCCTTGCCGGCACGGATCTCGTCGAGTTCCTCGGGATCGAACATAGCTGATCTCTCGGGCGGCGCGATCAAAAGGGTGGTGTGGCACTCATCGGTCGCCCAGCGAAAGTGACAATGTCACACGATCTCCGTGAGAGACACCGTCGATCTCCTCGTCGAGTCGCAACAGTGTGACGCCGTCTCGGGCGTCGACGACACGGGCTTCGAACTCGTCGGCCCGGAGCCGCGTTTCGATCGCGTCGAGTCGACGCTCGATGTCCGCCAATCCCGGCGACCGCTCGTCTGCCGTCTCGTTACTGTCGTCCTGCGATGTCGTGTCACTGGGAGTGTGTGACGATGTACTCGTGTCGACAACTGATTCCGTCTGTTGGAAGCGCTCGTCGAGGCCGTCGAGATGGAGCCCCTCTTCACTCAGATCGACCGACGGAGTCCGTCCGACTGTCGGGACGGGGAGCGTCGATTCCGAGATGCCGTCGAGCAGGTGGCCGGTCGTGTCGGTGTTGGCCTCGACCCTTCGGACGGTTCGCTCTGACACCCAGGGAGGTCCGTGCCAGCCAGTTCGATCGAACAGGCAGTACTCGTCGGTGTCGTCGGTCGCCCATACGTAGCTGTCGTAGTGGTCCTTGAAGCAATCTGCAGCTTCGTTGTGCTGGTGGACGACGACCACGTGGACCGGATCGTACGCCGCCACGACTTCGTCGACGACCTCTCTGGTCGGGTGGTTACTAAAGACGGACGCGGTCGTCGTACACTGACCCGCCGTGACAGGCTCCGTCCCGCCGCCAGTCACTTGCAAGACGAAGGCGTTGGCGTCGGTCCGTAGTTGTTCGAAGAGTCGAGCCGAACTCCCGCCGACTGGCACTTCGGGACCAGCGATGGCGAGCGCGCCGTTGGCGACGAACTGCGTCGGATCGTCGAACACTGGGACCGACTTGACCGACGGCACCTCGTACCCAAGTTGGTCGTACACGTTCGCAACGTGGCCGGCGAGTCGGATCGGGACGTGTTCGTCGATCTGGTCGAAGTAGTGGCCGAGCCAGTAGGCGATCTGGACGCCAGTGAGCGCACTCGTACAGGCGAGGACCGGTGCCCCGGCGAGGACGCGCTCTGTGATCGACTCGACGATCTCCGTGGCCTCGGTCTCGAACGACGAGTTCGTCGCACCGGTCAGCACCAGCACGTCGACCGGGAGGTCGGTCGGCAAGCCGGGATAGCCCGCTGCACCACGTCGCGTAAAGTCCCCAGTCGCCAGGACCGTCCGATACACGTCGTCGTCTCTGACGGCGAAGAGAAATCCACAGGCACCCGGTGCGTGACCTGCCGGTACCGGATGGACGTGCAGACCTTCGACGAGGCGCGTCCACGAAGAGCACGCTTCGAGTCGTTCGAGGACGGTATCGGTCTCTGTGATGTCGTAGTACTCCTTCCCCGCTGCCAGCACGTCTTCGAGAATCGACGCCGTCGACGGCGTAGCGAGGATCGGTGCGCCGTCCCGAATCACTCGTCCGAGCGACTCGTAATGATCGAGGTGAGCGTGTGTGAGACAGACGGCAGTCAGGTACTCGCCGGCCGATCGGTCCAGTAAGTCGTCGACTACCACGCCGCTCCCAGCGTCGATCAGTACGGCGACGGTCTGGTCGGGAATCAATCCCTCGAACCGCAAGACTGTCGACTCCTTGCCCTCGCGAGGATTCGCGTGTTGATACGTTATCTGCACCCCCACCCACCCATTATACCCGCTCTAAACTTCGATTCGACAATAAATGTATCCCACTCGTGTGTCGGGAGTGAACGAACGAATCCCGGGCGTCGAACCGGCCATCTGTCAGGAGTCGGCGTGGGCGTCATACGGATTATTGTAGATCTGTACCGGATCAACCGCACGACAGTGTGCGGTCGACCGGGCAAACGGCTACAATAATCCGTATCAGTCCGCGAATCTCCCGACGACTGTCTCTGGCCGGGATCCGTCACGACGGGTGCTGATGTCTGATCTTCTCGGCGTGGACGCTCGGGACCGGCGTGTGGCAGTCGCCACAGAGCCACGTGGGCGTCCGACCACCGCCCTCGGTCACGAGGTCCTGCTTGAACCGCAGCGTCGCCCCGCAGACGCAGTCGTAGGTCGTCGTTGCCATAGACGACGGTAGGGACACGACGGGAATAATTCAGAGGCCTCAGACGGACGATTGCAGCGACGATCGTCTCCTCCGTACTCCCGGAGTCGCGAGATTCGTCACAGACCCACAGCTGGCAGTATCAGTCGTCGTCGATCAGGTACCGGAAGGCCCGCAGCGTGTTGTGGCCGGCGTCGGTCAGCTCGACGCGTTTCGAGCGCCCTCGCTCGGTGATCGTGACGTAGCCGGTCTCGGCCAGCGGCGAGAGGACGTGACTGTCCAGCAGCCGATACTGGCTCTTGCGGTTGGCCGCGTCGTGTTCCGCGAGGAAGGGCAGTCCCGCCTCCTCGCCGAAGTCGATCAGCGCCCGTTTGGTCACACCGCCCTCCGCTTCGAGGTGTGCCATGACGGCTACTTGCTGGGGGTCGGGATGGTCCATCGGATACGTCGGCAGCTCCGTCACCTCGCGGATCCCCTCTGCAACGTCGCCGTCGGTCTCTGCGGCGTAGCGCTCGGCGCGCACGTAGTACGGCGTCGCGCCCGTGGCCATGCAGGCGATCATGCCGCCGATGGCGGTGACCTTGCTGCCGGTCGCGAGGTTGACGTACACGTCGTGGTCGGCGAATCTGGTCGCCAGTTCGGCGATGGTCCCCAGCGAGTCGTAGAAGTCGAAGATGTTGCAGTCGATCGTCTCGTGGTCGATTCCCGCGTCGTCGAGGCGCTCCCGGATCTCGTCGGCGTAGGACGGGTGGGCCGTCTGATCGTCGTATTCCAGTAGCACGACGCGGTCGGCGCTGAACCGCTGGGCAGAGAGGACGATCCGATCGTTCTCGTAGCCGACGGGCATCAGGTGTACGCGCTGGGCAACGTCCATGTCGACGGCGTCGCCGTCCCCGCACAAAAAGACTGTGTCGACAATAGCGACAACTGTGTCGGCCGTCGCGTGGCTGTCACCGCTGTCGTGACAGTACTCTTACCAGACCGGCGAGTGCGGTCTATTGTGCCGACAGACCTGACCCCAGTCGACGAGTCGCTCGCCGAGGCACTGTCAGCCGAGCGAGAGCGCCAGCACGAGACGCTGACGCTAATCGCCAGCGAGAACCACGCCAGCGACGCCGTGCTACGGGCACAGGGGTCGGTCCTGACGAACAACTACGCCGAGGGTCGTCCCGGCGAACGCTACTACGCCGGCTGTGCGCACGCCGACGAGGTCGAACGGCTGGCCAGAGAGCGCGCGAAGAGGCTGTTCGACACGGTCCACGCGAACGTCCAGCCCCACTCGGGCACGCAGGCCAACCTCGCGGCCTACGAGGCGCTGCTCGAACCGGGCGACAGCATTCTCTCGCTGGAACTGACGAGCGGCGGCCACCTCAGCCACGGCCACGACGCGACCGCGGTGGCGACCCACTACGAGGTCGAACACTACCACGTCGAGCCGGAGACCGGCCGACTCGACTACGAGGCCGTCGCCGAGCGCGCTCGCGAGACGAATCCGGACCTGCTGGTCTCGGGCTACTCGGCGTATCCCCGCCGGGTCGACTGGGAACGGATGCAAGCGATCGCCGAAGGCGTCGACGCCGTCCACGTCGCCGACATCGCCCACCTCACCGGCCTCGTCGCCGCCGACATCTACCCCTCACCGGTCGGCGTCGCCGACGTGGTGACCTGCTCGACGCACAAGACGATCCGGTCGGGCCGTGGCGGCGCGATCATGGCCAGCGAGGAGTACGCGGCGGCGGTCGACCGGGCGGTCTTCCCGGGCCTGCAGGGCGGCCCGCTGCTGCACAACGTCGCCGGCAAGGCCGCGGGCTTCTACGAGGCCCTCCAGCCCGAGTTCGAGGCGTACGCGAGCCAGACCGTCGAGAACGCGACCGCCCTCGGCGAGCACCTCGACGGCCGTGACTTCGATCTGGTCTCGGACGGCACCGACGTACACTTCGTCCTCGTTGACTTCCAGCAGAGTCATCCCGATCTCACCGGCCAGCGTGCCGAAGATATCCTCGAAGACGCCGGTATCGTCTGCAACAAGTCGGCCGTTCCCGGTGACCCACGAAAGTCGACCGTCACCAGCGGCGTCCGCCTCGGTACGCCCGCGATCACGACGCGGGGCTTCGACGCCGACGCGACCCGGCGGCTCGCCGACGCCATCGCGGACGTGCTCGACGCGCCCGAGGACGACGCCGTCCGGGAGAACGCGGGCGAGGTCGTCGACGGCCTCTGTGATCGGTTCCCGGTCTACGAGTGACTACACGAATCTGATCGACTCGCCATCGGGATCGATCTCGACGCGCCCGCCGATCGGGATCGGCGCAGTCGGGTTCGTGTGGCCGAAGTCCAGATCGAAGACGGCCGTCGCCTCCGGGTTGTAGCGGTCGAGCATCGACAGGACCGCGTCGCGCTGGTCCTTGCGATACTGTTCGCGCGTGTCGTCGTCGCGATCCTCGAAGCGGTTTCGCGTCCTGGGCCGACCGACGAGGACGCCGTCGAACCGCTCCAGCAGCCCGCGCTCGCCCATCGCCTGCAGGGTCCAGCGAACCCGATCGGCGTCCGGCAGCGTCTCGGCCGTCTCGATCGCGAGCACTTGCCCGTCGAGTCGTGCGGGATCGGGTAGATACCGGTTCGTCGCCAGTTGCCAGCGAACGATCGCCAGACAGCCGCCCCAGACGCGGCCGGAGACCGCCCCGCCACCGTACCACGACCAGCCGGGCGCGTCCTCGTATCGAACCGATTGACCCACGTAGTCGTCGGTCTCCCAGTCGTACACGGCGTCGGTCCATCGCTTGGCAGCGGTGAGTTCACCGAGATGTTTGTCGAACAGCGCCCGGCGAAGGTACCGCTCCGTGTACTCGTCGAGCGACCCGGGCACGCCGACCTGATTGAGCAACTGCCCGCCGTAGTAGGAGACGATCCCGTGGGTCCACAGAAAGAGCGCGAGGTTCGTGTTGTCGCTCATCCCGAAGAACCGTGTCGGGTGCTCGCGTATGATCATAGGGTCGAGGTGGTCGAGGACGCGAATCTGATCGTCTCCGCCGATCGTCGCGAACACGGCACTGATCTCGGGGTCGCGAAAGGCGGCGTGCAGGTCTGCGGCGCGGGCGCGTGGACTGCGGTCGAGAAATTCGTCGGACTGGCGCGCCGTCGGGTAGACGACTGGCTCCAGATCGAAGTGATCGCGGAGTCGCTGTAGTGAGAGTTCGAGGACGTGTCGAGCGTCGGCCGCACCGCCGCTCGACGGCGCGACGACGGCAACCCTGTCGCCGGGCTCGGCGGGCGGGGGAGTCTGGAAGGTCGTCATCGCTCGCCCTTTCACGCAGCGTTCGAAAAATCGTTGTGCCGGTGTGGGATCGACCCACGAGGCGGGACTGGACCGACCGAGCCGACGCTACCGCCCAGTGTCGTACTTGTAGGTCGCCTCGTCCGGGTCGATCCCGAAGTCCTCCGGCCCTTCCTCCGGTTCCGCCTCCTCGTCGGCACCGGCGGCGGCCTCCTTGAACGCATCACGGAAGCGCTGGGGCAACTCGAAGCGGTCGACGACTAGCCGGACCGGCACCGCGTCGGGCTGGATGTTCTCCTGTTTGGTCGTCAGTCGCTCGCGGAGTTTCTCCGGTAGCTGGGCCACCTCGATGCGCTCGAAGCCGAACTGCTGGAGGTAGTCGGCTTCGTCGGTCAACGAGTACACCTCGTCGAAGCCCTGATCGCCGGCGTACTCGACGAGCCGTTCGATGACGTGTGCGCCGACGCCCTGGCCGCGCCAGCGGTCGAGGACGCCGATGCTCGTCAGCTCGCAGATCTCCGCGTCGTCGGTCCTGTGGATCCGGATGCGGCCGAAACCGGCCTTCTCGTTGTCTGCCTCGTCGATCGCGATGACGTAGTCGCGGGACCGAAACGCACTCGCGTCGAGCCCCATCTCCTCGATGTGATCCAGCAACCAGACCTCTTCTCGGTTTTTGGCGTCCCGGACGTACATGCTCGACTCTAGGCCGGCCCGAGTGAAAAGGATACGGTCACCCGTGTCGGAACGCCCGCCGGTCTACATGAACTGGCCGAGGCCGGTCTGTTCCTGGCCGGACTTGACTTCGTCCCACGAGATGCCCATCGCTTCGAGGATGCGGGCGATCGGACCCTTCAGCGTCTTGTCGAGCATCTTCTCCCAGTCGACCTCGAACTCCTCGGGAATCTGGTCGGCGAACTCGAAACAGATCACGTCCGGATCGCGGCGGAACTCGCCGTACAGCGGATCCTCCGAGGGGTCGAGTCCCTTCTCGGCCTCGATCCGCTGGAAGAAGTCGTCGTGAACTCGATTCAGGTAGAGCCGTTTGGGTTTCGACCCGCTCTGGAAGTTCGTCCCCAGCAGCATGTTGGCGTACTTCGCCCCACGCACCTGGGCCGTGTCGGTGTCGTAGTTGTCGAGCTTCTGACCGATGCCGCCGGGGATACCCACGTCCTCCGGGTCGACGTTGCCGGCCTGGTAGTCCTCGATCACGTCGTGGACGTACTCCTTGATCGTGTCGGCGTCCTCGCCGTGGACGATCATGTCGATGACCTCCTTCTGGACGCGTTTGGTGATCGGGGCGATGTCAGAGCGCTGGTACTCGAAGCCCGTGATGTCGATGTCGTCGACGTCTTTGCCCTCCTTCCAGACGATGTGGCCGGCGTAGCGCTTCTTCTTGCCGGCCTGGAAGAACCGCCGGTAGAGCTTCTCGAACTCGATCTGGAAGCGGTGCTCTTCGGCGTTGAGTTCCTCGCTCGCGAACTGGTCGTAGGCGCTGTTGATGTGCTCCTCGATCTCGAAGGACTGCTCGATGGCGTCCTCGGTGGAGACGTCGTTACCGAGTTCCAGCATGACCGAGTCGGTGTTGTGGAGAACGATACCGCCGACAGCGTCGACGAAATTCTCGTTTTCGGCAACGCTGAGATCGTAGACGTAGCCATCGTGTTCGACTTCCTCGATGACCGGGTCACGACCCGAGCGATAGTAGTCGCAAGTGCAGATCGTGTAGCTCCCTTTCTCGTCGCGGTACTTCAGCGAGTGCTTCTCGCCACGCTGGGTGAGCAACATCGAAAGACCGGCGGCGAGTTCCCGGCTCGTCGTCTCGAAATCGAAGTTCCGTTCGCAGTACGCGTCGCTGTAGCGTGGGAACTCTCGAGAGCCGTCACCCTCGACGAGTACGTCCAGGAACAACTGCTGTTTCTCGTCGTTCAGGTTGAAAACGAACCCAGGAATCCGCTTCCCCCTCGAACCCTGACCGGCGAACTCCCGGAAGAAGACCGCCGAGAGCTCGTTCATCATCTGGAGTTTCTTCGTCTGGTCGTCGTACGTGACTGACGCTTCAGCGCCCTGCGTTTCGTACGCTATAGTGCGCTCGGTACCGCTGTCGGAATCGATGACGCACGTCGTCGCGTTCTCGAAGAGCCTATCGTAATCGGCTTTTAGATCCTTGAGCCACTCGCGGCGAGATTCGGAGAGACTCGCACCGAACTTTGCTTCGGACGTTTCCGTAGTGGAGGCACTGCCTTCCGAGATGTACGCCGCGAGCAGGCGTAGCATCGCCTCACCATCCTCCGAGCTCAGGTCGATATATCGCTGTACTTTGATCGTCGAGTCGAGACTCCCGTGGTGCCTGTGGCCGAACCAGACGTACTCCTCGTCGGCGTGGACCTGTTTTACTTTCTGTTCGGCGTTTGCCGACCCGACGCTGCGGCCGTCTTCGTACGTTCGGGTGTAGCCTTCGAGGACATCGTAGACGTCGATCGTCTCGACAGCGTCCACGTCCGCCAGTCCGGGGATTCGGAGCGGTTCGTCGACGTCTTCGGGCGACGCTTCGACGTAGTCGCCACCTTCCTCGACGACGAACGAGTGGTCACGAGTCGTCGTCGACTCGCCGAACTTATGCTGGAGATTCAGAACGGGCTTTTCGGACTCGTGTCGAATTACCTGGTCGATGGCTTGCCACTCCGCCTCACCGTTCTCATTGAGCGAGAGCGCGTCCCACTCGTCGAGTTGACGACGATCCTTCCCCGGTGAGACCGTCGCTGCGGTGCCTCCGTCGGCGGTAATAACGACCTCTCGTTCCGCATCTGACGTGGCCCTGTCGAACAGGTCTTCGATCGGGAGGATACGGACGATTCCAGAGGGGTCACGGACGACGATCGGACGGTCACCAGTGACACTGTCTCCGTACGCCACCTCGTAGCCGATGTCGTTGGCAGCCGTCTCGGTGAACGAGATGACCTCGCGATTGGTCGAGGTCACGCCGGCGCTCATGTCACGATCGTAGAGTCTGAACCGATCCCACCCAAAAACGCCGTAGACGCTGTTCATGATCACCTTCACCGCGGCTTGTTGACGGTCGTACTGATCGTAGAGTTCACTGCCGGGTTCGTGCTCGTTCCGAAGGCCCTTCAGTTCCTCGCGCTCGGTCAGCAGTTCGTCAATCATCTCCCGGATGACGCCGTCAGGCTCTTTCCGGAAGTGTACCCCCGTCGGTGTGCGATACGTTTCACCGTCGTACTCGTCCGGATCGACCTGAGTTTCAGGCGACGCATTGATCGTCACCATCGACATCGGATAGAGTGACTTCAGGTCCAGCACCGTCACGTTCTCCTTGACGCCGGTGATCGGATCGAAGACGGCACCACCTTCGAAGTCCTCGCTCTCCTGTTGGCCCTTGGAGGGCAGCGCGTACTTGCCGTGGAGCTTGTGGAGGACGTACATGTCGACGGCGTCGCCGGGCGTCGTCGCGTCTTCGAGCTTACAGCCGACGAAAGTCCGGACCTCGTCCCAGAAGGCGACGATGTCCTGGTCGCGGTCGAGTTCGACACACAGCTCCACGTCCCGGAGGTTGTACTCCAGCAGACGCTCGGGATCGTCCTCCCAGAGGTCGCCGATATCGCCGGGATAGCGTTCCTTGCCGACGCCCAGTTCCACCTCGCCGACCGCGTCGAGCCGGTAGGAGTCGAGTTCGCTGAACTGGGTCCGCTGGTAGGCATAGAGGAGGTCGAAGACGACCCGTCCCTTGATGTCGGGGCCGCCCCAGCCCGAGCGCCAGACCTCGTCGACCCGCGAGAGCCGGTCGATACGCAGATCGTAGTCGTGGTGTGGGCCCTGGAGTTCCTCCAGTCGGTCGAGGAAGTACGGCGCGTCGAAGTCGTCGAAGTTCCAGCCGCTGAGGATGTCCGGGTTCGTCGTCTCGACGTAGTCGACGAACGACTCCAGCATCGCCTCCTCCTCGGTGAAGCGCCGAACGTCCACATCGATCGCCCCTTCGATGGGCTCGTAGTCGGGGAGAGAGTCCGGCCCCGCGACGCCGTCCGGGGCTTCGTACAGCCAGAGGACGTACTCGTCGCAGTAGGAGTCGTGGCTCGTCAGGCAGACGATCGGCTCCTCGCCGTCTTCGGGGAACCCCGAGCGGTCGTCGACCTCGATGTCGAAGACGTTGACCCGCGGTGTCGCCTGCACGTTCGCTGGCGCGACCTCCGCGTGGTGGACCTTGAGACTGCCGTCGTCGTCCTCTCTGCGCGGGACTTCGATGCCGCTGGTCAGGCCCTTGTCGATGAGAAACCGGTTGGGAAAGAGGATGTCGGCCTCGTAGTGGTCGAACTCGTCGCGGATCTGTCCCACGTCGCGGGGCGTCCGACCGAAGATCTTGACGAGGCGCTCGCCCCGGATCGACTCGTAGGGATCGCCGTCTGCGTCGGTCTCCTCCCAGCCGGTGATGCTGTCGTAGCCTCGCAGCCGCTCCTCGGAGACGTTGTCTGCGGGCGCGTAGAAGTACGGTCGAAAGTCGTAGATGCGGGCGTGGACGGCGTCCTCGTCTTCTGTCCGGCCGAAGACGTGGATGACCGGGTACTCGTCGTCGCCGCGCCCCTCGATGGTGTAGTCGATCTGGGTGACGGCCATCGAAACCGTCTCCTCGACGTCCTCGAAGAGTCGCTCGCTGGCGTCGACCACGTCGGCGGTCGAGGCGGTCGTGCCCGCGACCGCAGCGGCCTCTTCGGCGACGTCGCGTTCGTCGTCAGAGTCGTCGCTGTCGACGAACGCGCCGAGGTCCTGCTGGCCCTGCTCGCTCATGATGTGGCGTCGTTCGGGATGCCCGATAAAAACTACGGCGGTCGGCGATCCAGGGCCCAACGTGTCGCTCGAATCGCAAGACGAAAGTATGGTCGCGGCCAGAAGGTATATGGTAACTCATAACATACCTACGTTCGAGTCCCCATGTCGGACAACGCACACGCAGACGAGCGGGACAGCACGGAGGAACGACGCTCCGAACCCGGACTACCGTCGGCAGTAGAGACGACCGAGACCTACGAGACCGACGAGGGGACAGTGTTCTACGACGCCGAGAACCCGCTGGCCTGGCTCCAGACAGATTCGGCCGTCGCACTGACCGAGCGTCTGTAAGCCAGGGCGAACTGCTTTTGCCCGGTGGCACGAAAACCCGGACGTGAGCAGCGACGAGCCCGACGATAGCGCCGCGGATGAGGGGCCGACGCCCCCATCGGTCGACGGTCCCGACCCCGAACAGATCGGTCCGGGAGTGCCGACCGCCCCCGGGACAGAGACCGACCCGGAATCGATGGGGCCGGAGATTCCCGAACCGCCGGAACCGGGCGCGGCCGACGCCGACGCCGAGAGCGTTCGCCTGTTCTGGAAACTGGTGTTGGTGTTCAACGTCGCTGTCTTCGGCCTCGCCGTCGGCCCGATGTTCGGGTACTTTCTGGGCGACTGGGACCGGGGCCTCCAGATTTTCGCCGTCGGCGCGCTGGCGCTCGTGTACGGGCTCGTCAGGTACTACGGCTTCCGCCGGGACCGGCCGGAAGACGCTCGGTGAGACCGTCGCCGTCGGCGGTGTTCGCCCACGCGATTTGACGACCGACACCGCGCTCGGACTGCTCGGTCTGGAAACAACACAACACCTACACGCGTTCCGACCGAACGGCGACCGATGCGAACTGTGGAAGACCGGGACGGCGATCGGTATCTGCTGGTCAAGCAGTCCAGCGAGTCGAGTCTCGTCCGCGATCCGGCGACCGGCGAGGAGCACCACCTCCCGAACGACGCTCTCGAACCGGTGACGGAGACGAGCCCGCTCTCGACGGCGGCAACTGCGGTGTCCGAGCCGCTCCGTCGAGTCGTGACCGCCACACACGACGACCGCGCGCTGGGGCTGTTGGTGGCACTCGAAGCGCGCGGTCCGACGGACGTGCGCGTCCTCCTGGACCGGTACGAGCTGTGCGAGAGCGATCTCCACGGCCTGCTGGCGGAGTTTCGCGCTGCCGGGCTGGTCACGGAGGCGGACGTGCCGGGCGGTCGCGGGTACGACACCACTGCACTCGCCAGCGAGGCACTGGCGACGCTGCGAGGCGACTAGTCGGCGGCGTCCGCGACGACGCCCGCCTCGACCCGCTGTGCCGTCGAGCGGTTGGTCGTCGAGTCCTTCTCGACGCGGACCAGCGCGTCGGCCGCGCCGACGAGTTCCTCGTCGTGGCTGACGACGACGATCTGCTCGACGCCCACGTCGTCACGCATGAACTCGATCAGGTCGAGCAGCTGTGACACGTGCCCGGAGTCGAGAAAGACGGTCGGCTCGTCGAGGATCAGCGGCGGCATCGGCGCAGCCCCCTCGATTCCCTCGGCCAGCAGTCGGTAGATCGCACACCGGAGGCTGAGGTTGAACAGCGCGCGCTCGCCCCCGGAGAGCTGCTCGGGATCGAGCGCCTCGCCGTCTTTCTGGTACACCGTCAGCTGGTACTCCCCGTCGAGTTCGATGTGAGAGTACGAGTCGTTCTGGTAGACCAGATCGAACACGTCGTTGAGCATCCGTTCGAGCGTCTCGACGTTGCGCTGGCGCAGTTCCGCGCGGACGGTGCCGTACATCGACTCCAGCTCCTCGGCCTCCTCGTACAGCGTCGCGAGCTTCTCGACGGTCGCCGCCAGTTCGTCGCGGCGCTCACGGAGCTCCTCCAGGGCTTCGATCTCGTTTTCGACGGCTCCGGCGCTCGCCTGCAAGTCGTCGCGTTCGGCCCGGAGTTCGTCGAGCTTCTCGTCTGCCTGCTGGATGTACTCCGTCGCCCGCTCGCGTTCCGCGCGGGCCTCCTCGACGTTCGCGTCGTCGAACTCCGCTTCGAGAGTGGACGTGCGCTCTCGCTTGTCGGCGAGTCGCTCGCGGCGCTCGTCGTTGATCTCGTCTTTCTGCTGGCGCTGCTCGCGCAGTCGTTCGAGGTCGTCTTCGCACTCCTCGACCGCCGCGAGCAGCGTCTCGATGCGTTCGAGCCGTTCCAGCTCCGTCTTGCACTCCTGGCGCTGCTGATTGCAGTCGGCGACGACGTCGCGACACTCCTGGGCCGCTTGCTCGGCCTCGGTGGCCGCCTCGCGCTTCTCGTCGGCCTCCGACGCCAACGCCTCGGCGTCGGCCCGGAGCTCGTCGATCCGGTCTTCCTCCTCGTCGAGCCCCGCCTCGCGGTCCTCGATCAAGCGTGTAACGTCGTCGCGTCTCGTCTCCAGGGTCTCGATCTCGGCGGCCGTCTCGACGAGTTGCTCGGCTCGTTCGAGTCGCTCCTCGCGGGTCGTCACCGCCTCTCGGGCCGCGTCGAGTTCACGCTCGTGTTCCTCGATGCGGTCGCGCCGTTCGTCGATCTTCTCGACGTGAGGCGAGTCTGTCACGTCCTGCCCGCACTCCGGACACTTTCCGGCGTCGAGGAGTTGCTGGGCCTCGGCGACGCGCTCGCGTTCGGCTTCGAGCGTCGTCTCCAGTTCCGTGACCCGCTGGCGTGCGTCTTCGAGCGTCGACGCGACCTCGTCGCGGTGGTCTTCGACGCCGTCCCGATCCACCGGTGCGTCCTCGAAGCGGGCCGTGAGTGTCTCGATTCGTGCGTCGATCTCGTCGAGTTGGTCGCGCCGTTCCCGTACGTCCGCGCGGGTGTCGGCCACCTCGGCTTCGAGTCGCTCGGCCTCCTCGCGTTTCTCCGTGGCCCGCTCGTCGAGAGTCGCGGCGCTCTCGCGCAGCGACTCGGCCTCGCTGCCGTGTTCCGAGGCCGCGACCCGCTGGGCTTCGATCCGGTCTCGCAGCTCGTCGTCGCGGGCGGTCAGTTCGTCGATCCGGTCGGCGACGGCATCGGGGTCGGCGCTGTCGAGGTCGCTCTCGGCGACGGCCTCGCGCAGTTCCGTCTCGCGCTCGCTCAGCGTCTCCTTTCGGTCCCGGATCCGCTCGTCGATCTCGTCTCGCTCCCGTTCGGTCTCTGCGATCGTCTCCCGGAGCTCGTCGATCTCGGCTTCGAGTTCGTCGAGCTCGTCCTGTTTCTCCTCGTAGTCGTCGATGATCGACTGGGCGTCGTCGCGGGTCTGGACTGCCCGCTCGCGCTGGCCTTCGATGCGTTCGATCTCCTCGCTGGTCTCGGCGATCCGACTCCGGAGTTCGTTGAGACGATCGTAGAGGTCGCGGTCCTCCTTCTCGGCGATCTGCTCTTCGAGCTGGCCCAGCGCGCCCTGTTTGTCGTCGCGGACGCGGCCGATGCCGACGCGGGCGTCGCTTGCCCGCTCGCGGTACTCCTCTAGCTTCCCGAGCTGGAGGAGGTCGTCGAGCATGTCCTGGCGCTGGCCCGGCGAGGCGTTGATCAGCTTGTTGACCTCGCCCTGCCTGACGTACGCGCAGTTGACGAACGCCTCGCTGTCCATCCGGAGGAGTTCGGTGACGCGGCGGCGGACGGCGCGAGCGCCGTCGAAGCTCCCCTCCGGCGTTTCGAGGACGCACTTGGCGGTCGTCGCTCGCTCGCCCGTCGCCCGGACGCGGCGCTCGATGTGGAAGTCGCCGCCGCCGTGGGTGAACCACAGCTCGACGGTCGCGTCGTCGGCCCCGATCGAGACGATCTCGTCGAGGTTCTCGTCAAGGGCCTTGGTCCCGTAGAGCGCGAAGAAACAGGCCTCAAGCAGCGAGGACTTCCCGCTGCCGTTGAGCCCGTGAATGATCGTCACGCCGCGGTCGAGTCGCAGGTCGGCCTCGCCGTAACACTTGAAGTTCTCAATCCGGACCCGAGAGATCCTCATCGGACCACCTCTCGGGAGACAGCGTCGTCTCTCACAGGTACTCCTCCATCGTCGACTGGTCGTCCGGGTCCCCTGACTCCGTCTCGCCAGCGGCGTCGTCGGCTGGCTGGTCTGCCGTGGCGTCGTCGGCTCTCTCGTCCGACGCGGAACTGCGGTCGTCAGTCGGTGCGTGGCCGCCGTCGGCTTCGGTCTCTGGCTGCGCGTTCTCGGCGTCGGCTCCGTCGAAGACCGCCAGATCGCCCGCTTCGACGAGGTCGGCGACGCGCTCTTCGACGGTGTCGGCGACGTTCGAGTCGGGGACCTTCGAGGCGCGAATCGTCTCGTCGATGTCTCGGGCTGCTTCGCTCAGACCGAGTTCCCGCACGCGCTCGTGGACGGCCTCGTCGGGGTCGGCGAAGCTCACCTCCACCTCGCGTTCGTCGGCGAACTCCCGGTGGTCGGTGACGCGCGCGACCAGCGCTCCCCGTTCGAGCGCGAACTCCTCGATGCCGGCCGGCGTGATCGGCTCGCCCTCGCCGTCGACGTGGACGATCACGACCGCGTCGGTCAGATCGTACTCGCCGACGCGCTCACGGACGTGTTCGAGCCCCTCGTCGCCGGCCAGCTCGACCTCGACGAAGACGAACTCGCGGGTGTCGAGCCCCCGGCGCGTGATGGTCACGTCGCCGTCGAACGTGACGATGTTGTACCCCCGGTCGTCGCGCTCGTCCGCGCTGGCACGCTCGGTCGACCCACAGTAGGTGAGCCACGTCTCGTCGACCTGCTTCGTGCCGGGCGTGTGCTCGTCGCCCAGCAGGAGCGCGTCGAAGTCGACGGTGGCCTCGTCGACGATGGCCGTCGCGTCCCAGGTGCCGTAGTCGAAGGGCTGGAACTGGCCGTGACTGACCAGCGCGGCGTGATCCGCGTCGTGGGACCCGAAGTCGTAGTCGAGTGCGTCGCGCTGTGAGCGCGGGACGTAGTCGAGGCCGTAGAAGGCCGTGTCTCCGATCACGCGCGGTTCGTCGTCGAGACGCGTCGCCAGCCCCAGCGACTCGTAGAGGTCGAGCCACTGGGCGTCGCGCTTTGCCTCGTGGTTGCCGACGACGGCCAGAAACGGGATGTCGGCGTCGTCGAGTCGCTCCAGTACGTCCAGCGTTCCGAGCACGTCCGTGAGCGTCGGTCGCCGGTCGTGAAACAGGTCGCCAGCGTGGACGACGGCGTCGGCCCCCGAACCGATCGCGTCGTCGACGACCTGTCGGAACGCGTCCAGGAAGTCGTCCCGGCGCTCGGGCACGTGGTACTGCTGGTACCCGATGTGGGTGTCGCCGGTGTGTATGACCCGCGTCATCTGCTCTCGACTTTGGCACCGTCGCCTAAAGAGGTTCCGCGACCGGGGTGAAACTGATCGCCGGACGCAGCGGCCCGGTACCGCCGGTATGCAGCGAGTGTCTCGCGTCCGCGCTGGCTGGCGGCGCTGACCGACTCCTCGGCCGCCTCGACGGCTCGTTCGAGGTCCGCCAGTCCGCCGTCGTCGACGAAGGCTGCGGCCGCCGCCAGATCGTCGAGTGCGTCGGTCGCCCGTTCGATCGTCTCCCTGTGCTCGGCCTGGAGGGCGGTCGGCGTCGCGTCCGAGCGATCGGTGTCGTCGGTGTCTGCGAGCGCACGAAGCCGCGCCTTGACTGTCGCTTCGTCGGTCACGAGGCGGGCTGTGGCGCGTTCACACAAAAGGCTGTGGCGCGCTACTGCTCGACGGTCAGGGTGTAGATGCGCTTCCGTGCGTCCGCGAAGGAGAACCGGGAGTCGACGGCCCCCGCCTCTTCGAGGCGGTTGAGCGCGTAGCGGACGGTCCGTGCGGGCAACAGCGTCTCCTCGGAGAGTTGGCTCTGCGTGAGCGTTCCGTTGTACTCCAGGACCTTCGCGACGAGTTTGGCACTCGGCGGGAGTTCGCGGACCGCGTCCCACTCGACGGTCGTCGGCTCCGATGCACCACCGGGTCGATCGAGTTCTGACGTGCTCATCTTATCCCACCGTTGGAAATACAGAGTGATAATATTTGCTGTTCCATTTAATTACTTGAGGTAATCTATCGGTCGCGAGGGTCGAAACACCTGAGACGCCAGATATTCGGCGCGAGACGGTCCAGAACCGGTGGAGTCAGAACCTGACCCGACCCGAAGCCTCATAATGGCTGACCCGCTAGCGAGTGGTAATGACCGACACCGTCGACGAGGTCGATCTGCCGTACGACGACGACGCGTCCCAGCAGGAGAAAATCGAGGCGTTACAGGAGCGTCTCGAAGTGCTGGAGGATCAAAACGAGGAGATGCGCGACAAGCTGCTGGACGCCAACGCCGAGAACAACAAGTACCAGCAGAAGCTCGAACGGCTCACCCACGAGAACAAGAAGCTCAAGCAGTCGCCGCTGTTCGTCGCCACCGTCCAGGAGCTGACCGACGAGGGCGTCGTCATCAAGCAACACGGCAACAACCAGGAGGCCCTGACCGAGGTCACCGACGAGATGCGCGACGGCCTCGAACCGGACTCCCGCGTCGCCGTCAACAACTCCCTGTCGATCGTCAAACGGCTCGACGACGAGACCGACGTGCGGGCCCGCGTGATGCAGGTCGACCAGAGCCCCGACGTGACCTACGCCGACATCGGCGGGATCGAAGAACAGATGGAAGAGGTCCGCGAGACGGTCGAACTCCCGCTCAAGTCCCCCGAGATGTTCGAGGACGTGGGCATCGATCCGCCCTCCGGCGTCCTCCTGCACGGCCCGCCCGGCACGGGGAAGACGCTGCTGGCCAAGGCCGTCGCCAACCAGACCGACGCCACGTTCATCAAGATGGCCGGCTCCGAGCTGGTCCACAAGTTCATCGGCGAGGGGTCGAAGCTGGTGCGGGACCTGTTCGAACTCGCGCGCAACGAGGAGCCCGCCGTCGTCTTCATCGACGAGATCGACGCCATCGCGGCCAAGCGGACGGACTCGAAGACCTCCGGCGACGCCGAAGTCCAGCGGACGATGATGCAGCTGCTCAGCGAGATGGACGGCTTCGACGAGCGCGGCGAGATCCGACTCATCGCTGCCACCAACCGCTTCGACATGCTCGACCGCGCGATCCTCCGGCCCGGCCGCTTCGACCGCCTCATCGAAGTCCCCAAGCCCGACTACGAGGGTCGCAAACAGATCTTCCAGATCCACACCCGCGGCATGAACGTCGCCGACGACGTGGACTTCGAGCGACTCGCCGGTGACATCGACGAGGCGTCGGGTGCCGACGTGAAGGCGATCTGTACGGAAGCGGGGATGTTCGCCATCCGTGACGATCGCACCGAAGTCCAGATGCAGGACTTCACCGACGCCTGGGAGAAAATCGAGTCCGAAGAGAGCGACGACCAGGACGTGTCGCCGACCTACGCCTGATTCTGCCGGTTTCTCCTTCGGAGCGAGTCACTGCCGAACGACGCGGTTCGTCACGACGTTCCTGCCGGTGAGTCGAGTTCGCCGGAACGTCTTTGCTCGCTCGGCGTCAACAGGGCCGTATGGACGCACTCGATCGGTTCGAGGAACCGCCCTGGCTCGCAGCCGTCGCGACGACGATCAGCTACGGGCTCGTGCTACTGGTCGTCTTCCTGTTGCTGTTCGTCGTCCCGTACGCGCTGCTGTCGTGATCTCGGCGTCGTGACGTTCACATCCCCATGTCGGCGGCTGCATCCGGTACCGGGAGGTCGTGGGGACCGACACCGAGGAGTTCTGCGGCGTGGTCCAGTGCCATGTCGAAGCCGTAGTAACGTTCGAGTTCGTCGCCGTCGGCGGTCGGCCTGACCTTGAGCATGGCGTACCCGTCGGTGTTCTGAGCGATCGCGGCCGTCCGTCCGTCGCGATCGTATTCGAGGACGCGCTCGGAGTCGGTCTCGCGATACCGTGCCGTGATCCCGTCGGCTTCGGCCACCTCGTCTGTCATCGTCGGCCCTAGGGACGAGGGGTAGTCGAAACTGTCGGTCGGTGCGTGCCAGAACGGAACGCTTGTAGGCCAGAGCGCCGAGCCACCGCCCGTGAGGGGTCGTCTCGTCGCTCGTGCCAGCAGCGACGCCAGACAGTGGTTCGAGCAGCGATTTCGCGTCGACACGCGCGCGCTGGCGGCGCTGCGGATCGCCCTGGGAACGATACTGCTCCTCGACGTTCTCCTGCGAGCGCGCCACCTCGCGGCCTTCTACACCGACGCTGGTGTCCTCCCCACGTCGACGCTGCGGGCTGTCGTCGGGACGCCCGCCCTGCTGTCCGTCCACGCTCTCTCGGGGAGCGTCTGGCTGCAGGTCTGTCTCTTCCTCGCGGCCGGTCTCGCGGCGCTGGCGCTGCTGGTCGGGTACCGAACGCGACTCGCGACGCTGCTCTCGCTCGCCCTGTTGCTCTCGCTCCAGATCCGGAACCCGTTCGTGCTCAACGGCGGCGACACGCTCCTGCGGCGGCTGCTGTTCTGGGGCCTGTTCCTGCCGCTGGGTGAGCGGCTGTCTGTCGACGCGACCGAGACGACGCCCCGAGAGACGGTGAGCGGGCTGGCGACCGTCGGAGTGCTCGGGCAGGTCGTCGCGGTCTACGCCGTCAACGCGGTCGTGAAGCTCCGGGGCGACGCGTGGCTCTCCGGACGGGCGCTGGCGCTCGTCTTCGATCTCGACCACTACACCGTCCTCGCGGGCGATCTCCTGGCACCCGTCCCGCTGCTCCCGGCGCTGCTCAGCTGGGGCTGGCTGGCTCTCCTGGTGGCGTCGCCGCTGCTCGTCGGCCTCACCGGCCGAGCGCGTGGGGCGCTCGCCGGGCTGTTCGTCGCGGGCCACGCGGGCATGCTGGTGACGGTCTGGGTCGGCCTCTTTCCGCTGGTCTCGATCGCCGCGCTGCTCCCCTTCTTCCCGGCGTTCGTCTGGGACCGCGTGTGGGCTGGCGTCCCCGACGGGCGGGATCGCGGTAGCGCGCCGCGTCTCGAAGGTCACGCCGCCGCGACGATCCCGGCGGCGGTTCGGCGCGCACTCGGCAGGCTCCAACGGCCGCTACTCGTCCTCGTGCTGGCGGCGATGCTCGTCTCGAACGCCGCCACGCTGGGGGTGGCTCCAGTCGCCGACGCCGACGTGCCAGAGCAGTCCTGGGACATGTTCGCCCCCGCGCCACCGGGCGTCGACGGGTGGTTCGTCGCACCGGGAACGACGACGGCCGGGAGAGAGGTCGACGCGCTCGCGATGGCACCGCTGAGCTGGGAGCGACCGTCGAATCTCGAACGCGCGTACCCGAGTACGCGCTGGCGAAAGTACCTGCTCCGACTCCGGAGCGGAGACACCGAACCGCGCCGGGCAGCCCTCGCTGGCTCCCTCTGTCAGCGCTGGAACCGCACTCACGAGCGGGGGCTCGAACGGGTCGGCCTCGTGTTCGTCGCCGAGCCGACGCGACTGGACGGGCCGGACCCACAGCGCCGGAAGGAACTGGGGACGTACTCGTGTCGATCCGCGACCGAGAAGGGCAACAGTCGAGTGTCGCCCGCGCCTCGGTGAACCCATGACGAAGTGGCTCCAGAGCGGTCGCCGCCGGGACATCTGTATCATCCTCGCCGGCGAAGACGGACTGAACGGTCAGACGCTCAAGACGCGACTGGAACGGCACTACGACGAGCGGATCGACCCCAAGAGCTTCTACGGCGGCCTCTCGGCGATGGTCGACAGCGGCTTTTTGCAGAAGGAGACCGCCGGAATCGCCGACGAGTACTCGCTGACCGAGGCGGGCGAGGCGCGCCTCCGCGAACAGTACGAGTGGATGTGCGAGCAACTGGGCGAGACGGAGAGGTGAGACCGCCCGCCTCTGTCGAGGACAATCTCTATCTGACGGGTGGCCGATGGTCGCCACATGACCCTGTCTCGCTCCGCCCTCTACGCGGGTCTGGACGCCCTCCCGTTTGCCGCCCTCGGGACGCTCGCGGTGTTCGTCTTCGGTACCGCTGGCGGTCTGTCGTCCGAAGCAGTCGGTGGGGCCGCCGCGCTCGCCGGTGCTGCGCTCCTCCTCGGTCTGGGGACGATCAGCGCCAACCGACACCAGACAGAGGGGAAGCCGTTCTACTTCACGCGGGCCGTCGTCGTCGAGGGACTGCTCTCCGTCCCTTAGTCGAGCAGCTGGTCGGCGATGGTGTTGCGCAGCACCTCGCTGGTCCCCTCGTAGATCTCGTTGAGCTTGGCGTCGCGGTAGAACCGCTCGACCGGGAAGTCCTTCGTGTAGCCGTAGCCGCCGTGGATCTGGATGCCCTCGTTGGCGACCTCACGTGAGACCTCCGAGGCGTAGAGTTTCGCCTGGGCGGCCTCCTTGACGAAGTTCTCGCCGCGGATCTTCTTGTCCGCGGCCTTGTGCATCAGCATCCGGGCGGCCTCGGTCTTCGTGTCCATGTCCGCGAGCTTGTGCTGGATCGCCTGGAAGTCGCCGATTGGCTGGTCGAACTGCTCGCGCTCGCCGGCGTAGTCCAGCGCCTCGTCCAGTGCCGCCTGGGCGATCCCGACGCCGCGGGCGGCGATCGTGATCCGGCCGCCGTTGAGCGTCTTCAGCGCGTGGACGAACCCACGGCCCGCTTCGCCGAGGCGGCGGTCTGCGGGCAGGTGCATGTCGTCGAATCGCAGTTCCGCCGTCGGACAGCCCTTGTCGCCCAGTTTGTGCTCGGTCCCCTCGACGTGGAAGCCGTCGTCTTCCTCCGGCCGGACGACGAACGACGAGATTCCCTTGTTGCCCGCCTCGGGGTCGGTCTTGGCGAAGAGGACGACCGTGTCGGCGACGGAACCGTTCGAGATCCACAGTTTGCCGCCGTTCACGACGTACTCGTCGGGTTCTTCGCCCTCGTGTGGATCGCCGCCGACCGGTTCCGCCGTCGTCTCCATGGCCGGCACGTCGCTGCCGGCACCGGCCTCCGACAGCGCGAACGCACCGATCTCCTCGCCTGCCGCAAGCGGCGTGAGGTACGCCTCTTTCTGGGCCTCGTCGCCGAACTCGTAGAGCATGTTGCAGGCCAGCGAGATGTGGGCCGCGACGATGGTCCCCAGTCCGCCGCTGCCCCGCGAGATCTCTTCGAGCGCCATCGCGTAGGCGTGATAGTCGAGGCCAGCGCCGCCGTACTCCTCGGGGATCGGCATCCCCATCAGACCGAGCTCGGCCATCTGGTCCACGAGGTCCTGTGGGAACTCGTCGGTCTCGTCGATCTCGGCGGCCCGCGGGACGACCTCCTCGTCGACGAACTCGGCGACCATCTCCTGGATCTGCTTTTGCTCCTGGGTGGGGGCGAACTCCATACACCGACGTTGCGATCCTCGGTGCTTCATACTACCGGCTGTACAGCTGTGAACGATTTCGCCACCCCGGGTAGCGAAGATCGTCACGAAGTGACAGCCGGCAGTATCAGTGTTGCCCAGCGACCCCTCCGGGGAGCACCTGACTCACCGAAGGGAGAGCCGAGTCACTCGTACTCGTAGAAGCCCTGTCCCGTCTTCTTCCCGAGGTCGCCCGCCTCCACCTTCCGCCGGAGGAGGTAGGCCGGCTGGTAGCGGTCGCCGAGTTGTTCGTGCAGCGTCTCGGTGGCGTCCAGCACCACGTCCAGCCCGATGTGGTCGGCCAGCTCCAGTGGACCCATGGGGACGTTCGTCCCGAGTTTCATCCCGCGGTCGATGTCGGCCTTGGTGGCGACGCCTTCGTCGTACGCCCGGATGCCCTCGTTGAGCCACGGCATCAGGATCCGGTTGGTGACGAAGCCGGGTTTGTCGTCGGACTCCCAGGTCTCCTTGTCCAGCGAAGCGGCGAAGTCGTGAGCGGCTTCGACCGTCGCGTCGGCCGTGCGCTCGCCGACGACGAGCTCGACCCCCGTCATCAGTGGCACGGGGTTCATGAAGTGGAGGCCGACGACGTGTTCGGGGCGGCTCGTCGCGCTCGCGATGGTCGTGATCGAGATCGTGCTGGTGTTGGTCGCGAGCACGACTCCGGGGCGACACACCTCGTCGAGGTCCGAGAAGACCGACTGCTTTACGTCCACGTCTTCGACGACCGCCTCGACGACGAGATCGGCGTCCGCGAGGTCGTCGAGGTCGGTCGTGCCGGTGATCCGCTCGCGGACGGCGGTGCTCTCGGACTCGGTGAGTGTGTCGTTCGCGACGAGTCGCGAGAGGCTGTCGTCGATCGCCTCGAACCCCTCTGTGACCAGATCCTCGGCGACGTCGCGCATCACGACGTCGTAGCCGTGGGTCGCAGCCACCTGTGCGATGCCGCTTCCCATCGTGCCAGCACCGACGACGGCGACCGTCTCGATCTCTCCGATATCGGACATGCGCGACGGTTCGACCGCTATCGTGGTAAATATGGTGCCGCGTGACACGCCACACGTCCCCCCACGAGTCGGCAAGTAGGGCCGCGTCTTGAGGATATTAACTCAGATCGTAGTAAATGTCAAGAACAATGTATATATGCCCTGCTCGTGAACCAGCAGGTGATGCGTCCCATCGACGCGACTCCGCTTACGCGCGACGGCAACGTACTGATCCTGGCATACGATCACGGGCTCGAACACGGCCCGGTCGACTTCGCTGGCCGCCCCGAGAGTGCCGATCCCGAGTCGGTGTTTCGGGCCGCAACGCACGACGCCGTCACGTCGCTGGCAGTGCAGAAGGGAGTCGGCGAGGCGTACTACCCGTCCTACGAGGACGACGTGACGCTGCTCGCGAAGCTCAACGGCACCTCGAACATGTGGATGGGCGAACCCGACTCGTCGGTCAACTGCTCGGTCGAGTACGCCGCGACCCAGCTGGAGGCCGACGCCGTCGGCTTCACGATCTATCCCGGCTCGAACAACGAGGTCGAGATGGTCGAGGAGTTCCGCGAGATTCAGGAGGAGGCTCGCGAGTACGACATGCCCGTCGTCCTGTGGTCCTACCCCCGTGGACAGGGCCTCAAAAACGACACCAAAGAAGACGTCATCGCGTACGCCGCCCGACTCGGCCTGGAGCTGGGCGCGGACGTGACGAAAGTCAAGTACCCCGGTAGCAAGGAGGGGATGGCCCACGCCGTCGAGATGGCCGGCAAGAGCAAGGTCGTCATGAGCGGCGGTTCGAAGCGCTCCGACGAGGCGTTCCTCCAGAGCGTCCGCGCGGTCATGGACGCTGGCGGCGCGGGGCTCGCCGTCGGACGCAACGTCTGGCAACGAGAAGAACCCGAGCAGATCCTCGACGCGCTCGAACGCGTCATCCACGACGGGCAATCCGTCGACGCAGCACTTCAATGAGTAAATCAACCGACCTCACCCCCGGCATGACCGACACGACAACCGGGCGCATCGTCAGCGAGTTCGCCGACGCGGCGACCGAGATCCGCGAGGCGATCGCGACGGAGCGCCAGTTCGCCGACGAGGAGAACCCGAGCGGCGAGAGCCAACTCGCGGCCGACCTGGTCGCCGACGACCTGCTCGAAGAGCGCTTGCTGGCACTCGACGGCGTCGGGAGCTACGCCAGCGAGGAACGCGAGTCAGTCACCGTCGACGAGGGCCACCGCCACGTCGCCGTCGACCCGCTCGACGGTTCCTCGAACCTCGAACCTAACAGCGGCATGGGGACGATCTTCGGCGTCTACGACACGCAGCCGCCGACGATCGGTCGGAACCTCGTGGCCGCCGGCTTCGTCATCTACGGCCCGACGACCTCGATGGTCGTGGCGCGCAACGACCGCGTCCGCGAGTACATCATCCACGACGGCGACGCTCGCGTCGTCGACGACGACGTGTCGGTCCCGAAGGACCCGACGGTCTACGGCTTCGGGGGCGGTCGGGAGAACTGGAACGACGCGTTCGCCGACTACGCAACGGAGCTTCAGGAACGGCTCAAGCTCCGCTACGGCGGCGCGATGATCGCCGACGTGAGCCAGGTCCTCACCTACGGCGGGCTCTTCTCCTATCCCGCGCTGGAGTACCGGCCGACGGGGAAACTGCGCCTCCAGTTCGAAGGACAGCCGATGGGCTACATCGTGGAGGCCGCTGGCGGCAAGTCCTCTGACGGACACCAGTCGCTCCTCGACCGGGAGATCGACGACATCCACGACCGGACGCCGCTACACCTCGGCAACACGTCGCTGATCGAGCGCCTCGAAGAGCGATACGAGCGCCACGAGTAGTCTGCGTGAGTCGACGCTAGTTTTTCCGGTCTCGGAGGATTCCAGAGGCGTCACCCGTCACGCCGACGGGGTCACGTCGCCGGCAGTCTTGTAACAGTGGGGTGTGATGCGACGGACATGAAGGTGCGCATCGCCGCCGGTGCAACCCGCGAGGAGGCGTCAGCAATCGCCGCTGCCATCGCCGAACACGTCGGCGAGGCCGTCCGCGTCTTCGTCGGTGACGACGAAGAACCACGCGTGGTTCATCGGATCGACGAATCGGGAGACGACAGCGAGGACGACGAGACGGGCGACGACGACCTCGGCCCGACCGACCGCGAGCGTCGCCTGCGCGAGGAGATCGCCGACATCGAGGCCGGCGGTCCCGAGCGGTACCGCGAGCGCCTCTCCGACCAGGGGAAGCTGTTCGTTCGGGACCGGCTGGAGCTGTGGTTCGGCGAGCTGACCTTCGAAGACGGCAAGTTCGCGAACTTCGACAGCTGGTCGCCGGATTCGCCCACCGTCGACGAGGCAGATCCCGACCGGCGACTGCCGGCCGACGGGCTGTTGACCGGAGCAGCGGAGTTCGAGGACCGCTCGGTTCACTTCATGGCCAACGACTTCACCGTCAAGGCCGGGTCGATGGCCGAGCGCGGCGTCGAGAAGTTCCTCCGGATGCAACAGCGTGCGCTGACGACCGGACGGCCGGTGCTGTACCTGATGGACTCGTCTGGTGGCCGGATCGACCAACAGCGGGGCTTTTTCGCCAACCGCGAGGGGATCGGGAAGTACTACTACAACCACTCGATGCTCTCCGGTCGCGTCCCACAGATCTGCGTGCTGTACGGCCCCTGTATCGCGGGTGCGGCCTACACGCCCGTGTTCGCCGACTTCACGGTCATGGTCGAAGGGATGAGTGCAATGGCCATCGCCAGCCCGCGGATGGTCGAGATGGTCACCGGCGAGGAGATCGACCTCGACGAACTCGGCGGCCCGGAGGTCCACGCACGCCACTCCGGGAGCGCCGATCTCGTCGCCGAAGACGAAGAACACGCTCGGGAGCTCGTCGCACAGCTGATCGGCTACCTCCCGGACAACGCCGACGAAGACCCGCCACGAACCGACGGCCGCGAGCCCGCCAAGTCTCCAGCGGGGATCGACGGCGTCATTCCGCAGGCACCCAACCGGGGCTACGACGTGCGCCGCCTCGTCGAGCGGGTGATCGACGCCGACTCGTTGCTGGAGTTGCGCCCCCACTACGGCGAGGAGATGCTCACGGCGTTCGCCCGGATCGACGGCCGCCCGGTCGGGATCGTCGCCAACGACCCGAGCCAGCGGGCCGGCGCGATCTTCCCCGACGCCGCCCGGAAAGCCGCCGAGTTCGTCTGGACCTGTGACGCGTACAACGTCCCGCTGCTGTACCTCTGTGACACGCCGGGGTTCATGGCCGGCTCGCAGGTCGAGAAAGAGGGGATCCTCGAAGCGGGCAAGAAGCTCATCTACGCGACCTCCTCGGCGACGGTGCCCAAACAGTGTGTCATCACGCGGAAGGCCTACGGAGCGGGCATCTACGCGATGTCCGGCCCGGCCTACGACCCGGAGGCGACCCTCGCCTTGCCGTCGGGCGAGATCGCGATCATGGGGCCGGAGGCCGCGATCAACGCAGTCTACGCCAACGAGCTGGCCGACATCGAGGACGAGGAGGAACGCGCCAGACGGGAGGCCGAGCTTCGCGAGCAGTTCCGCGAGGACATCGACGTCCACCGGATGGCCAGCGAGGTCGTCATCGACGAGATCGTCCCGCCGAGCGACCTGCGGACGGAGCTGGCCGCTCGCTTCGCGTTCTACGAGGACGTAGAGAAGGACCTACCGAACAAGAAACACGGGACCGTACTGTGACAGTGCGTCGACGGCGAGTCGCGCGCTCGCGGCCGGCCTCGTGACGCGTGACCGGTCTGAAACACTTAACTATTTGAACCGGTAGCGCCACTGTCGACGTAGCTGCGAGGCGATTCGCAGAGAGAACCCTGGGTGGGTGGACGAATGGATCAGTACATCGTACCGTCGACACGTGCGTGGCTGGAGCATCGCTATCTGGAACTGTCGACCGTCGAGCTCGAACTGTGGCTCGTCGCGCTGTCGACCCTGACCCTCGACGTGGTCCTGACCTATGTCGGACTGCAGTCGGGGTTCAGCGAGGGGAACCCCATCATGGGGTACGCGTTCGAGCACGTCGGGTTCGCCGTCCTCGGTCTCGTGAAGGTGCTCGTACTCGGAACCGCGGGACTGGCACGCGAGTTGCGTCCGGAGTACGGGCCGGTCATCCCGCTGGGACTCGCGCTCCCGTGGCTCGCGGCCTCCGTGGTCAACTACACGCTGGTCTTCTAGGGTCGCTCGTCGGGTCGCTTCTCGGCGAGGACCGTCCGTTCGAACGAGCAAACGAGCGTGTCGTCTTGCTTGAACACGTCGACGGTCATCGTCACGACGCCGCGGTCGCCGTCGCTGGTCTCGCGCTTGTCGGTCACGGTCGTCTCGGCCCGAATCGTGTCGCCGTGAAACACCGGCGCGGGGTGTTCGACCTCGTCGTAACCGAGGTTGGCGACGATGGTCCCGTCGGTCGTCTCCGGAATCGTCAGTCCGACCGCCAGCGAGAGCGTGTAGAGCCCGTTGACGACCCGTTCACCGAAGTCGGTGTCGGCGGCGAACTCGGCGTCGAGGTGGAGGGGCTGCTGGTTCATCGTCATGTCGCAAAATCGCTGGTTGTCGCTCTCCGAGATGGTTCGGCGACGGGGGTGTGTGATCGTCTCGCCGACCGTGAACGCCTCGTAGTAGTTGCCGGCCATAGCGACCCGTCGTCGGCGTCGGTGAAAGTACTCGGGGGTGACGAGAAAGTGTCAGACAGTAATTCACACGATAAGGGGTAATTATTTGGGACCCTCGAAATAAGTAGGGACCATTACATGAGTGGCTCGGCAGCACGCGTCGATCAGTCCACGCTGACCGGCCTCCTGTCCGCGAAGAGTCCTGACGACGTGTACGACCGAGTGGTCGACGCCTGTCTCGATCGGCTCGGTGCGGATCGGTGTGTAATCTCGTTGGCCACCGGTGACGGCCTGGAGCCCGTCGCAGTCAGTGACGACGGGGCCACCGTCGAGGATCTCCGAGACCAGCCCGGCTGGGACTACCAGTCACTCGCCGTCCGGGACGGTGACTCCTATCTCGTCGGCGACCTCGCCGACGGCGGGTCGACCACGGGAAGGCCGACCGGGGGCGACGGGGAGAGCCCCAGCGACGCCACGCGATCGGTGCTCAGCGTCCCGATCGACGGCGTCGGCGTCGTCTTCGCGACCGCCACCGATCCGATGGCCTTCAGCGAGTCGGATCGGGAGTGGCTCGAAGCGGTCGCCCTGTACGTCGGGTCGTCGCTGACGCGGTTTCGCTCACCGGAGCCGATCTACACGGCCCCCGCGAGCAGTGGATCGTCGACTCGCTGTGAGCCGACCGAAGAGGACGCGGAAGCACCCGTCGCCCTGGAGGACCTCGACGAGCGGCTCTCGTTCGTGCTGGACGCGACCGACTCGGTGCTCTGGACGGTGAACGTCTCCGCTCGGACGCTCCGGCTGTTCGGACCGGTCGAACGGATCGTCGGTCTCGACCGAGACACAGAATATCCGCTCTCGGAGTTCGTCGACGGGTTCGTCCACCCCGACGACAGAGAGCGCCTCGTCGAGCAGCTACAGGAGGTCGCGACCGAGCAACGAGACAGCGTCGAACTGGAGTACCGTCTGGAGCCAGCCGACAGCGACGAGAGCAGGTGGTTCAGAAATCGCTCCGGGCTGTTGGAAGACAAGAAGACGACGCTCATCGGTCTGTCGACAGACGTGAACGGGCACGTCTCGCGAGAGCAACGGATCAAGCGGCTCCAACAGCGGACGACGCGGCTGATCGGCGCACAGTCCCAGACCCAGATCGCAAACGTCGCAGTGAACGCGGCCGAGGACGCGCTCACGCTGCCACTCGCCGGCATTCACCTCCGGGACGGCGACGTGCTCGAACCGACGGCGGTCAACGAGCGCGTGTGGGAGGTGATCGGCGAAGTGCCGAGCTATCGGGCACACGACGACGATCCAATCGATACGTTCGTCTGGGAGACGTACGGCCGCGGCCGACCGGCCGTCGTCGAGGACACGGCCGAGCACGATCAGTTGAGCGAGGCGACGAACGTCCGGAGCGTGATCATCTATCCGCTGGACGACTACGGCGTCTTCGTCGCGTCCGGACGCGAGCCCGATGCCTTCGATTCGGTCGACGTGGCGCTGGGCGAGGTCCTCTCGATGGGGATCGTCGCGGCACTGGAACGGACCGAGCAGGAAGACCGCCTCAGGGAACAGGCCCAAGCGCTCGAACGGAAGAACGAGCGCCTCGAAGAGTTCACCAGCATCGTGAGTCACGACCTCCGCAACCCGCTCAACGTCGCGCTCGGGCGCGTCGAGTACGTCCGGAACGACTACGACGACGATCACCTCGCGACGGCCCAGCAGGCCCTGGAACGGATGGCCTCGATCATCGAGGAGACGCTGGCGCTCGCCCGGCAGGGTCACTCAGTGAGCGACCGCGAGCCGGTCTCGGTCCCGGAGATCGCTCACCGGTGCTGGCAGACGGTACAGACGGCGTCGGCGACGCTGGAGACGGCGTTCGAGGGAGCGTTCACCGTGCTGGCCGACAGAGAACGGCTTGCTCACGTCCTGGAGAATCTGATCACGAACGCCGTCGAACACGGGGGCGAGAACGTCACCGTTCGGATCGGGCCACTCACAGAGGAACCCGGCTTCTACGTCGAAGACGACGGTCCGGGGATTCCCGAGACCGAACGGTCCGACGTGTTCGAGACGGGGTACACGACCGCACAGGACGGGACCGGATTCGGGCTCTCGCTGGTGCGAGACATCGTCACGGCCCACGGGTGGACGATCACCGCGACGACCGGGTCGAACGGCGGCGCACGGTTCGAAATCACCGGCGTCGAACGGTCGTGAAAGTGTCGTAAGGGCTATGCCACCGAGTGTGCAAGGGCACACCGATGGCCGAGCAACGTCGACGCGAACTGGCGGCGTCCGCCCGACTCGCCGTCGAGACGGAACGGTGGTTCTTCCTCGATTGCCTGCTCGCCGTGGTCGGCTTCGTCGGGTGGGTCGCCGGCACGGCCGCGACGGCTGCGCTGGGTGCCAGAGAAGCGGGCCTCACGCTCGCGCTCGGGACGGCCTCGACCCAGACGCTGGCACTCCTCGCAGGGGGCGTCGTCGCCTGGATCGTGTTGCCCGCACTCGCGGCGACGCTGCGGCTCCGCAGTCGGGTCACGAACGTCTCCGGAAACGTCGAGAGTCACTACCGCTTCGACGCGCCGGGGACTCTGCTGTGGCCCTCGGGGGTCCTCCTGACCCTTTCGCTGGCCGCCGCGATCGCCTCGCCGATCGCCTGGCCGGCGTACGTGGTCGCCTTCGTCGCTGGCGCACACCTGCTCGCACGCACCGCGGCGTTTAGCTACCGAGTGTTCTCGTTTTCCCATCCCGGGCTGGTCCACGTCGCGTCGTTCCTGACGTTCTCGGTGTACGCCACAGCCGGCGTCGTCCAGCTCGGTGCCGTCGTCGGTGCCGGCGCGATGGTCCGGGACGCGATGGCCGTCCTCGGCGTGCCCACGGCACTCGTCGGCGTCGTCGATGTCGGTCCCGTCAGCGCTCCGGCACTCCTGACGGCCGGAGCAGTGACGCCGGCCGTGCTCGTCGGCGCGTATCTCGTCTGTCAGTCGCTGGCGGCGGCGTACGTCAGGTGGTCCGAGCCGACCGTCGACCGCGGCTCGCTGCGTGCCGGCCAGCGCAACCCATTCAGTCAGGTGGCCGCCAGCACCGCGGGAGGACGGGCGACCGCGACCAGCCAGACGCGATCCGGCACGACCGACAGCGGCGAGGACCGGAGCGTCCCCGTCCACATCCAGACGACGCGAGTCTACGATCCCGGCGACGAGGTCTCGGACCCCGCCGGTATCGACACCGCACACCAGGGCCCCGTCGGTCAGCGGTGTCGCACCTGCAACGCGACGTTCTCGCCGGGGACGGAGGTCAGATTCTGCCCGAACTGCGGGCAGCGCCTCGACGACGGATAGCACGCTGTCCGGTCGAGCCGGTGTCCCGAGAGCGACAGAGAGCCACTGGACACTCCGTGTGAGACTATTTCGCAACCAAGAAAAATATTTTTGGATCTCGAAAGACAGTTCGGAGGATTGCGAAAGCATTATGAGCGTGACGACCATCTTTTCGGTTGACCTAAGTACATACTATGGCAGTACTCGAAATCAACAATCTCCACGCGAAAGTGGCAGAAGACGGCGGTGAACGGATCCTTCGCGGTGTCGACCTCGAAGTCGAGTCGGGCGAAATCCACGCGCTGATGGGCCCCAACGGATCGGGCAAGTCGACGACGGCGAAGATCATCGCGGGCCACCCCGCATACGAGGTGACCGACGGCGAAGTGCTCATCCACCTCGAAGACGGCGACGTGGCAGAGGACATCGAGATCGACGACGACCAGCGCACTTGGAACCTGCTGGAGCTAGAGCCCAACGAGCGCGCGGCGCTCGGTATCTTCCTGGGCTTCCAGTACCCAGCCGAGATCGAAGGCGTCACGATGGTGAACTTCCTCCGGACGGCGCTCAACGCCAAGCTCGAAGAGCAAGCAGAGCTGTTCGAAGAGGAAGACGAGGAGAGCGAGGCCGACGAGGAAGCGACCAACGAAGACGCCGCGGGCTACGACAGCTCCCCCATGGAAGGCCCCGCCGACGAGGGCGAGGTAAGCGTCGCCGAGTTCCAGCAGCTCCTCAAGGAGAAGATGGAACAGCTCGACATGGACGAGAAGTTCGCCAACCGCTATCTCAACGCCGGCTTCTCCGGCGGCGAGAAGAAGCAAAACGAGGTCCTCCAGGCCGCAATCCTCGAACCCTCGGTTGCCGTGCTGGACGAGATCGACTCCGGGCTGGACATCGACCGCCTGCAGGACGTCTCTAACGGCATCAACGCGCTGCGCGACGAGCAGGGCACCGGTGTCCTCCAGATCACCCACTACCAGCGCATCCTCGACTACGTCGAGCCCGATCACGTCCACGTGATGATCGACGGCGAGATCGCGAAGTCCGGCGGCGCGGAGCTGGCCGAGAAGCTCGAAGACAAGGGGTACGACTGGGTCCGCGAGGAAGTCTACGAGGCCGCGTGATACGGACAGTTGTAGACGTGTTCCCGATCGACTGCACGATGTCGTGGGGTCGCTCCGGGACAGAACTACAACGTTCCGTATACGGCACAACCCACATAACCAAGAAACCCTAAGCACGACTACAAAACATGAGTTCAGATCAAGACCACCTCAAAGAAACAGATACGGAGAAGCGCTTCGAGTTCAAGAAGGAGGAGAAGTCCGCCTTCGAAGCCGAGAAGGGCCTGACCGAGGAGACGATCCGCGTCATCTCGGAAGACAAAGACGAGCCCGAGTGGATGCTGGAGCGTCGGCTCCGGGCACTCGAACAGTGGCACGAGCTCCCGATGCCGGACGACTGGCCGGGCGCGCCGGACATCTCGGAAGTCGACGTCGACGAGATCGTTCCCTACATCCGCCCGGACATCGAGACCCGCGGCGGCGTCGACGACTGGAACGACCTCCCCGAAGAGATCCAGGACACCTTCGACAAGCTCGGCATCCCGGAAGCCGAGAAGAACGCGCTCTCGGGCGTCGGCGCGCAGTACGAGTCCGAGATCGTCTACCAGAACATGCAGGAGCGCTGGGAGGAGAAGGGCGTCGTCTTCTGTGACATGGACAAGGCCGTCCAGGAGCACGAAGAGCTCGTCCGCGAGCACTTCATGACCAAGGCCGTCCCCCCGAGCGACAACAAATTCGCCGCGCTCCACGGCGCGATCTGGTCGGGCGGTTCCTTCGTCTACGTTCCGGAAGACACGTCGGTCGACATGCCGATTCAGGCGTACTTCCGGATGAACAGCGACGGGATGGGCCAGTTCGAGCACACGCTCATCATCGCCGAAGAGAGTTCCGAGGTCCACTACATCGAGGGCTGTTCGGCCCCGAAGTACTCGGAGTTCAACCTCCACAGCGGCGGCGTGGAGGTCTTCGTCGGCGAGAACGCTCACGTCCAGTACTCGACGGTCCAGAACTGGTCGAAAAACACCTACAACCTGAACACCAAACGCGCCATCTGCGAGGCCGACGGGACGATGGAGTGGGTGTCCGGTTCGATGGGGTCGAAGGCGACGATGCTGTACCCCTCGACGGTGCTGAAAGGCCCCGGTGCGACGGACAACCACATCACGATCGCCATGGCTGGCGAGGGCCAGAACATCGACACCGGCGCGAAGGTCTACCACAACGCGCCCGACACGAAGTCGACCATCGAGTCGAAGTCCATCAGCAAGGACGGCGGCAGGACGAACTACCGCGGTCTCGTCCACATCGCCGACGGCGCGGAGGACGCGTCGACGAGCGTCGAGTGTGACGCGCTGATGTTCGACAACGAGTCCACGTCGGACACGATGCCGTACATGGAGATCCAGGAGTCGAAAGTCGACGTGGCCCACGAGGCGACCGTCGGCAAGATCGGTGACGAGGACGTGTTCTACCTCCAGAGCCGCGGTCTGGACGACGACGACGCGAAGCAGATGATCGTCGCCGGCTTCATCGAACCGCTCACGGAGGAACTGCCCATCGAATACGCAGTCGAGATGAATCGCCTCATCGAACTCGAAATGGAGGGGAGCCTCGGGTAACCCCCGGATTCACAATGAGTACGCAGGTACACGCCAACCTCACGGCAGAACAGGTAACGCAGATCTCCGAGGAGCTCGACGAGCCCGAGTGGCTGCTCGAAACGCGTCTCGACGCGTACGAGGCCCTCGACTCGCTGGACATGCCGGACGTGATCCGGACGCCGGGTCGAGACTGGACGAACCTCGACGCGCTCGACTACGAGACGCTCGTCGATCCTCTGGAGTGGGAACAGGAGAAAGACCGCGTCGACGCCGAGGGTGTCGACGTGCTCTCGTGGGCCGACGCGCTCGATCAGCACGGAGAGTTGATCGAAGCGCAGTTCGGCTCGATCGTCGACCCTCAGCGGGACTACCTCACGGCCCTCTCGACGGCGCTGTTTAGCGCCGGGACGGTCGTCTACGTCCCCGAGGGCGTCGACGCCGAAGACGTGAAGATCCGGACGACGATGAACAGCCGATCGCTGTTCAACTACACGCTGGTCGTCGCCGAGGAGTCCTCGTCCGTGACGATCCTCGAACGCCAGACCACCGGCACCAACGTCGACGGCGAGCAGTACTACTCCGGCATCGTCGAAGTCGCCGCCGAGGAAAACAGCAGCGTCCAGTACGGCACGCTCCAGAACCTCGACGACGACAGCTACAACTTCCAGGTCAAGCGCGGCCACGCCGGCACCTACGCCACGGTCGACTGGATCGAGGGCAACATCGGCTCTCGACTGACCAAGTCAAACGTCGAGACGCGCCTGCTCGGCGACGCCTCGGAGTCCCAGATCGTCGGGGCCTTCTTCGGCCACGAGGACCAGCACTTCGACATCGCGTCCCGAGTCTGGCACGAAGCCGAACACACCACGGCCGACCTCGTCACCCGCGGCGTCCTCGACGACGCCGCCCGCTCGGTGTACGAGGGCGTCCAGGACGTGGGTCGCGAGGCGTGGGACACCAACTCCTACCAGCGGGAGAACACCCTGATGCTCTCAGACGAGAGCGAGGCCGACGCGTCGCCGAAGCTGATCATCAACAACCACGACACCGAAGCCAGCCACTCGGCGACCGTCGGGCAGGTCGACGAGGAGGACATGTTCTACATGACCTCTCGCAGCGTCGATCCCGAGAGCGCGAAGAACATGCTCGTAGAGGGCTTCTTCGTGCCCGTCTTCGATGAGATCGCGGTCGACGAACTTCGCGACGACCTCGACGACCTCGTCGTCGAGCGCCTCCGCGAGTAGTTCGTTCGTCCACGAACCGCGCGTTGCCGACGACCGCGGCTCTGACGCTTTTTCGAAATTTCTGCTACCGTCAGCCGTGCTGTGACCGATGTCGTCACCCCAGATAGCGAATCGCTGCAAGAAGTCGACAGCACCACGCGATCGTCGTCTCCGTATTGCGGACTAGCAGTTGCGACAGACGGAATCTGTGGGCCAGTGACCCGCTATTACGAAACAGCGTGTCCCTAGTTTGAACACCGAGACGACGTTTCGCCAACGTAGATCCGAGTTTTCGTAACGATTTTGTGTGTGAAACGTGTGTGGTTGTGTGGCATCGTTACACAGGGATGTGCCGAGAAACGCACTCGGTGCTCCGGGGGGTGCCACGAGCGGCGATACGGACCGACGTATCGGCGACCGATTTGACACGACGGCTGGGGGTACGAAGCTTGGACGACCACCAGACGCCGTGTCGGTCGGTCGTGGTAGACACGACGCGGTGCTGATCAGTTCCGACTACGGCCCGCGTCCGAACCGACGACACGATCACACCAACACATGAAAGAGACACGACGAAGCTTCCTGCGAAACGCATCAGCACTCTCCGCGCTGGCGATCGGCGCCAGTGCGAGCGCATCGGCAGCAAACTGTAGCGGCGTCGCCGAGTGGGACGCGAGCGCCACCTACACCGGCGGCGATCAGGTCACCTTCGACGGCCAGCTGTGGACCGCCGAGTGGTGGACACAGGGCACCGAACCCGCCGAGAGCGAGAACGTCTGGACCCTCGAAGGGGCCTGTGGCGACGACGGCGACAGCGACGACAGCGGCAGCGGCGTCGACTGCAGCGGCGTCCAGTCGTGGGCGTCGGACGTTGCCTACTCCGGTGGCGATCAGGTCACCTTCGACGGCTCACTGTGGACCGCCGAGTGGTGGACCAAGGGGACCGAACCCGCCGAGAGCGAGGACGTCTGGACCCTGGAAGGGGCCTGCAATGGCGACGGCGGCGACGAGAACACCGCGCCGACGGCGTCGTTCTCGGCCGATATGAGCACGCCCGAACCCGGTGATTCGATCTCCTTCGACGCCAGCGCGTCGAGCGATCCCGACGGGTCGATCGACAGCTACGAGTGGGAGTTCGGTGACGGAACGACGGCGACCGGAGAGACGGTGAGTCACAGCTACGACTCGGCCGGCGACTACACCGTGACCCTGACGGTCACCGACGACGCCGGTGCGACGGCGACGGACTCGACGACGATCTCCGTTTCGAGCGGCAACGCCGCGCCGGACGCCTCCTTCACCGTCTCTCCCTCGAACCCGGCTCCCGATGAGTCGGTCAGCTTCGACGCGGCCGATTCGAGCGACTCCGACGGGACGATCGCCAGCTACGAGTGGGAACTGGGCGACGGAACGACGGCGACCGGCGAGTCCGTCAGTCACAGCTACGAGTCGGCGGGCGACTACACCGTCTCGCTGACTGTCACCGACGACGCGGGCGCGAGCGACACCAACGAGACGGTCGTCTCGGTCGGCGACAGCTCCGGCGGCACCGAAGGGTCGACCGAGTTCGCGCCGTACAACTACGTCTTCACCGATCCGGAGACGACGCTGGTCGATCACGCAGAGCAGGCGGGCAACGACAGCGTCACCACCGCGTTCGTCCTCTCTGACGGGAACGGCAACGCCGCGTGGGGCGGCGAAGTCGACCAGCTCGTCGGGGAAGCCGGCCTCAAGTCGGAGTTCCAGGCCTACCAGGATCAGGGCGGAACGATCATCATCTCCTTTGGCGGCGCGGTCGGGACGATGATCGCCCAGGACACGACCGACATCGAGAAGATCAAATCGGAGTACCAGTCCGTGATCGACACGTACGGCGTCACGCACCTGGACTTCGACATCGAGTCCGTCGACGAGGCCGCCGTCGACCGACGCAATCAGGCACTGGCCGAACTCCAGTCGGAGAACCCCGACCTGAAAGTGTCGTACACGCTGCGCTGTCGGACGACCGGCCTGACCGAGCACGGCACGTACGTCGTCGAGAACGCTCGCGACAACGGCGTCGACGTGCAGTACGTCAACGTGATGACGATGAACTACGGCTGGGTCCGTCCGAGTGCGAGCACCGTCAAAGACACCGCGAACGGCACCCACGAGGATCTGCTGTCGATCTTCTCGGACCTCTCCTCGGACGAGGCCTGGAGTATGGTCGGCATCACGCCGATGATCGGAGAGAACAACGTCGGTGGCCAGCACCGGCCCGAAGACGCCGAGGAGGTCGTCTCCTTCGTCGAGGACAAGGGGATCGGCCTCGTCTCGTTCTGGTCGCTGGATCGAGACAACGGCGACTGTCCCGACGGGACCGTCTCGGGCAAGTGCAGCGGCATCGAGCAGAGCGCCTACGAGTTCGCAGGCATCTACAACCAGGTGCAGTGACGGCGACGACGGTCGACCGCGAGCCCGTCACGAAACCACGACCCCGTTTTTTCGCCGCCGGCCCGTGCTACGACAGCGACAGTAGCCGTCGAAGCTCATACGGACAGTTGTAGCGATGACCGGTAAGCGTCTACCCCGTCGGTAAGCAGCGACAGCGTTCCGTCGCAGTCCATATCCGACCGCGTGACAGCGGTGAGATCGACTGTGAATCGGTTCGGTCGAGACGGCAGTAGTGCGACCGGGCCGTCGCGAGCGACGAAACCGGTCGATCCACCCTGCGAAACAGCCCTCAAATGGCGTTAGAGGGTTCGAAAGAGTGCTCCCCAGACCATGGTACAAAAGGACACACAATCAGCATCACCAGCGCGTTTTTCCTGGGTGAACAATCGTGTAGGACTGCGGCAACGACTCGCCACCGGCCTGGAGAGCAGATTGGATGCTCGGACCTCTGATAGACCGACGAACGCAACGAGAAGGGTGTTGACAACGCCAGTAGTGAGTGAAAGTGTCACATACCTCGTGTTAGTGCGAGAAGAGATCATTTATCATTATAAAATGGCGCAGCTATTCAGATGATTGTAGGGAGACGTTCCATGTATGGAAATATTAATTTTCGGAATTTTTTAGTGTATGCAGGAGTGTGGTACCTACAGCGGCTGGGTGAGAGAACGTTGGGTGCGGATTGGGGACTAGAACGCCGTCCCGGTAGTGGGGCGGCCAGATCCAACGGTGGCACGCCAACGGTCGACACCGCCGCGACAATAACCATGCAACGTCGCAACTATCTACAATCGCTTTCGGCGCTGGCCGGTCTGGCCGGCGTCTCAGCGGTAACAGCACAGGAAGAGTATCCGGCGTACGATTCGAGCGCCACCTACAACGGTGGCGACCGAGTCGTCTACGAGGGATACATCTGGGAAGCACAGTGGTGGACCAAAGGAACGGCACCGAGCGCAGACGAGGCCGTCTGGGAGAAGGTCGGACCTGCTGACGGGGACGGCGGCTCCGACGGCGGCTCCGACGGCGGCAGCAGCGACATTCCTGCCTACGATTCGAGCGCCACCTACACCGGCGGCGACCAGGTCACCTACGACGGATTCGTCTGGGAGGCCGAGTGGTGGACCAAGGGCACCGAACCCTCCGAGAGCGCGAACGTCTGGACGAAGGTCCGTGCCGTCGAGGACGGCGACAACGGCGGCGACAACGGCGGCGACGACGGTGGGTCCTCCGACCTGAACGCCGTCATCGACGCCAGCGCAACGCGCGTAGATGTCGGTGAGGACGTTACGCTGGACGCCAGCGGCTCCGAGGGCGACATCGAGTCCTACGAGTGGATGGTCGGCGATCAGGGTCCGATTTCCGGCGTCGAGAACACGGTCACGCTCGACGAGGAAGGCACCTACGAGGTCACGCTGACCGTCACCGACGCAGACGGTAACGAGGCGACCGCGACTCGATCCGTGTTCGTCGGCACCGCGGGCGGTACGCAGCCCGGCGACAAGCGAGTCGTCGCTTACTACCGACAGTGGGCACAGTACGACCGCGAGTACACCCCGTCCGACATGCCGCTGGACAAGATCACGCACGTCCAGTACGCGTTCGCGCGCCCGGAGAAGGACGGTTCCGTCAACCTCGTCGGCGCCAGTCACGGCCAGCAGGCGTTCTGGGACCAGAACACCGACTGGCGTGACGCACCCGGTGGAAAGAGCATCGCCGAACTCGCCGAGGAGAACGAGGACACCAAGTTCACGCTCTCGATCGGTGGCTGGGGCGACTCCGAGTACTTCTCGTACGCCGCAGAAACCGAGGAGAACCGTCAGCGCTTCGCCGACCAGTGTGCCGAGTGGGTCGACCGAGGCAACCTCGACGGCATCGACATCGACTGGGAGTTCCCCCACGGCGGGGGCTGTCAGGGCGACGGCGGCGAGGCGTGTAACAAGGAGAACGTCGAGCGCCCCGAAATCGACATTCCGAACTTCACGAAGCTGTGTCAGGCGGTCCGCGACCGTCTCGACGAGAAGGCGGCAGAGGAGGGCCGCGAGGAGCCGTACGAGGTCACTGCCGCAGTCAACGCCGACCCCGAAGCGATGGCCGACTACGAGCACGACGCGCTCTCGGACATCCTCGATTTCATCCTCGTGATGACCTTCGACTACGCGGGTATCTGGAGCGAGTACACCCGCCATCACGCACCGCTCAAGGAGAACCCGGACAACCCGTTCGAGAAGTCCGACAGCTGGAACGCTTCCTACGCCCTCAGCTGGTTCGAACAGCAGGGCTGGTCCCCGGACCAGCTCAACATGGCCGTTCCGTTCTACGGGCGTAGCTGGAGCAACGTCAACGACCCGGACGGCGAGGGCAACGGCGAAGACGACGGCCTCTTCCAGAAGTTCGACGGGGAAGACGGCAACGCCAGCGGCGAAGGTACCTTCGGTACCATCGGTGGTATCTACGAGTACTACGACCTCGCCGGTGGCGCCCGTGGCGGCTCCAGTATCATCGACGGCGACGACTACGAGACCTACATCGACGAAGACGCGATGACGGCCTACAGCTACAACCCCGACAAGGGCGGTGGCTACAACAAGGCCAGTGGCGAGATGATCTCCCACGACACCGTCGAGACCATGGAGATGAAAGCCCAGTGGCTCCGCGACTCGCCGTACGGCGGGACGATGCTGTGGGCCATCGGCGGCGACACGAAGGACGGCGAGCTGATCAGCACGCTCTGGAACACGCTCAACGAATAGTCGCGGTTCCACGGCGTTTCCCGGCCTGTGCGGTGACGTGCAATTACGGGGGTAACTGATGCGTCACCCACGGGCTGCTCGCGAAGTGACGGCGAAGGGGGCGACAGCGCGACCCGATAGCCCCGCCGCCGTCACGTCAGCATCGACCGAAACGACACGACGACACCGAACGACACCATACATGAGAGAAACACGACGCGACATGCTACAGAAGGCAACGGCTCTGTCGGCACTGGCAGTCGGTGCCAGTGCGACCGCAACAGCAGCAGACTGCAGTGGCGTCTCCGAGTGGGACTCGGGGGCCACCTACACCGGCGGCGATCAGGTCATCTACGACGGTGCGCTCTGGACCGCCGAGTGGTGGACCAGTGGCACCCAGCCGGCGGAGGACGCCAACGTCTGGACAAAGGAAGGTGCCTGTGGCTCCACGCCACCGGGCGACGGCGGCGACACCACTAATTGCAGCGAAGTATCGGCGTGGGATTCGAGCATGGCCTATTCGGGCGGCGATCAGGTCACCTACGACAGCAAGCTCTGGACCGCCGAGTGGTGGACCAAGGGCACCGAACCAGCCGAGAGCGAGAACGTCTGGACGCTGGAAGGTTCCTGTGGCGACAGCGGCGGCGGTGGCGGCGACGAGAATCAGTCGCCCGAGGCCTCCTTCACCGTCTCGCCGTCCTCGCCCGAGCCGGGTGAGGAAGTGACCCTCGACGCCAGCGGCTCCTCCGATCCCGACGGCGACTCCCTGAGCTACGAGTGGGAGATCGAGAACGTCGGCACCGTCGAAGGTGCGGAGAACTCGCTGACCTTCGACGAGGCCGGAGACTACGAGGTCACGCTGACGGTCACGGACGCCGAGGGCGCGTCCAGTTCCGTCACCGAGACGCTCTCGGTCATGCCGGCACCGGACGGCCCCGACGACGAGTTCAAGGTCATCGGTTACTACCCCGGCTGGAAGGCCACGCCGGAGTACGACTACTACCCCGAGGACATTCCCTTCGACAAGGTCACCCACGTCCAGTACGCGTTCCTCGGCGTCGACGCAGAGAAGGCAGTGCCGACGATCATGAGCGACCAGGACCGCAAGAACCTCGAGCGGTTCAAGGAGCTCAAGGACGGAGCGGCCTCGGACACCAAGATTACGCTCTCGATCGGTGGCTGGGCAGACTCGACCGGCTTCTCCGAGATCGCCGCGACCGAGAGCAACCGGCAGTCCTTCGCCGACCGGTGTGTCGAGATCCTCCGGGAGTACAACCTCGACGGCATCGACATCGACTGGGAACACCCCGGTAGCTCCCAGGGCAAGTGCCAGTGTGGGAGCAACAAGGACTACGAGACCCACGTCGACCTCCTGCAGGCGCTGCGCGACACGCTCGATGCAGCCGCCCAGGAAGACGGCAAGTACTACGAGCTATCCATCGCCAACGGTGGCTCGGACTGGAACGCCGGTGGCCTCCGCCACGGCGACATCGGCGAGATCTGTGACTTCGCCTCCATCATGGCCTACGACTTCACGGGCTCGTGGATGGACGTCGTGGGACAGAACGCGCCGCTGTACGGCGACTCCCACCCCACGGAGAACAGCCAGTACGGCGAGACCTACACCGCCCAGTACTTCGTCGAGTACTCGGTCGACAAGCTCTACGCTGGCGACCACGACGAGACGGGCTACTGGCCCGGTCAGTGGGAGTACCCGCCGGCCGAGCCCGCCGAGTACGACGAACTGGTCCTCGGGCTGCCGTTCTACGGCCGAGGCTTCAACGGCACCGAGATGTACGGCAGCTACAGCGGTCTCCCGAAGGGCACGTGGCACGACCAGCTCGAAGACGGCGCTGACCCGACCGGCGCGTTCGACTTCGGTGACCTCGAAGAGAACATCGAGGGCGCAGACGGCTGGACGAAGAAGCGCCACGACCCCGGTGCGGTCCCCTACATCGTCAACGAAGACGAAGAGACGATCATCAGCTACGACGACGAACAGGCCATCGAAGAGAAGGTCAAGTTCGCCAAAGAGCGTGGCATGCAGGGCGTCATGTTCTGGGAGCTCTCCCAGGACTGGAACGAGACGCTGCTCGACACGATCAACCGGACCGCATAACGCCGGTCACATCGCTTTTTTCGGCGCGTCGAATCGATCGCTGACGAACGAGTCACACTATCACACCAATGAAACAGACACGACGGAACATTCTACGTAAGGCATCGGCACTGACAGCACTCGGTATCGGAGCCAGCGGCATCGCGGCTGGCGCAGACTGTAGTAGCGTCCCGGAGTGGGACGCCGACACCACCTACACCGGTGGCGACCAGGTCACCTACGACGGTGCACTCTGGACCGCCGAGTGGTGGACCCAGGACGAACCGTCCGAGAGCGCCAACGTCTGGACGCGCGAGGGCGCTTGCGGCGGGAACGGGGGAGACGACGGCGACGACGGCGACGGCAGTGACAGCGCGAACTGCGACGACTTCCCCCAGTACGATTCGGGGGCGACCTACACCGGCGGCGACAGAGTGATCTACGACGGTCGGCTCTGGGAAGCCGAGTGGTGGACCAGCGGCACCGAACCCGCCGAGAGCCAGAACGTCTGGACGCTGGTGGGCACGTGTGGGAACTTCGCACCCAGTGCGGTCGCCTCGGCCTCGCCCTCCTCGCCGGAGGTCGGCGAGACGGTCACCTTCGACGGCTCCGGCTCTGCCGATCAGGACGGCTCGATCACGAGCTACGAGTGGAGCTTCGACGACGGCACCACCGAGACGGGCGAGACCGTCACCAGAAGCTACGACGCGAAAGGCGAGTACACGGCGACGCTGACGGTGACCGACGACGCTGGCGCGACCGCCAGCGACTCCGTGAGCGTCGCGGTCGGCGACAGCGGTGGCGGCTCCGAGAAAGAAGACGACGTGTTCGCGCCCTACCAGGGCACGTGGGGAAGTCTCGTCGACGGGACGCTGAACGTCGACACGGATCGTGTCGTCGTTTCGTTCGTCGGCGACGCGACCGACGACGGCGAGGTCAACCCCGGTTGGCTCACCTCGGACGGCCAGCGTCCGCTCACCGACTACACCGACGAGATCCAGACGCTCCAGGACAACGGTATCGAGGTCTGGGTCGCCATCGGTGGCTGGGACGGCCGGACCGTCGCACGGGACGCGACCGACGCGACGGAACTGAAGAACGTCTACGCAGACATCCTCGACACGCTCGGGGTCACTCACCTCGACATCGACGACGAGAACGCCAACGAGGCAGGCCGTGACGGCAGCGTCTACGAGATCCGCAACGAGGCGCTCGCGATGTTGCAAGACGAGCGCCCCGAAGTGAAGATCTCCTACACCGTCCCGGCCGGACAGGGCGGCATCGAGAACCGCAACTACTCGCCAGCCAAGGACATGGTCAGCGACGCCGTCGAGAAGGGAATCGACCTGTCCTACGTCAACATCATGACCATGGGCTTCTCGGGCGACTACACCTCGATCATCCCCTCGGCCGGACAGGGGACCGTCGACTGGCTGGCCAACGTCTACCCGGACAAATCCGAGCAGGAACGCTGGGAGATGCTGGGTGTGACGCCGAACGTCGGCGAGGACAACTTCACGACCGACGACGCCAGCGCCATCGTCGACTGGGCCGAAAACGAGGATCTCGGACTCCTGAGCTTCTGGGCGCTGTACAAGTCCAGTGCTGCCGAGCAGGCGGAGATCTTCGCGACGTTCGAGTCCGACGAGGACTGATACGGCCGGCTGGCACTGTTGCAAGATATGTGCGACCACGGGGTCGCAACATTTTTTACAGACAGTCAGCCGGCGGTATGAGGCCACGAGGCGTCACCGCCGCGAGCGAGTTCCCACCTCCGGGTGGCGGTCACCCGCCCGTAACACAGACCCGTCAGTGACACGTTCGATCCTTCGGGACCCCGTTCTGGCGCTCGAACGACCGGACGGACGGAACTGCGAGGGAACCGCTTAAGTCGCCGCCTCCCCGAGCAACGACTATGACTGTACAGACGCGTGACCGACGGGGGCAGGTACCGTGAGCCTCCAGCGGCCAGTCGGCTCCGACCACCAGCTCGCGCGGCTGCTCCAGATCGGCGTCGTCCTCGAAGAGGTCGTCGAGGCGCGCGCCGACAAGCACGCCAGCGTCTCGGCGGATCTCGATCCCGCGGTCGATCGACTGCTGGACCACGCCGCCGAAGAGTCCGAACAGCATCGACGCGCCCTCGAAGAGTTGATCGCCGAACTGGACGCCGAGACGGTGCCGTTCGACGAGATCCAGACGCTCGTCGAGGCCCAGTACGAGAGCGACGACGAGTTCGACGGCGTCCTCTACGATCAACTGTGCAACGAGGAGACGGCGTACAAGTTCTACGACGACCTGATCGGAGCGATCGAGACCTCCGAGACCGAGTTCAGCATCGACCGAGATCGACTCCTCTCGACGCTCGAACGCATCCGCGACGAGGAAGCAGACGGCGTCGAAGAAGTGACCGAACTCATGGAGGAACGCGAATGAGTGCCGCCGCGACACCAACGGAGGGATCCACGTGAACACCGCTAACCAGTATCTGAAAGCCATCTACCTCGTCCAGGAACAGGAGGACGGCCCAGCATCGACCGGTGACGTGGCCGACATGCTCGAAGTCAGCCCGGCCAGTGCCAACGAGATGATCGGCAAACTCGAAGACCAGGGCCTCCTCGAACACGAGAAGTACAAGGGCGTCGACCTCACGGACGAGGGGATCCACCGCGCTCGCGAGGCGCTCCAGAACTACTGCATCATCGAGCGGTTTCTCCTCGAAGTGCTCGAAGTCGAGGAGTTCCGCGGCGAGGCAAAGCAACTGGAGGGGGTCATCGACGAGACCGTCGCCGAGCGACTGGACACGATCATCGACCGGGAACCGCAGTGCCCGGACTGTTTCGACGCCGAAGACGACGTGTGCGGACTGATCGAACTGGAAGCCGAGGCGTCAGACTAGCGCCGCCGATCTGAACCGAAGACGTGCCCCGACCCGGCTACCCAGTGGCCAGTCCTGTGGCAGACGGCGACCGCAAAGACAATTCTATTAAACACCGCCGAGCAATACCCAGGTGAAGTCCCGTGGTGTAGTGGCCAATCATATGGGCCTTTGGAGCCCATGACGGCGGTTCGAATCCGCCCGGGACTACTTTTGCGCCGAACAAACCCGTGAGGCGCAAATATCCTCGGCGGTTCGAACTCAGAGGACGAGCGAATTCGAGCCTTCGCAGTTCGAATCCGTCCGAGGCTACGTTCGAGAGTTGCATCCCGGACCGCAAGGTAGATTCCCGCCGCCTGGTGAGTGAGAGTATGACCGAGACGATCACGGGCGAGGTGATTCACGTCGTCGGCCCGGCGGAACTCGACGAGGCCGAACTGGTCGCGGAGCTGGCGGCGCTTGCGGAGTCGCGGTACGTCCTCGTCTGTCGCGAGGGCGGCAAGCCGGGCTGGCTCGAACGGCTCTGGTCGTTTCTCAGGCGCGACCCGATCGAACCGGTGACGATCGTCACCGACGACGCCGTCGAAGAGGGCGTAGAAGTGACGGCGACGGTCCGGGGGACCGACCTGCCTGGCGTCTACGAGGCCGTCGACGTCCGGCCTGCGTAAGTGCCATCCACCAGGAGTGAGACACGGACTGTATCGATGGGATTCGAACGCCACCTGCAGTTTCTGCCCGACCACCCCCCGACGTGGCTGGACATCCTGATGGGCGTCTTCATGCTCTGGCAGTCCTCGTACGTCCAGACACGGGTCGTCGCGTGGCCGTGGTTCCTCGCCGGCACTGCCGTTACCCTCCTCACGCTCGGCCCGTTCAAACACACCAGCTTGGGCCGCCGGATCGACGAACACGGTGACGATGCAAGCGGCGTTCGTAAACTCGCGATCGTCGTGCTCATCGCTGGCGTCCTGTGGGGGCTGATACTCTTGTTGGAGATTTCGGTGCCGATCGCCACGAGTGGTGTTGCCGGTGCCATGGCGGGCGTGAGTGTGTTCGTATTCGTCCACCTCGCCAGCGCCCGCTCGGTCGACGGGTGGGTCCGACGAGAGCGATAACTGGGTTACTCGTAGCACTCGCTCTCGACGCGTTCGTCGTAGAGCCGCTGGAGGAGCTTCGTCATCGGTCCGGTGCCCACGTCGATGCCGTCGACGGTTGCGACGGGCCGGATCTCCCAGGTCGAGTTCGTCAGGAACGCCTCGTCTGCCTCGCGAACGTCGTCGACGGTGTACGTCCCGGTCTCGACGGGGAAGTCCTCGGCGTCGGCCAGTTCCATCACGACCGAACGAGTGACGCCGGGCAGCAGGTCCAGTTCGCTGGCGGGCGTTCGCAGGCCGGCCTCGGTGACGAAAAAGAGGTTGCTGGTGGCACCCTCGACGACGTGGCCGTCGGTGTCGCGCAACAGCGCCTCGTCGGCCTGGAAGCGGTCGGTCGCGGCGCGGCGCAGTTCCAGCCGAGCGAGGATTCCGTTGAGGTAGTTGTGGGTCTTGGCGTCGGCCGGAAGCGCCGCGTCGGGCACCCGTCGGGTCTTGACGGTCTGTACGTCCGCCGGATCGTCCCAGACTGACTCGCCTTCGGTCCCGCCGCGTGGAAGCTCGCGGACGACGACGACGATCGACGGATCGACCGTCTCGTCGGGCGTCAGCTTCCCGGGCTGGACGCCGCGGGTGACAGAGAGCTTGACGTAGGCGTCGTCGAGGTCGTTGGCGGCGAGGGTCTCGTCGACGCGGTCCCGGAGGTCGTCGGGCACTGCGTCGCCGAAGCCGAGCGTCTCGGCGGTCCGCTGGAGGCGCTCGCGGTGGGCCGTCCACTCGAAGGGGACGCCGCCGTAGGCCCTGATCGTCTCGAAGGCCGCGTCACCGTACTGGAACCCACGGTCTCTGACGGGGACGCTCGCTTCGCTCGCCGGAACGAGATCGCCGTTTACGTGGTATTGCATTGGAGACAGAAGTTCTCGATCATCGTCTTGCCGCCGTCGGTGAGGATGCTCTCGGGGTGGAACTGGACGCCGACGTGGGGCCGCTCGCGGTGGCGCACGCCCATGACGATACGGCGGTCGCCCTCGGCGTCGTCTCCGGCATCCCCGTCGGTCGCAGAAACCGTGGCTGCAGTCTCTTCGAGCGCGTCGGGCAGTGCGGTTCGCTCGACGGCCAGGGAGTGGTAGCGACCGACCTCGAAGGGATCGGGCAGGTCCGCGAACACGCCCGTCCCGTCGTGGGTGACCGTCGAGGACTTGCCGTGGACGACCGACTCCGCGTGAGTCACCTCGGCACCGTTGGCGCTACACAGCGCCTGGTGGCCCAGGCAGACCCCGAGCGTCGGGTACCGGAGCCGCGAGAAGATCGGCATCGAGACGCCGGCCGCCTCGGGGGTTCCGGGGCCGGGCGAGACCACGATTCCGTCCGGGTCGAGGTGTTCGATCTCAGCGATCGAGACCGCGTCGTTGCGCCGGACGAGCACGTCGTCGGGACCGCCGCCGAGGCGCTCGACGACCGCGCCGACGTACTGGACGAGGTTGTAGGCGAAGGAGTCGTAGTTGTCGATCACCAGGATCGTCGGCGCGACGCTCATCGCTCGGCCTCCACGGTCATCTCGGCGTCGGCGTCGAGTGCCTCGTCGACGGCGTTGATCAGTGCCCGTCCCTTCGCGAGCGTTTCGTCGTACTCCCTGCGGGGGACGGAGTCGTGAACGATTCCCGCGCCCACCCGGAGGTAGTACCGGGACTCGTAGCGCACCAGCGTCCGGATGAGGATGTTCAGCGTCGCCCGGTCGTCGAATCCGAAGATCCCGACCGAACCGGTGTAGGGGCCGCGTCGGGTCGCTTCCAGTTCGTCGATGATCTCCATCGTCCGGGGCTTGGGGGCACCAGTGATCGTCCCGCCGGGGAAGACGGCGGCGACGGCGTCGGCGAGGTCCATCCCGTCGCGTAGACGGCCCTCGACCTTCGAGACGAGGTGCATCACTTCGGAGTAGCGGTCGACCCGCCGGTAGTCGGTCACCTCGACGCTGCCGAACTGGCTGACCTTGCCGAGGTCGTTGCGTTCGAGATCGACCAACATCGCGTGTTCGGCCTGCTCTTTCTCGTCGTCGAGTAGCTCCGTTTCGAGGTCAGCGTCGTCTTCTGGCGTGTCACCTCGCGGGCGCGTGCCGGCGATCGGCTCCGTCTCGACCACCGCGCCGTCGCGGTGGAGCAGCAACTCGGGGCTGGCGCTCACGAGGTCCACGCCGGGGAACTCCACCAGCGCCGAGTAGGGGGCCGGATTGACCGTCCGGAGGGCGTCGAAGGCCGCGACGGGGTGGACGGCCGCCGGGGCGACGAGGCGCTGTGAGACGTTCGCCTGGAAGGTGTCGCCGTCACGGACAGCGTCCTGAACGGCCCGCACGCGGTCGGCGTACTCCTCGGGCGTGCAGTCGCTCTCGAACCGCGCGTCGTCGGCCGCCGAGGGCGGATCACCGACCGACGGATCGCCGTCGACGGCCGCCCTGGCCAACTCCAGCGCGTGCTGGCGGCCGAACTCGTAGGCCAGCGCCGGCCGTTCGAACTCGTCGAGGCGCGGACAGGCGGTCACGCGGAGTGTGACCTCGTCGCCGCGGGGTTCCTCCCAGGCGGCGATCCGGTCGTAGGTCGCGAGCTGGAGGCGCGGGAGCGCACGATCACGGAGTGCGTCGTCGGGCAGTGTCTCCAGTTCGCGGGCCACGTCGTAGGAGAGCCACCCGATCACCCCACACGGATACGGAACGTCGCAATCGCCACGCGCGAGGTCGTCGGCGTCGACGGCGTCGGCCAGGACGGCCAGCGAGTCGGCCTCGCCGGGGCCGACCTCGTGGAAATCGGCTGGCATCGTCGCGAAATAACCCCAGCCGGACTGGCCGCCGGTCGTCCCGAGGTAGACGCCGCCGGCCGCGTCGCCGTCGCGTGCGCGCCGATAGGCGGCGAACGGATCCGAGACGGTGACGCGCACCTCGACGGGAACGCGGGCCGCGGGACTGGCGTCGGCGGCGACCGAGCCGAACGCGTCCCTGTCGGTAACGACAGTGGGCATTACCGAACAGGACGTGTCCAGCAGATAATTCCCTTGCGGTCGACGGTCACGCCGTCGGCCGTCGATCTGTGAGAACACCGCGACTCCGGCGACGGCTGGAAGCGGCGACTGGCGGCAGTGTCAAAAGGAGTTCGCCTGTTCGATCCACCCGGAGACTCTGTTGGGTGAGAGATCGGTCGCCTCGCCCAGTTCGTCGGCGTCGGCCGCCGCGAGCTCCGAGACGGTCGAGATGCCGGCGTTCTCCAGTCGCTCAGCGTAGGCCGGCCCGACGCCTTTGATCTCGGTGACTGGGGCGTCGTTCTCGACCGACGGCTCGTCGTCGGACTGCTCCGTGGAGGGCGTCGCAGTCGTCTCGGCTTCGTCGTCCGCGTCGGCCTGCTCGCCGACGGTCTCTGATTCAGTCTCGTCGTCCGCGTCGTGCGTTGCCTCTGCGGTGTCAGTGTCGGTCCCCTTGACGGCGTCCTCCGACTCCGTCGACGGCTCGCGCTCGACGGTCACGTCGACGTCCTGGGGAGCGTTGGCCCCGGCGGACGGCGACCCCGAAGCGTCGAGCCCGAGTGCCGATTTCAGTTTCTGCAACAGACCCATGTGGGGGGCTACTGGTCGCCGACACTTAACACCTTCCGGGTTAGTGGCAACGTTCTCACAGGCGATCCCGGAGTGCGTCGTTCATCGCCGCGACCGGTGCGGACACACCGGTCCAGCGCTCGAACGCTTCGACGCCCTGGAACAGGAGCATCCACGCGCCGTCGACGGTCGTCGCACCGGCGGCGTCGGCCGCCCGGAGCAGTCGCGTCTCGATCGGCGAGTAGACGGCGTCGAGGACGGACAGATCGCCGTGGAGGGCGTCGGCCGGCACCGGGGTCGCGTCCTCGTCCATCCCGACGCTGGTACAGTTGACCAGCACGTCCGCGTCGGCGACGGTGTCGTGTAGTTCGTCGAGTCCGTGGCCGGTCGCCCCCGGCACGTCCGCGGCGAGGTCGTGAGCGCGCTCGACGGTCCGGTTGGCGATCCGGACGGCCATCCCCTCGTCGGCCAGCCCGAACGCGACCGCCCGACCGGCACCGCCCGCGCCGACCACGACTGCGGTGCCGTCGAGGGCCACGTCGTGGCGGCGGAGCGCGCGCACGGCACCGACGGCGTCCGTGTTGTAACCGCGTGGCTCGTCGCCGGTCAGGTCGACCGTGTTGACCGCGCCGATCCGCTGGGCCAGCGGATCCGGGTCGACGGCTTCGAAGGCCGCCTGCTTGAACGGGATCGTGACGTTCAGCCCCGTGATTCCCAGCGTCCGGGCGCTCTGGATGGCGGCGGCGGCCGCGTCTTCGTCCGGCTCGAAGGTGACGTAGCGAGCGTCCATGTCGAGCTGTTCGTAGGCCGCTTCGTGCATCGGCGGCGACAGCGAGTGACCCACCGGGTTCCCGATCAGACCGAACACGTCCATACCGCCTGGGCACGCGCGGTGGATATCAAAGACACGGTCGCGACGACCGACGACCACTCGCCGGCCGTTTCGCAAGCTTTTCGGACGGACCTATCCAGGGGTGTGGTAGTGAGCCGCCTTCGTCATCCACTGGTCCAGATCGGAGTCGCAGCCGGGCTGACAGCCCCCTGGATGGTGCTGTTCGTCTACAACACGCTGGTCGGCGTCGGTCTGCTTGCCGGTAGCGTCGTCCACCTCGGCACCCTCTCGGAGGTCGCTCTGACGGGGATCGCCGTCCTCGGTGCGTCCTTCCTGCTGGCGTGGGGAGCCGAGACGGCGGAGAAAGACGTGCCGCGTGCCTTCGCGATCGCCGTCCTCGCGGTGCTGGCCGTCGCACCGGAGTACGCCGTCGACGCGCTGTACGCCTGGAACGCCGGTGCCGGTGGCGCGACGACCGAAGCCTGTAACGCGCTCTCACCGGCCGCTATCGAGGCCGGCGAGACGGCCCTTGCCGGGGCCTGCCACGACGCCAACCTCGCCGTGGCCAACATGACCGGCGCGAACCGCATCCTCATCGGGATCGGCTGGGCCGGGATCGCCGTGTTCACGGTCTCGCGGGCCTTCGAGACGAAAGACCCTGCCGTCCAGGACCGCGAGGGATGGCTCGGCGACTCGGTCCAGCTCGACACCGACATCGCGACCGAGATCACGTTCCTCTTTGCCGCGACGGTCTGGGCCTTCCTGGTGCCACTGGGCGGCGGCATCGACATTCTCGATACGGTCGTCCTCGTGGGGCTCTACGTCGCCTACATCGCGTTGATCCTCAAGTCCGACATCGAACAGGGCGAGGAGCACGTCGGCGTCCCCAAGTACCTCCAGCAGTGGCCGTTGCCGTGGCGACCCCTGTCCGTGATCGTGCTGTTCGTCTACTCCGGCGTGGTGATCTTCACGGCCGTCGAGCCGTTCGCCCACGGACTCGAACAGATCGGGATCGACAACGGGATCCCGCAGTTCTTCATGATCCAGTGGGTCGCGCCCCTGGCCAGCGAGTCGCCGGAGCTGATCGTCGTCGCGGTGCTGGTCAACAAGGCCCGCTCGACGGCCGGGTTCAACGCCCTGATCTCCTCGAAGCTCAACCAGTGGACGCTGCTGATCGGGACCCTCTCGGTCGTGTTCTCGATCTCGTACGGGGCCTACGGCGTCCTGCCGTTCGACGCGAAGCAGGCAGCCGAGATCTGGATCACCGCCGCCCAGTCGTACTTCGCGCTGGCGATCCTCAGTAACTTCGAGATCAGCATCCGCGAGGCGCTGGTCCTCTTTGGCCTGTTCATCTCGCAGGTACTCCTCGAGTTCGTCCTGATCCGCGAGTGGCTGGCCCTGCCCGTCGACAGCTACGAACTCCTGTTGGTCTACACTGCGGTCTACATGGTCGCCGGGACCGCGCTGCTGATCAAGCGTCGCAAGTCGGTGCAGTTGCTGTTCGGGTTGACTGCCGACGCGGTCCGTGACGCGACAGATCGTGAGACCGTCCACGAGGAGTTCGCGGACTGATGCTCGCCGTCGTCGTCTCGCGATCTGACTCGGCCTCCGAACACGTGGGCGAACAGCTGCTCGATCTGGTCGAGTGGACGGAGACGGTCGACGAGGAGCGGCCAGACGGCGACGGTGGCGGCACCGTCTACCGTCGGGACGGGGTCGAACTCCGAACGTTCGACGCGATCCACCTCGACCTCGAATCGGCCGCGACGGCCTTCGACGACCCCGACCTGCTCGTCTTCGCGTCGCGCCACGCCGGTGAGACGGGGCCGCTGCTGACCGCACACCACACGGGCAACTTCGGGCCGGCAGAGTTCGGCGGCGCGGACGGCGTCCTCGCCCGTGCCTGCCCGAACGCACACCGCAGGGTCGTCGAGGCGCTCGAATCGTTCGCGCCCGAGGGCTACGAGGTAGGGATGGAGGCGACCCACCACGGCCCCAGCGTCGTCGGCGCTCCCTCGATGTTCGTCGAAGTCGGGAGCGACGAGCCCCAGTGGGACGACGCCGACGCCGCGCGGGCAGTCGCGCGGGCGATCCTCGCGCTGGAAGACACCGAGCCCGACACACCACGAGAGAACGGGACGCGTCGCCATCTCGTGGGCTTTGGCGGGGGCCACTACGCCCCCAGGTTCGAGCGCGTCCTGCGCGAGACCGACTGGGCGATCGGCCACGTCGGTGCCGACTGGGCGCTGGACGCGATGGGCGATCCACGGGACAACCGGGCCGTGATCGAGCGAGCCTTCGAGGAGAGCCGTGCCGACTACGCACTGCTGGAGGCCGAGCGGCCGGCACTGCGCGAGACGATCGAAGACCTCGGCTATCGGGTCGTCGACGAGACGTGGGTCCGCGAGACCAGCGGCGTCTCGCTGGGACTGGTCGACCGACTGGAAGCCGCTATCGGACCCATCGACGACGGCCTCCGGTGTGGCGAGCCCGCGAGAACCCACGACGCTGACTTCGTCGTCTGGGACCCGTCTGGGGAGTTGCTGGCCAGAGTGAGCGGGATCGACCGGGAACGGACCCGAGCGGTCGTCGCCGAGACCGCGCTGGCGTTCGACACCGAACAGAACGGGACCGAAGTCGTCGGCCCCGTGGCGCTGCCAGCGCCCGACGACCGCGAGCCAATCGTCGAGGGGCTCACCGCGGTCCTGGCACAGTCGTACGACGAGGTCGTTCGGGACGGCGACTGCCTCCGGGCGCGCGAAACGACCTTCGACCCGTCGCTGGCCCGCGAGTGCGGCGTGCCCGAAGGCCCGAAGTTCGGCCAGCTTTCGGCCGGCCACTCGGTCGAGGTCGACGGCGAGACCGTCGACCCCGCGGACGTGGTCCGAGAGCGCGTCGACGAGTTCGAACTCCCAGAAGTACGGTCTGCGTAACTGTTCGGCCCGGAATCGGCCGCCGCCGTCGAAATACGTCAGCCAGTCGTCAGACAGCAGGGGAACACTAATAAGCGCTCGTTTGTTATCGGCGTTCAAATTATGGACTCCATAATCGACGACGCAATCGACGAGGCCGAGGAGGAGCGGGACGGAGGCGATCCCGCTTCTGAGGGGCCCGACCAGGACCAGAGTTCGACCACGCCAGACGCCACGAACACGTCTGGGACGATGACCGACGAAGAGCTGGCCGACGTGGTCAAGGACCTCGAAACCAAGATCACCGTCGTCGGCTGTGGGGGCGCGGGCGGCAACACGGTCACCCGAATGATGGAAGAGGGAATCCACGGCGCGAAGCTCGTGGCTGCCAACACCGACGCCCAGCACCTCGCCGACGAGGTCAAGGCCGACACGAAGATCCTCATCGGCAAGAAACGCACCGGCGGCCGCGGTGCCGGCTCGGTCCCGAAGATCGGCGAAGAGGCCGCCCAGGAGAACATCGAAGACATCCAGCAGTCCATCGACGGCTCCGACATGGTGTTCGTCACCGCTGGACTGGGTGGCGGGACCGGGACCGGTGCCGCCCCCGTCGTCGCACAGGCCGCACAGGAGTCCGACGCGCTGACGATCTCGATCGTCACCATCCCGTTCACCGCAGAAGGCGAGCGACGCCGCGCCAACGCCGACGCCGGCCTCGAACGCCTCCGTGCCGTCTCCGACACCGTCATCGTCGTCCCCAACGACCGCCTGCTCGACTACGCGCCCTCCATGCCGCTGCAGGACGCGTTCAAGATCTGTGACCGCGTGCTGATGCGCTCGGTCAAGGGGATGACCGAACTGATCACCAAGCCCGGCCTCGTCAACGTCGACTTCGCCGACGTTCGCACCATCATGGAGAACGGCGGCGTCGCGATGATCGGCCTCGGGGAGTCCGACAGCGAGAACAAGGCCCAGGACTCGATCCGCTCGGCGCTTCGCTCGCCGCTGCTGGACGTGGAGTTCGACGGTGCCAACTCCGCGCTGGTCAACGTCGTCGGTGGCCCCGACATGTCCATCGAAGAAGCCGAGGGCGTCGTCGAGGAGATCTACGACCGGATCGACCCCGACGCTCGCATCATCTGGGGCGCGAGCGTCAACCAGGAGTTCGAGGGGAAGATGGAGACCATGATCGTCGTCACCGGCGTCGAGAGCCCGCAGATCTACGGCCAGAGCGAGGCCGAACGCGAGAAGGCCGCCCAGCAACTCGGCGAAGACATCGACTACGTCGAGTAGTCCCCGACGAGCGACTCGCCCGCGAGACAGTCCTTTCGCTGCCAGCGCGACGAAAAGTACTATTTCGACCGCTCGTGAAGACGACAGTATGGTGTCTGCACCGACGACGCGGAGCGGCTGGGCGACCTTCGTCGGTTCGATGATGGTGCTGTACGCGGCGATACTCCTGTCGAGTTCGGCGATAGAGCTGGTCGACGGCGTCGTTCTGGGTGCGTTCTACGGGCTATCTATGGCCGTGATCGTCGCGCTGCTGGTCGTCCTGTGGCGTGGGCTCCCGGAGCTGCTCTATCGCCAGCGGGTCGAGTAGCCAACGGGAACGGCGGCGGCCGAGCGGCGTCGCCGGTCACGTGACCCGCGACGCCGCGGCGAAATGCCGACCACAATATAGAAAAGCCCCCGGTGGCTACCGGTCGGCATGGACGTACCCTACGATCTCACCTCGTACGTGCGGGTGCTCAAGCTCGCCAGCACGCCCTCCTGGGAAGAGTTCTCCAGGGTCGCCCTCATCGCGGGGGCTGGCATCGTACTCGTCGGACTCATCGGATTCGTCATCTTCGTGTTGATGTCGGTCGTCCCCGGCTCTACGCCAGCGTGATACTATGGGAATCTACGCAGTCAAAACCACGGCCAGTCAGGAACGCACCGTCGCAGACATGATCATCAGCCGCGAGGAGGAGTCGATCCACGCCGCCCTCGCGCCGGACTCGCTGACCAGCTACGTCATGGTCGAGGCCGACGACGCCAGCGTCTTCGAGCGGATCTTGGACGAGATCCCCCACGCCAACGGCGTCGTCCCCGGCGAGTCCTCGCTGTCGGAGGTCGAGCACTTCCTCTCGCCGAAACCCGACGTGGAGGGGATCGCCGAGGGCGACATCGTCGAACTCATCGCCGGCCCGTTCAAAGGCGAGAAGGCCCAGGTCCAGCGCATCGACGAGGGCAAAGACCAGGTCACCGTCGAGCTGTACGAGGCGACGGTCCCGATTCCCGTGACGGTTCGCGGGGACCAGATTCGCGTGCTCGACTCCGAAGAGCGGTAAGCGAGTGTTCGGCGACGAAGTCGCCGATTCGCCGCGACCTCACTTCGCTCGGTCGCGGATCGTTTGCTACGAAGTTTTACAAGGAGTGGGTCGCCACGCGACCCCGACGCTGAAAAAGGTCGAGCCCCGGTGATTCGGAGCAGACGACAGGAGCCGCTACGATAGCAGCGACTGCTTCGAGAGGTCGACGGTCACGTCGGGATGGTACTGGGTCCATCCGTCGGCGTCGGGGTCGCGATAGGAGAGGGGCACGGCGTCGAAGAAGCCACGGAGCGTGTGGGTTCCGGTGTCGACGACTCGCTCGCCGTGGATCTCGTACTGCGCGCTGACCGACTCGCCGCCGTCCAGTGTGTCCGTGATCGGGGTGTTGTCGAGGTGGGCGCTGCTGGCCGTCGCCTCGACCCGGTCCGTCTCCTCGTACTGGTCCGACAGCAGGAGGATCGCGTCGGGTCCGTGTTCGCCGGGTGGGGCGAGGCCGAGCATGCCGAACGGCCAGACGCCCGTCGTTCGGATCTCGATTGGCTTCTCGCTGGTGTTCCGGAGCGTGAGCGCGAGCGTGCTGGGGCTGTCGACCGTCACGCTCCGGTCGACCGGCGTCACGTCGAGTGCGAGTGGGGCAGCGATATCGTCGACGGCGACGGCGCTCACGGAGTACTCCGTGTCGGCCAGACAGCCCGCGAGGCCGCTCATGGCCGCAGTGGCGAGGCCGAGGTAGCGGCGTCGGTTCATTCGCTCACCTCCCCCGTGCGAACGGAGTCGCCGGTGAGTTCCATAAACACCGCTTCGATGGTCGCGTCGGTCGACAGATCACATCGGTCTCGGAGTTCGGCCAGCGACCCCTCCGCGACGAGGCGGCCCCGGTGGAGGATGCCGACGCGATCACAGACCAGTTCGACCTGTCCGAGCACGTGACTGGAGAAAAACACCGTCGCGCCGCGTTCGGATTCGGCGTCGACGACTGCTCGAACGAGGGACGCCCCGTGGGGATCGAGTCCGGTGAAGGGTTCGTCGAGCACGAGGAGGTCGGGGTCGCCGACGAGACTCATCGCGAGGGCCAGCCGCTGTTCCATCCCCTGGGAGAACTCACCGGCGGGCTTGTCGATGGCGTCGACCAGCCCGACGCGTTCGAGCAGCGATCGCGGCGTGTCGTCGGCGCGCTTCGTGTCGATGACGAGTTCGAGGTGGCGTCGCGCCGAGAGATCGTCGTAGGTGTCGAACCGGTCCGGGCAGATGCCGACCCGCTGGTGGCAGGCGACCACGTCGTTCCACGGATCGTGGCCGAGGACCCGCGCCGTGCCCGCGGTGGGTTTGATGTAGTTCAACAGGAGGTTGATCGTCGTCGACTTGCCGGCACCGTTGGGTCCCAGAAAGCCGTACACCTCGCCTCGCTCGACGGTCAGGTCCAGCTCTGAGAGCGCCGTCGAGTCGCCGTACTGCTTCGTGAGGCCGTCCGTTTCGATGGCGGGCGGCGTCACGCGAGATCACCCCGTTCGAAGCGATAGCGAGCCAGTGCCAACGGGACGACACACCAGGCCACAAGCACGACGAGCCCGAGCGCTTCGTGGAGGTAGACCGGTGCCGTGGTCTGTCCAAACGCCGCGTCGACGACGAACGCGTTGACGTTCGATTCTGGCTGGAGCTTGGTCAGGACCACACTGTAGCCCGCGCCGGAGTTGCCGACGCCGAGGAGCCAGTTCGTCACGACGCCGTAGGCGCGTTCCGGAGTGAGACGGAGCAAGACGAACAGGAGCCCGTCGGCCGGCGCGGCGTAGGGATCGGCGGCGCTGCCGGTGAGCGCGCCGTAGACGGGACCGCTCGCGATCGTCTTCCAGAACACTGTGAGCAAGAGATAGAAACCGCCAAAGACCAGCGCTGTCGCGCGGACCGTGCTGGTCGTCACCGCCGACACCGCCGTGGCGACCGAGACGAGCGTGAGGACGTACAGCAGCGTGACGAGCGTGACTCCGAGAAAGAGCAGCGGCGAGAAGAGGCCGAAGCGAACGGCTCCGAGCAGCCCCAGGACGACCGCGGCCACGATGAACGGGACCGCGAGGCCGGCACTCCGCCCGAGGACCTTCCCGACGAGGATGTCGGTGCGAGTCACCGGCAGCCCCAGCAGGAACTTCAGGCTGCCCGAGTCTCGTTCCTCGACGATCGAGCGGTAGCTCAGCAGCAACACGCCGAGTGGGAGGAGCACGCTCCCAGCCGACTGGACGAAGGCGACCGTCATGTTCCGCCCGAGTTCGTCCCAGGCGAGATACTCCGGGCGGTACGCCCAGCCGACGAGGAGGAGGGCCAGTAACCAGGGACCTTTGGCAGTGAGAAGCGCGTACGCCTCGTTGCGAGCGATCGGGAACCATCGTGGGAGGGCCATACGATGGGGTCTGTCTCGCCATCTGATAATACTACCTATCAGTCACGAACTGCGCGAACGACGACACACAGCTACGGCGCACTCTCGTCGCCTTCGAGGCGGTCGATGACTTCTCTGATGTCGGCGGTCTCCTCGATGCTCTCCTTGACGTTCTCACGGCGGCGGACCTCGGAGGCGTCGGCGTCGTAGGCCCGGACGTACTCGGCGCGGCTGTGTTCGTCGAAGGCGTGGCGGATCGCGAAGTAGCCGTCGGGAAGCACCGCTCCACAGACCTTGCACGCGATCCGCTCGTGTTCGATAGACTGGTGGACGATGAGGTCCTCCACGCGTTCGAAGACTTCGCCGTCGGCGTCGATCGCACACTCCCAGCGTGGCATTGTCCGAGGAGATGCGAGCCGGAGTCAAAAGCGTTCTCCCCGACGACCGAGAGCGCAATCACTAATTACGGGACCACGGTACGTTGTGGTGTGACGGAGAGCGCTTGTCGGGTGGACATGCACGTAAAAGTGCTCGACGAACGCGTCGTCGAGCGGGCGAAAGCGCGCGGACTGGACGCACTCGTCTACGCACCGCACTTCACACGGCTCCCAGAGATCGAATCCCGAGCGGCGCAGTTCTCCGACGACGAGCTGACCGTCGTCCCGGCCAGAGAGCTGTTCACCGGCAACTGGCAACAGCGCCGCCACGTCCTCGCCGTCGGGCTCTCCGATCCGGTGCCCGACTTTCTCACCCTGGAGGGGACGATGGAGGAACTGAAGCGCCAGAACGCCGCCGCGCTCGTTCCACATCCCGGCTTTCTCAACGTCAGTCTCACGCGTGAGGAGATCAGAGCACACCGCGACCGGATCGACGCCGTCGAGGTGTACAACCCGAAGCACTGGCCCCACCACAACCGCCGGGCGGAGGCGCTGGCGAGTGACTTCGGTATCGAGCCGTTCACCTCGTCGTACGCCCACGTCAGGGGCACCGTCGGCGAGGCCTGGGTCACCTTCGACCGCGAGATCGACGACGCCGACGATCTCGTCGGGGCGCTCCGCGAGGAGGCTCCCAGACGGGTGTTCCATCGAGACGGGCTCGCACATCAGCTCCGCTGTGGCGTGGAGTTTTGCCACCTCGGCTACGAGAACAGCTGGTCGAAAGTCGATCGCCTCCTGTTGCAGGGAACGGAGCCGACCCACCCGAACCACGTCGCCTACGGCGGTCGGTTCGACGACGTGAAGGTGTACTAGGGGGCCGCCAGGCCGACGATCTGCATCGCCTCGGCCGGCACGTACTGCGGGAGGACGTGGACGAGGACGATCGCGACGACGACCTCGAAGGCGGTCACCACGACGGTGACGATCTCGGCGCGGTCGCTGGAGGTTGTGACGCCGGTGGGCGATCCGTACTCCTGGTCCGACAGCGGATAGAACAGCGCGATCCCCCGCCGAGAGCCGAAGTAGTCCAGCGCGTAGTGGGTCAAAACGCCGAGCCAGACCCACTGGAGGTTCGAGAAGTAGATCGGATACGCGAGGAAGATCGCGAGCACCGGGAGGTTGTGCAGCGTCTTGCGGTGGCGGCCGAAGGCCGTGTCCACGTCGGGAAAGAGCGCGCCGAGGACGATCGGCGCGGACACCTCGGCGATCGTGACGAACGTCACCACGTCACCGGAGGGTTCGAGGACGTACCCCAGTCCGATACTCAACAGGGCCGCGTTCAACACGTGCCCGCGTTTGTTCATGCAGTGGTGGCTAGCTGGCGACCGGTATAATGGTCGGCGATTTCCACCGGCGTCCGGCGTCGGTGCCGACCGGCGTGGACGAGGGCGTCAGGCTCGGCGCTGGACCGCGTCTTGGAGGTCCGAGAGGGCCTGTCTGGCGATCTCGTCTTTGACTGTCGTCCGGTCGCCGTCGAACTCGTAGCGCTCGACCGACGTCGACGAGTCGCCGGTTCCCCACGGCGCGGCGTAGGCGACGCCGACGTAGGCGGTGCCGACCGGCGTCGCCTCGGTCCCGCCCGAGGGGCCGGCGACGCCGGTCGTCGCGACGCCCCACGTCGTGTCGGCGGTGTCTCTGACGCCGCGAGCCATCTGGCGGGCGACCGGCTCGCTGACCGCGCCGACCTCGTCGAGGGCCTCGCGGTCGACCGCTAGCAGGTCCCGCTTGGCGTCGTAGGAGTAGGTGACGACCGACCGGTCGAAGTAGTCACTCGACCCCGGCACGTCGGTCAGCAGCGAGCCGATCAAGCCGCCGGTACAGGACTCCGCGACGGCGACGGTCGCGTCGGTCTCGCGCAGTGTCTCGCCGACGCGGGCCTCGATCCCGCCGTCAGTGTCGTCTGGCATACGCACACGTTGGCCGGACTGTCGGATAATGGTTCCACCCCGGCGGCGGCTGGACCGCGCGGTCAGAACCGACGGTCGGACCGACGGCTTATCTGTCGCCGATTTGTACTGTCCACATGGCCTACAGAACGACGCTCGGCTGGTCGCTCCTCACTTCCGGACTCGTCACGCTCGTCCTCGGATTCCTCCCCGGCAGCGACCTCTTCTGGGGGATCGCCCTGCTCGTGGTCGGCGTCGTCGTCCTCCTCGTTCGGCAAGGGTGACGACCGCAGACAGAAAGAGAAAGGGGAGTCGACGTACACTGTCGATCATGGACTATCAAACGCCCCGGTTCTTCCGGGTGGTCCAGTACGCGCGACGCGCCGATCGAGACGTGATCGACATGGTGTCCGGAAGCCCGGACTGGGACCCGCCCGCAGGCATTCGCGACGGCCTGCGGGAGTACGCCGACTTCCCGGCCGACGACTTCCAGTACCTGCCCAGCGACGGACTCCCGGAACTACGCGATCACATCGCCGCCCGGCGCGGTGTCGACCGCGACCGCGTCATCGTCACCAACGGGGCCGGCGAGGCCAACCACCTCGCGGTGTTCGGCGGTCTCGAACGGTTCAGCGGCAACGAGATCCTGCTGACCGATCCCGTCTTCCCCTACTACGCCGGGCGAGCGCACTTCCTCGACGCCGATGTCGGGTTCGTACCGGTCGAGGAGCAGGGCCACCTCGATCCCGAACGCGTCCGGGAACGGGCCAGCGAGGAGACGGCGGTGATCGTCGTCAACACGCCCAACAACCCGACGGGTGCGGTGTACGACGCCGACGTGATGGAACGGCTCGTCGAGATCGCCGAAGTGAACGACGCCCTGCTGGTCTCGGACGAGGTGTACGACCACTTCGACTACACCGGCCGATTCAGTTCGGCCGTCGAGATCGACTCACCCAACGTCGTCGCCACCAACTCCTTCTCGAAGGCGATGGCGATCACGGGCCTGCGCGTCGGGTACGCCATCTTCCCGCCAGAAGACGGGCCAACCGGCGACCTGCTCGAACGAGCGCGAACGCGACACATGCTCACGAACGTCACCGGCTCGCGCCCGGCACAGTACGCCGTCCTGCGGGCGCTCAAGACGACGGGTCCCGAGTACTACGCCGACATCCGAGACCGACTCCGCGAGCGGATCGACACGTTCTGTGAGACACTGGAAGCTGCCGGAGCGGAGTACGACCGCCCCGAGGGTGGATTCTACGTGATGGCCCGCTTCGATGGCTACGACGGAAACTTCGATCACGCCTACGAACTGATCGACGAGGCCGGCGTCGCGGGGATGCCCGGCCAGGCCTTCGGCGACTCGCGCAGCGAGTGGTTCCGCTTCGCGCTGATGACACCGCGCGTCGACGAGGCAGCCGACCGGCTCGCGACGTTTTTCTCCCGATAGCTGACCCGCAGTCAGCGTCTGACACACGGACCGTGAGCGTCGAGTAGCGACGGCACCCGCTCCGGATCGCGGCGTCGTCGCCCGCCTCGTCTGAGATGGAACGTTGTCGTCGCGTCCCGGAGCGCACCGTCCTCCCGTCTCAGACGGATTATTGTCGCCGTCTGCCCGGTCGACCGCACACTGTCGTTCGCTCGATCCGGGAAAGATCTACAATAACCCGTATCACTCCCTGACGACGTTCGATTCGAGGTCCCGCGGATAGTATGTCAGCCGCTCGATCCCGTCTGCCGTGATCGCGATCGTGTCCGAGTGGCGGTAGCCGGCCTCGTCGGTGTAGAGGCCAGGCTCGATCGTGTAGACGTGGCCCGGTCGCATCTCGGCGTCGTTGCCCCGATCGATGTAGGGCGGTTCGTGGCCGTCCATCCCGATGTTGTGACCCACGTGGTGGCGCGCGAGGTCGGCGACGCCCTGCTCCTCGAAGTAGTCCCACACCGCCTGATCGACGTGGCTGACCGGGACGCCGGGACCCATCGCCTCGAAGGCCACGTCCTGGGCTTCGACCATCAGTTCGAAGTAGTGGGCCTGCTCGTCGCTGACTTCGCCGACGAACATCGTCCGTTCGAGTTCGGCGTAGTAGCCGTCGACGTTGGCGGTCGCACCAGTGACGAGCACGTCCCCGGTCGTGAGCCGCTCGTTGGGCGTGTGACCGTGCGGGAGTGCCGTCTCCGAGCCGCTGATGTAGCCGGCGTGGACCGGGCCGTCGGCTCTGGTCCGGACGGCGTACTCGGAGCCGAGCGTGTCCAGCATGGCCCGTGACGCCTGCAGCGACGCCCGCTGGCTGACCGTCGCCGGGTGAGCCCCCGGCTCGGTGAGGTCTGCGAGGTGGCGGTGCCCGAGATTCGCCCACCGCGCGGACTCCTCGATCAGGTCGACTTCGGCGTCGCTCTTTGCCTCGCGCATCCCGGCCACCCAGCCGTCGTGTTCGGTCACGTCGAGGAACTCGCTCAGCGCTGGCCCCTCGTAGCCCATCACGCCGGGCGCGCCGTCGCTGTCTGCGAGGACCGCCTCGACGCCGAGTTCGGCGATCGTCTCGGCGACCGTCGCGATCGGCTCGCCGCCGGGGTAGTCGAAGTAGCTGTGGACGGCGTCGATCCGTGGGTTGGGCTCGACGCGCTCGACTTCGAGCCGGGGCACGGTGATCTCGACGCGCCCGTCGGTGACGACCAGCGCGACCGGGCGCTCGGTCTGGATGTGGTGAAAGCCGGTCAGATACTCGATGCTCGTCGCGTCGAACCAGACGGCACCGTCGGCGTCGGCTGCCGCCAGCCGGTCGCGGACGTTCGCGAGGCGATCGCGGAACTCGCTCGCCGGAAGTGTTGTCGGCATACTCGCTCCAAGAGCCCGGCCAGAAAAAAGCCAGCGCTGCCGGCACTCTCAGAGGCGGTCCCGCGCGGCTTCGACCGCCTCGCGCGTGTTGAGGTTCTCGAAGGTCTCCATCGTCGCGTGGCGTTCGATCTCGTCGCGGTCGATCACCGCGACGTCGAGGGCGTCCAGTGTGACGGCCACGCGACGCTGACCGTCGTCGAGCGCCCGCCGGCAGGCGTCGGCCATCGCGTCGGCGTCATAGACCGCCTGTGTCGTCTGGAACCACTCGTCGGGCCGTGGGACGGCAGCCTCGCGGCCCGCCGCTCGTTCGAAGAGGTGTGCGACCAGAGCGGGCTCGACGAACGGCATGTCGCAGGCGACGACGGCGGCGTACTCTCCCGCGACCGCGTCGAGTCCCGTCTCGATCCCGGCCAGCGGGCCGCGGTCAGGGACGGGATCTATCGCGAACGAGACCGGCACGTCGAGGCCGTCGAGGGCCGCCGCCACGTCCCGGCGCTGATCGGCGCGGCAGTTGACCACCAGCTCGTCGACGACCGGCGCGAGGCGGTCAGCGACCCGTCGGATCATCGGCGTCCCCGCGAGATCGGCCAGCGCCTTGTCTCGGTCGCCAAAGCGCGTCGAGCGTCCGCCAGCGACGACGACGCCGCTGTGCATGGCTGGACGTTCGCGGCACGCGCTAAAGAGCCTTGGCCGAACAGGTGCCGTGTGGGACCGGCGTCGATCACAGACGCCCCCGAGAGGGCCACAAGCACAACCCCTTTGCACCGGCCAGCCCAAGCACTCGCCAATGTCGAAGTGCGACGCGTGTGGCAAGACCGAGAACATGCCGTACCGGTGTCACCACTGCGGGGGGACCTACTGCTCGGAGCACCGGCTGCCGGAGGCACACGACTGTCCGGGGCTGGACGACTGGGGTGACCCCGACGGCGTGTTCGACAGCGGATTCGACGACAGTGTCGACGACGGCGGCGGGAACGGCGGTCTGGGAGACCGCCTCTCGGTCGACACCGGGCCGGGCAGCATCCTCGGATACTTCCGCGGGAACGCGACCTACACCATGCTGGGGCTGATGTGGGTCACTTTCCTCTTGCAGCATCTGGTCGTCCTCGTGGGCATCCCGATCGGCGGGCCGACCTGGAGCGCGATCTTCACGCTCCAGCCCCAGCACCCCGAGTACGTCTGGACCTGGTTCACCTCCGTGTTCTCCCACGCGCCGCTGAGCCTCGGCCACATCGCGCTGAACAGCATCGTGATCTTCTTCTTCGGCCGGATCGTCGAGGACTACGTCGGATCGAAGCAGTTCACGATCCTGTTTCTCGTCTCCGGTGCGCTGGCCGGCCTCGGACAGATCGGGCTCTCACACCTGCTCGTCTTCCTCGACTACCAGCCCGCCCTCGGTGCCGGCGTTCTGGGAGCCAGCGGTGCCGGGCTGGCGATCATGGGCGTCCTGACGGTCCTCAACCCCAGCCTCCGGGTCTACCTCTACTTCCTGATTCCGGTGCCGATCTGGGCGATCACCGGCTTCTACCTGATCGTCAGCGTCGCCGGCATTCTCGGCGTCGGCGGCGGCTTCACCGGCGGCAACGTCGCCGACATGGCCCACCTCGTCGGTCTCGTGATCGGGCTGTGGTACGGCAGCCAGGTCAAAGGCCAGCGTCGGACGCCCAATCAGTTGCAGTTCGGTGGCGGCGGTCGCGGACCCGGCGGTCCCGGCGGACCGGGTGGTCCCGGCCGCGGTCGGTTCTGATGGAGCCCGCTCGACCCGAGTTCCTTCCGGACCCCGCGCTCGGGCGCGACGAGATGGAGTCGCTCCAGCGAGAGATCGCGGCGACGGCGACGTTCGCTGACGATCTGGAGTTCGACCCGGCCGCCCTGGGTCGCAGCGAGCCGGACCAGCAGCGACTCGGCGACCACGGCGAGGGCGAGCGTGACGCCGGGGACCCGCCGCTGGTCGCGGGCGTCGACCAGGCGTTCGTCGACGACGTGGCGGTCTCGGCGGTCGTCCTCACCCGCGGCGGCGAAGTCGTCGAACGGGTCCACGCCGCCGTCGAGACCGAGATCCCCTACGTCCCCGGCCTGCTCTCTTTTCGCGAGGGCGGCGCGATCGTCGCGGCGCTGGGCGAACTCCGACGGACCCCGGACCTGCTGGTCGTCGACGGCAGCGGACGCATCCACTTCCGCGAAGCCGGGCTGGCGACCCACGTCGGCGTCCTGTTCGACGTGCCCGCGATCGGCGTCGCCAAGAGCCTCCTCTGTGGGGAGCCCCGCGAGTCGCTGGACCGGACACTCCCGGTCGGCGCGACCGTCGGCATCGAGGCCGACGACAGCGTCGAGACCGCGGAGCCGGAAACGTTGATCGGCCACGCCGTCCAGACGCGGCAGTACGACTCGCCGAACCGCCACATCAACCCACTCTACGTGAGTCCCGGCCACCGCGTCGGGGCCGCGACGGTCCCGGAACTCGTGCTCGCGACCACGGCCGGCTACAAGCTCCCGGAGCCGACCCGGCTGGCCGACAGCGCCGCCGACGAGGCGAAAGCCACAGTGCGAGAGGAGCGGGCCTGACAGCGCCGACCGCCACGCCGTCGACCGTTCCGTGAGACTGATGTGCCAGTCGCCGGAAGCCGCGTGTATGTCCCTCCAACGACCGTTCGTCGACGCGGCCGGCGGCCTCGACACCGACGCGATCATCCGCGAAGCGGTCCCCATCAGCGCGCTCATCCTGGTGTTCGTCGCCGTGGCGATCGTCCCGGCGACGCTGGGGCTGTGGCTGGGCGGCGGGCTCGGATTGCTGTTCTCGGTGATCGCACAGTTCGTCCTCGCGGTCGGGGCCGCCATCGTCCTGCTGTACGTGATCGTCCGGGCGCTCCAGCTCCACGAGGAACACGAGTCGGCGGCGACCGACGGAGCGGCCGGCCGGTGACGGGAAGGTTAACTATCAGGGGGGCGAGGCTGCCGACATGACGAAGACGGCGCTGATAACGGGTGCCTCCTCTGGCATCGGGCAGGCGACGGCCGAGGCGTTTCTCGCAGACGACTGGCAGGTGTGGGCGACGGCCCGGAACGAGGCCGACGTGGCCAGTCTCGCCGACTCGGGTGCGAAGACGGCCGAACTCGACGTGACCAACGCCCGCGAGTGCGAGCGGGTCGTCGAGACGGTCGTCGGAGCCGAGGGCCGCATCGACTGTCTGGTCAACAACGCGGGCTACGGCCAGTATGGCCCCCTCGAAGACGTGACGACGGCACAGCTCCACGAGCAGTTCGACGTGAACGTCTACGGCCCCCACAGACTCACGCGGGAAGTCCTGCCCCACATGCGGGACCGCGAGGACGGCACGATCGTCAACGTCTCCAGCGTCAACGGCCGGATCGCGACGCCGGGGGCCGGAGCCTACGCCGGCTCGAAGTTCGCCCTCGAAGCGATGAGCGACTCGCTGCGGGCCGAGGTCGCCGACTTCGGCGTCGACGTGGTCCTGGTCGAGCCCGGGCCGGTGGAGACGAGCTTCGTCGACCGGGCGAGCGAGGCGATGGCCGACACGGAACCCTCGGGCGCGTACGGGTGGCTCTACGACCTCTACGAGGACACCGCGCTGGTCAGCGAGAACGCGGTGTCGGTCTCGCCCGAAACGGTCGCGCACACGATCCGCGACGCCGCCGTGACCACCGACCCACAACCGCGGTACCCCGTCGGCCAGTTCGCTCGCGTCGCCACCCTCGCCAGCCACCTCCCGGGTCGTTGGCGGGACCTGGCGGTCGCCCTCCTGCGGAAGCTCGTCTGACCGACGCGGCGTTTTTGCGACTCGGGCACGTCGTGTCGGTATGGCCGACGCTGCCGTGCTCCTGTTCGACGGGGTCGAATCGCTCGACGCCGTCGGTCCGTACGACGTACTGGCGAGAGCCACAGAGAGCGATATCGCTCTCTCCGACGTGGCGCTCGTGACCGCGACACCGACCGAGAGCGTGACCGCGAGCAAGGGCACCGAGATCGTGCCCCACGGCACGCTCGACGCCGAGGACCCACCAGACTACCTGCTCGTGCCGGGCGGGCGCTGGGCCAGCGGGACCGCTGGGGGCGTCAGAGCGGCCGTCGAACGCGGCGTCGTCCCGGCCCTCGTCGCGGACTGTCACGCCGCCGGCTCGACGGTCGCCGCAGTCTGTACCGGTGCGATGGTACTCGCCCGTGCCGGACTCCTCGAGGGCCGCCCGGCAGTGACCCACGCCAGCGCGCTGTCGGACCTCGCCGCCACGGACGCGACGGTGGTCGACGCGCGCGTCGTCGACGACGGCGACGTGCTCACTGCCGGCGGCGTCACCGCCGGCATCGATCTCGCGCTGTGGCTCGTCGAACGCGAGTGGGGCGCAGGCGTCGCCGAGAACGTGCGAGCGACGCTCGAATACGACCGCTCGGACGACATCTACCGGAGCGAGAGCGCCTAGTCCAGGCAGGCCGCGACGACTTCCAGCAGTTCCTCCCCCTGAACTTCCTCGGCCAGCAGCGGCACGCGCCGGACCTCGTGGCCCCGGAAGAGGTCCTGAGAGCGGGCCAGCGCGTCCTGCTGGACGGACCACCGACGGGCACAGAACTCGCAGTCGTCGTGGTTCGGACCGACGTAGTCGTCCGGCAGTTCCGTGTCGACGACGCTGTCGAGGTCCTGTAACACGCGGTTGACGACGAGGGTTCCCGCCGGGATACCGAAAGCGTCCAGCCGGTCTAGCAGCCGCTCGGACTCCATCACCGAGAGCTCTTCGGGCACCATCACGACCCGGAAGTCGGTCTTCTCGGGATCGCGCAAGATCGCCCGGAGCTGTTCGATCTGCTCGCGCATCGCCTGGAGGTCGCGCTCCATCTCCTCCTGGTCCGCGTCGTCGCCGAACATCCCGCCCAGTCCCTCCAGCATGCCCGACATGCGCTCTTTGAGCGTCAGCAACTTGCCGAGCATCGAGTCCATGGCCTCGGGCAGTTCCAGCAGGCGAAGCGTGTGGCCGGTCGGCGCGGTGTCGACGACCACGCGCTCGAAGCGGTCGTCGTCCATGTACTGCAAGAGCAGGCGCATGGCCGCGGCCTCGTCGGAACCCGGCATCGATCCCGCGAGCGGGTTCGCGTCATCGCCGCCCAGCAACTGTTCGAGACCGCCGAGATCGGCGTCCATCCCCAGCGGCCCCTCACCGACGGCGGCCTCCGGGTCGATCTCGGCGGCGTACAGCGGGAGGTCCTCGCGGATCCGGGCGGGCTCGGCGGGGATCTCGGTCCCGAGCGTGTCCGACAGAGAGTGTGCCGGGTCGGTCGAGACGACCAGCGTCGCCGTGCCGTCGCGGGCGCTCGCCAGCGCCGTGGCCGCGGCACAGGTGGTCTTGCCGACGCCGCCTTTGCCGCCATAGAGGACGTAGTCCGGCGCGTCGACACCGGTCGGCGCGTCGATCTCTTCGACCGTCTCGACGTCGAGTTCGCTCATACGTGGAGGTACGCCGTTCCGTCCTTGAGACTGTCGACTGGGTAGTGACTCGAACGACGGCTGTGACTCGCGGGGACCTGGGAAAAACGGACCGGGCTACTGCCGAGAGGAGCGCGCTTCGCGCACGTCTGCGCCGTCACGAAGCTTGTCCTCGCAGTAGGGGCAGACCCGTGGCCCGTCGTGTCCTTCGGGCGTGAAGACCCGAACGTACTGCTCTGTTACGAACTCTCCGCAGTTCTGGCACTCGGGCATCTATTATTTCACTCACACGATTGCATATATGTTTTCCGCATCGCCACACTGTTGCCGGCAGTCACCAGTCGTGTGCGCGCCGAGCGGACTTCCGGCCAAAGGATATACGCTACGGCTCCAACACCCGCCCATGGACGATCTGACGCGGCGGCGGCTGCTCGGTGGGACCGCCGGACTGATGGCCGGGACGGCGGGCTGTGTCGGCGGTGACGCCAACACCGACGCCGACGCCACTCCGACCGACCGGGAGCTGATGACCAGCGGGAGCAGCGACGTGGACTTCGATCACCCGTCGGCGACGGGGATCAACGACCAGCCGACGCTCGGAGACCGGAGCCGGCAGGGGGTCATCGTCGCCTTCGAGGACCCCTCCTGTCCGACCTGCCGGCGGTTCAACCAGAACACGTTTCCACAGATCGAGTCCGAACTGCTCGCGCCCGGCGACGTGGCCTACGTCTTCCGGGGGTATCCCGTCGTCTACGAGTGGGGTGGCCCGGCGACTCGGGCGCTGGAGGCGACGTTCGCTCGCGACCCGGCGGCCGTCTGGGACCTGAAGGCACACTACTTCGACCAGCAGGGGCAGTTCTCGACGGACAACGTCCTCGATCGCACCCGCTCGTACCTCGACGACGCGACCGACGTGGACGGATCGGCGGTCGTCACAGCGGTGAGCGAAGACGCCACCGCCGAGGCGGTCCAGACCGACTACGACGCCGGACAGGCCGCTGGCGCGTCGGGGACGCCGACGTTCTACCTGTTCCGAGACGGCGAGTACCAGACGACGGTCAACGGAGCCCAGGACTTCACGGTCTTCGAGAACGTCCTGCTGGGATGATGGTCTCGCTACCGACGCGCCGGGCCGACTGGCGACTGATGGGACGCACTGCCCGGCTCGTCGTGACGATCCCCGCCTACGCCGCGGTCGCTCTCGCCGCCACGGGTGCGGGACTGACCGCCTTCTCGCTGTCGCTGAACGTCTCGCTGGTCGTCGACACGCTCTCGCTGCCCATCTCCACGGGGTCGAAAGTCGAGCTTCTCGTGAGCCTCTATCCCTTCGTCGGCACCGCCTTCACGCCGCTCCAGGGCGGCCTGCTCGTGGTCGTCGCCGCCACGCTGGGGGTCAACGTCGCGATGGTGGCCTACCACTTCCGAGAACACGGCCTCTCGCTCCAGCAGGGCGGAACGAGCGTCCTCGGGGCGGTGCTTGGCGCGCTCGGGGCCGGCTGTGCGGCCTGTGGCTCGGCGATCTTGCTGGGACTGTTGTCGCTGGTCGGCGTCTCGACCTCGCTGCTGTGGCTCCCCCTCGACGGCCTCGAATTCGCCGTGGTGGCACTGCTGGTCGTCGTCCTGTCGACGTACTGGCTGGCCGACGGCATGCGCGGCGGGCAGATCAACGGCTGTCCCGTGGACGCCTGAACCCGTCGGCAGTGCCAGTCGAGGGACGGTCCGACGACTCGCGGGTCGCTCGCGCGTCGTAGCGTCGCACCAGCACGCCGAGCCACCAGAACTTCAGCGCGACGCCCAGCGCCGTCGCAGCCGCGGCCGTCGTCGGGCGGCGTCGCCACGCGGCGTACAGCGCGTACCCAAAGGCCGAGGCACCGACGGCGTTGCACACGTTGGGGTAGGCCAGCCCGATCGTCTGGCGCTGCTCGTCGTCGATCCACCACCGTTCGGCGAGGACCGCACGGGTCATCCAGGCGTCGTCGGTCTCGGGCGGCGAGAACAGGACCGGGTTGAGCACCGTCCAGACGAGCGCCGCCGCGAGCAGTCGCCGGTCGCGCCGGTAGATCGCGTACACGATCACGGGGCCGGTGGGAACGCGCGACCAGCCGCTCTTGGGGTTCGCGTGGCGACGCCAGAACGCTGCCCGCGCACGCTCTGCTCGTGAGTCGCTCATGGTGGCAGTACGGACCGGTGGCCCAAATACGTCGGCCACGGGCTACGGGCGGTCCCAGAAACGGTCGAGCTGGTCGGCCAGGAACTCGGGGGTCAGCTGCGTGAACTCCTCGCGTTCGTTCTCCGGCAGGAACTCGTAGACGGAGTGGCGTGCCTCGGGACAGTAACGCCGGCCGACGAAGGCTCGGACGCCGACCTCCTCGGCCCCGCGGATCACCCGCCCGATGGCCTGGCGGGCGCGCCGGACCGCGGGCACGGTCAGGGCGTACTCGAAGGCCACGTCGTCGCCGAAGGCGTCGCCGTAGGCCCGCTTGACCCCCCGGACCCGCGGCGAGCCGATGTTGACCAGCGGGATGCCGACGACGGCACAGGTCGAGAGCTTCTCGCCGTCGTAGTCGACGCCCTCGGTGAGCGTGCCCCGTGCGCTGGTGACGAGCACCTTGCCCGGCCCGTCGTAGAAGCGCTGCTTGAGGCGGTTCGTCGCGTCGTTGCTGGACGACTCGTCGACGAGGACCGGCTTGTCGACGGCGTCGTCGAGGTACGCGCCGGCCCACGCGGCCTCCCGGTAGTTCGGCATCGCTACGAGGACGTTACCCGGCGAGCGCGCCAGGGCTCGCAGGGCGTGAGCGTACTCGTCGCGGGTCGGGTTCCAGGCATCGCCAAGCGGTCGCATCGACTCGGGATCGCCGCGGTTGCGGGCCGTGAAGGGGCGACAGTCCACGAGATACGACGCGCGGTTGTCCGGGGGAAAGGTCAGCCCGTAGGTCGCGGCCTTGACGAAGCGAGGATCTCGGTCCTGGCCGCCGTCACGGAGGAAAGAGAGCCCGGAGACGTGCTGGAACACGTCCAGCGGTTCGAGCGTCGCACTCATCAGGACGCCCCCGCCCAGGTCGTCGAAGACGTTGCGAAGCGCCGTCGAGGGCATGCAGTTGTAACACAGCAGCCCGGCGGTGTACGCGACCTCGTAGTCGGCGTCGACGTGGCGCTCGTCGGCGGGCGCGTGTTCCAGTTCGATCTCGCGGAGGAAGCCGGCGTGGTCGCGCTCCCACCACTGGCCCGCGATCGTCCCGACGGCGGCACAGACCGGCGTCCGTGCGAGCCCCAGCGTGTCGATTGCCTCTTCGACCGCCGCGCCGATCTTCGGGAGCGAGCGCCACAGACCGCCGTCGTACCCCTCGCGCTCGGCCCACTCGGTCAGGGCGTCTTGTTCGACGGTCTCCGGGTCTCGCAGCGGAATTTCGTGGTCGCGCTGGGGGAGCTGGTCGGGGTCGGTGCGCCACCCCTCGAACTCGCCGTCGAGGTAGGACCGAACCCGGTCGTCGAGCCAGTCCAGCACGTCGTCGTAGAACTGCTGGGCCTGCTCGACGGCCGCCAGCGGGACCTCGCGTGCGGCGAGCACCTCCTCGACTTGCTGCCGGTGGTCGTCGGTCTGGCGAGCCCGCTGGAGCAGGAAGTTGAGGTCGTTGCTGGCCTGTGTGAGCGTCTGGCTCCCGACGCGGTCCGAGAGCAGGTCCCGGACGCGCTCTTCGAGCCGGTGGGCCTCGTCGACGACCACGAACGTGTCCTCGTCGAGGATCGAGGCGAGGAGCGGACGGGTCTGTGGGTCGAACAGGTGGTTGTAGTTGCCGATCACCACGTCGGCGGCCTCCAGCAGGACGCTCATCGCGCGGTGTGGACAGGTGCCGTACTCAACCGACGCGGGGAGGTACTCCTCGGCCGTGACGACGCTGTGTTCCCCGACGCCGAAGTCGATCGGCGAGCCGGTGTTGCGGGCGTACCAGTCGGCCTCGAACGGGCAGTACAGCGGCGGATCGTCGCTCTCGGCGATCTCCTCGGGCGCGGCGGGCTGGCTGGGGCGGTACGGGGAGTCGGCACCGGCGGTCCCCAGCGTGCCCTCGCCGAGGCGCTGCTGGTCGCGGGCGTCCGGTCGGGCCGCCGCCGCGAGGTCGCTGGCGATCTGTGGGTCCCACCACTGCTCGTCGTCGCCCAGTTCCGCCTCGATGGCGGCGCTGGCCGGCGCGTGGTCGGTGCCGTCGCCCTCGGCCTCGACGAGCCGTGCCGTGTTCTCGCGCAGGTCTTCACAGCGGTCGTGGACGGAGCCGTCCTCGGGGAAGATACCTTCGCGCCCGTACGGACAGAGGTCGCGCTTGCCGACCAGCGAGATGCCACGCAGTGGCTCGTCCAGTCCGGCGTTCATCGCGCGCAGGTCGGTGACGAACTGCTGGAGTTGCTGTTTGACCGGCGTCACGACGACGATCCGCTCGTAGTGGCCGGCGTCGAGCAGGTGTGCGCCGGCCGTCAGGGCCGCCATCGTCTTGCCGGTGCCACAGGGCCCCTCCATCGCGAGGTAGCCCCGCGCCTGGCCGGCCTCGATCGCGCGCTCGATGGCGTCGCCCTGGTTCGCGTACGGCTCGTCGAACGCGAAGTACTCCTCCCAGCCACGTTCGTCGGCCGCCGAGTCTCCCATTACACCGGCCTTCGTCGTCCCTCCGTTTGAACGTCCGGATCTTCCCGCGCCGACGAGGACCTGTCGGTTTCGTTCGTGTGACAGATTTCCAGTAGTACACGAATCTTTATACTGTTGCAAGGACGCTACGGTAGTACTTAGGGCAGCGAGGGTGACAAAAAGAATGGGACAGCAGCGAGCCGCGGGAGGGGGGAACGGAGACGCCGTCGACGGACGGATCGACGTGCTGTGTATCGGGGACCGATCGTCGTCCGGAGCGATCAGCGAAGCGGCCAAGGACGCCGACGCCCCGATCTCGGTCGCGTGGACGACCGACCGCCGACGGATCCGGACGGTCGCCGAAGCCAGAACCATCGACTGTGTCGTGATCGACGGCTCGCTGAGCGAGCACATCCACGAACAGGTGCGCCAGATCCAGACCTTGCCCGTCGTCCTCTACACCGAGACGGACCCGGCGAACGTGTCCGACGAACTGCTCGACGTCGTCGACACGCTGGTCGACAGGGGCGACCCGGGCGACACCGCCCCGTTCCTGATCGAGAAGGTCGTCGGGCTCGTCAGCGAGCGAGAAGAGAAGAGCGAGTACGCGCTGGCACAGGCGCTGGCGCGGGTCGACGACGACGCCGCCTGCGAGGGGTACCAGTTCCTCGTCGAGCCCGACGGGACGATCTGCTGGGCCAGCGAGCCGTTCGAGACGGTCTTCCCCGTCGACGCCGCGGCGGACTCGGGTGGCTTCTACGAGCGGCTCGTGGCGCTGCTGGGGGACAGACCGAGCGCTATACGGACCGTGACCAGAGCCCAGCGAGGGGTCGACGCGACCAGCGAGACCGTCGTTGAACTGCCGACCGACGACGAGACACGTCACTTCAGCCACTCGGCACACGAGCTGCCAGACAGCGTCGGCTCGTTGCGCCTCGAAGTGTTTCGCGACGTGACGCCACAGGTACAGCGCGAGGCGCGACTGGAGCTGCTGGACCTGCTGGTCGAACAGGCACAGGACGGGCTCTACACCCTGGACGAGAACGGCGTGATCGACTTCTGCAACGAGTCGTTCGCCGAGATGCTGGGCTACGAGCGGACCGAGATCATCGGCCGGCACGCCTCGACGACGCTGGCGGAGGGCGAGCTAGAGAAGGGCCAGCGGACGCTGCGCCACCTCGAACGCACCGACGAGGAGAGCGCCACCGTCGACATGACCTTCCTCGACCGGGCGGGCACCCGCCTTGAGGTGTCGATCCACTACACGCTGTTGCCGTCCGAAGACGGGAGTTACGCCGGGCTGATGGGTGTCGTTCGGGACATCACGGAACGCAAGGAACGCGAGCGGGCACTGGAACAGTACCAGACGCTCGTCGAGAGCGCCGGAGATCCGATGTACGTCCTCGACGCCGAGGGCCGGATCGAACTGCTCAACGAACCGATGGCGTCGTTCTTCGGCCGAGAGAAAGACGCCGTCGTCGGCGAGCGAATCAACGAACTGCTCCCGGAGGCCGGCGGCGAGCGCGGCGACAGGGCGCTCAAGTCGATTCTCGGCGACGAGAGCCGGACCTTCGAGAGCTTCGAGAGCTGGCTGGCCGACGCCAACGGGATCCAGCGTCTCTACGAGGTGACCGTCGGCGTGATCGAAGACGACGGAGAGTTCGTCGGCTCGGTCGGCACGCTCCGGGACATCACCGAACGCGAGCGTCGTCGCGAGGAGCTGGATCTCCTGCGACAGGTCTTCGCTCGCGTGTTGCGACACAACCTCCGCTCGGAGCTGTCGATCATCATGGGCAACACCGAGGTCGTGATGGAGGAACTGGAAGGGCCGAACAGGGAGCTGGCCGGCACGGTGCTGGAACGGGGCAGACGGCTCGAAGAGACCGCGAGGAAGGCCAGAGCGATCGAGTCGGTACTCGACAGCGAGGCGGGCCGGACGACCCAGCGCGTCGAGCAGGTCGTCGACCGCGCCGTCACGGCCGTCGAAGACGAGCACCCCGACGCGGTCATCGAGACCGACGGGTCGTCGTCGCTGTCGGTGCGTGCCCACCCGAACCTGGTCGTCGCCGTCGAGAACCTCGTGGACAACGCCGTCGAGCACGGCGAGGCGCTGGCGACGTGTGATGCCCGCGTCGAGGTCGAGAGCGACCGGGACGGCGTCTCGCTGTCGGTGGTCGACGGCGGACCCGGCCTGCCGGAGTGTGAGCGCAAGGCGCTGAACCAGGAGTCCGAGACGCCACTGGAACACGGGAGCGGACTGGGCCTGTGGCTGGTCAACTGGATCGTCGAGCGTTCCGGTGGGACGCTGGGCTTCGACCACACCGACGGCCGGACGACCGTGACGATCGAACTGGACGGCGATCCCGAGAGCGGTCCCGGCTGACGCCGTTCGGATTAATACAGCAACACTAAGTACAATCGATATTCTCTGTTGTACTAACACGAATGCCGTTCCGCCACCAGGCGACCATCGGCGCGTACGAAACGAGCGGGGACCGAGCAGACGACTCGCCGCAGTTGACCACGCCGGTCGGCGTGTGCCAGGACCCACGCGGAAACGTGTGGGTCGCAGACACCGCGAACAGTCGGCTCGTCGTCCTCGACAGCGCCCTGGAACAGCGCCTGACGGCCGTCGGCGAACCCGGATCGGAGCCGGGATCGTTCGAACTTCCCTTTCGGCTCGCCCACCACCCGAGCGATCCGGCGCTGTTCGTGACGGACCTGGCCAACGGCCGGGTTCAGCGGCTGTCCTACGAGTACGACGGTCGACGGCCCGAAGTCGTCGCCGTCGACACCTTCCGACCGGACGAGGGGGAGCAGTTTCACCCCAACGGCATCGCAGTCTACGAGTACGACGACGGGCTTCGGGTGTTCGTCGCCGACGAGTTCTACCACGAGGGCGACGATCTCCGTGCGCGGATCACGGTCTTCGACGACGAGGGGACGCTCGTCGACACGATCCGGTCGGTCGACTCCGAGTTCGCCGGTGCGCTCCCGCTGTACTGGCCACAGGGGTTGGCCGTCGACACCGCGGGGAACCTCCTGATCGCGAACACTGGTGAGGGCGTGTTGCGCCGGACCGGCGCGTTCCCCTCGTACTTCGCGACGGTCCTTCGCTGTGACCGGGCCGGCGCTGGCGTCCCCTTCGAAGAGACGGGGCTGCCGATCGTCCCGCAATCGTACGTCACGCCCCGTGGCGTCTCCGTGCTGGGCAGCGGCGACGACGAGCGCGTCGCCGTGCCGGACGTAGGCGGTGGCTTCGTCCACATGTACGACACGGCGCGGGGCCACACGAGCGAAGTCCCCTCGACGATCGCGCCGAGCTTAGACGACCGGCGGTTCGGGTCGCCGATGCAGGTCGCCCCCTACGACTCGCCGGGCTACGCGGCGACCGACGACACGACCGAGCGAGTCCTGGTCACCGAGGCGATGGACCACACCGTCGCCGCCTACGATCTGGGGACGATCTCCGAGTCGAAGCGACGGCTGGCCGGCGTCGGCGGCGACCACACCGCGCCCGAGCGACTGGACTTCGCCAGCGCGGCCGTCGGCGTCCCCACGGTGGGCGGCGAGCGACTGCTCGTCGTCGACGCCGACAACGCTCGGCTCCAGGTGACCGACGCCGACGGCGGCGGACCGCTGGTCCAGCGACCACTCTCGCACAACCGATTCCCGGTCGGAACGGCGTTCTGGTCGGTCGAGCCCGGCTTGGGCTATCTCTTCGCGGCCGACTACTCGCTGACCTACGACACGGACAACGACGAGCCACAGATCGCCGTCTACCGCCTCGACTGTCGCGATGGCGTCCGGATCGATCACGTCACGTCGGCCGCCACCTGGGGCATCTGGGGGAACAACTGCAAGCTGCCCCGAGGGCTGGCGACGGACGGGATCGACGACGACCGGACGCGCCTGCTCGCGGTCGACTCCTTCAACGGCCGATTGCTCCGGTGGACCTTCGACCGGACGACCGAGGAACTCACATACGAGGACGACGCCGGTCGCTTCGGGCACGACCGCGGCGAGTTCTGGAACCCCAGCGACGTGGCCGTCGGCGAGCGCGCGACCTACGTCACCGACCGGAACAACAACCGGCTCCAGTACCGCGACGACGACGGGTGGCACGTCTACGGCGAGGCCGGCTACGGCACCGACGGCGATCGGTTCCTGTTGCCCCAGAGCGTCGCCGCCGCCGACGGATACGTCTTCGTCGTCGATCTGGTCGATCGCGCGATCAAGGCCTACAGCGAGACCGACGCGGACGACCCGCTGGCGTTCGTCGACGCGATGCAGGCCTTCGGCGGTGACCGCGACGGGGGCGATCTCTGGATGCCCTCTCTGCTGTCGGCCAGCGGGCGCGAGGACGGGGTCGAGCTGGTCGTCCCCGATTCCGTCCTCGGCGTCGCCTACCGGTACCACTGGACGCCGCCAGCGTGACCTCGCAGACCGCTCGTCGGCGGGTAACCAGCTGCTTCGGACAGGTAGCTGACACGTAACTATCCGGGATCGGCGTCTCTCTGCCGTCGAGATGGACACTGTGACCGGCAGTCCACCCCTCGACGTGCTCGAACCGCCCACTGGCCTGTGGCTGCTGGCACTGGTCTTCTTCGGGATCGGCGACCTCCTCACGACCGGGGTCGGCCTGACGCTTGGCTCCTCGACCGAGGCGAACCCAGTCGTCGCATCGCTCGTCGAACGGTACGGCGTCGCGGTCTTGCTCCCGATCAAAGCGACGTTCTTCGTCGGCACCTACCTCGTGTGGCGAGCGTTGCCCCACCCGTACTCGACGACCGTCCCCGCGACGCTGGCGCTGGTGGGCGTCGTCGTCACTGCCTGGAACACCGGAATACTGCTCGTCGGAGTGCTCTCGTGACGCTAGCGACCGGCGAGAACGGGACGCCAGTCAATCGTCGCTGCCAGCTCGCCGACCGTCTTCAGACTCGCTACCGGCGGCTTCGAGTATCTCTTCGCGGTGTTCGTCCAGCAGCGGCGCGCGGCCACGCGGTCGCGGATCGGTCTCGGTCATCTTGATCGGGCTGCCGGCGATCGTCACCTGCTCGTCGGTGCCGGGCTGGTCGACCGTCGCCAGCATCTCGCGGGCCGCGACGTGTGGGTCCTCGAAGATGTCTGCGGTGTTCTGGACCGGCGCGGCGGGGACGCGGCCGTCGAGGGCGTCGACGATGGCGCTGGTCTCGCGGTCGCGCGTCCAGTCGGCGATGGCGGCCCGGAGCGTCGCCCGCGCGTCGCGGCGGCTGGCGGCGTCGGGGTACTCGGCGGCCAGCGCCGGACGGTCCATCGTCTCACAGAGCGTCCGCCAGTGGCCGTCCGAGAAGGCGGCGATCACGACGTAGCCGTCGGCCGCTTCGAAGGCGTCGTAGGGGAACAGCGTGGGGTGTGAGTTGCCCCGTCGAGTGGGAGCGTGGCCGTCGTAGGAGTACTGGTAGATCGTCCGCTCACACAGCGAGAGCATGGCGTCGTACATCGCCGTGTCGACGTACTGTCCCTCGCCGGTGCGCTCGCGGTGGTGGATCGCAGCGAGGATGCCGACGGCGTTCAGCGCCGCGGTAAAGAGGTCGCCGACGCCGGGGCCGACCTTCGTCGGCGGACCGTCCTCGGGGCCGGTGATCTCCATGACTCCGCCCAGCGCCTGGGCGATGAGGTCGAACGAGGGCTGGCCCTGGCGGTGCGTCTCGCCGGTCCGCGGGTCGCCGAAGCCACGGATCGAGGAGTAGACCAGCGACGGATTACGCTCGCGGAGTCGCTCGTAGCCCAGATCGAACCGTTCCATCGTTCCGGCCTTGAAGTTCTCGACGACGACGTCCGCGCGCTCGACCAGCGAGAGGAAGGCCTCGCGGTCGGCCTCGTCGCCGAAGTCCAGTTCCAGCGACCGCTTGCCGCGGTTGACACTCTGGAAGTACCCGCCGTAGGGCTCGTCGTCGGTTTCGAGGTACGGGGGGTTCGACCGGATCAGGTCCCCGCCGGGGCGCTCGATCTTTACCACGTCCGCGCCCATGTCCGCGAGCAACATCGTACAGTACGGGCCGGCCAACACCTGTGTCAGGTCCAGGACCCGAAGGTCCGAGAGGGCACCCATGCGTCGTGGCTCGGTCGGCACGGCCATGAATCTTTGTGATTAATCATTATGAATTCCTTAAGGACGTATTATCATGAAAGATCATTACATTTATTGTGGGGAGCCTCGTCTGCACTACCACATGCCCCGGACGGTCATCCTCGGCGTCATCGGCTCCGACGCTCACGTCGTCGGTATCACGATTCTCGAACAGGCGCTGTCGGCCGCAGGCTTCGACGTCGTCAACCTCGGCGTCAAGACCTCGCAGGCGGACTTCGTCGACGCGGCACAGTCACACGACGCCGAGGCGGTACTGGTCTCCTCCCTGTACGGACACGCCCGACAGGACTGTGAGGGCTTTCACGACCGGATCGAGGCCGCCGGCCTCGACGTCTGTACCTACGTCGGCGGCAACCTCGCGGTCGGTCAGGACGAGTTCGAGCAGACCCGCGAGCGCTTCCGCGAGATGGGGTTCGACCGCGTCTTCGACGCGGAGACCGACCCACAGGAGGCGATCGCGGCGCTTCGCCAGGACCTCCAGCTGACGGCCCGCGAGGCCGAGCGAGCGAGGGTCGACAGCTGACCATGCCCCGCGACCAGCGGCTCGCTGGCGAGGAGCTACAGCGACTCGCCAACGAACTCCGCGACGAGTGGCACACCGGCCGCGAGGTCGACTTCGAGGAGGCGATCGCCTTCCATGAGTCGCTCCCGGCCGGCAAACAGTTCGCCCCAGTGCTGGAGTCGGCCGACCAGCCTCTGCTCCAGCCACGCGCGGGCGTCCCCTGCCTCGAAGCACAGATCGAGCTGTTGCAGTACCTCGAACAGCAGGGCGGGGCGGACCTGCTCCCGACGACGATCGACTCCTACACCCGCGACAACGAGTATGAGAAGGCAGAGGAGGGGCTGGCGGCCTCGCGCAACAGCGACGAGGACGCGCTGAACGGGTTCCCCGCGGTCAACCACGGCGTCGAAGACTGTCGCCGGCTCGTGCGGGCGCTGGACACTCCCATCGAGGTGCGCCACGGCACGCCCGACGCGCGCCTGCTGGCGATGGTGACGCTTGCGGGTGGCTTCCAGAGCTTCGAGGGCGGCCCCATCTCGTACAACATCCCCTACACGAAGGGCCACAGCCTGGCGGAGACGATCACACACTGGCAGTTCGTCGACCGCCTCTGTGGGGCCTACGCGGAACGGGGCGTCGTCGTCAACCGCGAGCCGTTCGGCCCGCTGACGGGGACGCTGGTCCCGCCGGCCATCGCCATCGCGGTGATGCTGGTCGAGGGGCTGCTCGCGGCCACACAGGGCGTGCGCTCGCTGACGCTTGGCTACGGCCAGGTCGGCAACGTCGTCCAGGACGTGGCCGCGCTGCGAGCGCTGCGCGCGCTGGGCGAGGAGCATCTCCCCGACGACGTGACGGTCACCACCGTCTTCCACGAGTGGATGGGCGGGTTCCCGCCCGACGAGGCGCGTGCCAGCGGCGTCATCGGCCTCGGCGGCGTCACGGCGGCGGTCGCGAAGCCCGACAAGGTCATCACCAAGTCCCCACAGGAGTTCCAGGGCGTTCCGACCAAGGAGGCCAACGCCGCGGGCCTGCGGACGACGCGGCAGCTCATCGACATGACCATCGAACAGGACATCGACCTCGCTGGCGTCGACGAGGAGCAGCGACTGATCGAACAGACGACGCGCGCGCTGATGGACGCGATCGACCGCCACGGCGACGGCGACCTGGCCCAGGGGGTGATCCGAGCCTTCGAGTCGGGCGCGATGGACGTGCCCTTCGCCCCCAGCGACGCCGCGGCGGGAGCGGTGTTGCCGGCCCGCGACGACGACGGCCGCGTCCGGATGTTCGAGTTCGGGGATCTCGCAGTGCCCGACGAGGTCCGCGAGATCCACGAGAACAAGCTCGGCCAGCGCGCCGAGCGGGAGGGCCGAGCCCAGTCGTTCCAGATGGTCGCCGACGACGTGGACGCCATCAGCGACGGCAAGCTCATCGGTCGCCGGGGTGAGACGGATGCGGATTGAGTCCGTCCGGGCGACGCCCGGCGTCGCCGGCTTTTTCTTCGACGACCAGCGCGCGATCAAACAGGGAGCCAACCGCGACGGGTTCGCCTACGAGGGCGAGCCGGTGACCGACGGCTTCGATCGAATCCGAGAGGCCGGCGAGAGTCTGCTCGTCGAACTCCAGCTGGGCGACGGCCGGTGGGTGCGAGGCGACTGTGCCGCCGTCCAGTACTCCGGGGCCGGGGGCCGCGACCCCCGCTTTCGGGCCGAGGAGTTCGTGTCGGTCGTCGAGAGCCAGGTCGCCGACGTACTACGCGGACGGGACGCGACCCACTTCGACGAGAACGTCACGGCCGTCGAAGCGCTGCCCTCTCGCCGGGGCGGCCGCCTGCACACGGCCGTCCGCTACGGGGTCTCGCAGGCACTGCTGAACGCCGCCGCCCACGCGACTCGCGGCACGCCCACCGACGTGCTCGCGACGGCGCTGGGCACGGAACCGGCCACGGAGCCCGTCCCGGTGTTCGGCCAGTCCGGCGACGAGCGATACACCAACGCCGAGAAGATGCTCGTCAAGGGCGTCCCGGTCCTGCCCCACGGCCTGTTCAACTCGACGGACGCGATGGGCGCGGACGGCGACGGCCTGCTCGACTACCTCGACTGGCTGTCGACACGCACGGACGACCTCGGAGGCCCAGAGTACGAGCCCCGTTTCCACGTCGACGTGTACGGGATGATCGGCGAACTGTTCGGACCGCCCTACGACCGCCCCGAAGTCACCGACTACTTCGCGGCGCTCGAACGGGCGGCGGCCCCCTACCCGCTGCAGGTCGAGGGGCCGATGGACGCCGCGGGGCGGGCCGATCAGATCCACGCGATGGCCGAACTCCGCGAGGCCCTCGCCGACGCGGGCGTCGCGGTTGACGTCGTCGCCGACGAGTGGTGCAACACCTTCGACGACGTTCGTCGCTTCGTCGACCACGAGGCGGCGGACGTGGTCCAGATCAAGACGCCGGATCTGGGCGGCGTCCAGCGGTCGGCCCGCGCGGTCCGCTACTGCGAGGGTACCGACACCCGCGCGTATCTCGGTGGCACCTGCAACGAGACGGCGACCTCCGCGCGGGCCTGTGCCCACGTCGCGCTGGCGACCGACGCAGCGCAGGTGCTCGCAAAGCCCGGCATGGGCTTCGACGAGGGGTACATGATCGTTACCAACGAGATGCGCCGGACGGTGGCACGGATGGACGGACGAGCGACCGGGGCCGACGCCGCCGAGCGACGGGACGCCCCGCGTCGCGATCCCGGTCCCGGCCGGGCGGGCGGTGGTCGCCGATGAGCGAGTGGACCGATCCCGACGCCTTCGCGTCGGCCCTCGATCGCGCGGAGACCCGAGAGAAGGGCCACTACTTCGAGCGCTTCGAGGTCGGCGAGACCATCGAGCACGAGCCCGGGCTGGTGCTCGACCGGCCCGGCACCGAGCGGTGGATGGGCCAGACGCTGAACCACGATCCCGCCTACTGGCGGACCGACGCAGCCCGCGAGCGGGACTTCCCCGAGCCACCGATCCACCCGGACTACCTGCTCGCCTGTGTCATGGGCGCGACCGTCGAGGACCTCTCGGAGAAGGGCGGGTACTTCCTCGGCCGGACCGACCTCCGGTTCCACGAGCCCGTCCTGCCGGGGACCGAGATCAGAACCCGATCGACCGTCGAGTCGACCGCCACCTCGAACTCCCGGCCCGACTACGGGATCGTCACCTGGCAGACGGCAGGCTACGACGCCGAGACGGACGCCGTGCTGGTCAGCTACGAGCGGACGAACATGGTCCCACGACGCACCCCCACGGCGGCCGACGGGGGGCAGGTGACCGACGACGAGCGGGAGGCCGACAACGAACAGGCGGTCGAGGAGGGAGCGTCCGACGACTCCCTGCCGGCGACGCTGATCGCCCCCGACGGCCCCCACTTCGAGGACTTTCGGGCGGCGCTCGATCGCGTCGGGGACGACCCGGACGCTGCGGTCGCCTACCGCCACGAGCGCGGTCGGACGATGGACGACCAGCTCGTGGCCGGGCTCCCGCTGGCGACGCTGAACACGGCCCGCCAGCACCACAACCGCGACGCTATGGCCGACTCGCCGTCCGGAGATATCGTGGCCTACGGCGACGTGACCCGCTCGGTCGCGCTGGCCCACGCCCGCTCGGACGAGGCCACGTACCGCGAGCGCGCCTATCACGACGAATCGTTCCACGACTTCGTGACGCTTGGAGACACGATCTACGGCTTCACGCGCGTCCTCGAAGCCGACCCCGACCCCGGTCCGCCGCGAGCCGGCGAAGTGACCTTCGAACACGTCGCGTTCGACCAGGACCGCCGCCCGGTCTACTCCGGCCGGCGAACCGCACTCATCGACAGCCGACACCAATGACACGACTCTGTCGCACCTTCCAGACCGCACCGGCCGCCGTCCCGCGCGAGAACTCGGCGAAGTACCTCGACTCCGGGCTCACCGCCGAGGGGTTCGAGGCCCCGGACTGGCTCGCGCCCGACATCGAGGACGGCACCGCGCCCTCGATGAAAGCCGAGGCGCTCGAAAACACGATCGACCGGCTCCCCGAGTACGGCCCCGACTTCGGCGGCGAGATCTGGCCCCGCGTCGAGTGGAGTTACGCCGACCCGAGCTTCCGAGAGCGAGGCGTCGACCAGATCGACCGCCTCGTCGGCGAGGCCGGCGACCACCTCGACGGCGTCGTCGTCCCGAAAGTCGGTCGACGAGACGACGTAGAACGGGCTCGTGCAGCCGTCGCCGAGGCCGAACGCGAGTACGGGTACGACGACGGGTCGATCGGCCTCTCCGTGATCGTCGAGACGGCGCGAGCGTTCTCGGACCTGCGAGAGATCGCACGGCTGGGCGAGGACTCGCGTCTGACCGGCCTGATCTTCGGACCGGTGGACTACACCGCAGAGCTGGGCGGGCGCGCGATGGATGGCCAGCGCCCGCAGTGGGCCGCGATGCTCGAACGGCTCTCGAACGAGGCCAGCGCCGCCGGTCTCGTCGCCGTCGGCGGCCCCTTCGATCAGCTCTTTCACGAGCGAGCAGGAGTGACCTACTACAACGCACCGGGCTACGCCGACCAGGTGACCCGCGAGGCGACCATCGGCATCGACGGCTCGTGGTCGCTCCACCCCAAACAGACCGTCCAGGCCAACCGCATCCACATGCCGACTGCCGAGGAACTGGAGCGCGACGTGGGCAAGATCGAACGCTTCGTCGAAGCCAAGGCCGAGGGGTCGGGCGCGGTCGTACTGGACGGCCAGATGGTCGACGAAGCCACGTACAAGAACTTCGCCAACACCGTCGCGACGGTCCGTGCCATCGACGAGACCCACCCCGAACAGACGGCCGACCGCTACGACGGCGACCTCGTCGAGCGTGCGCGCGCCGTCGAGCTGGGGTTCGAGGGCTCGACGTAAGCGATCAGAGATCGACGCTGAACTCGACGGTGATCCCACAGCCAGGGCAGACAGTCTCCATGACGCCCTTCCGGATCGCAGACTTGGTGATCTTTTTTATACTACCGGCTGTAAATCTGTGAACGATTTCGCCACCCCTGGGTGGCGAAGATCTTCACGAAGTTACAGCCGGCAGTATTACGATCGTCTTCCCACAGCCGCTACCGGTACAGTTCTTTTTCTTTTTCTCGCCGATCTTTGCAGTACACTTGGCACACTGTCCGAACTGCTTCGCGTATCGGTCGCCACAGATTTTGCATTTGAGCATACGATCACTCCGGTATTTATAGCAGAGAGTTGCTGCAAAAGTTTGTCCCCAGTGTGTGATATTATGCCTTGGGTCGTTCTCTCCATTCCCTATGTCGGTGCGACGAGCCCGCCGGTGTCCGAGCCGGCACGAGGGCGGTCCGGGCAGCGGCGGGCGAAGCGAGTAAGACCCTCCCGACCGAAGGCGACCACGTGAAAGACTTCGAGCGCGAGCAGTTGCTCGAACGCATCGGCCGGGAGAGCGCGACGGTCGGCGTGGACATCCCCGAAGCGATCGAGGTGCAAGGCGAGACGATCGAACTCCAGTCGTTCGTCTTCGAGATCAAGCGCCGGGACACGATCCCCGCCGGAGAACGCGAGCGCGTCGAGAACGCCAAGCGCAACCTCCGACGCGAGCGCCGCCAGCGCACACAGCGCATCGAGGACGACGACATCACGTTCGCGCAGGGAGAGCGCCTCGCGAACTCGATCATCGGGATCGACCGGGCGCTGAACGCCCTCGAACAGCTCGGCCCGGCCGACATCGAGCAGGAGGCCCAGGCCAAGGAAGCCGCCGACAAGAAACGCTGGATGCAGTTCCTCAAGAAGGCGCTGGGCCACGAAGACGCCGACTCCGGTACCGGGAGGGCGAGTCGCGGCCGATGAGTCGCAACGACGAGATCGCCCGGCAGTTCGAGGCCTTCGCGGACCTGCTGGACGCGAAGGGCGTCGACTACAAGCCACGCGCGTACCGCCGCGCCGCGGAGAACATCCGCGAGTACCCGCAGGCAGTGGAGAGCCTCGCCCAGGAGGGCGAGGACGCCGTCGGCGAGATCGACGGCGTCGGCGACGCCATCGCGAGCAAGGTCGTCGAGTACGTCGAGACCGGAGCGATCTCGGAACTCGACGAGCTGCGCGAGGAGTACCCCCTCGACATGGCGGCGATCACCAGCGTCGAGGGCGTCGGCCCCAAGACCGCCGGGACGCTGTACGAGGAACTGGGGATCGAGACGCTCGACGACCTCGAAGCGGCCGCCGAGGCCGGCGACATCCAGACGGTGAAGGGGTTCGGAGCAAAGACCGAGCAGAACATCCTCGACGGTATCGACTTCGCCCGCGAGGCCCACGAACGGCAGTTGCTCGGAGACGCCCGCCCCAACGGCGAGCGCGTCGTCGAGTACCTCGACGCCGTCGACGCGGTCGCGTCGGTCGAGCTCGCGGGCTCGCTGCGACGCTGGCGGGCGACGATCGGCGACGTGGACGTGCTGGTCGGCAGCGACGACGCCGAGCGGGTCGTCGCGGCGTTCACCGACTGGCCCGAGGCCGACAGCGTCATCGAGGCCGGTGACACGAAGGCGAGCCTGCGGGCCGACGGCGTCCGGATCGATCTGCGCGTCGTCGTCCCCGAGGAGTTCGGGGCTGCCCTCCAGTACTTCACCGGGAGCAAGGCCCACAACGTCGCCGTCCGGAACCGCGCGATCGAGCGCGACCTGAAGGTCAACGAGTACGGCATCTTCGACGTGGCCGGCGTCGAAGACGACGACCAGCGGGCCGGCGAGAAGATCGGCGGCGAGACCGAAGCGTCGATGTACGATCCGCTGGAGATGGACTGGGTCCCCCCAGAACTCCGAGAGAACCGCGGCGAGATCGAGGCCGCGGTCGAAGGGGAGCTGCCGGACCTCGTCGAGACGAGCGATATTCGCGGCGACCTCCACACGCACACTACCTGGTCGGACGGCCGCGCCACCGTCGCGGAGATGATCGAGGGAGCGGCCGCCTTCGGCCACGACTACCTCGCGATCACGGACCACGCCACCGGGCCGGGGATGGTCGGCGGCGTCGGCCTCGACGACGAGGAACTGCGCGACCAGCTCGGCGAGATCCGGGCGGCGGCCGACGACGCCGCGATCGACGTGTTCGCGGGCGTCGAGGCCAACGTCGCGGCCGACGGAACGGTGTCGGTCGGCGACGACCTGCTGTCCGACCTCGACCTCGTGGTGGCCTCGCCCCACGCCGCGCTCGACGGCGACGGCACCGAGCGGCTGGTCGCGGCGGCCCGACACCCGGCCGTCGACGTCGTCGGCCACCCGACCGGTCGCTACCTCAACCGCCGTCCGGGCCTCGACGTGGACGTATCGCGGCTGGCGACGGTCGCCGCCGACCACGGCACGGCACTGGAGATCAACGCCGACCCGGCACGACTGGACCTCGCTGGCAGCGCCGTCAAGACGGCGATCGAGGCCGGCGCGACCGTCGCCATCGACACCGACGCGCACTCGCCGGCCGGCTTCGACAGCCTCAGGTACGGCGTCCACACCGGCCGGCGAGGCTGGGCCGAGCCCGCGGACGTACTCAACGCGTGGCACGTCGACGACGTGCGGTCGTTCCTCCACTGACCGATGACCGACCTCTTGCTCGACGTGATGTGTGGGAAGCTCGCGACGTACCTGCGAATGTGTGGCTACGACGCCGCCTACGCGCTCGATCGGGACATCGCCCCGGACGCGCCGGACGAGGCGCTCCTCGCGCTGGCCCGGCGCGAAGGGCGACGGATCGTCACCAGGGATCGCGACCTCGCGAGCCGGAGTCCCGACGCGATCCTGCTCGACGGCCGAACGATCGAGACACAGCTCTCGGCGCTGTCGGCGGCGGGCTTCGAACTCGCCGTCGATGACGAACCCGCGTACTGTGGCGACTGCAACGGGCGACTGGACGCCGTCGACCCCGACCGCTCGACGCCCGACTACGCACCGGAGCCCGACGAGACGGACGTGTGGCGCTGTCGAGCCTGCGGACAGCACTTCTGGCGAGGGAGCCACTGGGACGACGTGGCCGAGACGATCGCCGGAATCGAGGACTGATACTACCGGCTGTACGAGACGGGTTGTTGTAGATCGTTACCAGATCGACCGCACGCTGTCGTGTCGTCGACTGGGTAAACGTCGACGACTCTGTATCATCACGGGCCGGTATGCGGGTGTTACCCACCCGTACCAACCGCCCCACTCAGAGCGGAGTGAGCACGGACCGGCCGGCCGAGCCGACGCAAAAACCGCAAGACGGCAGCGGGTTAACCGACCGTACCAAACCCCCTAAGAGTATCTGATCCGAACGATGGTGTATGAGCACGACAGCGACAACGGCCGACACGCGCCTCTCGGAGAAACAGCGCCGCATCCTCGAGTTCCTGCGAGACAACGCCGACACACAGACGTACTTCAAGTCCCGGCTCATCGGCAACGAACTCGGTCTCTCCGCGAAGGAAGTCGGGACGAACATGACGGCCATCGAAGACGGCGAGTTCGACGTCGACGTCGAGAAGTGGGGCTACTCCTCGGCGACGACGTGGAAGGTCACCTGCTGACCGCTCGTCGAACTCGTTCGTCGCTTCTCGGAGTGCCCCCAGTCAGTGCCCCGACGGCCGGCTGTCGGTCACGCCCCCCGGCAGCGACCTGTAGTCGACCGGAAAACGACGACAGTTCGCCGTCTCACTCCGGATCGTACGAGACGAGATCGGCCGCCTCGGTAGCGAGCGTGGCCGCGTGCTCACCGAAGGAGTCCGCGTAGCGAACGAGCAGCGTCAGGACGGTTTCTGGCTCTTCGACCGCGTAGCCGTCGTCTCGCGAGAGCAGGCCCACACTCTCCAGTTCGCTCGCGTACTTGCTGACGGTCGGCCGAGACACGTCCAGCGTCGCCGCCAGGTCCCCGCCCGTTGCCGACGGATCTCTCAGCAGCGCGACGAGCATCCCACGCGGCGTCTCGCGGCGGAGATAGCTCAACACGACCATCTCCCGCTCGGAGAACTGTCCGGCCGCGAAAAAGCGCCGGTAGTCGCCGTCGCGGTAGCTGTCGATCCGTCCGTCCTCGGCCAGTTGCCGGAGGTGATGCTGGCTCTCGCCGGTCCCGAGCTGGAGGTCGTCTCTGATCTTCGAGAAGTGCGCGCCGGGCGTCGTCGAGACGTAGCCCGCGATCGCTTCGCGGGCGTCGCTCTCGGAGTCCCCGTCGCTGTCAGAGAAACGCGCCAGCGGACCCGCCGCACCGAGCGCGGCGAACCGGCGCAGCGTCGCACGCTTCGATTCGTCGACCGGACCATCCCCACCCATGTCTGGTTCAGCTACGCACACCAGTAATAAAACGGCTTCGACTGTGGTGACTACCTGGCCTACAGATCGTCTTCGTCGGTGCTACCGTCGCCAGGGGCGTTGCCGCCGTCACCGAACTCCTGGTCCATCTCCTCGATGGCCTCGTTGGGGTCCTGGATGTCGGTGCTGTCTTCGCCGTGTTTGATCTTCTGGGCCTGCTGTTCCATCTCTTCGACGTCGACCTGGGCCTCCTGGTCGATCTGACCGAGGATCTCCTCGATGTCGTCGAGTCCCAGCATCTCGCGTGCCTCTTCGTCGAACTCCAGGCCCTCGAGCACGTGGCCGTTCTCCTTCACGTCCGAGCCGGTGAGGTGCTTGCCGTAGCGGCCCACCAGCGAGGTGAGCTCCTGGGGGAGGATGAAGGTGGTCGACTCGCTGCCGCCGATCCCTTCCAGCGTCTCCATGCCCTTGTCGATGATCGCACGTTCGCCCATCGACTCGGCGGATTTGGCGCGGAGGACCGTCGAGATCGCGTCACCCTGCGCTTCGAGGATCTGGCTCTGCTTTTCACCCTGCGCGCGGATGATGTTGGACTGCTTGTCACCCTCCGCGGTCTCGATGGCAGAGCGACGTTCACCCTGCGCTTCCAGGATCATGGCACGGCGTTTCCGTTCGGCGGAGGTCTGTTGCTCCATGGCCTGCTGGACGTCTTTCGACGGATTGACCTCGCGGACCTCGACGCTCTCGACGCGGACCCCCCACTCGTCGGTGGGCTCGTCGAGTTCCTTCCGGATGCGCGAGTTGATCTCCTGGCGCTTGTTGAGCGTGTCGTCGAGTTCCATGTCGCCCAGCACCGCACGGAGCGTCGTCTGGGCGAGGTTCGAGACGGCCCGCTCGTAGTTGTCGACTTCGAGGAACGCCTTCTTCGGGTCCATCACCTTGATGTAGACGACGGCGTCGGCGGTCACCGGGGAGTTGTCACGAGTGATCGCCTCTTGGCGGGGCACGTCGAGTGTCTGGGTTCGCATGTCGAACCGCGTCACGTCGGACACGAACGGATAGATGAAGTGGATCCCCTGATCGAGGAGGCCACGATACGAACCGAGGACCGTGTACGCACCCTGCTGGTACGGGCGGATGATGACGATGCTCGAATACACCAGTGCGACGGCGAGCAAGAGGAAGACCACTGCGACGAACAGGATCCCCCCTCCTTGGAGGACGACACTTGGAAGCATATCGTCCGAACCTCGGGGTGGCTAAAAGAAAAGCCTTCGGTCGTCGTGACAGGTAGTCTCTGCTTACAAATCGCACACGGTGACCGTTCGTACGGACAACTGTAGCGATGTCTCGGTGAGCGTCTCCCCCGTCCCAGCGCTCACCGCGAAGCAGCGACGACGTTCCGTCTCAGGCGGCGTCGGACTCGACGTCGGGGTCGAACTCGCGTTCCGGTTCGGTGTCGGTCACCGACTGTTCGCGGTCGTTTTCGAGCTGTCGGTCGATCTCGTCGCCGCCCGCGACGACCTCGACGGTGACGACGTTGCCGCCGCCGGGGTCGACGACCATCACTTCCGCCCCCTCTTCGATCTCACCGTCGACGCTGCGAGCCTGGTAGTAGGGGTTGAAGCCGGCGTCCTGTAGCTTCACTTCCCCGTCGGTCTGGGTGACTCGCTCGGTGACGCGGCCGAACTTGCCCCGCAGCGAGTCCGAGTCGAGCGTCTGTGCAGAGCCTTCACCGCCGTAGATGTCGATGCGACGGTACCCCCACAGCGTCAGCGCGGTGGTCACGAGGACGGCGGCAGCGAGCACGAGAATCCCGATCGCACCCCCGACCGGCGAGAAGAGTCCGACGACGCCCGCCGTCAGGAGCGCGACGCCCAGCACGAAGAAGTGTGCGCCCGGAGCGACCGCTTCGGCGACGAGCAACAGGGCTCCACCGACGAAGAGCAGCGTCGAGAGCGATTCGCTGAGCAGAGACATACGCGACCTACGGCCTCCGGCGGATTAAGTCTCCGGGGTCAGGAGTCCGAAGACGCCGAAGGACAGCAGGGCGACGACGAGGAGCCCGCCGCCGAGGACGAGCACGTTCTGGAGCGACGAGACGAAGCCAGGTGCGAGCATGGCCGCGAACCCGAAGACCGCGAGGTAGACGCCGAGAACGACGAAGAGAGCGTTCTCGCGGCTCGCCACTTGGGGTTCGATCGGCCCGGCCGAGAGCAGACTCCCGGCGACGTTGCCGTCAGCGTCGGCCTCGTCCTTATCGACCAGCGGTTCCGGTACGTCCTCACTCGACAGCTCGACCGCCTCGTCGTGGCCGTTCGTCGCGGTCTCCGCGTCGGGGCCGACCTCGTCGACCGAGAACTTCCAGTCGTCGGAGTCGGCGTCGTTTGCCATACGCCGTCATTACAGGTGGTGGTACAAAAGCTCCCTGCGTCCGATCAGTGGATACGGGTGCCCAGTGGCGAGTCCTCGTGAGTCGTCAGCAGGTCGGCGTCGTCGCCGGCCGCGAGGATCATCCCGTTGGATTCGCGCCCGAACAGCTCCGCTTTCTCCATGTTGGCGAGGAGGACGACCCGCGTTCCGGGGAGGTCGTCCACGTCGTGAAGCCCCTTCAGGCCGGCCACGACCTGTCGGGTCTCGATCCCGATGTCGACCGCCAGTTCGAGGAGGTTGTCAGAGTCGGCGATGTCCTCGGCGGCGACGATCTCGCCGACGCGCATGTCGACGCCCTCGAACGCCTCGAAGCCGATGCGCTCGTCTTCCAGCGGTTCGAGTTCGACCGTCTCGTCGTCTTCGTCGCTCTCGTCGTCGTCCTCGTCGTCACTGGCCGCCTCGACGCGGCGCTGGAGCTGATCGTTCAGCCCCTCGATGTGGTCGTCTTCGACCTGTCCGAACAGCTCCGTCGGCTCGTCGAAGTCGGCGGGCGGCGTCGCCAGTGCGGCATCGAGCGGGACGTCAGCCACGGAGCCCTGTTCGCCGAGCTGCCCCCAGATCCGTTCGGCCTTCTCCGGCAGCACCGGCTGGAGCAAGATCGCGACGGCCTTCGAGAGCTGGACGCAGTCTCGGATCACCTGCTGGGCCTGCTCGGGATCGTCGTCGACGAGGTTCCAGGGCTCGTTGCGCTGGATGTACTCGTTGCCGAAGTCGGCGAGTTCGACACCCACGTCGGCGAGGGCACGCAGTTCGTAGTCGTCGACCGCGTCCTCGAAGGTCTCGATGGCGTCCTCGATGCGTTCGCGCACGTCGTCGCTGACCTCGGTGTCTGGCGTGCCGCCGTAGTTGCGCTGGGCGAACAGCAGCGACCGGTAGAGGAAGTTCCCGACGTTGCCGACGAGTTCGCCGTTGACTCGCTCGGCGAAGCGGTCCCACGAGAAGTCCACGTCGGTCTCGATGCCCGACCCGGAGACGATGTAGTAGCGGAACAGATCCGGGTGGAAGCCGGCGTCGAGGTACTCGTCGGCCCACACCGCGCGGTTCCGGGAAGTCGAGAGCGACTTCCCGTCGATGTTGACGAACCCGGTCGCGAGGATCGCGCGGGGTTCGTTGTAGCCCGCGCCCCGGAGCATGGCCGGCCAGAAGACGGCGTGGTGCTGGATGATGTCCCGGCCGATCACGTGGACGATCTCGCCGGCCTCGTCGGTCCAGTCGTCGTCCCACTCCGTGCCGTGACGTTCCTCGCCGTCGACCTTCCAGACCGACTCCCAGTCGTAGGTGTCCTCGCCGACCCGCTCGGTGTACTGCTTCGTGGAGGCGACGTACTCGATCGGGGCGTCGACCCAGACGTACAGCACGAGCTCTTCCTCGGTCTCCTCGTCGTCGGCGTCTGCCGGGTAGTCGACTCCCCAGTCGATGTCCCGCGTGATACAGAGATCTTGCAGGTCGCCCTCGACCCACTCGCGGGGCTGGTTCTGGGCGTTGTCGGTGCCGTCGAGACGGTCGAGAAAGCCCTGGAGGTACTCCTGGAAGTCGTTCAGGCGCAGGAACTTGTGCTCGCGGGTGCGGTACTCGGCGGGGTTGCCCGTCCGCGTCGAGACGGGGTCCTCGATCTCGCCGGGTTCGAGGTGGCGCTGACACCCCTCGTCGCACTCGTCGCCACGCGCCCGTTCGCCACAGTACGGACAGGTGCCCTCGACGAGGCGGTCCGGGAGCCACTGGTCGGCTTCGGGGTCGTAGCCCACCTGGATCTCCTTCTCGTAGACGTGGTCCTGCTCGACCCACGAGCGGACGAACTCCTGGGTGAGTTCCTGGTTCGTGGCGTCGTGGGTGTGACCGTAGTTGTCGAACTCGACGTTGAACTGCGGGAAGGTCTCGGCGTAGGTCTCGTGGTACTCCAGCGCGTACGCCTCGGGATCGACGCCCTCCTCGCCCGCGTTGACGACGATCGGCGTGCCGTGCATGTCAGAGCCACAGACGAACGCGGTCTGCTGGCCGACGCGCCGAAGCGCGCGGGCGTACACGTCGCCGTTGACGTAGCCACGAAGGTGGCCGACGTGCAGGTCGCCGTTCGCGTAGGGCAACCCGACCGTCACCACTGCGGGATTGTCGGTGGGGAACTGCTGGTCACTCATATCGGATCGATACCGCCGTGGCTGTGGAAAGTGTGCCGATTTGCAGCCGCGTGCTCGCCGCCGTCGGTGCCGGGGAAAACGCCGCACGGCCGAGGGTGTCAGAAGATCGCGAAAAAGCCCGCGGCGAGCCCGATCGTCACGACCAGCCGGCCGGCGCTGCCGAAGAAGGTGGCGACCGCGAACTTGAGGTAGTCGTCTTCGAGGATCGAGAACGCGTAGATCGAGATCGTGTCGGGGAAGAAAGGCACACACAGCGCCAGCGCGAGGCCGGCGTAGCCGTACTTCTTGGCGATCGAGACCGTCTTGCGCTCGGACCAGCCCAGAATGTCGAACCGAGACCGCTCCAGCAGGGAGAGCAGCGGCCCGTACTCTTTGGTCTCCTGGCCGATGTGGAAGGCAAAGAGACTACCCAGGGCCTTGCCCGCCCCGCTGACGACGATGATGACGGCGATCGTCGCCGGTTCCGAGAGGCCGAGTCGCAGCGTCCCGCTGGGAGCGAGGACGACCTCGCTCGGGAACGGCAACAGGAACGCGATCAGGAACGAGTAGACGCCGATGATCAGCAGTCCGAACGGCCCGGTCGCCGTACAGACCGCTTCTTCGATTCCCGTCGGATCTGTCGCTGTTCCACACTCGGACAGAAACAGCACGAACCCATCGAGCACCACTGACAGGGCCTAACGTGAGGGGCGTAGTAAGTGTTGATATGTCGCGTCGGTACCGCTCTATACTCTCGGTCGCCGTCGTACTGTCGCCTGCGTCGTGGCGATATCCGCCACTCGGGTAGCGAAATCGAGCACAGAGCGACGCCGCCAGAATCAGTACCAGTCCAGATCGGCGACGAAAGACCGCAGCATCGACCGGGTGACGTGGGGCATACAGACGACACGCATCTCGCCGCTGCCGGTCTTGGAGACGCGCCAGCCACGCTCTCGCAGCTCCGTCGTCATCGGGATCGAGAGGTCCGCCGCCACGAGTGGCAGTTCGGGGCCGATCACGTCGTGGCCCCGCACGTCGAGTTGCTCGGCGAGCCACTCGGCGTTGTCCATCGCCCGTTCGTAGGTCTCTCGGTACCCCTCCCGCCAGAGGGCGTCCATGGCGGCGACGGCGCTCGCGACGCCGGCCCCAGAGCGCGTCCCGGTCAGCGTGACCTGACTGCGCGATTCCAGGTACGGCGTATCGATCGCCAGCTCGTCGAGGAGATCGGGCGAGCGCGCGAGCAGTCCGCCCGCCGGCACCGCGGCCTGCCCGACCTTGTGTGGGTCGATCGTCAGCGTGTCGATGTCGGCGTGTCCGAAGTGCCAGTCGTGGTCGGTAAAGGGGAGGTAAAAGCCGCCCCACGCCGCGTCGACGTGACAGAGCGCGCCGACATCGTCTGCGAGGTCGGCGATGGCCGGGATCGGATCGACGTAGCCGTACTCGGTGGTGCCGGCGACGCCGACGACGGCGACGGTGTCGTCGTCCGCGAGGTGGGCCATCGCGTCCATGTCCGCCCGGTAGTCGGTCGCGGGTGCGGTCCGAAGCTCGACGCCGAGCATCTCCGCGGCCTTCGTAAACGAGAAGTGAGCGTGTTCCGGCGCGACGACGTTGGGGTCGTCGGTGTCGCCGCGGTTGCGCGCGATCCGGATCGCCTGCACGTTCGCCTCGGTGCCGCCGCTGGTGACGTAGCCCGCGGGATCGCCGAGGCCGGCGATCGTTCCCAGTCGCTCGACGGCCTCGCGTTCGAGGTCTGCGACCGTCTCGTACGTCCCCGGATCGCCCGGATTCGTCGCGAGGAACCGCTCGGCCGCCTGCCGAGCCGCCGGGTGGGGTTCGGTACACATCGACGAGAGAACACGTTCGAACGACTGGGGCTCGGCCCGCTGCATCAGTTACGAACACGGACTTGACGACTTTAGGCGTTGTGTTCCTACCAGTTCGACGGACCGATCTTCTTGGTCGCCTTCGCCCGGAGGCCCGCCGGCCCGACCGAACTCTCGAAGACGGTCTGGCGTTCGGTGTCCAGCGCGCCGCCGAAAGAGCCGACGCGCATGGTTCGATACGTGTCGTGACCCTGGTCGTTCGAGTAGAAGAAGACCGAGCCGTGGAGCAGTCCGTGGATGTCGGGATCGCTCCGCACGTCGGCGGCCCGGCGTTCGTAGACCACGTAGGCGATCCCGTCCCAGCCGACGACCGCTTCGCGCAACCCCAGCAGGAAGCCGAGCACGACGCTGCGATCGAGCCCGAAGTTCGTCGCCAGGAGGAGGTCCGAAAGCCCGTCGATCACGAGGATCGCGTCGTCGCCGCTGTCGGCGACGTACTCGCTGATCTCGTCGAGCAAGGCGGACACGTCGTCGGTGTCGTCGGTCTCCGTCGAGCGCTCGTCCGGCAGCGTCACGTCGTCGAGCAGCCCGGCGACGCCGCTGTCGTCGTCTTCGGTCGGCGCGGGCACGTCGTCGCGGCGCTGGTCGTACAGCGCAGCGGGCACGTCGACGGCCGAGAGGAACTGCTGGGAGAAGTCGGCGACGGTGAGGTGGTCGGTCAGGACCTCGAACTGCTCGGAGTCGAGGACGGCGTCGAGTTCGCTGTAGATGTGTTCCCGGTCGTGAGTCAGCGAGACGTAGCTGACGCACTCTGGGATCGCCTCGCGCGCGTCGCCCAGCCGTCGCGGGTACAGCGCCGGCTCGTGTTTCGCGAGCATGAGGGAGGCGAGGCTCGTGTACAGGAAGGCGTGGCTGCCGGCGTCGGGCGCGCCCGCGAGCAACACTGCGCTGCCCGTCGGGATGCCTCTGACGGCACCGTCCAGTCCCGGAATGCCGAACGGGACGTACTCGACTCCCGCACTGACGCTCTTGGCCTCGGGCGGCGAGAGTTCGTCCATACGACCACTCCACCGCGCCGGCTGAAAACAGTATCCCCGAAACGCGGTCCGCAGTCGACTCGGGTCGCTACGACTCGCGGACCGACTCAAGCAGGAGGCGCTGCTCGACGCGCTTGACCTCCTGTTGCACGTCGCGGACGGCGTCGACGTTGGCGCTGATCGAGGTGACCCCCTCGTTGACGAGGTAGCGGACCATCTCGGGCTTGGAGCCGGCCTGCCCGCAGATGCTCGTCGCCACGTCGTGCTCGCGACAGGTCTCGATCGTGCGGCCGATCAGTTCGAGCACCGCCGGGTGTAGCTCGTCGAAGCGTCCCGCGACGGCCTCGTTGTTCCGGTCGACCGCGAGCGTGTACTGGGTGAGGTCGTTCGTCCCGAACGAGGCGAAGTCGATCCCCGTCTCGCACAGTTGCTCGATGCCCAGCGCGCTGGCCGGCGTCTCGACCATCACGCCCCACGTTCGCTTGTCGGGGTCGATGCCGGCCGATTCGAGCAGCTGGCGGGCCTGCAACACGTCTTCGGCGTCGTTGACCAGCGGGAGCATGATCTCGACGTTGTCGTAGCCCAGATCGTACAGGCGAGCGATCGCGTCCAGCTCCAGCCGGAACGTCTCCGGCCGGTCGAGGCTCCGGCGGATCCCTCGATAGCCAAGCATCGGATTGTGCTCGGCGGGCTCGTTCTCGCCGCCGTCGAGCTGGCGGAACTCGTCGGTCGGCGCGTCCAGCGTGCGGACCCGGACCGGACGCGGGTAGAACGCCTCGGCGACGGTCCGGACGCCGTCGACGATCTCGTCGACGTAGGCCCGTTCGCCGTGGTCCTCGACGTAGCGTTCGGGCGTCTTGCTCGTCGAGAGGATCATGTGCTCGATCCGCAACAGGCCGACGCCGTCGGCACCGGTCGCGGCCGCCCGCTCTGCGGCCGCGGGGATCGAGACGTTGACCTTGATCTCGGTGCCAGTCATCGGCTTGGGAGCGGGACCGGCGTCGGTGCCGTCGCCGGCCGACGACGGGTCGGGCGTGTCGGCAGCATCGGTCGCGCCCGGTTCGACGATCCCCTTGTCGCCGTCGATCGTCACGTCCTGACCGTCCTGTAGCCGGTCGGTCCCGGCGTCGGTGCCGACCACCGCGGGAACGCCAAGCTCGCGCGAGACGATCGCCGCGTGGCTGGTCATCCCGCCCTGGTCCGTGACGATCCCAGCGGCCCGCTCCATCGCCGGCACCATGTCCGGCGTCGTCATCTCCGTGACGATGATGTCGCCCGGTTCGACTTTGTCCAGCTGGTCGAGCTTGGAGACCAGCCGGACCGAGCCGGCGACCTGGCCCGGACTCGCCCCCAGCCCGGAGACGAGGACACCGTCCTGCTGGCCGGTCATCGCACCGCCGTCGGCGACCCCGGCGTCGGCCCCGTCGGTAGCCCCACTCTCGTCGATCGTCGTGATCGGACGAGACTGGAGGAGATACAGCGTGTCGTCGGCGATCGCCCACTCGACGTCCTGGGGCGTCCCGTAGTGGTCTTCGACCCGCTCGCCCATCTCGACGAGCTGATCGAGCGTCTCGGTCCCCAGGACGCGCTGCTCGCGCTTGTCGTCCGGGACCGCTCGCTCGACGGTGTCGTCGCCGTCCCGGACGTGCATCACTTTCTTCTCGGCGACGGTGACTTCCTCGACCCGGCCGCTCTCGCGGTCGACGACGTAGTTGTCCGGCGAGACCGCACCGGAGACGACCGCCTCGCCCAGTCCCCACGCGGCCTCGACGATGGCTCGCTCGGCTCCCGTCGAGGGGTGGCTCGTGAACAGCACGCCGCTCTCGTCGGCGTCGACCATCGCCTGGACGACGACCGCGATGTCGACCGCGTCGTGAGAGAAGCCCTGTTCCTGGCGGTAGTAGATCGCTCGCTGGGTGAACAGCGACGCCCAGCACTCCCGAACTCGGTCGAGCAGATCGGCCCGACCGACGTTGAGAAACGTCTCCTGCTGGCCGGCGAAGGAGGCGTCCGGGAGGTCCTCCGCCGTCGCCGAGGAGCGGACCGCGACCACGTCGTGGTCGAGGTCGTCGAACGCCGCCAGCAGCTCGTCCCGGACCGAGTCGGGGACGGCGGTCTCCAGAATCAGCTCCTGTGCGTGCTCGGCCGCGGCTGCCAGTGCCTGGGAGTCGTCCGTGTCCACGTCGACGGTCTCGGACAGCGCCGTCTCGATACCGGTGTCCTGTACGAACGAGCGATACGTGTCGGCCGTAACGACGAACGCGGGCGGAACCGGGAGGCCAGCGCCCGCGAGTTCACCGAGAGATGCCGCCTTGCCGCCGACGCTGTCTACGTCGTCGGCCGTGATGTCGTCGAGCCAGCGTAGTGCCATGTGCGCGTTCGTACCATCATGAACGACCGTTATGGTATTGCCGGTTCCGGCACGTTTCAGCGGGAGTCACTCGGATCCGAAAGAAGGATTGATACTGCCGGCTGTAACTGTTGCAAGAGATTCGCGACCACGGGGTCGCGAAATGCTTCACAAACGTACAGCCGGCAGTATGAGAGATCACTGCGACGGAACGGCGTCGTTGCGCATCGGTGAGCGTTGGGACGGAGCACTCACCGGTACATCGCAAGAACCGTCCCGTACGAGGCCGCTGCTCGGTCGACCGCGCTCTAGGCTTCGATGATGTCGTCGTCCTCGCTGTCGGGGACGGTCAGCTCTCCGTCGAGTGTCGTCACCGCCTGCCCGCCGACACGCACGTCGTGGCCGTCGGTCACGACGCGGACGCGGCCGGGGCGGTCGAGGAAGTGGCCCTGTTCGACGACGATCTCCTCGCGCTCGCCGTCTAGCGCGTTGTGCCGGCGCAGATAGGCACATGCCGCCCCGGCGGCGGTGCCAGTGACGGGGTCCTCCGGAACGCCGGCCAGCGGGACGAACGCCCGTGCGTGGATCGTCGCGTCGCCGTCCAGCGTGTCGAAGGTGAAGGCGTACAGCCCCTCGGCACCGACGGATTCACAGAGCGACTCGATCGCCGCCATGTCCGGCTGGGCGTCCCGCAGGTGTTCGAAGTAGTTCACCGGCACGACGAGGAAGGGGAGGCCGCTCGAAGCGACCGAGAGCGGGAAGTCCGCACCCACGTCCCGCAGCGTCGCCACGTCGATTCCCAGAGCGTCGGCCACGTCCTCGTCGGCCACGTCGACGGGCCTCACCGTGGCGGTCGCCTGTTCCATCCAGACGGTGCCGTCGTCGTCGATCTCGATCTCGAACGTGCCCGCGGCCGTCGCCAGCGTGTGGATCCCGGCGTCGAGCCGGTCGTGCTCGTAGAGGAGCGCGTGGGCGGCGACGGTCGCGTGCCCACAGAGATCGACCTCACATTCGGGCGTGAAGTAACGCAGCCGCCGATCCGCCTCGTCGTCCGGGAGCACGAAAGCCGTCTCGCTGGCACCCAGCTCCGAAGCGATCTTGCCGAACTGCTCGTCGTCCAGTCCGTCCGCGTCCGGCACGACGCCCGCCGGATTGCCCGCCATCGGCTCGTCGGTGAAGGCGTCGACGAGCAGCGCCTGTCGCGTGTCCATGCCCGCTCAGACTCGCCGCCGGCAGTAAGGCTTGGTGGTCGACGGGCCCGCCAGCCCGACACCGTCAGCGACGAGATCGACAGCGTTGTGTCCCTGCTGGACAGACCCCCGACCGTGTCGTTGCTCTCGATTTTCGCGACGGCGATCCTACCGGTCGTCGCCGTCGCCGGTGCTGGCTACCTGCTGGGTCGGTTTCGGGACGTGGATCCGGGCGCGCTCAACACGGTCACCGTCTACGTGCTCGCGCCGGCACTCGTCGTCTACAGCTTCGCGACCACTCCTTTCCCCGCCGCGACGCTCCTGCGCGTCGTCGTCGCCGTCACCGCCTTCTCGGCGGCGATGATCGCCGTCGCCGAGTCCGTCGGCCGACTCCAGGGACAGACCGAGCCGCTGCTTGGCGCGTTCGTTCTCGTCGTCGCCTTCCCCAACGTCGGCAACTTCGGCATCCCGCTCTCGGAGTTCGCGTTCGGCCCGACCGGTCGCAGCACTGCGATTCTCGTCACGGCGCTGCAGGGCGTCCTGCTGTACACCGTCGGCGTCTACATCGCCGCTCGTGGCGACGACGGGAACCCGCTGAGCAGCATGAAGCGCGTCTTCTCGATCCCGCTGGTCTACGCCGTCGTCGGGACGCTGGCGGCCCGGTGGCTCGGGGTCGTGCCGCCCGAGTCCAGCGCCGCGATGCAGACCATCGAGATGCTGGGCAACGCTTCGATCCCAGTCATGCTGCTCATCCTCGGGATCCGCCTGTCGAACGTCAGCGTCGACGAGACCGTGCGGCGGGTCGGCGTCGCCAGCGTGGCGAAACTCGCCGTCGCGCCCCTCGTCGGGGTCGGGATCGCACTCGCGGTCGGCTTTCGCGATCCCGTCGTCGCGCGGACGTTCGTCCTGCTCACCGCCGCGCCGACGGCGGTGACCCCCGTCATCCTCGTCGGCGCGTTCAGCGGCGAGAACGACGGCCTGTCGGCCGGTCAGTTCGTCAGCACGTCCGTGCTCGTGACGACGCTTGGCAGCGTCGCGACGGTCACGCTGCTGGTGGCCGTCCTCCAGTCCGGGGCGATCGTCTGACCGAGATCGAGCGTCGTCGATCTGGTGGCCGCGAACTATCGACGGAAAAACGACGGCAGTAGTGACAAGTGGACGGAGTCGCCACTGGAGCGGGCGTCGACGGCCCGCCGCTGGATCAGTGCCGGCCGTCGTCGCGGACGTAGGTGAGCGCGTCGAGGAACTGCTCGGTGTCGATGCGATCCTCGCGCTCTCGGAGGCGTTCGCGGAGTTTCGTCGGCGTCATGCGTGTTAATGACTTACACAATATAGGTATTTAACACTTCTCACGCCGCCAGCACCGCTGCCAGTTCACCGTCGCGAGCCGCGGTGCTGGCAAGAATCAGTCGATCAGCGGCGTCGACACGCCGGCTCCCGCTAGTCGGCCAGTGCCTCTTCGGAGCCGGTCACGGCGTTGGGGTCCTGAATCCAGAGGTCCCCGAACAGTTCGTCTTGCTGGAGACGGACCTGCCCGCGGTGAGAGAGAAAGAGCAGCCCAAGGAACGTCTCGACCCGAGAGCCGCCGATCTGGTGGACCTCCCGAAACAGGACCTCCTCGCGGCCGGCGTCGTACTGCTCGCGCACCGCCTCGTACACCTCGTCGACGATGGCGTCGATGTCCTCGCCGTGGGTGTTTGCCGTCACCTCGTCGGCGGTCGGCTCGTCGTCCATCCGCACGTCCTCGGCCCCGCGGTAGTCCAGTTCCTGGGTCCCGCGGCGGAACCCCGACGGCGAGTCGCTCGTGTCGTAGCTGCGTGATTCTTTCCACCACGAATCGCGCTCGGCCTCCCGGAGGTCTCGCACCAGTTCGTCCAGCGTCTGGGGCATCCCCCGTGCCCGACGGCGCTCCAGTCGCCGATCCATCTCCTGCTCCAGCGAGGCGAAGGGGTCCGGCTCGTCGATGGGATCGTCCCCGGCCATCGCCGCCTCCCAGGGCTCGGCCGGCGGTGCTTCCTCGTCCTCGTCGTTCAGCATCGCGTCGCTCTTCATGCGAATCAGCACCGACGCGTAGAACAGCGCCCGCCCGGAGGTCCGCAAGTCCGCTTCGTCGATCACTTCGAGGAACTTGTCGGTCACCCGCACCACGTCGATGTCCCACGGGTCGATCTCCCCCGCGTCGGCGAGTTGGACCAACACCTCGACGGGCTCGACTTCTTCCTCGTCGTCTTCGTCGTCGCCCTCGCCGGCTTCGACCGTCTCCGACTCGCCGTCCGGGTCGTCGCCTGCCGCTCCGAAGGGGTCGTCCGCATCGGCCTCGCTCGGCGGTGTCCGATCGTCGTGCCCGGCGATGTTCAGCGGGATGTCGTCGCCGTCGTCGCTCTGCTCACGGGTCGCTTCGCTCCCCGTTCGCGTATTCGAGTCCCCCTCGTCCCGCTGGTCCTCGGAGCTCCCGCTATCCTCACGGGTCGCTTCGCTCCCCGCTCGGCTTTCCGAGGGCCGCTCCTCACTTCGTTCGTCGCGCCCCTCGCTAGCTCGCGGGTCACTGCGTTCCCCGCTCGCTTTTTTCGAGTCCCCCTCGTCCCGCTGGTCCTCGGGCGACTCGCTAGTCATCGGCGGGCACCTCCCCGATCTCCCCGGTGAGGTCGATCCCGGTCACCGCGCTCACGTTGTCGTCTTGCATCGTCACGCCGATGGCTCGCTCGGAGCGGTCCAGCAGCGCCGAGCGGTGGGAGACGACGACGAACTGGGCGTCACCGGCGAGTTCGTCGACCATCTCGCCGACCAGTTCGGCGTTGGCGGCGTCGAGGAAGGCGTCGACCTCGTCCAGCGCGTAGAACGGCGCGGGGTTGTGGCGCTGGATCGCGAAGATGAAGGCCAGCGCCGTCAGGGACTTCTCGCCCCCGGACATGGCGTTGAGCCGCTGGATCGGCTTGTCGCCGGGCTGGGCCTTCATCGTCAGGCCACCCTCGAAGGGGTCGTCCTCGTCTTCGAGGTGGAGGTGCCCCGTCCCGTTCGAGAGCCGTTCGAAGATGTCCTCGAACTGCTCGTTGATCTCGTCGAACGCGTCCATGAACGTCGCCTTCTTGCGCTGCTCGTAGGTCTCGATCCGGTCGCGGATGCCGTCGGCCTCCTCGACGAGCGTCTCTTTCTTGTCTTCCAGCTCGTCCAGTTCCGCCTCGACGGCGTCGTACTCGTCGATCGCGCGCATGTTGACCGGCTCCAGTTCCTCCATCCGGGATTCGAGCCGCCCGATCTGGGATTCGACGACGTGGTGGTCCGGAATCTCGTCCGGGTCGTAGTCGCCGACCTCGGCTTCGAGTTCGTCGATCTCCCAGTCGAGGCGTTCGCGCTCCTCGGTGGCGTCGTCGAGGTCGCGTTCGAGTTCGGTGACCTTCGACTGCTGTTCGTCGCGTCGCTCTTTGGCGTCCTGTAGCTCCTCGCGGAGCTCCTCGCGCTCGCTTTTGAGGTCCGCCAGCTCGGCCTCCAGCTCCGCGACCTCGTCTTCTTTGGCGGCTTTCTGGGAGCGTTTCTCTTCGATCTCGGCTTCGAGTTCGGCGATCCGTTCCTCGGCCTCGGCCTTGCGGTTCTGTGCGGCTTCGATGTCCTCGTGGAGCTCCTCGATGTTGTCTTCGGCGTACTGTTTCTCCAGCTGGAGCTCGTTGAGGTCGGCGTCGAGGTCGCTCTCTCGGCTCTCCAGTTCGTCGATCGCCTGTTTGATCTGGTCGGCCTCGTCGGTAAGCGCCGGCAGCTGGGAGTCGGCGACCTCCGCCTCCAGCTCGTCGATGTCCGCCTCGATGATGGCGATGGCCTCGTTCTGGCGGGCGATTTTCCCCTCCAGTACGTCCATCTCGTCGGAGACGTCCTCGCGTTCGGCCTCGATCTCCGCCAGTTCCGCCTCCAGGCGCTCGACGCGCTCGTGGGCGTCCTCGATGGCCGCCCGCTTGCGCTCGATCTCGGATTCGATCTCGCGGACCTGATCGTTCGCGTCGGTCTGTCGGTCGCGGGCGTCGTCGAGGCGCTCTTCGACGTCGCGAAGCTCCTCGCGGCGCTCCTGGCGTTCGTCTTCCAGTTCGTTGATCTTCGCGGCGACGCGTTCGAGCTGGCCCTGGCCGCCGGAGAAGGAGTATCGGGTCCCCGACGAGGACCCCCCGGTCATCGCGCCGGAGGTCTCGACGAGGTCGCCTTCGAGCGTGACCATCCGGAACTCGCCCATGAACTCGCGGGCGGTGTCCATGTCCGCGACGACGACGGTGTCGCCCAGCACGTAGGAGAAGATGCCCGCGTACTCGGGATCGAAGTCGACGAGGTTGTACGCGAAGTCGACGACGCCGCCGTGCTGGGGGAGGCTGGGCAGCGACCGCTGGTGCATCTCCGTGATCGGCAGGAAGGTCGCACGGCCGGCGTTACGGGACTTCAGGTACTCGATACCCTGCTGTCCGACCGTGTCGTCGTCGACGACGACGTGTGCGAGCCGGCCACCGGCGGCGGTCTCGCAGGCGGTCGCGTAGTCGGGGTCGACGCCGCCGAGCTGGCCGACGGTGCCGTGGACACCGTCCATGCCGGCGTTCAGGATCGTCGTCACCGCCCGACCGTACGAGGAGTCGCCGTCCTGCCCGGCCTTCGCTTCGAGGTTCGCGTACTCCTGCTGGAGCCCGCTGATCTCGTCTTCCAGCTCGTCGATGTCGCTCTGGAGTTCGCGTTTCTCCGCCGTGAGGTCCTCGACGACCTCGGTGATCGTCGCCGAGTTCTTCTGGGCTTTCTCCAGTTCCGTCTCCAGGTCCTCGATCTCGGCTTCGAGGTCGGGGACTTCGGCCTCCGCGTCCTCGATCGCGTCCCGTTTCTCTCGTTGCTGGTTCGACCGGCGACGCGCTTCGTCGAGCAGGCGGTCCTGCTCGCGCTGGTGGTCGTTCTTCGTCGATTTGGCCGCTTCCAGCGCGGTCCGTTTGGCCTCTAGCTCCGACTTGACCTCTTCGAACTCCTCGCCGACCGCGTCGATCTTCGCCTGTACGTCCGCGAGTTCGGCCTCCCGCTCGTTGATCTCGGCTTTGACGTTCGACTTCTCGACTTTCGTCTGTCGGATCTCGCCCTCCAGTTCGTCGATGGTCTCTTGCTTGCGGTCGATCTGGACGAACGCCTGTCGGCGCTCGTTCTCGGCGTCTTCGACCTTCTCTTCGGCGGTCGCGGCTCTGTCTTCGAGCCGCGAGATGTCGCCTTTGATCTCCTCGATCTCGCGTTTGATCGCCAGCTGTTCGTCCTCGCCCTTGCGCTCGATCTCGGTGTTGAGCGACTGGAGCTCGTCTTCGAGGCGGACGACCTTGCCCTGGCGTTCGTCGAGTTCGCGCTGGAGGTCCGCGAGTTCGTCTTCCAGCGCCTCGATCTCGTCGCGGATCTCCGCGCGCTCCTCGCGCTTGTCTTCGAGTTCCGCGGCCTTGCGATACCCCTCGTACTCCGCTTTCTCCTCGCGGAGTTCCTGGTACTGCAGGGCCGTCTCGCGTTCGTCGGCCAGCTGGTCGAGGCGCTCCCGTTTCTCCTCGATGCGGAGCTCGGCCTCGTCGATTCGCTCCTGGACGACCTCCAGTTCCTCGAAGGCGTCGGCTTTCTGCTCGTCGAACTGAGCGACGCCGGCGATCTCGTCGATGATCTCCCGGCGCGAGCCGGCCGTCATGTTGATGATCTCGGTCACGTCGCCCTGCATGACGACGTTGTACCCCTCCGGCGCGACGCCGGCCTGGGCCAGCAGGTCCTGGATGTCGCCGAGGTTGACCGAGCGGCCGTTGATGTAGTAGTACGAGTAGTAGTTGTCTTCGGTCTCCTTGACGCGGCGCTTGATCGAGATCTCGTCGACGTCGCCCACGTCCTCGGTGCCGGCCGCGTTGATCACCTGCGAGCGGTCGAGCGTCCGGTCCTCGTTCGCGAGGATGACCTCGACGCTGGCCTCGCGCTCCCCGCTGCCGTCGGTCTCCTCGTCGGCGTGGCCGGGGTTGTAGATCAGATCCGTCAGTTTCTCGGCGCGGATGCCGGAGGTGCGGGCCAGTCCGAGTGCGAACAGAATCGAGTCGATGATGTTGGACTTGCCCGAGCCGTTGGGGCCGGTAACGACGGTAAAGTCCTCGTAGAACGGGATCCGTGTCTTCCGGCCGAAACTCTTGAAGTTGTCAAGGACGAGCTCTTTGATGTGCATGGGGTCGCTCGTGGCCCAGCCTTACGCGACGATGATGTCGGAGTCAGACTCGGCCTCGCTTTCCTCTCGGTTGTGTTCGTCCTTACCGTCCGCTTGCTTAGTACTGTCGGCTACGATCGTCTCACTCGTCGCTTCGGTGTCAGATTCCGGCGCGGCGTCGTCTGTCTGGTCGTCGGCGTCGGTCGCCTTCGGCGCGAGGCCGATGTCTTCGTCGACCGCGCTCTCCAGTTCCCGCAGTCGAACCTTGCACTCGACGAGTTCGTCGGTGAGTCCTTCGACGGAGGCTTCCAGTTCTTTGACGCGCGCTTCGAGTTCCTCGACACGGTTGCCGCACATACCCAGGACCTGCCGGTCTGTCCACTTATACCTACGTCAGACATTGACAACGAGCGTGACAGGTCGCCGATCAGTCGGGCCGCCGGGGGACCTCGACAGAGAGCGACATGACTCCGGAGAGGTCGATCTCGTCGCCGGGACTGATCCGGGTTCGCTCGCCCGGCCGGAGTCGCTCGCCGTTGCACCGGGTCAGTCCGTCACCGCCGACGATCAGCGTGAAGCCGTGCTCGTCCCGGTGGAACCGGAGCTGGCCGTCGTCGATCCACTTCGCGTGCTCGGCTTCGTCGGCCCCGCGCAGCATCGCCCGGAGCTTCTCGTCGACGGTGTCCCCGTCGCCGACGACGACGCGCTGCTTCCCGTAGCCCAGCGCGAGCCGGTCCGGAACGGTGGCGCTCTGGCGGGGCGGTGTCTGCGAGGGCGTCTCAGACGACTGCTGGGAGCCCTTGTTCTGCGCTAATTTGCTCCCGGTCGAGGGGCTGGCGTCGCCGTCTGCGCGCTCGTCGGTGTCGTCGCTCGATCCGGCCCGGTGGTGAGCGCTTTCCTCGTCGTCGCTCGCTGTCGAACCGGAGACGGCGTCGCGGACGCTCCAGTCGGGCTGTGGGACCAGCGCGCTCGCTCGCCCTCGAAGCGCGTCTCCGTCGAGCCACCACGGCACGTCCGTGTCGGCGAGCACGTAGCGACGGAGACCGACGGCGATCAACAGCACGAGCGCCTGAGGGATGAACGTGAAATAATCCAGCAACGCGGTGGAGTCGCCCCCGGGCTGGGCCGTCAGCGCCGGATCGACGCCACCCGCGACGCCGGTCGCCGCGACCGCCAGCGCGACGACCGACAGCCCGATTCTGGTCCGGCGGTGACGTGGGCGGCCGGCAGCCGACTTCGGAGCCGAGCGCCGGCCACGGCGCTGGCTGTCCGCCCGCGGCCCGTCGTCCCGTGACGTGCTGTCCATGGTTCCCTGGTGTATCGCGGCGGCGCTTGCCACCCGGAGTGGTCGCCGACGAACGGCCACTTCCCTCCCGGTCGGGAATCGACATAGCGTTTGGGGCCGTCAGTGATGGGACCGTCTCGGAGGTCGTTAGCCTTTAGCCGCGCGCCACCGAACCGCGGGTAATGACTGCGCAAGCTGCCGAATCGCGCGAGCTCGCGACCGTCATCGGGCTCGAGGTGCACGTCCAGCTCGAGACCGAGACGAAGATCTTCTGTGGCTGTTCGACCGACGGCGGCGAGGAGCCAAACACCAACACCTGCCCCGTCTGTCTCGGGCTCCCCGGCGCGCTCCCGGTGCTCAACGAGGCGGCCGTCGAATCTGCGGTCAAGATCGGCAAGGCCATCGACGCTTCGATCCCCGAAGAGACGACGTTCCACCGGAAGAACTACTACTACCCCGACCTGCCGAAGAACTTCCAGATCACCCAGTACGACTCGCCGATCTGTCAGGACGGCGAGCTGGAGTTCTCCCACGAGGGCGACAGTCGCACCGTCGGCATCCGCCGGGCCCACCTCGAAGAGGACCCCGGATCGATCAAGCACGTCCGCGAGGGCACCGGCCCGCTGGACTCGCGGACGACCGGGATCGACCGTGCGGACTACACCCTGATCGACTACAACCGCGCGGGCACGCCGCTCATGGAGATCGTCACTCGACCGGACTTCCGAGATCCCGGCGAGGTGCGGGCCTTCCTCGAAAAGCTGGAGGAGGTCCTCGAATACCTGGGCGTGTTCGACGCCACCCGCGACGGCAGCCTGCGCATCGACGCGAACCTCTCGCTGGTCGACGCCGAGGAGGTGAACGACGACGGGAGTATCGACGACGACGTGCTGGAGGACGCCAACCGCACCGAGGTCAAGAACATCTCCAGTCACAAGGGCGCGGAGACGGCGCTGGCCTTCGAGGCCTCCCGCCAGAAGAAGCTCGTCCAGTCGGGCCGCGAGGTCGCCCAGGAGACCCGCCACTTCAACGAGACCCACGGCAACACCGTCGGGATGCGCTCGAAGGAAGAGGAGAAAGACTACCGCTACTTCCGCGAGGCCGATCTCCCGCCGCTCCGGGTCAGCCACTGGAAAGAGGAGATCGACATTCCGGAGTTGCCCGACGCCCGCCGGGACCGCTTCGTCTCGGAGTACGACCTCAGCGAAGAGGCCGCCTCGAAGCTCACCTCGACGAAACAGGTCGCCGACTTCTTCGAGGCCGTCGCCGATCGCTTCGACGCCGATCTGGCGGCGACGTGGGTCGCAGACGAGCTGCTTGGCGAACTGAACTACCGCGACATGCTGATCACGGACGTCGACGACCGCTTCGAGGAGATCGAACGCCTCGTCGAACTCGTCGCCGACGACGAGATCACGGCCAAGAACGCCAAGGAGACTGTCCTCCGGACGATGCTCGACGAGGGCGACGCCCCAGACGAGATCGTCGACCGCGAGGGGCTGGGCAAGACCAGCGGCGACGAGGTCCAGCAGGCCGTCGCGGCCGCCATCGAAGAGAACCCCGACGCCGTCGCCGACTACGAGGACGGCGACGACGGCGCGATCAACTTCCTCGTCGGCCAGGTCATGGGCAAGACCGGCGGCAGTGCCGATCCGGGCGACGTGAACCAGTTGCTGCGGGAGGAACTGGCAGAATGACGGCCGCGAGCTGCGAGGCGCGCCGAAGGCGGGCCTCGAATGCGAACGGGGAGGTACGACCCGTGAGCGGTGCGAGCGGCCGCTTTTTCGCCCACGTTTTTGCGCGAGTGGTCGCGAGCGGTGCGAGCGACCCGAAGCGGAAAAAGGTGGTCGTGAACCAGCTGCTGCGGGAAGAGCTGGAAGCGTAGTTTGCTCGTCCCCGACAGTGTCCCCGATGTCGGATCGAGGACACTCGAACGACTGTGTCGCCAGAGAGACTAAGAGGCAGCCCCACAGGAACACAACAACCACTATGCAACAGTATCTCGATCTCGTCGACTCGACGCTCCGGGAGGGCACGTACAAGCCCAACCGAACGGGCGTCGACACGATCGCGTCGTTCAGCCAGCACTACGAAGTCGATCTCGCCGAGGGGTTCCCCCTCCTGACGACCAAGGACCTCTCGGGCTTTCGGTGGAACTCGCTGATCCACGAGCTGCTGTGGTACCTCTCAGGCGAAGAACACATCCGAGAGCTACGAGAGGAGACCGGGATCTGGGACGCCTGGGCCGACGAGGCGGGGCACCTCGACACCGCCTACGGTCGGTTCTGGCGGCGCTACCCGGTCCCGGACGACGACGCGCAGCTCCCCGGCGAGAGCTGGCCCGACGACGCCCACCGCTGGGTCAACGACGACGGGACGTTCGACCAGCTCGCGTACGTGATGGACCAGCTCGAAGCGAACCCCCACTCTCGCCGGCTCGTCGTCAACGCCTGGCACCCGGCGAACGCGACGGTCTCGACGCTGCCGCCCTGTCACTACACGTTCGTGTTCAACGTCCAGGGCGGTCGCCTGAACGTCCACCTGACCCAGCGGTCGGGCGACATCGCGCTGGGAGTCCCCTTCAACGTCGCCGCGTACTCGCTGCTGGCCCAGGCCGTCGCCCAGCGGACCGAGTTCGAACTGGGCTCGTTCGCCCACACCATCGTCGACGCCCACGTCTACTGTGGCAGCGGTGCCCGCGGCGAGTGGTACGGCGAGCACCTCGACCAGCTGCAAGCGCGCCTGGCCAACGTCGAGGCCGACCAGGAGTACCGCGCGGTCCGGGAGTGGCTCGAATCGACCGCACCGGCCGAGGACGACGGACAGGACGGGTACGACCACGTGCCCGGCCTGCTCGAACAGTGCGCTCGCGAGCCCCGTGCGCGCCCGACCATGGAGATCGCCGACGAGCCACTGGACGACCTGACCTACGACGACTTCGAACTGCGCGACTACGATCCCGCGCCGGGGATCTCTTTCTCGGTGGCCGAGTGATGACGGACGAGAGAGCCGACATCGAGATCGTGCTCGTGGCCGAGTGATGACGGACGAGAGAGCCGACATCGAGATCGTGCTCGTGGCCGCCGTCGCCGAGAACGGCGTCATCGGGAACGACGGCGAGTTGCCCTGGCACTACCCCGCCGACCTGAAACACTTCAAGGAGACGACGATGGGCCACCCGGTCGTGATGGGGCGACGGACCTTCGAGGGGATCGTCGCCGACCTCGGCGAGCCACTGCCCGGCCGGACGAACGTCGTCCTGACGAGCCAGCGGCGTTCGTTCCCGGAGGGGGCCGTCGGAGCGGGATCGATCACGGCGGCGATCGACGCGGCCCGCGAGACCGGCAGCGACGTGGCCTACGTCGTCGGCGGCGCGACCGTCTACGAGCAGTTCCGCGAGCGGGCGGACCGACTCGTCCTCACGGAAGTCCACGAGACGTACGACGGGGACACGTACTTCCCAGAGATCGAGTGGGAGCGCTGGACCGAGACGAGTCGCGACGACCGGGACTCCCTCTCGTTCGTCGAGTACGGCCGCGAGGAGTAGCGAGCGTTCACTCGCGCGTCGCGCGGTCGCCGCCGACCGGCGCGTCGTCGACGGTCGACTCGCTCGCTGCGGGATCGCGCCGGAGGAGCCAGGCGAACAGGCCGGCAGCGAGCAGTTCGACGCTCTTGATGACGCCCTCGATCGGCGTCGTGACGTAGTGATCGTAGATCGTGTAGAGGACGCCGCCGTGGGTGTGGCCACCGGTCTCGGGTGCCGGCAAGCCGGTGAGGAAGGCACCGTGGCCGGTCTGGTGCCAGGCGACCCAGGCGAGGAAGGAAAGCACCATCAGCCCGGCCCCGGCGAGATAGCCCCGGCGGACGGTGAGGTACTCGCGAGTCACGAGGTAGGGGCCAGCCAGCAACACGAGCGCGAAGGCGACGAAGAGAAACGGGCGCGGATCGGGAATCAGACCACGGCTCGCGAGCGAGCCGAGTCCCTGGAGGTAGACGAGCATTCGCGGGAACCCCCACCAGAGGTGGTAGGCGGCAGTGACGAACACGAGCCCGGCGGCGACGGCGCGGGCGATCCTGACCGAGCGGTCCATAGTCGACGTTGCCACTCGCCCGAAATGAGTCCGTCGAAGCGAGCCACCGACCGAGACCGAAGCCTACACCACGCCCCCCGCTGAATCGGGAACCAATGAGTGAGATGACAGTCTACGAGGATCGGCTCGCCCGCCAGATGGACCGCGGAGAGTTCGTCCTCGCGGTCGTCACGGCGACGAAGCCAGACTTCTACAAGCAGGCACCGGTCGTCGACGCCGCCCGCGAGCGGGGCCTGCCCTGTTTCGTCCTCCACACCGGCCAGCACTACGACGACGTGCTCGGTCACGGACTCGCGGAGTACGACCTCGAAGACCGGATCGCGGTCGATCTGGGCATCCGCGGCGGGCTCTCGGAGAAGACCGCACAGGTCCACGAGCGCATCAGCGAGCTGGCCGACCGACTCGAACAGTGGGAGGACACGACCGTGCTGCCGCTGGTCCACGGCGACACCCACGCCGCCGGCATCGTCCCCCAGGCCTGGCAGTTCGCCACCAACCAGGCGGTCGCCCACAACGAGGCCGGGCTGCGCGGCATGTCGCCGGACTTCGACTTCGAGGCCGACCCCGCCGAAGCGGTCGAGGCCCAGTGGGAGGGCGAGTGGTCGCTCAACCGCGCCGAACCCTTCCCCGAGCAGTACGACACGTTCGTCGGTTCGGCGGCCTCACACTACCACTTCGCACCGGTCGAGCTGAACCGCGACCACCTCGAAAACGAGGGCTACCCCGCCGAGGTCGACGGGCGTGAACGGATCCCCGTCGTCGGCAACTCCGTCGTCGACGCCATCGCACAGAAGACCGACGCCGACCTCGAAGAGAGCATCTTCGACATCTACCCCGTCCTGGAAGAGCGCGACGACTGGATCCGGGTGGACATCCACCGCCGGGCGAACCTCCTGCCCGAGCGGTTCAGCGCCATCGTCGAGGCCGTGATCGGCCTCGTCGAAGCCGGCTACAACGTCAACTTCCTCGAACTCACCGCGACCAGGAAGGCCCTCGAAGCGTACGGCTACCGCGAGCGCCTGCTGGACCTCGAAGCGGAACGCGAGAACTTCCTCTTTACCGGGCTCTGGAAGAAACACGCTCACGTCTACGAGTTCCTCCAGTCGGGCCAGTGTCTGGCCGAGCTAACCGACTCCGGCAGCATGCAAGAAGAGCTCAACGTCATCGACGAGACGATCTGTCTCACCGCGCGCTTCAACACGGACCGGCCCGAGACGGTCTTCGACGCGGAGACGAACCTCCTCGTCCCGCCGGTCTCTGGCGAGTCCATGACCGAGATGGTCGAGTACGTCGTCGAGACCGACGCCGTGCGCGAGCGGATCCAGTCCGGCGAGACCATCTACGGCGAGAACCCCGCCGAACAGATCGTCGACTTCCTCGACGACCGCCGCGACGACGTGCCCTTCGACTGGGCTCACGACCGCGTGGGCTTCGAGACCGGGGACGCCGACTTCGAGTATCTGTAGCACCGGCCTGCGAGCGGCGAGGTCGGTCCGCGGATCGGCTCCGTTCGGGGGCAGACTCGCGTCCGGGCGCGCGCTCGACGCACAGGGACGCCCACGGGTCCGCAACCGTACGCACACACGCGCTATCCCCCGATTCTGGCGAAAGCCTTTAGAACACAGTCGGCCGTACCCGGAGATATGATCGAAGGGTCTGGTGATGACGTGTGGAACTGATCATCACCGAAAAGGAGAACGCCGCCCGCCGCATCGCAGAGATCCTCAGCGACGGCGCTGCGACCGCCGAGCGGGAGAACGGCGTCAACGTCTACCGCTGGGGGACCAAACGCTGCATGGGACTGTCGGGCCACGTCGTCGGCGTGGACTTCCCACCGGAGTACGCCGACTGGCGCGACGTCGAGCCGGCGGAGCTGGTCGAGGCGGACGTGGTCAAGTCCGCGACCCAGGAGAACATCGTCGCGACCCTGCGCAAGCTGGCCCGCCGGGCCGACGAGGCGACGATCGCGACGGACTACGACCGCGAGGGGGAGCTGATCGGCAAGGAGGCGTACGAACTGATCCGCGAGGAGACCGACGTGCCCGTCGACCGCGTGCGGTTCTCCTCGATCACCGACCGCGAGGTCCGGGAGGCCTTCGCCAACCCCGACGAGATCGACTTCGACCTCGCCGCCGCCGGTGAGGCCCGACAGGTGATCGACCTCGTGTGGGGCGCGGCGCTGACCCGATTCCTCTCGCTGTCGGCCCGACAGCTCGGCGACGACTTCATCTCGGTGGGCCGCGTCCAGTCCCCGACCCTGAAGCTGATCGTCGACCGCGAGCGCGAGATCCAGGCGTTCGATCCGGAAGACTACTGGGAGATCTTCGGCGATCTGCAGGGCGACGACGCCGCCTTCGAGGCCCAGTACTTCTACGACGACGACGGCAGCGAGGCCGAGCGCGTCTGGGACGAGGCGACCGCCGACTCCGTCTACGAGGATCTGGCCGCACTCGACGCCGCGACGGTCACGTCCGTCCGCAAGCGGACCCGCACCGACGCGCCCCCGGAGCCGTTCAACACCACCGCCTTCATCTCCGCCGCGGGGTCGCTCGGCTACTCGGCCCAGCGGGCGATGAGCCTCGCCGAGGAGCTGTACACCGCCGGCTACATGACCTACCCCCGGACGGACAACACCGTCTACCCCGAGGACCTGGAGCCGGACGAACTGCTGGACGAGTTCGTCGGCAGTCGGGCCTTCGGCGAGGACGCCGAGTCGCTGCTCGAACAGGACGAGATCGTCCCCACCGAGGGCGACGAAGAGACGACCGACCACCCGCCGATCCACCCGACCGGGGAACTCCCCCCGCGGGGCGAGCTGGACGACGACGAGTGGGAGATCTACGCGCTCGTCGTCCGGCGCTTCTTCGCGACGGTCGCCGAGCCCGCGAAGTGGGCCCACCTCCGTGTCGTCGCCGAGGCCGCCGGCCACTCGCTGAAGGCCAACGGCAAGCGCCTGCTCGAACCCGGATACCACGCCGTCTATCCCTACTCCTCTGCCAGCGAGAACGTCGTTCCAGCCGTCTCCGAGGGGGATTCCCTCACCATGAGCGACGTGACCCTCGAAGCCAAACAGACCCAGCCACCGCGTCGCTACGGACAGTCCCGCCTCATCAAGAAGATGGAGGAGTTCGGGCTGGGCACGAAGAGCACCCGCCACAACACCATCGAGAAGCTCTACGACCGCGGGTACATCGAGGGCGACCCGCCGCGGCCGACGACCCTGGCCGAGGCCGTCGTCGAGGCCGCCGAGGAGTTCGCCGACCGCATCGTCAGCGAGGAGATGACCGCCCAGATGGAGGCCGACATGTCCGCGATCGCAAGCGGCGAGGCCACGCTGGACGCGGTCACCACAGAGTCCCGCGAGATGCTCGAACGCGTCTTCGAGGAGCTGGCCGACTCCCGCGAGGAGGTCGGCGACTACCTCCAGGAGTCGCTGAAAGCCGACAAGACGCTCGGTCCCTGTCCGGAGTGTGGCGAGGACCTGCTCGTGCGCCGCTCGCGGCAGGGGTCGTACTTCGTCGGCTGTGACGGCTTCCCCGAGTGTCGCTTCACTCTCCCGCTGCCGTCGACCGGCGAGCCCCAGGTCCTCGACGAGCGCTGCGACGACCACGGTCTCAACCACGTGAAGATGCTTGCGGGTCGCGACACCTTCGTCCACGGCTGTCCCCGCTGCGAGGCCGAGAAGGCCGACGAGACCGACGACGAAGTGATCGGGGCCTGTCCCGAGTGTGGGGCGGACCACGACGGGGAACTGGCGATCAAGCGCCTGCGATCTGGCTCGCGACTCGTGGGCTGTACGCGCTATCCCGACTGCGAGTACTCGCTGCCGCTGCCGCGCAACGGCGACATCGTGGTCGGCGAGGACCGCTGTGAGGAACACGATCTGCCCGAGATCTCGATCGTCGACGACGAGGACGACGACGATCCCTGGGAACTGGGCTGTCCGATCTGCAACTACGCCGAGTACCAGGCCCGCAACGCGATCGACGACCTCGAAGATCTGAACGGCATCGGCGGCGCGACCGCCGAGAAGCTCGCGGCCGTCGGCATCGACGAGCCCGCCGACCTCCGGTCGGTCGAACCCGACGAGATCGCCGCCAACGTCCAGGGCGTGTCGGCCAGCCAGATCGAGGACTGGCAGGCCGAACTGGCGGACTGATCTGTTACGCTGTTTCCGTTTCCTGTTGCTGACTGCGCAATCCACCACACCCTGGTGGACTGAAAGGGCGAGGTCCGGTCGCGTTTATATCGTCGGTCAGTGAGCACTACCCGAGCGGGGCGAGGGCTTTCGAGGCCTGCGTCGTCGCTCGAACACTTGCGGTGCTGTGTTCGACCGTCTCTCCTAGAAGCCGATGTGGGAGGTCGAACTCGGCCCGTCGTCGCCGTCGTCGTCCGCGATCGTCCCCTCGTGGACGAAGGTGTAGTCCTCGTCGGCGAGGTAGACCGTCCCGTCCTCGACGGCCACCTCGACGCCGGGCAGCGTCGTCCCCGCGGCCTCGCCGTTGTCGCAGTCGCCCGAACAGGCGTCGAACATGGAGCCGTGCTTGGGGCAGATCATCTGCCCGTCCCGCATCGCCACGCCACGGCCCGTGTCGAAGCGCTGGGCCTCGTGCGTACAGCGGTTGATCCACGCCCTGACCGCGGCGTCGCCGTCCTCGCAGGGCACGACGATCACCTCGTCGCGCTCGCCGTAGTTGTCTCGCACCGTACAGACGTAGGACCGCTGTTCGCGGACCGCCGCGACCGTGGTGAGTTCGCTCGCTCCGAGCATCTCGGGGCTTCGTTCGGCGCTGTCGGGCAAGTGTCTATCGCCCACCACGGGAGGGCGTCGACTGGCACCGACACCGCCGGGGCCGGCTCAGTCGAGAACCTCTCTGAGAATATGTTCGATCTTCTGGTCGACCTCGGAGGCCTGAAGAATCTTGATCGAGCGCTGCTCGTCGATAGGTGCCGTCTCGTCCTCTGGTAGGTCCTGAACTACGAGGACGCCGTTCGATCCGTTTCCGAACATATTCTCGTCGTCGTGGACGAGCGTTCCGTTCTGGCGAAGGAATGCGAGATACTCCAGTGTCTCTGAGATCCCTCGTCGAATCGTTTCGGGGCGTTTCGAGTGTTTGACTTCCGTGATGAGATACTCCTTCGAGTTTCCCGACTGGACTTCCAGTACGATAACGTCCGGACGGCCGGTTGCACTTCGGAACGTTCTGTCTCGGAAATAGCTGTCGGCGACCGCCCGTGCCTCCCGCTCGATCCGCTCTGTCCGTGAGAGCGCCTCTGACGCCTTCTCTGATACATCCGATGCGAACGACACACCGCGGTCACGAGCGGAGTTGTCGTGGTACAGGACGATATCGTCGCCGTTCGTCGACAGGCGAGCGACCTCTTGTGAACCAGACTTGATGGTCTGTAGCTCGAAGTTCTCGTCCGTCATACGCTCTACGGCTGCGATGTAACGGAAGAGAACGAACAGTTCGAACAACGTCTCGTCGTCGTCAGGCGTGATCGCCGTGTCAGACAGGAGGTTCGTAATTGCCTCTGGTTCACCAGCGAGTGTCCGCTGGTACTCTTCGAGGAGTGTTGCGGCCTCACGGTAGATTTCGCTGCGGGACTGGGCTGCCGTCTGGAGCATTCGGTCCGTCGGCTCGTACACTTCTGGTCGGCGGATTCGACGGACGTGTACGTTTCGCTCGACGACTTCGCGCATCGTTTCGACCAGGTCTGTACTCTCCTTCCATCGCTCTGTCACCCAGTCGTACTCTCGTTCGAAGTACGGCTGGCAGTCCTGCAGCGTCTCGTGGACGAGTGCGAGCAGTCGTTTGAGAACGACGTTCTCGTCGATGTCGTAGTTCTCAGTCCGGTTTTCACAGACGAACAACGAGCTTGTCACGAGGATTTCGAGCGTATCGCTCTCGCACAGTGCCCGCCCAGTCGATCCGACCTTCCACGGCACCGCGAGTGGTCGTCGAGACGTTTTCAGTCTGTGTTTTGATGCTTCGCAACCGTTTTGGTAGCTGTTCCACGAAGTCGACGACTGCCGGCTTCAAGACGAAGTGAAGTCGGACGAGCGTCTCGTAGTCGTCGAACCGGTCTGCGAACCCATCTGGTGCAATCTCTTGGACGAGGTGTCGCTCGGGAAACGACCCGTGCATCACGTACGCGAGGATGTCTTCGGACAGTTGCTCAAGCAGAGCGTCCCTATCCATCAGGTCTCACCTGCAACACGTCGCTCGCGACAGATCGAAGTCGAGACGAGTCGATCGCGTCGAGTTCGGCGAGCCGAGCGATGACGGCCTCGCGCTTTCTGACACCCTCTAACTGCGGGAAGACGTAGCTGAGAACGGCCTGAGTAACGACACGATCACGCTGAGCTTGGGGGTGTCCCTCGTACGTGAGAGAGCATATCCCGGACGATCGCCGGACCGATCTTCCGTTCGTCCGCCGCGTTGTTCATGACGAACCAGACATCTCCGATTGCAGCGACGAGATCAGGCGCGACATCGAGATCCCAAACGTCGGCGTACGTGTCAACGAGCCGGCGACGCGCGTCGTCGTCCTCGGGAACGGTCGGAGCGTCGACGTAGACGAACGCAAACCGGCGCATGAACGCGTACGACATCTCGTACAACGACGTTTTGTCGTAGCTGTTCATCGTCGCAAAGATCCGCCAGGACGACGGCATCAGATACTGGTGCGGGGGGAGATCGCTCTTCTCGGTTTCAGAGCCGGGCCGGATATCGATCTGCGACCCCTCCCTCGTGAACGGAAGAGAGATACCCTGACCAGACAGCAACGTGAAGAGTTGGCCGAACGATTTGTCGATGTCCGAGCGATTGATTTCGTCGATGACGAGCAGGTCGTTGCGCTGTTGCTCGTCGCGTTTGAAACAGTGCAACACCTGTCCCGGTTCAAAGGAGAGATCGTCACCACCGTCTTCGCTCGGCATGTATCCGCCGACGGTCTCGAACGTCGACCAGTCCGCTGTGGCCGTAGTCGTCTGGTAGCCAGTGTAAAAGTCAGTCTCTGTTTCGGCGAGGTATCCAGCGACACGGCGAGCAATTTCTGTCTTGCCAGTACCGGGTGGACCAGTGAGGATAATGTGCTTTCCGGCGTTCAACGCATCCTCCAGTTCTCCGAGAAGTTCAGTAACTCGGTCCTCGTGGTTCTCGTCCGACGGAAAGTGTAGTCCGTCGAGAATCGAATCTGGCAGTTCGAATTCCGGCTGACTATCTACGTCGATCCGGGGAGTGATTGTGTCGAAGTCCGTTTGTTCTACGGCGCTATCGTCTCCCGGTCGGTCACCGTAGACGAAAGACTCGATCGATCCGTACTTCCCTCTGAGGCCGCCGATTCCCATCTCGTTTAGCGGGGAGAACCCCATCGGGTAGTCGATGTCGTAGCCAGCTAGCCCGTGTACTTCCGACGAATCGACGCCGAGTTCGACGGGCTCGTCGAGATAGATAACACAGAGCCATGGACTTCCCTCTTCGTAGTTCGGCCAGACATCTTTCGCCAACCGTTCGTTTCGTTCCGTGCCGAGAACTTCGGCAGCGTATTCGTACGTGCCGTCACGGTAGAACAAGAGAAAATCGCCCGGTTCGATGTTGGTCCACGTGCCCTCGATAGACTGTTTGGTCCCCCACAGCCGTACTGGATCGTTATCGGGCGTTCGATCGGTGAACTGCTCGATGCGTTCTGCGGCGATACCGTCACGAACAGTCCGCTGGAAGTTCTCCTGTGCGGCGCTGTTTGCAATCGGGGCCCTGAACACTCCCGGCCCGTCGTACGTCATGCTGTCTCCCAGTCAGTGAGTGCCAATATAAGTAGGGGGGAAGCGGCAGGCCGATAGTTCATCAGTCGGGAGGAATCGAACCCGTGGTATGGAACTCCAGCGACACGACACAGCGAACTGTCGCCACTGCGGAGAGCGCATCTGGTACGGTGTGAAAGCAGAGAGTACGTGTTGGAAAGTCTTCTGTCATTGTCTCACAGGCTGTGGCCGTGAGTGGCGGACTGATCGAATCAGTCGGTCGACAGTGGACTCTCTCGACGACGTGTACCGGCAGGCCGAACAGCAGTGTCAGCGCGTTTTCGGACCAGACTGACGCATTCGACCCACGACGGTAGTCCCCGAGAGACGACTGGCAACAGTAATCAGGCGTACCGACTTCCGAAGCGGTTATACGGCCACGGTTGACTCTGTGCACGTATGAGCACGTGGGCGGACTGGGACCACATCGTCAAGATCGACCCAGACAAGAGCCTGGTCGCGGGCGAGACCTTCGAGGACGTGGCCGCGACCGGAACGGACGCGATCGAGATCGGCGGCACGACCGGCATGACCGAAGAGAAGATGGCCCGCGTCGTCGAGGCGTGTGGGGCACACGACATTCCCGTCTACATCGAGCCGTCGAATCCCGCGTCGGTCGTCCACAGCAACCGTCACGACGGCTACCTCATCCCGGTCGTGATGAACGCCGGCGACGTGACCTGGATCACCGGCGCGCACAAGGAGTGGATCCGCATCGACGACGACATCGACTGGTCGCGCACGTTCACGGAGGCCTACATCGTGATGAACCCCGAGGCCTCCGTCGCCAGCTACACGCAGGCGAACTGCGATCTCGACGCCGACGAGGTCGCGGCCTACGCGGAGGCCGCAGAGCACCTCCTGGGCCAGGAGATCGTCTACGTCGAGTACTCGGGGATGCTGGGCGATCCCGAGAAGGTGGCCGCCGCGGACGAGATCCTCGACGACGCGACGCTGTTCTACGGCGGCGGCATCCACGACTACGACTCGGCCCGTCAGATGGCGACCCACGCCGACACGATCGTCGTCGGCGACCTGGTCCACGACGAGGGCGTCGACGCCGTCAGAGAGACCGTCGAGGGCGCGCGCGACGCCACGGCGGCCACGCCGCCGGGCGAGTAGATCCCGCCGACCGACGGCGTGGTCACCGGGAGCCCTTCTGCGTGGCGACACCCGCCGCCAGCGACGACCGCCGTCCGACTGTGGTTTTCCGACGGTTCGACGCGTACCGCACGAGGTACGGTGCCACTGGACACTGTCGGCTCCGCAGCGACGAGAGTTACGCCACGGCCACGTGCGCTTTTGTTCGTCCGGCGCGAACGGCGTGCCATGACGACGCCCGCGGCCGTCGTGTTCGATCTCGACGGGACGCTCTGCGAGGGGACACAGCCGGAGGAGTCCCTCTACGAGGCCGCGTTCGCGGCGACCGACGTGGAGCCGTTCGGCTCGCCCGGCGAGCTGTGGGCCGCTCTCGACGGCCCGCCAGAGCCCGACCCCGAAGACGAGCGGTCGTCGCTGGCGGCGGGGTTTCGCCGTGTCGGGGCACAGCACGGCCGTCGGGGGGTGCCGGCCGACGCGCTCGCGGCGGGCCTGATCGACGCCGTCGACTACAGCGCCGTCGCCTACCGGGCGGGGGCCGAGGCGGCGCTGGCGGCGGCACGCGAACACGGTCCGGTCGCGGTGATGACCAACGGCCCGGCACGGCGACAGCGGCCCAAGGTCCGGACGCTCGGACTCGACGAGCGCGTCGACGCCGTCGTCTACGCGGGCGACATGGAGCGACGGAAGCCCCACCCCGAGCCGTTCGCGAGGGTCTGTCGAGCGATCGAGACGCCGTCGGAGACGACGCTGTACGTGGGTGACTCACTGGAAAACGACGTGGCTGGTGCACACGGCGCGGGGCTCCTGGCGGCCTGGTGTCCCCAGCACGAGCGCGATCCCGGCCAGTACCGTCCCGAGCACGTCTTCGACGGACCGGCCGATCTGGACGGGGTCGTATGACCCGGATCGCGCCCGACGTGCCCGTCCAGCGGATCCTCGACCGTGTCCTCCAGACGCGAGCGCCGGCTGGGGCCGAGACACCGCCCCAGGGGAACCACAAGGACACCACGATCGTCAGGTACCCCGACCGACCGGACGTGGTCGTCCAGCTGACCGCGACGCCGAGCGGCGCACACACGGAGGCGACGCTGCTGGCCGCGGTCTACGACCAGACGACGGTCCCGGTGGCGCGACTCCTCGGCCGGGGGCGCATCGGCGACCGAGGGTATCTCGTCACGGAGCACGTCTCCGGCCGAGACCTCCACGAGTCGTTCGTGGCCTGCTCGCGTGCGACCCGAGAGCACCTCGCCCGTCGGTTCGGCCGCTGTCTCGGCGAACTTCACGACGCGTTCGCGTTCGACGCCGCCGGCCCCGTCGAGGTCGGGGCGTCGGGGACGCTCGCGGCCACGGGTCCGGACGGCGCGACCTTCTTCGAGGAGTACGCGAGCGACGCCGTCGAGGCGCTCCCCTCGGCCTTCGACGACCGCCGGCCCGCGATCGAGGCCGCCGTCGCGAGTCGCCCGGAGCGCGCCGTCCAGCCGCGTCTCTTCCCCTGGGATCTCAGACCGGGCAACGCGATCCTCGCAGACGGCGATCTCGCTGCGGTGCTGGACTGGGCCGACCCGCTGGCCGCCGATCCGGCTCTCGCGGTCGCGAAGGTCGAACACCTCGTGGCGGCGTGGTACGTCGACGACCCGACCCCGCTCAGGAGCGCGTTCCGCGAGGGGTACGCCGCCGTGCGACCGCTGCCCGACGTGTCGGTGGCCGATCGAGTCGCAGCGATCGCCGCTTCGGCCGTCGACTCGAACGGCACCGTCACGCGACCTCGATACCCCGAGTTGACGGGAACAGCGGCCGTCGCCGTCCACCGCGAGTGGTTCGACGAGTGGCTCGACGAGTAGATCGACGAGCGACACCGCCGTGGCGCGGTCGACGCCGTTCCGAGTCGCGAGCGTCGGACAGATAGCAGTCGAGAGCCCGAAACCCAGAACGCTCAAGCCGCCGCGCTCGCGAGGACCGGTATGGAACCGACGGCCGACGAACTCGCGGGCGTCGTCGACCTGTTCGGCGCGCTCACCCGCGACGAACTGGTCGAGGCGCTCTCCGAGCTGGCGTTCAAGCGGGGCGAAGACGTGGACGATCCAGCGGGGGCGATCGACGACGCCGTCGCCGCCTATCACCTCGCGGTCGTCGAACGCGACGGCGAGACACTGCTCGCGGCCGGGCCGGCGGCGTTCCCGGAACTGCCCGACGGCGCGACTGACCTGCCCCACATCATGGACGTGCCCGAGCGATCGATCGACAGGGGGCGACTCGCGGCGGCCGTCGAAGAGCGGTTCCGCGAGGAGAGTCTGGTCGCCGTCCGCTCGGACAACGAGGCGTTCGTCGAGCGCCTGCTGGACGTGAGCTACGAACTCGAAGTGTGGGGTCCGATCGACGTGAGCGCGGCCCGCGAGCGTCTCGCCGACGCGGCCGGCGAGTGAGCCACTCGCGCGTTTCCGCTCAAATTAAGAGCGTCCCGGCCCCATCCTGACGCATGGAGTTCGATCGGGTCGCCAGCCACGAGGCGATCGAGATCACGGCAGAGCCACGCGAGGCGGCCGTGATCGTCCCCGTCGTCACCGACGCGGGCGACGCCGACGACCACGCCGTGCTGTTCACGAAGCGGGCCGACCACCTCTCGGACCATCCCGGCCAGATGAGCTTCCCCGGCGGCGGCCGCGAACCGGAGGACGACTCGCTGTTGCGGACCGCACTCAGAGAGGCACAGGAGGAGGTCGGTCTGGACCCCCGCGCCGCCAACGTGATCGGGCGGCTGGACGACATCCGCACCGTCTCGGAGTACTCGGTCCGGCCGTTCGTCGCCAGGATTCCCGACCGGGAGTACCAGCCCAGCGACGAGGAAGTGGCCGAGGTCGTCGTCCTCGCCGTCGACGACCTCGTAGACCTGGACAACTACGAGTCCGAGCGCCGGGACCACCCACACTACGGCGACATCCGACTGCACTTCTTCCACGTCGACGGCTACACCGTCTGGGGGGCGACCGCGCGGATGCTCGTCCAGTTGCTCGAACTCGCGACCGACTGGACGATGCCGACCGAGCCGGACCGCGTGGCCGGCCCCGACGACGACTTGCCGTCCAGCGTCCGCGATCAGGTGTAGTCGGGCAGTTGCTGCCCGCCCTCGTCCGTCGAGAGACTCCCTGTCGGTCCGAGAGCGACCGCGATCCCAAGCGACAGGCATTTGCCAGCGGATCGGGTACGGGTGAGCAATCGAACGGGCACGACGCCCACCCAAATCATGCTCACAGGAGTGACGCTCGACGATGTCGGGATCGACGCGGCAGCGCTCAAGCCCGCCGAGGTCGACGTGGCAGAGGCCAGTCGCCTCGACGTGTCGACGGTGACGATCGACTACGAAGGGGTCGAGCACCTGCCAGACCGGTCGACGCTCGCCGCGCTGGCCGACCAGAAACGCGTCAGGCTGACGACGCCGGTCCGGGCCGACGGCTTCGACCCGCTCGGCGACGACAGCACGCTCGCGACGCTTCCCGACGGCGTCGGCCGAGTGCTGGTCGCCGGCCACGACGCCTACCTCACGAGCGACGAGGCCGAGCGGGCGATCGTCCCCCGACTCGAAGCGGCCGCGGCGACGGCCACCGACCCCTGGGTCGGGACCGAGGGCATCGAGCGCGTCGCGCTGGCGATCGGCGGCACCCAGTTCGAGTTGCTCTCCCGATCGACGGGACGGGACCTCCGGGCGCTTCGAACGGCCGGCTTCGAGGGGGAGATCGCCCTCTACGCGCCGACGGTGCTGACCGACGACGAGAGCGAGATCCTCGACGCCGTCGGCGACTACGCCGCCCGGCGTGGCCCGGTCCGTGCGGCCCTGCCCGACGGCGCGGCGACCGACGCGACCGCGAGCGGGCGAGCCCGCGACGTGCTCACCCAGGCCGTCCGCGACTACGCGCTCGTGGGCGAGCCCGAGACGGTCGCAGAACGCATCGCACAGCTTCGAGCGGCCGGCGCGGACACGATCGTCGGCTACCCGGCCAGGGGCATCGAGCCGGTGCGGTGACGATGCGAGTCGCCGTCGTCGGTGCCGGTGCCGTCGGCCTGACCGCCGCACGGACGCTGGCCGACCGTGGCACCGAGGTGGTACTGTACGACCGCGGGGAGATCGCCAGCGGTGCGACCGGGCGCGCGGCCGGGCTGTGCTACGACGCGTTCGCCGAGGACCGGGACGCCGCGGTGGCCGCCGACTCGCTCCGGCGGTTCCGCGAGCTGGGCGTGCTCACCGAGTGTCCGTACGTCTGGTACGCCCGCGACGGCGACGAGGCCAACGCCGACGCCATCGAGCAGCAGGTCCCGCGGATGCAGGCCCACGGGCGCGACGTGGCGCTGGTCGAGCCCGAGCGACTTGGCGAGCGGTACCCACAGCTTCGCACCGACGAGATCGGCGTCGCCGCGATCGCACACCGGGCCGGCTTCGTCGATCCGACCGAGTACGCGAGTGCGCTGACAGAAACCGTGCTGGAACGCGGCGTCGGCGTCCGGACGGAGACCCCCGTCTCGCTGGCCGGGCCGACGACGGTCGCCGAGCCCGACGGGACGGTCGCGTTCGACGCCGTGCTCGTGGCCGCCGGCCCCGCGACGAAGCCGCTCGTCGCCGACGCTGGCGTCGACCTCCCGCTACAGGCCTATCGCGCCCAGGCGCTCGTGACGGAACCGCTGCGGGCGACGCTCCCGATGGCCTACGACGCGACCCAGCAGTGCTACTGGCGGCCCTGCGAAGGCGGCTTGCTCGTCGGCGACGGTGCCCACGAGGCCGATCCCGACGACTGGGACCCCGAGGCCGACGCGAGCTTCGAACGGAGCGCACTCGATCGGCTGACGGCTGCGACGACCGTCGACGCGACGCGAGCGCAGTCCTGGGCCGGGCTCTGTACTGCGACGCCGGACCGAGAGCCGCTGCTGGGTGCAGTTGCAGACGGGCTCTACGTGGCGACGGGGTGGCACGGCCACGGCCTCATGCGATCGCCGGCACTGGGCGAGCGGATCGGCGAGCAGATCCTCGGCGGGCCGGGCGTCGACGCCTACGATCCCGACCGCTTTGCCGGCGACGAGACGATCGACATCGTCGACGGCATGACGCTCGACGAGGACGAGGAGAGACCGAACTGAGACGACGGGTGAGACGACCGGTCAGTCGGCCGCTTCGTCGGCCTTCGGGACCCGGACGTGCAGCGTACCGTCGTCTTTCAGGGTCGCCGACGCGGCCTCGGCGTCGACCACGGCGTCGGCGGGCAGGGTGACGCTGCCGTCGAGAGAGAGCCCGCGGCCGGGATAACGCATCTCGAAGTCCTCGTGGAACGGCCGGAACCGGTCGACGCGGACCTCGACACGGTCGTCGACGTACTGGACCTGCAGATCCGACGCCTCGACGCCGGGCGCGTCGAACACCACGAGGTACGCGTCGTCGCTCTCCAGCAGGTCGGCCGGCAGCGGCGTGCGTTCCTGGACGCGGCCGGCCGCGCGGCCGACGTTCTCGACGATCGCGTCGCCGAGCGAGCGGGCGAAGTCGAACATCACAGCTCGACCTCCTCCAGGCAGTCGACACCCCCGCAGTAGGGACACTGGAAGTCGGTCACGCCCACGCTGTCGGGCATGTCGTAGGTGTAGTGGAGTTCGAACATGTCGAGTTCGCAGCCGTCGTCGGTACAGACGAGTTCGAGCGTCGCTGGCATACGATTCTGTTGGACCGCGCGGGACAAACAGCTTTCGGAGCCCGGCGTACGCGCCCCGCCGGACGCACGGTGACAACGAGAACATTCATGTCGGCCCGGCGAGTGGGCTGGGGCATGAGTTCGCGTGTCTTGGGCGTCGACTTCAGCGGTGCGAGCGACGCGGGGCGCTCGCTGTGGCTGACGGAGGCGCGGGAGACGGGGGACGGACTGCGGGTCGAAGACTGCTATCGCGCGGCCGACGAGTGGGGACCGGACCGCGAGGACGCCCACGCCGGCCTGCGATCGCGGCTCACGGCCTTCGACGTCGTCGGACTCGACTTCCCGTTCAGCCTCCCGCAGGCGCTGCTGGACGAGCACTGCGACGGCGAGTGGGCCGGGCTGGTCGAGTGGCTCACCCTCGACGGCCCGACCGATCCCGACGAGTTCGCCTCGACGTGTCGCTCCTCGGCTCGCGAGTACACGGGCGACGGCACCGCGTCGCTGCGTCGCGAGACGGACCTGCGTCGCGCCGCACTGTGTCCCTACGACCGGATGGTCCAGTACCAGACCTTCTACGGGATCGGGAACGTCCTTGCCGGCCTCGCCGACGACCCCGCCGTCGCCGTCGCACCGATGCAGGACGGCGACGCCCCGACCCGCGTCGTCGAGGTGTACCCCGCCGCGACCTTCGGCTGGCTGGGGCTCTACCGGGAGGGGTACAAGAGCGATCGGCGCGATCGGCGCGCGACCAACGTCGACGGGATCGAGGCCTGCAGCGTCGATCTCGGGGGGTTCCGCGAGGAGTACGAACGACACCACGACGCGCTCGACAGCCTCGCGGCGGTGGTCTCGGCTGGCCGGGTCGCCGAGAACGAGAGACAGCCGCTCCACGGCCCGCGCGAGGAAGGCCACATCTACGTGTGAGTGGCGCAGACGTTCCAGAGCGACGTTCGAGGGCTGACATTTATCCGTCGACCGCGCGTCGGGACGAACACCGTGTCCTCGACTGACGCCAACTCTGCGGAGTCTCCCCGTTCGTTCGGCCCGATCCGGATACTCGAAACGTCGCTCGTTCGGCAACTACTCGGTCTCGCGCTCGCGCTCCTCGGCGTTCAGATCTTCGGCTGGGTGATCGACACCCGCCCATCTCTCTGGTACGGGGTCGCTCACGCCGCTGTCGGAGCCTTCGTCGTCTGCAACGGGCTGTATCTCGGTGGCGTTCGGCTCCGGTAGCCCGGAGAGATCGACTGCCCAGTCATCGTAGACACCTCTGGAGAACCTCGGCGTTCGTGCCCGCTACCGGCCCGGCGAACGCGTGCGGGACTTTTTACTCGGCCACGACGTACGGACGGTCGATGGAAACCCAGGAGCGACCGCAGACGAGCGCCGACGCGGCCGCGACGGACGAGTCGCCCGACGACGCCGCTCTCGTCGTCGAGGGGCTCGCCAAGCGGTTCGGGAGCGGCGAGGCAGCGGTCACCGCCGTCGACGACGTGTCCTTCAGCGTCGGCCGTGGCTCCGTCGTCGGACTGCTCGGCCCCAACGGCGCTGGCAAGACGACGACGATCAAAGCGATCCTCGGGATGGTGTTGCCCGACGCGGGCTCGGTCCGGATCGACGGGATCGACGTGTACGAACAGCCGAGTGCCGCCTACGCCAACGTCGACGCGATGCTCGAAGGCGCGCGCAACGACTACTGGCGGCTGACCGTCCGGGAGAACCTGCGGTACTTCGCGACGATCGGCGGCGTCGATCCCGACTCGGTGACGGCGCGCCACGAGCGGCTGCTCGACCAGCTCGACCTCGCCGAGAAGGCCGACGAAGCGGTGCGGGACCTCTCGCGAGGGATGAAACAGAAGGTGTCACTCGCCAGCGTGCTGGCGACCGACGCCGACGTGGTCTTTCTCGACGAGCCGACGCTGGGGCTGGACGTGGAGAGTTCGCTGACGCTGCGACGCGAACTGCGGCGGATCGTCGACGAGCGGTCGCTGACCGTCGTGCTCTGTAGCCACGACATGGACGTGATCGAAGCGGTCTGTGACCGCGTCGTGATCATGAACGACGGGCGCGTGATCGCGGACGACACCGTCGAGCGCCTCCTGTCGGGCGACGGCACGCAGCGGTTCAGTGTCGCCAGCCCGGACATCGGCGAGGCGCTGCTCGCGCGCCTCCGCGAGCGCTTCGAGGTGACTCAGGTGACGACCGACGGCGAGCGAACGCGCGTCGAGGTGGCGACCGACAGCGAGGGGTTCTACGACCTGACCGACCAGCTACGGGCCGCCGACGTGACCCTCGACAGCGTGAACACGGCCCAGTCCGACCTCGAAGACGTGTTCCTCGGGCTGACCGACGACGGCGAGGGGCGACGATGACGGGGCAGCCAGCCGGTGAGACGCCGAGGGGCGGTGAGACGCCTCGTCCGGCGTCCTACTACCACCTCGCGAGGGCCGTCCTCGTCCGTGAGTTCCTGCTGTTCGTGCGCTACCCGGCCAACGCCATCGGCGGGATCGTCGTCTCGCTGTTCTTCTTCGGGCTGCTGTTCTACGGCGGCCGGATGATCGCCGGACAGGCGCTGACCGACTCGCTAGAGGGGATCGTCGTCGGCTACTTCCTGTGGACGCTCGCGGTCGGTGCCTACTCCTCGATCTCGAACGACATCGGCAGCGAGGTCCAGTGGGGGACGCTGGAACGCCACATCATGACGCCCTTCGGCTTCGCGCCGGTGGCGCTGTTGAAAGGCGTCGCGAAGGTCGTCCGGACGTTCCTCACGTCGGCGGTGATCCTCGCGGTGATGCTGTTGCTCACCGACACCACGCTCCAGTTGCCGGTGGTGACGATCACGGTCGTCTCCGGGCTGGCGATCGCCTCCGTCCTGGGACTTGGCTTCGCGGCCGGCGGCGTCGCCGTCCTCTACAAGCGCATCGGCAACTGGCTGAACCTGCTCCAGTTCGGGTTCATCCTGCTGATCTCGGCCCCGGCGTTCGACCTCGGGTGGACGAAGTTCCTCCCGCTGGCACAGGGGAGTGCGCTCCTCCAGCGGGCGATGATCGACGGGACGCGGCTGTGGGAGTTTCCCGCGCTCGACCTGCTGGTCCTCGTCGGCGTCGCCGTTGGCTACGTCGTGCTTGGCTACGCCCTCTTCGAGGCCGCGACGCGGCGAGCCCGGCGACTCGGCGTGCTCGGAGACTACTGATACTGCCGGCTGTACGTCTGTGAATGATTTCGCCACCCCGAGGGAGACGGTCTTCACGAGGTGATAGCCAGGAGACGGCGACGACACTCCGTCCGGAACGGTAGCTGTCGTCGTCGTGCGCTCGCCCGGGCAAACGGCGAGAATCCGTCTCAGGTCCGGCAGATGTCGTGGAGGTCCGACAGCGAGTCGATGTCCCACGTCGGCCAGACGTTGAGCTCCCAGTCCGTGCGGTGTGGGCGACGGATGAACGCCGAGTCGATCCCCGCGTTCTCCGCGGCGCGGATGTCGGACTCGTTGTCGCCGACGAACAGCGCAGAGTCGGCGTCGAGGTCGGCCAGCGCGCGGTCGAGGTAGTGGCTGTTTGGCTTGCGCCGATCGAGGCTCTGGATCGTCGGCTCGCGGCCGTAGGCGGTGCCGAAGTGATCCCGCACCGAGAAGTGATCCAGGAGGAAGTCGACGGTCGCCTGCTGGTTCGAGCTGACGATGCCCTTCGCGGCGTCCAGGCCGTCGAGGGTGTCGATGTCGTCGTACGGACGCTTGCGTCCGGCGCGGGCCTCTTCCTGCTGGGCCTCGACCATCTTCTCTTCGCGAGCGCGCCAGAACTCCTCTCTGGGGAGATCGTACTGGCCGCAGATCGTCGCTACCTGGTGTGGGGTCGCTCCCACCGTCATGTTTTCGACGTGGTTGGGGTCCGGATCGGTCACACCGAACGCTTCGAACGTCTCCTGGGTCGCGTCCTGAAGAACGTCGAAGGCGGTCCGACCGACGAGGACACCGTCGTTGTCGAACACGACGGTATCGTAGGTCATACGCCAAATACGTCGGTGGGTGGTATAAGTGTTTCACCACCGCGGCTGGAGGCTCCGCTTCGTCCAGTCGGCAGGAGCTCACGAACTCAGAGGTCGGGAAACGGGCGACAGCGACGGATGAATGCGGACGCGAGGCGGCACGTTCGACCGACGGTTTTTCCCGCCGATCTAGTCGCCCCCAGCGCGGTATCGAGCCACGCCGCGAACGACGAGGTTATCGCGGGAGTCTAACCCCCGTTCCGACTTCTAACCACGAATGTGCCGCCTCACGGCGGCTCTGTATAGGGCGTTACAGCCCACAGAGTCCACGGTTTAAAATACCCCTACTCGCAAATAAAGCTTGAGACGATGGGGATCTACGAGGGGACGATCACCGAGACGACACAGGCGTTCTACCTGGAGCGGCTGTTCGATCGGTCCGAGCTACGGCCGGCCGTCCGGAACAGGTCCGAGAGCCTCGTCACCGACGGCGACCACGACGCGAAGACGGTCGAAGTTGACGCCGTCGGCACCTTCGACGGTGGGTGGGAGTTCTGGGATCACCTCCAGTACCCGGAGCGGCGCAACAACTTCGAGTTCCGGCCGCTGTTTTGCGTCCCCAGCTACGAGTTCACGCTCCCCGACTGGACGTTCGGCCGGTACGATCTGGTGAACCTCGACGTGACGGCCCGAGTGCTCTACTACCCGTTCGGTCTGGCCGTCGCCCGGTTCCGAGTGTACTTCGAGAGTTCGAGGCCCCTCGACCTCTCCGATTTCATCGCGTTCCAGCGGACCGTTCGTCAGGACCTCCGCGTCGCAGGAGATCCTCCCTCGTGGGCCGACGGCGGTGGTCCCCTCGTCCAGGAGATCTTCCGACCGATCGATCGGTGGCTCTTCGGAGCGACCGTGCCCGACACGTACGTCGGCCGAATCGGTGAACGGCCAGTTGCCACGATCTCGTTTCTCTACGACGCCGACGCGCTCAGCGAGCGAGAACGGGGGCAGCTGATCCGCCGCGACGACCGGCCGCTGGACGAAGAGACGCTAAACAGCCACGCGAAGCCGTACATCGGCCGCTTCGACACGGACGCCATCTCGGTTGCTCGACCGGGAGCAGTGATCCAGACCGGCGCGTTCGACGAGCACCGTCACTGGAGCCGTCGCTGGAAGCGACTGCAACTGCTCAACAACCTCTACCTGGCGTACGATTTCGCGATGCTGGAAGACCAGCACCTGACGCGGATCCGGGATCGCCTCGGTGCGACCCTCGACGACCTCGACAGCGTTTCCGCCGCTCGGAAACCACTGACTCCACGAGCGCTCCAGATCACGGACGATCTGTTGCGTTTCGGTGGCCAGCTCCGGGGGACCCGTGGGCAGGTCTACGAACAGCTCGAACCCACAGATCTGAAAGCGTCCGCGAACCCGGTCGTCGACGACTACATAGACCGGCTGTTGGGCCACGAGACGATTTTGCAACAGACCGCCGGTCGACTCCCGGCCACGCTCCTGAAGTACATCCCGTTCGCAGGCTGAGCCGCCACCTCCGATCCCGACCAGACACCGTTTTAGGCGTCGAGGCGGTAACGACGGACATGACTACCGACCCCGCCGACCTCTCGGTGACGATCGTCGACGGCTACGTCGACGAGCCGGCCCACTTCGGGGTCCCGCCGTACATCTCGACGTATCCGCGCTACACCGCCGGAGCGCTCGTCGACGCCGGTGTCCCCCGGACACAGATCACCTACCACACGATCGACGCGCTGCGCGAGGACAACGCCCGCTGGCAGGACGTGGAGGCCGCCGACCTGCTGATCTACGTCGGCGGGATGACCGTCCCCGGCAAGTACGTCGGCGGGACGCCGGCAGAGCCCGACGAGGTCCGCAAGCTGGCCTGGACTGCCGAGGGCACGTCGATGATGGGCGGCCCCGTCCGCTTCGGCGTCGGCGAGGCCAACGAAGGGGCCAGCGAGACGGCCCGCGACGACCTCGACTTCGACTTCCTGGCGATGGCCGACGTGGAAGCGGCGGCCTACGATCTGGTCGACAACGGACTCGAAGGGTTCGAAGACCGCTACCGCGGCGTGCCCGAGGAGACTCGCTGGGCGCGCCAGGGGGCTTTCGTCGTCGAGCAACACCCCAACCATCCGGAGTATCTCATCGCGGAACTGGAGACCTCGCGTGGGTGTCCCTACCGCTGTTCGTTCTGTACGGAGCCGATGTACGGCGACCCTGACTTCCGACCGCCCGAGAGCGTCGTCGACGAGGTCGACGCGCTCTCCGATCGCGGCGTCGCGAACTTCCGGCTGGGTCGGCAGGCGGACATCCTCGCCTACGGCGGCGACGGCAAGGCACCGAATCCCGACGCGCTCCGCGATCTCTACGGCGGCATCAGGTCGGTCGCGCCGGACCTGGAGACGCTGCACCTCGACAACATGAACCCCATCACGATCGTCGAGTGGCCCGAGAAGGCCCGCGAGGGGATCCGCGTCATCGCCGAACACAACACGCCCGGCGACACGGCGGCGTTCGGGCTGGAGTCGGCCGACCCGCTCGTCCAGGAGGAGAACAACCTCAACGTCTCCGCCGAAGAGTGTTTTCAGGCCGTCCGGATCGTCAACGAGGTCGCGGGCGTCCGACCGGGCGAGTCGCCCGGCAGCGGTCCCAGTACGGGCAGTGACGCCCCCAACCGACTCCCGAAGCTCCTGCCGGGGATCAACCTCGTCCACGGACTGAAGGGCGAACGCCGGGAGAGCTTCGAGCACAACAAGCGGTTCCTCCAGCGGGTCTACGACGAGGGGTACATGCTGCGCCGGATCAACATCCGGCAGGTCATGGCCTTCGAGGGGACCGACATGGCCGACACCGGCGCGGAGATCGCCAAGGACCACAAGCAGCTGTTCAAGCAGTACAAGCAGGAGGTCCGCGAGACGATCGACAATCCGATGCTCAAGCGGGTCGCGCCGGTCGGGACTGTGCTCCCGGACGTGACCCTGGAGTACCACCAGGACGGCAAGACCTTCGGCCGCCAGCTTGGCACCTACCCGCTGCTGGTGGGGATTCCCGGCGAACGCGAACTCGGCCGGACCATCGACGTGGCGATCACCGACCACGGCTACCGGTCGGTGACCGGTGTGCCCTATCCGCTGGACCCGAACGCCGCCTCGATGGCCGAGCTACGGGCGATCCCCGGCATTGGGCGCTCGACGGCCGGCGACATCGTCGTCGACAGACCCTACGACTCCGTCGAGGAGATCGACGACGCACTGGCTCAGTTCGTCGCCGCCGAACGCCGACGGGGCGCAGACTGAGACGGCCAGCCGTCGGTCTGTCGGCAGTGTCGTGGCGACGGAGTTTCGACGGTCGTCACGATGAAATCGCCGACCGCGGTCGTCGGCCGAACAGAAGGTACTTTTCGGTCGCTCGCGCACCGTGACACAATGAGCGACGTGGAAGTCAGCGTCGTCCTGCCGGCTTACAACGAGGCCGCGACCATCGAGGAGACGGTCGAGACGACGCTGTCGACGCTGGCGGCCTTCCTGCCAGCGGGGAGCTTCGAAGTGATCGTCGCGGAGGACGGCTGTGAAGACCGCACACCGGAGATCGCGACCCAGATGGCCGACGCCGACGAGCGGGTCCGCCACGCCCATTCCGACGAGCGACTGGGCCGGGGCGGCGCGCTGACCGACGCCTTCCGGCGGGCCGACGGCGAGACGCTGGTGTACTTCGATACCGACCTGGCGACGGACATGCGCCACCTCGAAGAGCTGGTCGAGTCGGTCCGTTCGGGCGAGTACGACGTGGCGACGGGATCGCGGTGGCTTCCGGAGAACCGCGCCGATCGCCCCGCGAAACGAGGGGTGCCGAGTCTCGGCTACAACACCCTCGTGCGGCTGTTCCTGCGATCTGACCTGCAGGACCACCAGTGTGGCTTCAAAGCGTTCGATCGGGCGGCGGCGCTCGATCTCCTCGACGATGTCGAAGACGAACACTGGTTCTGGGACACGGAGCTGCTGGTCCGCGCCCAGCGGAAGGGGTACCGCGTCAAGGAGTTCCCGGTCGACTGGACGCCCAAGGGCGACTCGAAGGTCGACCTCGTGCGGGACGTGTTCGGGATGGGGAGCCAGATCGTCCGGACCTGGTGGCAGCTGTCGGTGAGTCCCCGGATCACACGGAAGGTGAGCATGACTGCCGGGTCGCTGCTGGTGATCGCCGCGCTCGTGCTCGCGGTGACGGTCGTCTTCGACCCGGCGGCCGTCCTGGACGCGATCAGCGGGGCGGACGGCGGCGTCGTCGCGTTCTCGGGCGTGGTGTACCTGCTGTCGTGGCCGCTGCGCGGACAGCGCTATCGAGACATTCTCGCTCGGCTGGGCCACGACAGCGACACGTGGTTCCTCACGGGCGCGATCTTCATCAGCCAGACGGGGAACCTCGTCTTCCCCGCCAGGCTCGGCGACGGAGTCCGGGCTTACGTGGTCAAGGCCCGCCGGCAGATCCCGTATCCGACCGGGTTCGCCTCGCTGGCCGTCGAACGCGTCTTCGACCTGCTCGCGATCACCGTCCTGGCCGGGAGCGTCCTCGTGGGCCTCGTCGTCACCGGTGGGACCGACCAGGTCGCCCGAGCGATCGCGGCCGACGTGCCCCCGGTGACGATCGGGGACGACACGCTCGATCCCGCCGCGGCGGCGCGGACGGCGCTCCGTGTCGCCGCTGTCGTCGGTGCGGCGGCCATCGCGGGCGTCGCCGTGATCGTCGTCAGCGCCCGCCGGGACAGCGATCTCGTCCACCGTGCGGTCACCGCGCTCAGCAACGACTCCTACGCCCGGTACGTCTCCGGGATCGTCGAGCAGTTCGTCGGCGACGTCGAGACCGTCGTCGCCGACCGGGGTGCCTTCCTCCGGGTCGGCGTCGGCAGCCTCGTCATCTGGATCGTCGACGTGTTGACGGCGGTCGTCGTCTTCGCTGCCTTCCCCAGCATCGAACTCTCCCCGTCGCTGGTGGCAGCCGCGTTCTTCGCGGTCAGCGTCGGTAACCTCGCGAAGATCCTCCCGCTGTCGCCGGGCGGGATCGGCCTCTACGAGGGTGCCTTCACCCTCATCGTCGTCGGGCTGACGACCGTCACGGGGCCGGTCGCGCTCGCGATCTCGATCGTCGATCACGCCGTCAAGAACGCCGTCACGATCGTCGGCGGGCTCGGATCGATGGCCTGGCTCAACGTCTCGCTGACGACCGCGGTCGAAGAGTCCCAGCAGTCCGGCGAAATCGAGCCGGAGGCCGACTAGTACGTACCAACTGTCGGCCAGACCCTATTTGAACGGGTGCGTCAAACTCTCTCAAACACCACGCTCGCACCGTTCACACCGGTTTCGACTTTCGAGATTCGATAGATTTAAATGAGTTTCGAAGGCACTGTGTTGGTACCAATCGAGCGTCCGGGATCGTCGATGACGGACCGGAACCATCGCCGTTCGTCGCCTGGCATGGGACGACACCAGTCGTTCTCGGCACCGATACCCCGGATAGCGCCCGCATTCGTACAATGAGCGATTCGAACACCAGAACGCGAGCGAGAGCGCGCACGACCACCGACGAGGAACAGACAGAAGAAGAGAGCGAGACGACATCGACCGCGTGTCCGGAGTGTGCGGGCACGCTGGTCGTCGACGACGAGCACGGCGAGACCGTCTGTGAGGACTGTGGACTCGTCGTCGAGACCGACGAGATCGACCGCGGACCGGAGTGGCGCGCGTTCGACTCCAGCGAGAAAGACGAGAAGTCCCGCGTCGGCGCACCGACGACCAACATGATGCACGACAAGGGGCTGTCGACCAACATCGACTGGCGCGACAAGGACGCCTACGGCAACTCCCTGTCGGGCAAGCAGCGCCAGAAGATGCAACGCCTGCGCAAGTGGAACGAGCGGTTCCGCACCCGTGACTCCAAGGAGCGCAACCTCAAGCAGGCGCTGGGCGAGATCGACCGGATGGCCTCCGCCGTCGGCCTCCCGGAGAACGTCCGCGAGACCGCGAGTGTCATCTACCGCCGTGCGCTCGACGAGAACCTCCTGCCCGGCCGCTCTATCGAGGGCGTCTCGACGGCCTCCGTCTACGCCGCCGCTCGCCAGGCCGGCGTCCCCCGGAGCCTGGACGAGATCGACGAGGTCTCCCGCGTCGAGAAGAGCGAGATCGCACGCACGTACCGCTACGTCGTCCGCGAACTCGGGCTCGAAGTCGCGCCGGCCGACCCCGAGAGCTACGTCCCGCGCTTTGCCTCCTCGCTGGAGCTGTCGGACGAGGCCGAACACCGCGCCCGCCAACTGCTCCAGAACGCCAAAGAGCAGGGCGTCCACTCCGGCAAGTCCCCGGTCGGACTGGCCGCCGCGGCCGTGTACGCCGCCGCACTGCTGACCAACGAGAAGACGACCCAGGCCGCCGTCAGCGAGGTCGCCGACATCTCGGAAGTGACGATCCGCAACCGCTACCACGAACTGCTGGAGGCCGAGCAGGGCCTCCCGATGGCCTGATACGGATTCTTGTCGACCAGGGGCAGATCGACTGTACGCCATCGGGAGACGCTCTCCGTCGTCTCCCGAGCCCGTCCGCACAGCGTTCAGCGGGACGCCGCCCGGTCGACCGGACAAACGTCGACGCCACTCCGTCTAACTGGAGCCCGTTTTTCGCCGCTCGGAGACGGCGAGCCGACGCGGCCGCCAGTCTCGCTGCCGCTGGCGTAATCAGCCCTGATAACTGAGTGGTCACGTTTAATTCGGTCCCAGACGCTGGTACCGCTATGGACCAGGAACGAAGTACCGATGGAGGCGTCGAGGCCTCGTCTGGTGGAACTCTCGCTGGTGGCGAACTCGGGAGCGCGATCGACGAGTTGCTCCGGGCCTCCGAGGGTGTCTCGGAGAGTTCCCAGCAGATCAGCGATCTCGCAAACGAGCAGTCCGAGAACATGCGCGAGGTCGCGAGCGAGGTGTCGAACCTCTCGGCGACCGTCGAGGAGGTCGCCTCCAGTGCCAGCCAGGTCAAGCAGGTCAGCGACGACGCCCGCGATCTCGCCGCCGAGGGCCGCGAGGCCGCCGACGACGCGATCGGTGCGATGGAGGCCGTCGACGAGGCCAACACCGACGTGTCGGCCGACGTCAAGCAGTTGCGCGACCGCATCGACGAGATCGACGAGATCGTCGAAGTGATCAACGACATCGCAGACCAGACGAACATGCTGGCGTTGAACGCCTCCATCGAGGCCGCGCGAGCGGGCGAGGCCGGCGAGGGGTTCGCAGTCGTCGCCAACGAGGTCAAGAGCCTCGCCGAGGAGTCCCAACAGAACGCGGCCGAGATCGAAGAGCTGGTCTCGAACATCAAGTCTGACACCGAAGAGACCGTCCAGAGCATCGACCACGCCAACGAGCAGGTCGAGGAGGGGCTCACGCAGGTCGAGACGGCCGTCGACATCCTCCGGAAGATCGACGAGGCCGTCGAGGAGGCCGCGATGGGTGCCGAGGAGGTCGCCTCCGCGACGGACGAACAGGCCGCCTCGACCGAGGAGGTCGCGAGCATGGTCGACACGACCGCCGAGAGCGCCGAGGAGGTCGCCACGGAGATCGAGCAGATCGCCGCGGCCAACGAGCAACAGGCCGCGAAGGTCAACGAACTGCAGGACATGATCGAGCGCCGCTAGAGCGCGAACCAGAAGACACGAGGGGGTTCGTTTCGACTGCCGTTCTATGGAGACGACTCACCGGGTAGTGACGGGTGACGCCCGCGAGCTGGCGCTGCCCGACGACAGCGTCGACCTGGTCGTGACCTCGCCACCGTATCCGATGATCGAGATGTGGGACGACATCTTCGCGACGCTCGACCCCGCCGTCGAGGACGCGCTGGCGGACGAAGACGGCGAGCGCGCCTTCCAGTTGATGCACGACGTGCTCGATACCGTCTGGGCCGAGGTGGTCAGGGTACTCCGGCCGGGCGGGATCGCCTGCATCAACGTCGGCGACGCCACCCGCTCGATCGGCGACGGCTTTCGGTCGTTCTCGAACCACGCGGAGATCACGACCCGCCTGACCGACCGGGGCCTCCGGGCGCTACCGGACATCCTCTGGCGCAAGCCCTCGAACCGCGCGACGAAGTTCATGGGCTCGGGAATGTTGCCGCCCAACGCCTACCCGACGCTGGAACACGAACACGTCCTCGTCTTTCGAAACGGGCAACGGCGCACCTTCCCGCCCGGCGACGACGACCGCTACGAGAGCGCGTACTTCTGGGAGGAGCGAAACGTCTGGTTCTCGGACCTGTGGGAGCTGACGGGCGAGCGCCAGGCCGTCGAGGACGGGCTGCGCGAACGGTCCGGTGCCTTCCCGCTGGAACTGCCCTACCGACTCGTCTCGATGTTCTCGACGTACGGCGACACCGTCCTCGATCCCTTCCTCGGGACCGGCACGACGACGATGGCCGCGCTCGTCGCCGGCCGCAACTCGGTGGGCTACGACCGGGACGCCGATCTGCTCTCTGCGCTCGACGACCGCGTCGAGGACGCCCCCGAGCGCTCGCGGGCGATCGCCCAGCGGCGACTCGCCGATCACTGCGAGTGGGTCCAGCAGCGACGAGCCGACGGGAACGAACCCGGCTACGAGGCCGAACACTACGACACCGCCGTCAACACCAAACAGGAGCGACGCATCCGCTTTTACGGCGTCGACGGCGTCGAACGGACCGACGAGGGGTATCGCGCGACCCACTCGCCGATCGAAGCGTGCCCCGACGGCGAGAGCGAACAGGCTTAGTGGGAGTCAAAAGAACAGCGGCGCATGGACTTCGACTCGTTTACGCTACTGGCAGCGGGGGCCGACCTCGCCGACGAACCGGCCGCTCGCGAGGACGCCGACGGGATGGAGCTACGGATGGACTTCGCCGACGAGCCACTGGCGATGCTCGACGACTACGAAGGAGACCTGCCGCTGCTCGTCACCAACCGCGTCGAGTGGGAGGGCGGCGAAGCCGCGGACGACGCCGCCCGACTCGACGCCCTCGAAACGGCCGTCGAACACGACGGCGTCACGGCCGTCGACGTGGAGCTTGCTGCCCTCGAAGGCGAGGGGGAACACGACGCCGCCCGCGTCGTCTCGCACGCTCGCGATCACGGCGCGAGCGTCGTCGTCTCGACTCACGACTTCGAGGCGACGCCGGCCGAAGACGACATCGTGGCTCGGCTGGAACGGGCCTGCGAGTACGGCGACGTGGGCAAGATCGCGACGACGGCACGGGACCGTGGCGACGTGCTCGCGCTCCTGGAAGCGACCCACCGGCTGACCGAGGCCGGCGAGACCGTGGCGACGATGGCGATGGGCGAGGCCGGCCGCCACTCTCGGCCCGTCGCGCCGCTGTATGGCTCCCGGATCGGCTACGCGCCCGTCGATCCGGCCGACGCCACGGCACCCGGACAGTACGATCTGGCGACGCTCAGACGGCTGGTCGACCAGCTGTCCTGATACGACCGGCTGTACATCTGTGACCGATTTCGCCACCCCGGGGTGGCGAAGATCCTCACGAAGTGACAGCCGGCAGTATGACTCCGGAGAGCGACCGGCAACCACTGGAAGAGAACTCGGTGCGCAAGATTAACAACGATTGGCCCGGGAGTGGGGGGTACCATGGTCGATGCAGACCAGAAACGGCCCCTGCTCGCCGCCGCCCTGGCGTTTCTCTCGCCCGGTCTCGGTCACCTCTACCTCCGTGAGTGGATCCGTGCGCTGCTGTGGTTCAGCCTCGCGATGCTCGGCGTCAGTATCCTCGCGCCGGAGGCCACGCTCCCGGCGGCCACGACGCCGGAGGCGATCTGGACGGCGTCGGTCGAGATGATCCGCGCCCTCTCCTGGCAGGCCCGCGGCGCGTTGCTGGCCGTCTCGCTTTTGAGCGTGCTCGACGCCTACCGGATCGCGACCGAGATCAACGCCGCGGCCGCCATCGAAGAGGGCCAGCAGTGCCCCTACTGCGGGCGGGAACTCGACGAGGACCTCGACTTCTGTCACTGGTGTACGGCAGAGCTCCAGTGACGAGGAGACCGCAGAGCGCTACTTCTCGATGATCGACTCTTCGACGGCCTCGCCGAAGTGACGGGCCTTGTCGTCGGTGTACAGCAGGAGTTCGTCGCCGGGTTCGATGTCGGTGATCGCCGTCCGGCCCTCGCTGGTGTGCATCTTGATCGTCTCTGCGTTCTGGATCAGCGTCTCGATGCGGTCGCCGTCCTCCGTCTCTGCCTGGACGCGGAACATCGGCCGTTTCTCGATCTTGGCGCGGCCGACGATGGCCTCGCGGGTGTTGCCGTCGGTGTCGACGACCTGGACCTCGTCGCCGCTCTGGAGTTCCGAGAGGTACTTGGTCCCGCCGTCGGGCGTGCGGACGTAGGCGTGGACCGCACCGGCGTTGACCCGGAAGGGACGCGAGGCCACGTAGGGCGACTCGGCAGTCTCGGCGTGGACGAAGAAGAGCCCGCGTGCCATCGAGCCGATCAGCATTCCCTCGTCGTGTTCCATCAGCGAGCCCGTATCGATGCAGACGCGGTCCGCGGACCCGGTCTGTTCGATGTCGGTGACCTCGGCCCAGGACAGCGAGAGCTGTTCGCGGCCGGCCTCGTCGCGGACCTCGACGGTGCGGCGGATCTCGTCCGGGTCGTCGGTGTCCAGCAGGACGCCGTCGGCACCGAGTTCGAGCGTCTCGTAGGCGGTCTTGGCGTCTTCTGCGGTCTGGACGCCGGTGATCAGCTCCGTCTCATCGCCCACGCGGGCGATGAGATTCTCCAGAGGGATGATCTGCCAGTCGTCGCCGATGACGATGGTGAAGGCGGCCTCCTCGGCGACGGCCTCGGCGAAGCCCTCGTACTCCTTGGACCGGATGCGGACGTAGCCACCCTGTGGGGCCTCGCCGTCCTGGCGGAGCGCAGAGAGGTCCGCAGAGCCAGAGAAGTCAGAGGGCAGGTCGACGGTGCCGTCGCCCTCGCCGTCCTTGCCGACGACCCGAGCGTCGGGTTCGGCTTCCTCGCCCTCGGCGTCCATGACCGTCACGTCGCCACCGGCGAAGGCGGCGACGTTGACCTCGCCGAGGTCCCGGACGCGGGCCACGTCGTGTTCGTCGACCAGCACCCAGTCGACCCCGGCTTCGAGGCCGGCGGTGATTCGGCGCTTTCGGGTCTCCCAGTCGCCGACCTCGCTGTCGGCCTTGAGCCACACGCTTCGTGTCATTGTCCCACCTCTCGAATCGGTCCCGCTTGAACGTGGCGAATGCGGGCAATCGGCCCGGCTAGAGGGATCGCCGTCGGCACGTCACTGTCTCGTCGGTCAGAAGTCGCAAGCGGTGGCCGTGTTCGTCGTTCGCTACGCCTCGACGGCGAGGCCGGCCGCACGGAGCGCGTCGGCGGCCTCGCTGTCCTCGTGGACGACGCTGGCGACGGCGCGAGCGATCTTCTCGGGTTCCTCGTGCTGGAAGATCGAGCGTCCCATCGAGACGCCCGCCGCACCGGCGTCCATCGCCCCGCGGACGATGTCGAGGGTCTCCTCGTCGGTGCCCTTCGAGCCGCCCGCGATCAGGACCGGCAGTGCGGTCGACTCGACGACGCGCTCGAACGTCGCTGGCGTGCCGCTGTAGGCGGTCTTGACGAGGTCGGCGTCGAGTTCCTCTGCCAGTCGGACCGCGTGGCCGAGGTCCTCGGCGAACAGCTCGGGGTCCTCGTCGCGAACGTCGTGGCCGCGGGCGTAGGCCATCGCCAGCACCGGCAGCCCGTACTCGCGGGCCGCGCTGGTGACCTCGGATAGCTGTGAGATCTGGTCCGGTTCGTGCTCGCTGCCGACGTTGATGTGAAAGGAGACGGCGTCGGCCCCGGCCCGGATGGCGTCCTCGACGGTGCCGGTCGGCCGTTTGTCGCTCTCGTCTGGCCCGATCGAAGTCGAGCCGTTGAGGTGGACGATGTAGCCCGCGTCGTTCGTGTTCTCGTGGACGCGATCGGCGACCCCGCGCTGGGTGAGGACGGCGTCCGCGCCGCCGGTCGTGACCGCGTCGATCGTCGATTCGATGTCGACGAGACCGTCGACGGCCCCGAGTGTGATGCCGTGGTCCATGGGGACGATGACGTGTCGCCCCCCTGTCCCGATCCGCGCCAGTCGTGCTGCTTTCCCTGCGGTCATGTTGTGCGAATGTGTGGCAAGTACGATTATGTTCCTTCCGGTTGCGGCCGATTCTGTGCGCCCCGAAGCGCGCCCTGCTTCAGTTCGCGGGCCTTCTGTTCGAGGCGTGCTGCGACCTCGTCGGCGGGGTCGCCGTTCTCGTGGCCCTGGGCCACGATGTCGACCAGCGCGGAGCCGACGATGATGCCGTCGGCACCGGCCGAGACGATCCGCTCCGCGTGATCGCCGTTCTTGATGCCGAAGCCGACGGCCTTGGGCACGTCCCACTCGCTGATGCGGGCGAGGCTCTCCTCGGTCGCGTCGTCCACGTCGTCGCGCGCGCCGGTGACGCCCAGTCGCGCCTGCACGTAGACGTACCCCGAGGTCTGATCCATCATCGACCGGAGCCGGTCGCCCTTCGTGGTCGGTGCGACGATGAAGATCAGGTCCAGTCCGTACTCGTCACAGGCCGCCCGGAGCGGTCCGGCCTCCTCGGCTGGCAGGTCCGGCACGACGAACCCCTCGATGCCGACCTCGGCGGCCTTCTTCACGAAGGGCTCGGGGCCTTGCCCGGAGCCGTACTGGTAGATGAGGTTGTAGTAGGTCATACAGACCAGCGGCACGTCCACGTCCAGCTCCTCGACGAACTCGAAGAACCGATCTGGACTCATCCCGGCGTCCAGCGAGCGGACGACGGCCTCCTGGATCGTCGACCCCTCGGCGATCGGTTCGGAGAACGGCAGCCCGAGTTCGATCACGTCCGCGCCCCCGCGAGCGAGCGCCTCGACGTACTTGATCGAGGCGTCGTAGTCGGGGTCGCCAGCGGCGAGGTACGGGACGAAGGCAGGTTCGTCGGCGAAAGCTCGCTCCAGTCCCATCTAGATCCCGCCTCCGATCTCGTTGAAGATCGACATGTCCGGCGCGATGTCCAGATCTCGCTTCTGGGTCTCCTCGATGACGGTTTCGAGGTCCTTGTCCCCCCGGCCGGAGACGTTGACGATCACGGTGTCGCCGAGGTCGTCGTGGTGCTCTTCGAGGTAACCGAAGGCGTGGGCAGTCTCTAGCGCCGGGATGATCCCCTCGTCCTGAGAGAGTCGGTGGAACGCCGTCAGTGCGGTGTCGTCGTCGACGTTGACCGGCGTCACGCGCCCCTCGTCGACGAGGTGGGCCAGTTCCGGACCGACGCCCGCGTAGTCCAGCCCCGCCGAGACGGAGTGTGACTCCATGATCTGGCCGTCAGAGTCCTGTAGGAGCTTCGTGCGCGCCCCGTGGAGCACCCCCTCGTCGCCGGTCGACAGCGACGCCGAGTTGGGTGCGACACCCTCCTCCTCGTCGACCGACAGCGAGGAGCCCCCGGCCTCGACGGCGTAGAGATCCACACCCTCGTCCGGAACGAAGTGGTGGAACGCGCCCATCGTGTTCGAGCCGCCGCCGGCACACGCCAGCACGGCGTCGGGTAGCTCGCCGGTCTGTGCCTGGATCTGCTCGCGGGCCTCCTCGCTGATGACCGACTGGAAGTCCCGAACCATCGCCGGGAACGGAGCCGGCCCGACCACCGAGCCGATGACGTAGTGGGTCGTCTCGACGGTCGTCGCCCAGTCTCGCATCGTCTCGCTGATCGCCTCTTTGAGCGTCCCGCGGCCGGTCGTCACGGCGTTGACCTCGGCGTCGTTGATCCGCATTCGGAAGACGTTGGGCCGCTGGCGGGCGATGTCGGTCTCGCCCATGTAGATCTCGCAGGGCATGTCGAGGTGGGCCGCGGCCATCGCCGTCGCCGTGCCGTGCTGGCCAGCGCCGGTCTCGGCGACGATCCGCTCTTTGCCCATGTACTTCGCCAGGAGGACCTGCCCGAGCGCGTTGTTGAGCTTGTGGGCCCCGCCGTGGAGCAGGTCCTCGCGCTTGAGGTACACCTCGGTGTCGTAGCGCTCCGAGAGCTGGTCGGCCCGCTGTAAGGGCAGGGGCCGGCCGCCGAAGTCCGCCAGCCGCTGGCGGAACTCGTCCATGAAGCCGTCCTCGTTGTCGATCACGTACCGCTCGTAGGCGTCGGTCAGCTCCTCGATGGCCGGCATCAACGCCTCGGGTACGAACTGTCCGCCGTAGTCGCCGAATTTGGATTCGCTACTCATGTGTTGTCGTCGCTGTCGTCAGTCGTCGTGTGTTCGCTGTCACGTCCGTCTCCTCGGCCGGTGTGCCGTGGTCCATGATCGCAGAGCCGACGAGCAGGGCGTCGGCCCCGGCCCGGCGCATCCGGGCCACGTCGGCCGGGCTCTGGATGCCGCTCTCGGCGACGAGAGTCACGCCCTCGTGTGCGTCCGGTGCGACCCGCTCGAAGGTGCCCAGATCCACCGCCAGCTTCGCCAGATCGCGGTTGTTGACGCCGACGATCTCCGCGCCGGCCTCGATGGCCCGCGCCAGCTCGTCGGCCGTGTGGGTCTCGACGAGGACCTGGAATCCCCGCTCGCGGGCGGCCGAGAGCAGGTCCGCCAGATCGCCCGTGCCGGGCTCGTCGAGAAAGCGCACGATCAACAGGATCACGTCCGCTTCGACCACGTCTAACTGGTCCTCGTGGAGGACGAAATCCTTGCGAAGAACCGGCACGTCGACGGCCTCGCGGATCCGGGCCAGCGTCGCTGCGGACCCACCGAAGTGGTCGGGCTCGGTCAGCACGGAGAGGGCCGCCGCCCCGCCTTCGACCATCTGCTCGGCCAGCGCGACCGGATCCTCCGTGCGTTCCCCCGCCGCAGTCGGACTCGTCGGCTTTACCTCGGCGATCACCGGGACGCGACCGTCCGCCTCGGCGGCCGCGAACGCGTCGGTCAACGACCGGGGCTCGACGTCGACGCGGCCGTCGGCACCGCCACGCTCGCGGGCCGCCGCCAGGATCGACTCGACCGCCGGTGCGATCTCCTCACTATCGCCCATTACTGTACACTAACGGACAGAGTTGCACATAAGACTTGCCCTTGGCGACGACGCCCTCGGTTCGCTCGGTGGCCCTCGACGGGGTCGGCTCGCTGGCAGGGACCCGTCGGCGTCTCGGACAGCGGTTCGTCGTTCCGGAGCCGAATCTTCAAGACGCGACCGGGCGAGTGACCGGACATGGCCAGCCCAGACGCGGGAATCTACGCGCGCGAGTTCGAGTTTCTCGACCGGTACGTCCAGTTCGGGGCAGCAGGCGAGAAGATCATCCAGCTGTCGTTCCCCGAGCAGCCGGCAGCGGAGAGTCGAGCCGACCACGACCTCCTCGACCGAATCGAGGCGTATCTAAGCAACGAGACGGACGATTTTCGTGACGTCGACGTCGGCCTGACCGTCTCTACCGAGCGCCGGAGCGTGCTCGAAGCGGTCCGGGAGATCCCTTACGGCGAGGAGGCCGGCGTCGACCAACTCGTTCGGATGGCCCCAGTGCTCGATCCGAACGACGACGAGAGTCGCCGGATCGTCAGAGAGTCCCTCGCGGACAACCCGGTCCCGCTGGTGATCCCCGACCACCGCGTCCGGGACGGCCCCAGCGGCGCGCCGCCGGCAGTCGAGCAGAAACTCCGGAGCATCGAGGGACTCTGAGACGGATTATTGTAGATCTTTACCGGATTGACCGCACACCGTGGTGCGGTCGACCGGGAAAACGGCTACAATAATCCGTATGAGACGCGTTCGGGACGACACTCGCCTTCGACCGGGCGCGGACCCGAGGGCCACACGTTTATGTAATACGGCGTAGTTGGACGCAAACATGCCGACGATCAGTGCGCGTCTCTCCGACGAGGAGCAGGCAGAGCTGGACGCCGTCGCAGAACTGCTCGCAGAGGACCGCTCGACGACGATCAGGAAGGCCCTCGACGAGGGGCTGGAGACCCTCCGGATTCGGGTCGCGGTCGAGCGCTACCAGTCCGGCGACGTGTCGGCCGCCGAGGCCGCACAGCTGGCCGATCTCTCGATCGCCGAGTGGCTCGACGTGGCCCGGGAGCGGAACCTCACGACACAGCTCGCGCTGTCGGATCTGGAGCTCGACGCCGACACCGCGACGGAGCTATGAGTCGGATCTACGTCGGTCCGACGGCGGTGTACAGCCTCGGACAGGTCGGCGAACTCTCTTTGCTGACCTCTTTCGACGGCGACGTCGTCGTGCCCCAGCCCGTCCGGGAGGGCTCGACCGTCGAGCCGACGGCGACGAACCTCGACGAGTTGCTCGACGGCGACGACGTACGAGCGATCACCGAAGCCGACGCCGACATCGAGCACGCGCAGCGACTCCTCGGCGAGAAGGATGTGGGGACGGCGGCGTCGGTGATCGCGGGAGTCCTGGCGCGTCGGGACCCCGACGATCGATCGGCCGTCGCCGTCGTCTCGGAGGATCGGACCGTCCGCCAGATGTGTCGCGGACTCGGTGCCCAGGTCACCAGCAGCTTCGGCGTCGTCGTTCGGGCGACGCTGGAAGACAAGTACCTGAGCCCGCGACAGGCAAAGCGGATCGTCCGCCGGATCGACCAGCACGGGACGCACCTGACCGGCGAACTCCGCGAGCGCGCCGTCGGCGAAATCGGCGACTAGGGTGACACCGCCTGGGACGCCGACGAGTCCTCGCGAACGAGGATGTAGATCAGCAGTCCGATGACGCCGCCGACGAACGTGACGACGGCCCACAGCGTCGCGGTGTCCATGCCGCGGTCGGTGGCGTCGGTGTACACCCAGTACGACACCCACACCCACAGCGCGGTGATTGCGAGGCCGAACAACAGAAACACCAGGAAGAATCCAGCCTGGAGGGGGACCATTTGGAACACGCGTGGCTGGTGTCGTGGCTCCAATAAAAATCGTGTGGTCGTCGGCGAGAGCCGCTCGCCTCGTTGGTTCCCAACGTCTTCGCCCTACGGGCTCAGACGTTGGCGATCTCGCGGGAACACCTGAAGACGGTCCTGCTCGCCTCGCGTTGCTCGGCTGCGCGGGCCTGCGACTTCCGAGCACCCGCTCAACTGCCAGCGACCAGTCCTAGGGACTGAGTCGCTGCCGATCTCGCGGGAAGAGAACGGCTTCGCGGATGTTGCCGAGTCCGAGCATCGTCATGATGAGGCGTTCGCCGCCCAGTCCCCAGCCGGCGTGTGGGGGCATGCCGTACTTGAACATCTTCGTGTAGTAGTCGAAGGCTTCGGGGTCGAGGCCCTGCTGTTCGAACCCTTCGACGAGGTGGTCGTAGCGGTGCTCACGCTGGCCGCCCGAGACCAGTTCCATCGACGGGTGCATCATGTCGAAGCCGGTCGAGACCTCGTCGTCCTTGTCCATGATGTAGAACGGCTTGATCTCGCTTGGCCAGTCGGTGATGAAGTAGTGCTCGCCCACGTCCTGGCCGAGTGCGTGTTCGCCCTCGGTCGGCAGGTCGTCGCCCCAGACGAGCGGCTCGTCGAGCTCGCCCGTGGCGTTGATGCGCTCGATGGCCTCCTCGTAGGTCAGGCGCGGGAACTCGCCCTCGGGTGCCTCGAACTCGTCGGCCAGGTCCAGCGCTTCGAGCGCGTCCTGACAGTTCGCCTCGACGGCCTCGTAAGCGGCCTTGACGACGGCCTCACAGGCGTCCATCGCTTCGGTGTGATCGGCGAAGGCCGACTCGAAGTCGATCGAGGTCGCCTCGTTGAGGTGGCGCGGCGTGTTGTGTTCCTCGGCGCGGAAGATCGGGCCGATCTCGAAGACTCGCTCCAGTCCAGAGCCGACCATCAGTTGCTTGAACAGCTGGGGGCTCTGGTTCATGAACGCTTCCTGGCCGAAGTAGGTGATCGGGAACAGTTCCGTCCCGCCCTCGGTGCCGGTGGCGACGATCTTGGGCGTGTTGATCTCCGTGCAGCCGAGTTCGCGGAACTGTTCGCGCACCGCGCGCAGCACTTCCGCGCGGATCTCGAAGATCGCCTTGACCTCGTCCTTGCGGAGGTCCAGCGTGCGGTTGTCCAGTCGGGTCGACAGCTCGGCGTCGACCTTGCCGGAGGGGTCGAGAGGCAGTTCGGGGTCGGCCTCGCTGATCACGTCGACCGACGCGGGCGTGACCTCGACGCCGGTCGGTGCGCGGGGCTCTTCTTCCACGTCGCCCGTCACGGAGATGACGGACTCGCGGTGGACGTTCAGACCCGTCTCGACGAGGTCGTCGTCCATCTCGTCTTTCTCGAACTTGACCTGAATCTTTCCGGTCGTGTCTCGGAGGATGAGGAATGCGATGCCACCGAGGTCGCGCACCTCGTGGACCCAGCCGGCGACGGTGACCGTGTCACCGGGCTCGGCGTCTGCCGTGTACGTTCGATCGTCCATGGGCGTTCGTTTGACGGGCGGGACTTAAACTCCGTTTATTCTCTCTCGTCGATTGCGTCCCGTGACAGTCCGCGGATCGTCTCGGGAGCCACGTCACAGCGATCCCAGGCCGGCAGTCGACGGTCCTCACCGGGGTCGGCCACCCCACGGACGTACTCCCGGACCTGCTCGCGCTCGCTGGCGGCGTCGTAGGTCAGCCCGTTGAACCGCGCGTCGGCGGCGTACTGGTCGACGAGCGCGTCGGCAGCGGTCGTGTACGCGTCCCGGAGGCGGTCGTAGTCGACGGCGACGCCCTGGTCGTCGAGCACCCGGAAGAGCGCACTCCCGACCGCCTCGCACATGTCGCCCAGTCCCGACGGGCCGCCGACCGAACGGTGGTCGTGCTCGTGGGTCCCCAGGTCGACCTGTGCGCTGCCGGAAAAGCCCGCCGCGTCGTAGGCGTCCCCGAGCGTGCCGATCTCCAGTCCCCAGCCGGGCTGGGCGCGGAGCGATCTGGCGACCGCACTCGTCGCGGCGAACTCGCCGGCCAGCGCGTAGCGGAACGACAGGAGGTAGTCGATCACCGGATGATCGACCGTCTCGTCGAGGGCGCGCAAGAGCGGGCGGACGAACAGGCGAAACAGCCGCCCGTAGAGCCGTCCGTCCTCGACGCGGGCGTAGTAGCCCTTGGCGAAGCTGTGGTCGCCGGCCAGCGGTGCGAGCAGCTTCGGGACGTGCTCGGCCCCGTAGCTCGTTGCGTCGGCGTCGTGGACCACCACGTAGTCGTGGCGCGCGGCAACGCCCAGCGCGAGCCACACGTCTCGGCCTTTGCCGGCCTCGGCGACGAGGTCACGCTCGCGCAGGTGCTCCTCGACGCGGGGCGCGTTGCACCACAGCACCTCGGCGTCGAAGTCGAAGCCGTCGATCCACTCGGTCACCGCGACCACCTCGCCCGGGCTGGCCCGCAACGGGACGTACACCCGCTCGGGATCGACCGACGCCAGCGTCGAGAGGACGTGCTCGGCCGCGAGGCTGGCGTGCTCGCGCTCGGTCATGGGGACGACGACCGCGGCCCGATCGGTCGGCGCGTCGGGGTTCGTGTCGTCGTAATCGTGTAGCGTAGCGATCCGTTCCTGGACGTACTCCATCACTCTCCACTTCGGTTCTGGCCCCAAAAACAGCGTGCCTACGCCCGTGCGCCGGTCGGAAGCTGGCCGTCGACGTACAGTCCCGTGAGCCCGAGCAACACCGCCGCGAGCACCGCCACCAGCCAGGTGAAGATCGTCTCGAAGGAGTAGCCGGCCGACGAGAGGCTGCCGACGATCGTGCTGCCCGAGGCCTGGATAATCATCATCGTCCCGCTGTAGACGGCGTAGGCGCTCCCGCGGTGGTGGTCGGGGAGCGAGCCCAGCAGGTACGTGTCGACCGCGGGAAAGAGGCTGTGGATCACGTAGCCGAGAACGGCGCTGAGGACGGCCAGCCCGAGGTAGCTGGACAACAGCGTCGTCGCGTAGACCGAGAGCAGGAACCCGCCGATGATCGAGAGGATGTAGGGCAACACCGGCAGTCGGTCGGCCAGCCGCCCGGAGACGAAGAAGGCCGGCACGCCAGCGCCGAACGCGATCGTCAGCAGCTGATTCGCCTGGGAACCGGTCAGCCCCTTCGCGAGGAAGTACTTCACGTAGAAGTTGAACAGGCCGTTCCAGACCAGTCCGGTGACGCCGATGACGGCGACACCGGCGAGGATGATCCGCCACTGGTGCCGTGCGGCCCCGAGGAAGGCGGTGTCCTCGTCGCCGGCGTCGGGCATCTCCGTCCGACGAGCAGTGAGCGCGAAGGCGATCCCGGAGACGACCGCCGCGACCGCGATCGCGCGAAAGACGGTGCGCCAGTCGCCGAACCCGATGGCGACACCGACGATCGCCGGCGCACTGACGGCTGCGAACTGACTGGCGGTGCCGTGGATACCCAGAGTGGAGCCGACCCGGTCGGGAAACAGTTCGCTCGCCAGGGGATTGCCCGCGATGAAGTACGAGCCGCTGGCGAGTCCCATCAGGAAGGCCCCCACCATCACGGCCGGGACGCTGTTGGCGAGCGACGTGGCGACGGCCGCGACCGCCAAAATCCCCGAGGACGCGAGGATGACGGCGCTGCGAGAGATTCGCGTCAGCAGGTAGCCGGTCGGGATGCGGGGCAGCGCGCTCCCGAGCCACGCGAGCGTCGCGATGGTCCCCAGCGCGGCGTCGTTGGCGTCGAGTGCGCCACCGAGTGGCTCCAGCAGGGGCGCGAACACGACCCGAGCGAGGTTGACCAGGAAGACCAGCCCCAGCAACGACCCGAAGACCGTTCGGCGAGACACGCTAACTGGTCGGTCAGTCAACGGCACAAACCTTCCGGTCCGTCGCGAGCCTTTTTACCCTCGGCCGTTCCACCACCAGCCATGGACTCAGTACGGTCCGGACTGCGGGCGGGGGATCTGGAGAAGGACAACTACGGGCGGCTCTCCTGTACCAGCTGTGACCAGGAGCTGGGAACGGAGAACGATCCCGACGAGATCGGAAAGATCCGCGTCTGTCCGAACTGTGAGAGCAAGTGGCAGGAGATGTAGCTACTCGAAGACGGCGTCGAACGCGCTCGCACCGAGTGGTTCGTACCGACCGGCGGCGACGTTCTCGACGACGTGCTCGGGCGATCCCATCCCCACCAGCGCGGACGTGACGCCCGGCGGCGACCGGGCGAAGTTGATCGAGCGCTGGACGCTGGTGTCGCCGTCGAGTCTGGCCGCGATATCGTCGGGCAGCCCCGTCGACAGCTCCCCTTGCATGATCGACGCGCTGGTAAACACCGACAGCTCGGCCTCGTGTGCGAACCACAGCGCCGACTGGGTGTCCTCCGCACCCTCGTGGGCCTCGACGGTGAAGGCGTCGGCCATCTGCACGTTGAAGGGAAGCTGGACCCCGCGAAAGCCCGTCGTCTCGTTGTCGACCGTGTCGGCCGCCGACTGTGCACGACGCACGATCTCGGGCAGCGAGAGGTAGCTGTCGTGGTCCGCGGGCACCCGGAACGCGTCCCACGTCGCCACGCCGTAGTGTCTGATGTCCCCCGCCGCGCGGCGTCGCTCCAGGCGCTCGAAGGTCGCTTCGAGCTGGTCGTACACCGCCGCTCGCGAGTTCGCTTCGAGCTGTGTCTCCGGGTTGTGGACGTAGTAGAGGTCGATCGTGTCCACCCCGAGGTTCTCCAGCGAGCGGTCGAGCTGGTCCTCGATGAACGCCGGTGCGATGCAGTGGTGCCCGCGGACGAGGTCGTCGCTGTCGACGATGCCGGTGTCGAGATACTCCGACCTGACGTACGCGCCGGGATCGGCCGGCCGGTCCCCGTCGAAGGGGACGAACCCGCCTTTCGTCGCCACGAGGACCGCTTCTCTGTCGACCGGCCCCGTCCGGACCACGTCGCCGACGACGCGCTCTGAACGCTGGTGTCGGTAGTTGATCGCCGTGTCGACGACGTTGATTCCCGAGCGGAGCGCGTCGGCGATCGCTTCCCGGTAGCGCTCGTCTTGCTCGTCGGTCGGGTCGCCCAGGTAGGTGCCGACGCCGATACTGGAAACGACACAGTCGCCGAACCGCCTGAAGTAGGTGCGGGCGAAGTCGTCGTGGTCGTCACGGTAGGCCCAGGTCGCCGACTGAGTTGCCATAGTCGTCGTTGGCTCTCGACCGCCAAAAGCAGTCAGATGTCGCCGGCCATCGCGTCGAACAGGTGCCCCTTGAAGTCGGTCATCGCGACGCCGCTGCCCGGTCCGATCCCGTTCATGTGATCGATCGAGAGCTGGCCCCCACCCATCCGGGCGTGGCCGCCCGCCGACCCCATCGGAATGTCGTCGACGACCGTCTGGAGGACGTTGCCCATGTGGACGCGGTCGTCGCGCGAGCGCCCGGAGAGGTGCAGCGTGTCCTCTTTCCGCCCCATCACGACGACCGCCGTCACACCCTCCAGTCGGAGCAGTTCGTCGGCGGCCTGTGGAATCGCGTCCACGTTCGAGATCGCACCCACGTCGCTGATCGCGAAGGCGTTCTCGATCTGGCGGTCGGTGATCGCACGGGCTTTCACGTCTAACACCTCGGCGTCGACCTGTGGGTTCGCGATTCTGTCGAGCAGGTCTTCGTCGATTCCGTCGTAGAGGTATTCGGCCGCCGAGAACTCCGCGGACGAACACCCCTTCGTGAGCTGCTTGGTGTCCGACTGGATGCCGTAGAGCAGCCCCGTCGCGACCTGTTGGTCGATCTGCTCGTCGTCGTCGGCCGCCGCGTCGTCGTCGGCCAGTTCCCAGTCGAGTTCCTCGAAGTACTCCGCGAAGATCGTCGCACAGGCACCGTATCCGGTGCGCACGTCGGAAAACTCCGACCCCTCGCCGCCGCCGGGGTGGTGGTCGATGACGGCGATCGGATCGATGGTCTCCGCGCCGGGAAAGCCGCGCGCCTCGTTGTGGTCGACCAGGACGACCTCGTTTTCCTGTAGCTGGCCGGCCTTCTCGATGCGATCGAAGTCCAGGTCGAGAACGGTCTGAAATGCACGGTTTTCCTGGTGGCGAATCTGTCCGGGGTAGTACAGCGTCGGCGACGAACCGGCCTGCGCCGCCAGCCTGCTGACGGCCAGCGCACTCGACATCGCGTCCGGATCGGGATTCGGATGCATCAACACGGCGATCTCGTCGGTCGACGCCAGCAGCCGCTGGAGGCGTTCGGCCGGCGATCGGCGGAGTCTGTCGATCGCGAGCCGGACCCCGACGAGAAAGACGAGGAGTCCGACCACCACGAGCGCGGCCACCAGCGGCGATTCACGCGCGAACACGGTGACGCTATCGACGACTCGCTGGAGGCCACCTACTTGCCAGATCGGCATACGGACGCAGTTTTCAGCGTCACCGGATAAGAAGGTTCCCCTGGTCTGATACGTGTGGCCGTCAGTTCCCGGCACGGTAGCGCTCGATCGCGTCGCGGTACCCCGACCGGAAGGTCGGATGGGCGAACTCGTAGCCCAGCGAGTGCAGTCGGTCGTTCGAGCAGCGCTTGCTCGTCTGGATCCGACGACGCGCGGTCTCCGAGAGATCGTCGTCCGCGAGACGCTCGCCCGTGGTCTGTTTGGGTGGCTCTGCGACGCCACACTCGTCGGCCAGCCAGTCGGCGAAGGTCCACTTCGAGACCGGTTCGTCGTCGACGACCAGCACAGTCTCGTCGCGCGCCACTCCCTCGCGGAGGAAGAAAGCGACCGCGCCCGCCGCGTCCGCGCAGTGAACCATGTTCAGGTACCCCTCGGTGACGGGACCGTCGAGGTACCGCTCCAGCCGGTACCGGTCGGGACCGTACAGTCCGGCAAAGCGGGCGACGGTCCCGTCGATGCCGCGCTCCAGCGCCCGCTCCCTGGCGATGCGCTCGGCCTCGGCGAGGACCCGCGTCTTGTCGGTCTGGGGGTCGAGCGGCGTCGTCTCGTCGACCCAGTCGCCGTCGTGGTCGCCGTACACGCCCGTACTCGACGTGTACACGAGCCGCGCTGGCGACTCGTCGCGCGCTCCGAAGTGGTCGATCACCGTCTGAAGGCCCTCGACGTACACCCGGCGCGCCGCGTCGGCTCCCCGCCCGCCGGAACTGGCAGCGAAGACGATCGCGTCTACGTCGGGGACGGCAGCGAGCTCGTCGGCCTCGGTCACGTCGGCCCGGACCGCCGTGCCACCGGCGTCCTCGATCGCCGCCGTGGCGTCTGGAGAGCGGCGTACACCGATCACGCCGTGGCCCGCGTCGGTCAACTGGCGACAGAGCGCCAGCCCGACGTACCCGCAGCCGAGGATGGCGACCCGCATCGGTTACCCCTCGCGCTGGGCGATGAACTGGTGGAGCAGGGCGTACTCCGCGACAGTCATCGGAAACCGACCCTCGACCTTCTGCTGGATCTCCTTCGGTTCGAGCTGGCCGTCGACACCCGACGCGAGCGTTTCCACGTCCAGGACCGCCGTCGTCATCCCCATCAGGAGGATGTCTCGCGCGTCCGCCGCGATCGTGTCGGCGTGGGGACGGTCCTCGTCAAGCGCCAGGATCGCCGCGGCTTCGGTGAGTTCGATCTCCGGGGAGGCACCGTCGAGGAGTGCCGTGATCCGGTCTCGGTCCAGCGGCGTCTCGTCGACGGCCCGGTCGACGCCGACCGATTCGACGGTCTCGGCCAGCCGCGTCTCGTAGGCCCGCCGGAGAGTCTCTGGTGACTGCTCGCCCGCGTCCTCGAATTCGCCTCTGAGCATACTCACCCTACAGGACGGGCCTACAAGTCAGTGTCACTCCGGTCCCGGATCGGGCCACCCCTCGGACTCCTCGATCGCGACGCCGTTGGTGTCGCCGACGCCGGTCTTGCCCGGCGGCACGACGACGAGGACCGTCGCCGTGGCCTCGAAGTCGACGCGGGTGGACCGCCCGAGCCGCTCGGGAGACCCGTCGTCGTCGACGTCGAGAGAGACGTTCTCGCCGTCTCTGGCGTAGACGAACTCGCCGCCGGGCGTCGTCGGCCGCCCCTGAGAGACGCGCACGCCGAAGCGGGCGTACTCGCCACGGACCGTGACGTGCCAGACGTTCGTCGTGGCGTACCACGAGCCCGGTACGGGTGCCAGCGGGAGTCCGGCCGGCATCGCCTCGAACGTGTCGTTCACCACCGCACCGTAGGCGCGCTTCGTGGCCCGTTCCGCACCGGCGGCAGCGGCCTCGCGGGCCAGCTCTCGCGCGACCGTCTGCGTGCGCGATCGGCTCGCGTCGACGGCGTCGGTGTCCGGTCGTCCGCCCTGCTCCCGTAACGTCGCGCGGCGCGTGGCGTTCAGTCGGATGGCGAGCCGGTCGCGTGCAGCCACCGAGAGGTCGGCCCGCTCGCCGGCGAGAGTGACGAGTCGGTGGCTGACGGAGCCGTTCGCCAGCGCCAGCGCCCGAGCGTGGGTCGTCTGCCACGGCGCGAGCGCGTCTCGAAGCATCGCCTCGCGCTCGCTGGCACTGCCGGCGACGCCCCGTCGGGACAGCACCGACCGCTGGCCGTCGAGCACGTGCTCGTTCGCCGACGCGACTTCCCGTCGGAGGGTGTCGCGTTCGCGGGTCAGCGCCGAAACGTTCTCGGCGTGGGGTTCACGCTGGCTCGCGTCCGTCCGTCGAACTTCCTCGCCCTCCACAGCGGCGGCGTTTGCCTCGGCGAGCGTCGCGTTGGTCGCGTTCAGCGTCCGGGCCGCCGTGTCGAGTCTGACTCCCGATCGATCGCCGAACAGACCGTCGACCAGCGAGTCCGAGACGGTCTGGTGGGGCACGGTGAAGACGTTGACGTTGCGCGCGACCAGCGGGTGAGACTCGTTCTCGATCGCCGGGTCGTCGTCGTGGCTGAGCGAGGCCTGCGTGAGGTAGGCCGGTGCGCCGTCGGCCGTCAGCGCGACCGGACCCCCGACACCGTCCAGTCGCGGCTGACGATCTGACGGAGGCCGTCCGCGAGCGTCGAGTCCCTCGCGCAGCGTCTCGATCGACGTACTGGCCTCGTCGAGCCGATCGCCGAACGCGTCGGCCCTGCCACGCCGGTCGTCCGCCCGCGCCCGGAGGCGGGCCTGCACGCGGTCGAGGTACGCGACCCGGACGGCGATCCGCGCCTTCGTCGCCGCGCTGTCGTAGCTGGACGGTGCGTCGATCAGCCGCGTCCGCTCTCGCTCGACGGCCCGTGCCAGCGCTGCCGGCGGGTTCGATTCGTACGACCCGACACGTCCCTGACGCACCTCGACGGCGACGGACCGGACCCGTTCTCGGAGCCCCATCAGATCCCGATACGCCCACTCGGAGGCGTTCGCGGGCACGTCCAGCGCGATCGTGTGAACGTCGGAGTCCGGCCCGCTGTGGACCGCGTATTCGAGGGCCGCGGATCGGCCGCCCTGGCTGTCGATCAGGCGGTCTCTGGCGCGTTCGCGAGCGTCGGCGAGGTTCGGTCCGTCCAGCGGGCCGGCACCGCGCTGGTGGGCTCGCCGGATCGGTCGAACGGGTGCCTGCGAGGTGCGGTCGTGACGGCCGACGACCGCGAGGGTGACGGTCTGTCGGCTCGTGCCCGTCCTGTCGGTGGTCCTCCGCTCGATCTCGACGCTCCCGTTTGGCCCCTCGACTCGGCGCTGCCAGACTGCTACCGCTCGCTCCGTAACGACCGTCTCTCGCCCGTAGGTCTCGAACTCGTGCCAGCCGTCGGGGATCGGTGGCGGCGCGACGGAGACGTTCCGGTGGCGGAGCGATCGCTCACGGCGCTTGTCGACGCGCGTCCAGTTCGAGCCGGCGGGGCGTGGTGCCGACACGCCGACGTGGCGGTCGCCCTCGACGCGGCCGACCGTCCGGACCTCGACGCTGTAGGCGTCCCGTATCGTGCTGTCGATGGCTCCGTCGTCGAGCACGTCGACGAACGCTCTGTCTGCCGTCTCGTTGACCGCGATCTCGCGCCGGTCGTCGGGACTTGACCGGCGCGGTGGCTCCAGTCCCTCGATGTCGCTCGCCGCTGGCTTCGTCGGACCGCTCAGAACGGCGTCGGTCACGCGCGAGTCGGTCCCCGTGGCGACGGTGAGATCGCGTGCAGTCGTCCGTGCCGCCGCGACCGCGAGCGTGCGACGGCCCCGTGGATCGGCGTGGCCGATCGTCTCGCGCTGGAGGTCCAGCAGTGCCTCGTTGGTGACGACGCCCACGTGCTGGTTCGAGACGACGTTGCCGATCGGCACCTCGCCGTACTGGAGGTAGCCCCGCGACCACGCCAGCGCGTACAGCTGGGTCGTCAACCGCTGGCTCAGCCCTCGCTCCGTCACCCCGGCGTCGAGTCGCCGCTGGTAGGTACTGACTCGATCGTGGGCCGCGAGCACCGGCGTCACGACGGTGACAGTCGGAGCGATCGTCGTCCGGGAGCGCACCTGCCCGCCGCGGTGGGTCCGAACCGTCACGTTCTCGACGGTCACCCGGATCGCGGTCTCGTCGTCTGCCCGTTCGATCGTCACGCGGTCGATGGCGGCGCGGCGCTCGGCCCGCGTCTCCGTCGAAGGCAGCGACACCGAGCCGGTGACCTCGCCACGACGGACCGCGACCCGAGAGAGGCGATCGCGGGCCTGTAGGTAGATCCGGAGCCGTAGCGCGTCGCGAAACGCCGTCTCTTCGCCGAGAAGGCGACCGGCGGCGGTGTCGGCCGGATCGACGACGGGGTCCGCTGCGGCCGCCCGGCTGGCGGTCGTCACGGCCTCGCGCAGTTCCGTCTGTGCGGTCGCGGTCGTCCGTTCGGTGACCACCTCGGTCTCGCTGTCGGCGGGTGGACGCCCCGGATCGATCGTCGTCGCAAGCGTCGCGCTGCTGACGAGCAGGAGGACGCCGATCAGTGCGAACGGCACGCGGCCGCGATCGTCCATCACGGCGACCACGTCCTGACGACGATTCGCACCTCGTCCGTCGAGACGGCGCGGGCCGTGGCCGCCGGTGTCTCGAATCGGTCGCGCATGTCGGCCGCGAACCGGTCGGCCAGCGCAGCCGTGAGCCGGTCGTTCGTCGCCGCGACGGAGCCGTTCTCCAGGTCCAGAGCCGGCGCGTCGGTGAGTCTGGCGACGCGGCGGTAGCGGTGGGCCGCCAGCGTGTCGGCCGGCGCGTCCCCCCGGAGCGCGACGCGGCTCTCGGCGGACGAGAAGAACCCCTCGACGACCGCCGCCGCGACCACGTGCGCGACGCCGTCCGTGCCGTCGGTCCGGGCGGCCTCGCGTGCGCGCTCGTCCACTGGCGCGACGCCGCTGTCGACGGTGAGCCGAGCCGCACGTACGTCGGCGCTCGCGGGCGGTGTCGGTCCGGCGTGGACGCGACCGCTCAGGGGCGCACCGTCGTAGGGTTCCCAGACGGCGGTGACGCCGACGGCGGTCGCGCGGCGGTGGACGGCGGCGTGAGTCTCGTTGCGAACCGCTCGCTCGAACCCGCCGCCGGCAGGGGCGATTCGCTCGCCGTCGAGCGTCGCGGCGGTCCGCGTGGCTGCCGCGAGGAGCCCGGCGACCGTCCCGTGTGCCGTCCGGTCGAAGTCGCCGCTGTGGCCGTAGCTGACCCCGTCGCTGTGGTTGTTTCGCGGCGTCAGTTCGTAGTCGACGCCGACGGTGGTGGTCGCCAGCGCGGTCGCCGTCTCGTCGGCGTGGTCGTCCCCCGACGGCGGCGTGTCGAGGCCACCCGTCCCGGCGACGAGCGTCCCGACGGCACCCCCGAGCAGGAGGAGGAACAGCGTCGTGTCGACGACGGTGCTGATCGCTCTCATCGCCACACCGCCACCCGGAGGCGGCCCGCGTCGACGTGGGCCGGCTTCGTCCGGACGCTCACCTGCTCGCTCGCGGTCCCGGCGTCGTCTGGCGGGACCGGTCCCACCCGCCACTGTCGGCCGTCGGCGGTCACGCTCACGTTCGTGTGATAGCCCGACGGACCCGCGTCGACGGCGTCGGAGAGCCGTCCGGGCTCGACGACGCCAGCGGGCGCGAGGTGATCGTCGACCGCCGAAAGTGTCGTCTCGGGCAGTTCTCGTTCGCGTTCGCCCGGCAGTGTGTCGTCGAGGACGCCAGCGTAGAGCGACAGGGCGATCGAGACCGCGGCGACCGCGACGAGGGCAACGATGGGCTCGACCTGTCCCCTATCCCACGAGCGTGACACTGGTCTCACCCCACTGGACGCGTCGCACGTCGATCTCCGTCGGTGCCTGTCGCCACTCCCCTCTGGACTGAGCGTCCGCGACCGCCTGCTCGAAGGCCGCGCTCGTCTCGAAGACGCTCGCTGGCGGCTGCCCGTAGAGGACGAGCGCGAGCCGATCGTCCGCCAGTGTGGGCGTCACGGGGCCGTACGCGAACGTCGCACTCGCGGTCCCGCCGTCGTTACGCAGCGAGAGCTGGCGAGGACCGAGCCGGATCGCCGTCGCGTCGATCGGAACCGTCGCTCTTGCGTCTGGCGGTCCGACGGCGACGCGATCGACGGCGTCGGCTGCTGTGGTCGCGTCGGGCGGTGCGGTCGTGGGGAGCGCGACGACGACGCCGAGCACCGCGACGCTGACGGCCGCGACGCCGAGCCACGCGTACAGTGCGTCGACCGGGACCTCGAACATGGCACGCCCTCGCCGCGCCTTCGAACTTAAACCCTCACACGAGCGAGGTCGCGCCGACGAACGCGGTGAGGTACGTCGCCGTCGCGGCCAGCAGCGCCAGCCCGACGCGATAGCCGACCAGCGACCGATCGAGCCCGTCGGTCAGCCCGGTCGCCAGCGTCGTCAGGACGATCGCGAGCACGAGGACGTACCACCCGACTGCGAGGCCGAGATCGGCGGTCGCGACACTCCCGCCGAGGGGGCCGGCCGATCCCATCGCCGCCGACAGCGCGACCGTCGCACCGCCGACCAGCGGCGCGAACACGGCCGCCGTGTTCGAGAGCGTGTTCGTCACCTGTGCGACCGCGCGGCGGTTCGCCTGCTCGGCCTCGTCGATCGTCTGGAGGTGATCGGCCATCGCCAGCAGGGCGTCCCCGGCGGGGCGTCCCTCCCGAGCCGAGAGGGCCAGTAGCGAGGCCGCGCTCTCGGCCCGTTCGCTCGGCACCGTCGCCAGCGCGCCGCGTTCACCGACGAACGCCGTCCGGAGGTCGACCCCGAGACGACGCTGGCGACCGGCCACCTCGGCCAGCACCGTCCCGGTCGCACCCGGAACCGCCGTAGCGACGTCTTCGACGGCGCGCTCGGTCGCGGTCCCCCGTGTGACGCGCCGGCCGATCAGCGACAACGCGTCGGGGAGCCCCGCTTCGACCGCCTCGACGGTCGACCGGACCGACTGCATCGGCTGGAAGGCGACCACCAGCGCGGTCCCCAGACCCGCCCCGGCCGCGGCGACGAACCCCATCCAGTCAGAGAGGACGAGGCGGACCGACCAGCCGGCGAGGAGAGCGGCCGCGATGCCGGCCACGACGGCGTGTGTCGGACGAGACCACACGTCCGGATGAGATCGACGTATCGGCGTCGGCCGGAACGCGACCGGCCGCTTCGTCAGCAGCCAGGCGCTGGCGAGGGTGACGGCGATGGGCAAGAGCACGTCGTAGACGACCACGAGCAACGACAGCGGTGCCGGCACGCCGGCCGCGTCCAGCGCGGGCAAGAGCGCCACGAGTGCGAGGGGCAACAGGACCCCGAAGGCGTACAGCGCGGTCGCCGGCCCGCTGATCGAGGCCGCGAACGCGGCCGTCCGGTCGTGGATGCCGTCGAGGACCGTCGTCCGAGCGCGTTCGAGCGTCGCCCCGCGCTGCTGGGCCGGTTCCCGCCCGGCGCTCTCGACGAGCGAACACGCGCGTTCCAGTTCCGGCAGCCACGGTCGCCACTCGCGCCCGAACGCCTGGAGACCGGTGTTGGGTCCGTTCGCCGTCCGGCGGACGTGACTCGCCAGACTGTCGGCCAGCGCGCCCGGAACGGACTGGGCACCGAACGCCGCCGCAACACCCGGTGCCGGCGTCAGGGACAGCCGCATCGTGAGCCGAGTCACGAGCGCCGGTGCGTCGCCCAGCGCCTCCGCTCGCCGGACGCTTGCGAACGCGACGACGAGCTTCGTCGTGGCGAGCACGACCGCGGCACAGACGAGACAGCACCCGGCGACTGCCAGTCCGACACTGTCGCCAAGGACGGTCTGAACGAGGAGGCCAACCAGAGCCAGCGCGACGGCTGCCACGTAGCTCGCCCCCACGACCGTCTCGGCGTCGACGCCCCAGCCGAGGAAGGCGACCGCACGCCGGAGCTCTGAATCGGGCGACACCGAGAGGGGGCAGCACCGCGCGACCGCCCGGAGCAGCGTCCGTTTCATGCCTCGACCGGCCGGCCAGTTCGGCGTTCCCGGCGTCTGATCTCGTCCGTGCGCTCGGTCAGTCCCGCACGCACGTCGGCGTAGGATTCGTCGCTGTCGGCGAGCGCAGCGAGGAGTTCGCTGTTGCCCCGTTCGAGCCGATCGGTCGACTGCAAGCGTCCCTCGCGGAGCCGATACAGCGGCTCGAACGCCACCGCGTCCCCGGCGGTGACGACCTCCTCGATCGCCGCGACGCGACGCGCCGGTCCGTCGTCGGTCTCGAAGCGCCCCATCGTGACGACCAGATCAGTCGTCGCGAACGACGAGGCGGGCACGTCGAGGTCGGCGACGACGCGTTCGCGCACGTCCTCGCCCCCGTCGCCGTGGATCGTCCCCAGAACGGCACTGCCGCCGGCACCGACACGCATCGCCTCGTAGAGGACCTGGGCCTCCTCCCCGCGGACTTCGCCGACCGCGAGCGCCCCCTCGCCGAGTCTGAGCGCGGTCCGCAGCGTCTCGTCGGCCGGCAGTCCGGGACCGTCGCCCCGCGCCGTCACCAGCGACTGGACCTCCCGTCCGTCGGCCTGGAGCTGTGCGACCGGCAGCTCCGGGGTGTCCTCGATGACCAGCGTTCGCACGCCGGGGTCGAGCTCCCACAGCAACGCGCCCAGCAGCGTCGTCTTGCCCGCTCCACGGGGGCCGGCGACCAGCGTGGCAGCCGCGCGGTCGACCGCCAGCGAGAGCAACGCGGCGGCTGCCGGCGGGACGGTGTCGTTGTCGACGAGCTGTGGGAGCGTCCACACCGTCCGGTCGTGGGCTCGCAGCGCGAAGGCCGGGCCGTCACTGACCGGCGCTGTCGTCCCGGCGATCCTGACCCGCCGGTCGCCGACCGTCGTGGTGGCGTCAAGCGTCGGACTAGCCCGCGAGAACGCCCGTCCGCTCTCGCGGCGGAACTGCGAGGCGAGCGTTTCGACGCCGCGCCGGCTGACCCGGACGTTCGTCGTCGCCAGTTCCCCGTCGACGCGCACCCGCAGCGGGTTCGACGCGACCGGTGCGGTCGCGAACACGTCCGTCACGCGCGGGTCGTCGAAGCACTCGGCGAGGACGCCGTAGCCGGCGGTGTGCCGGTCGAGCACGCGCCCGAGCCGTTCGACCGGCTCGTCGTCGGAAGCGACCGTCCGGATCGCACGCCAGGCGGCACGCTCGCCGGTCACCGTCCCGTCGGCGACGAGTTCCCGGCCGCGTTCGAGCGTCGCCATCGCAGCGTCGTCCAGCGTGGCCCCCAGCGGTTCGAGGTGGTACACCGGGAGGTCGTCGTCGCGTTCGTAGAGTCGCACGCGTCCGCCCGTCGAGAGTCGCCGGCTGTCGCGGAGCCGACCGTCGGCCGGCGGATCGGCGGCGAGACGGGTGTGTCCGATCGTCGGGCCGACGTACGGGGAGAGCGACGCGATCTCGCCGACTCGCCGGGCGCACACCCCCAGACCGGTCTCGGCCGCGATCGACGCGACTGGACCCGCGCGACCGACGGCCTCTCGGGAGGCGTCGATCGGATCGGACAGGGCCCGTTCGGCGAGGGTCTCGTCGTGGAACCGCGTCCGTTCGACGAACCGGCCGGCCGCACAGAGCAGGGCCGCGTGGTCGTCGAGATAGGCCCGTTCGCGACCGTTCGACCGCGTCACCACGCGCTCGGCGTCGCGTTCGGCGAGCGTCTCGACGACCGTCCGGCGACAGGCTGCCGACTCGGCCAGTCGACCGTCGTCTGGACAGTCCGTGGCGTCGACCAGCAGCGTCTCGCCGCTGTCGTTGCGTCCTCGTCGTACTGTACATCCGCAGTCGGAGGCCGGCGTCGAACGGCTGAACCACCCTCGCATGGGCGGCGGTGGCCCCCTCATCTCACTTCAACCGTCGGACGGTGAGCACCGGCACACCCGGCTGCCCGTCGAGCGAGATGACGAGCCGGTGGGGACCACTGCGCCGGAGCACGACGGGACTACCGTCGGCTGTTCTCAGTGGGACACCGGGGAGCTGTCGCGTTCGGGGTTGTCCGCCCGTGAGGAGCCAGGAGAGTCGTGCCGGCGTCTGGTCTGTCGAAGGGCGGAGCGAGACGCGTTCGACGCCGCCGCTGGTCCACGTCCGGACCGGAACGCGGAGCGTCACGACGCGGCGCGCACCCGGCCCGCCGATCGGATCGTCCGTTTCGAGGAGCGTGTCGGCGGCGCGTTCGAGATCGCTCGCCTGGTCCGAGACCGTCGCCGAGGCACGCTGTCGACGCGCGTCGTCGATCGGACCGAGCGTCGCGGCGACGAGCGCGGTCGCGAGCACGACTGCCAGCACGACGCGATAGATCACAGCCGCGATCGGAGTCTGGCGAGGACACCGCTCTCGTCCCCGCTGTCGCTGCCGTCGACGCTGTCAGTGCCGTCGGCTCCAGTGGCTCCGTCGATCGGGCCGACAGCGCTTCGGCCGTCGCCCGTCGGTCCGGAGACGGGCTGGTCGCTCCGGTCAGACCTCGACGAGTGAACTGGTCGCCGTGTCCCGCTGGCTGTCTCCGTCGACACGGGTTCTCGGCGGTGGCGCTCCGGAGCGGCGTCGGCGCGATCGGCCGACTGCGGCGTGCTGTCCGGACGGCGATCGTCTGTGCCGTCGGCGAGTCGCGCTTCGAGTCGATCCACCGCGGCCACCGCGGCGTCGGCCCGCTGCTCGACGTCCTCGTTGACCGACCGGACGTTGCCCACGTAGCCACGGAGCGCCTGCGTCGCGGCTTCGAGTTCGTCGATCCGTCGCTGGGCGCTGTCGAGTTGCTCCTCCAGTTCCTCGACCCGGCGGGCGAGATCGCCTCGTTGCTGGAGGGCGTCGAGATCGTGGTCGTCGCCCGTCAGCGTCCGTTCGACCGCCCGCAGTCGCCGGTCCAGCCGTTCTCGGTCTGGCATGGCCGTCGGTGGTCCTGTCATCGCATTTGAACCCTCGGAACGGGGTAACGTTGATTAGTCGTCCTGTTCAGTCCTACAGTATGAAGGTCGTCCTGATTGGTGTCGGTCAAGCCGGGGGGAAGATCACGCAGTCACTCGCAGAGTTCGACTACGACATGGGCTTCGACGCCGTCAAGGGGGCACTGGCGGTCAACACGGCCCGTCCGGATCTGAGCGAACTCGACATCGACACGCAGCTGATCGGCCAGGACAGGGTCAAAGGTCACGGCGTCGGCGGCGACAACGAACTCGGCGCGGAGATCATGCAAGAGAGCGCCACCGAGGTGATGGACAACCTCGACGGTCGACTCACCACCGAAGCCGAAGCGATCGTCGTCGTCGCCGGCCTCGGCGGCGGGACGGGATCGGGCGGCGCACCGATGCTCACGCGCGAACTCCAGCGCATCTACAACATCCCCGTCTACGTCCTCGGCGTCCTCCCCGGTCGTGACGAAGGCGGACTGTACCAGGCAAACGCCGGCCGCTCGGTCAAGACCTGCGCCCGTGAGGCCGACTCGCTCATCCTCATCGACAACGACGGCTGGAAGGCCTCCGGCGACAGCCTCGAAGCCGGCTTCGAACGCATCAACGACGCCATCGCCCAGCGGATCGGTCTCCTCTTTGCCTCCGGAGAGGCCGTCGAAGGCGTCGGCGAGAGCGTCGTCGACTCCTCGGAGATCATCAACACGCTCAAGGGCGGCGGCATCGCCTCCGTCGGCTACGCCGCCGCCGAGTCAAGCGAGGACCCCGGCGAGAACGTCAACACGATCACCAGTGTCACCCGAAACGCCCTCCTGACGAGCATGAGCCTCCCGGACGCGATCGACGCGGAGCGTGGCCTCCTCGTGATCGCCGGCCACCCCGAGCGGATCTCGCGAAAGGGCGTCGAACGCGCCCGCAAGTGGATGGAAGAGGAGACCGGCAGCCTCGAAGTTCGGGGCGGCGACTTCCCCATCGACAGCGAGAAACTCGCGTCGCTGGTCGTCCTCGGCGGCGTCGAACGCTCCGAGCGCGTCCAGGAGTTCATGGACCGCGCACGCGAGGCCGAGCAAGAGAAGAACAAGGAGATCGATCCGATGGAAGGCCTCGAAAACGACGGGCTCGACGACCTGATGTGAGTCCCGTCTTTTCGCGCGAGCGGTGAGAGATGTGCGGCGCGCCTTTCGAACGACTACGCTCGGTCTATCCTACACCAGACTGGTGCCGTCGAACTCCGTCCGATCGAAGTCCACGTCCATCAGGTCCAGGATCGTCGGCGCGATGTCGTAGAGGTCGGCGTCGTTGATCCGGGCGTCCGGATCGTCGACGAACAGCGTCGCGTTGTCGAAGCTGTGCATACCGTTGCGCGGGCCGACGCCGAAGACGTCGTCCGAGCCCTTGAATCCGGCCTTGAGGTCGAAGCCGTGGTTCGGGACGACAGTCAGGTCGGGCGCGATCTCGTCGTGGTCGCCGCGGTAGGCCTGTTCCTTGGTGACGACGCGGTCTGCGACGGGGTTGCCGTCGGGACCGGTCAGGTTCTCCAGTTTCTCCTGGAGTTCGTCGCGGACGGCCTCGTACTCGTCTTCTGGCACGGAGCCACGCGGCTCCCGGCCTTCGAGGTTGATGTAGAAGCGACCGGGGATCAGGGAGTACGCCTTCGTCGACTCGTCGATGTCGCCGAGGGTCTCGTGGTCGTCGTCCTCGTAGGTGAGCCACCCCTCTTGCTGGAGCCACTCGTTGAGGTGGACCTCGTAGTCGAGACTGGTGAAGCCGTGGTCGGAGGCGACGACCATCGTGACGTTGTCGGCCAGCAGGTCACGGAGCTGTCCCAGGTAGTCGTCGACCTTGCGATAGAACTCCAGGAACTCCTCTTTGTACTCGCCGTCTTCCTCGTAGTGTTTGAACAGGAAGTGGTTCACCCGGTCGGTGGTCATGAAGACGCCGAAAAAGAGGTCCCAGTCGTCCTGTTCGATGTAGTGTTTGAACGCTTCGAAGCGCCGGTCCAGGGTCTTGTGTGCGTCCTCGATGAACTCTTCTTTGTCCTCGCTGTGGCCGAGTTTGGCGTTGACGTCGATGCGGTAGTCGTTGTCGTCGAGGTAGTCGCCGAGTTCGTCGGGATAGGCGGCGTCGTCGACGCCCGGCGAGAGGAATCCGGAGACCATCCGCTGGACGTTGCGCTGGGGTGGGAACGTGACGGGGACGTTCAGCACCGTCGCGTCGCCGCCGTCGTCTGCGACGCGGTCCCACAGGCGTGTCGCCTGTACGTCGCGGCCCATGGGAACGTAGGTGTCGTAGGAACCGATCTCTCGGTCCTGAAAGCCGTAGACGCCGGTCTCGCCGGGGTTGACGCCGGTCGTCAGCGCCGGCCAGCACGCGCTGGATTCCGGTGGGACGATGCTGTCGATCGGTCCAGCGGTGCCGTCCTCGGCGATCGCCGCGAGGTTCTCGAACTCGTCGTAGTGGTCCGCGATCAAACTGTGCGGTACCCCATCGACGCCGAAGAAGGCGACTCGGGGTCCGTCGTCGCCGCGAATACGGTCGAACAGGCCCATGTCACCTCGTTCATCGTTCGGGGACAAGAAGCTTCTTTTCGCGGCCGAGTCGGGTGTGCGTCACCGGAAGCGGCAATCACTGCTCGGGTTCGGCGCAGTCGTCGTCGGCCGACGAGGAGTCGTCGCGATCGAAGTTCGCCGGAACGACCGTCAGGTGGTTCATACCGACTGTCTGTTTCGTAGCCATCACGGGAGACAGTTCGCCCCCGAAACCCAAGTAATTACCCATAATCATAATTAATCGGCAATACGGACCGCCATTACTCCAGAACATGCAAGGGCCGTGTCGACTCGATGCCCCCAGCGATAGCTGGGTGGACGGATCGTGACACCACGGAAAAATGGCGGAGTCGAACGGCGACGCGGCTCGCTTACGCGATCTGCTCGTCGTACAGCTCCTGGGCGTGTTCGATCGCGTCGTAGGCGGCCTGCTTGTCCTCCCAGCCCAGCGTCTCGACTTCCTTGCCCGCTTCGAGGTTCTTGTAGGTCGCGAAGAACTCGTCGATCTCGTCGAGTTGCTGCTGTGGGATGTCGTCGAGGTCCTCGATGTGGTCGTAGCGGGGATCCTCGCTCGGGACGGCGATGACCTTGTCGTCTTGCTCGCCGTCGTCGTCCATCTTCATCAGGGCGACGGGTCGGGCCTCGATGATACAGCCGGGGAACGTCTGGTCCTCGACGAGGACGAGCACGTCGAAGGGGTCCTCGTCGTCGTAGTACGACTGCGGGATGAAGCCGTAGTCCGAGGGGTAGTGGACGTTGCTGTGCAGCACCCGGTCGAGGACGACGCCGGGAACGTCCTTGTCGTACTCGTACTTGTTGCGCTCGCCTTTCAGGCACTCGACGACCGCGTAGATCTCTTCTGGCGGGTTCGGACCGGTTTCGAGGTCTTCCCAGAGGTTCGTCATCATCGGCGACTGCGACGGGCGTCCAAAAAGTACTTTCGTAATCAACTACGACTATCGAGAGGAAGCGCAAGACGACGGGTATTTCGCCGCCGGTGATATTCGCGGGTGATAACAACACCCGTTATTTGGAATATTTTCGATACACTGGCGCAGAGAGCACGACGGCGCAGTCTCTCGGTAACGCGCCGACCTGCGAGCGAGTTAACAAGTGTTAAATAGCTTGATGACATTCAGCTAACCATGTCAGAGGCACAAACGAAAACTGACACACCCGGCATCGCAAGTGAATTGACGGCGTTCCAGCAGAACATTCTCGTCATCCTCTCCGAAGAGCCACGCTACGGGCTGGCCATCAAGCGAGAGCTAGAGACCTACTACGACGACGAAGTCAACCACGGGCGTCTGTACCCGAACCTCGACGACCTCGTCGAACTCGGCCTCGTCGAGAAGAGCGAACTCGACAAGCGAACGAACCAGTACGGACTGACCGAGGCGGGGAAGGAAGCTGTGCTCGACCAGCTTTCGTGGGTCTTCGGGAAGTTCGTCACCGAGGAATCGCGCGCCGAAGAACTCCGGGACCTCGTCCAGCAGCACGAGTAAGAAACACGATCGCCCCGAGTCACTCGGGGTGATCGCTGCCGAGTGGGTACGGCACGTCCATTTTTTCGAAGGTGCGACGAAGTGACTCGTCCAACAGCGACGCCTGTCGGTCGTCGGGCCAGACGTTGCGCTCGAAGTAGTCGTCGCGAAACTCGACGAGCTCTGCCCGCGTGAGGTCCTCGATCGGTTTCGCGTAGTGGTTGCTCGCGAAGTCTGCCAGCGCGCGGGCGTTCGCTGCGTGGACCTCGCCGTCGGCGTCGGCGACCGCTGCGACGAGTTCGTCGTTGTGTTCGGCCACCACTGCCCAGTCGCTCCCCTCGCCGGGGCCAGACAGCGGCCGTTCGATCCCACGGTCGACGTCGTCGATCCGGTCCGGGTGGATCTGTCCGTCGGAGACCCACTCGCGCGGGTGACAGACGAGCACGTCCCGGGCGTCGTCTTCGCGGACCCGAGCGGTGTACTCGTACTCGGCGAGCAGTTCGTCGCGCTCGTCGCGGTAGGCCCGCGCTTCCGCGTCGTCGACGGCGTCCCTGGCCAGTCGGGTGAGTCGCTCGGCCTCGTCGATCACGTCCGTCGGCAGCGCCGAATCCGTCGTCGAATCGTCGTGTTCAGGCATCGTCGAGTGCCTCGTTGGCCAGTTCGTCTGCGCGTGCGTTAATCTCTCTCGGTACGTGTTCGATCGACCACTCGTCGAAGGCCAGCAGTCGCTCGCGGGCGTCGACGCGGTGCTCTCGGAGTTCGGGATCGTTCGTGTTCCACTCCCCGCGGACCTGCTTGACGATCAGCTCGGAGTCGCCGCGGAGACGGATCTCGTCGAATCCGTGATCGCGTGCGACTTCGAGCACGCGAAGTAGCGCCCGGTACTCGGCCTGGTTGTTCGTCGCGGTGCCGATCCGCTCGCCCCCGTCAGCGACGATTCCGTCGTCGGTCACGAGCACCCAGCCGACCGCGGCGGGGCCGGGATTCCCGCGCGAGGCCCCGTCGAAGTACGCGTGGACCCGCCCGCCGTGTTCGCGAAGGAGCCCCTCCAGCTGGGCCGTGTCACCGCCCTGGACGACGACTTTCCCGTCGTAGGCGACCGCCGTCCCACCGCCGTAGCTCGCCCGCCACTCCTCGTGGTCGGTGTTGCCCGCCTCGACGGTCACGCCCGCCGCTTCGAGGCGTTCGCGAGCCTTCGTCTCGTCGCACTCGATCGTCGGCATCGTCTCGTTGATCACCGACCGACCGATAAAACGCTTCCCTCTCCGAGACCGGCGACGGGTCACGGCACACGTCTGCCACGTCGTTCGGTGGGACCCGCCACTGCGACGCCCAGCCGACGACTGGCGAGAGTCCAGAACCACCAAGTATGGTGGTGGTCGTACAGGCTACCGATGGCACTTTCCGAGGAGGCTCGCGACCGACTCGCCGACATCGTCGAGCTCCAGCCCACGAAGAACGCGGATCTACAGGATCGGTGGGGGATGGACAGCGGGAGCGAGGTCCACCAGTACCTCGAAAACGAGCTCAAGGAGTACTACTACCGCGACGAGAGCAGCCTCATCTGTGCCACGCCGGAGGCCGTCGAGGTCGTCGGCGGCGACCCGGCAGACGGCCAGCAGGTGACGGTCACCGAGTTACAGCAGGCGGTGATCGACTGTCTGGCCGGCCCCGACGAGGAGAGCCAGAGCGTCGTCTCGGTCCTCCACGACTTGCGCGAGGCGGGCCACGACCCCGAAGTGGACGACGTTCGATCCGCGCTGCGGTCGCTCGCGGACAAGGGGATCGTCGAGACCGTCCAGAAGACCGTGCCGACCTTCCGGCTGGCCGTCGGACGCGACCAGATCGACGTGGCACAGCTCGACGATTGATACGGATTCTCGTCGCCGTTTTTCCGGTCGACCGCATACCGTCGCGGTCGATCCGGTGAAGATCGACGATAATCCGTATAATTCACGCAGTGTCGTCGTCGAGGCCGGGCCGGTGCCGCCGTCGCTGCTCGTCGAGCAAGCGTCTGATTCCCGCGCCGGGTCCGCCGTCGATGGGCCACCCACCGGTCCGCCAGGTGGGCGGTTCGGGCTCACAGTCCCGGCAGGCCGCTCGACACGTCGACGGCGTCGGCACTCGGTCCTTCGCTTCACAGTACGGGACGACGCTGTCGCCCTCCGTCCGGAGCTGGAAGTGCCGACAGTCTGGTCGCAGTGAGTCCGCGTAGGCCCGCCAGCCCCGTTCGTAGGCGCGTTCCGCGATCGAACGCCGCTTCTCGACTTTCCACTCGGGGTCGACGTACTCGAAGCGCGCGGCGCTCAGGTCGTCGTCGGGTCGCTCCTCGATTCGCGTGCCCGGCTCCGAGACCGCGAGAGACTGGGGGTACCACGCCACGTCGGCCTCGACCGTCGACGGATCGACCGTCAGGACGCCGGCCGCCGCGGGGAGATCCTCCAGCAGGATCGGCTCGACTCGCTCGTCGGTCCGCTCGGTCGCGACCCACACCTCGTCGGCCAGCCCCAGCGCCACGTCGCGTTCGATCTGGGGCGCGAGCCTGCTGGCAGCACTCGCGTCCAGATCGGGCTTGTTCTCGATGGCGACGATCCGCTCGATCCAGTCGGGATAGGCGTACTTCCGTCGAATCTCGATCCGGTTGCCCCGCTTGCGACGGTCCAGAACGCCGCGGTCGGCGGCCGTGTGAATCGCCTCGCGGACGTACCGCCAGGGATAGCCGGGATGGGGCAGCGCGTCCCGGTAGTACGCCCACTCGGCGGGCGCGTGTCCGAGGACGTGACGGAGGTCCGAATCGAGTCGCTGGCGGCCGAAGGCGGCCCGCCGACGGAGTCCGGCGCGATCGCACTCGACGACGATCGTGTCCCAGCGGCGTCGCTTCGTCCCCAGTTGCCGAGCGACGAGAACGGGGTTGTCGCGGTCGCCGTCTGGCGGCCACGCTCGTTCGGCCCACTGGCAGACGCGCAGTTCGAAGGCGAACTCGGAGTCGGCCACAATCCCCATCGAACGCTCGTCGACATGAAACGCTCGTCTCATGAGCGTCCCCGTCTGGTCACGACGATCCGTTCGTGAGCGATGTATCCCCCCATTTGACACCGATTACACATTCACGTATATTTATATACGAGCCGGAAACACTCCGATTGTATGATTCCAACAATTCCTGCAACGGTAGCGAGTGACACGGCAGTCCTATTACAGAGCAACGGTGGTGGCGGTCTGATCGGGGGAATCCTCGGTATTCTCTTCTTCCTGTTCTTCCTCGTCCTTTCACTGGTCCCGCTTGCTGGTATGTGGAAGGCCTTCGAGAAAGCCGGGCAACCTGGCTGGGGAGCGATCATCCCGATCCTCAACATATTCTACCTGCTGGAGGTCGCCGACAAAGAGACCTGGTGGCTGATCCTGTTCTTTATTCCGTTCGTCAATTTCCTGATTGCAGCCGTCGTGATGATCGACGTGGCAAAGAACTTCGGGAAGGGGCCCGGCTACGGACTCGGGCTGTTCTTCCTCAGCTTCATCTTCTGGCCGTTGCTGGGCTTCGGCGACGCGCAGTACGTCGGCGACACGAGCGCGGGCGTCTAGTCACAGATCACTCTGGACGGGGATCGTCAGAGTGTCCAGACGATCTCTGGTCTGGGAGGACGGCGACAAGCCGTCTTCACTCTTCGAGCTTCTCGTCGAGGAACTCGTGAGCCTGTTCGAGGATCTCACGAGGGCCGTCCTGCGTGACGGTGTTGATCGCCTGCTCGTAGTCGCGCCACTGCAGGTCGCGGTGTTCGTTGGACAGTTCTGCCGATGCTTCGTAGGACTTCGCGACGAACAGATGCACCGTCTTGTGGATGGTGTTGCCGTTCGCCTCGAAGACGTAGTCGTAGTCTTCGCGAAAGCCATCTAACAGCCGGAAATCGCCGATTCCGGCTTCCTCTTTCACTTCGCGGATGGCGGTCTGTTGTAGCTCCTCGTCGCCTTCGACCCCGCCCTTGGGGAACTCCCAGTCACCGGGTCTGCTCTTGAGCAGCAGGTACTCCCGCCGGCCACGCGTGTCGCGAAAGAGGATGGCTCCCGCGCTCGTGGCCTCGATCATTAGATACGCTTAGACCGGCCCTACTTATGAGGATATCGGAGCGACGACGGGCAGACCCGCATCCGTGGCGGGCGCGACCGTCCCACCACGTCGGAACTGGGTACACCTGTGGCCGGCCGTGCGCACCGTCGCCATACCGGACTGGTGGCCCTCACCACGCCTTCGTGCGGACGATTCCGACCGTGATGCGACACTGTTTTGATCGTGGTTTCGTATGCAAAAACGTATGCCGTACATGTCGGCCGACGACTTCTCGGTTCACGACGACGACTGCGAGAAACAGGAGAGCGACTGGATGCCGCTCTCGGACCTCCCCGACGAAGTGACTTCGATCGACGACCTCGACTGTGAGTGCTGGGCCGACTACGAGTCGCTGTCGGAGATCTAAGTAACAATTGAAACGATTGACACACCGATCGCACTGCTGTCGTGCGATCGGGTGTGCATTGACTTGCAATGGCTACTATAGCCCGGTCCGAAAGCGAGCCCTTTTGAGCACGCTCGCCGACACAAACACCAGAGATGCCCTTCGTGACGAAACTTACACTGGAGAGCGGAGATCGACGGCGTCTGGACAGCGTCGTCGACGAGATCAAAGAACAGGCCGAACGGAAGGGTGTCGAGCTCAAGGGCCCACACCCACAGCCACCGGACCACCTGCGCGTGCCACAGTCGAAGACGCTCGGCCCGGCCGGCGGGCGCTTCGAGTCCTGGGACTACACTGTCTACACGCGCACGATCGAGATCGTCGACCACGAGGAGTTCGCCCGCGCGGTCGCGGGCCGAGAGTTCGACGACGGCATCCACGTCGCCGCCGAGGTCGAACAGCGGAGTCACCTGGGTTCCTGACGGGTCCCGACAGGAGAGAGCGCAGGCCCCGAGCAGTATGTTCCGGCTTGGCCGTTCGTCACAGACACACAGCTGGTAGTACCAGCGACGGCGACCGTCACCCGCCGGAAGCCAGGGCCGTCGTCCGTCCTGCGCAGATCTGCCAGACCACGATTTTTATGTGAGTGGAAAATCGTTCACAACACATGGAGTACACACGACTCGGTTCGACTGGGTTGCAGGTATCACCGATCTGTCTCGGGACGTGGCGGTTCGGGCTGGAACACGAGGACAGCGGCGTCGTCGAGACCGATCGCGAGGACGCCCACGAGCTGCTCGACGCCTTCGCAGCGCAGGGCGGGAACTTCATCGACACCGCCAACGGCTACGGGCAGGGCCGCAGCGAGACCTGGATCGGCGAGTGGCTCGAAGACCGGGACCGGGAGGACTTCGTCGTCGCCTCGAAGTGCTACTGGTCGCAGGTCTCTCGGTTCCAGGAGAACCTCTCGAAGAAGAACGTCAAAGCGGAGGTCGAGGGCTCGCTCGACCGGCTGGGCACCGACTACCTCGACATCCTCTACTGTCACCGCTTCGACGACGGGACGCCCCCAGAGCGCACGCTGCGCGCGCTCGACGACCTCGTCAGCCAGGGGAAAGTCCACTACGTCGGCATCTCGACGTGTGACGCCTGGAAGCTCACGAAGGCGCTGTGGGAGGCCGACGTGAACAACTACGAGGCCTTCACCGTCACCCAGCCCCAGTACTCTGCGACCTACCGCGAACCGGTGGCGGAGTACCTCGACGTGTGTGCCGATCAGGACCTCGCGGTCTGCCCGTACTCGCCGCTCCACGGCGGCTTCCTCACCGGCAAGTACGAGCGCGTCGGCGACGGCGAGATCGAGGCCCCGGACGGTTCCCGCGGCGACATCGACGACCACTTCGAGGACTGGTACTTGACAGAACAGGCCTGGGACGTGCTCGACGAGGTTCAGGCCGTCGCCGACGAGGCCGACGCGACCCCGGCACAGGTTTCGCTGCGCTGGCTGATGGACCACGAGCGGTTCACCTGCGTCCCGATCGTCGGCGCACGCACGATCGACCAGCTCGACGAGAACCTCGGCGCGGTCGAGGTCGAACTGTCCGACGACCAGTTCGCTCGGATCGACGACGCGATCGAGGTCTGAGGCGGACAGTTCGTCGCCACGTCACTCGACTGTTTCGTTCGGATCGACGACTTCGCCAGTCGCCGGCCCGCCGCTGCTGTTCCTGGTCGGCTCGGGATCGGGCACTCGTAGGCGTGTCTCGGGCCAGCCGCGAGAAAAGCTCTCCAGCTCGGTCAGGGCGTCTCGACGGCGAACGTGATCGTCGCGTCGGCACCGTCCGCGAGCGCAGCGACGAGCCCCCGATCGAGGTCGGTCGCCGCGGCGTCGGCCTCGACCATCACGGTCCGGTCGTCGACGTAGTCGCTGGTCCGACAGACGTGGCTCCGGTCGCTCTCGAAGGTCAGGTCGGGGTGGCCGCTGCCGGTGACGGTGTCGGTGTCCCCGCCGGCTTCGATCGTCATCGTGATCGTCGCGTCGCCGTCCTGGCAGGCCGCGACGAAGTCGGGGTCGAACTCGGACGGGACTCGATCGGCCTCGATACCGAGGATACAGTCCCCGGCGGGCGTGAGGAAGTCGTCGCTGGTCACTTCCAGCGTACTCTCGTGTTCGGCGCTGACGTGCTCGTGGCCGTGTGCGTGAACGACTTCGTCCATACGGACGCCTGCCGCCGCCCGCACTTCAGCGAGTCGACTCGGGCCGGGAGACGGTGATCGTCACCGCACCACAGGCACACTCGTAGGCCGACTGGCGACCGGCGGCCGTCTCGAAGACGATAGCGGGTTCCTCCGGCAGCGCTCGGTCGCATTCCGGTGCCTCACAGGTGGCCGAACCAGTCGTGAGTTCCTCGATCATGGTCGATCGTTCGGCCGACACCCACGTCAAGGTCCGGAAACCCCGGAGTGAAAGTGAAAGTGGTGGTCGAGGGTAAAGGATATGCCCACGGGGAACGCCCGATGATGCATGTCGCTGGAGTGGAGCGCTGGGGCGGTCGATCCGGGGGGAGATCCGCCGTCAGCCGAGACCTGGCAGCCGATCGACGTGCCTGGGCGACCGACCGAGTTCGTCGACGCCGAGGCCGTGGCCTACCGGGCGACGTTCGAGGACCCGCGAGATCCGACGGAAGCACACGCCGTCCTCGTTCTCGAGGGCGTGTACGCTCACGCGCGCGTGTGGCTCGACGGTGAACTGATCGCGGAACACGACGCGTACTTCGAGCCACTCCGAGTGCCCTTGCCCGTCACCGAGGACAACGAACTGGTCGTCGAGTGTCGCCGTCCCGACGATCGGTTCGGCGGAATCTACGACACCGACCGCGTTCCGACCGCCTCGTCCGTACCGGGTATCTGGTGGGACGCACGCATCGAGACCCACCCGGACCCGTACGTCGCCGAGTTGAACGTCGCGCCCCGCGTCGACGGGGAGGCGGCCTCGGTCGCGGTCGAGGCGACGGTCGTCACCGACGAACCGCTCGACGATCGGCTGACACTCTCCTTGCGACCGACCGGCGAGGTTCGGGGCGGGGGAATGATGAACAGAGCGCGGGTCGACACCGACGCCGGCCGAGCCACGGTCGACCACGAGATCGACGTACGGGACCCCTCGCTGTGGTGGCCCCACGACGTGGGGAGCCAGCCGCGCTACGCCGTCCGGGCGAAGCTGGCCGACGACGAGCGGACGGTCGAGACTGGACTGCGGTCGGTGTCGTACGACGAGTCGGGACTGCTCGTCAACGGACAGCGCGTCCCGGCGCGGGGCGTCACTCTCGTCGACGGGACGGTCGAAGACGTTCGGCGGGCGGTCGACGCGAACGCGAACCTCGTTCGAGCCCACGCCCACGCGCTCTCGCCCGCGGTGTACGAGGCCTGTGACGAGCAGGGCGTGCTCGTCTGGCAAGACCTCCCGCTGACCGGACCCGGCGAATTCGACGCCGACCGTGCCGCGAGTCTGCTGGAGCGGCTCGTGTGGTCGCGCCGTCGACACCCGAGCCTCGCAGCGGTCAGCGTCCACGACGGGCCGGTCGCAGACTACGCCGACGGGCTGGGCTCGGGACTGCTCGACCGAGTTCGGTTCCGCTGGCGGGCGTGGCGTGCCGACTACGACGGTGCGCCCGCTGAGCAGGTGGCCGACGGCATCACCGAGGTCCCGACGTTCCCCGTCGTCGGGCCGGCGGGCGTCGATCCCGACGCGGCGACGATGTATCCCGGCTGGACGTTCGGCGAGGCCCGCGACGCCGAGTGGCTCTGTGATCGCTACGGGCTCGGTACCGTGGTCGCGGCGTTCGGTGCCGGGGCCCTCGCGGACGGCGACGAAGCAACCGACTTCGAGGGGGAACGTCACGCGGCCCGCGTCGACGGCGGTGTCGACGACTCCCAGGCGACCCAGGCCAGCGTCGTCGGGACCGTCGCCGAGACGCTCCGCCGACGCGACGCCGACGTACTCGCCGTCGACACGCTCCGCGACGCCGACGGGGCCGGCATGGGCGTCCTCGCCGAGGACGGGACACCGAAAGCCGCCTTCGAGCGACTCCAGAGCGCCTACGAACCGACACAGGTCCTGCTGGCCGACCCGACGCCGGGCGACAGCGAGGTAGTACTGGTCCACGACCGGCCGACCGGCGGTCTCGCGACGGTCGAGTGGGACGTAGACGGTGAGAGAGAACAGACCGAAGTCGAGATCGAGGCCTACGGTCGCCAGACGGTGACGACGATCGCGCCGCCGGCCGGCTCGGACGTGACCCTCGCGGTCGCGATCGACGACGTGGTCGCACGGAACCGGTACACGCTTTAAGATAACTGCGTTCCGTGTGAATATCTCACAACCACCGTTCTGGGCCGTGTGACCGGCAACCACGGTAGTTGGTGCATCGGAATATTTAAACCACATCCCCCCGAATGTGTAGCTACCAGAACGTCTTCGACGTTCAGGCAGTATCGCGTTACGCCCAGCATGACAGGGAACCCTGCTTATCGGAGACAGCCCATCATCGTTAGGGAGTCGACTGCCCAGCGTCGTGGCGGACATGGCATCGAGGATTAACAACAATGGTAGATTCGATAGATCAATCGAAGAACGTAGAACTCACAGAAGACGATCTCGAAAACAAGTCCAAAGGCGAGCTCATCAAGCTCGCGGGACAGCTTCGAGACCGACGAAACGAACTCAACCAGATGGCGTCCGAGCGCGCGTCCGACCGGGACGACCTCAACGCCAAGACGCGTGAGAAGGTCGACGAGGCCCAGGAACACCGCGAGAAGCGCGACGAGCTCAACGAGCAGGTTCAGGAACACAAAGAGAGCCGCAACGAGCTCAACGCCGAGGCCAACGAGCTGTTCGACAAGGTCGAGGATCTCAAAAACGAGATGGAGCTCGACGAGGGCAAGTCCATCGAGGAGCTCGAATCCGAGATCGAGGATCTCGAATTCAAACAGCAGACGGAAGTCCTCTCCAGCGAGGACGAGCGCGAACTCATCGAGAAAATCGAGGAGAAGCGCGACAAGCTCGCCAGCAAGAAAGAGAAGCTCGACCAGACCGAGGACCTCGACGGCCTCAAAGAGGAAGCCGAGGAGGTCCGCTCGGAGGCCAGCCAGCACCACCAGAAGGTGACCGAGCTCGCCGACGAGGCCCAGAAGCACCACAACGAGATGATCGAGGCCTATCGCGAGGCCGACGACATCCGTGACGAGGCCGACGAGATGCACGAGAAGTTCGTGGAGGCCCAGGAAGCGGCCGACCAGCACCACGAGGACTTCGTGCGCGTCCAGAAGCGCCTGCGCGAACTGGACAAGAAAGAGGAAGCCGAGGAACGCTCGGCTCGCGAGGAAAAGCAGGAGGCCGCCCGCGAGGAGGCCGAAGAGATCTACCAGAAGTTCAAGGAAGGCGAGACCCTCGACACCGAGGACCTGATGAAGCTGCAGAAGGCCGGCAAGCTGTAACTGCTCTCTCACTCTCTCCCGTTTTCAGCCGTCCAGCAGTGCCGACGGTCGCGAACGACAGGATTACACCGGACAGCGACCAACGCCCCCCGTGGAACTGTTCGTGACACTGCTTGGCGGCGTCGTGTTCGGACTCGCGCTGGCGGCCCCGCCGGGACCGATGAACGCCGTGATCGCCGAGGAGAGCGTCCTCCGGGGGTGGCACGCCGGCTTCCGAGCCGGCCTCGGTGCGATGATCGCCGATCTGGCCTTTCTGGGCCTCGCGATCGTCGGTCTGGTGACGGTCGTGCGCGACAACCCCGACGTGGAGACGGCGATGCTCGCGGTCGGCGGCCTGTTGATGCTGTACTTCGCAGTGGGTGCGGTCGACGACGCACAGACGTTCGTCGGCGACGATCCGGGGGACGGAAACGGGTTCTGGAAGGCGTTCCTGCTGGCGCTGACGAACCCCTATCAGGTGGTGTTCTGGCTGACCGTCGGCGTCGGACTGCTGGAGCCGGGCCGACTGGACGTGCTGGCACCGCTTCCCGTCGTCGGTCCGTCGCTGGCAGAGCGGGTCGTCGTCCAGACCGGTCATCCCGTCCTGCTGGTCGGGCTGTTCGCGGGCATCGTACTGTGGATCACGAGCTTTCCCGCGGCGCTCGTTGGGGCCCGAGAGCGTGTCGAACGCCTCGCACCGGCGGTGGCGTGGCTCTCGGCGCTCGTGCTTGCGGGCTTCGGTGGCCTTTTTCTCGTCGAAGCCGTGGGCCGGCTCTAGTCGTCGCTGCCGACGCCGGTCGCCACGTCGCCGACGAGCGAGTCGTCGTCCATCTCGGCGACTTCCATCTCCAGCCACTCCTGGAACCACTTGGCCCGTTTGAGACGGCGGTGGACGATCGCTTCCGCGGTCTCGCTCTCGATGCGCTGGCGAGCGTCCTCGCCGCGTTCGATCACGCGGCCGACCATCTCGGCGGCGTCCATGTGCGAACGCGACTCGTAGCCCATCCGCAGGAGCATCAACGCCGTCCCGTTGGCACCGACCTTGTCGAGTACGTCGGCCTCGATGAGACACTGGGTCTCCAGCGGGAGGTCGGTCAGATCGTCCTGGTAGGAGTGGTCTCGGACGGCGCTACACACCTGCTCGACGAACGAATCGGGATAGTCGCCGTGGCTCAGCAGGTACTCGCGGGCGATCGTCGCGCCGACCTCCGCGTGGACGTCCTGTTCGGCCTCCAGCTTCGCGATGTCGTGAAACAGCGCGGCCACGCGGGTCACGTCGACGTTCGCCCCTTCCTCGCGTGCGATCTCGACGGCGAGATCGACGACGTTCAGGATGTGGTTGAAGCGATACTCCGCGGAGTGCCACGGGTACCACCGCATTCGGCCGCCTTCCTCTTCGTTCTCGACGCTCGCGGCGAGATAGTCGTGGACGAAGTCCCGCATCGCCTCGAACTCGGCGTCCGAAACCGGTGATTCACGGATTTCGACGCCCACAGAAGCACCTCCGTCGTCGCAGTTCGTTATTCATCTTACGTACAAAAAGGTCCGTTCGACTCTTTAGCGTTACGACACCTCCAACGACTCGAAACGATCCCGAATACACCCACAGTCAGGCCACAGAAGCACCACAGCGACGCTCTCGGGGTTAGTCGAGCCGAACAGAGAGACGAACGCGTGTCTCGATCGTGGTCGTCGAGGCGTCGCCATATTCATCGTTGGTTGTCACACAGTCAGCACGTCGCGAAACGAAAAGAGACAGGGGCGACAGATTCGACCGCGGTCGTGGTTGAGCGACGTATTGGATGCAGTCGGAACCTGTCACTGAGAAGTACGCTCTGGAGCATGAATGCCAGATCAGAGCCGATGGGTTTCTGTCACCGTTCGATCTTTTGTTGCCGTATCGTACACCTCCAACAACAGAAGGCAGGCATTCGGACAGTAATAAGCGTTTCTCCGGGAGAGAATAAAGTAGTAAAGCACGGCCCCACACCTCTAGGAGTTCTAGGGAACTGTACGGAGAATGCCGGGCCAGAACACACGACTCCCCGGAAGTAGTGTTGCTCGTCTGAATTTTTATGCCGCCGGGGCCCGAACGAGGACGTATGTCGATCAGAAGAGCGGCGTCCCCAGACAAGCCCGCGATCCGCGACGTTGCCCGACGGTCGTTACAGGCGTCGTACTCGCTCGGACCGCACGCGATCACGAGCGCGATCGAGGAGTGGTACGGCGAGGACCGACTCGACGAGACGCTGTCCGACGACGGCCGCGTGTTGCTGGTCGCCGTCGAAGACGAGCAGGTCGTCGGCTTCTCGGAAAGTACGCTGGCCGGCGCAGAGATCGGAACGCTCCTCTGGTTGCACGTCGATCCGGCTTACCGAGGTCACGGCATCGCTTCGGAGCTGTTCGAGGCGACGAGGACAGAACTCGAATCGCTCGGTGCCGAACGGATCCACGGACGCGTGCTCTCGGACAACGCCGACGGAAACGCGTTCTACCGTTCGAAGGGCTTCGAGCCTGCCGGCGAGGAGACCGTCGAGATCGACGGGCGAACCTACGTCGAGCAGCGCTATGTCGAGACCAGCCCGAGCGGTCGCGAGCCCATCGAGACCGACGGTACCACCGTGTTCGTCGACCACGACGCGACCGAGAAGGGCTCTGTCGACGCCTTCCACCTGGTGTACCGAGACCAGGCGGACAGCGATCTGTACGGCTACTACTGTGTGAACTGTAGCACGCTCGCGAACGCGATGGACGCGATGGGACGGATCGAGTGTGACAACTGCGGCAACGTCCGCAAGCCCACGCGCTGGGACGCCGCGTACCTCTAGGTGTCCCGTCGTACGGACGTTACAGCGGCAGAGCGAGCCGGTCGCGAAGAGAACCGAAGGGCGAGTGCGATGGGGCCAACAGGTCAGGGATCCGGGCCGCGGCCGTCCCGCGCTGGGCGCAACACGAACGCGTAGTAGAGGACGAACACTGCGATCGCGATGGCGACGCCCAGAATCGTATCCATCAGGACCGTTTCGAGCGACGAGTGCAACGCGACGGCTGAAGCGATCGTACCCCCGAGAACGAAGCTTCGGACGAACATAGGCGTAGTTCGACCCACCGTTATATAAACGGAGATCCCCGTTTTCAGTCGCTGGGAGAGGCCCGTACAGAATCGGGGCGTTGAAACGGAGCTGTCCCGAACGGAGAGGCGAGCATGGACGCCGACCGACGTATCGTCGATACCGAGGCCGTTCCCGACGACGGCACCGTGCTGTTCACCATCGTCGACGGGAGCGAACGGAGAGAGGGGATCTTACGGGGCTACGAGGAGAAAGCCCCGACCTTCAGGGCGGGGATGAAGCCGACAACTCCTACGCAATCCACCGTTCGATTGCTCGGCTGGATATTCCACGCTCCAATCCATACTCTCAAGTAACTCTGACTACATAGGTTACGTATGGCGAAACAGGTCGTTACCCGCACCTACACTGCTTCCATTAGGAACCAGCAGCGGGTGTCTGACGACCTTGATTCGCTCGGGTTCGCAGCCTCGAAACTCTGGAACGTCGGACGGTGGGTCTGCGACCGAGTGTGGTCTGAAATCGGCCACATTCCCAGTCACAACGAACTCACCACCTACCTGAAGTCGCACGAACGCTACGATGACCTGCATTCTCAGTCAAGTCAGCGAGTCCTTCAAGAACTCGCTGAAGCGTTCAACGGCTGGTACGGCAAACGACGCAATGGAGACACGAGAGCCAACCCGCCGAAGTACCGCAAACACGGCGACGACCACCCCCGAAGCACGGTCACGTTCAAAGCCGCCGGCTTCAAACTCGACACCAACTACGAGCGAGTCCGCCTCAGCAAAGGCTCGAACCTCAAAGCATACTGGTCGGATTTCATCCTCTGCGAATACCAGACTCGTCCCGACGTTGACCTCTCCACCGTCGAGACCGTGCAACAGGTTCGGGCTGTCTGGACCGGCGACGAGTGGGAACTCCACTTCGTCTGCAAAGTCGAGATCGAGGTTTCTGAAGCACCCGGTGAGAAGACCGTGGGTGTTGACCTCGGCATCAACAACTTCGCCGCACTCGCCTACCAAGACGGTCACAGCGAACTGTACCCGCTCAACTGCTTGAAGCAGGACGACTACTACTTCAGCAAGCGACTCGCCCAATGTGACGATTCTAACTCCGAGCAAGCTACGCGGTTGAACCAGAAGAACTCGGCTCGTCGCACTCACTACTTCCACACGCTCTCGAAACACATCGTTCAGCGATGTGTGGACGAAGGTGTTGGTACGATCGTGGTTGGCGACCTCTCCGGCATCCGCGAGGACGAGGAGACCGACGAGTCGAAAAACTGGGGGAAACACGGCAATCTCGACCTGCATTCGTGGGCGTTCGACCGCTTCACTTCGATGCTTGCGTACAAAGCCGAGATGGACGGCATCACGGTCAAGCAAGTGTCTGAGCGGGACACGTCGAAGTCGTGTTCGTGTTGTGGTCGGAAGCGGAAGGCGAACCGCGTGGAGCGTGGGTTGTACGTCTGTGATGAGTGTGAGACGGTGGCGAACGCGGATGTGAACGGTGCTGAGAACATCCGGCAGAAAGTATCTCCGAATCCTCACGGAGAGGATAGGAGTAACGGCTGGTTGGCACAGCCATCGACGTTCTTGTTTGACAAGGAAACTGGTGCGTTCGCACCTCAAGAACAGATCACGTCGTAAACCACAATATCCCAACGGCGGTCGGGAATCCTCGCGCTTTAGCGCGGGGAGGATGTCAATGCGACTGTCCGACGGCATCGTCGCCTTCGAGAACTACTGCCCACACTGGCGAGACGTGCGTCTCGACAAGGGTTCGGGGGCGACGCTACGGGGAGCCGAACTCGTCTGTGAGAAACACGGCGCGACCTTCGAGACCGACACCGGATACTGTAACTTCGGTCCCTGTGAGGGCGCGACACTCAGCGAGGTCGACGTGACCGTCGCGGACGGCGGCGTCTACCTCACCGAAGACGGCTGCGAGTTCGGCGGACTGGGGCCGGCCGACGACGGTGACCTGTCCTCGGGGAGTCGGATCGGCTTCTCGGGGAACTGAAGCTGTCGGGAACCGGTCACTCGATGCGATAGGCGGGCTCGGAGATCGCCTCGCTCTTGCACTCGGGGCACCTGCTGGGTCGGTTGGTCAGGTCGTCGAAGTCGTCGAATCCACACTCTTCGCAGGCCGGCGGTGCGACGAGCAACTGCTCGTCTGTCGACTCCAGCGAGCGAGCGATGTGTTCGACGTGATCGAGCGCGTCGCTGGTCCGTATTTCGAACTCTCGAGCGATCGCGCCCGCGGCGAGCGCCTCGGCCCGGAGTCGGTCGGCGATGCGCTGGCGCGTCGTCCGACTTGCCTCACGCATGATATCCTTTGGCACACTATCGGTAAAATACTTTTTGTCTCCGGAATCGCCCGGCGACGACGGTTCCGACACCGCAGTTGTACTGTGATTGTTACGAGAGGCCGCGATCCCGGTGGGAGACAGGCGACACAGACGGACGCCCAGCAGTGCCAGCCGACGACGCTGTCGGTCCGAGACTCCCAGCGGAACACCCTGGGAGTCCCAGCTACCCGAAGTTCTCGATCTTGGCGTCGTCAGTCGTCCCGCCGGCATCCTCGACGGCGGCCGTCGCCGCGTCGATGAAGTCGGCGAACCCGTAGACGAACAGCTGGCCACCGTCTTCGAGCGCCGCGGCGGTGGCGTCGATCAGGTCCTCGTCGGCGTCCAGGAGTCGCACGAAGGCACCGGCGTCGTCGAGCGCCGCCAGTCGCTCCTCGTGGACCGGCTCGTCGTCCCGGTAGACGATCGCCGCGTCGTTACCCTCGGACAGCGCACGCTCGGCGATTCCGACGGCGGGGCCGACACCGGGACCGCCGGCCAGCACGACCGCTCGTGACTCGTCCTCGTAGTAGTCGCTGCCGAAGGGACCGGCCACGGTAACGGTGTCGCCGGCCGTCAGCTCGCCAAGCAGCGGTCCGACCGTTCCGTCGGGATCGATCCCGACCGTGATCTCGAACGTCTCGGTCACCTCGGGCGAGGAGATCGTGTAGAATCGCGGTTCGGTCTCGCCGTCGACTTCGAAGGTGAGCTTGACGAACTGTCCCGGTCGAGCCGAGAAGTCCGCTGGCGTCTCGATGTCGATCGCCACCGTGTCGGGGCCGACCGCTCGGACGGCCGCGACGCGACAGTCGGTGTCGTCCATGGAGTCGCTTGGTGGATCGGCGGCAAGCCGGTTTCGATCCCGGCGACGCAACGTGTGACGAAAATTGTGACTCGGAATCGTGTATATATCCCCGACGCTACGATTGCAGAATCGCTCCACCCGATAGTCGACGGTTTACAGAAGGTTTTTCCTTTGGCGACGGGTACCCGAGGCTAGAATGCCCGAAGACCTCAACTGGGCCATCGGCGGCGAAGCCGGCGATGGAATCGACTCTACCGGGAAAATCTTCGCCCAGGCACTCTCACGGGCAGGTCGACACGTCTTCACGTCCAAGGACTTCGCGTCGCGTATCCGCGGTGGGTACACGGCCTACAAGGTCCGGACGGCTGTCGACCGCGTCGAGAGTGTCGTCGACAGACTGGACGTACTCATCGCACTGACAGAACGTACCATCGACGAGAACATGAACGAGCTCCACGAGGGCTCGGTCATCATCTACGACGGGGAGCGGACGACGATGCAGAACGTCGAGATCCCCGACGAGATGATCGGTCTCGAAGTGCCGCTCAAGCGACTCGCCGAGGAGGCCGGCGGCGCGATCATGGCCAACGTCGTCGCGCTCGGTGCCGCCTGTGAAGTGACCGGCTTCCCCATCGAGAACTTAGACGAGTCCCTGGAGAAGCGCTTCGGCGACAAGGGCGAGGCGATCGTCGAGAACAACAAGAAGGCCGCCCGCGCCGGCCAGGAGTTCGTCCAGGCGGAGTACGACCACGACTTTGGCTACTCGCTGGAGACGACGGACAACGACTACGTCCTGCTCAACGGCGACGAGGCCATCGGCATGGGCGCGATCGCCGCCGGCTGTCGGTTCTACTCCGGCTACCCGATCACGCCCGCGACGGACGTGATGGAGTACATGACCGGCCGCGTCGACCAGTTCGGTGGCAAGGTCGTCCAGGCCGAGGACGAACTCGCCGCGATCAACATGGCGCTTGGCGCTGCCCGTGCCGGCGCGCGTGCGATGACGGCCACGTCCGGCCCCGGGATCGACCTGATGACCGAGACCTTCGGGCTCGTCGCGACCACCGAGACGCCGCTGGTGATCTGTGACGTGATGCGCTCTGGCCCCTCTACGGGGATGCCGACCAAGCAAGAACAGGGCGACCTCAACATGGCGCTGTACGGCGGCCACGGCGAGATTCCGCGGTTCGTCGTCACGCCGACGAACATCTCGGAGTGCTTCTGGAAGACCGTCGAGGCGTTCAACCTCGCCGAGAAGTACCAGACGCCGGTCTTCCTCGTGTCCGACCTCGCGCTGGCAGTGACCGAACAGACGTTCGCACCCGAGACCTTCGACATGGACGAGGTCGAGATCGAGCGCGGGAAGGTCGTCGACGAGGACGACATCGACGGCTGGCAAAACGAGAAAGATCAGTTCCAGCCACACTTCCCCAGCGCCGACGGCGTCTCGCCACGGGCGTTCCCCGGAACGAGCGGCGGCGCACACATGACGACCGGCCTCGAACACGACGCGCTCGGTCGCCGGACCGAAGACACCGAGGTCCGCGAGGAGCAGGTCGAGAAGCGCGAACGCAAGGTCGAGACCGCCCGCGAACAGGAAGACTGGGACTACCGCGAGTTCGGCGATCCCGACGCCGACACGCTGGTCGTCTCGTGGGGCTCGAACGAGGGGGCGATGCGCGAAGGACTGGAGATGCTCGCCGACGAGGGCCTCGACGTGCGCTTCATCTCGGTGCCCTACATCTTCCCGCGACCCGACCTCAGCGAGGAGATCGAGGCCGCAGAGCAGACGATCGTCGTCGAGTGTAACGCCACCGGGCAGTTCGCCGACGTGATCGAACACGACGTGCTCGAACGCGTCGACCGCGTCAACAAGTACGACGGCGTCCGCTTCAAGGCCGACGAACTGGCCGAAGAGATCAAAGACGCAGTCGCCGAGGAGACAGAGGTGTCAGCATGAGCTCAGACATTCGCTTTACCGACTTCAAGTCCGACAAGCAACCGACCTGGTGTCCCGGCTGCGGTGACTTCGGGACCATGAACGGCATGATGAAGGCGCTGGCCGAAACGGGCAACGACCCCGACAACACCTTCGTCGTGGCCGGCATCGGTTGTTCAGGCAAGATCGGAACGTACATGCACAGCTACGCGCTCCACGGCGTCCACGGACGCGCGCTCCCGGTCGGTATCGGCGTCAAGCTCGCCAACCCCGACCTCGAAGTGATGGTCGCTGGCGGCGACGGCGACGGCTACTCCATCGGTGCCGGCCACTTCATCCACGCCGTCCGCCGGAACGTCGACATGACCTACGTGGTCATGGACAACCGTATCTACGGGCTGACCAAGGGCCAGGCCTCGCCGACCTCGCGCGAGGACTTCGAGACCTCGACCTCGCCGGACGGTCCGAACCAGCCGCCGGTCAATCCCAAGGCCCTCGCGCTCTCGGCGGGCGCGACGTTCATCGCTCAGTCGTTCTCTTCGAACTCCCAGCGCCACGCCCAGCTGGTCCAGGAAGCGATCGAACACGACGGCTTCGGCTTCGTCAACGTCTACTCGCCGTGTGTGACGTTCAACGACGTCGACACCTACGACTACTTCCGCGACTCGATCCAGGACTTGGAGGAGACCGACCACGACGAGACCGACGCCGATCAGGCCAAAGACAAGATCCTCGACGGCGACAAGGAGTACATGGGCGTGCTCTACCGCGACGACGACTCCGTGCCCTTCGACGAGCGCGAAGGATTCGACCAGAACATGAGCGAGATCCCCGACGGCGCACCCGACGGTGCAATGGACCTCGTTCGAGAGTTCTACTAAACCATCTTTTTGCTCAAGCGGTTCGAGTCGCGCTCTCCGAGCGCGCTCGAACCGCTTGAGCAAAAACATGGGTGAAAAAGGCTCGACCTCACTCCGTTCGGTCGAGTGAACCGGGCGACCTACCGGGTCCTTCGGACCGCTCGGTCGCCCGGATGCTACGACGAAAACGATCGGTACCTCAGCCGTCACCGTCGTCTTCGGGAAGTTCGCCCGGTGTTCCGCGAGATGGAGCGACGTGTTCGTGTCGGAGTCGATGCCCAGCATCAGGACGCGTCCGCCCCGTTCGTACACCGCACCCAGCGGCGAGCCGTCCCCGAGTCCGTAGTCGAAGCTGTGGTCGGCGACGACGGCGTCGGCGTTCGCGCCCATCGCCGCGAAAGGGCGGTCTACACGACGTCGTTGCCGAGACCGATCACGAGATCGACAGCCGACGGACCGACAAACAGGGATTTACCCACGCCTACGTCTACGACGGGCCGATGGGCAGGCCCACATCGACTATGACTGCAGTACCCACCGGGAGAAGGGGATGCGAGGCGTGATCGCAGTGGGCGACGGTGCGAAGCTGTAGCGTCGCTTGATCGTGCTCAGGGTTTGCCGGGCAGTACGTCGGGTTCTCCAGACCGATAGATGTCCTGGCAACCACCGTTTTCGTGGTCGGGTTGTTCGCCCCGTCTGCTCACGGGCCGTAGGCCCGTTCGCATGGTATGCGGGACCGCTGGTCCCGTACTACTCACAACCGCTCCCCGAAAAACGTGGGCGAAAAAGCGGGATTCGCGCACGACGCGAATCCCGTGGCTCAGGGCTTGCCGGGGAGTCCTTCTGGCTCACCAGACCGATAGATGTACTCTACGGCGACGCCGGTCAGCGGCGAGTCGACGGCGGTCGCGTACTCCTTGGCCAGATCGAGGTACTGTTCGGTGATGTCGACGACCCGGCGGTAGGCCGCCTCGTCGTCGGGTGCCAGCAGGTACTCGGCAGTGACCGGCGTCAGCTGGCCCTCTCGACGGTCGTCGGCGTAGTCGTCCACGTCGTCGAGCCAGATCTGTGCGCCGACGATCGCGAGCACGATAGCACGGGCGAACTCGTCTTCGACGTCGAGGCCGGCGAGTCGGTACAGGTCGAGCATACCGTCGTACAGCACGCCGACGCGGGCGTACTGAGTCTTCATGTACGGAAGTTCTCGTTCGGCCTCCGAGAACAGTTCGGCGACGTCGTCGTCGGTGAACGCGGCGAACTTGTACTCGTCGCGAACGTCCGCGAGTGCCGCGTCGTCGCCGTCTTCGGCGGCGTCCATGAGGTCGCGAAAGTGGGCGTCCCGGTCCTGGTGGGCCTCGCTGTAGTCGACGGCCCACTGGTAGCGCTGGGCGACGATCGGCGGCAGCCCGTCGAGGATCTCGTCGAGGTGGTCCTGGAGCGCGCCCTGTGCGACTTCGGCGACGCGGCGCATCTCGTCGGGCTCGAAGTCGACGGCGAAGTCCTCGAACTCGGCGTCGTTGATCGCATCGCGCATGTCGCCGTCGATCAGCGCCTCGATGGAGAGGCGGGTCATCTGCTCGGCCCGAACGACCATCTCACGGGGCGACAGCTCCTGTGCGGGGCCGGCCTGGAGCGCCGTCTCGTCGACGTCGGGGACGCCGCTGGCGATCTCGTCGGTCACGGGGTCCTCGTCGGCTCGCTGGCGCGCACGGCGGTAGACGTAGCCAAGCGTCAGCTGTGCGGGCAACACGAGCTTCGTGTCGTACTCGAAGCTGACGCTGTCGCGGTCGAACGCCTCCGCGAGGGCGTCCTCGACGAGCGCGAACACGTCGTCGATCATCCGCTCGGTCCGATCGTCGATCTCGCCTTTCAGCGACAGACTCCCGTAGTCGAAGACGCCGACGTCGGCGTAGTAGCCAAGCACCGCTCTGACTGCCGTCGGGAGCCGACCGCTGTCGGCGAGTCGCCCTGCACCTGTCTTGAGCATTGAGACCACCTGCGGACGAAATCGCCCGCGCTATCGAAGTGCTGTGCTCGGCGGGGGCTTTACGCTTTCGAGAGACGCGGCGACGACGTTCAGCAAGACTCATTACCGGCACGTCGTATCACAGGATATGAGTGAGCGTTTTGACGTGGTCGTCGCCGGTGCCGGGCCAGCAGGGGCCCAGTGTGCCCGGGACCTGGCTGCGCGGAACTACGATGTTCTCGTCCTCGAAACGGAGCCAGAAGACGGGTTCCCACGTCAAAGCAACAAGTCGACGGCGGGCACCTTCCCCTCGATGATGGCGTCGTTTTCGATCCCCGACGACGTGGTCATGCAGTACACGGACAGCGTCGTCCTCGAATCGCCCAACGACTACTACGTCCAGGATCAGGCCGGCGCGGTGCTCGAGTTCGCCGAGTTCAAGCAGTTCCTCGTCGCCGACAGCCGCGAGAAGGGCGCAGAGTATCGATTCGACTCGCGGGTGACCGCGCCGATCACCGAGGACGGCGAGATCGTCGGCGTCAGCTACAACGGCGATCGGGAGGTCTACGCCGAGATCGTCGTCGACGCGACGGGACCGGCCGCGCCGCTGGCGAAGAAACTCGACGTGTGTGACCTGAAGCGCGAGCACCAGGCTATCGGAATCGAGTACGAGTTCGAGAACGTCGACGTGAACCACCCCGAGTACGCCGACCTCCGGGACGCGATGATGCTCCGGCTGGACCACGACCTCGCACCGGGTGGGTACTCGTGGATCTTCCACACGGGCGGGCGGTCGGCGAAGGTCGGGCTCTGCTACATCCAAAACGACTCCCACAGCCAGCGAGCGAAGGAGGGAATGGGCATCGACGACTACCTCGACTACTGGCTCGACCGTGATCCCCGGTTCGACGACGCCGAGAAGCTCGAATCGAAACAACACCGCGGCTCGGCACACATCCAGCGGCCGTCCTCGATGAGTACGGACTCGTTCATGGCGATCGGCGACACCGTCCCGACGATCGATCCGCTGTGGGGCGAGGGGATCCACAAGGGGATGAAGTCGGCCCGGATGGCGGCGATCACCGCCGACGCCTGCCTCACGCCCGAGACGCCAAACACCGACGCCGAGACGATGGCGACCTACGACAAGCTCTGGCACAGCGAGGTCGCACCACGAGCTCGCGAGCGACTGTTGATGACGGAACTGCTCTATCTCGTCCCCAACAGTCGCTACGACCAGCTGATGGCCGACCTGAAGGAAGTCGGTGCGGGGACGCTCGCACGCGTCAACGCCGGCGAGAAGCGCGCGATCAGCAAGCTGTTGCACCTCTCGGACCTGCCGACGCTCGTGAAGTACGCCCGTCGGCGACTGAGCGCCTGACTGTCGCGGTCGTTCAGCAGCTTTTTTGCCGGCCACTCGGATGCACTACCAATGAGTTCTGGGGCACCAGTCGTCGGTGTCGTCGGTGAGATCGACGACGATCTCGTCGATGCAATCGAAGACGCAGGGGGGCGGGTGCGAACCGGCACGGCCGAGGCCGTCGTCGCAGACGCCCCCGACGTAGTGGTCGCCGTCGGCGAACCCGCGACGCTCGGGGTCGCACGCCAGCACCCGTCGATGCCGGTCGTTCCCGTCGAGGCGGGTCGTGGACTCCGCTCGGTTCCCGGAGACGCCGCCGTCGAGGCGGCCGACTCGATCGTCGCCGGAGAGTGGACGACTGAGTCCCACCCGCTGGTGGCCGTCGAGCTGGACGGCGAGCGAGTCGACCGCGCCCTGCTGGACGTGACGCTCGTCACGTCGGAGGCCGCCCGGATCTCCGAGTTCGCCGTCACCGCACGGGCGACCCGCGTCGGGCAGTTCCGGGCCGACGGCGTCGTCGTCGCCACGCCGGCCGGAACGCCCGGGTACGCACGGCAGGTCGGAACGCCGGTCGTCGCCGCCGGGACCGGCGTCCTCGCGATCGCTCCGATCGCACCCTTCGCGACCAACCCCGACCACTGGCTCGTGGGCGACGAACGGATTACTCTCACTGTCGAGCGGGACGAGGCCGACGTGACGCTGTTCGCCGACGATCGATCCGTCGCTCCGGTCCCACCCGGCGAGACGGTGACGCTGACGACGGATCGCTCGGTCACGGTCGCCGTGCTCCCGGCGAGCCGACCCAGATTCCCGTAGCTCGGACCGAGAATTGGAAAGACACTAATGGGCGTCGGACGGATTTGCTTCTATGGAGCCGTTCGTCAACATCTTCGGGCAGCTGGACACGCTCCAGAGTTTTATCGAGCCTGTCCTGCTCGCGCTCGTCGTCGCCAACATGGTGACGCGATACCTCGCCCACAACCGTCACGTCGAACAGTACGAGGACGGCGGTGCGGACGCGATCAGCCGCTTTATTCCTCACGAGGCGACCAACGTGCTGTTGATGCTGGCCTCGTTTTACTACCTCACCGTCAACCACCACGGGGGAATGGTCCTCTCGATGTTCGTAGCGGGACTGCTCATCACCGATCTCTTCGAGTTCGAGTCCCGGAAGGTCGAAGCTCGTCGTGACATCCCGCTGGACCGACCGAAGGCGTCGCTGAGCCTCTGGACGCTGTCGCTTCTGTACCTGGGCTTCCAGATGCTCTTTACCGGGACGCTCGGAACGATCCTCTGAGACGGATTATTGTAGATCTTTACCGGATTGACCGCACACCGTGGTGCGGTCGACCGGGAAAACGGCTACAATAATCCGTATGAGACGGGCCGTCGCCGTTTTCCGGTCAACCGTACGTGGCGTGTGGCCGGCCGTGATTGCTACCGATCAGTGGTGGGTCCGACAGTCGTCGCTTCGTCTCCGATCGGCCACACGCACTCGTGGCCACGTTTCTGTTCTGTGATCGGCAGCTCCCGTTTCGACGCCGGCAGCGCGCTCGCCGGCTCGGCGACGACGCGATGCAGTCGGCCGTCACCGTCACGAGCGGGGCGCTACGCTCGATACATCACAGACAGCACAGACGATGTCTCTGGCGTCGCCCACGGGACAGCGGCATATTGCGATGGCACGGAAGAGAGCAAAGCGGCTGTCGATCTCACGTGCGGGAGCAGCGAGAACGACGCCGTCGGTCAGTTGCTACGCTCGGCCCAGACCTGGCGGCCTTCCTCGACCAGCGGGATCAGGAGCCAGAACGTGAGCGCGCCGATGATGGCGAACCAGAAGAACGCGTCGCCCATGAACAGGGCCACCTGGTCGTAGACCGTCAGCGCCTCTGCGGGGGGCGCTTCGCCGGTCAGCTGTGCGCCTTCGAAGCTCGGAGTCCTGTACCAGCCGGCGACCGTCATCCAGCCGAGACCCCCGATCACGAGGGCAGATAGCCCTTTGATGAACTCGTCAGCCATTACCTGAATCTTCGGCAGCGTCGTCTTTAGACTTTCCCATTTCCTCGGTGCGAAAGCGCGTCGAGAAGGCGTAGACGACGGCACCGAACACGATCAGTCCGATCCCGGCGAGTGCCACGATCGGGTCGATCTCCGACGCCGGGAGCGTCGCTCGTTCCGTCGCTCGGTCGACGAGCACGAAGCCACCGACGACGCCGACGACCGCAAACAGCGTCGAGAACACGGTGACGGTCTTGTACACCCGGAGGGGGACGACCACGTCACGGTCCTGGTCTGTGCCCGCGTCGACCGACTGTTCGTCCGTCATCGACGGCTCTAGGAGCGGCAGCTACTTATATCGGGCGAGACGGCGACAAAAGAGCGACGGCGAGTTACTTCGGCGGTCGCAGCCGGTAGTAACGACGGTTGAGGTTGAACATGTACCCCTCTCGCATCGTCCGGAGCGCGGCGTAGGTGATCGCTCCGCAGACGATCGGGAACAGGAAGCTCAGGTCGAGCAGGAGATCCGACCCCATGGGGATGAGGTTCTGGACCGACAGCGCCGCGATGGTCAGGCTGAAGACCACGCCGGCCATCCCGACGGCCGCCCAGAACGGCTGTTCGACCGGTCGCCGCGCCGAGCCCTTGTTGAGGAAGGGGACGATCGCGACGATGCCGACGACGACGACGTTCGCGATGACGCCGTACATCCGGTCGCTCATCAGCTTCTGGCCGCCGAGGAGACTTATCTCCGGATTCAGACTCTGGATCTTCAGGAGGCCAAAGGACCAGTAGAGATACCAGTCGGGCAGGATGATCGCCGGGGTCTGGTTGGCGTTGGCCGGGTGGGGCATCTCGGGGGGGAGTGCCGCCGAGAGGAACAGGATCATCCCCACGAAGAAGGAGGTGAGCGCGAGGTTGCGCATCATCTCGTGGGGCCAGGCCGGGAACGCCAGCACGTCGCGCTCGACGTAGTCCGACTGCTGGCGCAGATCCTGATCTTCACGCCGGGACCGCTCGAAGTACTCGTAGGTCAGGCGGGCGAGTCCCTCGGTTCGTTCCTTGCGCTCTCGCCACGTCGGCGTCTCGTCGTCCGGCGCGACGATGCCTGTACCGGAACCGTCCGTACGAACGTCGTCGTTGGTGTCGTTGTCGCTCATGATTAGTGTGGTTCAGCGATGCCCTGCATCCAGACGATACCGATGTGGACTGCGATGATCGCAGTCGTGATGAACGGCAGGAAGAACACGTGCAGGATGTACATCCGTTGTAACGTGCTCTGTGACAGGGTGAACCCGCCGAACATCAGCTGTGCGACCCACTCGCCGATGAGCGGGATCGACAGCGCCATCTCGACGCCGATCTGGCCGGCCCAGTAGCTCAGCTGGCTCCAGGGCAGCAGGTAGCCCGTGTACCCGAACACGAGCGTCAGCGAGATCAGCACGATGCCGATGATCCAGTTGACCTCACGGGGTTCCTTGTACGCGCCGGTGAAGTAGACCCGGAGCATGTGGAGGAACACGGCGGCAACCATCACCTGCGCGGCCCAGCGGTGGATCGAGCGCAGGAGGTACCCGAGGTTGAGTTCGCCCATGATGATCTGGACCGACTCGTAGGCGACCGTCGCGGTCCCGTCGGAGGCGGCCGCAGCCGGTGCGTAGTAGAACCCGAGCAGAGCACCCGAGATCGCCGCGACGACGTAGGAGATCGTCGAGAACGATCCGAGCGCGTACAGCGGGTACCAGTACCAGAACTTGTTGTCGAGGTTGTACTGTTCCGTGTGGCTCTTTGGCATCTGCATGTTGACCTTGTAGTACAGGTCCTCGAGCAGTTCCAGGTAGTCGACGATGCGCAGTCGCTTGTCGAGCCACAGCAGCGCCGTCAGGTAGATGGATTCGAGCGTCGTCAGCTCTCTGGACTCCATCCACCCTTTGTGGTCGTGGTCGTCTTTGCGTTCTAAACTCATTGTTCTATAGTGGCCGCGGCAGCGCGGTGAAGGTCACCTGTGTCGGGCTGAAGGGGTCGTACACCGACTGGTGGCACTGGCAGTACACCTTGTCTTCGGCGTTGTACGCAGCAGCGCCCGACAGCGTCTTGTAGCCAGGGTTACAGCAGAAGTGGGTACACTTGTTGACCCAGGCCATGAAGGACTGTTCGGTCGCCTCGGCGAAGTACTGCTGGACCGGGCCCGGAACGCTGGAGTACTTGCCCTCTCCGTTCGCGATCTTGGGGACCTCCGGTGATCGGAGGACCTGAACGGTGATGCTCTGTACGTCACCATCGGACCGCCAGTTCGCGGTCGCGGGTTTGCCCAGTCCATCGCTCCCGATGTCGTTGCCCCACTCCTCGTAGTTGTCGAACATATCGACGGTGAGGGGGTCGCCGTCGGAGTACTCGGACTGCCAGTCGTAGTCACCGGTCGCCATGGTGAACGTGTTGTTCTGATCGGCCTGGGGCTGGACGCCCTCTGCCGTCTGGAGCCCGCAGTACTGGAGCATCTGCGAGGAGTAGGGGATCCCGCTCCCGCCGAAGTCGTCCTCGATCGCGATTCCACGCTCGGGGTCGTACTCCGGCCAGAGGCCGTTCAGTTCCCCGTCTTCGATCGTGATCGGGATGATCGGCATGCCGCGTGGAGCCGGACCTGCCGTGTTTTCGATCGCGACGTACGTCGACGAACCGCCACCGACACCGCCCGACGACGTGGTACTGTCGAGGGCTGCTGCGCCGCCAGCGCCGACGCTCGACAGCGTCGCGCTCCCGACGACGCCCTTGACGAACCGTCGACGGCCGGATTCGGCCGGATACTTGTCTTCGTCTAGTGGCATAGTTATTTCTTGTAGTAGGGGTAGACCGCTCGCTTGATGCTCTCGATGGGATCGTCGCCGCCGAAGGACTCGCCGTCGACGTCTTCCTCGCGGATGTAGAGGTCTTCCCACTTGCGACGGCGCTTCTTGACGATCATCACGTCGGGGAGGAACTCCTTGCGATACAGTAGCATGATGAACGCGAGGTCGACGAAGATCACGGTCAACACGCCACCCATGAACATGTTGGCGTTGATGATCCGTGGCGTCAGGGACGGCCCGACGCCAGAGGCCCAGCCCGCGAGGATGCCGTAGGTGAACAGGCCGACGAAGACGACCTCGATGATCGTCAGGAGGACGATCCCCAGGGCCGCCGCTGTACTCTCTCGTGGCTGCTCGTAGCGATGGATGTCGCCGTAGTTAGAGCCTGTCGATGACATCAGTTGTTCCCTCCTTTGGTGTTGGCCGATTCACCGTACTTCAGCAGGTAGAACGTAAAGATCGTCGAGACGACCATCGCGAGACCCGCACCGATACCGACCCAGTGGGGCTGGATGGGCACACCGGCTTCCTCGGGGTCGAGCGTCTCGACGCCACCGCCCTCGCCGCCAGAGCCACCGCCCGCGGTGGCGTAGTCGGTCCCGACGACGATCGCCCCTTTCATGTTGAGGCTCTTGTGCGGGGAACAGTAGTACGGGTAGATACCGTCCTCTTCGAAGGTGTGTTCGTACTCGACACCGGTCGTCTCGACGGCGCTCCCGGAATCGAGTGGACCTTCGCCCTCGGAGACGACGTTGTGTCGCCCGCCTTCGCCGGTCCACTCGAACTTGACGGTCGCGCCGTTGTCGACGTGGATCGCCGGTGGGCCGAAACCGAAGGCACCGCTGTTTGCCTGGGTGCCGACCTTGACGGTCGCCGAATCCTGGCCCGTCGCGTCGACGGTTTCGCCGTCGAAGTTGCTCACGCTGCTTAACCAGTCGCCGTAATCCGGTGGGCCGCCACTGCTGCCGCCATCGCCGCCTTCCTCTTCCTGGGCGACGGCAGCGCCGGTGGCGCTGGCGGCCGCGGAGGCCCCAGCGACACCCCCGGCAGTCCGGACGAACTCCCGCCTATTCATAGACGTGCGAAACTCAGGACCGAATTTGTATAAACCCACCGAATACCGCCAGCAGGCACCGTTATCCTTCGTGTTGCCCGTCCTCACGCTGCCCGGAACCGTCGGGTTCCAGCGCCGGCACGAACTCCGGACGCTCTCCGTCCGAGAGGCCGATCGCCCGGAGCCGATCGCGGTACTCCTCCGAGCGGAACTTGTCCGAGAGGCGGGCGTTGGCGACCACCAGAAAGAGCACGAGCGCGATCGCCAGGAACGCCAGTCCGGCGACGATCAGGAGGACCGGGCTCGCACCTTCACCGCCGATCTGACCGGCGGCGGCCAGGATACCGCCGCCGATCAGCACGAGTCCGGCGAGCAACTGAACACCGGCGATCAACTGGAGCATCCAGTTGCCCAGTTCGTTGCCGCCCTCGGGGACCTCCTCCGGTTCGGGGAGCGGATCGTCGCTGGGCGGTTCCGGCACGTCGTAGTCGTCCATCGAACAGAGCGCGACGGTCGGCTTCACGTCGCGCAGCACCGTCCCGTGTCCCTCGACGGTCCCGTCGGGAAAGACCAGCGCGTACCCCTCGTCGGAGTAGGCGAGCACGCGCTGGGGGTCCGTGTGGCGTTCGACGCGGGCGAACACCTCGCGCGTGGCGACGCGCGAGCGGAGGTCGTCGGCCACCCGATCGAGCAACTCGCCACCGGTGATCCAGCTCTCCTCCTCGAAGGCGACTTCCCACTCTTCGGCGGTCATCTTCGCCATGTCCTCGGGGCCGAAGTCGTCGAAGTCGTACTTCTCTTCGACTTCCGCCCGGAGCGCCTCGACCGACGCTTCGTCGGTTGCTGGCCCGGACGACTGCTCGTCGTCGGCGTCGATCCCGCTGTCGGCTGTCGCCCCCTGCTGGTCGGCTTCGTCTTCCGGCGGCGTCGATTGCGGGTCGGCCATGTGGCGACGCTAGGTCCCAAAGGCTCTTGTGCTTTCTGACATCACCGCTGTCGCCGTCCGGCAACGGGACCGCGGCTCCGGCACGTTTTAGCGCGGGCTTTCCCTAGGTGGGGTATGCCGGTCTCCGACGCCCTCGTCGCGACGATCGTCTTCCTGGCTGTGACCGCGAGTCTCCCGTGTTTCCTCTACGGCGCGTACTACATCATCGAGACCGAGCCCGTCACCTGGGGCGTCCTGATGCACCACCTGAAGTTCGTCGTCACCGGCCTCGTGTTGACGACGGTGCCGATGCTGGGCTGGATGCTCCCCCGGCTGCCCGACCAGTTCGGCGGGCTCTCGGCGCTGCACGCCGTCCTCGGACTGCAGGCCTACGCGATGCTGCTGTTCGGGATGACGGGGATCGTCCGCATCTTCGGGGCGAAGTACGAACACGACCTCTACGAGGAGTACGATCAGGAACTGCTGCTCGACGAGATCGGGGGCGACCGGATGGACCACTGGCGCAGTCGCCTCCGGATCGGCGTCTTCGGCTACGTGATCTTCTGGCTGCTCGCCTACGTGGTCGGCGTCGTTCGCTACGTCATCAGATACCTGCTGTGACGGGCCGACGCGCACTCGATCACGACCAGGGCTCGCCGCTGGCGAGGTCCACGTCGCCGTCGCCCTTCTCGGACGGACAGATGTCGGCCAGCACGCAGTCGCCGCAGTCGGGATTGCGAGCGTCACACACCGCGCGGCCGTGGTCGATCAGCAGGTGCGTGAACTGCTGCCACTCCGACTCGGGGACGACCGGCATCAGGTCTTCCTCGATCGCTTCGGGGCGCTCTTCCTCGGTCAGTCCCAGCCGTCGCGTGATGCGCTGGACGTGCGTGTCGACGACGATCCCCTCGACCACGTCGTGGCCGTGCTGGAGCACGACGTTGGCCGTCTTGCGCCCCACGCCCGGCAGGTCGGTGAGTCCGTCCATCGTATCCGGCACCGCCCCGTCGTACTCCTCGACCATGATCTGGCCGGCCGCCGTGAGGTAGCCGGCCTTGTTGTTGTGGAACGTGATCCCGTAGATGTCCTCGGCCAGTTGCTCCTCGTCGGCCTCGGCGTAGTCACGGGCGGACTGGTACTTCTCGAAGAGGTCTGCGGTCACTTCGTTGACCCGTTCGTCCGTACACTGCGCCGAGAGGACGACGGCGACGAGCAGCTCCAGTCGACTGGCGTAGTTCAGCGAGATCGCGGAGTCGGGATACTCCTCGTGCAGTCGCTCGATGACTTCCTCGGCCTGTGCCTCCCGCGTCGCGAGCGTCGTGCCCATAGGCGTGGCTCGGTCCGGCGCGGCTTGAGCGATTCGACTCCGGCATTCGTGACGATCCCTGTGACGGCTACGGGTTCGACGAGCGGAACGCCAGTCTCGCTCTCGACAGTTCAGATCGATTCGAGCGCCGCGAGCACGTCGTCGATCGGCGGATCCGCGGCCGGGTCCTCGGCCCGCCACGCGAACCGGAACCGACAGGACCGGTCGACGACGAACAGTGCGCGCCGGGGCCGCCAGCCGTCGGGCGTCTCCGCGAGGGCGTCGTACCGCTCGGCGAAGAATGCGTTCGGGTCCGCGAGCAGCGGGAACGGGAGATCGAGGTCCGTGGCCAGCGCTTCGACGGTGTCGAGGTCCGCGATCCCGACGCCGAGCACCGAGAGCCGGTCGATCGATCGCGACCAGTCGACGGCGGCGAGATCACGGAGGAGCGCCGTCCCGGACTCGTCCGCGCCGAGGAAGGCCACCACGACCGGGGCCTCGTGGGCCGCCGCGGAGAGGCGATAGGTCTCGTCGCCGTCGGCGAGCGGTCGCGGGAGGTCGAAGTCGGGAGCGGGGTCGCCAGCGTCGAGCATACCCCGACGGAGGAGCGACCGGCACAAGAAAGCGCGGTGTGTCCAAAGACGCGGTAACACACACCACGCCGGGGAAACACTCAGGTGTGTCTCGCCGGTGGGTTGGCGTATGCCCGGCCCACTGTTCATCGACGGCGACGGCGTCGAGTTGCGGACGATCGAACGAGAAGACCTCGACTTCTGTCGGCGGACGCTGAACGATCCGACGGTCCGTCCGGGACTCGCCGCGACCGATCCCCTGACCAGCAGCGCCGAAGAGGAGTGGTACGAGCGCCACGTCGTCGAGGGAGACGACGTACACCTGCTGGTCTGTGACGACGGCGAGCCGGTCGGGACCGTCGGCCTCAACGGCGTGAACGAGACCTTCGGCAACGCGGAGCTTGGCTACTGGATCGCCCCCGACTACCACCGGAACGGCTACGCGACGGCGGCGGCCCGAGCCCTCGTCGACTACGCGTTCACCGAGCGGCGGCTCCACAAGGTGTACGCCAACGCCTTCGCGTTCAACGAGGGCTCTCAGCGCGTCCTCCAGAAGGTCGGCTTCGAGCGGGAGGGCGTCCACAGAGAGCAGGCGTTCGTCGACGGCGAGTACGTCGACGTGTACCGCTACGGCCTCCTGGCACCCGATCACACGGCACCGTGAGGTTCATGCGCGCGAGCGGAGTACCTCTCGCGTATGATCGAACTGACGGGAGACCACACCACGGCTCGGGTCATGGTCGAGGACGAGTCGCTTGTCGAGGAGAACTGCCTCGACCAGATCCGGACGCTGATCGACCACCCCGCGTTCACCGAACCGGTCCGCGTGATGCCAGACACCCACTGGGGAGCCGGCGCACCGATCGGCTTCACGATGCCACTCGGCGAGCGCATCGTCCCCAACATCGTCGGCGTCGACGTGGGCTGTGGGATGGCCGCGACGAAGCTGGGTTCGACGCTCCCGCTCTCGGACGCCGAACGCGAGCGCCGCGTGCGCGATGTGATCCCGATGGGCCAGGCCGTCCACGACTACGACGACGCGGTCCACCTGATAGAGGCGTTCCCCTTCGAGCGGGCCAACGAGGTCTTCGAGGCGTTCGCGGCCAGCTTCGAGGAGCGGTTCGGCACCGCGATCGATCCCCTGGAGTTCGACTTCGACGGCTACGACGCCGACTACTTCGAGGACCTCTGTGAGCGGGTGCTGGCCCAGCAACGCCAGAGCATGGGCTACGTCATCCGGGGCGTCGGGACGCTTGGCGGTGGCAACCACTTCGTGGAGTTCGCTCGCGCCCAGACGACCGGGGACTACTGGCTGATCGTCCACAGCGGCTCGCGATACCTGGGCAAGTCGGTCGCCGAGTACTGGCAGGGCAAGGCGACCGAGCGGCGCAACGTCGCGACGATCCGCGAGTCGCTTCCGGAGCGGTACCACGAGTACCTGAAGTTCGACCCCACGGCCGTCTCGGATCGAGACCTCTACGAGTGGGTCACCGGCGGCAAGGGCGAGTCTCACCTCCGGAAAGACGCCATCCGCGAGGCGTTCGACGGCGGCGAGATCGAGGACGTCTTCGACCGCCTCGGCGACCTCCGGCCCGACAGCGGCGACCGCAACACCGATCTCGACTACCTGGCGGGTCGCGAGGCCCACGGCTACTACGTCGACATGCTGTTCGCCCAGCAGTACGCCCGCTGGAACCGCGCGGTCATGTCCGACCGGATCTGCGAGGCCATCGGCGTCGAGCCCGTCGAGCGGTTCCAGTCGATCCACAACTACGTCGACTTCCGCGACCTGACGATCCGCAAGGGCGCGACGCCGGCCCGCGAGGGCCAGCGACTGATCGTCCCCTTCAACATGGCCGAGGGGTCGCTGCTGGCACGCGGGCGGGGCAACGACGAGTGGCACGACACGGCCCCCCACGGCGCGGGCCGCGTGATGGGGCGGGGCGAGGCCCACCGCACCGTCGACATGGCGGACTTCGAGGCGGCGATGGAGGGGGTCTACTCCGAGTCGGTCGTCGAATCGGTCCGCGACGAAGCCCCGATGGCCTACAAGTCCGCCGACGCCATCGCCGACGCCATCGAACCGACCGCCGAGGTCGAAGACTGGCTCGACGCCGTCCACAACCTGAAGGCGAAGTGATACTACCGGCTGTGAATCTGTGACCGATTTCGCCACCCCGAGGTGGCGAAGCTCGTCACGAAGTGACAGCCGGCAGTACGAGTTACAGTCCCAGTTCGCGTCCCAGCACGAGCCGCTGTATCTCGCTGGTCCCCTCACCGATCTCCATCAGCTTGGCGTCCCGGTAGAACCGCTGGGGTGCGAAGTCGGTCGTGTAGCCGTACCCGCCGAGCACCTGGACGGCGTCCTCGGCGACCTCCCGGCAGATCTCGCTGGCGTCGAGCTTGGCCATCGAGGAGAGGCGTCCCACGTCCTCGCCCTGATCGTACTTCGTCGCGGCCTTGTGGGTCAACAGACGGGCGCGTTCGATCTTGCGGTCCATCTCGACGAGCATGTCCCGGACGGCGTCGAACTCGCCGATTGGCTGGCCGAACTGCTCGCGCTCTTTGGCGTATTCGAGGGCGGCTTCGAACGCGCCCTGTGCAAGTCCCACGGAGAGGGCGGCGATGGAGATACGCCCGCCGTCCAGCGTCTTCTTCGTCTGCTCCCAGCCGTCGCCGGGCTCGCCGAGGAGCCGGTCTGCCGGAATCCGGCAGTCGTCGAAGCGGATCTCACAGGTCGGGGACGCGTTCAGCCCCATCTTCTCCCACTCCGTCGTCACTTCGAACCCGTCGTCGGCCTCGGGATCGACGAGGAAGGTCGAGATACCGTCGTAGCCCGCACCCGGTTCGGTGACAGCCTTGACGACGAGCGAGCCCGCGACCGAGGCGTTGGTGATGAACTGCTTGGTGCCGTCGAGGACCCACTCGTCGCCCGCTCTGGTCGCGGTCGTGCTCATGTCGCTGGCGTCGCTCCCGCTCTCTGGCTCGGTCAGCGCCCAGCCACCCAGATACTCGCCCTCGGCCAGGGGCCGGAGCCAGCGCTCGCGCTGTTGGTCCGTGCCGAACAGCTCGATCGGCTTCGAGGCCAGCGAGACGTGGGCGGCATAAGAGAGCCCGATCGAGCCGGACACCCGGCCCAGTTCCTCGGTCACGAGGGCGTACATGAGCTGGTCGCCGCCCAGTCCGCCCCACTCCTCGTCGATGGGGACCCCCATCACGTCGAGTTCGGCCAGCTGATCGAAGATCTCGGCGGGGAAGCGGTGCTCGTCTTCGATCTCCTGGGCGATGGGTTCGATCTCGGCCGCACAGAACTCCCGGACCGAATCGCGAATCATCCGGTGTTCGTCGGGGAGGGTAAAGTCCATGTCGCTGCCTTCGAGGCGAGCGAACATATAGCATGGTGACGGCTGGCGTCAGAACCGCTTTGAGTGTGGCCCCCCTCGGTACGCTCATGGCGTTTCGACGGTTCCTGCGCGGTCGCGTCCCCTGGGAGACCCTGGAGGGCGTCGCCGGGGAGATGTGCGAGCGGTACGACGAGCCGTCGGTTCGCGTCGAGTTCCTCGACGCGGACAACTGGCTGTCGACCCCGATGGCCGTCGACGATCGCTGGTTCGTGAAGCTGATCACCGAGCAAAACTCCCTGGTCCACGCGCTGTTGACCGCCGGCCGGAACCTCGGGGCCTTCTCCTCGGGGACCGAAGGCTTCTTCGAGCACTTCGGGACGCCCTACGAGATGGCCGACCACGAGCTGGCGGCGACCCGAACCATGCGCGAGCTGGGAGTGAACGCGCCCGAGCCGATCGAGGCCTTCGAGTACGAGGGCCACGGGGTGCTCGTACTGGAGTACATCCCCGACTTCGCCGTCCTCGAAGAGCTGTCGGACGAGACCGCGAGCGACCTCGCACCGGCCGTCTTCGACTTTCTCCACCGGATGCACGACGCGGGGCTCGCACACGGGGACTTCCGGGCCGAGAACGTCCTCGTCGCCGACGGCGAACTGTACTTCATCGACGCGACGAACGTCCGTGACGGTGCGATCGACGACGCCCGATCCTACGATCTCGCGTGTGCCCTGGGTGCGTTGACGCCCCTGACCGGCGGGCGGCGGGCCGTCGACGCGGCCGCCGACCACTACACGCCCGCAGAGTTGCTCGCGGCCCGCGAGTTCCTCGATTTCGTCAACATCCGGCCGGACCACGACTTCGAGGCCGCCGGACTCAAAGGTGAGATCGAGAAACTCGCAGAGCAGTAGCGGCGATCACTCCGACGACCGCGCGGTCAGCGTGATCCCGGCCAGGACGACCGCTCCGCCCGCGACGGTCCACGACGACGGCACTTCCGTGAGCAAGAGCAACGCCAGCAGCGCGCTGCCCAGCGGTTCGCCAAGCAGCGTCACGCTGACCAGGCTCGATTCGACGTGGGCCAGCGACCAGTTCACGAGCGTGTGCCCGAGGATGCCGGGACCGACGGCCATGCCGAGAAAGAGGAGCCACTCCCGGCTCTCGTAGCCCGTCAGCGGGAGGCCCTGTGCGAGGACGACCGCCAGCAGCGCCAGCGCGGCGACGCCGTAGACGACGGTGACGTAGGGGAGCAGGGGGAGTCGCTGCCGCAGCGACCGGCCGGCGAGGACGTAGCCGGCGGCCATCAGCCCGCCGACCAGCGCGAGGGCGTTGCCGTACAGCGGTCGCGGGCCGACGGCCGTCCCGCCCAGCAGATCGCCGAGGGACATGACGACGATCCCGGCGATCGCGACGACGACTCCCAGAACCGTCCGCCCGGTCACGCGCTCGTTCAGGAGGAGCCACGCGCCCGTGACGACGAAGATCGGCTGGGACTGGACGAGCGTGACGCTGGCGGCGACGCTGGTCCACGAGAGGCTCTCGAACCAGGTCGCGAAGTGCGCGGCCAGTGCCACCCCCGTGAGGCCGGCGGCCAGCAGGTGCCGTCCGGAGAGGTCGCCGAGCGCGTCGGCGTGGCGAGCGAGCAAGAGGGGAGCCAGCAGCGCGGTCGTCAGCAGGACCCGATAGAACGCGGCGACGACCGGCGGTGCCGTACTCCAGCGAATCAGGATCGCGCTCGTGCTGATCGCGACGACCGCGACGGCGAGCGCGAGACGCGGCCGAGAAACACTGTCGCTCACGGCCGTACGTGGAACAGCGATGGCTTGAACGCTGGGAAGTCGGCGAGACGGTGGCCGGCCGTCACTCGGCGTCGGCGGGTACGTCGAAGTCGTGGAAGTGCTCGCCTTTCTCCTTCGAGAGGATGTTCAGCGCCGCCGCCGCGCCGTCGCCAGCCGAGATGACCGCCTGCCACTCTTCCGCTCGGACCATCGCGCCGGTGGCGTAGGCGTCTTCGACGCTGGTCTCCATCGAGACCGTCACGTCGACGGTGTCCTCGTCGGTGAACGCACAGCCCAGCGAGTCGGCCAGCGACCGGTCCGCGCCGGTCGCGAGCACGAGGTAGCGCCCTTCGACGGTCTGGTCGCCCCCGGTCTGGTCGCCGGCCTCGCCGGCCTCGGACACCGCTTCGGTCGTCACCGCGAACCCTTCGGCGGTCTCTTCGACGGCCGTCACTGCCTCGTCTCGCAGCGTGACGCCGAACTCCTCGACCTGCTCGCGAGACTGGGCGACGAACTCGGAGCCGTCCATCGAGTCGATGCCGAGGTAGTTGAACAGGTGTGCCTTGTGCATCCACGTCTCGTCGGTGTCGAAGACCACAGTGTCGAGACCGTTCTTCTCGGTGAACAGGGCACCACTCAGGCCGGCGGGGCCGCCGCCGACGATGACAACGTCGTGCATAGGCAGGAGTTCGCAACAGTGACATAAATAACTCCGGCGACACCGGCGTAACCGGGTGTGCTGAGAGAAACGGTCGGAAACGACCCGCCCGATTATTGGCGCTGATAGCGCGGCCACATCGTTTTTGCTGTCATCTCCCCACGGTCAGCTATGGCGGACATCGCAGCGGGGCCAGACCAGAACCACAGTCGACGAAGTTGGGGAGCGACGCTCCGAGAGTTCGTCGAGTACATTCCGAGCGGCGACACGATTCCCGACGAAACGTGGCGTGGACGCCACCGAAACGTCCTCCTCTTGCTGGTGGCACACGTGCCCTTCCTGCTGGCACTCGGTCTCGCCGACGGAACGGAGTCGATGGTGACGGGCGCGCAGTTGCCCGAGATCCCAGTGACGAACGTCCTCGCGGAAGTCGGCGTCGTCGTCACGCTGGCGATCGTTGCGTGGCTGCCGCTGTTCAAGCGGCGAACTCGGACCGCGCTCGCGACGCTGGGGCTCGTGACGACCTCGGGATTCCTGGTCCACTTCTCGGGGGGCTACATCGAAGCGCACTTCCACTTTTTCGTCGTGATGGCCGTCGTCGCCGTCTACGAGGACTGGCTCCCCTTCGTCCTGGGGATCGGTTACGTCACACTCCAGCACGGCTACTTCGGCATGATCGATCCGAGCCGGGTGTACAACCACGCTGCCGCGATCAACAACCCGTGGGCCTGGGCGTTCATCCACGCCGCGTTCGTCCTGGGCCTGGCCGGCGCGCTGATGGCACACTGGTACTCGACCGAGCGGTCCCGAGAGCAGGCCCGGGAGCAGCTTCAACAGGCCCGCGCCAAGACCGAAGAGGTCGAGGATCTGGAGGCCAAGCAGGCGGAGATCGAGCGTGCGAAAGCCGAGGCCGAGGAGGCGAAAGCCGAGGCAGAGGCCAAACGCGAAGAGGTCGAACAGCTGTACGAGCGACTGGAGGCCGACGCCGACGACTGCAGCGCAGCGATGGCACGAGCGGCAAACGGTGACCTCACCGTGCGCCTCGAAACCGACAGCGACAGCGAAGCGATGGCCCAGATCGCGGTCTCGTTCAACGAGATGATCGCAGAGACGGAAGCGACGATGCAGGAGATCCAGTCGTTCGCCCAGGAAGTCGCGGACGCCAGCATGCAAGCAAACGCCAGCGCCGACGAGGTCAAACAGGCCAGCGAGGGCATGAGCGGTTCGATACAGGAGATTGCGAGCGGCGCGAGCGAACAACGCGAGCGGCTCGCAAGCGTCGCCGACGAGATGACCGACCTCTCGGCGACGGTCGAGGAGGTGGCCGCGTCGGCCGAGACGGTCGCCGACAGATCGCGCGAGACCGCCGAGATCGCCGAGGCCGGCGAGACGACCGCACAGCAGGCGATCGAGAACGCACGCGAAGTTCAGGCCGCCATCGACGAGACGGTCGACAACGTCGAACTCCTCGACGAGCAGATGGCCGAGATCAGCGAGATCGTCGAGCTGATCGGCGACATCGCCGAGCAGACGAACATGCTGGCGCTCAACGCCAACATCGAGGCTGCTCGTGCCGGCGGCGAGAGCGGGACCGGTGGCGGCGAGGGGTTCGCCGTCGTCGCCAACGAGGTCAAGCAACTGGCCGAGGAGACCCAGGAGTCGGCCGCCGAGATCGAACAGCGGATCGAGCGGACCCAGAGCCAGACCGACGCGACCGTCGAAACGGCCCGTAGCGCCGAAGCGGACATGCAGGCGGAGGTCGAGGCCGTCGAAGCGGTCGCCGACTCGTTCCGGCAGGTCGCCGAAAACGCCGAGAAGACCGACGACGGCATCCAGCAGATCAGCGAGACGGCAGACGACCAGGCGGCAAGCACCGAGGAAGCCGTCTCGATGGTCGAAGCGGTCGCAGACATCAGCGAGTCGACGGCAGACGAGACCGAGAGCGCGTCCGCGGCGGCCCAGCAACAGGCCGCGTCGATGAACCAGGTCAGCACCAGCGTCGAGGCCCTCAGCGAGCAGGCCGAGCGCCTCCAGTCGCTCCTGGCGAAGTTCGAGGTGAACGCGACGGCGACGGACGGCGGGACCGACCCAGGAACGGACGGGACCCGCGACGCTGGCCGCCGCTGACGCGGACCCCCGTTCGAGCGCGATTTTCGGAGACTACTCTAACAGCTGCTTCGTGGTCCGGTGTCGGTAGCGAAACATCGGCTCGAAGCCGACGTAGGCGAAGGGACCGATCGCTTTGCCGAGCGGGCCACCGGGGAACTGGTACTCGATCCGATCGTGGACCAGCGTCGCGTCGCCCTCCGCGACGAACCGGTGGGTGTGCAGCCAGTGGGCGAAGGGTCCCTCGGTCATGTGGTCGCGGAACATCGCGTGCTCGTCGCTCTCTTCGCGGGCGACGATCTCGGAGGTCCATGTCTGGCGCGGTCCGACACCCAGCGGCCGGACCGACGAGACGATGACGGACCCTTCCGTGAGCACGTCGGGATCCGGTTCGCCGTCTGGGCCGCGTGACTCCTCGATGACGAGGTTCATCCAGTCCGGCGTCAGGGCTTCCAGCCCGTCCCCGGTCGAGTGAAACTCCCACACGTCTGCCAGTGGCGCATCGACGCGAACCGACCGCTCGTAGACGCTCATGTGACGCCCTAGGCGGGCAACGGTGAAAAGCGAGTGGTCCGCGACAGCCCTCAGGGCCAGGTCCCGGCTTCCGTGGCCGCGCGGTGGACCCGCTCGATGGCGACGGCGTACATCGCGGTCCGCAGCGTCGGCGCGTCGGTCGCCTCGTACCGCTCGATCAGGGCGTCGAACGCCGACGTGATCACGGTCTCTAGCTCGTCGTTGACCCGCTCCAGCGACCACGAGAAGCGCTGTCGGTTCTGGACCCACTCGAAGTACGACACCGTGACGCCGCCAGCGTTGGCGAGGATGTCGGGGAAGACGGCGACCTCGCGGTCTGCCAGTACGTCGTCGGCGTCGGGAGTCAGCGGACCGTTCGCGGCCTCGACGATCACGTCTGCGCGTACGTCACGCGCGATGGCGGCGTCGATGGCGTTTTCCAGGGCCGCCGGCACGAGCAGATCCACGTCCAGCGTGAGCAACTCGCGGTTGCTCAGTTCCTCGCTAGCTCCCTCGAAGCCCGTCACCGAGCCGGTTTCGCGCTTGAACGACTTGGCCGCGCTGGTGTCGATCCCCGACGAGTCGTACACCGCCCCCGAGGAGTCAGAGACCGCGACGACGGTCCCGCCCTGCTGGGCGATCAGTTCGGCCGCGACAGAGCCCGCGTTGCCGTAGCCCTGGACCGCGACGGTTGCGTCGGCGATGTCCCCGCCGAGGTAGTCGAAGGCCTCGCGAGCGACGATCGCGACCGACCGGCCCGTCGCCTCGACGCGGCCCTCGCTGCCGCCGGATTCGATCGCCTTGCCGGTGACGACGCCGGGCGCAGTCGTGTTCTCCAGGGTCTCGTAGGTGTCTTTGAGCCAGTTCATCTCGCGCTGGCCCGTGTTCACGTCGGGCGCTGGCACGTCCCGATCCTCGCCGATCAGCGGCCGCAGTTCCGTCGCGAACGCGCGGGTGATGCGCTCGACCTCGCTCTCGGAGTAGTCGCTGGGGTCGAAGGCGATCCCGCCCTTGCCGCCGCCGTAGGGGATGTCGACGGCGGCACACTTGTACACCATCCACCCCGAGAGGGCCGTGACCTCCTCGCGAGAGACCTGCGGGTGATAGCGGATTCCGCCCTTGTACGGGCCGCGGTCGCCGTTGAACTGCGACCGGAAGGCGCGAAACGTCTCGATCGAGCCGTCGTCCAGCTCGACCGACAGCGTCGTTTCGAGGACCCGTTCCGGCCGCTTGAGGCGTTCGAGCGCGTCGTCGGGGACCGCGACGAACGCTGCGGCGTCGTCGATCTGCTCCTGGAGGCTCTCGAAGGGATTGACCTCGGACATGCCGAGAGTGACGGCCAGTAGGCGCAAAAGTGTGACGGCAGTTGACGCGCCACACACCTCACCTGGCGGTGCCCGCCGACGGGATCACTCCGCTGCCCGCGCCAGGATGCGCTCGGCCTGGCGAACCTGTGGCGCGTCGATCATCTCCCCGTCGACGACGAACACGCCACGCCCCCGCTCGTCGGCCGCCTCGCTGGCCTCGATGATCCGGCGCGCCCAGGCGATGGCCTCGTCGTCCGGCGTGAACGCCGCGTTGACGACCGGGACCTGCGCCGGGTGGATCACCATCTTGCCGTCGTAGCCCAGCCGCCGGGCCTCCGTGGCCGCCTCGCGCAGTCCCGCCTCGTCCTCGTACGCCGGATAGTGGGTGTCGATCGCGTCGACGCCCGCCGCACGTGCCGCCAGTAGTGCGTGCTGGCGCGCGTGGGCGACCTCGCGACCGCTCTCGGTCCGGGTCGCCCCGAGATCGCCCGCCAGATCCTCGGCACCGAACAGGAGCGCGTCGGTCGCGTCGGCGGCGGCGATCGCCTCGGCGTGGAGGACGCCAGCGGCCGACTCGACGAGCGCCAGGACCGGGACGCTCGCGTCGCGTTCGGCGAGCATCCCGGCCAGCGTCTCGACGGCGTCCGCGTCCGGTACCTTCGGAGCCATCACGCTGTCGGGCTCGCCACCCGACAGGACGACCGAGAGGTCTCTGGCCGCGCCGTCGTCGACCGGGTTGACCCGCACGCACAGTTCACACGTCGACTCGACCGTCGCCAGCACGTCGCGGACCGCCTCCCGTGCGGCCTGCTTCCGGTCGGGAACGACGGCGTCTTCGAGGTCGAAGACGACGACATCGGCCCCGCTGTCGGCCGCCTTCCGCAGTTTCTCGGGCTGGTCACCGGGGGCAAAGAGGACGCTCCGTCGAGCCATATCGACGCTTCGACGGCCAGCCACGTAACTGTCTGGCACGCTGTCAGAGCGCCACCGAACGCAGTCGCTTCTCGTAGATCACCAGAAAGAGACCGCCTGGTCCGCCGTCAGGGCGTCTCGACGTCGAGCGAGACCACGTCCGACAGGCGGAGTTCGTCGCCGGGGCCGATCGGCTCTCGATCGCCCTTCGACAGCCGAGTGCCGTTGAGTTCGGTGGGATTGTCGCCGAGATCGACCACGTAGAACTGGTCGTCTTCGCGCACGAAGCGGACGTGTTCGCGGTGGATCAGCACGGACGTGTCGTCGTCCTCCCCGGCGTCGGCGAGCAGCGACCGGATCTCTCGACCGACGGTCTCGTCGTCGCCGACGACGACGGACTGCCCGTACGCAGAGAGCGCGAGTCGAGACGGGGCGACGGTCCCGCTCGCGTCGCTCCCGCGGTGGGCGTCCAGATCCTCGCCACACGACGCACAGAAGGCGTCGTCGGGCTCGACGTCGCTCCCACAGCCGGGACAGGCGTCGAGGGTCGTCTCGTCCGTGCCGCGGTGGGCGTCCAGATCCTCGCCACACGACGCACAGAAGGCGTCGTCGGGATCCACGTCGCTGCCACACTCCGGACAGGCGTCGAGGGTCGTCTCGTCCTCGTCTTCGTCGGCGGTGCGGTGGGCGTCCAGATCCCCACCACAGCCCGGACAGAAGGCGTCGGACGGATCGACGGCGGTGTCACACTCGGGGCAGCTTCCCAGCGCCACCGCCTCGTCGGGCTCGCTCGTCTCTACGCTCCCCTCGTCGACGGTGTCGGCGGGCTCGCTCGTCTCGTCGACCGCTTCGTCGACGGCGTCGCCCGGTTCCGGCGCGTCGTCGGTGTCCTCGGTGCTCTGGCGCTCTGGTTCGTCTGTCGCCGTGTCGGTCGCCTCGTCCGCGGTGTCTGCGGGCTCGCTAGCCGTGTCGGTCGCCCCGTCCGCGGTATCCGCGGGCTCGCTCGCTGCGTCGTCGCCCAGCGGCGAGTCGTCCGGCTCGGCGTCTGGCTGCGAGTCTGTCGGATCTTCGAGGTCCAGCTCGTCGTCGCCGAACAGTGGGTTGTCGCTGACGGCGTCGCCCTCCGGGTCGTCCTCCCCCGTCTCGGCCTCGGGCTCGTCGTCCGTGGCCGCCTCGATCTCCCCGTCGTACTGCCACTCGCCACACTCCGAGTTGGTACACCACCCCCCTGCAGCGGTCGGATCGAACGTTTCGCCACACAGCGGACATTCGACCGACCTACTGGTACTTTCTGACATACGTGTTCGATCAGTCTACCTACGCATAAAAAATAGTTTTCCTCAGGGCGTTTCCCCTTCCTCCGGGAGCAGGACCGTCTCACGGTCCTCGACGGGTTCCGTCGCCAGCGCGCGGGTCAGCGGTCGATTCTCCGGTGTCGTCGGAAGCGCCGGGTCCTGCAAGAACAGCGTCGAGAGGTTGTCCTTCCCGCCCCGGTCGTTGGCCATCTCGACGAGCGCCTCGCTGGCCGCGGCCAGCGACTCCGCCGTCAGGACGCACTCTCTGATCTCCTCGTCCGTGACGACGGCGTCGAGGACGCGCTGGGCCGCCGCCTCCGAGCAGTCCGACTCGACGTACTCGTCGTACAGTTCCGGGGCGTCGGTCTGGGCGTCGATGAGCCCGTCGCTGGTGACCAGCAACACGTCCTCGGCGTACAGCGGGACGACGTTGCTGTCGACCGCGACCGTCGCAGCGTCCGGGTCCTGGTCGGCCCCGCCGCCCAGTGCGCGAGTGATCTCGTTGCCGCGAGGGTGGACGTGGGCAGCCACGTCGTCGATCTCGCCGCGATCGCGGAGTTCGGCGACGACACCGTGGTCCCTGGTCAGCAGTTCGATCGTCTCGCGCGCCTCGTTGAGCAGGTACGCGCGGCTGTCGCCGACCCACGCGTAGTAACACCGACCGCCGAAACAGAGGCCGGCGACGACGGTCGTGTACGCTCGGTTGCCGGTCTCGTTCGTGTAGCGGACGATCTCGCGGTGGGCGGTCGTGATGGCCGCCTCCAGCGCGCTCTGGATCTCGGCCGGCGTCGGCGGGTCGGTCGCGACCGCATCGGGCAGGGTCACGTCGAACGCCGCCGGGTTGCTCCGGAGGGCACGACTCGCAACGGCCTGCAGTTCGGTCGTGATCGTCGTCGTGGCGATGTAAGAGGCCACGTCGCCGGCCTCGTACCCGCCCGCACCGTCAGCGAGGACGAAGGTAGCGACGCTGCGGTTCCGTGGCTCCGATCGCTCCTCGGACGCCGCTCCCGTCTCGTCGCTTGCCGCCTCGGCGTCGGTGCCGTCGTGGGCATCGTCCGGCTGGCCGTCGACCTCCTCCGAGCGGTCGACGAGGCCGTCGCGGTGGCCCTGTTCGATCACGTCGACCGCGAGACTGTCCTCGTTGATCCCGCTGGACCGCTTGCGTTCGCCGATGTCGTAGTTCGTCGCGTAGATCATGTCTGAGAGACGTTGAACTCGAATGTCGTCCCGTAGCTCGGGTGGACGAGCGCGATGAGGTCCCCGTCGCCGAGCGCGTGCTCGCTGGGCGGGTCCTCGCCGTTTCGGTCGGTCGGATCGCCGCCACGCGCTTCCAGTAGCTCTTTGCCGCCGGGCTGGAGGAGTCGCTGCCAGCCGGTCTGAGTGTTGACGTAGGTCCCGTTGAGGCTGTGGTCCTCCAGTCGCCAGATCGCCTCGTCGTTGCTCGTATCGAAGCGAACGTGGATCGGCGAGACGTGCTCGTCGGCGTCTTCGAGCGTGATCGACGGCGTCGTCGCACCGCCGTCCCGGCCGATCGTGTCGCCGGGGTGGATGGTGAACGACCGGTCTTCGCCCAGCGCCTCCAGGCTCGCCTGTGGCGGCGGACTGGGGTCTTTGGCCTCTAGCACGTACTTCATCGAGGTCGCGTTGGGGTAGCGATCCCGGTAGTCGGTCTGTGTCGCGCGAGCGATGATCTCCGCGAGGTACGTCGGGCAGTCGACGCCGAAGTCCCGGGGGTCGACGCCGTCTTTCTTCGGGACGGTTCCCTTCAGCAAGAACAGGAGGATCTTCCCGATCGAGTACACGTCAGACCACGGGCCCTGCCCGTCCTCGGCGTCGCTGGCTTCGGCGATCTCTCGGGGTTTGTACGGTCCGAGAATCGTCGTTCCGGCGTCGTCGGCGTCGGTTCCGTCGAACCCCGTCGCCGTGTTGAAGTCGATCAAGATCGGGTGGTCCTGTCCGGCGAGCATGATGTTGTCGGGCTTGAGGTCCCGGTAGACGATGTCGTTCTCGTGGAGGAAGCTCATCGCGTCACAGAGCCCGATCCCGACCCGCCGGACCTCCGCGGGATCGAGCGGCCCGACGCGGTCGATGGCGTCGTCCAGCTCGTAGCCGTCGACGAACTGGACGACCAGCACCGGGGTGTCGCCCTCGTCGGTGCGCTCGATCAGGTCCATCACGTTGTCGTTGCCTCCCGCCGCCCGGACGGTTTCGAGCGCGTCGGCCTCTTTCAGGAAGTACTGCTCGATCACGTCACGGTCGTTGCTGGAGCCGGCGTAGTTTGGGACCTTCACCGCGACCGTGTCGCCGCTGTCCTCGTCGATCGCCTCGTAGGCGACCGCGAAGCCGCCGCTGCCGGCCTCGCCCTGAACGCGATACTGGCCGGCGACGAGGTCGCCCGCCTCGAACGTCGTCATCGAGTCTCACCGCCGACGCGGGCCATCACTGGATGCCGTCGTCGCTGTCGACGATCTGGGTCGCCTGGCTCTGTTCGGCACGACCGCCCTCTTTGACGATCTCGGTCTGGCGTTCGGCCTCTTCGACGGCGTCGGCGTCCTCGCCGTGGATCACCGTCATCTGCTCGACTTTCGTCTCGGCGGCCTCGACGTTGCCCTTGCCAAGCTCCGTCCGGATGACGGTCTGTTTGTGGTCGATGTCGACGGACTCGTTGTGCTCGGCCAATTTCTCCTGTTCGTCCGTGTACTCGACGGCGATCTGGTCGCTCGCAGTGTCGCCGCGGGCCGAGAGCTGTACGTCTGCGAGCACCTCCTCGCTGCCGGGCTCGCGGGGCGGCGCGTGGATCTTGAGGACGACCCGCTGGCTCTCCCGTTCGATCAGGTCGGGGAGCTTGATGCGGGTGGCGTTTGCCTCCCACTCGGGCGAGACTTCCTGGGCCTGCGGGAGCGCGCGATACACCTCGCTGACCTCGACGCCGGGAGCAACGTCGAGATCGAGGTGGGCGTCCGGCGCGACGACCGAGCCGGCCTGCTCGACGGCCTCGCCGAAGAAGTCCTCGATGTCGCCGGGCGCTTCGAGGTGAGTCCACGTCCCGCGCCCGACCGTCCCGAGCGTCCGGATCGTGTCCTCGTTGTAGTCGGTCCCGATCCCGGCCGACTGGATCCGGATCCCGGCGTCGTCGATGGCTTCGGCCAGTCCCTCGAACTCGTCGGGCGTGCGTTCGTTGTCCTTGCCGTCCGAGAGCAAGAGGAGTCGCTTGACCGTGTCGGGGCCGGTCGCGGAGGACGACAGCGTCTCCTTGGCGGCCTTGAGCCCGTTGTACATGTCGGTGCCGCCGCCGGCAGTCAGCTCCTCGACGTGGTCCATCGCGGTCTGGCGGTCGAGATCCGACCACCGTGTCGCGGGCAGGATCACCGTCGCCTCGGTGTCGAACGCGACGATACTCACGTAGTCCTCGTCGGCCAACAGCCCGAAGACCCACGCAGCGCCGTCGCGAGCGCGTTTGATGTTGTCTCCCTCCATCGACCCGCTCGTGTCGATACAGAGAGCGATGTGGCGTCGCACGTCGGTCTCCTGTTCCCCCGGCTCGACGTCGATTTCGGCGGTCACGGTCGTGCCGTCGGCCGGCACGTTCGGCCGATTGACGCTCGTATCGATAGATGCCATGGGTGACAGTAGCTCGCGACTCGTATGTATAAATTGTGCCTGTCGGCCGACAAAACAATAGCTAATCGCCGGCCGTCGCGTCGGGAACCAGTCCGCGGACGGTCGCGCCGAGGGGCGCGGCGACGACCGGCACGACCACCGGCACGAGGCCGAAAACACCCATTCGGAGCGTGGCCACGAGCGAGCCGCCGAGCGCGAGTTCGAACGCGAAGAGGGCGACGACCGCGATCCCGAAGCCGAGTCCGGCGAGGACGGCACGCCGGAGCGTCGGCCACGCCAGACCCACGAGAGCCCCGCCCGCGAGGAGACCACTCCAGTGGACCGTCGCGAGCAACGCCCCCACCGTCCCCGCGAGCACCGTCGCACGCCAGCGGTCCGTCGGGTCCGTCTGGAGCCGCCAGAGCAGATCCGGGAGCCCGGGGACACCGCCGTCGTCACGCACTGTCGCCACCTCCCGGCCGGAAGCGAATCGAGGGCGAGCCCGTCAGACTGGGAGTCAGCGGCGAGTACTCGCCGTCGGCCCACGCACGGAGCTGGTCGGCGTAGTGATCCGAGAAGTAGTCGCCGTCGTTGCCCCCCGGCAGCACCGACAGCGAGCGCTCGCCGTCGAACCGCGCGAGCAGTCGGTAGCTGCTGCCGATGCCCGACTCGACGCGGACGTTCCGCAGCGTCGCGGGCGATCCGTCGGTGGGGTACTCGGGGTAGTTCAGGAAGCCCAGATCGAAGGGGTGGTCGATCGCCGTTCGGTTGTAGTCGCCGTATCGTTCGTACCCTTCGGCGTCGATCTCGGCGGCGGTGTCGGCCACGGCAGCGGCGAGGAGCGACTCGCGTTCGCGGGGCTCGCCGATCGGCGGGTCACGGAACCACGGATCGTCGGCGTCGAGGTGCAACAGGATCCAGTCGTTCGGAACGAGTTCTCGGTCGAGCCCAGCAGCGTCGAAGAGCGGCCCGAACACCCGCTGGCGGTAGTGATCGAGAAAGAGCGCGAAGACCAGCGCCGCCCGCGAGTCCCGGACCATGCGGAAGTCCCAGTCGACGAGTTCGTCGGCCAGCGAGCGGGCACGGTCGTTCATAGCCGGCCGTGCGGCCAGGATCTCTGGGACGAAGAGCGCCGCCCGGCGGTCGTAGCTGTCGAGCTGGAGCGCCCGGCTGTCGGCCGAGGTCAGGGGTGTGTCGGCCGCCACGAGTTCGTCGAGCCGATCGTAGAGCCGCTGGCCGCGCCAGGGTGCGGAATACCCATCCGAGAGGTAGTACTCGCTGGCGGCGTCGGCGACGACGCGCTGGTTCGCCGTCGCCAGCAGTGCGGGGTCGTCGGCGTGGGGTTTGTCTTCGAAGGGGATCCAGCCGTCGCTCTCGAAGTCGGGCTGACCGTAGGGTTCGTAGCCCGCCCACTCGCCCTCCTGTGCGGACCCGTCGAAGATCCTGTCTCCGGCGACCGCTTCGCCGTCGGTCCGCCTGATCGGCACCAGGCCGGTGACGTGGTAGTGAGTGTTCCCGTCCCGGTCGGCGTAGACGGCGTTCTGGGTGGGCTGGTCGAACATCGAGAGGGCCGCGACGGCCTCGTCCCGGCCGTCGCTCCGGTTGAGGCCGCGGACGGCCCTCGCGGTTCGGCCGGCCGTGAGTCCGGTCCAGGCGACGCCGACGCGCTGGCCCCGCCGTTCGAGGAGCGGCCCGTGGACCGTCTTCCTGACGGTCACCTCGCGGTCCCTGCCGCCACTGACCGCGACGGTCTCGGTGCGGGTGTCGAACGACCGCCACTCGTCGCCGTAGCGGTACTGTTCGCCGTCGATCTCGTAGTCGTACACGTCAAGCACGTCCAGACCGGCGTTGGTGAACCCCCACGCGCCCGCGTCGTTCTCGCCGATGACGACGAACGGCTGACCGGGGAACGTGACGCCGCTGACGGAGTGGTCCGGCAGTTCGTGGTGCATCTCGTACCACACGGGCGGCGCGAGCAGCGTCAGGTGCGGGTCGTTGGCCAGCAGGGGCAGCCCGCTCTCGGTGTGTTCGCCGCCGACGACCCAACTGTTCGAGCCGACGCCGTCGGGCCACTCGAACCCCGCGAGCCAGCCGGCGAGATCGCCCGCACCGCTCCCTCCGGCGGACCCGGCTGTCCCGTCGGCGAAGGACACGTCGGGCCGGCGCGAGCGGAGGATCGCGGCGTCGTGATCGTACCGACGCGGGGCGATACGGTCGGCCGTCTCGGCCCCGAACGCGTCGGCGATCGTCGCCCGCCGGAGCGACGTGAAGTCGCCAGTCAGCCCCCACGAGATCTGTTTCTGAATCAGCATGCTGTCGACGGGCGTCCAGGGTTCGGGCTCGTAGCCCAGCAGCCGGAATTCGAGCGGGTCGGATCGACGACGCCGGAACGCGTTCACGCCCGCCGCGTGGGCCGCTACGGCCTCGCCTGCCGGCGTTCCCGACAGCAACTCCCAGTTGGCCTCGGCCGCGGCGGCGAAGTCCATCTGTCGATGGAACAGGTCGCTCTCGACGGTCTGTTCGCCGACGGCGGCCGACAGTTCGCCCCGCATCCGACGGCGGATCAGATCCATCTGGAAGAGTCGATCCGCCGCGTGGACGTAGCCCACCGCGAAGTAGAGGCTGTCCTCGTCGTCGGCCGCGATCGTCGGGACGCCCTGGTCGTCGTACCGTACCGTCGCTTCCCCGTACGGTGTCGCGACGGTCTCCGGAACCGAGTCGGTCGCCGCGTCCCAGACATCGCCGCTCAGCGGTGCGAACCGGTCGAGGCCGCTCCGGAGCGGCTCGACGACCGACGCACCGACGCCACCGGCGAGCAGGGCCGCGACGAGTGTGCGTCTCGTTGGCACGGCCGTACAACGTGAGCGACTGGTAAGAACTTTGCCGCGAGGCCGGACGGCAGCCGCCGCGGCGCTCGGTAGTGTTCCCGCTCGACACGCGCAGCTAGCGGCAAATTTTATGGGAAAGTGGCGAGAGGTTCTAGACAGAGGGCGGTATGTATGCACACACCACAGCCGAACGGCGAGGGTGGACCAGAGGCCCGAGAGACTACCGCGTCGGGAGCGTCTAGCCCCGGAGAGCACGCCGCCTGTGGGCTGGTAGCGCTCCTCGTCGTAGGGGTTGTGACACTCTATCTGTACCCCGCACTGGTGGTCGCCACGCGACCCCTGCTGTTGCTGTCCTCGACGGTGATCGTCGTCGCGCTCCTCTGGGTGTGGCTCTCCGTCTGGCTGAGTATCGAGATCGTCCTGGAGTGGCAGACGACACGGGTTCGTACGCAGTGAGAGACTGCGCTGGCCGTCACCACGAGGCCGAGAACGGCCGACAGGGCCGAAACCTCCAAATCCTCGGGTCGCCCAACACGACCGTGGCAGACATCACGACCCGTGTCGTCGAGACCGTCGCCGAAGCGGCCGACAGCGACGGCTGGTGTTCGCACGACCAGATCGTGGCGCTGATGACACAACGAGGTGTCGACCGAATGGAGATTCGACGGGCGCTCCAGCGCGGCGTCGACGAGTCGCGACTCGAACGAGACGGCGACCGGTACCGGCGACGCTAAGATGCCTGCGCCAGACGAAGACGGCCGAGAGCGACCCGGTGGCCGTCGACCCAGCGACCTGTCTCTGCGGTCGGGCGAGCCACGCATCGGCGGGCGACTGGTCGCCGCACTCGCGGAGGGGCTGGGGTTGACCCTCGTGGCCAACGGCTTCTACCTCCCGCTGTCGGGTCCCGACAGCACGTGGGGCCACCTCGCACTGGCCGCCTTCGGCGGCGTCGTCGTCCTCGCTGGCGTGATCGCCCACCGCGGCGACACCCCGTGGCTCGCGGCACCGTTTCCGCTGGTCGGGCTCGGGCTCCTCGCGACGACGCCGGGGTTCGGCGTCGGATCGCTGTCGGTGACGGCGTGGGCGAACCTCGCCGCGCTCGCGACCATCGGCGCGCTCCCGCTCGTGTGGTACCTCCGGCAGCGAGCCACGGCGCGCCACCGGGCCAGAAAGCGCGTGTAATCGCCCTGCCCAGCCGACAGTCAGCAGACTTTTCTCCCGTCTCGGTACAACCGAGCACATGACCGACACGGTCCTCCGACAACGACTGGACGCCGCCCTCGTCCTCCTGGCTGCGAACTTCCTCCTCCTGCTGGTGGTCGCGTTCGAGGTCCACCCACCGGGCGCAGTCGGCGCGCTCGTCCTGACGCTGCTGGTCGCCTACGCTCACTTCCGCAGGTCGTAGCGCGTCCGCGATTCGAGCCACGGGTACGACGATCCGCTCATACGGATTATTGTAGCCGTTTGCCCGGTCGACCGCACACTGTCGTGCGGTTGATCCGGGAAAGATCTACACTAATCCGTATCACACCGCGAGAGAAGGCAGAGCGTCTGGCCGACTACGACGGCCACACGAGTAACCCAGAAGCGCACGATTTGCCGCGAGCGCTCCCTCTGGGGGCGCTCGCGGTTTTTCACCCACGTTTTTGTGCGAGCGGTTCGCACGAAGCGCGAACCCGAAGCGGAAAAAGGTGGTTTACATGTAGCCGAGGTCGCGCAGGCGCTCCATCAGGTCCTCTTTGTCCTGGGCGCGGCCCGCGCGCTCGGTCGTCGAGTCGAGGTCCTGCTGCCAGGCGGGTTCCTCGGCTGCCTTGTCGGTCGAGACTTCGGAGCCGAGCGAACGGAACCCGGCGAAGTACTTCGGCGAGACGGGGATGTCGTCCTGCTCGATGCCGTCGGGCAGGTCGTCGTCGGTCTCGGGGACGTAGCCCTCCTCGGGGAATCCTTCGACGGTGTCCGGGACGACGAAGTTCCAGAAGGCGTCCCAGACGGCGGCCTCGTCGAACTGGAGGATCGTCTGGATGCGGTCGTGGGGCGGGTAGATGTCCGGGTCGTGGCGCGGCGAGAAGAACGTCTCGTCGGCGCGGGACTCCTGCTCGTCCCAGCGGATGCCCGAGATGATGCCGTCGACGTCGTGGGCCTCGATGGCGTCGTTGAGCGCGACCGTCTTCAGCAGGTGGTTGCCGACGTAGGTATCCAGCAGGAAGGGGAAGCTGTCTTCCTCGTATTCGAGGATCTCGCGGACGTGGTGCTGGTTGTGCTCCGAGAGGGCGTCGATCGGGATGTCGTCGCCCGGATCGAGTCCGTTCTCCTCGACGTAGTCGCCGACATCGGTGTTGCGCGCCCAGATGACTTCGAGGTCCCACTCGTCGGCCCAGTGCTCGACGAACTCGATGAGCTCGTCGAAGTGCTGGTAGTGGTCGATGAAGACGACCGGCGGGACTTCGAGGTCGAAGCGGTCGGCGACCTCCTTGACGAAGTACAGCGTCAGCGTCGAGTCCTTGCCGCCGGTCCACATGACGACCGGATTCTCGTACGCTTCGAGGCCTTCCTTGGTGACCTCGATGGCCTTCTCGATCTTGTGGTTGATCGACGGGTAGTCCTCCGGCGTCTCGCCCTCGCCGTCGGTGTAGTCGACGTCGAGGTAGTCGGGGAAGTCTGCCATTGGTAATGAGATATAATTAGATGGGCTGTAAGTACTTTTTGGAGTTCGAGCGGGCGCGTGACTCGGGCACACACGGCACGTGTCGAACTCCCCGGTTCGGACGCCGACAGCGAACACCGACCGCTGGCCGGGACGGGAGGACCTGAGAGACGGATTCTGCTGGCAGGGAAACGGAGCGTTAGCTGATGAACTCGTTGTTTCGCCAGTCGACGCTCTCGTTGTCGGCGTCGTCGCGTGGCTCTTCGACGACGTTGATCGTCGCGGGGAGTTCCTCGCCGTCGACGATTCGAACCGCTTCGAGTTCCTCGTCGACGCAGACGATCGCCGTAAGCGTCCCCTTCTCGGCGTTTTTCGCGACCTCACAGAGGACCTGGAACATCGGATACTGCAGGGCCGTGTTCTGGAGCACCGTTTCGAGATCGCCCTTGAAACAGGCGTACTCGACGAGTTCGGAGGGGATCTCTTCTTCCTCCTCCTCGAAGGACCCCCACTGTGGACTGCCACCACCGCTGTTGGGACCGGGGCCGGGTCCGTCCATCTCTTCGGGATCTTCCTCGTAGACCCGATTCTCCGTGACGCTGGCCTTCAGCTGGGCCGTCGGCGTGTACTTGCTGATCGTGTCGTCGGCCGAGACGGCGCTGATGATCAGCGTGTTGTTCCGCCGCGTGATCTCCACGTCTTCGATCTCCGGGGGAAGGTCGGGTTCCTCGAAGAGGTCGTACGTGTCTTCGAGTGGCAGTTCGAGTGTCGAATGAAGTCTGTATACACGGCTGGTCATGATTGTGCAGGTGTGGCAGTCTCCGACGGCTGACCCCTGGCGCGGGTCTGCAACGACTCGATTCAATGTAGGAGCCACTCGCTTATATGATCTGTCCTTCTCGAAAGTCCGTGGTAACGTCTCTGAGACCGACAGAACGTGGACGAGGTGGGTTCGAAATTTAGTTCCGCGATTCTTTCTACCTTGGACTGGAGAATTAATACGCTCAGTCGTCGGCGGCCGCCTGCTCGTCGCCGGCCGCGTCGGCCGAGACCTCCGACTCGATGCTGGGCGGGTACTTCCCGCGGTCGAGTTTGAGGTCCGAAGCCGGCCGCGCCATGCAGGTCAGCGCGTAGCGTTCCCGCTCTGCTTCGGTGAGTCCTCGTGCGGCGGGCTGGACGACATCGCCGTCGACGATCTCGGCCGAACAGGCCAGACACATCCCCACGCGACAGGAGTACTCCTGTGCGATCCCCTCTTCGAGACACCGGCTCAGGATCGTCTCCTTCTCCGAGACCGTGATCTCTTCGCCGGTCCCCACGAACTCCACGGTGTACTCGGTCATGTCCCGGCGTTCGGAACCGCTCGGCAAAACTCTTGTTATCGGACGAGTCGGCGCTGTCGGGCAGTTGGCGTCCGGGCGACGCTGTCGTGCCCCAGGTGGTATCGACCACGAGCGGGCGTAACGAGACCGTACACGTTGCTGCGCTGGATCCTCGCCGAGACCATGGCGAACCGACAGATACCGGCATCGTCGGGATAAAGAGTTTTCTCCCTCGGGAGATAGGTCCCGTCCATGACCACCCACGAGTACGACGTGGCCGTCGTCGGTGCGGGCACGTCGGGCTGTTACGCCGCGGCGACGCTCGCCCACGAGGGCTACGACGTCGTCATCGCCGAGCGCAAGGACGCCCAGGAGGCGGGCCACATCGCCTGTGGCGACGCGCTGAAGGGGGCCTCGAACTTCCCGACGGCGATCCCGAAGTCCCAGATCGAGGGCGCGTTCACGAACACCGGCGTCGACCACGGCCGGTTCGAGATCCCCGAAGAGAACACGGTCCTGGAGATCCCGGTCCCCGGCGAACTGGCCGTCATCGATCGCTGGGAGTACGGCCGACTGCTCATCGAGGGTGCCGAGCAGGCCGGCGTCGAATTCCACTACGACACCGTCGTCCAGGACGTACGGCAGGACGACGACGGCCGCGTGACCGGGCTGGAGGCGAACCGGAAGGGCGACCACGCGAGCTACGAGGCCGAACTGGTCATCGACGCCGCGGGCGCGCTGTCGATCATCCAGGAGAAGGCGACGCTCGATTCGGCGACCTTCGACACGAACGTGACGTACTCACAGTTCTGTTCGGCCTACCGTGAGATCGTCGAGACCGAAGAGCCGGTCCCGTGGGACGACGCCCTCGTCTTCAAGCCGGCAAAGCGCGCGGCGGGGTACGTCTGGTACTTCCCGCGAACAGACACCGAGATCAACGTCGGGCTGGGGTTCCAGATGACCGAGGAACCGATGGAGCTCGTCGACGACCTCAAGCAGGACCTCCAGGGCCGTTCGGAGTTCGAGAACGCCGAGGTCCAGGACAAGCTCGGGGCCGCGTTGCCGACCCGCCGACCGTACGACTCGGCGGTCGCGCCGGGCTTTATGGCCGTCGGAGACGCCGCTGGCCACGTCAATCCGACGACCGGCGGCGGCATCGCCGGTGCGGCCTACGCCGGCCAGTACGCCGGTGAGCAGGCCATCGAGGCCATCGAGGACGGTCGGGTCGACGAGGAGGCGGCGCTGTGGGAGTACAACGAGCGCGTGATGGACCACTTCGGGGCCCGCTACGCCGCGCTGGACGTGTACAACATCTTCACGACAGCCTACGACGTGGACGATCTGATGGGGCTGCTCGCCGCGATGCCGGCCAACAAGATCGCCGACGCGCTGTACTCGGGCTCGGCCGACATGGGACTGGGACTGAAGCTCAAGACCGCGATCAAGAGCTTCGGCCACTGGGGGACGATCTACGACCTCTACAAGACCAAGCAGCTGGCCGACCGGCTCCTCGAACACTACGAGTCGTACCCGTCGAGCCCCGCCGGGTTCGACCGCTGGCAGTCCGAGCGCGACGACCTGATGGACGAGATCTACGCCGTCACCGGTGCGGATCCGAAGTACTGACCGGTCAGTGGCTTCTGTCTGCGATCTCGCGTACCGTCTCCGAGAGCCAGTCGACGCCGATCGCCAGCGACGGCTCGTCCACGTCGAACGTCGCGGTGTGGTGGCCGCCGGGGTGGTCGGTGCCGACACCGACGTAGGCGGCAGTGCCGCCCGTCTCCTGGACGCGTCGCATGAGCACCGTCGCGTCCTCGCTGCCGCCCAGCGACGCGGTGCGGAGCCGCGAGTCGACGCCGGGGATCCCTTCGGCGACCTCGTAGCCCAGTGAGACGAGTTCCTCGTCGTTGGTCGCGCTGGGCGCTTCGCCGGTGCGCTCGACCGTGTACTCACAGCCGTGCATGCCCGCGGCGTGTTCGAGCACGTCGTTCGCGCGCTCGCGCATGTACGTCATCAATTCCGTCGTCTCTCCTCTGACCTCGCCCTCGATGCTCGCGTGTTCGGGGATGATGTTCGAGGCCGTCCCGCCCTCGACGACGCCCGCGTTGATCCGCGTTGGGCCGTCTTCGTTGCGCGGGATGGCGTAGAGGTTCTGGACGGCCGCCGCCATCGCCTGCACGGCGTTTTCCCCCTGTGCGGGGTGGCCACCCGCGTGGGCCGGCTCGCCCGTGAACTCGGCGTGGAACTGGCTGACCGCCAGGAAGTCCGTCACGCCAGCGACGATCTCGCCGGTCGGGTGGTCGAGCCCGATGTGTACCGCCAGCAGCGCGTCGATGTCGTCGAGGTGCCGGTGGCTGACGGCTTTGGCCCCGCCGATGATCTCCTCTGCGGGCTGGAAGAGCACCTTCAGCGTCCCGGTGAAGTCGCTGTCGGCGATCGCTTCGAAGACGCCGACGCCGATGGCAGCGTGGGCGTCGTGGCCGCAGGCGTGCATCGCACCGGTCTCCGAGCGGAACCCCTCGGCGACGGGTTCGTGGTCGGGATCGTCCGACTCCTCGCGGGGGAGGCCGTCGATGTCGACCCGCAGCCCGACCGTCGGCCCCTCGCCACGCTCCAGGACGACCATGAGCCCGGTCTGTCCGTCTTCGAGGTGTTCGACCGTCTCGGGGTCTGCGCCGGCATCGAGGGCGCGTTCGCGCCACTCGGCCAGCGTCGTCTCCTCGGGAACGCTCAGACGGTCGTCGGCGTCGAGAAAGTCGGGGCCGACGACCAGTTCGTCCGCGGTGGGTTCCAGTTCCTCGACGAGGCGGGCCGTCGTGTAGAACTCCCGCCAGGCGGGCTCTGGGTGTCGGTGGAGGTCGCGTCGCAACGTCCTGAGTCGCTCGTACTGCGAGTCGTCCATACTGACCGGGAGCGGCCCCAACGTCTTACTGGTGTCGGAGCCCGCCAGAGCTGCCGGCGCTCACCGCGGCGACGCCCTACACGAACCGGAAGGTCTCCAGGTTCTTCGGGGCGAACGTCCGGAGATTGTGGTCGTGGTACAGCGCAGACGAGAGGTCCTGTGTCGCGGACTCGTCGCCGTGGACACAGAGGACCTTCTCGGGACTGGGGTTCATCGTCCGGACGAAGTTCTCCAGTCCCTGTCGATCGGCGTGGCCCGAGAAGCCCTCGACGGTCTCGACGCGCATGTCGAGGGACACGGTCTCGCCGCCGTCGCCGATCGGGAGGTCGTTCCAGCCGTTCCGGATGCGACGGCCGAGCGTGCCACTGGCCTGGTAGCCGAGCATCGCCAGCGTCGAGTCGGCGTCGCCAGCGAGGTGTTCGAGCCAGGAGTGGACCGGTCCGCCGGTGACCATCCCGTCGGGTGCGAGGACGATCCCAGGCTCGTCGTCGGCCAGCGCGGCCCGATCGGCGTCGCCGTCGACGGGCTCGAAGGCGTCCGCGAGGAAGGGGTTGTCCGCCTCGTCGAAGATGCGGTCGCGCAGGTCCTCGCGCAGGAACTCGGGGTAGGTGGTGTGGACTGCCGTCGCCTCCCAGATCATCCCGTCGAGGTAGATCGGCATCTCGGGGATGTCGCCGGCCCGCATCGCGGCTTCGAGGACGAGCATGAGCTCCTGGGAGCGGCCGACTGCTGGTGAGGGAACGACGACCGTCCCGTCGCGGTCGTGGGTCTCCCGGACGAGGTCGAGGAGCTTGCGCTCGGCGTCCTCTCGGTCGGTCTGGTAGTCGTTGCGACCGCCGTAGGTCGACTCCAGGACGAGCGTCTCCACGCGGGGGAACTCGTTGGTCGCGCCCTCGAACAGGCGCGTGTCGTCGTAGTGGATGTCCCCCGAAAAGGCGACGTTGTAGAGCCCGTCGCCGATGTGGAAGTGCGTGACGGCCGACCCGAGCACGTGGCCGGCGTCGTGCAGCGTCAGCTTGATGTCGGGTGCGATGTCGGTCACGTCGCCGTACTCGAGCGTAATGGTGTGCTTGATGGCGTCTCGAACGCGCTCGGAGTCGTAGGGCGGCGCGTGGCCCTCCCCCGTCGTCGTGTCGAGCGCGTCGAGGGTCAACAGGCCGAGCAGATCACGGGTGGGCTCGGTACAGTAGATCGGGCCGTCGTAGCCGTACTCGAACAGCAGCGGGACGAGCCCGGAGTGATCGAGGTGCGCGTGGGTCAGCACGACCGCGTCGATGCCGTTCGCGCCGGCACCGAACGCTTCCGGAATCTCCAGATACGGCTGTTCGTCGGAACCGGGCACGTCGCCACAGTCGACCAGGACGCGCGACTCGGGCGTCGAGAGGATGAAGGCGTTGCGGCCGACCTCTCGACAGCCTCCGAGCATCGTGATCCGGACGTACTCGTCGTCGGACATCGGCTCGCGGTGGATCTGTCGACCAACGCGTTCGAGCACGTCTCGGCGCTCGTCACGTTCCTGCTGGAGGAGGTTCCGGACGTTCTGGACCGTCGCCGACTCGATCGGCGGGGTCCGGACGACCTCGGGGGTCCAGCCGACCCGCTGGGTGATCTTCCGGAGGGTCTCGCCGCTCTGGCCGATGACGACGCCCGGCTTCGTCGCCTTGATCAGGACCTCGCCGGTGTCGGCGTGGAAGTCCAGCTCCGAGATCTCGGCTTCGTCGGGCACGGCCTTCCTGATCGCCTCTTCGGCGCGGGACGGCGGCGTCAACACGTCCGGGTCCGGCCGGACGGAGATTCGCTTTCGAAGCTCGCTGGCCAGTCGGCGCACCAGATCACCGTTGCGCGCGAACTGCTTTGGATCGCGGGTGTAGATGACCAGTTCGGGCCCCTCGTAGGTCACGTCGGAGATCGTGATCTCGCGAGGCACGACTTCGTCGATCGTTTCACGCACCGTTTCGAGTTGCTTGTCTACCGTACTCATAGCTCAGAGAGTGCCCCCGGCGTCGTGGGCGGTCGGCGTACGCCGGGACGGACGCTGTGTAGTAACATAGTTCACGTAATCGGCGACCGTCGAACGCTGCAGGCCGGAACCGACGGCCGGAAAACCGATCCTACCTCAGCGTATTCCCCACAGGTAATAAAAGCCTTCGCAATGCGGAAGGGTCGGATTCGCACTGTCGGCTGGAAGGTCGTGACGGTGTTCCCCACCTCGGGGTGGGAAGTCGGTCACAGAGGGACAGCCGACGGCGTCACCACGCAATCCGGCACGATGGCGGTCGTGTCCTCGACGGGACACAGCGACGAGAGAGCCCCGCTCACTCCCGACGGACGGACAGTCCTTCGAGGTGGTAGATCGACTCGACCTTCGCAGCCGTGTGCTGATCCGCGTGTGACTCACCGGCGAATCCGACCGACGGCGTCACCTGAAACTGGTACACCGTCCCCGCCGTCGCAGTGAACTGGACCTCGACGGTGTACGGGTCGAGTGCCGTCGTGAGGAACGACCCCGCCGTCGGGTCGCGCCGCTCCAGGTCGATTGCCCAGTTGATGACCGCTCTGGCGATCAAGCTCCCAACGACCCCGACGTAGGGGGCGACGAGTCGGTACGCGAGAAATTCGAGCAGCTGTTCGGCCGCCTCCGTCTGGAGCCCGCTGTTGGCGCGCTGTAGATCCGGACGCGTCTGATGAGCCACAGTCCGGTCGTTCGTGAGGACGGCCAGGTTCGTCTCCGAACAGAGCGTGTAGTCACGGTTGCGGTTCTCTCGGGGCGCGTACTCGTAGGCACCGTTGCCCCAGTAGCTCGCGGTCAACGTGTAGGTCCCGCTCTCGGGAGCCCGCCAGTACGTGCGGAACGCTGCACTGGCGTTCATCCCCAGTGTCCCCGTCCCGACCAGCGCGCCATCGACGGTCAGGTGTGCCTCGGAGTCGTTGGAGACCGAAGCCCGGTTGGTCAGAGCGTGGGTCTGGTCGTCGCCGGTAATCCCGCTCGACTGCGGTTCGGCCGGCAGCTGTTCGGTCTCGTGAATCGGTACCGACCCGATCGTCGACACTGGCTCGATCCGTCGTTGCGTCGCCGTCTGGGTCTCGGCCTCCGTGCTTGTTCGTGTCGTGGTCGGCGTCTCCGTCTGGGTGGGAGTCCGGGTCTCGGTGTGCGTAGCGGTGGCGCTCTCGGTCGGCGATCGACGTGTCGCCGTTCGAGACGGATCAGTTGACCCGTCCGCGACATCGTCGGAACAGCCCGCGAGACTACTCGAAAGGGCAGTCAGGCTGACCGCTGCGGACTTGAGTACGCCACGCCGATCGACGTACCGGCGGAGCGTCTCGGCTCCCGATGGTCGCTGGTCGGGCATACATCTCGTCACGCGAGGCAGCGACAAAAATATCCCCGTCCACGCGAGAGTGGCGTATCGACACGACGGCGAGACACAAGTGTGGGGCGTGTGTGAGAACGAACGATGAACGTGACACCCGAGACGGTCAGACGCGAACGCGACTGGGTCCGAGAGCGTGCGGACGTGATCGTTCCGCTGCTCAACGAGACGAGAGCACAGCTCGGCGATGCGTTCGAGGTCGCCGTCGAGCCCGTCGACGAACCGGCGTACCTGGCCGCCGTCGACGAACTGTTCGCCGACGGGGACCGCGCGGTCAACGTCGCCGCGCTGATCGGCCTACTGCGTGATCTGGACGTGACCGACGACTATCCCGGCTTCGTCGTCGACGAACTGCTGGGTCGCGAGCTAGCCGCGATGATCGCTGGAGACCAACCCTTGCGACTGCTCGCAGAGGCAACCTTCCACTACGCGGACGTGACGACACACGGCACCGCAGACGATCCCGCGGGTGCCGACGACCTCGACGCCGCACTGGCCGCGGGCTTCCAGACGCGACTCCCCGGGTGGCCGTGGCGAGAGACGGACAGTCCCTTCGCGGTCGGGGATTCTTGAGAGGGGAGTTGGCCATACTCTTTTGAAACACGGCTTCGTGGGGGCGATTATGGATACGATCGGGGTCATCTGTGAGCCGGACGACGCCGTCTTCGGACGGGCGGCCGAGCGGCTCGCCGCCAGGGGGTTCGACGTGGAGTTCCTGCCGCCCGGTGAGCCGATCCGACCCGAGGACATCGACGCGCTCGACGCGCTGGCCAACAGAACCATCTGTCGGCAGGCCTTCGACGCGCTCTCGTATGCGGACCGCAACGGCGTCGAGACGCTGAACGGCTTCTTCCCGACGACGGCGCTGTCCTGTCGACTCGTCGTCCTCAACGCGCTGGAACAGATCGGATACCGCGTGCCCGCGATCGCGTTCAAGAAGCCCGACGCCGACTACGTCGGGAAGAACCGCTTTCGGTGGGACGGGGCGGCGGGGGTCGACGCCGATCCGGAGTTCTACCAGCAGGCGGTCGGTACCGAGCCGTCGATCGAACGCTACTACGCGCTCGACGACGGGATCGAGACGCACTTGCAGGCGCTGACGATCAGGACGAAGCTGACCGAACGGCGGCCGGTGCTCGAAGAGACGACCGTCCGCGTCCAGCTGGCGACACGCATCCGCGAGCTGCTCGATCGGTTCGACGCGCGCGCTATCGGGGTCGACTTCGTCGTCGACGAGCACGACGAGTGTTACGCCGTCGACATCAGCCCGGTGCCGAGCTTCGACGGGGCCGGGATGGAACGACGGCTCGCGGACTCACTGGCGTCGCTGACGACGATCGGTGCGTAGCTCCGGGAACCGACGGCGACACGGGCAGTGGCGGCGACCGTGGAAACACAGCGCGTTTATCCCCCCGGTGTCAGAGTGTTCGGTATGAGCGAAGAGCAGGAACTCGGGATTACGGAGAGCAAGGAACACAGTCCCGGCGAGTGGTACGCGGAGGTCGTCCAGAAGGCCGGTCTCGCGGACTACGCGCCGATGGGCGGGTTCATCATCACGCGTCCGCGAGGGTACGCCATCTGGGAGCAGATCCAGGACCACCTCGACGGGTGGTTCAAGGACACCGGCGTTCAGAACGCCTACTTCCCGATGTTCATCCCCGAGAGCTACCTCGAACGGGAGAAAGACGTAGTCGAAGGGTTCGACCCCGAGGTCGCGTGGGTCACCCACGGCGGCCACGAGGAACTCGAAGAACGACTCGCCGTGCGCCCGACGAGCGAGTCCATCATCGCCCCCTTCCTCGCCCAGTGGACGCGCTCGCACCGCGACCTGCCGCTGCGGATCAACCAGTGGTGTTCGGTCGTCCGGTGGGAGGCCACCGAGACCAAGCCGTTCTTCCGCACCAAGGAGTTCCTGTGGCAGGAGGGCCACACCGCCCACCGCGACGAGGACGACGCCTGGGAGGAGACGATGACGCGGCTCGAACAGTACGAGAAGCTGTACGAGGACGTCCTGGCGATGCCGCCGCTGAAGGGGCGCAAGCCCGAACACGACAAGTTCCCCGGCGCACACACCACGACGACGGTCGAGACGCTGATGCCCGACGGCAAGTCCGTCCAGGCCGCGACCTCCCACTACCTCGGGACGAGCTTCGCCGAGGCGTTCGACATCACCTACGTCGACGAGGACGAGGACGAGGAGACGGCCCACACCACCTCGTGGGGGCTGTCCTGGCGCGCGATGGGCGCGCTCATCATGACCCACTCGGACGATCAGGGGCTCGTCCTGCCGCCGACGCTCGCGCCCAAGCAGGTCGTCGTCGTGCCGATCTGGCAGGAAGACACCAAAGACGAGGTCCTGGAGTACGCCGCCGACGTGGCCGCCGAACTCGACGAGGCGGGCGTTCGCGTCCACTTCGACGACCGCGACCACCGTAACCCCGGCTTCAAGTACAACGACTGGGAGCTCAAGGGCGTGCCGCTGCGCGTCGAGATCGGCCCCAACGAGGTCGAAGACGAGGAACTCACGCTCTCCCATCGCCCCGACGGCGAGTCGATCACCGAGAGCCGCGAGGACCTCGAAACCACCGTCCGAGACCACCTCGACGAGGTCTTCGCGAAGCTGTACGCCAGCGCCGAGGAGACGCTGGAAGGCGAGATTCGCGAGGCCACCTCTCGCGAGGAGATCCTCGGCACGATCGGCCAGCACGGCGGCTACGTCAAGTGTGGCTGGTGTGGCGACGAAGACTGTGAGGAGCCGATCAAAGAGGCCATCGCCGCCGAGATCGTGATGGTCCCCCTCGACCGCGACGAGGAGCCGATCCACGAGGAGTGTGCCATCTGCGGCGAGGACGCAGAAGAGACGGCGTACTTCGCGAAGAGCTACTAGCGTACCGCGCCGGAGGCGCGGGTTCACCGGTCCGAGCGGGGCGAGGCGCACCGCAGGTGGGTCTCGAATGCGAACGGGGAACTGTGTGACCCGTGAGCGGAGTGAGGACCGGATTTTTCGCCGACGTTTTTGCGCGAGTGGTGCCCGCAGCGAGCGAAGCGACTGCCAGACTGAACTACAGACGTACGCCACCAATTTTTATGTCGAATTAGCTCGTGAGAAACGGTAGCTGACCGGCCTCCGGGGGTGGTGTGGGGCCGATCGGACACAGGGGACCATGGGACACAGCAACAGCACATACAGGGGTGTGGCTCTCGTCGTCCTGGCACTGGTAGTCGCAGCTGGGGTGCCGGGCGTCGTCGGGGGCCAGACCGCGAGTATCGACGAGTGTCGGACGATCGAACAGAGCGGGACCTACGAGCTGTCGGACACGATCGAGGCGACCGACGTGGATCGCTGTCTCGAAATCCGGAGCGACGGCGTCGTCATCGACGGCAACGGCCACACGCTGGCCGGCGGTGACCGGGACGAGGGGACGGTCGGGATCCACGTCGGCGGGAGCGAGAACGTCCAGATCCAGAACGTCGTCGTCACGGGATGGGGCACCGGCCTCCAGGCGGCGGCCGCGGACGGCGCGACGATCAGCGGCGTCACCGCCGTCGAAAACACGGACGGAATCGAGGTCGTCGGCAGCGACGGCGTGACCCTCAACGGCCCGACCGCTCGGGCGAACGCACAGCGGGGACTCTCACTCGGGCGCGGAACGACGAACGCCGTCGTCCGCGGCGGAGTCGCGGCCGACAACGGGGAGGACCTCGTCGTCGCGGGCGGCGACGGAAACCGAGTCCGCTCGCTCTCGCTGGGCGAATCGACGGCCGCAGAGACGAGACTCTCCGCGACGCCGATCAGGAACGCCTCGATCCGGAGCGTCGAGTCGATCCCGGACGCCCCGGACGGACAGCAGTCGGCCGGTCGGGCCGCCGCGATCACGGCGCGTGGCAGCGACACCGAGCTCTCGCTTGCCCTCCACTACGAGGACGGTGACGTCGACGACGAGTCGGCGCTGTCGATCTGGAGCTACGGGGCCGAGAGCTGGGCGACGGTCGGCGGCAGCGTGGACGCAGAGCGAAACAGAGTCAGCGCGTCGATCGACCGGTCGGCGTTCCCGACACGGACGACGCGATTCGCCGCCCTGTCCGGCGACGGGAGCCTGACACGCCAGACGGCGACGGAGACGCCAACGGCGACGCCGACCAGCACGCCGGTGTCGACCGAGGCGACGGACACGGCGACGCCGACAGCGGAGAGCGAAGACGCGACTGCGACACCGGCGGACGGTGACGACGACGCGACGCCGAGCGACGAGCGCGAGTCGACCGACACGGCGAAGCCGACCCGAGAGGGCGACGAGTCGGCTGCCGGCGATGGGACAGCCGCGAACGCGAGCGCCGACGGCGCGGCCGACACCGAGGGCACGGGCGGCGAGCAAACCGGCGCGACGACGACGGACGGAGGCGCTGGCGAGAGCGGCGGCGGACTGTTGATCTATCTGCTGGCGATCCCGCTCCTCGGACTCGTCGTCGGCGGTGTCGTCACCGGAGGACTCCTCGTCCGACGATCCGATCGAGTCGGCGAGTGGCTGGCCGGTGGCGAGCAAGACGACGAGAGCGACGCGGAGGAGGACGACGATGCGAAAGCGGAGCGCGAGGACCAGACGACCGGCGACGCCGTCCGTGGCGTCCGAGATCTGACCAACTGTGGAGATTGTGGCGAGATCGTCGGAACGAACGAACGGTTCTGTAGCCAGTGCGGTGCGAGACTCCGCGAGAACGCCGTCGACGACGGCCCCGAGAATACGGTCCCGACGGCGCTGACGCTGTCGGTCGGCGGCCGCGAGATCGCGGTCGGAGACGGAACGACGGTCGACGAACAACTCCGCTCGCTGTTGCGCGACGGTGGGAAGCCAGAACAGACCAAGTGGATCGACGACGAGCATCTCGTGTTCCAGCGAACGGACGACGGATTCGTTCTCAGGACCCGTGGCGACAATCTGACCAGAGTGAACGGCGAGCGAGTGCGCCCCGGCGAGGCGGAACCGATTGCGCCCGGCGACGAGATCGAAGTATCGGGACTGCTCGCGCTCTCGGTCGAGCAGTAGCACGCCGCCCGCTACTGTTCCGAGAGCTGTCGACTCACCAGGGAGGGAGTCAGCGAACGGAATCGGAGCCGTCGCTGTCGTCGGCGCAGTCTGTCACGTGAGAGTGACCGAGCGACAACAGTGGCGAAACGAAGATGGGGTCGAGGGAGCGTGTGACATTCTCCGGTGCCCCCGGGAGAGAGTGGCGGATGGTCCACCATAAAAGGGCGTCAGACTGTCGTGTGACAAACGACAGACTGAGGGGAGAAGTCGGATCTTGTTGCCGCCAGACTGTCCAATCTCCGCCTTGTACGTCATATAGTCACATACAAGGTATATCGGTGCCACCAAACAATACCTATTCACCAGAAGAATATTACCTCATGTTTTTATATTGGATGATTATGCACTCTGTATCGTTTCGTTATCTTTTAAGGTCGGTGTACAAACATTCAGTTATGGCAGACGTAAACCCGTTCGAGAGTTTCCAGGAGCAGGTAGACGACGCGGCAGCGTACCTCGACGTCGACGAGGGGATGCTCGACCGTCTCAAGAACCCGGAGCGCATTCTGGAGACGAACCTCGCCGTCGAGATGGACGACGGCTCCATCGAGGTGTTCCGCGCGTACCGCTCGCAGTTCAACGGCGACCGCGGTCCGTACAAGGGCGGGATTCGCTATCACCCGAACGTCTCTCGTGAAGAGGTGAAGGCACTGTCGGGCTGGATGGCTTACAAGACGGCGACGGTCGACATCCCGCTGGGCGGCGGGAAGGGCGGTATCATCATCGACCCCAGCGACTACTCCGAGAGCGAACTCGAACGCGTCACCCGCGCGTTCGCGAAGGAGCTGACGCCGCTGATCGGCGAGGATCGGGACGTGCCCGCGCCGGACGTGAACACGGGCCAGCGCGAGATGAACTGGATCAAAGACACCTACGAGACGATCGAGCGCACGACCGAGCCCGGCGTCATCACCGGCAAGGACCTCGCGAGCGGCGGCAGCGAGGGCCGCGTCGAGGCGACCGGTCGCTCGACGGTCATCGCCGCCCGCGAGGCCTTCGAGTACCTCGGCGAGGACATCGCCGACGCCACCGTCGCGATCCAGGGCTACGGCAACGCGGGCTGGATCACCGCCAAGCTCGTCGAGCAGATGGGTGCGACGGTCGTCGCCGTCTCGGACTCCAGCGGTGGGATCTACAGCGAGGACGGCTTCGACGCCGTCGCAGCGAAAGACCACAAGCGTGAGACCGGCTCCGTCGTCGGCTTCCACGGTGCCGACGAGGAGATCACGAACGAGGAACTCCTCCAGCTCGACGTGGATCTGCTGGTCCCGGCCGCACTGGAGAACGCGATCGACGCAGAGATCGCCGAGGGCGTCCAGGCGGACGTGATCTCGGAGGCAGCCAACGGCCCGATCACGCCCGACGGCGACGACGTGCTCGAACAGAAGGACGTGCTCATCGTCCCCGACATCCTCGCCAACGCCGGCGGCGTCACGGTGTCGTACTTCGAGTGGGTCCAGAACCGCCAGCGCTTCTACTGGGACGAAGAGACCGTCAACGAGCGGCTCGAAGACATCATCGTCGAGCAGTTCGACACGCTCGTCGACGCCTACGAGGAACACGACCTCCCGAACATGCGCATCGCGGCCTACGTCGTCGCCATCGAGCGTGTGCTGACCGCCGCCGAGCAGTCCGGCACCTGGCCGTAGATCGGCGCTGGGTTCGTCGTCGACACGCCTGTCGCTGCGTTCCCGTTCGCATCGGCGACGCTACCGTCGCTAGCGACGAGCGGAGAGACAGCAGAACTGCCTTTTTTGCCGTGTAGCGGCCGGTCGTACCGACGATATCGGAGATCCTCATGGTCGATCCGCACAAACCCTTATATGTTAATAATACTCATGCAAATGTGTATAGTGTACCCTTATTGTATCAGGGACACCCTCTTGTGGGGGAACCCCTATGCTCGGATCACACATGGTTGAGCGACAGCAGAGTGACCAGTCCGGGAGCGCCGCAGGGCTCGCGGACCCGACCGATACTCGGTCGAACTGCGGTGTCGGGGTCGTCATGGACCTCGACGGCGGGTCACACGACTGGGTGGTACAGGACGGACTCGAACTACTGGCGAACCTCGAACACCGCGGAACGACTGGTGCCGAAGAGAACACCGGCGACGGCGCAGGTATCATGCTGCAGATCCCCCACGAGTTCTTCGCGGACGAACTCGACGTCGATCTCCCCGAGCCCGGCGCGTACGCCGTCGGGACGCTCTTTCTCCCGCAGGACGACGACGAGGCCGCAGCGCTGAAAGATCTCGTCGAATCGACGCTGGCCGAAGAAGGGCTCGACGTGCTGGCCTGGCGGTCGGTGCCGACGGACAACGAGGACCTCGGCGCGACGGCACTCGAATCGGAACCGGACGTGACACAGGTCGTCGTCACGTCGGCCACCGGCGCGACCGGCGACGCCTTCTCGCGACAGCTCTACGTCGGTCGCCGCGTGCTGGAGAACGAAATCGAGTCGACGGAGCCGGCGGGCCACGAACGGTTCTACGTCTGCTCGCTGGACCACGAGACGATCGTCTACAAGGGTCTCCTGAAGGCAGAACAGCTGTCGGGCTACTACCCCGATCTGAGCGACGAGCGGTTCGAATCGACGTTCGCACTGGTCCACGCCCGTTTCTCGACGAACACGCTCGGCGCGTGGCACCTCGCTCACCCGTATCGGAACATCATCCACAACGGCGAGTTCAACACGATCCAGGGCAACATCAACTGGATGCGCGCCCGCGAGACCGACATCGAGAGCGACGCGTTCGACGACGGCGAGCAGAGCGGGCAGTCGGACATCGAGAAGATCAAGCCGATCATCGACGATCCCGACCAGTCCGACACCGCCAGCGTCGACAACGCGCTCGAACTCCTCTTGCAGGACGGGCGAGACCTCCCCCACGCGCTCCGGATGCTCATCCCGGAGGCCTGGCGCGGCGAGATGAACGACGTACAGGGCGACCGGCGGGACTTCTACGACTACCACGCCTCGCTCGTCGAACCGTGGGACGGACCGGCCCTCGTCGCCGCGACCGACGGTGACCGCGTCGGCGCAGTGCTCGACCGCAACGGCCTGCGCCCCTGCCGGTACGACATCCTGCAGGACAACACGCTGGTGATGTCCTCAGAGGCCGGCGCGCTCGATCACACCGCCGACGAAATCGAGGAACGCGGCCGTCTCCAGCCGGGACAGTGCTTCCTCGCCGATCCCGAAGAGGGTCGCGTCATCCCCGACGAAGAGGTGTTCGAGGACATCAGCGACGAGAAGTACGGCGAGTGGGTCGAACAAGAACAGGTCGACATCGACGACATCGCCAGCCGGGAGTCCGACGCGCCGATCGGCGACGTGGACGGCCTCCGGAGCCACCAGGCGATGTACGGCTACACCTACGACGAGGTCGACCACCTCATCCAGCCGATGGCCGAGAAGGGGAAAGACCCCGTCGGCTCGATGGGCGACGACACGCCGCTGTCGGTGCTCTCTCAGTTCAACCGACCGCTGTTTACCTACTTCAAGCAGCTGTTCGCGCAGGTGACGAACCCACCGCTGGACTACATCCGCGAAGAGCTCGTCACCTCGCTGGAGTCGCGGCTGGGCTACCAGCGGAATCTGCTGGCCGAGACACAGGAACACGCCCGCCAGCTCGTGCTCGACTCGCCGATCCTCAGCGACGAAGAGACGGCGGCGATCAAGGAGCTGGGCTCGTCTGACGACCGCGACGGGAACGGGATGTCGTCGACCGTCCTCGATATCACCTACGAGAGCGGGACCGACCTCCGGGAGGCGATCGAGGACGTTCGCGACGAGGCGACTGCGGCCGCGACCGACGCCGACGTACTCGTGCTCTCGGACCGCGCCGCGGGCGAAGACCGCGTCCCGATCCCGAGCCTGCTCGCGGTCGGTGGTATCCACCACCACCTCGTCCGCAACGGGCTGCGCAACCACGTCGGACTCGTCGTAGAGTCCGGTGACCCGCGGGCGGTGCATCACTTCGCGACGCTGATCGGGTACGGCGCGGGCGCAGTCAACCCCTACCTCGCCTACCAGACGATCGACGACCTCGTCGCCGGACCGGACGGTGCGGACCTGGAGGCGGCGATCGGCGCGTACATCACCGCCGTCGAGGACGGACTGCTGAAGACGATGGCCAAGATGGGCATCTCGACGGTCGAATCCTACCAGGGAGCCCAGATCTTCGAAGCCGTCGGGCTGGGCTCGGACTTCGTCGCCGAGTACTTCGAGGGGACGACCTGCCGCACGGAGGGGATCGGCATCGACGAGATCGAGGCCGACCTGCTCCAGCGCCACGACGTCGCCTGGAGCGAAGAAGAGCCGGACATGCCCCGACAGGGCGAGTACGAGTTCCGGTCGGACGGGATCCACCACCAGTGGAACCCCGACACGGTGGGCAAACTCCAGCAGGCGGTCCGGATGGGCGACTACGAGACCTACAAGGAGTTCGCAGCGGAGATCAACGACCAACAGCAGAACCTCCAGACGCTGCGGGGCCTGCTGGAGTTCGACGACGAGGCCCGCGAGTCGATCCCGGTCGACGACGTGGAACCGGTCTCGGAGATCGTCGAACGCTTCGAGACGGCGGCCATGAGCCTCGGGTCGCTGTCGCCGGAGATGCACGAGAACAACGCGATCGCGATGAACCGAATCGGTGCCAACGCCAACACCGGCGAGGGCGGCGAGCCCCCGGAGCGGTTCGGGACCGAGAAAGAGTGTACGACAAAGCAGGTCGCCTCCGGGCGCTTCGGCGTCACGAGCGACTACCTCGCCTCGGCCGAGGAGATCCAGATCAAGATGGCCCAGGGCTCCAAACCCGGCGAAGGCGGCCACCTGCCCGGCAAGAAGGTCAACGAGATGATCGCCCACGTCCGGTACGCGACGCCGGGCGTCGGCCTCATCTCCCCGCCGCCGCTGCACGACATCTACTCCATCGAGGACCTCAAGCAGCTGATCCACGACCTGAAGGCGGCCAACCCCGACGCCGACATCAACGTCAAGCTCGTCGCCGAGGACGGCATCGGGACGATCGCGGCCGGCGTCGCGAAGGCAAACGCCGACGTGGTCCACATCTCGGGCCACTCTGGCGGGACCGGCGCGTCACCGAAGACGTCGATCAAGAACGCCGGCCTCCCCTGGGAGCTGGGACTGGCCGAAGCAAACCAGATGCTGACTGGGACGGAGCTGCGCGACCGGATCAGAGTCACCTCCGACGGCGGGATGAAGACCGGGCGCGACGTGGCCGTCGCCGCGCTGCTTGGCTCGGAAGGGTACATCTTCGGCACCGCGTCGATGGTCACCTCGGGCTGTGTGATGGCCCGGCAGTGCCACGAGAACACCTGTCCGGTCGGTGTCGCCACCCAGAACGAGAAGCTGCGAGACCGCTTCCCGGGCGAGCCCCAGCACGTGGTCAACTACATGACCTTCATCGCCCAGGAGCTGCGCGAGATCATGGCCGAACTTGGCTTCGAGACCATCGACGAGATGGTCGGCCGAGCGGAGGTGCTCCGACAGCGCGACGACATCGAGAACCCCAAGGCCAAGAAGCTGGACCTCTCCGGACTCGTCGCCGAACCCGAGGGCGACCAGCGCATCAAGACCCGCGAGCAGGACCACGACATCGACGAGCAACTCGACTGGGAGCTCATCGAGGCCGCCGAGCCGGCCCTCGAAGACCGCGAGCCGGTCGCGATCGAGACGGAGATCGACAACGTCCACCGCGCGGTCGGCGCGACTCTCTCGAACCGCATCAGCCAGGCCTACGGCACCGAGGGGCTGGCCGACGACACCATCCGCGTCGACCTCGACGGGACGGCGGGCCAGTCGTTCGGTGCCTTCCTCCAGGGTGGCGTGACCATGGCGCTGGACGGGACCGCGAACGACTACGTCGGCAAGGGGCTCTCCGGCGGGAAGGTGATCGTCGAGACGCCACAGACGGCCGCCTTCGATCCCGCCGAGAACATCGTCGTCGGCAACGTCGCGCTGTACGGCGCGACCCAGGGCGAGGCCTACGTCAACGGGATGGCCGGCGAACGCTTCGCCGTCCGCAACTCCGGGGTCAAGGGCGTCGTCGAGGGCGTCGGCGACCACGGCTGTGAGTACATGACCGGCGGCGCGATCGTCGTCCTGGGCGAGACGGGCAAGAACTTCGCGGCCGGGATGTCCGGCGGCGTCGCCTACGTCTACGATCCCGACGGCGACTTCGAGCAGCGAGCCAACACCGGGATGGTCTCGCTGTCTCGCTCGCTGGAAGGGAAAGACGAGCAGATGATCACCCGACTGGTCGAGAACCACGCCGCCTACACTGACTCGGAGCGCGCGAAGGCGCTGCTCGACGAGTGGGACGCGGCGCTCGACGACTTCGTGAAGGTGATGCCCGACGCCTACGCCGAGGTCATCGAAGAGCGCGACCGCGACGACGTGCGCAACGAACCGCCCGCGTCGGCCACGCCCGAAGCCGGCGCGGTCGACAGCGGGATCGCGACCAGCGACGACTGAAGCTGGGAGTCACAACCATCTCGTTTTCGTCGACCCGGCGAGGGGCCACGCGGAATATTTATTTGTGCCGACAAGTGGGAGACGGGTAGATTATAATGGGTGAGTTTGTCCTCGACGACGAATACGAATCACGGGGAGAGCGAGTCTCGTTGCACTTCGAGCAGTCCTACGTCGACGAGAGCAACGGGAAGACCGCCTTCACCGCGCAGTACGTCGTCTACGACGCGCGTGCCGACGGTGAGATTCCCGACGCGGACCGACTCGGGGAGACCGACGACGAGATCCGTGCCGCGCGATGGTTCCAGACGCCGCCCGACGCGCTCCACGACGGTGACCTCCTGGGGCAGTATCTCGAGTGACCAATCGTTTTCCCGTCGCCGACCGAGAGAGCCACTATGGACTCAGTTCTGGTCGTCGGCGGGACGCGCTTCATCGGCCGAGCGACGGTCGAGGAGTTCCGCGAGCACGGCTACGACGTGACGATCTGTAACCGCGGGAACCACGCCAATCCCTTCGCAGACGATCCCGGCGTCGCACACGTCGCGGGCGACCGACGCGATCGCGACGATCTCGAAGCGGTTCGCGAGCGGGTCGACCCCGACGTCGTGATCGACTGCGTGGCCTACTTCCCCGAGGACGTGCGCGAGGCGACCGACGTGTTCGCCGACTGCGACGCGTACGTCTACGTCTCCAGTGGCGCGTCCTACGGCGTCGAACGCGTCCCCAAGCGCGAAGACGAGACGCCCCTGTGTGAGTGTACGGACGAGCAGGCGACTACGGAGGGGGCGGCGACCTACGGGCCGCGGAAGGCCGAGGGCGACCGGGCGGTGTTCGCGGCCGCCGAACGCGGCGTCAGGGCGATGAGCGTCCGTCCCACCGTCGTCTACGGCCCTCACGACTACACCGAGCGGTTCGACTACTGGATCGATCGCGTGGACACCCACGACCGCGTCGCCGTGCCGGGCGACGGGCTGAGCCTCTGGCAACTGGTCTACGTCGAGGACGTCGCCAGCGCGCTCCGGGTCGTCGCCGAGTCGGGCACTGCCGGCGAGGCGTACAACGTCGGCGACGACCACGTCCCGACGCTGGGCGAGTGGGTCGATCTGCTGGCAGAGGCCTGCGACACGACGGTCGAACGAGTGGACGTGAGCGAGCGCGAACTGAGTCGTGCGGGACTCGAATCGACGGCGTTCCCGCTGTATCGGCCCTCGCCACACGTGCTCTCGACGGCGAAATTACGCTCGCTGGGCTGGTCGTCGACGCCACACGAGACGGCGCTGGCGGCGACGGTCGACGAACACCGCGAGAGCGAGCGCACGGGGCGCGACGAGGGACCCGACCGAGCGGACGAGACGGCGCTGCTGGCGTCGCTCGACGAGTGAGTCGGCGACAGCGCCGAAACGGTCACCTCACACCCACTGGTCCAGGCAGTCCGTCGAGCAAAACGTCAGGTCAACGTCCGAGTCGGCGTCGTGGACGTGGGCTCTGAGCGTGTACGCCCGAGTGTCGGTGTCGCAGTTCACACAGGACATGACACCCGTTCTTCGAGGCCCGGACGGATTGTTATAGAGTGTTTACCAGTTCGTCGCCGAGTCGCTACCAGATCGGCCCCGGTTCGAAGAGGAACACGACCGCCTCGCTGGCGACGAGCAGTGACGCGTACGCGAGCGCCGGAACGAGCAGCGAGTCCGTCCGCTCGTAGGTGTAGGCGGCCACTCCGAGCGTCGCCACGTTGGCGAGCCCGTACAGTCCCGCAGCGATGGAGTCGATCGAGGCGACCCACTGGACTCCGGAGAGGACGACGAACAGCACTGCGGGCACGGCAGCGACGGCCCAGATCCACCAGGCGTCGAAACGTGTTCGGGAGACGTGGACAGCGAGCGACGCGAGCGCGAACAGCCCGACGCCGACGTACTTCGAGGTCTCACCGATGCCGCCGACCAGTCCCTGATCGCCCAGCACGAACGCACCCAGCAGCGTCGTCAGGGCGATCGCGGTGTCGCTGCTCGTGATCGATCGAAAGCTCCCCTGAACGAGGACCTGGTTGAGCACCAGCGCCAGCGGGACGGCGACGAACACCCTGGCGAGCGTCGTGCCGGCGGCGAAGGTGACCGACGCCCGCTCGGCGTAGGCCGTGAGCACGAGCGTCTTGAACGGGACGCTCGTGACGTTGCCGACGAGGTCCGTCACGCCGATCAGGACGAGCGGCGTGACGACGGCCAGTGCAACCATCGCCAGATCCGATCTGCCCGGAAGCGCCGTGCCGACGGGCACGTTTCGGGCACGGACGTAGACGGCCGCGATGACGACGACGCTCGCGACCAACGGCCCGCTGTAGACGAACGAACTCGCGAGGAAGGCACCGAGGCCGTCGACACCGAGCGCGTCGGCCAGCGAGAGACTCCGGACGGCGGGACCGACCACCCGCTGCCACAGCGTCCCGGTCCACAACTGGACCGCCAGCAGCGCCGCCACGACGATCAGCAGTTCCGTGGCCAGCGGGCGGCGGCTCTCGTCGAGTGAGCCCGTCGTTGCCATGTCCGTCCAGTTCTGTCCCACTCGGTAAAAAACGGGGTGACGATCGACGAGTGCGCGCGTCGGTCGCGCGACCGACCCGCCGTCCTGGGACGATCGCCGGCCACGACAAGTGTTTTCACGCCTGGCTGACCACCCACGGGTATGTTCGACAAAACGAGCTGGATCAGGCTCCCCCACAACGTGGTGGTGGGCCACGGCGTCCTCGACCAGACCGTCGCGGCCGTCGAGGACATCCACCTCTCCGGGCGGCCGCTGATCGTCGCCAGCCCGACGCCGTACAGCGTGGCCGGCGAGCGCGTCGTCGCGCAGTTCGAGGACGCCGACGCAGATCCGGCCGAGGTGATCGTCGAGGAAGCCAGCTTCGGTGCCGTCGAGTCGGTCATCGAGACCGCTCGCTCGGTCGACGCCGGCTACCTGCTGGGCGTCGGTGGCGGGAAGGCCATCGACATCGCGAAGATGGCCGCCGACGAGTTGAACCTGGGCTTCGTCTCCGTGCCGACCGCCGCCAGTCACGACGGCATCGTCTCCGGACGCGGCTCGGTCCCGGAGGGGGATACGCGCCACAGCGTCGCCTCTGAGCCGCCCCTGGCCGTCGTCGCCGACACCGAGATCCTCGCCGAGGCCCCCTGGCGGCTGACCACCGCGGGCTGTGCCGACATCATCTCGAACTACACCGCGGTCCGGGACTGGCAGCTGGCACACCGACTGAAAAACGTGGAGTACTCGGAGTACGCGGGCGAGCTGGCCCGGATGACCGCAGAGATGCTCGTCGAGAACGCGGGCTCGATCAAGCAGGGGCTCGAAGAGTCGTCGTGGATCGTCGTCAAGGCGCTGGTCTCCTCCGGCGTCGCCATGTCGATCGCCGACTCCTCGCGGCCCGCCTCCGGCGCTGAACACCTCTTTTCCCACCAGCTCGACCGAATCGCGCCCGACGCCGCGCTCCACGGCCACCAGGTCGGCGTCGGCTCGATCATGACCGAGTACCTCCACAGCGGCGCGAAAGGGCAGTGGATCGACGTTCGCGACGCCCTGGCCTCGATCGGCGCGCCCACGACGGCCGACGAGCTGGGGATCGACGACGACACCGTCCTGGAAGCGCTGACGACCGCCCACGAGATCCGCGACCGCTACACGATCCTGGGCGACGGGATGAGCGAGCCCGCCGCCCGCGAGGCCGCGACCGTCACCGGCGTTATCTAGCCCCACCAGTTTCCGCTTCGGGTGGCCCGCCGTGCTCGCCCTACTCGTGAAAAAGCGCGTCTGCCGGCGAACCGCCGGCTCCGCCGGAGCGCTCGATCGTCCGGATGCGACAGCAAACGCCTGGTCAGTGTAGACGATACACGGATCACCAGCATCCGCGCGAGCGAAGCGAGCGCAGTTCACCGACGGCGAGACCGGTGGTCGAGCCGTCGGCCTTTTTCACCGACGTTTTTCGAGGAGCGGTTCCCGCAACGAGCGCAGCGAGTGAGGAAACCCGACGCAGAAAAAGGTCGATGCCCACACAGACGTACCGACAGCCTGCGACTGCGGACAGACTGGATCGAAGGACAGACTGGATCGAAGGACAGACTGGATCGAAGGACAGACTGGATCGAAGGACAGACTGGACCGAAGAATTACCCGCGTGACGACGGCTACACGAATTCGGGGATCGCCGACTCGGCTGCCCAGACGCCCCGCTCGGTCTGGCCGCCGTCGTACACCGCGTCGACGAGGACGAGCAGTCGGTACACGGTCTCGGCGTCGGTGTCCTCGGCGTTGCGGACGCCGGCAATCGTCACGCGGACGATCTCGTCGATCGTACAGTCGACGCCGGTCGCGTCCGCGACGGCGTCGCGCGCCCGCTCGGTGAGGGGCTTCTCGCTGCCGCCGACACAGCGCGGGACCCGTTTGCGGTCCTCGCTCTGGACGTGCAACACCTCGCCGTCGTCGTTCTCCACCCGGACGTACACGTCCGCGAACCCGTCGCGCGCGCGTTCGGCGGCGTCGCGATACGCCGCCGGTGAGAGGCTGAGCGTCGTCTGGTTGACCGGGAAGGGACCGTGGCGCTGCTGGAGCGACTCGATCCCGTCGCCGATCACGTCTGGAGACCGACTCACCATTCTCGTACCAGTTACTGTGCGTCCGGTCAGATAAAACCGGTCAGTCGTTGTCTCCTTTTGAGAAAGCCGTAGCAGTATCAATGCCAGGCATCAACGGTAGAACCTAACCAACATTATAGTAACAATTGAAACGATTTACACACCGATCGCACGACAGCAGTGCGATCGGGTGTGCATTGATTTTCAATGGCTACTATAGTAAAAATTCCCTGACACTACCGGCTGTACATCTGTGAATGATTTCGCCACCCCGGGGTGGCGAAGATCGTCACGAAGTGACAGCCGGTAGTATGAGACCCAGGGATTGCCAGTACAGATGAAGGGGGAGGTGGAATCCCGAGAGTGGAAAATATGTCGAGAAAAGAGAAGAACAAGCGGGGTATTAAAGAAAACACAAACACGAATGCGATGGGTTTTAGCGGCGAAGCACAAGAACCAACCCACATTATGACTAACCCACCAACCGCAGTTGTTCCGACTCTCCCTCGAGACTCCAAATGATCCAAAAGGAAGTAGACGAGTATATCAGAATTTCCGGTATGAATTAAATAATATATGGTTCCTAGTACCAGACGTACCGTACTATACAGTATACCTGCAGTGATGGTCGGTACCAGTGGCTGTCTCTCCTCGGGCAAATCTTCTGGACACACACAAGATACATCGACAAAAATTATTAATAAGGGTCAAGAAAAGCGCACGAACACCGTCAACATCTTGAGCGACAGCGGAAACCAGACGGTATTTCGAGGAACCCTGTCGGCGGAGCTTCCACCCTGTGAAATCGTCTGTGTTCCCTATTCGAGCGCTGGTGACGAACAGCGGTCGTCGAGACTCGAAATGACGGCGCGCTCGAAAAACAGTGGAGAGCAACAGTATCGGTACTACGAGTACGAGACGACGATCAAGTGGAACGAGCGACCGGCGAAGGTCTACACCCTCCACGCCGGTCCGGACGGAGGAGTTATCGGTCAGGGAGGGCAGCGGATGTTCGAGGACACAGAGGACGGTTACGTGGATCCCTGATATTCTTGTACAATGATATAAATTTTAATATTATGCACACTCGCAGTACCAGACGTGTCGTACTGTGTGGCATACCTGCGGTCATGGTCGGTACCAGTGGATGCCTCTCCGGAGCGGGCCCGCGGGATACACGCAGGACGCAGCGACTGGGGTCATCCATGAGGGACCGGAGTCCTCGTCGTTCATGTCGGCTCAGAGGGCGAATTTATTACTGATGGGTGGACGTTCGAAGAGTCCGGTGACGGGTACGTCGAAAGCTGACAATCAGCAGTAGCGAAGACGCTGGCGAAGCAGTCTCACACGTGTTCGTCGAGGAACTCGACGACCTGCGTGTAGGCCTCGATCCGGTTCTCGCGCTTGCCGATCCCGTGGCCCTCGTCGTCGAAGACCAGCAGTTCGACCGGAACGTCCTGCTCGCGGACCGCGTCGACGATCTGTTCGGCCTCGCCGACCGGGACGCGGGGGTCGTTCTCGCCGTGGATGACGAACAGCGGCGCGGCGATCTGGTCCGCGCTGTGGATCGGCGAGACGGATTCGAGGAACTCGCGGTCGTCGTCCAGAGAGCCGTACTCGGCTTCGCGCAGCGACCGTCGCCAGTCGCCGGTGTTTTCGAGGAAAGTGACGAAGTTCGCGATGCCGACCACGTCGACCCCCGCGGCCCACAGGTCGGGGTACTCCGTCATCGCGGCAAGCACCATGAACCCGCCGTAGGAGCCGCCCTTGGCCACCAGTCGGTCGGGATCGACCGCCGGATGATCGTGGAGCCAGTCGACGCCGGCACGGATGTCGCGGACGCTGTCCATCCGGTGCTCCACGTCGTCCAGTTGCATGTAGGCGGTCCCGTAGCCGCTCGACCCCCGGACGTTGGGCTCGAACAGGGCGTAGCCACGCGAGAGGAAGTACTGCTGGAGGCCGGAGAAGGAGGGCCGGCGCTGGCTCTCGGGACCGCCGTGGATGTCGACGATCACCGGGACGCCGTCGTCGTCTCTGCCCTCGGCCGGCGGCAGCGAGAAGAACGCCGGAATCTCGCGCCCGTCGAAGGTCTCGTAGTGGACCAGTTCCGGCGGGTGGAACGTCGAGTCGGGAATGCCGGCCGTCGAGGCGTGCGTCCAGCGGGTGGCCTCGCCCGTTTCGGTCTCGACGACGAAGACGTTCGTGTTGACCGTCCGGCCGGTGACCGTCACCGCGAACCGATCGGCGTCGGGTCCCCACGAGACGCCGCCAGCGATCCCGCCGGGCAGGTCCGGCGTGGGGAACGCCTCGATCGTGGTCTCGTCGGTCAACCGTCCGACGGTCAGGTCCGTGTAGCCGTCGACGTTCCGAGAGTAGGCGAGCCGTCCGGTATCGACGTCGACGGACACGCCGTCGACGTTCCAGTCGTCGTCCGAGACGACCTCGCGGAGCGTCCCGTCGAGATCGAGGCGGCCCAGCCAGCGCAGGTCCGCATCGCTGTCGGTGACGAGATAGACGCCGTCGCCGTCGGGTGCCCACTGGGCGCTCCCGTAGCGCACGTCGCCGTCGTGGGGCGTGAGGTGCTCGAAGTCGCCGGATTCGAGATCGAGCACGGAGAGGTCCTGGTCGACGTTCGAGTGGGCCTCCCCGACGAGGAGCTTCGAGTCGTCGGGCGACCAGCCACCGACGGTGAGCCAGCCTCCGCCCTCGTGGACCAGTGTGGCCTCGTCGTCGTCCCGACCCTGCACGTAGATGTCGAAGACGCTCTCGTCGCGGCGATTCGAGGCGAAGGCGAATCGCTCGCCGTCGTGGCTCCAGCCGCCCCATCGGTGCTTGGCGTCCGGCCGGTCGGTGAGTGGCGTGCTCTGGCCGTCCGCGTCGAGCCGGAACAGCTGCAGCCGCTCGTTGCCACCCTCGTCCTTGCCGAAGATCAGCTCCGGCCGTTCGGGCGAGTACGAGGCGAAGGACACGGAGTCGTCGTAGAAGGTGCGCTGCTGGGGCCAGCCGCCCGGTTCGTCGACGCTCCAGAGCTGGAACGTGCCGGTCGTGTTCATCCGGAAGGCGAGCTGTCCGTCGGGCCCGAGCGTCGCCCCGGTCGCAGATCTGATGTTGAGATAGCGTTCGAGATCGTACACGTCAGATGTCTTGGCGAGCGCGAGTATAACGGTTTGGCGCTCGCTGAGGGGACTGCGGTATTGAAAGTATATATGTATACAGGTTAGAAATAAAATAATAGATATGTAATCTAGAGGTATTTTATGGCCGTCGGCTGTCGATGAAACTGCAATGCCAAACCGAAGGACATTCCTCCTCACTGCGGGTTCGCTCGCGACTGTCGGAGCTACTGGTGCTGTCACTGCACAGCGACAGTCACAGAAACCGACGACCGACGTAGTCGGCGAGGCGTTCCACCAGGGACTGGTGCGAAACGGGTCCGAGGGCGCGACTCGCGCACTCGAAGGCTTCCGGCTAGAGCCGTCGGTCGAGGCGACACGGGACTTCCAGGTCAACGAAGACGTGCGAGCGGAAGTCGCGGCAGAGACGAACGATTCCACCACCGAACAGGACGTGGAACCGGAGTACACGTACAACGATCCGGAAAACTCGGACTCGGAACTGGTCGTCGGCGTCAGCGACGCGGGCGGCGACGAGGTGTGGGTCGCGGTCGGGATGACACTGGAGGGGCTCAACCGCACCATCCGAAACTCCTGGTGGTGTGACGACGCCATCGGAATCGGGTACATCAACGGCGACTGGGCCCCTGTCGGAGAGCCGAGCGTCAGCGCGACGGAACGTCACTCGGCGAAGTTCACCTCCGACGACGTCGCACAGGACGCACTCGCCGGGACGGTCGATATCGTCAATCACAACGACTTCGGTGCCGCGGCCGGGGACTCGCTGCCGAGTGCGTCCGCGAGCCTGACCGCGAAGTTCCGACTGCGCGACGACGGCGAACCGAGCACGATCTGGGGCTCGTACACGCACACCTTCGCCGGCTCGCCGACCTCGTCGATACAGGGCATCTCCGGCGGTGCCGGTGGCCTCTCGGTCAATCTGAGTCTGGGTGCTGCGAACGCGTGGAGTATCGCACACCCGACCGACCCAGCAGACAAGCTGTAACGTCGAGCCCACTAGGCCAGTCCGACCACGAACAACAGGAGCGCGACGATGCCGGCGACGACGGCCGCCCCACCTCGGGAGACGTTCCGGCCGCGTTCGAGCCCGAACACCCAGATGACGGCACCCCAGAGCGAACCGGCGGCGTTGAGCGCCAGCGCGATCGGCACCCACTCGTTGATCCGGCCAAGCAGCATCGATTGGAAGGTGGCGGGCTCCATCCCCGTGGTGATGGTCACGGGATCCATCGTCACCCACAGCGTCGCGATGGCAAGGGGCAACGTCACCAGTGTCGGGGCGAACCCCCAGGCGGCGACGGTCAGCGTGTTGCCGAACGACCCCTGGCCGCCGGCCAGCGCCGTCCCGAGATGGAGCAGTCCGGCGACGGCGAACAGGAAGATCGGAACGCCGACGAGGATCGGGCCGTAGAACTGCCCCATCGCTTTGTCGATGATCACGTCGATGTTGCGCTCGATCTGGGCCGGTTCGTCACAGCCGAAGGTCGTGTTCGTCTCGGAGAACGTCTCGTTCATCCGCCCGTCACAGAACTGTTCGGACGGGCGGTCCGGGTTGTCGACCATCACGGTGCCGTCGATTTTCGCGGTGAAGACCGCGCCGAGCCCGGCCACCATCACGAGCGTGCCGACGACGACCAGCGCGGCGACGACCAGGCCGCGATCGAACGTCGGCTCGCGGTCTGCGAAGTATCTATCCGGGCGGAGGAAGGGCGTTCGCGGGGCCATGTACGGACGGCTGCAGAGACGAATCAAATGCTTTGTGGATTCCGGCAAGAGAGCGCACGTCTCGGGACCGACGGACGCCCCGGCAACGGTTGGATTTTTCACGGGCCACGTTGACCGTCAGGTATGCGCGTCGCGTTCGTCGCCATGGAGACGACCCACCACCGGGACACCGAGGGGGCCCGCCGACTCGAACGCGTCGCCCAGCAACTGACCGAGCGGGGCCACGAAGTGACGATCTACTGCGCTCGCTGGTGGGACAGCGACCAGCGGACTTTCGAGCCCGAGGACATCACCTACCGCGCGGTGACGGCGACGCCGAACGCGGCAGCGTTCGCGACGCGCCTGCCCGTTCGCCTCGCTCGTCACCCGCCGGACGTGATCCACGCCAGTCCGCGCCCGCCCGGTGGCGTCGTGGGGGCCAGCGTCGGCGGGACGATCACGCGTGCCCCCGTACTGGTCGACTGGTTCGGCGACGAGGCGATCGGTGCCAGTCGACTGGTCGACCGCGCGGCAAAGAGCCCGGACTGCGTGGTCACCCCCTCAGAGATGGTCCGGACGACCGTCCGAGAACACGGGGCCAGCAGCGACCAGACGGCGATCGTCCCCGAGAGCATCGACATGGCACAGATCCGGGACACCGAGCCCGCGGCGACCGTCGACGTGGCCTTCGCTCACCCGTTAGACGAGAGCGCCAACGTCGAGAGCCTCCTGCTCGGGCTGGCAGAGCTCCGGGAACGGGACTGGTCGGCGAAGATCGTCGGCGACGGACCCTACCGCGAGGACTACGAGCGACAGGTCCGCGACCTGCGCATCGAGGACCGCGTCGAGTTCGTCGGTGCCTGTGACCGCGAGGAGCGAATCAGCATCTACCGGGGCGCACACGTCTTCGTCCAGACGGCCTACCGGGAGTACTTCGCCAGCGAGTTGCTGTGGGCACTCGCCTGTGGCTGTATCGGGATCGTCGAGTATCAGGCCCGCTCTAGCGCCCACGAACTGATCGAACACCGCGAGCGCAGCTTCCGGGTCACGAGCACCCAGCAGATGGCAGACGCCATCGTCGCGAGCGGCGACTACCCCCACGAGACGATCGACGAATCGCTCGCCGAGTACGACCACGACGCCGTCCGCGAGCAGTATCTCGAACACTACCGGCGGCTGATCGAGGCCCACGGCCTGCTGTGATGCGGCGCGTCGTCGACCGGGCAAACGGTGTGAGGATCCGCATGCGTCGCTGGCAGCAGTGACACAAGGTGTTTACTCGTCGGGCCGATACCCATCCCCAGTGACCACAGAGGACGACGCCGAGGCCGGCGGTGACGACGCGGGCGACCAGCCCGAGACGCTGACCGTCGCCGACGTGTACGACGCTATCGACGCGGTCGGCAAACCACACCTCACCCCAGCGGAAGTGGCCGGCAAGACCGGGCTCACTACCGACGCGGCTCGCGAGGCGCTGGCGCGACTGAGCGAGGACGCCGAGCTGGAACGACAGGACGTGGCCGGTGCCGAGGCGGTCTACTACCCGCCGGACCTGGACGCGGTGACCGACCGCGAGCGGGTGATTCTCTTTCCGGACCGCCACGAGATCGTCGTGGAACACGCAGACCAGTTCACCCGCGCACAGCTCTCGCAGTTCGCCCACCTCGTCGACACGAACCGCTCCGGCGGCGCGATCTACGAGATCCGCGAAGAGGACGTGTGGCAGGCCCCCTACGAGTCGCTCTCGGACCTGCTTGCGACGATTCACGACGTGGTCGGCGAGCGCTCCGAACACCTGCAGGAGTGGGTCCGCAGCCAGTGGGAACGCGCCCGGAAGTTCAGGCTCGTGACCCACGAGGACGGCTACACCGTCCTCGAAGCCGAGAACGACGACCTGATGGGCAACGTCGCCCGCCAGAAGCTCGCCGACGACGTGTTGCGTGCGCCGATCTCGGACTCGGAGTCGTGGGTCAACGAGGAGCAGACCGCCAAGCTCAAGCGCACGCTGTACGAGGCGGGCTATCCGGTCCGGGACGACCGCGACCTCGAAGACGGCGACGCGCTGTCGGTCGAACTCGGTCTGCCGCTGCGGGACTACCAGGCCGACTGGGTACAGCGCTTCCAGGAGCAAGGGTCGGGAGTGTTCGTCGGCCCGCCGGGATCGGGCAAGACCGTCGCGACGATGGGCGTGATGGAAGCCCTCGGCGGCGAGACACTGATTCTCGTCCCCTCCCGAGAGCTGGCGAGCCAGTGGCGCGAGGAACTGCTCAGACACACCGACTTGGACGAGAGCCAGATCGGCGAGTACCACGGCGGCGAGAAGACGATCCGGCCGGTGACGATCGCCACCTACCGGACCGCCGGGATGGACCGCCACCGCAAGCTGTTCGACGAACGGCGCTGGGGCCTGATCGTCTACGACGAGGTCCAGCACATCCCCGCCGACGTGGCCCGCCGCAGCGCCCGCCTGCAGGGCAAGCACCGCCTGGGACTGACCGCGACGCCGGTTCGAGAAGACGACAGAGAAGAGGAGATCTTCACGCTCGTGGGGCCGCCCATCGGCACCGACTGGTCGGCGCTGTTCGACGCCGGCTTCGTCCAGGAGCCGGAGGTCCAGATCCGCCTCGTCCCCTGGAGCGACGACGCGACCGCCGACGAGTACGTCTCCGCCGTGGGCCACGGCCGCCGCCAGACCGCCGCGACGAACCCGGCGAAGATCGAAGAACTGCGCTACCTGCTGGCCGAACACCCCCACGCGAAGGCGCTGGTCTTCGTCGAGTACCTCGACCAGGGCGAGGCCATCGCCGCGGCGCTGGACGTGCCCTTCATCAGCGGCGAGACTCGCCACGCCGAGCGCGAACGGCTGTTCGACGACTTCCGCCGGAACGAGCGCGACACCCTGGTGATCTCTCGGGTCGGCGACGAGGGGATCGACCTCCCCGACGCCGAGCTGGCGATCGTCGCCTCCGGCCTCGGCGGATCCCGCCGACAGGGAGCACAGCGGGCCGGCCGGACGATGCGCCCCGTCGGCGACGCACAGCTCTATCTCCTCGCGACGCGGGGCACCGAGGAGGAGGACTTCGTCCGCCAGCAGATGCGCCACCTCGTCTCCAAGGGGATTCGCGTGACCGAGCAAGACGCCGAAGCGGTGGGCGAACCGACTGGCGACGACACAGTGGCCGAGTAACAGTTCTGGGACTGCAGGGGCGCGCGCTCGGTCCCCCACATTCAGTGTCGCAGTACGCCGGTCGGCGGCGACAGACGGAGAGATCGGTATTACGCCCGCCCCCAGAACACGGAGAATCCGTCCGACTCGACCTCGGGCAGTCGCTCGTCGACGATCTCGAAGCCCGCCGTCTCGACGATCTCGCGGCTCTTTGCGGGGCCGAAGTAGCTCCACTCCATCGCCGTCCCGGTGTCGAGCCAGTCGTCGTTGCGGCCCTCCCACCCCTCGATGGCACCCATCGACACGAGCAGGTCGCCGCCGGGTCGGAGGACGCGGTGGAACTCCGAGAGGACGCGCTCGTGTTCTTCCTTCGGGACGTGGATGATCGCGTAGAACGAGCAGAGCGCGTCGAAGGCGTCGTCGGCGAAGGGCAATCGAGCGAGGTCGCCTCGGACCAGGTCGGCCGCCGGGACGTGCTCGCGGGCCAGTTCGAGCTGGCTCGTCGCGATGTCCAGCCCGACCGACTCGTGGGCGCGGTCCAGACGCTCCAGTACGGGCCGACCAGCGCCACAGCCGGCGTCGAGCACGCGACTGCCGTCGGCCAGCGACGCGAAGCAGTCCGCACCGATCCCGTCGTCGAGGGCCGGCTGCGTCTCCGTCTCCCGGTACTCGTCGTAGGCGGTGGCGATCTCCTCGTACCCGCCCCGGACCACGTCGCGTTGCTCCATGCCAGCGGTCGCGGCGGCGAGGAGAATAACTCTTGTGGTCGTCTGGAAACCGTTCTCGTGGTACTGTGTCGACCGTGTCGTGACAGTACTCTTGGCGGTATCCGTCGACCGCCCGGTATGTACGTCACAGAACTGACCACCGACGAGCAGTGGGACGCGGCCGTCCCGATCCTCCGGCAACTGTGGTGCCACGAAGACGAGGCGTTCGTCCGCGAGTTCCGTGACGAGGCGGACTATCGCCTGTTCGGGCTGTACGACGACGACCGGCTCGTGGCCGTCGCGGGCGTCTCGCTCCAGCGCGTCCTCCACCATCGACGCCACGTCTGGATCCACGACCTTGTCGTCGACGATGAACTGCGCGGGCAGGGATACGGAGCGGAATTACTGGACTGGATCGAAGACTGGGGCGAAGACGAGGGGTGTGAGTACGTCGCTCTGGCGTGCCCGCGGGACAACGACGATGGGCTGGCGTTCTACGACAGCGAAGGGCTGGAGCAGTGGGGGTACGTGGTGGAGACGGAACTGGACGGCGACGTGAACTAAACGGTCTCACTCTCGATACGACGCGAACGCTGCCAACTGAACGCCCTCGGCCCGCTCGACGGTGCTGTGCGAGCTATTCTCGCTACGCTCGGATAGTGCCCTCGCAGCACCGTCGAGTGCGTCTCGCCCGTTCGTCCACCAGGGCCACACAGCACGGCACCGCAGCCACGCACCTCCCCAACCGATTCGCTCCTTTCAGTCGCTCATCCCTCGCACAGTGATCGCTCGCGACGGAGCGCGAGCGAGCGCGCGCCGCCCTCGATTTCCGTCTCAGTTCTCCTCGACGAACGACTCGGGATCGTCAGCGGCTTCGACGACGTTCACCGCGCGGACCGCTTCGGGCACGTCGTGGACGCGGACGATGTCGGCCCCTCGCTCGGCGGCCAGCGTCGTGCCGGCGATGGTGGCGTCCAGACAGTCCCCGGCCTCGGCTCCGACGAGTTCGAACATCGACTTGTGGGAGTGGCCGACCAGGATCGGACAACCGAGCGACTGGAACTCTTCGAGTCGGCCCAGCAGCTCGAAGCTCTCGGCGGCCGTCTTCCCGAATCCCAGCCCCGGATCGACCACGATCTGCTCGCGGTCGAGCCCCGCTTTCTCGGCCAGCAGGACGCGTTCGGTCAGCTGGTCGATGCAGTCCTCGACCACGTCGTCGTAGTCGACGGCGCTGTCGGGGTCGACCGGCACCTCGATGCTGTGCATCACGACGACGGGCACGTCGTAGTCGGCGGCGACGAGGCGCATTTCGGGGTCTTCGAGCCCGGACACGTCGTTAAGGATGTCCGCACCGGCGTCCAGTGCGGCGCGGGCGACCGGTGCCTTGCGGGTGTCGACGGCCACGGCGGCGTCGAGATCGGCGAGGCGCTCGATCACCGGGACGATGCGCTCGATCTCCTCCTCGACGGGGACCTCGTCCGCGCCGGGGCGGGTGGACTCGCCGCCGACGTCGAGGATGTCGACGCCGGCCGCGACCATCGACTCGGCGCGGGCGACGGCGTCCTCGACGGCGTCGTACTCCCCGCCGTCGTGGAAGGAGTCCGGCGTGATGTTACAGATCCCCATGACTGCGGTACCGTCCTCCCAGGGATAGCCCCGGTCTCGATCGGGCTGCTGGATGTCCAGCGCGGTCCGAAGTTCGTCGGCCAGCGACGCGAGGCCGTACGGTTGGCCGTCGAGTTTGTCCGTCAGGCGGCGGAACTGGGCCATCGTCCCCATCAGGAGTACGTCCAGCATCTCCTCGTCCTGGTCGTTCAGCCCCGAGATCGCACAGTCTCCGCCCAGCGAGAGCAGTTCTTCTTTGAGGTACTGTGCTTGTCGGGGCTGGACGCGCGTCTTGAGGAGGCGATGGACTGCCTTGCCGCGCATACGCCACGCACCGGCGTCGGTGACGTGAGTGGCGTCGATGGTCTCGCGTGCCGCCGCCACGCCGTCGACCTGCTTGGGGATCGTCGGCCGGATCCAGCGCTGGCGAGCCTCGGCGACGGCGTAGAGCGAGCCCGTGACCAGCACACAGTCGTCCTCGCCGGCCGCGTCGAGGGCCACGTCGAACGCGCCGGCCACGTCGCTGCGCGTCTCGACGCTGGCTGCGGTCTCGTCTCGGAACGCCTTTGCGACGACCTGTTCGTCTTCTGCGCGGTCTCGGTCGGGCTCGCAGGCGACGACGTGGTCGGCCCCGTCGAGTGCCCCCGCGATGGCACGCAGGTCCTTGTCGACCATCGAGCCCGCGACGACGTGGAGGTCGTCGTAGTCGAACGTGGCAAGCGTCTCGACGACCCGTTCGACGCCGCCGGGGTTGTGCGCGCCGTCCAGTACCACCAGCGGGTCCCGTCCCATGATCTCGAAGCGACCGGGCCAGTGGGCGTTTCGCAGGCCGCGTTCGATCGTCGCCTCGTCGACGGCCGCGACCTGGCGACACAGCGTCGCGGCGATCCCGGCGTTGATCGCCTGATGAGCGCCCAGCAGCGGGAGGTTCGTCTCGACACGCCAGTCGTCGCCCGCGATCGACACCGACCCCTCCAGTCCTTCGCGGCCGTTGTCGGTGACCGTCACGTCGCCGCTGGTGTCGGCGACGGTGACCACGTCCCCGGCCACGTCCCGGACGGCGTCGAGCGCGTCGCCCTCGGTGGCGGTCACGAGCGGGCGGTCCGCGGGCGCGACGTGTGCCTTGTCTCGGGCGATCTCTGCGACCGTGTCGCCCAGGATGTCCGTGTGTTCGAGCGTCACCGTCGTCACCGCGCTGGCGACGGGGTCGACGACGCTGGTGGCGTCGAGCTTGCCGCCGATGCCGACCTCGACGACCGCCACGTCGACCGACTGGCGCTCGAACTCCCAGTAGGCCAGTGCCGTCAGCGTCTCGAAGAGAGTCGGCGAGGTGCCGTCGGCCGCCCGATCGGTGACGTACGGCTCGACGGACTCGACGAACTCGACGACCGCCGACTCGGTGATCTTCCGGCCGTTGACCCGGATGCGTTCGCGAACGTCGTCTAAGTGTGGCGAGGTGTACAGGCCCACGTCGAGCCCCGCCTCCCTGAGCGTGCGTTCGACCATGCGAGCCGTGCTTCCCTTGCCGTTCGAGCCGGCGATCTGCACGCAGTCCAGCGAGTCGTGCGGGTCGCCCAGCTGGGCCAGCAGCGACCGAGTGGCCTCCGTGCCCGGTCGGAGCGCGAATCGGCGGAGATCGAAGAGGAAGTTCGCCGCCTCGTGGAACTTCATGCCCAAAGCAATCCAGTGGGCGCGCTTTAGACTGGCGGTTACGGGAGCCGTCGAACGTCGAGCCACGCCTCACACGACGGCACTGCGATGGGCGTGGAGATCGTCGTCCCAGCCGCGTCTCATACGGACAGCCGGTGAGCGCTGGGACGGGGGAGACCCACACCGGGACATCGCGACGACTGCCCGTCTCCCGGTCGCTGGCGCATCACTTCCCGAGCGCGTCGTTGACCGCGTCGAGCAGCGTCTCGTTGGGGTCGTGGCCGGAGGCCCAGTACATGATTGGGTGGCCCCGCTCGTCGGCGTAGTCGGCCTTGACCGCGACCGACTCCTCGTCGTCGTAACTCAGCAGGCTGGTGCCGTCGAACTTGTAGGGGACCTTGGCCTCGTCGTCCCAGTAGCGAGTGTGGTCACCGAACTGCTGGGCGATGTCGGCGAAGCCGGTCGCCCCGCCGCTGCCCTCGAAGGGCTGGAGCAGTCCGTCGTTGGCCGTCCCCTCGACGCCCGTGAACTCTCGACCGTAGAAGGCAAGCCCCATGACGAGTTTCTCGGCGGGCCACCCCTGGTCGCGCATGTACGAGAGGGTGTTGTGGATCGAGTCGTCGCTGTCGGCACCGGAGGTGGCGTACAGCGGTGAGTTGTGGTTAGTCTCGTCGACCCAGACCGGAGAGTGCATGTCGTAGGTCATCATCTTCGCGTAGTCCAGCGCGTCGGCGAGTCGGTCGTGGGGGAGCCCGGAGAGGTGTGACTCCGCGTGGTTCAGCGCCGCCGTGAGGTAGTAGTCGGTGTCGTCCTCCTCGGCGGCCGCGTCGAACTGTCGGCGACACTCTTCGATCAGCGCGGCGAAGTTCTCCTCGTCGTCGGGATACGACGTGAGTCCGTCGGGACCGTACGGACCGGGGAACTCCCAGTCGATGTCGATACCGTCGAGATCGCGGTCACGCAGTAGCGCGACACACTCGCTGGCGAAAGTCTCCCGGCTCTCCTGGTCGCTGGCCAGTTCCGGGAACCCCTGGGAGTTCTTCCAGCCGCCGATCGAGAGGAGCGTGGTGACACCGTCGATGCCCCCGGCGTCCCACGGTGCCGAGACGGAGCCGTCGGCGCTGACGCTGCCGAACGTCTGGATGACGTGGGTGAGCTTGTCGGCCGGGGCCGCTCCCTGGAACTCGTAGGCCATGACCGGGTGCTCGTCCCAGCCCGGCGAGGACCCGTCTTCTTCGGAGACCGACACCGTCGTCGTGGCCGAGTCACTGGCCCCCGAGCCGTCGGTGACGGTCAGGCTGACGGCGTACTCCCCGGCAGACTCGAACGACCGCGTGTGTTCGACGCCGGTTACCGTGTCGCCGTCGATGGTCCACTCGTAGTCCAGCGCGTCGCCGTCGGGGTCCGAAGAGTCGGCCCCAGAGAACGTCACCGTCTCGCCCGGCGTCGGTGCCGAGGGCGTGACGCCGACGACGGCCGTCGGTGCCCCGTTCTCGTCACCGCCGGAACCGTCGTCGCTCTCGACCAGTGTCCAGACGGTCGCGTCGGCGGCGGGCTCGGTCCCTTTCGTCCACCACGCTGCCTCCCAGACGGAGCCGTCGTGGGTTACCCGGTCCCCGCCACTGTAGGCGACGCTGGCGTCCCAGGCCGGGTACGAGTCGTCGCCGGAGTCGTCGCCGTCGCCGGCGTCGACCCGTTCCCAGACCGCCGCGTCCGTCGACGGGGCCGTCCCCTGGGTCCACCAGCCGGCCTCCCAGACGGAACCGTCGTAGGTCACTCGATCCCCGCCGGTGTAGACGGTGCCGTCGTCGTAGGCCGGGGGTGATTGCTGTGCCGCTGCTGTGCCAGCGCCGGTCACCGCTGCGACCAGCGCCGAGGCGTGCCGAAGAACGTCGCGTCGTGTTTCTCTCATAGGTACGAACTGCCGACCGATCGGGGCGCTCCGCCGGAGAATCCGACGCCCAACATCCCCCCGCGTCGGTGGCTAGACAGTGACACACGAAAGGCGGGAATAATACTGTCGGTACAGATCGAAATAATGTGTCGGAAGAGAGAACGACCACCAGTCACTTCGCCCCACGCCGCCGGCCTTCGAGTCGCTGACGGTCAGTGCTCGCGTTCGTCGGGCCGCTGGACGCGGCGCAACACGGCACCTCCGAGCGAGAGCAGGGCCATTCCGACCAGCGGCGCGGCGTCGACCGTCTCCTCGTCGGCCGGCGACCGAGATCGCTCGGGGCTCGGCTCGTCGCCGTCGCCAAAGGGCCCCGGAAGCGTCCCTACCTCCGGGATCGGAACGCCGTCGGGCACCGGAACGTCCGGCAGCGTCTCGCCGGACCGCCGACGGTACACCACCACTGCGACCGCCGTCAGCAGCGCCACCACTGCGGTGCCGAGCGCGGCCATCAGGAGCGTCCGACGCCCGCCGTCGCTCTCCTCGGGACTGTCCTCGGGGGCGACCGGATCGCCGGCACCGGGTGGCGGCGTCTCGCCGACGCGTGGCCCGGTTCGCTCTCCGTGCGGTGCGCTCGCGCGCTCGTCGTCGGTCTCGTCGCGCTCGAACGCCGCAGACACGGACGGCTCGACGCCGAGCGATTCGAGGAGGGCACGCATCGCCTCGGCGTCGACGTCGAAGCGAAACACGCTGAACTCGTCGGTCATACGACTACCGACGGCGGGCCGCGGTATAAAATCAGCGTGCTACTCGGCGTCGGATTCGAGTTCGGTACTGGAGGGTGCGCTGTCGGCCGCTGTTCGGGCCGTCGTCTGCTCTTCGCCGGCGGCGAGGTCGGGCTCGATCTCGTCTCCGGCCGACACGGCCGCGTCGTCGTCGGCCTCGGCCAGCAGCACCTGCAACTGGCGCTCGTACTCGACCTCCGTGAGACCGCCGTCGACGTAGCGCTCTTTCAGTCGCTCGCGCTTGGTCTCCGTCGAGACGGCGAAGCGGTCGGCGAGTCCCAGTCGAGACAGTGGCGGGACGAGTCGCTCGGCGCGTTCGAACCCGTCGGCGACACGGTCGTTCTCGGGCAGAGAGGGCAGCGACGCCCGGCGTGCGAGGGTGACCAGAAAGGCCAGTGCGAACGCGACGTCTGCGGCGACCAGGAGGGCAGCGATCGACAACACGAGTGCCACGTCGCCCAGCACGGCACCGAGACCGGCACCGCCGGCCAGTCCGGCGAGGACCGCGACCAGTCCCACACCGACGGTCCCGACCGCGAGGACCGTCGTCACCGCGACGAGCGCGAGCAACAGCCAGTGGCGATTGCGGCTGAACCAGGACACAGGCAGGCTTCGAGCGGCGGCGATAAAAACGCGCGGTGATCGAGCGCGACACCCACTCATTCCGCGTCGGACTCGTCGTCGAACAGCTGTCGCATGACCCGCTGTTGGCCCAGTCGGAGGTGGCGGTTGACGGTCGGCTGTGACACGTCGAGCATCGCTGCGAGCTCCTGACCGGTCGTGTCGCGCGGCCAGTTGAAGAACCCCGAGAAGTAGCCCGTCCGGAGGACCTCCCGCTGGCGATCCGTCAGCGCTCCCAGGATCGTCTCGGCGAGCGCGGGGTCGGACTCCGCAGAGCGTGCTCGTTCGCGTCGGCTGACCAGTTCGACCGTTCCGTCGTCGGTGAGCGTCTCGACGAACGAGCGTACGTCCACCGAGGTCGGCACGTCGACCTCGACGTCGATACCGGACTCCTCGGCGGCGATCTTTCGCACTCGCCCGCCCTGGCGGACGAGTCGAGCGATGACCGTCTCGCCCTGGATCGTCACCTCGAACACGCCGCCGTCCTCGCTCTCGGAGACGAGGTGGTGGTCGGCGATCGTATGCCGGTCGGCCAGCAGCTCCGAGACGGTCGTGGGATCGCAGCCACTCACACGGACGAACAGTCGTGTCTCGTCGGCGGAAACGGTGCCCACGCCCTCGTAGGTGACCGTACAGCCGCTCCCGAACGCGATGTCGAGCAACGGGTCCGTCGTGTCCTCGACGCGCAGTTCGAGCGCGGTCAGCGTGTCGGCGTTGAGCGCCTGCCGGGTCGTGATGCTCGTGATCGCGTTGGCGATGCTCGTCCCCAGCTCCGCGAACACGGCGGTCTCGAACTCGCCGAACACGTCCGGCTCGTCGGCGTACACCGTCAGCACGCCGTACTGGTAGTCGTCGAGCGAGACGGGGACCGCGAGCGCCGACTGGTGACCCACGGCCAGTGCCGCCTGTCGCCACGCCGCCTGCTGGACGTTCTGGGCGATGTTCGAGACGGCGACCGGCTCGTCGTCGAGCGCCGCCGAGACGGCCGGGTCCGAGTGCGTCGCCGAGCGGTCGAACGACGGCGTGTCGAGATACGATTCCCCCTCACCGGCCCAGGCACGAGCCTGGAGCGTCTCGCCGCCGGGATCGAACGACCCGATCCAGGCGAAAGAGATGTCCTCGTCGTCGACCAGTCGCTCGCACACCGCCGCTTCGAGCTGGTCTCGGTCGGTCGCACCGATGAGGGTCTGATCGACGGAGCGGATCGTCTCGTTGGCCCGGATCTGGCGTCTGAGTCGGTCGTTCTGGGCCTCGATCTCGGCCTCGCGCTCGCGCAGCGTGGCCTCGCTTTCGAGTCGCTCGAAGGCGGCCGCCGCGGTCGCGACCAGCGTCTCGACGAGAGAGCGATCCCTCTCACCGATCTCGCCTGCCTCGTCGAGTGCGGCGAAGACGCCGTGGCTCCCGATCGGCACCACGATGCCGGTGTCGGCCGCGTCGACGAAGGGGCCCGACTCGCCGCTGGTGTCGACGCCTTCGAGGACGCTCTGGGTCCCGGTGACGTAGGCGTGCCAGAGGAACGACTCCGTCCCCGGCCCGACGGCATCCGGCTCGCCGCCACAGAGCGCTTCGAAGCCCGGAGACACCGAGGCGGGTTCGAGCAGGTTCGTCGTCTCGTCGTACAGGTAGATCCCGACGGCGGCCTGGTCGAGCAGCGACGCGGCCGTGTCGACGATCAACCGGGTGGCGTCGTCGATCGACTCCGTCGTCAACAGCCCGCGCGCCGAGTCGTGGAGCGACTCCAACGCGAGTTCGCGTTGCTTCTGTGCGGTGATGTCCTGGACCGAGCCTCTGATCTCGACGACAGTGCCGTCTTCGAGGACCGGCTCTCCGATGGTGTGGACCCACCGCTGGGTGCCGTCGGGAGTGTCGAGTCGCAGTTCCTGCTCCCACCCGATCCCGTGGTCGAGTGCGCGCTCGATGGCGCTGCGGTGTCGCTCCCGGTCGTCGGGGTGGTAGAACTGGGGCATCGCCTCCACCGAGCGGGCCTCGTCGTCGGCCAGTCCGAAGATGTCGAACAGTTTGTCGGTCCACTTGGTGTCGACGGCCGCGCCGTCCTCGACGACCGCTGCCCAGCCGCCGATCGCCGCCATCTCTTCGGCGCGGGAAAGCAGGTCCGTCGTGCGTTCGAGCTGGCGCTCCCGGCGCTTTCGCTCGCTGATGTCTCGCCCGATCCCCGCGACGAGCTGGTTCCCGTCTGGGTCTTCGAGAGCGACGGCGACGAACTCGTGGGGGACCCGCTCGCCGTCTTTGGTCAGGTAAGGAATCTCGACCACCGCGTCACCCGTCGCTTTCGTCTCCTCGATCGCTGCCTCGATCTGGTCCCGGTGTTCGGGCGCGAAGAAGTCCGTCGCGTGCATCGATTCGATCTCCGCGTCCGAGTAGCCCGTCACCTGGGTGTGTGCGCTGTTCCAGCGCTGGAGGGAGCCGTCCTCGTCGAGGACGTAGAACACGTCGTCGACGGCGTCGAGGATGTCCTCGGTGAACTCCCGGTAGCGATCGAGTTCGCGCTGGTGTTCCCGAAGCTGGCGCTCCTGGCACTTGCGCTCCGTGATGTCCTCCATGACGGCCATGATCCCGGTGATCTCGCCGTCGACGCCTCGCAGCGGGGCCGCCGAGAGGCTCACGTCGATCAGCGTCCCGTCCTTGCGGCGTCGTCGCGTCTCGACGCTGTTGATCGACTCGCCGGACAGCAGGCGGTCCCGGAACGCGTCGAACTCTGACGCTCTGTCGGCCGGGACGAACGGCAGCGTGTCGCCGACGACCTCCGACTCGCTCCAGCCGAAGATGCGCTCGGCAGCGGGGTTCCACAGCTCGACGACGCCGTCGGTGTCGATCAGAACGAGGGCGTCGGGCGAGGCGTCGATCAGGGTGTTGAGCCGCTCGTTGGTCCGGCGAAGCTCGCGCTCCTGAGCCTTGCGATCGGTCACGTCGGTGACGACCCCCTCCAGGGCTCGGACGGTCCCGTCGTCGTCGTAGATGCCGACACCGCGTTCCCACAGCCACCGACGCTGCCCGTCCGCTGTCTCGATCGGGTAGGTGACCTGGAACTGTTCGTGGTCGTCGACGGCGCGCTGGACCGTCTCCCACAGCTCGTCGTTGTCGCCGACGATGACGTCTTCGGCCCAGTTGACCGCTCCGCTCCGGATCGCCGCTGGGTCGTAGCCCGTCAGCTCCCGGCACCCGTCGCTGACGAACTCGAACGGCCAATCGGGTTCGTTTCGGCAGCGATACACCATCCCCGGGAGGTTGCTCATCAGCGTCGCCAGTTCGCGCTTTCGCTCACGGAGCTTTCGTTCGCGTGCCTGTCGCTCGGTGATGTCCTTGCTGATCCCCATGACGCCGATGATCTCGCCCGACTCGTCACGGTACGGGTACTTGTTGTCGAGGAAGGTCCGGCGCTCGCCGTCGATCTCCGCCGTCGTCGTCGTCGTCACGGTTTCGCCCGACGAGAGGACGTGACGGTCCTCCGAGACGAGCGTCTCGACGGTCCCGCTGTCGAAGAGTTCGTCGTCTCGCTTCCCCAGGATCTCCGCCGGCTCGCGGTCGAACAGCGCCGCGGTCGCTTCGTTGACGAACTGGTAGACGCCCTCGGAGTCCTTGATGTAGATCTGGTTGGTCGTGTTCTCGACGATCGCCTCCAGTTTCCGCTCGTGCTCTTTTCGCTCGGTGACGTACTGCGTGACGCCGATGAGGCCCCGGATCTCGCCGTCGGGTCCCCGCCAGGGCACCTTGGACGTGACTACCCACTCCTTCGCCACGGGATCGTACTCCTCTTGCCCGATGATCGGCTCGCCCGACTCGATGACCTGCATGTCGTCGGCGTAGGTCCGTTCGGCCAACGCCTCGTCGTAGATGTCGAGGTCGGTCTTGCCGCGGTACCACTCCTCGTCCTCGGGGAACTCGGTCACCCGGTCGGAGACCGACTTGCGGACGTGTCTGCCCGCCTCGTCTTTGACGTACAGGGAGACGGGCAACTCCTCGAACAGGGAATCGAGCATCGAGGCGTGTCGCTCCAGCGTCGCCATCCGTTCGCGGCGCTCGACCGTCTGGCTGATCCACCGTCCCATGAGATCGACGAAGACCTTCTCGGCGTGGCTGAGCGAGCGCTCGCGGGGCTCCGAGCCGGCGAAACAGAGCGTCCCGTACAGTTCGCCATCGACGAGCAGCTTCGAGCCGATGTAGCTGCGCACGTCCGAGTCCGCGTACTCGGCCTCGTCGAGGTCGCTCGCCGCGGCCGTGTCGGCGATGCCGAGCACGTCGTCGGACGTGATCGTCCGCTGACAGAGCGTCTCGGAGAGGTCGAACACGCTCCCCTCGGCGACGAGCGGACCGGTCGCCCGCTCGATCTCGTACCGGTCGTCGGCTTCGTCGATCTGTGCGATGAAGCCGGTCTCGACCCCGAGTCGCTCACAGCCCAGTTCGAGCAGTCGATCGAGCTTCGCGTCGTCGTCGAGCGCCGGGTCGCTCGTGATCTCGTAGAGCGAACGGCGAAACGCCTCGTCGGTCCGGTCCTCGGCGTCGGTCGCCGCGACGAGATCGCCGATCGCGTCGTACAGCGCACCGATCTCGTCGTCGCGGTCGGTCGTGAACGTAACGTCGTCCGCGCCGGCTGCCACGCGACGCACCTTCTCGGTCAACTGTGCGATCGGATCGTCGGCGTCGCCCCGGACCGCAAGCCCGACCAGTCCGGTGAGCACGAACGCGATCGAGAACGTGTCAAAGCCCGTCGCACCGCTGGAGACCGAGACGAACCACTCCCCGCTGGCCGCCCCGACGAACGGGGCCACGTCGTGCCAGAGTGAGATCATGTGTCTGAGTTAACAACGGACGATAATGACTTGCAGGGGTCGCACAGACGAGCCCGCGCGTCACAGTCTCGAATCGAGGTAGCCGCACAATACCGGCAGTGATACTGCCGGCTGTCACTTCGTGACGATCTTCGCTACCCCGGGGTGGCGAAATCGGTCACAGATGTACAGCCGGTAGTATGAAACCACACGACGGAGCCGCGGCGACGGAGAGACGCTATATGTATAGCCCAGAGACGCCCCCGCGACGAATACAGTTCTAGGGGAAGCCAAAGGAGACAGCGGGCTACGTTTCAATCAGAAATGACGACCACATCCGTGAAACGCCACTCGCAAACACCGTCGCTGCGCGTCGTCGAGGCAGTTGCAGCCGAAACCGACACCGATCCGACCGAACTCACGCCGCTTGGCACAGTCGTCGACACGGACGCGCTCGACGCACTCGTCTCGTCTGCTGGCGACCTCTCTGTGAACTTCGAGTACGAAGGCTACCGAATCTCGATCGGCACCGACGACCAGCTCGCGCTCGAACCGCTGACGGGAGGGATCTGAGGATGTCGACGAACGAATCCACTCGGGCCGACGACGACCAGATCCGCGAAACCTACGAGGAGTACGTCATCCGCGGCGAGAGCGTCGCGATGATCGCGGATCCCGAGCGCACGCACGCCTGGATCCAGTCGGACCTGACCGTCGAAATCGAGCAGTGAACGCCCCACCGCCGTGTCGGCCCACCCAGTCCCGATCGAACGATCCGCCAATGGACACGACCATCGAGACGACGCCAGTTCGCCCCACGAGCGCGCGACCGGCGACGGTCCTCTGTGTCGACGCCGACCGCGAGTACCTGTCGGCGATCGAACGGGCCTTCGAGGACCGCGACGACCTGCAGGTCCGCGTCGAGACCGATCCGTCGGCAGTGCCCGACCGGCTCGACGGCGTCGACTGTCTGGTCAGCGCCTACCGATTCGACGGCTCTGACGGACTCGAACTGCTGAGAGCGGTCCGCGAAGTCGCTCCGAGCGTCCCGTTCTTGCTTCACTCGGCCGTCCCCTTCGAAGAGATCGATCGGGACACCCTGTGGGACGGCCCGACAGATTACCTCGAAAAAGCGTCTGGGGACTCCCACATGGCACTCCTTGCGTATCGCATCGGCCGACTCGTCGGGCGACACCGTCTGACGACGAGCGCACGGCGCTGTCACGAGGCTCTCGAAGCGAGTCGCGAGGCCACGCTGATCGTCACGCCAGACGGGACAGTGACCTTCGCCAACAACCGGCTCGCGACGGAGCTGTCCGCGTCGCCAGCCGAGTTGCGAGGGCGAGAGTGGACCGAGCTACTGAAGGCGGCGTCCGTCCGGCGACTCCGGACCGAGGCGTTCCCCGTCGCCGCCGACGGCTGGAGCTGGACCGGACAGACGACGCTCGCTACCGACGCAGATGACCCCAGCAGTTCACGGACGACGCTGTCGACGCTCGACGACGGGAGCGCGATTCTGGTCTTTCACGAACTGGACCGGACCGACGAGTAGTGGCAGACGGTCCGTGCGGAGGACCGTGACCGGATCGCGCGAACAACGGGCGAGACGCTCACCGGGCCATCGCGACACCCGTCCGTCTCATACTACCGGCTGTAAATCTGTGAGCGATTTCGCCACCCCGGGGTGGCGAAGATCCTCACGAAGTGACAGCCGGCAGTATCAGTCGTGTCGGAACGACCGCTGGCCGGTGAAGACCATCGCCACGTCGTGCTCGTTGGCGGCCTCGATGACCATGTCGTCGTTCTTCGAGCCGCCCGGCTGGATGACCGCCTCGATGCCCGCCTCGGCAGCCGCTTCGAGACCGTCCGGGAACGGGAAGAAGGCGTCGCTTGCCATCACGGCACCCTCGGCGTCCTTGCCTTCGGCGTGCTCGTCGGCTTTCATCGCGGCGAGTCGGACGGCGTCGACCCGAGAGACCTGACCCATGCCGATCCCGACCGTCTCGGTCCCCTTGGCGAAGAGGATGCCGTTGGACTTGACGTGCTTGAGCGTGTGCCACGCGAACAGCATTGACTCGATCTGTTCGTCGGTCGGCTCGCGGTCGGTGACCACTTCGAGGTCGTCGGCGGTGAGGTGCTGCTGGTCACGTTCCTGCACGAGTCGCCCGCCGACGAGGGGCTTCTCGGTGAGTTCCTCGGTCACGTCGTAGTTGTCGTTGACATCCAAGACACGCAGGTTCTCCTTCTCGAAGAGCACGTCCAGGGCGTCGTCGGTGTAGCCCGGCGCGACGACGACCTCCTTGAACGAGTCGACAATCTGCTCGGCCGTGGCCGCGTCACACTCGCGGTTCAGTGCGACGATGCCGCCGAAGGCGCTCATCGGATCCGTCGAGAGGGCGCGCTCGTAGGCCTCGGCGACGGAGTCGGCGGTCGCACAGCCCGCGGGATTGGTGTGTTTGATGACCGCCGCCGCCGGCTCCTCGAACTCCTTGATGAGGTTCAGCGCGCCGTCGGCGTCGTTGTAGTTGTTGTAGGAGAGTCCCTTCGCGCCCTCGTTGAGCTGGTCGGCGTGGACGACGCTGGCCTCGTCGGTGGTGCGGTCGGCGTAGACCGCGGCGTCCTGATGGGGGTTCTCTCCGTAGCGCAGGTCCGCGGCGCGGTCGTTGCTAGCGAGGCGACGGCTCGGGAACGCGCCGCCGTCGTCGCCGTCGATCTCGACGGTCTCTGACTCCCAGTCGACGGTGACGCGATCCTCGGCGAACCACTCGACCGCACGCGGGTAGGCGGTGAACTCGGCCTCGTAGAGGACGCGCTCTTTGAGCGCCGCCAGGTCGTCGTCCTCGTAGACCGGGACGGGCTCTTGGGTGACGATGGGACCGTCGTCGACGCTCTCGTCGACCACGTGGACGGTACAGCCGGTGGTCTTGACGCCGGCGTCGAGCACCTGCTCGTGGGCGTCCATTCCCGGGAACGCCGGCAGCAGCGACGGGTGGACGTTCAGCGTCGTCGGCACCTCGTCGAGGAACGTCTCGGTGAGCACGCGCATGTAGCCGTCCAGACAGACCAGATCGAAGTCGTACGCCTCGATGGCGTCCAGGACGCGCAGTTCGTGTGCCGCCCGCTCCTGGTCGTCGGGGCGCTCGACGACCTCGGTGGGGATGTCGCGCTCGGCGGCGGCCTCCAGAACGGGCGCGTCGGCGTCGTTCGTGAGCACGACCGCGATCTCGGCCCCGCCGGGCGCGCGGTCGGCGATGTTCATCAGGTTTCGGCCACGGTTGCTGGCCAGACCGGCGATTTTCATGGTCGAGAGGGCGCGGCGGGCGCGCAAAGTAATTGCGGTGTCGGAATGACACAATCGACACGGTTCGGCTCGACAGTAACGCTTTCAGGGGCCGCCGCCCAGCGACGAGGTATGACCGAAGCTGAGCGCCCGTGGGCACAGCTGGCGCTCGTCGTCGGCGGCCTCTGCTGGATCGGCTGGAGCCTGGCGACGATCGTCACCGGATCCGCCGACGGATCCGTCCGACTCCTCGTCGGTACGTCCGGGTTCGTCCTGGCAGTCGGACTGCTCGGCGTCGTCCTCCGGCTCCCCTGGATCTACCAGTTCCCCGGCGGCGAGGGGAGCGGGGTCGCGCTGCTGGGCGGTCTGGCCTTCGCCGCCGGGCAGTGGTCGAGGGTCCTGCTGGGCGGGGCCGGATGGTTCGCCGAGGGCGTCGTCGCGCTGGGCGTCCTCGGACTGGCCGGTGGGACCGTCCTGCTGGCCGCCGGTGTCGTCCGGGCTCGCCGGGTCCCGCCCTGGCTCGGCGTCGCCCTGTTCGTCGGGACCGTACTGTTTCTCGGGTTCGGGAACGGGGACGGGCTGCGTGCGTGGCTCGCACCGCCGCTCGGCCTGGCGTGGCTCGCGCTCGGGGGCTACCTCTTCCGGTACCCAGAGCAACCCTCGGGCCACCTGGAACCCAGCGCGATCAGCCGGTGATCCCGTCCGGCGAAAGACACTCCACGGAGGCTGGTGATAGCCGAGCCATGCCAGACCGCGATCCCGTACAGGATGGACTCCCCGGCGAAGACCTCTACGACGTCGCCGAGTGGGACGCACGGTCGCTGTTAGATCGATTCTCGGTGGCGCTGTACGGCCTCTTGCACACGAGTCGTCGCTGGGCCCTGCTGGTCGTCGCGCTTTTCCTGTTCGTCGTCCAGCTCGGGTTCGCCGGCCTGCTCGTCGTGCGCGAACCGAACCTCGGCGTCCTGGCGCTGCTGTCTGCCGTCCCGGCGGTCGCGCTCGTCGCGTACGTCTGGTACGGCGACCCGACCAGGCGGGAACCGATCGACACGCTGGCGATCACGTTCGTCCTCGCGGTCGTCTTCGCGGCGATCGCAGCACTGGTCAACACGCTGTTGAGCGGCGTCTTCGAACTGATACCGGTCGTCGGGACGGCGCTCTTTTTCTTCCTCGTGGTCGGCCCCATCGAGGAGACCGTCAAGTGGCTCGCGATCCGGACCTACGCCTACGAGACCGAGAGCTTCGACGCCGTCGTCGACGGGGCGGTGTACGGTGCCGTCGCCGGGCTGGGGTTCGCGACGATCGAGAACGCGCTCTACATCGCACAGGGCTACCTACAGGCCGCCAGCCTCGGTGAGATGGCACAGCTCCAGCAGGCGATCGGCACCTCGCTGAGCCGATCGCTCGTGGGGCCGGGCCACGTGCTGTACTCCGCGTTCGCGGGCTACTACCTCGGGCTGGCGAAGTTCAACCCCGACGACCGCGGCCCGATCGTGGTCAAGGGGATCGTCGTGGCGGCGCTGATCCACGGGGCGTACAACACGCTCGTGTCGGTCCTCCCGTCGGTGCTGCGGGTCTGGAACGTCCTGACGCTGCTTGCCTTCGTCGCCATCTTCGATGGGATCGTCGGCTACGCGCTGTACCGGAAGCTGTCGCGCTATCGGTCGTACTACGCCCGAGCGAACGAGGCGACGGACGCGGCGACCGAGACGGGCGACGATCCCGTCGAACCCTGATCGACACGCTTTTTCGCCGGCCTCGCAGATCCCTCAGTATGACTGACCGGGGTCCGCTCGACGCCGTCTCGCCGCTCGACGGCCGCTACGCTCGTTACACGGAACCGCTCGTGCCTTACGCCAGCGAGCGCGCACTGATGCGTGCTCGCGTCCGGGTCGAAGTCGAGTACTTGCTCGCGCTGGCCGATCTCGACGCGACGCCGCTGACGATCGACCCAGCCCAGCGCGACCACCTGCGGAACTGCTACGAGGCGTTCGACGAGGAAGACGCGGCCGTCGTCAAGCAACTCGAAACGGAGGGGTACGGCGAGTACGCCGCGACCAACCACGACGTGAAGGCCGTCGAGTACTTCGTTCGCCTCCACCTCCCCGACGGACTGGACGCGGCCAACTGGATCCACTTCGGGCTCACCAGCGAGGACGTGAACAACCTCGCTCACCGACTGCTGGTCGGTCCGGCCGTCGAGGACGTGCTCGTCCCGGAACTGCGCGCCGTCCGGGACCGCCTGGTCGCGTTCGCTCACGACTACGGCGACCTCCCGATGCTGGCCCGCACCCACGGCCAGCCCGCGACGCCGACGACCTTCGGCAAGGAGATGGCGGTCTACGCCTCGCGGCTGGGGAGAGCCATCGCCCGGATCGAAGCCGCGGCCGACGACCTCTCGGGCAAGCTGGCCGGCGCGTCCGGCACCTACGCCGCTCACCACGCCGCGTATCCGGACGTCGACTGGCCCGCCGTCTCAGAGGCGTTCGTCACGGACCTCGGGCTGGCACACGAACCGCTGACGACGCAGGTCAACCCCTGTGACGACCTCGAAGCCGTCTTCGACGCCGTCCGGGGAGCCAACAACGTCCTCCGAGACCTCGACCTCGATATGTGGCTCTACGTCTCCGATCGCTACCTCGGGCAGGAGGCCGTCGAGGGCGAGACCGGTTCCTCGACGATGCCCCACAAGGTGAATCCGATCGACTTCGAGAACAGCGAGGGCAACCTCACGAAAGCGAACTCGGACCTGGTCTTTCTCGGCGACTACGTCACCACCTCGCGCCTCCAGCGGGACCTCTCGGACTCGACGGTCAAGCGCAACATCGGATCGGCCTTTGCCTACTGTCTGATCGCCTACCAGAAGTGCCAGAACGGCCTGGACAAGGTCGTCCCCAACGAGCAGGTCATGCGCGAGGAACTCGACGACACCCCCGAGATCATCGGCGAAGCCGTCCAGACCATTCTCCGACGCGAGGGCCACGACGACGCCTACGAGCAGGTCAAGAAGGCCACGCGGGGCAAGTCCGTCACCATCGAGGACTTCCAGGAGATGATCGAGGACCTCGACGTGAGCGAGTCCGTCCGCGAGGAACTGCTCGCCGTGACCCCCACGGGCTACACCGGCGTCGCCGACGAACTGGCCGACGGCGTGTAGGGCACGAGCGCGGTTCTCCGATCACCGCACACGCACAGCGCCCAAGACGCTGGGCGCTGGCGTCGACTGGCGCTGGGCGGTCGTGTGATCAGTCCTCGGCCGTCGCGCCGCGGCTCTCGTAGTCCACGTCGGGGCGGCTCTCCAGATTCTCGATGGCTTCGATCCGGTCGGTCCGCTCCATCTGCTCGTAGACGCTGCGCCAGACCGCGGCCTCCTCGTACATGCTGACCGCTTTCAGGAGAGCGATCCCGTCACCGGTGACGGCGTAGAACGTCGTCGGCGGATCGTCGATACTCTGGGAGCGCGGGACCGGGATCTTCTCGACGACGTTCCGGTCGACCAGTTGCCGGAGGTGATAGCGGAGATTCTCTTCGCTTGTCTCGGGATTCCGGTAGACGAGTTCCTCGACAGAGAGGACGCCGTCTGGCTGGGCGAGAATCTGGTGGAGGATCGTCAGCCGCGTCTCGTCCAGGACGAAGCGCCGCCGCTCCAGTCTCTCGCTGAAGCCGTTCGGTCGCTCGCCGCGGTCTTGCGTGGCCATGTCTAGTCGATGCCGCTTCTAGCCGATAAGCGTTCGGGTCGGTACTAAACCGTTTTAGTCTCCACTTTGCTAATCGGGTTATCACTATGATGACCACGACCGTCGACGACCGGACCAGCCACGATTATATACCGCCCCCACGACCGCGGAACTATGAGTGGGCCGAGCTTCGACGGGCAGGAGGTCCTCGACGACACGCTGTCCTTCCTCGGGACACTTCCGCCCGGACAGATCGCGGCGATGCGGGACGTGGTGTACGGCGACCTCGACCGGTTCGCCGACGCCGAGAGGACCTACTTCGTGCTGGGTAACTACGACGAGTACGAGAAGGAGCGCGTCGAATCCGTCCGGGACGCCCTGACAGATCGGGCTGCAGACCGGGTCGCGTTCACGCTGGAGGACGTCGACCCCGACGTGGACGTCTGGCGGAACTTCTACGTGAAGTTCCGGGTGTTCGCCCGGCGGGCAGACCACATCGTCCTCGTCGCCGAAGACAACGACGGTGGGCACGAACTGGAACTGGGCGAGGTGGATCACGAGCGGCTGTACGTCCTCAAGCGGGACTACGACGGGGCGTCGCTCGATCCGCCGGCCGACGACGAACGATCGGCCGCCGACCCGGCGTTTGGCGACCTCGACTACGAGCGCTTCGACGCGATGATGCTGACGCTGTTCGCCCACCTCGACGACGAGGGCCGACTGTTCACCTGGGCCAGTGAGGGCGAACTGGCCCGCGCCGTCGACCGCGTGATCGCCGCGACCGCCTGACAGTCGAGCACAATCCTCACGAGGTTCGGGACCGACTGGGTGGTAGATGGTACTGGACACGGACGGTCGCGTCCTGACGCTCGCGTTCGCGCGGATGGCCGACGCGCTGGGCAACTCCTTTCTGATCATCGTCCTGCCGCTGTACATCGCCAGCGGCCAGATCTCGCTGTCGGGCATCGCCGGCACGGAGATTCTCGGGTTCGTCCTGCGCGAGGAGACCCTGATCGGGCTCGTGCTCTCCCTGTTCGGTCTGCTGAACAGCTTCGGCCAGCCGTTCACCGGGCGGCTCTCCGACCGGACCGGGCGGCGGCGCGTGTTCGTCCTGACGGGACTGGCGATCTTCGCCGTCGGCAGCGCGACCTACCCGTTCGTCACGAGCTACTGGTCGGTGCTCGGGGCCCGTGCTCTCCAGGGAATCGGCGCAGCCTTCACCGTGCCGGCCACGGTCGCGCTGGTCAACGACTACGCGGCCAGCGACCGCGAACGGGGCGGCAACTTCGGCGTGTTCAACACCTTCCGGCTGATTGGCTTCGGGTTCGGGCCGATCGTCGCCGGCGTCGTCATCACGGGCGGGCTGGCGGCCGAGACCGTCGTCAGCTACGGGCTCTCGGACTGGCTGGGCCCCCTGGCCGGCCACACCTTCTCCGGGTTCGTCGCCGCCTTCGCCGTCGCCGTCCTCGGTGCAGTCGTCAGTTTCGTGCTCGTCGTGGCCCTGATCGAGGACCCGCCGAAAGTCGTCGGCGGAGCGGGCAAAGACCTCTCGATCGCGGTACGCCACCGCGACGGGAACGGACTCGATCCCGTCTTCGTCCTCGGCGTCGGGACCTTCTTCATGGCCACGACGATCGCGCTGTTCGCCACGCTCGAAGGGCCGATCCGCGCGCGACTGGACGAGACGACGTTCCTCTTTTCCGTGCAGTTTGCCGCCGTCGTCATCGCCAACGTCGTCTTCCAGATCCCCATCGGGCGCGCCTCGGACGTGTACGGCCGTCGGCCGTTCATCATCGCGGGCTTCGTCGTCCTGATCCCCGCCGTGTTCGCCCAGGGCGTCGTCACGGGACCGTGGACGATGCTCGGGGCCAGACTGCTCCAGGGGGTCGCCGTCGCGCTCGTGTTCGCGCCGTCGCTCGCACTGGCGGGCGACCTCGCCGGGGACCGCGGGTCGGGGACGACGCTGTCGGTGCTGACGATGGCGTTCGGACTCGGCGTCGCACTCGGGCCACTCGCTTCCGGCGTGCTGTACAATCTCGGCGGTCTCGTCGCGCCGTTTACGTTCGGTGCCGTGCTGGCCGTGCTCGCGCTGGTCCTGACCTACTTCGAAGTCGAGGACACCCTGGAGCGTGGTCAGGCCGCCGAGCCAGCCCCACGGGAGTGACACCACGCGGACGGCCACGGAACGCCAGTCGCTCCACGGACTCCGACGACGTGAGTGTCGTCGATGCCGACCCTACGTATAAACCACCGCATAGATCCGGGAAAACTGCCAGTCGGACGGGCGGCCAACGATCCGGCAATGGCTGAATCCGCGGCTGTGACACGAGGTGACGAGAGACCCGACGACGCCCCCACGACGACGATCTCGCTGAGCGGCGGTCGTCGGCTCAGGTACGCGGAGTACGGCCGTCCCGACGGGACGCCTGTGCTGTTCTTGCACGGGACGCCCGGCTCCCACCGGCTCGGTTCGCTGTTCGAGACGGCCGCACGAGAACGCGGTGTCAGACTCCTCGCGCCCGATCGGCCGGGCTACGGCGGTTCGACGCCGTGGTCGGAGCGATCGATCGGCGACGCCGACCAGTACCTCCGTGCGGTCCTCGACGACGCGAACGTCCAGCGAGCCGGACTGGTGGCGTTTTCCGGCGGCGCGCCACACGCACTGGCGATGGCCACGCGGTGTCCCGACGCCGTCTCGCGGGTCGATCTCGTCGCCGGGGCGACACCGCCGGACGTGTCCGGCGAGACACCCACGACACAGCGGCTCCTCGGCGGGCTGGCGACCAGAACGCCGACGCTGCTCGGTGGCCTCCTGCGCGGACAGGCGTGGCTCGCCGAGCGCCTCGACCCGTCGTTCGTCGTCGCACAGTACACCGCGGGCGACGCCGACGAGCCGGTCTCCGAGGAAGTGGCGACGACCATCGAGGCCGACTTCCTCGAAGCGCTCGCCCACACCACGAGCGGCACCGTCACGGAACTCCGGACCGCGGCCACGGAGTGGGCGCTCGACTACGAGTCTCTCACCGCCGACGTGTGTCTCTGGCACGGGACCGCGGACACGAACGTCCCGATAGCGAGCGTGCGAGCGTTCGAGGACCGACTCCCGACCGCGACGATCGAGACGGTCGACGGTGCCGACCACCTGCGGACGCTCCTTCGAGCGATGCCGGCGGCGCTAGAGAGCTATCGATGACCCCGGCGGGCGTCGTCCGGGCGGCCGCGTGAGGTCTTTATGCCGGACGGACGAACGGCGGCCAACGGCCGCATGAAACGGATCCAGTTCTCGGTCACGTACCCCGACCGGCTCCGCCATCCACTTCAGGGACACCTCGACGGCGACGGGCCGCTCACGCGAGCAGAGCTGTTGCTGTGGAGCCCGACGGCGGACGCGACGACGCTGTGCTGGTTCGACGGGGAGCCGGCGGCCGCCGAGCGCGCGGTCGCGACGATCGACTCCGTAGAGACGACCAGCCACGTCCGGGACGGGGACGGGACCTACGTGTTCCTCCAGCAGGACGGGTTCGAGTTTCCAGACGTGGTGCTGGATCTGATCGCCGACGCTGCGGTGATCTTCCGCCCGCCAGTGGTGTTTCGCGACGACGGGACGATCTCGTTCGAGGCGGTCGGCGAGACGAGCGCCCTCAGTGCCTTTCACGACGCACTCGCGTCGGTCGGCGATCTCGCGATCGAGCGGGTCCGGTCGTTCGAGCGCGCCAGTCGCCCGTCACAGCTCACCGACCGACAGCGAGCCGCGATGGAAGCGGCAGTGGCGGTCGGGTACTACGAGATTCCGCGCGAGGGGACGATCGAGGACGTGGCGGCGCGACTCGACTGCGCGACCAGTACGGCGGGCGAACTCGTCCGGAAGGCCGAGGCCGCGGTCGTCGAGGGCGTCGTCGAGGGCCAGTCGCGATCGGCACCACACCCTAACGGCAGGCTTCCGTAGTCGTCCGTATGTTCCGCGACCGCACCGATGCCGGCCGACAGCTGGCCGAGGCGATGGCCGACCGCGGCGTCAGCCCGGAGGTCGTCCTCGCGATTCCACGCGGTGGCCTGCCACCGGGCTGGGTCGTCGCCGACCGCTTCGACGCGCCGCTGGACGTGATCGTCGCCAGGAAGCTCGGCGCACCGAACAACCCCGAGCTGGCCCTCGCCGCCGTCGCCGAGGACGGGAGCGTCTGGCGCAACGACGAGCTGATCGCGCGACTCGACGTGACCGACGAGTACGTCGACGCCGAACGCGTCCGCGTCGGCGACGAGGCACGCGAGAAGGCCGAGCAGTACCGGACAGGCCCCTTCCCGTCGCTACGGGATCGGCGCGTCGCCGTCGTCGACGACGGGATCGCGACGGGCGCGACGATGCGGGCCTGTCTCGCCCGGGTGCGTGCCGCCGAACCCGCGTCGATCGCAGTCGGCGTCCCCGTCGGTCCGGCGGACACGATCGACGGCATCGCGGCGAGTGCCGACACCGTCGTCTGCGTCGAGACACCCGCGGCCTTCCGGGCAGTCGGGGCCTACTACGAGCGTTTCGACCAGGTCAGCGACGAGGACGCGATGGCGACGCTACGGTCCCGATAGCGGACCGAGCGTACGCGGATTCAGACGGTCAGAGCAGCCGTTCGACGGTCGCCTCGACTGCTCTCGCGGCCTCGTGGATCTCGCTGCGGCGGACGTACTCCCGGTCGCTGTGGGCGACCGCGCCCTCCTCGTCGGCCAGCACGCCCGGCCCGAAGACGACCGTCGGTGCGTCGGGCGCGAAGTGTGCGGCCTCCGTCGCGGCACCGAACGGGCGGATCGCACCGTCGCTCTCCGCGGCGAGCGTCTGGACGAGCGTCGCTTCCCGGTCGGTCTCGAACGCCTCGGGGAACGGCGTGTCGGGCCGGACGAGGGAGACGTCGAGGGACATGCCGTCCGGGAGCCACTGCCGGAGGTGTGCTTCGAGCCGTTCGGGGAACTCGTCGCTGGTCTCCGGGGGGACGCTGCGGCGGTCGAAGGTGATCGTACACTCGGCGGGCACCTGGTTGGGAGCCTCGCCGCCCTCGATCATCGAGGGGGTGAGCGTCGGACGACCGAGGGTCTCGTGTGCCGGCGTCGCCGCCGCGTCTCGGGGCTCGGTGTGTTCACCGTCCGACTCGGCGGCCGAGAGCGCCTCGCGCTCGTCGTAGCTCTCCATGGCCTGCATGATCGGCGCGGCGGCCCGGATGGCGTTCGCGCCGTCTGCGGGGTCGGAGGCGTGGGCGCTCTCGCCGTGGATCGTGACTCGGCCCTCGAACTGGCCGCGGGCCGCGGTACACACGTCCAGGTCGGTCGGCTCGCCGACGACGTACCCGTCCGCCGACAGCGTCTCTTCGAGGTGGCCTGCACCGGTCTGGTGGGTCTCTTCGTCGGGCGTGACGGCGAGGGTGAGCCGACCGGTCGACAGCTCGGCCCGGAGGAAGGCGGCGAGCAGCGCGGCAAGTGGCCCCTTGGCGTCACAGGCCCCGCGGCCCCGGACCACGTCGCCCGCCGTCGAGGACCCGTCGGCGGCCTCGTAGGGGACGTGTGGCGGGACGGTGTCGATGTGCGTGTTCAGGACGAGGTGTGGACCTTCGTCGTCCGCCTCGCGGCTGGCCAGCACGTTCCCGGCCTCGTCGACGGTGGCCTCGTGGCCGTCGGCGGCGAGCGTGTCGACGAGCAGATCGCGCATCTCGTCGACAGAGTCGTGAGACGGCGTCTCGACGGCCTCGCGGTGGAAGGCGTCGACGTCGAACGTCGGGGCGTCGGCCATCGATTACTCTCCGGCCTCGTCCTCGACGCGAACCACGTCTGCCATCGTCTCGCGGCGGCGGACCACCCGCTCGTCGCCGTCCTCGATGGCGACTTCGGCCGGGCGGGGCTGGGAGTGGAACTGGTTGGCCAGTTCGTAGCCGTAGGCTCCGGCGTTGCCGATCGCCAGCAGATCGGTCCGCTCGGGACGGGCGATCGGACGATCCGTCGCGAACACGTCTGCACTCGTACAGCACGGGCCGCCGATCGAGACGGGGTGTGGCTCTCGGTCGGGGGCTGAGACGTTCCGGATCGGGTGATAGGAGTCGAACATCGCCGGGCGGATCAGCGTCGCCAGCGAGGCGTCGACGCCGACGACCGTCGTCGCTGGCGTCTCCTTGACCGTGTTGACCGTCGTGAGGATCAGCTCGGCGTCGGCCACGACGTAGCGGCCCGGCTCCAGTTTGATCTGAGCCGAGAGGTCACCGACCGCCTCGCGGACCCGCTCGCCGACGGTCGCCACGTCCAGGGGTTCGGTCTCCTCGCGGTAGGGCACGCCGAAGCCGCCGCCGAAGTCGACGAACGACAGCTCGTCGTCCCCGACCGTGCGAGCGAGGTCCGCGACTTTCGCGATGGCCCGACAGTGGTCGTCGAGGTCGTCGCGCAGGACGCCGCTGCCCGCGTGGGCGTGCAGCCCCACGAGGTCGAACCGGTCGCGCAGCGCCGCGGCCAGCTCGGGCACGTCGTCGTAGGGGATGCCGAACTTCGCGTCCTTGCCGGTCGCGACCTTCTCGTGGTGGCCCGTCCCGATGCCGGGGTTGATCCGGATGGCGACGCGACCGTCGTAGCCGCGGTCTTCCAGGCGGTCGAACGTGTCCTCGGCGCCCGCGGTGATCGTCAGTCCGGGGTACTCGTCGGCGAGCTCGACCGCGTAGTCGAGATCGCTCGCAGGCGGATTGACGGCGGTGTACTGCAGCGTGTTGGGGTCTGCGCCCGCGTCGATCGCCCGCTGGAGTTCGCCGGCAGCGGCACACTCGATGTCCGCGCCCGCTTCGAGGAGTCCCGAGAGGACGGCACGGCCGGTGTGGGCCTTCGCGGCGTACATCACGTGCGCGTCGGGGAAGGCCGCGGCGAAGCGCCGGTAGTTCGCCGCGACGCGGTCCACGTCCAGCACGTACAGCGGCGTCCCGTGTTCCTCGGCCAGCCGGGCGAGACGGTCGTGGTCCCAGTCCGCCAGTCGACGGACCGGAGGCGAGTCGCTACTCATTGGGGAGTACACGGCGCGGACCAGTAACAAGGGTTCCGCTTCGCACCGTCGACTGGCGATCGACCGGCCGCCCCGCATCCAGAGGCGACGCCGCTGCCAGGGTCGGAACCGCGACATTCGAGGGGTGTACCAGATCGTACATGGCGACGCGCGTGCAACGACAGCCCATGCGACGACGGACCTTCCTGGCGACTCTGGGCGTCGTCGGCGCGGCGGGCACGGCCGGCTGTCTCGGTGCGATCGGTACGAACGACCGCCACCCCGACGTCGTCCTGCCCGAGCCAGACCGAGAGTTCGACAGCAGCGAGCTTCCGTATCCGGCGTGGGGACAGCGAGTCCCGGCAGAGACAGTACCCGCGGCACTGAGTTCCCAGCGTGTCTCGTTTCGGACGGTCGACGAGCCGTCGCTGGTCACGTTCTTCTACAGCCACTGTCAGACGATCTGTCCCGTCCTGATCTCGACGCTGCGCAACGTTCGCGCCCACGCCAGAAACAACGGCTACGCCGGTGACGTCTCCTTTCTGCCGGTGACGTTCGATCCGGCCCGCGACACCGCCAAGCGGCTGCGGACCTACGCCGAGGAGATGAACGTCGCCGCCGACGGCGACGGCTGGCGGTTCCTCCGGCCACAGTCGAGCGAGCGGGCGACCGAGGTGGTACAGGCGGCGTTCGGCGTCCACTTCGAGCGGACGGAGCCCGAAGAGATGGACGAGTACATGTTCTCACACGCGTCGATGACGCTGCTGGTCAACGGCGACGGCTTCGTCGAGCGCGCGAACCGCACCAAGTCTCCCGACGAAGACCAGATCATCGAGGACCTGACGGCGGTGAGAACGGCGTGAAGCGACGCCGTCTGCTCGCGGCGCTGGCCGGGACCGGACTCGCCGGTGGCGGCCTGTGGGCTGCCCAGAACGGGATGCCGGGCGTCGCCACCGAGGCGGCGCTGCCTCGGCGCGTCGAGACGCTTTCGGCTGCGGGCTCCGAGGCGGGCGAGGCGACGGTTCCGACGCCGGACACCGTGACGGTCGTGGATCTGTTCGCCACCTGGTGTGATCCCTGTGACGAACAGATCGAGATTCTCGGGGCGATCCGGCCCGACTACGAGGACGTGTCGTTCGTCTCGGTGACCAACGAGCGCCCGAGCGAGACGCTCACGCGTGCAGAGATCGCCGACTGGTGGGACCGGAACGGCGGTCGCTGGACCGTCGGGATCGATCCCGGTAGTGATCTCTTGACCGCGTTCGGTGCCGACGGACTCCCGTACGTCGCCGTCGCCGACGCCGACGGGACGATCAGCTACCGCCAGAGCGGTCTCGCCGGCGAGAGCGAACTCCGCGAGCAACTGGATCGACTGGTCTGAGATGAGCGACATCGCCGTCGCCGGTGTGCTCGCGTTCGCCGCGGGTGCCGGAATCTCGACGTTTTTCGCTCCCTGTGCGTTCCCGCTGTTGCCGGGCTACGTGGGGTACTACGTACAGCGCCGCGAGGGGTCCGGGCCGACGGTGGCGGCGGCCGCCGTCGCCGGCCTCGGGGCACTCGGATCGCTCTCGGTCGTCGCTGCGCTCGTCCTCGCAGTCGGGGAGCCGATCAAACGGACCCTGCCAGTGTTCGAGCCGCTGGTCGGCGTCGCGCTGGTCGGCTTCGGCGCGACGGCACTGCTCGGTCGTGGACCGGAATTGCGGATCGGGCTCCCGCGGCGACCGCGCTCGCTGCTCGGCTTCGGGCTCTTCGGCGCGATCTACGCCGTCGCCGCCGCGGGCTGTGTTGTCCCGCTGCTCGTCGGTGTCGTGACCCAGGCACTCGCCTTCGAGAGCGCGATCAGCGTCCTCGTGGTCGCGGTGTACGCGCTGGGCGTGACGCTCCCGCTGGTCGGCGTGACGCTGCTTGCCGGCGTCGGCGTCGATCTCTGGCACGGTCTGGGCACCCACACCGGTCGGATACAGCAGGCCGCGGCCGTCGTGATGATTCTCGCGGGCCTCGGACAGTTCGCGCTCGGCGTCTCCGAAGTCGGCGTCGTGTAGCGCCGTGCCGGGACGGAGTCGCGAGAAGTGTCGACCGACGACAGAGCAACCCGAGACGAGGTGACCGGTCGTTACCCGGTCTCCTCGTCGGTCGGGGACGCGGTCTCGTTCTCAGCGGGGGCCGTCTCGGTCTCGTCGCCGGGGACTTCCGTCTCGGTCTCGTCGCCGGGCGTGTCGGTCTCCTCGTCCGGTGGTTCCTCCATCTCTTCGGCCATGAACGGCTGGATCGCCGACAGTACGTCCGGGATGGGGAGCGCTGGATCGTAGGCGTTCGGGAAGGGCGACTCGCCGACGAGTGCGTTGAGCACCGCGGCGTGGCGCGCCTCGACGCTGTGGATCGACAGCGCCGCCGAGAGGATGTCCGGACTCTCGATGCGCGGTGCCACACCGGCGTAGGCGGCGACGCCGGTGTTTTCCAGCACCTGTGCGGTCTCGATGAACGTGGCGGCAGAGTCGAGCGCGAACTCGAACGCGGGGGGTTCGGCGGGCGTCGCTCCGAGCGTCTCGATGACGCGGGCCAGCTGCTCGGTGTGGGACTGTTCCTGTGCGCTGATATCCTCGAAGAAGGTGACCAGCAGATCAGCCGGCACTTCGAGCGCGCTCGCGCTCGCCAGTTCGTCGCCGCCGAACTGTTCGAGTCCCGCGTCGTAGAACGCGTCCTCGAGGTATTCGAGCGTCAGCGCGTAGTTGAGCACGTCCACGTCCGTGTCGGGCTGGTCGAACTGGGGCGGGATCTCCGCGGGCTGGTTGCCAGCCGCGTCGTCCTCCTGGGCCGTCGCGGCCGTCCCGACCAGCCCCGCACCGATCACTGCGCCCGTGCCCGCGAGTACGTCGCGGCGCGAACGCATCGTCTGTCGAAGGTCTTCCATCGTCGGCAATACTGTGCTGTCGTCGGTTCGTTGTCTGTCTGTCATGTGTGTGTCCTGCCAGCGCCGTGGCGTCTCTCGCTTGCGGAGATGGACGGTTTGTTATGCGCAGAGATTTCCAGTCGGCGCTCGATACGGCCGCGTTACTCGGTCGCGGGGCGTTCGATCTGGGACGGCCGCGTTGCCACTCCAGATGACGACAGAGAGCGACGAGCGACGGCGTCTGTGCCCGGCGTCGGTGACGGCTGCCGTGAGTAAGGCGAGACAGTGTTCGGGTGCGATCGGCTTACCGCTGCGACCAGTCGCTCACTCCCGTAGCGCGTCCTCTCGTTCCGTCGCCTCCAGGGTCTCCGCTTCCACGTCGGTCGCGACGACGGCGGGCTTGTACGCGCCGCCGTCGAAGAGCTCGTGGTCGCTCACGCTGGACTCGACGAAGCGGGTGAACGCGCGCCGTTCGGGGGGCAACTCGCCGTAGATGATCTCCTCCTCGACGAGGTCGTAGATCGGGATGCGAGGCGTCAGCAGCGTGTTCTCCCCGACGATGCTGTTCTCCCCGACGACGAAGCCGCTGGTGACCCGACAGCCCGCGCCCAGCGAGACGCCGTCCTCGACGACGACCGGCGTGCTCTCGACCGGTTCGAGGACGCCGCCGATCAGCGTGTTCGCGCCGAGTTTGACGTCGTCGCCGATCTGGGCGGCAGAGCCGACGGTGTCACAGGAGTCGACGAGCGTGCCGTCGCCGACGTGTGCGCCGATGTTGACGAACGCGGGCGACATGAGGATGGCGTCGCCGCCGACGTAGGCACCGCGCCGGATGACCGTCCCGTCGGGCGTGTTGCGGCTCCCCCGTTCGTGCAGGTCGTCGGTCTCGCGCAGCGGGAGCACGTCGTGGTAGGTAACGTCGCCGTACTGGCGGGCGACGGTCTCGCGGAGGCCGAAGTTCAGGAGGATCCCCTGTTTGACCCACGCGTTGGCCTCCCACTCCCCGCTGCGTTTCTCGGCGGCCCTGATCTCGCCGGCTTCGAGCGCGGCGAGAAAGTCGTCGAGGACGGCCAGGTGGTCGTCGGTCGCGTCGGCGGCCGTCAGTCCGTCCTGTTTGCGCTCCCAGAGGTCGCGTACGTCTGCTTCGAGGCTCATTGGGACGGGATTGCGCCTCCTCGGATATACGTCTCTGGGTTTCCGACCGGAGCGACTCGCCACGGATCGACGGTCCAGTAAGTGACGATTTCAGACGAAGAACCGTGGGAACGGTCGTATACGGTCGAACTAACAATGCGTGCGTCGACCCACCGTCGGCCCACGACAGATGAGAGCCGACATCGATTCAGCGAGCGAGACGACGGCCGGGAAGCGTCAGGGAGACACGACGACCGCCGCGACGACACGAGAGCGAGGCCGATAAGGTGCGCGGAGAGACGAATCGCGTGACGGTCGACGATGTCACGGCGACCGACACGACGCTGCGAGCGACGGTGACCACGAGTGGCCGCGTCGGGCGCTTCGTCACCGACGAGCCCTTCGTCGCCGACTACGGCGTCGACGTCACCGCCGTGCCCGAGTCACTGCTCGTGATTCCGGTGCTCGCACACGTCTGTCCAGTCGCCTGGGCGACGGGGGCGACGGTCGCAGTCGATCGCGTCGACGCGGCGTTCCTCGACTCGCTCAGACACGTCGGCCAGCGCCTCTGTGAGATGTACCCGTCCTTCATGCAGGGAGGACGGATCGTCTGTGGGGAGACCGTCGACGGGAGCCACGATCCGGGCGAGCGCGCGGGCAGCGCGTTGCTGTTTACCGGCGGCGTCGACTCGACGGCGACGTACGTCCGCCACGAGTCCGAACAGCCCGACCTGATCAGCGTCAGAGGGTGGGTGATGCGAGACCGGGACCGCTGGCAGCGCAACCGCGAGTTCTTCGCCGACTTCGCAGCCGAGCGGGGCCTCGACGCGCACTTCGTCGAGTCGAACATGCTGTCGTTCCTCGCGACGCCGCTGTTGCAGGCCCACTTCCAGCGGTACCTCGACGGCGCGTGGTACAGCTCCGTCGGCCACGGACTGGGGTTGCTCGGCCTGTGTGCGCCACTGACGGCGGCCGCGGACATCGGCCGGCTGTACATCGCAGCGACCCACACCGAGGCGTGGACCCGTCCGTGGGGCTCGCACCCGACGATCGACGACCACGTCCGGTGGAGCGGCACGGCGGCGACTCACGACGGCTACGAGTCGACCCGCCAGGAGAAGATCGAGACCATCGCCGACTACGTGGACAGCCACTCCCGAGAGATCACGCTCCGGACGTGCGTCCACGCCGAGGGGCCGCGGAACTGTAGCCACTGCGAGAAGTGTTACCGGACGATCGTCGGACTCCTGCTGGCCGGCCTCGATCCGAACGACCACGGGTACGACTACGACGCCGCGACGGTCGCGGCGATCAGAGACACCTTCGAGTCCGGCGAGAAACACCTCTCGGCACAGAAACGCTACCACTGGGAGACGTTACAGGACGCCGCCCGCGAGGTCGAGGCGATCGAGGCACCCGGCGGCGCGGAGCTGCTCGGGTGGCTCCGCGACGCCGACTTCGGGGCGTCGGTCGAGCAGTCGGCTCGACCGCTCGGCCAGCGCCTCCTGCAGGCGACGGCTCGCCAGGTCCCGACGAGCGTCTACGCGACCCTGTACCCGGTCTATCGACGGCTGGCCGCCGGTCGGTGATCCCGAGTCGAGACGACAGCGTGCGAACCCACTCGGTGTCGCGACGAGGCCGCGTCAGGCGTGGTCGACGACCGCCTCAAAGTCGTACCAGCCGGGCGCGCGGCCGACGAGCCACTGGGCCGCGTCGAGCGCGCCAGCGGCGAAGACGCCGCGATCCTCGGCGCGATGGGACAGCGAGAGCACTTCGTCGTTGCCCGCCAGCAGCAGCTCGTGCTCGCCGCGGATGTCGCCGGCACGGCGGGCGAAGACGCCGATCTCGTCGTCGTCTCGGGGTGCGTGGCCCTCGCGGCCGTACACCGGCTCCACGTCGCGCTCCTCCTGGACGGTTTCGAGGATCGTGTTGGCCGTCCCCGAGGGGGCGTCGACCTTCCCGTTGTGGTGGCTCTCCAGCAGTTCGAGGTCGTAGTCGTCCAACGCGCCGACGGCCTCGCGGACCGTCCGCAGGAGGGCCTGGATGCCCCGCGAGAAGTTCGTCGCCTTCAGGACCGGGATCTCGTCGGCGGCTTCCCGGAGTCGTGTGAGTTCGTCCTCGTCGAAGCCAGTCGTCGCGACCGCGAGCGCGACGCCGTTGTCGAGACAGCCCGCGAGCACGTCCATCGTCGCTTCGGGCGTCGAGAAGTCGACGACGGCGTCCACGTCGTACTCCTCGAGGACCGTGCCGGCCTCGCTGGCGGGACGCAGTGGCAGACCGTCCGTCTCGTCGGTCGTGCTGGCGAAGCCGGCGACGATCTCCACGTCGTCACGTGCTCGTCCGGCCTCGACGACCGCGGCCCCGGACCGGCCGGTCGCGCCACAGACGGCGATCCGCGTCATCGCTCGGCCTCCTCGTACTCGGCTTCGAGGTCCTCGTCGGCGAGGTCGGCGAGGACGGCTTCGAGCCGGTCGACGTGTTCGCTGGCGAGCCGAGAGAGAGGCTGGCGGAGGTGGGCCGGTCCGTATCCCCGAATTCGCATCGCCTCCTTGACCGGAATCGGGTTCGTCTCGACGAACAGCGCGCGGAAGAGCGGTCCGAGTTCGTGGTGGATCGCGCGGGCACGCTCGTAGTCACCGGCGACGGCCGCGCCGACCATGGCACAGGTGCGTTCGGGTTCGACGTTGGCGGCGACGCTGATACAGCCGTCCGCGCCGATCGAGAGCATCGGCAGGGTCATGCCGTCGTCGCCCGACAGCACCGAAAAGTCCTCGTCGCGGGTCCGCTCGACGATCTCGGAGATCTGATTCATGTCGCCGCTGGCGGCCTTGAACCCCGCGACGTTCTCGTGGCTGGCCAGTTCGACGGCGGTGTCGGGCTCGATGTTCTGGCCGGTCCGAGAGGGGACGTTGTAGACGATCTGGGGGCAGTCGACGGCGTCGGCGATGGTCCGGTAGTGGTCGACGAGACCGCGCTGCTCGGGCTTGTTGTAGTACGGCGAGATGAGCAAGAGAGCGTCGGCACCGGCGTCGGCCGCTCGCTGGGACAGCGACAGCGCCTCGCGGGTGTTGTTGCTCCCCGTCCCGGCGATGACCGGGACGTCGTCGACGGCGTCGACGACCGCCTCGACGACCTCGATGTGTTCGTCGTGGGTCATCGTCGCCGACTCGCCGGTCGAGCCGGCCGGGACGAGGCCATCGACGCCTGCCGCTTCGAGGCGCTGTGCGTCGCGTCGGAGTGTTTCGAAGTCGATGCTGCGGTCGTCGTCGTCGTGGAACGGCGTGGGAATCGCAGGGAACACGCCGGTGAGGTCGATCTGTGTCATTGCTGTCGTGTGTCGGTGGTGGTCGAGGCGTCGATACCCGGCAAAAGAGCGACCGGCCCGAGACGGGAGCGCCACGCCCGCAGCGAGCCGTCAGAAGGGGCGCTTGCGCTTTTTCGGCGGCGTGGACGCACTGCTTGCCACCCTGTCGAGACGGAGTCGTGCGTCCCGTCGCATACTGCACACGGGTCGGGCGACGGACTTATGCGTTGTGTTTGCCGGTTCTCGGACGGCGGTCGACGACGGCGTCCACCGCCGGAGATCGGAGTCGCCTGGTAAATACCCTATAACAATGCCAGTATCGAGCGTCCGTGGAACCGCAACACAGATGGTAGCGATGTTACAAACAGGAGTCTGCCGGACGCTGGCGAGGGGGCTACCGGTATCGACCGTGACGGAACCGACCAGACACGGCCCGAGAGGAAGCGATGTCTGACTGGGTACCCGGAGACGCCGAGTTCGCACTCTGTCTCACTCACGACGTGGATCGACCGTACAAGACCTACCAGTCGCTGTACTACACTGTCGCCGAGCGCGATCCCTCACACCTGCTGGACCTGCTGCCGTGGCGCAACCCCTACTGGACGTTCGAAGACATCGTCTCACTGGAGGGGTCGCTGGGCGTCAGGTCGGCGTTCTACTTCCTGTCCGAACAGTCGCTGTTCCGGGATCGCTCGGTCAGCGAGTGGACCGACGCGGAGAGCTGGCGGCTCTACGCCGGCCGGTACGACCTCGGCGATCCCGACATCGCACAGCTGATGTCGTCGCTGGACGACCGGGGCTGGGAGGTTGGGTTACACGGTTCCTACGAGTCCTACCGGGAGCCGTCGATGCTGGAACGAGAGAAGCAGTGGCTCGAAGAGACTCTCGGACGGGCCGTGCGCGGCGGCCGCCAGCACTACCTCAACCTGGAGCGGCCGACGACGTGGCGCTACCAGCGTTCGATGGGCCTCCAGTACGACGCCTCGCCCGGCTCGTCCGCCGAGTTCGGGTTCCAGGACGGCTACCGCCCGTTCCGTCCGTTCGACGACCACTTCGTCGTGTTCCCGACGGTGCTCATGGAGTGTGCGCTACCGAACCCCGGCGAGGAGTACGAACGCGCCTGGGCGGCCTGCCGGCGACTCCTCGACGAGGCGTGCGACCACGAGGGCGTGATGACGGTGCTGTGGCATCCGCGCTACTTCAGCTCCGACTACGACGGGTACACCGAGCTCTACCGAGAGCTGATCGAGTGCGCGCTCGATATGGGTGCGTGGGTCGGACCGCCGGGGCAACTCTACGAACACTGGCAAGACGACAGAGCGCAGGTCCCGACGCCGGAGAGCGAACGAGCGACCCAGTGACCGGCGTAGGAGGTCGATAACAAAGCCCGAACGGGCAGGTTCTCCGGTGAGAGATGGAGATCGAACGACTCGATATCGACGAGTGGGGCGAGGCAGTTCCGGACTCGGGGATCGAACTCTTCCACCAGCCCGAGGCCCTCGAAGTGCTCGCAGACCACGTCGACGGCGACCTCGAACTGTACGGCGGGTTCAAGGGCCAGCAGGCGATCGGACTGCTCCCGGTGGTCACCGACTCGAAGCTCGTCGGGACGACAGTGACGTCGCCGCCGCCGTCGATGAACGTCCCGCGGCTCGGTCCCGTGGTGATGCCGACCAGCCCCAAGCAACGCAAGATCGAATCGGTCAACTCGAAGTTCACCGAGGCGGTGCTGGAGACGATCGACACCGGCGGCTCGCTGTCGCTGTTCCGGATGGTCTGTAACAGCCAGTACCTCGACCCCCGGCCCTACGTCTGGGCGGAGTACGACCTCACGACGCAGTTTACCTACCGCCTCGACCTCGCGGACGCGACGACCGACGAGACGATGGCGGGCTTCTCCAGTAGCCTCCGCAGAGAGATCCGTTCGGCCAGAGAACTTGACGTGAACGTGAGCGTCGAGGGCCTGGACGGTGCCCGAGCGATCTACGAGGCCACCCGCGAACGCTACGCCGAGCAGGATCGGTCCTTTCCCATCGAGTGGTCGTACGTCCGCGATCTCGTGGCGGCGCTCGGCGACCGGGCACGCCCCTACGTCGCCCGCGGACCCGACGGATCCTTTCTCGGCGGGATCACGGCGCTGTACTCGCCCGACGCCGCGTACTTTTGGCAGGGCGGAACGCGGAGCACCTACGAGGGCGTCAGCATCAACAGTCTCGTCCACTGGCAGATCATCGCCGACATCGTCGCGGACGACGCGCTCTCGTCGGTGACCGGCTACGACCTGATGGGCGCGAACACCGAGCGACTCTGCCGGTACAAGTCAAAGTTCGGCGCTGACCTGGTTCCCTACTACGTCGTCGAGTCCGACGGTATCGGGATGGACCTCGCCAAGGCGACCTACAGCACGCTGAAACGGTGACCCCGTTCGGTGAGTATGGGGAAACGATCTCCGAAAGTACCGTTTTCGGCGCGCATGCGTTCTCTAATGGGAAAATCGGAGCGTCGGGCCGACAGAACTACGTGGGTGCAATTGAGACAGTATCACCATGTCTCTGCCAGACGTGGCCGAACTCGATCTCGCCACCAAAGTCGGACAGCTGTTCGTCGTCGGCTTCGAGGGACCGGAACCGACGGACGACCTCCGCGAACTCCTCACCGACTATCGCTGTGGCAACGTCATCTACTTCAGCCGGAACATCGACTCGCCCGAGCAGGTCGCCGAGCTCAGCCGCGAGCTACAGACCATCGCCACCGAAACGGAGCCCGAGATCCCGCTGTTCGTGACGGCCGACCAGGAGGGCGGCGTCGTCTCACGGACCGACTGGGGGACCGAACCCCCGAGTCAGATGAGCATCGGTGCGGGCCGGGACGCCGACCTCGCCCGTTCGGTGGGCGGCGCTGTCGGGGCGGAACTCGCGTCCATCGGCGTCAACTTCGATCTGACGCCGGTGCTGGACGTGAACAACAACCCGGACAACCCCGTCATCGGCGTGCGGTCGTTCGGCGAGGAGCCCGAACTCGTCGGCGACCTCGGCGCGGCGATGGCCGACGGCATGCAGGCCGAGGGCGTGCTGGCCTGTGGGAAGCACTTCCCCGGCCACGGCGACACCAGCGCCGACTCGCACCACTCGCTGCCGGTCGTCGACCACGACCGCGAGCGCCTCGACGCCGTCGAACTCGCCCCCTTCCGCCGGGCGATCGACGACGGGATCGACGCGATCATGACGACACACGTCTCGTTCCCGACGATCACCGGCGACGACGAACTCCCGGCGACCGTCTCCCGAGACGTACAGACCGGACTCCTCCGCGAGGAGTTAGGGTTCGACGGCCTGGTCGTCACCGACGGGATGGAGATGAACGCCATCGCCGACGAGATGGGGACGCCGGAAGGGTGTGTCCAGGCCGTGGAAGCGGGCTGTGATCTCCTCCTGGTCTGTCACACCCCCGAGGTCCAGAAGGCCGCCGTCGACGCCGTCGTCGACGCCGTCGAGTCAGGCCGCATCGACGAGTCGCGGATCGACGACGCTGTCGAGCGCATCCTCGACTACAAGGAGCGACGCGAGGTCGGCGAGGAGACCCCCTCGCTCGACCGCTGGGAGGCGACGAGCGAGCGCTCCCGCGACGTGGGCCGCGAGGTCGCGGCGGCCGGCATCACGGTCCCACGGGATCGAAACGAGACGATCCCCTTCGACACCGGACGACCGCTGCACCTCGTCGGCTTCCCCGGCGGACGCGCCTCGCCGGCAGAGGACGACCGCTACGAGCCGACACTGGTCGCCGACGCACTCGAAGCCGGCGGCTTCGACGTGGAACTGCACGTGGTCGAGACCGCCGACGCCCTGCCGTCGTTCGAGGGCGACGAGCAGGTCGTGCTGGCGACCTACAACGCCGCTGGCGACGACGAGCAGGTGCGAGCGGTCGAGCAACTGGACGAGGCCGTCGACGCCTTCGCCGCGCTGGTGGTGCGCAACCCCTACGACCTCGCTCGCTTCCCCGACGTGTCGACGGCGGTGTCGACCTACGACTACACGCCCGCGACGCTGTCGGTGACCGGCGAGATCCTGGCCGGCCAGCGCCGGGCCACCGGTCGGCTGCCCGTGACGATCGCGGGCTTCGAAGCGGAAGACTGAGACGGACGGTCGTCGTCGTTTTCCCGGTCGATCCCACGCCCTCCCAGAGTCCCTCCGAGACAGAGCGACAGGACTCCGTGCGAGGCGACGGGCGGTCGTGGTGGCGCGAGTTCGGTCGGCGACGGGCTTTGTATTTTTATTCTGATATCGAAATTCCACACGCTCTAGAGTATTTCGTGGAGACTTCACCGCCTCGTCCGCCTGTTTTGGGGACGAACTTATATACCTAGAAAATAATTATATCCACATCCCAATGGTTTCAGAACCAGATCCAGACGACGAATCGACGGCAGTCGACAAGCGGGGAGACTCCGGCACACCGATCAACCGACGCGACGTGCTCCGGTCGGGAGCGGCGGTCGCTATCACCGGCGGCCTCGCCGGCTGTCTGACCGGCGACAGTGGCGGTGACGGCGGCGATGGTGACAGCGACGGCGAGATGGAGACGGACACGACCGAGAGTGGCGGCGGGACGACGAACATCGCGATCGTCTCCAGTTCCGCCGGCTTCGGCGACCGCGCGTTCAACGACCTCGCACTGGAGGGGCTGGAAAACGCCGCCGAGGAGTACGACATCGAGCTCCAGCAGGTCGAAGAGACCAACCAGTCAAACTACGGGACCGTCCAGTCCCGCCTCGCAGAGAGCCAGAACCCCGACTACGACCTGATCGTCCTGGTCGGCTACCAGCACACCCAGGCACTGGAGACCAACGCCGAGGAGTACTCCGATCAGCGCTGGATGCTGATCAACGACCACGTCGAACGGCCAAACGTCGGCGGCTACATCTGGGCCAACCACGAGATGTCGTTCCAGGCGGGCGTCCTCGCCGGGACGATGACGACCCGAGAACTCACGCACGAAGGGAACGCCAACGACCCCGACGGGACCACCGTCGGCTTCGTGGGCGGCGTCGACGGGGCGCTGATCAACGCGTTCGAACGCGCCTACGTCGCTGGCGTCGAGTGGGTCAACGAGGACGTAGACGTACGCGTCGGCTACATCGGTAACTACGAGGACACACAGACGGCGGCCAACATCGCCTCCTCGCAGTACGACGCCGGGGCGGACATCGTCTACCAGGCCGCGGCGGCCGCCGGACAGGGCGTCTTCCAGGCCGCCCAGGAAGCGAACCGCTTCGCCATCGGCGTCGACGCCGACCAGTCGGTGACGCTGCCGGACTACCAGGACGTGATCATCGGCTCGGCGATCAAGCGCATCAACGAAGGGACGTACCGGGTCGCGGAGGGCATCGTCCAGGACAACTGGGACGAAGTCAGCGGTCGAAACGTCCTCGGCCTCGATCAGGACGCCGTCGCAGTCGTGCTGGGCCAGGCCATCGGCTCGAAGCTGCCCGACGCCGTGAGCCAGAACCTCGAAGAGTCGAAGCAGGCCATCGTCGACGGCGACGTGACCGTCCCCTGTACGGCCGCCGGCTGTCAGGACTGAAGCCACAGCCACCATCGCACTTTATGAGACACGACACCACCACCACACAGCCATGAGCGGGAGCGGGGCACCAGCCGTCGAACTCGACGGCATCACCAAACGCTTCGGGGATGTCGTCGCCAACGACGGCGTCGACCTCACACTCGAACGCGGGACGGTCCACGCGCTCGTCGGCGAGAACGGGGCGGGCAAGACGACGCTGATGAGCGTCCTCTACGGGCTCTACGAACCCGACGGGGGAACGATCCGCGTCGACGGACAGCCCCGGACGTTCGACTCGCCGCGAGACGCGATCGACGCCGGGGTCGGCATGATCCACCAGCACTTCCAGCTCGTGGATACGATGACCGTCCTCCAGAACGTCGTCCTGGGCCACGAGCCGACCGACAACGGGCTCGTCGACGAGGCCAGCGCGCGGGCGACGATCGACGAGGTCTGTTCGACCTACGGCTTCGACGTCGACCAGCACCTGGAGACGCGAATCGAGGATCTCGGCGTCGGCGTCCAGCAACGCGTCGAGATCGTCAAGAGCCTCTACCGGGGGGCAGACACGCTGATCCTCGACGAGCCCACCGCGGTGTTGACTCCCCAGGAGGTCGCGGAACTGTTCGACGTGATGGAAGCGCTGACCGAGCGCGGCCAGTCGCTGATCTTCATCACCCACAAGCTCGACGAGGCGATGGCCGTCGCCGACGATATCACCGTCCTCCGGGACGGCGAGTCGGTCGGGGCCGTCGACGGAGCGACGACGAGCGAGCAGGAACTCGCGCGCATGATGGTCGGCCGAGACGTGCTCTTCGAGGGACAAGAGCGCACGACCGAACCCGGTTCGGTCACCCTCGACGTGGCGGATCTGCGCGTCCAGGACGACCGCGGGCTCGAACAGGTCAGCGGGATCGACCTCTCGGTGCGGTCCGGCGAGGTGCTGGGGATCGCGGGCGTCGATGGCAACGGGCAGGCAGAACTCGTGGAAGCGATCACCGGACTGCGGCCGATCGAGTCCGGGACGGTCAGCTTCGAGGGGCGAGACATCACCGAGACGAGCCGGCGCGACCGCATCGAGTCGGGCATCGCCTACATCCCGGAAGACCGCCAGACCGAGGGGCTCGTCCAGGAGTACGACCTCGTCCGGAACGCCCTGCTCGGGAACCAGACCATCGAGCCGTTCGTCGAGAACGGCTTCGTCGACTGGGATCGCGTCCGCGAACACGCGGCCGAGATCGTCGCCGAGTACGACGTGCAACCGCCCCACGTCGAAGCCGACGCCGGGTCGCTCTCGGGAGGCAACCAGCAGAAGTTCGTCGTCGGACGCGAACTCAGACACGACCCGGACCTGGTGGTCGCCTCACATCCGACTCGGGGGGTCGACATCGGTTCGATCGAGTTCATCCACGGTCGACTCCACGAGATGCGCGACGAGGGGATGGCGATTCTACTGGTCTCCTCGAAGCTCGACGAGGTCCAGAAGCTCTCGGATCGCCTCGCGGTGATCCACGAGGGCGAGTTCGTCGACGTGGTCGATCCAGACTCCGTGACCGAGGAGGAACTCGGCCTGCTGATGGCCGGGCAAGAGCGGGCGGCCGCCGACGGAGGTGTCGGGCGGTGAGCACGGCCAGCGACCGAGCGCGTGCCGTCCTCGATCGGGCGGCCGACCGGATGCTGCGAGCGAGCGTCCTCGAACGGTTCGCGCTGGCGGTCGTCTCGACGCTGCTGGCGTTGCTGATCGGCTCGGTGATCGTCTGGGCGACCGGCTACGACGCCGTGGAGTTCGTCACGTCGCTGCTGTACGGCGCGGTCGGGAACCTCTCGAACGTCGCGTTCACGCTGCGTCAGTCGACGATGCTGATTCTGACCGGCGTCGCCGTCGCCGTGGCCTTTCGGGCCGGCGTGTTCAACATCGGCGTGCAGGGACAGTTCGTCGTCGGCGGGTTCGCGACCGCGCTGACGATCCTCTTTCTCGCGCCGCTGTTGCCCGGCGGCCCCGTCGGGGGCGTCGTGTTGATGGTCCTCGGGACGATCACGGCGATCGTCGCGGGCGGTGCTTACGGGGCGCTGCCGGGGCTGATGAAGGCCTACGCCGACGCCAACGAAGTGATCACCACGATCATGCTGAACTTCATCGCGTCGGGCGTCGTCTACTTCCTCATCGACGCGTACCTCCGACCGTCGGGGACCTCCGCACCGAACACGGAGTCGTTCCCCGACTACGTCGACCTGCCCGGTTTCGCGTTCGGGAGCGGCTCGTTCTCGGTCATCGGGCTGGGGGTCGCGCTGGCGACTGCGATCGGCGTCTACGTGGTCATGGCCCGCACGAGCTTCGGCTACGACCTCGTGACCAGCGGCTACCAGGAGTCTGCGGCGGCCTACTCCGGAGTCGACCCGAAGCGGACGGTCGTGACGACGATGACGTTCTCGGGGATGGTCGCTGGCGTCGCCGGTGCGATGTTCGCGATCATGGTCCTGGGGTACTACAGCGACCCGAGCACGTTCCCGAGCTTCGGGTTCGACGCCATCGCCGTGAGCCTGCTGGCGGCGAACAACCCGCTGGGCGTGATCCCGGCCGGCCTGCTCTTTGGCGGTCTCGACGCGGGCGGCCAGTACATCGGGTTCACGCTCGACGTGCCCTCGGAGCTCGTCGACGGCGTCATCGGTCTCATCGTGCTGTTCGTCGCCGCCCCGGAGCTGTTCCGAATGAGTGCCCGCCGCTTCGGACTCGGGGGTGACGAGCGATGAGCGTCGCCGACTACGCGGCCGAGCACCGACTCGCCGTCGGCGGCGGGCTCGCCGCGCTCGCTGCCGTCGCGGCGATCACGCTGCTGGATCTGCCCGGCGCGGCGCTGCTGACCGTCGGAGCCGCGGAGCGATCACTTCAGGCCGCGATGCCGATCGCGCTGGCCGCGATCGGCGGACTGTACGCCGAGAAGAGCGGCGTGTTCAACATCGGTCTGGAGGGGTTCATGATCTTCGGGGCCTTGACCGCCGCCGCCGCGGCGTGGCTCATCTCCGGCGAGAGCGCGATCACGCAGGGCGATCTCTGGCTGGCCATCCTCGTGGCAGTCGTGTTCTGTGCCCTGCTGACGGTGGCCTTCGCCGTCCTGACGATCCGGTACGAGGCAGACCAGATCGTCGCCGGGCTGGCGGTGTGGTTCATCGGCCTGGGCTTTGGCCCCTTCGGCGCGACGGTTCTGTGGGGTGGCGTCTCCAGCCCGACGCTGCCCAACGTGAACGACGTCGTGATTCCGGGTCTCGCCGAGGTGCCGGTCCTCGGACCGCTGCTGTTCGACGCGTCCCCGCTGGTCCTGCTGACGCTCGTGCTGACGGCCCTCGCGTGGGTCGTCCTCTATCGCACGCGCTACGGCTACTGGATCCAGGCGGCCGGCGAGAACCCCGAGGCGCTGGACACGGCCGGCGTCGACGTGAACCGTGTTCGCTACGCCACCGTGATCTTCTCGGGGGCGATGGCGGGCCTGGCCGGCGCGACGCTGTCGGTCGGCATCGGGAGCGGGTTCACCGGCACCGGCGTCACGATGGTCGACGGCCGGGGCTGGATCGCCATCGTCGCCTACCTCTTTGGCAACTACAACCCGATCGGGGCCTTCCTCGCGTCGCTGCTCTTTGGCGCGATGGACATGCTCCAGATCCAGCTCCAGACGGTCGGCATCGCGCTGCCCGGATCGATCACGGGACTGTTCCCCTACGTCGCCGTGCTCGTCGTGCTCACGCTGGTGGGGTACACGCGCGTGCCCGCCGCGGTCGGCGAGGCCTACGAGACGGAGTCTGAGTAGCTCCGCCGACCACTGCGAGCCCCAAGAGCTATTCCCGCCGCTTCCTCACACGAGTACATGGTCGTTTCACATCCGGGGCAGCGTGTCGGCGTGCTCGCCGACGCCCAGAATCTCTATCACACCGCCCGGAGTCTCCACTCGCGCAACATCGACTACGAATCGCTGCTCGACGAGGCCGTCCAGGGCCGAGCCCTCACTCGCGCCATCGCCTACGTGATCCGGGCCAACTCCCCGGAAGAGGAGAGCTTCTTCGAGGCGCTGGAAGACATCGGCTTCGAGACCCGCATCAAGGACATCAAGACCTTCGGCGACGGCTCGAAGAAGGCCGACTGGGACGTGGGGATGAGCCTCGACGCCGTCTCGCTGGCCCCACACGTCGACACGGTCGTGCTCATCACCGGCGACGGCGACTTCGCTCGTCTCTGTCGATATCTCCGCCACGAGGGCGTCAAAGTCGAGACGATGGGCTTCGAGGAATCGACCGCAGAGGAACTGGTCGAGGCCGCGGACCACTTCCGGAACCTCAGCGACGACGCCGAGCAGTACCTGTTGTAGACTCTGTTCGTTCTGGGTGCGGTGATTTTTGGCCACCCTGGCCACTTCAGTCCACCATTAGAATCATAAGAAATAGCGTCCTGGAAGTTAGCAACCATATTCGTCTTGGACGATGGACCGAACGCAACCGTTCATATTCGCTACGCTCGCTATCGGGGTTGGGTTCGTCATTGCCAGCTATCTTTCGTCCAAGGGAGAACTCGGGCAGTGGTTCCTCGTGTACGCCCAGTTCGGTCTCGCCTACCTCATCGTCGGAGCACTCGTACACTATGAACGAAAACACCACCTCTCGACCAGACGACTGCTCGCACTCCTGACCGCCCCCGGCTTACTTGCGACGGCGATAGCTAGCACGAGTCTCGTAACACCACTACAGTTCGACACACTCTATCCGGAGACGCTGTTCAGATTGCACCTGGGTTACTTCTGGCTTCTCAGTGCGTTCTTCGTTCCGTTGCAGTACGGACTCGCGCGGATCGACGACCGGCGGACACAGTGGGGAATAGCCGGTTCGACCACGCTGTTCGTCGTCGCAATGCCGGTATCTGCGGTAGTACTGCTGTTTTTCCCGTGGGCACTGGACAGTTCGCTGGCAGTCTTGACAGAACACCTATCGTCAATCTCGAATTTCGTCGTCGAAGAGCTGGGCCCAGTGCAGCGAATACTTGTGGTCGACGCTGTCGCGTCGGTCGTTCCGTATGCAGCTGGCAGTATCGTCAAGGGCCGACGGAACAGACGTCCCTCGCGAGCGATCTCTCCCGCGTCACTGCCAGCGGTGGCCGTACCAGCAGTGGTATTGGTGTCTGTGATGATCGAATTCAGCCTCGATCCGTCGGCGTCGGGTAACGGAGAACGGCTGCTACTCGTGACGCTGCTTGCGGGGATCATCTGCTCGGTTATCGCGAAAAACCTCGTGCGCTATCGAAGACAATCGACCGCGTCGTAGCTGGTGTGGCATTCGAGAGTGGCCGCCATCGAAAGCGAGCTTAGACCGGGCGCTTCTCTTCGGAAGTGCCGACGAACAGCGCACCGGCGGCCATCCCGAGCGCGGCGATCGAGGCCGCCCAGACCGGGAAACCACTGCCTAACTGACCGGTGCCGAGGATGATCGCGCTGCTGGCGACGAGCAAGAGCGTGCCCAGTACGACCTTTCGTGTATCGGTTGCCATACCGTCGGCTAGTGGGTCATCCGGTATAAATTTCCCCAAAATCGCCGGAGACTATCACGGTTAATCAGGAAATATCCCACAGTATCGAGGGTCTACACCCGAAGTCGCCAGTCACCCCTCCGCAGGTGTCGCCGCCGGGCCGGTCACTCGCGGCCCGCCAGAACGGTCGACTTTTGGTCGACGGCGACCTTCGCCGGACAATGAGCGAGCGAGCCGCCGATCTCCTGACGCGTGTCGCGACCTACCAGTTCGGCCCCGGAGCCGACGAGGCGCTGTTCCCGGACGTGGACGGGCTGGACGTGACGACGACGCGCTCGGGACGACCGCGACAGGTACGGGACGGCGACGACCGACTGCTGGAGTACGGCAGCGACGGTCGATTCACCCTGGGTGTCGCCGGTGGGCGACGCCTCCTCGACGGCCTCGACGACGCGCGCCACCAGGTCGTCGTCGGCGACGACAGCGAGCCGTTCGTCCGCGAGGGACGCAACGCCTTCGCGAAGTTCGTCACCGACGCCGACGAGGGGATCCGGCCGGGCGACGAGGTGCTGGTGGTCCACTACGACGGCGACCTCCTGGGCGTCGGCCGCGCGGAACTGCCCGGCGAGGCGATGCTGTCGTTCGGGACGGGGATGGCGGTGAAAGTACGCCACGGGGCCGGTCCAGACTCGTCTGAAGCCAGTAGCGATTGAACCGACTCACACGCCGATCGCACCACCGTCGTGCGTCGGGTGTGCACTGATTTTCGATCGCGCTCCCACGCGACGACACAGGTCGGTGTCCTTTTGACGGCGGACCACGCACGGACGGGTATGTTCGGAGGAGGCGGCGGCGGACTCAATCCGCGCAAGATGAAGCAGATGATGGAACAGATGGGCATCGACATGGAAGACATCGATGCCGAAGAAGTGATCATTCGGACCCCCGACAAGGAGCTGTACTTCACCGACGCCGAGGTCCAGCTCATGGAGGCCCAGGGCCAGTCGACCTATCAGGTCGTCGGCGAGCCCGAGGAGCGAGCGCTCGAAGCCGGCGACGACGGTGAGAGCGAGTCCGACGCGTCGGCCGACGACGCCACCGGCGACAGCGGGATTCCCGACGACGACGTAGAGCTGGTCGCGATGCGTGCCGGCGTCGACGAGGGGACCGCCCGCGAGGCGCTCGAAGCGGAGGACGGCGACCTCGCAGGCGCAGTCGAGCGTCTGGAGTGACCTACCTCCTCATCCACGAGGGCGAAGACCGCGAGTACCTCCTCGCGGCCGGCGAGACCCTGGAGACTGACCTCGGCGTGCTGGAGGTCCCCGACGATCCCGAGCCGGGCCAGATCGTCGAGACGCACCTCGACGAGCCGTTCACCGTGCGCGAGCTGCGCGGCCCGGACCTGTTCAACCACCTCGAACGCACCGGCGCACCGATGATGCCACGAGATATCGGGATCGTCGTCGGCAAGACCGGCCTCCAGTCGGGCGACCGCGTGCTCGATGCCGGCACCGGAACGGGCGTCCTCGCGGCCTACCTCGCGCGGATGGGCGTGACGGTGACCACCTACGAGCTCGATCCCGACTTCGCCGACGTGGCCCGCGAGAACATGGCGATGGCCGGCGTCGAGGACCGCGTCGACGTGCGCAGCGGCGACGTGACGGCGGCCCTGTCGACGCTTACCGAGAGCGACTTCGACGTGGTCACGCTCGACACCGGCGACGCCGCGGCGGTCGTCGAACGCGCGCCGGAGCTGCTCGTCCCCGGCGGCTTTCTCGCGGTCTACTCGCCGTTCGTCGAGCAGGCCCGCGAAGCGATCCAGACCGCACGGGACGCCGGGCTACAGGACGCGGAGACGCTGGAAACGATCCAGCGCGCGCTCGACGTGAGCGAGCGCGGCACCCGGCCGTCGACGCGAGGCGTCGGGCACACCGGCTACCTGACGTTCGCACGCAACCCCTGACACTGGCGGCTGTCGGTCCGTGCGGCTCGACTGCGCGTCGTCGACGATCAGCCGAGGCTGATACCCGTCGCCAACAGATTGATGCCGAGGTGTGAAATCGTGCTACTGGCCGTTCCGTAGCGGTGTCTGAGAACGCCCAGAACGACCGCGATCACGATCAGCGACACGAGCCGGAACGTCGGCGCACCGAGGTCGACGACGACGTGTTTCGCCACGAACGCCGTGGCAGTCACACTGATTCCCAGCACCGGGCCGTACGCGTCGACGAGTGCGGTCTGGACCACGCCGCGCCAGGCCAACTCCTCTGCGATCGGGACGACGACGCCGTTGACGACCAGGAGTGTCACGAGGACCCAGACGGCCGTCTCGGCACCGCCGGTAGGTGTCGGTACCGAGGGGACGCCGACGGTGAAGACGTAGACGACCGCGAACGCCAGTAACAGGACGAAGTAGACGACGACGCCGACGAGGCCACCGAGGACGGCACCCCGAGATAGCTCGTAGCGCCAGCGGTTAGGCCCGATGCCGCGCCGGTTCCCGATAGTCGCTGCCAGGACGGCGAGAGCCGGGAACGTGAGCGCGATCAAGAGCATGTCCGCACCCGCACCGCTTCCGACCGCGTCGGCGAGTAGTGGTGTCCCGCGACGACGCACGAGAAACTCCACCGCGACCCACGTTGCGACGACGACGGCCGCGAGCGCGCGGGGGTCCGACGACACGCGCCCGAGTCTCCCGACGGGTGGTTCTGCGTCAGACATCTCGGTGGTCGTTCGACCGCAGTGGAGATTGCGTGTGGCTGGTCCGGTTCACGGTCCCCGAATCGAGGTCCCGAAAGAAAGGCGTTTCCTCCACGGCGAGTGGCGCTGCCGGCGAGATCACCGGCCTACTCGATCGCCCGGATCAGCTCGATCAGCTCGTTTCGGTACCGCTCTGGCGTCCTCGTCAGCACCGCGGGTGGCTCGTCGATTCCGAGGACTTCGGCCACGGGGCGGTCCGGGTACGCGCCGGCACCGATGCGAAAGCCCTCGCCGTGCCAGACGCCGACCCAGCCGGTGATCGGCAGCGTCGCGTCCAGCTCCGACAGCGGCAGTTCTGCCCGATACTGTGTGAGCTTCGCTCGATCACCAGACGCGACGCGGACACGCTCTGTGCGGCCCCGGCCGATCGACTCGAAGCCACGGTCGCGCAGCTCGGACTTGAACGTCCTGTTGGCCTCCGAGCGGACCGTCGGGAGGATCATCGCAGGGCCGATGCCGGGCGACAGCGACGGCGTGAAGGTCAGTTTCGTCGCGAAGAAGAACCGCCAGCGCTGGTCCCGACCGCCGTACTCGGCGGCGGCCCGACGCGTTCGCTCGTCACCGTACAGCACCGTCGCGCCTTCGACGCGGGTCCCGGGGAGCTGAAACACCGTCTCGACGGTCTCGTCGGTTCGCGTCCAGTCGCCGTCGGCGAGGCGTTGCTCGGGGACCGAAGGGAACCGTTCGTCGGAAGGTGACACACCTCGTACTGACAGTGGCACCCACCTAACAGTTCCGTCGAACTGTCAGTGGTCGTCTTCGCGCCACTTGTGGTCGCACTCGGTACAGGTGAAAAAGCGCGTCTCGGACTCGTCGGCGGCCCGGATCTGCTTCATCTCCCAGAAGGCCCGGTCGTTGCCACACTCGGGACAGTGTGCGTCCGTCGTCGGCCCCATGTCCTCGGCCTCAACCTCGGAGGTGTCGACGATCTCGCTCTCTTCCTGGCCCTGCGTGGTCACCATCGAACTTTCGTCCGCCGCGTCGCGGGCCTTCTCGGCACCGCAACTGCCACAGACCCAGACGCCGTCTTCGGCTTTCATCATCGAACCGCAGTCGTCACAGAACTCCATAGTTGACTGGGATTGCCATCGAAGTGGTTTAAGCTCGGGGGTTCACCGCTCAGACGGAGCGCTGTCGTTGCGTACCGGTGAGCGTCTTCCCGGCTCAACGCTCACCGGTACATCGCGACGGCCGTCCGTATCAGCGTTCCAGCCAGCTCGAACAGGCCTCCAGGTCGTCCATGGTTCGCTCGTGGAGCTGACAGTACGGCGTCGACTCGCCGTCTTCCATCACGTACTCGAAGTGCCGACAGTTCCCGCAGTACGCTTCGAGGGCGTCCTCGTCATCCTCCTCGTCACCGTCGCTCGTCGAATCGAGGAAGTCGTTGCTGAAGGCCGCGCCACCGGTCGCCGTTCCGTCGGCGTCGATCACTTCGCCGCCGTCGGCGCTGGGTTCTGTCTGTGGCCCCCCGGAGTGGCCCGTGGCGGTGTCGGCGGTGTGATCGAGGGAATCCGTCTGGGTGGCCCGGTCACGCCGAGCGTCGTCCGGCCGGCGATCGGCGGCTGGCGACCCGCCGTCGTCGGTCACGTCGCTGTCGGCGCGTGTGGCTCCCGTGACGGTCGCGCCGTCGTGGCCGGTCGACGCGGTCTCGCGGTTCGTCTGGGTCTCGACCTCGCCGTCGAGGTCCGTGCCGAAGAGGCCGACGCCGCCGAAGCGACCGAGCGAGCGGGCCTCTTCGACGAGCTGGATCGTCCCCTGGCGGGTGATCTCCATGCGGGCCGTCCCGCCGGGATCGTTGCGGGTCTTGAACGTCGCCAGCGCGACGAACAGACACCAGAAGATCGTGACGACGCCGAAGAAGTAGACGGCCGTCGTCGCCAGCGTCAGCAGCGGCGCGGCGGTGACCCAGTCGTAGGGATAGACGTGCTGGAACATGGCGACGCCGATCGCCGTGATCCCCGTCCCGACGATTGCAGCCCCACGGACCGACCGCGACGCCGGGAGGACGGCGAAGACCCCGAGCAACACGGCCGGCAAGCCCAGCCCCGCGAGGACGCCCGCCAGCTCCCGAGCCGGGTACCGTCCCAGCGACTGGACACCCACGTTCGTCGTCGCCAGCGCGATGGCACCCACCACCATCGTCCCGCCGACGAGAAAGAGCCCGCTGCCGAGGAGCTGCTGTCGCCGGCTGGCCACCCGGCCGACGTTGCCCTCGTACACGTCTGTGAGACTCGTCATGGGGCGTTCTAGGGCCGCTGCCCTCAAAACTACCCGTCAGACGCGTGGCAGACGGGAAGAGAGCCCGAACGTCGTGAGGGATCTCGGAAAGCTCGAACGGTGACGATGAGGTGCCCTGCGAGAGCAGGCGGGGTGATCGACACGCCAGTGCGGTGGTCGTTCGACGGGAGCCGACGCCAGCGTTCCGAAAACCCTAATCACGGCCGCTCGGAAGGTGGCAGTATGAGCGACGACGAGGAAACAGACGAGGGGCCGGCAGTCGAACTCGGCGACGGCGATTCCGTCGCCGGTGCGCCCCTGGCACGCGTTAGCTCCCGACTCACGTGGGGTATCGAGCACAGCACGATCGTCGAGCGCGAGGGCGACACCGAGATCCGCACGCCCGACGGTCCACAGCCACTCGCCGACCTGATGGACGACGTGGACGTCCCCTACTTCGAGCACCGCCGCGAGTTCGAGTCGGCCGTCCGTGAAGTGCTCGGCGACGGCCCGGTTCCGACCGAGTAACACAGCGGACTGTTCTGTCGCAGTCGCCGTTCACGGCGCGTCCAGCGGACACGCTGTACGCCGAGTAGAGAGCCGTCAGTTCGCGCGAGAGCGCGACCCGTGGTCACGCCGGTTCAACTGCGAGCCGCCTCGTCGGACCGATCCCGCCGCTCGTCGTCGGTGTCGCTCTCGGCGCTGGACTGCTGGTGCCGGAGCCGCTCGACTTCGCGTTCGAGTTCTGCCACGCGCTCGTCGGTCTCGTCGTCGCCCGAGAGCCACCGCAAGAGAAGCACGACCAGTCCGACGACCAACAGGAGAGGGGCCGCGAGCATGATGAGGATCAAGAACACGATCACGAGCTCTTGCGTACCTGGGAGACCGATCTGGAGGGCAATCACGTCCGGCACATCTGTCACGCCAGAACAAGAACTTACTGGTCGTCGAGTCGGTCCACGCGGCGCTGTAGCTCTTCGACTTGCTGTTCCAGTCGGTCGAGTCGTTGCTGGTCTGGCGAACGGTTCTGTCTGACGAGCAAGACGCCGCCGACGAGCGCGAGCGACACCACGAGAAAGAGCAACAGGAGCGCGCCGACGAAGAGCAGTTCGACGCCGACCGGAAGCTGTAGCGGTTCCATACCGGCGTCTGGACGGCGAGGCGTATAAGCGCTGTCGGCGATCAAAAGTCGGCCAGCGTCGACTGGAGCCCGGCGACCATGTCGGATTTGCGCCGGAGCGTCCCCAGCGACACCGGGAGCTGTTCGGTGACGGCAGTCACGGCGTCGCGGAAGCTCTCGGCGACGGCGGGCTGGTCCTGGTAGGCAGTGTCGCCGGGTTCGCTCGTCTCGCGAGCGACGCCCGCCTCGAAGGCGTTTCGGACGCCCTCGCGGACCTGCCAGACGCCGACCGGTGCCCAGTAGTCGTCCGTGACCTCCCGCAAGACGAGGCACTTCGCTTGACGGTCCCGCTCCTGGAGGTGTTCGAGCACGCCCAGTCGCGAGGCGTAGTACGCGCCGGCAGTCTCCTCGACGTAGCCAGTGCGGCCCTCGTAGCCCTCGTTGGCGCTGGCGAGATAGTGGGTCTGGCCGGTCGGGTTCCAGACGCTCTCGGGGGCTTTCATCTCGACGAGTTCGAACTCCCACTGGCCCGGAGCCATGAGGACCCAGTAGCGGTTGCCCATGTACTCGTTGTACCAGACCTCGGTCTGGTCGATGGTGTTGCGGTTCTGGATCGTCCCCCGCAGATACTGCCCGACCGTGTCGTCGACGGCGGTGATCGACCACCGCGTCGGGACGAGTCTGCGCTGGCGGCCCCGTCCCAGCGCGCCCGCAGAGAGGATCGTGTTGACCTCGTACACGTCGAATCCCCGGCGGTAGAGGTAGTTCATCGCGCCCTCTGCCTGCCAGTCGTCGTCCTCGAGGGTCTTCTCGACGGCGCGGGGGACGTGTGGGTTCTCCGCGAGGTCGGCGGTGGTCGCGCTGGCGCGCGGCCCCGTGGGCGTGCCCACGTCGTCGAAGCGAACGTCTAAGTCCGGCGTACCGTCGAGTCCGACCTCCACATCGACCGGGTGGTCGGCGATCGCGACCTCGCGCTGCGTGCCGACGAAGCCGTCCCACACGTCGGACACGTCGACGTTCGCCGAGCGCGTGGAGTTGAGCAGCCCCGTCCGGCGCTGGAGCACGTCGTCGATCCCCAGCCCGTCCCGGTACCACTGGCCGCTGGTGGCGAACTGCCCGGCGTCGGCGTCGGACGCCATCGGCGAGAGCACGCCCGTCGACACGTCGGGATAGCCCGACCGGCCGACGAAGATCTCCGGCGCGGTCGAGCCAAAGAGCGCGTCGCCCTGGACGGTCTCCTCGAACTGTCGTTCGACGTCCTCGAGGTGGTTCGTGATCTCGTAGGACTTCTCCTCGGCGAGGCGACGCCGCTCGGCGGCCTCGTCGCGATCGAACCCCTCGATGAACTCGTCGAGACGCATCGAGAGATCGTTGGACGTTCGGCGATAAAACAGTGACTCTCGTGGCGGGCACGCCGACCGACGACCTCACGCGTACTGATCGTAGAAGTACAGTCCGACCGCGACGAGCAGCGCGAACGAGCCGACGGTGTCGATCAAGCGCACTCGCTGGACGAGTTCGAACCCCGCGAGACCCTGATAGGCGATCGACAGCCCGGCGATACCGAGTGTCGCCACCAGCGCCACCGCGACGGGCTCCGTCTCGCGGGCGCGACTGATCCGCCGAGTGCCGACGCCACAGGCCAGTAACACGAGCACGCCGATGAGGAGATCCGAGAGCGGCCCAGCGTAGGGGTTCGTCGTCGAGAGTTCCGTGACGAACAGCGCCACGTACACCAGCAACGCACCGACGACGACCTGTCGCTGGCGCTGTGAGCGGATCGCGAAGATGTCTGTCATCGTCGGGCAATGGACTGGGGGAAAGATAACAGTGACGAGCACGAGACGGTGCCAGCCGGCGGCGCTCCGGACACCGGCGTCCCGTTGGTCGACGACGTGAGGGCTCCGCTGTCGCGCTCGGCTGGGACAGAACGCAACACATAGGAAACTGGCACCGACAGTGGCGTCTGTGCCCTCCAACACAAACAGCGACGTTCCGCGAGACGTCTCCGCCGTCGTCCGTCGATACCGACGCCTCGAACGACCGATCAGTGCCGGCATCGCCGTCCTCGTCGGACTCGTCGCGGCCGCCGCGATCATCACGCTCCCGCTGGCGGTCGGCCTCGCGGTCGCAGTCGCCGTGTTCGTCGTCGTCCGCGTCCCCATCTTCGAGACCGGTGGGACGACGACGCTGTCGACCCAGCAGCGTCCCGACGAGGTGCGTGCGGCCTTCGAGAGTGCCAGCCCGCCACCGCTGGTCTTCCAGTGGGAGCTGGCCGACGAGGTCGAGCGAGTCGACGGAGGCTGGAGCTACGAGATCTCGTATCTCCTGGGACTGCGATCGGTCCGACTGCACGTCGAGACCCGACCCGGCGACGACGCCGACCTCGAACTGGTGGTCACCGTCGGCGACGAGTCGTGGGGAACCTACCGCGTCGACATCGAGGCCCGCGACGACGAGACGATCGTCGTGGTCGACACGACCTCGGATCGCCGATTCGGCCTCCGACGACTACCACAGTGGTTCGTGGGCCAGCGATACCGGACGGCGGCGCTGTCTGCACAGGGCTACACCGTCATCGAGCAGGACACGCGACTGACGCTCTAGAGTCGCTCTGCGGCCCTAATTGCCGATTTCTGAGCGGCTTAAATTGGCGTGTGGAAAATGTACGAGTTTGTGCAGCTATAACGTTATAAAAAGATGAGAAGAATGATTGTAGTGTGTGATGAGTGCTATGACGAGCTGACATACTACAATATTTTGATAGAAATACTCTCGGGAATGCTATTATAAGCATTCCTCGTCTATCGAGAATTAGTGGTAAATGTTTGAATGTATGCCTTGGAGAGATCCTAGAGAGGCTGCTTTAATATTGGCTAACATAATTCTTGCACTCGTCATATCAGCGGTAGCAACAATTACTGTAATGGTTATTGTTCCGCTCGGTGACTTCAGCCCGCAAACTCCGGGGAGGGCGATTATGATTATCGTGTTTTATAGCGTCTGGGCGATGTTGACGTTTAAGTTTTTGTTTGGAGAATATATCCCTCACGAATCGCTCAAAAGAGATGATATTTGATTTTATCAATTGATTTTGCCCTCAGCGCGAAAAGAGCACCCATTTTTGGGTGGTGCTCCGTCAATATCTACATTTTCTTGGAAGAACAAGTTCCAGCTTAGCATGACATCGACTTTTCCCCGATATCATTTACCATAAATTGGCAGTTTGACTCGCTTGAATCATAATGGCTGAAGAAGTCTTGAGTTTGGATCGAATCTGATTTTTCTCCCGGAGAGAATTCGCCATTTAGATCATTTGCTTTGAGTTTAAAGCCCGCACTTTCAGCGAGAGCATACGCCTCCTCAAAATTTTGGTTAGCAACCGCCACCTGGATTTGACGCCGAATATTCTTTTTATGTCTCTCTCGACCCCCTTGTCCTGAGACAGTTGCACTAATGAATGGTGCTGATAGGGCGGTGCCTGCAGTCTTTAGAATGGATCTTCGATCTATATTGCATATTATCAGTTAAGTCTGTGTGTATTAAACTCACATTATTGGAATAGTATTTCCTTCAGTAGAACACAAAATATTCATGTATATATGTGGGCATTTAAGACATGGATGAAATTAAGGGATATCTGGCAATTATAACAATGCTCCTCGGAGTTCAGACACTCAACGCAGTTTCTGATAACACGAGCAGTCTTTTTACTGAAGTTGGAGGAGCTCTCGCCATCTTGGTGATACTGCTTGTCCCAATTTACCTCCTCGGAAAAGCAGTCTACCCGAAATTACGATGATATGATTTTCTGACGGATTTGTTATGTGGCAACAAAGTAACTCGCCGCGCTACAGTACCGCGACGAGGCGCTGGCCGCACGAGTACAGGGCTTTCGACCGGGTGACCGAGGCCTCGTTCTATGGATCGCCCGCGAACGTCTCAACGGTCAGCCGGTCGTAGCCCATTCCCTCGTGGACCGCGAGCTCCAGGGCGTTCACGAGGTAGTGGGCGACGACCACCACGAGCAGGCTGTTCGTGAGGACGTAGCCGGCCGCGAGTGCGAGTCCGAGCCCGCCCGTGACGAGCATGCCGACTTTCCCCTGCGCGCCGTGAGCGGCACCGAAGACGACCGACGAGACGACCGCGAGCAGCCACGGCGAGAGGGAGAAGCCGGCGGCCAGCGCACCGATGGCAGCGCCACGGAAGACGACTTCCTCGACGACGGCGACGGTCGGGAGCGCGACGCCGAGCAGGAGGACCCACCCGCCGACGGAGTCGGGGGCGAGCAGTTCCCGGACGGCCTCGTCGTAGCCCGCACCGGTCGCGTCGGCGATCGCACCCGCGGCTTCGTTGGCGAGCCAGAGGGTGACGCCGAAGCCGATCCCGACGGCGACGCCGGGGAGACCACGGGCGAGAGCGGTCTCGGGGATTCCGAGCGCCCACGGCGGGATCGAGAAGTACACCGCGGCCCCGACGACGACCGCGCCGAACAGCCCCTGGGTCACGACGACGTTGGCGAGCAAGGCACCGGGCGACAGCCGCGCCCGCGGGTCCGCCACTGGCCGCTCGAAGCGCGGCACGACTGGGTCGGTCGGTCGCGGATCGTGTGGCGAGGGCTCCCTGAACCGGACGGGATCGTCGTCGCCACTCAGGGCCGACTGGGACGCTCTCGCGAGTGCGAGAAGCAAGAACAGAGAGACGGCGAGCAGGCCGGCGAAGGCGGCCCACCGCGCCACGGTTCTACTGCGGGCTGGGTGAGCCGCTCTGCTGGCCCACTTCGCGTTCGAGCGCTTTGCCGGTGATGGACTTGAGCCGGTCGACCAGCGAGTCCTTCTCGGGCTCGCCGGCCAGGGCCACTTCCAGCACCTCGGAGATGTGTGAGACCGGGACGATCTCGATCATCTCCTCGTACTCCTCTTCGATCATCACGTCCTGGGTGTTTGCCTCGGGGATGATGACCGTGTCGAGCCCGGACTTGGCCGCGGCCTCGATCTTGTGGGTCACGCCGCCGACGGGCAACACGTCGCCCCGGACCGACAGCGAGCCGGTCATCGCGAGGTTCTGCTCGATCGGGACGTTCTCCAGTGCGGAGATGACCGCCGTCGCGACCGTGATCGAGGCGGAGTCGCCGTCGACACCGCCCTCGCCGGCCTGGACGAACTGGATGTGAACGTCCTTCTCGGAGATGTCCTCGTCCGAGAACTTCTTGATGATCGCCGAGACGTTCTGGACTGCCTCCTCGGCCATCTCTTTGAGCTGGCCGGTGGCGATCACCTGACCGGGACCCTGCGAGGGCGTGACCTCCGCCATGACCGGGAGAACGATCCCGCTGTCCTCGCCCATCACGGCCAGGCCGTTGACGCGGCCGACTACGTCGCCCTCGTTGACGGTCAGCTCGTAGTCCTTGCGGCGTTCGATGTAGTCGTCTGCGAGCTGTTGCTCGATGGAGCGGCTCCGACCTTTCGCCTGGAGCACGTCCTCGCGCGTGGTCACGTCCTGATCCTCCGCGCGGGCGATGTCGCCCGCGACGCGGACCAGTCCGCCCAGTTCGCGCAGCTTCAGGGTCAGGTGTCCCTTGCGGCCCGCACGGCGGCGGGCTTCGAGGATGATCTCCTCGACGGCCTCGCGGTCGAAGTGGGGGAGTCGCCCGTCGTTCTCGACTTCCTGCGCGATGAAGCGGGTGAGCTTCCGGCGCATCTCCGGGGTGTCCTCGATGGTGTCGTCCATGTACACCTCGTAGCCGTACCCCTTGATCCGGGAGCGCAGCGCGGGGTGCATGTTCTCCATGGCGTCGAGGTTCCCCGCCGCGATCATGATGAAGTCACAGGGGACCGGTTCGGTCTGGACCATCGCGCCCGAGGAGCGCTCGGACTGGCCCGTGATGGAGAACTCGCCCTCCTGGATCGCGGTCATGAGCTTCTGCTGGCTGCGGATGTCCAGCGTGTTGATCTCGTCGACGAACAGCACGCCCTTGTTGGCCTTGTGGATCGCGCCGGCCTCGACGCGGTCGTGGCTGGGCGTCTCCATTCCCCCCGACTGGAACGGGTCGTGGCGAACGTCGCCCAGCAGCGCACCGGCGTGGGCACCGGTCGCGTCCTCGAAGGGCGCGGTGGTCTGGTTCGACCGGTTGACCAGCAGGTTCGGGATCATCGAGTCGTTGCCACGCGAGCCATAGCGGAACGCCAGGTAGATGACACCGGCCGCGAGGATCCCCAGCAGGACCGACCCCTGGATGATCAGCGCGTAGCCGATGATGATGGCGATGATGATCCACATCAGGAAGGTCCGCATCTGGTTGCGCTTGCGGGCCTCCTCCTTGTGGGCGTCGACGATCTGCTCACCTTTCCCGGCGGGGACGGTCCGAACCTTCGGCTCGTTTCCGTCGTCCGGGTTGTGGTAGACCAGAACGTCCTGTAGTTCCTCTTTCGGGAGCAGTTGGCTCATCGCTTTCGCCAGCATCGACTTGCCCGTCCCGGGCGAGCCGATCATCATCACGTGACGGCGCTGTTTGGCTGCCTTTTTGATGACGTCACGGGCGTGGTCCTGCCCGATGACCTGATCGACGAGTCGGTCGGGGACTTCGATGTCGCTGGTCGACTCGATGCCGAGCCCACCGAGGAGCCCGTCTTCGTCGTCGAGGGATGCGCCGCTCTCGACTTCGACCTCACTGCCGAGGTTGTCGAGGCCGCCACTTTCGGCCCCGCCACCCTCCTCAGTGTCACCAGCGTCGTCGGCCGCGCTGGGGTCGTCGTCTTCGGGCGGCGTCCCGGTCACCTCCCGCTCGTCGTCGGGAGTGTCGTCGATCTCGGTATTGTCGCTCATACAAACGTTGCTAACACCAGATTGGAGGGACTGTCCACTGATATACTTTCTCCCCGCGACCGTGCTTGCCACACGAGTGGAACCGCAAGAGGGGAGCCGGTTATAGTGGTAAACGGCCACTCGTCGGGTTTATCATTTCCGACAACCAGAGATGGGGTATGCGGGGTTTCTACATCGGTCGATTCCAGCCGTACCACAACGGCCACCACACGGTCGTCGAGGAGATCGCGACCGAGGTCGACGAACTCGTCTTAGGGATCGGAAGCGCGGGCGACTCCCACACGGACCACGATCCGTTCACTGCCGGCGAGCGAATCATGATGATCACGCGCGCGGTCCGCGAGTTCGAGCGCGCGAACGACCTGGTCACGTACGTGGTCCCCATCGAGGACCTGAACCGCAACTCGGTGTGGGTGAGCCACGTCCAGAGCATGTCGCCGACCTTCGACGTGGCCTACTCCAACAACCCGCTGGTGATCCAACTATTCGAGGAGGCGGGCATCGAGGTCCGACAGTCGAAGATGTTCGACCGGGAGCGGCTGGAAGGCAGTGACATCCGGCAGGCGATGATCGAGGGCAACGCGTGGCGCGAACGCGTCCCCGACGCCGTCGTCGAGACGATCGAAGAGGTTCACGGCGTCCAGCGGATCCGGACCGTCGCCAAGGACGACGTGGTCGAACGCTGGGAGGTCGGTGACGGCGAGTGATGATCACGCTCAGTAGCGACTTCGGTTCGCCGTACCCCGCAGCGATGAAGGGCGTCGTCCTCCAGAACAGCGACGCGCGCATCGTCGACGTGAGCCACGAGTTCCCGCGGCAGGACGTTCCCGGCGCGGCGTTCTGGCTCCGGGAGGTGCTGCCGTACTTCCCGCCGGCAGTCCACTGTGTCGTCGTCGATCCCGGCGTCGGGACCGACCGGGCGGCGATCGTCGTCCGGGTCGGCGACCACGCGATCGTCGCGCCGGACAACGGCGTCGCGCTCCCGGCCGCAAGGGCGATCGCGGACGACGGCGACGTGATCGAGGTCTTCGAGATCGAGACCGACGAGCCGGCGAGCGCGACCTTCCACGGTCGGGACGTGTTCGCGCCGATGGCGGCCGCCGTCCACGAGATCGGTGTCGACTCTCTCCACGAGGTCGCGGATCTCGTCCGAGCCGACGGGTACGAAGCGCTCGCCTTCCCGGAGCCGACCGTGAGTCAGACCGGTGCCAGCGGTGCAGTACTCGTCGTCGACGGGTTCGGGAACGCGATCACGAACGTGCCGGGCGAGGCGATCGAGAGCCGGTTCGGCCAGCAGGTCCGGATCAACGGCGAGCCTGCACCGGTCAGACGGACGTACGCGACGGTGGAACCGGGCCAGCGACTCGTCACCGTCGGCAGCCACGGCAACGTCGAACTCGCGGTGAATCGCGGGCGCGGGGACGAGGCCTTCCGCGTCGACGCTGGCGATCGAGTGGAGCTGGCGTACTAGTTTTAGGCACTCCGAAAAACCGACAAGCTTATTACTTTTAGGCTGTCCTAAACAAATGCGTGGGTCGCCGACGGTCGTGATCGTTCCCTGGTTCCGGGAACACACTCCGTGGAGACCGTCGAGCCCCACCGTCTCAGGTCCCAGTTGTATCGTCGGCCACCGTGGCCATACCCTGGCGGCTGTGGGCATCGCTGCCGCCACCGTCTGTCCCTCTATCCACCACCCTCAGTTTTTAGGCTCGCCGAAAATTCGACGCCCTTATGTACTTTAGGTGTGCCAAAAACACGTATGCAACACAGAAGAGACGTACTCGCGAGTCTCGGTGTCGCACTGTCGACCGCACTTGCCGGCTGTTCGGAAGACACCGACGGCGAGACCGTCAGCGAGAGCAGCGACGAGGCGACCGAGACGGACCAGACAGGGTCGAGTGGCCCCGAACTCGCGGCTTCGGCCCAGCTCAACGTCTACCGCGCCCGGCTGTTCGACGCCGTGGCGCTCGGTCGTGCTGGCCAGACCGCCGCGGGGGCCTCGATCGCCGAGTCGATCTTCCAGCGGTTCGAGAACGCGACCGGGGAGTACGGCGCTCACGAGACCCTCGAACGGACCAGCGAGTCGGCCTACGAGGGCTTCGAGAGCGCACTGGGCGAACTCCGGTCGACGCTGGAAGACGGTGACACCGACGCGGCCGCCGAGGCCGCGACGACGGCCAGCGACCAGCTCCAAATCGCCCAGCAGGCCCTGGTCGGCAACGACGCCACGCGCGCGCTCGACGCGCTCCTCCTCGGGAGCCGCGCCGCCAACGCTCGCGTACTGGGCGAGGCGGGCCACTTCGAAGCGGCGGCGACCGTGGCCGCCGAAACCACCGAGCGGTTCGAAGACACGCTCGTCCACGGCGCGCTCGAAAACGCCGACGAGGGTGCCTACGAGGACTTCGAGTCCGGACTGGCGTCGATCCAGCGCGCCGCCAGCGAGGAGGATAGCGAGGGCGTGACCGACGCCGTCGCCGCGGCCCAGTCGGCGGCGGTGGCGGGTGCCTACGCGCTGGGCACCGAGTCGATCGCCGGGACCGGCCACCTCGCAGCGATGCAGGCACAGGGGTACGACGCCGCGGCGCTCGCCGGTCTCGGCGGCCCGAGCGACGGGCTGGCGCACGCGACGACGCTGACCACGTACCGGGCACGGATTCGGGACGCAGCGTGGCTGGCCGACGCCGACGAGGGGTCGACGGCGGGAACCGTCGTCGGGAACGTCTTCGCGGACTTCGAGGGTGCGCGTGCCCACGAGGCGCTGGAAGAAGCCGACCACGAGGCCTACGAGGGGTTCGAGAGCGGCCTGGAGTCGCTCCAGTCGGCCGTCGAGAACGGCGAGGGCGTCGACGACGCCGTCGCCACGGTGGACGAACACCTCCGGACCGGCGTCGCGACGCTGGCCGGCGATCACGCCCCGGTCCTGCAGGCCGGTTTCTTCCGGGCGCGTCTCGCCGACGCACGCGAACGCTACGAGCGAGGTGAGCCCTCGGTCGCCGCGTCGATCTCCCAGGAGCTGTTCGAGCGTTTCGAGGCCGACGAGCTCGGGTTCCACGAGACGCTCGAAGAGACCAGCGAGGACCTCTACCACCGCTTCGAGGAAGAGCACCTGGCCGGCCTGATCGAGGCCTACGAGAACGACGACAGCGAGGCGATCACTACCCACCACGAGGGCGCGCTCGACGCGCTCCTGGCGTTCGAGGCCACGACCGGGGACAGCGTCGCGAGCGCAGCCGAGACCGCGTACTTCGTCGCTCGCGGATTCGACAGCGCCACCGTCGCCACGCTGGGTGACAGCGAACGGGCGGCGACGATCCCACGAGATGCTTTCGAGCACTTCGAGAGCGGTGCAGCGGGCTACCACGAGGCACTGGAACACGCCGACCACGAGACCTACGAGACGTTCGAGTCCGATCTGGGCGCGATCCGGTCGACCGCGGAGTCGGGCGGCGACGTGCGCAGTGCCGTCCAGACGTTCGTCGGCACCGCGATCGACGGCGTCTACGCCATCGTCGGCGCTGCCGGCGGCTCGAACGGCGCGGCCGCTGGTGCCATCGTACAGGACGTGTACGCGACCTTCGAGGAGGCCCGCGTCCACGAGACACTGGAAGAAGCCGACCACGAGGCCTACGAAGGATTCGAGGCGGCGCTGGAAGCGTACGCGGGCGGCCTGGACGGCGAGGGCGACGTGCCCGTCGGTCGCCTCGCAGACGCGACGCTGCGCGCACAGTTCGCCGTCGCCGGTGCGCTCGACGACGCTCCCGTCAGCCAGGACGGCGAGGGGAGTGCCGAGACGGCGGAGACCGAATCGTCGCTGGAAGGCGGTCCGGACGTCGTCGAGGGCGTCCCGGACGACGCCGACCACGTCGTCTCGATGAAAGCAGTGGCCTTCGAGCCGGCCGAGTTGACCGTCTCGGTCGGCGATACGGTCGCCTTCGAGCACGTCGCCGGTGAAGCCCACAACGTGGTGGCCCGAGAAGAGGAGCTCCCGGCGGACGCGAGCTACTGGGCCTCTGGTGGCTTCGACTCCGAGACGGCCGCAGTCGAGGGGTGGGACGACGGGAACGGTGCCGTCCAGTCGGGCCAGTCCTACGTCCACACCTTCGAGACGGCCGGCGAACACCCCTACTACTGTGTCCCCCACGAGATGGCGGGTATGGAAGGGACTGTCGTCGTCGAGGAATAACGCGGTCGCACTCTGTTTTATCCTGCCGGCTGTTACTTCGTGACGAGCTTCGCCACCCCGCGGTGGCGAAATCGGTCACAGATGTACAGCCGGTAGTAGTAGCCACACGACGCCAGTGCGGTCGGCGTGGCGGGGAGCTCGATTCCGACGACAGCCGCCGCTACTCCGACAGTCGAAGAAAAAATCGAAGGTGGTCGTCGACGGTCGTCGTTACGCGTCCGAAGAGATGACGTCGTCGATCCGGGCGATCATCGTCGCGGCCTCGGTCGCGCTCTCGACGGCCTCGCGCTTGACCGCAGCGGGGTCGAGAACGCCGTAGTCGACCGGGTCGTCGATGACGCCGGTCTGGCCCTCGCTGATGATGCCTGCGATGCCCTCACTCTCGTGTTCGGCGCGCAGGTCGACCAGCGCGTCGATCGGGTCCATGCCCGTGTTCTCCGCGAGCGTGCGCGGGATCACGTCGACGGCGTCGGCGAAGGACTCGACGGCGAGTTGCTTGCGACCCTCGATGGACGCAGCCTCGCTTCGGATGTGGTCCGCGATGGCGATCTCGGTGGCACCGGCACCGGGGACGACGCCGCCCTTGTCGAGCGCGGCGACGACCACGTCGAGCGCGTCGTTGAGCGCGCGTTCGAGTTCGTCCGTGACGTGGTCGGTCCCGCCGCGGGCGAAGATGGTCACCGTCTCGGAGCTGGCACCGCCCTGCACGAAGGCCAGTTCCTCGTCGCCGTACTTCTGGACGCTCACGTCCTCGGCCTCGCCGAGGTCTTCGGCCTCCAGCGTGTCGACGGAGCCGACGCGGCTCGCGCCGGTGGTGTGGGTCACGTCCTGGAGTTCGTCGCTGTCGACGCCGTCGAAGGCGACGATGCCCTCCTTGGAGAGCTGTGCGCCGACGCGGTCGTCGACGTCACCGGAGACGAACACGACGTCTGCGCCGACCGCGGCGATGGCCTCGGCGTAGCTCGACAGCTCCTCTTCCTCGGCCTCGATGGCGGCGTTGAGCTGGTCGACGCTGGAGACGTTGTACTCGGCGTCGATGTTGCTCTCGCGGACTTCGAGGTCGGCGTCGATCACGGCGATGGTCGCGTCGGCGACCGCGCTCGGCATGTTGCCGTGGACCGGCTCCTCCTCGATGATGATCCCCTCGACGAGCTCCGTCGCAGAGGAAGACGAGCCGGCCTGGCTCCGAATCGCGATCTGGTCACGCGTCGAGCCGGGGCCGTCGGTCGCCTGTCGGACGGCGGCGACGACGGTCTCGGCGAGTGCGCCGGCTTCCACGTCGCCGGTGCCCTTCCCCGTCATGGAGGACTCGGCGACGCTGGTCAGCGTCTCGTCGTCGATGTCGACGTCCAGCACTTCGCCGTCGATGGCTTCCTGGGCGAGCTGTGCCGCCTCGTGGTAGCCTTCGACGATCGTCGTCGGGTGGACGTCGTCTTCGAGCAGGTCCTCGGCCTGTGTCAGGAGCTGACCGGCCAGGACGGAGGCCGTCGTGGTGCCGTCGCCGACCTCGTCTTCCTGGGTCTCGGCGACTTCGACGATCATCTGGGCCGCGGGATGCTCGATGTCCATCTCGTCGAGAATCGTCGCACCGTCGTTGGTGATGACGACGTCGCCCGAGTCCGAGACGAGCATCTTGTCCATGCCACGGGGGCCGAGTGTCGTCCGTACGGACTCGGTAACTGCCTTCCCGGCGGCGATGTTCGAACTCTGTGCGTCGTCTCCTTGCGTACGCTGGGCGTCCTCGTCGAGAATGAAGAGAGGCTGGCCACCCATGCGTCGCTGGCCGGACTGTGACATTGTTGTATACCTCACTTATGTGTCGTTAGCGGTTCTATATAAAACCATCGGTAGGGAGAGAGCCCTCGATGACGCTCGCCGCCGCCGAATCGGCCGGACCGTCAACGCTTTACTACCCGAACCCGCCACGTTAGTGCAATGCTGGAGCTGGAGCACGGGTTCCGGGTCGTCGACGTACACGCGCGACTGGAGCCCGAGGCGTCGCGGCGTCCGCGGGAGGGGATGGGCGAGCCCGAACGGCTGGAACGCGAGATGCACCAGGCCGGGGTCGTCCGTGCCGTCACGTACTCCGACTACCGCGAGCGGGGCTATCTGAAGGCGAACAACGCCGTGGCCCGGATGACCGTGGGCCGTCCGATGGTCGCGTTCGCACGCGTCGACGGTGCCCGCGATCCGGGCGCGGGAGCCGGCTCCCGGCTCAGGAACATCACGGCCTCGCGCGAGGAGTACCACACCTCGCCCGAAGACATCGAGCAGTACGCGTACGACGACCGATTCGTCGGGTTCAAGCTCCACCCCGCCAGAGACGGCCTCCCCGACGAGGCCGTCCTTGAAGAACTCGCCGCCGTCGACAAACCGATCCTGGTTCACGGCGGCGAGGAGTTCCCACCGAGCGCCGTCGAAGAGCACTTCCTGCAGTACGATCTGCCGGTGATCGTCGGCCACTTCGGCGCACACCCGCTGCGGCGCGACCTGATGCACGAGTCGATCGACCTCCTCGAACAGTACGACCAGTGCTACCTCGAAACGAGCGCGGTCCGCTACCGGGACCCCCTGGAGCGAGCGATCATGGAACACCCCGATCGAGTCTGCTTTGGCAGCGGTGCGCCCAACGTCCACCCGAACGTCGCCGTCATGGAGATTCTGACCCTCGACGTGCCCGAGGACGCGATGAAGAAAGTCTTCTCGAACAACCCCGCTCGCGTCATCGAAGAACTCGCACCGTAGCGCCAGGAGCCGCCGGCCAACGTCGGTTACGCCGTCGGGCCGTCGTCGCGGTCGTCGTACACCTCGACGGCGCGGTCTCTGCGTGCGGACCGACCGTTCGGATTGCGCCGCGGCGGAGCGTCGCGGCGACGGGCCGTGACGCCGTCTTTCCCCCCGAGAGCGGTGCCACGAAGGACGCGCCGACCGGTCCCGAGCCACTGTGAGGGGTCGGCCTCGCCACGGATCACGTCCAGCAGCGAGTCGACGGCGTCGCGGCCGGCGTGGGCGACGACACGCCGTGCGACGGTCGGGCGGACGCCGTAGTTTTTCACCAGCCGATAGGTCAGCGACTGGTACTTGGCGTGCCAGTCTTTCTGTCGGATCCCCCCGTCGGCCTCGAACTCGCTACGGACGCACATCGCGCTCTCCCAGGTCACCTCGTGGTCGCTCTCTGCCAGCCGGTGGGCCAGATCGCGGCTCCCGCCGATGTCGAGGTACTCGTCGAAGCCGTCCAGTTCGTCCAGCACGTGGCTGGCGAACGCGACGTTACCGGGGTTGAAGTAGGTCACGTCGCGCCCCGCGATCGTCCGTTCTTCCGGAGCCTCGGTCGTCATCCCGGCCGGGAGCTTGCGGTGGGTGGGACCGGTGACGACAGCAGCATCGGCCAGCGCGTCGGTCACCGCGTCGAGCCACCCATCTTCGATCGAGAACGAACGGTCGAGGAGTGCAACGGCGTCCCCGGTCGCGCGGTCGATACCCGCGTTGCGCGCCGTGTTGATGGTCCGGTCGGCGATCTCGACGAGCACCTCCACGTCGTCGCGCGCTCGGACCATCCCCGTGGTGCCGTCGGCCGACGGGCCGTTGACCACGATGGTCTCGGCGTCGGGGACGTGGGCTGCCAGGGTGTCGAGACACCGTGACAGCTCTTCCCGACCGTTGAGTGTCGGGACGACCACGGAGAGATTCATGGGCCAACCACGACGCTCGAAGGTCTTAAAGATCACCGAATGACGGCCGGTATTTCGGAGTATCCGTCCGAAGACGGGCGGAATTAAACGCGCGTGTCCCAGTAGGAGACCGACGCGACCTTGTCGCCGACGGGACTCGCGCCGACGACCTCGTCGATCGAACGGAAGCCGGACGCGAGATCGTTCGGAATCTTCCGGTAGAAGCCGTAGGGGAGGACGAAGTCGTGTGCTTCGCCGGCCAGTTCGAGCCCCGCGCCGTCGAGGAGCCGGTCGACCTCCCACCGAGAGTAGAGGCGCGATCCCATCGGGAGCGCCCAGTTGTACAGCGATCGCAGCGAGAAGCGGTTGAACGTGTCGAAAAAGACCTGGTGCTTGGAGACCCGGCGCATCTCTGCGAGGAAGGAGGCCGGCGTGTCCGCCAGGTGGAAAAAGCGCATGGCGACGACGGTGTCGAAGTGGTCGTCGGGGAAGGGCAGTCGAGCGGCGTCGCCACGCATGAACTCCACGTGGTCGTCGACGCCGGCCGATTTCGCCTTCTCGCGGCCCTGTGAGAGCATCGGGCCGGAGATATCCAGGCCGACGATGTCGGCACCACGATCGGCCAGCATCGCGGTGAAGCGCCCGGTTCCACAGGCTACTTCGAGCACGGACTTGTCGTCGACCGGACCGATGGCGTCGAGGACGGCCTCCTTCTCGCGGCGGTCGATGAGTTGTCCGCCACGGGAGAAGCGCTTTGACTCGTACTCCTCGGCGACATCGTCGGTCTGGTACCACTCCTGCCCTTTCACGGTATCGGGTGATGGCTACCCGGGGATAAAACGGTGCTGTTTCACCGTAGTACGTCGTCGGTCAGACAGATCGAGCGCGGTCGGCGGGCAGTTCTGCCGGCGGCCAGCGTGGCACGCGTCAGAAAATATAAGGTGTCATTATACACACTGTAGACTTCCTATTGTATGGTCATACATATAGCCAAGTTTTACGAGTACCCTCGGGGGAGTAGCGTGTATGAGCACGATTCAGGAGGAGACGAAGCCCGCGGCGTTCACCCAGACGGAGTTTCGCGAGCAACTCCGCGAACTCCCGCCGAGCGCGAAGCTCGTCGCGAAGGTCCTGGAGACCGACGCACCGCTGTCCCAGGGGCAACTGGCCGAGGCGTCGCTGTTGCCCGACCGGACGGTCCGCTACGCGTTGAACCGACTCGAAGAGTGTGATCTGGTCGACTCCCGGTACAGCTTCAACGACGCCCGCAAGCAGGTCTACTTCCTCACCAACTGATTTCATACGGTTTATTGTAGTTGCTTACCGGTGATCGTCGCCACGGAGCAGACGATCACCGGTAAATCGCTACAATAATCCGTATCCGTCGCTCCTCCCTGGGGTGGGTATGGAGCGGATCAGCGTCCCCGTCGCGACGCGTGCGCCGAGCGGACAGACGAACGCGTACGTCCTCGGGCGCGACCGTGCAGCCGTGATCGACCCGTGTGCTCGCCACGAACGCGTAGACGACGCGCTGGCGTCACGCTCGCTCGCTCACGTCCTCGTCACGCACCACCACCCGGACCACGTCGGCGGTGTCGCCGACTACGCGGCCGAACACGACGCCACGGTGTGGGCACGTCGGGGCCGCGAGTCGGCCTTCGAGGCCGCGACCGGCGTCGCGCCCGACCGGACGTTCACCGGCGGCACGGAGATCCCGGTCGACGACGACCAGCTGCGAGTCGTCGAGACGCCGGGTCACGCGCCCGAACACGTCGCCTTCGCGACCGACGACGGACTCGTCTGTGGCGACCTGGCCGCGGCGGCCGGCAGCGTCGCCGTCGGAGCACCGGAGGGAGAGATGCGAGCCTACTGTTGCTCGCTGCGGCGCGTGATCGCGCGTGCGCCCGACCGACTCTTCCCCGGTCACGGCCCCGTCGTCGACGACGCGGGCGAGACCTGCCGTCGCCTCCTCGCACACCGACTCGATCGCGAGCGCCGGGTCGAGGCGGCCGTCGCCGAGGGGAGCGAGACGCTGCCGGCGATCACCGACGCGGCCTACGACAAAGACGTCGAGAGCGTGCGAGACCTCGCCGAGGCGACCGTCGCCGCCCACCTCGAAAAGCTCGCCGTCGAGGGGCGCGTCGCGTGGGACGGCGAGCGCGCACGACCACCGTCGGCGTGACGCGGCCCTTTTGTTCGGCCGGTCCGAACGGCGTGTGTGACGCTGGAATCGGACCTCGAACGGGCGCGAGCACTCGACGTGAGCGGGTTGGCCGACGCGATCGAGTCGATCGGCTTCGAGTGTACGCGCTGCGGGGAGTGCTGTACGGCGACGGAGCCCGCGGTCGAGCCCGCCGAGGACGACGCCGCCGAAGAGACGGAGAGCGAGCCCCACACGGCGACGATCTTCCCCGACGAGATCCGACAGCTGCGCGACGACGGCAGGGACTTTCGAGACGTGGCCCGCCCGATGCCCTACGGGCTCTCGGAGACCGAAGACGGCGTCGAGGGCGAGACCTTCGAGTGGGCGCTCCAGACCGACGCCTGTGGCGACTGTACCTTCTACGCCGAGGACGATGGCGTCGGAGCCTGCACGGTCCACGAGGACCGGCCGCTGATCTGTCAGACCTACCCGTTCTCGGTGGCGCTGGACAACACCGTCCAGCCGATGGGAGAGGCCGTCGACGAGGCCGGACTCGTCCGCGCTCACGAGTGTGAGGGGTTGGGTCGAGACATCGCGCGGGAAGACGCCGAAGAACTGGCCGCGACGCTCAAAGAGCGGGCGATCCGCGAACTGGAAGAAGCCATCGCAGTGAGAGACAGCTACGAGCCGGTCGAGCGCGCGGACGGCGAGGTAGTCGTCTACGACTCAGAAGGAGCGAAACGGCCCGACGGCACGCCCCGCTAGACGGTCTCTTCGATGATCTCGCCGACGGCGAAGTTCGACTTGACCTCGCTGACCTCGACCTTGACGCGCTCGCCGATCTCAGCGCCGGGGACGATGATCACGTAGCCCCGTTCGACGCGGGCGATGCCGTCGCCTTGCTTGCCGATGTCTTCGATCTCCACGTAGCGGATCTCGCCCGGTTCGACCGGGGGCTGGGGCTCCGAAGACGGCGTCTGGGACGGCTGTGGCGACGGGTCCTCGCTCTCCTCGCTCGCTTCGTCGGCCCGGATCAGCGCGACGCGATACGTCTCGCCCGGATCGACGGATCCGGTGTCGACCTCCCGCTGTGGGACCTCCACGGTGTAGCGGTCGCCCTCGTCAGTGATCTCCGCACTAAACAGACACAGTAGTTTCTCCGAGATTTCCAAGGCTGTAGACCTCCGCTTTCCGTATGTACATCCATTAATAAAGTATTTGTCGTCGATTTCAGGAGCGACTGCCCTCGATCGCACCGAACGTCGGGGCGTCGGGAGGAACTATTACGTACGATGGCTCGGTAACTACAGCTGTAATACCTATGTCTCGGATCACGAAGGCGCTCTCGCTGCTCGGGACGCTCGTCGCGGTCGCGACCGTGTTTACGCCCGCGCTGTACGCGGTCAGTCACACACAGGCGCTGGCGAACGTGTTGCTGGGCCAGTTCGCCGCGATGACGATCGGCTACACGGCGTATCGCATCGCGTCGGGGAAGCGCCCGACGCTCCGACCGGCGTTGATCGGCCTGCTCTGTGGGCTCGGAATCGCGATCTCGCCCGTGGTGCTCGTCCCGGTCACCGGTTTCACGACGGTGACGATGTTCGGCGGCGGGTTCGTCGCCGCGATCGGTCTCTACGGCGTCGTCGCGAGCCAGTTCGGCGAAGACGAGGATCGAATTCCGGACCTGTCGGCAGAGCACAGTCCCGACGAGAGCCCGAAGGCAGCCTGATACTGTCGCCGGCCGTCCGCGCTCTCGGAACGACTTCGCTGGACACAGCAACGGCCGGCGGTGTCAGGCGTCTCGAAGCGTTTCGAGATCGACGCCGTACCGTGCGAACCGACGGCTCAACGGCGGGTGTGTCGCAGTGACCCGTGCGACCAGCCCGCGCCCCTCGCCGGTCGGGGGAGCGGCGAGCGTCCCGTCCGCCCCCGAAGCCTCGTTGCGGGCGGTCGTGACGCCCAGGAGCCCCCGGCAGAACGCGTTCGCGCCGACGATGGCGACCGCGCGGTCGTCGGCCTGTCGCTCTTCGAGACGCCGTCCCAGTGCGATCAGGGCCAGCGGGAGCAGTACCACGCCGAGACTCCCAGCGAGGTAGTACAGCTGTGGGAGTGGGGTGCGCCGGAAGACGCCGGCCCCGACGTAGACGGCGAGTCCGACCAGCGACAGCGCGGGACCGAGATGCTGTCCGGCCACGACCCAGAACACCGCGGCCCCGACGACGTGGGCGACCGGATCGCGGCTGTCGAGCCAGTCGATGTGACCGCCGTCGAGGTGCGCGAGTTCGTGCCCGACCACACCCCGGAGCGCCTCCCGGTCGAGGTCGTCGACGATCCGTTCCGAGAGGAGCAAGACCGGCCCGTCCCCGCCCTGGAGGACGGTGACGCCGGGTTCGGGCGACGCCTCGACGACGACGCGAGGCGTCGAAACGTCCACTCGATCGGCCACGTCGGCCACCAGCTCGCGGCAGCGTCGGTCGGCCGGTCGTCCCGTCTGCGCTGCGGTGTCGAGGATCCGGCGACGGGTGAGCCTGCCGACGGCGCGTTCCAGCCCGACGCTGCCAGCGACCAGCGCCGCGACGACGACCGGCTGGAGACCGGTGAGCCAGCACGCTGTCACGGCGGCGAGGAGACACGCGACCAGCGCGCCGTCGACGAGACGGCCGGCGGTCTCGGTCCCGAGGGCGTCGGCCAGCATCTTCTCGACCATCGAACGCCGGAACGTAGGGCTCCCGCGAGCAAATACGTGCGGGTCGGGCTCGTGGTTCCGACGAGTCTGGGTCCTCGGTCTCCCGTACTGTTGGCTGTCTTCGTGACGAGATTCGCCACCCAAAGTGGCGACACCGGTCACAGACAGACAGCCGACAGTGTCACTCGTATCGGAGGGCGTCGATCGGGTCGACGCGGGCGGCCCGCCACGCCGGATAGAGCCCCGCAACGACGCCGACCAGCACGCCGACCAGCACGGCCAGCGCCGACCAGAAGGGTGCGAACGCGAAGCCCACCTCGGCGTAGCGGGTCCCACCCCAGGCGACCGCGAGCCCCAGCGGGAGGCCGAGCAACGCGCCGCCGGCACCTAGCAGCGTCGCCTCAAGCAAGAACAGCTCCATCACGTCGCGGTTGCGCGCGCCGACGGCCTTCATGATCCCGATCTCGCGGGTCCGCTCGGTGACGCTGACCAGCATGATGTTGGCGATGCCGATCGCGCCCACCACCAGCGCGATGACCGCGATCCCCGTGACGAAGCGCGTGATCTGGTCGATCACGTCGCTGATCTGCTCGGCGAAGTCACCGCTGGTCCGGGCGACCAGCTCGACGCCGTCGGGCGCGAGCTGGCGGGCGTCGGACCGCTCCTGTAAGTACGTCTCGACCGCGTCGGTGACGGCCAGCGTCGAAGCCGGATCGGCGATGACGGTCACCTGTGGGTACGCGTGCAGGCGAGCGTTCGCGTTCGGACTCTCGACGACGCTCTCGTAGAAGGGATCGGCGGGGACGTAGAGCCCCGGCTGCGGGCCGAAGTTGCCCACCGGCAACTCGCCGGCGGTCCCGTTGACGATGCCGACGACCGTCAGAGTCCACGTCTCGTCGGCGCGATCGACCGTGATCTCGTCGCCGACGGTGACGTTCTCCGCGAAGGTTGCCTCGGCCGCGGCGCGGTTGAGGACCGTCTCGTTCGCACCGCGCTCGAAGCTCCGTCCGGCGACCAGCGTCTCGTCGGTGACGGCCTCGGGGGTCGTGGCCGTCGCCTGCTGGAGCGCCACCGTGTCGCCCCGATGGGTCACCGCGTTGATCGGGATCGACCCCCGCGGGACGACCGCCTCGACGCCGTCGATCTCCGCGAGGCGGTCGAGGTCGTACTCGGTGAACACGGGCTGGAGCGCCTGCTGGAACCCCTCTTCGTCGGCGGGCTGGCCGAGCACGTAGACGTTGTTCGCCCCCGAGTCGGCGATCCCGCCGACGACCTCGGCCTGGACGCTCGCGCCGAAGGTCGCGAAGGTGACGACCGAGGCGATGCCGATGACGACGCCGATCACCGTCAGCGTCGAGCGGAGCTTGTGCGAGCGGATCGAGCGGGCCGCGATCGTGAACGATTCGCGCGGGTCCATCAGTCGCTCAGCTCCTCGATCCGTTCGACGACGCCGTCTCTGACGTGGACGATGCGCTCGGCGTGGTCCGCGATGCGGCGCTCGTGTGTCACCAGCAGGATCGTGTTGCCGGCCGCGTGGAGGTCGTCGAGCAAGCTCATGATCTGCTCGCCCGTCTCGGTGTCGACGTTACCGGTCGGTTCGTCGGCCAGGATCAGCTCCGGGTCCGGTGCCAGCGCGCGGGCGATCGCGACCCGCTGGCGCTGGCCGCCGCTGAGTTCGGTCGGGCGGTGGTCCAGTCGCTCGCCGAGGCCCACGTCGGCGAGCAGGTCGCGGGCGCGCTCGCGGCGTTCGGTGCGCCCCCAGCCGTCGAACACGAGCGGCATGGCGACGTTCTCGACGGCGGTCAGCCGGGGCATCAGGTTGAACGTCTGGAAGACGAACCCGACGCGGCTCCCGCGGATCGCCGCCCGTTCGCCCTCGGTGGCCGCCGAGAGGTCCCGCCCGCCGACGGTGACCGTCCCCTCGGTGGCGGTGTCCAGTCCCCCGACGAGATTCAGGAGGGTGCTCTTGCCCGAGCCACTCGGCCCCATCACGGCGGTGTAAGAGCCCCGAGGCAGCGACAGGGACACGCCAGCGAGCGCCTCCACGACGCCGCCCAGATCGTACGTCTTGCGCACCCCAGACAGCGTGACCACGTCGTCCGCGTCAGCCTGAGCCATTCACTCGCACTAGGGCCGGGACGCCTATCAGCGTTGTCCGAACCTCTCGGATATCGGATAGCAGGAACACACTTTACAGTCCAGCCCTAACCCCACGTAATGAGTCCCAGAGTGGATGGTCGCCGCGGTCTCGTCCTCCTCGTGGTCGTCGCCGTCGCCGTCGCTGGATCGGCCGCCGTCACGGGCGCGTTCGCCACGTTCCAGCAGCCGACGGGCGACGAAGTGCTCGACGAGGTCGAGCAACGGTACGAGAGCGCCGACTCGATCACGAGCACGGCGACGGTGACGGTCGAAAACGAGAGCGCGTCGACGACGGCCACCGTCGAACTGGCCGCGGACGACGAGAACCGGACCCGGATGGTCGTCGAGCGAAACGGTGAGACGGTGCGGGCGGGCTCGAACGGCACCGTCGCGTGGTACGTCGGGCCGAACCGATCGGCCGCCTGGCCCGTCGACTCGCTGGAAAGCCAGGCCGGCGAGCAGTGGACCGGAGCCGACGGCGAGTACGGAGAGACGGGCGAACGGCTCTCGCCCGACGGCACGCCGCTGAACGCCTCGAACGCCTCGGCGACGCTCGTCGGAACGCCCACGGTCGACGACACCAGCACCTACGAGGTCGAACTCACGCACCCCGAACGTGCGGGATCGACGACGCTGTGGGTGACACAGGACGACTACCGCGTGGTCCGGGCAGTCGCCACCGACGGCACGAACCGCACCGTCGTCGCCGTCGAGTCGACGGTGTTCGACGTGTCGATCCACGACAGCACCTTCGACCCGCCGACGGATCGCGTCGCGCTGACGACGGTCGATCGCTACGACAGCTTCGACGCCGCACAGTCCGAGACCGAGCTGTCGCTGCCTCGCCACGACGCGACCTTCAGCGAGGCGACGGTGACGGTCCGACAGGGCGAGACGATCGTCGGCCAGCGCTACGTCGACGACGGGGCGAACGTCACCGTCCTCTCGACGACCGCCGACGAGCGCCTCGATCGACTGACCGAGAACGCGACCGAGCGAACGGTCGACGGCCAGACGGTCCACGTGGCCACGGCCGAGGACCGCGCGATCGCGGTCTGGCAGAACGACGGCGTGACGACCGCGGTCGTCGTGGAGGGATCGACCGACCGGGCGGTCGAGATCGCCGACGAGCTGTATAGTGACAATTGAAACGATTGACACACCGATTGCACTGCTGCCGTGCGATCGGGTGTGCAGTGAATTTCAATGGCGACTATAGTCCGGACCGGCAACGCTTACGGCCCCCGACCTGTTTTCCCGATGCATGACCGACGAGGCGACGGCTTTCGTGCCCGGCCACGTGACGGGCTTTTTCACGACTGACCCGGCCGACGATCCGACGAAGGCGGGATCGCGCGGCGGTGGGATCGCGCTGTCCGACGGCGTGACTGTCACCGTCGAGCGCAGCGACGAGCGGTCGGTGTCCCTGAACGGCGTCGACATCGAGATCGAGGCCGTCGAGCGAGTCCTCGACGCGCTGCGAGCGACCGTCGCGGTGCGAGCCGAGACGCCGCTGCCGCTTGGCTCTGGCTTTGGCGTCTCTGGCGCGACCGCGCTGGGGGCGGCGCTGGGGACCAACGCCGTCCTCGATCGCGGGCTCTCCGAGAACGAACTGGTGACGATCGCCCACGGCGCGGAGGTCCAGGCCGGAACCGGGCTGGGCGACGTGGTCGCGCAGGCCCGCGGCGGCGTCCCGCTGCGACTCGAACCGGGCGGGCCACAGGACAACTACATCGACGCCGTCCCCGCGCGGGGCCGTATCGAGTACCACGTCATCGGCGAACTCTCGACCGAAGCAGTTCTGGACGGCGACACCGCGGAGCTGACCCGTGCCGGCGAGAAGGCGCTCTCGCGGGTCGTCAAGGAACCCACGACGGAGTCGTTCGTCCGGGCCTCGCGCCAGTTCGCCCGCGAGGCGGGGCTGCTGACCGACGACGTGCGGTCGGTGCTCGAAGACGTGGCCGCGGCCGACGGCGACGGCGCGATGGCGATGCTCGGTGAGACGGTCTTTACCGTCGGTTCGGGGCTGACCGACGCGGGCTACGACGCGACGGGCACCGAGATCCACCCCGGCGGTGCGACGCTGCTGGATCCGTCGAGTTGATGCGGGAACGATCGAGGACGTGCCGTCCGACCGCTCTTACTCTTCGGAGTCGCCGACGGCGGCCGCGGGCGTCGACGAGACGTTGTTCCGGAGGTCCGCCTCGATCGCTTCCAGGGACCGCCCCTTCGTCTCGGGCACGAGGCGGTAGGTGAAGACGAGCGCGACCAGGCTACAGAGTCCGAACAGCCAGAACGTCGAGGGCTGTCCGACGCTGGCGGTCAGGACGGGGAAGGCCAGCGAGACCGCGAGGTTCGCGCCCCAGTTGGCGACGGTGACGAGCCCCATCGCGCTGCCACGGGTCGCCAGCGGGTAGATCTCGGAGATGAGCAGCCAGAAGACCGGGCCGAGCCCGATCGCGAAGAAGGCGACGAACAGCATCAGGCTGCCCGTCGCGATCCAGCCCAGCGCGCCGCCGAAGCCGGGCAGGTAGAAGACGACACCGAGGATGCCAAGCGTGACGACCATCCCGCCGACACCCACCAACAGGAGGACGCGTCGGCCGACACGGTCGATCAGCGCGATGGCGACGACCGTCATGACGACGTTGATGACGCCGATCCCGACCGTCGCGAGGATCGACGTGACGCTGCCGAAGCCGGTCGACTCCAGGATCGTCGGGGCGTAGTAGATGACGGCGTTGATCCCGGTGATCTGCTGGAAGACGGCCAGCCCGAGCCCGACGATCAGCGCGGGGCGCATCCACGGCTGGAGCAGGTCCCGCAGGCCGGTGCCCGACTGTTTCTCGACGGTCGAGCGGATCTCCGCCAGTTCCTCCTCGACGCCCTCCTCGCGGGTGCGTGCGAGGACGGCGCGAGCCTCGTCCTCGCGGCCGTTTTCCAGGAGCCAGCGGGGGCTCTCCGGCATCTTCAGCATACCGATCGCGAGGACGACCGCCGGCACCATCCCGGCACCGAGCATCCACCGCCACGCCCCCGCGTCCGCGAAGGCGTAGTTGACGAAGTACGAGACGAGGATGCCGACGGTGACCATCAGCTGGTTCAACGAGGTCAGCGCACCGCGGATCTTCGGCGGCGAGATCTCGGAGATGTACAGCGGGCCGACGATCGAGGCGAACCCGATCGCGACGCCGTCGATGAGCCGTCCCGCGACGAGGACCGGCACCGACGGGGCGACGGCCATGGTCAGCGAGCCGACGAAGAACACTCCGGCACCGAGCAAGATGAGCCGGCGGCGACCGATCCGGTCCGCGAGTCGCCCGCCGACGGCCGCGCCGAAGGCGGCCCCCGCCATCGCACCACTGACGACGATCCCCTCGACGAGCGGGGACATCGTGAACGTGTCTTGGATGTAGAGGAACGCTCCGGAGATGATTCCAGTGTCGAATCCGAACAGGAGGCCGTTCAGCGCGGCGAGGGCGGCCGAGAGGTAGATGAACCGCCCCCCGTCGCCGTCCAGAACGCGCCGGAGTTGTGCTGTCGACATGTGTGAATTCCACACGAGCGTTTACAACATCTATAAAGAAGGCTTGCGATTTATCATCAAGATACGATCATGAAATAGTAGAGAAGACAGTGTAGTACTTCAGTAAGGCGATTACTGGCTAAAAAGAGATGGTAAGAAATGTGTAACGATAGAGCGATGGACTTTCGACGGTCGGCGGTCACCTGTCTCCATGAACGAGATCGACGTTCCCGAGTCCCACCCGCGATACGAGTCGCTGCTGACCCGCCACCGGATCGAGGACGGCGTCGAGAAGGGCATCACCTCTAAACAGGGCCTCATCGCACAGGGCCGCGGCGAGGCGTTCGACTATCTGCTCGGCGAACGGACGACCGACACCGCCGCCGCCGCCGAGCGCGCCGCCGCGGCCCACCTCCTGCAGGCCGACCACGCCGTGCTCTCGATCAACGGCAACGTCGCCGCGCTGGTGCCAGGCGAGATGGTCACGCTGGCCGAAGCGACCGGTGCCGACCTGGAGGTGAACCTCTTCAACCGGACCGAGGCGCGGATGGAACGGATCGCCGACCACCTCCGCGAACACGGGGCCGCGGACGTGCTCGGACTCACCGCCGACGGCCGGATCCCGGGCCTCGACCACGAGCGCGCGAAGGTCGACGCCGACGGCATCGGCGATGCCGACGTGGTGCTGGTCCCCCTGGAGGACGGCGATCGCGCCGAGGCACTGGCCGACATGGGCAAGACGGAGCTCGTCGTCGACCTCAATCCCATGTCTCGGTCGGCCCAGACCGCCGCCGTGCCGATCGTCGACAACATCATCCGGGCCGTCCCGGCGATGACCGACCACGCCCGAGAACTGGCCGGCGACGAGGCCGCCCAGCGCGAGGCGATCGACTCTTTCGACGCCGACGAGGCACTGTCCGCGGCCGAGCGGGCGATCCGCGAGGGCGAACTCTGATCGGTGTCCTGTCGCGCAGTCGACCGGAAGGCGTTTTTGCGACCGCTCGCCAGACAGTGATATGTGTCGGGTTCGCGGGGTGAATGAGGCGTGACGATACCGGAACGCATCGAGATCGACCAGCCACTTCTCGACGGCCGGTCCGTCGCGGCGGGGTTCCGGTCGAACGATCAGACGTGGTGTGACGGCCACGACCAGCTCCAGGGCCTGCTCAGGGTGTTGTACCCGGCCTATCGCGTCGAGTACTCTTACGCCGTCGAGGGGCGGTTCCCGTGGTCGAGCCCGGACCACGAACGCGAGTACGCGCTGCTCGACGGCCTCTGGGAGGACAACGACGCGGGACTGGCGATGCACCGCCACGCCGCGACCGAGACGACGGCGATCGATCCGCGGGCGCGCTACGGCGACGCGTCGGTGCCGACGGTCGCGCTGGGCTTCCACGGCGACGAAGCGCGAGCGGCGTCCGTGTTGCCGACCCAGCTCGAACACGAGCGCGAACGGATCGACCGCCAGATCGAGCGGTGGCACGAACAGGCCGACACAGAGGAATCCGCCGGCAACCACACGAAGGCCCGGCGCTTCCGCGAGCAGGCCGACGCCTACGAGGGCGGCGATCCGCTGGACGACCTCCGTGAGATCTACGGCCTGCCAGACGCCGTCGACGCGGGCTCGTTCGAGGGCGTCGAGTCGATCGATCGGGTGTCTCTCCCCTTCTGGATCGCCGAGTTCGGTGCCCGGGACCAGTCCGAACTGTGCTACGTCGCCGTCCGCCCCACCGACGAGGGCTGGGCGCGAGACACCATCACCTCCGTGGGCTGGCTCGAACAGTTCGTGGCGAGCCACCAGTCGGTGCTCGAATCGGACGGCCACTGGCTGGGTGCCGAGGACGTGGCCGTCGAGGGCACGCAAGACCGGATCGACCGTCGACGCGAGGAGTCGGACGACCGGGCGGCCCGCGGGCAGGACGACGAGGTCGTCGACCCGCCGGAGACGGAACTGCTCGACGCCCAGCGACTCGTCGATCCCAGTCCCGACCGGAGCTTCTCGGACGTGGGCGGGATGACGGGGCTGAAAGAGACGCTGGAGGGGAAAGTGCTGAAGCCACTCGAACACCCCGACCGCTACCGGGAGTACGGGCTCAGCACCGTCGACGGCGTCCTGTTGCACGGGCCACCGGGCTGTGGGAAGACCTACATCACGGGCGCGCTGGCGGGCGAACTCGGTCAGTCGTTCGTCCGCGTCTCGCCGGCCGATCTCTCCAGCAAGTACATGGGCGAACCCGCACAGAAGGTCCAGGAGCTGTTTGCCATCGCCAGGGCGAACCAGCCCTGCCTGGTCTTTCTCGACGAACTGGACGCGGTCACGGTCGCGCGGGACAACGACGACTCGAACCAGAGCGAGCAGGGGATGGTCAACCAGCTCCTGACGGAACTGGAAGGCGTCCGCGACGAGGACGTGGTCGTCGTCGGCGCGACCAACCACGTCGAGGACATCGACAGCGCGATCCGGCGCTCGGGCCGCTTCGACGAGCGCGTCGAGGTGCCACCGCCCGACGCCGACGCCCGCCGGGAGATGCTCCGGGTCCACCTCGCCGGGCGGCCCACGACCGACGACCTGGATCTGTCCGCGACCGTCTCCGCGACGGCGGGCTACGCCGCCAGCGACCTCGAACGCGTCGTCGACGAAGCGGCCCGTGCGGCGCTTGCAGACGACAGTCCGGTCGGCACCGACCACCTCCGGGCGGCCGCCGAGCGGACCGAGACGAGCATCGACGAGTGGATCGGCCGCTACGAGTTCGTCGCCGAGGAGACCGACGGGACGGGGACGGTCGTCCAGCCGTCGAGCGTCGACCACCTCCAGGCCGACGCGATCGTCAGCGGCGACGTGACCCGGACGTTCGAGGACGTGGGCGGGATGGACGGCCTCCAGACGACGCTCGAAGAGAAGGTACTGGAGCCACTGCGCCAGCCCGAGCGGTTCGAACAGTACGGTCTCGAACCGACCAGCGGCGTCCTCCTGTACGGCCCGCCGGGCTGTGGGAAGACCTACATCACCGAAGCACTGGCGGGCGAACTCGATCACTTCTTCGTCGAGATCTCGCCGGCAGAGCTCGTCAGCAAGTGGATGGGCGAGCCCGCCCAGCGGGTCGCTGACCTGTTCGAGATCGCGCGAGCGAACCAGCCCTGTCTGGTCTTTCTCGACGAGATCGACGCGGTCGCGGGGAGTCGCGGCGCCAGCACGAACCAGAGCGGCCAACAGCTGGTCAATCAGCTGTTGACCGAGCTGGAAGCCATCTCCGACGAGAACGTGATCGTCGTCGGCGCGACCAACCTGATCGAGGACGTCGACGGTGCGATCCGGCGCTCGGGCCGGTTCGACGAACGCGTCGAGGTGCCGCCGCCCGACGCCGAGGCTCGCCGCGAGATACTGCGAGTCCACCTCGCAGATCGCCCCGTCGTCGACGGTGTCGACTGGGATCGGCTGGCGACTGCCACGGACGGGTACGCCGCCAGCGACCTCGAACTCGTCGCCGACGAGGCCGCCCACCGCGCGCTGCGGGCCGGCGACAGCGTCGACACGACGCACCTGCTGGACGCCGTCGAACGCACCGAGTCGAGCCTGCGCCAGTGGGACGACGGCCAGCGCTACCAGCAGAGCGAGGAAACGTCGGACCTCCGGTACTTCGGCTAGCGCGACGTTGTTCTGCCCACACCGTCTAGTCGGTGGGTTCCAGTAGACGCCTCCGTTCACGAACACGAGAGCTCGCTGTGTGAGCGGGCCGGCGACGACGTGGTCCGCGCTTTCGATCCCGGAGAGCCACGCGTCCTGACAGCCGACGGCTTCGACTCAGACCGGAACCACTATTGCAACGTGGTGGTACCACTAGGTTGTATGAGCGAATTCGAGCAGTTCAGCGACGTCGGTGAGGCGGAAGTCACACGCGCTATCGGTCAGGAGTGGACCGAGGAGTTCATGGACTTCTCGGACTCCGACGTGATCATCGTCGGCGGCGGCCCCTCCGGGCTGACCGCGGCCAAGGAACTGGCCGAGCGCGGCGTCCAGGTCATGGTCGTCGAGAAGAACAACTACCTCGGCGGGGGCTTCTGGCTCGGCGGCTTCCTGATGAACAAGGTCACCGTTCGAGATCCGGCCCAGAACGTTCTGGACGAACTCGAAGTCGACTACAAGCAGTCCCAGGACAGCGACGGGCTCTACGTCGCCAACGGTCCCGAAGCCTGTTCCGGCCTGATCAAGGCCGCCTGTGACGCCGGTGCGAAGATGCAGAACATGACGGAGTTCACGGACATCGTCATCCGCGAGGACCACCGCGTCGGCGGCATCGTCATGAACTGGACGCCCGTCCACGCACTGCCCCGCGAGATCACCTGCGTCGATCCGATCGCCGTCGAGGCCGATCTGGTCATCGACGCCACGGGCCACGAGGCCATGGCCGTCAAGAAGCTCGACGAGCGGGGCGTCCTCAACGCGCCCGGTCTCGAAGAGGAAGCCAGCGGCATGGACTCGACCGGGGACGACACCTACGGCGCACCGGGCCACGACTCGCCCGGCCACGACTCGATGTGGGTCGGCAAGAGCGAGGACGCCGTCGTCGAGCACACCGGCCTCGCCCACGACGGCCTCATCGTCACCGGGATGGCGACGGCGACGACCTACGGCCTCCCGCGCATGGGGCCGACCTTCGGCGCAATGTTGCTCTCGGGCAAGCGCGCCGCACAGGCCGCGCTGGACGAACTCGAAGTCGACGCCGAACCGGTCGACGTGACGGCGACGAACGCGACCCCCGCGGACGATTAGCTGTATGCAGGCGCTAAGCCCCCGTCCTCAAGGAGCAACGCAGGGCGACGCCCGAGTAGCGCAGTAGGCCGGGGATACAGCGCCGTCATCGTCTATTCGTACACTGTTTTGTTGCCGGCCCACAGGCCAACGTTCACCGAAGTGATTTACGTGTAGCGTGCATAGTGTGCATTGCAGTGAAACGGAAGACAATCACCATTCGGGAGGACCAAGACGAGTGGATTGAGAACCAACACCTCAACCTCTCGTCGTTCATCCGAGAGCAACTGGACGAACTTATCGAGGAACGCAGCGAGTAGAGCAATGTACTACGCCTACAAATACCGTCTCAAGCCGTCCGACACCTACCGCGAGGAGTTGGACCGTCACCGAGACATTTGTCGGCAACTGTACAACCACACGCTCTACCGGCTCAACGAGTACCAAGACGAACACGGCGAACTGCCGTCCATGACCGCGCTACGGTCGGAACTCCCCGACCTCAAGCAGTGGTGGGACGACCTCTCCGACGTGTATTCGAAGGTCCTCCAAACCGTCGTAGAACGGCTGTTCGACAACCTCAAAGGCCTCTCCAAGCTCAAGGAGAACGGCTACGGCGTTGGCCAACTCAAGTGGAAGCCGCCACGGGAGTTCCGCAGTTTCACGTATAATCAGTCTGGCTTCAAGCTCGACAAGAAGGGCGGTCAGGCTGTGCTGTCACTCTCGAAACTCGGAGACATACCGATTCGGCTCCACCGCGCCATCCCCGACGGTGCGAAGCTCAAGCAGGTCACGCTCAAGAAAGAGGCGACAGGTGAGTGGTTCGCCACCTTCGGCGTCCAAATAGACCGCGAACCGTCCGAACCGCCTGAGGACCCCGAGAAGTGCGTCGGCATCGACGTAGGGATTCTCAAGTACGCTCACGACACCGATGGTACGGCTGTCAGATTGCTCAACCTCTCGGACGAACGTGAGCGGTTAGAACGCGAGCAACGGAAGCTCTCGCGCAAACAGCACGGGTCGAACAACTACAAGAAGCAACGACGGCGCGTCGCGGAGTGTCACGCCGACCTCCGGCGCAAGCGCCGCGACTTCTTGCACAAACTCTCGAACTACTACGCTCGGAAGTACGACCTCGTGGCGGTCGAAGACCTGAACGTGAAGGGGATGATGGAGTCGCCCTCGAACAGCCGCAATACGGCGTCGGCGGCGTGGCGGACGTTCCTCTCGTTGCTCCAATATAAGTGCGACCGCGAAGGGACGCAGTTCGTGGCGGTCAACCCGAGAGGGACGACCAAAGAGTGCGCGTCGTGCGGCGTTTCGACCGACAAGCCATTGTGGGTCCGTGAACACTCGTGTCCGTCTTGTGGATTTGAAGCGGACAGGGACGCGAACGCGGCGTGGAATATTCTTTCTCGCGGTCTCGAAGACATAGGAGTGGGACACTCCGAATCAACGCCTGTGGAGACTGCGCTCCCTGTGGATACCACTCAGGTGTCTGCAAAACGCGTCGTGGAAGCAGGAAGCCCCACCCTCAAGGAGCGAACCGCGCAAGCGGTGAGTGAGTAGGGTGGGGTAGTTCACCGAGGCACCGACCAGAGGCCTCGTTACGCGACCGCGGAGCGAAGCGATGCGGGAGCGGGGAGAGCCTGAGCGAAGGGTCTCCGACGCGACCGCGGAACCCAGAGAACTGCGGACAGCCGACTTTCACAGAAGTACCGCGTACGTGCGCCCAGAGAGCAGGACGGAGCGGGTCGTTAGAGCTCGAACTCGCTGTCGTCGTCTTCTTCGGGAGCTTCCTCGAAGGCGTCCGGTGGCTGGCCCGCCTCGTCGACGACCTCGTCGGAGACGATCAGCGGGCAGTCCACGCGCAGCGCGATCGCGATCCCGTCGGAGGGGCGGGCGTCGAACACCATCTCTTTGCGTCGGTCGTCGAGGTACTGCTCGGTGTCGATCTTGGCGTAGAACGTGCCGTCGGCCAGATCGTCGATCCGGACGCGGTCGATCGCCGCACCGAACTCCGCGACCATCTCGACCATGAGGTCGTGGGTCAACGGCCGCTCGAACGGTTCGCCTTCGAGCGCCAGCTGCATCGACTGGGCCTGATCGGAGCTGACGAAGATGGGGACGACCTCGTCACGGGCGCGCAGGAGAACGACCGGCGCACCGGGACCTTCCTCACCGACGCCGATGCCGACGCCTTCCACCGTGGCCTCGTGTTCCATGGCCGACGGTTCGGTGCGGAGGTATGAAAAGCTGTGCAGTGGGCCACACCAGCGAGGCGTTGAGGGACGTGGCGACGAAAGCCGAGTCGTGACCGACGCGTACCGAGTCGCGATCAAGCCCTCCGCCTGGCAGCGCTCGCGGGCGGTCGGCGAGTGGGTGAACCGCGAAGGCGCTCGGCGTCGTTTCGCGTCGAAGGCGCTGGCCCGGGAGTGGGCCAGGGCGTGCTCGGGACACGGCGTCCACCTGTGGGTGCAAGACGTGCCGGACCGCGAGAATCGGCCGATCGACGGCTACCTCGTCGGCGGCGCGCGCGGGACCGACCGCGCTACCGACGGGGCGAGACAGCAGTCGCTCGCCGAGCAGACCGACAATCCCGATTAATGCGAGTTAATCCGGAGCGTGAAACCGGTTGAAGCGGCTTAATTCGACAGAATTCGGCAGTAGCGCGTCCCCCCTTCAAGTCCCATCGGCGGCGTAGGTGTGCCTGGAGACAACGACGATGCAACTCAAGACAATCGCCACGCTGGTGCTGGCCGTCGCCCTCGTCACGGGCTCGGCGGCAGCACTGCCCGGCAACGCACCTGCACAGGCCGACGACCACGCGAACGACGCCGACACCGTGGACGCGAACGCCGACCGCGACACGGACTCCGCCGAGAGCGACGACGCCGACAGTGGGGCGAACGAATCTGCCGACGCCGACCGCGGCCCGCCCGCCGACGTGCCCGGTGACGAACGACGCGGTCCGCCCGCGGACATGCCCGCACAGGTCCCCGACTTCGTCGGTGAGATTCACTCGCTGATCGGCCAGCACAGTGATGGGACGCTGGACGGCTCGCTGGGCGAGCGGATCAGCGACGTGACGCCGGACGACGAGAGCGACGACGCGGGAGCGGACGCGAGCGACACCGACGACGCCGAAAACGACGACGCAGACACGGACGACGAATCCGCAACTGAAGACACGGACAGCGACGACGAGTCTGCGACGACCACCGACGACGGAGACAGCGACGAGCAGACCGAAACGGACGCGTAAGCCGCCCGTCCCCGCTGACGCCGACCGAGCGCGACGTTTTTTACCACAGCGACCCTCGATCTGGATATGGTAGAGTCTTCCGACCGCATCGACACGAGCGACCTGCGTGACGGCCTCGAACTGAACCGCTGGCAGGCGATCAAGGCCGTCACTCCGTTCCTGTTGCTCGGACTGGCGGATCTCGTCCTGTTGCTCCAGTGGGGGCTCGACCCCCTCTGGGGGTTCATGATCCTGCCGCCGATCCTCTTCATCAGCGTGCTGGCCTGGATCGCGTTCCGGACCGGCTTCACCAAGGAACGGACACAGACGGCGGCAAAAGAGTAGCCCGCTACGACGAGAACAGGTCGTCGACGGCGGCCTGGGCCGCGAGCGCCGCGTCGTCTGCGACCTGCGCTTCGTCGTGGCGTCCGTCGGGGGCGTTCACGTAGACGTCGACGTCGAGGACGCCGTCCTCGAACGAGACGGTCACGTCGAGATCCTCGACGGTGCCGGTGTCGTAGCGCGAGAAGACGACATCTTCGGCAGCCGTCGCGGCGGTTTCGACGACCGTCTCGTCGGTGGGGTCGTCACTGTGCGACTGATCGGTCGACATTTACGCGCCGCCAGCGCCGCCCGGACCGGGTGCGCCGCCGGGACCGCCACCGCCGCCCAGCATCTGCTGGAGCTCGCTCTGGAGGTCCTCGAACTGCTCTCGGACGCGCTCTTCCTGCTTTTCGAGGGTCTCCGTGCGGATCTCCAGTTCGTCGACCTTCTCTTCGAGGTCCTCGACGGCCTCGGCGTAGTCGGTCTTGACGAGCAGTTCGCCGACCTCGCGGTACATCGTCGAGTCCTCGTCGATGTCGTCGAGCTCGTCGAGCGCCGTCTGGGACTCCTGGAGCTGTGTCTCGGCCTGCTGCTTCTGGGCTGCGACCTGCTGTGCGGTCTCCTGAAGGTCCTGTAGCTCTTCGAGTTTCTCTTGTGCTTCCGGCGGCAGATTACCCTGCATACCCACCACCTCGGGTGCCGCACTGAAAAACCATTGCTTTCGATGCAGGCGTGTCGAATCCCGGGCCGGCTCGTTACTCTGGGTACAGTTCGACGCGTTCGTCGATACCCTCGATGCGGGCCACGTCGGCCTCGTCGAGCGTGAGGTCGGTCGCGGCGAGGTTCGCTCGCAGGTGGGCCGGCGAGGAGGCCTTGGGGATCGTCACGACGTTGTCGTGATCGCACAGCCACGCGATCGCGACGGTGGCTGGCGAGGAGTTGTACTTGTCAGCGATGTCTTCGAGGACCGGATCGTCGAAGACTTTCCCGCCGGCCAGGGGCGAGTACGCGACGAGCGGGTAGTCGTGTTCCTGGGCGTCGGCCAGGAGTTCGTCCTGCCGGAAGTAGGGGTGGAACTCGACCTGGTGGGCCGCGATCGGGGCGTCGAGGTGCGTTCGCGCCGTCCGCAGCTGATCGGGCTCGAAGTTCGAGAGCGCGACGGCCCGCGTCAGGCCCGCGTCGGCGACCGCGTCGAGCGCCGACAGCGTGCTCGCCGGCTCGTAGTCACCGCGCGGGCGGTGGACGTAGAGGAGATCGACGGCGTCCAGACCGAGCCGGTCGAGGCTCGCCTCGGTGCCGGGACGCACGTCGTCGGCGGCAAGATGGTCGATCCACAGCTTCGTCGCGACCGTCAGGTCGTCCCGATCGACCGGGCTGGCCGCGATGGCGTCGCCGACCGTGGCCTCGTTCTCGTAGATCTGTGCCGTATCGAGGTGGCGGTACCCCAGTTCGATGGCGCGCGTGAGCGGCTCGGTCTCGTCGATACCCATCGTCCCGAGGCCGACGGCTGGCAGGTCCATACGGCCACTACCGAACGGGACAACTAGTGTCTGGCGGTGCTATCGGAGGACTTCGTCGACGTGTTCGGCCCACTTCTCGACGGTCGGCTGGCCCCAGTAGCGGACCGATTCGCTCCGGCGGTCGAAGTCGAGCACGCCCTTCTCGTCGAGTCGCGGGAGGTGGACCTCCACCAGGTCCGTCCGGACGGCAGACACCGATCCAACCTCGAGACAGTCACGACCCATGCCGCGCTGTGTGACCGCCGTGGCGAGGGTCTCGACCGTCGCCGACGACGCCTCGGTGTCGGCGAAGTACAGAACGATCGCCCGCCGACGCCAGTCTGCGAGCAGTTCGAACACGTCGTCGATCATCGGCACGGTGAGACCGCGATCGCGGGGCGTCATCCCACGCCACTCGTCGCTGTCGGGTTCCCCAGTGGGCTGGTTGGTCATGGGTCAAGCACTCGGTTGTAACACCCCCAGGTAGCAATAACTAGCCGCCTAGGTGGCTAGGCTATCGTTCGGCCAACAGGACCGGTCACAGTCCGGTGACACGAGATCACCGGTCGAGCACCCCAGCGAGGAGGTTCCGCTCTGCCCGGCGGAGGTGCTCGTGGAGTGTCGGCGAGGCGATGCTCAGCGAGTCCGCGAGCTCCTCGGCGGTCGTCTCGCGAGGCCAGTCGTAGTACCCCGAGAGGTACGCCGCCCGGAGGACCTCTCGCTGGCGATCGGTCAGCGGCGACAGCGGCGACCGCTGGCCGTCGCTCTCGGGCTGGGTCCGCTTGCGCTTGGAGACGAGCGTTACGTCCGGGAACCACCGTTCGACGACGGTCTGGACCGACCGAAGGTCCGCGTCGTCGGTCGTCTCGACGACGAGGCGAGCACCACCGGGATCGATCTCGGTCTCGACGAGACGGGCACCCACCTCTGCGAGTTCTGTTCCCAGCGACGACGACCCGTGGAGTTCGACGAGAGAGTCCCCGTCGGTCCGGGTCACCGCCGCGTCCTCGACGACCTCGGACTCGCGGACCGTGTCGACCACCGTACTGGGGGCGGCTCCGTCGACCCGGAGGTACTGTACCACGCCGTCGCTGGTCTCGACGACGCCGGCCGTTTCGAGCGTACAGTCACAGCCCCGCGCGATCCGGGCGAGACAGGCGTCGTCGCTGTCGGAGCGAAACGCCAGCCTGAGCGGGGCTTCGTGCTGGAGTAGCCGCTTGTTCTGGATTGCCGTGAGGGCGAGCCCGATCGTCTCCCCGAGGACGGCGAAGCTGCGTGCGATGCGCTCGCTGAACGCCTCCGGTTCGGTCGCGTACACGGCGAGGATGCCGTGGGTCGTCTCGCCGTGACGGAGCGGGGCGACGATCACCGCCTCGAAGCCGGCAGCCAGTGCTCGCTCTCGCCAGGGCGAAAACGCCGCCAGGGATCGCGTGTCCGAGACGACCTGTACCTCGCCGGTGCGATAGGCACGACTGACCGGACCGGCGTCTGCCCCACCGTCGTCGGCGCGGAGCTCGATCTCGTCGAGGTGTTCGGTCCACGCACCGGCGCTAGTTAGCGGAGCGATCACGTCGTCGCCACCGCGGCGCTCGCCGATCCACGCCAGTCCGTAGCGACCGGACTCGACCAGCCGATCACAGACGGTCTGCTGGAGTTCGGTGGTGCTGGCAGCGGTGCCCAGCGAGCCGATAATGTCCTGTACCAGTGCGTTCGTCCGGCTCAGCGTGGAGAGCTCGTCACGCTGGGACTCGATCTGGCGGGTCCGCTCGCGTCGTTCGGTCACGTCGCGTGCGACGCCCATCAGACCGCCGTACGTGTCCCCGCCGGTCGACAGGAGCGTGTAGTGGATCGACAGCTCGCGGTGCTGGCCGTCGCGGGTCCGGAAGGTCATGTCGACTTCCGCGCCCTCGGTGTCGGAGTCGTCCAGCAGCGACTGGACGGTGCGCTGACCGGCCTCCAGTTCGCCGGGAGCGAGTATCTCGGAAGCGTGCATCCCGATCAGGTCACCGCGTTCGTAGCCCAGCATCGCCGCGAACGACTCGTTACAGAAGTCGACGACACCGTTGTGGTCGAGCGTGTACAGGCCGTCCCGCGCCTGTTCGACCAGCAACGCGAGCAGTCGCCGCCGCGTCTCGCGACGGACGCGGTCCGTGATGTCCTCGAACTGCTCGATCGTGATGCCGTCCCCCACACTCGCGAGGCGGTGTCGCTGGTGGACGTAGTAGCGGGTGCCGGTGGGGGTGGGAACCACGACCGAGTGATTTTCGACCGGGCCATCGCGAGCGCCGACTTCGCGGCGGCCACCGTCGTCGGGCTCTCCGGAGACGATCGCGTCCAGTCGCGCGTAGAAGCCTTCCGTTTCCGGGATCGAGCGCTCGATCCGATCGACGGGAAAGAGCGCTTCGAAGCTGTGGTTCGACCAGCACAGGCGGCCGTCGTCGTCGACGACGAACAGCGCGCTAGCTTCGGTCACCTCCCGACAGATCGTCGAGAGAGCACTCGCGCGCGCGGCTTCGAAGGCGTCGGGGAACTGTCCGACGAGCGTCTCGATCTTCTCTGCGAGGAGAGACGGCGCGTCCACGGTCTCCCGTTCGACGATCGTCTCGACTCGGCGTGTCGTCTCCGCTGGGATCGTCGCCGGGTCCACGCTCGCGTACAACACCGACGGACAGTCGACCGCATCGAGGAGCGCGCTGCGTCGGTCCGCCGCGACACCGTCGGTCAAGACGAGTCCGTCCCACGACTCGGACTCGGCGGCCGTGACCGCCTCGACACCGGTCTCGTGGTGCAGGCGACAGCCGAGGCGATCGGCGAGTCGGTCGGCGACGCTGTCGGTCGGCGTGTCGACGTAGAGCACCCGCTCCCCGTCGCTCGTCTCCGATTCGGACCCGTTTTCGCCGGTCATAGTGCCCACCCCGCTGTGATTATCTCAGTGAATACCTTCGACTGTATTCACATAATCATTTCGACAAACCATCGACTAGCGCAAGTACCGAGCGGAGCGACAGTCGCAGTGACTGGCGGCGCTACGGGACGGTGCCGGCGGTCCGTTCGGCGACGGCGACGAGGGTCGCCCAGGTGTTACAGCCGGCACGGAGCGCCACGAGGTCGGCGGCGGTGATCTCGACGACGACCGCCGCCGCGTCCCGCCGGAGCGTGGCGGTCGTCCGCTCCCCGCCGATCTCGCCGATCTCCGGGCGGACGCTGCGTGCGACGCGGCGTGCCTGCTGGTCGTCGTCGTACTCGAAAGAGAGAACGGCTTCGTGATCCACGCTACTTGACGTCGACTTCCTTGACGTCGCGCGACCGCTCTTTCAGCAGCACTCGGTGACCGCAGTACGGACAGCGAACGCCGCCGTACTCGTCGAGCGTCACGTCACGCTTACAGCGGGAACACTTGTAGCTCATTACTCGTCCTCGTCTTCGGCGAGCGCAGCGCGGATCGAACGGGTGACGGTCTTCCCACCGGGGGTCTCCGGACGGTACGTGCCGCCAGTGTACTTGTAGCCACAGTAGCTACACTCCCAGATGCCAGTTCCCTTGCGGTCGACGCGGTCTTTGCCACATTCGGGACAGGCGTGGTCGTCTCGCATGTCGTCTTCGATCTCGGCGACGCGGCGGCGGGCGACCCGGCCGTACCGTGCGCCGAAGCGACCGGCACTTCCGGTTCGTCCCTTGTCTTTGGCCATAGTATCGTACTGTCGGCCCAGGACTTTCATAAACCTGTTGAGTTTGGACCGGCCGCCGGGACCCGGACTGCCCACTGGCGACCGCCCAGATCCGACCGAGCCGTCGATCGACATCCCGTTCGACACGCCACGCTTATTTATTAGACCCATCTAATACTACGCGACTGACTCATGTTCGTCCACGCGGAGCTACCGAACGTCCACCGTGAGGTGAGACCGTGACTGGATTCGTCGAGATCGTCGCGGTCGCGATGATCGCGCAGTTGAGCGTGTTGCCCGGTGAGAAAGTCCAGTTCATCATCGCCGGCCTCTCGACGAAGTACAACCCACTGGTCGTCGTCGCGGCGGCCGGGAGTGCCTTCGCCGGCTGGACGGCCTTGGAGATCGCCTTCGGAGCGGCCATCCAGGCAGCGCTGCCGGGCGTCTACCTCGATGCCTTCACCGCCGGAATGTTCCTCCTGTTTGCCGTCCTGCTCTACCGATCCGCCCCGGCGACGGGAACCCAGCCGGACCCGGCGACGATCGCCGACGGTGACGGGGCTGGGGCCGACCACCGGACCGACGGCGGGACCGCGACCGTCGACCTGCCCGACGTGGTCACGCTCGCGGGCCGTGATTTCACCGTCCCCGACCGCTTCGGGAGTTTCCTCCCCATCTTCCTCCTGATGGCGGCCGGCGAGTTCGGCGACAAGACCCAGCTGATCACGATCACGCTCGCGGCCGAGTACGGTGCGACGGCGGCGATCTGGGCCGGCGAGATGCTGGCAATCATCCCGGTGAGCCTGCTGAACGCCTACTTCTTCTACACCTTCTCGCATCGGTTCGACCTGCGGAAGGCCCACCTCTTCGGAGCGAGCCTGTTCGGCTTCTTCGGGCTGGACACGGTGCTTTCGCTGCTGACCGGATTCTCGATCTGGGAGACCGTCATCGACGCGCTCACGACGGCGCTGCTGGCCGTCGTCTAGTCCTGTAAGTCGGCTTCGGTCAGCGCGTCGTTGAGGTCTGCCCGGACGCGCTCGCCGAGTTCTCGGTCGCCAGCCGTCGTCACGATACGGTTCTCCTGAACGCTGGAGCCGTCCCGGATCAGCAGTCTGACGTTGCCGTGTTCGTCCGCTCGGGTCGCCTTGGCGCGCACGCCGGTCCGCGATCCCGACCCACCGGCGTCGATCGGCCCCGGAATCACCTTCTTGACGTGGGGGTGGCCGGCGACCGTCTGGATCGCTCGCTTGCCGGCCCGGCCGCCCACGAGCGTCGAGTGTGAACCGCCGAGTTTCTCCTCTGGGGCGGCGTCGACGACCTCCAGTGCCGGCTCGCCGCGTCGCTCCAGGACGTGTTCGACCGGCTCGTCGCCGTCGACGCGATAGAAGGGGTAGTGGAGCTGACTGCGGACGGCCCCAACAACGTCGCGGTCGCCGGTGACGTACACCTCCTCTGGCCGTTTGCGACGGACGTCGTCGGCGACGAGCCCGGCGAAGTTGCGCAACTCGACGACGCCGGTCTCGCCGCCCGCTTCCGGCGTCGTCGTGATCGTCCGTGCGGCCACGACCGTCTCGTCGGCGAGTGCGGTGACCGTCGCCCGCTCGCGGTCGAGTTCGAGGACGACCACGTCCGTGTTTGCCGACCGACAGACCAGACAGTAATCGCCCGGTCGGTCGAGTTCGGAGCCACACTGCCGACACGACATACAAGCGTCTCGGGGATACGAACGCAAAAGCGAGGCGGTTCGACCGGGCGACCCGAGCGGCGGGCGGTTCCGGTCCCGTTACAACTGGGCTGGATCGCGCTTCAGGTACTCACGGAGCAGCACCGTCGCGTAGCTGCCTTTCGGCAGCGAGAACGCGAATCGGATCGCGTCCACCTCGCGTCGCTGGACGTCGATCTGGCTCCGGACCTGAACCGCGCGCCGGGTTCCCGACGAGTCGAACTCGCCCGGAAGCGCGAAGTCGGTCGGTTCGAGGCCGGCGTCGGCGAGCACCGCGCGTTCGATCTCGCCCGGTTCGCCCTCTGCTAGCTCCGTCTCGGTCCCGAGCAGCGGTGCGGTGACGAACGCTCGGCCCCGCTCGCAGTGTCGCTCGACGGTGTCGACGCGCTCGGCAGTGACCCGCTGTGTGCGGTCGGTGTCCGGCAGTGGGAGGTCGGCGGGCGCGTCGCCGTCGGCGAAACAGACCACGTCGCCAGCGACGGGGCGGTCGAACGGAAGCCCGCGGTCGAGGCGTTCCGAGAGGATGCGGTTGAACAGGGACGACTGGGCGGCGTTGACGAAGAGCGTCTGGAGGTTCGTCGGCAGCGTCTCCAGCGCGCTCCGGAACGCCGCTGGGGAGGCGTCGTCGGCGTCGGCCAGACTGTGACAGAGCGCCCGCTCGTACCCCAGTGCTCGCGGGAACCGCTCCAGTGCCCCCTCCCAGTCGTGGGTCTCTTGAACGTAGGCCCGTGCCGCCTGTGTCGCCTCGGGCTCGCGCTCGTTGGGGTTCCCGAGGTAGGCCATCACCGCGCCCTCCCAGTCGTTCCGGACGATCGCCAGCCCGACCTCGTGGGTGATCGGGCGCTTGCTGCCAAAGCGTTGCTGGCCGAAGTAGTTCGGCACCGCGACCGTCGGCTCGTCGCCGTCGGCGCTGCCGGCGAACTCGCGCAGTTGCTCGGTGATCGCGTCGACACCTTCCGGGCGGTCCACGTCCCGGACGGTGATCTCGAAGGCGTTGCCGGCGAGGTCACCGAAGAGGACCGGTCGTCCCGCCCGCCCCACGACGTCGATCTCCGCGCCGTCGATCTCGGGCACGTCGGCCGCGTCCGCGTCTGCGATCGAGAACAGCTGGGTCGTCACGGCACGCTTGTCTTTCGTCCCCGCCCACGAGACGCGCTCCCGAGAGATGCCGAGACGATCCGACAGCGCCGACGCGAAGTCGTTGGTGTCCCAGTTGTGTAGCGTCGCGCGCACGACGAGGTGGGCGTACGCGCCGCTGTCGGCGTCGGCGGGTTCGGCCTCGAACGCCTCCAGTTCCCGGACCACGAAGTCCTCGGGCGAGGCACGGAGTCGGCCACCGATGCCGTCGCCGTCGCTGACGTAGTAGCGCATTCCGACGGCCTGCTCGATCGACTGGGCTGGGCGCATGGTCTTGCTGGGTCTCGCCGCGGCGCGCACATAGGGCTAGCGGTGCCACTCCGGGAGACGACGACCGTCCGACGAACAGCGATAAGAGAGAACGAAACGGAGCGCCTACCGCGCGCCCTCGAAGTCGTCGTAGCCGGTGATGTCGACGCCGTCGCCGGTGACCGTGGCGACGTAGACGCCGTTGCCAGAGCCGGTGTCGCGCTCGGTCGCCGCGTACACGGCCTCGACGGCCAGTTCCTCTGCCTCCTCCATCGAGAGGTCGTCGTGGTAGCGGTCTTCGAGCTTCCCGTGGGCGACCTGCATCCCGCTGCCGGTGACGGTGTAGTCGTCTTCCATGACGCCGCCTGCTGGGTCGATGCTGTAGACGTGGCTTCCCTCCTCGTCGACGCCCCCGAGGATGGGGTTGATCGCGAAGAAGGGACCACCGCGGGCGAAGTTGCCCGCCAGCGTCGCCAGCGCGGAGATGCTCATCGGCTCGCCGCGGCGGACCTCGTAGAGGTCGGACTCAGAGCGCAGCGTCCGGATGAACGACTGCGCGCCGCCGACACTGCCCACGAGGGTGAGCGCGGCCGACGGGTGGATCTGCTCGACCTTCTGGACGGACTTGTTCGAGACGAAGCGACCGCCCAGCGACGCTCGCATGTCCGTCGCGATGACGACGCCCTCGTCGGTCGTGATGCCGATGGTCGTCGTGCCGGTCTTCGCGACGGCGTCGCCGTCGCCAGCGTCGGCGTCCATGTCGTCGAACGATGCGAGTTCCGGTTCGTACGGGTTCGCGTCGAGGTTCTTCATACCAGGGAGGTCGGGGAACTTACTCATCGTCATCACCTTCGAGTTCCAGCTCGGTAACTCGTTCGGCGATCTCGTCCTCCGAGAGCGCCGTGAACTGCTCGGACTCGACGTCGATCGTCGCTACGTCGACGCCCGTCGCGTCGAGGCCGTCGTCGCTGACCGATCCAAGCGCTCGCAGCGCCAGCGAGAGCCCGGCTTCGAGGTCCATCTCCTCCTCGTACTCCTCTTCGAGGAACGTCTGGATCTCGTCGCGGTCACCGCCGATCGCGACGGCCTGCCACTCGTAGGGAGTCCCCGACGGGTCGGTCTCGAAGAGGCGCGGTTCGCCGTCCTCGATGCCGCCGACCAGCAGCGCGACGCCGAACGGGCGTGCCCCGCCGGTCTGGGTGTACTGCTGGATGTAGTCGGTGACTTCCTTGGTGAGCGATTCGACGCCGATCTCCTCGCCGTAGCGCAGGTGGTTGACCTGAGCCTGTCGACGCGCCAGGTCGATCAGCTGGCGGGCGTCGGCGACGTGGCCCGCGCTGGCGATGCCGACGTGGTCGTCGGCCTTGTGGATCTTCTCGATGCTGTCACGTTCCAGCAGCGGGGAACGGGCGTGTCGATCGGCGGCCAGCACGACGCCGTCTGCCGTGCGGACCCCGACACTCGCCGTGCCGCGTTTGACTGCTTCGCGTGCGTACTCGACCTGGTAGAGGCGTCCGTCCGGGGAGAAGATAGTGATCCCTCGGTCGTACGCCTGCTGTTGATTTTGTCCTTGCATTGGTTTCGTTCACCTTGGGTAAGGGGCTGCCAGCCATAACCCTTGTGTCACAGACGGCTATTGCCGACAGCGGTGTCGCTCGCTTGGAGTCAGTACAGGGAGAGGTCACCCGTGACTGCGTCGATCCGGTCGTCGGCCGCCGGCCCGACGGCCAGCGCCGTGACGGTGCCCGGATCGAGTTGCGTGTGACCGGCGTCCCTGACGATCGCATTCGGCAGGCCCTTCCGCTCGGCGTCGTCGGCCAGGCGGAACAGCGCATCCTCGCCCGCGGCCGCGAGGACGACCTTCTTCTGACCCTGCCCTTTCCACTCGGACGTGGCCTGTCGATCGGCGTCCTCGTAGGCCATGAGCGAGGCGTGGGCGACCTGGGCCGCCAACTTGCCTTCACCCATCCCGATGTCGGTCCGGGCGACGATGGCCTGCTTCATGCCATTGGGGTGGACCCGGGCAGGTATATGTCTGGTCCCCGCTACGCTTTTCGCCGCCATCTCCACGGGAAACTACCCCACGCGAGCCGAGAGAGCCCCGCGAGCGCGGAACGGAACGTTTTCACGACCGCGCTCGCGAGTACGCGTATGATCCTCTCGGATACGGACATCCTGCGACGGCTCGAAGCCGGCGATCTGGTGATCGAGCCACTCGACGACATCGACCTGCAGGTCCAGCCCGCCAGCGTCGACCTCCGACTGGGTCGGGAGTTCCTGGAATTTCAGCACGCCAACATCCCCTGCATCCACCCAAACAGCGAGCAAGAGACCGAGGAGTACACCGACCGCGTCACGGTCGACGACGGCGACGAGTACATCCTCCACCCCGGCGACTTCGTGCTTGGGACGACCCACGAGCGCGTCGAGATCCCGGCCGACCTGATCGCCCACGTCGAGGGGCGCTCCTCGCTGGGGCGGCTGGCGATCGTCGTCCACGCGACTGCCGGTCTGTGCGATCCGGGCTACGAGGGCCAGATCACCCTCGAGCTGTCGAACCTCGGGACCGCGCCCGTCGCGCTGTCGCCCGGCATGCGGATCTCGCAGCTGACCTTCACCGAGCTGAAGACGCCCGCAGACCGCCCTTACGGCGAGGAACGCGGCTCGAAGTATCAGGGCCAGACCGGACCGCAGGCCTCGAAGATCGAGAAGGATCACGAGTTCGGAGGCGACCAGAAATGACGGCCGTGGCTGTCAGCGGCCTGTCGGCGAGAACTCGGTGCGAGTTCGGAGGCGACCAGAAATGACGGGCGTGACTGTCAGCGACCTGTCGGCGAGAACTCGGTGCGAGTTCGGAGGCGACCAGAAATGACGACTGTGTCCACGAACGGAGGGCGAGCGCCGTGAGGTTCGTCGAGGAGATCGTCGTCGACGAGTTCCTGCCGACCTTCAGGTCGCTGCTCGCGGAGGCGTTGCGCGAGCGTGACCTCACCCAGTCGGAGGTGGCCGAGCTGCTGGGGATCAGCCAGAGCGCCGTCTCGAAGTACGCCCACGGAGAGGTCGAGCGCAACGAGCGGCTGCTGGAGAACGACCGGCTGGCGGCGCTGGTCGAAGAACTGGCCGACGGGCTGGCCAGCGGCGAGATGACGCCCGTCCAGGCGTTGATCGAGACGGAAGTGGTCGTCCGCGAACTCGAACAGGGGGGCACACTGGCGGCGCTGCACGAGGACGCCGTGCCGGAACTCGCCGAGTACGGCGGCGACTTCGCGGTCCACGACCCCGACAGCAATCTCCGGGAGGCAGAACAGACCCGCTCGTCGGTTCGGCGTGGGCTGCGCCTCCTGGAGAACACCAGTGGCTTCGCCACGCTCATTCCGGCGGTCGGCTCCAACCTCGTCGAGGCTCTCAGCGACGCGACGGGCATCGAAGACGTGGCCGGCGTCCCCGGCCGGATCCTCGACGTGAAGGGGCGGGCGACGATCCCGGCCGAGCCGGAGTTCGGCGTCAGCGAACACGTTGCGGGCGTGTTGCTCGCGGCACGGGCCGGCGGCGCGGACGCGAACGCGATGGTGAACATCCGCTACGACGACGACGTCGTCGACGACCTCGAAGCCGCGGGGTACACGACGGTCGCGTTCGACGCCGAGGCCGACACCGAGACCGCGATCGCGGCCGCACTCGACGAGTGTCCAGACGCCGACGTGCTCTACCAGACCGGCGGCATGGGGATCGAGCCGATCAGCTACGTGATCGGACCCGACGCCAGCGCCGTCGCGGAGATCGTCCGCGAGATCGCGTAATGGGCGACGTGCGCGCGTTCTACGGTCGGTGGGCGACCATCTACGACCTGCTGGCGACACTGCCCGGCGTCCGGTCGTGGCGGCGCGCGGCCGCAGCAGAACTCTCGCTGTCGAGGGGGGCGACCGTCGTCGAGATGGGCTGTGGCACCGGCGCGAACCTCCCACACCTGCGGTCGGCGGTCGGTTCCGAGGGGCGTGTCCTCGGACTGGACGTGACCAGAGAGATGCTCAGTCGCGCACGCGGGCGCGGCGACGCCGACTTGCTGTGGGGGGACGCGACCCGACCGCCGCTCTCGGGATCAATCGAGGGGCTGCTGGGCACGTTCGTCGTGGGCATGTTCGCCGATCCGCGATCGGTCGTCGACGAGTGGTGTACCCTCGTCGAACCCGGCCACCGGGTGGCACTGTTGCACTTTAGCCGGAGCCAGCGCGCGTGGGCGCGCCCGATCGACACCTGTTACCGGGCGTTCGTCTGGGCGTCCTCGACGGACAAGCGACAGACGGACGTGGCCGACAGTCACGAGCGCCGCGTCGAGGACGCCTATCGACGGCTGGCCGACCGGACGGCAGACTACCGCGAGCGACGGCTGGCGGGTGGTTACCTCCGGCTGGCGAGTGGCCGCGTCGAGTGACTCCGACGGCGCTGGCGGCCAGTCACGGACGGTACCGTTCGGCGTGGGCCGGACAGAAGTCGGTGCCTCGAAGCTGTGCGGCGACGACGCCGGGCTGGCGGTGGGGGTTCGCCAGCCGGCACCCGTCCTCGTCGCAGAAGTCCTCGCCGGTCTCCAGGTAGTGATACGCCTGGAGGACGTACCCCTTCAGCGCCTCGGTCGTCCGCTGGTCGTCCTCGACGAGGAACTCGCCCTCGACTTCGCTCTCGAGGACCTCTCGGGGCGGGGAGTCTCCCGAGACCATCGCGTGTTTCTGTTGTTCCTTGTAGTACTGTTCTGGCTTGGCCGGGGCCTCGTACAGCCCCGGAACCGACACGAGCGCGGGCTGGCCGAGGACGTTGACGCGCTTGTGCCACCGGCCGTCGTGGTCGCCCCACGTGCCGAGCACGCGATCGAGCACTGGAACGTGGAGGTGATCGAGCCCGCGCTCGTCGGCTGGCAGTCGCTCTCCGAGTAGCTTCTGGACCTGGAAGCCGTCGTAGATGACGCCGCCGGCCCGCTCGGGGTGGTCCAGCGCCCGCTGCTCGTAGCGAACGATCCCCAGCATCGTGTTGCCCGTCTCGCGTTCGTACGGCGAGAGCACCCGCGCGGAGGCGAACGCTTCGGCCAGCTCCTCGTCGGCGTACAGATCGAGGAAGCGATCCCGAACGTCGACGCTCGCCTCGATCCGCTCGGCCAGCCAGTCGGCGATGGCGTCCACGTCGGCGACCGTCGTCGGTGCCCGGTACAGTGTGACCCGTTCGACCATGTATTAGCCAGTGGTACGACCGAGTGAAACAGTTGCGGTCTGAGACAGCCACAATGGTCAAATTTATGCATTGATGTGCAGGTATATGTACTATGGCCGACGAGCATCTCGCTCGCCCCAGAAATGTCGCTTTCCTCGGCGAATTCCAACGCTGTTTCCGTGCCACACGAGAGTCGACCGTCGAGCATTCGCGCGAACGAGCGGTTCGAAGAACCCGGTCGTTCGCGCGATTCACCCGCGAGCGCGCCTTCGGCGCGCTCGCGGCCTTTTTCGCCCACGTTTTTGCGCAAGCGGTGGCGAGCGAAGCGAGCCACCCGCAGCGGAAAAAGGTGGTAGGTCCTAGTCGTCGGCGACGACCGGCTCGTCCTCGTCGGCGATGAGGCGGTCGATGGCGTCGACCATCGCGTGGACGGAGGCCCGGGTGATGTCCGAGTCGCTGTTCGAGACCGTCACCGTTCGGTCGCCCCGAGACATCTCGACCTCGACGGTGACGACGGCGTCGGTGTTGCCGGTGATGGCGTCGACGTGGTAGGAGTCGAGGTTCCAGTCGACGGAGTGCCCCAGCGCCCCCTCGATAGCGCCCATCGCGGCGTCGACCGGGCCGGAGCCGGTCGAACTCGCGGGCTCGCGTTCCTCGCCGTCGACGGCGAGTCGGACGCTGGCCGTGGGAGTGCCGCCACCGGCGATGGTCGTCAAGTCCAGCAGTTCGACGCGGCGCTCGCGGTCGGTGCCCTTGACCTCCTCGGCGATGGTCAGCAGGTCGGCGTCGGTGACCCGTCGGCCGCGGTCGCCGATCTCCTTGACCCGCTGGACGATCGTCGCGAGTTCGTCGTCGCTCACGTCGATGTCGTGCTCGTCGAGCGCGGCGGCGACGCCCGCGCGCCCGGCGTGTTTGCCCAGCGCGAGGCGGCGCTCGCGACCCACCTTCTCGGGCCGGTAGGGCTCGTACATCGCGTCGTCTTTCAGCGTCCCGTCGGTGTGGATGCCCGACTCGTGGGTGAAGGCGTTCTGGCCGACGACGGCCTTGTTCGGGGCCAGCTGGATCCCCGTCGTGTTGGCGATCAGCTGTGCGAGATCGTACACCTCGGTCAGGTCCATCGTCTCGACGCCGTAGCCGTGATCGAGTGCGATGGCGACCTCCTCCAGGGCGACGTTGCCGGCCCGCTCGCCGATGCCGTTGATGGTCCCGTGGACCATGTCCGCACCGGCGGCGATCGAGACCAGCGCGTTCATCACCGCGAGCCCGAGGTCGTCGTGGGTGTGCGTGCTGACCGGCCCCAGCTCCGAGAGCCGGGAGACGGCTTCGAGCGCGCCGTCCGGCGTCGCGTGGCCGACGGTGTCGGCCCAGCAGATCCGGTCCGCACCGGCGTCGATGGCGGCACCGAGCAGTTCCTCGAGGTAGTCCAGATCCGCACGCGAGCCGTCCTCGCCGATGACCTCGACCCACAGCCCCTGCGCTTTGGCGTACTCGACCAGCTCGACGGTCGAGTCGACGTTGTCGGCCCGGGAGGTGCCGACCTTCTCCTCGATGTGGCGGTCGCTGGCGGGGACGACGAGGTTGATCCCGTCGACGCCACACTCCAGCGCGAGGTCGATGTCGTCGCGAATGCCACGGCAGAAGCTCGTCACCGTCGCGTCGAGGTCGAGATCGGCCACGCGGGAGATGGTCTTTCGCTCGCCCGGCCCGGTACAGGCGCTGCCCGCCTCGATCACGTCGATCTCGGCCGCGTCGAGTTGGCGGGCGATCCGTGCCTTCTCGTCGGGCGACAGCGAGATGCCGGGGGCCTGCTCCCCGTCTCGAAGCGTGGTATCAAGGAACTGTACGCCGGCAGCATCAGAGAGGTCCCGCGTCAGCGGGTGACCCCCGAACAATGTCGTCTCTGTCACGGTTGTGTCCTGCGAGTTATCGTCGCTGGCGAATTTCGCGCCCAGCCGCCGTGAGGCGACTTCCTCTATCCTCGTTGTCGGAATCCGACATAGTACTCGAAGGTCAAGCGGCCGCCGCTGATTAATCTGTTGGGATCGGTTCGCACGGTCGGATCACGACTCGATCAGGACGCAGTCGCCGGGCTCGACGCCGTCGGCCGCGCCGGCCGGTAGCTCGACGACGGCGTCCGCGCGGGCCATCCCCAGCCCGGTCCAGGGCGAGAGGGTCTTCACCTGTGCGACGGTCTCGTCCCGGAGCCAGACCACGTCGATGGGGAACCGGACGAACAGCATGTGGATCGACTGGTAGCCATAGTCGCCGAGCAGTGCCGAGAGCGGCCAGGGCGGCCCGTGGAGCCGGAAGACCAGCGCGTAGTCGTCCGGGATCGAGGCCCGAAACATCAGTCCCTTCGCCTGTTCGACGGTCGACTCGGCCACCTCGACGGTGTCGGCGAGCGTCCGCCGTTCGTCTCCATCGTCGTGGACGACGCGCATGGCCGTTGGTGGACGCCGCGGGGCAAAACCCTTGCTGGCCCGAGACAGATTCAAGCGTCTCGATTCGTCAGTGGGAGTATGGAGAAGGCACCCGGCGGGACGAGCGTCGGCGTCGACGACCCCTACGCACACGTCGACCGCTGTGACTGGATCACGGACGACGGGAAGTGCCGGTGGGCAGTCGAACACGGCCACCACGATCCCGAGTTCGCCGACGCCCGCAGTGCCGAGGAGTTCCGGTGTCCCGTCGTCGCCGGGGGAGACGACCACGACCCCAGCGTCTCCTCGACGGAGGCGGCGGCGGGCCGCTGGGAGTGGCGAGACTGCCCGCACTTCCGGCGGCGAGAGCGCGACCGGGCGTGTACCCGCTGCGGGCTCGAAGAGCGACGGATGGCCCACACCGACGAGCGGCCGCTGCTGGAAGAACACCACCTGTCCTATCGCGAGGGCAGCGACGACGACCTGAACCACGAGATCACGATCTACCTCTGTCGGTGGTGTCACGCGAAAGTCCACCAGTCGTGGGCGCGGATCGACGACGACGCGAACCCGGACGCGGCGGCCATCGCCGAGCGGGAGGGGCGGCGCACCCGCGAACAGTCCGAACTCGGGTTCGAGTCGGCCGCCGACCGGTACGAGGAGTGACCGGCCAGTTCCAAGAAATATATACGGACAGACGGCCTCCGTTCGCGTAATGACTCAGATCGCCGTCATCGACAATCACGGCCAGTTCACGCACCTCGAACAGCGTGCGCTGCGTGACATCGGCGTCGACGCGGAACTCGTCGACAACGACACGCCGCCCGGCGAGATCGAGGCCGACGGCCTCGTCCTCTCTGGTGGCCCCGACATGGATCGCATCGGCAACTGCCCGGCGTACCTCGACATGGACCTACCGATCCTGGGAATCTGTCTGGGGATGCAGCTGATGGCCGACCAGCTCGGTGGCCGCGTCGGTGGCGGCGAGTACGGCGGCTACGCCGACGTGACAGTCCAGATCGACGACGACGAGGACCCACTGATCGGATCGCTGGCCCCGGAGACGCGCGTCTGGGCGAGCCACGCCGACGAGGTCAAGGAAGTGCCCGACGGGTTCGAACGCACCGCACAGTCCGACGTGTGCAACGTCGAGGCTATGAGCAACGGGACCGATCGCTTCGGCGTCCAGTGGCACCCCGAAGTCGCCCACACCGAAGAAGGAGAGGAAGTCTTCGAGAACTTCCTCGCCGTCTGTAACGGAGAGTAGCTCGTCAGCTCCGTCGGTCCCACCGCGGGAGGGCGAAGACGAGTACATTTAACCGGATCGATAGGGAGAACTACAGTATGACAGCGACGCAAGGAAACCTCGCGGGGCTCTCGCGTTTTATCTTCCGGGCACCGCGCTGGTACACGAGCGTGACGTTCGCGCTGGTGCTGGCGGCCGTCACTGGCATCGCCGCCTTCGACTCGCGGTTCGTGTTGGACGACGCCTGGCAGGGCGTGTTCTTCGTGGGCATTCCGACCGTTCTCGCGAGTGTCGGCACGGCCTACGTCGACAACGCTCTGGGCGGGCAGCTGACGCCCAATCGCGCGTCGCTGCTGGCGCTGTTTTGCGAGCTGATCGTCATCGCCTTCGTCGTCGGTGCCGGCGTCGTCTCGGTGCTGACGGCCTTCGACCAGGAGTTCGTCCTCGATTCGCTGCTGGTGAGTCTCGCCGCGATCTTCGCCCTCCGTCTGCTGGTCGTGATCGCCGTCTCCCGGCGCTCGCTCCCGGTCGCAGCGATCGCCGCGAGTATCCAGCCGGCGGCGGCAGCCGCGCTGCTCGCGGTGTATACGGGTGCGACTTCGGCGCTGCTCGACGATCCGACGCTCCGACGATTCCTCTCGCGGCCGGATCACGCACCGCCGGAGCTACAGTTCCTCCAGCCGGTCGATTTCGGGCTACTCGCGGTCATGTGCGTGCTGTACGCCGGTGCGGTGTGGCTCTTCCTCGTCCTGCTGGATCGCCCGTGGCGCTCCAGTCTGGGCGTCTCGGTGCTGGATTTCATCCAGGGCTTCATCGGGCACATCGCCGAGGGAAGCCGCGAACTGGAGGACTTCTTCGAAGAACTCGGCGAGGAGGCGCTCGTCCCGGTGACGGTGCTGTCGGTTCGCCGCCCGGACGGCGAAGAGAAGGCCCGCTTCGTCCTCCCGATGATCCATCCGGGACCGATGGGCGAGATCGGCGGCGGGAACCTCCCCAAACGGGTCGCTACCGAGGCCGACGGGCTCGCCTTCCCGCCCCACGCCACCGCGGGCCACGACTTCAACCTCGTCACCGAACGCGAGGTCGACGCGATCCTCGCGGCGGCGCGGTCGGCCTATCGGGACCTCGAATACACCGACCAGGCGACGGCGAGCCAGCGAGTCGAGGAGGGTGACGCGTCGCTGCTGGGCCAGGCGGTCGGCGACGACGCCGTGATCGTCTCGACGTTCGCGCCGGGGTTCGCCGACGACGTGGAGTACGCCGTCGGCCTCTCGGCGGCGGCCGAAGCGCGAGCGGGCTCGCTGGACGAGATCCTGCTGGTCGACGCTCACAACAGCAACGACGGTCTGGAAGGCGACGACCTGGGCCACGTCGTCCCCGGCAGCGAACGCTCGTTCGACATGATCGACGGAGCCGGGAAACTCGGGGCGGAGCTGGCCGCCGCCGACCGTGGCCGGCTCCGCTGTGGCGTCGCCTGGGACGAGACGCCCTGGGAACCCCAAGAGGGGATCGGGCCGCTCGGGATCCGCGTCGCCGTCTTCGAGGTCGCGGGGACCAGAACCGCCTACGTCCTGATCGACGGCAACAACATGGAGCCGGGGCTGCGGGGCGACATCCTCGCCGAACTCGACGGCGTCGACGACGCAGAGGTGATGACGACCGACACCCACATCGTCAACACCGTCGAGGCGGAGAATCAGGTCGGCAGCTCGATTCCCGACGACGAGCTGATCGCGCTGATCGCCGAGTTGACCGAGCGGGCGATCGACGACCTCGAACCCGTCGAGGCCGGGATGGCCAGCGAGAAGGCGACCGTCACGGTCTTTGGCAACGACCGGACCGAGACGCTGGCCTCGACGGCCAACGCCGTCGTCTCGCTGGGCGGCGCGCTCGCGGTGACGTTCATCCTCACCGTCTTCACGGTCAGTATCGGGATCTTCCTCGTGACCGGCGGATAGCAGCGTTTATTCGAACGGCGTGTGATTTTGGGGACAGGTCCGGTCGAAGGATGACCCAGTAACGCCTTTCTCGGGCAGTCGTGCCCCTACGGTCAGGCCGTCTCGATCCGTCGCCAGCGCTCGTTGTGGCGACAGCGACAGTGCGATCCCCGACAGCCACAGATGTCACGACCGAACCACGCAGACAGAGACGAACAGTACACCTGGGATACCGACCGGATCTTCGCGACGCCGGCCGACTGGGACCGATACCGTGAATCGCTGCAGACCGACCTCGACGCGGACGATCCGCCGTCGGAGCCCGTCGAATCCACGGCAGCGGCGCGCGACCTCGTCGACGCCGTCAGTGACTGGTACCGACGTGCCCAGCGCCTCGAGCTGTACGCGACGCTCCGGGACTGCGTCACGGACGCAGAAGCGGCCAGCGACAGGGCCAGACGGGCCCGCGACCTGTCGAGCACGCTGGAGGCGGCCGTCGCCCGGCGACTCGATCGACTCCGCCGGACCGACGAACCCGCACTCGACCGGATCGAGCGGGGGCTCGACGAACGACGCCACTACTTCGCGTCGCTCAGACGGCGAGCCGCCCGACAGCGTTCACCCGACGTCGAAGCCGTGATCGAGCAGTTCGCCGAGCAGCGTACCAGCGCCGACCGGATCGTCCGCGCCGTCACGAACGAGGACTTCGCGCCGCCGACCGTCGAGACGCCAGACGGCGAAGAGCGGACGATTACACAGGGTCGCTACAGACGAGCGCTCTCCAGCCCGGATCGCGAGTATCGCCGCACCGTCTACGAGTCCTATCTCGACGCGTTCGCCGACCACGAGGGGACGCTGGCGACGGCCTACGCCGAGAAGCTCTCGGCCGCCAGCGCGCTCGCCGAGGTCCGGGGCTTCGACTCGATCCGTGAGTTGCAGTTGACGAACCGGACCTACCCGGAGAGCGGGCTCGAGGTCCAGTTCCCGCAGACGCTCCACGAGACGCTGATCGAGAGCGTCGCGGACGCGATCGGACCGCGAGAGCGAGCGCGTGACTTGCGGGCCGAACGACTCGGAGTGGAGAGGGTGCGCCCGTGGGACACCGAGGTCTCGCTGGCCGACGACCCCGAAACGGAGCTGTCGTACGAACGAGCCAGGGACCTGATCGTCGGATCGCTCGCACCGCTGGGCGAGAAGTACCAGGACCTCGCACGCGACTTCTTCGCGAGTCGCCGCGTCGACGTCTACGAGTGCGCGGACAAGCGCAGCGACATCCCCGCGTTCTGTCCCTCCTCGGCCGACGACGGTGCCTTCGTCCTCCTGAACTTCACGGGGGACGTGCGGACGGCCTTCTACCTCGCACACGAACTCGGCCACGCGCTCCACGTCGAACACTACCGTTCGGAGCCGACGATGTACGCCACCGGGCCGCGCCCCGTCTCGGAGATTCCGAGCCTGCTCCACGAGCTCCTGCTGGCCGAACACCTGATAGATCGGGGCGGCCCGCTGGGCGCACACGCCCGGAATCGCCGCCTCGAAGCACTGTCGGGAATGCTCTACGGACAGGCGGCGAACGCGGCCTTCAAGCGTCGGCTTGCCGTGGCCGTCGACGACGGTGAGACGCTTTCGGCCGACCGCATCGCCGACGCGTCGCTCGCGGTACAGTCCCAGTTCGATCCCGCACTCGAACCGTGTGAACGCTCGCGATACCAGTGGCTCACGGGGCAACTCTTCCGCGACGCGTTCCACCACTACCAGTACGTCCTCGGGGCCGTCGGCGCGCTGCACGTCCGCGAGTCGCTACGCGAGGACAGACGTAGCCCGGCGGCGTACCGCGAGTTCCTCCGCACAACCGGACAAGACGAGCCACTCGCTCAGTTCGAACGTCTGGGGATCGACCTGACCACGAGTGACCCCTACGAGCGTGCGACGAGTGTGTTCGACGGGTACCTGGACGAGTGGACGTGAGGGATTCGGGTTTCGACTGCACGGGAAGCGGTGGCGCGCGCCGTCGCGTCCTCGTGGCGTGACGAAGCCGGAGGGACGAGGAGCGCAGCGTCGCGAGCACCGGAGTCGGCTGGGGAGGAACGCGGGTCGTCCTTTCCGACGCACGGACCACTCGCTACGCTCGTCGTATCGCGGGTCAGAACACGCCGGAAAGCAGAGCTTTCCGAGCTTGTGGTCGTTCCACTCGCAAAAACGGCGAGAGACGGAGTCTCCGACACCTACACACGTTCCGTTCGCTGAAAGACGCCGAGAAGCGAAGCCTCTCGTGCTCTATCTCGTTTCACCCGATAGAACGCCGAGGAGGAGATTTGAACCGGAGGAAGACGTTCCTGCTCATACTGCCGGCTGTAACTTCGTGAAGATCTTCGCCACCCCGGGGTGGCGAAATCATTCACAGACTTACAGCCGGTAGTATCACTTCGTTGCGCGGGCTGCGACTTCCGGGGTTCAAATCTCCGCGTGTGGCGTTTCCTGCTCACAGGTCGATCGACACGCACAGCGGTCGCTCGAAGGCTGGTATTCGCAGGAAAACGCCGAGGAGGAGATTTGAACTCCTGTGTCCTGAACGGACAGTTGCTCTCGAAGCAACCGCCTTGGCCGGGCTAGGCTACCTCGGCTCACTTCATCGTAGCGCGATGTGCTCTTTATCGGTTTCGGTTCGAGCCGGGAGTGACAACCGTTGGACAGCGCCACTCCGATTTCTCCGACAGTAATATTGTGTGTGGCCGACAGTAGAAATTATGGACGTGCCAGAAGCCAGTGACGTGTGTTCACGGGTGTTAGACGAGATCGGATCGGCAGTGATCGGCGAGCGATCGTTCTTCGAGACCGTGTTACTGGGCGTCGTCGGCCGCGGCCACGTCCTCCTGGAGGACGTGCCGGGGACGGGGAAGACGCTGACGGCCCAGACGATGGCCCAGACCCTGGGACTCAGCTTCTCCCGGATCCAGTTCACACCAGACCTGCTGCCGGCAGACATCACCGGGACACACGTGTTCAACGAGCGCGAGCGGAGCTTCGAGTTCAACGAAGGTCCGATCTTCGCCAACGTCGTGCTGGCCGACGAGATCAACCGCGCGCCGCCCAAGACTCAGTCGGCGCTACTTGAGGCCATGGAGGAGGGGCAGGTCACCGTCGACGGCGACACCTACGACCTGCCGCAGCCCTTCTTCGTCATCGCGACCCAGAACCCGGTCGAGATGGAGGGGACCTTCGAGTTGCCCGAGGCGCAGGTCGATCGCTTCCTCGCGAAGACGTCGATCGGGTACCCCGACGAGGACGGCGAGTTCGAGTTGCTCCAGCGTCGGGCCGGCCGCGTCGAGCAGAGCCCCTCCGTCGAGACGGTGCTGTCGCCCGAGGAAGTCGACGAACTGCGAGCGCTACCGGAGTCGATCACCGTCGAAGACGACGTGTTGCGCTACGTCTCGAACGTCGCCCGGGCGACCCGAGAGCACCGCCACGTGGACGTGGGTGTCTCGCCCCGTGGCACCCAGCGGCTCTTCGAGGCGGTCCGTGCTCGGGCGCTGATCCGCGGTCGGGAGTTCGTGACGCCCGACGACGTGAAGGCCGTCGCACAGCCGGTGCTGGCCCATCGGGTCGTGCTGACGCCGGAGGCCCGCGTCGAGAACGTCGCCGAGGCCGCCGTCGTCGAGAGCGTGCTGGACGACGTGCCCGTGCCGACCGTGGCTCGCCAGTAGCGTCACCGATCGAGGGCGTAGGTAAACAGCAGCGCCGCACCGAGCAACAGGGCGATCGCGGTCGTGGGCTGGCCGGTGCTCGCGGCGTCGTAGACGACGTAGCCGACGACCGCGACCACGGAGCCGACGGCGACCGTCACACCCACGTGTGCGAGCTGGGCCCGCGTCGAGACCGCCGCGTGTCCGAGTTGCCGACCGAGGCCGATGCCGTGCTCACCCGCGTCCCACGCGACGACCGCCGCCCCCGCAGCGACCAGCATCGGGACCGGATCGGTCCCTGCGACGCCGGCCAGCAGGACGGCCCCGAACAGCCCCGCGGAGCCGATCCGGTGGAGCAGTCGCGACCCCCGGCGTACGCCGAACGAGACCACGACGAGTCCGCACAGACCGACGGCACCGGCAAGCAGCGTCGTCGCGCTGACCAGTACAGTCACGAGCCCGGCGGCGACGGCGACCGCGACCGAGGCCGTGCCCGGCCGGGTGTCGAGCGAGTCGGCGTCGGTGGCGCGGGTGCTCATCGCGACCCCCCGTCCCAGCGGGCGAGCGCGTGCGGGAACGGTTCCGTCCCGTCCCAGTCGACGACCGGAATGTCGCGCTGACGGAGGTCCGCGAGACGCAGCGACCGCCTGACTCCGGCCAGTCGGTGCCCGGCGGAGTCGTCGGTCGTCGGGTCCGGCGAGACTACCGTCGTCCGGTGGCCGTTGGCGTCGAGTCGGATCGCAGCGCCGGCCACGTGGTCGTCGGTCAGCGGCGTGAACACGACGATCTGGGCGTCCGTCGGCGCGCGACGCCTGATTCGCTGGACCGCGGCGTAGAGGTTGGTCTCCGCGTCGGGCCCAGACGGCGAGAGCGCCGGCTCCGTCGAGAGGAACTCGCGTGCTCGAACGCGGTGTTCGTCCCCGTTGCCCGGCGAGAGCCAGCAGTCCGTCGGCGACAGCGCCGTCAGCCCCACGTCGTGGCCCGCGTCGGTCAGCGAGACGTAGGCGTGGCCCGCCGCGTCGACGGCCGCGTCGAGCGCCGTCCGGGCCTGTGGCGCTGGGGCGGCGTACGCCGCCTGTCGGGCGTCGACGACCAGCACGACCGAGACGCTGCGTTCGACCCGGTACTGGACGGTCGTGAGATCACCGGTTCGGGCGGTGCGGTTCCAGTCGACACGATTCAGCGGGTCGCCCGGACGGTACTCGCGAGTCGCGTAGAACTCCACGCCGGGCCCGCCAGTGTCTGCCGGGAATCGGCCCGTGTGACGGGTGGTCTGTGATCGCAGCGGAAAGGCGACGCTCTGGCTCGGTAGCGACGCCTCGCAGCCGACGGTGTCTGGCGCGTCGACCGTGCCGCGTCGCTCCGTGGCCCCGGACGCGTCCCGAGCGAGGACCGTCGTCGGCTCGAACTCGTGACGGCCCCGCCGAGCCCGCAGCAAGTAAGAGAACGTCGTCTCCTGGCCCGGTCGGAGCGCGGTCGCGACGCGGGGCGACCCCTCGACGACGGTCATCTTCGGCGGGACGCCGTCGACGAGTCGCAGGTCCGGCATCGTCCGGTCGCTCTCGTTGCGCACCGTCACGGTCACCGCGACGGTGTCGTCGGTGTCGGGAGCGGCGTCGCTGATCGAGCGCTCGACGCTCACCTCGACCGGCGGCGGCGAGGTGAACTGCCCGTAGCCCGCGAAGGCGATCCCGAAGGCACTGGTCAGCAGGAGGCCGGGCTCGCGGGTCAGGACGCCTACTCCGAGCGCCAGGAGCGCGAAGACGGTAACGCCGTACCACCGCCTCGTCCGGCGGTCGACGACCGTCCCCGGTTCGATCTCGAACTCGGCAGCTTCGTCGGTCGCGCCGGCAGCGCGGGTGGCCGCGGCCGGAATCGAGCTGAACGACATCAGGCCTCACCACCGTCCTCGACGATGCGATCGAGCTCCGCGGCCACGCGGCTGGCGCGTCGCGGGAACGGCCCCGACCCCCAGAACGTGCCGGTGACGGACTCGCGGAACGACGAGCCGGCACCGCTGGCGGACGCGAAGAACTCCGCCGCCAGCTCGTCGTCGGTCCAGGTGCCCTCGTCGAGGCGGCGGCGCGCTTCCGCCTCGGAGAGCCCGCGGTACTGTGTCAGCACCGACAGCGCCGCGTCTTCGAGGTCGCTCCGGACCGCGAGCGCCCGCTGGTCCCCACCGGAGACGCCGAACGAGGGGGCCTGCGAGAGCAAGGCGTCGAACTCGTCGCCCGGGACGGCCGCGGGCCGGCCACGCTCCGGCTCGGGGAGCCAGCCGGCGTCTGGGTCCCGCCCGAACCACTGGTAGGCGCGGGACAGCCCCGCGAGGACCGCGAGGCCGGCGAGCACCGTCGGGAGCAGCGACGGCAGCGAAGCGACGGCGACGGCGTCGGGAGCGAACGCGAGCACGAGGCCGACGACGGCGGCACCCGTCGCGACTGCCAACAGGAGCCTGCGGCGGTTCATCGGTCGCCCTCCGATCGGAGCCGATCCAGCGCGGACCGCGCGCTCGTCTCGCGCTCGCTGGTCGGCGGGCGCTGGCCGTACCGGACTTCGCGGAAGCGGTCGGTCAGAGTCGCTACGGCGTCACGATCGAAGCCCGCCGCCCGTGCGCTGGCGGCGATCTCTGCGGGCGTCTGGCTCCGGCGGTCGGCGTCCTCGACCTCGCTTGCCAGCTCTCGCCAGGCCCGATAGACCGCGTTGGTCGCCTCGGCGTCGGCGTCTTCGAACCGGCCGCTCGCGCGTGAGGCCGCGACGGTGTCCGGCTCGCGGGACGGGTCGGGAGCGTCGGCGACAGACCCCGTCGACTCGTCGGCGTCTGGCGTCAGCCGCGACGCGAGCACGACGAGGCCCGCGACGAGGACGACCGCACCGATCACGAGCGCGACCAGCGGGAGCGCGTCGGTCGCCGTGTCGGCGGCGACGGCGCTGGCGGAACCACCACCTTCGACGTGCTCGGGCGATCCGGAAGCCGAGCGGTCGGTTTCGGGCTCGCCCCAGGAGAGCGTGAACACCTGAGAACCGAACAGCACGAGCCAGGCGACACCGGCGGGGACGATGGTGGTGACGGCGTGTTTGAGTAGTTCGGGCACCGCGCTGGCCCCCTCTCGCCACAGTCGGTACCCGACCCACGTCAGGTACGCGACGGTACCACCGACGAGCAGGAGTTGCAACACGGGGCTGACCCAGTTGCCGAACGGAGACGAGGCGTTCGGAGCGACCGTATCGGCCATCGCCTCGGCGGTGTAGCCGGTACCGTCCGAGGAACCCGCTCCCTCTCCCTCACCCTCGCCGGTCCCGACCGCCGTGGCCGTCTCTGGGCTGTCGAGCCCCGCTGCGGCGGCCGAAATCGCGAGGACCCCCAACACGACGACAAGCACCGGTCCGATGCGGTCGACAGTCATCGATCCCACGTTCGAGGGGGCTGTATGTAAAATTACAGTGTCGCGATCGGCGACCGAAAGCGGACGGTCACGAACTGCTCGCGGCAGTGTTCCACAGAGAGGCAGTCCCGGGAGACAGTCGAGGGGGACACGCGTCAGGCGTCGTCGGGATCGCCGTAGCCGCCACCGCCCGGCGTCTCGACTCTGACGGTGGTGCCGGCCTCGACCGCGCGGGTGAGCTTCGAGGCAACGGCCTCGCCGTCGACGAAGTTCTCGCCGACGGTCCCGTCTGTCCCCCCGGCTCGGCCCGCTGGCGGCGTCTGGCGGCGATCGGTCAGCAGCGAGACGGTGGCGTCGGTCTCGACGACGATCTCCCGGACGAGTCCGTCACCGCCGCGATGGCGGCCGGGACCGCCCGTGTCAGAGCGCAGCGAGTACTCGGCGACCCGCAGCGGGTACGCCGCCTCAAGCGCCTCGACCGGCGTGTTTCGCGTGTTCGTCATCCCCACCTGGACGCCGGAGGCACCGTCCCGGTTCGGCGTCGCGCCCGCGCCGCCGCCGATGGTCTCGTAGTAGGTGAACTCCGGTCCCCCGACGACGAGATTGTTCATCGTCCCCTGGCTCTCTGCCGGGACGCGGTCGGGTGCGGCCGCCGCGAGCGCGTCGAAGACGACCTCGGTGACCCGCTGGCTCGTCTCGACGTTGCCGCCGACGACCGCCGCGGGCGGCGTGGGGTTCAGCAGCGATCCCTCGGGTGCCGCGACCGTGACGGGGTCGTAACAGCCCTGATTCGGCGGGATCTCCGGATCTGTAATACATCGTATGACGTAGTAGACGGCGCTCTCGGCGACGGCGAGCGGCGCGTTCACGTTGCCCGCGACCTGCGGGGCGGTCCCCGCGAAGTCGACCGTCACCGCGCCGTCCTCGACGGTTACGGTCGCCTCGATCGGTACCGCCGTGTCGGTCACGCCGTCGCCCTCGATCGTCCCCGAGGCCTCGTAGGTGCCCGGTTCGAGAGCCGACAGCTCTCGCTCCATCCGCGCTCGCGAGTAGTCGACGACGGCGTCGAAGGCCGCGAGCAGCTCCTCGCCGTGGTCGTCGAGCAACTCTCCGATCCGACGGGCTCCGCGCTCGTTGGCGGCCAGTTGGGCCTGCACGTCGGCCCGGCGCTGGGCCGGGTTGCGGACGTTCGCCAGCACCAGCTCTAACACGTCTGAGACCACCGTCCCGTCGGCGACGATCCGGACCGGCGGCACGCGCAGCCCCTCCTGCTGGATCTCTCGTGCCCCGGCGGGCATGCTGCCGGGAGCCATCCCGCCCACGTCGGCGTGGTGTGCCCGCGAGACGGCGTACGCGACGATCTCGTCGTCTCCGGTGGGCCGGTCGCCGGACCGGGACCGACCGCCGCCTGCTGCCGCCCCGATCGGCGAGACGAAGGTCACGTCCGGGAGGTGGGTGCCACCGGCGAAGGGGTCGTTGAGCGCGAACACGTCGCCGGGCCGTGGATTCCGGTCCCGGATCGCGTCGACGGCACGGGGCATCGCTCCGAGGTGGACCGGGATGTGTTCGGCCTGTGCGACCAGCCGCCCGTCGGCGTCGAACAGCGCGGTCGAGCAGTCCCGACGTTCGGTGATGTTGGGCGAGTAGGCTCCCCGGATCAGCACCTCGCCCATCTCCTCGGCGACGCTCTCCAGCTGGTTCCGGAGAATTTCGAGCTCGACCGCGTCAACGGCGTCGTCGGTCACGCCGACCCCTCCAGACGGATCGTCCCCTCGTCGTCGACGACGAGCGTCCACCCCGGCGGGCAGACGACGGTGCTCTCGCCGCCCTCGACGATCGCTGGGCCGTCGATCGGCCGCTCGGGCACCAGTGCCGGCCAGTCGTAGATCGGCGTCTCACGACGCCCGTCTCCGAAGACCGCCTCGCGAGTCCCGACCCGCGGCTCGCCGCTGCCTTCGAAGGATCGCTCCGGAGCCGTCCCCTCGATCGTCGCCGTGACGCGGCAGTTGACCAGCTCGACGGGCTCGTCGTCGAGCCGGTAGTCCCGCGCTCGCTCGTGGGCCGCGTGGAACCGCTCTCGCAGGTCGGCAGGGCGGAACGGCTCGCTCACGTCGACGGTGAGTTCGTGGCTCTGGCCGACGTAGCGGAGGTCCGCCTGTCGTCGATACGTCGCCGCGCCGGGGTCGCTCACGTCCGCACGGACGCGGTCGCGGAGGTCCTCGTAGAGGTCCTCGATCGTCGCCCGCGTCGCGTCGCCGAGCGTCGTCCGGTGGGTCCTGACCGCGTCGTGGTGCTCGGCCGCCGCCAGCAGCCCGAACGCCGAGAGGACGCCGCTGGCTCGCGGGACCACCACCCGATCGACGCCGAGGCGATCGGCCAGCGGAGCGGCGTGCATCGGCCCGGCTCCGCCGAAAGCGGCCAGCGCGAACCGCCGAGGGTCGTGCCCGCGCTCGGTCGTCACGCCGCGGATCGCTCGCGTCATCGTCGCGTTGGCGACCCGGAAGACTCCCCGCGCCGCGTCGACCGGGCCGTCGAGATCCGCCGCCGTCGCGAGATCGTCCAGCGCGGCCACCGCGGCGTCGGCGTCGAGACCGAGGTCGGCACCGAGCGTCGTGTCGGGGCCGAGATACCCCAGCACGAGCGCGGCGTCGGTCACCGTCGGTTCGGTCCCGCCCCGACCGTAGCAGGCCGGACCGGGGTCGGCACCGGCCGACGCCGGGCCGACGCGGAGCGCACCCCCGGCGTCGACGCTGGCGATCGATCCCCCGCCCGCGCCCACGGTCTCGACGTCGACCATCGGAATCCGGATCGGGTGACCGCCGACGGCCGCCTCCGTCGTCCGCTCGACCGAGCCGTCCCGGACCAGCGACACGTCGCTGGAGGTCCCGCCCATGTCGAACGTGATCACGCCGTCGGCGTCGTCGGGCTCGAAGGCGGCGGCACCGACGACGCCGGCAGCGGGGCCGGACATGACGGTCGTCACCGCTCGCTCGCGGACCGTGGCCGGATCGGCGATGCCGCCGTTTGCCTGCATGACCCGTGGTGCCGGGAGCCCGCGGTCGGTCGCCCGATCCGCGAGCCGGTCGAGGTAGTCGTCGACGACCGGCGTGAGCACGGCGTCGGCGACCGTCGTGGCCGTGCGTTCGTACTCGCGGAACTCGGACAGCACCTCGTGGCTGGCCGAGACGGGCACGTCGAGTTCGGACCGGAGGATCGCCGCCGCACGCCGCTCGTTCTCCGGGTGAGCGTACGCGTGGAGGAAGGCGACCGCGACCGCGTCGGCGTCGATCTCTGTGGCCAGCGCCCGTACCTCGTCGGGATCGACCGACCGCTCGATGCCGTCGATCGTCGCACGCTCGTCGAGTTCGTACCGTCGCGCCGCGGGGACGAGCGGCGTCGGTCCGCGCGCGTCCAGATCGTAGAGACTGGGACGGTCCTGTCGGCCGATCGCGAGCACGTCGGCGAAGCCCTCGGTCGTGACCAGTGCCGTCGTCGCGCCCGACCGTTCGAGCATGGCGTTGACCGCGACGGTCGTGGCGTGGCGAAAGCGGTCGACAGCGGTCGCTCCGACACCGGCCCGGTCGCAGGCGCGTTCGACGCCGTCGAGCACGCCCTCGCTCTGGTCTGCCGTCGTGGGTACTTTCGCCGTCGTCAGCCGTCCGTCTGCGACGACCACCACGTCCGTGAAGGTGCCGCCGACGTCGACCCCCAGCAGCGTCTCGTCCATACCGGTCGCTGGGTCGCCCGGAGATAAACTGTTGTGACTCAGCCAGCGGCGCAGTTCAAATCAGGTTTAAGCTACCGGGACCGCTTAGGGACACGCGCAACCACGACGACCCATGAGACAGCAAACGGTCCCCGCAATCGTCGCGCTCCTCCTCGTCGTCCCGTGCGTTGCGATCGGGGCACAGACGACACCGACCGCGACGATCGACTACGAGGGCGAGGAACTGACGGTCGAAGCCGCACCGGGCGAGCAGATCAGCGGCGAGACGACGCTCCCACCGGGAACGCGGCTGACCGTCCGGATCAAGTCGGCCAACAGCGCCTCGCCGTTCCTCAAGCGCCTGGAGGCGACGGTCGCCGACGACGGCACGTTCACGGCGACCGGCGACCTCAGCGACCTCCCCCCAGACACCGCATTCGAGGCGGCCGTGGTGTACAACGCGACCGTGATCAGCAGGCAGAGCGGGCAGATCGTCCCCTGTACGAGCGACTGTACGGCCACGCCGAGAAGCAGCGACACGCCGACGGCGTTTTCCACCGACGACCCGGCCCTGCCACGGCCCGTCGTGCAGGTCCGACAGGGCGGGACGACCGAAATTCCGATCGCCGTCGGCGACCGCGAGCGCGTGCGACTGTCGATCGGTAGCGACCGGACCAACTACCGGCTCAACGCGACGGTGACAGACGGCGACGGTGACGGTCGTGCAGTCGTCTCGTTCGACTCGGTCAGTGCGGGTCGAGACGCGCCGACCCTGTCGCCGGTCGACGACGACGACCGAGTGACCACGGACAGCGAAACGACGCTGTCGGACGGACTCGACCCCACCGAGTACGATCTCAGGCTGCTCGGTGCCGGCGAAAACGAGACGAGACTCTCGATCGGGACCCTGGTCGTCTTCGATCAGAGCGAGAGCACGGACGCGCCCGAACCACCAGAAGAGACCACGTCGACGCCACCTCTGAACGAGACGACGCCAGCGACCAGTCGCGGCGTCGATCTGGGCGGGATCGGGGCGCTCACCGTCGGCGGACTGCTGGGAATCGTCGGGATCGCACTCTTGCTCGGACTCGCCAGAGGCGGGCGCGGGGAGTGATTCTCGTACTACCGGCTGTACGTCTGTGACGAGTTCGCGACCCCGTATCGCGAATAGCTTGAAACAGTGACACTCTCAGTCGGACGGTGCGCGTCGAACGGCCAGGAGCGCGACCGTCGCGACGAGCAGCGCTCCGAAGAAAAAGAGGACGCCGGGTTCGACGACCTCGAAGACGACCCAGGCGATCGAACCGTCCGGCGGTGCGACGGTCGTGTCCGGGCTCGCGGGGCCGACGGCACTCGGGGGACGGACGCTCCGTCGCATCAGTCGCTCGGCACCCCACTGGACGAACAGCGACGCCGCGGCGAGGACGCCGATCCCGCCGACCACGTCGGTCACCGACTGCCTGACTGCCGGCGTTCGAGCGTCGTCACCGACGAACACCAGCGGGTCGCTGGCCGGACCGTACACCGTCATCTCGTTGCCCTTCTCCGAATAGATCGTGTCGACCGGCTCGACCAGCTCCGCGTCTTCGAGGTTCGAGAGGTGGTAGTGGACGTTCTGGACCGACGTGTCGACCCGGTCGGCGATCTCCGAGGGCGTCCGGGGTTCTTCGAACAGTGCCTGAAACGTCGCTCGGCCGGTATCAGACGCCAGCGCGTCGAGTACCTCGTCGGCGTCGCCCTCGGTCATTTCGAGGACGCGAGCCCGCTGGCTGGTCGTCGTCGCCCGGTCCTGAATGCGGTCGATGAGTCCCGACATGGCCGTCGTACTCGGTGGTAGAGACGGGACCTACTAAGCAGTACGTGAAGGTTAAAACGAGATTGAACGCGTGGACCACCGGCGTCACCCGGTATCGTTGGCGACGGCCCGCACCGTCGGGGCCGGACGGACCAGTCCGTGCCCGGTTCGGGTGTCGACGCCGTCACGACCCACGTCGCGCGCGTGTCGTTCGAGGGCGCGTTCGACGGCCGTCGGCGAGCGGCTCGGGTCCACGTCGAGGAGCAGGGCAGCCAGTCCGCCGACGTACGGAGCGCCGGCAGAAGAGCCGACGAAGCCGTCGGGCCGCTGTGCAGCCGGCAGGCGATCGGGCGCGACCACGTCGACGCCGGTCCGACCGTCCGTGGTGGGACCTCGAGAGGAGAACGGCTCGGGTCGGTCCCGCCGCAGGTCGTACGCGCCGACCGCGAGTACGTCGTCGGCGGTCGCCGGTGCCGTGATGCTCCCCGCGGGATCGTCGTACTGGAACCGATGGGTCGGCGAGACGAGTTCGAGGTGTGCGCCGGTCGCGTCGGACGGTCCGCGGACGACGGCGAAGTAGTCGCCGCCTTCGAGCTGGACGGAGAGGCGCTGGTTGGGAACGCCGTCACGCTCGTAGGGCTGGGAGCGAGCGATCAGCTGGGTCCGGTTCCCGTCGGTCCAGTACAGCGACGCCCGGTACGTCTCCGCGGCGTGAGCGCGGTCCCAGGAGAGCCACAGCGTCAGCTCCGTGGCCCCGTCGCTGCGCAGGTAGTTGCGGGTACCGCCGCTGAAGCGGAGCTTCCCGTCGCTGGGATCGTCGTACTCGCCGTCCCAGTGGCCACGCGCGAGATTGCCGGTCGGCGCGACGAACGTCACGTTCTCGGCCCGAGCGCGTTCGGCGACGCGTGCGACCCGTGCGGAGCCGTCGCCGGGCGTCCCGTAGAACGAAACCGGTGCGACGATCACGTCCACGTCGCGGTCGAGCAGCCACCGGACAGCGCGGTGATACCCCCGCGGAGTGTCGAACGTCGCGAGCGCCAGCTCCGCGTCCGGTGCCACGCGGGCGACCAGCGACGCCGCCGCAGTCCCGTGCTCGTGGCGACCCGCGTTGCGAACCGACTGGTCGCGGCCGAACGAGCGGGTGGCGACGACCTGGCTCTCGATCGACTCGTGGCCCGGATCGAACCCGGTGACGTCGACGACGCCGACGCGAACGTCGTCCCCGGTGATCCCGGAGTCGTGGATCGCGTCGAGGTCCTCGCCAGAGACGACCGGCGTCGTCGATCCCGTGCCCGCTGTGGCCGTCTCGACGGTCGGCGCAGTCACGGCGAGCACGGCGATCAGCGCCGTCACCGCGAGCACGCCGATACCGACCCCCGCCAGTACGAACCGCGGTCGTCTGCCCATCACCCGGCACGTCGACCCACCGGAGTAAAACGCTACTGGACCGAACGGCGTCGGCACTGCGACGGCGAACGCTCGAATCGCCCGCGGGTGGCGTAAAATCTCGTTGAAGCATTCGGCGGGGATACTTACGTGGCGGCGGTAGCCGTGACTGGCATGTCAAAGCGATGCCGCCCACAATCGACAGTCCCGCCCGCAAACCGACACGAACAGGTGGTGAGACGATGAGACGCCTCGCGACCCTCCTCGCAGCCCTCCTCGTGGGGAGTGCGATCGCGGCGACGCCCGTCGCGGCAGCCGCCGAAACCACGACCGCACCGACCGGTACGACCGCACCATCCGTTCCCTTCGACTACGAAGGCGACAACCTGACGCTGTCTGCCGGCTACGCACAGCAGGTCACCGGCCAGCTCGATCGGCCGGCCGGAACGGAGGTCTCCGTCGTGCTCCGGTCCGAAGAGAGCGACCAGCCGTTCCTCCGAAAGGACTGGGCGACCGTCCAGGAGGACGGCAGCTTCGCCGTGCAGTTCGACCTGTCCGTCGTCGAACCCGACAGCGACGCCGTCGCGATCCTCTACGCCGACGGCGAGCGCATCGCCAACCAGTCGGTCCACATCGAGAGCTGTGGCGACGCCTGCACGAAACAACCACAGAACGCGAGCGACGGCTCGGCGTCGTCGACCGACGTGAGCGGCGACGGGAACGGCGTCCGGCTCGCCGACACCCTCGTGTCGGTACGAAACGGCGAGACGGCCGCGTTCGACGTTCAGTTCGGTGAGACAGACACCGCGACGGTCTCGCTCTCGACCGAAGGTCCCGACGGCGAACCGACCTGGGAGGTCGTCGCTACGGTCCGCGACACCGACGACGACGGTACCGCGACCGTCCAGTTCGACACCGCCGCGGCGGGCAGCGACGCGCCGACGCTGACCGCCGACGACGAGCTGACGATCACCGACGAGACATCGCTCGCAGACGACGCACTCGATCCCGCAGAATACGCCCTCGCTGTCGACGACGGTACCGAGATCGACGAACCGGAGAGCATCGGTACGGTCGCCGTCATGACCGATATCCAGAACGACGACACCGACGAGGGAGCGGCGAGCGCGGAGACTGGCGACGCGAACGCGAGCGACGGCGTGCAACTGAACAGTTCGATCGTGTCGGTGCGAAACGGCGAGACGGCCGCGTTCGACGTTCAGTTCGGTGACGCAGACACCGCAACGGTCTCGCTCTCGACCGAGGGCACCGACGGCGAACCGACCTGGGAGGTCGTCGCCACGGTCCGCGACACCGACGACGACGGCACTGCGACCGTCCAGTTCGACACCGCCGCGGTGGGCAGCGACGCGCCGACGCTGACCGCGGACGACGAGCTGACGATCACCCGCGAGAGCAGTCTCTCGGACGACGCACTCGATCCCGCCAGCTACGACCTGGCCGTCGACGACGGCACCGAGATCGACGATCCAGAGAGCATCGGAACGGTCGCCGTCACGGCTGGCACGCAGGACGGTGGAGCGTCGGAGCGTGACGAGACCGACGCAGGCGACACCGACGACGAGGAACCGGCCACGGAGTCACAGGACAACGTGAAGAGCGCAGGGATCGTCGGCGGCGGTATCCTCGCCCTGCTCGCGGTGCTCGGGGTCGGACTGCGCCTTCGCGACTAGGCGACCGTCCCGCCAGTCGTCGTCGACCCGTCTCGGTCTCGACGACGCCAGCACAGGTATGGCAACCGAACGATAATTTTTATTACCACAATAGCTACAATTGGTTTTGAGATAGGAATCGACGATGACACGCCAACGCCCTCTCGCACTCGTCCTCGTCGCCGTCCTCGTCGGCGCGGCACTGACCGGCGGCGTCGCGGCACAGACAGACAGCACCGAGACACCGACCGCATCGTTCACCCACGAGGAGACACTGACCCTCGAATCCGGCCCGGACCAACAGATCCGCGGGACGACGTCACTGGAAGCGGGCACGGAAGTGACGGTCAGGATCCGGTCGGCGAACGCCAGCGATCCGTTCATGGCGCGGCCGACGGCGACCGTCGACGAGAACGGCACGTTCACCGTCACGGCGAACCTGAGCGACATGTCGCCGGGAACGACGTTCACGGCGACACTCCGCATCGATGGAGAAGCGTACGCGGAAACGACCGGGCAGGTCGTCGAGTGCACGACAGCGTGCGGTTCGACGACCGAGACAGAACAGGCGACAGCGGCGACCGCGTCCAGCACGGCGTCACCGACGGGCGAAACGGTCACGGAGCCGACGCCGACGGCGAGCGACGGCCCCGGCTTTGGCGTCCTCGGCGCGCTCGCCGGGCTGGCGCTCACACTCTCCGGTCTCGTTTCGACCCGCAACTGACGGCCGGCCACCGAGCGTGCCAGCCTACGGCAGCTCGATTTCGAGCGCGTCCAGAATCGGTTCGAACCGCGACCGCACCTCGCCGTACTCCGTCGCCGGGTCGCTACCGGTGACGATGCCCGCGCCGCCGTACAGCGCGAGCCGTTCGTCCCACGTCAGCCCCGCGCGGATCCCGACGACGAAGGTGCCGTCGCCGTCGCCGTCGACCCAGCCGACCGGCGAGGCGTACCAGCCCCGGTCGAACGGCTCGACGTCGCGGATCACGTCGCTGGCCGCGCGTCGGGGCGACCCGCCGACTGCCGGCGTCGGGTGGAGTCGCTCGGCCAGCGAGAGCACGCTCGTCTCGTTCGGGACCGTGGCCGTGATCGGGCGATGGAGGTGCTGGAGGTTCGTGATGCGCTTGATCGACGGTTCGGCGACGGTCACGTCGTCGGCGACCGGACGCAACGCGTCGGCGATCGTGTCTGCGACGATGCGGTTCTCGACCTGGTACTTCTCGTCGCCCAGCATCGCGTCGGCCAGATCGGTGTCTTCGGCGGCGGTCTCGCCCCGATCGGTCGTCCCAGCCAGTGCCTCCGTCTGGACGTGGCCGTCCGCCAGCGCGACCAGCGTCTCGGGGGTCGCTCCGAAGAACGTCCGTCCCGGCGTCGGTGAGAAGCAAAACGTCGTACAGTTCGGGTACGTCTCGCGCAGGCGCGAGAGCACCGGGGCGACCGGAACGGGAGCGTCGAGGTCGACCGTGAGTTCCTGTGCGAGAACGACCTTGTCGAGTCCGTCGCTCTCGATGCGGCCGATCACGTCGTCGACGGTCTGTTCCCACTCCTCGCGGGACAGCGACCAGTGGAACGCCGTCGCCTCCGGCCCGGTGCCGTCGTGGGTGCCAGCGTCGGCCAGGCGGTCGGCCCAGTCGTCGAGTTCGCTCGACAGCTCGGAGCGTTCGTCTTCCGGAACCGTGACCGTCAGCCAGGTCGCGTCTTCCCCGGCGACGATCTGGGCCCGCGGCAGGACGAACGTGCCGTCGTCGAAGGCACGCCAGTGGCTCTGTGTGTCGGCGGGCACGGTGTTGCCGTCGAAGAAGGCGAACCCACCGACCGCGCGAGGGGCGGCGATCTCGGGGGCGTCTGGTCCGTCGACGGCTCCGAAAAGCTCCGTCAGGCGGTCGTCTGCGGTCTCGAATCGATCGGGGCTGTCGACCGTCACGGCGGCTGTCGCGCCGACGGCGAGCAGGTCCGGCTCCTCGGGATGGAGCCAGCAGAATCGCCGCCGATCGGGGACGGCACCGGCGGCAGCGAGCGGGGACACGTCGATTCGTCGGGACGCGGAGACGTACGTTTCGGCACCGACCGAAGCCGGCTCGGTCTCGGCCGCATCCTGTCTACTCATCAGCTAAGATTAGGAGTGGCAACTTATATTTCGCTCGTTCCAGCGAAGGCCAGCGGGGGCGAGAGCGGGCACGGAACCGGTAGGCTCGTGTTAACCGGTCGTCCGTCCGCCGCGTCTCGCCGTCCGGGTGGCGACGGCCGTGCAACAGTGACAGCCAGTAGTGTCACTCCGAGTAGCCTTCTTGCAGGAACGCACCCTCAGTCTCGTACACTGAGACGATCTCCTCGATGAACGCCTCGGACGACTCGTCGTCTTCCTTGTGAGCCTCGATGCGCTCTTTGAGTTCGTCGCTGATTTCGATCGTGTGGCTCATACCTGGAGCACCGCCACCTCACACGTCGAGGTCGGCGGTAAAATAACCCACAGTCGGTCCAGACTGTCGGCTGTCACCGTCGCGAGCTATTCGCGACAGCGTCACGGGAGACTGCACGGACGGACAGCTGGCGGTATCGAGACGGCTCTACTCGACGGCGTCCAGCCGGCGGAGCCTGACAGAGCGAGACTGGTAGTCTTCGATGAACGACCCCTTGCCGCCGACGCTGACGATCCCGTCGCCGGTGTCGATGAAGAAGCTGTTTTCCAGCGTGAAGTCGTTGCTCGTGGGCTCGATGAACGCCTGTCTGATCTCGGTGATCGGGCCGGCCACCGTCGCCCCCGACTCCGTCTCGACTTCGGCGTGCAGGTCGACGCCGGCCTGTTCGTGTAAGGTCGCGTGCAGCGTCGCCTGCCGGAACCAGTCGTAGCTCCTGGGCAGTGGGTCCGGATCGGTGACGTACAGCTCCGTCGCGGCTGGCCAGTAGGCGCTGAAGTACATCCCGAGAATCGAGCCCGACAGCTGGGGTTCCGAGACCGTCACGGCGACGTCGTCCGTGTGTGTGCCCGAGACGATCGTGGAGTCGCCGATCATCGCCGCCGCGTCGTCGACCGTGTAGACCAGCGGGAGGCTCTCCCCCCAGTACCGGACCACGTCTGCGATCCCGGCGAACTCGCTGCCGTCGCCGTCGACCTCGTCCATCCCACCGATCAAGAGGAAGACGACCACGTCGCTGTCGACGGCGGTGCGCAGCTCCGACTCGATCTCCGGGAAGACGTGTTCCGGAACCGCCAACAGCAGCTCCTGTCTCGCCGCCGAGATCGCGCTCTCGATGCGTTTGAGCGCCGTCTCGCGGGACTTGATCATCTGGATCTCCGGGGTCTCCGGCGTCGTCTCGTTGAAGCGCGCTTCCAGCGACGGCCTGATCGAGTCGAGACGGTCCGAGAGGTTTTCGATCGCCTCTGCGGGCGGCAGCGCCCGAATCGTCGTCGGAGAGGCGTGGTCGTTGACCCGCACGAGCCCCCGACCTTCGAGTCGCTCGGCGATGTTGTACACCGCCCGCTGGGTCACGTCCGTCGTCTCGGAGACCGTGCTCGTCGAGGCCTCCCCACACGCGAGCAACGCGAGGTACGTGTCGATTTCCGTATCGGAAAGTCCGAAGACGCTCAGCTCATCTCGGAGCTGTTCGTCGTCGTGTTCGTCTGAGGTCCCCATTACCAGTGCAGTAGAACGGCTGCGGCCATGTACGTGTTCATCTCGGAACCACCGCGGGTTCCGGCGATCCCGCCGGGGCTCTCGTGAAGCAGGGATAGCCGGCGGTGTTAGTCCATCGCGACGGTGACGTAGCCGCCGAAGTCGAGGATGACCCGCTGTGTTCGGTCGCCAAAGACCGCCTTGCCGGTCGGCGAACGACGCCGGCCCGGCAGGAAGATGTGATCGCAGTCCGTCTCGTCGGCGAGCGCGATGATCCGGTCGGCCTGGTCCTCGTCGGCGACCTCGACGCGCACGTCGTAGGCGATATCCTCACCCAGGACCTCCTTTGCCAGGTCCGAGACGTCGCTCGCGAGTCCGTCGAGGATCGCGCCCTCGTCGTAGGTGGTGTGTTCGACCTTCCCGATGGCGTCGAGCGTCTCCGCGACTTCCTCGTACTCGTCGGTCGTCACCAGCGAGAGGACGACGAGGTCGCTGTCCGAGCCGGCGGCGAACGAACGCGCGCGGTCCAGCAGTTGGCGATCACGATCGATATCTTCGACGACGACGAGCGCATCTGACATTGTACTGGCTGTCACGTCAGCGTAGAACATTAAAACAGTGTCGCAGTCAGCGCGGGTCGTCGTCGCCCAGAACCGCCACGACGCCGCCCAGAACGGCCGATCGTTTACTATGGCGAATTACTGCTGGCAGACGACACACCGTGATACTACCGGCTGTCCATCTGTGAACGATTTCGCCACCCCGGGGTGGCGAAGCTCTTCACGAAGTGACAGCCGGCAGTATGACGAGTGATCGCCACCTCGTGAGGAGAGGGGGCCGAGCGGGACCGTCGACAGTATCAGCCGAGTAGTTCCTCGAAGGGGTCCCAGTCGGCGTAGATACACGCCGCCGAGCCGAGGAAGACGGCCCCGAGCATCGCGCCGCTGAGCACCGAGATCACGAACGTCCCCGTTCCGGGTTCGATCGTCGGCGTCGCCAGTCCGAGCAAGGCGAGCAACACCGCACTCGACACGAAGAAGCCACGCAGGACGATCGTCATCGGTGGGTACGCTCCGGTAGGGCTGCGTCGATAATCGGGCTTTCGTTCGTCGCGTGGGTGTCGAGTGTGGTCGCGCCCATGCTCAGTCGTTCAGTGTCGGCGACTCGGCGGCTTCGACGCCGTCGAGCGGTTCGCTCTCCCAGTACTCGTGGTCGGGATCGGTGCGGTGACAGGCGGCACAGCGTTCGTTCGCCGTCGCCGCCTCCTCGCCCAGTTCCGGGGCCGTGGTGGTACAGGCTTCCCGAGCCTCCGGACAGCGAGTGTGGAACCGACAGCCCGACGGCGGATTCACCGGGTCCGGGATGTCGATCGAGCGGACCGGCGGATCGGTCATCTCCTGGGCAGTCGGGTCAAGATCGGCGGTCGCCCAGCGCAGCACCTTCGTGTAGGGGTGCTGGGGGTCGTTCAGGACCTCGTCGGGCGGGCCGATCTCGACGATCTCCCCGAGGTACATGATGCCGATGCGTCCGCCAGCCTCCTGTGCCAGATAGCGCGCGTTCGAGAGGTTGTGACTGATGAACACGAACGAGGTGTTGAACTGTTCTTGCAGCTCCAGGAGGAGGTTCATCGTCTCGACGCGCAGCGACACGTCCAGCGCCGAGACTGCCTCGTCGGCGAGGATCACGTCCGGATTCATCAGCAGGGCACGGACCAGCGCGATCCGCTGCTGTTCGCCCCCCGAGAGCTGGTGGGGGAACCGATGCGCGTAGTCTTCGGGTGGCTCCATGCCCACCCGGTCCAGCAGCGCGAAGATCCGCGCCCGGCGGTCCTCGGTGGACATCTCGGGGTCCCACTTCTTCAGGGGCGCTTCCAGCGTCGTCAGGACCTTCCGGTTGGGGTTGAGCGCCGCGCCGGGATCCTGGTGGATCATCTGGAGGGAGCGCCGAATGTCGTCGAAGGGAACGGTCACGTCGCCGCGGCCGTCCTTGGCGTCCCACACGTCTTGCCCCCGGTAGGAGACGGTCCCATCGGTGGGGCGCTGGACGCCGATGATCGTCTTGCCCAGCGTCGTCTTCCCGCACCCAGACTCCCCGACGAGTGCGAGCACGTCGTTCTCGGGGATGTCGATCGACACGTCACTGACCGCCTGAACGGTCTCTGGCTCGTCGAACAGCGACTCGACGACGCCCTGCTCTTTCTCGAAGTCGACCGAGACGTTCTCCAGCGACATCACGATATCGTCGTCGTCCCGGGTGGTCCCCGTCGTCGTGGCGCGGTCGCTCACGCGTCGGACACCTCCGAGATGTCGAACGGAACGGCGTCCTCGGCCTCGTCGTAGTGGAAGCAGGCCGAGCGGTGGTCGTCCTCGACGTCGACCCACGGTGGCGTCTCCTCGTGACACTCCTTGGTCGCGAGCGGACACCGCGGCGCGTAGTGACAGCCCTCGGGGACGTGAGCCGGGTTCGGCGCGGTCCCCTCGATCGGTCGCATCGAGTCGGTCGGGGCGTCGAGGTTCGGCACGGCCTGCAACAGCGCCCGCGTGTAGGGGTGTTTCGAGTCGTGGGCGATCTGCGTTGCGGTGCCGACCTCCGCGAGCTCGAAGGCATAGAGGATCGCCAGTCGGTCGGCCAGCCCCGCGACCAGCGGGAGGTCGTGGGTGATAAAGAGGATCGTCAGATCGTACTTCTCCTTGATGTCGGCCAGCAAGGAGAGGATCGAGCGCTGCATCAGCAAGTCCAGCGCCGCCGTCGGCTCGTCCATCAGGAGTACCTGCGGTTCGAGGATCAGGCTGAGTGCGATCAGCGCCCGCTGGCTCATCCCGCCCGAGAGTTCGTGGGCGTACGAGTCGAGCACGCGGTCGGGATCGAGATACAGGTCCGACAGCAACTGCCGGGCCCGGTCCATCCCCGCCTCCACGTCGTAGTCGTGGGCCGCCAGCGTCTCCTCGAAGTGCCCGCGGATCGACATGGTGGGGTTGAACGACGACAGCGCGCCCTGGAACACCATCGACACTTCCTCCCAGCGGAACTCTTTGAGGTCCTCGGCCGAGAGGTCGAGAACGTCGACCGGTTCGCCGCCGTCTTCGGGGTGGTAGGTCACCTCCCCGGTCGTGATCCCGGGTTCCTCGACGGCGTCCATCATGGCGTTTGCCAGCATCGACTTGCCGCTGCCGGACTCGCCGACGACGCCGAGGATCTCGCCCCGGCGGAGGTCGATCGACACGTCGTCCAGTACCATCGCGTCTCGGTGCTCCAGGTCGTAGGTGACACAGACGTTGCGGGCCTCGATGATCGGGTCCGCGCTGTCGGGGCCACCCTGCGTGCGTTGTCCTTGCATTCAGATCCCTCCCTCGTCGTCGTCGCTCGCGACGGTCTCGGCGTGTCGGGCACGGACCCGCGGATTGAAGATCCGGTCGGCTCCCTGGGCCAGCAGCGTCAGGCCCAGCGCGAGGCCGATGACCGCGACCATCGGGACCAGCAGCCAGTGGAACGCGGCGGGCGAGGAGATCGCGCCGGCACGATTGACGGCGGCGTTCATCATGACGCCCCAGTTGCTGCTGTTGTACGGCAAGACGCCGAGGAAGTACAGGCCGACGACGCCGAAGATGACCGCACGAGCCTGCTGGACGAAGTTCATCGTGATGTAGGGCATCAGGTTCGGGACGATGTCCCCGGAGATGATGACCGAGGTCTCCATCCCCATGATGCGGGAGGCTTCGACGTACTCGGCGTCGCGCAGGGTCAACACCTGCGAGCGGATGGCGCGTGCCAGCCCCGCCCAGGCGTTGATCGTCACGAGGATCCCGATGACGACCGGGTTGCCCTCGATCTGGAGCGCCGAGGCCAGCACGATCGTCAGCGGGAGCCCCGGAATAGTCATCATGACGTCGGTGACGACCATCAGCACCCGGTCGGCGGTGCCGCCCTTGTAGCCGGCGATGGTCCCGAAGACCGTCCCGAGACAGACCGTAAAGACCGCGCCCGAGGCGACCATGGTCAGCATCGACGGCGTGGCGTGGACCACCTGCGAGAGGAGGCTCACGCCGGACTGTGTCGTTCCCAGCGGGTACTCGAGCGTCCGGAAGGCCCCGATCAGATAGCCGCCCTGGTTGGGCGACGGTTCCGTGACGAGCAGGAGTCCGACCGTCCCTACGAACAGGTAAAACAGGACGACGAGCACACCCGTGCGCGCGCGCCAGTCGCTCCAGACGATCCGGGCCGGCGCGAGGAGTTTCTCGTCGATCCACTGTCGCCGCCGTTCGGCGTCGGTCATCGACACGTCGGCCATCTGCTGGAACTCCGAGACCGACGAGGAGCCCCCGTCGGCCGCGACGCGGCCGTTGCGTGCGTGGCCCGAGATGGCACCCCGCTCGGGCGTGCGATCCTCGTCGGTAAAGCGGTCGGGGTCGTCGGTGAGTCCGTCGGCGACGGCGGCGAAGTCGCTCTCGTCCACGTCGTCCGCATCGTGACGATCAGTAGGACTCACGAGAGCCACCTCCCTTGGCTCGCGGATCGAGCACGCCGTAGGTCAGGTCCGCGACGGTGATGCCGATGACCATCGCGATCGTGATGACGATGAACCCGCCCATCATCAGCGGGTAGTCTCGCGCGTTGATCCCCTGAATGAGGTAGAAGCCGACGCCGGGGTAGGCGAAGATGTTCTCGATGATGACCGCGCCGCCGAAGACGGTGCCGATGGCGATCATCAGCCCGGTGTACATCGGCAGGATGGCGTTGCGAGCGACGTAGCGCATCGCGATCCGCCGGGTCGAGAGGCCCCGCAGGCGTGCGACCCGGAGGTAGTCCTCCCCGAGCACGCGAATCGAGTTGCCCCGCATCGACAGCGCCCAGCCGCCGAACCCGACCAGCGCCATCGAGGCGATCGGCAGGGCACCGTGATAGAGCACGCTGCCCAGGAACGAGGCGTTGAAGCCGACGGTCAGCTCCGAGGCGTACCGCCCACCCGTCGGGAACAGCTGCATGCGGTAGCCCAGATACGAGACGAACAGCAGTGCGAGGACGTAGCCCGGCGTCGAGTTCAGCACGAGCCCGACGCCCGTACTGGCCACGTCGAATTTCGATCCCTCTCTGTAGGCCATGAACGCGCCCAGCGAGACGCCGATGGTGAACGCCAGGAACAGCGCCGTCGCCGTCAGGAACACCGTCCACGGGATGGCCGGCCCGATGATCGACATCACGGGGTCGCCGTAGCGCGTCGAGACGCCGAAGTCGCCCTGCAACATCGCGGCCATGTACTCGTAGTACTGGACGTACATGGGCTCGTTCACGGCGATGTTGGTCTGGGCCGCGATGCGAGCGTTGATCTCGGACATCGAGAGGTCACTCCCCCCCTGCTGGACGGCCTGGGCCCGCAGGTAGTCGAGCGGGCCGCCCGGCAGCAGTCGGACCAGTCCGAAGCTGGCCGAGATCACCACGTAGACGGTGAGCACCGATTGCGCGATGCGTTTCAGTACGTAGCTCATGGCACTCCTACTGGTTGGCTGTCGACAGCTCGTCGACGATGTCGACGGGCGTGACGGTCTCCCCGTCGCGTTCCTCCTCGTGGAGGATCGACGATTCGAACTCGCTGGGGAGGTTCCAGGCGTTCTTGGCGTCCCAGCTGTTGAAGATCCAGTCGAAGTGGAAGTACGGGTACGAGTGGTCGTAGGAGGCCCATCCCTGGAGTCCGACGACGAAGTCGCCGTTGGAGTAGTCACTCCCCCAGTACGTGGAGTTGTCGAGCATGATTGACTCGGCCTTGATACCGAAGTCCTTGAGGTTGGAGACGATCGTCTCGACGCCGGTCACCCAGTCCGAGAAGCCCGACGGCCCCTTGATCGGCAGTTCGAGGGGCTCGCCGTCCTTCTGCCAGGTGCCGTTCTGTTTCTCGTAGCCGGCGTCGCGAAGCAGCGACGCCGCCGCTTCGGTCTGGGACTCGCCCGGGCCGTAGGTCTCGAACTCGTCGACGACGCCCTCGAGCCAGCCGCCCTCGATCTGGTCGTTGAACTCGCCGGTCAGTCCGCTGGGGTAGGTGACCGCGAGCTTGGACTGGGTGCCCGCACCGGAGTTGAGCGCCGCGTTCTCGCGGTTGACGACGTGGGCGATCGCCTTGCGGACCCGCACGTCGTCGACGGGCTCTTCCTCGAAGTTGAACATCAGCCCCATCCCCCAGTGACGCGGGATGAGACTGACCTGCATCGAGTCGGGCAGCTGGTTCAGCCGGTTCTGGGGCATGAACAGCGTCGCGGACCCGTCGGTCTCGTTGTTGATCAGCGAGTTCCAGCGCCCCTGGTTCTGTGGCTTGTAGAGGTACTCGGCCTCGGGGACGGTGATGTTGTCCGCGTCCGGGTGGTCCTCGTACTTGGTCAGTAGCGTGCGCTGGCTGTCGGCGTCCTCGAACTGGAAGGGGCCACAGCCGACCGGTTCGGGGGTCGTGTCGTTGGTGAGATCGCTGAGCGCCGACGCGCGCTCGTCCTCGTCGGCGGCCTCGTCGAGTGCGGTGACGAACTCTCCGTAGGAGTCGTCGTGGGCGGTGAGGCGCTTGGGCTGGAGGTACGCGAGCAGGATCGTCTCGCTCGCGGGTTCGGCCAGCGTGATCTCGACCGTCGACTCGTCGACCGTCGTGACCCGGTCCGACACCGCGCCCATGTCGTCGGGCGCGACGAAGTTGCCCAGGGAACCGCCGTTGTAGATGTCGAGTTTGACCTGGTTGGCCACGTCCGTCGCGGTGACGGCGTCGCCGTTGTGCCAGGTCAGCCCCTCGCGGACGGTGAGCGAGACCGTCTCCTCGCCGACTTCCCAGTCCTGGATGGCGTAGCCAGTGTACTCCTGGGTCGCGAGGTTGTACTTCATGAACCGATCGAACAGCAGCCGGCGAGCTTCGCCGTAGTTTTGCCCGTTCCAGGGATTGTACTGCGAGTCCTGGGGGACGGCCCACTGTGCGAAGGTCAGGCGGTCGTCGTCGGAGTCGTCCGTCGCCGTCCACTGACCCTCCCGCGGGAGCCACTCTGTGGGCCAGTACGTCTGGACCGCGTCGCTGTCGGTCCCGGGCACGTTCCAGTCGTCGGTCGACTGGAACGACTGGGCGAGTTTCTCCATGACAGGCAACACCGGGAGCGTCTGGTTCGTGATGTAGGCCAGCTCCTGAATCTTGCGCTGGGCCTCGCTGGTGGCCTGGACCGCCGTTGCGGTCTCGGTGTCGGTGTCGCCCGCGTCGGTCTCGTCGCCGCCGTCACCGGACGCCTCGGTCGCCGTCTGCTGGGCCTGCTGTCCGCCACAGCCCGCGAGGCCGGCGATGCCGGCCAGGCTGACGCCGCTGACGAAACGGCGTCGGGAGAGTATCGACTGGTGCTCGTGATCGGTATGATTATTCGCCATGTTCGTCTACTGCTGTGGGACACCCCCACAATAAAAATTCCGGTAGAATAGGTTCTTCGCGATTCTCGTAGAACTTAAGTGGGAGTCTCGCTTCGTCGTTCGTGAACGAAAGCAGGCGAGCCGCCTGCACGTCGTCGAACACCGACCCACGATGACACAGCACAGCACGCACCGGCCGAGAACGGCCACGAGATCGCCCGACGCGGCGACGGCACCGACTCGACCGGTTCAGCGACGAGGCACGACCGGGCGACCAACTAGACGGAGCCACAGGGACGAACCTCGCGTTCGTCCCCCCGTCGAGGCTCTCGAACGAACGCTTCGTTCGAGACGCACAGACAGCCACGCCCCACGGACTGGCCGCCGCGCCGGTGAGCGACGGTGAGCGAGGCAGTCCAGCGGGTGCGAGCCGATCGCCAGTGGTGGAAAGAAGCCGTCGTCTACCAGATCTACCCGAAGAGCTTCTTCGACAGCGACGGCGACGGGATCGGTGACCTCGCTGGCATCACCGAGCAGGTCGACTACCTCGACGCGCTCGGGGTCGACGCGGTCTGGCTCTGTCCCGTCTACGACTCGCCACAGGCCGACAACGGCTACGACATCAGCGACTACCGGTCGATCTTCGACACGTACGGCGACCTGGCCGACTGGGAGCGCCTCCTGTCCGAACTCCACGACAAGGACATCAGGCTCGTCATGGATCTCGTCGTCAACCACACGTCCAGCGAACACGAGTGGTTCCAGCGCTCGCGTCGACGCGAGGGCGAGTACGCCGACTACTACCACTGGCGCGACGGTCGCCCGGCCGAGGCTGCCGACTACGACACCGACGACGGCCCCGCCGACGAGGTCGCCCCCAACAACTGGGAGTCGATCTTCGGCGGCCCCGCGTGGGCCTACGACGAGGAACGCGAGCAGTGGTACCTCCACCTCTTCGACGAGAGCCAGCCAGACCTCAACTGGGAGCACGAGGCCGTCCGCGAGGACGTGTACGAGATGATGGGCTGGTGGCTCGACCGCGGGATCGACGGGTTCCGCATGGACGTGATCAACCTCGTCTCGAAGACGCCGGGGCTTCCGGACGGCGACCCCGACGGCGGCCTCGTCGGCGCAGAGCACTTCATGAACGGCCCCAAGGTCCACGACTACCTCTCGGAGCTGGTCGCCGAAGCCATCCCGGACGACGACATTCTCACCGTCGGCGAGACGCCGGGGGCGAGCGTCGAGGACGCCCAGCGGTTCGTCGGCGAGGACGGTCTCTCGATGGTGTTCCAGTTCGAGCACGTCAACGTCGGCCACGAGGGCGACAAGTGGTCGCTGGAGGACTACTCGCTGGTCGAACTCAAGGAGAGTCTGGCACGCTGGCAGAACGGACTGGCCGACGAGGGGTGGAACAGCCTCTACCTGAGCAACCACGACCAGCCCCGGACCGTCTCTCGGTTCGGCGACGACGGGCGGTATCGCGACCGTTCGGCGAAGCTGCTCGGGACGCTGCTGTACACGCTCCAGGGGACGCCGTTCGTCTACCAGGGCCAGGAGATCGGCATGACCAACGCCCCCTTCGAGTCGAAGTCCGAGCTGCGAGACGTGGAGTCGATCAACTTCGTCGAGGAGGCCATCGAGAGCGGCGCGGCCGAGAGCTACGAGGACGTACGCGACGCCGTCGAGACCGTCGGCCGCGACAACGCCCGCACGCCGATGCAGTGGTCCGACGACGAGAACGCCGGCTTCACCGACGGCGAACCGTGGCTCAAGGTCAACCCCAACTACGACGCGATCAACGTCGAGCAGGCACGCGCCGACCCGGACTCGGTGTGGCACTACTACCGCGATCTCGGCGACCTCCGAGCGGACCGGGACCTGCTCGTCTACGGCACGTTCGACTTGCTCGCGCCCGACGACGAACAGGTGTTTGCCTACACCCGGACGCTGGCCGACGAGCGCGCGCTCGTCGTCCTCAACGTCTCGGCGCAGGCGGCCACGTTCGCGGTCCCCGACGACGCTGGCGACGGCCTCGAACTCGCGATTGCGAACGTGAACGCTCCCGAAACGCCCGGCAGCACCGTCGAACTCGATCCCTACGAGGCGCGCGTCTATCTGACGCCCGCGGATAGCACCGACCGACCGACGACCACGAACTCCGATTCGACATGAGCACGAACACACTCACGACGCTGGAGCACATCGACCGCGAATGGTGGAAAGAGGCCGTCGTCTACCAGATCTACCCCCGAAGCTTCAACGACACCGACGGGGACGGCGTGGGCGACTTACAGGGGATCGTCGACAAGGTCGACTACATCGACTCGCTGGGCGTCGACCTCGTCTGGCTGTGCCCGGTCTATGGCTCGCCCAACGAGGACAACGGCTACGACATCAGCGACTACCACTCGATCATGGACGAGTTCGGCGACATGGCCGACTGGGAGCGCCTGCTGGCCGAACTCCACGATCGGGACATCCGGCTGATCATGGACCTCGTCCTGAACCACACGTCCAGCGAACACGAGTGGTTCCAGCGCTCGCGCCGCCGCGAGGGCGAGTACGCCGACTACTACTACTGGCGCGACGGTCGCCCGGCCGCGGAGGCCGACTACGACACCGACGACGGTCCCGCCGACGAGGTCGCCCCCAACAACTGGGAGTCGATCTTCGGCGGCCCCGCATGGAGCTACGTCCCAGAGCGCGAGCAGTGGTACCTCCACCTCTTCGACGAGAATCAGCCGGACCTCAACTGGCGGAATCCGACCGTCCGTCGGGCGATGAAAGACGTGGTCTCGTGGTGGCTCGACCGCGGGATCGACGGCTTCCGCATGGACGCGGTGTCTCACATGTCCAAGACCGACGGCCTCCCGAACGGCGACCCCGATGGCACGCCCACCGGGATCGAACACTTCAGCCACGGCCCCCGGCTGGAGGAGTACCTGACCGAGCTGTCGGCGGACGTGCTCTCGAATCACGACATCACGACCGTCGCGGAGATGGGCCACACCTCGATCGAGCAGGCCGCAAGCTACCTCGAAGACGACGCCGTCGGGCTGGACATGATCTTCCAGTTCAGCCACATGGGCGTCGACGGCGGCTGGGACCCCGAGACCGTCGGCGAGTGGGATCTCACCGAGTTCAAACGGATCATGTCCGAACGCCAGGACGCGCTCGCGGACCGTGGCTGGGACGCCCTCTTCCTGGGCAACCACGACCAGCCCCGGATCGTCTCCCGGTTCGGCGACGAGGCCGCCCACCGCGAGTCGGCCTCGCTGATCGCGACCTTCCTGCTGACGATGCGGGGGACCCCTTACATCTACCAGGGCGAGGAGATCGGCATGACCAACGCGGACTTCGAGAGCCTCGACGAGATCGACGACCCACAGACGGTCGGTCGCGTCGAGCAGTACATCGCCGACGGCGTCGCGGACTCCTACGAGGAGCTTCGCGAGGTCGTCAACGCCCAGAGCCGCGACCACGCCCGGACGCCGATGCAGTGGTCCGACGAGGCGGGCACGGGCTTTACCGACGGCGAACCGTGGCTCAAGTGCAACGCCGACTACACCGAGATCAACGTCGCCGCCCAGCGAGACGACCCGGCGTCGGTACTGAACCAGTACCGGACGCTGATCGACCTCCGCCAGTCGACGGACGCGCTGGTCTACGGCGACTACGAGCTACTCACGCCCGAGGACGACCAGCTCTACGCCTACACGCGGACGCTCGACGACGAACGGGTGCTCGTGGTGCTCAACTGGTCGAGCGAGTCGGCGACGTTCGAGGGCAGCGAGATCGAGGCCAGCGATGCGACGGTGCTGTACGGGAACCACGACGACCCGCCGACCGATCCCACCGGAGCGTCGCTCCGGCCGTGGGAAGCCGTCGTCTACAGGCTGTAGGGCTCTGCCCCTCGTCGCTCGGCGACGCCGACTTCGCAGGCTGTTTCCGGTCAGGCGGTTCGAGTGCCCCTTGTTCACAACCCGTTCCCGAACGGTACTGTGAACGTCGAACAGCCAGTTCACACGATCGTTACCACGCAGCGTGTGGGTGCCGACGTAGATTTCACAGAGACGTGTCTCCCCGCGAGCGCCGGGCACACCGACAGCGACGACCGAACTGTCCAGGTACGTTCGGTCTACGAACGTGTGTGCCCGTTTTGATACAACGATAGATGGTAAATACACCAGCACCACGAAACGCCGACCAATTTCGAATCTGATTCTGTGGAATCATCGGAACAGCTTAAGTGAAGGCTGTCGTACAGGTTCACCGATGGACGCTGATGGCACGACAGAGACCGTAGTTGCCGAGCCGGACGGGAGCGAGCCGTCGCAGCCGCGAGCACTGATTCACAAAAAGATACTCGACACCGCGCAGTCGAATCCGACGGCGGCCACGGCAGAGATCGCTACAGAGGTCAGCGGTGCCTCGGTCGAACTCGTCGAACAGGTCCTCCAGGAGTACGGCGACCCGGCAGCGGAAGACGACCAATCGACCGAGAGCGACGAGCAAGACGCCGTCGGCGACGCGACATCCCAACCGGAAGACGACGAGGCCGAACCACGTCTCTCGGCCGAGACAGACCCGAGCGAGGACGGCGAGGTCGTCGATCTCGCGGCGCTGGACGAAAAGCAGCGCGAAACGCTGCGGGCGATCCACAGGCAACCGACGGCGACACAGGCAGAGATCGCCGACACACTCGACGTGAGTCGTGCGACGATCCCCAAGCGCGTCAACGACATCCCGGGATTCGATTGGCCGTCGAGACAGGCGTTCGTCGAAACGCTGTTCGAGACGGACCCCGGGAGCGATGACGACCTGACAGCCATCGAGGAATCACTGACCGAATCCCTGGAAGAGGTGACGGCGCGAATCGAGACGATCGAGAGGCAACTCCAGACGACGACACCCGCAACGAACGACGTGCACGTCGAACCGGAGTTGCTCCACAAGGTCGTCCACGCCTGTATGGACGCCGAGTACGTTTCTCGGGACGAGGAACTACAGTTGCTTCGTCAACTGTTACCGGACACGACAGACGAGTGAGACGATCCCCAGTGTCTCGAAGAGCACCACACCGGGGCAGCGAATCCCACCCCGACCTTACGGCCGGTCGTCTCAGGACCGTCGTCGTATCGTCAGGGTGCCGACGACACCGGCGAGCAGCGCTGCGAAGACGAGTTTCGAGAAGCTCCCGCCCTCTCCGGTCGTCGGACTCGGAGTGGCAGCGTCCGATGGTGTCGGCTCCGCCGTCGTGGTCTCCGACGGCGTGGTCGCCGTGCCCGGTGTCTGGGTCGAGCGCTCGGTGGTCGATACCGGCGTCGTCGTCTGATTCGACGACGGCGTCGGTGTCTGTGTCACTGTCGGCGTCTGTGTCGGCGAGGTAGTGGCGTTCGTCTGGGTCGGCGTGCCAGTCGCCGTCTCGGTCGAGACCTGTCCACCGCCACCACCAGCCCCAGACTCCGTCGGCGTCGCCGACTCGGTCACCGAGATGGTCGTCGTCTCACTGATCCCGACCAGTTCGTTGTGGCCGAAGGCCGTGGCACCCGTTTCGGCACGGCTGACGACCTGGTACGTGCCCGCATCGAGCGTCCCGGCAGGAATCGTCGCCGTGTATCGCTGTCCGTCCGCTCTGCTGGCAGTGATGTCGTGTTCCTCCGAGCCGTCCCAGAGTGTCAGGACGATCCGTTCGTGCTCGGCGTCCTCGTGGATAGCGTCGGCCGTGATCGAGATCTCTGTCTCCGTTCCGGCCGTCGTTTCGTCGGGAACGTCCTGTGAGAGGTCGTAGCCTCGAACGACCAGCGGCATAGCTGCGACTGTGCCGTTCTGTTCGATCGTGACTGCGTACGTGCCCGGCTCGAGCGTCCCGAGATCCAGGGGTACCTCACCGCTACCCGAGGCGCTGTTCGACTGCCGGATGCTTTCCTCTCTGTCGACGACGTAGACCACGTAGTCCGCGTCCTCGGGCGCACTCGCAGTGGCGAGGAACGTCGTCTCTGGGTCCGCGACACCGGTCTGTGAGATCTCGAACGTGTCACCGTCGTAAGAGACCTCCTGTGTCGGGATGTCGACACTGGCGTCCGCAGAGAGCGAGTAGTCCGCACTCGATTGCGCACCGAGAATCCCGGCACCGAGGAGGGCTCCGAGCACCACGCTGGAAAGTAATAACCAACGACGCATTGGTTGGTAGTAACGACCCCCAATGAAATAGATACTGGATATCGGATAGATCAAACAAAAAGAGCGGACGAATCGAAGTGGCCGGGAGATCAGGCTCGCCGTCTGAGGATAGCCAGCGTCGCGACCAGCGCGACCAGCACCATCACGGGCGTGAATCCGGGCCCGTCTCCCTGGGTCGTGTCGTCGTCATCGTCGTCACCGTCGTCCGGCGTGTCGTCGGGCGTGTCGGTGTCCGGCGTGTCGTCGGGCGTATCGGTGTCCGGCGTATCGTCGGGCGTGTCGGTGTCCGGCGTGTCGTCGGGCGTATCGGTGTCCGGCGTGTCGTCGGGCGTGTCGGTATCCGGCGTGTCCGTCGGCGTATCCGTCGGATCGTCATCATCGTCGTCATCGTCGTCATCGTCGTCGGGGTCGCGACCGTCGTCCCGTTTCGTAACGGTGGCTTCGATCGCGATCGTCTTCGTCGTCCCGTGGGCCGTTTCGATCGTCAGCTGTCCGTTGTCGAAGCTCCGGGCGTTGTCGAAGGTGAGGTGGACCGTCTTGGAGTTGCCGGCACCGATCTTGTGGAAGGTTTCGCCGACAGTGAACGACTCACTGTAGCTTCCACTCGTGGTGATGTCGGTGACCGTCAGTTCGGCGGTTCCGGTGTTTTTGATCGTGAACTCCTTGGTGCGGTCGTTCCCTTTCTTGATCTCGCCGAAGTCGATCGTATCGCTGGGGGAGACCTCGATTTTGGGCGAGCCGACCTGTCGCTCGATCGTGGTCGTCGAAGAGCGCGTCTCGCCGTCGATCGTCGCGACGTGGACGAGCGTGTACGTGTCGGCCGGGGTCCCCTCCGGGACGGTGATCGTGACCTCGTCTTTGGCGTCGCCGACGGTGGATCCGACGGCCGCGTAGAGGGTTTCACCGCCATCGGTGTTGATGTTGTCAGAGTCGACGACGTTGTCCAGCAGCGTCGTCACGTCGATGACGTCGCTGGTGTCGCTGGTACCGATCGACGTGCCGAACGGCTCGGCACCACTGGAGAGGTCGCTGTCGGCTTTGATCTCTTTGATCGACGAGTCGATCGAGGTGACCATATCGTCCTCGTTCCCGGTGGCGTGAACGTCCTGTTGACTCAGTCTGTCTTCGTTGATGAGGAGGACGGTGTGACTGACGTCCTTCCCGTCCTGGATACTCCTGAGGTCGTCACCGGCGTCGACCGCGACGTTTCGCGTACTCCCCGGAGCGATGCTCGAGGGGGCGTTGATCGAGCTCTCGCCTTCCTGGACGAGCAAGCTGTCTGCACCGATGATCGTCACTTCGTCGTCGGTGTCGATGTTGCCGGCGGTCGTCTCCTGGAACCCAGTCGGGTCGGAACTGCCGCCACTGTCCTCGATCTGAACGAGACCGACCACGTATCGGCCAGACTCCGTGGGCGTGTACGTGACCGGCTCGTCGTCGAGAATCGTCTCCTGGTCGCGGTACGTCTCGACGACCTCTGCCTCGACGTTCGAGTTGTCGGTCAGCAGCGACGGCAGGTCCTCGACCGACTCTGGCCGAGAGGCGTCGGGCCCGATCCGGGCAGCGACGAGCTGGTAGTCGTCGTTCTTGTACTCACTGACCCCCGTCGGGGGCGTGTACTGGTACTCGATCGCTGTCCCTTCGTCGTAGACGTTCAACTCCTCCTTGTCGAGGTCGAGATCGACTTCGTTGTCGTTGGCGGTCACCGTCGCAGTCACCTGGGCACTCTGGATCGAGGTGGCTGCCGACGACTTCGTGTTGTCGTTGGGACGTAACTGGGCAGGTGCGAACCCGTGAACTGCGATCGTCTCGTCCGGGTTCAGAACGTAGTTGTCGTCGACCTTGGCCGGGACGCCGCCCGATCCGGGCGTCTGTCCGGACGAGATTCTGATCGACGGAGTCGGTGCCGTCTGTTCGAACTGTGCAGACGATGACTGTGCAACGTCTGAACCGCTGACGTGGTCGTTCAGTGACGCCGCAGACACGGTCCCGGCGATCGGCGCACCGAGCATTAGCACGGTCAACGCGATCGCTAAGGCAGTCTGCCGGCCACCTGAAAATAGCCCATTCATATATCGGATCCTTAGCATATCGATTCGTGGAAATGATATAAGCGTTATCATTGGAAGAACAGTAGCAAACTTTTGTGCTCCTTCTACTGACGAATGACTAGTATTTTGTAGCGAGCGTCTGGCGAATTACTCACATCGGGACCTCGAAGGACGCCGCCGACACGACAACACAGGGCGACCGGTAGACCAGTGGGTCGGGAGACAAGGCGGCGTGTGGGTCGAAACACCAAACCTCTTGAGGGCTGCATTTAACGACTGAACTAATGAGGGCCACCGGCCGCAGGCAGGGGTACGCGTTGCTCGTCGCGGCGGTCTTCGCCGTCGCGCTCGCTACACGGCTGGGGACGCTGCAGTGGAGTCCGCTCCCGTCGACGCTGGACGGATTCGAGTACGTGTGGCGTGCCGAAGAGACGATCCGTATCGGATCGTTCCCGCTGGACGAGTTTCGCGCCGACAGCTTCGTGTTCACGACGGTGCTGACGGTCGCGGGGCTGCTCACCGGGGAACGACCGCTGTTCGTCGCCCAGCCGGTGGTCGCGATCACCGGCGGGGCATCCTGTCTCACCGCGATGGCGCTCGCTCGTCGTCTGGGCCGGCGGCTGGGCTGGCGGCCGGGGCGGACGGCGCTCACGACCGGCCTGGCCGGCTTCGGGCTCGCCGTGACCGGCCTGTACGTCCGTCGCAGCGGGACGACCGACGAGGAAGCGCTCGCCTTTCTCCTGGTGCCGCTGTTCGCACTCGCCGTCCATCGGCTGTTCACGCGATCTCGTCGGCGGGGACGCTGGCTCGCCCTGTCCGGACTGTTCTTCCTCACCTTCCCGCTCTTGCACACGTTCAGCTCGCTCGTCGCCGGGCTCGTCGTGACGGGGGTGTTCGGCGCGTACCTCGCCCAGATACCCGATCGGCGCGGCATCGTCACGGCGGTGGGGCTCGTCGGCGGCTTCTGGGTGTATCTGTGGGGGTACTACGAGGTCGCCGAACAGCTCGGCCTGTTCGTGCCCTACGTGAACCGCGTCACAGCCTATCCGGGCCTCTTCGTGGCCTGGTTGATCGTCCTCGTCGTCGGCGTCGCCTGGCTCCAGCGGACCGGCGCGACAGTGCAGCGACTCGGGATCGGGGTCGCGATCGGCCTCTGGTTCGTCGCGCTCGCGGCCAACGTCGGCCAGTCGGTGTTTCCGGGGATGCAGACGACGCCACCGGCGCTGCTCGTCGTCGTCGCGGCGTTTGCCGTCCCCGTCGTGCTGGCACTCGTCGGCCTCCCGGCGGTGAGCTGGGAACGTCGTGGGAGCGGTGTCGTCGTCCTCGCGCTCCTGGTGGGTCCGATCGTCGCCGTGTACTTCTCGCTCACCGCGGCGCTCACGCCGGAGTACTTCGACACGGCAATCCGGGGTCACGTCTTCGTTCACATCGCGATCTTCGTCCTCGCCGCCGTCGGCGTCGGCACGCTCGCCGTGAGACGGGTCGGGACCGGCGACGACGCACGGTCGAAAGCGACCGAGACACGCGGGGTGGCGAGTGACGGCGGTGGAGGGCTCGACCGTACATTGAGCGCCGTCCTCGCCGCCGTCGTCCTGCTCAGTGCCGTCGCGACGCTGCCGGTCGCGTTCGTCCACCTCGATACGCTCACGGGACCCGCGGTAACGTCACAGTCGCAGTTCGCCGCGGCGTCGTTCGCCGCACAGCACACGACACAGCCGTGGACGACCGACGATCCGCTCGGCAGAGTCGCAACACACACGTACCCCGACGGCACGGCCAACTCACAGCGAGCAGTCACCGCGTGGTTACAGGGCGGTCCGCCACCGCAGTGTCCGACCTTGACCCAGGAGTCGTGGGCCACCTCGGGGGCACACCTCTTCCCAGCACCGGCCGAGCGCATCGCCGAGCCGACACTCGATCGCTGGCGAGCGCACAACGACGTTGTGTACGCCACGCGAGGGCTCGACTCGTTGGCGCTCGTCCAGCCGCGCACCGGGAGCAACGAGAGCGCCTGTTGAGCGGGTTGCCTCGTCAGTTCCCCGCTGGGCCGCCGACGCGCCGACTCGCTTCCGTCCGGACCCCGACGCGTCGAATTTTGTCCGACCACTAGATACATTACGGCTCCGGGAAAACCGAACGACAGTGCCTGAATCCGTCCTCGTTGGCTCCGATCTGGTCGTGACGCGGGATGGAGAGCGTATCCTCGACGACGTGTCGATCACCGTCGACGGGGATGCGACGCTCCTCGTACAGGGTCCCAGCGGTGCCGGCAAGACGACGCTGTTCAACGTCCTCGGCTTGCTCGAAGCCCCGGAGGCCGGGACGCTCCAGGTCGACGGACGCGACGCGAGTGCGCTCGCAGAACGCCAGCGGGCGAAGCTGCGACAGTCGACGATCGGGTTCGTCTTCCAGGACTTCCAGCTGATCGGCGACCTGACGGCACGTGAAAACGCCGCGCTGCCCCAGGAACACGCCGGAGACCGCGACCCGGCGTGGCTCGATACGCTGTTCGAGAAGCTGGACATCTCGGATCTCGAACGGCAGTACCCGGCGACGCTCAGCGGCGGCGAGAAGCAACGCGTCGCGATCGCGCGCGCACTCGCCAACAGACCCGAGATCGTCCTCGCGGACGAGCCCACCGGACAGCTCGATCCCGACACCGCCGGGGCCGTGCTGGACCTGCTCTTCGAGATCAAGGAGACGACAGACACCGCGCTGGTCGTGATCAGTCACGACCCACAGCTGGCGACGCAGTTCGACGACCAACTTCGACTCGAAGACGGACGTCTCGTCGAGAGCGGTACTGAGGACGAGCAAGAGCCACAGACGACGCCGTCACAGACCAGCTGAGGGACGAAGATGGGCTATCGACGCGCGCTGTTGTTCCGCTGGTCGCGCCGCGACAGACTGACGATCGTCGTCGTCGCGGTGACGGCCGCGTTCCTCGTCGGGACGGCGCTGCTGTTGTTCACCGCGACCACGTACTCGGAGACGTTCGCGGAACCCCTCTCGAACTCCGCGACGGTCAGCTACGAAACCGCGGACGGTGAGCCACCGGCAGCGACCGACCAGCGAATCGTCCTGCCGACGACGACGGCGACGGTCGAGGGCGAGTCGGTCCGCGTCCTCGGCATCCCGCCGGACGCGCCACGGGTGATCCAGAACGGTTCCGTAGCGTGGCAACAGGGGCGGCTACCGACGCTGCCGTCCGACGCCGACGGACGGGGTCCCGTCACTGGACAGCAGACCAGGACGCTGGACGGCCCCTCCGAGACCACGACGCTCTCGCTGGTCCCGCGCGACGACGAGAACGAGTTTGTCCAGCCGACGTGGTACGTCACGAACGCCTCGGTCGTCGACGAGTTGGGAACGACCGGCTACCTCGTGATCGACCGGAGTGAGCGAGGAGCGAACACCGTCCCCGAAGTCGGGAGCCCGATCGTGAACGCACTGCTGTACGTCCTGAGCGGACTCGAACAGGTGCTCTGGGCGCTGAGCATCGCCGTCGCCGCAGGCGGGCTGCTCGTACTCGTCGTCGTCTACAGTGTCACCCGGATGAGCGTCCGTGATCGAACGGAGGCGATCCGCGTGATCCGATCGACCGGAGCGCCGGGCTGGCGCGTCGGCCTCCTGTTTGCCGCTCGTGCGACGCTGCTGGTGACCATCGGCGTGGCGATCGGCTACGCTGGCGGTCTCATCGCGATCAAGGCGATCGTCAACACGGCCGTCTATCTCGGACTGCCGATCGCCCTCGACGTGACGGTGACCGGCCAGAGCGTGTCAGTCGTCGGTGGCGTCGCCGGGCTGCTCGTCGGGATGGGGGTCGTCGCCGGGGCGTTGGCAGCTTATCCCGCGGCGTCACGGCCACCGGCGACACTGGGAACTCGCCACACGAAGCCCGACACACCGGTGGCGGCCGATAGTGGTCTCGGACGCCTGCGAGCTTGTGGTCACGCCGAAACTCCTCTCCTGGCGCTCGCTCGTCCCGACAGCAGCGACGCTGAGCGTATTCGCCCTCACCTTCTTGCTCGTCGTCTCGATCGCGGGACTGGCATCACCGCTTGGTGGCGAAGCCGGAGGGACAGGGACGATCACAGAAGCCGACGCACCCCATCCCCTGAACAGCCGACTCGACGCGGACTACGCCCAGGCGATCGAGGCGAGTGGCACGCCCGCGAGTGCCGAAATCATCTACGCGCAGGTACGCGACGGACAACCCTATATGGCCCACGGGGCCGACTATCACTCGTTTGCGAACGTGACGGACGCGACACTCGTCGAGGGTCACGCCCCCGAGACGACCGAAGAAGCCGTCATCGGGACGGACCTTGCACAGACCCTCGACGTCGCGGTCGGGGACACACTCACAGTCGGTGGCAGCGTCTCACCGGGGATCCGTCAGTACGAGATCGTCGGGACGTATCGAGCGCGCGGAACGCTGGACGACCTCCTCGTCATCCCGCTCGAATCAGCGTGGGGACTGGCGACGAGAGAAGGGCAGGTCCACATGATCCGCGTCGCCGGTGACGTTCCGACAGGGGACGGCGGCGGTCCCGAGAGGGCCAACCAGAGCGGGCTGGCGATCACCGAGTTCACTGGCCCGGAGCGAACCACAGTGAGAGAGAACGTCACGCTGGCGACGACACTACAGAACTTCGGAGAGGGAGAGCAGACCCGAACGGTGACGGTGCGATACCGCAACGAGAGTCGAGACCGAACGGTGACACTCACCACGGGTGAGCGCACCACCGTCGAGACGACGTTCGCCGCCGGAACGCCCGGCACGGCGCAGGCGACCGCTGGCTCGTACACACACAACGTGACGGTCCTCTCGCCAGACGCCGTCCGCATCCCACCCGAACTGCCCGAGACCGCACCACCCGGGAGCGGACTGTACGTCCCGGTCGTCTCGAACGACGACAGCCCGGTCGCAAACGCGGCAGTGACCGTCGACGGCGTCACCGTCCAGACGGGCGAGGAAGGCGTCGCAGTGATCCCACTGCCTCGAGAGGCGGGCAACTACACGATCACCGCCAAGCACGACGGTCAGACCGCAACGCACGATCTCCAGATCGTTCCGGGCAGTGGTCGCCGCCTCTCCGGCCGACTCAGCGTGTCGCCACAGTCGGGGAACGCGCTGACGAACCCGACGGTGACGGTCGAACTCGCGAACCCCTGGCAACAGGAGCTCACCCGAACGGTGACCGTCGTCGGTCCAGTCTCGTCCCGTGAACGCCAGGTGACGCTGACTCCGGGGAACCGGACGCGCATCGAATACACCGCCGGAGCGGGGACACAGACCCAGCCCGGCGAGTACACCTTCCAGCTGAACGCCAACGGCACGGCGATCGCGACAGCCGGCTACACCGTCACCGGAGACGACCGGCTGGCAGCCGCAGTCGCGAGCAGCGGGCAGTTCGCCTCTGGGACGACGATCGAGCGCTCGGTCGAGGGCGTCTTCGGGAACGTCCAGCTCGTCCTCGTCGCGCTCGTCGTCCTGGCGGGACTAAGCACCGTCGGGAGTACGACGGCGACGTTCGCACAGGCCGTCCACGCGCGCCGACAGTCCATCGGGATCCACCGCTCGGTCGGGGCGACCCGCGGTCAGCTCCTGCGCTTGATCCTCGGGGACGTGTTGCGCATCGCGATCCCGGCAGCGCTGCTCGCCGTGCTGGTCGGCGTCGGCGCAATGGTCGCGCTGAATCGAGCGGGCTGGCTGGTCTTCTTCGGGTTCCGCCTCTCGACGGCCACGCCGCCGGTCTTGCTCACGGTACTCGCCCTCGCAGGTGTGGGCCTCGCCCTCCTGGGCGCACTCGCGGCGACAATTCCGTATCTGACCGCGTCGCCCGTCTCGCTGCTCCCGGCCGGCGACCGTGTGCAGTTGCCGACCGCCGAGCGCGGACGGCAGTCGGACGGTCGCGAGCAGCGGCCACCGCCCGACGCGTCGGACGACGACTGACACTGGCCCGATTCGATCGCTGGACGGAATGTCGACCATCTTTTAACCCAGGTGGATGATACACCAGTATCAATGGCTGACGACGTCCAGTGGCGCGCCCTCCTGCCAGAGCCAATCCGGACGCTCCCTGCGGACCTCGTGGCGATCGTCGTCCTCACACTGCTCACAGCCGCAGCTGCGACCATGCCAGTGGTTCGAGAGACGCCGCTGCGTATCGTCCTGGGCCTCTCATTTACGCTGTTCATCCCAGGCTATGCCTTCATCGCGGCACTCTTTCCGGAGGCGGGAGCGGGACCAGCCGAACACGGCGACGAAGCTGACGCCGACCGAACCGAGGACGGCGGTATCGACGGCATCGAACGCGTTGCCCTCTCCTTCGGACTCAGCATCGCGCTCGTCCCGCTGATCGTCCTCGTCCTGAACTTCACGCCGTGGGGGATTCGACTCGTGCCGATCCTCGTCGGCGTCGGTGGCTTCACGCTGGTCGCGACCGCCGTTGCAGCGCGCCGTCGACGTGCGCTCTCACCCGAAGAACAGTTCAGTGTTCCCTATCGAGCGTGGATCACGGGTGCGCGGACAGAACTGTTCGAGCCCGAAACACGAACTGACAGCGCCCTGAACGTCCTGCTGGTACTCAGTATCCTGCTGGCCGCCGGGAGTGTCGGCTACGCTATGACTGACCCACCACGGGGCGAATCGTTCAGCGAGTTCTACCTCTTGACCGAGAATGACGACGGCGAACTCGTCGCCGACAACTACCCCGAGGAGTTCGTCCGGAGCCAGTCCCAGTCCGTCGTCGTCGGGATCGGGAACCACGAACACCAGCCGACGAACTACACGGTCGTGATGGAACTCCAGAACGTGAGTTTCACCGGCCCCAACGGCACCCAAAGTCGAGTGAATGCTGAAGAGGAACTCGGTCGCTATCAGACGCGACTGGCGGACAACGAGACCGAGCATCGAACGGTCGACATCGAGCCGACGACGACCGGTCGGAACCTGCGCCTGCTGTTCACGCTCTACCAGGGCGACGCTCCGGAAAACGCCTCGATCGAGACGGCCTACCGGGAGACTCACCTGTGGGTGAACGTGAGTTCTGACAGTGGGTGAACGGTCCCAGCAGAGTCAGTGTGCGAAAGCAGAGGGGACGAGCGAGGCCGTGCGTAGACGAGCGCGGACGGAAATCGGATCCCGACACTGTACGCGTCGACTACGCTGATTTAAAATGCACCTACGATGACGTGAACACGATACGGAGGGCCGTCATCGCCGTCCGGTGGTTTGGCGGCAGGCGTTAACATTCATACAATCCAATAGCTATATGCCGACTCGATTTCACAGTTGCAGTAAAGTAATGATCAGATATCCGCGGAACGTTCGTGAGTCGGATTTGACGTGTCTGTGGTGAACGCGCTGGTCGGAGGAGCGATCGAAAAGACGTGATTCGGAACAACCACCAAACAGTAGTGGCCGTGTAAGAGGCTAAATGAGTAGCAGACAACAACAAAATCTGACGCTGTTTGCCACCCGTACGAGCGGTGTATCCACGCGACGAATGCGTGGACATACCACGGTAGTTACGGATGCTGCATCACAACACACTGCCGGCGAACGACCGCGTGGTGATCTAAGCAACGATGTCTGAGAACGCATACGAACAGAAACAGAGTTCGAGCGTCACGACAGCCGATCCGGGACACGCCGTTGGCTTCGTCGTGAGAGAGGAGAACACGGAAGCGTTACTCCGTGCGATCCTGCGAGCACAGCAGCGGGGATACGACGTGTTCGTCGCCACACTGGACCGATCAGACGACGAGAGCGTTCGATTCGCGAAACAGTTGGGTGCGAAAGTGGTCCCGCTGCGAACGGACGAACTGGCACCCGACGCAGTCCGTCGGTGCCTGTCCGTCGCCGCAGAGGAAGCCGGCTGTTCCGGTCTCCTGGTCCACCTCGACGTCGAGGAACGGATCGACTACGAGCGGAGTGTCGAGCCGGCAGAGACGGAGCAGTTCTGTACCGACGCAGCGATCGAAAGTGAGTCGCCGACAGCGGCGACACCCGAGGTGCTCGTGGGCATACCGGCGTACAACGAAGAGCAGGCCATCGAGTCGGTCGTCGAAACCGCGCGTTCCGTCGCAGACGAGGTGCTCGTCGTCGACGACGGCAGCCAGGACGAGACGGCGACACTCGCAGCAGTTGCAGGGGCGACAGTCGTCGAACACGAGGAAAACAGCGGCTACGGGGCGGCGCTCCAGACGACGTTCCGAGAGGCCGACGCCAGAGATGCAACGCACCTCGTGGTCATCGACGCCGACGGACAACACGACCCCGAAGATATCCCCCGTCTGGTTGCAGTCCAGAAAGAGACCGACTCCGAGCTCGTCATCGGGAGCCGGTTCGCCGACGACGGCGACACCGACGCGCCCCTGTATCGGCGGTTCGGGCTCACCGTGGTGAACGTGCTGACGAATCTCAGCTTCGGCGTCGTCCGGCCACGGTCGTGGGTCAGTGATACCCAAAGTGGATTCCGCGCCTACGACCGGCGCGCGATCGAGAGCCTCGCCGAGGACGGTGGTATCGGCGACGAGATGAGTGCCAGTACCGACATTCTCCACCACGCACACACCCACGAGTACGGCATCGAAGAGGTCGGGACCACCATCGACTACGACGTCGAGAACGCCAGCAGCCAACATCCGGTCTCACACGGGATCACACTGGTGAGCAACATCCTGCGAACGGTCGAACACGAACGGCCGATAACGACCCTGGGCGTCCCCGGATTCCTGAGCTCGTTCGTGGGCCTGGGCTTTGGCTACTGGACGTTCTCGAACTACATCTCGTCGGGGACGTTTCCGATGGGGCTCGCGATCACGTCCGCGTTCTTTGCCCTGGCAGGCATCTTCGCGTGTTTCACGGCCATTATTCTCCACTCGCTGAAACAGCACCTTGATACCTGACGCTTCGGAACCACTCCACGAAGCTCATGACGGCACAGTCGGCCCACAAGATAGCATGGCCCTTCGAAGAGTCGGTCTTCGTCACGCTCGATTTCGAATGTGATTACGGAACTGCACTGCCGGAGAACACGTACCAGGCGGTCGACCACGTCGACACGCTCGTGGCGATCCTCGAACGGCTCGACGTTCCACTCACCGTCTTCGTTCAAACGGAGCTCCTGACCGAACGACCAGATGTCGTCGAGCAGCTGCGGGACTGCGGGGCCGACGTTCGCTTCCATCCACACTCACACACCCACCGGCCGAGAGAGGAGACCTCGATCCAGGAGGAGATCACCGACAGTACCCGCGAGTTCGAATCATTTTTCGGACGGCAGCCGACGGGGTACAGACTCCCGAACGGAAACATTCGAGACAGTGATTATCAGTATTTGGCCGACGCCGGCTACGACTTCGACGCCAGTCTCTTCCCGTCGTGGCGACCGAACCACTTCAACAATACGGCAGCTCCGACGGCCCCACATTACCTCCCGGAACACGATCTGGTCGAGATCCCGTTTACCGTCTACTCCTCGCTGCTCCGCGTGCCAACGGCACTATCCTACTGCCGGCTCCTCGGTCGTCCGTTCACGCGACTCTTGACTGCGAGGCCACCGTCGGTCGTGATCTTCAACATTCACATGCACGATCTCGTGAATCCACCGTCGTTCGACGAGCTATCGACCTTCTACAAGTCGATCTACTCACGGAACGACGACGGGTTCGCGATGTTCGAATCGATTCTGGAAAAGTTCAGCCAGCGGGGCTATGCGTTCAGGACGGTCGACGACGCCTACGACGAGTTCGTCGTGGAGTGAAGCCCCCTATTCGAGGTAGCCGATGTCCTCTAATCGCTCTTCGACAGCGTCGTCGAGTTCGTCGGCGTCCTGCGTCGCCTCGTCGAGCGACGACAGCGGTCGACGCGTTTCAGTCGCCCGTTCTGCAGGTGCGCTACCCTCGGCGAAGATCGACTTCACCGGAGCGCCATCCATGTCCGTCGGGATCGAGAGCCCCATCCAATCGAGGATTGTCGGCGCGATGTCCGTGATCCGGATCGGATCGATTTCTCCTGGCTCGATGTCGTCGCCGTGGAACAAGACCATCCCGGCAGGCACGTTCTCGGCGTTCCATCCGGACGGCTCGGTGAACGACTCCGTCTGGCCCATGGCTTCGCCGGTGTGTACGCCAGGACGCTGGTCGAAGATCAGATCCGGCGCACGGTCGAGATACTCACCGGAATAGACTTCGTCGGGCCGGTGGATCGAACGTGCGATCGGTTCGCCGTTCAGGCCGGTCGCGGCTTCGAGATCGGATTCGAGCGACTCGAGTATCTCCACTCGCTCGGACTCGCTGTCGGCGACGACGTAGATGAGTCCCTGGCCACTCCCGATCGCCGTCGTGTTCTCCCAGTCGACCATGTCGAGTTTCGCTTCGCGGACCACGCCCTCGTCGCTGGGAAACCGCTCGATGAGCGGTCGCGGGATCAGCGGGCGAATCACCTTTTCCAGACCCATCGAACGCACGATCGACGCAACCCGCTCCTGTGTGAGACCGACATCGTGAAGCCGTGAGGCGACGCTCGACTCCGTCGCGAGGTACCCCTTCTCTTCGAGCCAGTGGTTGACGTAAAACACCGTGTCGATCTCGGTACACCCGTGATCGGACATCAAGACGAGGTTGTAGTCGCCGTCGACGAACGGTTCGAGTTCTTCGTCGATGATCTCGTAGGCACGCTTCGTCTCCGCCTCGTTCCAGAAGTAGTGTTGCAACACGTTGAGGTGAAACAGCGTCACGTGCAGAAACTCCAAGTCGCGCTCTTCGAAGAGCGTGTGCGCGGTCCGGAGACGCGTCCGCAGGAGGTCGTACACCATCTCGACTTCGGCTTCGGCGTCCTCGTTGGACGTGAGCACGTTCTCGGGGTGAATCCGGTAGTCGAAGCGGTCCTCGACCTCGGCCTGCAGATCGTCCGGTTTCGAGTAGTTCCGTTCCCTGGAGCGGGGGCCGCCCGCGATCATGAACTCGTCGATCTCTCGGGGCGGGTACGACATCGGGAGGTTGACGACGCCGGCAGACCGACCGTCGTCGTTGAGGTAATCCCACAGCTCGGGGCTGTCGAAGTCCGTCGAATCCGGGAGGTGCATCTTCCGGTTTTCCGTATCGATCCGTTCCCACCAGTAGACGCCGAGCTTGCCCGGGTTCTTGCCCGTCGCGTAGCACTTCCAGTTGGGGCAAGTGACGGGCGGCAGTCGAGAACGAGAGATGCCGTGGGCACCCTCGTCTCTGAGCCGAGCGAAGTTCGGGAGATCTCCCTGCTCGATCCAGGGCTCGATCAGCGGCCAGTTCGAGCCGTCCAATCCGACGACGATGGTCCTTTCAGCGCACATATTTAGATCACCTTGAAAAACTTCTTGACGAAACGAAGTCCTTTTTGATCCGGTGCGGTACGGTTCCCCACAACGCCTTCGGATTTTTCACGTACGAAGTTGTCACGATACCACTCATACGTGTCGATAAGTGCCTCCTGGTTCGAGTACTGGGGTTCCCATCCCAGTCTCTGAATCTTCTCGACGTTGAGATACGTGTCCTCGTTTGCTGTTTCATAGAGACTCGGATAGAGTGGTGAAAGATTGAACAGCGTTAGGAGTCGGAGTCCCCAAATAGCCAGGAACGCTGGAGTTCCGATCACACGCTTGCCTGTTCCGGCGTGGTCAATGAGCGCCTGAAAATCTTCACGCATCGTTCCGAACTCTGCCGCCCCGAGATTGAATTCTGTATCGACATCGTCGCGGTCAGCACTCAGCAACAGATCCAGTGCCGCAACGATGTCGTCAACGTGCAAGAGCTGGTACTTGTTCTTCCCAGCACCGACCAGAGGGACGTTCGCACCTGTGTGGACCCAGTCGAAGAGGATCTGGAAGACTCCGAGGCGCTGCCGTCCGATGAGTGCCTGCGGGCGGACAACGGGGACACACAACCCGTCTTCACGATACTCCCGGCACACCTGCTCGGCTTCGAGTTTAGCTTTACCGTAGACACTTCTTGGTTGCAGTGGTGAGTCCTCTGTGACAGGTGGATCGTCTCTCCGACCGTACACAGCGGCAGACGATAGGTAGATTACTCGATCTACGTCGCCATTTTCAGCAGCATCGAGCGTCGTTCTGGTGCCATCAACGACGGCCTCGTGAACCTCTTCGTCGTCCCACGTCGGGATCGCAGATGCCGCGTGGATAATCGCATCAGCCTCATCGGCCAATTCGTTCATCAGTTCCTGATCGCGTACGTCACCCTGTACGTATTCAACGTCGCCAACATCGTCGTCTTCTTGGAACGGGTGCAAGTCCACAGCAGTGACATCAGCACCTTGTTCACTGAAGTAATTGCAGGCGTGAAGTCCGAGAAATCCCGTACCACCTGTGACGACGAGAGACGACAGAGATCGTGCCTCAAGATTCATTCGTGATATGGCTTGGACAAGAACCTACATAGTTGTTCTTCTCTCTCTCCGTAGGAGTGGTATGAACGTATAAGTATGAGAGGGTGGAAGCAAGTGCCAATGTCAGAGAAGTCTGAGAACCCTACTTTCTCACTTGTATTTCTCACGTGGAATGCAGAAGATTGCCTTCCCAAAACATTGGATTCTGTTGCTAAGCAGGAGTTCGACGACTACGAAGTTGTTATCGTCGATAACAATAGCAGTGATAGCACCATTCAGATCGTACAAGAGTACGCAGAGGAGTTACCCATTCAACTCATCGAAAACAACGAAAACCTCGGATTCGCAGCGGGAACCAACCGTGGAATCGATTCAAGTAATGGCAAGTACATATGTTGTTACAATCATGACACAATCTTCACCAACGATTACTTAGAAACACTTGCAAATTGCCTATCACCAGACGCCGTCTGGACAACTGCACGTGAAAACCATCGAGTATCAACCGAGCACCGAACCGTCAGACTGCTTGACTGGCAACGATACGCAATTCCCTATATCGTGGACAACCATACAGGCGTTTCAGAGGTGAATTTTGTTCCTGGAGACGGAGTTATTATACCGCGAATCGTATACGAACAAGAGCTTGATAGTGTTGTTTTCGAACTTCCTGGAAGAGGAGAAGATGTTGACCTCAGCCGTCGTTTGATGGATTCTAATGTACCAATGTATGCTGTTCTAGATACATATTCCATCCATCCAGATACCGGAATTTATGATGTCCGGCTTGAGAATGTATTAGAGCACTTGACTCACGGCAAGATGAGATTTAAAGCATACCGTCGGAATGACCATACTGTTGCAGATCTTTTGTTCATAGCTTGCTCTCTATTCACCCTCCCGCTGGTGATATACCTCAAGCCGTTTCCGAGATCTGAGAGTGATTTTCAAAAGCGAACATCAAATATAACCGAGGGCGACACCAACTATAGATCATCCATTTAAAACCGGACACGATCACTTAGATAGTCTGAGAGACAAATTCGGCCTGTCACTCCGTTAGTGTTAAATTGAGTGTAGCGTTAGTGCGTGGCGTGAGCGATCTTTCAAGGACAGTAAAATTCTCTTTTATTCTTATATCAGCAAGTGTAGCTGCTGGACTCTGGGCCAGAACCACACAAGAAATGGGATCACTCACGCTGATATTTGCAGTGATTGGAATGTCGCCATTTTGGTTATTCTGGCCCAATCGAGAACCAGATACGTTGGAGTACTGGGTTCTTCTCGTAGCAATTGCAATTTCACTTGCACTTGTTCTCCCACTATCTAGCCCCTTATATTTCCAATCTCGGAGACCAAGGCAACGAATTTCATGCAGCTTGGTCAACCCTCCAGCACCATCACTGGGATTATCAGACGACATTACTGCGACACAATACACTACCGACCCTGACTGTTCTAACACCAGTTATCTCAATTGTCACAGACCAATCATTGTCGTGGGTTTTCAAGTCAGTGCGACCGCTGTTTTTACCAGCAATTATATTATTGATGGTTTTAATACATCGGGAGTACGTTAATGAAAAGATCAGTATTTATTGGGTCGCTTTCACTATTATTCATGCACGGGTACTTTCGGACACTGTCGTTCAATACGAGAACATCAGCAGCGATAGTGTTTCTACTTCTGCTTATTTATTCTGGGCTTCATCAATACAACCTTATTGCAATTCTCTCTGTTTTTGGGATGGTGATGAGTCATTATGCGACAAGTTTCATTTCAGTCCTTATCTTCTTCACACTCTATCTGTGTGTCAGTATATACATTCCATTCAGGGAAGTTATCGAAGAAAGGCTTTCAAGGAATGATTCCGGATTCTTCAGCGTATCATTTCGTTCAATTTCACTTCCCAATCCACCAAAACGGCTTAATTCAATAGTATATTCCCTACCACTCCTTGCCACGATGGCGATCTGGTACAATACTTTCGTAGCAGATATGTTCGTCACCGCGTCCACACTTCTTGTTAAGTTCACACAGCGAACAGTAGAGCTATTGTCAGAAGGTCTGCAATCAGAATCTTCCAGTGAATCATATATATTGGTCGTCATCAATAAAGTTGCGAGTGGTGAACTGCCGTTCAGCATCGCTGTTTATGTGCCAATGCTGGTTGTCCTTCTCGGCGTTATTGGTATTGGAGTGTTATCTCTATTCACAAAGGCGCGCTCTAGACTGCCGATCAACGAGTCCATCGCAGGTGAATACGCTCTTATTGGAGTAACCGCTGTTGCTATGGTTGGGACCACAATTCTACCAACGCGTGAATTTAACCCAGATCGAATGGTACCGATGATGCTCACCCTACTTGGGCCGTTCTTTGTTCTTGGTATGATATTTCTGGCGCAGGTTTTTCTGAAAGAGGCCGATAGGGTTGATTACGACCACATCGTACAGATCAGTGCTGTGTTCATGCTCATTATGCTGTTGGTCGGTTCTGGTGTTGTAGCAAATGTCAACGGAGGGAACGACTACTCGATCAATTTTGCACTTGCAGGAGACCGTACACAGGAAATTGGAACACACCAGTTTAATCTCTCATATTGGTCCTCTGTCTGGCCAAAAAAAGATGTCAAGTCAGGAAGGTGGCTTGGTAAACACATTCAGGCAAGTGAGAGTGCCGACGCGTCTGGACAGCAAGGTGCGAAAATACATGCAACTGGTGCAAACAGATGGACATGGGGCCCACTTCTATCATATGGTGGATTAGGGACTGGCGCTCCACCCGAAGAACGACCCGAGTTTGAAAAATACGACAGTATTTATAATAACTCTGTCTCACCAGGAGGATATGTTTATTTCCGATCATTCCAAACGAGTGATCAGAAGCTCACTAAACAACGAAGCCCGACACATATCTACTATAATCGCTCTCAGATCTGGCCACGAATCAACCAGCATCAGAAGATATACACTAATGGTGGGAGTATGACGTTTCACAACGGATGAGAACAGTGAAGAGATGATACTTGATCAGACCACAGATGGAGTCTCTCTGCCTACAACCGATACTAGATCGGACAGTGATGGTGGATATACATGGTGAGTGTGAACAATCTGATTGATCCTTTCCGACGACTCTTCAATCAATCGCTGTATCGAAATGGGCTATTTCTCATCCTCAAGAACGCTGCTGGTGCCGGTATCGGCTTCCTGTTTTGGCTGGTCGCGGCACAGGTCACTACAAAAAACGCGGTCGGTCTTGGGAGTGCTATCGTTTCAATAATCAGACTTCTTGCGATTCTATCTTTGGCAGGCCTGGAAGTTAGTATTATTAAATATTATCATAAATACAACAACCAGTCGTCATTAACGAACTTTATAGTCGCTATAGTCGCAGTTTTCGGCTTCGTATATAGTATCATATATCTTCTTGGACAGAACCTATGGACCCCAGACCTCGATATAGTGACCGCTTGGCCGTTCTGGGGGTTGATTATCTGTGCAACGATGACGACAACGATGGCAGATGTCCTCTCCAAAGGGGTGTTTATCGCACAACAGCGCTCTCATCGTGCGTTCGCCCAACATATGATATCGGGGCTTCGAATCCCAGCACTCTTAATTTCAGTCATTTCACACACATTTTCAGTCGTGTTTGCATACTTTATCGGTATGTTTGCAAGCCTCATATCAGGTTTCGCTTTTCTCTATCGAGATCCAAACTACAGTTTCACCATATCAATCCCTACGAGAGATGTATCCGAGCTCAGTCCGATATTCATTTGTCAACTACATATCCAGGATACTGGAGGAGCTTCCTGGCCTACTTCTTCCAGTACTCGTCGTCGCAACGCTGGGTCCAGAAGAGAATGCAGAGTTTTTCATCGCGTGGTCAATTGCATTCTTATCCATCCAGATACCGCGAGCCACAGCGAATTCGCTATTCGCAGAGGGTTCTAACGAAAGTGACGGCTATGATTACAAAAAGTACTTTTTATTCACCATTCCGATACTTTTTGTATTCATCACTGGAGTCTATTTGTTTGGCGGACTACTACTCTCGCTGTTCGGTTCCGGCTATGAATCCGCTGGCGGAGTATTGAAGCTACTGGTGATCGCTGCACTACCGTTTACGATCGTTGCAGCATACATTACCCGGTGCCGGGTCAGATCGAACCTCATCCAATTGTTCATTACCTACCTGGTACTGAATATCGTTACCTATGGTGCTTCTATCCCACTGATGGAAACAAGAGGTATAATGGGAATCGGTTACGCGTGGCTGATGGCCAATCTCGCAGCAGCGGCGTATTCTCTGTATCGAATTGTTGCAGACTGATTCAAATTGGCCTGCTTCAGACTTCAGAAGAGGAGGGGAAGAAAGATGCTCTAAACAAGATCAAGAATTTGAGGGGGAGTCACACAAACGCCCGGAACTTGTCGGCTAGCTCTTCGACACCCTGATCGAGCGTGTACCCCGTCTCGAAGCCTTCCGAGCGGATCTTCTCGTCGCTGACGATGTAGGACAGCTGATTCAGCTGTTCCGCCTCGGTGTAGCCGATCTCGACGTTCGGGAAGTGGTTTTCGATGGCGTCGACGACATCTTGCAGGCGACCGTTCTGGCCGACGACGTTGTAGGCCTCCCCGTCGCCCAGGTTCTCGGCTGCGAACAGCATCGACCGGACTGAATCCTGGACGTGGAGATAGGGGCGTTTCTGATCTTCGGCACCCTCGTAGACCGTCAGGGGTTCACCCATCGCCGCCAGCAGGGCGAACTTGTCGACGACGGTGTCGAAGCGCATCCCCGTGGTCCAGCCGTAGACGGTTCCCAGGCGGAGTCCGGTCAGGCCCATCTCGCCGTCGTAGAGGTCGAACATCTCCTGTTCGGCGGCGAGTTTCGCCTCCCCATACGGGGACTCGGGCTCGCAGTCGAAGCCCTCCTCGATCTTTTCTTCGGTCGTTCCGTACACCGAGCAGGTGACGGCGTTGACGAACTCGTCGACGCCGGCTTCACGAGCGTCCTCGAAGAGGTCGACGGCAGCCTCGTGGTTGACCTCCCACGTCTTTTCCGGGATGTCGAACGTCTCGGGTGCGTTCGTGATCGCCGCGAGGTGAAAGACCGTATCCACGCCGTCGAGTGCCGCCGCGCGGTCCTCGGCGTCGCGGATGTCGCCTTCGACGAAGTCGTAGTCGGCGTAGGACGGCAGGTCCCACAGCGCGTGAAACCGCGGCTGTCGGAAGTTGTCCATGATGCGAATCTCTTCGCCCGAGAAGGCGGGATGGTCCGGAATCTCACGGATCAGTCGCGAGCCGATGTATCCGAGGCCACCAGTAACAAGTACTGTCATGATTGCTTTCTCGTCACTCCATCGTATATTTCTCTCGGTTGGCGAGGATGTGCTCGCGGTCGTCGTCCGCGAGGTCCGAAAATCGGAGGACGGCCTCGCAGTCGAGACCCGGGCACTTCATCTCGCGTCGACTTTCGAGGACGTTTCCCGCCACGACGGTCCCGCAGTCGGGGCAACTGAGTGTGATGATACGCATTGTTATAGTTCGAGCGTGGAGTTGCGACCGACGACCATTCGGTCCCCGGCAGGTTGTTTCTCGTCGCTTGACGTGATCGTCGCTTGACGGCCGACGAGGCTGTCGACGATCGTTCGCTCCGCAGAGATCTCGTTGTCGCCCATCGTGACGCTGGCCTCGATGTGGACGTCGTCGATCTCCGAGTCCGCACCGATGCTCGTGTACGGTCCGATGTACGCGTTCGAGCCGATCCGAGTGTTCGGACCGATCGAGACCGGACCGCGAACGACGGCACCCGCTTCGATGACGGCACCGTCGTGGAGTTCGACGCGACCGATGACGGACTCTTCGTCTTCGACAGTGCCGGCGAGGTCACGCTCGATCGCGTCCAGGACCAGTCGGTTGGCGTGGAGCACGTCTCCCGGTTTGCCGGTGTCTTTCCACCACCCGTGGACGACGTGTGACTGGATTCGGTTGCCGTCGTCGAGGAGTCCCTGAATAGCGTCGGTGATCTCCAGTTCACCGCGCCAGGACGGTTCGAGACGCTCGATCTGGTCGAAGATCGCCGGTGTGAACACGTAGATGCCGATCAGTGCGAGGTTCGACGGCGGATCGTCGGGTTTCTCGGCGAGTTCGGTGATGTCGCCGGCTTCGTTCCGGCCGACGACGCCGTACCGAGACGGCTCGTCGACCTCCTGCAGGCCGATCCCGGCTGCGTACTCCTCTGGATCGAAGTCCGCGACCATCTCCTCGATCCCCTCGCGCATGAGGTCGTCACCGAGATAGACGACGAAGGAGTCGTCGCCGACGAAGTCCTTCGCACAGCCAATCGCGTGTGCCAGCCCGAGTGGATCGCCCTGAACGAGGTACGTGATGTCGACGCCGAAGTCCGACCCGTCACCCAGGTGTTCCTGGATCGCCTCACGACCTTTGTGACCCAGGACGACGCCGATCTCGGTGATACCAGCCTCCTTGAAGTCCTCGATCGCGTAGTCGAGCACCGGCTTGTTCGCGATAGGGACCAGTTGCTTCGGGCCCGTGTGCGTGATTGGGTAAAGACGCGATCCCGTCCCGCCTGCGAGTAGGACACCCTTCATGGTCTACTCGTGTGGAGGCTCTTCCCAGTCGAGCGGGATCTTGTCGGTGTCGTAGGGCAGCCGTTCCTCGTCGGGGTCCTCGTAGTCGTAGAGGTTGGTCGGGAAGTTGAGCAAGAGGACACGCTCGTCGCCGACAGCCTTGAACCCGTGCCAGCAGTCGCCCGGAACGCGGATCGCGTTCATGCTACCCTCGCCGATGATGTACGTGTCGAGTTCGCCCTCCGTGGGTGACCCCTCGCGGTCGTCGTAGATGCCGACCTTCGCTTTCCCCCGTGGAACGACGAAGTGGTCGATCTGACCACGGTGGTGACGATGCCACGCACGGACGATACCTGGGTACGTCTCCGAGAAGTAGGACATCTCCGGTTCGTCGTCACCGGCATAGAAGTCCCAGTCTGACCGCCAGATTTCGGTCAGCTGTCCACGCTCGTCGGCGTTGATCTGGAGGTCTTTGACTTCCACGTCGTGTATCATTTGTTTGCAATCTGGCCAACTCCTCCGTGGCTATTACTTCTTTTGATGCAGCCGACACGCGGGGAAAGTTGAGTAACACAAACCTCAATACCGTAGAATAGCAGTACCAAATATGCCAGAGTACGACGTTGCGATCGTCGGGGGCGGATGCGTGGGCTGCTCTGTGGCCTATCACTTGGCAACGGAGACGTCGCTCGATATCTGTGTCGTAGAGAAAGAGCACCATCTCGCACAGCACCAGAGTGGTCGCAACTCCGGCGTTTTGCATCCCGGATTCAATTACTCACCGGGCTCGCTGAAAGCCAAGTTTGCGACGGAAGGCACGAAACGGATGAAGTCGTACTGTCGCCAGAACAACATACCCATGGAAGAGCTCGGCGTCCTCGTCGTCGCTACCGACCAGCAGGAGCGACGCCGTCTCTCAGAGATTCAGGACCAGGCGACCGAAAACGGCGTCGAGACCGAAATTCTCGAAGACCGGGCGGCCATCCGCGAACACGAACCACACGCGGCCGGCCAGGCAGCGCTCTACTGTCCGGAGGCTGCGTCTGTCGATTCACAAAAGTACGTGTATTCGCTCGCTGGCGATACGGAGGACCTCGGTGTTGATTTCTTCACGGGCTATGAAGTAGAGCGCGTCCTGCGGTCCGGCGATACCCATCACGTGGAAACGTCCAACGGCACGATCACGGCTTCCTACCTGCTGAACGCCGCCGGCCTGTACGCCGATAAACTGGCACACCAGATGGGCGTCGGAGAGCAGTACCAGATCGTTCCGTTCCGCGGCGAGTACTACGAGCTCGTCCCGAAGAAGCGCGATCTGGTGAACTCGATGATTTACCCGACACCGGACCCAGAGCTTCCCTTCCTCGGTGTGCATTACACGCGGCGGACAGACGACAAGGTGATCATCGGTCCGAACGCGGTACTGGCCTTCGGCAGAGAGGCCTACGAGAACACTCAGTTCGACGTTGCAGAGCTCGCCGAGACCTTCGGTTACGAGGGTTTCTGGAGGCTGTTTTCGTCCTCGAAGATGGTTCGCGTCGCGCTGACAGAACTCAACAAATCGTATCGGAAAGAAGCGTTCGTCGACGCGGCGAAGTCGTTGGTTCCGTCGGTCGAACCCGACGACTTCGAGAAGAGTTACGCGGGAATTCGGGCCCAGATTCTTCGAGACGACGGGACACTCGTCAAAGATCCGCTCTTCGAGCATGGACCCCGGTCGACGCACGTGCTGAATGCGGTCTCACCGGGACTCACATCGTCGTTACCGTTCGGTGAACACCTGTCAGAGGCGATCCTCGAACGGATGGAATGAGTTTAGAACCTCTGTTTGGAACATCACGATATGCGACTGCTCGTCATCGGTGGCTCTGGACTCGTCGGTACGAACATCGTAGAGGAAGCCGAGGCCGCAGACATCGACGTTCACGCGACCTACCACACGACACAGAGAGACCACACCGGGATTCAACTGGACAAGACGGACCCGGAACAGACGGCAACCGTCATCGAGGACCTCGAACCCGATGCTGTCGTCGACACGGCCGCGTTTCACGCGGTCGACGACTGTGAAACTGCGCGTGAACGTGCATGGCGTGTGAACGCGACGGGCACGAGGAACGCGGCGGTCGCGGCCGACGAAGTCGGTGCTCACTTCGTCTACCTCTCGACCGATTACGTGTTCCCCGGGAATCCGACCGAGACACCGTACGTCGAAGACAATCCCGTCTCACCGCTCAACTACTACGCAGAGACGAAGTACGCGGGCGAACGCGCGGCCCGGATCGCGGACGAGGCCACGGTGCTCCGTACGAGTGTCGTGTACGGTCTCGCGAACGAAAACTTCGTCACGTGGGTGTTTGGTGAACTTGAATCGGGTAACGAGATGCAGATTGTCGACGATCAGGTATCGACGACGACGTACGCACCCGATCTGGCGAGAGCGTGTGTCGAAGTTGCCCGCGGGGGCGACACCGGTCTGTATCACGCGGCTGGGCCCGTCGCTCAGTCCCGCTTCGAGTTCACTCGTCAGCTCGCGGAAGTGTGTGGCTACGACCCGACACACGTCACGCCGATCACGACCGAAGAATTTGGTCAGGAGGCACCGCGACCAGCAGACGGCAGTCTGGACTCGTCGCGTCTCTACGAGACGATCGACTACCGGTTCCGTGAGCCAGCGACCGCGTTCGAAGAGATGCGAGAGCGCCGAGCCAACTGAGAGGACCGAACCAGAGAGCCCCGGACGGGCCTCACCCCCGCCCCGGCCCGCCTTCCATGCTGGCTTTCGAGAACGAGTACTCCTCACCGGCGACCGTCAGCCCCCGGTAGTACGCGTCGAGCACCGAGGGGCCGTCGTAGGGATCACCACGGCCGACGCCGACCATGAGGACCTCCGCGTCGCCGTAGGCCGACAGCGGCGTCTCGCCGATGTCCACGAACAGCTGGGACGGGGCGGACAGTTCCTGCCAGGCCGGCTCGGCGTCCTCGTCGAGTTCGACGCCCACGTCGCGGGTGTGCCACTGGCCGGTCCCGCGGTCGGCTTCGACTTCGCGGACCAGCGCCGTCAGCCGACCAGCGACGGCGTCGTCGACGAGCCCCGTGTCGGCCGCAGTGGGTTCGCGCACGACGAGCCAGACTTCGTCGGGGCCGACACCGGCCCGTTCGGCTTCGGTCCCGACGGCGGAGACGTTCTCGTCGGTGACCAGCCACTCGTAGGCGAGGCCGGTGCCACCGCCGTACGTGGCGAGGTCCTCGACCGTGAGGTCTCGATCGGAGACGCCGACCATCGAGAAGCCGTAGTCGTAGGTCACGCCGTCGTCGCCGCTGTGCTCGCCGTCTGATTCGTCGTCGGACCCGCTCCCTCGCCCGCCGCCACGCTCCCGGCCCGTGTCGGGGAGCGAGGTGATGTGGAGCACGTCCTCCGAGGATTGCCCTTTCCCCTGTCCGGGTTCAGTAGGGTCTCGAGCACTGGTGACGCTGACCGTCTCGCTCAGGCCGAGGAGCTGCTGGTCCTCGGTGAACTCGGCCGCAAGGTGGACGCCGTTCGTACTGGCCTGTCTGTCCTGGAGTTCCTGTACCTCTGCCGCCGACAGCGACGTCAGCGCTGTGCCTCCGACGAGGGTCGCACCGACGCCTCTGAGAAGCGATCGCCGATCGAATTGCATGGGAATTCGCGAGAACGTACGAGTCCACCGTTCATTGTTAGCCGCGCGGAAGCGACGCCACAGATCGATAAGCACGGCTTTGCGACGAGACAGCGTGGGTCCAGAGACAGAATCGCGTGGGGGACAAAGCGGAGCTTACCAGGGCGCAGTTCGCTGTCGTCGACGCGATCACACAACAGCGCTAGTCGTCCGCCGGCTCGGCGGGGTCGCGTTCGAACAGGGAGCGAGCGGCGTCGATCGTCGCCGCGGCGTCGTCACGGTCGATTCCCTCGGCCGAGAACGCGGCGCGTTCGTACGTCTCGACGATCCGTTCGAGCGCGGTCCGCTCGGCGTCGTCGAGCGCCTCGCTCCGTTCGAGGAGTTCCCAGTGCGTGTCCGTCGAGGACGCCTCCAGGTAACCGTCTCGCACGCCAGCGTACGCGGCGCGGACGGCCGCACCCGCGGCACCGCCGTCGAGGAACCGGTCTGCCCGGTCGAGTGCCGCCACGAGCGCGTCGTCGGCAGTGGGGGTCGCTGTCCGTGTGGGCGTCGAGCGGTCGACGGCCTCGTCCGGAGCCTCCTCGCGAGTCCGACGACGACGGACGAACAGTCCACCTCCAGCGAGGATCACGACACCGGCCGCGATCGTGAACCAGCGTCCGTCACCGAACAACCAGTTCACGACACCGCCGTCCGACGCGTTCACATCGGTCGAGATCGTCACCGTCGCACGGCTCGATTCGAGGTTGGTTCCGCCCCCGTCGAAGCGAGCGCCCACGTCGACGGTCGCGGCGGACCCGTCGGTGGGGAGCGTCGCGGCGAAGCGACCGTCCTCGTCGGTCCGGACCGTCGTCACGAGACTGCCGTCGCGAGTGATACTCACCGTCTGTGAATCGACCGGATCGCCAGCCTCGGTCGTGAGCTGGCCGGTCAGCGAGACGTTCTCGTCGGCCCGCGTCGCGTCGACCGAGAGGGTCGTCGGCGTCGACACCACGTCGACGGTGGCGTTCGAGCCAGCGGTGGTAATCGCTCGCTTCGACAGCGCCGTCGACACCCGTAGCGATCGTTGGCCCGGAGACACGCGTGCGGACAGGTTCGATCGGAACCGGACGCGGCCGCGTTCGTCGGTCGTCGCCCGCCCGAGCGAGACGCCACCGAGCGTCGCGGTCAGTGGAACGCCCTCGACGGGCTCGCCCTCGACTTCGAGCACGGCAGTCCCGCCGGCCGGTCGTCCGTAGCTCGTCTCCTCGGTCGCGTTCCGGACCGTCAGCGTCGCGGGCACCTGCTCGACCTCGACGGGGAGCGTCGCGCTAGATCCGAGGTAGATCGAGGCGTTGTCTGGCACGTACCGGACCGTGACTGCCGACGCATTGTGGGGAAGCGTCCGCGGACGGTAGGCGAGCTCGAAGCGACCGTCGCCGTCGGTCGTGATCTGGTGAGGGCGATCCGCGATCTCGATCACCAGACCCTCGTTCGTGACGGCGGTGCCGTTGGCCGTCGCGAGACGGCCGGTCAGCCGGAGCGGGTCGTCGTAGGCGATCGTGCGGGTCGCGTCGAGCACCGTCAGGTTCGTCTCGACGAACGTCTGGCGTTGTACCGTCGTCGCGGTCTCGGTGGTGTTGGTGGTGAGGTTCTGGACGGCCGTCTGTTCGGTGGTCGTGTCGATCCCGCTCTGGTTCCCGAGCCGGGCGTAGCCCTGCGTGACGCTGGTGCCGGTGTCGTTGACCCGGTCGGCCAGCCGTGCCATCTCGCGGGCCGCCGCCCGTGCTTCGGACGTGTTGCCCTCTCGACGGGCCGACTGGTAGCGCTCCTGGGCGCGCTCGAAGCGCTGGAGTTGTGTCGTGAGATTGCGCTGGTTCTGGCCGACCTCGCGGTACGTCTCGCCGGCGTCCCCGTCGCCGCCACCGGCGGTGTCACCGGCGACGTCGACGTACTGTTCGAGTCGAGAGTCGTAGTCGTCGCCGAGGACGGCCCGCGCACGTTCGTACTCGCCTTCGCTGAGGGCGACGGAACTCGACTCCAGTTGGCTGTCGAGTCGGTTTCCGAGCCAGCGGCGAAGCTGTTGGACGTCACCAGAATCCGACACCGAGTCGGGGTCCTCGTGCTGGACGGTGGCGTTGGTCGTCTCGTCGGGCGTCGCCGTCGACTGGGCGACGGCGGCGTCGCTGGCGACGCCGGTGAGGGCGATGCCGGTCAGACAGAGACACACGACACAGGCGACGGTCCAGCGGTCCGACACTGTCTTGGCGAGAGTACCGACCGGGTGCGTAAAAACCGTGCGCCTTTCGGGGCGTCGGCGGCGCTGCCATGACGACGGGACAGTCTCGGGCCGGATGGCGTCGCGACGACCGTCCACTCAGTCTTCGAACCGTTCCTCGTACGCACAGGACGGGCAGCTCACGATCGTCGGTGCGTCGGCACCGCCGGGCATCGCGGTCTTGTGGTCCAAGAGGGCGTCACACCGGGGACACGTGCTGGGGATCGTTTCGGACATCGAGCGACGATTCTCGGGCACACCCGATATAATTTCTGGATCTGAGTAGTTATAATCTGTATGTGTAGCTGTGATTGGAGTCCGGAGAATGTGAAACGAACGCCCGACGCCAGCGGCCTGGGTTCACGAAACCAGTAGCTTCAATGGGACGCGAGCGAAGCAACGAGCCATGCAGGTGACGCGTCGGTACTGGACGGTCGCCGCCCTCGGGACGGCGCTTGCCGTCTGGGGCGTCGTCGTCGCTGGCCCGCTCGCACTACTCGGGTGCGGTGCCGTCGGGGCCTGGCTGCTCGCCCGACAGTACCGGTTCGTCCGCTCGGCGACGCGGGTCCCGGCGGCGCTGAGCGTCGATCTCTCGACGCGGGATCGAGTGACGGCCGAAGAGACCGCCGAGTTGACCGTGGCCGTGAGGCTCGACACGGCGGTGTCGGTCCCAGTCACCGTCACCGTCGACCCACCGGTCGGTGCGACCGGCGATCCGGCGACGGTCTCGCTCGCGCCCGGCGAACGTGAGGGGGTCGCGTCCACCGCCGTGACCTGGCCGGTGGCGGGCTCGTTCACCGTCGACGACGTGTCGCTGTCGATCGCCGACACGGACGGGCTCTTCGCCCAGCTGGTCGAACTGGACGCCGGACAGGAAGTCGCAGTCAGCCCGCGGGCACCCGACGACCTCCACGTCGGCGAAGGCGGGAACCCGATCGCGACGGGCTTTGGCGAGCAGGCGTCGAGCCAGCTGGGCACCGGCATCGAGCCCGCAGAGATCCGGGAGTACGTGCCGGGCGACGCCGTTCGACAGATCGACTGGAAGGCGACGGCGCGGCTCGACCAGCCACACGTCATGGAGTTCGAGGGCGGCGCAGACCGGCAGACGATCCTGGTGTTCGACCACCGTGCCACGATGGCCGACGGACGAGCCGGGACGACGAAGCTCGACTACGCACGACAGCTCGCGGTCGCGATCGTCGACCGAGCACGCACGGACGACGACGGGATCGGCTACTACGCCGTCGGCGACGACGGCGTGACGACGGCGATCAGCCCGCTGGTCAGAACCGACGCCTGGGCCACGGTCCGAGCGAAGCTGCTCGCGGCCGCGACGACCGACGGTCGATCCGGCGGCGTCGGACCCAGAGGCTCACCGAACACACGGGTCGCCAGCCGGGTCGCGAGCGACGATTCGGCGTTCGGACGGACGCTCGCACCGTTTCTGTCGGAGGGTGAGGCGTACCAGCAGCGCTTCGACGCACAGCCGCTGGCGGGCGCGATCAGGACGGCCGAGTTCCCCAGTGACACCGTCGTTCGGACGGTCATCGTGACCGACGACAGCCGCCCGGACGAACTGCGAGCGGCGGTCCGGCGTGCCAGCCGGAACGGCAGCACCGTCGCGGTGTTCATGACGCCGACGGCGCTGTTCGAGTCGGGCGAACTCACCGATCTCGCCGGGGCCTACAGCGACTACGTCGCCTTCGAGGAGTTCCGGCGCGAACTCGCCGGCATGGAGGGCGTCGACGCCTACGAGGTCGGCCCCGGTGACCGACTCTCGGCGGTGCTGTCGGCGGGTCGAACGCAGCGACGGAGGGAGTCGGCGTGAGCGTCGAGGACGGCCCCGAGGGTCTGGGCGGTGCCCTCGCCGCGGATTCGCGAACGGCCCCGGCCGTCGTGGGGGCGGGTGCATTGCTGAGCGTCCTCACGGGCTGGCTCGTCGCCGGACTCGGCGGCGCACTGGCTGGCGTGGTCGTCGTGGCCGCCTGGCTCGCCGTCTCTCCGATCGTCGTCCTCGCGGTGGGGCACGTGCTGCTGGCCGCGGTCCTGCCCGAGAACCCGCCGCTCGCGACGCTCGCGCTCGCCCAGGCCCCCATGGTCGTCGTGTTCACCGGCAGCGTCCTCGACGCCGACAGGCCGAGGCGAACGCTCTGGCAGGGCGTCGTCGCGCTGACGGCGCTGTCGCTGGTCGTCGCGGGTAGTATCGCAACGTTCGGGACGCGCTGGCAGGTGGCCGCGATCCTCGTCGCCGTGGTCGCCGTCGCCGGCTACGGACTGCACCGCTACACTGTCGCGACACTGGAGGTCACCGATGAGTACTGATCGACACGCGACCGAACACCAGCAGACGACGGAGGAATCGACACCCGACGACGAGCTGTCGCCGGAGTTGGCGGCACAACTGGAGACGCTGCGGGCGGAGAACGAACGGCTCCGGTCGTCGTACGCCCGTGCCCGTCAGAGCCAGTACCGACAGACCGCGATCGGCTTTGCCGCCGTCGGCCTCGTCGCGACGATCGGGGCCCTCGTCTTTCCCTCGACACGGACGATGCTGCTCGCACTGGGCGGGACCGGCGTCTTCGCCGCCGTGTTGACGTGGTTCGTCACGCCCGAGCGGTTCGTCTCGGCCTCGGTCGGGGACGCCGTCTACGAGGCCCTGGCCCGCAACCACGAGCGCCTCTGTCGAGAACTCGGGCTCACGGACAGGCGGATCTACGTCCCGACCACCGATCCGGCGACCGGCGTCCGCCTGTTCGTCCCACAGCAGACGCCTTTCGAGATTCCAGATGCAGACGACCTGTCGGCGCTGTTCGTCACCACGGGCGAAGCGACGACCCGTGGCGTGGCGCTCCGTCCGACCGGTGAGACGCTGTTCGGCGAGTTCGAGTCGGCGCTGAGCGGGTCGTTGGCGGACACGCCGGGCGAGGTCGCGACGCAGGTTCGCGAGGCGGTCGTCGAGCAGTTCGAGATCGCCGACGCCGTCGAACTGGACCTCGACCGAGCGGACGGCCGGCTCACGGTGTCGACGACGGCCAGCGTCTACGGCGACCTCGGTCGGTTCGATCACCCGATCGTCTCGATCACGGCCGTCGCGCTCGCACGCGGACTCGACCGGCCGGTCCGAGCCGAGCTCGCCGGCGAGGAGAACGTGGCGACGCTGCGCTGGGAGCCCGCCGAGACGGAAAGCGACGAGTGACGCGCCGGCTACTCGACGCTCCCGCCGTCGGTGGCGCTCTCTTCGACGTCGGCCATCTCCGTGGCGGCGGCCAGCTCTGCCTCAGAGTCGCCGCCGGGAGGCGTCACGTCGGCCAGTACCTCCTCGATCACCGACGCCGGAGACACGTCGCTCAGTTCCGCGTCGGCAGTCAGGACGAGCCGGTGGATCAGGACCGCACGGGCCAGAGACTTCACGTCGTCGGGGACGACGTACTCGCGGCCGTGGATCGCCGCGCGGGCCTTCGCGACCTTCAGCAGTCCGAGCGACGCGCGCAGCGATCCGCCGTGTTCGACATCGGGGTGGTCCCGAGTCGCCGCGACCAGGTCCAGCACGTACTCGCGGACGCTGTCGGCGACGTGAACCTCACTGACCGCGTCGCGTGCGGCGGTCAGTGCCTCGGTGTCGACGACCTGTTCGACGCTCTCGGCGTCCAGTTGCGGGGCGTCGTCGAAGCGGTCGAGGACGCGTCGCTCCTCGTCGCGGTCGGGGATGTCGACGGTGAGCTTCAACAGGAAGCGGTCGCGCTGGGCCTCGGGCAACTCGAAGGTCCCTTCCATCTCGATGGGGTTCTGCGTGGCGATGACCACGAACGGGTCCGGGAGCGCGAGCGTCTCGCCCTCGATCGTGACGTGGCCTTCCTCCATGGCCTCCAGCAGCGCCGACTGGGTCTTGGGCGTCGCGCGATTGATCTCGTCGGCGACGACGACGTTGGCGAAGATCGGCCCCTTCTGGAGCTGGAACTCGCCGGTCTGGCTGCGGTAGACGCTGGTCCCGGTGATGTCGGCCGGCAGCAGGTCCGGCGTCATCTGCACGCGCGTGTACGCGAGCCCGCTCGCGCGGGCGAACGACTGTGCGAGCGTCGTCTTCGCGACGCCGGGGACGCCTTCGAGGAGGACGTGGCCCCGGCTCAGCAGCGCGACCGTGAGGTGTTCGACGAGTTCGTCGTGTCCCACGAGCACCGTCCCGACTTCGTCGCGGACGGTCTCGTACAGGGCGGCTGGCTCAGTCATTGCCATCACGTTCCGTCCGTCGCGTCATAATGGCTTGCGTTACGCGCTCGACTCGCTCGTCGTCCCACTCGGGGTGGCGAGCCGTCACGCCGCGAACGACCGCCTCGCGGTCGCGTGGTCGGTGGACCGTGTCGCTCGCTCCGAGACGGCGTCTCAGCGCCGCCACCCCGTCCACCAGGGCTGCGTGACCGGCCAGGACTCCGAGCAGCGCCGTTCCGACGACGGCCTGCCAGAGCGGCGACTCTCGAAGCGTGAGCAACAGCGCCTGCAGCGGCGGGAGACGCCCGGCGTGGGACACGTCGAGGACGACGGTGTCGTGGCCGGCGACGACGGTACGGGCGAACGCGCGATTGTCGCCGTGTTCGAGCATCGCATTGATGAAGACGCTCGGGTCACTGACGGCGATCACCCGCCCGTCGCCGACGCGTTCGGTCGTGGCGACCGGGTACCGAGCGACCGTCTCGTCGTCGTCGAGTGTCTCGTTGCCGTTCCGATCGAGGTAGGCGTACGGGGAGCTGGCCGCGAGGACCGTCGCGTTCGTCGCGCGAACGGCTCGCATCGTCCCGTTGGGGTCGTCGGCGCGAGTGGCTCCGGCCGCACGGATCGCGGTCCCGTGGTTCAGGACGACCGTCTCGACGCTGTCGTTGTCCAGCCCGACCGCCGTGGCGACCGGCAGCGCCGGCCCGTTCTCGTAGCGGCGTTCGTCGCGCAGGGGTGCGCCGTCGAACCGGGTCCGTGCGCCGACACCGCGGAGCAGCTGGTTCCCGTTCGGTCCCACGTCTTCGGCGATCAGCAGCGTCCCGCCCGCCTCGACGAACTGCCGAATCGATCGACGCTCGCGGTCGGTGTAGCGCTGTTCGGGCGAGAGGAGCACGGCCAGCGTCTCGTTGGCGTCGGCGGTGTCGTAGACGCTGGTGTTTCGGGCGATCGACAGCGACTCGGCCTCGTCACCGGCCATCGACCGGAAGTCGCTGGTACCGTCCCAGGCCGGGTTGTACGAACCGAAGGCACCGCCCGAGGTGCTTCCGGCGACGAGCAGCCCCAGAGCGACGGCGACGGCGAAGCCAGCGAGTACCGCACGCGGGTAGTCTGGAGCCACGTCAGATCACCCCCGGCGGGAGGATGGCGAGGATGCGTCTGACGACGACGTAACCGAAGGCCAACAGGCCGAGCAGGACGAGCCACTTGAGGCGGGCCCGCCAGCGTGGCGTCACACTGAACGGAGCCGTCAGTTCGATCACGACCAGAAAGCCGATCAGCGAGACGACGAAGAACAGCTCCAGAGAGAGCGAGCCAAGCAGCGCCAGCGCGAGGACCGTCGCGCTCATCCACGCGACCTGTCCGACGACGAATCGCTGGCGTCGCGGCGTTGTCATTGGCCGAGTCGAACGGTCGGCGACGGTATAAGCTGTCGGGATACGGGCCGAAGGGACAGGGTATTGTCGCTGGCAGACGACCGTCGGAGTAGTATGTGGCCGTGGGGACACCTCGCCGTTGGCTATCTCTGTTACTCGCTGCTGGCCCGAGCGACCGATCGGCGCGTGTCCGCGTTCGCGGTCGTCGCCGTCGCGGTCGGCACGCAGTTCCCGGACCTGATCGACAAGCCACTCGCCTGGACGGTCGCCGTGTTGCCCAACGGCCGCTCGCTGGCGCACTCGCTGCTCACGGCAGCGGTCGTCGGCGTCGTCCTCGTCACCGTCGCACGCGCTGTCGATGCACGCGACGAGTCCCGACAGCTCGGGGCCGACGGTGGCACCACCCCGATGCGTCCGACGGCGGTCCACCTCGCTGGCGCGTTCGTGCTGGGCTACGGTACACACCTCCTGAGCGACGGACTGCGCCCAGTCCTCGACGGCGATCTCTCCATGCTGGCCTATCTGGCGTGGCCGCTGCTCCCGGCGATCCAGTACGACGGGTCCAAGAGCTTCCTCGGCCACGTCGCGGCGATGGAGCTGACGCCGTTTCTCGCACTGCAGTTCCTGCTGGTCGGCGTGTCGCTCCTCGTCTGGAACGCCGACGGCAGACCGGGCCTCTCCGTGGCAAAGCGAACACTGTGTCGGGAGCGAGATAGGTAGCGAACGCCCGTCTGGCCGTCATCGAACAGCGCCGTTCCCAATCACGACTGCTGTGCTCTCGCCAGACGAATCCAAAACAGCAGCCAACCAGGCAGTGTGACCAGTGCCTCTTCCCAAACTGGGCCAACAGGACCAACTCCTACATACAAAATGGCGAAAACGTGACCACACGCCCCATAGTAGATGTGTTATTCGCCACACATCAGCAACATTCTTGTTGCACAGATATATTCGGCCTGAAAGAGAATAAAAGAGCGATGTCTGCCCAAAGAGAGTGGTCGTTCAGAGATTGCAAACAGTACCGCAGGTCCATCGACCGTAGTCGCTGTGTGAGTATCCCAGCGGTGAGTCGAACGATGAACTCCCGAGAAGGGGACAGTATCACGAGACCAGTTCGTGTCTGTCCCCGATCCAGTCATCGCTTTGAAATTCGAAATCGAGATCTCTGGTAGGCGTCTCTCGCTGGATGTTTCTCATCCTGAAATGCCCGTCTCAGTTGGAAGACATCGGAAACCGTCACCTATTCAACGTCCCGTGTTGTTACCCGACTACTATGGGTCTGTCACCAGACGGGAGAGTCGAACAGACGGATATCTATCGCGAGCTCGGGGTCCGGGAGGTCGTCAACGCCGCCGGGACGAAGACACGGATCGGGGGCAGCCTGATTCGGGAAGAAGCACTCGAAGCGATGAACAGCGCGGCCGAGGGGTTCGTCGAACTCGGCGACCTGCAGGCGCGAGCCAGCGAACTGATCCGCGATGTCACCGGGGCCGAAGCGGGATACGTCACCTCGGGTGCCGACGCGGGCCTGCTGCTCGGCGCAGCGGCCGCCATCGCCGGCTCGGACGTACAGGCGATGGATCGCCTCCCAGACACCGACGGGCTGGCCGACGAGATCGTCATGCCCCGCACCCACCGGACGGGCTACGACCACGCGCTCCGGGCCGCGGGCGCGACGATCGTCGACGTGGGGACCAACGACTTCCACCTCGGGACTGGCGCGACCAACGTCGAGCCGTGGGAGATCGAGCGCGCCATCGGCGAGGACACCGCCGCCGTCGGCTACGTCCAGAAGAGCTACACTCAGCCCGACCTCGAGACGGTCGTCGAGATCGCCCACGACCACGACGTGCCGGTGATCGTCGACGCCGCCGCGGAGGTCCCGCCGATCGACAACCTCGAACGGTTCGTCGAGACCGGCGCGGACCTCGTCGTGTTCAGCGGCGGGAAGGCCATCCGTGGCCCGCAGACGACCGGGATCGTCGCGGGTCGCAAGGACCTCATCCAGTCGATCGCGCTCCAGCACCTCGACATGCACGTCGCTCGCGAGGCGTGGGACCCGCCCCGCGAGCTGATCGATCCCGACAGCGTCGACGGCGTCCCGCGCCAGGGGATCGGTCGTCCGATGAAAGTCGGGAAAGAGGAGCTGGCCGGACTGATCCGCGCGCTGGAAGTGTTCGTCGACCTCGACTACCAGGCGCTCAGCGACGAGTGGCAGCGCCAGGCCGAACGCGCTGCCGACGGGCTCGCCGACGAAGAACACCTGACGGCGACCGTCACCGGCGGCGAAGGCGAGAACGTCTCGCCGGTCGTCGAGGTCACCCTCGACGAGACGCTGTCGGCGGTCGAACTCGTCCGGGCGCTCCGAGACGAGGACCCGCGCGTCTACGTCGGCGCGGACGGGATGGGCGACAACGAGATCGCGATCAACCCGATGTGTCTCGACGACGAGGAACTCGACTACGTCGTCGAACGGATCCGCGCCAACCTGTAAGCGGCCGTCCGCCACGCTCGCGATCACCCGCACTTATTGTCGAGCCACACGAGCGGTCCCACATGGAAATCACGGACTACGAGCTGTACGGGGTGCCGCCGCGGTGGCTGTTCCTGCGTCTGGAAACGGACGAGGGGGTCACCGGCTGGGGCGAGCCCGTCGTCGAGGGCCGAGCCGAGACCGTCAGGGCAGCCGTCGAGGAGATCATGGACTCGTACCTGCTGGGGAAAGACCCACGCCGCATCGAGGACCACTGGCAGGCGATGTATCGGGGGAGCTTCTACCGGGGCGGTCCGATCCTGATGAGCGCCATCGCCGGGATCGATCAGGCGCTGTGGGACATCAAGGGCAAGCAGTACGGGCTGCCGGTCCACGAACTGCTGGGCGGGCGCAGCCGAGACAAGATCAGAGTGTACCAGTGGGTCGGCGGCAACCGACCCGAGGAGCTGGCCGACGAGGCCGACCAGCTGGTCGACGCCGGCTACACGGCGCTGAAGATGGACGCGACCCACCAGATGCGCCACATCGAGTCACGGGAGACGATCGAGGAGATCGTCGATCGCGTCGAACACGTCCGCGAGGCAGTCGGCGATCACATCGACATCGGCGTCGACTTCCGCGGGCGCGTCTCGAAGTCGATGGCGAAGACGCTGACCCACCGTCTCAGCGATCTCGGTCTGATGTTCATCGAGGAGCCGGTGTTGCCCGAGAACGTCGAGCACCTGCCGGCGATCGCCGCACAGACCCGCGCCCCGATCGCCGCGGGCGAACGGCTCTACTCCCGGTGGGACTTCAAGCGGCTGTTCGAGACGGGAGCCATCGACGTGATCCAGCCGGACGTGTCCCACGCAGGCGGGATCTCCGAGATGGTCAAGATCGCAAACACCGCCGAGACCCACGACGTGGCCGTCGCACCAAACTGCCCGCTGGGCCCGATCGCGCTGGCGGCCTCGCTACAGGTCGACACCTACGTCCCGAACTTCTTCGTGCAGGACCACGGCTTCGACATCCACCTCCCCGCGTCCGATCGGACCCACCAGTACGTCACGGACGATCCGTTCGTGTTCGACGACGGCTACGTCGAGGTGTTGGACGATCCTGGACTGGGGGTCAACATCGATCGATCGCTCGTCGAGGAGCGTGCCGAGGCCAACGTCGACTGGCACAATCCAATATGGCGACACGAAGACGGGAGTATCGCCGACTGGTAACGTGAACACTTATCACGCTTAGGCATCAATGCCTCCGTATGGCTACGGGGGACACCGGAGGGACACTGACCGCGCTAGGCAAGACGTTCAGGATTGTCGAATACATGACCGAGACGGACGGGAGCGTCCGCATCACCGAACTGGCGACGGAACTGGACATCTCGAAGAGTACGGTCTACAAACACTTGAACACGCTCAGGTCGGAAGGCTACGTCGACAAAGACGACGTGGCGTACCGACTGAGCCCGCGCTTTATCGACGTTGGTGAGCACGTCAAAGACTCGTTCGAGCCCTACGCCCAGGCGAAGCCGGCGATCGACAGCCTCGCCGAGACCACCGACGAGACGGCGGGACTGGTCCTCGAACACGACCGACAGGCCGTCGACATCTACTCGACGGTGGGCACTCACCCGGAGGCGTGTTCGATGACGACGACGCGTCATCTCCACTGCAGCGCCCCTGGGAAGGCGATCCTCTCGACGCTGTCGGACGAGAGCGTCGACGAGATCCTCGAAGAACCGCTCGTGTCGCTGACGCCGGACACGATCACCGACACCGACCGCCTCCGGAGCGAACTCCGACGGATCGGAGAGCGAGGGATCGCCTTCGCGCGGGGCGAACAGCGTGCCGACGTCAACAGCGTCGCGGTGCCCATCGAGTTCGCGGACTACCAGGGTGCCGTCTACGTCGCTGGCACCGCGAGCCGACTGTCGAGCAAACGGCTCGAAGAGGACGTACCGGGGATGGTACTGAGTACGGTGCGAGAGATCGAAGCCAAAATCGCCTGATACTGCCGGCTGTCCGTCTGTAACGAATGTTGCGACCCCGTGGTCGCGAATATCGTGAAACAGTGACAGCCGGCAGTATGCGCCGGAGCACGTCACTCACCGATACGTCGCTACAGCTGTCGGGACGAAACGAGTCCGCACGCACCGTCGCTCCGTCCCGACGGAGCCCGCCGAGACACCACGACACGCTGTCCAACCGACCGCACAGCCGACGGCGTCGACGGCCGAGAGAGTCGATGCCGACGGTGATCTCCGCCCGACACGCGCGTTTCACAATGAGGGACAGGCAGCGATCTGCCGTGAGCGGGTCGATCGACAGCCCGTCCCAGCGAGTGCGAGGACCACCGTCGGTAGCCGCTCCGGACGAACCTCACACGAACGGCACTGGACCGTCCACGTGCGCGTCGTCGTGACTCGTTCGTCGTCCCTGTCCACGGAGCGGCACCGATACGGGTGTCCCGGCAGTGCGACCGGCCGATCTCCCCAGGTGTTTCACATTGTAGAACGTCAGCGGCGACGCCGCCGCGGATCGGCGGCGTGTGGGAGGCGTCGATCGAAACCAGCACCGAGGGGTCACTCCGAAAGCAGACGCTGACAGTTCGCTCGTACTGTCTGTCCGTCTGTAGCGTATCTCGTCGTCCTGGACGACGCGTCTCCGAAACGGCGACAGCCGGCAGTAGCGGCCGTCGGGCACGGCGAACAGGCGGTGTGTGGCGATCGATCGAGTCCGCATCGTAGTAACGATAGTACTGTCGTTACTGCCAAAGTCGGCGGCTAGACTGTCATGCACTATAATGAAACACCTGGCGATACATAACCCTTACCGTGGGTATTGTTGACAGTGTCGAGCGACGGCGGCGTCGCGCTACTCGACGACGCCGTTCTCGACGCCCGTGACTCGTTCGCGGCCGCCGTACGTAGTCGCCGTGAGTTCGACAGAGACGGTCTCGCCCGGTTCGAGCGTCTTCATCGTCCCGTTCTCGCGCTGTGCCTCCGGGTACGAGTGGCCGGGGTAGGCCGTCGTCGGTTCGAGCCCCGCGGTGTAGTTGCGGCCCCAGAACGGGGACTCGTCCATGCCGCCGAAGGCCTGCCAGTACCACAGCGACTCGAAGTGCTCGGCCGGGTACGACAGCGCGAAGCCAACGTCGAGTTCCCTGTTGGTGACGGCGTACCACCCCTCGTCGACGCCCAGCAGGTACGCCTGGTCGTGGATCTCGCTGTCGGTCGGCGGGAACGCGGTGAGGTCCACGTCCTCGCCGTCGACGGCCTCGGCGGTCGGCCACTCGAAGTGCTGGTCGCCCGCCAGGCGGTTTGTCTCGTGGTCCTCCGGGTAGTCGTCGATGTAGCTCTCGCCCGCGGGCACGTCGAGGCGCGCGTCGGGGCCAATCAGCGGCCGACCGAGCGCGACGTGGTGCTGCCAGGCGTATTCGAGTTCGTACTCGCCTTCGTTGGTCACCGATTCGGCCACCTCCAGGCTCGACTCGTCGGCCGGCAGCGTCAGTTCTCGGGTCACCGCGAAGGGGTACCGCCGGAGACGCGTCGAGAGTTCGAGGGTGACGGCGTCGGCGTCGTCCCGCGTCACCGTCGCGTCCCACGGAATGAGCGCACTCTCGCCGTGGTGGTCGTAGTGGTTGCCCGGAATCGACATCGGACCACCAGCGACCGGCAGGTTCAGCTGCCAGCCGCCGGGGTAGTGCTCGTTCCACGTCATCTCCGTCGAGGGAATGACGCGGTCGCCGGGCGGGTCCCACTGGTAGTCGGCGTGGTACAGCACGTCCACGTCGGTACGCTTGTCGCGGAACTCCAGGATGTCGCCACCCTTGCCGGGGAGCACGAGCACGCGGAGGTGCTCGTTCTCCAGAATCGCGGCGTCCATCCCGCGATACGTGAAGTCCGTCGAGACGGACGGCCGGTCGTCGAAGTATCCCATACCCATCGCTGTCGCTCGGGGGGTATAAAAATATCCCCGCATCGCGGATCGGATCCCCGGACTTAATATTAGCGTAGTGGTTTTTCCATAGTCTCATAAGAAGACCAACTTTATTAGGCGTCGATCGAGACGGGCCGGCAACGGCGAACGCTACGCCGTCACCATCGTCGTGGCGAGCACGCCATTTATCGACGTATTCGGGCTGTATGTCCCTGTTTTCCCCACAGATTCCCTTGTCGAGACGCGGAGCGTCTGCAGTGACGACGCCGAACCAGAACACACACAAAACGGTAGATAAGACGAATTTATCGCCGTTTTTCACGCTGGAAAGTCGCCAGACAGAGACGGAGTGCTACGTCGGGGCTCGAATGGCCTGGATCTGTTCTGAGTGGCGTCTTGCCCCCAATAGTCTGCTTTCGAGGTAGTATATATTCTTGATATATAGGGATCGTGAGTCACGCAGCGAAGCCAGAGAGTACGGGCCGTCCGGCCGTGGCACAGTTCGGGGCTCCAGAGAGTGAAGTCGTTGAACAGCGACCGCCGGGGGCCGGCGCACTGACCACGTTATTTGTCCACACAAATTCCTGTATATAGCAGACAGTAGCGCAAATTTCTGCTGAGAACTGGCGGGTAATACTTACGCGTGGTTTGGTCGTCGCCCCAGACGATGACACCGCCACGTGGGCGCGACTGGAAGCGGCGATTCGTCCCCGCGCGACTGCGCGAGAGCTACATGGCCAAGTTCGGCGTCGCGCTGGTAGTCCTCCTGCTCGTGACCGCATCGGTCGGCATCTACACGCAGGAGGCCGTCGCCCGTGAACTGGAAGCCGACGTCGACAGCGAGCTACAGACAGTCGGCGAACTGACGGCCAACGACCTCGAAAACTGGGTCGAGCAGCGACGCCTCATCGCCCGCGAGGTGTCGAAGAACCACTGGCTGGCCACCGGAGCGATCGCCTCGACGCTCAACTCCGAGTACAACGACCTCCCGGACGACGTGGTCGCGCTCCACTACGTCGACACGGCGAACCTGGACGTAGCGGCCACGACGATGAACACGCTCTCACAGCAGAATCTCCGGGAGCGTGGCGATCCCTGGGCACAGGACGACGTGACGTTCGACCAGATCGACACCGTCCTGGTCTCGGAGCCGTACACGCTCGACAGCGGTCGAACGGTGATGGCGTTCGTCAGCCCGGTGCCGTCTCAGCGCAACGAGGCGGTCGTCCTGGTCGCCGACGTGTCGCGGGTGGCCGGTGAGTTCCGCAGCCCGGTCGAAGGCAGCGTGACGCGCGTCGTCGACGGCGACGGACGCGTCGCGTTCGCGAACGAGACCAGTGCAATCGGCAGCGAGTACGCCGGGGCCTCGTCAGTACAGTCGACGGCCATCGAACGCGGGCAGGCGGGCGAGAGCGGCGTGCTCGACGGCTCGACTGCCGGGACGGCCGTCGATGGCGACGCGCTCGTCGCCTACGCGCCGGTCGAGGGAACCGACTGGACGGTCGTCGTCCACGCCCCACGAGACAACGCGTACGCGCTCGTCGGAACGGTGACACGGCCGTTGCTGGTACTGATCGGAGCGGTCGTCCTCGGACTCGGGACCGTCGGCCTGACGCTCGGTCGCAACACCGTCCGGTCGCTGGACCGGCTCACCGACTACGCCGGTGCGGTTGCCGCGGGCGATCTCGACGCGACGGCCCCCGACAGCGACCGGGACGACGAACTCGGCGAGGTCGTCGCCTCCGTCGGCGACATCCACGCGTACCTGTCGACGGTCGCCGGGCAGGCCGACGCGATCGCCGACCAGCGGTTCGACGCGCCGGTGCTCGACGACGAGGTGCCAGGCGAGTTGGGGGTCGCACTCGACCAGATGGCGACCGATCTGGAGACGATGATCGAGGACCTCGACGCGGCCCGGAGGGACGCCGAGGCAGCGAGACACGAGGCCGAGCAGCTCAGCGACCACCTGGAGACTCAGGCCAGTGAGTTCGCGACGACGATGGGGCAGGTCAGGGACGGCGACCTGACCCAGCGACTCGATCCGGCCGGCCAGAGCGATGCGATGACCGAGATCGCCGAGTCGTGCAACGCGATGCTCGCGGAGATGGAGACGACCATCGAAGAGATCCAGCGCTTCGCGGACAGCGTCGCCGACGCCGGCCACCAGGTCGCAGCCTGTGCCGACGACGTGGCAGAGGCCAACCGCGAGGTCGACGAGGCCATCGAGCGGATCGACGAAGGAGCCACGACCCAGTACGACCGACTACAGACAGTCAGCGACGAGATGAGTGACCTCTCGGGAGCGATCGAAGAAGTCGCCGCCTCGGCCGACGAGGCCGCGACCGTCACCAGCGAGGCCGCCACGGAGGGCGAGCGCGGCGCGGAGCTCGCCGCCGCGTCGGTCGACACGCTCGATCAGATCGAGTCGACCACGACCGAGACGGCCGAGGCGATCGCGGCCCTCGAACAGGAGGTCGAGGCGATCGGCGAGGTGGTCACCCTGATCGACGGCATCGCCGAGCAGACGAACGTGCTGGCGCTGAACGCCTCGATCGAGGCCGCACGGGCCGGCGAGTCCGGCGACGGGTTCGCGGTCGTCGCAGACGAGGTCAAGCAGCTCGCGACCGAGACCCGAGAAGCGACGCGCGAGATCGAAGACCGGATCGAGCGCGTCCGGACGACGGCGAACGACACCGTCACCGACGTGCGCGGGATGCAACACCGCGTCGCCGACGGGATCGAAACGATCGAGGAGAGCCTCGATTCCCTGGAGCGACTGGGAGAAGCCGTCCAGCGGGCCAACGAGAGCGTCCAGTCGATCGACGACACCACCGACAGCCAGGCGGCGGCCAGCCAGGAGGTCGTGGCGATGGTCGAGGCCGTCACGGAGATCAGCGAGCGCACTGACGGCGACACCGACCGCGCCGCGGAGTCGGCCGCCGCCCAGACCGACGCGGTCGCTGCCATCGCCGACAGCGCGGGGACGCTCACCGACGACGCGGCCGTCCTCACCGATCGACTCGCTCGGTTCGACACCGCCACCGAGGGCTCGGAGCCGTCCCGAAGCGAGGACGAACCCGACGGAGTGGAACAGACGGCGCTGGAGCGCGCCGACGAGACCGAACGAGCAGTCTCGGAGCGCCCCGACGACGCGCGGCCGGCCAGGCCTGAGACGACGCCCCCGCGAGACAGCGGCCTCGTCACGGTCGAGACGGACGTACTCACCGTCGACGGCGGAGAGCCGGCGGCGGACGACGACCAGTCGGCCGCGGAAGACGAACAGTCGGCGGATGGAGACGACCAGTCAGCCGCGGAAGACGAACAGTCGGCGGCAGACGGCGACCAGTCAGCCGCGGACGACGATCGAGAGACGGCAGCGGCGGTCTCGGCGACTGCAGACCGCGAGCCTCGACAGACGGAGTAAAGAGGGGGCTCAGCACGACGCTCTCGGTCTGCGCGGAGTCGGGTGTCGGCGCTGAGCTGGCGCGGACGAGTCACGCCGGCAGCCGAAACGCGAGGCTGTACATCCGACCGACAGATTCGGAGCCGATCTCCGTCGCGAGTCGGTCGGCACGCGCTGCCAGCCGGTCGCCGATATCGCCAGGCCAGGCCGCCGCGTGGTCGCGGGCCACGTCGGCGTGGGCCGACAGATGCGCCCCAGTCCAGGGCACCGGATCGAGCAGCGTCCGTTCGCGGTCGAACGACCAGCCCCCACCGACGAAGCAGCGTCTGAGCGCGTCTGGCGGGTAGAACGTTAGCGCCGGCCCACCAGTCGCAAGCTCCGAAGCGGCGTTCTCGACGGCGAACAGCTCGCGAACGGCAGCCGTCTCGGGCAGCGGAGCGTAGTCGTCGATCACGAGGTGACAGCCGGGCGCTGCGACGCGGCGGAAGGTCGCCGCGACCGCCGACAGCGCAGCGGGATCGAGGACGTTACAGAGCCCGTGGGCCGTGATCAGGTCGATCGAGTCGTCGGACAGCGCGAGCGTGCGTAGATCCGCGTCGAGGACGGCCAGCCGGTCGGATCGCGTGTCGTCGGCTACCCGGTCGCGGGTCGTCCGGGCGTGTTCTCGGTCGTTCGTGACGGCGTAGACTCGCTCGGCCCCGGCATCGAGGAGTCCAGCGGTCGTGTTGCCGACGCCGGCACCGGCCTCCAGACAGCGTCGGCCCTCGACCGGGCGATCCGCGAGGGCGGCGGTGACCGTGTTGGGAACGGCCATTCAGTGGTGGAGCTGTTCGGGGACCGGGCTGTCGTCGTGGCGCACCTGCTCGATCAGCGAGCGCTGGGCGGCCTCGTCCATCTCTTCGTAGTCGGCGGCGGCTTCGAGGATCATCGTCACGAGCTTGGGGTCGCCCGCGCTGACGACGCTGGTCAGCCCTTGAGAGGCCGCGAAGTCGAATCGTCGCCGGATCTCGTCGGGGGCCGTGACCGGTCGGTACCAGTTCGCGAACGGGCGATCTGCTTCGGGGAGCTCGTCGGTGTCGGGCCAGGAGCCGGCGGCGAAGGCCTTGATGCCGAGGGTCCCGACGTCGGCCGCGTGGGCCCGATCGAGCACTGCCTCGTAGTCGTGATTCCCGTCGTCCTTCGCCGCGACGACCGGGTTCAGCGGGAACATCAGCGAGTCGAGGTCGTCGATGCGATCGATCGCGTCGAGGACGAGCGCCGGTTCGCTGTGACTGGTCAGCCCGACGTGGTCGATCAGTCCTTCCGCTCGGGCCTCGCGGAAGGCCCGCAGTGCGCCGTCGTCGCCGGTGATCGCGTCGAGTTCCGTCTCGTACTCCAGCCCGTGGACCTGATAGAGGTCGATGGTGTCGACGCCGAGGCGGTCGAGCGATCGTTCGAGCATCTGCCAGGCCCCCTCGTAGTCGCGTTCCTGAGTCTTGCACCCGAGGAAGATCTCCTCGCGGTGCTGGCGGAGCTTCGGTCCGAGCTTCAGTTCCGCGTCGCCGTAGGTCGGTGCCACGTCGAAGTGATTGACGCCGTAGTCCAGGACGTGTTCGACCAGCTGGTCCGCACCGTCCTGTTCGAGCCAGTTGAGCGCGATCGCCCCGAAGGTCACGACAGTGCTGTCCTGACCGGTGTCGCCGAGCGGGCGTGTCTCCATACCCGAACGTGGGGCTGGGAGATGCATAAGCGTTGCAGCGCTCAGCGGCCCGAGTCGTCGATCCGGGGATCGAGCACGCCGTAGGAGAGGTCCTGCACGACGTTGCCGACGACGCCGACCGCGATGATGACCAGCGTTCCGCCCAGCAACACCGGGAGGTCGCGCTGGTCGACGGACCGGAAGAGCAGGGAGCCAAAGCCGTCGATTCCGAAGAGCACCTCGACGACGAACACCGCCAGCACGAGCAGCGCCAGCGCCTCGGTGAACACGAGCGAGAAGATCGGTACCGCCGCGTTCCGGAGGACGTGGGTCGCGACGCGGCGCGAGCCGGCCCCCTTGGCCCGCAGGAGGCGGACGAAGTCGGCCGAGGCGTGCTCGGCGGCGTGAGCGCGGGCGTAGCTGACGACCCCGCCGAGCAGCGTCGTCGCCGTGAGGACGATGGGCAACAGGTGCTCGAAGACCAGCGGCGGCCGCGAGATCACGCCGGCACGCGCAAGCGAGACCAGCAGTCCCCCGAGCCAGAAGTTCGGGACCGCGAAGGCGAGGTAGATCGTCCCGAGCCCGACGCTCCCGAGACGGCTCTCGGGCCGGAGCGCGAGGAAGAGCCCGAAGGCGACGCCGACGGCCACTGCGAGTGCGAGAGCGGGGAGCACGTACATCGCCGTCCGTCCCGCCGCCGCGAGGACGGTCCCGAAGACGGGATCGCCCGTGACGAACGAGCGTCCCCAGTCGAGGGTCACCATGTTGCCCAGCCAGTCGAGATACTGGACGGCGAGCGGGCGATCCAGCCCGCGGGTCCCGAGGTACTGGTCGCGGACGGCCGCGATGGCGTCCTCCTCCTCGCCGGCCCACTTGAGCGCGCCGACCTGTCGCTGCAACACCCAGTCCTCGGTGAGCGTAAAGAGCCCGAACACCGCCGTCAGGACCGCCCAGGCGGCCACGCCACCGAGAGCGACGCGCCAGGCGACGACGCGGAGGAACTTCATGGCGAGTGCCGGTGTGTCCGCGAGTCGGTTCGGTGCCGGGAGCGAGCGCGATCGGCCGTCCGAAGGGCGTTCGTGGAGGGCATCGAGGGATCGTTTTGGCGTGGGGTGTGAAAAAACCTCCCACGGGGAGCAGTGTGCCCTCGAAGGAACGGATAGATTTATCAGAGTGGCTGGTACGTGTTGACACAACCCTCCATGGCAGCGCCCTCCGAGCGTCCCCGGTTCGAGCGCGTCGACTGGTCAGCGGTCGACGCCACGCGACGTACCGTCACCCCAGAGCGAACGATCCTCGCCGTCGGGCTCCTGATCGTCGCGGCCCTCTGGCTGTACGACCGATACGTGGCCCACGTCTATCTCGTCGCCGAGTGGGCCGTGACGCCGGTCGACTGGGCCGTGATGGCGGGCCTGGTCGTCCTGACCGCCTACGGCGTCGTCCCCGCGGTGCGGAACCGCGAGGCGACCCTGCGCGTCGCCAGCGCGATACGAGACCGTCCGGTACTGGTCGCGGCGCTTTGCTTTCTCGGCGGCCTCTTCGTCGTCGGCACCGTCCTGCCGCTCGTACTGGGCCGCCCCGAACTCAACTTCGGATACGTCTACCAGCCGCCGCTGGGCTTTGCAGCCGACGCCGGCTGGAGCCCGAACTGTGCCGGCGAGATCCGACAGGGAACGGGGATCCAGCGGTACTGCGAGGGATCGCTCCAGGCACCGCTGGGGACCAACGGTCGCGGCCAGCTCGTCGAATCCCTGCTGGTGTCTGGCGCGCGCGTCGCCATCTACGTCGTCGTGTTCACCCTGGCGTTCGTCGTCCCGCTGGCGACCGCGGTCGGGGTCACGGCGGGTTTCCGTGGCGGTCGCCTCGACGACGTGTTGCGGACCTACGTCGACGTACAGCTTTGCATCCCGGCGATCTTCCTCTACTTCGTCGGCTACATGTACGTCGGCGCGTCGCTGGCGCTGTTGCTGGCGACCTTCGGACTGCTGAGCTGGGGGCCGGTCGCGCGGCTGGTCCGCAGCGAAGTGCTCCAGCGTCGCGAGGACGGCTACGTCGTCGTCGCGCGCAGCCTCGGCGCGTCCGACTGGTACGTCGCCCGACGGCACGTCCTCCCGAACGTCACGAACACGCTCGTGCCCGCGGTCGTCCACCTCGTCGCGATACTGATCGTCGCAGAGGCCGGGGTCGCCTTCCTCGGCTTCTCGGACGTGGAGCTGTACTCCTGGGGCTCGACCATCGCCGAGGGGCTGAGTCCGGACCGCGGGACGGCCCACCAGGTGTGGTGGGTCTCGACGGCCCCCGCGGTCGCGCTGGCCGCGACCGTCGTCTCGCTGAAGCTCGTCGGCGACGGGCTCCGGGACGTGCTGGATCCGCGAGGTGAGCACTGAGATGTCGGGCGACCACTCCGACCCGCTGCTGGCAGTCGAGGACCTCCGAACGCTCATCCGGGCAGACCGGGGGACCGTCCGGGCCGTCGACGGCGTGAGCTTCGCCGTCGATCGGGGCGAGGCGGTCTGTCTCGTCGGCGAGTCCGGCAGCGGCAAGAGCGTCACCTGCGAGTCCCTGACCGGCATCGTCCCACAGCCACCCGCAGAGATCGTCGGCGGCTCGGTTACCTTCGACGGAATCGACCTCCGGGCGGCCGACACGGATCGCTCTGCGATTCGGGGCGCGCGGATCGGTCACGTCTTCCAGAACCCCCAGCACGCCCTCGATCCCGTCTACTCGGTCGGCGACCAGCTCGTCGAGGCGATCACGATCCACCGGGAGGTCGACGAGGCGACGGCCCGAGAGCGGGCGATCGACCTGCTGGGGCGTGTCGGCATCCCCCGGGCGGCCCAGCGCGTCGACGACTACCCCCACGAGTTCTCCGGCGGGATGGCCCAGCGGGTCGCCGTCGCGATCGCGCTGGCCGCGGAGCCGGACCTGCTGATCGCCGACGAGCCGACGACGGCGGTCGACGTGACCGTCCAGGCCCGCCTGATCGACCTGCTGCGGGGGCTGCTCGACGACGGGATGGCGCTGTTGTTGATCACCCACGACCTCCGGGTCGTCGCCGCGCTTGCGGACCGCGTGCTCGTGATGTTCGGCGGCACCATCGTCGAGCGCGGCCCCGTCGAGGCGGTGTTCGACCGGCCGGCCCATCCCTACACGCAGGCGCTGTTCGACAGCTACGACGGGACGACGCGACTCGCCGAACGGCCCTCCCGCGACGAGTTGCCCGCCGACGGCTGTCGCTTCCGCGCGGAGTGTCCCCACGCCGTCGAGTCGTGTGCCGGCGGGGAACAGCCCGGATTCCACACCGTGGGCGACGGCGCGAGCATCGACGGCCACGCCGCCTCGTGTGTCTACTACGGCGACGGCTACGACGGCGAGGTAATCCAGTCTGCGGGCCGTGCCGTCCAGCAGAGCGCGACGGGGGACGACGATGACTGAGCGACCCGACGCCGAGGGCGAGCCGCTGCTCGCGGTCGAGGGCCTGGAGCGCCACTACCCGATCACCGAGGGGTGGCTCCGTCGCGAGGTCGGACGCGTCAGGGCCGTCGACGGCGTGAGCTTCGAGATCCGCGAGGGGGAGGCGTTCGGGCTGGTCGGCGAGTCCGGCAGCGGGAAGACGACGCTCGCCCACACCCTGCTGGGGCTCGAAGAGCGGACCGGCGGCACCGTCCGCTTCGACGGCGACCCGGTGAGCGAACTCTCCGATGCGGAACGGCGGTCGTTCCGCCGCCGCGTCCAGCTGGTCGTCCAGGACCCCAACGAGGCGTTCAACCCACGCATCCGGGTCGGTGAGGCGGTCGCGGAGCCGCTCGCGCTCAACGGGATGGACGACGCCGACCGGCGACGGGCGATCGTCGAGGACCTGCTGGAGCGGGTCGGCCTCGACGCCGCGGACACCGACCGCTACCCCCACGAGTTCTCCGACGGGGAGAAACAGCGCCTCGCGATCGCCCGCGCGCTGGTCGTGGACCCGGACCTGGTCGTGGCCGACGAGCCCACGAGCGCGCTGGACGCGCGAGTCAAGTCGGACATCCTCGCGCTGCTCGAAGAAGTCCGCCGCGAGTTCGACGTGTCGCTGCTGTTCGTCAGCCACGACATCGACGTCGTCCGGCGGTTCTGCGACCGCGTCGCGGTGATGTACCTCGGTGAGATCGTCGAGCGAGGCCCCACCCACCGAGTGCTCGACGCACCCGCCCACCCCTACACGGAGGTCCTGCTGGACTCTGTTCCCAGCCTCGATCCGTCGGACCGCTCGCTCGTTCGCCCGCTCACGGACACGATCCCCGATCCCGCCGACCCGCCGAGTGGCTGTCGATTCCACACGCGCTGTCCCGCCATCGTCGGCCCGGAAGAACTCTCGGCGGCGACGTGGGAGCGGCTGGCGAGCTTCCGCTTTACCGTCCAGACGGGCGAGCTTCCGGCGTCGATCGACCTCGCCGACCCGCCCGACCCGGCGACGATTCGGTCGGTCTTCGACCTGCCGGGGGCGATCGACGACGAGGCGATCGCCGAGGGAGTCGACGACGCCGTAGCCGCGCTCGCGGACGGCGACCTCGACCGGGCGTCCGAGCGACTGGCGGCCGTCCTCCCGAGCGTCTGCGAGCAGCAGGTCCCAGCGACAGTCACCGTCGACGGGCGGCCGGTCAAGTGCCACCGTCACGACCCGGCGATCGACGCCGAGCCGCGCCCGGAGTAGACCGGACCGACTCACTTTCGTCGCCCAATTGCGTCCCCAAGTGTCGCCAGGAGATCGTCGGGGTCGGCCAGGTCGTCGATCGCACAGCGGATCGGGAACGGCCACGGCAGCGAGCGCCGAATCGAGAGCGCGTCCGTACCGTGTTCGACTGACGACAACTGTCCGGCCGGGACGAACTGGTACACGACCGTGCCGCTGGCTCGGATCAGCAGGCCCTCGTCGAACAGCTGGTAGGTTCGGCTTCGGCCGTAGAAGATCGACTGGCCGATCAACATGCCGCCGATGCCAGGCCGAACACCTACGAACGGCGTATGAACGAACACCATCGAAGCGATGGCGATGATCCCCCCGACGAGGGTCGCGATCCTGACGCGCCGGCAGTACCGCTCGTCCGGCCGTGAACGCCACTCGGCGATCGGCGAGTCGGTCCCGGTCAGCAGAGCGGCGTACCGATTCGTTGTCGCCACGTAGATGACCGCACTCGCTACAAGCACTGCAATCAGACCCAGCAAGAGCCCGTCGTCTGGTGACCCACCGAGATCGAGCGGTGGAAAGAAGAACGGGCCAAGTACGAGGACGGCAAGCGGCACGACGAGCACGCCGAGGTGGACACGAGCCCGGACGAGCGTAGCCGGGAGGGAAGGAACACGCAGCGCCAACACCGCGGCTGCGATGCCACAGAGGAGTGCAATCGAGAGCGGGATCAGAGCGACTACTGCGGTGCGGAAAAACGCGACAGCGGGCACACCGACGAGCACCGCCGTCGCAGTGCCGACGGCGACGGCGAACGATCGCCTGGAGGGGCGGAGAAACGACATACTTTCACACACGCCAGAGCGAGTCAAATCCCTTGTGGAACGAGAACACTCACCCGCCCCCTCGCGCCGCCAGCGCACCGGCCAGACACAGCGCCGCGACGAGCAGGAAGACGGGGGCCGTCAGGGGCTGGGTCCCGAGACCGAGCTGGTAGATCGACCAGCCGATGGCCGCGGCGAGACCACCGACGAGGGCCGTCCCACCGGCGTGGACGAGTTCGAGCCGGACCGTCGTTGCCGACCGACCGAGCTGTGCCCCCAGGTCGATCGCCGTCCCGGCGCTGTCCCAGGCCACCGCCGTCGCGACGGCACCGACGAGCAGCGCCGTCACCGGTGCGCCCTGGACGCCGGCCGCGAGGACGCCGACGAACAGCGCCGCGGCCCCGGTCGAGACGGCGTCGTGTCGTGCGAGGGCGACGCCCGCGAGGAAGAGCGCGACGCCGACGGTGCCGACGGCGAGCGCGATCCAGGAGGTGGCTCCGGCGGCCGCGAGCGCGACGAGGGCGGCAAGCACCGCGAGCGCGCTGCCGGTCCGGGTCGGCGATCGATCGATCCCGGTCATTCCGACCACCCCGTCCGGGCCAGCGCCACCGGCAGCGACTGCTCCCACGGCCAGTCGACGACGGGGATCCCGGCGGCCCGGAGGTCGGCGATCCGGAAGCGCCGCGCCACCGTCGCGAGCTGGCCGGCCCCGGAGGCCGTCGTCGTCGGGTCCGGGCTGACGACGGTCACGAGGTGGCCCCCGGCGTCGAGCTGGCGAGCGACGGTGGCGACGGCGGGCGAGCACAGCGGCGAGAGGAGGACGACCTGTGCGTCGCCGGGCAGTTGGCTCCGCAGGGAGGCCAGCCAGCCGAACGGCAAGACGCTCTCGGGCGTCTCGCCGGGGGCGAGCGCGGGGTGGGTCGCGAGCAGCTCCCGGGCCCGGACGCGGTGGGCGTCGCCCGCACCCGGCGCGAGCCAGCAGTCGCGAGCCCCGAGCGCGGCGATGCCGACGCGGTTGCCGTCGTCGAGCAGCGTCGTGAACAGCCGGCTCGCGGCGTCGACGGAGCGCTGGACGGCGGTCTGGCCCCGCCGCGAGGGACCGACCGCGGCGGCCTCGTCGCGGTCGATCACCAGCACCACCGTCGCGGCTCGCTCCTCGCGGAACTCCAGGGTCGCGAGGTCGCCGGTCCTGGCGTGGCGGTTCCAGTCGATCCGCGACAGCGGGTCCCCCGAGCGGTACGCGCGCGTGGCGAAGAACTCGACGCCCTCGCCGCCGGTGGCGGTCTCGACGCGCCCCGTGTGGCGAGTGGGCTGGCGGCGCAGCGGGACCGGTTCGTCGATCGGCCGGAGCGGCGGGACGCAGGTGAGTTCGGTCGCCGTCTCGGGCTCGACGGCCAACTCTCGCTCGACGCTGCCCGACAGCGTTCGGACGAGGACCTGGGCGTGGCCGAATTCGTGGTGGCCCCGCCGTGTGGCAACCTCGTAGGTGATCGTCGCACTGGCACCCGGCCACAGCGCCGTCCCGAGCCGCGGGGACCCCTCGACCACGGAGAGGGCGGGCGGAACGCCGTCGACGAGTCGGAGATCCCACACCGGCCTCTCGCCCTCGTTGGTGACGGTCAGCGTGACGGTGACGGTCTCGTCGGGCTCCGGGTCCGCGGGCTCGACAGTGCGCTCGATCGAGAGCGGCGGCGCGGAGAGCGGCCGCTTGCGAGCGGCGGCCGCGTAGGCGATCCCGACCACGGCGACGAGGACGACGCCCGCTCGTTCGGCCAGTACGCCGACGCCGAGGGCCGAAAGCGCGGCTGCGCTGATCCCGCGCCAGTGTCCCGTCGAGCGTGTCGTCGGCGTCGGATCCGCGACGGCACTGGCCCGGTCGAGGCCCGCGTCCCGGCTGTCGAGCGGGCCGACGATCCGGTCCAGTTCCGGGCGGGTGGAGCCGTCGCGGTCGTCGGTGTCGACGCCGGCCGTCTCGGCGATCGCACGGACGGTGCGCTCGATCCCCTGCCAGTACGGTGACGCACCGCCCAGGCGCGTGCGGAGTCGGTCGGTGAGCGGAGGGCGCGAGCGTTCGTCTGCGAGGAACCCCGCGGCGACGGGATCGTCGGTCCAGGTGCCCCGCTCGATCGCCTCGCGGGCCGTCGCTTCGCTATCGCCCCGGTAGCGCGTCAGTACCTCGGTGGCCACGCGCCGGAGTTGCTTCCGGCGGCGGTCGGCCGTCCCGTAGCGCGTGGGGTCGAACGCCGCCAGCACGGCGTCTAGCTCCTCGCCCGGCGAGGGAACTGCGGGCACCGCCTCCGGCATCGCGGTCTCGGCGCGCCGTCTGGGGGCGTGGCGTCGCCCCTGCACGACGCGAAGCGCCGCGGCGACCGCCAGCAGACCGATCACGACGACGGCGTAGCGCTGGATGCCGAGCCCGAACACCCCCGGCGCGACGAGCGCCCCGACGCCGACCGCGAAGGCCACGAGCCCGACGGCCGCGAGGAGACGCCCGCGGCTCACGGCTCGCCCTCCGCGTACCGGGACTCGATCCGGCGCAACAGTTCGATCGCCCGCCGTTCGTCGTCTCCGTCGATCTCGTAGTCGTCGTACCGCGCCCGCTCGAAGAGGTCGGTCAGCGCCGCCACGTCGTCGGCGCTCAGCCCCGACTCGACGGCGGCGCGCTCGAACTCGCGGGCCGTCGTCGTCTCCGGGTCGGCCACGTCGAGGCGGTCCGTCATCTCGCGGAAAGCGCGGTAGACCTCGTTGTCCACCGCCGCCGTCTCCTCGATGCGGTCCGCCGCTCGACCGGCGGCCCGCCCGACCGCGACGGCCGTGCTCGTCTCGTCGTCGTCCGGGTCGGTCCGGTCGTCGGTCGAACCGTCGGCCGGTCGTCGGTTCGCGGCGACGGCGATCCCGACCACTGCGACGGCGATCACCACCACGAGTGCGACCGACAGCACCGACGGCTCCGTCGCCGTGCCGCCACCACCGCCCGCACCCACGCTGACGTTGTCGGTGCCGGGGACGCCGCCGCTGGACGGCTTCGGGATGGGGTCGAAGGGGACGCCCTGTAGCAGGGCAGCCAGTACCAGCGAGAGAACGAGGACCGGGACGGCGACCCGGAAGAGCGCGGGCCAGTGCCGATACAGCCCCCAGAGAGCGACCAGCACGAACAGGACGGCGAGGAGCGCGACCAGTTCCGCGAGCAGTGGCACGTCGAGCAACTGTGGAAGCGGCTCGGTCGAGCGTGCGGGAATACCGCCACCCTCGCCGATCCCCGCTCCACCCGTCCCGTCACCGCGGGGCTCTCGCTGGCGGGCCGTGGGGAGAGTCCGAGCGGTCAGTGCGACTGCGACGACCGCAAGCAGCCCCAGGGCGGCGTCTCGGAGTCGATCGCGTGACACAGTGGGTGAAAGTACGCAGAGTGGTATAAAACATCACGGCGACCAGCCCACGGGCGGCCACGGCGTCGCCGTCGGGGATGTCGTACTGCCGGCTGTCACTTCGTGAAGATCTTCGCCACCACGGGGTGGCGAAATCGGTCACAGATGTACAGCCGGCAGTATCAGGACAGACATCTGTTCGCTCGCTCTGGATATCCCAGGTACGTCACCTGGCGACGGCCTCTCGGCCGGGCACGCGCCGAACCAACACCGCTTTACTTCCCCGATAGACAGATCTGTACACGAATGGCTACACGTGACTCGTGGGTATCGAACGTCGGATTCGTGCTCGCCTCCGTCGGCAGTGCGGCCGGGCTGGGGAACCTCTGGCGGTTCCCGTGGCTGACGGCCGGCAACGGCGGGAGCGCCTTTCTCCTCGTCTACCTGCTGATCGTCGTCGGCGTCGGCGTCCCGGGACTGCTCGCCGAGTTCGTCCTCGGTCGACTGGGCCGACAGACGCCCGTCGGGGCGCTGCGCTCGCTGACCGACTCGCGCTGGGGGTCCGTGCTCGGGGGCTTCAACGTCCTCACGACGCTCGTGATCCTCTCCTTTTACTCGGTCGTCGGCGGGTGGATCCTCCGCTATCTGCTGGTGTCGCCGACGGGAGCGTACTTCGACCAGCCCCAGCAGTACTTCGGCGCGGTCAACTACGGCCTCGAAGCGGTCGCGTTTCACCTGCTGTTCCTGGGGATCGTCGCCGGAATCGTCTTCTTCGGCGTGAGCCGAGGCATCGAACGCGTCTCGAAGGTGATGCTCCCCGGCGTCGTCCTGTTGCTCGTCGGCCTCGCCGCGTGGACGGCGACACAGCCCGGCACCGCCGACGGCTACGCCTTCTACCTCGGGTTCGACGCCGACTATCTGGCGGCGAACTTCCTGCGCGTGCTCGGGCCGGCGGCGGGACAGGCGCTGTTTACCCTCTCGCTCGGTGCCGGAGTGATGCTGACCTACGCCTCGTATCTCGACGAGGACGCGTCGCTGCCGCGGGACACGCTCGTCATCGCGGTCTCGAACACGCTCATCGGCGTCCTCGCGGGACTGGTCGTCATCCCGCTGCTGTTCTCACAGGGGATCGACCCCGGACAGGGAGGGCCGGGTGCGCTGTTCGTCGCGCTCGCGCGAGCGTTCGCGTCGCTGCCCGGCGGCGCGCTCGTCGCGACTGCCTTCTTCGCGGCCGTGCTGATGGCCGCCGTGACGAGCGCGATCAGCCTCCTGGAGACGCCGGTGGCGACGCTCGTCGACACCGTCGGCGTCCCGCGACGCCGGGCGACGGCGCTGATCTCGGCGCTGCTCGCGGCCACCGGCAGCGGGCTGGCGCTTGCCAGTTCGATCTTCGAGTTCGTCTCGGGAACGGTCGCGGACCTGCTGTTGACGGTCGGTCTGTTCGCCTTTCTGGCGATCGTCGCCTGGCTCCTGGGCGACGAGGCGCTGGCGGAGTTTCGCGCCGGAGCCGGTCGGTTCGACTCGCTGGCGGTGCCGTGGCTGCTGACGGTCAGCTGGGTGTTGCCGGTCGTCGTCCTCTTCTCGCTGACGAACACGCTCGCGACGCTCGCGGGCGTGTCGATCGGGTTCGGCGGCCGAGCGGTCGTCGCCGTCATCGGTACCGTCGGCTGTCGACTGGCGCTCGGACTGCGAAACACCGATAGAACGAGTGCCGTCGAGGGGTAGGCCCCGCGCGCTACCTCGCGTCGATCGATCGGGCGGCGTCGAGAACCGCGTCGTGGAGCGGGCCGTTGGACGCGACGAGCCCGCGTGCGTCGTGCGTCCAGCGGTCGCCGTCGAGATCGGTGACGCGACCGCCGGCCTCGCGGACGAGGTGGACGCCGGCGATCGTGTCCCAGGGGTTGGTCTCGACGTTCGTGATCACGCCGTCGAGTTCGCCGGCCGCGAGTCGGCCGAGGGCGGCCTGTGCCGAGCCCGGCCGCTTCAGGTCGCCGAACCGCTCGACGATGGCCCGCGTCGCGCGGGCGTACTCGTCGCGGCGGTCCATCGGCCACCAGATCGTCGGACAGACGATCGCTCGCTCGGGGTCGGTCCGGTCGCTCGTCGTGACCCGTGTCCCGTTCAGTGCGACGCCGTCGTCGACGGTCCGGTAGGTGTCGTCCATCGCCGGGAGGACGTTGGCCGCGGCGACTGGTTCGCCGTCCGCGACGAGACAGACGCTCGTCGTGAAACAGCGCCCGCCGCGGACGTAGTTGTGGGTCCCGTCGATCGGATCGACGACCCACGCGCGGCCGGTCTCGGGGACGGACTTCGCTGCCGCCGCCTCTTCGCCGACGAGCGTCGCGTCGGGGTCCGCGTCGTCGACGACCGCCGCGACGGCCGCCTGTGCCTCGCGGTCGGCGCGGGTCACCACGTCGGTCTTGCCCGACTTCGTCTCGACGGCGAGGTCGCGGCGAAAGAGGTCGTGTGCGCGCTCGGCACCCGCCCGTGCGGCCCGGAGCGCGAGAGCGTCCGGATCGCTCACGGCTCTTCCTCCTGGCGGGCACGGATCGTCTCGGCGACGCCGTCGTACTCCGCCTCCTGGCGCAGACACTGGCTCGTCCGGTCCTCGCCGCCGTCGTAGGGTTCGGGGTGTTCGCGGTCACACCGCGACCCGAAGGCCTCTCGGAGCCGTTCGGCCGCCGCGTCGTCGTCGCCGCCGGCAGCCAGCTCTACCGCCGCGTCGACGGTCGACTGGGCCGCCGGCGGGAGATCGTGGTCCGCCAGCAGGTCGGAGACGGTCTCCCGGAGGTCCTGACCGGCCACGTCGAGTCCGATCAGTCGTTTGATCGTCTCGGCCGCGGAAGCCTCGGCACGGGCCCGCGTCCGGAAGACGACGCGGAGCTCGTCCAGCGCGCGCCAGGTCCGCTCGGGCAGGTCGTAGTCGTCGGGCCGGATCTTCGCCGGACACCGCGTCGCGAACGGACAGCCGGCGGGCGGGTCCCGCGGGTTCGGTGGCGAACCGCGCAGCGTGATTCGCTCGCCCGACCAGGGGGAGCCACTCCCCGGAATGGCAGACAGCAGCGAGACGGTGTAGGGATGGTGTGGGTCGGAGTAGACCGACTCCGTGGGCCCCAGTTCGACGACGTTGCCGAGGTACATCACCGCGACGCGGTCGGCGATGTGGCGCACGACCGAGAGGTCGTGGGCGATAAAGAGGTAGGTCAGCCCCATCTCGTCTTGCAGGTCTTCGAGGAGGTTGATGATCCGGGCCTGGACGGACACGTCCAGTGCCGACACCGGTTCGTCGAGGACGACGAACTCGGGTTCGAGCGCGAGCGCGCGAGCGATGCCGATGCGCTGGCGCTGGCCCCCGGAGAACTGGTGGGGGTACCGGTAGAAGTGCTGCTCCGAGAGCCCGACCCGGTCGAGGAGGTCGAAGGCCCGATCCCGCCTGATCTCCGCGCGGGACTTCTCGACGGTGACGTCGACCGTCGGTGCGTCGCCGCTCCGGTCGACAGCGGCGCTGACCGCGTCGGCCGACAGCGGCAGTTCGTCCCGGACCGTCACGTCGCCGTCGAGGCCGATCGTGAGATCGACCGTCTCGTCCGGCTCGGCCGGTCTGACGCCGCTGCCCCGAACCGTCGCGTCGCCGTCGACGGCGGCGGTCAGGACCGGCCAGTCGTGTGCCTTCAGGGGTTCCTGGACGATCTCGCCGATCGTCATTCGGTCGTTGAGGCTCTCCTCGGGGTCCTGGAACACCATGCCGACGCGGCGCTGCCAGTCGCGGGCCTGCGCTGCGTCGAACTCGGTCACGTCCAGTCCGTCGGCTTCGACGACGCCCTCGGTCGCGTCCGCGAGCCCGATGATCGTCCGTCCGAGCGTCGTCTTGCCGCTGCCGGACTCGCCGACGAGCCCGACTGTCTCGCCTTCGCGAATGTCGAGGTCGACGCCGTCGACGGCTCTGACTGGCGGTTTCGCGCCGACGATGCTGTCGTCGTGGTAGTAGGTCTTCAGCGACTGGACCGAGACGACGGGATCTTCGCGGGCCGTCACTGTGGCTCACCCCCGTCGCTGCGGGCCGACTCGTGGAGGAGACACGCTGCCGACCGTTCCCCGTCGAGCGAGACGTGCTCGGGGGCGACGGACCGACAGTCCTCGAAGGCCTTGGGACACCGCGGCGCGAACCGGCAGTCGGTCGCCGGTCCCGTCGGCGTCGGGACCTCTCCCTCGATGGTAGGGAGGCGCTCGTCCGGGTCCGTCCGCCCCGGAATGCTCTCCAGGAGCGCCCGCGTGTAGGGGTGGGCGGGCTGGTCGAACAGCGCCTCGGTGGGCGCACGCTCGACGACCTCGCCCGCGTAGATGACGTTGACCCAGTCGGTCGCGTCCTCGATGACGCCCATGTCGTGGGTGATAAAGAGGATCGCGAGGTCCTGCTCTGCCTGCAGCTCCGCGAGCAGGTCCAGAATCTGGGCCTGGATCGTCACGTCCAGTGCCGTCGTCGGCTCGTCGCAGACGAGCAGGTCCGGGTCACAGGCCAGCGCCATCGCGATGACGGCCCGCTGGGCCATCCCGCCAGAGAGCTGGTGGGGGTACTCGTCGACGCGGCGCGGTGCGTCCGGAATCCCCACGTCCTCCAGCAACTCGATCGCGCGGTCGGTCGCTGCCCGGCCGCGCAGGTCCTGGTGGATGCGCAGGGCCTCCTCGATCTGGTTGCCGATCGTGTAGACGGGGTTCAGCGAGTTGGTCGGGTCCTGGAACACGATCGCGATGTCGCCGCGGTGGTCCGCCCAGTTGTCCTCCGTGAGATCCTCGCCGCGGTACAGGATCTCGCCGCCTTCGATCCGTCCGGGTTCGTCGACGAGCCCGAGGATCGAACGGGCGGTGACGGACTTGCCCGATCCCGACTCGCCGACGAGGCCGACCGTCTGGCCCTCGTGGATGTCGAAGTTCACGCCGTCGACGGCGTGGATCTGCTCGCGCTCAGTGTGGAACACGACTTCGAGGTCCCGCACCGACAGCAGTGGCTCGTCGCTCACGCGCCACCACCTCTGCCGGCGGCGGCCCCGTCGTCGGCGTCCGATCCGGCAGCGTCCGAACGGGGGTCGATAGCGTCACGGATCCCGTCGCCCAGCGCGTTGAAGCCGGTGACCACCAGCGTGATGAGCAGGCCCGGAATCAGCGAGATGTGCCACGAGCCGGTGTCGACGTACTCCTGGCCGAGGTTGACCGCGCGACCCCACTCTGGAGTCGGCGGAGAGACGCCCAGTCCGAGGAAGGAGAGCCCGGCGATGGCGATGATCGCCCCGCCCAGCGTCATCGACCCGTAGATCAGCAGGTAGCCCGTGATGTAGGGCAACATGTGCTGGCGCATGATCGTCCGGGGGCGCTGCCCGAAGCTCTTTGCCGCGTCGATCCACTGTCGTTCCGAGACCTGTAGTGCGGGTCCGCGCAGCGAGCGCCACATGTACGTCCAGCCCGTGAAAGCGAAGATCAGGGCCAGTAAGAAGGCACCGCTGTACAGCCCCGCGACCCAGGTGTCTTTGAGCACCGTCGTGAGCATGATCAACAACAGCAACTGTGGCATCGCCATCACCCCGTCGGAGACGAGCACCATCCCGAGGTCGACACGGCCCTTGTAGTACGCGCCGATCAGTGCCAGCGACGTGGCGACGCCGACGCTGAGTCCGACCGACAGCAGGCCGATCACCAGCGAGATGCGCGACCCGACGGCGATGAAGGTAAAGAGGTCCCGCCCGGTCGGGAGCGTCCCGAACGGGTGGAACCGTCCGAAGTCGTCGTACTCCATCGGTCCGACGCGTTCCTCGCCGTCGCCCCGAGACTGAGACGCGAGGTTGGCCTCGCCGACGAGGATCGTCTCGACGGAGTCGGTCTCGGCGTCCCAGTAGGTGAGTTCGTTGTCGTAGGAGTTGCGCATGTTCTTGTCGACGGTCGTCGGTCCGAGAGCGGGGGCGAACACCGCCATGACGACGAACATGAACACGACCGCCAGGCCGAACAGCCCCCAGCCGTGGTTGCGGAACCGATCGATCACGTCGTCTCGCGGCGTCCAGTCGGCCGCCCGGTACTCCCGGCGGTAGAGCCGGTAGCCAAGCACCGCCCAGCCCGCGACCGCGAGCGCGTAGAGGTAGACCAGGGCGACGCGGATCCCCCAGGCGACCTCGGGACGGAGGCCGAGGAACGTCCCGACCCACCGCTGGCCGTTCCAGTACCCCTCGTTGGGGACGGTCTCGCGGGACAGCAGCGTCGGCAGCTGGCGGGCCGCGGCCTCGATCCCCTCGACGAAGCCGACGCCGGGGAGGGACGCGGCCGCCAGCGCGTCACTCAGGATCGCCACGAGGAACGTCGCGAGCGCACCGACTTCGAGCGCGAGCAGTCCAGCGCCAAGACCGACCCAGACGAGCGTCGGCGACTCGGTTGGCAGGATCGTCGACGCCGTCTCCGGCGTGGCCTCTGCCGTGTCGTCGGCGTCCGAAGACGGCCCGTGTGCGCCGGCCATCTCAGGCCCCCTCCAGTCCGACCCGCGGATCGATCACCGTGTACAGTACGTCCTGCAGGAGATTGACGCCGACGATCAACAGGATGAACACGTACATCAGCGTCCCGACCAGCGGGAGGTCACCCTGTGTCGCCGCGTTGAAGAAGAGGAGCCCGATCCCGTTGATGCTGAAGACGGTCTCGACGAGGACGCTGCCGCCGATCAGCAGGAACGCCTCGCTGGTGATGATCGGGACCAGCGGAATCAGCGCGTTCCGGAAGATGTGCTTCCAGACCAGCGCCCGTTCCGAGACGCCCTTGGCTCTCGCGAGATCGACGTAGTCCTCGTTTCGCACCTCGAGCACGGCCGTGCGGCCGATCCGCATCTCGTTGCCCATCGAGGCCGAGCCGAGGACGATCGCCGCCGGGAGCACCTTCTTCGTCGCCGCGAGGAAGCCCTCGACGGTGTGGAGCCGCGAGAGGTCGGGGCTGCCGGTCAGGGCGTCGAGTTCGATCCACAGCGACTGCCAGTCGAAGCCGAAGATCGCCTGTGAACTGCCGAGCACGGCCAGCAGCATGATCCCGAGCCAGAAGTTCGGCATGGCACGCCAGACGATCCCGCCCATCGAGGCGACGTAGTCAGACGCCGTGTTCGAGCGCATTCCCGCGTAGAAGCCCAGCGGAACGCCGATACACACCGCGATCAGGACCGACCAGAACCCCAGCCACAGCGTTCGGGGCAGGAAATCGAGAATCAGGGCGTTCACGTCCGAGCCCTGGTACAACAGCCACGTCTGCCCCAGATCGAACGTCAGCAGACTCCCCATCCAGTCGAAGTAGTGCTGGAGCGGGGGCTGGTCGAGCCCGAGCTGGGTCCGTGCGGCCTCGTAGGCCGCCGGGTTCTGTGTCTGGCCCTCACTGAGCAGTCGCGTCGCGGGATCGATCGGTCCCAGATAGATGATCGCCCACGTCATCGTCGTCCCGAGCCAGACGACCGGGACCGACAGTGCCACCCGTTTGGCGATGTATCGGAGTCGGCTCACCGTCGCTCACCCCGGCTGCGGTGCCCCACCGCCCGAACGAAACCATATCCTCGAAGATACATATGTGAGAGCAGTCGGTTACTCGCCTTTCGTGACCTGGTCGAACGTCTGGTTGCCCATGACGCCGTGCATCTCGACGTCGACGTAGTCCTGCCAGAACCGCTGTGCGACGGGGTTGACCGTCGGGAGTTCCTGGACAGAGGCCCAGTTCATCTCCTCGACGGTCTGGAAGGCCTCGTTGCGGGACTGCTGGGTCGAGTCGTCGGGCTGGTACTTGTTCTCCCAGGCGTCCATCGCGGTCTGGCGGTACTCCTCGGTGTAGAAGCCGCCCTCGGCACCCCAGCGGGTGAACTGCGAACCGGGGTTGTTCCCCCAGAGGAATCGCAGGAAGTTCTGTGGCCCGGGGTACTCCATCCCGTCGCCGAGGCCGAACACTTCCATGTCGCCGTTGATCGCGCGGCTGATGATCGTCCCGAACTGGGACTCCTCGATGCTCATGTCGATGTAGGCCGACCGGAGCTTCGACTGGAGACGGGTGAACACGGAGCCGTAGGCGCTGTCGCCCGCGATCGTCGTCGCGGTGATCTCGTAGCGGTCGTTCTCGCCGTAGCCCGCCTCCTCCATCACCGACCGGGCCTCGTCCAGTAGCGTCTCGCCGTAGCCGTACGGGTAGCCGTCGGCCCCGAACTCGGTGACCGACTGATAGCCGTTCTCGGCGTGGCGGTCGTACGTCTCGGCGCTGCCGACGCCGTCCTCGAACGTCGGATACGCCGCCGGTGGCGTCATGTGGTAGGCCGGCTGTCCGGTGCCCTTGTAGACGTTCTTTGCGATCTCGTCTTGATTCATCGCGTACGCGAACGCGCGTCGGACCGGGAGCGGGACCTCCAGGCAGTTGAACACGATGTACTCGGTCCGGAGCGCCGGGATCTCGCCGTAGTTGACCGTCGTGCCGTCGTCGAAGGTGTAGGTCCCGACCGACTGGCTCCCGCTGGTCTCCTCGATGGAGACGCTGTCGGGGTTGAACGCGGCGGTCGAGATGTCCTCTTGCATGAGGTCGGCGTTGCCGTTCTGGAAGCGGCTAAAGCGCGTGTTGGCGCTCTCGACGACGGTGATCGTGACGCCGTCGAGTTCCGGACCCTCGCCGTAGTAGTCGTCGAAAGCCGTCAGGTGGAGCGCGTCGCCCTTGTTCCACTCGTCGACTTCGAACGGACCGAGGCCGGCGTAGGCGGGACCGTCCCCCGCCGTACTGAAGAACTCGTTGTACTCGTACTCGCCGTCGTACCCTTCGACGTCGCCGACCGAGCCGGCGGGGAGGATCGCGAACGTGCCTCCGGCGATCTGTGAGAGGGTGTACTGGAACGGCGAGGCGAGCGTGAACTCGAAGGTGTAGTCGTCGACGGCTTCGACCGCGAGCGAACCGGGGACGTAGTCGGTCAGGCTCTCCTCGTCTGCGGGCTCGGACCGGGACGCGTCCTTCTCGTGGTCGATCGTCATCGTCTCGCCGATGATGTCGTCGCGGTTCCGAGAGTTCTCGGAGCCGGCCAGGCGACGGAACGAGTAGGCCACGTCTTCGGCGGTGAGTTCGGTCCCGTCGTGGAAGGAGACGCCCTGTTTGAGCTGGAAGGTGTAGGTCAGCCCGTCGTCGGACATCGAGTAGTCCTCGATGACCGCCCCTTCCGGCGGGTACTCTCCGTTCGGGAAGTCCATCAGGGAGCTGCCGTACTGGTTGAACCCGACGCCCGACCCCTTGGCGTTGATCGGGTCGAGTGTCTGGACTGGCCCCGGAGACATCATCTGGAGCGTGTTGCTCACCGACGACGTGCTGTCGTCGGAAGCGTCGGAGGACTCGGTGGACTCGTCGCCGCCGTCGTCCGTGCTGTCGGTCGGTTCGTCCGTCGCGGTGGACTCTTCGGACGGGCCACTGGAACAACCCGCGAGCGCTGTGGCTGCACCGGCACCAGCAACCGTCAGAAAGCCTCGCCGCGTCGTATCCTCAGGCATCACGTCCATCTGTTTAACCCGTAGGTAACTGTGTTGCTATTATCAACCTATATTTCCTTATAGATTTCCATTGATAGCCAGATTCTATATAGAGTTACCAAAGTAACCAGTAGTGGAAACGTACTTGTACAGTCACGGGAAACGAGAACCGATGTCGGAGAACGCCAACGAGTGGGGTCGAACCCTCGAGACCGCCACGGAGATGGCCGAGGAGCTCCGGTCCGAGGGGTGGTCCGTCGAGACCGTCCGCGCGGCCCACGTCGCACCGGAGCCGCCGTCACACGGTGAGACCGATCGGTTCGGGTTCGTCTACCTGGCACAGGGCGAGGTCGCCGACGACGTGCGCGCGGCCGTCGCCGAGGGCGAGTTCGACGGCTACGAACTGTTCACACACCGGGACGGCTCGGACCTGTACGCGGTCACGCGACTGACCGACCGGGACCGCGATCTGGCGGTGTTGCTGGTCGGCGCGATCGACCTCACGGCGGCCGGTGAGCTGGCCACCGTGGCGCGGGACCGCGGCGAGATGTACTCCCACGTCCAGCTGGTCGACGGCACCCACCTGGCGACGTTCCGCCACGACGACGCCGACCCCTTCTTCCCGGAGGACGTATGACCACGTTCGACGACGCCGGGCCGGTCGTGGCCCGACTGGACGAGCCACGCGGGGACCACACGCGCTTCGCTGTGCTGGCCGACCCGCACGTCTCGACGCGCGAGGAGGGTACGTCGAAGCTGTTCGAACACACGCTCGACCACCTGGAAGCGGCCGTCGCGGACATCGCCCGCCGCGACGTCGACGCCGTCCTCTCGCCGGGCGACCTGACGAAAGACGGCGAGCCCTGGAACTACGACGCCGTGGATCGAGCCCTGTCCGAACTGGACGTGCCCTTCTATGCCGTCCCCGGCAACCACGACGTACCGAAGACCAGAGACGAACACGACCCCCTCTCCGTCGACGGATTCGCCGACCGCTACGGCCCCGGCGAACTCCCCTACCACGTCGAGGTGGGCAGCCTGGACGTGATCGGGCTCAACACTGCCGGCACGGCAGATCGCCTGTACGAGAGCCACGAGGGACGGGTCACCGAGGCGACGCTGGACTGGCTCGGCGAGACCCTGGCCGAGGCGGAGACGCCGGTGGTCCTCCTCCACCACAACCTCCCGGCGGTGAGCGACCAGATCGACGCCCACCGGGAGATCGAGTCCGAGATGGTCGAGATCCCGGCGATGGTCGACGCGGACCCGCTGGCCGAGACACTCGCCGACGGCGGCGCACAACTCCTGCTCAGCGGCCACTACCACCTGCCCGCGACCGGCGAGTACCACGGGCTCCGAGAGATCGCCGCGCCGACGACCTGCTCGTTCCCGCAGTCGTATCTCCTCTGTGAGACGACACCGGCCGGGACGACGATCCGCCTCGTCCCGATCGCCGACGAGGTCGGACTGGAAACCGCACACGCCCGCCGGACCGACGACTCCGCGACCGCGAAGGGCCTGACCGCTATCGCCGCCGCTCGGCTGGCCTCGTTCCCGCTGGTCAACGAGTGACTGTCGACTCATACTGCCGACTGTAACTTCGTGAAGATCTTCGCCATCCCGGGGTGGCGAAATCATTCACAGATGTACAGCCGGTCGTATCAGGGCTCCGGCTCGTCCTGGCAGTCACAGCCGCCGTTCGTGAGCAGTTCGTCGGCGCTGTACTGGGTCCCACAGTCCTGGCAGAACACCTGTACGTCGACGAAGACGCTGAAGTTCCCGATCGTGATGCGGTCGGTGTTGTGGAGGCTTTCGAGGTTGTTGCGGACGACGGCCTGAGTCCGGCTGACCAGTCGACTGATCGACTCCGCGGTCTTCTCGATCTGTGAGCTGTCGGAGCGCTCCTCGCTGGGCTTGGAGACGCCCCGTTCGTCGGTGAGGTAGGTGTAGATGCTCTGGTGAGAGACGAACGACGTGCGGAGCGATTCGAGGTCGATACCGCGCTGTTCGAGGCGCGTCTCGACCTCCGCTCGCGTCCCGGTCCCCACGTCGTCGTCGGTGAGGAGTTCGTAGGTGTTCTCGATCTCGCCGTCGACGTAGGCTTCGTCGGCCCGGTCGTGGGCGGCCGCCAGCAGCCGCTGATTGAACCAGTCTGCCAGCTCCCGGAGACTGTACTGTTCGTCACCGGTCCCCAGCCAGTAGTCTTCGAGTTGCTGGCCGACGCCGTCGAGTTCCCACTCGTCGATCAGCCTGGCGACTTTGCTCACCGCGTCTCCCCCCGTGCTGTGACAGCGTGCATACGCGCATCTACCGAGAGAGTGCCACATGAACGTTCGCTTCCACGAGGTCGACGCGTCCCGCCCGTCGACAACGCTTAACACGGCCGGCCGTCGATGGGGGACATGACCCGGATCGTCGACTACGAACTGTTCGAGGTGCCGCCGCGCTGGCTGTTCCTGAAGCTCGAAACGGCCGACGGGACGGCCGGCTGGGGGGAACCCGTCCTCGAAGGGCGCGCCGCGACCGTCCGGACGGCCGTCGAGGAGCTACTGGAGGGGTACCTGCTGGGCGAGGCGGCGGGTCGGATCGAAGACCACTGGCAGACGATGTACCGCGGCGGCTTCTACCGCGGGGGTCCCGTGCTCATGTCGGCGATCGCCGGGATCGACCAGGCGCTGTGGGACATCGAGGGCAAGCGGACGGATCGGTCCGTCGCCGACCTGCTGGGCGGCCCCACGCGCGAGCACGTCCCGGTCTACAAGAAACTCGTGCCGGAGCGCGTCGACAGGATTCCAGAGCGGGCGACCGACGCCGTCGATGCGGGCTACGAGACGCTCAAGCTGCTGACGACCTACCAGACTGCACCGCTGGAGTCGGGTGCCGACGTCGACGCGATCTGTGAACACCTGTCGCTCGCTCGCGAGGCGGTCGGGCGGGCGGTCGACATCGGGATCGACCTCCACGGCCACATCTCGGCGAGCATGGCTCCGCGGGTGTGTGCCCGACTCGCGGCGGACGACCCTGCGTTCGTCGAGGAGCCCGTCCGACCCGAGCACCTGCGGACGCTGGATCAGTCGGCCACGCACGACATCCCGGTGGCGTTCGGCGAGCGACTCTACTCGCGCTGGGAGTTCCGCCCGCACCTCGAAGCGGGGCGGGTCGACATCGTCCAGCCAGACGTCAGTCACGCGGGCGGGATCACCGAGATCGCGAAGATCGCGTCGCTGGCCGAGACCTACGGAGTGCAGGTGATGCCGAGTTGCTCGGTCGGGCCGATCGCTCACGCGGCCAGCACGCAGCTCAGCCACCACCTCCCGAACGCCGTCACGCAGCCCGACCTGGGCGAGCACTACGTCGACGCCTACGTCGACAACGCCGACGAACTACGCAGCGAGAACGGGCGAGTGACCCTCCCAGATCGGCCCGGCCTCGGCGTCGACGTGAACGAGGCTGGCGTCCGGGACCACGCCGGCACGGGAAGCGACTGGCGACCGCCGGTCCGACGGTACGAGGACGGGAGTTTCGTCGAGTGGTGAGCGCTCGCTGGCGGCCGACACTGACAGTGGACTTATCCTCGCGCCAGCCCAGCGAGACCGTATGGCAGATGGCGACCGCATCGCGGCGACGAAGACGGCCTTCGAACTGCTGGACGTGGTCTACGAGTCCGGCGGCGCTTCGGCCGCGGAGCTGATGGACGCGACCGGGCTCTCTCGGGGCGGCGTCTACAAACACCTGCGCACGCTCGTGGAGGTCGGCGCACTGGCGAATCGCGACGGCGTCTACGAGCTAGGACCGACGGTCGCCGAGTACGGAGTGGCGGCGAGCGCTTCCCACGCGGTCCTCGACCAGACCGACGCGGTCGATCGGCTGGCCCGCAGCATCGACGCCCCGGCGAACCTCTGGGTGAGCGACGGCGAGGAGTGTCACTGTCGATACACGGCGAACGCGGACCGCGCTGGGTCTCCCAGAGCCGTGGGCGACAGCGAACGACTCGTCGAGAGCCCGCCCGGGAAAGTGATGCTCGCTCGACTCCCGACGCGGCGGCGCACGGAGCTGGTCGGCACCCACAACGAGACGCTACTCTCACAGCTGGAGACGGCCAGAGAGCGTCAGTTCCTGGAGGAACGACTCCTGTCGGCACCCGACTGGCTCTCGATCGCGGCTCCGGTGCTCGCGCCGGGAGACGACGCCCCGGCGGCGATCGAGACCGTCGTCCCGTCCGAGCGGGCCGACCGGATCGACGTGACGACGCTCGGTGAGTCGCTCGTGGAGACGGCAACGGAGATGCAGTAGGCTGTTCCGACGGACTTTCTCGGTATTCTCGCTATTCTGTCAGTAGCGTCGAACGCAACTATATATGAGACATTTCGGCCGCACGAGGCAGTGGCACGGAGTGCGTCGGCGGCTGTCGTCGACCCGCCCGGCATCGAGGCACCGCTTCGGTCGATCTGACTCCAGTTTACTGCTACGGTTCCCCTGCATCGATCGAGTGAGGGAGCCGACGAACGATAGCAGCGGCGGCGTCGGCTCGACGACGGTCGTCCCCGATAAAACGGTCTGTAGCGGCGTCTCGTGGACAGTTGCACGGCTCTCGGTCGGCGACCTCGACAGGACCAGACGCACCGTCGAAAGTCGATGCTCTGCCCTGAATTGACAGAAGTACTCTGAAGGGAACATAGAACGCTTACTGATCTGTATTTCTTCATAGTTTTTCGTCTTCGAATGGCAGTGTCACAGCGGTCGACGTTCGAACCGCCGACGACCGTCCATCTGCGGTCGAGACGGACGATCACGGCGGGCAGCGTTGTACACAGATAGTGTACTGTAGCCACGACCTATTACAGCATTATGGCTGTAAAGCAGAGCAGAGAGTCCACAGTGAGTGTACGCCCGATGGCGACGCCGGTCCGAGAGTCGCCACCGCGAACACGCGCCTCCCGGATCGGCCAGCCCCCGAAACGACTAAACGAGCCGAAACCACACGTCAGAGCGAACACGATGAGCGAGATTACCGACTACGAGCTGTTCGAAGTGCCGCCGCGGTGGCTGTTCCTCCGAATCGAGACCAGCGACGGCCTCGTCGGCTGGGGCGAACCAGTCGTCGAGGGCCGGGCGAAGACCGTCCGCACCGCCGTCGAGGAACTGATGGACAACTATCTGCTGGGCGAGGATCCGTCACGGATCGAGGACCACTGGCAGACGATGTACCGCGGGGGCTTCTATCGCGGGGGCCCCGTGCTCATGTCGGCGATCGCCGGGGTCGACCAGGCGCTGTGGGACATCAAGGGCAAGCGCTTCGACGCCCCGGTCCACGAGCTGCTGGGCGGGAAGGCCCGCGACCGCATCCGCGTCTACCAGTGGATCGGCGGGGACCGTCCTTCCGACGTGGCCGAGCAGGCCCGCGAGCAGGTCGAAGCAGGCTTCACGGCGCTGAAGATGAACGCCACCGAGGAGATCGAGCGCGTCGACGACCCCGCCACCATCCAGGCCGCCGTCGACCGGCTCCGGCAGGTCAGAGAAGCCGTCGGCGATGACATCGACATCGGCGTCGACTTCCACGGCCGCGTCACGAAACCCATGGCCAAGCGCCTGGTCGAGGAGCTCGAACCCCACGAACCCATGTTCGTCGAGGAGCCCGTGCTGCCCGAACACAACGACGCCCTCCCCGAGATCGCTCAGCACACGACGACGCCCATCGCCACGGGTGAGCGAATGTTCTCCCGGTGGGACTTCAAGCAGGTCTTCGAGAACGGCACCGTCGACGTGATCCAGCCGGACCTCTCTCATGCTGGGGGGATCACCGAGGTCAAGAAGATCGCCAGCATGGCCGAGGCCTACGACGTGGCGATGGCCCCGCACTGCCCGCTGGGGCCGCTCGCGCTGGCGTCGTGTCTCCAGGTCGACGCCACCGCCGCCAACGCCTTCATCCAGGAACAGAGTCTCGACATCCACTACAACGAGACCACCGACGTGCTCGACTATCTCGCCGATCCCGCGGTCTTCGACTACGACGACGGTTACGTCGAGATCCCCGACGGCCCCGGTCTGGGCGTCGAGATCGACGAGGAGTACGTCCGCGAGCAGGCCGAACTCGACCACGACTGGCACAACCCCGTCTGGCGACACGACGACGGCAGCGTCGCCGAGTGGTAGCGCGACCGGAACGGAGAATACTTACCGAGTGGCCAAACACGTTCACTCGATGCCAGCAGACCCGACAGCCAACGCCGTCCCGAACAGACACGCAGACACCGTCGCCGTCGTCACCGGTTCGACCCGCGGCATCGGCGCTGGCGTCGCCCGCCGCTTCGCCGCCGAAGGGGCCTCCGTCGTCGTCACCGGTCGCTCCGTCGAGCCCGGCGAGCGGGTCGTCGCCGAGATCGAAGCCGACGGTGGCGAGGCGACCTTCCTGCGGGCGGACATGCGCGATCCCGCCGAGATTCAGGCGCTGATCGAACACACCGTCGAGGAGTATGGCCGCGTCGACACGCTGGTCAACAACGCGGGCGTCCAGACCGAGACCACCGCCAGCGAGGCGACGCTGGACGACTGGGCGTTCGTCGTCGAGACCGACTTCCGGTCGTTCTGGCTCTGTGCGAAACACGCGGTCGAGCACATGCCCGAGGGCGGCACCGTCCTCAACATGTCCTCGAACCACGCCCGCCTGACAATGCCGGGGCTCTTCCCGTACAACGCCGTCAAGGCCGGCATCGACGGGATGACCCGCGCGATGGCACTGGAACTCGGCCCCGAGGGGATCACGGTCAACACGATCAACCCCGGCTGGATCGAGATCGAACGCACCGCCGAGGAACTGGGCGACGATTACGAGTACACCGAGGAGATCCACCCCGTCGGCCGACTCGGGACGCCGGCCGACGTGGCCGGCCTCGCCGCCTTCCTCGCCAGCGACGACGCGACGTTCGTCACCGGCGAGAGCATCCTCGTCGACGGCGGACGCTCACAGGTGATGCAAGACGACGTGTACCTCGACTACCGTCGAGAGTGATCGATCGGCCACAGTCGCCGATAGCAGCGAGTGTGTGTCGGCATCGGATGGTAAGGTGCGACCATGCCAGCACAAGTGGCCCTCTTTGAGGAGTTTCTGCACACACTGCACCCACAATTGCCCACAGAGTTCAGATATTCTGTTCATAAGACCCGTTCCCGCCCCAATTTCTGGGCAATAGTCCCCAAAGAGCCCACGCCTGCTGTCGAAAAGATCCACCGTGGGAGAAAATCGCAGCAGACGGCTGCGCGTGCGGTCGATCGACACACCGCCCAAGCGCATTTGTGTCGCGATCGAGACAGCGACGGTATGGCAGATCACACAGCCGTCGCCGGCACACTCGAAGGGCAGGATTCGTGTCTGCTGGTGGTCCACGCCCAGGCCGACCTCGACACGGTCGGTGCCGCCGTCGGACTCGCACGCACGCTCGACAGCGAAACGCGGATCGTCGCGCCGGACGGCCTCAAACAGCGAGCCCGGCAGCTGGTCGAGGCCCTCGACGAGACCGTTCACACTCCCGACGCGGTCGGCGACGCCGACTGTCTGGTCGTCCTCGACGCACCGTCGAGCGACCGCATCGAGCCGGTGTGGGGAGCGGTGACGCCGGAACCCCTCGTCGTGATCGACCACCACGAACCCGACGACCTCGTCGAGGCGTCGACGATCGCCGCCGTCGACACGGCTGCCGGTGCGACGGCCGCGCTGGTCGCCGACGTGATCGACGCGCTGGATGCCACAGCGGACTCGAAAGCACGGATCGCGCTGGCAGCGGGACTGTTCGACGACACGGGCGGGCTCGCGGATGCCTCGCCCGAGGAGATCAGTCGCTTCGGCGACCTCCTGGCCGACAACGACCGCGTCGACGTGCTCTCGTCGCTGCTCGAACACGAGCGGTCGTTCGGCCAGCGAGTCGCCGCGAGCAAGGCGGTCGTTCGGGCGACGGGCTACCGTGCCGACCGGACGCTGGTCCTGACGACGACGATCAGCAGCCAGCAGAGTGTCGCCGCACAGGCGCTTCGGGCGACCGGAGCCGAGATCGCGCTCGTGTTCTCCGAGCGAGACGACCAGGTCTGGATCGTCGGCCGCGCCGAGTCCGGGAGCATCAACCTTCCCGAGGACCTGTTCGAGCCACTGGCCGCTGCGTTCGGCGGCGACGGCGGCGGCCACGCGGGTGCCGGCGTGGCGAAACTCGAAACGACGGCACTGGAGACCGTCCGCGAGGAGACGGTCGCTCAGCTGGAAGCGACGCTCGGAACGGAGCTCTCGGCGCTCTCGTAGTGCATCTAACACACGACGGCAGGCCGTGGTCCGACGAGCGACGGGTGTCCTGCCTCACGCCGTCGACTGTTGGAACACACGTTGTCTCTTCGGGGAGGCGACATCAGAGATCGGTCGAACGGGCGCACATTTATCATTATTTACCACGATGGTAGTCGTATGCCAGGCGGCAGCGATATGACCCTGCATCAGTTCCTGTGGCGCGCGGAAAACGTCTTCGGCGATCAGGAGATCGTCTCTCGAACCCACGAAGGAATCCACCGCTACACCTTCGCGGACTACGGCGACCGCGTGCGAAAGCTCGCGAGCGTCCTCGACCGGCGTGGCTACGGCGAGGGCGACCGGATCGCCACCTTCGCGTGGAACAACCACTGGCACCACGAGCTGTACTTCGGCGTGCCCTGTCAGGGCGCACAGCTGCACATGATCAACATCCTCCTGCCGGACGCACACGTCCAGCACCTCGTCGACGACGCCGAGGACGCGGTGCTGGTCGTCGACCCGACGATGCTCGACGCCCTCGAAGCGGCCTACGACGAGGAGGCCTTCGACAGCGTCGAGCTGTTCGTCGTCATGGGCGACACCGTCCCCGAGACCGACCTGGAGCCGGTCACCGACTACGAGTCGTTCATCGCCGACGGCGACCCCGACTACGAGTTCCCCGACGTGAGCGAGGACCAGCCGGCCGGGATGTGCTACACCTCCGGAACGACGGGGATGCCAAAGGGCGTCGAGTACACCCACAAGATGTACTGGGGGCACACGATGGGACTGCTCACCGGCGAGTTGGGCCTCACCGCTCGCGACACCGCGATGACCGTGGTGCCGATGTTCCACGTCTCGGGGTGGGGCCGTCCGTTCGCGACGCTCGCCGCCGGTGCCAAGCAGGTCCTCCCCGGCCCGAACCCGGAGCCCGAAGACCTCGCCCACCTCGTCGAGTCCGAGGGCGTGACCCAGAGCGCGGCAGTGCCGACCGTGTGGCGCGGGCTGCTCCAGCACGCCTCGGAGGCGGACCCGGACCTCGATTCCCTGGAGTACGTCCTCTCGGGTGGGTCGGCGACGCCCAAGGGCCTCATCGAACGCTACCGCGAGGATCTGGGCATCGAGCTGGTCTCGGGCTACGGGATGACCGAGACGACGCCGATCACGCACCTCGCCGAGACGATTCCCAGCAACGTCGACGCGGACGGCGACGAGCGGACGGCGACGCGTGCCCACGCGGGGCTACCGCTGCCCGGGGTCCAGCTGAAAGTCGTCGACGAGGACGGCGAGGAGGTCCCGTGGGACGGCGAATCGCTCGGCGAACTCCTGATGAAGGGGCCGTGGGTCACCACCGAGTACTTCAACGCCCCCGACAAGACCGAGCGGTCGATCACCGAGGACGGCTGGCTCAAGACCGGCGACATCGCACGGGTCACCGAGAACGGATACACCGACGTGGTCGACCGCCTCGACGACCTCGTCAAGAGCGGCGGGGAGTGGATCTCCAGCGTCGAACTGGAGAACCGCCTGATGGGTCACGAAGCGGTCGCGGAGGCGGCAGTGATCCCCGTCGAACACCCCACCTGGGACGAGCGCCCCGCCGCCTTCGTCGTCGTCGAGGACGACGCCACGGCCGACGACGACCTGCGCGAGACGCTTCGCTCGTTCGTCGCCGAGGAGTACCCCTCGTGGTGGGTGCCAGACACCATCGAGTTCATTCCGGCGGTGCCGAAAGGAGCGACGGGGAAGTTCTCGAAGATCGACCTGGAAGATCAGTACGTCGACGACGAACTCCGGGCGCGGGTCCGCGAGCAGGCCCCCGGACAGCGGTAGCTGCACCGCCGTCACGACTTGCCAGCAGTATAATTCTGTGCCGTATCTACAAATTTAAGTACCATCTCGGCCCGAGCAACGTCCATGCTCACAGAGGGGGAGGGAGAGACGAGCGCCCCGACGGTCCCGGCACCCGTCACGCCGGACGACCCAGACGCGTGGTACGCACCCGACGTTCGCGATCAGGACGAGATCCACCCCGGAGTCGTCGTCACCGTCACCGAGACGGCGGCCGGATTCGAGTACGACCTACGGGACCCGCTGCTGTCGGTCGAGGACGCCGACGCGCTCGCGACCGTCGAGGAGTACTTCGCCGACGCACACGTCGACCGGCCGCGCACGCGCGAGGGAGCGATCGAACGCGTCGAGTCGGGGCTCGACGAGAAACACCAGCGGGTGATCGACCGCCTCGTCGACTGCTCGCCCGCGGCCAGACGACGGCTCGACTACCACGCGCTGTGTTCGCTCGCCTGCCTCGGAGAGTTGACGCCCTACGCGCTGGACGACCGCATCGACGTGGCCGATCTGGGTGCAGAGTCCGTGCGCGTCCACACCGACGACTTCGCCCCCGCAGAGACCGATCTCGATCCCGACACGGAGTTTCTGGACCGCTTTGCCAGCGAGCGGCTCGAACAACACACCGTCACCTTCCACGAGTTCGAGATCCCCGTGATCGTCTACCGGGAGAACGTCCTGGGCGACGATCCGTTCACCACGAAGTACGCGGTCCGCGAACCGGACCAGCTTCCGGGCGACGAAGAACTCATCGAGGCTTGCAAGACGCGCGTCTGGGAGGCCAGCATCGACGGGGTGCTCGAAGACGAGGTCGCGTTCGTCCGCGACCGGGCTCGGACGCTCCTCTCGCGACAGCTGACCATCCGCAACACGCGGGCCTGGTTCGACGCCGCCCGGTACCGGCTCCGGACGGCGCTGGCGGAGTACGACCTGACGGTGCCGCCGGTCGACCGTCGCTTCGCCGACGACCGGCTGGAGGATCTGCTGTACTACGTGCTGCGAGACCTCGTGGGATACGGCAAGCTGACGGTCCCGGTCCGAGACCCGACGCTGGAGGACATCGAGGCCAACAGGGTCGACGAGCGGATCAAGGTCGTCCCGCGACTGGACGTGGGCCACAACGAACGCGTCCCGACGAACCTCTGCTTCGAGAGCGAACGGGCGTTCGTCAACGTCGTGACCAAGCTCGCGGCCGACGACGGCACCGAACTCAACGCCTCGACGCCCAGCGCGAAGGTCAACCTCAGTCCCGACGGGGTCGACGAGACGATCCGGTGTGCGGTCGCGCTCCCGACGATCAGCGAGGACGGACCACACATCTCCATCCGCAAGCAGTCGCCCGACCCGATGACGCCTGTCGACCTGATCGAGCGCGACGCGCTCCCGACGGAACTGGTCGCCCTGCTGTGGCTGCTGTACGAGCACCACGGCGTCGTGCTGTTCTGCGGGCCGACCGGCGTCGGCAAGACGACGCTGATGAACGCTCACATGCCCTTCATCCCCTATCGTGATCGCCCGATCTCGATCGACGAGGGGTCCCGGGAGGTGTTCATCCCACACGAGACCGGCGTCTCGCTGACGACCAGAGACCACGAGCGCGACCACCGCCGCGTGACGATGGCCGACCTGATGACCGAGTGCAACTACCTGAACCCCGACGTGGAGGTCATCGCCGAGGTGAACACGGCAGCGAGCTTCGAGACGTTCGCCGAGACGCTGAACACGGGCCACGGGCTGCTCGGGACGACCCACGCCGAGGACGTAGAGACGCTGGTCAACCGCGTCGTCGAGCAGGGCCTGCCCCCCTACCTCCTCCAGGAGATCGATCTCCTCGTGTTCCCCAAGCGGGTCGGCGAAGACCGCTTCGTGGGAGAAGTCGTCGAGATCGTCGACGAGACCACGTACCGAGCGCTCGATCGGGACGCCGACAACTGCGGCGTCGTCCGGAAGGCCGACGCCACGGTGTACTGGAACACCGTCTGCACGCGCGATCGAAACGGCGAGTTCGAGCTCGCGGGGCTGGTCGGCGAAGGGAGCGAGCCGATCCACGCCTTCGAGCGGCTGGCCGACCAGACCGACCAGACGGTCGACGGCGTCGAAGCCATGTTCGAGCGCCGACACCGCTACGTCCAGTATCTCGTACAGGAGGAGATCACCGACGCCGACGAGCTGTTCGCGCTGCTGGCGGACCTCGAGACCGACGAGGCGGCGACGGTCGAGCGGCTACACCGAAAACGGACGGACGAACCGACGGTCCGCGGGGAGGAGATCGATGGCGACTGAGACGCCACGGCAGCTGAACCCGATCGATCGGGGCCTGTACGCCCTGTTCGCACAGCACGCCGACAGCGGCCGCCACGACGGCGACAGAGTCCGGTACCGGGCCGCAGATCTGGACGCGAGCTTCGAGCTGTATCTGGCCCGGACGTACGGACTGGCCTGGGTGGCCGGACTCGCCGGGTGTCTCTTCACGCTGGTCGTCACCGCGGTCGTCCCGCCGTCCGTCCTGGCCGAGGTCGTCGCGTTCTTCCAGAACGGCGTCCCCATCGTCAATCAGGTCCACTGGCCGGTCGTCCCGCGACCCGTCGTCGCCGTCGGAGCCGGTCTGGTCGGTGGTGGGGTACTGCGATTGCTCGTCGTCCGGGCCGGCAGTACGTACCTGCGGTGGGTGGGCGAGGCACGGCGCAGCGACATCGAGGCGACCCTCCCCGGTGCCGTGCGCTACCTCCGCGTGCTCGCGTCGGGGGAACACGATCAGCGGGCGATGCTCCGGCGCGTCGCCGACCAGGACGCGTACGGCGAGACCGCCGTCGCCTTCCAGCGGATCCTCAACCGGGCTGCGCTGACCGGCAGTCTCGACGAGGGGCTAGAACACGTCGCCAGCGAGACGCCCTCGCGGGACCTGCTGGCACCGTTCCTGCTGAAGTTCCGCGAGCACGCCAACCAGAGCGCCGACGCGCTGGAGGGGTACCTCCAGATGGAGGGTCGGCTCCTCTCACACGAACAGTCGCGTCGTCACGAGCGCGCGACCGGGTTTCTCGAACTCCTGGCCGAGCTGTTCGTCGTGTTGCTCGTCTTGCCGGCGCTGCTGGTGTTGATCGTGACGATCATGGGCGTGCTCTCGCCGGGACTGTCAGCGCAGGTCGCCACGCCGGTGGGACCGACGACCGTCCGGAGCGTGCTCGTCTACGGCAGTGCCGGCTTCGTCCTCGCGGCGGGCGCGTCGGCGTCGCTGCTGGTCTCGACGATTCGGCCACACAGCGCCAGCGCACCGTCCTACGCCGCTCCGGCGTCGCTCCGCTCGATCGTCGAGACGGCGAGTCGGAACCCGGCGAGTGCTGCGCGCGTGCTGGCCCCGACGGTGCCAGTCGTCGTCGCCGTCCTCGTGGGACTCGGCTATCGGCCGGTCAACGTCGCCCTGCTCGCCTACGTCGCGTACGGACTCCCGGTCGGGGCCGTCGCAGTTCGACGCGCCAAAGTCGACGACGCGAAAGACCGCGAGATTCAGGACTTCGTCCACGCCGTGTCGGGCCACGTCAGTCTGGGTCGGCCGTTCAGCGAGGCCGTCGAGCGGGTGGCCGAGGAGGTCGACCTGGGCGCGCTCCAGTCGGACGTGGACCAGCTCGCGTTCACGCTCGGCCTGACCGCCAGTCCGGACGACGACGCCACCGACGGCCGGGCCGCGGCACTCGATCGGTTCGTCGAGCGAGTCGGGACGCCGATGGCAGAGCAGACGATCGGGCTCGTCGTCGGCGCTCTCGACGCCGGCAGCGACGCCGAAGACGTGTTCGAGACCCTCCAGACGGAGATCGGGAAGCTCTACCACGAGCGCAAGGCGCTCCGCTCGTCGCTGCTCGTCTACGTCGCCGTCGGCTGGACGACGGCACTGCTCGTGGTCGGCATCGTCGTCGCGGTCAACGCCTACGTGCTGGACGGGTTCGCACAGCTCTCGACGGTGTCGAGTGGCCCCGGCATCACGATCGATCCGACCGCCGTCGATCCACCCCGCGACCGCTATCGGTTCTACGTCGTCACGCAGGCGACGATGCTTGGCTGTGGGTGGTTCGCCGGCACCGCGAGCCGCGGGCGCTACGAGGCGCTCCTCCACTCGGGTGCGCTCGTCGCCGTGGCCTACGTCGTCTTCACCGGGGCTGGGATGGTATGACCGACCGCGCACAGTCTCACGTCGTCGGTGTGGTCTTGCTGCTCGGACTGACGGCCATCGCGATGGGCGGGCTGACCGCGACGATCGGGACGATCGTCGACGACCAGACGGCGAGTGCGGACGCGACCCGCGTCGCAGACGACCTCGACGCCGCGTTGCGGCCGGTCGAGACGACGGGCCACCGCTCGGCGACGGTCACCTTCGCCGACGGGACCCTCGGCGTCGAAGACCGGGAGCTCCGCGTCCTCGACACCAGTGGCGTCGTGGCGACTGTCGAGACGGACGCCGTGGTCTTCGAGAACGAGCAGCGCCGCGTCGGGGCCGTCGCCGGTGCGATCACCCGCGGCCGGGACGACAACACGTGGCTCAGAGCGACGCCACCGATCACGAGCGGGCCTGACGTTCTCGTCGTCGGCGCACAGCGGCTCAACGGCGGCGGCAGCGTCGGCGGGACGGGCGGCGTGACGACGACACTTCGGACCAACGTCACACACGACCGGCGGGCGCTCGGGAGCGGCGAGTACCGGGTCGCGATCGAGACGGCGACCCCCGGCGCGTTCGAGCGGTTCGCACGGGAACGCGGTCTGGACGCGACGGTCCGGGACCTCGACGGCGACGGTGTCCCCAGCGTCGTAATCGAGTACGAGGGGTCGCGGACGGCGTATCTGGTCGTCCACGACATGCGACTGGAGGTGGGAGCGTGAACGACCGCGCGGTCACGCCGGTCGTCGAGAAGACGATCACGATCGGACTGGTCGCGCTCTTTCTGGCCGGCATGACTACCGCGCTGTTCGGCGGGGCGGTCCCGGCAGCCCGCGACGCCGCCGGTGCGTCGATCGGCGATCGGACGCTGGCAACGGCGACCGAGCGCGTCGAGCAAGCGATCCCGCCGAACGTCGCGAACGTGACCGTCCGCGAGCGCGTCAGGTTGCCGGCGACGATCCGGGGCAGCGGCTACGCGATCGAGGCCGACGGTCGATCGCTCGTCCTCGATCACCCCGACCCCGCCGTCGGCGGCCGGAGTCGACTGGTCGTGCCACCGAGCGTGAGACGGGTGACCGGCTCGTGGGAGAGCGCCAGCGAGTCGATAGTCGTCGTCCGGACGGTCGAGGGCGATCTGGTGGTCACGCTCCGGGAGGGACGGCCGTGAACGGGCGCACACGTGGGGCGAGCGAGCGCGCACAGACGGCGTTACCCGCCCTCGCGATCGCATTGCTGGTCCTGACGATGGTGACGGGGATCGGCCTCGCACTGGCCGACGGCGCGATCGGAGCGGCCGACCGCGAGCCCGGTGAGCGACGCGTCGCCGTCTCGCTGGCGGCCGGCCTCGTCGCGCCCGAGTCGCCGCTGACGGAACGCGCGAACGTGCTCGACGAGGAGCGGCTGTCGAACGTAGACCAGCGCCAGCTGCGAACGGCGTTCCCGGTCACCGACGAGACGGCAGTCAGGGTCGAGCTTGACGGCGACTCGCTGGTGACGACTGGCACGCCGCGAACGGGAACGACGATCCGTCGCCTCGTGGTCGTCGAGGAGCGAACGACAGAACGGATCGAGCCGTCGCTGGGCTGGCAACGGCGCGTGACGCTGCCACAGCGGGGCGCTAGCGCACGCCTCACGCTCGTGCCGCCGGCCGGCACGAGCGTGACCACGGTCCGAGCGAACGATCGCGTCGTCCTCCACGACGAGGACGGACTCGCCGGCACCTACGAGATCGACCTCTCCAGATTCGAAACCACGACGTTGCAGTTCTCGGCGAGCGGACCGCTACCGGACGGCAGCGTCGAAGTGGAGTACGACGCGCTCCGGACACGCAAGGCGACGCTGGCGGTGACTACCGATGGATAGGGCGCAGCTACCGGTCTCGCTGCTGGAGGCCGCACTCGGCGTCGTCGTGATCCTCGCGGTCGCGCTGGGGTTCGTCGTCGGCGTGCCCACGCCCGACACCCGAGAGCCACAGTTGACGGCCTACGCGAACGACGCAGCGACGATCCTGGTGAACGAACCGCCGGAACACCGAGATGCGACGCGGTTGGCCGAGATCCTCGCCGACGAGCGGTCCTTCCAGCGCGAGCGAGGCGAGCTACGGGATCGGACCGATGCGATCCTGCCCGACAACATCATGTTCAGGGTCGAGACACCACACGGAGCCGTCGGGTTTCCCGTCCCCGGGGGCGTCGCTACCGGCGAGGCCACCGTGACGACCGTCGAGGGGCCACTGACGATTCGAGTGTGGTACTCGTAGTCGGTGCACGAAGTCGGCCGGAACGACGCGGAGCGAGAGTGGTGAGCGGTCACTCCTGGGCGGCGTCACCGCCAGATCGAAGCGTGGAGGCGGCACCGACGAGCGCAGTCACGCCGCCGACGACGACGAACTGCACGGGTCCGTCGGACGGCTGGTTTTCGAGGAATGCCTGCCCCGGCGAAGCCGGGTTGACGTACGCCGTCACCGTCTCGCCGACCTCGTACTCCGCAAGAGCATCCTCGGCCGCCGAGCGGGTGTCGTAGTCCGTCGCGATGCTCGACGGGCGAATGTCGTTGCCGGTGTAGGTCGTGCCGTCGTACTGGTACTCGAAGGTGACCGTCGGCTCGTAGTCCGTGCGGCCGCGCCGCTGGGGTATCGTCTCGACGCCGGTGTCGGTGATCGTCGCCTCGATCGTCGTCGTATCCGACAGCGTTTGAGCCTGTTGCTGGTAGTCGTACGCGCCGTAGCCGGCGATGGCGACACCGACCACGAGGATGAAGACGCTGCCCTGGAGGAGGTCGAGTTGTTTGCCTGCGAGTGAGAGTTTCGGGGACACGCCGGCAGGTGAAAAGCCGGAGCGACTTAAACCCCAGAACCTCGCGACGGGACGGACGACGGCCTCGTACTGTCGAGAGGGCCTCGCGTAGAGTCACGGCAGGTCGCTCGCTCCGAGAGGCGATACTTTATATTCTATCGAGTGGGAGTGAATGATACTGTGTCTTCGAGATGCCCGGACGCCCGGCGTGGGCAACTCGTCCTCGTCGCGGCAGTCGTCGTCGCCGTCGCGCTGATCCCGATCGTGGTGGCGTATCTACAGCTGGGCTATCACGCCGACGTGCGCGCTGGTGGAGACTACGACGATCCGACGGCCGACGCGACTCGAACGCTGACGCGGGCGCTGGCGACGGCAAGCGCAGACGTGCCCGCAGCGCACGGGTGGACCGACCGCGACGACGCGGCGACGACCGTGCGTGATCGGCTCGAACCCCGCATCGAGCACGTCGAGCGGGCACGCCTCGACGCCGGTACGGCGCGATCGCTGAGCTACAACGCGACGGACGCCCAGCGGTGGGCGGCGTCGTCGTGTCCGAGTGGCGACGGACGGTCGTTTGGTCGCTGTGTCGCGATCGACGGCGTCGTCGTACAGGAGCGGGCCGATCGGACGCACGTCCTGGGCGTCGCCGTCGACCCTCACCGTGACGAGCGAGCGTGGACGGACGATGGCGACGGTACGGGTGCCGACGGTGGCGGGCCGCGAGAGCTGATACTGCCGGCTGTACCTGTTTCGACATATTCGCGACCACGGGGTCGCGAAATTCTTCACAGACGTACAGCCGGCAGGATGACGAAGACAGATCGCTGCGAGCGTCAGGTATTTGTTTTCGAGACGATAACTCCGGGAGAGTACCGATGACAGACCGAGAGGTGATGAGCGATCTCCAGTTCCTGACTGGATCGCGTCACCGGGCGACGATACTCGCCGCACTCAGCGAGGAGCCGCTGCGCCCGACGGAGCTCTGTGATCGCGTCGAGGCGACGCGGACCACGGTCCAGCGGATCCTCGCTGGTTTTCGAGAGCGGACGTGGGCCGAGAAGATCGACGGGCGATATCGAGCGACGCTGACGGGGCGACGAGTACACGAGCGATATCGAACCCTCTGGGAGACCGTCGAGCGAGCCGACAGGCTCGCACCGCTGGCGACGCATCTGGATCCGTTCGACGAGCCGCTCCCAGCCGAAGCGTTCGAGCGCGGAACGATCACGGAGGCGACCGAGCAAGAGCCCCTGGCGGCCGTCGACCGCATCGTCGAGTGGCTGAAAGACAGCCAGGGCGACCACATCGAGACGACGACGCCCATCGTCGCCAACACGTTCAACGAGACCGTCTCGGGACTGCTGGAGACGGAGCTCAGCGTCGAGATGGTGATCGACGAGAACGTGTTGGAACGATCGATGACCGACTTCGAGACCGCACTCGAACGGGGGCAGACACACGAGTGTGTCGACGTGTGGGTCGCGCCGGAACCGTTGACCGACGGACTGATGGTCCGCTCGGACCACGCTGCCGTCGTCGCCTACGACGAGACGAACAACGTCCGTGCGGTGCTCGAATCGGACGACGAGACTGTCGTCGAGTGGGTACGCCGGCAGTTCGAGACGACGAAAGACCGGGCACGACCGCTGGCAGACGTACTCTCCGAGAGTAGCGTCGAGGAGTAGCGCGAATCGTCAGCGGGGTGGTGCTCGACGCCGCCGGGCGACAGACGACGGGTCGAACCACGGGCTCGGCTACGGGGCGGTCCGAGGTGGCGACGCCACCACGTATCGATAGCAGTTCTTGGAACACCTATAGTTACCTGCCGCCAAGTGTTACAGGGGCTGTAACAGCACTGTCGGAGCGATCCTGCACATCGTATATATACTCGCCGACCGAACTGATAGACATGTCACCGCCCGGACGTGAAGTCGAGTACACAGAATCCGACGTGATCGAGGTGTTCAAAGACCGCGACGACTACGCCGAGCCGTTGACGGCCTCGGAGGTCGCGGAGTTGCTGGGCTGTTCTCGACGGACCGCCCTGAACAAACTGCACGACCTCCAGGAGAGTACAGATCTGACGAGCAAGAAGGTCGGCGGTCGGAGCCGCGTCTGGTGGATCCCGGTCCGGATGGACTAGTCGAAGCCCCACTCTTCGGCCCGTTGCTTGGCTTCCGCTCTGGCCTGTTGTTTGATGGCGTCGATCTTCGCTTCGTCGTCGAGAAACGCCTCGACTGCACCGGCCTCAGAGCGGTCGGGATCGTCGTCGGTTGGCGTTTCCGTCTCTCGGTCGGCCGGGGCAGCGCGCCTGGTACTGGCCGCGAGGGCGGGATCACCCGCGAGACGTTCGGCGGGCATCCCGGGTGGCACTGCGAGTTCGGCGTGGTCGCCGATCCGGGCCAGTGCCGCGTCGTCGAGCGCGACGAGTTCGACGTGGTAGGGTCCCGGCATCCCCAGATCGGCCAGCGCACTGGGGCCGCCACGATCCGTCCCGGTGTAGTAGGCCTGTTCGGGCACGCCGTCGCGAAACGTGACGATTCCGTGGCCGCCAGCGTCCAGCAACAGCGTCTCCTGGGGCTCGAAGACGGCGTAGCCCGTCAGAGACCGATCGAGCGCGGCCGCCAGCGGATCGCGCGGATCGGCGACGACCCGCGAGTGGACCAGCCTCCCCTCGGGAACGTTCATGGCGAGTCGGGGATCACGGCACTCCGGAACCGATCCGCCACTGCCTCGGAGCCACGGTCGCGAACGTCGATCCGCGTCGCCGCCCGCCTGAACGACGTTGCCGGCGGCGAAGACGGCGCGTGAGCCAGCAGTGGCCGGCCAGCCCGCCGAGCCTCACGAGCAGCCTCACTGGCCGGCACCGTCGCCAGCGTCGGCCCGTCGAAGTACTGCTCGGTCTTGGCCGCGATCTCGTCGATCGCGTCGTCGTCGTGGACCTTGTTGAAGAGGAGTCCGGCCACGTCGGTGCCGTAGGAGGTCGCGTACTCCTGTACTTTGAGCGCGTCGGACAGCGCCGGAATCGTCGGCTGCAAGACGACGATGACGCGATCGGCCAGTACGATCGGCAACACGGCCGAGCGACTGTCGAGGGCCGCGGCCGAGTCCAGCAGCAGGATATCGGTCGCCGCGGCGAGATCGGCCACGACGGCACGCAGACGGGTCGGGTCGGCGTCGCGAAAGTCGTCCAGGCTCGTTCCACAGGGGACGACCGTCATCCCGAACCGTTCGTAAGTCGCCGCTTCGACCGGCGCGTCGGCCGCGAGCACGTCGTGAAGCGTCGTCTCCACGTCCGCAAGCCCCGCGTGAAACAGCATGTTCGCCATCCCCGTGTCGGCGTCGACGACCGTCACGTCGTACTCCTCGGCCAGAGCCATCCCCAGCGCAAGCGTGCTGGTCGTCTTGCCGGTCCCACCTTTGCCGCTCGCCACCGCGAAGGCCTCGACCATCGTACGATCGGCTGTCTCGCCTTGTTTTAAACAGTTGTGGATGTGGATCGAACGCAGCCGGTCAGTCGCGCCGCCCGACAGCCGCCAGCGAGGTCGCTGCCAGTCCGGCGAGGAAGATCGGCGGCAGTGGCCCCGAACCACTGGGTCCCGACTGGGAACTTTGACCCGGCGGCGGTCCACAGGAGGTCGCCGTGCCAGCAGTGCCCCCGGCAAACTGACACTCGTCGGTCGCAGATTTGACGACGACCGTCGAGATCGACTGTCCGGCGCTCCACTCGACCGTCACGACTTCCGACTGTCCGGTCCCGCTTTTGTACTCGGTCGGAGTCATCGTCACGCCCATCGAATCGCCGCCCTCTGGCACGAACGTCCCGTCGCCCTGGTCCTCGAATTTGACCAGGAGGCGCTCGCCTTCGGGACACGGATCGTTGCCCGGTCCCTGTTCGCCCGGGACACAGAACGCGACGAAGCTGATCGCCGCGAGATTCTGTGGCGTGTCGGTCGGCGTGTCGGTCGGAGTGTCGGTCGGCGTGTCGGTTGGCGTGTCGGTCGGGGTGTCTGTTGGCGTGTCGGTCGGGGTGTCCGTTGGCGTGTCTGTCGGCGTGTCCGTCGGAGTGTCGGTCGGGGTGTCCGTCGGAGTGTCGGTTGGCGTATCAGTCGGCGTGTTCGTTGGCGTGTCGGTTGGCGTATCCGTCGGAGTGTCGGTCGGCGTGTCGGTTGGCGTATCGGTCGGGGTATCGGTCGGAGTGTCTGTCGGCGTGTCGGTTGGCGTATCCGTCGGGGTGTCCGTCGGGGTATCGGTCGGAGTGTCTGTCGGCGTGTCGGTCGGCGTGTCGGTTGGCGTGTCGGTCGGAGTGTCCGTCGGCGTGTCCGTTGGTGTATCGGTCGGGGTGTCAGTCGGCGTATCGGTCGGGGTATCGGTCGGAGTGTCGGTTGGCGTATCCGTCGGAGTATCGGTCGGGGTATCCGTTGGCGTATCTGTTGGCGTGTCGGTCGGAGTATCGGTCGGGGTATCAGTCGGAGTGTCGGTCGGCGTGTCCGTTGGCGTGTCCGTTGGGGTATCCGTCGGTGTGTCCGTTGGGGTATCCGTTGGCGTGTCTGTCGGCGTATCCGTCGGCGTATCGGTCGGCGTGTCGGTTGGCGTATCCGTCGGCGTGTCCGTCGGGGTATCCGTCGGAGTGTCGGTTGGCGTATCCGTCGGCGTGTCCGTCGGGGTATCCGTCGGCGTATCGGTCGGAGTGTCCGTTGGCGTTTCGAGCACTTCACAGTCGCTGTTCACCACGTACGTCGCTCCGGCGTCGGCTGCGGTACTGTCGTTCCGTGGCGCACCGACCGCGATGTCGTCGAAGCTGTCGTTGTCGAGATCGCCAGCGTCGGCGACCGCACGGCCCGCTCGATCGCCGGCCGCTTCGCCACGGAAGATCGCGTCGGCGTCACTCAGCGAGACGTTGCCCGAGAACGACTCGCTGCCGGCGACGACGTAGGCCGCACCGGAGGCGTTCTCGTTCGAGTCGTTCTGTGGCGCGCCGACGAGCACGTCGTCGACACCGTCACAGGTCACGTCGCCGGAGCCAGCCGATGAGACGGCAACGCCCGCCCGGTCGCGGGCACCTTCGCCGTCCAGGCGCACGTCCGCGTCGGCCAGTGACACGTCGCCGGACAGGTCGCGCTCGCCGTAGACGACGTACGCCGATCCTGCTGCGACCGTTCCGTTGGGATCGGTAAACGGTGCGCCGACGATCACGTCGGCAGTGCTGTCGTTGTTCACGTCGCCCGCGTACGCGACCGACCAGCCCGCGCGGTCCGCACCGTCGACGCCGCGGAGTCGGAGGTCGGCGTCGCCGAGATCGCGCTCGCCGCCGACCGCGCCGTAGACGACGTAGGCCGCGCCGCTACCGGTCGATCCGTCGGCGGCCGTGTAGTTGTTCGCACCGACGATCACGTCGGCCGTGCCGTCGGCGTTCACGTCCCCGGCGTGCGAGATCGACCAGCCGGCCTGATCGCCCGGCGACTCGCCCGTCAGCGTAGCGGTCGACTCCGCCCCGAGGTCGACGGTGCCAAACAGCTGCTCGCCGGAGACGAGATAGGCCGCTCCGGCGCTGTCGTTGGCGAAGGGTGCGCCGACGGCGACCCCGTCGGGACCGTCGAGTCCGCTGGCGTTCGAGACCGACCAGCCCGCGCGGTCGCCCGGCGACTCGCCTGTCAGCGTCACGTCTGCGTCGGCGAGACTCATCCGGTCGGCCATCGTGTCGCCGCCGTAGACGACGTAGGCCGCCCCGGCGTTGCTGGCTGTGCTGTCGTTGCCCGGTGCGCCCACGATCACGTCTGCGTAGCCGTCGTCGTTCACGTCACCCGCGTACGACACGTCGTAGCCGGCGCGGTCGGAGGCCGCCGCGCCGGTGAGCGTCACGTCGGCGTCGGCCAGCGAGACCGTGCCCGGATCGGTCGGGCCGAAGACGATGTAGGCCGCTCCGGCGTTGGTCCCGCCGGTGTCGTTCTCCGGTGCGCCGACGACGAGATCGTCGATCCCGTCACCGTTCACGTCGCCCGCGTACGCGACCGACCAGCCCGCCGTGTCGTTTTCGGCCGTGCCGACGTACTTCGTTTCGGCGTCCGAGAGGTTCGTCTCGCCGGAGAAACCACTGGGTGCTGACTGCTGGGCGGCGATGTCGTCTGTTCGCTGTGAGATGCCCGCGTCGTCGCCGAGTGCTGTCACGCCCGCGGCGATGGGGCTCGTCGCGACGACGGCGGCGATCAGGACGACGATCGTCGCCCACCTGGTCCGCGATCGGATCTGAGAGCTGTCACTCATTACGATAGATGGAGTCTGTGATACACTTCGTTATGGAGACAGAATTGGCGGAAATCCGAGCTAACTCCTCCGAAATCGGCGACTATCGTGGCAACTGACACGGACGGTGGTCGCGATGGCCCGGTGAGCGTCGGGACTGGTAGACGCTCACCGGTAAGCAACGACGACGTTCCGCATGTAACGGTCGACACAGCAACAGTCGATCACGATGCCGAAGAACTGCGATAGGGCCAGATTACCGGTGACACTCGACCCCGAACTCAGAACTCGGTGCCCTTGCGCGCACCCTGGCCGTCGTCCAGCGGGTGGCGTTCCTTCGCGACGTTCGTGACGAGGTCGGCGTGCTCGGTCAGGAACGCCGGGCGCTCGTGGCCGCCGGTCAACACCAGTTCGAGACCGTCGGGCGCTGCCTCGATCAACTCGATCACGTTCGCAGGCGCGATCAGGTCGCGGTTGGCGGCGTAGAGGATCTCGTCGAGGACGAGCATGTGGAGCCCGTCTTCGGGCGGGCCATCGAGTGCGAGCGGTGCCGAGAGGTCGGCGACGGTGGCGGCCTCGATCAGTTCCTCGGCGCGGGCCAGCGCGCCCCGCGCACGAGCACCGTGTTCGTCGTCGTCGCTGCCGTCGAGGAAGCCGTGCCAGCCGTAGTGGCCGGCGTTCTCGTAGGAAAAGCCCGGCAGCGCCGCGATCGCGTTGTACTCGCCACGCACGTCCTCGACGCTGCTGGTCCCGCCTTTCATGAACTGCAACAGGTGGACGCGATAGCCGTGGCCGGCCGCTCGCATCGCCATCCCCAGCGCGGCCGTCGTCTTCCCCTTGCCGTCGCCCCACCAGGCCTGTACGAGGCCGAAGTCGTCGGGTGCGCTGGCTGTGATCGGTTCGGCCCGCGGACCGCCGTCCGTGTCCTCAGTCATGCTCGCAGTTCCGGGGCGCGAACACATCGGCCTGACGGTCGGTCGTGACCCCGTACTGTGCCTCCGCGACCGACGCCGGCGGCTCGTCGTCTGCGTACCGCGCCTCGAAGCTGGCCCGGACGGCCTCTCGCACGCAGGCTCGCGCGGCCGACCCGACCGTCGTCGCACTGCCGGCGAAGTCGGCCGGGTCGCCGTGGGTGACCGTTCCCACGAGGACGGCGTCGCTCGTCGTTCCCGGAACTCCGACCAGTTGGGACAGCGTCGCGGCCTTGGCTTCGACGCAGGTGGCCAGCAGTTCAGCCAGCGTGCCGTCGTCGAGGGCCCGGTCGGTCCCGACGACGAGGTTGACCGTGCCGGGACGCCACGCATCGTCGGTGTCTTCTGCTCTGTTTCCCTCGTGAGAACCTGGGTCGAGTGGCAGGGCGGCCGGGTTCGAGAGCCCGACCGTCGCCAGGACCGCGACCGGTCCCACACTGGCACAGCGGGCGTGAGTCACGTCGACGCCCGTGAGCAGACCGGGGCCGTCGGTCTCGAATCCCGCGCGTCGGCGGCGTTCGACGACGTAGCTCGACAGGTCCGTGCGGTCGAACCCCGCCGGGACGGTGACGTTGTAGACGGCGTCGGCGCGTCGATACCCCCCGGCTGGACCGGTCCCCAGCCAGCGGCTGCCGTCGCCGCGACACTGACAGACGCCGTCCCGGATCTGGGCCTCAAACATCGAGAGCGCCCAGCAGCTGCTGGTTCTCGTCTGGCATCCGCACGGCGACCCGGACGTGTGCGTCCAGCCCGCGGAACGTGCGGGCGTCCCTGATCGCCATGTCGTGTTCCCGGACCGTCGCGAGCAACTCCTCGACCGTGTCGCGCCCGTCGAGTTCCAGCAAGAGGAAGGGCGCGTCGGAGGGAGACACCCGGAACCGACCGGCAAGCTGTGTCCGCATTCGCTCGCGCTCGGCGCTGACGCGCTCGCGGGTCGCCGCGACGAACTCCGTATCACGCAGGCAGTGGGTCCCGACGGCGGCCGCCGGCCCGCTCAGCGACCACGCGATCCGGGCGGTGTCCAGTCGGTCGCGGTGTCGCCCGGTGGCCACGGCGTAGCCGGCTCGCAGCCCCGGCAGCCCGTAGAGCTTCGTCAGCGCGCGGGCGACGACGACGCCCGGCGTGCCGGCCAGCGAGGGCTCGTCGGTGAACCCCAGGAACGCTTCGTCGACCAGCAGGGTCGTGCCCGCGTCGCGACAGCGCTCGGCGAAGGCTCGCAGTCGCTCGGCGTCGTAGCACTCGCCGGTCGGGTTGTTCGGGTTGCAGACGATAGCGAGGTCGTGACCGGTCGGGTCGGCGTCGAGGATCGCGTCGTGATCGACGAAGGTGGGCGTGGCTCCCTGCAGGCGGACCTCGCGGGCGTACTCGCCGAAGCTCGGTGCCGGGACGAGGACGGAGCCGCCCGGTTCGACGCTCGTCTGGAGCGTGAGCCGGATCGCCGCCAGCCCGCCCGCGGTCGGAATGACTTCGCGGGCCTCGCAGTCGACGACCTCCGAGGCGGCGGCACGAAAGGCACAGTAGTCGTCGGGCGGATACCGGCGGGCCGACGCGAGCGACGACTCGTACACGCGGGCGGCCCCGTCGGGCGAGCGCGGATTGGTGTTCGCGCTGAAATCGAGCACCCAGGGGTCGTCGGCGCTCCCGTGTGGCACGCGGCCCTGCTCGTCGACGGCACCGTCCTCGCTACCGGACTCTCGTAGCTCATCGACGGCGTCGGGAAGCATACAGACGATACCGGCCCTAGCGCGGATAATTCTTTCGCGCGTGCCGATCAGGAACGGAGCCACTCGCGGGCGACGGCCGCGTCGCCGGGACGGTTGACGTTGACCGCCAGCCGGGGCTCGTCGACCACGAGCGTGCGGGACGGATCGCCGCCGACGACGTTGACGCCGGTCGGTGCGACGGTCCGACCGTCGTGGTCGAACGTCGTGTCGACGCTGACCCCGAGCTCGTGTTTGCGGGCGGCCGGCACGGCGACGGTGAGCGACCCCGACTCGTGGGCGCGACGGAGCCGGTCCAGAACAGCGCCGGTCAACAGGGGGAGATCGGCCGCCACGGTGAGCGTCGGTCGGGCCAGTCGGTCGTCGGCCAGCGCCGCGTCGAGGTCGGCGACGTACCCCTCGCCCGGCGTCTCGACGGTCGGAACGGAGACGTGGGCCGCCGTCTCGGGCGTCGACGGCGAGGTCGCGACGACGACCGACGCGACGCCGCTTGCGTCGAGCGCGTCGAGCACGTGGTCGATCAGCGGACGGCCGGCGAGCGGGAACAGCGGTTTCTCGCCGTCGGTGTCGAGGCGAGTGCCGCGACCGCCGGCCATCACCAGAGCGTCCACGCGATCACCCCCAGGTGGAGCGCGGCCAGTCGCGCCAGGTCGTTGGTCGCGCCGAGCACGTCGCCGCCGACGCCGCCCAGCGTGACGGCGGCCCACCGCTCGACGGCGAGTGCGACGACGACGGCACCGACGAGAGCCGTGCCGGTCGCGAGCGGACTGCCAGCGAGCCAGCCGAGCGCCACCGCAGGGAGCGCGACGACGACGGGGAGCCACAGGTCCCGTCCGTCGGCCTCGTTGAGAAACGAGGAGCCAAAGCCCTCGTGGCTCGGCGTCCCCCGACAGATCAGCGTCGCCATCGCGAGCTTCGCGCCGACCTCGCTGGCGAGAACCACGACGACGGCCCCGGCGATCGGCAGCGCGGCGAGGGCCAGACCGGCGAGTGCGATCCCCACGAGGTCGACGCCGAGAGCCAGCAGCGCCCCGACCCCGACGGTCGTATCGGTCATCGCCGCCCGCCGTCGCTCGGCGTCGCCGTGGACGACCGCGGCGTCGCCGAGGTCTGCCAGCCCGTCGGCGTGGTTGACACCGGTGACCAGCACGACGGCGACGACGAGCGAGAAGGCGACCGTCGGTGCGGGCACGGGGAGCGCGACGGCCGGTGCGAGCAGGAGGCCGACGACGTAGCCGGCGAGGGGAAAGGCTGCCGGCGTCGCCCGAAAGGCGTCGAAAGCCTCCTCACCGTGCCCGACCGGGAGTCGGGTGAGGAAGCCGAGTGCGCCACGAAACGCGGCACCGATCACGGCAGTCCTCCCACAGCGGCCGTCGTGGCGACCGCGAGTGCGTACGCGAGTCCGCCCGCAACGGCGACGGTTCGGACCGCTCGCAGTGAAATTTCTTTCGAAGGCAACTGTTCGCCGCCGTCGAGTGCGTACACGCCGGGCTTTTCGAGACGAACGTCGTGGGCGGCCGCGAGTACCCCCATCGGCCAGCCGGAGTTGGGCGAGGGGACCCCGTCCAGCCACGGTCGTGCCGACAGGAGCGCCGCCGGGTCGCGTGCCGCCGCGGCGAGCAGGAGCGCGCCGATCCGGGCCGGGAGCCACATCACCGCGTCGTCGAGTCGCGCGGGAGCCCACCCGACCGGCTTCGAGCGATAGCCCAGCATCGAGTCCAGCGTGTTGACGACCTTGACCCACGCCGCCCCGCCAGCGCCGAGTGCGAGCGACGGGACCGGCGAGAGCGTCGCCGCCTGCCCCACGACGACGCCCGCGACGAACGCGGCGAGTGGCGCGACCAGCCCGTCGGCGAGGTTCTCGGCCGCGCTCTCGACGGCCGCGCTCCGGATCTGCCCGGCCGAGAGCGTCTCTGCGTCGCGACCCGCGAGCGCCCGCAGCGACCTGCGAGCGGCGTCGAGATCCGTCGGCGTGGCCGCGATCGTCGAGCGGGCTTCCGACAGGAGCATCCGGAGGCTCGTCGCGACGAACAGCGCGACACCGGCGACGGCGGCCGCGAGCCAGGCCGACACTCGCCCAGCCGCGACCACGAGGATGGCCACGACGACCGCGGCAGTGAGCGGCACCGCCAGCGCTCCGACGGCACCGACGAGTCGAGGTCGTCCCCACTCGCGATCCAGCGGCGCGACGACACGGCCAAGCCAGGCGACCGGGTGAACACGGGCCGGGGGCTCGGCCACGAGCAGTTCGAGCGCCGCCGCGATCAGGACTGCGAGAGGCGCGATCACGGTGGCTCCTCCCCGGACGCTCCGTCGGCGACGGCGGCCGCGAGCCACTCGGGCACCGCCGAGAGCGCCACGTCGTCGAGCACGAGCGCAGTCGCGCCGACGCGGTCCGCACCGCCGTCGGTACGGGCGTCGTCGCCGACGTGGACGAGTTCGTCGAGCGGGACCCCGAGCGCCGCCGCCGTCCGCTCGAAGATCGTCGGGTGGGGTTTGCGCCAGCCACAGTCGACGCTGGTCACGACGGAGTCGACGGCGAGGTCGGCGCGGTCGAGCGTCCGTTCGACGAGGCCGAGGACGCTGCAGTTCGAGCAGACCGCCACAGGACCGTACTCTCGCGCGCTCGCGAGCGCGTCCCGAGCGCCGTCCCGAACGGTCACCGGCGAGTCGAACGCCGCCAGCGTCGCGTCGTGTGCAGTCTCGGCCTCGACATCGACGCCGCGGCTGGCGAGCGCGAGTCGGACGTGCTCGTCCAGCGGGGCCTCCGCACCCCGTTCGTACTCTCGATGGGAGCTGCGGTAGGCCGCTTCCCAGTCGGACGGGACCGTCACGTCGCGGGCGGCCAGCGCGTCGGCCACGGCCACCCACGGCTCGTCGGGTCGGTCGGCGTCTACGAGCGTGCCGAAACAGTCGAACGAGACGACCACGAGCGTGTAGTTACAGCAAGCACACTTGAACTGTGCGGTGGCGGAGGCGACAGATCTGACGACGGGCGTGCGCCTGGCAGACGGTCGTCAGACAGTACTCACAATTCTGTTACTTCCCTACCCGATACCTACCAAATATCGTATGATTCGGATCGCGTTTACAGTCAGATTTGGGAAATGAATCGCTATACTCGAAAGCCACGGTTCGTTTTCGAATGGGCGACGTTTGGCTGCCAGATAGTCACGCAGTTCCCCGTAAACACGGTCAGTAAACCGACACGATAGGGCGGGCTACCAGCGGTGGTGAACGTCGTCGAAGACGTACTCCTCGTAGACGTCACGGATCGCGCCGTGGGTCTGATGGGAGAGGGGATCGGCCTCGCTGGCGGCGGCGTTCTGTCGGATGTGCTCGGGCGAGGTCGAGCCGGGGATCACCGTCGACACCGCTTCGAAGTCGAGGATCCAGCGCAGCGCGGTCTGGGCCATGGTGAGTTCCTCCGGGACGTGCTCGCGGAGCGCGTCGACGGCGTCGAGTCCACGCTCGAACGGGAGCCCGGCGAAGGTCTCACCGCGGTCGAAGGCCTCGCCCTCGCGGTTGTAGTTGCGGTGGTCGTTCTCCGGGAACGTGTCGTCACGGGAGAGTCCACCGGTCAGCAGTCCCGACGCCAGCGGTACGCGGACGATGACGCCCACGTCGCGGCGCTTGGCCTCCTCGAAGAACAGATCGGCCGGACGCTGGCGGAAGGGGTTGAAGATGATCTGGACCGTCTCGACGCCGGGGTATTCGATGGCCTTCAGCGCCTCCTCGACCGTCTCGACGCTGACGCCGTAGTGTTCGAGCGCGCCCTCGTCTTTGAGTCGATCCAGCGCCGCGAACGTCTCGGGCTGGTAGAAGGCGTCGGTCGGCGGACAGTGAAGCTGGAGGAGATCGAGCGTGTCCTGATCGAGGTACTCCCGAGAGCGGTCGACGAACGCCGAGAGGTGCTCGTAGTCGTAGTCTTCGGCCACGTGGGGGTCGAGCCGGCGACCGGCTTTCGTCGCGACCGTCACGTCCTCGTCGCGCTCGTCCAGGACGTGTGCGATGTGGCGCTCGCTGCGGCCGTCGCCGTACACGTCGGCCGTGTCCACGAAGTCGATCCCCGCGTCGAGTGCGGCACGGATCGCCTCCCGGCCGTCCTCGTCGGAAACGTCGCCCCAGTCGCCGCCGACGTTCCACGTCCCCAGTCCGACTTCCGTCACGTCGATGCCCGTCGTGCCCAGTGTGCGATGGCGCATACCCGACCCGACGGGCCTTGGCTACTTGTGCCTGTCACCTCCGACGGCCGGGAAGCCCGATGCGCTGTCGAGGCCGACCGTCTTCCGGCACCGCGGCTGGGAGGTATGTCAAAAAATGTCGGACAGGGTGGTCGCGGACCGTGACAGGGCGGACCGTCCCACGGCGAGCGAGCGGGAAAACGGCGACAGGACTCCGTCTCATACGGACGTAGCGATGTACCGGTGAGCGTCTCCCCCGTCCCAGCGCGCACCGGTACGCAACGACAGCGTTCCGTGTCAGACCCACTCGGCGCGGCGGATGTCGTACCCACCGCAGGCCGGGCAGGAGTGATACTGGACCTGGAAGGCCGCCTCGCATCGCATACACAGATACGGGCAGTCTCCGTCAGTGTCCCCGAGGTGGGAAACGTTTCGTGCCTTATCGAACACTCCCATTGACGACCACACCCCAGGGTTGACGCCACGTCGCTAAAAAGAGAGATGATCGTTCACGTCATTTTATCCGCCTCTCGTCGCAGGGTTGTTTCGATTCGTCGCCAGACAGTACACGACAGAGACACGGTCGGCGGCCGACTGTCTCCGCGTTGCTCGCGGGTCCGTCGGGAGAGGCGACGACAACCGTGGCCCGAGTAAGGGGTTTCTACGGGCCGTACGATGCGGGCCGTAGAGAGCGACTAACACGTCGGCTGTACGTCTGTGACGAATTTCGCGACCTTGTGTCGCGAATGTCTCGAACCAGTTGCAGCCGACAGTACAACGCCACGCCGACGATCCCGCATCGTCCCGGCCACGACCGCGGAGATGCGTGCCACTGTCCACAGATTCATTGTTCGTCCGGGTGCACCGGGCCCCATGGACGAGGACCTCCTCGAAGCGCTGGCGAGCCTGCCGACCTTCCACCACGCGACCGTCTCCCCCGACGGGAGCGAAGTCGCCGTCTACTACGACGAGACAGGGCGCAACGAGTTACACGTCGTCGACGTAGAGACCGGCGAGCGAACGCGGTGGAGCGACGGCGAAGTGCCCCGGAACGCCCGCTGGCACGTCGAGTGGGGAGCCGACGGCGAGCGCGTCTTCTTCCACCTCGACGACGACGGCAACGAGCAAAACGACGTGTACGCGATCGCTCGGGACGGCTCGGTCGAGCCAGTCGTCGAGTTGGACGGGCAGACGATCCTGCAGGACGTCGGCGAAGACGGCGAGACCCTGCTGGTCGGATCGACGGCGAGCGGTCAGATGCAGCTGTACCGTCACGACTGCGCGACGGGAGCGACCACCCAGCTGACGGCGTACGACCGAGCCGTCGCTGCGGGCGTGCTGTCGCCCGACTGCGAGCGGATCGCCTACGCGACCAACGAGACGGACACCTTCGAGAACACGGACACCTACGTGGCCGACGCCGACGGATCGAACCCCCGGAACCTGGAGATCGGCGAGACGGGCGCGGAGGTCGCGCCGGTCGACTGGAGTCCAGACGGCGACCGGCTGCTGGTGACGGACAACACCGCGGATCTGGGCCGGTGTGGGGTCTACGATCTGTCGACCGACGAAGTGACCTGGTACGGGGGCGAGTTCGACGAGGACGCCGAGTCCTTCCTGCCCGGTGGCGATCGGTTCCTCGCGGTTCGGACACGCGAGTGTGCGAAAGAAGTCGTCGTCTACGACGCCCGGACCGGCGCGGCGACGACGCTCGACCTGCCCACGGGCGTCGCGTCGCTCGGACGTGCGGGCAGCGCCGTCGTCGACGAGGAACGGATCGTCTGCTCGCACACGACGCCGGATCGGCGACCCGAACTGCTGTGTTACGACCTCGCGACCGACGAGACCGAGCAGCTGATCGCGGCCGACTACGGCGACCTCGACCCGGATCGCTTCGTGGACGCCGAGTACTTCACCTTCGACTCCGCGGGCGTCGCCGAGTTCGACGACCGCGCCGGCCAGGGCGTGGAGAGCGACCCTGCCTCCCGCGAGATCGAGGCGTTGCTGTACGACAGCGGCGAGCGTCCGTCGCCAGCGATCGTGAACCCCCACGGCGGTCCGCGGGGACAGGACACGCGCGGCTTCGACCTCTACACGCAGTTCCTCTGTTCGCAGGGGTACAGCGTCCTCAAGGTGAACTACCGGGGCTCGACCGGCCGCGGCCGCGAGTTCGCACAGGCGATCTACGACGACTGGGGCGGCAACGAGCAGGCCGACATCGCGAAGGGGACGACGATCCTCGCCGAGAAGGAGTGGGTCGACGACGACCGGATCGCCGTCTTCGGAGGCTCTTACGGTGGCTACTCGGCGTACTGTCAGCTGACGATGTACCCCGAGCTGTACGACGCGGGAGTCGCCTGGATCGGCGTCACCGACCTGCGGGACCTCTACGAGAACACGATGCCCCATTACCGGACCGAACTGCTGGAGAAGAACGTGGGCTCACCCGAGGAGAACCCGGAGCTGTACGACGAACGCAGTCCCATCACTCACGCCGAGAACCTCGCCGCTCCGCTGTTGGTGCTCCACGGCGTCAACGACCGGCGCGTCCCGGTCTCGCAGGCCCGACTGTTCCGTGATCGCCTCGACGAACTCGGCTACGAGGCGGGCGAAGACGGCGACTACGAGTACGTCGAACTCGGCGAGGAGGGCCACGCATCGACCGACGTGGACCAGAAGATCCGCACGTTCCGCACGCTCGCGGACTTCCTCGAACGCCGACTCTGAGCGAACGAGGCCGTTTCTCACCGCGGCGTAGGAGTCACATAACGAAGGTGCGATCGGTCGTCGTCGCTCTCGTGTACGAGACACGAGCGACGGCCGACGGGGCCAGCCCAGAGACAGCCACTGTCGAGAGAGACGAGCCGGAGCTGTCGGTCGTCGTCGTCACCTACAACGAGGCAGCGCGCATCGCCGACTGTCTCGACGCCGTGTTCGCGGCGTGTCGTGGCGTCGCCAGCTTCGAGGTGCTGGTCGTCGACTCGAACTCGACGGACGGGACGGTCGCGATCGCAGACGACTACGACGCCACTGTCCTCCGGATCCCCGACGACGCGCTGACGACCCCCGGCGCGGGCCGCTACGTCGGCACGCAGTGGGCCCGCGGTGACGCCGTGCTGTTCGTCGACGGCGACGTGGTCCTGACCCAGGGCGACTGGCTCGCCGAGGCTCGAGAGACACTCGCGAGCGATCCCTCGGTCGCGGGCGTCGACGGACACCTGAACGAACGCCGGACCGAAGAGCCGACCAGCGTCGACTATCTGCACGGCGTCGCGCTGTACGACCGCGAGGCCCTGGCCGAAGTGGGCGGCTTTCACCCGTTTCTGACCGCCTGGGAGGACGTTGATCTGGGGTTCCAGCTGACGCTCGCGGGGTACGATCTGTGCCGGCTGCCGACGGTCGTCGGCACCCATCCCGTTCCGGAGTCGTCGCTCGATCAGTTCCGTCGCTGGCGACAGGGGTACTACCGGGCCGGCGGCCAGGTCTGTCACAAAGCCCTGAGCCGACCGGCGCTGCGCTGGCGGTGGCTGTGGTACTTCCGGGACAAGATCGCTACCACGGCCTGGCTCGGCCTGGGCGCGCTGCTCGCGGTCGCGCAGCCGCTGCTCGCGGGCGGGTGGCTGCTCGCGACGCTCGCGGCCGCCGGGCTGGTCTGTCAGCGGCTCGGCGTCGACGGCGGCCTCCGACGCGCGATCTCCGCGATACTGTTCCCGCTGGGCTTTGCCCTCGGGTTCGAGGCGGTTCCCGACCGGGACGCGTTCCCGCTCGACGCCGTCGAGACGATCCGACGCGGGTCGGTGTGTGACGCCGAGGCGTCGCCCCGTCCCTCGCCGACAGACTGATACTGCCGGCTGTCACTTCGTGACGAGCTTCGCCACCCGGGGTGGCGAAATCGGTCACAGATGTCAGCCGGTCGTATGATACTGTTTGCCACCTCAGAGCGCGGTCAGTTGTACGGTTTCGGCCGTAGTCGGTCGTAGACCGGATAGAGGTACTCGTAGAGCTCGTACGGCGCGTTTCGCGCGCCCACGCGAAGCAGCTTCACCCAGGCGGGCTGGGTCGACCGCTCGACGTTGTCCGCGAAGTCGTTGTCCGCGAGCCACGCGAGGAACTCGCTAGCTCCGTCGTCCTCGGGCCACTCCTCGGCGGGGAGGTGGTCCTGGATGTCTTCCCAGTAGTACCGGACGTGCTCGTCCAGCGCCCAGTCGTTCGTCTCGAAGCGCTCGACGGCGTAGTCGTACCACTCCTCGTCGACCCGGTAGCCGAAGTCGTTGGGATCGACGCCGGCCAGCAAGAGCCCGGTCGCCGTCCGGACGCACTTCTCACAGCGGTTGCAGTTCCCGCCCGCGTCGTCGTACGTACAGGTCCGGATCACGAACGGAGCTCCCGTTTCGCGGGCGTAGTCGGCCAGCAGCTCCAGCTTGTCCTGGCGCGTGATCTCGAAAGCGTCGTGGTGGCCCCGCGTGCCCGCCCACCGGACGTTGTCGTCGATGTCCGGATGCGATCCCCACGGCGACCCGCGGCCCGGCCAGGTGACCGACTCCAGCTCGAACCCGTCCCAGTGCGTCGAGCCCATGTGGACGACGCCGTACCCCTGGCTGTAGGCCAGCGGCGCACAGACTCCGAGCAGCCCGATACCGTGGCCGACGCCGCTGTACCACCCGCCGTCTGTGTGGTGCTTGTAGTGGACGTTCAACATCGTGTGATCGAGGAAACCAGAGATGTCCGCCGTGACGCTGTGAGTCGGACAGTCCTCTCGCTGGGCAAATCGGTCCACGTGACCCATGGCCCGCTCCCAGCGATCGTCCTCGTCGACGCCGACGACCCAGCCCTGGATCGCGATCAGCGCGGGGTCGGCCTCGCGATGTCGGACGTACGTCGCCAGCGAGTCGACACCGCCGCTGAAAAGCTGTGCCGTCCCGTCGAACGAACCCGGTTCGTGACGGTGCTCCGTGATCCGCTCGGCCCGGAGCGCCCCGCCGTCGATGAACGCGGGGTACATCCGCGACAGCGTGTCTCGGACCGCGTCGAGGCTGTCGACGAACTGCCGGTCGACGGCCTCCACGACGACGGTGCTGTCGGTCGCCCACGCGACCGGACAGACCTGCGCGAGGACCGGAATCGTCGCGATACCGTACGGGACCTCGCTCACGTCTACGTCGTACGACACCGAAAACGTCGACGCGTCGAAGAAGCGCCGCAGGTCCCGCGAGTAGTCGACGGTGTACTCGATCGAGCGCTCCCCGATCGACACGTCCGCGACGACGATCTCAGACATCCTCGCCCTCCCAGCCAGGTCGCCGCCGATCGACGCCGTGCGTGGTCCGTGCAGTAATCATCCACTCCGGTCCAGGGGTGACGATCGGTTAGTTACGACGCGCCTGCGAGCACCGCGGCTGGCGGGTAGGCGGTGACTGTCACGACCGTCGAACGCGCCAGAGAGGACCGAGGAAGGCGCTCGGGCTTACCCCTCGGTGTGGTTGTCGTAGAACGCGACGGAGAACGCGGATCGGAACGGCGTCAGGACGACCGCAACGACGAACGAGTAGAGGATGACGCCGACCCGGGACGCCAGTGCCGTGCCGGTCAAACTAGTCGGTCCCATGGCCCCACCGGCCGCCGCTCCACTGTCGAGTCCGCCACCCAGCAGTGGCAACAAGAACAGCGCGATCGTCGGCACGGACACCAGCAGGCCGATCACGAGGTTGATGACGCTGAAGCCGAGCGACTGAACGAGGTTGTCGATGACGACGCTGATACTGTTGCGGAAGCCGTCGACGACGCCGACGTCGTCGACCACGATCGCAGTGGCGTAGAACTGGATGAAGAACATCACCAGCAGGAACACGAGCACGAGAACGGCCACCAGGAGGATCGAGACGATGCCGATCCCGCCCAGCATCGAGTCACTCGTCGCGCCAGCGCCGCCGTTCGTCATGGCCATCGCACCGAACCCGACGACGAACAGCGCCACGATGGCCGCGATGAACCCGTAGGCGATCGTGAACACAGCCTGGATCAGGTTCCCGACCAATACGGGCACGTACCGGTCTTTCCCGACTTTCTTGAACGTCTCGAAAGACGTGTCTCTGACCCGCCCCTCGTAGACCATCGCCAGCAGGCCAGCGACGACGAAGGGCGTGATGAAGAACGTCACCAACTGAAAGAGCGCCGGAACGAACGGGATTCCGAACGTCGAGAGAGCAGTCTGGGGGAGTATGATCACCGCGTACAGCGCCCCAATCGCAAACACGATCGGGTTCCGGCGCAGTACGCCGAACGATTCGACGAATGATTTGATCGTCGCCATATCAACCAAGCCGCAAGACACCTACAAATAAATTGATATCGGGGATGCACGCCGCCGAGCGCGGAGCCGTCGGCGGTGAGACGACCAGCGCCGAGTCGGGCAGGTGCGAAGAAACCAAATCAGCTGTCACTGCTCACTGTCGTTCGCAGGAAAAATCCGCCCTCCCCGATTTGAACGGGGGGCAAGTCGATCTACAGTCGACTGCTCTACCAGTCTGAGCTAAGGGCGGTTGCACTCGAACGTAGCGCCGGTGGCAGACTTAACGGTTATCATTCTGTACGAGGGCGGGAGGGTCTCACAGCCACACCGGTCCGTCAGACACTGCCGGCGACGCCCGCGTGGTGGGGCGGACCGAAGGAAGACCCAAAACGGTGGCAGACGGGTGTCAGACGCCGCGGGAAGATTAAAATACCCCGGCGATAATGTGTATGACGAGTCGAATGAGTAAGATCACGTTTCGCGCCGACGACGACCTCATCGATCAGCTCGAGGAGTTCGACGCCTCCAAGAGCGAGGTCATGCGCGAAGCGCTCCGGGAGTATCTGGAAGCGCCAGACGAATCGCCGGGGGCCGTCGACGGGTCCGACGGCGGCGACGACAGCATCGACGATCTGATCGTCGACCGCGTGGACGCGATCATCGAGAAGCGTCTGAACGGCCGACTCCAGCCACAGCGTCCCCAGGACGTGAACGTAAACATCACGCTGGAGGGCGAAAACGCCAGCCGAGAGGCGGTGTCGGACGATCAGTCGGAGGTGTCACACGATGGTCGGCGCGAGTCGTCACACGCCAGCACCGATCGTAAGACACCCGGTCGTGAGGACGACGGCACACCCGCGGGCGGACGTAAGACGTGTGGCCAATGTGGCGAAAACGTCACGAGCGACCACGTTTACTGCCCGAACTGTGGTGAGAAGGCAGCCCACCGCGTGTTCTGTGACTGCGGTGACGAGCTCCGGTCGGACTGGGGTTTCTGCCCGAGTTGTGGGCGTCGAACCCCGGCAGCGGACGTTCTCGAAAACAACTAAAGTGGCGAAATTAGACGTTACAACCACCTTACTGTCGTAAACGCGTGGTTGTCATACACCCGCCACAACCTTTATTATACTACACTCTGTGGTATGTTCTGCGTAAGACGGTCGTCTTACACGGCGCGCCACACGGTGGATGTCCCGCCGTCGTCCGGCGATTGCGCGGTGTAAAACGTGCGGTCGGCGTGTAAACGCCTGCCGTCTTACCGGGGAACGAGATAACTATGGAGCGTGTGACACTACGGATTCCGAAGCAGCAGATCGAAGAGGTCGAACGAATGGTCGAAACCGGGGAGTACCCCAACCGCAGCGAGGCCATCAGGTCCGCTGTGCGTGAGATGCTCGCCGAGCAGGAGGGCGGGAAAGAGCGACCATCCGAGAAACGCGAGCGTCGCACCTACGTGAGGGCCTAACGATGCAGGACATCGTCAAGGAAGCCCTCGAGCGCGACGAAGCGGAACAGCAGCAACTGTCCGACGCGGACGTGGACGGTTTCGGTGACCCCCGGATCGTCATCGTCGGCTGTGGCGGAGCCGGTAACAACACGGTCAACCGTCTGTACAACATCGGCGTCGAGGGTGCTGACACGGTGGCGATCAACACCGACAAGCAGCATCTCAAGATGATCGAGGCCGACACGAAGATCCTCGTCGGCAAGTCCCTGACAAACGGCCTCGGTGCCGGTGGCGACCCCTCGATGGGCGAGCGCGCCACCGAGATGGCCCAGGGCACGATCAAGGAAGTGCTGGGAGACGCCGACCTGGTGTTCGTCACCGCCGGCATGGGTGGCGGGACGGGTACCGGTGCAGCACCGGTCGTCTCCAAGATCGCCAAAGAACAGGGCGCGATCGTCGTCGGCATGGTGTCGACGCCGTTCAACGTCGAGCGCGCCCGCACGGTCAAGGCCGAAGAAGGCCTCGAACGACTGCGCAACGAGGCCGACTCGATCATCGTGCTGGACAACAACCGCCTGCTCGATTACGTCCCGAACCTCCCGATCGGCAAGGCGTTCTCGGTGATGGACCAGATCATCGCCGAGACGGTCAAGGGGATCAGCGAGACCATCACGCAGCCGTCGCTGATCAACCTCGACTACGCCGACATGACCTCGATCATGAACCAGGGCGGCGTCGCGGTCATGCTGGTCGGCGAGACCCAGGACAAGAACAAGACCGAAGAGGTCGTCAAAGACGCGATGAACCATCCGCTGCTGGACGTCGACTACCGCGGCGCGAGCGGCGGACTGGTCCACATCACTGGCGGCCCAGACCTCACGCTGAAGGAGGCCGAAGGGATCGCACAGAACATCACCGAACGGCTCGAAGCCAGCGCCAACGTCATCTGGGGCGCGCGCATCCAGGAGGAGTACAAGGGCAAGGTTCGCGTGATGGCGATCATGACCGGCGTCCAGTCGGCGCAGGTGCTCGGCCCGTCCACCCAGAAGCAGGCCGACAAGTCCCGCGAAGCGATCCAGGAAGTCGGTGACGACACCAGCTTCGACGCCAGCCAGAACGTCGAGGAGTTCGACGATCAGGGCGGCCAGAGCTACGGACACACCGACGGCGGCCGAGACACCAAAGAGAAGAACAACGGAATCGACGTCATCTGACCCGGCGACGCGGTACCTGGCTCGGACTGTCGACTCACTTTTTGGCCGCGACACCGTCCAGAGACAGGTGATGACACACGAGTGCCGGCGACAACCGAACGACAGATATCAGCGAGTAGTAAATAGTACTTTTGTCCTGCAGGCCGTTCATGACGTGTAGAACACCGGTCGTCCGCCGACCCCCGTCCCGAATCCTATGGTTACCGATACGACGCCGTCGATGACAGCGGTCGAAGCACCCTACGGGTTGCGACTCTCCGATCCGATCGAGGGAGCACAGTTTACGCTGCTCACGCAACGGCCAGTGACACCGACCTCGATCGACCCGTCGACGTTCGCGCCGCCCGTCGATACGGCCGCCGCGATTACGGCCACGACGCTGGAGACGCCCTATCAGGTCGACGCGCTCGTTCGTGACGACGACCTCTCGATCGTCGCCGAATGTACCAGCAGCGAGCGGACCGCCGTCGGACCCGGCAAGTACTACGTCGAGCTCTCCTCGGCCAAGATGAAGCTGTACCTCTACGTCGAGGGTGAGGTCGTGTTCGAGCCGGGAACCGATCAGGTGCAACTCTCGTTTCCGGGTGCCAGCGAACTCCGCGTCGGCGTTCGGTCGCTCCACGAGCAGCCGGCGGCGACGATCACGACGACCGACGACCCCGAAGCGCTGGCGACCGCGCTGTCACAGCTGGGCTCGGCACTGAAGACGACGAGCTGTGAGCGGTCGTTCCCGACACTCCGGGGACACCCGCCGCTGATCGAACGCGGCCCGGAGCTTTCGGTCCCGACGGCGCTGTCCGCGCCGGAGACGGGAGTGACAATCGAGGTCCCGCCGCGACTGGATGCACTCTTGCCGGTCACGTCCCTGGCCTACTATCTCGGTGCGACCGTCGAGATCGGGTCGCAGCCGAGGCTCCACGCCGCCGGCTGGTCTCGGCCTCTCGACGACGGCGACGGCTTCGAGACGACCGTCGCGCGCGTGCTCAAGCAGGTGTTTCTGCTCGACTGCGTCACCCGGACGGAGGGGATGTACGACGTGCCGCTGTACGAGCGGGATCGCGTCGAAGCGGCCGTCGATCTGGACTTCCCGGCGCTGTACGACCAGCCACTCGCCGAACAGGTCCGCCAGTACCTACAGGTGCCCTACGAGGCGATCGCGGAGGCCGTCCCGACGTGGAAGCTGACCGCCGACGTGGTTCCGGAGTCCTCGGCACTCCCGGTGTTGCCCTTCCTCGCCGACGAGCTCGCGGTCGTTCGCTGTCCCGACGATCCCACGATCACAGACGGCGCGAAGGCGGACCTCTCGCCGAAGGTGACCTCCTTCTTCGATACGTCGGACCGCGGCGGCGAAGCGTTCGTCAGATCGACGGCGACCCGAAGCGAGACGGCGACGCGCGGACTCGACCAGACGGTGTTCACGCCCGAGCCAGCGGACAGCATCGAACAGACCTACGTCGGCGACGGCATCCCGCTGGGCGCGAGCAAGATGAGCGTCGAGGAGTACGACCGACGACTGGAGTTCGACGCAAGCTCCGGCGAGCGGACACGCATTCTCGTCGTCTGCAACGACCCCCAGATGAGCGACGAGAACGTCGTCGGCGACATCTACGGGACCCGCGAGTGGATCGAGTTCGACATCACCACGCGCGAGCAGGTCACGACCGACGAACTGGCGACGCTGCTGACGACGGACGCCGACTTCTTTCACTACATCGGTCACGTCGACCCCGACGGGATCCGGTGTACCGACGGCCACCTCGACGCCGAAACGCTGGAGTCGGTCGGCGTCAACGCGTTCCTGCTCAACGCCTGCCAGTCCTACAGCCAGGGCCGCGCGCTCATCGACGCCGGTGCGATCGGCGGCATCGTCACCCTGACCGACGTGCTGAACAAGACCGCGACAGAGATCGGCCGGACCGTCGCTCGATTGCTCAATCAGGGATTCTCGCTGCTGTCGATGCTCGGCCTGCTCAAGAAACGGAACCGACTCGCCCAGCGCTACATGGTCGTCGGCGACGGCAACGAGACGCTGGTCGAGAGCGAATCGGGAACGCCCATTTCTGCTAGTATTAGCCAAAGAGAGACGGACGGTTGTGATGTAAGTATCAACGCATATCCAACCAAGTCATATCCTATGGGTTCACTGGTCCGACCACATATAACCAGCAAAAGACAACGCTATCTGAATGCAGGGGAACTAGAAACATTTGATGTCTCTATAGACCGCCTGAATGAATTTTTCGAGTTGCAGCTATTCCCAGTTATATCAAACGGTAATCTCTACTGGAGCGACGAGTACTCTGTCTGAAATTATGGACCGGCAAATGTCGAAGCAGCCGCGCCAGCGGCAGCGCCAGCTTGCGTCAGCAACAGTAGCACGGTGAAGATCATGCCGATGAGTTTCGGGTGCGATGCGAGCGTGTCCTTGACAGACTGTGTTTGGCTCATAGCCACTTGTGGACAGGGACCATGGCGAGATATATTTATCTAAAGAATAGTAATAAATTATTCGTTTAATTATCTCTCGTAAATTCGGGAACCGGCGCGGTCTGTCGAATGGGGGCCAGAGGAACGCGGGTCGTATTGGGGATCTAAGACGAGTGAAGATATTTGTCGGTGTAGAGCCATCAGTACGGTAGTGAACGACAGAACCCACACCGTGATCGTAGTGAGGAGGGCGGTGCTGTGACCGAGAGCTTCGATCTCGGGCCGGCCGTCGCGGACGCGACGAACGTGTTGCTGGTCGCGCCGGGCGTCGGGGACACCGCAGACCGACTCTGCTGTGACGTCCTGACGGCCGACGAGCCACCGGAGCACGTCGTCGGGGTGACGATCAGTGAGGGGCCAGAGGAGAAGGCGTCGCGCTGGCGAGAGTTGCTCGGCCCGGCACCGTCGCTGTCGATGCTGGGGCTCGACGGCGTGACCCGCTCGGCCGCGGTCCAGCAGGCACCGACGGCCGACGACACGACCGTCGAGTATCTCGACAGCTCCGAGCCCATCCGGGAGCTCGGCGAGCGGATCGCGACGAAGATCCACCGAGAGACCGACACCGCGGTCTGCTTCGACTCGATCACCGACCTCCAGGAGTGTATGGGGCGCGAAACCGCCTTCGAGTTCCTGCACGTGCTCGGCTCGCGCGTCAGAGCCGGCGGTGCGACCGGCTACTACTACATCGACCGGACGGTCCACGACGAAGAGACGATGACGCTGTACTCCACGCTGTTCGACGCCGCGATCGAGGTCGGCTCGGACGCGGGCACCACCGGAGGCAACTGATCGTGCAGCGCGTACGCCGTGCTCGAACGACGCTGGGGAGACGATGAGCAACGCGACGTTCGACATCTCGGTGACCGACAACGTCGTCCTGGTCTGTATCGACGACGACGACTGTCGCCAGCGGGTGACGGCGGTGCTGCGCGAGGAGTGGCCCGTCAGGACGGCGATCGACGCAGAGACCGCCGTCGACAGCCTCGACGAGGCGGTGTCGGTCGTCCTCGTCGACGCCAGAGACGGTATCGAACAGGCGATTCCACGCCCCCAGCGCGACGAGCGCCCGTTCGAGCTGGCGGCGCTCGTCGACGAGTCGGTCGACGGCACCGACAGAGCCGTCGAGTGTGTCACCAAACCGATCTCGCCAGAGACGCTTCGCGCGACGGTCGAGCGCCTCCAGCGCCGCGTCGAGTACGACCAGCTCCTCGGGCGCTACTACGCGGTCGCCAGCGAGTACGCTGCCACGGCCAGCGGACACGAACGAGAGCCGGAGACGGTGTCGGAGCTGAAAGAGCGGCTGTCGACGATGCGGACACGGCTGGACGAACTCGCCGACGGCCTCGACGACCACGACGCGTTCTCGGTCGCACTGGGCACGCCAGACGAGCCGGAATTGACAGAGGAGTGATACGACCGGCTGTACATCTGTGACCGATTTCGCCACCCTGGGGTGGCGAAGATCGTCACGAAGTGACAGCCGGCAGTATGAGTCACGTGGCCCCAGTCTCGTCTGAGCCGTCGACATCGTTGCCGTTCTCGTCTGAGAGCACCTCGACCGAAGGAGTTCCCAGCGGGTCGTCGACGAATCTGAGCTTCTCGTTGGTCGTCCCGACGTAGACGATCTCCGTCGCGCCGTCGCCGTCGACATCTGCCGTCGTCAGTGGCGCTTTCGTCGCACTCACGCCAGTGAGGCGTTCGGTCCCGCCACCGCTCGCTTTGCGGTTGATCAGGATTTCGTTGCTCCCGTCGACCAGTACCACTGCTGGCGTGCCGTCGCCGTCGAGGTCGGCCAGTGAGCCGGCACCGATGCCGTTGTTCGATCCGGAGCCGGCGTCGTCTATTTTCGTGATACTCCCGTCTGATTCGAGGTATCGCAAGTGCTGACTGGCGTCTGCGAAGACCAGTTCGTCGCTGCCGTCGCCGTCGATGTCGCCGATCCCGGTGACGGCCTGCGCGCCGTTTGGCGGAGTGGCGACGATCTGCGGATTGCTACCGGGTGCAACCCGGTACAGTTCGTCGTGGTTCTGATCGACGAAGAAGACCGACCGCGGCTGTCCGTCCCAGCGACCCGTGGCCAGCCGCGTCTTGCTGGTCTCGATGGAGCCGCCGATGTCGCTGCTGGAGGCGAGTTCCGTCACTTCACCCTCGGCGTCGACGACTCCCACCGTCTCGCTGCCGTCGACGTATGGGATGTCGTCGGTACCGTCACCGGACACGTCGGGCCCGATCGCGCCGATCGCTTCGACGGTGTCCGTGTTCGGAATCGTCGTCACACTGCCGCCGTCACCCTCGACAGCACGGACGCCGGCAGTACTGCCGGTAAAGACCGTGCCGTCGCCCAGCCCTTCGACGACGGCTCCAGGATCGAGGTCGAACTCGGCGAGGATGTACGACGAGGGGTCGTCCGAGCCGTCCTGCCAGACGAGACGGATCGTCTCGCGTCTGGGCAACAGCGGAACCTCGGTCCCAGCGACCAACTCCTCGCCGGCCAGTGTGTCGGGGTCGTCGACGCCACGGACGGTGACACGGGTGCCGTCGATCCGGTCGCCCGAGTGGTGAACGAGGGCGTACTGTTCGCTGTCCGCGATCGGTTCGAGCGAGAGTTTCGCCGTCGGCGCGGGAGTCTGTTGGTCGGCCAGACCGAACACGAACGTCCCCGCCGCCGCGACAAGCAGGACGACGATCGCGACCAGCAGGACGACACCGACGACCGGCGAGACGCTCCGATCACCGAGCCCAGAGAGTCGTGGACCGCCCATTTCGTACAGGGTAGAGACTCGAACGACAAAGAAGCCAGTGTCGGCTCTTCGAGAGAGCGATCAGACAGCTTCGAGTGCGTCGAGCAGATTGCACTTGCGACAGCGGTCTCGACCCGTCGGAGCCCCGCACCGCTCGCACTCGCCGAAGTCGGCGTCGCGGTCGGCCTCGCTGCGGTAGGCCTCGGCGGCCAGTGCGGCGAGTTTCTCGTAGCCGGCCATGATCGAGTGGCGCGTGCCGGGGTGGTTCTCTTCGAGGCCGAGCATGAGGTCCTGGATCTCGCCGCGATAGGCCTCCTCGGCGTGGGGACACTCGGTGATGTGGGCCGGCAGCTCCTCGAAGCGAGCGTACAGAGCGACCTCCTTTTCGGGGATGTCACGGAGTGGCTTGGCCCGCGGGATGTGCTGATCTGTCTCGGGGCGCTCCCGGTCGGCGGGGCCGTCGCCGTCGGCGTCGAACGGCCCCAGCGACGAGTCGAAGTGCTGGGCGATCTGGGTCACGTCGCCTTCGAGGAAGTTCATCAGCGCAGTCTCGGCCTCGTCGTCGAGGTTGTGACCCGTCAGCAGCTTGTCGGCGTCGAGTTCGTCGGCGTACTTCGAGAGCAAGTCCCGGCGAAAGACGCCACAGTAGGCACAGGCGGCCATCCCCTCGGGGTCGTCCTCGACGACCTCGTCCATGCGAACGTCGAACTCCTCGTCGTAGCTGACGACCTCGTGCCGGATCCCGAGCTCGTCGGTCAGCGCCACGGAGGCGTCGAGGCTCTCGTCGCGGTACCCCTCGATCCCCTCGTGGATCGACAGCGCGACGAGTTCGATCCGGGGGTCCTCGGCGAACACGTCCTGTAGGATCTGGGTGAGGACGACGCTGTCTTTGCCTCCCGAGAGCCCGATCACCCACGTCTCCGGGTCCTCCGGCGTGGCATCGCGAGGCACCAGTCCGTCCTCGCGGATGCGGCGACGCACGCGCTTCTCGACGGTCCGACAGAAGTGCTCTTCGCACATGTGCAGCCCCGAGTAGGCCGCGTGCATCACCGCCGACGCGCCACACTTGTCACACTCCATCGCCTGCCCGTAGCGGACGTGGGTGCGTCAGGGTTTCGTTCTCATACTGTCGGCTGTCACTTCGTGACGAGCTTCGCCACCCCGGGGTGGCGAAATCGTTCACAGATGTACAGCCGGTAGTATCAGACGACCGCGTCGGCACCCCGATCGAGCGCCGACAGCAGCGTCGGCACGTGCTCGTCGCGAGAACGCGAGGAGAACAGTTCGTGGCCGCCGTCGTACAGCACCGTCCGGGCCGCGGGCATCCGCTCACCGATCGCGCGTGTCGAGACCACGCGATCGGTCAGCGAGCAGAAGACCACCGCCTCGTCGTCGATCTCGGGGAGCGTTCCGTGGGCTCGCTTCGTCGCCCGGAGGAAGGCCGGCGAGACGCGATCCGGACCGTCGGCCAACTGCTCGTCGGTCGCGTGCTCGCCGATGAGCGATCGGTCGCTGACCCCGCTGGGGAGGAGCTTGGCGTTGCCGGGAATCGCGGCGAAGAGACCGACGATCGGTCCCTGTCGGGACGGCGGGTCGTCCCACCACGGGCTGAGATACGTCGTCGTCGCCGCGTCGAGGTCGGCGTGAGCGACGGTGAGACCGCCGGCACTGTGGGCCAGTACGGCCGGCTCGTCGAGATCCGCGGCGTAGGACTCGACCGGTCGGACCCACTGCTCGGACACGTCGGTGACGTGTGGCGGCAGGGTCGCGGTGTGGACTCGCCAGCCGTCGGCGGCGATGCGATCGATCAGCCAGCGGACCGGCTCGTGTTCGGGACGGTTCCCCCACCCGAGGACGAACAGGCAGTCTGGGGCAGACGCCTCCCCGAAGGTGCGAAACTCCATAGCCCGACGAGGGCCGCCACGCTCAAAAACCCGGCTGGATCCCACGACGAGGGCGTTGTCTCCCGTTCACGGCTCGTCGGCGTACCACTCGATCCACGCCCCGTGGGGGTGAAACCGTGCCAGCCGGTCCGACCTGAACGTTCCCCCGACCGAGCGGTGCCAGTGGAGGTCGAGCCCGTCACCGGGCTCGTCGAAGGCACCGCTGCCAGTGAGCCAGTGGAGCGTGCGCTCCTTGGCCCGCGTGGCGATCAGGTCCCGGAGCGCCGCTCTGACCTCGTCTGGCACCTGATACAGAACGAGCGTGCTGTAGACGACGACCGGCACGTCCGCCGGGATTCCATCGAGAATCCCGGGGAGTTCGTCGAGCACGTCCCCCTCGACCAGCCGTGGCGGATCCCGTCGAGCGACCGTGACGGCGTCGGCGAGGACCGCCCGGCGCTGGTCGTGTTCGGGCCAGGTCAGTGCCCCGAGCCACTCGACGTCTGTGTCGTCGGTCACGTCCAGCGGATTCAGGTCGATGCCAACGCGAGAGTGGACGGCGGGCGGTGTCGTGGGCAGTGGCGGCGTCCCGCTGTCCACGGACGACCGAATCGTCACGGCCGCGTCGGAGGGGCCGACCCGGCGAACGTCGCCGTCCGACGCCGTCTCACGGAACTCGTAGCCGTACTGATCCCACGAGAGGTTCAGCCCTGCGCTCGGCCCGATCTCGACGAGCGCGATCGGATCGGCCGTCCGTGCTGCGACGTGTGCGAACGCGGGATAGAGGACTGCAGAGCGGCGCACCTCGTTCGTCTGCGTTCGACGGTCTGTGAGAAGCGGACGCAGGTCCGCCGCGTAGACCTCGCAGAAGTCGACCAGCGTCGATGCGAGGTCCGCGTCGGGCGGTCGCGGCTCGTCGGTCACGCTCGGGTAGTAGTCCGCGAGCGGATGATCGACACCGCGACGGACGACACAGTGGACAGCGGCGAGAAAGACGTTCGCGACGGCACGGTCCGCGGGGACGGCCTCGGCGACGGCGAGCAGTTCGGGAGAGTCGGCGACGATCCGACAGAGACGTTCGTACAGCGGAGAGGTGTCAGCGGCCCACTCGGCCAGGTCGAGAAACGACTCCCGAATGGCGGTCATACGGGCCGTTCCAGTGGGACCGACAAGACGCTTACCGTCGAGTGAGGGGTGGTCACACGCGTCACTCCTCGTGGACGTGTGGGAGCGTGATCGTGACGGTCGTCCCGTCGTCGAGGGCGACGTCGATCGAGCCGTCGAGCCACTCGACGACCCACTTGACGACCCACAGCCCCAGACCGGAGCCGTGTTCCGTCGGCGTCTCGACGAACGACTCGGTGAGCAGTCGTCGCTCCACGTCGGGCAATCCGGGGCCGTCGTCGTCGACCGTGATCGAGACCGTCTCGGGCGTCGTGGTCACGTCGATCGACACCGTCGGCTCCGCGCAGCCGTGGATGATCGCGTTGCGGATCAGTTCGTCGACGACGACGGCGACGAGGTCGCCGTCGGGGACGAGGGCGCTTTCGGACGACCACTCCGTCACGACGGTCGCGTCGGGGTACTCGGCCCGGAGGTCTGCGACCGTCTCCTCGACCAGCGGTCCGATCGGTCTGGGCGGGGACTCCGAGCGGTCTGTCCGGAGCGACGTCTCGACGATCCGTGCGTGATCTGCGAGCTTCAGCAGCGACTCGCCGCGGCGTTTGATGAGGCTCGCGTCCTCGATCAGGCGCTCCTCTTCGGCGGACTCTTCGATACGGGCGGCCGTCCCGGAGACGACCGTCATCGCGTTCCGGAGGTTGTGTCGGAGCACGCGGTTGAGGACGGTCACCTCGACGCGGCGGCGAGCCAGCGTCTCGCTGAGTTCGTTGAAGTGTTCGGCGACGTTGGTCCACTCGGTCGGCCCCGACAGGGAGACTGTCGTGCCGTACTCGCCGGCCACCAGCGCGTTCAGCCCGCCCTGGAGCCGCTCGAAGTTGGCGACGTACTCGCGATAGAGCCACCACCCGAACACCGACAACGACGCGAGGACGAGCCCCAGCGTCCCGAGGCCTAGCAGCGTGATCGACTGGAGGTCCGACCGAACGGCACTCTCGGTCCGTGTCGTCGACACCGTCCAGCCGGCCCGGTCGACGGTCGCGTTGGCGACGGCGACCGCCCCTTCGTCACCTGGCTGGGGACCCTGCTGGTACAGCGTCGTGCCGTTGGCCGCGACGAGGACACCGCCCGCGGTGCTTTGCTCCTGGCGGATCGGCGCGAGGAAGTCACCCCGACGAACGTGAAACGCCGCGTTGAACGTCCCGACGATCGACCCACCGGAGTGGATCGGGGCACTGATCGTGACGATCCGGTTGCCACTCTCCGCGGAGACCGGTTGGCTGACGTACGTCTCGCCGGCCATCGCCCGCTGGAAGTACTCCCGATCGCCGAACTGCTGGCCGACGAGCGCGCGCGACTGAGCCGGCGCGGTTCCCTCGGAGTACAGTGCCGTCATCGTCCCGTTGGCGGCGATGACGGACGCGCCGCTAAAGGAGGTCGACAGGACGAACGAACGGACCGACTCCGCCTGTCGCTGTGAGTGGTGGTCGGCCAGCGCCGGCGTTTCGGTCCACAGGCCGACCGTCTGGCCCTTCTCGGTGAGCAGTACGTCAAGCTGGGAGGCCATCGTCTCGCTGACTCGTTCGAGAGCGGCCTCCTCCTGTGCGATCGTCGCATCGCGATACAGCGTGAAGCCGGCCAGCGAGAGCACCGAGAGCACCACCGTCAACACCAGGAACGCGACGAGGAAGCGTCGCCGAAGTCGCATTGTCGGCAGTTTCGCCACGGAACACATAAAGAGTGGGGGCACGACGGCAGACATATTTTCCTGTGACCAGTAGGGTCGGGCGATGAGCGAACTCGCGCGCGAGGCGGCGATCGATCGAGCCGTCGAAATCGTCGACGCCGTCGCCGAGCAGACCATGCCGGTACCGGTACGGGAGGTCTGGGTGTACGGCGACGTGGCACTCGGACTCGATCCGATCGACCGACTCGACGTGTATCTGACGAAGGACATCCTGCTGCGCGACGACGCAGACCGAGAGCCGGAGTTTCGCGAGCGACTGGGCGTCGAGGGCGTCGGCAAGACCGTCCGGGCGGCGTGGGCCGACGAGTACCCCGAGTACGTCCGTGCGAACGCCTCGGGCCACGCCGCCCCCGAGCAGTGTCTGGCCGCGCACCTGTTAGAAGAGTCCGAACCGATCCACCTCGAAGTGTGCAACGCCTCCTTCGAGGACAACGTCACCCAGCGCCTGAAGGGAGCCCGCGCACGCGGAAACTACGAACAACTGCTGGATCCCCGCGGAGTCTGTCTGTGGGCCGAGGGCCAGCGCAGCGACTCGGCCGTCCGCAAGCTCCGGGAGAGCGAACTCGCGTTTCCCACGCTGTCTGGCGCACTCGAAACGCTGGGTATGGACGCGACGGAAGCCGGCGAGGCCGCCGACGCCGTCCGAGAGTACCGGGAGCGACAGAGCGGAACGACGGTCCGGGGCGACGTGGTCTGAGACCGGAACTGGAGCCACGGACGCGTGCTTGCGACCGCAGCCGGACGCGTCGCTGGCTGCGAGTGACCTCGACGCCGTAGCTATTTTGCGCCGGGCCGTGAATCGCCGACGATGAGTCAGTCCCTCCACCTCGCGATCCGAACCGTCCACGTCCTCGCGATGGCGCTGCTGGTCGGCGGCGCGGCCGGGCTCTGGGCCGCGGCCCGGCGGCGCGTCGACGACCTCCACGTGCTGGCGAGACGCTACGAGTGGCTCTTCTGGGCCGCGCTGGGCGGACTGGTCCTCACGGGGATCGGCAACCTCGGCGCGCTCGGTGCGCCCGGCCCCGGCACTCGCTGGGGGCAGACGCTGCTCGCGAAGCTCGTGGTCGTCGCGCTGTTCGTCCTCGGCTCGGCCGTCAGAACGCTGGCCGTCACCCGGACCGACCGCTCGACGCCACTCGCCGCCTGGAGTCGGCGGGCGTACGGGCTGACGACGGCGACACTGCTCGGACTCGTCGTCCTGGCGGAGGTGCTGGCCCATGGCTGAGACCGCGGCCGCGTCCCGGACCACACGCGAGACGGTCGGACGACCGACGACGACACTCACCGCGTGGACGCTCGCGACCACGAACACGGTGGGGTTCGTCCTCGCCGTACTGGTCCCCGCCTACGCCAGCGGCGGGCTCTCGGACGTGTTGCCCTCGCTGAACACGGCGGTCGGCGTCGTGGCGTTTCTCGCCCTCTGGCTGGTCGTCGGCGTGACGACCCACTGGGTGCTGGCCCACGTCGACCCGTCCAGTGACTCGGCGGTTCGGCTGACGCTGTGGGCCGGGAGCTGCGGGGCTCTCGCTGGCGTCGTCTTCCTAGTCGGGATCGTCGTCGGGCTCGGCGTCCCGGCGGCAGTCGTCGGCTCGTTCGGACTGCGGACGGTCGTCCTGCTGGCGGCCGTCGGGACGCCGATCGCCGCCATCGTGGGAGCCGTCGTCGGCGTCGCGGCGGGACTGCTCGACGTGGTCTTGCTCCGGATCGCCGACCGCGTCACTCCCCGATCCGACCGACGGTGACGAAGAAGGGGACCGTCTCGGTCCGCTCGTACTCGCCGGCACCCATCTGATCGATCACGTCTCGGCCCATCGACCGCCAGGCTTCCCGGAGCCGATCGAACTCGTCGTCGGGGACCGACGCGGCCAGCACGTCGGCCCGGTCGGCCAGCCCCGCGCCGGTCGCCTTGCGCTGTGCCGCGGTGAGTGCGGCCTCCGAGTACGGCGGCGTGACGGTGAGTCGCTGATCGTACCGTCGCGTCGAGACCACGTCCAGCCCGGCGTCGGAAAAGAGATCGGCCGCGCGCGCTCCGAGCGCCACGTCGGTGTCGACGCCGTCGAGGTAGAGCCGGCGCGCCCGTCTGGCCAGCGTCGGTTCGGCGTCGACGGTCGACTCGACGCTGACGGCGCTGTTGTCCGGTTCGATGACGGCGACGCGATCGCTGGCGACTCTGGCGAACTCCGCGAGTGCCGCCGCGGGCTCCGGGAGGTTGATCAGGAGCGCCTGACACACCACGAGGTCGACGGCGTCGTCCGCGAAGGGCAGTCGCGTGGCGTCGCCACGAACGACCGGCTGGCGAACGGTCGACAGCAACGCCTCGTCGGCGTCGACGCCGATCACGTCGCCGGGCGACTCCTCGCGGAGCACCGCGGTGAGTTCGCCGCTGCCACAGCCGACGTCGAGCACTCGCTGGGCGGTGTCGAGTTCGAGATCGGCGAGCGCCTCGCGGGAGTCGCCCCACATCCCCCGGCGCGTGCGTTCGAGGTAGTCGGCGTCGAATCTGCGCACGACCGGGGTTGTCGTGCGACCGGCAAAAGGAGCCCGGTCACGCGCGTCGGAGCAGTAGCCGGTCGGCAGCCAGATCCTCCAAGACGGCGTGGGGGCCGCCGATCCAGTGACGACCGTCGTCTTCGACGAGGATCGAGTTCTCGATGGGCAGTGAGGAAGACGCGGGGTACACCATCCGCTGGTGGACGTTCAGGACGCGACCGTCGACGGTGCGTTCGGCCCCGGTCTCCGGATCGTGGCCGGTCGCGCGGCATCGGATCGGCACGTCGTCGCGGAGACACAGCGCGACGTTCGTCACCGCCTGTCGGATGCCGTCGTACGTCGCGGGCAGGTCGGGCACGTCCGCGGCGTGGACCTCCGACGCGAACATCCAGAAGTTCGTGACGAAGTCCCGGTAGAATCCGTGAGCGACCTCCTGGAAGTCGAAGGTGCCGACGACGTCGTCCGGGCTGTCGCCGGTGATCGACGATCCGTTGCCGATCAGGCCCCGCTCGTTGTCGACACAGCAGAACACGGGCGCGATGTCCTCCGATCTGCGTGCGACCGTCGAACAGTTCGCCAGCGACGGCAGTTCGCGTTTCGAGCGCTCGTCGTGTGGCGGGTCCCAGACCAACACGAGGACGAGCAGCCCACGATCGACGGCCGCCGAGAGCGTCGCTTCGAGCTCCGGCAACGCCGTGTGTGGCACCGAGAGAGCGACTTCCGACGCCGCACCGTCGACCAGGGCTCGAATCCGGTCGAGGATGGCGTCGCGCTCGATCACCTCGGTGTCGACAGTCATCACCGACAACAGGTACCAGATGCCGATAAAACCACCTATCACCGAGGGTGATAGAGCACACGTTTTTATCGCTTGGATTCGGCAGTTCCCGCATGGACGAGGGGACGACGGTGCTGTACGTGGGGGGATACGGTAGCACCGAGCCACGAGACCACCTCGAAGCCGCGGGGTTCGAGGTCGAGAGCGTCGTCGGAGCGGCCGACGCGCGGGCTGCCCTCCGAGAGAACCGATCGATCGAGGTCTGTGTCACCAGATACGAGGTCCCACGAGCCGACGGGATCGAGTTCCAGGGCGGGCTCGCGGTCGTCGACGTCGTCGAGGCCGAACGGCCATCGCTCCCGGTGATCCTCTTTACCCGGATGGCCAACCGAGACGTGGCACGCGAGGTTTCGGGGCGGGACCTGTTCGACTACATCCCGATCCAGTCGGGCGACGCGCCCTACGACCGACTGGTCCGGCGCACTCGAACGGCCGCGCGTCGGTACCGAACCGACCGGCGCGTCGAACAGCTGTCGCGGATCAACGAGATCGTCCGGGACGTGAACCGCGAACTCGTCCGTGCCGACGACCGCGAAGCCGTCGAGCGAGCGGTCTGTGAGGAACTCACACAGCGGGGTGCCTACGAGTTCGCCCGGTTCGAAGGTGGCGACGGGACCACGGCCCACGGCGACGAGGCCGACGGCGGGACGATCGACCCGGACGCCCTCGCGAGCCACCTCGGGGAGAGCGGGCCGGGCGTCGTCGATCTGGACGAACGCTGGCAGCCCTACACCGCAGGCATCGTCGTCCCGGTCGCCATAGACGGGGTCGAATACGGCCGAGTGTTGCTGTGTACGACCCGTCCGGACGCCCTCGACGAGACCGAGCAGGAGGTGCTCGGAGAGCTGGGCGAGACGATCGCCGACGCGCTCGACGCCATCGAGACCCAGCAACAACTGGCCGTCCGCGAGCGAGAGCTGGCAGAGCAGAACCGCCGGCTCGAACGCTTCGCCTCGATCGCCAGCCACGACCTCCGGAACCCCCTCCAGGTCGCCGACGGCTACGTCCAGCAGCTCCGCGAAGAGTCCGACGACGAGCGCCTCGACGAGATCAGCCAGGCGCTGGGACGCATCGGCACCATCATCGACGACGTGCTCGCGCTGGCCCGGAGCGGCGACGGTGCGATGACGAAGACGGCCGTCGACCTGACGGCGGCCGTCGAGCGGGCCTGGGAGACGGTCGACACCGGCGACGCGACCCTGGAGTGTGCGGTGTCGGGGACGGTCCAGGCCGACGAGGATCGCCTCGCGCGGCTCTTCGAGAACCTGTTTCGCAACGCCATGGAACACGGGTTCACGGCGTCGGCGACCCGGGACAGGCGAGCCGGCGGAACGGACACGGATCTGACCGTCCGCGTGGTCCCGGCCGAGAACGGCTTCGCGGTCGAGGACGACGGCGTCGGCATCCCGCGAGAGAAACGAGAGTCCGTCGTCGAGCTGGGCCACTCGGAGGGCGGCGGGACGGGTCTCGGACTGGCGATCGTGGCCCGAATCGCCGAGGCACACGACTGGACGGTCACCGTCGAGGAGAGCGACGCCGGTGGTGCCCGGTTCGTCTTCGCCGTCGGCGAGCCGGTGTCCGACGCGTAGGTGTCGACCCGGCGCGCGCCGTCGCGGTTCGCTCCGCTGTCAGGCGTTGCCCAGTTCTCTGGCCCGTTCGATGTTCCACTCGAAACCCCGGCCGTCTTCGGTCGGGGTCTCCAGGACGAAAGGCACGTCTTCGAGGGCGTCGTGGGTCAACAGCGCGGCCATCCCCTCCTCGCCGATGTAGCCCTCGCCGAGGTGAGCGTGTTCGTCCTTGTTGGTGCCACACTCGTGTTTCGAGTCGTTGAGGTGGATGCAAGCGAGGTTGTCGAGTCCGACCACGTCGTCGAACTCGGCGACGGTCTCGGCGACGCCGTCGGCCGTCGAGATGTCGTAGCCCGCGGCGAATGCGTGGGCCGTGTCGACACAGACTTCGAGGTCCTGCTCGGAGCGGTCCAGCACCTCGGCGAGGTGTTCGAACTCGCCGCCGAGTTTCGTCCCGCTGCCGGCGTCGGACTCGACGAGCACCGTGACGCCGTCGGGAATCGTCAGTTCGTCCAGGGCGCTGGCGGCGTTGTCGAGTCCGCCCTCGACGCCGGCCCCCGTGTGAGCACCGAGGTGGACGTTGACGTACTCGACGCCGAGCTTGTCGGCGGCGTCGACCTCCTTTTGCATCGAGTCGATCGACTTCGCCCGGAGGTCGTCTTTGGGAGTACAGAGGTTGACGAGGTACGACGAGTGGATGACCCACGGCCCGACGCCGTGTTCGTCGCTGCGTTCGCGGAACTGTTCGGCCTCCTCGTCCTCGATGTTCGGGTCCTGCCAGACCTGTGGCGAGTGGCTGAAGATCTGGCCGCAGTTACCACCGTAGTCGACCTGTTCGTCGACGGCGTTGTACGCTCCGCCAGCGATCGAGGTGTGTGCTCCGACGCGCATACCGGTGGATACGGTCGGTCGATCAAAGCACTTCCGAAGGCACCGCCGGGAGTTTTGGCCCCGGGGACCCAAGGTCGAGTGTGCCAGCAGACGCGCTCCCGCCGGACGTGTACGCCGTCCTCGACCAGTTGCTCACCGAGGCCGGTCGGGCGGTCGCCAGGGGCGACCACGAGACCGCTTCCAGCGCCGTCGACAGCGCGGCGACGGTGACCGAGAACAAGGTGCCGCCCGGGCCACAGCGGCGACTGCTCGAACACTGCTGTGAGACGGTGACCGACCTGCTCGAAGCCGAGGACACCGACGCGGCGCTGATCCGAGAGTACCTGCGAGCGACGAGCGAGCGACTCGTCGTCGAGGGTGGCAGCTCCTGATACTGCCGGCTGTCAGGCCATCGGATCCGTCCGCTCGCGGGTCCAGGCCTCCGTCCCGAACTTCTCGCTCACGCGCTCGCGCGCACGCGAAGTGATTCCGTCTGGCCACGACGTTTCCGTGACGGTCCCACCGAGCGTCGTCTCGACCCACTCGCAGAGTGTGTCACGGAGCGTCGCGACGGCTTCCGAGCGAGAACAGTCGACGTACTCCTCGATGCCGCCGACCCGATCGGCGAACGCGTCCGGTTCCGGCTCGCCGGTGAAACAGGCACAGTGGCGCGCCGGGGTCGTCTCGAAGGTGAGCGAGCCGTGTTGCACGACGGCGTCGCGCTGTCGGTACTGGGCGTTGCCGCTGATCTTGCGCCCGTCCGGGCCGACCACGTCGTGTGCCGGGTGCAACGCTCGGAGGTAACACGCGGGCTGGTACACGGCCGGTCGCTCGTCGCTCGCGAAGGTCGCGTCGACCCCCATTCCCTCGAAGGCATCGAGGATCGGCTCACAGAGCAGTTCGTAACACGCCAACAGGTCGCCCGGAACGGCGTCGCCCGGTACGACGATCGAGTACGAGATGTCGCCGTCGGTGTCGTGGTAGATCGCACCCCCGCCCGTGGGTCGGCGCGTGACGGTGATCGCCTCGCGCTCGCAGTAGTCCCAGTCGATCGTCGCCGGATCCTGGTTGTAGCCAAGCGAGAGCGTGCTGGGCTCCCAGCGGTAGAGTCGAACCGTCGCCAGGCCGCCGTCGGCGACCGTCTCGGCGGTGACCTCGTCCAGCGCCATGTTCGTCGGCCCGTCGTGTGCGCGTTCGTCGACGAACCGCCACGACAGGTCCCCCAGATCGGTCATGGGACGGCCTACGGCCGGAGCCCCGAAAGCGGTTGTGGGCGGCGTCGGGGACGTACATAAATCGGCCTCGCAATCGAGGCACAACGCCGAGGCCCGTCCCCGGCGTACCGCTCGACATGCAACAGGCCACGAGAGCATCCACAGAGCCGCTGTCGCTGCTTCCCGAGACGGCCGTCGTCGGGACCGAGGACCACGAGAACGCGCCCGCGATCGTCGTCCGTGCGGACGCCGTCGAGTCGGTCCTCTCGACGCTGAAAGCGGAGGCGGGCTACGACCACTGTGCCTGCGTCACGGCACAGGAGTACGGCGATCGCTTCGAGACGATCTATCACCTCCGGAAGTACGACGACCCGACCGACGAACTCTCGGTGGTCGTCCCGACGTTGCACGACGATCCCCACTCCGAGAGCGGATCGGGCGTCTACGAGACGGCGGCGTGGCACGAGCGCGAAGCGTACGACCTGCTCGGCATTACCTACGAAGGACATCCAGATCTGCGACGGATTTTGCTGCCCGAGACCTGGCAGGGCCATCCGCTCCGGGCGTCGTACAACCAGGACAAGCCACAGATCGTCCCGTTTCGCGAACACGAGCGCATCCTGGAGGATCGCCGTTCCGGACCGGACACGATGCACCTCAATATGGGGCCACACCACCCCTCGACCCACGGCGTCTTGCACCTGCGCGTGACGCTCGACGGCGAGACCGTCGCAGATGTGACCCCCGAGATCGGGTTCATCCACCGCTGTGAGGAGCAGCTGTGTCAGCAGGGGACCTACCGTCACCAGATCATGCCCTACCCCGACCGGTGGGACTGGAGCGGTGGCGGCCTGCTCAACGAGTGGGCCTACGCGCGCGCCGCGGAGGACCTGATCGGCGTCGACGTGCCCGAGTACGCACAGGTGATCCGGACGATGAGCGCGGAGCTGTCGCGGATCCTCTCGCACTTCCTGGCGATCGCGGCCTACGGGCTGGACGTGATCTCGGAGTTCACCGCCGTGTTCCAGTACGGCATCCGCGACCGGGAGATCGTCCAGGACATCCTGGAAGACCTCACCGGCCAGCGGCTGATGTTCAACTACTTCCGGCTGGGCGGGGTCGCCTGGGACCTGCCCGAGCCTCGCGAGACGTTCTTCGAGAACGTCCGGTCGTTCCTCGATGACCTGCCCCAGAAGCTCGAAGAGTACCACGACCTGCTCACCGGCAACGAGATCCTCCAGTTGCGAACCGTCGACACCGGCGTGCTCCCCCCGTCAGTCGCCAAGGAGTACGGCTGTACGGGACCGGTCGCGCGTGGCTCCGGCGTCGACTACGATCTGCGACGGGACGATCCCTACGGCTACTACGACGAACTCGACTGGAACGTGGTCACCGAGGACGGCTGTGACAACTTCTCTCGCGTCCTCGTTCGCCTGCGCGAGATCGAGGAGTCGGCCAGGATCGTCGATCAGTGCGTCGATCTCCTCGAAGGCTGGCCCGAAGACGAGCGAACGATCCAGGGCAACGTTCCCAGAACCGTCCGCCCCGACCGCGACGCCGAGATCTACCGGGCAGTCGAGGCCGCGAAAGGAGAGCTGGGAATCTACATCCGCTCGGACGGCACCGACACGCCGGCGCGGTTCAAGATCCGGGGGCCGTCGTTCTCGAACCTCCAGTCGCTGCCGGCGATGGCCGAAGGCGAGACGATCCCCGACCTGGTCGCCGCGATCGGCAGCCTCGACACGATCATGGGCGAGGTCGACCGATAGGCCCAACCGTTGGCAGCCGACCCCACACCACCGTGTTGGGTGTGGCTGAGCCGACAGTTCGGTGCTGGAACGGTGAACGGCCGGCGAGGCTGTTTTGTGTTCCTGGCACGTACCGTTGAGCGATGAGTGAACCACAGACCGCCACGGTCGCCGGTGGCTGTTTCTGGTGTACCGAAGCCGTGTTCAAACAGATCGAGGGCGTCGAGTCCGTCACCTCCGGTTACGCCGGTGGACACGTCGCGGACCCGAGCTACGACGCCGTCTGTTCCGGCGACACCGGTCACGCGGAGTGCGTCCAGGTCGAGTACGACCCGGACGTGATCGACTACGAGGACGTGCTGACCGTCTTCTTCGCGACACACAACCCGACCACGGAGAACCGACAGGGGCCGGACGTGGGCAGTCAGTACCGGTCGGCGGTCTTCTACCACGACGAGGCCCAGCGCGAGACCGTCGAAGCGACGATCGACGACCTCGGCGAACAGTACTCGGACCCGATCGTCACGGAGGTCGAGCCTCTGGAGACGTTCTATCCCGCAGCGGAGTACCACCAGGACTACTACGAGCGCAACCCCGATCAGGGGTACTGCGCGGTCAACATCGATCCGAAGCTCAAAAAGCTCAACGAACAGTTCCGGGAGCTGCTGGCATGAGCTTCGAGTTTACGACGACGGTCGACGTGCGGTACAACGACCTGGACACGTACGGCCACGTCAACAACGCGCTCTATGGAACCTACGTCGAGGAGGCCCGCGTCGACTACCTCGAAACCGTCGTCGGGGGCGCGGCGGCCGACATCACCGGCAGCGGCGAGGAGACCGGGATGGTCGTCGCGAACCTCCAGCTGGACTTCGAGCGCCCGATCCGACTGGCCGACGAGGTCACGGTCGGCGTCCGCGTCCCGCGCCTCGGCGAGAAGAGCTTCCCCTTCGAGTACGAGATCCGGACCGCCGACGGCGAGGTGGCCGCGACCGGGGAGACGACGATGGTCGCCTACGATCGCGGGCAGGGTTCGTCGGTCCCGATCCCCGACAGCTGGCGCGAATCGATCGGCGAGTTCGAGGGCCTCTAGGGTTCGAGGACGCGCTCGGTGCCGTCCGTCCCGTGGATGGTCACCGCGTGGTTCGTGTGTCTGACGTGGGTGTGGGCCCACCGCTTTGCCCCACCCTCTTCGATCCGTTCGACCGTCTCCGGACAGTGGCGACACTCGACGCGCCACGTGGCGACGCCGTCGGGGAAGTGGCCGGTGTGACGCCGGTGGTCCAGCGCGAACTGCTCGAAGGCCTGGTTGCCGACGGCGTCCAGCTCCTCGCCGAGGTCCCACTCGCGGCCACACCGCCGACAGCTGATCGTCGGGTCGTTCGACGGCGGTTCGGTGTCGTCGGGTCCGTTCACGGATCGCCGTTGGACGGGTAGCGCCATCAACCCCCCGCTCCGGGACCGACGGGGACATGGGGCCGGAGTGCGTTGTCGGCGTATGGACGAGCGGTCGAGTCGCTTTCGGGTCTATCGGGTCGTCGAGGCGGTCCCCCACGTCAACCTCTTCGACACCGACGGGACGCGACTCTACACGACCTACCAGCAGGGATACGGGGAACGACAGCCCGCGATCGACGGGCTCGAAACGGGCGACCTGATCGAGGGGACGGTCGCCGGAGATCCCACGGACGAGGAGGAGGCCTGGACGCTGCGCGAGTTCGACCGGGTCGGCGGCGTCGACATGGGGTTCGCTACCGACGTGGAACTCCCCGAGATCGCCAGAGAGACCTGGGACGAACAGACCAGTGGCCCGGCACACAGCGTGATCGAAGCGGACGGCCAGCCGGTCGGGGAGTGCTGGGTCCAGCCCCGGGCTCCGCTGCCGGGCGGGAGTTTCGTCCCGTCGGTCCTGGCCGGGCTGCTCCCGATGGAACCGAAGCTGACGACCGTCGCGAGCGCCGACGCGCCGACGACCGACGCCGTCTTCCTCGACCCCGATCCGGTCGACGCCGCGTCGTTCAGCCAGCCCTACGGCGTCTTGCTCCTGTTCTCCGAGCGCGCGGACGAGACGCGCCGTCGCTACCGCGAGCGGTTCGACTGCCCGCGCGGCGTCGACAGTCGTCCCGACTACGATCCCTACGAACTCTCTTCGGGCGGCTTCGGCCCGTAGCCGGCCCACCGTCGAGTCGCGTTCGATCACCTCGACAGCGCCGCGACCAGTGTCACCAGCACGAGACGCCGCGGAGGCGATGGAAGCGTCCGATCACGCAGTCTGGCCACCCAGTTTCTATATAGCGTTATCTGATTTACCGGCGACGACACGCCAGACGCGCCGAACTTATACGAGTCGGGCGACTACGGCCCGCTAATGGTCCAAACCGTCGCACGCGAGATGGCAGATCTCGAACCCGAGGACTTCCATCTCCTCTCGGGCGTCGAGCAAGGGATGCGCTTCTCGGAGTACGTCGACCGCGAGAAGCTCCCGCAGTTCTCGCGGCTGACGGCCGAAGACGTCGACTACCGGCTGGACCGGTGTGAAGACCGGGGCTTCCTGGAGCGCAAGACTATGCAGTACGAGGGATTCAAGCTCACGTTCGAGGGGTACGACGCCCTCGCGCTGCACGCGCTGGTCGAGCGGGGGACCATCGAGGGATTCGGTGCCCCCCTCGGAGTCGGCAAAGAGAGCGACGTGTTCGAAGTCCGCTCGTACAAGCCCATGGCCCTGAAGTTCCACCGCGAGGGGTACACCCAGTTCCGGGAAGTCAACAAGGAGCGGGAGTACACCGCCGACCGCGATCACGTCTCCTGGCAGTACACCGCCCGGAAGGCCGCCGAGCGCGAGTACGACGCACTGGAGACGCTGTACCCGGAGGTTCGGGTCCCCCAGCCCATCGACACCAACCGCCACGCGATCGTCATGGAGAAGATCGACGGCGTCGAGCTCTCCCGGACGAAACTCGACGACCAGCAGGTACGGCCAGTCCTGGAGTTGGTCCTCACGGAGATGGGGACAGCCTACGACGCCGGGTACGTCCACGCGGACATGAGCGAGTACAACGTGTTCGTCGGCTCCGACGGTATCACGATCTTCGACTGGCCCCAGGCCGTGCCCACCGACCACGCGAACGCCGACGAGTTGCTGACCCGCGACGTGGAGAACATCCTCGGGTACTTCCAGCGGAAGTACCCCCGGTTCGTCGACGACGTCGAGATCGACACCGTCACCGAGGCGTTGCTCGCCGGTGAGTTCGAGTCACTGTCGAACCACGACTGATACTGCCGGCTGTAACTTCGTGAAGATCTTCGCCACCCCGGGGTGGCGAAATCATTCACAGACTTACAGCCGGTAGTATGAGACGGACGGTTGGAGACGTGTACCCAGATCTCCAGCGTTCCGTATGAGACGGCGGTGATCGTCTCCCCCGTGGCGACGATCGCCGGTCAGCACCTCCGAGATCCGTGTAAGACTGTCAGCAGCACTGTTTCGAGGGATTTCCGACTGTCGCGAGTGACGCCACAGATCGGGGTCACAGTCCCACATGACCGAGAATGTCCCGAGCAGCGGGTGAGGTAATCGGCCCGTATAAATTATATATCGCTATACCAAATCCTCCGTCGGTGACGAACAGAGATAGACAGAACCATATTCGATCCAGTCGAGAGCGGCCGTATGAAAGTGTTCGTTGCCGGTGCGACCGGCGATCTGGGCAAGCGGCTGGTCGAGCAGTTCGTCGCACGCGGCCATACCGTGGTCGGACTGACCCGAGACGAGCGGGGCGACGAGATCGTGCGGGATCGTGGCGGGGAGCCCCACCGCGGAGATCTGTTCGACGTGGCGTCGCTGGTCGAGGGGGCGAGAGGTGCAGACGTGGTGATCCACGCCGCGACCGCGATCCCGACGGCGACGAAACCGAGCGCGGAAGACTGGGAACGGAACGATCGGCTCCGGCGTGCGGGCGTCGAGAACCTCACCACCGCAGCCACGCGCGTCGGCGCGGACCAGTACATCCAGCAGAGCGTCGTCTGGGTCGTCCGTCGGCCCGACGGCTCGCCGTTCGACGAGTCCGCACCGCGAAACACTGACCGCACGACCGAATCGGCCGCCGACGCGGAGCGCATCGCGGAGACTGCGGCGGAGGAGGGGCCGTTCGACGCCACGATCCTCCGGTGTGGGTGGTTTTATGCCGCCGACTCCGAGCAGACGACGACGATCGCCGAGAACCTCGAAACCGGCGACATGCCGATCGTCGGCGGTGGATTGCTCGGACGGAGCGACGCCGTCGTCTCACCGATACACGTAGACGACGCCGCGAGCGCGTTCGTCGCAGCCGCACAGGAGGGCGTCGAGGGGACCTACCACGTCGTCGACGACCAGCCGGTGACGGTAGCCGACTTTCTCGAAACGTTCGCAGCGTATCTCGACGCCGACGAGCCCAGTCGGATTCCTGGCTGGCTCGCCCGGCTGTTCGTGGGCAAAGACAACGTCCAGTTTTTCACGAGCTCCATGCCCACGTCGAACGCGGCCTTCCACGAGGCAACCGGCTGGGAACCCGAATACCCGACGTACGAAGACGGGCTCGCTGCCGTCGCCGCCGGTGTCGACAGAGAGCGATAGACACCGTGGACGGCCGCTACCGCGAGCCCGACACCAGGAACTCGAGCAGGTTCCCGACCAGCACCTCGTTGTCGGCGGTGTAGGCGTAGTCCGTGCCGAGCAGCGAGCGATCGCCCAGCGCGACGGCGTTGCCCTGGCGAGCGAGCACGGAGTAGCGGGCCTGCCGGCGAGTCGTCGAGAGTCTGGTCGACTCGTTGGTGACCAGCAGTGGAGAGCCACCGACGACCGGCCGGGCGGTGTAGGTCGTGACGCGGTCGACGCCGTCGGTCAGGGCCGTCTCGCCGGCCGGCGTCGCGTAGACGGCTCGGTGGTTCGTGTCGTACTCGGCGAGATCGTAGAGGTAGCCGCTGTCGAACCCGAGCCCGAACGCCCCGGCGAGGTTGGTCATCGGGGTCGACGCGGTGGCCCCGCGAGCGGCCTGTCGCGGGGGTTCGTTGACCAGCAAGACGCGACCACCGTCGTCGGCGAAGGCCGCGATTCGACGCCGCTCGCTCGTGTCGTACTGGTCGTCGGGGGCGATTACCACGAACGCGTCGGCGCTCGAAAGCGTCTCGTCGAGCGACTGCTGGCTGGCCATCCGGTCGGTGTAGAACTGCACGTCGTGGCCGGCCTCGGTCAGCGCCGTGACCAGCGGACTGATCTCCTCGGGCGAGACGCTGTTGTTGTGGCTCTGATCGATCACGACCGTCTTCTGGGTCCCACTGGCGTCCAGTTCGATCTCGCCGGTCTCGGCCGACTCGTCGGCCAGGATCGCCTCGGGCTGGTGACTGTCGACGGTCAGCGGGGCGGTCTCGTTGCCCTCGACCGGGACGGGGATCGACCCGAGCCCGGTCAGGGTGGCGACGACCAGGAACACGGCGACGAAGACGCCACCCTTGAGCGCCGCGTCACGCAGCTCCACTGGCACGCACCTCCCGAGCAGACGTGTTGAGGTCGCCCCAGAGCATCAGGTACTGGGGGCGTTCGATGCCACGCGTCGTCAACAGCGACGCGCGGTCGACCTGTCCGGCGTCGGTGCTGTTGGCCTCCGACCCGAGCAGCAAAGAGAGCACGCCGGGCGTCGTCGAGCGGTACACTACCTCGTAGGAGTCGAGGCCCGCCTTCTCCGCCGCGGCGGCGATGGCCGTCTCCAGCCCGCCGATCTCGTCGACGAGTCCGTTGTCGACGGCGGCCGCGCCGGAGTACACCTTCGCGTTCGTCAGCTCCGTCCTCGACAGCGCGAGTCGGTCGCCGCGTTCGGCGTACACCGAATCGACGAACGAGCGCTTGAGGGTCTCGACCTGGCCACGGATGTCGTCACCAGTGAGTCCGCCGGCCTTGTCGGGACCGGTCGTCACGGACCGGGGGACGCCGTCGGGCTGGGGGATCAGGGCGCGCACCCCGACACTCCCGACCAGTCCGCCCGGCGTCGCGTAGATCTCGTCGCTGGGCAGCGCCGTGTAGTACGCACCCGAGGCCGCGACGCCCCGGACGCTCGTGACGACCGGTTTCTCGCGGGCGAGTCGCTTGACCGCCCGGTACTGTGCTTCACTCGCCGCGACGCTCCCACCGCCGCTGTCGATGCGCAGGACCACGGCGTCGATCGAATCGTCCTTCCGGAGCGTTCGGAGTTGCCGGGTCACCTCGTCGGCGGTCGGGCCACTGATCGGTCCCTGGATGGTCACGGCGGCGATCGTTCCCTCGTCGTCGCTCTGGAACAGCGCCGACGAGACGGCGGGGCCGACCGTGGCACCGATCAGGAGGGCGACGACGATGATGACCGTGTAGGAGGTCAACAGCGTCTTGACGTGTTTGTCGATCGGATTCGCCATTCGCTAGGGTCGTTGGCGTGCTCGGATAAAAAGCCACGACGACGAGGACGATCAGAGCCAGTCGAGGTCGGGGTCGATGCGGTTGGGCGGCGTCTCGCCGTCCAGCGCGGCCGCGACGTTGCGAGCGACGGTCTCGTTGAGCTCCTCGCGGGCCTCGACGGAGTACCAGCCGGCGTGTGGCGTCAGGAGGCAGTTGTCGAGCGCGCGCAGCGGGCTGTCGTCGGCCGGGGGCTCGCGGCGGGACACGTCGAGGCCGGCGGCACCGATCTCGCCGTCGGCGAGTGCGTCGGCCAGTGCCGCCTCGTCGATCAGACCGCCACGGGCCGTGTTGACGACGATCGCGTGGTCCTGCATGGCTCCGAGCGCGTCGGCGTCGATCAGTCCCTCGGTCTCGTCGGTCAGGGGCGCGTGCAGGGAGACGTGATCGGCCCGCGCGAGCAGTTCCTCGAAGGAGACCCGCTCGACGCCGGCCTCGGCCATCTCCTCGGGGTCGACGTAAGGATCGTACGCGATCACGTCGAGGTCGAACCCGCGAACGCGCTCGCGGAGTCGGCGTGCGATCGGGCCGAAGGAGACGAGCCCGAGCGTCGTGTCGGGGAACCGGTGGACCGGCCGCCCCTCCTCCCAGGCCCACCCGCCGGCCGCGGTCGCGCGGTCGTACTCGGCGATCTTTCGCACGCAGTCCAACAGGAGCGCCAGCCCGTGGGTCGCGACCTCGTCGGTACAGTACTCCGGGACGTTGGTGACGACCACGTCGTGTTCGGCCGCGGCCTTCACGTCGACGTTCTCGAAGCCGACGCCCGCGCGGGCGACGATCTGGAGTGCCGGCAGTTGCTCGAAGACGCTCGCAGGCACCGGCGTGTTCACGTCAACCACCAGCGCCGCGGCGTCGCTGCCGGCCGCGACGATCGCGCGCTCGTCGGGCAGCGGTTCGGTTCGGATCGTCGCGTCGGGCAACGCCCCGGCGATCACGTCGGGATCGAGCATCGGATCGTCGCTGACGAGGATTTCGCTCATAGGGGCACTGAGGCCGAAGCAAGCTAAAAAACCCCGATCGCGTTCCGGGAGCGCGATAACGCCCGCCGGTGAGTGTGACTGGCGAGGCATAAATCAGTGGACGCGATATCGAATCGCGGGTCGGGCGCGTCCCCAGAGAGACGGCGCTACGACGGCCGGTCGTGTACGTCGTCGAGATCGTCGACCGTCGGAGCGTTGACGATGCGGACCCGACTTCCAGCGCGGGTCACGCGGAAGGCGTCCCCGAAGGCGTCGGCGTCGGGAACCCGGTAGACGGTCTCGCTCGGTCGCGTCGCGCCCTTGTCGTCGAGAATCGACGTGTAAGCCGTCTCGAACTCCCTGGCGTCGCCCGGCGAGTCCCACTCGATGGTCCAGACGTAGCCGTAGCCACCAGAGCCGTTGCGGTAGGGGACGATCGAGTCCCCGCCCCAGCCCTCGGAGGCGTCGCTGCGGTACCGGAACCACTGCTCGGGTTCGACGGCGTCGTTGGTGTACAGCATCGCGAAGATCGAGGCCTCCCCGGCGGTGTCGGCGACGGGGTCGTGGTCGAACCGCTCCCACTCGTCGCTACTGCGGTCGGGAACGGTCACGTTCACCGGCTCCTCGTCGGGGTACCGGTCCGGGTGGATCACCTGCTCGGTGCTGTCGGGCGGGTTCTCGTACAGTCGTTCGACGCCGTCCCAGCGGTTCCGGCCGTACTGCTGGTCGATCAGTCCCGGCCCGGTCGCGTAGGGCTGGTAGATCGTCACGAAGACGCCGTCGGTCGGCGCGCCGCCGCTGGAGCTGTCGCCGCTGCCGTCGCCGCCGGGCGCAGAGAGACACTGCCAGCGGTTCTCACAGCGGTCCTCGTAGGTCCACTGGACGTAGTTGGCCTCGCCCTCGGTGACGCTTTGCTGGGCGAGCTGGCGGTCCTGGGTCTCCGGAGACGACTCCAGGTTGTCGTACTGGTCTTGCAAGGCGTGGACCAGTTCGTGAGACAGCGTCGAGCGGTCGATGGTCGGCGTCGGCGAGTCGCTGACGATCGTGATGTTGTCCGAGGCCGGACTGTAGTACCCCTGGACCGAAGAGTTGTAGGTCTCACCCATGGCCTCGCTGGTGCCCGAGTCCTCGCCGACCAGAAGCAGTGCTTCCCACACCTGATCGTTCCAGGGATCGTCGGGGCCGGTCCCGCCGGGACCACGCGACTGGTTGCGGTACTCGGCGCGGCTGATCACCTCGACGCTGACGTTGCCGTCGAACTCCCGGTCGCGGATCCGCTCGACGCGGGCCTTGCTCCGGGCCAGGACCGCCGCCCGTTCGCTGGCGTTGAGACCGTCCTCGGTGGTCACCGACACGCTGTCGTCGTACCAGTAGCCGTCTTCCCAGCCGATCGGGTCCTCGTCGGCCGGACGGTCACGGTCGGCGGGGTTCAGATCGTTCACGGCTCCGAGACAGCCCGCGAGGACGACTAGCACGGCGAGGGCTGCGACCCTACGCATCGTGGACCGCCTCCAGTGTCGCCGCGTCGGGCGCGTTGACGACCGTCACCGTCGCGCCGGAGCGGTCGATCCTGACGGCGTCCGTGAAGGGACTGTCCTCGCCGATCGTCCAGACGTTCTCGCCGGTTTCCTCGCCACCCCAGTGGCGGACGACCGCGCTCCAGGTGTCGGCGAACTCGGCGGCCTCGGTCTCGTTGGTCCAGCGGGTCCGCCAGACGTAGCCCGACCGGTCGCCGTTCTCGTAGACGTACAGTTTGCCGCCGGCCCAGCCGCGGGCGGCCGGCACGTCGTAGTTATAGGGGTCGTTCCCGTCGATCTCGCTGCCCTCGAAGTTGAGCACGTCGTCGGTTGCCACCACACTGGCGTCCTCGTAGTCGTCGGTGACGGTGTAGGCAAGCGACGCCGCGATGGCGGACTGGCCGACGACGGCGTAGTCGGCGCGTCCCGGCGGTCGGACCCGCTCCCACTCGTCGTTGCTGCGGTCCGGCAGGGAGACGGTCGCCGGCTCCCACTCGGGATACTGTTCGGGGTAGATCACTTCCGTCGCACCGTCGGGCCGGTCCGCGAACGCGGCGTCGACGGCCGCCCAGCCGCCGGCCTCGTACCGGTGCTCGACGAAGCCGGGGCCGTCGCTGTAGGGGAAGAACTGGAGGAAGTTCAGCCCGAAGTGACTGTCACCACCGCCGCTCTGGGTGCTGTCGGCCGAGTCGAGACAGGACCAGCTCTCGCCGCAGTTGGCCGTGTAGCGCCGCTCGACGAAGGAGGCGTCGCCCTCGACGATTCCGTTGCGGCCCTGATAGGCGTCGCGAGTCGTCACGGTCCCGTTGGTCAGGTCGAACTGCTGGTCTTGCAGGGCGTGGACCAGCTCGTGGGCCAGCGTCGCCTCGCCGTCGAGCTGTGGCGTCTCGCTGTCGGCGACGATGACGATCTCGTCGCGGACCGGGCTGTAGTAACCGAGCACGCTCTGGCTCAGCGCGGCGTTCTGTGCCTCCAGCGCGTCCCTGTCCTCGCCGATCAGGAACAGCGCCTCGAACTTGCCGTTGTCGAAGCGCGCGCTCGTCGCGTTGGCCGCGGTGGTAGAGCGGTTCTGGTACGTCGACCGGTCGATCACGCTGACCGGGACCGTCTCGTCGAACTCGCGTTCTCGGACCCACTCGACGCGGGCCATCGAGCGAGCGACGACGGCCTCTCGTTCGCTCTCGTTGAGGCCGTCGCTGTTGGTCACGTCCAGCGATTCGTTGTGCCAGTAGCCGTTCTCCCAGCCGAGCCGGTCGGTCTCGGGATCGGGCAAAGCGTCCGCAGAGGCGGGCGTGGCCGTCGGCTCGGGAGCGTCGGTCCCCGTCGTCTCGTTGACGGGGGACGCCGCCGACGGGCCGGCCGACGGAGCCTGACAGCCAGCCAGAACGAGCAGCGCAGCGAGCAGGGCGGCGCGATACATGTACCGGAAGCAGGGGCCGCGGCGTGAAAAATGACGCGCAGTACGGGCCACAACGCTTTGGGCCGGCCGGTCGTAGCTCTCGCCATGGAGTTCGAACCAGCACGAACCGCACTCGTCGTCGTCGACGTGCAAAACGGCTTCTGTCACCCGGATGGGGCGCTGTACGCGCCCGACAGCGAGGCGGCCATCGAGCCCTGCCGCGAGCTGGTCGAGCGCGCACGCGAGGCCGGTGCCAGCGTCGTCTTCACCCGCGACGTACACCCGCCCGAACAGTTCGAAGACGCACACTACTACGACGAGTTCGACCGCTGGGGCGAGCACGTCGTCGAGGGGTCCTGGGAGACACGGCTGGTCGAACAGCTCGAACCCACCGAAGACGACCTCGTCGTCGTCAAACACACCTACGACGCATTCTACGAGACCCAGCTTGAGGGGTGGCTCGACGCTCACGGGATCGACGATCTCGTCATCTGTGGGACGCTCGCGAACGTCTGCGTGTTGCACACGGCCTCCAGCGCCGGCCTGCGCGACTTCCGCCCGGTGCTGGTCGAAGACGCCATCGGCGCGATCGAGGACGACCACCGCGAGTACGCACTGGAGCACGCAGACTGGCTGTTCGGCGAGGTGACCGAGCGCGGCGAGATCACCTTCGCGTGATCACCGGAACGCGACGGTCACGTCCTCGCCCTCTCGGAGGTCGAGGCCGTCGCCGACGAGTTTGACGCCGAACCGGTCGCGGGCACAGAACAGCGCCAGCCCGGTGATCGGGTCGCCGTTTGCAAGTACCGTCACGTCGTCCCACGCGACCGTTCGGCCGGTCGCAGTCCCGACCGGCGCGCCGGCCACGAAGACCGCCGTCCGGGCGTCCGCGGACGGCGCGGACCCGAGCAGTCCGCCCGCGTCGTAGTGGGCCAGCCCCCCGTCGACGACGCCCGCGGTCCCGTCCTCGGAGCCGCCGTTGGCCAGCCCGACGAACCGTTCGCCGGGCGCTGGGTGGGCCGGTTCGTCGAGTCGAGCCCACGTCGCCCCGGTGTCGACGACGGTGCCGGTGCCGTCCCAGGGGAGTGGCTCGACCTCGACGGCGACGGCGAGGGGCTCCGAGCCGTCTGCCCGGTAGGGGTTGGCCTCGTGGTCGCGATACTCCAGGTGAACGTGATCGGGCACCCACGGCGCGAAAAAGCCCGCTCGCACCGTCTCGCCCAGCGGATCGCCGACGCTCACCTCGTCGCCGGGCGCGACGGACGGCTCCACGTGCAGCAGGCGAGCCATCCACTCGCCCGTGTCGATCAGGAGGAGATAATCGTGCTCGGCGGCGTAGGGCTGGGGCGGCGCGCGCACCTGCTTCGTCTCGACGACGGTGCCCGCGACCGGCGACGGTGCGACCGCGCCGGAGGGGTAGAGATCGATCGCGCGGCCGTCGTCGTGGGCCACGAACGGGGAGTTGTACAGCGAGAAGCGGTAGTACTGCGCGAGTACGTCCGACGACAGCGTGACGACCATCACCAGCCAGTTGGCTGGCAGCGACATGTGTCTGTCGCCGAGGTTGAAGTGGGAAGGCGAGTCAGCGGTGCCCGTGATCTAACCACCGCCGCGGCGGGTACAGCGAGAGTGCGACACGGCCCGCCGCGAGCAGCGAGTGTCGCCTGTTCGCCAGCGCCCGGAGAGTTATTTCCGTCCAGCCCCTCTGAGCGGTATGCGCGTACTGCGTGGGCGGGCCGCCGACCACGAGAGCGACCACGAGCGAACGCGCCGACTGACCGCGGCCGTCGCCGAGAGCGAAGAGCCGGGGCTGCGCGTCTGGCAGCCCCACAGACAGGTCGCGTTCGGCCGTCGTGACGCCCGCGAGGACGGGTACGAGCGCGCCCGCCGCATCGCTCACGAGCGGGGGTACGAAGTCCTCGAACGCGCGGTCGGCGGGCGAGCGGTCGCGTACACCGGCCGGACCGTCGCCGTCGCGTTCGCGAGACCGGTCACCGACGAACGGACCGGCATTCGACAGCGGTACGCCGCCGCCAGCGACCGATTCCGAGAGGCTCTCGACACGCTCGGTGTCGACGCCAGCGAAGGAGAGCCACCGGAATCGTTCTGTCCCGGCTCTCACTCCCTGCAAGCGGCGGGGAAAGTCGTCGGCATCGCCCAGCGGGTCCGCCAGCGCGTCGCCGTCGTCGCGGCGATCGTCCTCGTCGCCGACCACCGCGAGGTCGCCGACGTGCTCGCGCCGGTCTACGACGCGCTCGACGTGGCGTTCGATCCAGACAGCGTCGGCAGCGTCGCCCGTGCAGGCGGACCGAGCGATCCGGCCACGGTGATCGACGCCGTCGTCGAGACGTTCGCGGACGGCCACGACACCACCGTCGAGCGCGTGGACACGGCGGGCGGACTCCGAGACACTTAGGGACGGCCACAGCGCAGAGTGGGTATGCTCATTCGGAACGCGACGCTCGCGGACGGACGGACTCGGGACGTGCGCGTCCGCGGACAGACGATCGACGCCGTGGGCGAGGACCTCGACCCGGCGGACGAAGACACCGTCGACGCGGCGGACAGACTGCTCTTGCCCGGAGCGATCGACGCCCACGTCCACTTCCGCCAGCCAGGCTACGGCCACAAGGAGACCTGGGCCAGCGGTTCGCGGTCGGCCGCGGCCGGCGGCGTCACGACCGTCGTCGACCAGCCGAACACGGAGCCGCCGACAGTCGACGGGGCGGCCTTCGATCAGAAGGTCGAACTTGCCGGCGAGTCGCTCGTCGACTTCGGCATCAACGGCGGCGTCACGGACGACTGGGAGCCCGCGGAACTGCTGGAGCGGCCCCTGTTCGCACTCGGGGAGGTCTTCCTCGCGGACTCGACCGGCGACATGGGGATCGACGCCGACCTGTTCGAGGACGCACTGGTCGCGGCGGCCCAGCGGGACGTGACCGTCACCGTCCACGCCGAGGACGCCTCGCTGTTCAACCGGGCGGCGAGAGATCGCGACGACGCCGACGCCTGGAGCGCGTTCCGCACCGCCCGCGCGGAAGCCGCCGCCGTCGAGCGGGCCTGCGAGGTCGCGACCGAACACGACGCCCGGATCCACATCGCCCACACCTCTACGCCGGAGGGGATCGACACCGCCAGCGACGCCGGGATGACGACCGAGGTCACGCCACATCACCTCCTGCTCTCGCGGTCGGACCTTGACGAACTGGGCACGCACGGCCGGATGAACCCGCCGCTGCGCAGCGAGAAACGCCGCCGAGCGGTGTACGACCGCGTCGTCGACGGCACCGTCGACATGATCGCGACGGACCACGCTCCCCACACCCGCGAAGAGAAAGACGCCTCGATCTGGGACGCCCCCTCCGGGGTGCCCGGCGTCGAGACGATGCTCCCGCTCTTGCTGGCCGAGGCCCGCACCGGCGACCTGACCTACGAGCGCGTCCGGGATCTCGTCGCCGCGAATCCCGCCGACGTGTTCGACCTGCCTGACAAGGGCCGGATCGAGGCGGGCAACGACGCCGACCTCGTACTGGTCGACACGGACGAGACCCATGAGATCACCGGCGACGATCTCCACTCGAACTGTGAGTGGACGCCGTTCGAGGGCTTCGAGGGCGTCTTTCCGGAGTGGACGATGGTTCGGGGGACGGTCGTCTACGACGCCGGGGACGACGAGTTCACCGACCAGCAGGGCGAGAACGTCCGGTAAGCGCGGCCGTTTTCAGACGGCACTATGGCTCGCACGGTCGATCCGGCTCTGGGGGATCGGACGGACGATTCCGAAGATGAAGCGGTAGCCCAGCACTCCCATTCCCATCCCGGCCAGCAGTGTGCTAACCGTCACCATCACTGAGGGGCCGACGAAGATGGCAGCCGCCGGGACTGCGAGGATGCCCAGGACGACGATACCAACCCACGCCAGGGTGTCGACGGGCGCGTAGCCGTGTTCCTCGACAGCGATAGCTCCCGCGGTCGCGAGGGCCGCGGGACCGACGAGCCACCAGAGCGTGCCGAGGACCTCCGGACCGCTGAAGAGGACACCCAGCACGAGCCAGACGAATCCCTGCACGCCGTCGAGGAGGAGGACTTTGCGGCGACCATTCATAATCGAACGTACGATTCACGAGCCATTAATTCTGGTGACCTGTGGCGGATTATACCCCAATGTCCACGAGTGCCACACTCGCCATCACTCCGAGACCGAAACCGGTGATCCGCCCCATCGCGCGCCGGGAGTCGCCCTCGGTCCAGTCGCTCGCGGTGTCGAGGTGGCGCTGCATCGCCTCGATGCCCCGTCCGGCGAAGATCGAGCCCGACCAGCCGAGCAGGCCGAAGCCGAGGACGAGCGCCCCGAGTGCGAACGCCGTGCGAACGCCTCCGGCGACGCCGTGGCCGGCGGCCGCAAGCAGCGCCGCCGCGACGGGACCGACCACCGCGCCCGCGGCGAGTGCCGATCCCACGAGCCAGAGTCGGGGGCGGACCCATCCGACGGCAGTCCGCTTGAGGGCCATCAGTCGATCGCCTCCCGCATCCGCGGGTCGAGTGCGTCGCGCATGCCGTCGCCCAGCAGATTGAATCCGAGCACCGTGATCGCGAGGAACAGTCCGGGGAAAAACGAGAGCCACCAGCGCCCGGTCAGCAGGCCGTTCTCGACGCCACGAGAGAGCATCAGTCCCCACGACGGCGTGCCGGCCTGGGCACCGAATCCGAGAAACGACAGCGCCGCGAGATCGATGATCGCCAGCCCGAAGTTCAGCGTCGACTGGACCGTGATCGGTGCGAGCGTGTTCGGGAGGACGTGGCGCACGAGGACGCGGGGATCGGCCGCCCCCAGCGCCACCGTCGCGTCGACGTACTCGTCTTCGAGTACCTTCAGCGCAGCCCCGCGGATCACGCGGGCAAAGCGGGGAGTGTACACCAGCGTCAGGGCGGCGACGGCCCGCCAGAGCCCCAGTTCTCGCGGGAAGATTGCGACGAGGGCCAGTGCCAGCAGCAGCGGTGGGAAGGCGAGCAACACGTCCATCGTCCGCATCACGACGTTGTCTGTCACGTCGCCGTAGTAGGCCGCGACGATTCCCAGTCCGACGCCGACGACGGTAGAGAGACCGACTGTGATCGTCCCGAACTGCAGGGCGAGCCACGCGCCGTAGAGACACCGCCGAAAGATGTCGCGGGCGGCCGAGTCGGTACCGAACAGGTACTGATCGACCGCTGCCGAGCCGGTCCAGCCCGGCGGGGCGCGGTCGGGGATCTCGGTCCCCAGTCGAGAGCTGGCGAGTGCCTGCGGGTCGAGTGTGAAGCGTGCGTAGAGTGCGATCGCCAGCATGCCGAGGATGATCGCCAAGCCGACGAGAGCGAGCCGATTCGACAGCAGCTTCGAGAGGAACGGCGACGCTCGGAGCCGATCGACCGCACCGCGCCGCCTGGTTTCGGTACTCATTGTTGAATGCGTGGATCGAGGTAGCCGTAGGTGATGTCGACGACGAGGTTCACGAGCGTGAACAACAGCGCGAACGTCAGGACGGTCCCCTGGACGACCGGGTAATCGAGCGCGCCGATGGCGGTGACGATCGTCAGACCCATCCCGTTGATGCCGAAGACGGTCTCGGTGAGGACGGCCCCGCCGAGTAGCGTCCCGAACTGGATGCCGATGATCGTCACGACGGGGATCAGCGCGTTCCGGAAGCCGTGTTTCAGGATCGTGATCCGGGCACCTTGCCCCTTCGCCCGGGCGGTGCGCATGTAGTCCTGGCGGACAACCTCCAGCATCGACGAGCGCATCATCCGTGAGATCAGTGCGGTGGAGTAGATCCCGATCACCAGCGCGGGCAAGAAGAGATGATGCACTGCGGAGGTGAAGGCCATCCAGTTGCCCAGCAGGAGCGAGTCGACGGTGACCAGCCCGGTCAGCGGGAGTTCACGACCGAAGAGGACCCAGGTGTCGGGCAAGAACAGCGTCGATTCGATGCGACCGCTCGTCGGGAACCAGTCGAGATACGTCGCGAAAGCCAGGATCAACAGTGGTCCGGACCAGAAGATCGGGACCGAGATGCCCGTCAGCGCGCCGAACCGAGTGACGTGGTCGGTCAGCGAGTCCTGCCGAATCGCCGAGAGGACTCCCAGAGGGAGTCCGAAACAGATTCCCGCCAGCTGGCCGAAGATCGCCAGTTCGAGCGTGACGGGGAGTCGGTCGAGCAGGACTGAACGGACCGACGCACCACGGCTGATACTGTAGGACTGCCCGAAGTCGAACCGAGCCGCGTCGGCGATGAAAGAGAGGTACTGGATCCACAGCGGGCGGTCCAGCCCGAGGTCGCTCCGAACCTGTGCGAGTTGCTCCGCGGAGGCTCGCTGCCCGGCGATCACTCTGGCTGGGTCACCCGGTGCCAGGTGCAGAATCGCGAACACGACCGAGGCGACGCCGAACAGCACCGGAACGAGCAGGGCGATCCGCTTCAGGACGAATCGTGTCGAGACCATACGGCGCTACTGCAATTCGACGGTGTTGAGGTACGGCCCGCCGACGGAGCTCACGGTGTAGGTGTCTTCGACAACGGCCTCGTTGATCGCCCGGAGCGTCTCGGCGTAGTCGACGAACACCCACGGAGCCTCGTCGTGGGCGAGCCGGTTGGCCTCTCGGTACATGCTCTCGCGCTCGTCCGTGTCGTAGGTCGCCTGAGCCTCGCGGACCAGTTGCATGTACTCGGTGTTGGCCCACGCAGAGACGTTCAGCGGGCTATACCCCTCGGTGTCGAAGCTCACCCAGTCCTGGCCGTCGGGCACCTGTTCGAGGTCGACTTTGGGGTCAAGCAGAACGTAGAGGAAGTTGTCGGGGTCGGCGTTGTCGGTGTACCACCCGAGGAAACAGGCGTCGTGGCGGCCCTGATCGGTGTAATCGAGGTAGGGGCCAAAGTCGGAGAACTGGTTGATCTCGACGGAGAGACCGATCTCCTGGAGGTCGGAGCGGACCTGGTTGGCGGTCTGTACCGGACTCGGGTTGTAGCCGCGCGGGTTCGAGAACGTCGCCAGTTCGAACTCGAAGCCCTCGCCGTAGCCGGCTTCCTCGAGCAGCGACTGGGCCTCGTCTTTGTCGGTCGGATAGGGGTCGAGATTGTCGTCGTGGCCCATCACGTCTGGCGGCAAGGGCTGGGAGGCCTGCGTCGCGAAGCCCTGATAGATCTGGTTGACGATCGCCTCGGTGTTGACGGCGAGTGAGATCGCACGCCGGACCCGACGATCGCGGAACGGTTCCATCCGTTCCATATTCATCGCCATGTAGCCGACGTTGATCCCGTTCTTGCGCAGCAGCGTCGCCGTGTCACTGCTGTCGGCCCGCTGGAAGCCGTCCGAATCGAGATTGTCGGTGACGTGTGACGCACCGTTGATCACGTCCTGGACGCGCGTGCTGTTCTCGGTGATCGTCTTGAACACGACGGAACCGACGTTGGGGCCAGGACCCCAGAATTCCTCGTTGGCAGTCAGGCGGACCCGGTCGTTAGGGTTGTCCAGTTGGTCGAAAGCGAACGGACCGGTTCCGATCGGTTCGGTGCCCAGCGCAACCTGTGCGTCCGGGTTCGCGTCGAAGCTCTCGATCTGGGCCTTCGAGAGCACTGCCGCCGCGAACATCGCGAGGTTGCGCAGGAAGGGCGCGTAGCGCTGGCTCAGTTCGATCGTCAGTTCGGTCTCTTGGCTCGCGTCGACCGATTCGATCCAGTCGCCGAGCGTGAAGGGGCCGTAACCCGAGCGGTTGGCGTCGCCGAGGTAGTAGTCGTAGTCGGGATCGGTAAAGCGCCGGAAGGTGGCCGCGAAGTCCTCGGCGGTGAACGGCTCTCCGCTGTGGAAGTTCACGTCTTCGCGAAGTGTGAGCGTCGCCGTCGTCCCCTCGAGCGAGTAGTCCGTCGCGAGCCCGGCTTCCAGTTCGCCACCGCTCCCGGCGGCGAACTGGATCAGCGTATCGAAGATCTGGTTGGTCACCTTCGCGACCTCGCCGCTCGTCGTCTGCTGGGGATCGTAGTTCTCTGGGTGGTCGCCCCGGGCGTAGACGAGCGTCTGGTCTCCGGCAGCGTCACCACCACCGCCGTCGTCCTCGGCAGTGGTGGCCGTGTCGTCTGTCTCCATCTGGCCACCGCCGTCTTCCGTCGGCGTCTCACCGTCGTCGCCGGCACAGCCAGCGAGCGTTACCGTGACGGCACCAGCGCCGGCCGTCCTGAGGAAGTCGCGCCGTCCGAGTGGATCGTCAGACTGCATGGGTTAAAATGACAATAGAACAACTATAAGGGTATGTGCGGGTTGAGAGCCGTTCGAGTTCAGACGGTACCGACGTAGTTACCACACGCCTGCCGACCGCTCACGACTGGTCGGAATCCTCGTCGTCGACCAGATGACAGGCTGCGGGATGAGGACGAGCACCGAGTTCGGGGTGAGATCGCTCACAGACGCTCTCGAAACGGTCCCGGAGGACAGCCGCGGCACGCTCCCAGTCGCCCGCCGCCAGGTGATCGAACGACTCGGCGACGACCTCGCGGTTCCGACCGGTCGGTGGGTGCTCGAACAGGTCGTCGAACAGCACCGACTTGAACGCAGACGACTGCGGGCTCTCGGGGGAGTTGCCTCCGTCGGCGACGGTCGCGCTCGTCTCGCCTCCGGCCGCATCCCGGGCCGCATCGAGGTCGAGACGCTCGTCTGCGACCCGCTGGCGGTAGTCCATCACCTCCCGGAACGTCGACTGCTCGATCTCCACGTCGTCGGGCGGGATGACCGACGGACAGCGCGTGTGGAACCGACAGCCGCTGGGCGGGTCGATCGGGCTGGGAACGTCGCCTTTCAGGATGACACGATCCGAGTCGACGGCTGGATCGGCAACCGGAATCGCGGACAGGAGCGACTGCGTGTATGGGTGTTTGGGGTCGGCAAACAGTTCCGGCGTGTCGGCGACTTCGACAATCTCGCCGAGATACATCACGGCGATCCGATCGCAGATGTGGCGGACCACCGAGAGGTCGTGGGCGATAAAGAGATACGTGAGCCCGAACTCACCCTGCAGATCCTCAAGTAGATTGATGATCTGGGCCTGCACGGATACGTCCAGCGCCGAAACGGGCTCGTCACAGACGATGAAATCGGGGTCGACCGCGAGTGCGCGCGCGATGCCGACGCGCTGGCGCTGACCGCCCGACAGCTCGTGGGGATAACGGTCGAGCTGGTCTCCGTCGAGTCCGACAGCTGCGACCAGTTCCTCGACGCGGTCGCGGCGCTGTTGTCGCTTCGATCGGTCGTCGTCCGCGTCGGGCAGGTCGTGGATCGCGAGGGGTTCCGTGATCGTTTGTCGAACAGTCATCCGCGGATCGAGACTCGACAGCGGATCCTGAAAGATCATCTGCATGTCTCGGCGCTTTCCGCGGAGCGCGTCGGCGTCGAGACTGGCCAGATCGTCCCCCGCGAACAGAACGGTCCCGTCGGTCGGCTCCAACAGTCGGAGAATCGTCCGCCCGGTCGTCGACTTCCCGCAGCCGGATTCGCCGACCAGTCCGAGCGTCTCGCCCTCGTAAATGTCCAGCGAGACGCCGTCGACAGCCCTGACAGCGTCGGGTTCCCGGCCGAGGTATCTGTCGAAGAGGTCCTCGGCCCGCGAGAAGTGTTTCTTCAGACCGTCGATCTCGACGAGTGTGCGGTCCGTCCGCGTGGTCTCGCTCGCGGCCACGCCGTCCGCGTTGTCGCCGTAGACGTCGGTGTCGAACGACTCGAAGAGACACTTCGATCGGTGATCGACGGCCTCCGGCCCGTGCTGGAGATACGGGATCTCGCCCCGTCGACAGTCGTCAGTGGCCCACGGACACCGCGGCGCGAAGTGACACCCCGGCGGCATGTCGATCAGGCTCGGCACCGACCCCTCGATGGGGGTGAGCCGCTCGGTGTCCTCGCGAGGAATCGACTCGAGCAGCGTGTAGGTGTATGGATGTGACGGGTCGTGGAAGACCTCTCCGACGGGCCCCTCTTCGACGATCTCTCCGGCGTACATCACCGCGACGCGATCGCAGGTCTCGGCGACGACCCCGAGATCGTGGGTGATGAACAGTACCGCCATCCCGAGTTCTGCCTGGAGGTCGTCGATTAGGTCGAGGATCTGTGCCTGTATCGTCACGTCCAGTGCCGTCGTCGGCTCGTCGGCGATCAGGAGTTTCGGCCGACAGGCCAGCGCGATCGCGATCAGCACCCGCTGGCGCATCCCCCCGGAGAACTCGTGTGGGTGCTCGTCGATTCGTGTCGTCGGCTCCGGAATGCCGACGGCGTCGAGCAGTTCGAGCACGTCTTCTCGGACGCGCCCCGTCACGGCGTTGCCACCGACGACGGGCAGGATTTCGCGGAGCGCGTTGGCCCAGGAGTCCGACCGCTGACGGCCGTACCGATGGAGCAACAGACTCTCGGCGATCTGCTGGCCGACGGTCAACGCGGGATTGAGCGAGGTCATCGGATCCTGAAAGATCATTCCCATGTCCCCGCCCCGCACGTCACGGAGGACCCGCTCGGGTGCTCCACGGAGGTCGACGTAGCCGTCTCGAATCGTGACCGGAGCAGTCCGTGATCCGTCGGAGGCCGCTCCGTTCGGCGGACTCCCGTCGTCGGTCGGGTGGTTCGCGTGCGAATCGACCGGTCCCAGTGCTGTCGCTGGTTCGTCCCTGACGAACCGCCGGGCCAGTTCGGCGTCGTCGAGAGTTCTGTCGAGACCGTCGGGGAGTGCCGAGCGGTCGAGGTCGACGGCGTCGAGGTGCAGATAGCCGTCGTGATCGGCCGTTGCGACCCCACGGGGGTACTGTCGCGCGAGACGGTGGACCGTCTCTGTCGCGCCGAAGTGAACGTCACCACCAGCGAGGAAACCGGGGTCGTCGACGATCCGCATGGCCGACAGCGCCGTCACCGACTTGCCCGACCCGGACTCGCCGACCAGACCGACAGTTTCGCCCGGCCGAACGGACAGGTCGATACCGTCGACAGCGTGTACCGTGCCCCGCTCGGTCTCGAAGTGCGTCTGGAGATTCGAGAGCGTGAGGAGATCGCGCATCGGTCAGAGTGTCGTCGGTGAACCGTATTACTATCCTGGCGTTTCGGACAGTAGATAGTTCCTACCAGTCGGTTTCGAGCAGCGGCAGAAACGGTTGCGAGGTGCTGGATCGATATCTACGTCGGCGGTTGGCAACTGGAACGAGTCCGGTCGCTATCAGGCAGCGACTACTATTTGCGTGTCGCCACGACCGTCGATCGATGAGTGATCCAGCCAAGCGCGCGAGCAATCCGTTCGACCGTGTCGTCGGTCCCTGGGAGCGAGTGATCGACGACATGCACGCGACAGCTGAACGGTATCGCGAGGCCGACCAGACGGTCATCGAGTGCCATCCCGGCGACGTGGCGACGCTCACCGGCGAGCCACGGACCGCCGCGGAGATGACCGGCGATGTCGATCCGGACCGTCGGACCGGCCTCGACGCCGTCCTCCCCGGCGAGGAGTTCGAGGCCGTGCGGACGGTGCTGAGGGCCCGGGATCCGGACCGCGTCGAGGTGTTTCGGGCAACGGGCAACGGCCTCGTCTTCCTGTTGCTTTCCCTCTGGAGTGGCGACAGCGTCGTCTTGCTCCCGCTGTACTACGACCGCCAAGAGGCGGACACCCTCCGAACGATCGCCAGTGACGGTGGGTTCCCGGTTCACGTTCGGCCACTGGTCGACGACGAACGAGTGAGCGTGACGATCGACGATCCCGAGCCGTGTTTTCCCTGAGCGCAGGCGTCGGCGATCGGACGCCGGTCGTCGCGACGAGTCTCGCGATACCGTCGGGGGCGGGTCGTTCTCCCGGGTGCAGCACGGTTCGTCGAACGACAGTCGCCAGTGTCATACTGCCGGCTGTCACTGTTGCAAGCGATTCGCGACCACGGGGTCGCAACGCTCGTGACAGACTGACAGCCGGCAGTGTCAGGACTCCTCGCCGTCGAGATCGTGACCGCAGTGAGGACACTCGTCGTGGCGCAAGGCCGTGGAGTGTTCGCGAACGTCGCGCATCACCTCCGAGATCTGGTCTTCGGTCGCCAGTTCCTCCTCGACGCTCAGTTCGACGCCCTCGACTTCCAGGAGGAACTTCGCGACCTCGGTGGCCTCGTACATCACGTCGTCGAGTTCCTCGGCGGTGAAGAAGTCACACATCGCGCCGTAGAGGAAGGTCGCGCCGGCCTTGCGGACCTTCTCCTCGAAGGACGCGCGGGCCTGGTTGACGGCCTGTGGCGAGTAGGTGTCGGTCATGAACGGGACCAGTTCGGGAAGGTTCTCGCCGATCTTGGTCATCTCGACGCCGGTCTCGGTCCGGAAGTCTGCACAGAGGCGGGCGATCGCCCACTCGCGGGCGGTGACGTAGGTCCGTTCCCGCAGGAACTCGTTGGCCCGGTCGTAGGTCCCGCCGTCGATCTTCTTGAAGCGGTCGTACTTGCGTACGTCGGCCGGAACGTCCGACTCGTCGGAGACACCGTCGGCAGCGTCGAGGGACTCGTCGGCCGATTCGTCCTCGTCCGGGTCCGACTCGGTCGACGACGGCCCGGCTCGTGAGCGGTGTTCGTCGGTCTCGTCGGGGGACGCGCCGTCTGTCATGCCCCACCCTCTGTGCCGGCGGTGAAAAAGTCTGCCGGCGTCCGTCCGGGCCGCGTGGAGCCGACGCCGAGCCAGGCATCGCCACCGCGGGGAGGTGGCTTTTTCACGAGTGCCCGCATTGGCCCGTCTATGCACGTCCTACTCGGTGTCGGGGGCAGCGATCTCTCCTATCAGGCCCTCGACGAGACGATCGAGCGCGCACGCGAGGCCGGCGACGAGGTGACCGTCGCCGTCTTCGACGGCCACGAGACAGACGCGGGCGAAGACGAAGTCCAGGAGCGGGTCCGCGAACGGCTCGACGAGACCGGCTTCGAGGCCGAGATCCGACGGCTCAGCGGCGATCCGGGGAGTCGACTCGTCGACGTCGCCGAGAGCGAGGGGTTCGACCGGATCGTCCTCGGCAGTGGCGAGCGGTCGACGCTTGGCAAGATCCAGCTCGGTTCGATCGCCGAGTTCGTCCTGTTGAACGCACAGACCCCGGTGACGCTGATCCGATGACGCGGCGCTATCCAGAGGAGCCGGCTGGCACGTTCCCGGCACCGCCGCGTCAGGTGACCGACCGCGAGGACCGATCGATCCAGTTGCGGTGTGCAGACGGGACCGACCGGACGGCGCTGATCGAGATGTACAAGCAGTTCGATCCCGCCGACCGCGCCCAGGGCATCCCGCCGGCCCGCGAGACGGCCATCGAGCGGTGGCTGGAGAACATCCTCGATACGGACCGGTACAACGTCGTCGCGAGCCACGAGGGCGATCTGATCGGCCACGCGACGCTGGTCCCCGACGAGGACGACGGGTACGAGCTGGCGATTTTCGTCCTCTCGGCGTACCAGAATGCGGGAATCGGGACCGAACTCGTCGAGACGCTGCTGGGCCACGGCCAGTCCGAGGGGATCGAGCAGGTCTGGCTCACCGTCGAACGGTGGAACGACCCCGCGATCGCGCTCTACCGGAAAGTCGGCTTCGAGACGTCGAACAGCGAGCGTTTCGAGCAAGAGATGTCGATCCGGCTCGCTTGACCCACGCCGGATCGGGAGAGATGGCGATCCGGCTCGCTTGACTCACGTCGCCCAGAGCAGCGACAGCCGCAGAATCAGACCGAGAGCACGGGTTGGCTGGCGTACTCGATGACGTACAGCGCGGCGCGGCCGATCGCGTCGACGGAATCCTCACTGCCCGGCTCGCGGGGGACGACGATGAAGTCGGCGTCGAGGTCTTCTGCCACGTCGAGGATCACGCTCCCGGGCGACTGTCGGAGCCGCGTCGGCGAGAAGCCGGCGGCAGTCGAGTGGTTCAGCCCGGCGTCGTGGCCGCGTTCCTCGAGCCGTGACTGCATCTCCGCGGCGAAGGCCTGATGCTGGTCGGCGATCGCGTCGGCGTCGACCTCGTCGGCCTCGATCGCCCGGATCAGCGTCTCGTCGAGGACGAACAGCAGGTGGATCTCGGCGTCGTAGGCGTCGGCGATCGCCAGCGCGTACTCGACGGCCGCCTCGGACTGGTTGGAGCCGTCCACCGGCGCGAGCACGAGGTCGATGTCCATATCGACAGGTGCCACCGGACCAGCAAAAAGCCCGCGGCTTTTTGACGCCCCCCGCGGTAGTAGAGGTATGTTCGACACCGTCGTCATCGCGACGGACGGCTCCGCAACGGCCGAGCGGGCCGTCACCGCCGCGCTCGACCTCGCCGGCCAGTTCGACGCGATCGTCCACGCGCTGTACGTCGTCGACTCGGGAGAGGTCGCCGGCTCTCCGGAGGCCGTCCGACAGGACTTCGAGCAGGCGCTCGCGACCACTGGCGGCAAGGCGCTGACGTTCGTCCGTGAAACCGCCGAGACGGTCGATCCCGACGAAGAGGACACCGTCGTCACGGCCGTTCGAGAGGGCGATCCGGCCAAGGAGATCTGCCACTACGCCGAAGAGATCGACGCCGACGTGATCGCGACCGGGACCCGCGGCCGCCACGGCGAACACGGCTACCTGCTGGGCAGCGTCGCCGAGGGGGTCGTCCGCCACGCCGAAATGCCCGTGCTGACCGTCAGACAGCTCGAAGAAGCGGCGACGGGACTGTAGACCTGATGCCTTCCACAACTCGCAGAGCACTCCTCGCGACAGTCGCGACCGGCACGGTCGGTGCCGTCGCCGGCTGTCAGTCACTCACCGACGACCGGGCGTCGCTCGGACGGCCCAGCGTCACCGGCCTCTCGACGGCGACGCTGTGGGTCGGCGACGACGTGTCGCTCCCGCCGTCGACGACCGTCGAGACGGTTTCCGATCCGACCGACGCCGACCTCGCCGTGTACCCCGCCGTCGACGGGAGTGTCGACGCCGCGATCGAGACCCTCGCCGCCGACGTGCCGGTCGCCGTCGCCGGCGACGACGCACTGGGAACACTGCTGGCGATCTGTGACGGTGCCGACCGCCCTTACGGGTTCGCCAGCAACGGGTGGAACTCCCGGACCGACGTTGCCGGCGTGGTGCCGTCGTCTGGCGCGCTCGATACACACGTCTTCGTCACGGCCGACTATCCCGACGACCTCCCGTGGGCGCTCGGCGAACTCCGCCAGCCGCCGAGCTACGAGCGTACGGTGCCGATCGAACACGTCCCGCTCCCAGAGAACGTCCGAAGACTGGGAACCGCACGCGTCCGGGGGTACAACGGCGGCGGCGAGTTCGACCGTCGCGATCGGGTCCTCGTTCGCCCGGACAGCGATCCGACGCCAGTGTTCGTCGACATCGAGGCGACCATCGTCGCGGGGCGTCGCGGCGGGCCGAGTGGTCCGTACCGTACCGACCGCGTCGAGACGGTCGCCCACTTCGATCAGCGGTTCACTGACGTGGGTCCCAGCGGCCAGACGACCGACGCGCTCCGCGTTCAGAACGTGAGCGACGCCACGGAGAACACCGCCAACACCGTGTTCACTCCCCGGAACAGCGAGACAAGATCGTCGTTTACCGCCTGCCAGCGCGCTCGAGTGGTCCTCGACGATCTCTCGGAACCGTTCCGCTACACCGGTAACGTCCGCTTTCGTTGGATCGATCCCCAACTGCTGGAGGACGACGCGTTCGTCCATCACACGCCCGGATCGGCGGTGTGGTACCCTCGTTGAAACCGAACGCTCGCCGCGTGCTCGTTCGACCGCACGGCAGTGTGGGGTCGATCCGGTAGCAGTCTACGACGTTCCCTGTGGTCAGAGAGGGCCGACGTTTCACGAACCGGACCCTTCATTGGCCAGCGGTTGCTGAACGCGGTATGGACGACTGGCTCATCGACGACGAGCGGCTCTCGCTGGAACGGAAATCGATCCTCCCGGGGGAGGGGTTCTTCCTCCCGGACTCGATCGAAGAGGAAGAGCAGGAACGCGAGGCCGCCGAGCGGATGGCGTCCTCGGAGGTCGTCGTCATCGCCGACCCGGACGCCGACGGGCTGGCCTGCGTCGCGCTCGTTCGCGAGGCGCTGGGCGAGGGATCGCTGGTCCCGGCCGGGCCCCACGAACTCGACGAAGCACTGTCCTGGGCCGCCGAGTACGTCGAGGCCGACGCCACGCTGGTGATCTGTGATCTCTGTCCCGACAGCGAGAGCGATATCGCCGCCCTCGGCGACCTGACCGCTCGTGTCGACGACGTTCGCTGGTACGACCACCACCAGTGGGACGACGACCTCGGCGCGGCGGTCGACGACAGCGGCGTCGACCGCACCGTCGGCGACTCCGACGAGGTCTGTACCGCCGACGTGGCCCTCGCACAGCTGGAGTACGACTTCGACGACCGCTTCGCCGAACTGGCCGCCGTCACGCGAGACCACGACCTCTGGATCCGCGACGACGAGCGCAGCGACGACCTCGCGGACCTCTCCTACTGGCTCGAACCCGAGGAGTACATCGAGGTCGTCCTCGAACACGGCCCGGACCTCTCGCCGGAGTGGCACGACTACCTCGCCGAGAAGCGCGTCGAGAAGGAGGCACTCATCGAGAAGGCCGTCGAGCGCGCCCAGCTGCGCGACGTGGGCGAGTGGACGGTCGGCGTCACCTACGGCCGCTGCTCTCAGAACGAGGTCGCCGAGAAACTGCGAGAACAGGGAGCCGACGCCGCCGTCATCGTCAAGCCCGCCGGCTCCGCCTCGATCCGCGGCACCGAGACCTTCGAACGCTGCCACGAGGTCGCCGCCCAGGTCAACGGCGGCGGCCACCCCCGTGCCGCGGGGTGCAAGCCCGACGTGTACGAGGACATGCTCGACTACGCCCACCACTGGAGTACGCGGGGAGCGGTGGCGAAACAGGCCATCGTCGACGCGTTCAAGCGGCTGCCCGAGGAGCCTGAGGCGGCGGAGTAGCATACCGCGAGCGACGCGAGCGGTTTCTCCGGACCGAGCAAAGCGAGGGCCGGCTTTTTCACCCATGTTTTTGCGCGAGTGGTCGCGAGCGGAGCGAGCGAACCCGAAGCGGAAAAAGATGGATGCCCACCACTGGAGTACGCGGGGCGCGGTGGCGAAGCAGGCCATCGTCGACGCGTTCAAGCGGCTGCCCGAAGAGCCTGAAGCGGCTGAGGAGTAGCATACCGCGAGCGACGCCGACAACGGTTAGTTTGAAGCGACCGGCGAACGGACCGACGATAGCATGTCACCTGCCCTCCTCGCGTGGCTTCCAGACCGTCGGGCTGTCACCGATTCGCTCACGAGAGCGATTTTCGTCGGTGGAACGCTGTACGTCGTCGAGGGGTCGCCGTCGTACGCCGCCACCGCCGGGCTCGCCTTTTTCGCTTTGCAGTTGCTGGCCGACGCCGCCGAGAACGTCGTCGGCGACTACGCCGACAACGTAGTTCTCGGGACGCTTATTCTGGCAGCGACTGGCTACGTGGCCGTGCTGGGCTCACCGTGGGGCATTCTCGTCGGCGGCGTCGTCGCTGGTGGGTGGTTCCTCGCAGACGGCGTCCAGCACCTCCGGCACGGTGTCACGCGAGCGGCGGTCGGAACGCCGTACACACACGAGGGCAGTGCCCTCACCGGACTCCCGAAGGCGCTCGCGGCGCGGCTCGCGGAGCCGATATTGCTCGAAACGCGCGACCAGCAGTAGGGCGGCGCTACTCGTCGACGACCCACTTCTCGGAGTACTTCTCGCCGCAGGGACAGACCGCGTAGGCGTGAATCACGTCCCCCTCCTCGTAGATGCCGCCGACCTCCTCGTTCTGCTCTTCGGCGAAGGCGAAGACGAACTTGGCGGTGTGGTTCTGGTCGGGCTCTTCGTCCTCGTTCGGGCAGACGCCGCCGGTCAGGTCGTCGGCGATCTCGCCGTCGGTGGCCATCGCCTCGCGGGCCAGCCCCATCGGGTCGATCCCCGTCGCCGACTGGAAGGCACTCCGACCCTGATCGCCGTCGATGACCAGCACCATCCCGTCTTCGACCTGTTCGGCGTACTCCGTGAGGGCGTCGGCGTTGCCGACCGCGTCCTCGTGGAGGAAGAAGGCCACGTCCTCGACGCGCTCGCCCGCCAGAAACTCGGTTCGCTTGCTCATACACGGTGTGTGACCGCTTGCGGGGAAAAGCCTCGCGGCTCGCGTCCGGAAACGACAGCACCTATTGTGTCACCGCTGGCACCACCGTGTATGGAACTCGGACTGGTCTTTGGCTTCCTCGGCCTCGTCGTCGCGTCGTACATCGGAACGACGCTGGCCCTGCGGGGGTACTTCGACGCGGTGTCGTTCGAAGCGGTCCAGCGGCGAGAGGCGCGGGAGCGTCGCGAGAGCGAGTCGGGAACGGACGGCTCGTCGGCCGAGGACTGATTCGGAGGGCAGCCACAGTAGGAGCTGAAGTGATACTACCGGCTGTACATCTGTGACCGATTTCGCCACCCCGGGGTGGCGAAGCTCTTCACGAAGTTACAGCCGGCAGTATGAGCATCCGGGCGACCGAGCGGTCCGAAGGACCCGGCAGGTCGCCGGCAGACTCGCTTCGCTCGACTCCCGAGCTCTGCACTCGCTTTGCTCGCGTGTCGCTTCGCTCCCGCTCGCATCGTGGTTCTCACTTCGTTCCGAACCACGCCCCGCTCGTGCAGAACGCCCGGTTCGCCGTCAGAGCAAGCTCTGACGAGCAGTGCGTTCGCGGTGCTCACGCACAACGCCGCAAGCGCGGCCGAAGGCCGCGACTTGCGGTTTTTTCGCCCACGTTTTTGCGCGAGCGGTGCGCGAAGCGCACCCGAAGCGGAAAAAGGTGGTTAGATCCCGATAAACTGCGTCACCAGCCACTTGGTGGCGATCGAGGTGACGCTGCCGATCCAGGCGAGCAGGACGAAGTGCATGTAGGTGTTGCCCTTGTGGCCGCCGTCGACCGTCCGGACCATCAGCGCCGACAGCATCGCGCCGAACATGATGATGATGATCAGCAGGAACTCGATCAGCGGGATGTTGTAGACGCCGGTGTTGATGAGCGTGCTGGCGTCGAACCCGGCGTTCGAGGAGAGGTTCAGCGACATCGACGAGAGGATGTTGACGACCTGCAGGCCGATGAAGAAGGCGAACGTCGAGGCCGCGGTGATACCGTACAGCAGACCGATCAGCGTCGTGGCGGCCTGGTTGCGCTGGGTGCGCAGCGCCTGGATCTCGTTCATGTTGGCCGCGATGAGTTCGCCAAGCAGTTTCGGCGAGCCACCCATCTCGCGGCCGATGAGGTACATCTCCGAGAACGTCTGAATCAGGTAGGACCGACAGTCGGCGGTGAAGTAGCGCCAGGCCTCGGCGGGCTCGATGCGCATGTTGAGCCGCTTGTAGAGGTCGTCGACGTTGGGCGACAGCGCGCCGAAGTCCTTCTCGCGGAGCGTCCGCAGGACCATCGACGTGGTCGACTGCTTCGCGCCTTCGGTCGCGCCGAGCGCGCGGATGAAACTCGGGAACTGATCGTCGCGACCCTTGACCTGCTGTTCTTCCTGTCGGATGACGATGCCGGGGATGAGGAGCGGGGTGATCGGGACGACGGCGTACATCGAGAGGGGAACGCTGTCCAGGAAAAAGAGGAGGTCGCCCATCGTGATCGGAGAGACGCCGAACATCCCGCCCAGCGAGATGAAGACGAGGACGGCGGTGAGAGCGACCCCGACGTAGGTCGACTTCTCGATGCGGTTCTCGACTTCGGAGGGGTACTCCTCGGGGTGGAACCACACGGGGTCGTACGGGGCCATCGAGCGGATCGCGAGGTAGAACCCCGACTGGACGAAGATGTACATGACGATGACGGCGCTGACGGTCATGGTCGGGTCGGTCCCGGTCAACACCGGCAGGACGACGGCGAACACGAGCGCGAACGTCATCGAGAGGACCATCGACAGGTAGAGGTCCTTCATGACTTCGAGGTTGTCCAGCGTTCCCTCGTACACCGTCGTGTAGTTCTGGATGATCTGCTCCTGTTCGCTGAGGAGGTAGTCCTCCAGCGACTGGCCGGCACCGAGCGTGTACGCGAGTCGGTCGAGGAAGTCAGAGACCGCCGCCGAGGGGACTTCCTTGGCACGTCGTCGGCAGGCGTCGTCGAGGCTCTGGTTCCAGGTGTCGACCAGTTCGACGATCCGGTGCATCTCGTTTGCGAGTTCGCCGTACTCCTCTTCCTGAGCCAGCGTCCGAAACACCTCCATGCGGTCGATCTTCGTCGTCGCCAGCACCGTCATGTGCGTGACCAGCAGGTGAAAACGGTTGTTGAGCTGGCTGCGACGCTGTGAGATCAGGATCTTGGGGTAGAAGATCGCCGCGGTCATCGCCAGGAACCCCAGCATCGGGATCGGGGCCCGAATCATCATCGGCAGATCGAGCAACAGCGCGGCGACGGCGCTCAGCAGGAAGAAGGCGATCGCCGGCAGCAAGATCAAAAGGAGGTACCGCTGCAGCGGGATGTGCATCTGCCGGTACGCGTCCAGCAGGTCGTCGAAGATCTCGGACAGCGTCAGGTTCAGGGAGTTCTCCGCTTCGTTGGATGCCATCAGTCGGGGCGTGCGATCGTGAAGGGAAGTCCTTCCACGCCGTCACGCTGGAAGTCCTCGATCAGTTGGTTCACTTCGTGGTAGCCGACGATGTTCTCCTGGATCGCCCGGCGGATGATGTTGGCCCGGAACTCCAGTTCGTCGTAGATCTCGCGGGTGTCCTCGTAGCCAAGCAGCGTCGCGATCTGCTCTTCGAGGACGTAGGAGTTGTTCATCGCCTGGAAGGTGATCTCGTCTTCGACGGGGTCCCAGTTGAACGCCTGTCGGGTGACGACGCCGTCCATCTCCTTCGAGTAGCCCTCGATCTCCTGGACCGAGGTGACGCGGCGAAGCACCTGGTCGCCCTGCTTGACGCGGTTCTGGAACAGTGCGATGTCTGCCACGTCCATGAACGTCTCCGGGACGTTGATGGGTTCGCCGGTAAAGCGCTGGATCATCGAGACGATGTCGCTGGCGTGGAACGTCAGCATGACGGGGTGGCCGGTCTGTGCGGCCTGGAACGCCATCCGACCCTCCTCGCCACGGACCTCGCCCACGATGATGTAGTCGGGGCGGGAACGCAGCGCGGCCGCCACGAGGTCGAACATGTCGACGCTGGTACCCTCGTCTTCGCCCTCACGCGTGAGCAGTTTCTGCCAGGTGTCGTGGGGCGGCAGCACCTCGGCGGTGTCCTCCGCGGTGTAGATCTTCGAGTCGCGGGGAATGAACGACATGATGGAGTTCAGCGTCGTCGTCTTCCCCGACGCCGTCTCCCCGACGACGAAGACCGTCTGCTCGTTTTCCAGCGCGAGCCAGAGGTACGCCGACAGCTCCGGGCTGAGCGTGTTCCACTTGGTAATCTGGAAGATCGACAGCGGCGTCTCGGTCCCCTGGCGGATCGTGAGCGAGGGCCCCTTCGCGCTCACGTCGTCGGAGTAGATCAGGTTCAGACGCGACCCGTCCGGCAGCGTCGAGTCGACGATCGGGTCGGAGTCAGAGACCGGATCGCCCATCCGCTCGCCCATGTTTCGCAGCCACTGGTCGAAGGCCGCCTCGGACTCCCACTCGACGGTGGTTTCGAGCATGCCGTAGACCTCGTGGTCGACGTGACACTCCTGGCGGCCGATGACGTGGATGTCCTCGTTTGCCGGGTCACGCATCACCGGTTCGAGCGGTCCGAGGCCGACGATGTCGCGGTTGAGCCGGTAGAGGATGTTCTCGTACGTGCTCTCGGTCACCTCGACCTGTCCGACGCTGCCGAGGTTGGCGATGCGAGTCAGGACACCGTCGTTGCCGTCCTCGTCGCGGATCTTGGTCGACTCCTGGAGCAGTTCCTCGATCCGGTCGTCGTACTCGTTTTCGTTCTGTGGCGCGGGCTTGTTGACGGACTTCTGGAGGAGCTTGTTCCGAACTTTGCTGAAGACGACCGACTCGTCTTCGTCGAGTTCCGGTTCGATGGCGTAGTACTTCATGTCCTGTCCGATGTCGCCGTAGACGTGACAGAAGATCGGGCCACCGACGGGGTAGAGGACGTTTGGCCGGTTCGACTCGTAGTCGTCGTCGGCCTCCTCGATGAACTCGGGGAACTCGCCAGTAATCTGCTTGAACTTCTTCAAGTGGTCCCGCAGGTGTGGTCGTCGTGCCGCTACTTGTCGAAGTTCGTCGGATGGTTTGGGTCGTCCGTGGTCTGTCATTAGGCAACACTCCTGGATTCGATGACGATGCCGGTCCCCGACCGCACCGAGAACCCGATAGTGTCACCGACCTGTTCGCCCATCCCGGCGAAGCGTTTGACGCTGACCTGCCGGCGCACGTCGTTGCCGACCTCGACCATCTCCAGTTCGATGAACACGTCGGCGATCGCGCGGAAGGGGCCGATCGCTTCTTCGGCCAGCGTCGAGGGGTCGACGGTCAGCATGATGCACTTGCCCCGAGAGATCACGTCCCGGAAGAAGGAGATGATCTCCAGGGCGGCCTGTCGCTCCTCGTTCTGGCGGACCAGTGCCTCGAACTTCGGGTCGTTACGCAGGATGGCGTCGAACGTGTCGATGATGATTACGTCCGACTCCCACATCACCTCGGCTTCCATCAGCCGACGGAGCAGTTCCTTGCGGTCTTGCTCCTCCTCGTTGCCCGAGAAGGTGTTCCCGTCGCCGATGTCCGCGTGCAAGAACAGCAGGTTCTCGTCGAGGATGTGATCGACCACGTCGTACGACAGCGAGTGCATCTGGTCGAGGAAGCTCCCGACTGTCAGCTCCGTCGACAGCATCGTCACGTCGTTGTCCTCCTCACAGAGGCCGTAGCTGAACCGCTGGCTCATGGCCGACTTCCCCGCCCCGTAGTCGCCCTCGACGAGGATGATACTGCCCGGGGGGATTCCCCCGCCCAGCTCCTTGTTCAGTCGGTCGTGATCGTCCAGTCCCAGCGAGTACAGATCGTTACGTGCGATACTCATGTTCGGAATTCGAACACCTCCTCGTCACCGTTGACGACGATCTTCACCCGGTGGTCGCCGGGATCGAGCGGTTCCGAGATGTCCACGCGGACCACGTCACCAGCGCCCCAGACCTCGGCTCCGCCCACCAGTGTCACCTCCGCGTCCGTCTGGTAGGCACCGTCGACGAAGATGTCGAGCCGGTCGGCTCTAGCCGGCAACTGTAACGTGCCGGTGTTCTTGACGTGGAGCGTGATGTTCTCGTTGCCGTCGGCGTTGTAGATCGCGTCGCTACCGCTGTCGGAGATGATCTCGATGTCGCTGCGAACGTCGGAGCTCACGTCGACGCCTTGTTCGCTGATAGCGTCGCTGAGCTGGCCGACGCTGTCGGTGAACACCCCGACGACGCTGGCGGCGACCATCATGCTCGCGATGAAGATGATCAGGTGGGACGCAGAGACGCCTGCCATCTCAGGCCACCTCCGTCGTCGTCGCCGTGTCGGCGACGCCGGTTCCGGAGACGACCTTGACGCGCCCCGGATCGTCGTTGATCTCCGTCACGGTGATCGTCAGCTGCTCCTGTGAGAGCCACAGATCGGTGTCACGGTCGCCGTCGACCGACGTGTTGTACCCCGACTGGTAGCTGTTGTTGGCCAGCAAGTCGACGTCGCTGACCGCCAGCGACTCCGCGCCGGTGTTGTTGACCGTGACCGTCAGCGTCCGACTGGTGGTGTTCCAGGTCGCGCTGGTCACGTCGATGGCCGTGTTCTGCTGGGCCAGGGTCCGGTCGGTCCGGTCCTCCTGGGCCTCGGAGACGCGCTCGAAGCCGTTGGTCGTCGCCGTGTGGAACATGCCGAAGGCGATGAACATCCCGGCGAAGACGATCGCCGCCGAGCCACTAACGCTGAAGCCCATCGGAACCACCTCCGCGAACCAGCTTCGACAGGGCCACTGCATCGGCCCCGCTGTCCTCGTCGAGCTGACTGATGTAGTGGAGACTCCGCGTGTGGTGGTCGATCGTCAGCCCGCCCTGACCGCCGGACTCGTCGAAGCCACGGAGGACCTCGTGGAGGTCGTCGGCGACGGCCTCGTCGATCCAGTCGATCCGCTCGTAGTAGTCGATGGCGCGTGCGGCTTCCCGGTAGCTCGCCTGTTCGAGGAGGTATTCGAGCCACTCGACGACGATCAGGTCGCTGGCGAAGCCGCCAGGAAGCTCCGAGAGGTACGGCTTGCCGCCGTCTTCTGCCGACGCGTTCGTCGTCTGTTGCGTCGTCGGCTCCGGTTCCGATTCGGGCTCCGGCTCTGGCTCGGGTTCCGGTTCCGCCGTCGTCGTCGGCTCTGGCTCTGGTTCGGGTTCCGGCTCGGGTTCCGGTTCCGCCGTCGTGGCCGGCTCTGGCTCCGGTTCTGTCTCCGGCTCCGGTTCGGTCGCGTCCGCCTCGGCCGCGAGCTCCTCGTCGTCGTCCTCGATGACGTCGTCGAACAGGTCGTCGTCCGCGAGACCGTCGAGGTCGTCGTCCTCCTCCTCCTCGACGCCCGAGGAGAGTTCGTCGTCTTCGAGGGCCATCTCGTCGTCACCGTCCTCGTCGAGAGCCATGTCGCCGCCGGGACTGTCCTCTTCTGCCCACTCGGCGTCGCCGGAGTCGTACTCGTCTTTGAGCTCCTGAAATGATTTGCCGCCCTCCCCGTCGCCACCGTCGTCCATGTCCATGCTCATGTCGTCGTCCTCCTCGTCGAAGTCGCCGAGGTCGTCGCCCCCATCGTCGAAGTCGTCGAAGTCGTCGTCGAAACTGCCGCCGTCGTCCTCGAAACCGCCGTCGTCACTACCGTCGTCTGAAAACACGTCGTCGACGCTGTCACCGCCGCCGCCGAGGTCGTCGCCGTCGTCCTCGACCAGATCCTCGTCGAAGAATCCCTCGGCGTCCGCGTTGGCGATGTCCTCGTCGATGTCCTCTTCTGCTTCCTCGTCGCCGTCGTCGAAGAGGCCGAAACCGCCGCCTCCGCCGCCCATGCCGCCACCACCGCCCATACCGGCGTCGATGTCGTCCGCGAAGGGGTTGACGCCACGGGTGACCATCTCGTAGATGTCCAGCAGCTTGCGGACGTTCTCTTCGACTTCCTCGACGGACTCGCTGATCTGCTCGTTTTCCGTCCGGACCGTGTTGACCGTCGACGACAGCGACCCGACCTCGTTTTCGAGTTCGTCGAGCCGGTGTTCGAGTTCGTCGGTGTCCTGGCCCGCATCGTCCATGTCGCCGAACTCGTCGCCACCGAACCCGTCCATGTCGTCGCCGCCACCCATGCCGCCGAGGTCCCCGAACTCGTCGTCACCGCCGTCGTCGGCCATGAGCCCCCCGCCGTCGGCGAGTTCGTCGCCGTCGTCACCACCCGCGTCGTCCGACTCCTCGTCGTCCGAGAGAATGGAGTCGAACATGTTCTTGATGCTCATCCCGACGAGCCCGCCAGTGAGGAGAACGACGAGAGCGGGCGCGAAGATCGATCCCTCCGGGATCGCCACCTGAAGCGTCGGGAAGAGCGCAATGCTACTCATCGTACCTAAAACTGGATGTTCATACCCTTCAATATTCCGTCTACCCTATCATATCTGATAACAGACCTGTTGGTTACTGGAATGAGAAGTGAAATAAACGGTGGAGTAGCTGGTGAGATCGTCAGCAAGATCCTTCCGGCACGCAATCGTGGGAAGGATCGTCAGACGAACGGTATCGACCGCGCCCCCGTCCGTCGCGTGTCTGGCATGCGTCAGACGCAGTGGCCGACGGTACCTCGCGCGGGCTACAGCGTCGCGGTGCCCTGACTCGCACTCTTGACGATCAGGTCGCCAGTCGCAGCTTTGAGACGAAGCGAGCGGCCGTAATCGCCGCCGACGTCCTCGCCGAGGATCGGGATGTCGTTGGCCGCGAGCGTCTCGCGGACGGTGGCGGCGTTGCGAGAGCCGATGCTGGAGCCGTTCTCCGAGAAGTCGAGCATGTCGCTCCCGCCCGCGATCTTCGCCTCCATGGAGTGACGCTGCGCGCCGGCCTGTTCCATCTCTTCGAGTAACACCTCGACGCCGGTGTCGGCGAACTTCGCACGAGCGCCCTCGCCCTCGTCGTGTCGTGGCAACATCACGTGAACGAGACCCGCGGTGTTCGAGTCCGGGTCGTACAGTGCGACCCCGATACAGGATCCCAGCCCGCTGGTGGTCAACACCGCCTCGTCCGTCGTCACCGCGTACTCGGCGATCCCGACCTTCTTGCGCTCGGGCTGCCCGACCGACTCCTGTTCCGTCTGGCTCCCGTCGTACACTTTCATTGTCAGAATATCTGTTCTACGTCGGCGTCAGTCTGGTCGGCCCTGTCCACTTCGAGTTCCTCGAGGGCCTGACGGAGCTCTTTCTCGTCGGGGAGGGCGTGGATCTCGCTGCTGAACTCGATCTCGTCGGTCCGCATCTCCGATTCGATGATGAACGAGTGTTCCTGGTGCTGGCCGACCTGTGCCGCGAGCGGATCGACGATCGCCTGCCCGATGTCGTGGACGAGCTGTGGCGGAGTGTGATCGACCGACGTCTGGAGGACGTTCGCCCAGCCGTCGACGAAGCCACTGGTCATGATGTTGCCCAGCTCCTCGATCGCGGCCTTGTGTTGGTCGGTGAGCCCCTCGCCGTCCGGTTCGGTCGGCATCAGCGCTTCGGCGACGTTCTGGGCCGAGACCTCGTCGAACAACACCAGGAGGTAGCCACTGGGGACGCCAGTGAACTCCACGACCGTGCCGACGTAGGTGTCGTCGCCGACCTGTTTGGGCACGTCTTCGATGGGTGCGAAGCTGATCTGAGTCACTTCCGCCTCCGTCGGGATGCCGGTCATCATCTCGACGTTCTCGGCCGCCTGTTCGGTCCCACTGGTCGTCATCTCGTTGAACACGCTCAGCTTGTCGATCGGGATGGCGTCGCCGCCCGGCTCTGCGTGGTCGGTCATCAGCTCCGCGAGCGTGTCGTACTCGGGGAGCATGTAGATGTAGAAGTTGAGCGACTCGCCGACCCACTCGATCTGGGACTTGAAGACGAACACCTGCGGCTGGTCGGCCACCGTCGGCGCTGGCGGGAGTACGTCGGCGCCGGTCGCCTCGATGTACTCGGGCGGACTGTGCTCGATGGTGGTTCCGAGATAGTCGGCCCACCCGTCGATGAAGCCGCTCATCATGATGTTGCCGATCTCCTCGACGCTGCTCTGTGCCATCTCGCCGTCCGCACCGCCGGGCACCAGCGCTTCCGTGATCGGACCGACCGAGTCCGACTCGAAGACCAGCACGGTGTCGCCGTCGAGTGCGCCCTCGAAGTCGAACTGCACACCGACGAAGTCCTGACCGGCGAGTTCCTCGCCGACGTCGTCCCGGTTCAACAGCGTGATCTTCGTCACGTCGACGACCGCGTCGATGCCGGTCATCTGGGCCAGCGACTGGGTCGCCTGTTCGGCCCCCTCGTGTGCGAGCTGGTTGAACGTACCGAGCGACTGAATGTCGACTTTCATCTTACGAGGGGACGACGTCCTCGATGGCCTCCATCACGCTGGGTTTCTGGAACGGCTTGGTGATGTATCCGTCAGCACCGGCCTTGACGGCCTCTTTCATCTTCTCTTCCTGGCCGACGCTCGTACACATGATGACGTTGGCGTCGGGGTTGGACGTCTTGATCTCGTCGGTCGCCTCGATCCCGTCCCGGATCGGCATCACGATGTCCATCATCACCAGATCCGGTGTCTGTTCTTTGTACACCTCGACAGCCTCGACGCCGTTTTCGACCTCCCCCACGATGTTGTGATCCTCTTCGAGGATCTCGCGCAGGAGGTTGCGCATAAACTCCGAGTCGTCGGCAATCAGTACGTCTGGCATACCTATCACTGCAACTGTACCGTGAATAGCTAAATAAACCCTTGCACGGAATTATCGGGCTTGATATTCGCTCGACGGCAGCCAGGTTCCGGACGCTCGAGGGGGCGATCACAGAATCGGCACAAGACGGGCGATCAGCTCGACGGCGTCGAACGCGAACGGGCCGTACGCGAAGTATTCCACCGACGCCAGTGAGAGGTAGACGGTCGTCGCGCCACCGGCCAGCGCCATCCCGACGGCGACGGATCGGGGCGAGACGCGAGCGGGAGCGAGGGTCCGACCGACGACGAGGACGGCCGCGACAGCCGCGATACAGAGCCCGAGCAGCGCGTGGAACTGGATCGCTTCCCCGAGTGCCGGATCGAGGACGCCGAGAACGACCGCGACCAGAACCGACCCGGCCAGGACCGTGCCGGCGTAGACACCAGCGGTCGTCCGGGGCGCCCCGGTGATCGCCTCCCGAACCGCAGGGAGACGGAAGGGACAGTACGACGCCAGTGCGATCACCGGCAACAGGTATCGGACGGTGAGCTGGCTGAACAGCGGAAGTCGGGGGAGATAGACGAGCGTGAGGACGACGGCGTAGCTCGCGACGAGCAGATCCGTCTGGCGTCGCGGTCCCAGCCGAGCGGCGGCGACGCCGTGACGCCGGAGGCGGACGACGGCGACCGCCGGGAGCGCGAGGAGCGTCCCCACGATCGGCGTCGACTCGACGACCGAGAGATCGATCGGCTCGTAGTCGTTGACCCCAGACAGGGACGCCGAGTGGCCGCGCCGGACGAAGATCTCCCAGAGCCGTTCGTGTTCGCCCGCGGCTGCGACGCCGTCTGAAACCGCCGAGACGGCGTAGGTGCCGATGAATGCGAGTTGCGTCAGGACCGTCTCGGCGAGCGTCACGAGCACGAAAAGCGGCGACAGGAGTCCGAGGAGTTCGTCGAGGAGTGTCCGCTGTGTCCCGTCGCCACCAGTCGAGTCGGCGTCCACGCCGTCACCAGTCGGGTCAGCGCCCACGTCGCCACCGGCCGTTCCCGAACCCGTGTCCCCGCCACTGGACTCGGGTCCACCGGTCGGTGCGAGTTCGACGCTCTCGGGCCCGACGCCCGGGAGAAGTCGCGGCGGTCGGAGCGGATTCCCGTTGATGAGCACGTTCGTGACGGCCATCGGGAGCACGGAGAGCGCGAAGATACCCCCGGCGACGGCGAGACGGCGGCGGCTCTTCCGGGGTTCGGTGAAGAAGTCGACGGCGAACAGCGCGGCGGTGAGGAAGAACCCCTCGAAGGCGTGGACCCACGCGACCAGCCCGAGCGCACCGTACGCGAGGCCGTGTGCCACGTAGCTCGCTCGGCCGTCCAGTTGCCGGCTCCGCGCGAACGCGAACACGGAGCCGAAGACGAGCGCCGTGACCAGCACGTGGCGCTTCGGAATCGTCGCCCAGAAACCGACCGGCGTCGCGAGCGCGAGGGCGACCCCCGCGGCGACGGCCACCCGCCGGTCGTGGAACGCACGGACGAGCCGGTAGCACGACACCGCAACCAGTCCAGCGGCCGCGAGCGTACTGAGCTGGAGCGCGACCAGCGGCAGCTGAGATCGGTCGAGCGCGGTCGCGAACACGACCGCAACGGCGAACCAGGCGCTCGCGACGACGACGGCGACGAGACGGAGCCACCGTCGATCGAAGTGGGCGGCCAGCCGTCGCCCGAGGCCGACGACGCCGAGCGCCCACCCACCGGCGAGCACGAGCCGGGGCGGCGCGACGGCGCTGGCCCCCTCAAGGAGCCAGAGGAAGGGCAGCGCGGCCACGACCTGCCCGTAGTTGCGGGCGTAGAACCGACCCCCGTACTCGTGGAGGCCGGGCTGGGTGCCAAGGGTCAGCGAGTACTGGAAGTCCGTCGGTGTCATCGCGAGGCGGCCGTCCCCAAGATTCGCGACGGCGTTGGCGATGGGGTACGTGTCCGTGATGAAGAAGCCGACCCGCCAGGACAGCGCCAGCACCAACACGACAGCGAGCCACAGCGTCACGCCGACGCCGTCACCGAAGACGAACCGGCCGGCACGATTCCCATACTGTGAGAGCCTCTCCGACCAGACCGAACGGAACTGGGCCTCGACGCCGCTCGGACGATCACCGTTCATGGACGAACCTCGACGGTTTCGTCGGTCTCGAACACCGTCTGGTCGTACTCGAAGCTCTGGACGCGAACGGTGATCGTGGCCCGGTACCGCTGTTCGGTGACGCTGTCGGGATCGAGGCCACGATCACGCATCCCGAGACGAACGGTCCCGGACTGTCCGCCGGAGAGCAGTTTGGTCGTGGTGCGATCGACGCCGAGTTCGGGCACCGACACCCGGTAGACGAGCCGTGGCCGCCCCTCGATGTCGGAGACTGCGACGGTCGCATCGGGGATCCGAAGATAGTCGACGCCCGTGCCGAACCGGCCGCCCTCGACGAGCAGCCCGCTCGTGTCGAGCCGTTCGACCGTGGCGTTGGCCCGCCCGTCGCCGACGGTCGTCGGATTCCGTGCGGTCGCGTCGACGACCCCGAACGGACCGGTCAGAAGGAGCGTGACCGCGACGACGGCGACGGCGAGCCGTTCGAGACGGGCCACGGAGAGCATACTACCAGAGCTACTGCCACGACCGACATTAAATGATTCGCACCACCTACAGCTGGACGCCGTCCTCGCCTTCGACGGCCGCCAGCAGCTCTGCGATAGAGTCGTCCGGGGAACAGCCGCTCGTCTTGACGAGCTCTCGCAGACTCTCTGGGGGGTAGCGGACGGGAACGTTCGACTCGCTCAGGAGAATACCGAGCACCTCCTCGACCGGCGTCGAGCCGTCGACCTGACGGGCGTACCACAGCATGAGGCTCTCGAAGACGGTGATGATGTCGTTCGAGACCATCCGCTGTTGGCTCACGGTGCCGTCGAACTTGGCCGTCACGTCGAAGCCGTAGCGGGAGTTCCCCTCGTCCATGTTCTCCGCGAGCCACTCGTGGACGGTCGCGTCGTCCAGCGTCGGCTCGGGCTCTGGCGTCGGCTCGGGTTCGGGCGTCGGGTCCGGTGTGGAACGAGATGGCGTCGTCGAATCGGTCCGAACGTCGGGCGAGACGACGTACCTGCCCTCGTCGATCTGCTCGACGTGGTCGTCGTCGGAGATGTCGAGCTCTTCGGGCGAGAGGATCTTCCCGTCTTCCGGATTGGGCTCGTCGGGCCCCTCAGACATGTGTAACAGTGTGACACACTCAAATATAAGTCCGTCGCCCCGCAGCGGCGCTGGCCAGTGAGGTGAAAAACAGAGAAGTGTCGGCGTCAGTTAGAGGCTGACCGCAGATTTCCCGGAGAGGGATTCGGGCACGACCAGCGTCGCCGTCGTCTCGCCGCCGGCCTGCGTGTTCAGCTTGATCGTCGCGGTCGACCCTTCGTCGAGGTCGGCCTGCACGAGGTCAGCGTCGTCGAGGTTCCCGTCTTGATTGTTCGTCGAGTCGGTCTGGAACTTCATCGTCGCGCGGTCGGCCGGGTCGTTCAGGACGTTACTGTTGCCGATCGAGCTGTCGTCGTCCTGGAACGTCGAGGTGACGAACGCCGCGTCACCGGACGTGCCGCCGCCTTCGGTCAGTGCTTGCTTACTCACCACGTCGAAGGTCCCGTCGGAGGAGACCCACTGTGCCGTCGTCGTCGTCAAGTCCACGTTGTCTGCACCGGGTGCCTTCTTGACGGTCAGTTCCACCGTCGTCACCTCGTCACCGTTGTCGTCGACGATGTCACTCCCGACGGCGTTGACCACTTGTAGTCGGTTCGTGACCTGCGCACTGGACTGTTCACCGCTCTCTTCTGCACTGGACTGCAGGAACCCGGCGGTGTTGATCAGCACACCGGCGGCGATCGCCGCGACCAGGACCATCGCGATGAACACGATCAGCGTCCCGATCCCGACCTGCCCGCGGTCGTTCTCGTCGTCGTCGAATAGTTCGATCATGGTTGTGTCGTGTCCCGAGTGCGAACACTCCGGACGCTACCAGAATGTGGTCACTACCCGGTAATAAGGCTAGGCCGCCAATTATCAACGAATGAATCGGCGATGTCGACGAGAGTCTCGGTTCTTGAAACTGAAAATCGGGATGCAAAGTCGAAGAACAGTCGATACGGACGGCACGATCGCCGGCATCTCTTCGAGAGAATTGACCACGGCCCGAGCGAAGACATCTTCCGACAGGGAACGTCGCGGCTCGATGCCACCGGGTGATCGCGAGCGTGTCGCTATCGGCTCTGGCAAAAACAGAGAAGTGTCGGCGTCAGTTAGAGGCTGACCGCAGATTTCCCGGAGAGGGATTCGGGCACGACCAGCGTCGCCGTCGTCTCGCCGCCGGCCTGCGTGTTCAGCTTGATCGACGCGGTCGACCCCTCGTAGAGGCTCGCACCAACGAGGTTGCCGGACAGATCAGAGTCGGGCGACGGGTTCGAGTCGGTCTGGAACTTCATCGTCGCGCGGTCGGCCGGGTCGTTCAGGACGTTACTGTTGGAAATCGAGTTGTCGTCGTCCTGGAACGTCGAGGTGACGAACGCCGCGTCACCGGACGTGCCGCCGCCTTCGGTCGTGGCGGTGTAACTGACGATGTCGAAGGTCCCGTCGGAGGAGACCCACTGTGCCGTCGTCGTCGTCAGGTCCACGTTGTCTGCACCGGGTGCCTTCTTGACGGTCAGCTCCACCGTCGTCACCTCGGAGCCTGCCTCGTCAGAGGTGATGTCGTTCCCCACTGCGTTGACCACTTGCAGTCGGTTCGTGACCTGCGCACTGGACTGTTCACCGCTCTCTTCGGCACTGGACTGCAGGAACCCGGCGGTGTTGATCAGCACACCGGCGGCGATCGCCGCGACCAGGACCATCGCGATGAACACGATCAGCGTCCCGATCCCGACCTGCCCGCGGTCGTTCTCGTCGTCGTCGAATAGTTCGATCATGGTTGTGTCGTGTCCCGAGTGCGAACACTCCGGACGCTACCAGAACGTGGTCACTACCCGGTAATAAGGCTAGGCCGCCAATTATCACAGTTGAAACGGATATCTCCAGACGAAACAGCCGGTTTCACGAGTGAGAAATTTGGAAAGGAACCGGATAGAACCGGCGTTTTCCGGATCGGTCCGGAAATCGAGCCGCGAGCCACGACAAAGCGGTCAGCTATCGTAGGCGACGAGACTGTACATCACGAACAGGAACCCAAACGTCGTCAATCCGCTGTTGACCAGCAGGAGCGACCGGACGCCCTCGAAGTCGTTGACGAACGCGCTGATCATCGTCGCGGCCGCACCGGCGACCGCCAGCGCGAACCCCAGCGAGAGGTGCAACATCGCGTCACGGGACGTCTGGACGTACGCACGCATAGCCATCCCGACCATCGTGAGTCCGGCGACGACGAAGACGAGCGTAGAGATAGCGTACAGGAGTTCTATCATCGGCACTAACGTACGCTATTCCGTTCCCGCTAATAAATCCACCCTCGAAAATATTGTTGCTGATAATCGAATGCGATCGTGATAACGGACCGGTCGCGCGTGCGTGACTATCCTTCCGAGAGGGTCCGCCAGGCCTCGTCGAGTTTGTTGGTCACTTCCGACCGGTCCTCGACGTGGACGGAGAGTTCGTCGTCGAAATCGACGGTGACCTCGTCGACAGAACGGCGATAGACCTTGATGCGGCGGCGGTCGTCAGAGAGAATGTTGTCGTGCAGTTCGAGCAGGTCGTGTTCGGTCAGCTCGTCGATCCGGCGGTAGCACGTCGCGATCGGGATTCCCAGCTCGTCGCTGAGTTCCTGGGCGGACGCGGGCTCGTCCGTGGCATCCAAGATCTCTGCGCTGTATTTGTTCCCCAGCGTTTGCAGAATATCCACTGAAGCCATCGGTTATCAAATAATATATTCTGTCGATTATAAAGCTATCGCCCGTGATACTGGCCGATATCGATCTGATTTCGCCGAGGCCCCGATCGCCGAGGAGCGCGAAAAACCGTCGCCATACTGCGTTTTTGTCGATAATAATAACGGCTGGTCAGATCGGCGAGTCCTCTTCGCTCATCATCGAGAACGCGCTGGCGTTTTCGTGGACCTTGATACCACCCCACGAGATCTCCATGGGGTAGATGTCCGTCTCGATGTCCTGTTTGCGCATCTTCGCGACCCAGACGTATCGGTTGACGCCGGTGTCGGTCGGCGTCTGGATCAGGTAGATGTTGCCGTCGGTGAGATAGTTCTCCAGGCCGATGTCCGTGTCCGGGAACACCGCACCCTGTTCGTTGGTCAGGAGGCTGGTCAGGTTGTTGTTGTTGAGGATGTCGGTGAACTTCAGCAGGTACGTGCGCTTTTCTTTCTCGTCTTCGAAGAACAGCTCGAACATCGTCAGCGAGTCGAGCACCAGCCGGTCGTACTTGTCGTCTTCGAGGTCGTCGAGGAGCAGTTCCAGAGAGGAAGAGAAGTCGTTCTCTCGAAGCAAGACCTGCTTGTCGTACACTTTGATGTCGCCGTTCTCGACGAATTCGGGCCACTTGTCGAAGCCGATCGACTCCGCGGCCTCTCTGAGGTCGGACTCGTTTTCTTCGAACGAGAGGTAGATCCCTTTCTCGTCGAACTGCTCGACGCCGTTGTAGATGTACTGGAGGCCGAGAATCGACTTCCCGGCACCGGGGTTCCCACTCACCAGCGTCGTCGAGTTCGTGACGATGCCACCGTTCAAGATTGCGTCGAGGCCGTCGATACCTGTCTTTGTGAGTTCGATCATTGTTGCTGTATCCGGAGATAGCGGTGCGGAATTGAGTTGAAATCTCGGGGCTGAGTAAAAAAGTCTTGCTCCCTAATTCGAGTGGACGACCCGGGGATCGACCCAGATGACGAAGTCGTCCTCGCGCTTGACGACGCCGCGGATCGACCCGTCGCTGTCGGCGGCCGGCGAGTCGTCGACCTGCTCGTCGGAGATCTGGACTACCTGGTCGACTTCGTCGACGAGCCAGCCGGCGGCGCTCTGGTCTTCGATGATCTCCGGATCGAAGACGATGATCCGCTGTTCGGCACCGCTATCGCCGATCCCGAACACCGACTTGGGGTTCACGATCGACGTGGTCCGCCCGCGCAAGTCCATCACCCCTTCGACGTGGCGGGGCGCGTTCGGGACTGTCGTCAGGTCGCCCACGTCGACGATCTCCGTGACGTAGTCGATGCTGACGCAGTACGTCTCTTCGCCCAGTTCGAATTCGAGTACCTGACCTTCTGTTGTTGACATACCTGACGACTCCCGGTTACGAGTACCGAGCCGATACGCCGACTTAAGCCTGCCCTCTGTGCTATCAAAGTTGATTACGTGGGCGGAGTCTTTATTTTGGTGCCACGCCCGCCTTTCAGGTAGCAATGGATCTGGCTCGACTGCGAACTATCGTCGACCTGCGCGGGCACGGGTGACCGATGGCCGGTAGTACACCCCGCGCCGTCGTCGCAGACGACTCTCACTTCATGCGTAGTGTCATCTCCGACATCCTGAACGAGGGTGGTGTCGACGTCGTCGCGGAGGCCAAAAACGGTCGCGAGGCGGTCGCGCTCGTCGACGAACACCGGCCGGACGTCGTGACCATGGACGTGGAAATGCCCGAGATGGACGGCATCAGTGCCGTCGAGCAGATCATGGAACAGTGCCCGACGCCGGTCCTGATGCTGTCGGCTCACACTGACGAGAACGCGGACGTGACCTTCGAGGCACTCGACGTGGGTGCGGTCGACTTCTTCACCAAACCCGGCGGAGAGGTCTCGATGGAGATGTCGCGGCTGAAAGATCAGCTCCTCGAGATGGTCCTGTCCGTGGCCGATGTGGACGTGTCGGGCACGTCGGGACGGACACCGACAGCGTCGCCGGATCGGTCGCCGACCAGTACGCCGGAGGCGGTCGCGGACGACTACGATGCGGACCCGACGCTGATCATCGGCTCCTCGACTGGCGGACCGAAGATGGTCGAGTCCGTCCTCTCGGAGTTGCCCCTGGCGGCGGACTTCCGGGTGCTGGTCGTCCAGCACATGCCCGGCGGTTTCACCGGACGGTTCGCGAAGCGAATCGACGCCCGGAGCGACTACGACGTACGGGAAGCCAAAGACGGTGACCGCATCGCGGGCGGCGAGGCGTTGATCGCGGCCGGCGATTACCACCTGCGGGTCAAGAACTACCGGAACGGCCGGCTGCGAGTCAAACTGTCTGACGACCCGCCGGTCAACAGCGTCCGACCGGCCGTCGACGTGACCATGGAGACGGCCGCGGACGTGATCGACGACCCGCTGGTGGGAGTGATCCTCACCGGAATGGGCAACGACGGTGCAGCGGGTATCGAGCGGATCAAAGCGGCCGGCGGGCGGACCATCGCACAGGACGAGGCCACGTCGGCGGTCTACGGAATGCCACAGCGAGCGGCCGAGACGGGCTGTGTCGACAGCATCCTGCCGATCGAGGAGATCCCGGCAGGTATCGTCGAGACGATCAAACGAGAGGTGACATAACATGAACGATCAGTACCTCGATGCGTTTATTCGAGAGAGCGAAGAGGCGATCACGGAACTGAACAACTCCCTGCTGGATCTGGAGTCGGATCCGGAGGACACGGAAGCGATGGAGTCCATCTTCCGGACGGCACACACGCTGAAGGGGAACTTCGGCGCGATGGGGTTCGACGACGCGTCGTCGCTGGCCCACGCTATCGAGGACCTCCTGGACGAGATGCGGGACGGCAACATGCCCGTCACGCCGGACGTGATGGACCTGATCTTCGCGGGCGTGGACAAGATAGAGGCCATCGTCAGCGAGATCGAAGAACACGGCGAGTCCCAGACCGACGTAGACGAGATCGTCGACGACCTCCGAACGGTCCTCGAAGAGGGCGTCGACGCCGCCGAGAGCCCGGCCGACGACACGGACGGTTCGGACGAGACTGTGGACGACCAGACCGACACGGACTCGTCCGGAGACGAGGACGTTCCCGTCGAGACGAACGTCAGTCCCGACACGGCCGACGACAACGTCATCGCCGCGGAGATCGACATCGGCGACTCCGACATGCTGGGTGTCGACGCGATGCTGGCGATCGAGGCCGTCGAGGACTACTTCGAGGTGCTCGATGCCGCTCCGCAGCGCGAAGCCGTCGAAGACGGGGAGTTCAGCGATACGTTCACGCTCTACCTCGACGCCGAAGACGCCGGGACCGTCGACAACACGCTCTCCGGAATCGGCAAGATCGAGAGCGCGGAGACGGCGGACGTGACCGACGCGCTCAGCGAGAAAAGCGGGAGCACCAGCGACGAGACCGAACACAAGGTCGACGAGATCAAGTCCGTCCGCGTCGACGTCGACCAGCTCGACGACCTCCACGGACTCGTCGAGCAGCTGGTGACCAGCCGAATCAAGCTCCGCCGTGCCGTCGAGCAGGACGACCTCGACGGGGCCGGCGAGAACCTCAACGAGCTGGACAAGATCACGGCGAACCTCCAGAACACCGTGATGGACATGCGTCTGATCCCGCTGAAGAAGGTCGTCGGGAAGTTCCCGCGGCTGGTTCGGGACCTCTCGCGGGATCTGGGCAAGGAGGTCGACTTCGAGATCGAGGGCGAAGACATCGAACTCGACCGGACGATCCTCACGGAGATCTCCGACCCGCTGATGCACATCCTGCGCAACTCCGTCGACCACGGGATCGAGCCCCCGGAGGTCCGCGAGGAGAAGGGCAAGCCACGCACGGGCTCGGTCGAACTCAGGGCCTCCCGCGAACGTGACCACGTCATCATCCAGGTCGAGGACGACGGGGCCGGTCTCGACGTCGAGGCGATCAGAGACAAGGCCATCGAGAAGGGCGTCCGTTCGCCCGAAGAGCTAGAGGCGATGGACGACTCCTCGATCTACGACCTGGTCTTTCACCCCGGCTTCTCGACGGCCGACCAGGTCACCGACACGAGCGGCCGCGGCGTCGGCATGGACGTGGTCCACGACACCGTCACACAGCTGGACGGCTCGGTCAACGTCGAGTCGACGCCGGGCGAGGGGACGACGGTGTCGCTTCGCCTGCCGGTGACGATGGCGATCGTCAAGGTGCTGTTCGTCGAGGTCGGCGACGAGGAGTACGGGATCCCGCTGAAGAACGTCGACGAGATCACCCGGGCCGACGACCGCAAGCAGGTCAACGGCAAGGACGTGATCAAGCACAACGACGAGATCTACCCGATCATTCAGCTGGGCGAGACGTTCGACGTACCCGGTGAGACCGCCAACGGCGACGGGATGCTCGTCCGCGTCCGGGAGTCCGAGCGCCAGGTCGCGTTGCACTGTGACTCGGTCAACAGCCAGGAGGAAGTCGTCGTCAAACCGCTGGAGGGGATCCTCAGCGGAACGCCCGGCCTGTCGGGGACCGCAGTGCTCGGCGACGGAAACATCGTCCACATCCTCGACGTGGTGACGCTATGACGAGGGCAGTTCGATGAGCCAGGGCGACCAGCGGCAGTTTCAAGAGCTACTGGAGTTCATCGGTGCCGAGATGGACTTCGAGTCGGGGTTCTACAACGACGCGTACCTCGATCGCCGCATCACGGCTCGGATGCGCCGGACAGACATCGACAGCTACCGCGAGTACCAGCGGCGACTGGAGCGAGACGACGACGAGCGAGCGGCGCTGCTCGACTCGCTGTCGATCAACGTCACGGGTTTCTTCCGCAACCCAGAGGCCTGGGAGAGTCTCCGGAGCGTCCTCCGAGATCTGACCGACCAGCACCGCCGCGTGAACCTCTGGAGTGCACCCTGTGCCGACGGTCGAGAGCCGTACTCCGCGGCGATGCTTGCGCTGGACGACCCGCAGGTCGACGACCGGTCGATCTCGATACTGGGGACCGACATCAACGAGGACATCCTCCGGGCGGCACGCGAGGGCACCTACGAGACCTCACACACCACGGACATCGCAGACGAGCTCGCCCCCCTCGACGACTACAGCCAGTACATCGAGCGCGAGGGCGACTCGTTTCGCATCCGGAAGCCCGTCAGCGACATGGTCGAGTTCGAGCAACACGACCTCATCCGCGGTGCGTCGAAGCGGGACTTCGACCTCGTGTTCTGTCGGAACCTCCTGATCTACATTGACGGCGAGTACAAGGTGCCGATCTTCGAGACGATCGAGGAATCGCTGCGTGAGGGTGGCTACCTGATGATCGGGATGACAGAGACGCTGCCGACCGCCTGCCGAGACAGCTTCGAGGCGGTCGACAAGCAACACCGCATCTACCGGAAGGTATGAGCCTCTACCAGCTGGAACGGGACGGCGAGGTACAGGAGATCATCCGGACACTCCGGGAGTCGGACAACCCGAAGGTCAGAGCGCGGGCGGCGGAGCTACTCGGGAACTTCCCGAACCACGACGACCGGCGGGACGTGGTCAACGCCCTCGTCGAGGCGGCCCAGGGCGAGGACAGTCGGATCGCCGCGACGGCCGTCGACTCGCTGGACGAGCTGGGCGGAGATGCGATCGAGCAGCTGATCGCCGACATGGCCGGCGTCGACTTCGGCGACGACGGAGCCGAGTGGGTCCGCGCGAAGGCGTTCACGCAGGCCCTCGACTCGGACGTGCCCGAACTCCGGATGGCGGCGGCCAACGGCCTCGGACAGCTCGAACAGGCGGATACGGTCGGTCCGCTGTCGAACTGCTTCGACGACGACGATCCGCGCGTTCGGGCGCGGGCCGCGCGGGCCTGCGGGAAGATCGGCGATCCACGGGCGGTCGACCCACTGGAATCCCTGCTCCGGGATCCGAAGGCGGCCGTCCGCAGGGAGGCCGCCGACGCGCTGGGCTCGATCGGGAACCGGCAGGCCCTCCAGGCGCTGCTCCCGCTGTACGAGGACGACAACGAGCGCGTCCGGCGGATCGCCGTCGGAGCCTTCGGCAACTTCGGCAACGACCGGCCCGTCGACTACCTCGTCGAGTCGCTCACCGACGACTCGTCCGGCGTCCGCCAGACCGCCGTCTACTCGCTGATCGAACTGCTCTCGAACGTCCCGACCGAGCAGAGCCACGAGATCCGGGACACCGTCGTCGAGCGACTCTCCTCGACCGACGACCGCAGCGTGGTCGTGCCGCTGGTCGAGATCCTCGAAGAGAGCACACAGAGCGCCCAGCGGCGCAACACCGCGTGGCTGCTGGGCCGGGTCACCGGCGAGCAAGAGCGCGTGCGCGTCATCGAATCCCTGATCGACGCGCTACACGAGGACGATCAGATGCTCCGGCAGTTCGCCGCGACCAGCCTGGCCGAGATCGACGGCGACGACGTGGAGCGGCGGCTCCTGTCGGTCGTCGAGGACGAGCAGGTCGACCCCGACGTGCGCGCACAGGCGATCTTCACGCTCGGGAAGGTCGGGAGCGAGCGCTCGCGCAAGACCCTGGACCGCATCATCGACCAGACCGAGAACGAGACGATCCGCAAGCGAGCGTTCTCGGCGATCTCCAAGCTCGGCGGCCGACGATGAACGCGAGGGCATCGTCTCGAACGCGGAGATCGACAGACCGATACTGGCCGAAGACGACGGGAGAGACGGGATGAGCGACGGCGAACAGAAGCTGGCCGACGCCAACGGGAAGTTCGTCCAGGTCGTCAAGGACGGCCGCAAGCGCAACGACATCGACTGGCGAGCAGGCCGGATCATCCTCTCGAACAAACGGCTGGTACTCGTCAGCAACGAGGGCAAGCGGACCATCCCGCTCTCGAAGATCACCTCGATCACGGGCCGCGACAACGTCAACAAGGCCATCGCGAAGGTGTCGGGCTATCTCTCCTTGCAGGTCGGATCGAACGTCACTCTGATCGCCCCACAGGACATCGAAGCGTTCGAGGCGAAACTGTACAGCGCGCTGCTGGACCAGACCGTCGTCCTGGTGAAGCACCCGGCCGTCGAGGGCGGCGTCGTCCAGGACACGGAGTGGGAGAAAGGACGGCTCAAGATCGACGGCGACAGCGTCGATCTCGCGATCGCGTCGGGATCGTTCGTCGAACTGGAAGTCGAAGACGTGGGCAGCGCCGAACTGGAGACGAAGACGGTGATGGACAGCCAGCGCCGCGTCGCCGAGATCGAACACACGATCGAGGGGACCAGCGTCGAGACCCACGTCTCGGGCTCGAAGAGCGACGTCTCCGTGCTCGCCTCGTTCGTGCGACGGGGCGAGCAGGCCGGCGAGGTCGACGTGGAGCTCAGCAAGGAGGAAAACGAGGTCCTGATGGCGCTGTACACCGGCGTCTCCCCGTTCCAGATCCCCGACTTCGTCGGCATGGAGATCGAACAGGTCGAGGAGATTTACGACCGACTCATCGAGTACGGTATTCTGGAGCCGGTTCGGACTCGCCGCGAGGTCCAGCTAGAGGCCCGTGGCCGCTCGATCGCTGGCGAAGCCGTCGACGATCAGTGAGAGCCGACAGTATCAGGAGTTCACGTCTTCGAGGTGTCGGCTCGCGACGACCTCGCCTTTGGGGGTGAGCGTCGGACCGTCGGACGAGTCCTGGACGAGCCCGTCTTCTTCGAGGTCTCGCAACAGCATCGTCACCGCGGAGCTGTCGGTACCGACGATGTCGGCCAGTGGCATCCCGTCCATGTCGCCCGTCGAGTAGATGGCGACGAGGATCTCGGTCTTGTCGTCGGTGAGTTCGATGTCTTGCAGCTCTTCCATGAGGTCGCTGTACTCGATCCGGAGGTACCGACCCAGGATCGACATCTTGCGTGGCGACGCCATCGCGGCCATGGTCGTGACGGCAGTGCCCTCCATCATGTGGCGGAAGGTCAGCGTCGGGCGGTCGGAGCCGGCGATCTCGCGGGTCGTCCGCTGGAAGTCGGTGACGGTGGCCAGATCGACGGCGAAAGTGCCAGAAGACGAACGGAACTCGACCGATCCGTCCGAGACGAACAGCTTCGCCGTCGAGAACGCGTCGTCGGTGACGCGGCCACCGACGCGTGCCCGCTCTTTGACGGTCGTCTCGGTGCCGTTGAGAATCGCCTTGAACAACACCGTCGAGAACTTCGAGATCTTGTCGTCGTCGCCCTCGACGACGGCGACGTGTCGACTGTCGTTTCGTTCGAAAGCGACGGTGACCGTCGAGTCGAAGAAGTCTCCCAGATCCGGCGGCACGTGCCCGACAGCGACGTCGAAGATCGACGACAGCGGAATGGTAAACTTGTCGTTCTCGTTGGCCGCCAACACCAGTCGCTTCTGGCTCAGCAACACCCGCCCCTTGACCGGCTCGGTCGTCGCCATCACCTCCGCGTTGAAGTTGCCGACGAAATCAGCGATGACGGATTCCGACATTGATCACTCACCGAGTGGTACTGCGGGCAGAATCTTATGGGTTTCGAGCGAATATCATTCGAGAGAACGGAGAACCGCCCCGCTGGCGGTCACTCGCCGAGATCGTCCGCGATACTGGCCAGGGAGTCGTCCGGGGAGTCCGTCGCCGTGTAGACGACCCGAGAGCCCGGTGTCCGCAGGCCGTAGGTGTATCCCGCAGTCACGATATCGAGGTGGACCGAGCCACCGATCGTGCAGTCGCTGTCGGCGAACCACTCGACGAGTCGGTTCTCGCCGTCGCCCTCGCGGGCCAGTCGCCGATTGTCCGCGGCGTGCTGGAGCATCGGCTCGCCGTCCAGCGTCGTCTCGACGCGCGCGTGGTACTGCTCGCCGTCGAGCACGCACTCGATCACGTCGCCCGCGGCAACGTCGAGGTCCGCCGGCAACTCGATCCGTGGGCGGTCGGTGCGGCCGACGGAAGCGACCTCGACGCGGCGAGTCTCGACGGCCTCGTGGTCGCTCGGGAGGCGATCTGCCACGTTACTCGTCGTCGCTCTCGCCCAGCAGGTCCGCGACGTCACCGCTGCCCTGTTCGGTGATCTTGGCGTTGATCTGGGCGGTCTCCTCGCTGACCTCGCGGCCGCGGATGGTGATGCGCTTGCGCTCGCCGTCGCGAGTGGGCTTGTAGCCGACGCCGCCGTCGGTGAGGATCGACTTCGTGCCGACGCCGCGCACGTCCGCTCGCATCGGTCGGCCGGCCGTGTCGGAGCCGCCGGTCAGTTCGAGCGTGAAGCCGTCGAGACCGACCGCACTGCCCTCGACTTCGTCGCCGAGTTCGCGGCCCATGAAGCGGTTCGCGTCCTGTCCGTCGACGTCTAGCTGGTAGGTCGTGCCTGTCTCCGGGTCCGAGAGCGCAACGGTGAATTCTGCCATACCCACCGATATTCGACGGCGCTTAAAAAGCGCGTCGGAACCGACTTTCGACTGGGATCGCGCGTGACACGCGTGGGAGAAAGCTCACACTGTGTGCCGGGGACGGCGTCTGACTGCCCGGCGGTATCACTCCTCGGCGTCGACGATCGTACTCACGCGCGCGTTCTCCTTGATCGCGACGCCGGCACCGCCGACGGTGATCGGAACGCGAGGGAGAGCGTCGACGTGCAGCGTCGGATGACTGAGCCCGCGTTCCAGCAGCTCGGTGCGTGGCTGGAGCGTGACCGTCGCCGCCCCGGTCAGCGACTCGTTGTACTCGATCAGGTACTGGCCCGCTCGTAGTGTCCACCACTCGTAGTCGTCCTCGGGGTCGCGCTTGGCCGACGCGTGCGGCGTCGTCTGGGCCGGTTCGAGTTCCCCACCCCCGAAGTCGACCCGACCCGGCGCGCCGATCTCGAAGACGTTCGCGACGGTGAGATCGAACCCCGAGTCGGCTGTCTGGGTCGGTTCGTGGACGGCGTCCTCGACGTACTGCTCGTACATACGCGAGCCCTCGGAAGCCGGACACAAAAGCGTCGGCCGTCTCAGCGCTTCCAGCGGAAGCGACCGTCTTCGAGGACCGTCTCGCCGTCGATCACCAGTCGGCCGTCCTCGCGGAGATCGGTGATGAGGTCGACGTGGATCGCGCTGTCGTTGCCGGTGTCGGGAACGCAGGCGTCGTAGGCCCGGCCGAGCGCGAGGTGGACCGTCCCGCCCATCTTCTCGTCGAAGAGGATGTTGTCCGTGATCCGGTCGATCCCGCGGTTCATCCCGATCCCCAGCTCGCCCAGCCGGCGAGCGCCCGCGTCGGTCGCCAGCAGTTCGCCGATCGTCGACTCGCCCTGAGCGGCGCTGTAGTCGACGACCTCGCCGTCCTCGAAGACGAGCCGCACGTCTCGCACGCGCGCCCCGTCGACGGTCATGGGCACGTCGAAGGTGACCGTCCCCTCGGTGGCGGTCGGTGCGGTGAACACCTCGCCGGAGGGGAGGTTGTGCGAGTCGTAGGCCACGGAGGCCGCGGAGTTGACGGCCACGCGGTCGGCGATCGACATCGTGAGATCTGTCCCCTCGCCCAGGAGGTGGACCTCGCTGCCCTCGTCCAGCAGCGTCTTGAGCTGGCTCATCTCCTCGGCCAGCGCTTCCCAGTCTCGCAGCGTCGCGTCGTAGACGAAGTCACGGTAGGCCTCGTAGGAGAGGCCGGCCTGCTGGGCCATCGCGCGGGTCGGGTGCTGGGTGGAGACCCAGTCGGTGTCCATCCGGGCCGCTCTGATTTCGGTGCGAGCCCGGCGGTAAGACTGCCGGCGGTCCCCCGGTACGTCGCTGGCCGCGGCGGTGTTGCGCGATCCGCCCAGCGAGAGGACGCTGTCGGCCCGCTCGTAGAGCGCGCGCTCGAAGTCGGGATCGGCGTCGAAGTCGCCGTCGTGGGCCCGCAGGTAGGCTCGCGTCATCTCGTCGGAGCCGTAGGTCGCGAGCAGATTCGCTCCGCGCTCGCCAAGCGCCGCCGCGACGGCCACCCCGAGGTCGTGCGCGCCCTCGTCGACTTGAACGATCACGTCGTCGCCCGCTTCGATCTGTGCGCTCCAGTCGACCAGTACGTCGGCGTGTTCGCGAACTCGGTCGTCCATACCGGACGGTGGTCTGGCCCGGATAAAACGTCACTGCCACTGGTCGGGGCGGGGGTCGTCGGAGTCACGACGAGTGATCAGTGCGAGAATTCGACGAATCGCTCGTCGTCCGGGGCCAGAGGGCATCGTTCGACAGTGTGATTCTCACAGAAGGCGATATCTGAAAGAGAGATACACTGTCAGTGTGCCTCTGTGTCGATATCGGGACGGTCGAGTGGCGGATCGCTCGAAGCAGTTGTAGTCGATCGGCTCAGAAATACGCTGCTCTGATGATAGACAGCAGCCAGGCGGTCGGTACGAAGACGAGGAGCACGCCCACGACGCCGATCAGATACTCCCCGTCCAGGAGCCCCCTCGCCAGTCCCGCTCCGAGCCTCACGACGAAGAGGAAGAGGACGGACAGGATGGCATTCCGGAGCGAAAACGCCAGCCCTTCGCTACTGTAATCGACTGGTGCCATTTCGTAGTACTCCACGCCGCCTCGTGAAAAGAATGCTTCCCAGACGACCACACCGGTCGAGTGGCTGGGGTCACTTGCCGACGATCCAGGTACCGGCCTAGACGCTGTCGACGGCCGCGGGCTCGCCCGTCTCGGCGCTCTCGTAGAGGGCGTCGATGACGGCCATGTTGTTGACCGTCTCCGTCCGGTCGACGGGCGGCGTCTCGTCGGCCGCGACGGCGTCGGCGAAGCGCTCGACCTGGCGGCGGTAGTGGTCGACACCCTCGATGGTCTCGGTGTGTTCCTCGCCGTCGACCTGGTAGGTGAGCGACACCGACTGGTCGGGAGCCACGTCGAAGGCTTCGGGGACGTGGAGCCAGCCGTCTGTCGTCATGATCCGGTACTCGTGGGTCATCGGCGTGTCGAAGCTGCTGGTGACCTGCGCCGTCACGCCGTCGTCGTAGGTCAGCAGGCCCGAGAGCTGGGAGTCGACGCCGGCATCGTAGGTGTCGGCGGCGTGGGCGAACGCGCGGTTCGGCTCGCCCAGCACGTTCCGGACCGCGCTGACGGCGTAACAGCCGATGTCCATGAGCGAGCCGCCGTCCAGTTCCGGATCGAGTCGGATGTCGTCGGTCCGATCGCCCAGTCCGAAGGTGAACGTCGCCTCGACGTGGCGCACCGCGCCGAGTTCCTCGCGGACGATCTCGCGGGCGCGCTCGGTGCGGGGATGGAAGTGGTACATGAACGCCTCCATCAGGGTGACGCCCTGCTGGTCGCAGTAGTCGAACAGCGCGCTGGCGCGCTCGGCGTCGGGCGTCAGCGGTTTCTCACAGAGGACGTGGAGTCCGTGGTCGGCGGCGCGGCGTGTCCACTCCGCGTGGAGGCCGTTGGGAAGGGGATTGTACACGGCGTCGATCCCGTCGTCGGCCAGCAGCGCCTCGTAGCTGCCGTACGACCGATCGATGCCGAGTTCGTCGGCGACCGACCGGGCGCGTTCGGCGTCGCGTGAAGCGATCGCACCGACAGCGTGTTCGCTGGCCTGGATCGCCGGGATCACGTCTTCGCGGCCGATCGCCGCCGTACTGAGCACTCCGAATTCCATGCGTGAGCGTGCGGTCGGGACGGGCATAAACGCTGAGTTCCGCGGCGACGAAGGGGTGCCACGGCTTCGAGATGGTCGGGGGGATACACGGTCACCAGCATCCGCGCGAGCGAAGCGAGCGCAGTTCACCGACGGCGAGACCGATGGTCGAGCCTCGGCCTTTTTCACCGACGTTTTTCGAGGAGCGGTTCCCGCAACGAGCGCAGCGAGTGAGGAAACCCGACGCAGAAAAACACGGTCAACGGAGAATCTGTAAACGACCTCGCCAGGACAGCCCGGAGACGCTTCATACTGCCGGCTGTAACTTCGTGAGGATCTTCGCCACCCCGGGTGGCGAAATCGCTCACAGATTTACAGCCGGTAGTATCAGGAAGAGACGGCCGCCATGATCGGCCGCGGCGAGCGATCGGTCGGAACGGGCTATTTGGTTAGGGACTCCCGGTATCAAAACAAAAAACGCGGCACGTGGAGTTAAGAGCAGAAGTTCTGGTACGTATGAGTATGGACCTGAAGGTAAAGTTGGTCGTGCTGATGTTGGCGATCTCGCTGTTGCCGCTTGGCAGTGTCGGAGCCCTGGCGACACAGAACATGGGGTCGCTCAATCAGGACGCCCAGGACCGGAGCGCCCAGGAGTTGCGCGGGGCGATGACCGACAACCTGAACAACAGCGTACAGGCACGGCAGTCGTCGCTACAGAACCAGTTCGACCAGCGGGAGGTCGACATGCGCTCGCTCGCCCAGTCGGGCGCGATGGACAACTACCAGGCCGCTCGACAGGGAGAGATGCAACTCGTCCAGGAGGCCAGCCAGCGACAGGTCGGCTACACGGCCCTGGAGATGCGCAACGCCATCGAGAGCACGACCCAGACCGTGCTTGACACCCAGTACGACGGGCGCGAGTGGGAGGAACTGTCCCCCAGCGAGCAGCGCGCGGTCAAGGAGCGCGTCGAGCGGATCATCGCGGGCACTGCCGGCGACGGGACGACCGCCGACGGGACGATGAACGAGACGTTCCAGCCCGGCTACATCGGCGAGACCGGCTACGCCTACGTGACCGACCTGGACTCGAACGTCGTGATCCACCACCGTCTGGAAGACGGGCACAACTTCGCCGACGACTCCGGCGGGAGCCTGACCGTCTTCGACGACATCAAAGCGAACATCGAGTCGACGCCCGCGCTGCGCAACGGCGAGACGTGGGGCGTCGCCGAGTACGAGTGGGAGGACACGACACAGGACGGCAACCCCACGGAGACCCAGCTGGTCGCCTACACCTACTACGAGCCCTTCGACTGGATCGTCGCACCCAGCGTGTACTACTACGAGCTCCAGGAGCGAGCCGTCGCTGACAGCGAGGCACGGCTGGCCGATTCCTTCGAGCGATACCTCGAGACGCGGACCGTCAGCGTCGACAGGCAAGAGCGCTACGCCTACGACGAGATCATCTTCGTCGACAAGCGAGGCCGCGAGGTCGTCAGGGCGACTCGCGAAGGCGAACGGGCGGTGACCGAGCGCGACGGTTCGGGGTGGTACGCCGACAAGAGCTGGTTCACCAGTGCCGGCTCCGTCGCCAACGGCGAAGTCGCGTTCAACCGGATCGAGGAGGAAAACGGTAGTCAGCGGATGTACGTCTCGACGCCGGTGTACCAGGACGGGCGGTTCCAGGGCGTCGTCGTGGCCCAGTTCAACTACTCGATCGTCACGGAGATCACGAACGGCGTGTCGGTCGGCGAGACCGGCAGCCTCTACGTCGTCAACGACCGTGGCGAGATGGTGAGCCACCCCAACGAGACGAAGGTGGCACAGCGTGTCGACGTGGCCGGGGGCGAGTACGGCGAGGAGCTCGGCAACATCACCACCGAGCAGATGCTGGCCGCCCAGTCGGGCATGGCCACGCACACGCGAACAGTCGGCGGCGAAGCGACCACCCGATACGTCGTGTACGCACCCCTGCAGGTCGGAGACAGGCAGTTCTCGCTCGTCGGCACCGTTCCCGAGAGCGACATCGAAGGACCGATCACGGCGCTGGGAGACGCGCTCCAGCAACGCACCGACGACGCCCGCAACCTCATCCTGTTGCTGTCGGGCATCGCGGCGCTGGTCGTCGTCGCCGCGGGCTACGCCGTCGCGCGTTACGTCGCCAGTCCGATCGAACAGATGCGCGACCGGGCCACAGAGATGGCACAGGGACGGTTCGACGGCGAACTCGACGTGGACGACCGCGACGACGAGATCGGGGAGATGGTCGAGGCCTTCGAGGAGATGGAGGCGAATCTGACCCGCCAGATAACCGAGATCGAGGCCGTCTCGGCGTCGCTCAGCGAGGGCGAGATCGACGACGACCTCCACACGGATCTGCCGGGCTCGTTCGGCGACATCATGACCGACCTCCAGGAGGGCATGACGCAGTTGCGGACGAGCTTCGCCCAGATCAGCCGGGCCAGCGAGAACGTCCGGACCGGCGAGCTCGATCAGGAGATCGACAGCGACCTCCCCGGAGAGTACGGCGCGGTGATGGACGAACTCGACGCGGGGCTCCAGCAGCTCTCCGAGAGCTTCGACCGGCTCCGGACGGCGAGTACGGCGCTCAGCGAGCGACGGCTCGACGAAGACCTCGACACCGACCTGCCCGGCGCGTACGGCGACGTGATGGGCAACATCGACGCGGGCCTCGACGCCGTCGAGGAGAGCATCGCACGAGTGCAGTCGATCGCACGCGAGGTGAGTTCGGCCACGGACGACGCCGCGGCCAGCGCACAGGAAGTCGAGCGGGCCAGTCAGGAGGTCGCCGAGTCCGTCCAGGAGATCTCTCACGGCGCGGACCGCCAGTCCGAACAGCTCCAAGAGGCCGCCGCGGAGATGAACGACATGTCCGCGACGGTCGAGGAGGTCGCCTCCTCCGCCGTCGACGTGGCCAACACGTCGGAACGCGCCGCGGACCGCGCCGAGGCCGGGAGCGAGCGGGCGAGCGAGGCCTCCCGCGAGATCGAAGGGATCGAAGCGGAGACCGAGCAGGCGGTCGAACAGGTCGCGGCGCTCGAATCCGAGATCGACGAGATCAGCGAGATCGTGAGTATGATCACCGACATCGCCGAGCAGACGAACATGCTGGCGCTCAACGCCTCCATCGAGGCCGCTCGGGCCGGTGAGGCCGGCGAGGGCTTCGCCGTCGTCGCCGACGAGATCAAGGGGCTGGCCGGCGAGGCCGCCGCGGCGACCGAGGAGATCGACGATCTCATCACCGAATTACAGGCGACGACCGGGGAGACCGTCGACGACATCGAGTCGATGCGCGACCGCGTCGAGAGCGGTGCCGACACGATCGAGGACGCGATCGCCATGTTCGACGAAATCGCCGAGAGCGCCACCGAGGCCGAGCACGGCGTCCGAGAGATCACCGAGGCGACCGACGACCAGGCCGCCTCGACCGAGGAGGTCGTCGCGATGGTCGACGAGGTCAGCAGCGTCAGCCAGCAGGCCGCGGCCGAGGCGACCAGCGTCTCCTCTGCGGCGGAAGAACAGGCCGCCTCGGTCAACAACATCTCCCAGAACGTCCGCTCGGTCGCCGACATGGCCGACGACCTCGAAGCACTGGTCGACGCCTTCGAGGTCCAGCAGTCCGCGGCCGACGGCGACGCGAGCGCAGCGGGAGCCAGCGCCGACGGCGGCTGGTCGCCCGACGACGGCGCGGAGTGACGGCGCGGAGCCGCCAGGACGCTGTCGACGGCGGACAACGCGGACACGGGTAGCTTTTTTCGCGGGGCTCCCGAACGTCGGCCAATGACAGAGTCGTTCGATATCGTCTCGCCCGAGCAGATTCGCTCGGGTCGGGCGACCGATGCCTACTTCGACCGGACGATCGAGGCGCTGGACCACGCCGGCAAGAACCCACACGTCGTGGCGGAGGTGACCGCAGACCAGTTCCCGACCGGCGAGTGGGAGCTCCTCGCCGGGCTGAAAGACGCGGCCCACCTCTTCGAGGGACGGGGCGTCGACGTGGACGCGATTCCGGAGGGGCGGCTGTTCGACGGCGGCCCGGTCGCGCGGATCGAGGGGCCGTACCGAGAGTTCTGTCGCCTGGAGACGGCGCTCCTCGGATTCCTCTCTCACGCGACCGGCGTCGCCACGCGGGCGCTGGAGGCCCGCCGTGCGGCCCCCGACTCGCAGGTCCTCTCCTTTGGCTCTCGGCACGTCCACCCCTCGATCGGCGCGATGGTCGAGCGGTCGGCGCTGCTGGCCGGCCTCGACGGCATCTCGAACGTCGCCGCTGGCGAGGTGCTGGGCCGGGCAGCCGGCGGGACGATGCCCCACGCGCTGGTGATCTGCTTCGGCCGAGGCAACCAGGAGGAGGCGTGGCGGGCCTTCGACGAGGGCGTCGACGCCGACGTACCGCGGATCACGCTGTGTGACACCTACAGCGACGAGGTCGACGAGTCGCTGCGCGCGGCCGCTGCCGTCGACGACCTAGAGAGCGTCCGCATCGACACGACCGGCTCCCGGCGCGGGGACTTCGAGCACATCCTGAAGGAAGTTCGCTGGACGCTCGACGCCCACGGCCACGAGGACGTGGGCATCTTCGCCAGCGGCGGCCTCGGACCGAGGGAGCTGGCGCGGCTGTCCGGCGTCGTCGAGGGGTTCGGCGTCGGCGGGTACGTCAGCAACGCCGATCCCGTCGACTTCGCGCTGGACATCGTCGAGGTAGAAGGCGAGCCGGCCGCCAAGCGAGGGAAGCTCACGGGCACGAAGCAGGTGTACCGGACGCCCGACGGCAGCCACCACGTGGGCCTGGCCGACCGCGACGGGCCGGCTGGCGGGGAGGCCCTGCTCGAACCGCTCGTGCGCGACGGGACCGTCGTCCGCGAGTTCGATCTGGACGCCGCCGCCCAGCGGGCGGCTGACGACGCCGACGCCGTCGGGTTCGAGCCCGTCGACGGCGGGACGAAGGCTTAATCACGCCCACCGGCTAGGTTCCGGTGGCAGAGGGAGACCGGCTTCCGTGAGCGCACACCGTGCGCGCATGAGGAAAGTCCCCCCACCCGCTGGGCGGGTGACCGGGCGCAAGCCCGGGGCGGGAGACCGTCGGCGCTGGAACAGAAACGAGACCCCTCCACCCGACCGATGAGGCGTGCGAACCCGGACCGACGCGGCACGAGCCGATAAGGAATGGGGAGTCGACCCGCCGAGGGAGGTGCCATCCCGTCAGGGATGGCCGACGGGCGATCGGCAGACGCCGTTCGCTCGACTCGTCGCGCCCCCGGCGCGACGCAGACGGTGGAGAACGGATGGAACGGCGAATCCTCACCGGTGCAAGTCCGTGCCGACAGGTAGCCCGGTACCGCGCGAACGCGCTGGGTACGGACGCTGAGCCGAATGCCGAGAGAACAGAAGGGGGCTTACTCCCCTCAGCCACGAACTCGCCAGCGACGCCACCGGTCACCAATCTGTTAGCCAGATGTCTTATCTGCCAGTAGTTTGTTACCACACGGCATGAAAGGGTTGCTCAACGAGTCGACGGCGACGGTCCACAAGTACGAGCCACAGCGTGGCCGGGGCGTCGCCGAGTGCGGTGCGACGACGACCGTCACCCACGATCAGCTCCGAGTGCTCCCGGTCGAACGGGCCCTCGACGAGCGAGACGCGAGCAAGTGCGGTCGCTGCTTCGGCGACGGCGGCGGCTACTGACGGTGTGGACCGACCGAGTGTCTGGACACGCGGGTCGTCGGGAGCCGAACGAGGACCGCCAGTACGTTCAAGAGAGTCCAGGCTAGAGGGTCGGTGTGGACAGACAGGCACTCGACGAGGCGCTGGCCGATCGCTACGACGCCGACGAGCGGAGCCGGCGGATCGTCTCGCGGCAGGCCCAGGATCTCGCGGACTCGTGTCGCATCGCGCGGGATCTGGGCTACCCGCTCTCCGTCGAGGACGTGCTGGCGAACCTCGACGACGCGCCCGACGGGCACACGCTCGTCGAGCGGTGGAACTGGTGGCTCGGGGCACTGGACCTCTCGCACGGCGGCTACGAGCGGTTCCGCGTCCGCCCGGACGTTGCCGGGCTCGATCAGTCCGAGTGAGACGCCGTCTGGCGGCGTCGCTCGTCGATTCGGCGTCGAAAAAGCGGTATCGCTGCCAGCGACCTCAGAATACCGAGAGGCCGTGTGCTTCTCGCGCGTGTTCGAGAAGCGCGTCCGTGCTGTCGAACTGCTCGCCACAGCTGCACGTGTGATACGTCGGCGTCGTGGTCGACTGGCGTGTCGCCATACCTACCCAATGGGGCGTATCCATAATGAATGTTTATGGAGAATGTGTAACATACGCACGGGTGGCGGTACGTCGACACACGCCGGTCGCCCGCCCGTTCACTCGGTCAGACGATTGTACTGGTCGGTCGTCAGCTCGATCGTCGAGGCGGCGACGTTCTGTTCGAGGTGGTCGACGCTCGACGTGCCGGGAATCGGGAGCGTCACGTCGGAGTGAGCCAGCAGCCACGCCAGCGCGATCTGGTACGGCGTCGCGTCGTGGGCGTGGGCCACGTCCTCGACGACCGAGCGCTTCTCGCCGAGGTCGCCGGCCCCGAGCGGGAACCACGGAACGAAACCGACACCCTTCTCCTCGCAGGCTTCGAGGACCGCCTCGTCCTCGCGATTGGCGACGTTGTACTCGTTTTGGACTGTCGCGATCTCGACCATCTCCTCGGCAGTTTCGAGTTGCTCGACGGTGACGTTCGAGAGCCCGACGTGGTCGATCAGTCCCTCGTCCTTGCACTCTGCGAGTGCCGCCACGGACTCCTCGAACGCCACGTCGGGGTCGGGCCGGTGGAGCTGGTAGAGGTCGATCCGGTCGGTGCCGAGCCGATCGCGGCTACAGAGCACGGCGTTTCGCAGGTAGTCCGGGTCGCCGTGTGGGAGCCAGTCGCCGTCGGTGTTGCGCAACAGGCCGCCCTTCGTCGCGACGACGAGGTCGTCCCGGTCGACGTGCAGGGCCTCGCCGATCAGACGCTCGCTGACCCCGGGGCCGTAGGAGTCGGCCGTGTCGACGAAGTCGACGCCGATCTCGTCGGCGTGTTCGAGCACGTCCCGAGCCGCGTCCTCGTCGGCCGGCGGGCCGACGATGTCCTCGCCGGTCAGTCGCATCGCGCCGTAGCCGAGCCGGTTGACCGTCAGTTCGCCGCCGATGTCGAACGTGTCGCTCTCGTTGTAGACCATCGTGTGAACGGTCGGGGGCGAGCCGTTTGAGGGGTCGTCCCGTGACACCCATGTTTTGTACCCGAAGCGCGCGAACACAACACCGACCAGCGGCGAAGGGATCGTCCGTGCCGCCCGGCAGTCATACTGCCGGCGGTACCTTCGTGACGAGCTTCGCCACCCCGGAGTGGCGAAATCGGTCACAGATGTACAGCCGGTCGTATCAGTCGGCCGAGTTCACGTACACGTCGAAGCTGTAGAATCGGCCGTCGTACTTCAGGTAGATACCGGTCTCGAACCGCGAGCGCTGGCGTTCGGGGTCGGCGTCCAGCAGGTCGTGGCGCTCCAGTCTCTGGAGCAGGCCGCGGTACTCCTCGGACAGCGGTGTCGTCTCCTCGTACTCGCCCGCGGCGGCCCGCTGGAACAGCCGCCGCTGGTCGTCCGGGAGCGGTTCGTCGACGCGAACGTCGACCAGCGCGCCGTCGAGGGCCCGCTCGAAGGCGGCCTCCGAGTCGGCGACTTCGAGGGCCATCGCGGTGTAGACCGGTTCCTCGAGTGGCACCTGTGTGACCGACACTTCGAGGATCGTGTCGTGGACCACGACGTGCTGGTGGTCCGGGTCTGGGGCCAGTTCGCTCTCGCCGTCGTCGAGGAACCGGTAGACGGAGCCACCCTCCTCGACGATGTCGTGGGGGTAGCCGCCGCCGTACTCGCGAGCGCGGGCGACCACGTACGCCGGGAACACGGCGCGGGCGTCGATCGGCGGGAGGTCCTCGCGCTCGATCGCCGCGGGCGGGTCGTCGAGTTCGTCGCGCCGGCCGACCCACTCCAGTCGCAGGACCGACCGCTCGATCTCGCGCAGGCCGGTCGTCGTCGAGTGGAGTTCGTAGTAGGTGCCATCGTGTTCGACGTAGGTCTGCTCGTCGGGAACCAGATCGTAGCCGACAGTGGTGTATCGCTCCCCATCGAGGACCGCGTCGTAGAGGCGGCGTTGCTCGGCTGCCCAGGGCGCGTCGCCGTCGTCGGGCGACCAGCCGACCCTGTCGAGCAGCGTCTCGCCGATCTCGTCGACCGAGAGCGTGTAGGACAACTGTGGTTCGTCGACGGTCGATTCGAGCGCGGAACAGCCGGCCAGCGAGCCGACGCCAGCGAGACCGACGGCTGTCAGGAGGGAACGCCGGGACCAATCGGACATACACAGTGGTGACACGCCGTCCGGCAAATGTATTGTGACCGACCGGTCCCGGCTGGCGGGGACGGACTCGTCACTGGGGGCAGTCGGCAGCATTAGCGAGACGATACGGGCCGACGTTCGCGAGGCGCGTCGGTGTTCTGTCTGTGGGTTGGGACGCACGGCGGGGACTCGACCGCACGACAGCACAGTGGCGCTCCGTCGGCGTCAGTCGCGAGATCACACCCCGTGGTAAGTTCTCAATACTGATGTGGCGGTCTGTCGTGTACCGTCACATGTCCGGAACTCGCAGTACGCTCGCTCTGCTGTGTGTGGGGCTACTCGTGTCTGCAGGCGCGGTGGGTACCGCTGGGGGCCAGTCGACAGAGCAGGAGACGTTGACGGTCACCGTCGTCGACCGCGACGACGAATCGCTGGGAGGTATCGACCTGACGATATCGTGGGAAGCGGCTGGAGGGGGCTCGATCAACGAGACGACCCGTGCGAACGGACAGGTCCTGGTCGACGTACCTGCGGGGGCAGACGTGACGATCACAGTCCACGACGATCGGTACGTGCGCAACGAGCCGTTCACCGTCGAGAACGCGACGACTGAAGCTGTGACGGTGCCGGCCACCGCGGCCGGAACCGCTGCGATCGAGGTCGTCGACGCCGACGGGCCGGTCGACGACGCAGTCGTGGGGCTCTCCCGCTCTGGCACCACCGTGATGGATACCCGCACGAACGACAGCGGAACGGCCACGTCTCAGATGATCGAACAGGGGACATACACGCTGATCGTCCGGAAGGACGGCTATCTCCGTAACCGGACGCGACTGACCGTGGACGGTGACGTGACCCGTCGGGTAGAGATAAAGCAGGCGTCCCGGCTGGTGACGTTCGCCGTCGTCGACGACCACTTCGAGGAACCACGTGCGGTCAGCGACGCCCAGATTACCGTCGCCGGGAACACCGTCACCACGCTCTCGGACGGCGAAGCGACGATCCAGCTTCCGGTCAACAGCGACTACGAGGTCGAAGTCACGAAGGACGGCTACGAGACGGTCTCCCGGTCGCTGACGGTCCGGGAGTCGACGGTCCGACAGAACGTCTCGCTCCAGCGCATCGACTCGATCTCGGTCGAGCCAGACCAGACACAGGTCGTCGTGGGACAGTCGGTACGCGTGACGGTCACCGACGAGTACGGTGCCGCCGTCGAGAATGCGAGCATCGCGGTCGGCGACGACACCGTCGGCCAGACGGACGAGAACGGCGAGGTCACCGTTCCCGTGAACAGTGCGGGCGAGACAGTGATCGAAGCGACCAGCGGTGATCTTGGGGCGACAGCGACCGTCGAGGGCGTCGATCCGAACGCCGACGCCGAGACGACGACAGCGGGCGACACGGCGACCGCTACCGAACAGACGACCACGGAGCCGACCAGCCTCACCGGGCCGGGCTTTACTGTACTCGGAGCGTTGTTGGCCGGACTGGTCGGGATCGCACTGCTCGCACGCCGACTGTAGCCCGGAGTGCGCCACCCTTAATTCGCCGAGGCACCCACTCCTGAGCAATGACTGTCATCGAGGGCGTTCACGAGGATCGCGGCGCGACGTTCCGGACGATGGGCGGGAACCGCGTCGTCGCCAACTACGGTCGCCCCGAACGAGTCCACCGGGCGGTCCGGCAGGTCGTCGGCGTGATCGAGATGGGGTACGGCGTCGTCACGGTCACCGGCGACGACCGGATCGACTTCGTCGACAACGCCGTCTCGAACCGCGTCCCGACGACCGACGGCGAGGGTAGCTACTCGCTGCTGCTCGACCCGCAGGGCCACGTCGAGACCGAGCTCTACGTCTACAACGCGGGCGAGCGACTGCTGCTTTTCGTCCCGCCGGCCCGCGCCGAGCCGCTCGTCGAGGACTGGCGCGAGAAGACGTTCATCCAGGACGTGACGATCACCGACGCGACCGACGAGTTCGCGGTCTTCGGGGTCCACGGCCCCAAGGCGACGGAGAAGATCGCGAGCGTCCTCAACAAGACCGCGACGCCCGAAACGCCGCTCTCGTTCGTCCGCGGGTCGATGGTCGACGCCGGTGTGACCGTCGTGCGCAGCGACGGGCTGGTCGGCGAGGAGGGGTTCGAGGTCGTCTGCAGCGCCGACGTGGCCCGCGACGTGTACGACACGCTGGAGAACCGCGGGCTCAACGCCGCCCCCTTCGGCTACGACACGTGGGACGCGCTGACCCTGGAGGCGGGGACGCCGCTGTTCGACACCGAGATCGAGGGCCAGATTCCGAACGTCGTCGGCCTCGACAACGGCGTCGACTACGAGAAAGGCTGTTTCGTCGGACAGGAGGTCGTCTCCCGGGTCCACAACCGGGGGCGGCCCTCGAAGCGACTCGTCGGACTCACCTGTGGTGTCGTCCCCGCGTCGGGTGCCGCGGTCTTCGTCGACGACGCCAGCGTCGGCGCGGTGACGCGGGCCGTCGAGAGCCCGACCCGCGAGGAACCGATCGCCCTCGCAAGCGTCGACTACGAGCTGCCCGACGGGACGCTGTCGGTCCGGGTCGACGGCGAGGAAGTCGAGGCTGCGGTCGCCGACCTGCCCTTCGTCACCGGTTCGGACGAGTCCGCGCGGCTTCCGCGGTACGCCGAATAGGACAACGGCCGACCGGTCGGAGAGCGTCGATCAGTACGACTCGGTTTCGAGGGCAGAGACCCGCTCGAAGTGTTCGTCTCGCGTGACGAGCGACGCGCCATTGTGTCGGCAGACGGCGGCGATGAGCGTGTCGCCGAGATTGATTCGCTCTCCGGCATCGAGGAGTTCGGCTTCGATCAGAGCGGCTTCCCTCGTCACTGGTTCGGACAACGGGAGTGGCTCGAGCCAGTCGAGCGCGGATGCAACGCGCTCGATCCCGTCGACACCGTCGGTCCGAGCGGCCCCGCGATACACCTCGAAGAGCGCCAGCGACGGCGTGAAAAGGGGCTTGTCTTCGTGGGCTTCGAGGTACGCCCCAGCAGCGTCGACGCCGTCGAGGTAATCCAGGAGAAAACAGGTGTCGAACGCGATCATCGTTCGGATCGTTCTCGGAGGTCGCCATCCAGATCGTCACGCGTCGCCGTGACGGCTTCCCGAAAGCCGTCGACGCCGCTCATCGCTCCGAATCCTTTCATCACGTCGCGGTCGCTCCCGGTGAGACGGTTGATCACGTCGGTGAAGCTCTCGTCTTCGCGTTTGTGTTCCCGTAATCGCTCGTACGCTTCGTCCGTGATCGTGAGACTCTTCGTGCCCATAGATGTACGTGTAGGTGTATACCCAGTTATAGCTTCTGCGCTCGCACGGCTGGGCAGGCGACGAAAACAGCGGCTGCCCGTCACGGAGCGCCTTCAGGACCGACCCAGTAGCGCTTTCAGTTGCTCGCGAGAGAACAGCGTCGACGGGCGGTCCATGTGGACGCCGATCTCACCCTCGAAGGCTCGCATGCCCGCTTTCTGGACCACACCGGGCAGCGAGTAGCCGGCACGCACGAGGTGGCCCAGTCGGATGTCGGTCCGGAGGTCGTCGCGCCAGGCTCGCTCGTAGTCGCCCAACGTCCCCGGCCTGTCGGGATCGATCTCGCGGGCCGCGTGGTCAGCGGCGGTCATGCCATAGAGGATGCCCCCGCCGGTGAACGGCTTCGTCTGGGCCGCGGCGTCGCCGATCAGGAACGAGCGGCGGCCGGTGACGCGCTTCGGTGGCCCGATCGGGATGAGCCCCGAGCAGCGCCGGTCCGTGTCGACGCCGTACTCCGCGGTGAACGACTCGAAGCGCTCGCTCACGTCGTGGCCGGGCGGGGTCGCTAGTCCGTACTCGACGCCGGCTTCGCCGCGGGGAATGCGCCACGCGAAGAACCGTGGCACGGAGAGGTGTACGTCGACGAAGTGCTGGCGGTCGACCGTCTCGGTGAAGCCGAGCACCCCGTGGAGGAGTTCACCGGGTTCGGGCAGGTCGAGCGCGCGCCGGACGCGAGACTGCGGGCCGTCACACCCCGCGACCATCCGCGCGTCGTGAGTCGCCGTCCCGTCGGGACCGCGGACCTCGACGGTGACGCGATCGGTGTGTTCGGTCACGTCGAGCACCGTGTGGTCCTCCCGCAGATCGACGCCGGCCTCGCGAGCGCAGTCGGCCAGCCGCCGGTCCAACCCCACGCGGTCGATGACGTTCGAGATCACCTCGTCCTTGTAGAAGCGGTGGGCCTCGCTGTCGGGGCCGCCGCGATGGAACCGGGCACCGCGAATCTCGTTCTGGAAGAGTTCGTCGCGGGCGTCGTCGGGGACGAACTCCCAGATATCGGTGCTGACGTGGCCCGAGCAGGCGAGTGGCTCGCCGACGGTGCCCTGTTCGAAGGCGAGCACGTCGTGGCCGGCCTCACTCGCCCGCCGGGCGAACCGCGCGCCCGCCGGCCCGCAGCCAACGACGACGAAATCGTGCATACCGACGAGTCGGCCAGCCGAGACAAATACCTTGTCAGTTGCCCTTTTGCCGGTCGACTCCCGAAGGCCACACATGGCAGGCTACCAGCCAGGCGTCTGTAACATCGGTCGGGACGAACGACGCAAGCGACGCGTCGCCGGGATCGCCGGCTTCCTCGGTGCGGCGGCCTACGTCGCGGCGGTGCTGTGGTTCGGGCTCTCAGAGCGGTACCTGCTGGGCAGTTTCGCCTTCCTCTTTGGCGGCTTCGTCGGCGTCTTCCAGGACTACGTTCGCTTCTGTGTCGCCTTCGGAGCCCTGGCACGGTACGACCTCTCCGGATCGGCCGACGATGCCGGCAGCGTCACCGACGCCGAAGCCGTCGCACGCGACCGCAAACGCGCAGTGCAGATTCTCGCTGCCGCCGCCGTCTCGGCCGCCGTCGTCACCGGGATCGTCTACGGCGTCGTCGCCGTCCTGTAGCGATCGTCGGTGTGATAGGAGTGCCTCACTAGCGGGGCAGATACTATAAGTGGGATGGCGTACAACCCGAATATATGCTCGGTTCCCGGAGTTCCCGGGACGTCGTCACCTGCATCGCCTGCGGGGAGTCGGTCTCCCGGTCCGACGCGCGCGAGTACGACAAACACGGCGACCGCTGGGACCGCACGGACAAGGAGTTCGAGTACCTGTGCAAGCCCTGTCACAGTGACCTGACCCACCAGCCACGACCCGGGCTGGAAGACCTCCTCGAAACAGTCGAAGCAGACGCCGACGATCGGGACTCGTTCCTCCAGCGGTACGTCGAACTGGCCGAAGAGAAACGCCGCTAACGGCGGTCGTCTTTTCGAGGCGCTCCTTGCTGTTCGCGAGTCGCCGCTCTGCACCGCACAGCCCCGCTGCTCACGGCTCACTCCGTTCACCGCTCGCATTTCCGAGGGCCGCGGTTCACTGCGTTCACCGCGCCCCTCGCTCACAACGCATATCTGTCCACTCCCCGTACCCAGCGCCATGACAGACGAGGACGCGCAGGCCGAGGCCGGCACGCCGGAGGGGCAAGGCCCCGTCGAGATCGACGAGGAGATGGCCCGTCACATGGCCAACAAGCGCGAGGAGCTGTTCGAGAAGTTCGAGATCCGCGACGCGTTCCCGCCCGAGGTGATGGAGGAGGCCGAAGCGCGGACCACCGACGTGCAGGCCGAGATCGCCGACGAGGTCGACGAGCGCGAGGACCTGCGAGAGCTGACGACGTGGACCACGGACCCGATCGACGCACAGGACTTCGACGACGCCATCTCCGTCGAGGAGCGAGACGACGAGTACGTCCTGTGGGTCCACATCGCCGACGTGACCCACTACGTCAACCCGGATACGGCGATGTGGGAGGAGGCCGTCGAGCGAGGCAACACCGTCTACCTGCCCGGCTACACCATCCACATGCTGCCGCCGATGCTGGCCGAGACGGTCTGTTCGCTCGTCCCCAACGAGGATCGGCTGGCCCACACCGTCGAGATGCACCTCGACAAGGACGATCTGGGCTACGAGGAGATCGACATCTACAAGTCTGTGATCCGCAGCGACGCCCGACTCACCTACACCGAGGCCGAGCGCCTGCTCGACGAGCCCGAGACCGCCGAGGAACTGCTCGAAGACCAGCGCGTCGACCTGGCCGAAAAGACCGAACTCATCTGGAACCTCGCGGACGCGATGCACGAACAGCGCAAGGAGGAGGGATCGCTCGTGCTCAACCCCGCCCGAGACCGTGCCCACACCATCATCGAGGAGTGTATGCTCAAGGCCAACAAGGCCGTCACACACGAGCTGATGTGGGATCGCGGCGTCGAGGCGATGTATCGGGTCCACCCCCAGCCCAGTCCCGAAGAGTGGGACGAGGCCCTCGTCGAGATCCAGGAACTCGACGGCGTCTCGATCCCCGGCGACGCCTGGGACGACCCACGGAAGGCCGTCAACGCGACACTGGAGCAGGCACCGGGCCGACAGCTGGACAAGATCCAGTGGGCCGTCATGAAGGTGATGCCCCGCGCGAAGTACATGAACGACCCCTTCGGCGGCCACCACGCCCTGAACTTCGAGATCTACGGGCACTTCACCTCGCCGATCCGACGGCTCTCGGACCTGATCAACCACTGGATCGTCTACACGAACGACGTGCCAGAGGACCTGATCGCGCTGTGTGACCGCGCCAGCGACAAGCAGAAGGCGGCCGAGACCTGCGAGCGCGAGTACAAGCAGTTCCTCGAAGAGATCGGTCTCGATCCCTCTGCGGTGAACAATCGCGGGCTGGAAGTAGTGGACGAGGACTGATCGACCCAGCGAGCAGTCCGTTCTGTAAGTCGTCGATCAGTGCGATTGCAGACGACGACTCACTCCCCAGAATCGTCGGTGCGGTCGAGATATCGCGTGCCCCACTCGTCCATCGCAGTGACCACTTGCTCCAGCTCTTCGCCCCACTCCGTCAGCGAGTACTCCACCCGGACCGGCTTGTCGTCGATGACGGTCCGGTGGACGATATCGCGTTCCTGTAGGTCGTCGAGGCTCTCGGAGAGGACCTTGTCCGAGATCCCGTCCACGCTCTCTTTCAGGTCGTTGAAACCGAGCGGTCCGTCGCGCAGCAACTCGACGACGATGCGTGGGTGCCACTTTTTCCCCACGATCGCCGCCGCCGCAGTCAGTGGGCCCATGTCGTGTCCCCCGTTTCCCACCGAGTACTCGTCCCCCGTTCTGTCCATGCAGTGTACGGCGGGCCCCCGCCAAATAAATACTGCAGTTCCCGGAGAGTATTTTTCGTGAGTCGATGTGTGGAACGGCCGTCGGTGAATGAGCGCGGGTCGAATAATATTGAAATTATACGAGAGTTATTCGAGAGTGTGTCGAGTGACCACGTGGTGTGTTCGGAGCGGTTTATCGGCGTAGGATTTTAGTGAGAATCGTACGTAGAGACACACGAGGAGGTGAATAGTGATGACTGCCAGTACGAAACGGAGACTGCCTCGGAACAGTAATCGAACTGCGTTGTCGCGGTACGACCTCGTGCTGGCCGTCATTCCGACGGCCTTCGTCGTCGCGCTGCTGTCGAACGTCCTCTTTGGCATCCCGCTCCGAACGGTGTTGCCGGCCAGTTCGCTGGTCGGCGTCCTCGCGCTCGCCGACACGCTGTACTTCAATCCGCCGATCGACGGGACCTGAGACGGACGGGCGAGCAACCCCTGTGCGTCGGAACCGCTGGTGATCGGTGCATCGAAGCGGTAGGGACAGACCGCGAGCGAGTGCAGACGGCGGGATCTCGCCAACCTGGTTGGGCACACGTTTTATGAGTCTGGTTACCGTATATAACAGTCACGTGACCATCTCACTCTCGTCGGTCGACCGTTTCAATCCCGACGAGGCAACCGGATTCGACGACTGGCACCGCCTGTAGATCCCGACAAAATGCACTTCCAATGGTAGACACTGACGATATCAAGACGAGTAAATCGATTCAACAGCGCACTGGCCGGACCTTCCACCTGGCGACCCGCGTGCTCCCCAAGCGGATCCGCCACGCCACGTACGTCCTCTACGCGTTCTTCCGGGTGGCCGACGACGTGGTCGACCAGCCCGACGGTCCGGGGGCGGCGGTCCAGCACGAGCGCCTCGAAGAGATCCGAGAGGCCGCCCTCGGCCACGCCTCGGCGACGGGCGAGGACGCGGCGGTGCTGGAAGCGTTCGCGGAGTTGCGCGAACGTCACGACATCCCCGACGAGGAGGTCAACGTCTTCATCGACGCGATGGAGATGGACATCGCCCAGGCTCGCTACGAGACGTTCGACGACCTCGTGGAGTACATGCGCGGGTCGGCCGTCGCCGTCGGCAACATGATGATGGACGTGATGGACGTCGAACAGCAGGAGACGGCGCGGCCACACGCCGCGGCGCTGGCCGAGGCGTTCCAGCTGACGAACTTCCTCCGAGACGTGCGCGAAGACATCCACGAGTACGGTCGGGTCTACCTGCCCCAGGCGACGCTTGCGGAACACGGCGTCACCGAGGACGACCTCGCCGAGGCGAACGTCACCGACGACTTTCGGGCAGTGATGCAGACGGAGCTGGCCCGGACAGAACAGCTGTACCACGAGGGTGTCGCCGGGATCAGGTACCTCCCCGAAGACAGCCAGTTCGCCGTGCTCCTGTCGGCGGTGCTGTACGCCGAACACCACCGACTCATCAGAGCACGGGGCTACGACGTGCTCACCGAGACGCCCGAACTCACCCGCCGTCGACGACTCTGGCTGCTGGCCCGGACCTGGTGGCACTGGCGTCGCCACCACGATCCCGAGGCCGCGTTCTACGCGGTCAGTGCGATCTCCGAGCCGTCGCCCGCCGCGGAGACGCCGGTCGGCGTCCGAGATTCGAGCCAGCCGGCCTGACGCCCCGGGAGTCTACAGCGCGGTCCGGAGTTGCGACTGCCCCGTTTTACTGGCCGCAAGCAGCGTGAGCGAGCGCTCCTCGTCGGTGGGTTCGGCGGCTGACGGACGAGTGAACGAAAAACGAAAAACGAGCGAGCGTTACTTCCCGCGGCCGCGGTTGCTACGGAGGCTCGGGCGGATGTGTTCGGCACCCTTGCCGCGCGTGTCCAGTCCGCGGTTGCGCTTGCCCGCACCGGTCAGGCCGCGCAGCGCGCGGTCGGTGTGGTCGTCGTCTGCGATCCAGCCCAGGTCGTCGTCGTTCTGGATCGCGGGGTGTTCGGGGTCGACGAGGATGATCTCGTGCCACTTCTGGCGGCCGTCTTCCCCGACCCAGTAGCTGTTGAGCACGCGGAGGTTCGGGTACGTGCGAGTGGCCCGTTCCTCGGCGACGCGCTGGATGTCCTTGCGGCGCGTGATGCGGGTGACGCCCTGGCGCTTCGAGCGTCGACCGGCCGTGAATCGCTCCTTGCGAGCGCCGCCCTTGCGGACGGACGTTCGCACGACGACGACGCCCTGCTTTGCCTTGTAGCCCTGCGAGCGGGCCTTGTCGAGGCGGGTCGGGCGTTCGATGCGCTCGATAGCGCCCTCTTCGCGCCAGTCCTGCTGTCGCTGCCACTGGAGTTCGGCGAGCTTGCCGTCGTCCGGGTTCTGCCACGCTTCTCGAATGTAGGAGTACGAACTTCGTGCCATGTGTGTATCACCACGGGCGTTGCGTGGTTCAACGCCGGAATCGTCCGGAGTCACATCCCGACCTGTACGACCCGTCGATCGGTCCATGCAGGTGCCCGCTGGTGCCCGTCGTCCAGCGAGTTACCCACTGCTTCCCGGCTTGCGCCCTTAAGCCATTCGAAGCTGATCGAGACGGACCCCCCTGTGACCACCAACACGCTGATTGCTGGTCGGTCGCAACGGGTGGTATGCGCGTCGTCACGCTGTTGCCGTCGGCGACCGAGATCGTCTACGCGCTCGGCGTCGAGCCGGTCGGCGTCTCCCACGAGTGCGACTATCCCCCGGCTGCCAGCGAGCAGCCGTCGGTGAACCGCTCGCGGGTCGATCCGACGGCCGCGAGCGGCGAGATCAACGAGCAGGTCGCCGCCGCGGAGGACGAGGGAGTCTACGCCATCGAACGAGAGACCCTGGCCGCGCTCGATCCCGACCTGATCGTCACGCAGGGCGTCTGTGACGTGTGCGCCGTCGACCACGTCGTCGTCGAAGACGCGGTCGCGGAACTGGGTCTCGACGCGGAGGTACTGACACTCGACGTGCACACGCTCGACGACCTCTTCGAGTCGATCCAGCGCATCGGAGACGTACTCGGCCGTGGCGAGCGGGCGAGCGAGCTGGTCGGCGACTTGCGCTCGCGGGTGGCCGCGGTCGAGACGACGGCCGCGCGAGCCGAGGCGACGCCGAGCGTCGCCGTCCTCGACTGGACGGAGCCGGTCATGGTCGCCGGCCACTGGGTGCCCGAGATGGTCGCCAGCGCCGGTGGCGAGTACGGGCTGGAGTCGGCGGGCGCACACTCGCGGCCCCGCGAGTGGGACGAGATCAGAGCGTACGATCCCGAGCGGTTGATCGTCTCGCCCTGTGGGTTCGACCTCGCGCAGATCCGCGAGAACCTCGCGGACCTGACCGAGCGGCCGGGGTGGGCGGAGCTGTCGGCAGTCCGGAACGGACACGTCACGCTCGTCGACGGGCACCACTACGTCAACCGGTCGGGACCGCGCCTCGTCGACACGCTGGAGTTCCTCGGCTGGGCGATCCACCCGGCTCTGTTCGACCGACCGCCGAGAGACGCCGTCAGCGAACTGGAAGCGCTCCAGCATTGAGACCGGACCGCCCGGCGAACGACGAGCGCACCGTCAGTCGCCGGCAGCGTCCGGGAGCGAGCAGCGGCCGTCGTACTCGGCTTCGGTAACCGAGGACAGCACCGGCTCCGACCCACAGACCGGGCAGTCCGGGTTCGGCGCGATCGGCACCTCGTCGACGCTCATCTCGCTCGCGTCGTACACGAGCAACCGTCCGTCGAGGCTCTCGCCCTCGTCGAGGAACCACTTGACGACCTCCGTCGCCTGGAAACAGCCGATCGTCCCCGGCAACACGCCCAGCACGCCGGCAGTCGCACAGTCGGGGACGGCCCCCTCCGGCGGTGCCGACGGGAACAGACAGCGATAGCAGGGTCCCTCGCCCGAGAACGTCGTCACCTGCCCTTCGAAGCGATAGATCGCGCCGTGTGACACCGGCGTTCCGGCCAGCGTGCAGGCGTCGTTGACCAGGTACCGGGTCCCGAAGTTGTCGGACGCGTCGACGACGAGGTCGTAGTCGGCGATCAGCTCGTCGGCGTTGTCCCGCGTGAGGCGGGTCTCGTAGGTGTCGACGGTCACGTCGGGGTTGCGGTCGGCGACGAACTCGCGGGCACTGTCGACCTTCGGTCGGCCCACGTCGTCGTCGGTGTGGAGCACCTGCCGCTGGAGGTTCGACCGTTCGACCACGTCGTCGTCGACGATGCCCAGCCGTCCGATGCCCGCGGCCGCGAGGTACTGGAGCACCGGCGAGCCCAGGCCGCCGGCACCGACGACGAGGACGCTGGCGTCCAGCAGTGCCGCCTGGCCGGACGGCCCGACGTCGTCCATGATGACGTGGCGCGAGTACCGGTCGAGCTGCTCGGGATCGAGATCGACCATGGCGAAAGTGGACTGCCGAGAACAATAAGCCGTGCGCTACCGCTGGGCCTGCCAGTCGGCGACGAGCTCGTCGACGGCGCGGTTGATGTCTGCGATCTGTTCGGTCTGGTCGTCGGCTTCCTCGGCGATTGCGGCGGTCGACTCGGCGATCTCCTCGGCGGCGGCCGTCGCCTGGTCGACCATGCTCGCGACTTCCTCGGTGGAGGCGGCCTGCTGATCGGTCGCGCTCGCGACCTCCGCGATCCCGTCGTTGACCTCCCGGACCGCGTCGCCGATCTCGTCCAAGATCTCGACGGACTCCTCGACGGATTCGATCCCCTCGTCGATCTCGGCGTTGGACGTTTCGAGGCTGTCGACGGCGTTTTCGGTGTTGCCCTGTATGCGACCGACCATCTGCTCGATCTCGCTGGCCTCGGACTGGGCCTGCTCGGCGAGTGACTTGACTTCGTCGGCGACGACGGCGAAGCCTTCACCGGCTTCACCGGCACGCGCGGCCTCGATAGAGGCGTTGAGCGCCAGCATGTTCGTCTGGTCGGCGATGTCGTTGATCACCTCGACGATCTCGTCGATCTCCGCGACGCTTTGCTGGATGGTTCGGACGTCTTCGGTCACGCTGTCGGCGGCTCCCTGTATTCGCTCCATCGCACCGTACACGTTCTGTGCGTTCTCCTGGCCCCGATCGGCCAGCGCCGTCGCTTCCTGTGTCGCCGTCGAGACCTGTTCTGAGGAGGAGGCGATCTCCTCGACGGCCGCGCTGAGGTTCGACACCTCGTCGGCGATCTGGCTCATCCCCTCGTGCTGTTCGGCCGCTCGGCCCCGGATGTCGTCGACTTCCGTCGCGATGTCTTCGGACGACGCCTGTAGTTCGGCGATCGAGCTCTGGATCTCGCTGGCAGCCTCGTTGTCGTAGCCCGCCTGCCGATCCACCCGCTGCTCGATCTGATCGTCGATGTCCGTATCGAGGTCCTCGTCGATGTCACTGGCTGTCGAGAGGTCCGGCTCCGCCTGGGGCTCGGTGTCTGACATTGGTAGCCGTTTGCCGCAGTTCGGTTAAAAATGGTGTGCCCAACAGAATCAAACGAGAGAATCGGCCGACGTCGTCGGAGCTTCAGCAGTCGTACAGGTCGCGGTACTTCGACTCGGCGTACTCGAGGAAGTAGTCGGCGGTGAAGGGTTCGCCGGTCGCTTCCTGGATGAGGTCGTCGGTCTCGTAGCGTGCGCCGTGGCTGTGGACGTTGTCCGTGAGCCACGCGTGGAGGTCGTCGAACTCGCCGTCGCGGAGCTGTCCGTCCAGATCGCCGATGTCGTCTTCGGCGGCGGCGAACAGCTGTGCGGCGAGCACCGACCCCAGCGAGTACGTCGGGAAGTAGCCAAAGGAGCCGTGGCTCCAGTGGATGTCCTGCAGGCACCCCTCGGCGTCGGTCTCGGGCCGGACTCCGAGGTACTCCTCCATCTTGTCGTTCCAGACCTGCGGTACCTCGGACACGTCGAGGTCGCCGTGGATCAGGTCCCGCTCGATCTCGAAGCGCAAGACGATGTGCATGTGGTAGGTCAGTTCGTCGGCCTCGACGCGGATGAGGTTGTCCGGGTGGACCGTGTTGGCCGCCTCGTAGTACTCACGGGGCGTGGCCGACGTACCGAGGTGGTCCTCGACGGTCGGCGCGAAGCCCTCCCAGAACGGCTGGGAACGCCCGACGTGGTTCTCCCAGAGTCGAGACTGGGACTCGTGGACCGAGAGATCTCGGGACTCGCCCAGCGGCGTCCCGTAGTGTTCGTCGGGGAGCCCGAGCGTGTAGGTCGCGTGGCCGAACTCGTGGATCGTCGAACTGAGTGCTCCGAGTGGGTCCGCCGGATCGAACCGCGTGGTCACGCGGGCGTCGAACTGCGTCCCCGTCGAGAAGGGATGGGGAGCGGTGTCGAGTCGCCCGCGGTCCCAGTCGTAGCCGAGATAGTCCAGGGCCGACCGGACCAGGTCCTCCTGTGAGGCCTCGTCGTAGCTCCCCTCGAAGGGATCGGCCAGCGTCACGTCGCTGTCTTCGATGTCGTCGATCAGTGGGACGAGCGTGTCGCGGAGGTCTTCGAGTGCCGCCTCGGCGGTGTCGAGGCCGAGGTACGGCTCGTACTCCTCGAACAGCACCGCGTAGGGGTCGCGGTCGGGGTCGATCGCCTCGGCGTACTCGCGCTTGAGCTGGACCAGCTCTTCGAGCGTGTCGGCGTAGATCTCGAAGTCGTCCTCGGCCCTGGCCTCCTCCCAGACCGGGAGCGCGTTCGAGGTCGCCTCCGAGATCTGCTGAACGAGGTCGCTCGGCACCTTCACGGCGCGGTCGTGCTGCCGACGGACTTCCCGAATGACGGCCTCCTGTTCGGGATCGAGGTCCGATCCCTCGAGTTCGTCCAGCCACTCCGCCACGTCGTCGTCGGTCAGGAGGTCGTGCGAGAGGGTCGACAGCGCCGCCGACTGCTTCGAACGGGCGGGTGTCCCCTCGTCGGGCATCATCACTTCCTGGTCCCACTGCAGGACGCCGGCGGCGTCGCCGACGTAGGTCAACTGCTCCACGTGGGCCCGGAACTGCTCGTAGGTGTCTGGCGTCTCCGCCTCGGCGTCAGGGTCGGCTTCCGTTGCCATACGCTCGCATAACGGCGGCGACCCTATAGACCCGACGCTCCCGTCACTCTCTCACTCAGGAGCAGTCGTGGAGAATATGGATCCTATAGACGATTTTCGAGTGGATGGTGTCCTCAATTTCACGACGGCAGCAATATCAGTGGGCCCTGCTGAACGAGTCTATCTATACGAATGTGCGTTTTATTATCATCAGTTCTGTCCTCAGGTGAGTATACCGAGAATAAGATGTGGAAACCCCTCAAAGTGAATTCAGACCTGTCTGTTTGGGGGATTCACATGCCCCCATTTCTATTAATATTATCAGTTTTAAATTGATATATTTATATTGATCCTAATTCCATCTGCTACTGTAATGTCGGATGATAATGGAGTCAATGGAGTCGACATGAATAAACGTGAGTTATTGAAAGCCATTGGATCGGTGGGTGCAACTGGTGGTTTCTTATCAACCACGGCATCAGCAGGACAAATCGGAGAAGAAGAGATTGATTTGGATGAGTTTGAAACAAAACCGATATATGAATTGGCCGTTGATGTAGCTGAGCATCCTGAACAGTCAATGCTGGCTTTCACTACGCCAGTAATTGATGAAAACCTTGGACTTTATATTGCCACGGACGTATCCAAGCCAAAGAATTCGTATCTCCCTCGAGAAGGGACTCCACCAGGTCGGCGTGCCACGGAGGTAATCAAGGTAGCGGAAGCCAAGACCGGCGCAATAATGCAACTCGAATGGCACAGCAAGACCGAAATTAGCTACTGGGAAGCTGGCGAGATAATTGCTGCTGATATCTCAGATATAACCAATGTATTAAATGGAAAAAAGAATGGACGACGGTCACATCGGAACAATTCCAAAGGCCCATCAGTGGAAATTCAGTCTCAGCCTTCGGATCGAAAAAAGAGAGTTATAAATAGGCAGACTGCTCCAGACTCTCTTCAAGGTCTTATAGAAACAAAATCCAAGACACCATCTACTCAAATAACCACGCAAGATTTTGATCCATCCCGTTGTAATATCCCAAAGCTACCACAGGTCGGTGTTGAAGAGTGCCATGATGCTGGTGGATTCGGTGAATACTGTGCAAAAACCAGCTCAATAGGCTGTATGAGAAAGCAATGCAGTTGGGGTAAGACTCCACCGCTACTTTCAGCCCCTGTGACAATTGCTAAAGGAGATGTTGGAGATGCAACAGTATTTTTAGATATGTGGGTTGGATTAGAAATTACAGATTCAGGAAAATATTGCGTCTGGCTCGGAAGTGAAGCTGCTGGGGCTTGCGTAACAGACTGTTACCAAGAACGACCTGATACGGCTGAAGCAACTAAGCTTGCAGAGGATTTCGTTCCTGAAATAGATCTTTGGGGGGCTGCGAAATTTGTTGTTGAAGTTATTGTCACACTGATAGCACTAATTATAATCGCCATCGTTGCAGCGGTCGCAGGGATAACCGGTGTAGGCGCATAGAGAACGTAGACAATATTATTGATTGCAGATCAAACAAACACACAGTACATTCCAGAATGATGAGAAAGCTCCTGCTGCTCGCTTTTGCGCATATTGTAATCATACTGACCATTTGGTTCCCGGAAAATTTTTCAAATGATGTGTTTCAAACCTGGCTGGTGGTCGTGGGTCACACCATTTCTCCAGTTTTAATTTCAGCTATTCTGTGGGATTTGAGTCGAACTGAATGGAAATTCGCCCGTTCAAACATTCATCTCCCTATAGTCTTACTTATACTTACTGCTATAATAAATGTAGTTTTTCTTTTAACTATCCCATTTCAGATGGCTGAATTGTTAATCCTTCTCGCTATTCTTCTCTCACTTCTTGTTGAAGCACGAAGTCTTTTTTACGTTTATAGCCAACTGTCGAAGAAGGATTGATTACTATCAGCGACATCCGGCTTCCAGTCAGCATGGTCCTCGCCCTCGTCTTCGTCGTGCTCGCCCCAGTCGTTCTCACCGCCACAGTCTACGGGATCGCGCTGGCCGTTCTGGGGGAACCGCTCCTCGCCGGCACCGTCGCACTCGTCTGTGGTGCTCTGCTCCTCAGTACGGAACTCCTGTTCGGCGAGCACCTCATTGAGCGTATCGCGAACGCCTCGAGGGAGAGAAGCGGCGACGAGCAGTTGGAACGAGTCATCCAGCGCTTCTCTCAGCAACTGGGTATCGTTCCGCCGACGTTGGTCGTCGAGGCAGGGGACGTCCCGACCGCGTACACGATAGACGGCCCCCTCCGGAAGCCCCAAGTCGTCGTCACCGAGGAACTGGTGGAATTGCTGGACGACGACGAACTGGCGGCCGTGCTCGCCCACGAGTGTGCCCACGTCGCGAACCGCGACGCGACGGTACTCACGATGGCTACTGTCCTGCCGACACTCCTCGGAACGGCCGCTTCTGTGGCGAATTTCCACCAGCGTGATATGCGCCGGACTCCGATTCCCTACTTCTATCCACTCATCTGCGTCTTTGCCGTCCTGTTCGGCCTGCTGACGATCGTGTGGGGGGTGACGCACGCGGTCGTCACCGTCCTCAGCCGACAGCGAGAGTATGCCGCCGACGCTGTCGCTGCCCAACTGTGCGGGGGTCCAGACACTCTTGCGAGCGCCCTCACGAAGATGCAATCCGACGTGGCGACCAGACCGGTCGAGGACCTCCGAACCCGGGTCGACAGACAGTCGTTCCAGATACTCCCGCTCGCTGAGTCCGGACGGCGTCCAGACGACCTCGCGGGGTTCGAGCCGCTCCACCCGTTGCTGATGGCCGCTTCCATCGACAACTCGTACGTCCAGCGCCTTCTGGCGACACATCCACCCACGAAGCGGCGTCTCGACAGGCTGGAACGCGACCTCGTCCGACAATCCGCGTGATCACGCGGTTTCCTGGAGGATGTCGGTGGTCGCTGACGTCGGCCGACGCGACGTTCGACCGGGCCGGCTCGTCCGCTCGGGACGCCGTCAGGAGCAGTCGTACGAGCGTGTCCCGTTCTCGACGGGGAGACGACGTGTCGTGTCCAGCAAGGACGCTCCCTCGGAGCGGACTCGAATCTGGAGGCGTGCGTCGTCGCCGACGGCGAGCGTCTCGGTGTCCTCGACGGTCCAGGACAGCAAGACACGCTCCACGCCAGTCTCTTCGAGAGTGTGTGTCGTCGACTCGTCGCGGTGGCCGAGGCTCACGTTCACCTCGAACGGCCCCGGCCCGTACCCCGACGGGACATCGACGCTCAACGGTCCGACGACGCCGACGCTGTCCGGGGGCGGTCCGGTGGAGACACACGTCTGGACACCGTCGCCAGACGGCAGCGTGAGTTCGTCGTTCAGCGTGACCCGGACCTCGCTCGCGTCGACAGTCACGTTCTCCTCGGGCGGCTGGTCAGTGACACCGCTCACCAGGGCCAGCGCCCCGAGCACGAGTGCCGTCACGACGACCAACCTGACCCCGAGGGCGAACGGGAGGCGACGCCCGAACAGCCACGAGTGGCGTTTCATTGTCGGGTGATCGACAGCGGATGAAACAAATCTTGTCATCCGGGTGACGGCGTGGAGTGACCGACGGGGAGTGAAGGTTTTACGACCGCGGTTGGAGAGGGCACAGTCATGGAACGTCAGCATATTTCGAGCGGCACCGAGTGGGAAGCCGAAGTCGGCTACTCCCGAGCGGTTCGGGTCGGGGATCGAATCGAGGTGTCGGGGACGACCGCCACCGACGAAGACGGCGCTGTCGTCGGCGTCGGCGATCCGTACGCACAGGCCACGCAGGCGATCGAGAACGTCGAGAGCGCGCTCGTCGAGGCCGGCGCGACACTCGACGAGGTGGTCAGGACGCGCATGTTCGTGACGGACATCGACTGTTACGAGGCAGTCGGTCGCGCCCATCGCGAGGCGTTCGGTGACGTGGGGCCAGCGACGAGCATGTACGAGATCGAGCGCCTCGTCGATCCGGACCTGCTCGTCGAGATCGAAGCCGTCGCAATCAGGGAGTGAACGGGCCACTCACGTGACGACGACCCGAGCGAAGCGAGTCCGCTCGACGGCAGTGTCGGCCCCCAGTTTCACGACCGATAACGAGGGGAGCAGTACTATAACTGTTCACCTGATTGGTACTAGCCATGGCACCGAGTCACACAGAGCCCTCGCGACTACTCCACGTCGGCGAACGCGAGGCGTTGCTCCGGGAGGCGAGCGGTGCAGTCGACGCCGGACAAGGCGAGGTGTCGGTGACGACCGTCGACAGTGTCGAGGCGGCCCGCGAGCAGATCGACCACGGGAACGTCGACTGCATCGTCTACGAACACGGTGCCAGCGGGGACGAACCGGGGTCGCTCCGGAAACTGGCCGATCAAGCGACGGCGACTCCGTGGCTGTTCCTGACGAGCGACGAGACGGCCGTCGACGACGCCTTGCGGGCCGGTGCGAGCGACGTGGTCGTCCTGCGTGAAGACACCGGCCGACGGCTGCTGTCTCGGCGACTGGAACAGATCCTCGCCCGAGGGCGGTCCGACGAGCGCGACGCACAGGAAGCAGGATCGACGGACAACGAAGCGTTGCGGTCGGACCAGGCTGCGACCGATCTCCTGCTTGACACGCTCGACGACGTGTTCTACCTCGTCGGCACCGACGGGACGCTCGAACGGTGGAACGAGAGCCTCAAGACCGTCACCGGCTACTCGGACGCGGAGCTGGCGGAGATGAACGCGATCGATCTCTTCGAGAAGTCGGACAAGAAACGAATCGACGAGGCCGTCGCCGAGACGCTCGAAGACGGCGCAGCGAGCGTCGAGGCGTCGTTCGTGACCACGGACGGAGAGACGATCCCCTACGAGTTCACTGGCGCGAGACTCGTCGACGACGGCGACGTGCGCGGGCTCGTCGGAATCGGACGCGACATCTCGGAACGGAAGGCCCTCGAAGCGGAACTCCGGCGGAAAGCGAGCCTGCTGGATCACATCTTCGACCAGGTGCCGACCGCGCTGTACGTCAAGGACACCGAGGCCCGTCACGTCCGGATGAGCGAGTTTCACTCGGACGCCGAGGGAACCCTCGGGAAGACGGACCCGGAGATCTACGGAGAGACGGAGTACACCGAGTCGACGTACGCCGACGACATGCGAGTCATCGAGGAGGGCGACCGGATCATCAACCAGGAGGAGTACAATCCCAGAACCGGCGAGTGGTCGCTCACGTCGAAAGTCCCCTGGCGAACGGAGGACGGCGAGATCCAGGGACTGATCGGCGTCACCCGCCTCATCACGGAGAAAAAGGAGTTCGAACAGAAGCTGAACCTCCGGAGCCGGGCGATAGCGGAAGCACCGATCGGAATCACGATCCACGACGCGATGGAGCCACCGGGCCGAATCGTCTACGCGAACGACAGCTTCCAGTCGCTGACGGGCTACGACGAGTCGGCGCTGGACGGGGAGGACCTCACGATACTGGCCGGTGCGGAGACGGAGCCCAGCCAGCTCGATCGACTCGACACCGCGTTCCACGACAGCGAGTCGAGATCGCTCGTCGCACTCCTCTACCAGAGAGACGGAACGCCGTTCTGGGGCCGTGTCACCGTGGCTCCGGTGACCGACGACGACAGGGTGACCCACTTCGTCGGGTTCCTCCAGGACGTGACAGAGACCAAAGAGCGTGCAGAAGAGATCGAGCGACGGCTCGACGAGTTCGGCGAACTCATCGCAGAGGAGCTACGGACACCGCTACAGCGTGCCGAACAGTCCGTCGCGGCGATCGCCGACCCCAGCCAGCAGGCTGCCGTCGAGAACGCAGTCGAGTCGATCCGGCGGGCCGACAAGCTCGTCGACGACTTGGCGACGGTCCACTCGTTCTCGGTCAAGTCACGCGACGTGTTCGAGACGGCGTCGACGAGCCAGAGTGAGGACCGATGAGAGGGCACGCTCGCCCGAAGACAGCCACAGACACCTGAGAGAACGGCCGATGGACTTCCCGGCAAACAGCGTCGTCGTCTTCGAGGAAAACAGGACGCGCGGAGAGCTGTATTCGCTCTGGCTCGACGAGTACGACGTGGACGTGGCCGCGACCAAACGGGAGGCCGATACGGCACTGGACGGTGCCGTCGTCGTCGCCGTCCTGAATCAGGGGTTCGCGGACGGTGCCGCCTCGAAGCTGCTGGAGATCGTCCGGTCGCGCGCACCGCTCTGTCGCGTCGTCGCGACGCGGGAGCGGTCGGACCCGTTCCCCGAACTCAACGTGGACCACCAGCTCGTCAAGCCGGTGTTCGAGGAAGAGCTGGTCGATCTCGTCGAGACGCTCCTCTGCCGGGCGAACTACCACCTCGCACTGAGTCGGTACTACCAGACGAACGTCGACCTGTCCTCCTTCGAGATCCACGACGGCGACCACCCGCCGGACAGAACCCAGTACGACGAACTCCAGCAGCGGGCCTCCAAGCTACAGAAGTTCATCGCCCGCCTGACCAAGCAGATGGAACAGGAGGACATCCGCGCCGTCAAGCGCGACATCCTCCTGGAGCGCGACATCGAGGAGACAGACAGTACAGAGAAAATCGACAGCAAGTACCGACCCGGGAAGTGTACGAACTGCGGTCAGCGGTGGGACGGCGACGCCGACGGAGAACCCGCGGTCACACAGCTCGGTGCGTACGTCTGGCGGTGTGGGGGCTGTGGCCACGTCCAGATGGCGGCAGATCCCAGCCACCAGCACGTCAACCGCTGGTAGCGGGCGACACGCGAGCGGCGAGCAACGGGCCGCTACCGCGCGATCTCACTCGCCACGTCGCGGTAGATCGCCACGCAGCGCTCCAGCACGTCGATCGAGACGGACTCGTCTGCGGTGTGGGCCTCGCCGGGCTGGGCCGGCCCGACGACGACGCAGTCGGTCCCAGCGCCCGCGAGGTTGCCGGCGTCGGTCGCGTGGGGCTTGACGACGTGTTCGGGCGTGCCGTCCTGTGTCGCGGTGGCCGCGTCCAGCACGAGGTCGGCGAAAGCCCCGTCGTCGCAGGCCATCGGCGGCAGGTCCTGGTCGACGGTCCACTCGACGCCGTCGATCGCCTCGACGCGTTCGATGGGAGCCCGCTCTCCGGGCACCGTCCGCTCGTCGACGGTCACTGCACACGATTCGGGGATGACGTTCCACGCGCTCCCGCCGTCGATCTCCGTGACGGCGACGCTCCCGCGGACCTCCCGGCCCATCACCGTCGTCGACGGGAACTGGAGGTTCCGTACCACGTCGACCGCGTCGCTGGCCCGGTAGATGGCGTTCTCGCCGCTCTCGACCTCGCTGGCGTGGGCGGCTCTGCCGGTGGCCGTGATCGTACTGCCACGGCGGCCCTTGTGGGCGACGGCGACGTCCGTGACGCCTTCGGCGGAGTAGCCCGTCGAGCCCTCGCCGACGACGGCGTAGTCGGGCGCGAACCCATCGTCGACCGCGGCCGCCGAGCCCAGACAGCCCGACTCCTCGGCGACGAACGAGACGAAGACCAGTTCCGCGTCGAGATCGGTCGCGTCGACCGACTCGAACGCCAGCATGGCGGCGGCGACCGCGCCTTTCATGTCTGCGGTTCCGCGGCCGTAAAGGCGGCCATCGCGTTGCTCGACGCGGTAGGCACCGCCGTCGGTGACCTGTGACTCGTCGGGCGGCACCACGTCGTGGTGGCCCGCCAGCGCGAGCGACGTACCGCCCGCGCCGTCGCGGGCCTGGCGGTCCTCCTGGGGGTCGACGCCCGGCCCCTTGCGCGCGAAGACGTTGCCGTGCTCGTCGCGGAAGACGGCACTGTCGGTGCGCTCGCGGAGCCACTCCTCGACGAAGTCGCCCGCGGTGGTCTCGTCCTCGTGGCTGGGGATCGAGACCAGATCGCGGGTGAGTTCGGCGACGTGCATACCCGAACAGAGAGTGGCAGATACAAAAGGCTGTAGCGACCGGCGTGGAGAGTCCACAAGAGCCATTGTGTACACGGGTGAACAGGCGTCCAATGACGACCTCGTCGGACGAGGCGACCGAGCCCGTCTTCAGTTCGGTGCCGCCCCTGCGTCGCTGGCTCAAGACGTTCGTGATCGGCCTGTGTATGGGGTCTGCCGACGCGACGCCGGGCATCTCCGGTGGCACCGTCGCACTGATTATGGGCATCTACGAGCGCCTGATCGCCGCGATCACGGCGATCACGCCCGAGCGAGCGATGCGGTTTCTCGGCGCGCTCTCGCCAGACGGCGGCGTCTCGATCCGGGAGGCCGTCGCCGTCCTCGAAGAGGTCGACGTGTGGTTCCTGCTGGCGCTGGTCGGCGGCGTCGGCACCGCCGTCGTGATCGTCGCCCGGATCGTCCACGTCGCCAGCGAGGAGACACCGGTCCTGCTGTACGGCGCGCTGTTCGGCCTGATCGGCGCGTCCGCTCTGATCTTGCTGCGAGCGCTCAGCATCGAGACCGCGACTCACGCGGTCGCCGCCGCGTCGGGGTTCGTCCTCGCGTTCGTCCTGTCCGGTCCCGCCTCGCCGCTGGGGACCGACGGACTGCTGGTCGTCTTTCTCGGCGGTGCCGTCTCGGTGAGCGCGATGATCCTGCCCGGCATCTCCGGCTCGCTCCTGCTGGTCGTGCTCGGCCAGTACGAGCGACTGTCCGGCGCGTTGACGACGTTCGTCGACGGCCTGCTGGCCGTCCTCACCGGGCGACCGGCGGCGGGACTGGTCGACGCCGGGACGGTCGTCGTCACGTTCATCCTCGGCGGGCTGGTGGGCCTGTTCACGATCTCGCGAGTGATCCGGCGAGCGCTGGACAGGAACCGGGGGGCGACGCTGGCCTTCCTCGTCGCGCTCGTCGTGGGCGCGTTGCGAGCGCCGATCACCGAACTGTCGAGCCGAGATGCAGTCACCTGGACGACCGAGACGATCGGCGTCTTCGCCGCCGCCGCGGCCGTCGGCGCAGTGGTCGTCCTCGTGCTGGACTGGTACGCCGTCGACCTCGACTTCGAGGCGGTGTGAGACCGCGACCACCCACATCGTCAACCTGAGGGCGACATTATAGGACAGAGACGCAAATATCACGGACACTACCTCGGAGATCGCCACATTACGAGAGGAATAATTAAGAGTGTCGGGACGAATGGGGTATCCATGGCGGATCGTTTCAGCTACCGGGAGATTCGCGCGATGGAACGCGAGTACTGCCGCGAGAACGACAACATCGTCGGGTTCTTCGGCGGTACCGACGACAGCGGGACGGAGCGACCGTCGAACGACGACGAGCAGCGAAGCCGCTGATACTGTCGCGTACGTCTGTGAACGATTTCGTCACCCAAGAGTGGCGAGTCGCTGCACGAAGTGACAGCCAACAGTACGAAGCAGGGCACCGCCGCAGTGTCAGGCAGGTTCTCGTCGGGTGCCGACTCGTGACAGTGCCACGGCCAGCGCCGCGCCGAGTACCGGGAAGGCCGCCAGCGCGAGGAAGGTCCCGTCGGTGCCGACCGCCGAGAGGAGGATGCCGGACAGCGCCGCACCGCCCGCACCGACGCCGAAGTTCGCCAGGTAGGTGAACCCGTAGGACAGCCCCCGGTCGTCTGGCGGGCTGTACTCGGCAATAGTCGCCTGGTAGAGGGGCTGGATGGCAAAGAGGACGAAACCGAGCACCGCGCTGACGGCGAGCAGCGGCCCGAGACCGGCCCGGGCGGCCGGGACGAAAAGCACCGCGACGACCGCGAGGGCGGCGAAGACCCCGATCAGGCCGGTCGTCACCGAGATTCGGTCCGTGAGCTTCCCGCCAGCGTACTGGCCGGCGATCCCGACGGTCAGCAACCCGGCGTAGACGTAGGAGGCGAGGTCGAACTCCTCGGCCATCGGACTGCCGGGCTCGAAGAGTCTGACGTAGTCGGTGATCGGCGGGAGAAAGCCGCCGAGCACGTCCGGCAGGAAGGTGAGGACGCCGCGGTAGAACACGCCGTTCATCAGCACGACGCAGATCGCCAGCGCGAAGCCCGCGGTAAACAGCGTCCGCGTGCCGGTGACGAACTCGCCGAGCGAGGACGGCCCACCGTCGCGGCCCTCGTCCTCGCCGCCGTCCGTGCTGACGGCCGCCATCTCGTCGAACTCGGCTGTCACCGCGTAGCCGACCGCCAGCACCGCGGGGATCGAGAGCAGGCCCGCGACGGTCCGCCAGTCGAAGGCCAGCAAGAGCAACGCGGTCGCCAGCGGTCCGAACGCGATCCCGACGTTGCCGGCCATCCCGTGGTAGGCGAAGCCGGTGCCACGCTCTGACACGCCCGTCGAGAGCAAGGAGAGTCCGGCCGGGTGGTAGACGCTGGCGGCGACGCCCCACAGCCCCAGCGCGAGGGCGATCGTCGGGATGCCCGGCGCGAACCCGAGCAAGAGGAACGAGCCGCCCATCCCGAGCAGACAGCCGATCACGACGGTGCGGGCGCTCAGCAGGTCGGCGAGCACGCCACCCGGGAGCGCGCCGATGCCGAAGAGGGCGTAGCCGACGGCGACGATCGTCCCGAGCAGCGCCGTCGTCGTCGAGAACTGCTGGAGCCAGACGACGACGAAGATGGGGATCGACAGCTCGTAGGTGTGGACCGTCGCGTGTGCGAGCATCGCGAAGCCGACGATCGAGCGGTCGTTGTCGTTCATCAGTAGGTCCCGACGGGGACGCCGAGTGTCTCGAAGTCGCCCGGATTTGCTGTGAGGACTGGCTCGTCGAGAATAGCTGCGACGGCACCGATGTACGCGTCGTTCGTCTCGACACCGCTGTTCTCACCGGCATCGCGATCAGCGTCGGCGAGCAGTCGGCTCGCAGTCCGGGCAATCTCCTCGTCGACATCGACTCGGGGATAGCCCAGGAGCGCGTTCTGGACCTGTCGACGTTCTTCTTCGCTCGCCGTGTGGGTGACCCCGTAGTAGACCTCGGCGACGACGGGCGTCGGGAGCCACTGGACTTCCCCGCTGTCGGTCAGTTCCCTCCCGCGATCGATAGCTGTACGCTCGCCGTCCATCAGATCGAACACGTACGACGAATCGAGAATCACTCGTCGAATGCCTCCCGCGCCCGCTCCAGTCGGTCCTCGTCACGGCCGCCAAACCGCTCGGCAGCTGCCCGCGCTTCGTCGACTTGCTCCGACGAAAGAATCCCGGCGAGAGCTTCCGGTTCGGGTTCGCGAGTCAACCGTCTGAGCGTCTCGAACATCGTCTCGTCGTCCCGGTTGTGGGCTTTGACCCACGCGTGGTACTCGTCCGGAACCCGGATCATCTTGGTCATGGTGTAAATCCCGATTTACAGAGTGAAAAATCTGCTGCAGAGCCACCCCGGGGTGGCGAAATCATTTACAGATGTACAGCCGGCAGTATCAGAACCCGACGCTGCTCCCGTCCTTGCGCGGTTCGGTCGCGCCCGACAGCGTCCCGTCGGGCTCGCGGCGCGCGATCTGGCCGCCGCCGAACTGCCGGGGCGGGAGGACGGCCACGTCGTGTTCCCGTCGGGCGAGATCGGCACCGATCTCGCCGGCCAGCCGTTCCTCCAGCGCGAGGCGACCGTCCTCCATGTAGCGCCAGCGCGGCGCGTCGAAGGCCCGCTGGAGGGGCATCTCGTCGTCGACGAGGTTGCTGAGGACCTGGACGTGACCCTGCGGTTGCATGTACCCGCCCATGACGCCGAAGGCGGCCCAGTCCTCGTCGTCGAGTTCGACGAGGCCGGGGATCAGCGTGTGGAACGGCTTCTTGCCGGGTTCGAGCGTGTTCGGGTGGTCCGGGTCGAGCGAGAACGACGCGCCGCGATTCTGGAGGACGATCCCCGTGTCGGGGACGACGACGCCGCTGCCGAAGCCGTTGTACAGCGAGTTGATGAAGGAGACGACGTTGCCCGCCTCGTCGGCGACGGTCAGCAAGACCGTGTCGCTGTCCTCGTCGGGGAGTCCCGGCCCGCCGACGCTGACCTCTCCGGCGGTGTCCCCGACCGTCGCCGCCCGCTCGCTCGCGTACGCCGGGTCGTGGAGGTCCGGAACGGACTCGAAGTCGGGGTCGGTGATGTAGTGGTGGCCGTCGTGGAAGGCCCGCTTCATCGCCTCGGCGAAGTAGTGGACGCGCTCGGGCGAGCCCGCCGGGTGGTCTCCAGCGCCCAGTTCCGCGGCAATGTTGAGCGCCTCCAGCGCGATGAGTCCCTGGTTGTTCGGCGGCAGCTCGTAGACGGTCGCGCCGCCGTACGTCGTCGAGACGGGATCGACCACGTCGGGGGTAAAGCCCGCGAGGTCGTCGGCCGAGAGGAGACCGCCCTCGGCCTGCACGGCGTCGCCGATCTGCTCCGCGATCGCGCCCTCGTAGAAGGCGTCGGCTCCCTCGCGGGCGACGGTCTCGAACGTCTCGCCCAGCCCCGGCAGCGTGACAGTCTGGCCTACGGCGGGTGCCTCGCCGCCCGGCAGGTACGCCTCGCGGCCGGCGTCACTGACGAACCGCTGGGCACAGGCGGCCCAGGCGTCGGCGATGATCTCGCTGACGGGGTACCCCTCCGTCGCGTACTCGATGGCGGGCTGGAGCACCTCATCGAAGGCGAGCCGACCATGTTCCTCGACGGTGTGCTCCCAGCCCCGCGCCGCGCCCGGAACCGTGATCGCCAGCGGCCCGAAGTCGGGCATCTCGCCGTCGTCGACGCGGTCCCGGACGGCCTCGCGTGTTGCCCGCTCGGGTGCGCCCCCACAGCTCCGGAGCGCCCCCACCTCCCCGTCGGCCGTGCGATACAGCGCGAAGGCGTCCCCGCCGATACCGGTGCTCATGGGCTCGACGACGTTCAGCGCCGCCGCCGTGGCGACGGCCGCGTCGAAGGCGTTGCCGCCCGCACGGAGGAGCCTGATGCCCGCCTGTGCGGCCAGTGGCTGGCTCGTCGAGACGACACCGCGGTTCGCGTAGACGGTCGAACGACGCGAGTCGAACCGATCGAGGTCTGGGTCCATACTGCTGGCAAACGGGGACACGGGCAAAAACGTTGGTCCAGACCCCCATACTGCCGGAACTGCGGCGACGGTCCTGCTGGCTCGGACTATCGGGAGTCGACGCTGGAGCCGACCGGCGGCGTTTCGTGCTGAAACGCCTGGACTTCGACCGTCCGGCCGTCCGGGTCGGTCGCGAAGAACTGGTAGATCCCGAAGTCGTCGTTGGCCTCGGGCCGACCGGTGGCCACGTCGGCGAGGTCGGCGTGGCAGTCGTCGACGGCGGCCTCGTCTCCGAGGACGACGGTGACGATCCCGTCGGTTTCCGTCTCGGTCCCGTCGCAGAAACCCACGAGGAGGTTGTCGTACGAGAGGATCGTACAGCCCCCCTCCTGTTCGAGCCACACGTCGAAGCCGAGTCGATCGGTGTAAAACGAGACGGTCTCGGCACGGTTCTCGGTCCGGAAGAAGACGATCCCAGACATACCGCCACCGAGACGCGCCAGCCACGTGAGCGTGCCGGCGTCCGACCGTAAGCGGATTCGATCGCTGCCAGTGAACCAGAGACGGGATCGTGTGCAGGTGGACAGAAGCCCAGAGAATGCGAGACGACACCGCTCGACTGGACCGTCAACAACTGATGTCTACGTTTTGCAGGAACGCCGGTTTCTCGCCGCTACATCTGAAGGTGACGCGGAGACACGTCTCGCGCACCTCGCGCTCGTTACTGGTGAGAAGATCGCCGCGTGCCGTCTGGTCATCGACAACACCGTGGATTCCCACGGGCTCGAAGTTCTCGTCTGACGCTGTGACGACGGTCTCGCTGGTGTGTGACGAGACCTCGTGTGAGTGCCACGCGCGGAGTCTCTCGGCCGTCTCGACGGCGAAGTGAAACACCTGGTCTTCCCCCGTTCGGTTGTCGAGCGTAACCGCTAGCTTGGCGATGCGTGACTCGCTGGCAGTCGGTGCCGTACAGCCAGAGAGGAGCGCGACCACGGCACCGGTTCCGGTGAGAAAGCTGCGTCGAGTGGAGGGCACGTTTGTCTCGGACGGATCGTTCGGGTTAGATTTTTGAATATGTGTCGACCGGGCGAGGCCGGTCCCGGTCGTCACTGATGCTGGGAACTGGACGGTATCAGTCCCGGCACAGCCGTTCGACCGCTTCCTCGACGCGGACCGGGAGGTCCTCGAAGCCCGCCCGGTCGAACAGTTCGACGACGGTCGGGGGCGCGAGGCCGGCCTCGCGGAGTCGGTCGACGTCGGTCAGCACCTCGCGGGTCGATCCCGTCGCGACGACGCGCCCGTCGCGGCCGAGCAGGACGACCCGGTCGGCCACCGCCGCGACGAGGTCGGTGTCCGGTGTCGACGTGACGATCGTCACGCCGTCGTCGGCGAGATCGTCGAGGAGATCGAGCAGTGCGGCCTCGTTGTCACCGTCGACGTTCGACAGCGGTTCGTCCAGCAGGAGGACCTCCGGGTCGACCGAGAGCACGCTGGCGATGGCGGCGCGGCGCTGCTCGCCGCCGCTCAGCCGGAACGGGGGGCGATCGAGGAGGTGTTCGAGGTCGAACCGCCGGGCCAGCTCGGCGACCCGGCGGTCGGCTTCGGCGGCCGACAGCCCCAGCTGGGAGGGGCCGTACTCGATGTCTTCGCGCACGGTCGGGTTGAACAGGTACTCACCGGGGTCCTGAGTGAGCACGCCCAGCCGGTCGCGAACGGCGTCGGCCGGCTGGTCCGTCCCGAAGTAGCGAACAGCGCCCTCGTCGGGCGCTAACAGCCCGCCCAGCAGGAGCAAGAGCGTGGACTTGCCCGCGCCGTTGGGGCCGAGCAGCGCGACCCGTTCGCCGGCCTCGATCGTCAGGTCGACGCCGTCGACGGCGGTCGTCCCGTCCTCGTAGCGGTAGGCCAGTCCCGACGCTTCGATCACCGGGGCCGCCGTCACGCGGCGATCACCCGAACCACGACGGCGGCGACGAGCAACAGCGCGAACGCCGCGTCGGCACGGCCCAGCGACCCCGACCGGTCGTACGGTCGCATGCGCGTGCCACCGCGAGCGCGAGCGGCCCGCTGGACCCGTTCGCCGCGGTCGAGCGAGCGCAGGAGGAAGGTGCCCAGAAACGAGCCCGACCGTGCCCAGCGACCCTGGAGCGAGCCACGCGAGAACGTGCGGCTCCGGCGAGCGTGGGCCATCCGTTCGAGTTCCCGGAAGAACAACAGTAGCGACCGGTACGTGACCGCGAGGAGGGTGATCGCCAGCGGCGGGACCCGAAGACGACGAAGGGCCGTCACCAGCGGGCCGAAGCCGGTCGTCAGCAACAGCACGGACAGCAGTGCGAGCGAGGCCGTCACACGGACCAGGAAGACCGCGACGTAGGTCACTCCCGTCGCCGAGAGCGAGAGCGGGCCGAGCGCCGCGACGGTCGGTCCCGGCTGGAGGACAGCCTGTGGCGCGACGACGGCGGCCGAGGCCAGCACTGGCAGTGCGATCCGTCGGCCGAGCGTCAGGGGCGCGATCCGCGAGCCGATCGCCAGTCCCAGCGGGAGGGCGGCCAGCCCACAGAGGATCACGAGGTCGTCGGTCACGACCGCGATCACGAGAAGCGAGAGGACGCCGACCAGCTTCAGCGCCGGGTCGACGGCCTGCATGAAGCCGTCGCGTCGCGGCGTCCGGGTCGTCACGAGAAACGACTGGGCCTCGTCGCTGACCGCCGCGACGGTGCGGTCGAGTGCGTCCATCAGTCGGCGAGCAGCCGTGCGATCGCCGTGGCGACGACGAGGGTCAGCGCCGTCCCGACGACCGCCGAGACGAACGTCCCCACCAGCGGGTCGACGCCGGGGATCGTGTAGTCCGGCAGCAGTCCGGGGTTGTAGGTCACCTCGTGTGCCATCGCACCCGTGCGCTCTGCGGCGTTCTCCAGTGGTTCTGCGTAGCCGACTCGGCCGGCCGCCCACGCGAACAGCGGCGAGACCGCGACGAGTGCGCCGATCGCGAGCAGGCTCCGGCGAACCCACGAACGGTCCCAGGCGTCGCTGGCGACGCTCACGCGGCCACCTCCGTCGTCGTCGCGGTCGGGAACAGATCCGGTCGGGCGTCGGCGACGTAGCGGTAGACGACGGCCGTGATCCCGCCCTCGATCAGCCCCAGGAGGAGGTGACCGACCCCCATGATGGAGACGGTCGTCACCAGCTCGTAGGCGAACGCCGAGGAGGCACCGAGCTGGAGCGCGGCGGCCACGGCACCGGCCGTGATCCCCAGCCAGCCCGCGACGAAGGCGGCCACGAACTCGTTGTGGCCGGCCAGCAGCCGGTAGAGACCGTAGCCGACGTACACCTCGACGACGGCCATGTTCAGGACGTTCGCGCCGAGGACGACGAGCCCCCCGTCACCGAACACGAGCGCCTGGATCGTCACGACGGTGGCGACACAGAGCGCACCGAGGTGGGGACCGAGCAAGATCGCGGCGAACGCGCCGCCGACGAAGTGAGCGCTGGTGCCGCCGGGAATCGGCCAGTTGAGCAGCTGTGCAGCGAACAGGCCGGCGGCGACGATACCGAGCACCGGCGCAGTGGTGTCCGTGAGGTCGCCGTCGGCACGCCGTGCGGCGACGACGAGCGTCCCGCCAGCGAGGACGGCACAGACGACGGCGATCCACAGATCGAGAAATCCGTCCGGAATGTGCATACGCTCCGGTCCGAGCGCGAACAAATAATACTTTCTCATTGCTCAGTAATACTCGGGGAGAGCGCAGTTGGACACGCTCTTGCCCGCCCCCGTCGTAGCCGGGGTCATGAGCGACGATCTGGACCGGATCAGTCTCACGCTCCCGGCAGAGATGACCACGCGACTCGACGACATCGTCGACGACTGGGAGTACGACAGCCGTTCGGAGGCGATCAGAGACGCTCTGCGTGACTTCTTCGGTGCCTACGAGTGGGAGTCGGCCGACGACACCGTCCACCACGGCACCGTCGTCGTCGTCCACGACCACCACGTCGACGGGATCGCCGACCAGCTTCAGACGATCCAACACGAGATGGCCGACCTGATCACGTCGGTCCAGCACATCCACCTCTCGCACGACACCTGCATGGAGACGCTGGTCGTCGAGGGGGCGGGCACTGCGATCACCGAACTGGCGAACCGCCTGCGGGCGATCGGCGGCGTCAATCAGGTCAAGGTCGTCGTCGTCGGCGACTGATCGCGCCGGGCGTCGGGGAGCGCCGCGTCACCACCGCCCCGAACTGCGAACCCACCAAGCTATTACGACGGCGTGAGCGTCCCGTCGCGTATGCCGGCCAAATCAGGCGCTTCACACTCGACGGGCTATCTCGTCAGCGTCGTCGTCAGCGGACTGTTGATCGAACACATCCTGGCGTTCGCGCCGTCGTTCCGGCGCGTGTCCCGGATCGCCGGTGAGCTCCTCACCGCGTACACGAACGTCCCGATCTCCGAGGAAGCCGCCGGAATGTTGCTCGTGACGGCGGTCCTCGTCGGCGTCTGGGGCGTCGGCTACCACCTCTATCGGCACTGAGGGCTGTCGTGCCGCGAGGGACGGGCTTTTTACCACCTGTCCCGAAGGCAGGATATGGATATTGTACCGGACACGAGCGTGGTCATCGACGGCCGCGTGTCCGAGCGGATCGAAGCCGACGCGGATCCCGACTCCGAGGTCGAGGGGACGGGCTTTGCGGGCGCGACCGTCGTCGTCCCCGAAGCGGTCGTGGGCGAACTCGAAGCACAGGCCAACGACGGCCGAGAGACCGGGTGGGAGGGGCTCGAAGAGCTCCAGCGCCTGGTCTCGCTGGACGAGGACGGCACCATCGACGTGGAGTACGTCGGCCGTCGCCCCGACGCCGTCGAGAAGCGCGAGGCCGGCGAAGGCGAGATCGACGCGCTCATCCGGGACGTGGCACAGGACCGCGGGGCGACGCTGGTGACCAGCGACGACGTGCAGGCCGAGGTCGCCAGCGCGAAGGGCATCCCCGTGGAGTTTCTGGACCCGATCGAGCGGACGGTCGATCGTCTGACCATCGAGAACTTCTTCGACGAGGCCACGATGAGCGTCCACCTCAAGGTCGGCGTCGCGCCCTTCGCCAAGCGCGGGTCGATCGGCGACATGGCCTACCAGCCGATCCGAGACGACCCCGCGACCGAGGAGGAGCTGCGATCGTACGCCGCCGACATCGAGGAGGCGGCCCACGCCAGTCCCGAGGGGTTCGTCGAGCTGTCCGAGCCGGGCATGACGATCATCCAGTACCGGGACTTCCGGATCGCCATCGCGCGTCCGCCCTTCTCGGACGCCCTTGAGATCACGGCCGTCAGACCGATCGTCAAGACGGAACTTGACGACTACGAACACGCCGACGAGCTGCGCGACCGGCTCACCGACCACCAGCGGGGCGTCCTCATCTCGGGCTCGCCCGGTGCCGGGAAGTCGACGTTCGCCCAGGCCGTCGGGGAGTTCCTCGTCGACGCCGACTACGCCGTCAAGACGATGGAAAAGCCCCGCGACCTCCAGGTCGGCGACGAGATCACCCAGTACACCGAGCTGGGCGGCTCCATGGAGAAGACCGCCGACTCGCTGTTGATGGTCCGGCCGGACTACACCATCTACGACGAGGTGCGCAAGACCGACGACTTCGAGGTCTTCGCCGACATGCGACTGGCCGGCGTCGGGATGATCGGCGTCGTCCACGCGACGCGGGCCATCGACGCCCTGCAACGGCTGATCGGCCGTGTCGAACTCGGGCTGATCCCACAGATCGTCGACACCGTCATCTACATCGAGGCCGGCGAGGTCCACACCGTCTACGACGTGACGACGGAGGTCAAGGTCCCCGACGGCCTGATGGAGGAGGACCTGGCTCGCCCGGTCATCCTCATCCGAGACTTCGAGACCGGCGAGCCCAAGTACGAGATCTACACGTTCAACCGGCAGGTCGTCACGGTGCCACTGGACGACGGGGACGGCGGGCCGGGCACCGACTCGGGCGTCGACCGCATCGCGAAGCAGGAAATCGAGCGAGAGATCCGCTCGATCGCACACGGCCACGTCGAGGTCGAACTCAAGAGTCCCGACACCGCCGTCGTCTGGGTCGAAGAGAGCGACATCTCGCAGGTCATCGGCAAGGGCGGCGGGCGCATCACGGACGTAGAGAACCGCCTGGGCATCGACATCGACGTGCGCACGCTAGCCGAGAAGCCGAGCGGCTCCTCGGCGTCGAGTACCTCGGGGTCGGGCGCGAACGCGCCGGGCCAGATCGTCACCCCGGATATCACCTCCCGGCACGTCCAGATCCCGATGGACGGCCACCAGGGCGACACCGTGGAAGTGCAGGCCGACGGCGAGTACCTCTTCACCGCGACGGTCTCGCGGGGCGGCGAGATCCAGGTCTCGCGTGGCTCCGCCATCGCCGAAGAACTAGAGCAGGCCATCGACCGCGGCAAGACGATCACCGTCGTTCCATCGTAGCGAACGCATCCGCGCCTCTGGCGCGGTTCACAGCCACGAGCGAAGCGAGTGGCTGCCTTTTCATCGACGTTTTTGCAAGTGGGGTGCCCGCAGCGAACGGAGTGAGCGAGGACATCCCCCGCAGCAAAAAGGTCGTGGAGCAGGCCATCGACCGCGGCAAGACGATCACGGTCGTCCCCGCATAGACGAGCGGGGGACGGGACAGCTGCCGTTGTGAGTGGTTCCCGCGACTACCGGAATCGGACGCCGAGGTCGTGGAGCCCGTCGTTGTGTCGGGCGACGTTGATCAGCAGCGGCGTCAGTCCCTCGATCTCCGCGGCGTTGGCTAGCGGGCCGCCGTCGAGCGCGCGCAGTCCCTCGATCGACTCGGCCAGTTCGATCACGGTGTCTTTGGCGTCGGGCTCGTCGCCGACGACGACGGTGTCCCAGTCGAGGTCGGCGTCGAGGTCGGCGAGCCGGCCGGCCGCGAGGTTGTGGAACGCGCCGACGACGGGTACGTCGTCGGGCGCAGCGTCGGCCGCGAGCTGCGTGACGCTGCCGACGCCGGGCCGGTTGTAGTGGAAGCCGTCCTCGTCGCGTTTCATGCCCACCGCGGGGGAGACGAGTACGTCGTCCGAGGAGAGTTCGTCCGCGATGGACTCGACGGTGTCGGTGAGGTGGTAGGCCGGGACGGCAGTGACGATCACGTCCGCGCGCTGGGCGGCCTCGACGTTGCCCAGTCCCTCGACGCTCGCGTCACGGCCGCGCTCGTCGAGTGCCGTCGCGTACTCCGTCGCTTTCGCTGCTGCACGTTCCGGATCGCGCGAGCCGACGAGCACGTCGTGGGCGGAGTCAGCGGCCCACCGCAGTGCCAGTCCCTCGCCGATGTCGCCAGTGCCACCGAGTAGGGCGATTTCCATACCGAAAGGCTGGAGCGAACACCGAATAAGTGTTGTCACACTCCCGCTACTTGCCGATGTCTGGCGCTCGTGTGTCGCCCAGACAGCTGTAGAGAGAGTCGTCGTACGGTCGACCGGGCGAACGGCGACGAGACTCCGTCTCGTACTGCCGGCTGAACCTTCGCCACCCCGGGGTGGCGAAATCGGTCACAGATGTACAGCCGGTCGTGTCAGTCGTCGCCCAGGAGCGGCGGTCCCGGCTCGCCCCGGAGCACGATCAGGTACGCGAGGACGAGCGACAGCACGACCCACTGGACGCCGACGAACAGCTGCGAGGCGGGGTCCGGGGGGACGACGAGTACGCCGAGGACGAGCCCGAACACCGCGAGCGTCACGGTGAGGCCGACGAACCACAGCAGATCCGTTCGATCCATACCGTTCGATCGGTCCCGAACGGGCAAAAAGAGCGACCCTAACGGTCCGTCGACCGCGGGGAGAGCAGGTCGGGGAGGTCGTCGACGCTCTCGACGACGGCGGCCGCGCCGGCACGGCTGAACTTCTGTCGTCCCGTCTCGCCCGTGAGCCCACCGGTGAGGACGCCGATACCGTCGTACACTCGGTCGTCGGCCTCGTTGGCGTTGACGGCCGTCCGCACGTCGTCGAGCGTGTCCCCGGCGAAGGCGATCCGGTCGGCGTCGAAGCGCTCGGCCAGCGTCACCAGCGCGTGGGGGTCGGGCTTGCCGGCCTCCCAGTCGTCCATCGTGAAGCGGTGCTCGTCGGCCACGTCGAGGCCGGCCCGTTCCAGCGCGATGTCGGCCTCTGCGGCCGGGCGGCCGGTGACGACGCCCACGTCGTAGTCGGCCTGCAGGGCCGCGATCGTCTCCGGATCGACGATGACCGGCTCGTCGTTGACGAACCCCGGCTCGGCGATGCGGGGCTCGCGGCCCTCGATCTCGCGGTACAGCTCCGCGCCCAGATAGAGCAGCTGGAACACGTCCCGGAGCTGGTCGGGGTCCCAGGCGTCGAAGACGTCCTCGCGGGCGTTTGGCGTCAGCGCCTCCCGGACGATCGCCTCGGCGGCGTCTCGTCCACCGCCCCGCTTGGCGATCCCGTCGGTGAAGGTCTCGACCGTCTGGTCGAGCCCCTCGCGGCTCGCGAGCACGTACAGCGCCCCGGCGTGTGTCAGCTCCCAGTCGTTGTTGAACCCGCCAGCGTCCTTGAACGACTGGATCGCCGACCGGTCGATCGTCTCGCCGTACAGCCGCTCGATGGACTCGACGATGGCCCGTCGGTAGGAGTCGGCCACGTCGACGAGCACGCCGTCGATGTCCAGGACGACCGCATCCACGTGCATACCACCCGGAAGGTGGCCGCCGGTCATTTCACTTGTCTTTCGGACCGTCCTCGCGGACGCGGTACAGCGTCTCGCCGCCGGGCAGTTGCTCGCGGTCGACCGCGACGGCGGGCGGGTCGCCGCCGAGCGTCGTGAAGGAACACGCCAGACCGTGCTCGCGGGCGAGGGCGCGCAGCGGACGGTGCAGTTCGGGCGGGCAGTTCAGCGCGTAGACGGCCTCGGCGTCGTCGTAGACGCCCGGTGCTGGATCGGTCACGTCGTCCAGGACGAAGGTGAGCCCCCGCGGCACGTCTCGCCGAACCACGTCCGTGACGGTCACGTCGACGCCCCGCTGGGCGAGTCGTCGTGCCACGTCCGGCCGTCGGCCGACGCCGACCTCGACGACGCGCTCGAAGTCGGCCAATCGAGCGACGAGAGCGCTGCGTGGGTCGTTCACGGCGGGATGTTTATGTCACATCGGCACATATGGCTTCGCATGCACGTTGACGTCGTGCCGGTGGGAGACGTCTCGGCACGGGTCAAGCGCGAGGCCTCCAAGGGACTGCGGACCGTCTACGACTGCGAGGTCTCGATGCACGAACCCCAACCGATCCCCACCGGTGCGTACGACGGCAACCGGGACCAGTACCGGGCCGAGGAGTTCATCGATCTCGCCCAGCGGATCGGGAGCGGTGAGAAGAACATCGCGATCACGCCACAGGACCTGTACTACCGGCGGCGCAACTACGTCTTCGGCCTGGCCTACCTCAGTGGCAGCGGGAGCGTCATCTCGACACACCGGCTCCAGACCTCCTCCGACGGCGGCTTCTCGAATCGGTCGGCGAGCGACATCTTCGGCGACCGGGTCCGGAAGGAGGTCGTCCACGAGATCGGCCACACGCTGGGCCTGGAACACTGTGACAACGAACGCTGCGTGATGAAGTTCTCCCCCACGGTCCGCGAGGTCGACGTCAAAGAGCAGTCGCTGTGTGGCTCCTGTGCGACACAGGTGACGTAGTCGCTCTCCTGAGTGCGGTCTCGTCGCTGACTCCCGTCGACGAGCAGCCGCTGACGACGACGAGAGGCGATGGTGCCAACTCAGTTAGGTATCGTCGTTATTGTGCATGTTAACTTATGCCACAGTGTATGAGCAAGACACAGGAGTCCGCCCGTATCGACGAACTCGGAGACATCTTCGTGTCGGTCACCGGTGACGACGCCGTGACCGAGTCACAGGACCGGGCGGCCAAGCGCAGCGACCGCGAGCTCCCAGACGACGGCGGCGGCGTCGACATTGAGGACGGACTGGACGACGCCGTCGACGGGGCAGAGGTCGGAGAACCGGATCCCGTGTCCTAGAGCCGCGGGTCTCTCGATCACCACTTACTCGGCCGGATCGAACCCACTGAGCCCCAGCGCGGTCCCGGCGGTGCTACAGAGATAGCCAAGCACCGTGAGCGGTCGGTTCGGTTCCCCGAAGCACGTGTATCCCAGCTGCGTCTCCTGGGGCCATCCGAAGTAGAAAACGTTTGCACCCCAGTCGTACGCGAACTGCCAAGTCGCGTTCTCCCGGAGCAGCGGCTGTCGACACGCGCCACCGGCGACGCCGATCCAGAACACGAGCACGCCGAGGAAGAAGAGACCGGCAGGACGACGATACCGCTGGAACCGTCCGATGGCAGCCACTCCGAGCAGGAGCGCCGAGAGCAGGACGACCGCGCGGAAGAACTGGCGGTCCCACCCCCACTCCGTCCCGAACGTGACGAACAGCGACCCACCGAGCAGGACCGCTGTGAGGACGAACGATAGGAGCAGACGGGCGGGGCGAACGTCACTCGCTTCGCCCGGAATCATCTACGGCGCGTAGTAGTACTCACCGTCGCGTTTCTGCTGGCGGTCGAGCTGCGATCCCGGTTTGTTGATCCGGGGCCGGGAGGTCCGTTCGTCCCGGCGGAAGGTCACGTCGAGGTTCGAGAGGAACTGGTTCATCCCCTCGCGCATCTCGACGGGCGGGCTGGCGTGGCCCTGCTTTGCCGGCTCGCCGTCGAAGACCAGCAGTCGATCCGAGAGGAGATCGATCATGTAGATGTCGTGGTCGATGACCATCGCCGTCGCGTCGTGGTTCTCCGCGTACCGTCGGATCGCGCTCGTCGCGAGCACACGCTGTTCCACGTCTAGGTGGGCCGAGGGCTCGTCCAGCAGGTAGAGGTCGGCGTCCTCCGAGAGACACGCCGCGATGGCGACGCGCTGGCGCTCCCCGCCAGAGAGATCGGTGAGTTGCTGCTCCATCACCGCATCGAGCTGGAGGGGCTGGGCGATCTCGGTGTTCCAGTACGACGAGCCAAAGTCGTCCGTGATCGAGGACAGGAAGGCGTCGACCCGCATCGGCTGGTCGATCTCGATGTACTGGGGCTTGTACGCGATGTCGAGGTCGGCGTCGACGGTTCCCGCGTCGGGTTCGAGCCGTCCAGCCAGCAGCTTCGCGAACGTCGACTTCCCGATTCCGTTCGGGCCGACGACGCCCAGCACCTCGCTCTCGCGGATCTGGCCGGCCTCGACGTCCAGCGAGAACTCGCCGTCGCCGTAGGACTTCGTGAGGTCGGGGTACTCGGCGACCACGTCGCCCGTCGACACCGAGCGTGGGGCGTGTTCCTCGAACTCGATCTCCTGCTGGCGAAAGCGCATGTTCTCGTTGTCGAGATAGCCAGAGAGGTACTCGTTGATGCCGTTTTTCGTCGACTTCGGGCTGGTGATGATCCCGTACGCGCCGGGCTCACCGTAGGCGACGTGGAGCGCGTCGGCCAGCAGGTCCAGGATCGCCAGGTCGTGCTCGACGACCAGCATCGACCGGTCCTCGTCCTCGGCCAGCTCCTGGATCAGCTGGGCGGCGGTCATCCGCTGTCCGATGTCCAGGTACGGGGTGATCTCGTCGAGGAAGTAGAAGTCCGCGTCGCGAGCGAGCGTCGCGACCAGCGCGACCCGCTGGAGCTCCCCGCCAGAGAGGTCGTCGATGTGGTTGTCGACGACCGGGGCGATCCCCGTCCGCTCGATCAGGTCGTCCAGCGCACCGCGTTCGTCGGTTCGTTCGAGCAGCTCGCTGGCTGTCCCGTCGAACTGATCGGGGATCTGGTCGACGTACTGGGGCTTGCGTGCGACGGTCATGTCGCCGTCCCGCAGGTCTTCGAGGTAGTCCTGCAGTTCGGTGCCCCGATACTCGTCGATGACGGCCTCCCAGGCCGGCTCCTCGTCGAACCGACCGAGGTTCGGCGTCATCTCGTCGGCGAGGATGTGGACGGCCGTCGTCTTCCCGATCCCGTTCGGGCCGAGGATCCCGGTGACCCGACCCTCCTGGGGGGCGGGCAGACCGTACAGCGCGAAGGAGTTCTCGCCGTAGCGGTGGACCGGCTCGTCGCCGAGTTCCTGTGGGAGGTTGATGATCTCGATGGCGTCGAAGGGACACTTCTCGACGCAGATCCCACAGGACTCGCCCAGACAGATCTCCTCGGAGATCCACACCTGGTCGTCGCTGCCGGCGTAGTTGTCGTCCTCGTCGTACGCGTCGCCGCGCTTGACGATGCACTCCTTGCCCGTCCGGTTGGGCGGGCAGAAGTTCATGCACTCGTAGTTACAGCGGTCGGGCTGACATCGGTCGAGGTCGACGACCGCAATGCTATCGTCGGCCATGTTAAAGTGTCGCCGTTGTCAGGAGGATTCCCCACGAGACGAACCAGAGCGAGAACGTCATGAACGCGACGAACAGGTAGTCCTTCGCGGAGAAGTCGTCGATGTCGACGCCCAGTACACTCAGGATCGGGAACTGAACGACGATCGCTGCGATCAGCACGGCGACCGCGAGTCGATCACCCGCGCCGGCCGCTATCTCGTTGGCCGCGACACCGGCGGCTAACCCAGAGAGGGCCGCCAGTGTCGTGACAGTGAGTCCGCGCAAGTGCGAACTCATGCCCTCGACCGTGTCCGTTGCCATACGCTATGGTCCGCCGTCGGGGACCAAAAGCCGCCCGGTTCGGGCACGGTCGATAGCGCGATCACGACGGGTCGGCGTCGAGTGCGGTCGCGAGTCGAACCACTCCCAGAACGCCCGCGATACGGAGCAGTACGGGCAGCACAGTTCGTTGCTCGGCGCAACTCCTCAATCTTTATGGAGCCCGCGCCACTCGTGACAGGTGATGACCGAAACCGACGGGGAGGCCATCGCGGACCTTCCACCGAGCGCGAAGCTCGTGTACAAGGTTCTGGAGTACGACGGTCCACTCACCCAGAAGGGGATCGTCGAGGAGTCGATGCTCTCGGCGCGGACCGTCCGCTACGCGCTCGAACGCCTCGACGAGGTCGGCGTCATCGAGGAAGACGTCTACTTCGCAGACGCGAGACAGAACCTCTACGAGATCACTGACTCCGGAGCCGAACAGGCCGACGCAGCCGTCTCTGACTGACTCGTTTTCGCGGCCGGACGTGTACGTGAACGGTGAGAACGGGGAGACTACGCCGAAGCCTGCTGGAGGGCGTCTTCGAGATCTTCGCGCTGGGTGACGCCGACGAACCGTTCGACGATGCCGTCGTCGTTCTCGACGATCAGCGTCGGCAGCGAGCGGACCTGATACTCGTTGGCCACGTCCTGCTCTTCGTCGACGTTGATCTTCTCGAAGCTCACGTCGCCCCAGTCGGCTTCCAGTTCTTCGAGGATCGGATCCTGCGTCTTGCACGGACCACACCAGTCTGCGTAGAAGTCCTTGAGCGTGACTGTCATCGGTACTCGTTGGAGGTAGCCGGTGGGCCCAGATAAGGATTGTCACCACGACGGATCCTGCCCGTGGCGAGGGACGAAAGGGAAAGGCTTACTCGGCGGGACCGACGACGGTTCTGTATGAGCAGCAGCGACAGCGGCGGACTGATGTCCAGTGCCGGACTCGTCCGGTACTTCGACGCGGAAGACAACAACACGATCCGAATGGATCCCCGGTCGGTCGTGGCATTCGGCGTCCTCTTTGGCGTGTTGATCCTCATGCTCAACGCGCTGTTCATGCTGGGCGCAGTGTAACAGCGGGCTTTTCATCGCTCCGTCGCAACGGCCGTCCATGCACTTCAGCCAGCGCGAGCAGCAGGCACTGGCCGAGGCCGGCCTCTCGACCGACGAGATCGCCGCCGCCTCGGAGGCCGTCGTCGCGGCCACCGACGAGGCAGCCACGGCCCTAGAGGCGTTTTTCGCGGACCGAGAGACGATCTACTCTGACATGGAGATGGCACACAGCGCCAGCGACGTGCAGGAACACGCCCTGGCGTATCTCGACCTCTTTACCCACGCCGACGACATTCGGGGCTACCTCCGCTTTGACTCGTGGGGCGTCCCGGTCGAGGGCGGACGCGTCCTGGGCGAGGACGTGGTCGAACTGACGCTCGGTCCGACCGTCGACGACCGCGTGCGCTTCGCGCACGACGACGACGCGCTATGACCGTCCGGATCAGGGGGATCTACACGACCGCACTGACCGAGTTGTTCCGGGACGAACCCGGCGTCGTCCAGCCCTCGCCGCCGATCGTCGACCGGTTCGACGCCGAGTTTACCCACGAACCGGCGACGGCGACAGTCGAGACGACAGCCGACCGGCAGGGCGTTCGCGTGACCGGCGAGCCCGACGCCGTCGAGACGGTCTCCGAGCGCCTGGCGGACGTGGGTCGGGACGCGCTGGTCTGGCCGGATCCGACCCCCCGCGGCGCGATCTACGACGGAGCGGTGACCGAGACGCTGGGCGGGGGCGCGATCGTGTCCCTCGGAGACGGCGAGGGGTACCTGCCCTACGGCGAGACCGATCACCGGATCGAGGACGGCGATCGGCTCCGCGTCCAGGTCGACGAGCCGAGCCCGCCCTGGAGCGGCGACCGCGCGACGCTGTCCACGACGATCCGGGCCCACGGCTCGCTGGTGACGCTCGTCCGCGGCGAGACGATCGAGCACACCGGTCCGGAACTCGCCGACATCCTCCCGGCCGATCCCGTCGACGGCTGGGGAAGCTCCTGGCACCGCCACAGCGACGACGCCGGCCTCGACGCACTGGGCGATGCGCTGGAACGGGCCAACGACCGCGCGGCGGCGCTGGACGACGCCCTCGCCGACGCGCCCGCACCGGCCGACGACGCACCGCAGCGCCACGCCGCCCCCGAGTCGACGGCGTGGGTCTGGTTCGGCCGCGAGAGTCGCTTCGCACTGGACGACGTGCGGGACGCGGTGACGGCAACGATGCCGGGTCACCACCGGATCAAGGCGGGCTCGCGGAGTGCCTCGGCCGGCGTCGACCTGGCCGAAGCGGTCGCCGACGGCTTTCTGACCGGCGAGCAGGACTTTCCCTTCACCGCGGTCGCGAGCCAGTTCGGCCCCACGGCCGGCGACACGGTCCGCCTCGATCACGGCAAGCCCGACGGTCGGCTGTACACGCTGGGCGACGCGGCGGTCCAGTCCGTCGAGCCCGACGGCACGGTGACCGTCGAGCGAGAGATGTCGCCGGGGGGCACCTACGACGCGCTCGGCGTCGACCGCCAGGCCGGCGACGTGGCGACGACGAAGGTCAAGGAAGGGCGCTGGTGGTATCCGACCGTCTACGAGGGGGCCGACGGGACCAAACGAGGCACCTACGTCAACGTCTGTACGCCCGTCGAGGTGTTCCCCGACGCGGTCCGCTACGTCGACCTCCACGTCGACGTGGTCAAGCACGCCGACGGTCGCGTCGAACGGGTCGACGACGACGAACTCGACGCCGCGGTCGAGGCGGGCCACGTCTCAGCGGCACTGGCCGAGAAGGCCCGCAGCGTCGCGAAGGCCGTCAAACACGGCCTGGAGTGATCACCCGGAGCGGCGTCGGTACCACGCGCCGGCACCGAGCAGTCCGAGCAGCCCCGCACCGACACCAGCGCCGGCTCCGGTCTCGCTGGTGGGCGTCGACGCCTGTTCCGACGTGCCGTCGGTCGTCGGCGCGCCGTCGGCCGGGCGCTGGTCTGGAAACGCGAACAGCGCCGACTCCAGGGGTGAGTCTGCACTGGTGTTGACCCCGAACGCACCGATGCTGGCCCCCAGAAAGAACTCGCCCGGCGCGGCGAGCTGTGCGGTCCAGAACTTCCCGCGGCCGGCGTCGCGCCAGTGGAACCGCTCGACGGGCTCTGTCGCGTCGGTCACGTCGTGGACGGTGACCCCGCCCTGGTACCAGGCGGCGTAGCAGCGCCCGTCGACGAGGTCGAAGTTGTGGGCGGTCGTCCAGACGCCGCCGCGGGTGGGATCAGGCGTCGGCGGCGGGTCGATCGCCCCCAGCCGCCTGGGCGCTGCCGGGTCGCTCACGTCGTAGAACGCGATCCCACCCGGACCGGTCGAGCCCGAGGCCGCCGCCCAGGACTCGGTCCCGATCCCCAGCAGGTCGCCGGTCTCGTCGACGGTGACGAAGTGGTCGTTGCCCGGCGGCTCCGTGCGCTCGCGTCGCCTGTTGGCAACGTCGAGCAACGCTTCGAGCGGGCGGCCACGCACCCGCGAGACGAGCGTCGGCTCGTCGGGATCGGACACGTCGAGACACCACGTGCCGGCGTCCCAGTAGGCCAGATACGCGCGGTCGTCGTGGACCCACACGTCGTGGAGGTTCACCATCCCGAAGGGCAACTCGCCCCAGCGGTCGTCGACGTCGACGACGCTCCAGCGGGCCAGTTCTGTCCCGCTCTCGGGATCGACGACGACCAGGGGCGAGCCGTCGATCCCGCCGCCGGTGAAGTAGCCGACGCCGTCCGCGAGCACGCAGTTGTGGGTGTAGAACTCGACCTCGTGTTCGGCGAGGACCTCGGGATCGGCGGGATCGGACACGTCGACGTAGCCAAAACCACGGACCGAGTCGCGCCCACCGTTTGCCGGGCCGGCCACGAGCAGCCGGTCGCCGTCACAGTGCAGGTCCCAGATCCCCGACAGCGGCCCGTCGGCGTGGTCGGCCAGGAGCTGCTCGCGAGCCAGCACCCGCATCTCGGTCGGGTCGGCGACGTCGACGACGGTGAAGCCGTCGACGGTGGCGACGTAGGCGACCGTCCCGTCGGGACTCAGGACCATCTCGCGGACGTTCTCGATCGAGACCGTCCCGAGGGGCTGGCTGTCCGGCGTCTCGGCGGGCGGCGTCCCGTCGCTGGTGGCAGTCGGGTGGGCGCTCGCGAGGCCGGCGCTCCCGAGCGCGAGACCGCTGCCGAGCGTTCGAAGGAGGGGGCGGCGACGCATACGCTCACTGAGGAGCGTGGACGGAGAAGCTTTGGGGCGTCAGTTCCCCTGGATCGCGTCGATGACCATCGAGGCGGCGATGACGGCCTCCTTGGGGACGTTGCTCGCGTTGTCGATGGTGATCTCGTAGCGGTCCCGCAGCGAGAACTGTCCCTCGATGGAGCCGACGTGGTTGCCGTCGACGTCGGTGATCTCGTACTTGTGGGGGATGATCGCGCCGAACGGGAGGAGGTTGCGCGCGAGCGTCACCGCGGCACCACGAGAGTCGATCTTCGCGATGGCGCGCTCGTCGCCCGCGTCGCGGATCGTCCAGGTGTCCTGCATGACCGAGTAGTCGTTGTCGAGGACCACGAGGTCCTCGCCGGTCTGGGCGTCCGAGAGCACGTAGTTGCCGGCCACGTCGATGATGCCGCCGGCTTTGACCGTGAAGACCTCGTTGCCGTCCCCGTCCGTGAAGGGGAACTCCTCTTTCATCTTGAACATCTTCTGCTTGCCGCGGACGACGACGTTGCCGGCGGCGTCCATCGCTTTGTACTTGTTGCGGACCAGCGACTGTTCGACGGTGTAGCTGTTGTCGGTCAGATCCAGTCCCTGGATGTCGTACTTCGAGAGGGCACTCATGTCCAGACGCTCAGGCGATTTCGCCATTAATTTTGTGTCTGATGGTGACAGAGCCAACGAGTGGCAGCGACGGACCGACAGCGTTTCACGCCCCCAGTGCTCAGGGGGCCGTAGATGACACGAGAGTACATCGAGGTCCGCGGTGCGGAGGAACACAACCTCAAGGACATCGATGTTGAGATCCCGCGAGAGGAGCTGACGGTCGTGACGGGGCTGTCGGGATCGGGCAAGTCCTCGCTGGCCTTCGAGACGGTGTACGCCGAGGGACAGCGCCGCTACATCGAGTCGCTGTCGGCCTACGCCAGGAACTTCCTGGGCCAGATGGACAAGCCACAGGTCGAGACCGTCGAGGGCCTCTCCCCGGCCATCTCGATCGACCAGAAGAACGCCGCCAACAACCCCCGCTCGACGGTCGGGACCGTCACCGAACTCCACGACTACCTGCGCCTGCTGTACGCCCGCATCGGAACGCCACACTGTCCGGAGTGTGGTCGCGAGGTCGGCGAGCAGTCCGCACAGAACATGGTCCGTCGGATGCTGTCCCTGCCCGAGGGGACCCGCGCGAAGATCGCCGCACCGGTCGTACGCGACCAGAAGGGGGCCTTCGAGGAGCTGTTCGAGGAGCTGGTCGGCGAGGGGTACGCCCGCGTCGAGGTCGACGGCGAGCCCTACGACCTGACGATCGACGACCCCGAACTCGACGAGAACTACGACCACACGATCGACGTGATCGTCGACCGCGTGAGCGTCAGCGCTGACGCCCGCTCGCGGATCACCGACTCCGTCGAGACGGCCCTCGAAGAAGGGGAGGGTATCACGAAGGTGATCCTCCCGGACCCGCCGGAGGGCGTGTCCCTCGGCGGGGCGACGGCGCGCTCGACGGGCGATCTCGCGGGGACCGGCGACAGCGAGGACCACAGCGACCGCGACCGCCTCGTCGTCGAGTTCTCCGAGGACCTCGCGTGTACCCACTGCGGGATCGACATCTCCGAGATCGAGACTCGCTCGTTCTCGTTCAACAGCCCTCACGGGGCCTGCCCGGAGTGTGAGGGACTCGGCGAGACCAAGGAGGTCAGCGAGGAACTCGTCATTCAGGACCGCTCGAAGCCGCTCAAGCACGTCTTCGAACCCTGGAGCTACGATCGTACCTACTACTCCCGGCAGCTGGACAACGTCGCGGACCACTTCGGCGTCTCCCTGGAGACGCCCTTCGAGGAGCTGGACGAGTCGATCCAGCGCCAGTTCCTCTACGGAACGGACTCACTCGTCCACTTCGAGTGGCAGACGAAGAACGGCACCCGCGAGAAGACCGAGCGCTTCGAGGGCGTGATCCCGAACCTGGAACGTCGCCACGTCGAGACCGACAGCGACCGCGCCCGCGAACACATCGAGGAGTTCATGGCCGTCACCACCTGTCCCGAGTGTGAGGGCACCCGCCTGAAAGCGGAGTCCCGGCACGTCCTCGTCGGCGGGAGTTCCGCGAGCGATGCGAGCGGAACGTCGTCGGAGGTTTCCTCCGACGGTACGTCGATCACCGAGGTCAACCGGATGTCGATCGGCGACGCGCTGGAACACTTCGAGGGGCTGGAAGCGTCGCTGGACGAACGCGACACGAAGATCGCCGAAGAGATCCTCAAAGAGATCCGCGCTCGGCTCGGGTTCATGGAGGAAGTCGGCCTGGAGTATCTCACCCTCGACCGAGAGGCGTCGACGCTGTCCGGCGGCGAGAGCCAGCGCATCCGGCTGGCGACCCAGATCGGGTCCGGACTGGTCGGCGTGTTGTACGTGCTCGACGAGCCCTCGATCGGACTCCACCAGCGGGACAACGACCGACTGCTGAACACGCTGGCGGAGCTGCGCGACCTCGGCAACACGCTCCTCGTGGTCGAACACGACACCGAGACGATGCGCCGGGCCGACAACATCATCGACATGGGCCCCGGTCCGGGCAAACGGGGCGGCGAGGTCGTCGTCAACGGCTCGATGGACGACGTGATCGAGAGCGACGACAGCGTCACCGGCGAGTACCTCTCGGGCGAGCGGACGATCCCCGTCCCCGACGACCGCCGAGCGTCGGACACCCACCTCACGATCGAGGGGGCACGCCAGCACAACCTCGCAGATCTGGACGTGGACCTGCCGATCGGCTGTTTCACCGCCATTACGGGCGTCTCTGGGTCGGGCAAGTCGACACTGATGCACGACGTGCTGTACAAGGGCCTCGTCCGGCGGATGAACGACACCGACGTGAACCCCGGCGAGCACGACGACATCGAGGGGATCGACGAGATCGAGACCGTCCGTCTCATCGACCAGTCGCCCATCGGTCGCACGCCGCGCTCGAACCCCGCGACCTACACAAACGTCTTCGATCACATCCGCGAGCTGTTCGCCGAGACGAACCTCGCGAAGCAGCGAGGCTACGAGAAGGGCCGTTTCTCGTTCAACGTCAAAGGCGGTCGCTGTGAGGCCTGTGGCGGCCAGGGCAACGTCAAAATCGAGATGAACTTCCTCTCTGACGTGTACGTCCCCTGCGAGGAGTGCGACGGGGCGCGGTACAACGACGAGACGCTGGACGTCACCTACAAGGACGCCACCATCTCCGACGTGCTGGACATGAGCGTCGCGGAGGCCTACGACTTCTTCGAGGGCCACACCGGCATCCGCCGCCGCCTGAAGCTCCTGAAAGACGTGGGCCTGGACTACATGCGGCTGGGCCAGCCCTCGACGACGCTCTCGGGCGGGGAGGCCCAGCGGATCAAGCTCGCAGAGGAACTGGGGAAGAAAGACTCCGGCGAGACGCTGTACCTGCTCGACGAACCGACGACCGGGCTCCACCCCGAAGACGAGCGCAAGCTGATCGACGTGCTCCACCGCCTCACCGACGAGGGCAACACCGTCGTCGTCATCGAGCACGAACTCGATCTGGTGAAAAACGCCGACCACATCGTCGACCTCGGCCCGGAAGGCGGCGAGAACGGCGGCCGAATCGTCGCCGAAGGGACGCCGGAGACCGTCGCCCGCACGGACGACTCCTACACCGGCCAGTACCTCCGAGACTTGCTCCCGAAGGTCGATCTGGAGGGGCCACGCGCCGACCGAGACGTGGCCCAGCCCGCCGCGGACGACGACTGATACTGTCGGCTGTCGTCTGTGACCGAGTTCGCCACTCCGAGGTAGCGACTCTCTGCACGGCGTTCGAGCGAACCGGACGACTCGGGTCGCCAGCGAGCGAGCCGACACGTATTTCCGTCAGAGCGGGCCACTGCCCGTATCGTGACCCTCGCCGCGCGCCTCCGCGGGCTGGCTCGCTTCGACGCGCTGGTCCTGACGGCGTCGCTGTGGTTCTTCGGGAAGTTCCTCCGCTATGCCTTTCCGCCGCTGTTCGGAACCCTGGGTGAGAGCTACGGCGTCTCGCGGACCGTGCTGGGGACAACCTTCACCGGATTCATGCTGGTCTACGCGGCGATGCAGTTTCCCTCGGGGGCACTGGCCGACCGGCTGGGGTCGGTTCGAGTGCTGGTCGCCGGCACGGGCGTCGCGGCGGTCGGTGCGCTGGTGCTCGTCGTCGACGCCCCGCTGTGGGTGCTCGTGGCCGCGATGCTCCTGATGGGGGCCGGGACGGGCGCGTACAAGACCGTCGGCGTGCGCCTCCTCTCCGGGATCTACCCGTCGCGGACCGGGCGGGCGCTGGGGGTGTTCGACACCTTCGGGACCTTCGGCGGCGTCGCGGCACCGGCGGCGGTCGTCGCCGTCACCGGCCACGACGCGGTCGGCGGTGCCGGCTGGCGGACGGTGTTTCTCGCGGGCGGGCTAGCGACGGTCGGCCTGGCCGTCGCCTTCGGCAGGCGAGTCCCGCGCCGACTCGCGTCGTCGAGTACCGCCTCGACCGGGAGCGGCCGCGGCGACGTGACCGCCTCGCCGGGCAGTTACCTCACGATGTTTCGCGAGTGGCAGTTCACCGGCTTCGTGCTCGTGACGATCTGCTTTTCGTTCGCCTACAACGGCGCGGTCGCCTTCCTCCCGCTGTATCTCGCCAGCGAGACCGCGCTGTCCAGCGCGACCGCGAACCTGCTGTTTTCGGCCCTGTTCGTCGTCAGCCTCGTCCAGCTGGTCACCGGCGAGGTGAGCGATCGGATCGGGACCGCCCCCGTCCTGCTAGTGACACTCGCCGTCGCCACCGCGGGACTGCTCGCGATCCTGACGCTCGCGCCGACCGGCGGGCCGCTCGCGCTGGGCGGAGCCGTCGTCGCGCTCGGCCTGGGAGCGCACGGATATCGGCCGGTCCGGGGTGCGTATCTGATGGCGGTCGTCCCCGAGGACGTGGCCGGCGGGAGCCTCGGCGTCGTCCGGACGCTGCTGATGGGGGCCGGCGCGGTCGCCCCGGCGATCGTCGGCTGGCTCTCGGACGTGGCGAGCTTTCGGGTCGCGTTCGGGCTGCTGGCGGCGGCACTGGTCGGCGCGACCGGGCTCACGGCGGCGCTGTGGCTGTTCGACCGCTGAGCGGGGAGACCGACGCGAGCCGAGAACGGGGGTACCTGGCCGACTCGACGGAACGGAGATCACGGCAGGAGAGAGTGATCGATGTTTGTCCGTCGAGATAGCTAGTCTACACTCATTTAACACGCTACCGGCGATAGGTTCGAAGTTTCGACGAGACTATCGCCCTAGTTTCGAGTTTTCGGCCAGAAAACGAGGAAGTATAGTTTCAATATAGGCCTTTTCGAGATAGACCGTCTGTTTTATACCTGCCGACCGAGGAGAGTCAACACATACGACGCATCTGGCGGAAGTACATGCGTTTGGAGCGAGCGAACGAAAAACTGAGACAGAGCAGAACGCAATCGCCCAGTACGAGCCTGAAACGCTGGCGACGACTAGCTTTCTGGCGTGTGCGGAGATCGCTGGGGAAGGGCCTTCGATCGACGTCGTTCGGGCAGGACGAACGGAGGAGATTACCAGAAATTCCGCGAACCGACGCCTGAAGCGTGCTTCCAGCCGAAAATCGGGACCGACGATCCGTGCGGAGAACCCGGTAACAGACCACTCGTCGGTGGCGTTCGAATAACAGCAATACGGTCGTTATGTGATCGATCGGTCGGCCGCGTCGCCAGAGAGTGTTACGTTCATTTCGTTCGCATCTCACGAACGCCGCTATCGTGGGAAACAGCGCGAACGCCCCAATACGGAGCTACGAGTCCGGAATCCGGTGTAGACGGCCAGCAGCGAGTCAGAGTCGTTCGCCACCGCCGAACAACAGCGAGAGCGACAGACCGTCGTCTCATACTGTCGGCTGTACGTCTGTGAAGCATATCGCGACCTCGTGGTCGCGAGGTCTCGAAACAGTGACAGCCAGCAGTATCAGTCGGAAGCTATTTTTCGGCGAGTCGTGATAGCCCGACACATGGGTACCGGATACACGGCGATGATGTACGACCCGACAGACGTCGAGACCGCGATCAGCGACATCGGTGCCTGTCGGTACGACGGGATCGAGATCGGCCTCGGGAAGGTCCGGGACAACGACACCGCGACGCTGAAGCGGTGGCTCGCCGATGCGGACCTCGAACTGTACTGCGTGATGAGCGAGTGGATAGAGAGCGATGAGGCGGTCGAGCGGATCGTCGAAGACGTGCCGACGATCGCCGATCTCGGTGCCGAGTTCCTCGGCTTGCTCCCGCCACAGCGAGGGCGACACGACGAAGCGACGGTCGAGACGTGGTTGAGTCGGGTCAGCGACGCGGCGCTGGACGCCGGCCTGCGTCCGGTCGTTCACCACCACGGCGCGACGGCGGTCGAACGGCCGTCGGAGATCCGTCACTACCTCGACGCCGTCGAGGGGCTGGAACTGCTCTTCGATACGGCACACTACTACCCGTACGGCGACCACTTTCCCGAGGGCGACGTGACCGACGCCGTCGAGCGGTTCGGCGACGACATCGCGTACGTCCACCTCAAGGACGTGGCTCCCGGTCAGGGGTTCGCCGACAACCGGGACGCGCTCACCGACGGGGACTTCCACCTGGACAACGTGATCAACTACTTCCGGTCGTTCACGGACCTCTGCGACGGCGTCCTGGAGTTCGGGGCGCTCGCGGACGCCCTCGACGCGGCGGGGTACGAGGGCCACTACACGATCGAGATCGAGAACCAGACCGAAAAGCGACTCGTCCACGCCAAGGAGAACATCGACCGCTGGAACGAGCTGTCTGTCGACGGGCGATAGCGCCGATCAGTGCTTGCGGTGGTCCTCGACGGCGTCCCAGTCGAGTTCGACGCCGAGGCCCGGTCCGTCGGGCACCTGAATGCGGCCGTCGCTGATGAACGGCTCGTCGCGGACGAGCAGGTCGTCCCACCACGAGACCTCGCGAGCGTGGTACTCCAGGGCCACGAAGTTGGGGACCGTCGCACCGACGTGGACCGTCGCCGCCGTCGCGACGGGGCTGCCGATGTTGTGGGGGACGAGCGCCTGGTAGTAGGTCTCGGCCAGCTCGGCGATCTTCTTGGTCTCGGCGATGCCGCCGGTCTTCGGAACGTCCGGGGCGAGGAAGTCGACGGCCTGCTCGGCGACCAGGTCGCGGAAGCCGTGGCGGCCGTAGCGGTTCTCGCCGGTCAACAGCGTCACGTCGACCCGGCGTTTCAGTTCCCGCATCGCGTCCGTGTTCTCGGGCGGGAGCGGGTCCTCGATCCAGGCCAGGTCGTACGGTTCGATCGCACGGCAGAGTCGCTCTGCCGTCTCGGGGCTGAAGTTCCAGTGGAGGTCGACCGCGACCTCGGCGTCGTGGCCGATCTCGTCGGTGACGGCCTCGACGACGCGGCGCTTGTGTTCGATCTCCGGCGGGTCGAAGTGCCGCGAGAGCGTGTCGATCTCCCGGCCAGAGGGCACGTCGAGGTCGAACTTCACGATGTCGAACCCGTCGTCGACGGCCCCCCGGGCCGCCTGCGCGTACGCTTGTGGGTCGTACGTCGAGGTCTCCTGCCCTTCTCTGGCGGATTCGACCATCGCCTCGCCAGCGTGACAGTCCGCGTAGACGGCGACCGATTCGCGCAGCTTGCCGCCCAGAAGCTGATAGATGGGCTGGCCGAGGAGTTTCCCCGCGGCGTCCCACAGCGCGATCTCGACGCCGCTGATCGCGATCGTCCCGATCCCCTGCTGTGAGCCGCGTCCGGAGAGGCTCTCGCGCATGAGGTTGTACAGTCGCTCGACGTCGGTCGGATTTTCGCCGACCAGCACCGGTCGGAGGTAGTCGGTGATGACCTCGTGGACGCCCGGCGACGGGTAACACTCCCCGATCCCGGTGACCCCCTCGCTGGTCTCGACGGTGACGATCGTCCACGGGAAGTTGCCGTCGACGACCACCGTCTGTACGTCGGTGATCTCGCCCGGCGGACCGTCCGCCCGGCGGGGCTGTTCGTCGAAGTCGGCCCACATAGTCGCTGCGAGCGTCGATGCGAAGTCTTCGTACATGTGTTGTCGTGTATCGACGTGTGGTTTCGCTTAGTGGTTACGGTCCGTCTCGCGTCAGTAATCGCCCAGCAGCGGCGCTCCCTGAGTCTGTCGGAACAGATCGGCGATCAGGCGCACGTCGGCCCGTCCCTCTTCGAAGGGGGTCCGGACCTCGGCGTCGCCGCGGATACAGGCGACGAAGTGCTCGACCTCTCGCTTGAAGCTCTCCTCGTAGGAGGGCGTTCGGGTCTCGTCGGAGATCTCGTCGGTGCCGCGCTTGACCCGTACCGACGGCGGCGAGTTCCGGATGAAGGGGTCGTCGAAGGACAGTTCGATCATCCCCGTCGGCGAGTCGACGCGGACGAACTCCTCGAACCACTTGCGATCCGAGAGCCCGGAGTCGAGCGTACACCGCCGGCCGCCCTCGTAGACGAGGTTCGCGGTCGCGTACCGTCCGTCGGCGTACAGGTCGACGTGGTCGATCGACTCGACGCCGCCGAACAGCCCCCGCAAGAGGTTCACGTCGTGACAGATGTGTTCGAGGTGCCAGTGGTAGTCGTCGGCCAGCTCGTCGTCGTCGCTGTCGATCACCTGCTTGCTGTCGGCGAGTTGCTTCTCGCGGGTCGTCTCGATGACCGACTCGGGGACCGCTCCGTCGACGAGGTCGTACACCTCGTCGATGTTGCGTCCGTGGTTCGGGTCCACGTCGTAGGCGGTGATCTTGTCGACCTGATCGAGTGCCGCGATCTCCTCGCGAGCGGCCTCGACGGCGGGCGCGTAGCGCTTGTTGTAGGCGACCATCGCGGTCGCGTCGGCCGCCTCGGCCGCCGAGACCATCCGATCGGCGTCCGCGACCGAGACCGAGAGCGGTTTCTCGACGAGCGTGTCGATCTCCGCGCCCAGCGTCGTCTCGACCACGTCGGCGTGCTGGCTCGGCGGCGTCAACACGATCACGGCGTCGAGTTCCGCGCCGCGTTCGGCGATCATCTCGTCCGCCGACTCGTACCGGTGGGGGACGTTGTACCGCTCGCCCAGCGTCGTGACCCGCTCGGTAGCGGGATCGGCCAGCGCGTACAGCTCCAGGTCGGGCAGTTCCGTCACGTACGGGATGTGCATGATCTGCGCGATCGTGCCACACCCGATGATACCGAATCGCATATACGCCGTATCCGGACAGTCGGTGTTATAACTTCCGATAGACGGGGTGGCCGGTGTCCGCGACCCCGTGATTTATTTGCACTGGCGTCCCAGAGGGGAGACGAAGACACACGACGCAGCGACCGGCGAGTGCCCAGGAGTCGCTGTGTCATCCCCACAAATGACACACGTCAAAGACGCAATCGAGGCCGGAGAGTCGCCCCTCGGGACGTGGATCTCCGTCGGCCATCCCACGATCGCAGAGGCGGTAGCACAGCTCGATATCGACTTCCTCCTCGTCGACATGGAGCACACGACGATGGGGTTAGAGACCGTCGAGAGCATCGCGCGGAGCGTCGACGCCGCCGACGGCGAGACGGAGACGGTCGTCCGGGTCCCGTGGAACGATCCCGTCCGACTGAAGCGCGTCGTCGATATCGGCGTCGCTGGCGTCATGGTCCCGATGGTCGGGACGGCCGAGGAAGCCCGCGAACTCGTCCGCGCAGTGCAGTACCCGCCCGACGGCATCAGGGGGATCGCGGGCAGTCGAGCGACAGAGTACGGCCGGAACTTCGAGGAGTACGTCGCGAACGCCAACGGGACGATCCTCACGATCGCACAGATCGAAACCGAGGAGGGACTGGAAAACGCCGCCGAGATCGCCGCCGTCGACGGCGTCGACGCCCTGTTCGTCGGCCCCGCGGACCTCTCGGGTGCGCTGGGGAAGTTCGCGGAGTGGGACTCCCAGTCGCTCACGACCGCCATGGCGTCGGTCATCGAGGCCGGGAACGACGCGGACGTTCCGGTCGGGACGCTGGTCACCGACCTCGACGACATCGACACACGGGTACAGCAGGGCCACGACTTCCTCATCGCCGGGAAGGACGTCGCACTGCTGATGGACGGCGTCGACGAAGCCATCGACCGGTACGACGCCGCCTTCGAGGAGACGACCCCCGCAGAACAGGACTGACGATCGGCGCGCTCGGTCGGCGTTCGAGGCGGACAGCGTCGGACTAGCTGTACCAGCGCTCGATCTCGATCGTCTTGTCCGTGTAGAAGGCGACGGCGTCCTCGCCCTGCGCGTGGAGGTCACCGAAGAACGACTCCTTGGTGCCACCGAAGTGGAAGAATCCCATCGGCGCGCAGACGCCGACGTTGACGCCGATGTTGCCGGCGTCGACCTCGTATCGGTACTGGCGTGCCTCGCTGCCGTCCTCGGTGAAGATCGAGGAGGCGTTGCCGTACTCCGTACCGTCGACCATCTCGATGGCGTCGTCGAGTGACGGCTGTGCGGCGAGACACAGCACCGGGCCGAAGATCTCGGTCTGGGCGATCTCCATGTCGGCCGTGACGCCCGCCAACAGCGTCGGCCCCAGGAAGTTGCCGTCGGGATAGTCGGGGTGTTCGAAGCCGCGTCCGTCGACGACGACCTCCGCGCCCTCCTCGACGGCCTCGGCGATCAGTTCCGTGACCCGTTCGCGAGACGCGCCGGTGATGAGCGGGCCGACGTCGGTGTCTTCCTCGAGGCCACGTCCGACGGTCAGGTCCTCGACCGCGTCGACGAGAGCGCCACGCAGTTCGTCGTACACGTCACCGACGGCGACGACCACGTCGTTGGCCAGGCAGCGCTGCCCGGCGTTGGCGTAGCCCGAGCCGACGATGTTTGGCACCGACTGGTCGAGTTCGGCCGACGGCGTGACGACCGCGAAGTTCTTCGCGCCGCCCTGGGCCTGGACGCGCTTGCCGTGCTGGGCGGCGGTCTCGTAGACGTGTCGAGCGACCGGCGTCGAACCGACGAACGAGACCCCCTCGATGCCGTCGTGTTCCAGCAGCGCGTCGACCGTCTCGACGCCGCCGTTGACGAGATTGACGACGCCGTCGGGAAACTCGACGGCTTCGATCGCCTCGAAGATGAGCTGTGCGGTGAGGGGCACCTTCTCGCTGGGCTTGAGGACGAAGGTGTTCCCCGTCGCGACCGCGTAGGGGAGGAACCACAGCGGGATCATCGACGGGAAGTTGAACGGCGTGACGGCGGCGAAGGTCCCCAGTGGCTGGCGGACGGCCGTCTCGTCCATCCCAGGGGCGACGTCTTCGACGGTCCCGCTGGCCTCGCGGAGCATGTTCGGGATGCCGGTGGCGACTTCGACGTTCTCGATCCCGCGGCGGATCTCCCCGCGGGCCTCCGCGACGGTCTTGCCGTGCTCCCGAGAGAGCGCGTGCGCGATCTGTGCTTCCCGCGCTTCCAGTTCGTGTTTCAGGTCGAAGAGGTACTGGACCCGCTCGACCGGTGGCGTTCGCCGCCACTCCTCGAAGGCGTCGTTGGCCGTCTGGACTGCGTCGTCGACGTCGTCGGCGCTGGAAAACGGTACGTCGGCGAGGGACTCTCCGGTAGCCGGATCGACGACCGGCTGGCCGTCCGCCGACCCGGACGCCCACTCGCCGCCGACGTAGTTCCGGACGGCGTCGGGGATCGCAGTCGCTGCTGAGGGCTGCTCGTGCTTGCGTGTCATGCGTTGATGGAGTCAGGACGAGACCACATAGATGTTACGACAGCCGGGACCGCCGGCAGCGCGCGGCCGAGGCTTACTCTTCGAGGTCGGCGAGATCCCACTCGCCGGTGACGATCGCGCCGGAGTCGGGGTTGTCGGGCTCGACGACTGCCTCGACCATCGCTGGCCCGTCGTGGGCGACCGCGTCTTCGAGGGCGGCGTCGAGGTTCTCGGGCTTGACGACGCGCTCGGCGTAGTCGAGGTTGAACGAGTCGGCCATCGCCATGTAGTCGACCCCGGCGTCCTCGTCGAACTCCGTGTTGAGGACACGGTCCCAGCCGTACTTGTCGACCTGGAGGTTCCGGATCGACTTCCAGCCGCGGTTGTTGAGGACCAGGTAGGTCACGTCGACGCCGTGCTCGACGGCCGCGGCCACCTCCTGGTTACACATCAGGAAGCTCCCGTCGCCCTCGATGTCGACGACGGGGCTGTCGGGCTTGCCGAGTTTGGCACCGATCGCCGCCGAGACGCCAAAGCCCATCGTCGAGAAGCCGCCACAGGAGACGTTCGTCCGGGGCTCGTACACCGGGAACTCGGGGTTGACCGTCTCCTGGGGCTGGCCGGCACTGGAGACGACGACGCCGTCTCTGGGCAACACCTCGCGCAGCGACGCCAGCACGCGGGAGATGCTCATCGGGACACTGTCGTCGTCCCAGCGCTCCTGGACCATCGCCGCCCACTCGTCCCACAGCTCCTGAATCTCCGCGTAGTAGTCGTTGTCGTCGGTCGAGACCGGCTCTATCCGCTCGCGCAGTTGCTCGGTGAGCTGGCGAGTGACCACCTTCGCGTCGCCCTGGATGCCGACCTCGATGGGGTAGTTCTTCCCGATCTCCTGGGGATCGATGTCGACGTGGATCAGCTTGCTCGGCGGGATCTCGAAGCTGACGCCCGCCTCGAACGACGAGGTGTGCATATCGGTGAAGCGACAGCCGACGGCGAGGATCGTGTCGGCGTTGGACGCGAGTTCGTTCCCGGCCGTCGAGCCGATCCACCCCGCGTAGCCGACGAACAGGTCGTGGTCCTCGGGGATGATCCCCTTGGCCTGGAACGTCGGGACGACGGGTGCCTGGAGGTGTTCGGCCAGCGCTTGCACCTCGTCCCAGGCCTCCGCGAGCATCGTCCCGCCGCCGGGAACGATCACCGGCCGGTCGGCCTCGGCCAGCAGCGTCGCCGCCTCCGAGACCGTCTCCGGATCGCCACCGGGGCGACTGTGTGGCCGGTGCTGGGTGGGTTCGGGCAGCGTCACGTCGGCGGCAGCGCCCTGTACGTCCATCGGCACGTCGACGTGAACCGGACCCGGACGGCCGGAGCGGGCGATCTGGAAGGCCCGCCGGAGCACGCGTGGGAGCTGCTCGACGGAGCGGACCTCGAAGCTCTGTTTCGTGACCGGCTCCATGACGCTCGGGAAGTCGCCGGGCTTCTGGCGTTCGATCTCCTGGAGGATCCCCTGGCCGTACTCGTGGGTCTGTGGCGCGCCGGTGAAGACGACCATCGGGATCGAGTCGACGTAGGCCGTCGCGACGCCGGTGACCGTGTTGGTCGCGCCGGGGCCGATCGAGGTGAAAACGGCCAGTGGCTCGCCGGTCACGCGGGCGTACCCGTCTGCGAGGTGAGCGGCACCTTGCTCGTGACGCGGTTGGACGACCGATACGTCGGAGTCGTTGAAGGCGTCGAGCAGGTTCGTGCTCCCGTGGCCGGGAATCCCGACGAGGTACTCGACGCCCTCCTTCTCCAGATACGTGGCGATAATCTCGCCACCGTTCATTCGAGACATCTCGTGCGTACCGACGGAACCCCAATTATTAAACGTACCTCAAAGCGGCCGACCCGATGACGCTCACAGCGACGGGATGACCTCGTCGCCCATCACCTCGAAGAACCGTTCCGGCTCCGGACTGGTGTTGCCGAGCGCGATCCGGTCGAAGCCCATCTCCGCGTACGCTTCGAGCTGGCCGGCGATCTCGGCCGGGTCGTCGGCGATGAGGAACTTCGCCTCGACCTGTTCGCGCGTGGCCTTCTCCCCCTCGCGCTCGATCGCCTTCGGGTTCGCCAGCGCGCGGTCGAAGACGTCCTGCGTGGTCGCCCACCACGGTCGGGTCGATTCGCGTGCCCGCTCGCGGTCCTCGTCGTAGGACGCGATCACGAGCAGCGTCGTCTCGATCTGGTCGGGGTCTCGGCCGGCGTCTGTCGCGTACCGCCTGATCGCCGGGTACATCCGTTCCGTGTACTCCTCGCCGGTCTTGACCGTGATGAACCCGTCCCCGTACTCGCCGGTCAGCGACGCCGTGCTGGGACCGTTGGCCGCGATCTGTACCTCGGGTCGTTCGTCGGGCATCGTGTAGAGGCGGGCGTCGTCGACCTCGTAGTGCTCGCCCTCGTAGCTGTAGAAGCCGTCGTTCTCCCAGAGCCCGTGGACGATCTCCAGCGTCTCTTCGAGGCGGTTGCGCCGGACGTCGTACTCGGGCCACTCGTGTCCGAGCGGTTTCTCGTTCATCGCCTCGCCGGTCGACAGCCCGAGGACGACCCGCTCGTCGTGCATCGACTGGAGCGTGGCGAAGGCCTGGGCGACCAGCGCTGGGTGGTAGTGTTCGCCTGCCGGCGTCACGCACGTCCCGACCGGGAGGTCGACGCGCTCGATCGCCGCCCCGAGCCACGACCACGCGAACCCCGCCTCTGCGTCCGTGTGAAACCAGGGGTGGAAGTGATCCGAGGTCCAGATGAAGTCAAAGCCGTTCGCCGCAGCGAGCTCGGAGAAATCCAGTAGCTCCGACGGACTGTACTGCTCCTGGTGGGCCATGTAATCGACTGCGACCATCGTATCCCGGGATTTCGGCGAGAACCGTATAGCCTTTTCCCTGTGGGACAGACCGCCGTGGTGTCGCGTCGAGCGTCGCCGCCACTCGACGGTCCGTTCGGATACCACGAACGTACCATACCGTTCGCACTAGCCGAACGACTATGTATCAGTAGCCTGTACGGCCGGGCATGGCCAGCGAGCACCAGTCCCGAACGGTGGACGCGGTACAGACGAGCCTGAACATCATCGAGTTCCTCCAGTCGGTCGAGAGCGCCGGGATCACGGAGATCGCCGACGCGGTGAACCGATCGAAAGGGACGGTCCACGGACACATGGCGACGCTCGTCGACAACGAGTACGTCGTGAACGACGACGGCACGTACCGGCTGAGCCTCCAGTATCTCGACCTCGCAGAGACGGTCAAAGACCGCCTCCAGATCTACGACGTGGTGCGCAAGGAACTGGACGATCTGGCAGAGGAGTGTGGAGAGCTCGCGCAGTTCGCCACCGAGGAGCACGGAAAGGCGGTGTACATCTACAAGACCGAGGGCGAAGACGCCGTCCAGACCGCGTCGTCGGTCGGCAACCGGGCGCATCTCCACTGTCTCTCGCTGGGCAAGGCGATGCTCGCACGGATGGACGAGAGCCGGGTGGAAGCGATCGTCGACGAGCACGGACTGCCGGCGTTCACCGACGCGACGATCACCACCCGGCCGGAGCTGTTCGACGAACTCGAAGCGATACGCGAGCGTGGCTACGCCTTCGACCGCGAAGAGCGCATCGAGGGGCTTCGCTGTGTCGCCGCTCCGATCACGATGAACGACGAAGTGATGGGCGCGATCAGCATCTCCGGGCCGGCCAGTCGCTTCAGCGGACCGCTGTACGAAGACGAACTCCCGAACCTGGTGACGCGGTCGGCCAACGTCATCGAGATCAACGCGCAGTTCTCCTGATACCGTCGGCCCTACGTCTGTACGATAGTGCCGCATCGAGGATCAGACCGGCCAGCCGTCGAGCGGTGGCGAAAGTCGTTCGTCTCTCGCAAACGATTTGCCGTCGCTCAGCGGCCGGCGGTCGTCTCAGCGACGCCACACAGAGTCTATCAGGAATAATCACGGTGTTTCGACAATAGAATAACACGAGTACCGTTGATACGGGATTGTTTCAGCCCCGTCGATTCGCAGAGAACTCGTCGAGCGCCATCTCGTTTGGGAGTGCCGAACGTCCGCGGTGTCGTGACGCCGAGGGCGGTGTGGAGAGACAGCGAGCGTTTCCTCCAGCATTGCACGGCACGATCGTCGAAGCCCCAGAGATCGGGCACCGTCTCGGCGCGGCTCGCGATCGATCGGCCGCGGGCTCTCGACGCAACCGGCGGGGCAACTGTCGACAGAACGGGACTCTCACGACGTTTTGTTCGATCTTCCCGAACAGCGCTCGACGACTCGACGCCGGTTTCGGACGGTGCAGGGCGTTGTAGAACAGGGACGGCAGACGGTTCGCGGTCGTAGTTCGGACGGTGAGCGACCGTGCGGGGTTCGCGACTCGGGCCGGGGCGTCGTCGTGGCCGTTCAGCCGACCGTCTCGATCACTCCGTCAGGAGGTCCCACCGATCGACGAACAGTCCGTCGACGCCCGCGTCGACGAGTCGTCTGGCGGTCTCCGAGTCGTCGACGGTCCACGTGTTCACCTCGAACCCCTCGGCGTGTGCCCGCTCGACGAAGTCGGTGTCGAGAGCGAGGTCGACGCCGGGGTTGACTGCCACGCAGTCCATCTCGTCGGCGAAAGAGAGGCTCCGTTCCGGCGCGTCGCTGACGAGGAAGGCGAGTGCCGCGTCGTCGTCGCGCTCGCGAATCTCCCGGAGCGCGTCCGGCGAGAACGACGAGAAGAGAACCTCGTTGTCGCACTCGTCGGCGGCGGCAACGACCTCCTCGGCCATGCCGTCGTGCTTGAGCTCGATGTTGACTGCCGTGTCCGACGGGACCGCCGACAGGAACGCCGAGAGTCGCGGGATAGTCTCCTCGGAGTCGAGGATCGTGAGCTCGCGCAGCTTCGCCCAGTCGGTCGTCGCGACCGATCCCGTCGCGTCGGTCAGCCGGTCGAGTTCGTCGTCGTGGAACACGACGAGTTCCCCGGAGCCACACCGCTGTACGTCGAACTCGATCATGTCGATGTGTGGCGCGGACTGCTCGACGGCGAGGATCGTGTTCTCTGGGTACTGGTCGGCACAGCCGCGGTGACCGATGAGCCGAACGTCGTCCTCCCGAGTGCTCGAACCCGTCTCGGTTCCGGGACCCGAGCCCCCGGTACAGCCCGCGAGGAACGTGGCGAGACCTCCGAGCCCCGACTGGACGAGTCCACGCCGTCCCACCGGGAGCGAGAGCGGGCGAGTCGGACTCGCGCCGTCGTGCCAGGCTGCGGTGAGAGAGGCTGCCGGCGCGTCCGCACACGCGACACCGTTCGCGAATGGCTGCCACATCGTGTTACTCCGTGACCACCGCTTCGGACTTCGTCGCTTCGGGAGCCGTCGAGTGATACAGCGCGTCGCCCGACCGGGCGTCGAAGAGGTGGAGACGATCCGGATCGAATCCGACCTCGATCGTCTCGCCCGGCTGGATCTCGCTGCGTGGCTCGACTTTGACGTGGATCTCGTCGTCGCCGAGCTGGCAGTGCAGCAACAGCAACTCGCCGAGCGGTTCCCTGACCGTGGTCTCGACCGTGAACGTCTCGGCATCGTCGGGCAGGTTCGAGGCCAGCGAGATGTCCTCCGGTCGAACGCCCATCGACACCGAGGAGTCGCTCGCGGCGTCGAGCCCCTCGCCGTCGGGGAGCGGGATGGTGAAGCCGGCGTGGTCGGCGACGTAGTGTCCGTTGCGCTCGTGGACGTCCACGGGGAACACGTTCATCGCCGGCTCGCCGATGAACTCCGCGACGAACCGGTTGGCCGGGAAGTCGTACAGCTCCTGGGGTGGCGCGACCTGCTGTAGTTCGCCCGCGTCGAGGACGGCGACGCGGTCGCCGAGCGTCATCGCCTCGGTCTGGTCGTGGGTGACGTAGACCGTCGAGGAGTCGAGTTCCTCGTGGAGCCTGAGCAGTTCGGCGCGCATCTGGACCCGGAGCTTGGCGTCGAGGTTCGAGAGGGGCTCGTCGAGCAGGAACACCTCCGGCTCGCGGACGATCGCGCGGCCGATGGCGACGCGCTGGCGCTCCCCACCGGAGAGCTCCTTTGGCTTGCGGTCGAGGAGGTCGGCGATGTCGAGTGTCTCGGCGGCCTCCTCGACGCGCTGGTCGATCTCCTCGGTGGAGAAGTCGCTGACCGACTTCATGCCGAACTTCATGTTCTCGGCGGCGGTCATGTGGGGGTACAGCGCGTAGTTCTGGAACATCATCGCGATGTCCCGGTCTTTCGGGGGCACGTCGTTGACGACCTCGTCGTCGATCCGCAGGGTCCCGGCCGTGATGTCTTCGAGCCCCGCGATCATCCGCAGCGTCGTCGACTTGCCACACCCCGACGGACCGACCAGGACGAGGAACTCCCCGTCCTGTGCTTCCAGATCGATACCCTTGACTGCGAGTACGTCGTCGTACTGTTTCTCGAGATCTGTGAGTTGTATCCTTGCCATAGTAATCACTTCCGTTGGACAGCGAACGTCTGCAGGAGCGGTCGGTGAAGCACGATCAAGACGACCAGCGGCGGCAGCAGGGCGATGCAGGCACCTGCCATGATCAGGCCCCAGGGCGTCAGTCCGGCCTGTGCCGAACCCTGGAGGTAGCTGATCCCGACCTGAACCACCTGCGAACTCTTGTCGTTGACCGCGACGAGCGGCCAGAGGAACTGGTTCCACGAGTAGATGTAGGTGATGACACAGACGCCCGCGATCATCCCCTTCGACATCGGGATCAGGACCTTGAACAGGAATTTGGCCGGTCCGATCCCGGTCATCCGGGCCGTCTCGACCAGCGAACTCGGGATCGACATGAAGTGCTGGCGGAACAGGAACACGGCGGTCGCGCTGGCGATGTACGGTCCCGTCAGTGCGAGCATCGTGTTCGTCCACCCCAGGTCCGCCATCAACTGGAACAGCGGGACGATACGGACCGGCACCGGCAACAGCAGCGTCAGGAGGATGAACATGAACACCGCACGCTCGTAGGGGAGTTCGTAGTAGACCAGCGCCAGCGCCGCCAGCAGCGAGATACCGACCTTGCCGACGACGATGATGATGCTCATCACGAACGAGTTGAGCAGGTACGTGGTGAACTGGTACTCCGAGAGGACCGTCTGGTAGTTCGACAGTCCCTGACTCCCCAGGCCGAGGTTCGTCACCTCGTACACCTCGGAGGTCGTCTGCGTGCTCATGATGATCGCGAGCAAGAGCGGGGCCGCCATCGCGACGATCGAGAGGATGATCCCGACGTGCATCGCCAGGTTGTCGGGCAGTCGCTGGCTGATCGTCCGTGATTCGTCGACGGGCGTTGAGTCTGTTTCCGTTGTAGTTGCCATCGTAGTCACGCTCCGTACTGTGCGTGGCCCTCGGTGGCCCTGAGCTGGATGTACATCAGGATCGCCACGAGGACGAACAGGATAACGGACTCGGCAGACGCCAGCCCGTAGTTACTGAACTCGAACGCGTCACGGTACAGCTTGAAGATCAGCAGGTTCGTCGCCCCGCTGGGGCCACCGCTGGTCATCAGATCGACCAGCGGGAACGTCGAGAAGAACGAGTAGATCGTGTTCATCACGACGAGGAAGATCAGCGTCGGCGAGATCAGCGGCACGTACACCTTGTACAGCATCTTGAGCCGGCCGACCCCGTCGAGCTGAGCGCTCTCGGTCAGCGTCTCCGGGATGTTGTTGAGCGCGGCGACCATGAAGATGATGTTGTACCCCAACTGCTTCCAGATGGCGACGATCGCCAGCACAGCAAAGGCCTGTGGCCCGCTGTTGAACCAGTCCAGCGTCCAGGGAGTCAACAGTTCGAGGTAGTGGGTGAAGATCCCGAGGTTCGGGTGGAGCAGGAAGTTCAGCAGGATCGCCGCCACTGCGGGCGGGAGCGCGTACGGCCAGATCGCCGCGACGAGGTACGACGACGAGCCGAGGTCGACGTCGAACAGCATGTAGCTGATCAACAGCGACAACACCAGCGTCCCGATCACGACGACGCCCGCGAACAGGACAGAGACCACGAAGCTGTTCCGGTAGGTCGACGACGTGGCCAGTTCCACGAAGTTGTTGATGCCCGTCCACCTGAGATCCTGTCCGAGGAACGCCGACTCGAACAGGCTCAGCCGAAACGTCTCCAGTGACGGGTAGTACAGGAACGCGACGAGCACGACGACCGTCGGCAGTAGCAGCGCCGCTGCCTGGAGCTTGGAATCGAATGGTTTCGTCTGTTCTGCCATAGTTGAGCAATAAAAGTTCGCGCTCGCGGTTACTCCTCTCCGCTGTAGTTGCCGGAGTAGCTCGACAGGGTCTCCTGGACTTGGGTGTCCATCTTCGAGAGTCCCTCCTCGACGCCGACGTTCCCGTTGAGGATGCTGACCGAGATCTCCGTGTTGATACTACGCGCTTCCGGGAAGACGCCCATCACCGCACCACGCGTCGCGGGCGAGTCCTTGGTGTCCTGCAACTGATCGAAGGCCGTACGGAAGTCGGGGTTCTCCTCGAACCAGCCGTCGCTCTCGAGTTGGTCGACGGCACTCTGGCTCACCGGGAAGTACCCGCTGTTGCGGTGCCAGCGAGCCTGCTGTTTGGGCTGGACCATGTAGGCGATGAACTTGCCGGCGGCCTCTTTCTTCTCGTCGGCGAGGGCGTCGGGCACCCACAGCGAGCCGCCGCCGATGACGACGCCGTTGTTGGCACCGTCCGGTGCGGGCAGGTACGCCGATCCGAGTTCGAAGCCGTTCTCCTCTGCACCGGCCTTCATCGAGACCATGTTCGACGTGGAGTCCCACAGCATCGGGACCTGGCCCGTGAGGAACGCCTGTCGTGCCTCGGACCACGCCTCGATGCCCGGATTCAGGTACAGGTCGTCGTCGGCCATGCCCTTCCACCACTCGTAGACGTTGCGACCGGCCTCGCTGTTGTAGTAGGTCTTGTCGGCACGGCCGGCACGACCGTTCTCCTTGTTGAGCAGCACCTGGTCTTGCTTCGCGAACTGCTGTTCGATCTGCATCCAGGAGTGGTTCGGCCAGGAGATGCCGGCCTCCATGTCGGTCTGGTCGACGATCGTCTCTGCGGCGCTGCGCACGCCGGAGAGGCTCCGTGGCGGATCCTCCGGATCCAGCCCCGCCTCCTCGAACGCCGTCTTGTTGTACAGCATGATCGTGTTCGAGGAGTTGAACGGCATCGAATTGAGTTCGCCGTCGATGCGGTAGTAGCTCGACACCGACGGGAGGAGATCGTCGAAGTCGACCGCACCGTCGGGGATGACCTGCTCGATCGGCGTGAAGGCCCCGCTGTCGAGACACAGCTGTGTCCCAACCTCGAAGATCTGGGCGATGCCCGGCGGGTCGCCGGCGCGCGAGGCCTGCAGGGACTGGTTGAGGTTCTGGCGGTAGCCGTCTTTGCTAACCGCGTTGACCGTCACGCCGTCGTTCTGTTCGGAGAACTCCTGAGCGAACTGGCTCAGCGTCTCGCCGAGTTCGTCGCCGTGGATGTGCCAGAAGTCGAACGTCAGGTCGCTGCTCCCGCCGCTGTCGCCGGTGGAAGCGCCGTCGCTGCCGCCGTCGCCGCCGTCACCGCCGTCGCTACCACCGTCGCCGCCGTCTCCGGAACAGCCCGCGAGTCCGACAATTGTTGCTGCACCGATTCCTCTAACGTAGTCTCTGCGAGTCGGTTTCTTCATCTCCACCCCCAGAGTTGTAGTAATAGAATATAATTCTTTGGTAGGTTTATCATTCATGTTCGATCGTTTAGGTCCCAATTACCCCGCTGGCTACCAGTTATCGGGCCAGTGGCGGGGAGTCCCATCGACGATGCCGCCGGGCCGAACCGGGACAGAGAGCATTTGTTCGTTGTCACGAACCGATCACGTCCGTGGACTCGGGCGACTCGATGCGACGGCGAACGCCGACGATGCTGTCATCACCCGAGAGTGGTCGGGATGGTCGTAAATGGATTTATAATAGGAGTCCCCAATCTGCGTGGCGATTCCGTCGGGGAACGAACCGATACGTTCGGTTATTGTCGGGTATAGATCGTCCAGAGGGGCGGACCGCTACAGGAACAGGATCACGATGCCGCCGAAGACGACCCCGACGGCGATGAGGACGACGTTCCAGATCATCACCGGCCGAACCAGGTCCCAGTCGATCGTCGCAGCGAAGACGACTTTCACCAGGATGCTCGCCAGCGTCCCAGCGATGACGCCCGCGACCGCGAGGTCGCTGCTGATCTGGTCGGTCGCGACGAGCGTCACTGCCGTGGCCGTCGCGGTGCCACTGGAGATCAGGCCGGCGAGGAACGAAGTGGTGAGGAATCCGTTCGCGCCGAAGGTGGCCTCGGCCCCCGCAGACACCACGAGCACGGCCAGGAACAGGCCACCGAACACCAGCGCGTTCCGCAGGCTGAAGGGTGAGGTGAGCTGGGCCTCGAAGTCCTGGTCCAGGTCGCTGACGAACAGCGACAGCCCGATACCGGTGACGGTGATCGCACCGAGGGGAACGCCGACGATGATCGCCGACTCGGGCATGAACGGGACGACGACGAGTGCGTTGCGAAACGCCATCGCGGCGTTGCTGATGAGGATCGCGCCGACGGCGAGGTTGCGCAGCGAGGGCTGCTGTTTCGCTCGCTGGGCCATCTCGGCGATCACCGCGGTCGAGTTGACGAGGCCGCCGAAAAAGCCCGTCGCGATGAACCCCCGACCCCGGTAGCGCTTGACCAGCACGTAGTTGACCAGCCCGATCCCGCTGACCGCGATGACGAGCAGCCAGACCGTTCTGGGTTCGATGGCGTTCCACGGACCAAAGGCCTCGTCTGGCAACAGGGGGTAGACGACGAACGCGAGGATCGCGAACTCGGTGGCGCTCTGCATCTCCTCTTTGGACAGGCCCCACGCGAACTCGTGGAGCTCTCGCTTGAGCACGAGCAACAGCGACGAGAGAACGGCGATCGTCACGCTTTCGATGAGAAATCCCTGGGTGACGAGGATCCCCACGCCGTAGGCGACGAACATCGAGGCCGACGTGGTCAACGAGAGACTGGCTTCAGACGCGGAGCTGAGGAGGCTCTGGACGGCCAGCAGGACGCTCATCGTGATCACGAGCAACGCGCCGGCCACGAGCAAGAGCGGTTCGCCGGTGATCGAGAGGATCGCGCCAAGAAGCGTCAGGAGCGCGAACGTCCGGATCCCGGCGTTCTTCTCAGACCACTCGCGTTCGAGCCCGAGGAACATCCCCAGCAGAACCGCGAGGCCCAACTGGACGACTTCGGGGCTGATCTGTTCGAAGGCGAAGCTCTGGCCGTCGAGTCCGCCGATCTGCAGGACGGACAGCACGGCTCCGGCGGCGTCTGTCAGTGGTTCCAACATGGTCCCTCTCCGCGATCACTCCGGCTTGGAGACGCCCGATCGTCGTTCGACCGTTCGATCCAGAGTGGCGTGTCGGCTTCCGAACGTCGCAAAGAACGCCGTCGGAGCCCCCGGTTTCGGGGGGACCCCGGCAGTAAAGCTGCTCGGCGGCGGTATTTTTGACTCATACACTGCCGCTATCAGTATGGATATATATTAACCTTTGTCTATGTTTGTCTCGGGAGACCAATATACCAGTCACCCGACGCACACGTCCGCCCCGATCGGCAGATCGCCGCCACCCGACCGACGGAGACGGTCGCGACGGCGGTGAGCGACGGCAGCGGGCGGACAGCGAGCCGCGACAGAGACCGAACTACGCATGACAGACCACACGAGACGACAGACAGACGCAAGCAGGGCACAGCCGACGGCTCCGCCCCGGCATCACAGCCGTCGTGGACAGCGCAGAGAGCCACAGCGGTCGCCACCGCGGCCCGCGTCGTCCCGGAGCGACGGCGACTGGCCGCCAAAGCGTGGCAACGACCGATGAACTTCGAAGACCGCATCCAGCGGCGGTATCGCAGTCGGGTGGGGACCGAGCGCGTCGTCGACCGGGCGGTGCTGTCGCCGACGACCCACCTGGCGGAGCCGACCGGCCGTGGCCCACTGCTGGAGCTCGTCCTCGACCAGCTCGACCCGATCTTCGCCGGTGAGCTCCCCCAGGACACGTACGTGTGGGGAGAGCGGGGGACGGGCAAGTCCGCCATCCTGGCGGCGCTGGTTCACCACCTCGACAGACACCCGCGCCCGCTGGGCCAGCTGATTCGGACGACCGCAGGGACCCACTCGCCACCGGTCCCCGAACTCGTCTACGTCGATGCCCACCGGACCACGAGCGGGTTCGAGTTCTACGCGACAGTGCTCGACCGCCTCACAGACGAGCCGGCACCACAGCGGGGCGTCGGCATCGAGGCGGTCCGAGACGAACTCGACGCGGTGCTGGCGGAGCGACCGGTCGTCCCGATCGTCGATCACCTCACGGCGTCCAGACACGTGACCCCGGAGCGAGTGGCGACGCTGTTCGACCGGTTGGCCGCAGATGTCGGCTGGGTCGGTGTCGGTCGGTCGCCGCCAGCGGCCCTCGACTGGACGCCGCCGACCACGATCGAGTTCGCGCCGTACGAGACGAGCACGCTGGTCGACGTTCTCATGACCCGCGCCGACGACGCACTCGGCCAGCACGCGCTGGGCCACGAGCACGCCCAGCGTCTCGCCGAGTGGGCCGACGGCGACGCGAACGACGCGCTCGCGGCGCTGTTCGTCGCCGCCGACGCCGCCCTGCGCGCAGAGAGCGAGCAGATCGAGGACGCACACGTCACCACCGGCATCGCGGACGTTCCCACTCAAGCGGTCTCGCTCACGCGCGTGTTCGCGCTGTCGGCGGACTGCCAGTCGGTCCTGCGAGAACTCGTCGCGCTCGACCCCGACCGCCATCCGACCGTCGACGCGGCGGCGGCAGCGATCACCGACCGGGACCCGATCGACCTCTCGACGAGGACGGTACGACGATTCCTCCGAGAGCTGGCGACGGACGGCGTGCTCGAACGGACGCGCAGCTCGGGCGGAAACCGTGGAACTCCCCCCGAGCTACTCGAACCACGCTTCTCTCCGATCCTGTTCAAGCGGCTGTACGACCACACGCGATCGCCCGACGAGACGACGGGAGCGCCCCAGTCAGACGGGCCGATCACCGCGACAGCACCGTCCCGAACAGAGAGTGAGCGTTAAGTAACGGGATTACAACATCCGAGTATGTCTCTCGATTCGACCGGCTACGCCGCTGTCGCGATGGTCTCGTGGGGCCTGTGGGCGGTGTTCGTCGAGCTCGCGATGTCGCGGTCGAGCCACCGTCCGGTCCTGTTGCTCTCGTATGGCTTCGCCGCCGTCCTCGTCGTCGGCTACTCGGCGACGACCGGAGCGGGGTTCGACGTCTCGGCGTCGGTGGTGGCGTTGAGCCTCGCTGGCGGCCTGTTTGCCGGCGGTGGAACGCTCGCGTACTATCTCGCGCTGGAGCACGGCGGGGTGGGAACGGCGACGACGATCACCGCGCTCTACTTCGTCGTCGCGGCCATCATCGGCGTGACGCTGCTCGACGAACCGCTGTCGGCCTCGAAGGTGGTGGGCATCGGCCTGGCGGTCGCGAGCGTGGTCCTGATCTCCTGATACTACCGGCTGTCACTCTGTGAACGATTTCGCCACCCCGGGGTGGCGAAGCTCGTCGCGAAGTGACAGCCGGCAGTATGAGACGGCGTCTCGTCGTCGTTTTGCTGGTCGGCCGAACGCCGTCGTGTGGTCGCTCCGTGACAGCCGATAGTACTCCAGACGAGCCAAATTGTGGCATATATCACAGTCGAGCGCGCGATTCCACACACTCGACCGGGAAGCCGGCCGCGATGCCGCAGCGACAGACAGAGTGTAGCGAAGAGAGAGTGCCTGAATGTCTACCAGCGTCGTTCGGAGTGGGAGCCCTCGATATAGCCATTATCCCCCCCAAATTCGACCACACAGACCAGATTTTGTTCGTATAACGGTGCCAGTACAGACACACCCCTCCAAATATGCGTGTGTTCTCTCGGGCCGTCCAGAACCGCGAGCGCCCTCGATGGCAGCGTGGCGACGCTAAACAGCGAATGTGGTCACTGTGTCCTGATGAACTGGTGTAAATGCGAGCGCGGCCGGAAGAAAAACATTCGTAGAATTTAACCTGTTGCCGCGAATTAGGTGAAACGATATGGGTGGTCAACAGTTCGTAACGGAGTTCTCGCTGCCGGGGGTCGTCGACGGTGGGATCGAACGGGTGAACGTCGGCTCGTGGATCGGCGATTCGATCGTCGTCCTCGTGTTCTATCCCTCCGACTTCGGACCGCGGTCCGGGCAGAGCGCCGCGCTGTTGCGCGCGGTCGAGGAGCTAACGGGTGAGGTCGACGCCAGAGCCGTCGGGATCGCGCCCGACTCGGTGTACAGCCACCGGCGGTTCGCCGCCGAGGCAGACGTGGACGTGCCCCTGGCCAGCGACGCCGACGGATCGGTCACAGAGGCCTACGGGGTGGCCTCGACCGGCGAGGCCGGCCAGGTCGTCGCCGAGCGGTCGCTGTTCGTCGTCGACTATCGCGGTGTCGTCGTCCACGAGTGGGAGGCCTCGGACACCGGCGCGATGCCGGAGTTCGAGCGACTGCGGACGCAACTGCGCTCGATCACGCCCGACGGGTCCGCACAGGGGTGCTATCGCACCGGCTACGCCCGGTACCGCGAGGGGCGGCGCTACCTCTCTAGCGGGCTCGAACACTGCGAGGCTGGCGACTGGGGGCTCGCCGCCTCCGCGTTCGACGGGGCCAGCGAAGAGTTCGGGGACGCGACCAACCGCTTCACCAAGGGGCAGGGACTGGCCGACGGTGACGACATCCACGAGTACAACAGCCGGGGGCGGGTCGTCGCCACGAAGTACTGGGAGGCCGCCGAGTGGCTGGCCGGTTTCGCCACCGCCGCGAGCAAGGGCAACGTCGAGAGCCGCGAAGAGAACCGCGAGGCTGCCGAGCAGGCCCTACAGGAGGTCCGAGACGTGACGCTCCCCGAACCGGACGCGGCGTCGAAGACCGCCACCGGGAAACACCACGCGTAGTCGCCCCCGCTACTCGACGATCGACACCTCGTCGCCGACGCGGAGCCGTCCGCCCCGGTCGCGTTCGGGGACCCGCGAGAGCACCATGAGCGTGTAGTAGTGATCGAAGGCGTCGGGGTCCGCCCAGTCGGGGAACGTCGCCTCGCGGCGTTCGACGAATCGCTCGCGGAACTCGGGGGTCGGCTCGCCCGTCTCGGGGTCGCGCTCCGGGACGACACAGCGGCCACACGGCGTCACGCCCTCGAACCGGACGCCGTCTGCCGGCCCCGAATCCGTCTCCGTGTCGCCGGTCTCGCGACTGCCGACCGCGAACTCGGGCGCATCCGCGCCGACGAAGCGGTCCTCCCAGAAGGGCGGGACGCCGCTGATCTCGACGTTGGCCCGGAGCCGGCGGCGAGCGCCCTCGACGGTCACGTCGTCGAACCACGAGGCGACCGTCCGCAGCGTCGCCGTCGAGACGATCGAGGGACCCATGTCGCGTCGGTCGACGTACCCCAGTTCCCGGTCTCGTTCGAGCGTGAACTCGGCGTCGAAGACGGACGAGAACCACCGGCTGGCGCGTTCTGGCTCCTCGTCGAGCGCGAACCGCTCGCGCTCCCCGTCGAGTTCGACCGCGAGTTCGGTACGCGCTACGTCGAACTCCGTCTCGACGTCGTGGATCCGGGCGGTCCGCTTGCCGTTGAGCACGTCGCCCGCCTCGTCGAACAGCGCGAACTCCCGGTCGTGTCTGAGAGTGCCCCCCGGCGTCACGGTCGCCTCCTTTCGGGTGACACCGTCGAGTCCCTTCACCGGATAGACGGTGAGACGCTGGATCTGTGCCATGAGTGTGTGGTCGGCGACGATCCTCTTGTACGCTTTGTCCCGGCGTGGCAGTCAGCTTTTTCTGACACTCCACACATCACCCGGCCATGGCACAGACGACAGCCGACACGCCCGAGTGGGGGATCGGTGGACTCGCGACACAGGCAAACACCGCGTTCGCGGCGGGCGCGGTCGTCGTCCCGCTGGCGGCGCTGGCGGCCGCGCTGGCGAGCAACGACGTGCGGGCGTTGACCTACGTCCACGTGATGGCCGGCGTCCTCTGGACGGGCATCGACATGTTCATGGGTGCGGTGTTGGGTCCGGTCGTCGGCAGTCTCGACCCGAAACAGCGGGCGGACTTCTTCGGGCGGTTCACCCCGAAGATGACGTTTCTGATGCCGGCGCTGGCGGTCGTGACGATCATTGGTGGGATCGTGCTGGCCCTGCAGGTCACGGCCTTCGCCTACGCCGACCAGTGGCTCGCGGTGTTTACCGCCGTCAACACGGTGCCGATCGTCCTCCTGTTGGCCTATCAGTTCGACGCACTCGGCGACTGGCGGGCCCTCGCCGTCCTCGGGGTCGCGGTCGTCGGTTCGGGTGCGTACCTCGCGACGACGCTGCCGGGAACGTCGCTGGTCGCGATGGTCACGACGACCTCGCCGTGGCTGCTCGCGGCGCTTGGCATCGTCACGATCCTCGGGCTCCAGGGCTTCGGGGTCATTCTACCCGGCGAGATCCGGATTTACCGACAGATCGCGTCCGAGGAGCCCGACACCGAACTCATCGGCGAGATCGGCATGCGAAACGCGAAGCTCGGCGGCGTCCAGGGCGTGTTGCAGCTCTCGATCGTCTTCGTGATGGTCGGGCTGCGATATCTGTAAACTACCCCACCCTACTCCCTCGGCGCATACGCACCTCGGTCCTTGAGGGTGGGGCTTTGATGTGGACTCCCGGCAATCAGTCGCCAGCAATAGGCCGGTGACTCTCGCCGTTCAACGTCCCACCATTCACACGCACGTCTACTGGTGCGTCTCCGCTCCCCGACTTGGGCGAGGACCGGAGTCTATGTGTTCGTTTTCGAGCATACCGTAGCCCGATATTCTTCGCGCCGTTGTAGTCCGCGTTCACCTCGTAGCCGCATTTCTGGCACTCGAAGTGTTCGCCGTGGCGGTTATCGTCGTGCGTGAACCCACAGTCCGTCCGAGAACAGCGTTGGGACGTGTGGTTCGGCTCGACTTGCTCCACGGAGACGCCCTGTTCGGGAGCTTTGTAATCGACGTACTCGGAAAGGCGTCGGAACGCCCAGATGTGGTGCCACTTCGCCTGCGGAAGCCGCTTGCGGATGTCCGTTAGATCTTCGAACACGATCACGTCGCATCCGTTCTCGACGGCTTCCGAAACGATCTCGTTTGCGACGATGTGGATGTACTGTTTCCGCCAGGCTTCCTCGCGCTTGCCGAGGCGAAGCAGGGCATTGTGCGCGGCTTGCGTGCCGCGCTGTTGCATCTCACCACGCCGCTTCTCGAACTCGCGGCACCAGTGGTCGTAGTCGTCACCTTGCCAGAACGTGCCGGTCGAAGACACCGCGAGACTGTTGACGCCGAGGTCGATACCGAGGACCGTTTGGTGCTCAGTATCTTCCGAAACCTCGTCGTCGCTGTCAATCCGCCGCGTCGAGATGTTGAGGTAGAACTCGTCGGTTGCCGTGTCGTACCGAAGCGTACTTTCGCGGAACTCGTGGTCCTCTGAGAGTACGTACCGCTCGTAGGGCGTCGGACTGTCCGCCGGGAGAACAAACGAGGGTTCGACCCTCCCTTCGACAGTTGCTAGCGACACCTTGTTGCGGTAGAAGGTCGCGCTCCGCGTGTCGTAGTCCAGCGTTTCAGCGGTGAACGTGGGGCAAGAGACGCGCTGTCCCTTCTTCCAGCGTTCGACACACGCTTTGACGGCTTCGACGGCGCGTTTGATGGCGGCTTGAACGAGTTGTGCCTGTAGGTCCGTCTCCTCTCGAAGTTCGGAGTAGAGCGCGTCTCGAACCTGCCGTTTGTTGGTCTTGCACTCGGTGTAGGAGGTGCTGGACCAGCAGTAGTCTGCGGTTCGATTTGCGCAGTCCAGATATTGGTCAGCGGTTCGGTGGAGTGCGTCGCGTTGCTCGTCGGAAACAGCGAGTTTCACGACGGCGGTTCGACGCACAGCCATACTTCAGAGAAGTGGCGACGGTAGTTATACGTTCGGGAGTCAGTCGGTCGTAGTATGCCGGTTGTGTCGTGCCAAGTCGGTTTCCTCTCCGGCCTACTCGCTCCCTCCGCTACGCTTCGGTCGCTCCTTGAGGCCGGAGGCTCCACCTTGAATTACGCTGATCGGCGTGAGTCCGTAAAAATCGGTGTCGCTACAGAACGGCGGCCGCTCAGTTGCGGACGACGTTGGTCGCGCGGGGGCCTTTGTCGGCCTGTTCGATGTCGAATTCGACGTCAGTACCTTCTTCGAGGTCAGGGCCGCCCACGTCTTCCATGTGGAAGAAAACGTCGTCGTCCGCGTCCTCAGTCTCGATGAATCCGTAGCCGCCTGTGTCGTTGAAGAAATCAACCGTACCGTTTGCCATTACGAATAGAGAGAGGGGCGGGGGAGGGATAACGCTTCCGAGAGTCGTGGTACCACGACCGTCGGAGTGCGAGATCGACGAGTCGCTTCCCAGACGCGTCCAGAAGCGACCGTCCCGCGAGCTGACCGTAGCCCAACGTGCGTACAGAGAGACGATACAGACCGCGAGCCGGCAGTGTAAAGTACATCCCGACGAAACGGCGGCGTATGCAAGCGACAGTCGGCGAACTCGTCTCCAACCTCCTGACTCACTTCACGAACGATCCGCTCGCACTGCTGATGGCGCTGGCCGGCGCGGCGTTCGTCGGCGGCGCGTCGCTGTTTTTCGGCTACCTGACACTCGGCGCGGTGGCAGATTTCATCACGCCAGACGTGTCGAACGAGCCGCCGAGCCGAGCAAACTGATGGCCGTCTCCAGCTCCGGACCCAGCGGGGACGCGAAGACGACGCTGTCGGCGTAGTCGAGCAAGGCGTCGGTTCGCTCGGCCACCGTCTCGGGCGTGCCCGCGATGCAGAACGCGTCGATCATCGCTTCGCTGACGGCGTCGCCGGCCGCCCGGAACTCGCCGGCCGCGATCGCGTCGCCGACTTCTCGTGCTCGCTCGGCGTCGAGCCCGTGGCGTTCGAACACCGGTGGCGGGGAGCCGGCGGCGATGAAGGCGACGGGGATCCGCGCGGCCTCCCGAGCGGCGGAGCCGTCCTCGGCGACGGAGACGCTGGCGTAGGCCGCCAGGTCGAACTCGCCGCGCGTGTCGGGCCGGTCAGCCGCTCCCTTGGCCACTTGCTCGCTGGCCCATTCGAGGTCGCGGGGGTGTGCGCCGTTGTACAGCGCGCCGTCGGCGTGCTTGGCCGCCATCCGGGTCATGTGTGGTCCCTGGGCACCGACGTACACCGGGATCTCGCCCACGTCGTAGTTCAGGCCGGCGTCGTGGGCCTGGAAGGTCCCGTCGTGGTCGACGCGCTCGCCGTCCCACAGTCGCTGTGCCACCTTGAACGTCTCCAGGACCCGACGGAGCGGCCGGTCGTGGTCGAAACCGAGGTTCGACAGCGTCGCCTCGTCGCCGGGACCGACGCCGAACAGCGCCCGGCCGCCGCTCACCTCAGAGAGCGTCGCGACCCGCGAGGCGAGCGTCACCGGGTGGGTCTCGTAGGGGTTCGCGATGCCGGGACCGACCAGGAGTTCGTCGGTCGCCTGGGCCATCGAGGACAGCGCCACGAACTGGTCGCGGTTGTTGTAGTGGTGACTGGCGAGGACGGCGTCGAAGCCCTCCTGTTCGGCCTCGACGGCGAGTTCGGTCAACGTCTCGACTGGCTGTTCGGGGGTGAGTTCGATTGCGTACATAGCTAGTAGTTCCACTCTCTGAGCGCCTGGCGTACGAAGTCGGTCTCGGGGTCGCGAAACAGTTCGTCGCTGCCGGCGTGCTCGCCGAAGGTGAACTCACGGACGACGGCGACCGGCGTCCCGCCCGCGCCTTCGCCGGTGACGAGGTTGGCGGCCCCGGCGAGTTCGTCGACAACTGACTGGACGGTGACGCCCAGTTCCCGGCCGTCGCGGTCGTGTTCGCCCCGCCAGTCTCGGGAGGCGGGGATGCCGGCCCAGCCGAGTGCCACGCCGCGCTGGCCGTGGCGAAACGGCCGGCCCGAGGTGTCGGTGACGACGACGGCCGGGTCCGCTTCGAGCCCGGCACGGAGCCGTTCGGCGCTGGCAGTCGGGTCTTCCGGCAGGAGCAACAGGTCAGCGTCGGGGACGTTCGAGCGGTCGATGCCGGCGTTGACCGTCGTGTGGCCGAACCGCGTCACGGCCAGCAGGAACGGCGCTTCGAGGACGAGCTCCTCGCTCTCTTCGAGGACGGCCTGGGCGAAGCGTGGATCCTTCTGCTCGTCGGTCTCGTCGGCGATTCGCTCGGCGATGTCGCGTGCCCGGTCGCTCGCCGGGAACGCTGTCAGGTCTGCCTGCCGGCCCTCGGCCTTCGAGACGACCGTGCTGGCGACACAGACCACGTCGTCGTCACCGATATCCGTGTTGGCGTCGATCAGCGCTGCCAGGTCGTCACCGGGCCGGATCTCGGGCAGCCCGTCGACCGCGAAGACCTCCATACACTGTCTGTGTGGGGAACCGGAAAAAGCACCGCGATAGGGGACGACTCTGCCAACGTCGGCAATCGTTGCCGCTGTCAGATCGAAGCGCTACCTGGTCGTGCCGGAGACGAACCTCGTCCGGCGACGCGGGCTCGTCGCGGGCCGGCGTGGACGGGCGGCCCTGGCGAGGAGCGCGACGATCAGGACTACCAGTGTGAGGGCGATGCCGGTCAGCGGGGCCGTCGCGATCGCGAGGAGAGCGGCCATGACGGCCAGATAACCGAGGAGACCGGCAGGTGTCAGTGACTGTCCGGGATCGGGGCGTCGTTCGTGGGGTGAGTGAGACTCCATTGTATCTAGACGGAGGGGCCACACCGACATAATAGTAACCAGAATGATATTTCTGTAACGGCGATTACTGAAAATCTCTACACTGACACGTGTCCACAGAGGTCAGTCGACGCGGAGCTCGTCGTTGTGGACCGATGAGTGCCGTCCCGGACGTGGCCCGCAGTCAGCCGTCCCGCTCGACGGCGACCACGTCGAGTGTCCCGTCGACGACGAGGGTGAGCGTCGCGTCCCCGGCGGTGTACGTCATCGACGCGCGCACGGGGTCGCGCTCGCGGAACCGCGACTGCTCCCGTCCGACGGCGGTAAACGCCCAGAACGGGCGTTCGCGAACGTCGATCCCGTGCTCGTAGAAGAAGCCGCCGACGACGGGATGGTTCAACAGCGCGCCACCCAGATCCGACGTGATCTCGGAGCCACAGCGCCCACAGTCGTAGCGGGCCATCGGCAGTTCCTCGAACGTCGTCGGGAGGTCGTCGCGAGCGGCACGCGTCTCGGTGACCGGCACCACGGTCGCCGTGATCGGTCCCTCGCAGTGCCAGCAAAAGCCCTCGCCGACGTGTGCGAGTATCGTCCGGAAGTAACGGCTCGCGACCGCGGGGATCTCCGAGCGCTCGTGGTCGGCGAACACGCCCGGCGGGACGCCAGAGGTCGAGGTGCTCGGACAGTCCCCACACTCGATGCGGACGGTCTCGTCCTCGTAGTACAGCGTCCGCTCGCCGCCACAGGCCCGACAGGGCTCTGCGAGTGGGATCGGCTCGATCGACCCCTCCATGGTGTAGGCACCGACCTGGATCGCGCCGACGATCTGCTCGCCGGCCAGCGTCAGCGTGTAGCCGTCGTCGGTCTGTCTGACGAACCGGTCTCTGAGCTTGTCGAGGTGGTAGTTGAACTGTCCGGAGTCGGCCATCCCCACCTCCTCGCGCAGGTCCGAGAACGTCGCGGATCGGTCGTCCGCGTCCCACAGCGCGAGCAGAATGTCGACACGTGTTCCGTCAGAGAGCGCACCGAACACCGTTTCCGGGTCGGCGGTCTCGACCAGTCCGGGCTCGCTCATGTCCGGGAGATTGAGGGGCACTGCCATAGGCGTGGTGGGGCCAGTGGCCCGACACCGCCACGCGAGCGCCGTTCGAGAGAGTGTCAGCGTTCGTGCCGGCGGACGGTGACCTCACCGTCCGCCGCGGTGGCGGTCAGCATCGTCGCCCGGGTGGCCGGCGACGCCGCCGTCGCAGAGCCCGGATTCAACAGGCGAACGCCCCCGCGAGTCGTGTCTAACAGCTCGTGTGTGTGGCCCGAGATTCCCACGGCGTCGGTCCCGCCGTGTTCGCGGACGAGGCGAGCGACGCGGTCCTCGTACCCGCGTTTCGAGCCGGTGCCGTGCGTGACGACGAACGAGACGCCACCGAGTTCGACCGTCGCGACCTCCGGCAGCCCGACGGCCGGATCGGTGTTGCCACGGACGGCCGTCAGCGTGTCTGCGAGGTCCTGTACGTCGGCGACCGTGCTCTCGGCGTCGAAGTCGCCCGCGTGGACGACGTGGTCTGCCGCGCGTATTCGCTCGCGGAACGGGTCGGGAATCCGCCTGGCGCGGGACGGAATGTGCGTGTCGCTGACGATTGCGATCTCCATGCACGGGCTTGTCGGCGAGCGGCCGAAAAGCCAGTGGTCGCCGGCCCGACGCCAGACCGCGGTCGAAAACGATACACCGGCGACGTGCGAACGACCACCACGAGAGATGGTCTCTGCCGTCGGTCCGTGGCTCGACACCGGCGAGGCAGCGGTGCTGTTCGCCGCCCTCGCACTGGCGACACTGGGGACGATCGCGCTCTTTCTGGTGGCGTGTACAGCCGCCTGGCGGCGTCGAACGACGACGTACCTGCTGGTGACGGCCGCGATCGGACTGCTGGTGTTGCGGTCGCTCGTCGGCTTCGGGACGGCGCTGGGCGCGGTGGCAATGCCGGCCCACCACATCGTCGAACACACCTTCGACTTCCTCATCGCGCTGTTCGTGCTGGGGGCCGCCTACGCCGTCGGCGAGTGAGGCGCGTTGGCCGTCGCGGCCCACGGTCGCGTCCACCGTCGTCGTGGCTAGCGAGCGTTTCGAGAAACGCACCACGAGCGACTTGGTGGGCAGACGCGTACGGCGACGTATGGACGCAATCCTATCACGACGCGAGCTGCTCGGCGCGACGGCGCTGGGACTGCTCGCCGGCTGCCAGCGCCAGACGACGCCCGAGCCAGTGACACTGGACGGACCGGAGAGTTGCGACCAGTGTGGCATGGTGATCGGGCAGCAGTCGGGACCGGTCGGCGAGACGTACTACGAGGACAACAGCCCGGCGGGCCACGACCCACCGGCTCGGTTCTGTAGTAGCAGCTGTACCTACCGCCACCGCTTCCAGACCGAACAGCGTGGGTGGACGCCGACCGTCACGTATCTGACCGACTACAGCAGCGTCGACGGCGAGGTCCGCGAGACGGACGGCACTGCCGTCCTCTCCCGGCACCTCGACGCGTCGGCCTTCGCGCCGACGAGCGACCTGACCGTCGTCGTCGGGGCCGACGTGGAAGGCGCGATGGGGCCGGCGCTGGTCCCGTTCGGCGAGGCCGACGACGCCACCGCGTTCGCCGAGGAACACGGCGGCCAGACGGTCGCCGCGACGGACCTCTCCAGGGAGGCAGTCGAACGGGAGTGATCCCACGAATTGAGAACCGACGACAGGCAATTTATGGGCCGAGGCGTACGACGGGACGACACCGAATGTCGACAGTCAGAGAGCAGGTGCGCGAGTCCGTCTCCGCGAACCCCGGGATCCACTTCAACGAACTCACCCGCCGCCTCGACATCGCGACGGGGCAGGCCCAGTATCACCTCCGGAAGCTCGTCCGGGCCGGCGACATCGACACCGAGGAGATCCGGGGTCGAACGCACTACTTCGACCGGGAGTACGACCCCTGGGAACGGCGCGCGATCGCGCTGGTCCGCCGGGAGACGACGCGATCGATCGTCGGACACCTGCTGGAAGACGGCCCGCTGGCGTCGGTCGAACTGGTCGACCGCCTCGACGTGGCCCGCAGCACCGTCTCCTGGCACGTCGAGTCGCTGATCGAGGCCGGCGTCGCCGAGAAGTCCTACGGCCAGCGCGGCCAGGCGGTCGTCGCTCTGACGCGGCCGGCCGAGACCCGACGGCTGTTACAGACCGTCGAGCCCTCGCTGGCCGACCGGCTGGTCGATCGGTTCAGCCGACTCGTCGACGACAGCCTCGGTCGGGACGGACATAGTAACAATTGAAACGATTTACACACCGATCGCACTGCCGTCGTGCGATCGGGTGTGCATTGATTTTCAATGGCTACTATAGCGAAACCCCGCCCACAGCGCCGCCAGCGAGAGGCCACCAGCCCACCAGCACAGCGACGCGACGAGGGCGAGCCCGGTCGGGACGAAGCCGGAACGCCCCTCGAAGGCCACCGAGAGGACGTGTTCGAACACCAGCCCGCGGTACGCCCCCGAGGGCGTCAGGGCGAGGACGGCCCCGAGCGCGGACTCGTCGAGGAGACCGCCCCCGAGAGCGGTGAGGACGGTCACGTCGGTGCCGGCGACGACGAGGAGGAGCCCGAACAGGCCGAGCAAGATTGCCCGGCGGCGGGAGTTCGCGACCGCCGACAGCGCGAGCGCGACGGCGAGTGTGACCAGCCCCAGCAGCGCCGTCAGCGCGACGAAGCGGACGTACAGCGCCACCGAGTCGACGCCGCGGTGGGTCGCCAGCACCGTCGTCTCCGGACCCGCGGTCGTCGCGACGTGGGCTCCGAGAGCCAACAGCGGGACGACGACCACCGCGAGCAGCGCGACCGCTCGGCCCGCGTACACGCCCGCGACGTAGGTCCACGGCGAGAGCGGGTAGGTTTCCAGCACCGCCGGCTCGCCGCGGGCCGTCGCGTCGGCGAGGGCGCGATAGCCGATCGCGAAGGCGGCGGCGGGGACGAGCAGTTCGACGACGACCAGCAGGTCGACGACCGTCGTCACGTACCCGCCCGAGGGGCCGCCGCCAGCGCGGGCGACGCCGAACGCGAGCGCGGCGACGACGACCCCGAGGACGAACACGACACGCGTCCGAACCAGTCCCCGGACCTCGCGGCCGAAGACGGTCCAGAAGCGATCGAGCGGGCGGGTCACGACTCGCCACCCCCGCCGACCGCGGCCGTCGGCTCCGACAGCAGGTCGACAAACGTCTCGTGGAGCGGGCCGCCGGTCCGTTCGCACAGCGCGGCCGGCGACCCCCTCGTCGCGACGCCACCAGCTTCGACGACGACGACGTGGTCTGCCGTCCGCTCGACCAGCGAGAGCGCGTGCGAGGTGAGCAACACGGCCCGCCCGTCCGCCGCCAGCGAGTCGACCACGCGGAAGATCCGATCGCTCACGGCCGGATCGAGTCCGCTCGCGGGTTCGTCGAGCGCGAGGATCGGTGGATCGCCGGCGAGTGCCTGTGCGATCCCGAGCAGTCGCGTCATGCCACCGGAGAGCGCCGAGACCCGCCGATCCGGGACGGTGTCGAGCCCGACGCGTTCGAGCAGTCGGTCCGGGTCGTCCTCGACCAGCGCGGCGTAGAACGCGATCGTCTCCCTGACCGTGTCGTCGGGCCGGAACGTCGGGCGCTGCGGGAGATAGCCCACCTGTCGGCAGGCCTCGGACTCGCCGCAGTCGACGGTGCCCGCGTCGGCCTGTTCGATCCCCAGCAACACCTCCAGCAGCGTCGTCTTCCCCGAGCCGTTCGGGCCGATCAGCGCCGTCACGCTGTCGGTGGGCACGTCGATTGACACGCCGTCGAGAGCCGTCACGTCACCGTAGCTGCGACGGAGGTCCGTCGCCGTGAGCGCAACGTCGTCGGTCACGGCGAGACATCCCCGTCGGTCGTCTCGTTGGTCGCCGTCGCCAGGAGTCTCGGGTTGGCCGGCTCGGTCAGGGGGGCCGTGTCGACGATACTGGCCGACCTGAATCCGGGCGTCGTCCCCCGGAGAGAGCGGAGCGCGTGGACGCTGGGTGCCTCGCCCAGCACCACCGCGGCGTCGCTCCGGTGAAGCCGTCGATCGACCGCGTCCGTCGGCGAGTAGGGGCGCGACAGCGTCGGAGCGCCCCCGTCGAGGTCGTACGCGCCGCTCCAGTAGTTGCCACGACCGTCGTGCGTGTAGATGCGCATGGGACCGGGCCTGCTCGTGGCGTGGCGATCGTTGGCCACGAAGTCGTTCTCGACGACCCGGTTCGACGGGACGATCGTCGCCGCGATCACGCCGACCCCGTTGTCGGCGAGGACGTTGTGCTCGTACAGCGACCGACCGGCGTTCGTCGAGAGCCCCCGCTCGGTGCCGACGACGACGTTGTGGCCGACGTAGCTCCTCGAACCCGCGGTGAGGATGCCGCTTCTGGCACGGCGAACGTCGTTGCCGACGATCGCGTTGCCCGAGGGGTCCGTCATGACGACGATCCCCGCGTGGCGCTGGTCGCGCGCCCGGTTGTCGGCGACCAGTGTGTCGGAAGTGTACATCAGGTGCGTACCGAAGCGGTTGCGTCGGAACGTGTTGTTCCGGAGCACGGTCCCGTCGGCCCGGTGTAAGTAGACGCCGTCGCGCCCGTCGGTAAACGTCGAGTGCTGGACGACGATCGGCTCGTCCATTCCGACGACGCCCATGAACCCGTCGCGCCAGTCGTCGGTCCCGTCGACGGTGACGTTCTCGACGACCGCGCCGGGCGTCCCGACGAGGACGAACCCGCTGGCCGGCGTCTCGACGGAGACGTTCGCGACGAAGAGCCCGGAGACGTTCCTCGCCGCGAGGGCGGCGTCGCTCTGTCCGTATCCCTGGCGGACCGGCGCGTCCCACGACGAGTCGTCGTCCGTCGATTCGCCGACGGTCGCGTTCCCGACGCCGACGATCTCGAAGCCGACGACGCCGACCCGATCGGCGGTCACCCGGAGGACCGTCCCGTCGCCGCCGCCGTCGAGTCGGGTGCCCTCGCCCCGCAGCGTCACCGGCTTGTCGACGGTGACGTTGCCGACGGTGGTCGCCGTCGGGACCCTGATCGTCGTGTTCGGCGGTGCGCGGTCGATCGCGGCACGTACTGTCGCCACGTCGCGGCCGACGACGACCGAGACTGGCCGATCGCGGTGCTCGCGGGCGACCCCGACCCGCTCGTCGGCTCGCGACGCTCGCTGCTCGACCTGTGCCCGGACCGCCCCAGCGGGGTCGTCGGTCGGCGGCTCCCGAGCGCGGACCGTCTCCCAGTCGACGACGCGGCCGCCACAGTCATCGATAAAGCCCTCGGCGTCCGCGCGGTCCTCGAAGGGGACGATCACCGGCCCGGCGGGGCTGCGTGCGTCGCTGTCGACGACGTAGTGGGCGGTCTCGGCCGGCGTCCACGCCGGGGTGGCCGACGCCGAGAGCGAGCCACCGGCCGAGCAGTCCACCGAGACGCCGCCGTAGTCGGAGACGTACACCGCGAGAGGGTCGCCGAACTGACTCGCGCGGGCGGGCGCGTCCAGCGCACTCACCAGCCGGTCGACGCCGGAGTAGCCGACCACGTACCGAAACTGCGAGTAGAAGACTTCAGCGCGGGGGACGGAGGCCCCCTCCGCACGCGCGATCTGTTCGGCTTCCATCGTGAGGCCGACGCCGACCGTCTCGTCGTACGCGACCGGCTCGGGGCGGGCACTGCCGGCGTCGGCGGTGAACGCAGCGGTCACGACGACGGCGGCGACCGCGACGAGGGTGATCGCGAGCCACTGCCAGCCAGTCGTCTCGGAACTGCCCATGAACTAGCCACCGATACGACACCCAACGGCAAACGTCGTGTGGTGTGCCCGTCGAAACAGACGGGAGCCCGAGATCGACCAGTGGCCGGCAGGCGGCAGGGCGACGGTGTGGCGGGCCAGACCGGCGTTTACTCGCCGAGACGGGGACCCGGCTTCCAGGTGTTGCCTTCGAGCACGACCAGATCGTACCGTTCGAGGACCTGCATCGTCTCGACGACGGCCGCCGCGTCGTAGTCGGCGGCCATCTCGCCGGGCAGTTCGTCGGCGATGGCGCTCCGGGTGCCACCGCCCATGCGCTGGACCGTCTCCAGCAGCGTTTCGAGGTCGCTGGCAAGCGGGGCGAGCGCGTCCGGGCGACTCTCCTCGGATTTCAGCTTCGACACGACCTCTTCGTACCGGCCGGTGATCTCCATCGACACGGATACGTCCTCGTCAGTAGACTCGTCCTCTGACATACCCGAAGCGACGGGTAGATGGATCAAAAGTGTTTCCACACGCCGTCATATCGAAACAGGCCGGAGCTATTCGTTGCCACCATTCCACATTCGTCAGCCACTTGGCGGAATCGAAGTGCAGAGTGAGGCGGCGACGGCAGTGGCGTCTGCCCCAGACCGGTCAGCTGCCCGCGTCAGAGGCCGCGTCGACGGTGCTGCCCTCGCGTCGAGAGTGGACGGGGTCTCGAAGCTCCCCGCGGCGGACGGCACCACGGAGTCCGGCTTCGGCGATGTTCCCGCCGTGCTCGGCCGTCCGCCGGAGGCTGTCGAGGACGCGGACGAGTCTGTAGTCGCCGTCCGCACCGTCGACCAGTCGCCGCTCGATCGCGGTCGCTCGCTCTCTCACGTCGTCGCGACGGTCGAGCACGTCTCGGGCCGCCCCACCAGCCGTCTGATCGACGACGACGCCGACGGCGTCCTCGACGACCGTCCGGGCCTGTTTGGCGAGATCGGTGAGCGCGTCGACGGATTCGGCGGGTGGTGCGTCGAGGGCCGCCACCGTGGTCGCGATCCGCTCGGCGTGGTCCGCGACCCGTTCCAGTTCGCAGGCGGTCCGCCAGCAGTCGAGCAGTTCGGGGCGGCGCTGGCCCAGTGCGTCGACCTCGTCGAGGCGAGCGAGCGCGCGCCCGAAGTGGCGATCGACCATCGCGGCCAGCCGGTCGGACTGGTCGTCCCGATCGGCGATGTCCGGGCCGCCGTCGCCGGCCAGGGCCGCCGTCGCGTCGCGGTGCATCGAGAGGGCGACGAAAGAGAGCTGGCGGACGGACTGGGGGATCGACACCTCGGCGGCGTCGACGAGGCTCTGGACCGTGATCTGGGTCGCCGTGCGCTCGTCGATCGTCACCCCGGTCATCGTGCGGGTCACCGACTGGATCCGACGGGACTGTGCGTCGGTGAACTCGCCGGCAGCCTCGAATCTGACCGTCGACGCACCGGCGGCGTAGGCCGCCCGAAGCGTCTGTTCGAGGTGGACCGGGCGCTGGTCCTCGACGGCCACCTCGACGCGACCGGCCTCGTCGTCGGTCTCGCGGGCCTCGACGACGAGCAGGCCGTCGACGTGCGTGTGGAGGTCGACGACGGAGCCCGCTTCGAGTGACTGTTCCCGTGCCCACGACTTGGGGAGCGAGACGGTGTAGGTCCCGCCGCCGACCGTCTGGATCTTGCGGGAGTCCATCGGCTCACCCGAACTTGCCGGTGATGTAGTCTTCGACGCGCTGGCTCTCGGGGTTCTCGAAGATCGTGTCCGTGTCGTCGTACTCCACGAGGTGGCCGCCGGTGAGGAAGACGGCGGTCTGGTCGGAGATCCGAGCGGCCTGTTGCATGTTGTGGGTGACGACGACGACGGTGTACTCCTCGGCCAGGTCCTCGATGAGGTCCTCGATCTTCGCGGTGGCGATCGGGTCCAGCGCCGACGCCGGCTCGTCCATCAGCAGCACCTCCGGATCGGTCGCCAGCGCGCGAGCGATACAGAGACGCTGTTGTTGGCCGCCAGACAGTCCCAGCGCGTTGTCGTCGAGTCGGTCGTTGACTTCGTCCCACAGGGCCGCCTGTCTGAGCGTCCGTTCGACCAGTTCCGCCTCCTTCTCGGTGTCGTCGCGACCCAGGAGCCGCGCCATCAGTCCCTTGTTGATGTCGCCGTGTTTGCGCGGGCCGTAGGAGATGTTGTCCCGGATCGACTTGGGGAAGGGATTGGGTGCCTGAAACACCATCCCGACGCGCTTGCGAAGCTCGACGAGGTTGGTACCGTCTCGGTAGATCTCCTGGCCGTCCAGTTCGACCGAGCCGTCGACGCGCGCGGCGTCGACCCGGTCGTTCATGCGGTTGAGACAGCGCAGGAACGTCGACTTCCCGCAGCCGGACGGCCCGATCAGCGCCGTCACGCTCTCGTCGGGGATGTCCATCGAGACGCTCTGGAGGGCGTGCTCGTCACCGTAGTGGACGTCTAAGTCTTCGACCGACAGCTTCGCCTGCCCGGTGAAGTCGTACTCGCGCCACGCGGCGTCGATCCGCTCGTCGGACTCGCCGCTGGTCGTGGGCCGTTGCTCGCTCGATGCCTCGTCGTGGTGTTCGATTTCTGCGTTACTCATGGTGCAGTTTCCTCCGGAAGTACAGTCGACTGCCGACGCCGACGGCGTACAGCCCGATCACGACCAGCAGGAGGACCAGCGCCGTCCCCCAGCCGAACTGCTGGTTTGTGAAGATCTCCTTGGGGAACACGCCGGCAGTGATCGTCGAGTACAGCTGGTAGGGCAGCGCACTGGCCGGCGACAGCAGCGCCTCGTTGGTGACGAACGGCGGGTTGGGCGTCAGCGCGAACGATCCCAGCACGTTCGGCGTGTCGCTGGGGTAGGGGGGACCACCGAACACCAGCAGGAGCGGCGCGGTCTCGCCAGCGATCCGTCCGACGCCGAGGATGACGCCGGTGATCGTCCCGGGCATCGCGGCCGGCACGACGACGCTGCGGATCGTCTGCCACTTCGTCACGCCCAGGGCCGCACTGGCGTCTCGGTACTCGTCCGGGACCGCCAGGACGGCCTCGCGACTCGTGATGAGCACGAGCGGCAACAGCATGAACCCGAGCACCAACTGGCCGACGAGAATCGAGTTCCCGCCGCTGATACGTGGCACCAGGAAGGCCAGCCCGAACAGACCGAAGACGATACTCGGGGTCGACCACAGTCCGTTGGTCGCCACTTCGACGACCTGGGTGAAGCGACCGTGTTCGGCGTACTCGGTGAGAAAGACCGCGGCACCGACGCCGAGTGGGACCGCGAAGACGACGGCACCGAAGACGAGCCAGAGCGTGCCGATCGTCGCCGGCAACACGCCGGGAATCTCGACGAACAGCCCGCCGGTGACGTTCGTCGCGAACGGGAAGGCGGGCCACGGAATCGTCACGCCGACGAGGGGAATCGTCAGCTGACCGCCAAGCAGGCTCGCGCCGGTGAGCATCGTTTCGAGACCGTTGACGACGATGAAGCCGATCAACAGCCCGAGCACTGCGAGCATCCCGAAGACGACCGTCCCGATGAGCGCGAAGGCACCGGCCTGGCGGCCCTGCGCGCCGAAGCCGGCCTTCGCTTTGGCCCCGCTCCAGGCCGCGAGCAGGGAGCCGGCGATCACGACGGCGGGGATCAGTTCGCTGCCGGGGAAGCTGGCCGACGACCACGCCGGTGCCCAGACCCACGCCGCGTCGATCTGGCCCAGCACGACCGCGCCACCGAGCATGGCGAGCACGACGGCGACGGGGATCGTCGAGCCGATGTCTTCGCGGGTGATCGTCGCCGCGAGACTCCCGGCGGCACCGAACGCCACTGCCGCAGGAACCCACAGCACGGTCCCGGCACCGAGGAGTGTCGTCGCAAACAGCGCGCCCAGCACCGACCAGAGCACGCCAAAGACCGCGCCGACGGTGAACCCCGCCGTCGGGGACGGGGTGGTGTCGAGCCGATCGAGTCGGGACGCGACGCCGACGGCCACGAGACCGACGGCGGCGACGAGCAGCGCCACCCCGAGCAGGACGAGCACAGTGGCCCCTGCCACCGTCGTCGCCTCGTCGATCCACTGGAAGAGCACGCCCCAGGAGACGACGAAACCCGCGAAGCTCACCGCGAGGACGACGTTCGCGATCAGTTCGCTCGTCGTCGAGTCGCCGCTGTGCAGCGCAGTGTCGCGGACGGTACTCATCGTTCACCTCGGAGTTTCTGTCGCATCCGCCACTCGACGAACTGCGAGGAGACGCTGAGGAACATCACCATGACGAACAGGACGACGCCACCGGCGAACAGCGCGCTCATGTGGAGACCGCTGGCGTTGCCCCCCTCGAAGGCGATGACCGTCGTCAGCGTCTCGCCGTAGCCCGCGAACACGTCGAAGATCGGCGACGGGAACCCTTTCGTGTGTGAGAGCATCACCGTGGCCGCCATGGTCTCGCCCATGGCACGCCCGACGCCGAGCAAGATTGCCGCCGAGATGCCCGACAGCGCCGCGGGGATGGTGACGCTCTTGGTCGTCTGCCACTCGGTCGATCCCATCGCCAGCGAGCCGCTCTTCATCGACTCGGGGACCGTCGAGAGCGCGTCTTCCGCGACCGTGACGATGGTCGGCAACGCCATGATGCCGACCATCAGACCGGCCCCGAAGTAGTTCCCGATCGTCGGGGTGTTGAACTCCGCGTAGAGGTACTGATTGACGATCGTCAGTCCGATGAACCCGTAGGTGATCGAGGGGATCCCGGCCATCAGCTCGATGCCGGGCTTGACGAGTTCGCGAACGCGGGGCGGTGCCAGTTCGCTGACGAAGATCGCACCGGCGACGCCCAGCGGTGCCGCGACGATCGTCGCGATGACGGTGGTGAGTGCGGTCCCGACCATCATCGGCGTGAGCGACCAGACCGTCCCGCCGTCGCCACCCCAGAGGCGTGGGGGCGATTCGGTTCGGAAGAACAGGTCGAGTCCCATCTGTTGGAACACCGGCAGTGTCCGCAAGAGCAGGAAGGCGATGATCAGCGCCAGCACGCCGACGGTCGCGACGGTCGTGAGGAAGGTGAGCCCCTTCGCGGTCTCGGCCTGGTACCGAGCCCAGCCGTAGGCGGTCGTCGTCAGAAAGCCCACGAGCGGCAGGATCGTCCACGCTGAACCGACGAAAAAGAGCGCGAAGCCGACGGCGATCCAGCCGGCGACGAGTACGTGCAACGCGATCGCACCGTCTTCCGTTCGGGACCGGTAGTCTCGTGCCCGTTGTGAGAGCCCGGTGAGTGAGAGTCGTTGAAGCATTGGATCGTAGTATCCGGAAAGCCCAGGGTCCGCGACGCTATTCGTACTTCGAGGCTGCGACCTTCTCGCGCTGTGCTTCGAGGCGATCGTCTGGCAGCTTGAAGTAGTTGTTACCGGCGACGAAGATCTCCTGTCCGAAGTCGCTCAGGCAGAAGTTGATGAAGGCCGCTTCCTTCCGGGACGTGTCCTCGTAGGTGTACGCGTGGAGGTCCCGAGAGAGGGGGTACTCCTGGGCACCGAGGTTCTTGCCGTACTCGTAGACGGTGCCGTCGATCTCCAGGCCGATCGGCGGCGTCCCGCCGTCGGGCTCGACGAACGCCAGCGCGATGTAGGCGATGGCGTTGTCGGCCTGTCCGACGGCCTGCTGGAGCTGCTGGTTCTGACCGAACCGCTGGTCGGGACTGATCGGCTCGTCGGGGTCGCCGTAGACGTTGTTCCGGAAGGCGGTGTCGGTCCCCGACCCCTCTGCGCGACCGAGCGCGAGAATGTCCTTGTCCGGGCCGCCGACCTCGCTCCAGTTCGTGACCTCGCCCTTGTAGATGCCCCGCAGGTCGTCGATCGTGATCTGCTCGACGCCCGCCTCGGCGATCTCGGGGCTGACGACGATCGGCTGACCGTCGACGCCGACGACGTGGTCGACGAACCCGTCGAGCCCCTCGGCGTCCTCGCCGAGTTCGGACTCGGCCGAGGAACTCGCGTCGCCGATGTCGACGCGCCCCTCCATGACGCCCTCGATCCCGGTCCCGGAGTGGGAGAGGGCGATCGAGACGCGGAACGGTGGGCTGGATCGATCGCCGGTCGCTTCGAAGCCGTACTCCGAGGCGAAGTAGTCGGCGAGCCGCATGTCGGTGCCGTACTCCTCGGCCCAATCGGAGGGCCAGTAGTCCTCGTCGCCGGCCTCGGGGTTGGAGTTCCAGTAGCTCGCCGCGGTGTTCGTGATCGGGAACACCGTCGAGGAACCGTCACCCGTCAGGACGCTCGTGTCCATCCCACCGCCGCCGCTACTCTCCGAGCCGTCGGAGTCCATGGAGTTCGAGCCGTCACCGCTCGACCCCTCGCCGCCGGTGTCTCCGTCGGCGCTGTCGCCGTCGCCACTGCCTTCGCTCTCGCTGCACCCGGCCACAGCAGCGGCCCCAGCCGAGCCCGCCGCCGCGACGAATTTCCGCCGTGATACCAGATCAGACAGTCGCGCTGACTCGCGTGTCATCACCAGAAACCGGACGGAGGATTACTAAACTCGTTTATAATAGCGGTACTTGACGGTATGTTCGTTTCGGTGCGGTACGTACCGATACGATTCCAATAGAGCCCTATATATCGGTACGTACCACCGGGTCGTCGTCTCCGAGTTCGGGCGGCACGAACACGAGACAGCCCGCCCCGGCAGTATCAGTCCGCGATGTCGTCCTGGAGTCGGGCGAGCGCGTTCATCGCCTCGATGGGCGTCATCGTCGCCACGTCCAGCCGTGCCAGCCGCTCGCGGAGCGGATCGGCGTCGGGTCTGCTCTCGTCACTGGTCGCCGCCTCGACTGCGGCGTGGCCGTCGGTCGACGGCGACTCGCTCGCCGGGACCGACGGCTGGGACGCCGTGTCGTTTTCGGCGTCCGAGGACTCACTTCGCTCGTCCTCGCTACCCGCGTGTCGCGCTGCTCCCGCTCCCGTCTTCGAGGACTCACTTCGCTCGTCCTCGCTGCTCACGGGTCGTCCCTCCCCGCTCGCTCGTTCCGAGGGCTCACTTCGCTCGCCCTCGCCTGCCAACAACGTCCGGGATCGCTCGACCACCGAATCGGGCACGCCAGCCAGGGCCGCGACCTCGATCCCGTAGGACGCCGCGGCCGCGCCGGGAGCGACGCTGTGCTCGAAGACGACGCCGTCGCCGTCGTGGCGCGTCTCGAAGTGGCGGTTGTGGACGCCGGGCAGTTCGTCGGCGACGGCCGTCAGCTCGTGGTGGTGGGTGGCAAAGAGCGTGTAGGCCCCGATTTCGTCGTGGACGTGTTCGGTGACGGCGCGGGCGATGGCGAGCCCGTCGGCCGTCGAGGTCCCGCGGCCGACCTCGTCCAGCAGGATCAGCGAGTCGCTGGTCGCGCCCTGCAGGATGTCTGCGAGTTCGGTCATCTCGATCATGAACGTCGAGCGCCCGCCAGCGATGTCGTCGCTCGCGCCGACGCGGGTGAACACCCGGTCGACGATCGGCAGGCTCGCCTCGCGTGCGGGGACGAAGCTCCCGGCCTGTGCCAGCACGCAGAGGAGCGCGATCTGGCGCATGTAGGTGGACTTGCCGCTCATGTTGGGGCCGGTGAGGATCGTGAAAAACGCGTCCGGAGTGAGGCGGGCGTCGTTGGGAACGAACGACTCTTCGGCGCGCTCGACGACGGGGTGGCGGCCGGCCGTCACGTCGATGGCGTCCCCGCCGACGCTGGGTCGACAGTAGTCGTGGGTCGCCGCCACCTCGCCGAAGGCCACGAGCACGTCCAGCGTCGCAAGGCGGTCGGCCAGTGCCTGCACGCGCTCGGCCTCGGCCGCGATCGCCGCCCGGACCTCACAGAACAGTTCGTATTCGAGGTCGTCGGCGGCCGTCTCGGCGCGGACGATCTCCTCTTCGCGCTCCTTGAGCTCGGGCGTGACGAAGCGCTCCGAGTTTTTCAGCGTCTGGCGGCGCTCGTAGTCGTCGGGGACGCTGTCGAGGTTGGGGTCGGTCACCTCGATGTAGTAGCCGTGGACGGAGTTGTGCCCGACCTTCAGCGAGTCGATCCCGGTGCGTTCGCGCTCGTTGATCTCCAGGTCGTCGATCCACCGCTTGCCCGACTGCTCGGTCTCGCGCAGCGCGTCGAGGTCGTCGTCGTACCCCTCGCGGATCACGTCGCCCTCGGTGACTTCCTGTGGCGGGTCCGGACAGATCGCCGCCTCGATCTCCTCGCGCACGTCCGTCAGCGGGTCCAGCCCCTCGTAGAGGTCCGCGAGCAGGGCGCTGTCGGCGTCTGCCAGCTGCTCGCGCACGTCCGGCACGACGGCCAGCGTGGCGGCGAGCGAGCGCAGGTCTCGCGCGTTCGCCCGGCCGCGAGAGACGCGCGAGATCAGTCGTTCGAGGTCGTACACCGCCGTGAGCAGTTCGTGGAGTCGTTCGCGACGCTGGAGTCCCTCGACCAGCTCGGCGACCGCCTCGTGACGGCGCTCGATCCGGTCGGCGTCCAGCAGCGGGCGGCGCAGCCAGTCGCCCAGCCGTCGCCGGCCGAGCGCGCAGGCGGTCTCGTCGACGGTGTCGACCAGCGTGCGCCCCTCGTGGCCCCGCACCGCCCGGCGCTCGAACAGTTCGAGACTGTCGAGCGCGACCGCGTCGAGCAGCATGTACTCGCGAGGATCGTAGCGCGTGAGGTGTGTGAGATACGTCAGCTGCCCGCCGCCGTCGTCTGCGATTTCGTCGCTCGTGCCCGCACCGCCCCCGCGGGTGTACTCGGCGTACTCGAGCAGCGCGCCGCAGGCTCGCACCTCCAGGTCGTCGGCCAGCAGCGCGTCCGGATCGCCGAAGTACGTCCGCACCCGGTCGGCGGCGTCCGCGAAGGCGAACACCGACTCGTCGTACGGCGTCACCATCGCCGCGGTGTCGAAGACCCGATCCTCGTCCACGTCGACGCCGGGGCCGACGATCGCCTCCGCGGGTGCGAACCGGCCCACTTCGTCGGCGACGGCGTCGACGGCGTCGGCGCTGGTCGCGTAGAAGTCGCCCGTCGACACGTCGAGCAGCGCCAGCCCGTAGCGGCGGCCGTCGGCCGTCAGCGCGGCGACGTAGTTGTTGTCCGGTGAGTCCAACAGTTCGTCCTCGGTCAGGGTCCCCGGCGTGATGATCCGCGTCACCGCCCGGTCGACGACGCCGCTGACCGCGTCGGGGTCTTCGACCTGGTCCGCGATGGCGACGCGGTAGCCGGCGTCAAGCAGCGTCTCGACGTAGCTTTCGGCGTTGTCGATGGGGACCCCGGCCATCGCGTACTGCCCGGTCGAGTCCTCGCGCTTGGTCAGCGTGATCTCACAGAGCCGGGCGACTCGCTCGGCGGCACCGCAGAAGGCCTCGTAGAAGTCACCCACCTGAAACAGGACCAGCGAGTCGTCGTAGGCCCGACAGAGCTCGTAGTACTGGCGCATCATCGGCGTCAGCTCGTCGACCCGCTCGGCCATCTTCTCGGGAGGTCCCAGCGCCGCGTCCATATCCGGGAGGGAAGCCCTGCCCGCCCAAATATACTGCGGGTCGGCGGGACGGCTGTGGGCAGAGGGGGAGCTAGAGCAGTGGTTCGGCGACGAGGTCGACACCGGCGTCGCCAGTCGGGGCACTGGTGGAGTGCAAACAGCCACCAAGGCGATGTTCGACATTCAGTTTTTTAACTCCCTTTGCCACACGTAGGGCCATCTGCACGTGACTTCGACTCCGTCCGCGTCGGATTCACCGTACGCACGACTCGTGTCCGGCTTTCTCAAGAATCAACACTTCTTCGTGTTCACCGCACCAGTAGTGTTCGTCGCGTTGGTGTACCTGTTCGCGCCGACCAACGGGGCCGGCGGGAGCGGCTACTGGCTGGAGTACTGGTGGCTGTTCCCCTGCTTCCTGCTGGGCGCGACGATCGTCAACACGGTGGGGATCAGCGGCGCGGCGCTTTTCGTCCCGTTCCTGATCTTCCTCTTCCCGCTGGTCGCGTCGCCACTCGACGCCGCGACGATCGTCAAAGTCGGGCTCATCAGCGAATCGTTCGGCCTGTCCAGTTCCGCCGTCGCGTTCGTCGCTCACGGCCTCGTGGATCGGCGAGTCGGAACGGCCATCGTCGGTGGGGCGCTCCCGCTGGTGGTCGGCGGCGCGTTCCTCTCTTTCTTCCTCCCGGAGCCGGTCTTCCAGCTCATGCTGGGGGTCGTGTTGACGCTGTCGGCGTACCTCCTCTTCCAGCTCGACCTCTCGCATGGCCACACGGGAGACAGCGTCGAGACCGCTGCGGCGGACGGCGGCAGCGACCTGCCAAACGACGCCGACAAGCTGGGCCACGCGGGTGTGAGTACCGACGGTGACGGACAGGTCACCCGTGTCGACCGCAGCGGGACGACCTACCGCTACGATCGATCGGGCTACGCCGAGCGGTTCGGCACCTACGGCTTCGGCGGCGTCTTCCAGGGTGTCGCCGGCTTCGGCATCGGCGAAATCGGGATTGTCTCGATGCTGCGCTCGAAGATTCCCGTCCGCGTCGCCATCGGCACCAACCACATCGTCGTCGCCATCACGGCGGTCGCCGCCTCGCTGACCCACGTCTTCGGCGGCGGCGTCGTCGGCGCACACAGCATCGATCTGGCGACGACACCCTGGAACATGGTCGTCTTCACCGTCCCGGCGACGGTCACCGGCGGCCAGATCGCGCCCTACGTCACGTCGACGTTCAGCACGCGAACGCTGAAGCTGTTCGTCGCGGGGCTGTTCGTGTTGATCTCGGTCGCGCTGTATATCCTCGCGAGCCAGGGGCTGTTCTGACACGATCGGCAGCCATCTGGGACCGAGTGGCCGCCCCGCGGCGAGCATCGTCGCGGAGTGAGGCGTCAGTACGAGACGACGGCAGTGAGAGCCGCCAGGGACAACCGTATTCGTCTGGGCGACCAAAGACCGGCATGGCCACGGAAACACAGCCCCGTCCCCACCTGCTCGACTCGAAGCCGGCGCTCGACGACCTGATCGCCAGCGAGGAGCGACTGCTCGTGGAGTTTCACACGAAGGGCTGTTCGCTGTGCGAGGCGATGGCCCCGGTACTCGACGCGGTCGCGAAGGGGACCGACGCGACGGTCGCGACGATGAATCCCCGCGACGATCCCGTCCTCGTCGACGAGTACGACGTGCGGTCGGTGCCGAAGCTGTTGCTGTTCGTGGACGGCGAACTCGTCGAGACGCTCGAAGACGGGTTCGTCCCGGTCGAAGACGTGCGCGCGTTCGTCACCGAAACCGAATGACGCGCGGAGAGCAAAGAGTCGACAGGGAGCGCGATCAGGTCCCGTCGACGAGCCGTTCGAGCTGTTCCGGAGGGACCGCACCGCGGGCAGCGTAGCCGTCGTAGACGAACGTCGGGACGCCAGTGATCCCCTCGCGCTGGGCCTCGGTAAAGCGCGTGGTGACCGCCTCGCGGAGCGTCTCGTCGTCGAGCGCGGCGCGGATCTCGTCGCCGTCCAGACCCGCGCGTTCTGCGAGGGCTGCCAGCACGTCCGGATCGCCGATGTCGCGGTCCTCCTGCCACAGCGCCGTGAAGATGCTCGTGTCGAAGTCGAGCCACGTCTCGTAGTCGGCCGTCGTCTTGACGTGGTAGGAGGCGACCTGGGCCGACAGCGAGTCCACCTCGCTGGCCAGATCGAGGCTCATCTCGACGTCGTACTCCGCTTGCAGGCGGCGGACGTTCTCCTTTGCCTGCTCGTAGTAGTCGTCGTCTTTGCCGTCGTCGACGGAGTGGTCGATCGAGCCGTCGGGGTTTCGTTTGTTGTGGCGCAGGTCGAACGGCCGCCAGTCGATCCGCAACTGCTCGTCGCGGTCCGCCTGGAACTGTCTGAGCGATTCGCGACCGAGATAACAGAACGGACAGACGTAGTCGGAGTAGACCACGATCTCGTCGGTCGCCGTCGACTCCGGCCGGTCAGCGGCGTCGGTGTCGGTCATCCGAACCACGTTTTGCAGTCCGGACGGAAGAGCGTTGGCCGGTCGTGTGTCCGCGGTATCAAGCCGAGGAGGTGTCCTCGCCCACCTCGACGGCGTAGTCCGACTGGATCCAGGCCGCCGAGTTGGTCCGATCGTAGACGATGGTGTCGCCGTCGTCGGTCGTGAACGCACCGAACTGTTCGTCGGCGCTGGGTTCGTCGTCGGTTGCCACGTCGGAGGGAGTGTCTGGTTCGGTCATCGGTTGAAATACGGTATCAGTTCACAATGGAATGGTGGACATAAGCCTTTCCCGAGTGCGATAAGGAATAGTAATACCATACTAGGACTCGGTGCTGTCGGAGAGACAAAAAAAGCCGCGCACGCCGTGGACGCGTGCGATCGACGGCTACTGCCCACTCAGGTCCAGTGCGAAGTCCGACTGGATCCAGGCGTCCGGATTCTCGCGGTCGTAGACCACGAAGTTCCCGTCGCCCGTCACGAACGTCCCGTACTTGTCGCTCTGTTCCCCACCTGTTCGATCGACTGTGCGTGTCATCGTCCCATGCCACCCGGCGACCCGGGTTGGCAGACGTACACGACCACATATCATAAATATTATTAATTTCGCGGCGATTCACAGCGAGACCAGGATCACCATCCATTAGGGCCGGGTCGCCCTGTCGTCACACATGACACGAGAGGCCGCGCCCGTCACGCCACCGGTCGTCCTGTCGATCGCCGGCAGCGACAGCGGCGGCGGTGCGGGAATCCAGGCGGACACGAAGACGATCGAAGCGGGCGGCGCGTTCGCGACGACGGCGATCACCGGCGTCACCGCACAGAACACGCAGGGCGTCCGGGACGTGACCACGCTCGACCGGGCGACGGTCGACGCACAGATCGACGCCGTCGTCGAGGACTTCGACGTAGCGGCGGTCAAGACCGGGATGCTGTCGACGAGCGCGGTCGTCGAGACGGTGACCGAGTACGCCGCGTCCTTGCCCGCGCTGGTCGTCGACCCCGTCATGGTCGCAGCCAGCGGCGACCGACTGCTCGACCCAGAGGCAGAGGCCGCCTACGAGGACCTGATCGCGGAGGCGGCGGTCGTGACGCCAAACGCCGACGAGGCCGAGGTGTTGACCGACATCGAAGTGACCGACGCCGACGCGGCGCGGCGCGCGGGCGAGGCGCTCGTGGCGATGGGTGCCGACGCGGCCCTGGTCAAGGGCGGGCACGTCCCCGGCGACGCCGTCGTCGACACGCTCGTGACCGACGAGACGGTCCACACCTACCGACACGATCGGATCGACACGGCGGCGACCCACGGGTCGGGCTGTACCCTCTCCAGCGCGGTCGCGACGCGGCTGGCACACGGCGACGACACGGAGACCGCCGTCGGCGAGGGGATCGCCCTGCTCGCCCGCGCGGTCCGGTACAACGTCGACGTGGGCGAGGGGGCGGGTGCCGTCCACCACACCGTCGAGAGCCGCAACGAGGCCGCGCGCAACGAGACCGTCGAGGCTGTCGAGGCCGTCGTCGCGGGACTGAGTGACGCGAACGCGACCGCGCTGGTCCCACACGGCATCGCCAACGTCGCGGGGGCGACGCCGTACGCCGAATCCCCGGCAGAAGTGGCGGCCGTCGAGGGCGGTATCGGGCTGACCCGAGACGGAATCCGCTCCAACCGCGGCGTCCGTTTCGGCGTCCCGACGCCGCTCGCAGAGACGATCCTCGCCTGCCGGGAACACGATCCAGCGATCAGGTTCGCGCTGTCGTGTACGGCCACGTCACCGCTCGTCGACGCGCTGGGGACGCTCGACGGGGCGACGGCGACCGTCGAGAACGGCGAGACCGAGGCGCGCGTGCAAGCGGCGTTCGCGGACTGTGAGACGACGCCCGCGGCGATCGTCGACCGCCACGACGACCGCCTCGTCGTCCTCGCGCCGGAGGCGACCCAGCTGCTCGAACGCGTCCAGACCCTCGTCGCCAGCGTCGAGGCGTGAGCCCGTAGCTACCGCCGGTAGCGGAGAGCGACCCACAGCACGGACAGAGCCACGACGAGAGTGACGACGCCGGGTCCCGCCCCGTCACCGCGGCTGGTCGCCGTCGGCGTCGGCGTCTCGGTGGCGGTCATCGTCCGGACGCGGTTCGGTCGGACCATCACCTCGACGGAGGGGACGGTGCCAGCACCGAGCGACACCGCGCCCGGACGGGGGAGCGAGATCTCCCGCTCGATAGAGGTCCTGTTGTAGGCCGGCATCGTCACGTGCCGGCGGCCGACCTCCTCTGAGTCGCGGGTGAACACGACGGTCGCCTCGCCCGGTCGCGGCTCGCCGTTGTACAGCGTCGCGGTCAGGACGACGGTGTCGCCCTGCTCGGCGGCCGTGGGCTCGACGTCGAGGCTGACGACGTTGGCCCTCACCGGCCGCTGGACGGTGACGTTGAGCCGCTCGCCGTCGACGACGACGTGGTAGGTACCCGGCGTCGGGAACCGATGGGACAGCGGAGCCGTCGTCGATTCCCCGGCCTCGATCCGACCGCTCGTCTCGTCGACGACCGTCCCGTTGACCCGCATCGAGACGTTGTACACGCCCGCGGTGCCCCCGGCGTTGCTGACGAGGGTGTCGACGGTCAGGCGCTCGCCGGTCACCAGCTGGATCGAGTCGTCCGCGATCGTCTCGTTTCGGTAGGGGCCGGTGATCCGGTAGCCCTCGGCGTCGCCGGCCGGCGGCAGCTCGTATCCGACCCGTGCCGGGAGCTGGCCGAAGACGGCGGCGTGGGTCGTCCGGTTCCACGTCTCGACCGACGCCGTGGTCTCGGTGTAGGTCTGGCCCTCGTCCAGCACGGACGTTCCCCCGGTCGTCGCCAGCAGTTCGAGGAAGTCGAGCTGTGACACCGGCTGTTGCTGGCCGTTCATCTCCCGGAACACGTCCTGGAGGGTCCGCTCGCGGTCGGTCGCGACGCGCAGGCGACGGTCCAGTTCGCCGGCCACGAGCGAGCCCCTGTCGTAGTCGGGCGCGCCCTCCCAGGTCGAGACGTTCGAGAGCACGACCCCGTCGTAGACCGGATGGGTCCCGCGGGCCAGTCGGTCACGGAATCCCTCGAACGCCACGGACTCCTGTTCGAGCGAGAGCAACGACGCGTAGTACGACGCCGACGCCTCCGTGAACCAGGCCGTCCGACTCGTGGGCGTGAACGCCTGCCGGGTGTGGACGTACTCGTGGAGCCAGGCGTTGTCCGGCTGGTCGAGCGGCTCCGTGTCCCGGACCCAGGCGTCGGTGTCCCCGGTCTGGACGCCCCGGACGCCCCACTCGACGGGTCCCGTGGGCGCGGCGATCAGGAACACCGTCTCGTCGCGATCGCCGACGCGCAACGCGTCGGAGCTGTTTGCCAGTGCGTCGAGGATCGCCGACGGAGACTCCGACAGCGTCGCGGCCGCCGGGACGACCAGCCGGAACCGCTGGCCGTGGGCGGTCCGCTCGTGCAGTTCGTGCTCGCCGAGGTAGACGAGCCACTCCCCGGCCGCGCCGGGACCAGCCGTCGACGAGCCACGGTCGAACACGATCGGCGTCCCGCCAGTCGCCTCCCAGTAGGTCGGCGTCGGCGGCCGTTCGAACAGCGCCCACTTGCCCGTGCCCGCGTACAGCGCGCGGCCGTCGGTCCCGTGTGGCCCCGTCCGGTCGATGGTCTCGTTGATCCGGTAGTCGTAGGTCAGCGTCGGCTGCTGTGTCGTGGCACGCCAGCGAAAGTGGGTCTCGTTGTCGCGGACGAATCCCCGCTGGGAGACGAAAGTGGCTCCGTCGGGAAGCGCGGCCCGCATGGAGACGACACGTGCCGGGACGCTGTAGGCCAGTCTGACCCGAACCGTGCCGGGACGCTCGGGCAAGCGGTGGAACCGCTGGGTGAGTCCCAGCGTCCCGTCGTCCTGCTGGCCGGTGTCGCTACCGGCGGTGTCGCCCACGCCGAGACCGAACTGGTCGACGCCGGCAGACAGCTGCCGGGACGGCGAACCCGACTGGTCCGCCGACGCCGGCACGTCGGTGTCGACGGTCGTCTCGGCGGCAGCGGAGTCGGCGACGGTGACCGCGGGGGCGATGCTCCCCGAGAGCACCACCACGACCAGCACCGCGACGGCACCACGCGTCACCTCGCCCATTGACCACTTGTTGCACATCACCCGACAAATAGCTGACCCGTGGGAACACGGACCAATCGACGACCCACAACCCTTAGGCACCCGTCGCTCCCAGGGGCGGGTATGACAGAGGCGACGGGTATCGTCGGCGAGTTCCTCTCGCTGAAGGCGGACAGTGACGCGGATCTGCTGGCGATGCAGTGTGGCGACTTCTACGAGTTCTTCGACGAGGACGCCGAGATCGTCGCCGACGAGCTCGACCTGAAGGTAAGTCAGAAGTCCTCCCACGGCTCTTCGTACCCGATGGCGGGCGTGCCGGTCGACGATCTGACCCCCTACGTCTCCGCGCTGGTCGAACGAGGCTACCGGGTCGCCGTCGCCGACCAGCACGAGACCGCAGACGGACACGCCCGCGAGATCACGCGCGTCGTGACGCCGGGAACCCACCTGGAGACGACCGACGACGCCGCCCAGTACCTGGCTGCCGTCGTCGGTACCGACGGCGACTCGTCGGACCCGGCGGACGGAGCCGACGGGAGCTACGGGCTGGCCGTGGCCGACGTGACCACCGGCCAGTTCCACGTGACCCAACTCGACGGCCCGGACGCTCGCACACGGATTCAAACGGAGCTGTACAAGTTCGACCCCGCGGAGGTGTTGCCCGGCCCCGACCTGCGTGGCGACGACGACTTCCTCGATCGCCTGCGCGAGCGGACCGACGCGGCGCTGACGGTCCACACCGAGGAGTCGTTCGCGCCCGGACGAGCGCGCCACCGCGTTCGCGACCACTTCGGCCCCGAGACCGTCGACAGCGTCGGTATCACCGACGACGACGCCGCGATCTGTGCCGCCGGTGCCGTCCTGTCCTACGTCGAGGACACCGGCGTCGGGACGCTGGCCTCGATCACGCGCCTGCAGTCCTACGGCGCGACCGACCACGTCAATCTGGACGCGACGACCCAGCGCAACCTCGAACTGACCGAGACGATGCAAGGCGGGACCGACGGCTCGCTGTTCGACACGATCGACCACACGACGACGGCTGCCGGCGCGCGCCTGCTCCGAGAGTGGCTCCAGCGGCCACGCAGAGATCGCGCCGAGCTGACGCGCCGCCAGTCCTGTATCGCCGCACTGACCGAGGCAGCGATGGCCCGCGAACGGCTGTGTGAGATGCTGGCCGACGCCTACGACCTCGAACGGCTGGCCTCGCGAGCCGTCTCGGGCAGTGCCGACGCCCGGGATCTGCGGGCCGTCGCCGAGACGCTCGGGCTGCTGGCGACGGTCGAGGACGTGATCGACGAGGACGATCGACTGGCCGACTCGCCACTGGCCGACGCTCTCGATCGGCTCGACCGCGATGCCGCCGCCGACCTGGCGAGCGAACTCGACGCCGCACTGGTGGCGGATCCACCTGGGACGGTCCGACAGGGTGGCCTCTTCGAGCAGGGGTACGACGAGGAACTGGACGAGGTGATCGAGCGCCACGAGTCGGTCCTGGAGTGGCTCGACACGCTGGCCGACCGCGAGAAAGAGCGGACCGGGATCACGCACCTTTCGGTCGACCGCAACAAGACCGACGGCTACTACATCCAGGTCGGCAAGAGCGAGGCCGACGAGGTCCCCGAGGGCTACGAAGGGATCAAGACGCTGAAAAACTCAGAGCGGTTCACGACCGACGAACTCCAGCAGAAGGAACGCGAGGTGTTCCGGCTCGAAGAACAGCGCCACGAGCTAGAGTACGAGCTGTTCGGCGACCTGCGGGAGCGAGTCGCCGAGGACGCCACGCTGCTACAGGACGTGGGTCGCGTGCTGGCAGAACTGGACGCCTTCGCGTCGCTCGCGATCCACGCCGTCCGCAACGACTGGACACGTCCGGAACTCACCGACGGGCGCGAACTCGACGTGGAAGCCGGCCGCCACCCCGTCGTCGAACAGACGACCGAGTTCGTCCCCAACGACCTCCGGATGGACGGGGCGGCTTCCCCGCCGAACCGGGAGCGTGCCAGCGGACACGCGAACGACCAGCGCCAGTTCCTGATCGTCACCGGCCCCAACATGAGCGGCAAGTCCACCTACATGCGCCAGGCGGCGCTGATCACGCTGCTGGCACAGGTCGGCAGTTTCGTCCCCGCCCGGACGGCGACGATCGGACTGGTCGACGGGATCTACACCCGCGTCGGCGCGCTGGACGAACTGGCCCAGGGCCGGTCGACGTTCATGGTCGAGATGCAGGAACTCAGCAACATCCTCCACTCCGCGACCGACGACTCGCTGGTGATACTCGACGAGGTGGGCCGGGGCACCGCGACCTACGACGGCATCTCGATCGCCTGGGCGGCCACCGAGTACCTGCACAACGAGGTCCGGGCGAAGACCCTCTTTGCGACGCACTACCACGAGCTGACGACGCTTGCCGACCACCTCGACCGCGTCCACAACGTCCACGTCGCCGTCGCCGGTGAACCGCCGACTGCCAGTGGGGCTGAGTCACACACCGCAGACGAGTCCGACGGTGACGTGACCTTCCTCCGGACGGTGCGAGACGGGCCGACCGACCGCTCTTACGGGATCCACGTCGCCGACCTGGCGGGCGTCCCAGAGCCCGTCGTCGACCGCTCTCGGACGGTGCTCGATCGCCTGCGCGAAGAGAAGGCCATCGAGGCGAAAGGCAGCGGGTCGTCCGAGCCCGTCCAGACCGTCTTCGACGTGAACGCGGGCAGGTTCAAACGCGCCGACGAGAGCGAGCCGGCCACCGCCGACGGTGGAACGGCGGCCGAGGCGTCGGACGCGGGACTCGACCCCGAGACCGAGGCCGTCGTCGAGGAGCTGAGCGAACTCGACGTCAACGAGACGCCGCCGGTCGAGCTGATGGCGACGGTCCAGGAGTGGCAAGCGCAACTGGACGACGGGTGACGCGACCAGCGATCAGCGACCGCGTGGTCTCGTCCCCACGATCGGGACGTGCTGGTACTCGATGCCGTCCTGGCCGTCCAGTGGTCGACGGAGCCGGAGGATCGCCGTCCTGCGGCCCCGTTCCTCGTACGGCAACTCCTCGACGACCTCGAAGCCCAGTTTCTCGTAGAGCCGGCGGGCCGTGCGGTTGTCCGGATCGACGATCAGCGTGAGCGCCTCGCGATCGGCGACGGCCGCCGCCGCGACGACGTGCTTGCTCAGTTCGGTCCCGATGCCCCGTCCCTGGTAGTCCTGGTGGACGAAGACGGCGAACTCCGGCTCGGCGTCGTCGGTCGGCGTGTACAGCGCGTGGCCGACGAGGCCGGTCTCGCCGGCCACGACGAAGTTACAGCCCTCGTCGAGCAGGCCGTCGAGCCAGTCGGCGATCCGCGAGCGCGTCCGTGGCGGCAATCCCTGTGCCGCCTGTCCCGGCGCGAAGTCGTCGTACATCGCGACGAGGGCCTCGTGGTCGCCGTCGGCCGCCGGGCGGATGACCCAGGACGAACCTTCTCGGTCGACGAACCGTGGACACCGCGGCGGGCAGTGTCGCGTCCCCTCGCACTCGCCTGCGTCCCAGTACTGGCAGACGCGGTCTGACTGGTCCATGGCTGACTCTCTGTCGGCCCCAGTCAAAAGGAGGGGACTGCGCTCTCAGCCGCTGGGAATCACTCCTCGACCAGCGCCTTCGCTGCCGCCACGTCTCGGAGGCTGGTCGTCGCGGCGTCCAGCACTCCCGTCAGCGTCTCCAGCGCGATCGGACGGAACCCCAGCAGCTCACAGCTCACGTTGACCCGCCGGGCTCGGGGAGCCACGAACGGGTACGTCTCCGGGTCGTTGTTGTGGATGTGCCCGTGGATCACCCAGTCGTCCCAGTCGTCGGGCACGTCCTCCGGGCGGTGCGTGCAGTAGAATCGGTAGTCGCCGTGTTCGAGGACACACGAGTCGAGCACCGGGAACGGAGCCCCCGCGGGATCGAGCCCCACGTCGTGGTTGCCCTGCAACAGGAGATCCCCGCCCAGCTGTTGGAAGTACTCGATCGTCTCCTGGCCGTCCCGCATGTCCATAGCAACGTCGCCGAGGTGGACGAGCAGGTCGTCGGGATCGACCGTCTCGTAGTGGCGATCGAGCAGCGCGCTGTCCATCTCGCCGACCGACGTGAACGGCCGATCACAGTACTCGATGATGTTCGAGTGCCCGAAGTGATGATCGGAGATGACGTACCGGGCCATGGTCCATAGCGCCGGGGGAGGGACCTAACAGTTCGGGTCGGTCGATGTTTGCTACCACACCTCATTCGGCCCCTGATCGTCAATCCGGGGAGCGTCGGCCAGCCACGAGACGGAGATCCGCGGGCGGCCTGCGCCGACGACGACAGCGTCGAACTCCGCCGCGTCCAGTACGACATCGACCGGGTCATCTCGAAAGTCGAAGAACTCGACACGCCCCGACGGCTCGGCGTCCGGCTGCTCGACGGCTCCGGACACTGTCGGCTGTGTGCCTGGGACACGTCTCGCGATCTCGGAGTGACGGACGTTGCCAGACAGTGACAGTCAGCGCGACAGAGACGGTCGCGAAAATCGTCGAAACAGTCCCGCGACGGGGCAGCGAGTCGAGCGGGCTGGAGTGGGTTCGTTCTCATACTGCCGGCGGTACCTTCGTGACGAGCTTCGCCACCTCGGGGTGGCGAAATCGGTCACAGATGTACAGCCGGTCGTCTCAGTCGGCGGTCATCTCGGCGCGGTCGGCGGCGTCGGTGGCCATGGGCGTGGCGAGCTTGTAGGCACCCCAGACGGCCAGCACGAGCAGCGCGGCGATGACGATCCCGGTTCGCAGCGTCGGGTCGAGCAGCGGCGTCGCGATCACTTCGCCGGCGTCGTTGGTCAGCGGGGCCGGGCTGTAGGGTTTGCCTGCCAGCAGCTCCAGCACGCCCATGACGACGATGCCCAGCACGAACAGGGCACCGCTCAGTCCCAGCGCGATACGGTCGACGGTCGTTGTGGTGTCAGTCATTGTGTGTCACCTCGTTAGCCGAGGATGTAGCGTAGTTTCGGGTGGCGTTTGACCAGCTTCGTCTGCTCGACGATGGCGTCGAGTCCGTAGTATCGGCCCGCGCCCAGCACGAGCACGGTCATGAACAACAGCAGCCCCATCAGGTCGCTGTTGACCAGTCCATGGCCGAACTCGGCGTTGCCGATCCAGAACAGGGTCATGAAGGTGACCCCGCCGATGGACGCCAGCCGCGTCAGCAGGCCCGCCATCAGCGCCAGCCCGATCAGCGTCTCGAACAGCGGCACACCCGGCGCGATCAACCATGCCAGGTTGTTCCCCATCCAGACCGGGATCGGTCCCAGGGCCGTGCCCGTCATCTCCTGCATGTACATCGGTCCGTAGCTGTAGGCCAGCCCGTCCTCGATGAGCTTCGTCACGCCCGCGTGGAAGAACCACCAGCCCGTGATGACCCGCAGCAGGGCCAGCCAGTAGCTCGTCAGCGGCCCGTCTAACTCGAGCTCGAAGTCCGTCGCCAGGGGGTTTGCCGTGTTGGTTGCCATAATCTCTCCCTCACATGTACGTGTTGGCGGTGATACGGGATATAAGAGGACGCGTGTTCCCAGCGGGTGAAAACCGCTCTCAGATTCCGAGAGCCGTCACTCCTCGCGGTCGCCGTAGGCCACGTCCTCGTCGTCGAAGAAGCCGAAGTCGTCGTCGTCCCGGAGCACGTAGTCGTTCTCCAGGACCTCGGAGACGATCCGCCCCAGCGAATCGAGCGCCATGTCGATCCCGTCGGGATCGTCGAGATCGTACTCGTCGGCGGCGTCGTCGGGCAGTTCGGGGGCGCGGTACCCGACCTCGTCGCTGGCGGGGTCCCAGTAGAAGTCGAACGCCTCGATCAGATCGAGCCGTTCGACGACCGCGAACTCCGCGGTCGAGAGCCCGGCGCTGGTCGTCCACTCCTCGAAGGCGTCCTGCCAGGCACCGGCCCGGAGGAACCCCTCGACCTCCTGTCGACGGTAGTCGTCGCCCGTGTCGACGATCTCGTTGTCGATCGCCTCGTAGTCGCCTCTGGTCTGGGGACCGCGCAACGACGGGGGGTCGGGCGTGGGAACGTCGAGCACCATGCCGAGTTGTTGTCTCTCCAACAGTATAGCCTCTCGGGCACACAGGCCAGAAGGTTCTCAAGTGGCGACCAGAGAGGGGCGTGTATGAGACACGTCGGACTGAAAGCCCGGATGGCGTTCGTGGGGTCGCTGCTGTTTGGCTTCTACGCGGTCGCCGCGGTAGTGCTGATGGGGCTGTTCGGCGAGCGCGCGCTCCCGCTGATCCTCGTCGGGAGCGTCCTCTTCGTCGGCGTCCAGTACAAGATCGGTAAGTGGGCGGCCCTGCGCAGCGTCGGCGCGGAAGACCTGCCAGAGGACCGCTTCCCCCAGATCCACAAGCAAGTCGAGTACCTCTCGACGGACATGGGCATCGAGAAACCGCGGCTGATGGTCGCGCGGATGGGCGTGCCCAACGCCTTCGCCGTCGGCCGCAAGGGTGCCGGGACGGTCGTCGTCAGCGAGGAACTGCTCCAGCTCCTCGACGCAGACGAGGTCGAGGGCGTCCTCGCCCACGAGCTGGCTCACATCCGCAACCGCGACGTAGTGATGATGGTGCTGGGCCAGGGAATCGCTTCGATCGTCTCCATTGCCGCCCAGTGGATCGTCCTGCTGACCGGCGACAACGACCTGGCCGACTTCTTCCTGGCGATCGTCGTCGGCCAGATCGTCCAGCTGATCGTGATGGTGTTCGTGCTGGCGATCTCCCGGTACCGGGAGTACGTCGCCGACAGCGACGCCGCAGCGGAGGTCGGAGGCGAGCCACTGGCCAGCGCACTGGAGAAGATCTCGCGTGGGAGCGAGCGCGCCCAGGACTCCGCGATCGACGAGCAGGTCAGCGCGCTGTGTATCTTCGGCGAGGAGCGCGGCCTACTGGCCACGCTCTTTGCCTCGCACCCGCCCGTCGAGAAGCGCATCGAGCGGCTCCGCAACTGAGATGGACACTCGTACCGTCCTGGCGGCCGTCCTCGGCGTCGGCCTGGGACTCGTCTTCCTGGCCGCGCCGGGAGCCGTCCGGACCGCCTACAGCGCCGGACGCAGCCCGCAGGATCGTCGCGGCGAGTACGGATCGGGGGAGAGTGCGGGGAGTCGGTACCACTCGCTGATCCGGGCGGTCGGCGCGGCCTTCGTCCTCGCGGGGCTGTATTTCGGCTGGCAGGCGCTCGCAGTCTGAGGCCGATCCCGCCCGCGACGGGATCAGTTCTTCTGGATCTCCGTCGGGGGCAGGTCGGCCGGCTCGTCGGCCTCGACCCAGTTTTCCTCGGCGAGGACGAGCCGAGAGATCACCGCGGCCACGTCGCGGGCCGTCGCCTCTTGCTGGAAGAAGGAGACGTTGCCGAGCGACGCGCCGATCGAGCGGCTCACTTCGACGGTCGCGAGCGCCTCGTCGCCGACGACATCTTCGACTTTGCGGGTCACGCGCTCGTTGAGTTCCTTGCGCATCGGCTCGGAGAGTTCGTAGCCCGCCGGCAGGAGATCGTAGGTGATCGCGTACCCCTCCTCGTAGCGCTCGACGGCGAAGAAGGGCGTCGATTCGGCCTCGGCCTCGTAGTAGGCGTCGTCGCGCGCCTGCTGGTCCTCGTACAGTGGCACGTCGGATGGATCGAATCCTGCTGGCACACGAGAGCGTACTCGATACGGCGTTATCAACCTGTTCCCGGCGGGAAGCGACGTGACACTCTGCCACCGCCCACACCGGAGCCCGCAGGCTCAAGGCGCTCCCGCCATACGATCGGACAATGAGCGAGGGGACAGACACCGAGATCCGACAGCTCGATTCGGCGACCGTCGAGCGCATCGCGGCAGGGGAGGTCGTCGAGCGGCCCGCAAGCGTCGTCAAGGAACTCGTCGAGAACGCGCTGGACGCCGACGCCGACCGCGTCCGCGTCGCCGTCGAGCAGGGCGGTATCGAGGGGATCAAAGTGACCGACGACGGGATCGGGATGAGTCGCGAGGCCGTCGAGCGAGCCGTCGAAGAGCACACGACGAGCAAGATCAGTTCGATCGAGGACCTGGAGAGCGGCGTCGGGACGCTCGGCTTCCGTGGCGAGGCGCTGCACGCGATCGGGGCGGTCTCTCGGACGACGATCACCACGCGCCCACGCGGAGGCGATCGGCAGGGGACCGAACTCGTCGTCGAGGGCGGCGACGTGACCGCCGTCGAGCCAGCGGGCTGTCCCGCCGGGACGACCATCGAAGTCGACGATCTCTTCTACAACGTCCCGGCCCGCCGGAAGTACCTCAAGCAGGCCAGCACGGAGTTCGCCCACGTCAACACCGTCGTCACCAGCTACGCGCTCGCGAATCCCGACGTGGCGGTGACGCTGTCACACGACGGCCGAGAGACGTTCGCGACGACGGGACAGGGCGATCTCGAAGCGACCGTCCTCTCGGTGTACGGCCGCGAGGTCGCACAGTCGATGATCGAAGTGGACGACGGCGATCTGCCGGACGGACCACTGGAGTCGGTGACCGGACTCGTGAGCCACCCCGAGACCAACCGCGCGAGCCGGGACTACCTCTCGACGTACGTCAACGGCCGGTACGTCCGGGCCGACGCCGTCAGAGAGGCGATCGTCGACGCCTACGACACCCAGCTCGCGCCCGATCGGTACCCCTTCGCGGTGCTGTTCTGTGCCGTCGATCCGGCGACCGTCGACGTGAACGTCCACCCCCGGAAGATGCAGATAAGATGGAGTGAAGAGGAGGCCGTCAAGCGCCAAGTTCGCACCATCGTCGAAGACGCACTCCGCAAAGAAGGAGGTCTTCGATCATCGGCCCCGCGTGGACGGAGTGCCCCCGATCAAACGAAAATTGAACCGTCGTCGACATCCGACGACACAGAGGAACCAACGGCTGATAGCACCGCCGACACGGGAACCGACGACACCGCCGTCGAGGACACGCCCGAACTCACGACCGATGCCGGGACATCCCAACAATCGCCCGATACCGAATCACCCGGGTCGACATCGTCGGCGTCTTCGACATCTTCGTCGTCACCCGTGGGTTCGTCGGCGGAAGATACAACGTCCCGGTCGCCGTCGTCGGGATCGTCACCCGGGCCGTCGTCGACATCCGATTCGACGCGGTCGTCGCCGCACACCCGCCAATCACAGTCACCGATCGCCCGGAAACCGGACACCCAAACGACCCTTAGCGGTGACGACGCCCACACGTCGACGGAATTCGATAACTTTCCCGACCTTCGCGTCATGGGACAGCTACACGACACGTACATCGTAGCCGAAGCCGACGACGGACTAATCCTAATCGACCAGCACGCCGCCGACGAACGAATCAACTACGAACGGCTAAGGGAACGCTTCGAAGGCGAAACGACCACTCAAGCGTTAGCCGAACCGGTCCGGCTCGAATTAACCTCCGGAGAAGCCGCGATATTCGACAGCTACGAAGACGCGCTTGCCCGGTTGGGCTTTCACGCGAACCGCGTCGACGATCGTACGGTGAAAGTAACGACCGTCCCCGCGCTTGTCGCCGAATCCGCCGGCCCGTCGGTAATCCGCGACGTCTTGGCCGACTTGGTGACAGGGGAAGAAGCGGCGGAACAGACTGTCGAAGCCGTCGCCAACGAACTGTTATCGGACATGGCTTGCTACCCGTCGATTACGGGGAACACGTCGCTAACCGACGGGTCGGTCGTCGACCTGCTATCGGCACTTGACGACTGTGAAAACCCGTGGGCATGCCCGCATGGTCGCCCGGTGCTAATTCATATCGACTCTGATGAGATTGATGAGCGGTTCGAGCGGGACTATCCCGGACACTAACAGAATAACCGGTTAGATTCGGAACTTGAAGACATCCTCCCGATAGCGGTCTTCTATGTCTTCGTAGTAGGTGTGAATGTAGGAATCGATCGCGTCGCGGGTTGACCGGATTTCACCACCCGATTGACGGTCTCCGCGTAGGTACTTGACAAGGTCGCGGGGCCAGTTCTGTTCGACCTTGAACCATGTCGTTCCGAAGTGCCGACCGTAGTGCGAGGACACGCCTCGAAACCGGTCGGTCGGGCCGTAGCGTGGACGGAAGTACTCCTTCCACCGGTCGTTAACGTTCGTGTGGTCCATCTTCAAGCCTTTCGTCTTCGACAGGAACAGCCACGGTTCGCCGTTATCGGGCCGGACTAACAGATATTGTAGAAGAACACGGCGAAGTTCGCCATCTAACGGAATGATTGTCGGCCGCTCTCGTTTGTTCCGTTCCCGGTCGTTGGGGACGTATAGCGCGTTCGGGCGACCGTCAAGGGTCGGATGTGTTCCCAGTTCTGGATAGTGATCCTGTAGCTCGGAATTGGCGATGTGAATCTCGCTGAGTTTGATGTTACAGACTTCCGACGCCCGGAGCAGCGTTTTGAATCCAGTGACGATGAGAGCACGATCTCGGATATGGCGGATGTCCTCCTGAATCACTCCCCGGAGTTCTGAGAGTGGGATGGGACGCGGATCTTGGGGTGACTCTTTGCTAAGGTCGATTTTCCCTTTGGCTGACCCGAAGGGATTGAAGTTTGTCTTGTGCGGGAAGTTCGGTTCGTTCCCGAAATAGGTGTAGGCAAGCTGTAACGTGGACAACTTCTTCGCAACGGTCCCTTTCGTGAGACCGTCGTTGAGAAAGGCCCTTGCCCACTCCATCGCGTGCCGAGACGACGCGCACGCGGGATGCCGGTCGTAATGTTCCGTCATGAAGTCCCGGAATTGCCGAACGTGTCGCTCCCGATTCTTGATGGTGTCGTCAGCGTGGTCACGGTTTCTCACCTGTTCATCGAGGAACAGCTGGAACGGGTCGACATTATCTTCTCTCCCCATCGCCCAGAAGTCTTCGTTGTATTCGGCTAACGGGTCAGTCGTACGACCGAAGCGGTCAGCAATCTGCTCGTGCTTATCGTGGTTGTCACTACTCATCTGCATCACCGTTCTTTCTGGTGAATTGCTTGTCGGCTAAGCCCATCCGATAGTCCCAGCACTCGCGGGCGACACCGCCATTAGCACACGCCATGAGAACCGGGTGGTGGCGGTGAGGGAAGTCGACCCACGATTGAAGCCAGTCGTAGAACCGATTGACTGGCGCGAAGTACGTATCGTAGACTGTCGAAGTTGCCCGTGGTTGCTTTGTCGGATTCTTGTATCCGTCTTTGATCTCAGAGAGAAAGGATTCAATATCTACAGGAGTTGCCAAGGCGTGGTGTCTATCCCGTTCTCGGTGCATGAACTGCTTGAAGTATCGACCACACCGTTCGATTTCTCCCGCCCGACACTTCCCCAGTTGCCCCTGTGCCTGATTAACAGTACCGTCGAAACGGAGCATGAGATACCACGACCACGTATCGTTACCCCGAAATTCCTCTGCGTAGTACGACAACCGGTAGCGATCGGGAACGTCATCGATAGTCTTGAAAACGCCCATCCGCGCCTTCGGGTCCTGGTTCGCCCGCATTTCGACCCCTGACGGTCGTCCGGGCCTGTCGTGGTCGCCGCGAGCCACTATTCGATCCCTCCGTTGTTTGCCGGGTAGTACAGGTCGGTGCCGTCGTCGTCCGATTTGACCTGTAAGGCGTCACCTTCCAGACCCTCCAGATGAGAAGTGACGCGCCCGGCAGCGGTGTCGATGACGTGCTGTACGATTTCGTCGTAAGTGGCTCCCGGATTTCTTCTGACGAACTCGCGGATTGCTCCCTGCTCGCCGTGATGAAGTTCGTCTTCCAGCCGGTCGATTCGGTTCCGCGCACCCTCTAGTTCTTCCTTCAGGTCATTGCGCTGTTTCCGGAGTTCTAGGTTCGTTTCATCCGGCGTGACGTTGGAGTCGAACTTCTTCATTCCCGCCTCAACCATGCACTCGACGAACTCCGGCATCGACATCCCAAGTTCTCCTGCCTCTTTCTCCCACCGTCTGTATTGTTCCTCTGTGGGATACAGAGATGTCGGGTGACTGTTGCTACTCATCACCGACCACCCAGAGATTTGCGTTCCCGACCTTCTGCCGGCCTATACTGGCATCATCAGCGAGTGAACGCAACTTCTTGTAGGCCGTTTCGTAGGAACACCCCACGCGGTCCGCTATCGGTTGTGTTCCTGCTGAACCACCCTCCGCTTCCAGTGCAGCGATGAAGGCGTCAGGTGGGTATGTTTCCGTATATTTTCCCGAGTCGTCATCCCGGTTAGCACCCGGCATGGGGCGGTATTCTAAAGCCATTACATTAGGTTTTCATGGACACGGTACTTAACCTTTACAGGTACTTTGTTATGGGTGCTCTATCGTGTTCTCCTAGTCAAGCCGCTGGGGTGGAGACGCTCTCACAAAAAATTGCTAACTCACTAATAGAGGTTCGCTTCGCAGACGACGAGGGCGTCCGTCGGCAGGTCGAGCACGCGGTCCAGTCGGCGCTGCTCTCCGAGGGGCTCGTCCGCTCCAGCGCACCGCGGGGCCGCTCGGCCGCCGAGCAGACCGAGATCACGCCAGAGTCCGGGCGAGTGGACGACGAGACCGACGCCACAGACGGCGCGGGGGCCGACGGAGAGCAGTCCGGCGACGACTCGGCTGGCGAGACGGGCCGTCCAGACACCTCGGTTTCGGATCGAACCGCCGACGGAGCGAGTGGCACATCTGCTGGCGAAAGCGGCGACCGCGGACAGCCCGACGCGACGGCGACGGGCGACAGCGCGGCGGACACCGCCTCGTCGCGGAGTCGGTCGAGCGCGTCCAGCGGACGGGACGAGCCATCGACGAGCGCGCAGTCGAGCCAGACGAACGGATCGACTCGGACGAGCGACGCCGACCGCGGACGTGCCCGCTCCGGGCGCGACACGGACCCAGAGCGGAAGTTCCGCGGCGACGACCGGCAGGCCCGGCTGGGCGGCGAGGAACCGACCCAGTCGCTGGACTCGCTGCCGGCCCTGCGGATCCTCGGGCAGCTCCACGAGACCTACGTCGTCGCGGAGGCCGACGACGGACTGGTCGTGATCGATCAGCACGCGGCCGACGAGCGGATCAACTACGAACGGCTGAAAGATGCCTTCGAAGGCGAGACGGCGACGCAGGCGCTCGCCGAGCCGGTCGAACTCGAACTGACGGCGGGGGAGGCCGCGGTGTTCGAGGACCGCGTCGAGGCGCTCGCGCGGCTGGGTTTTCACGCCGACCGAACGGGTGACCGGACCGTCGAGGTGCGGACGGTCCCCGGCGTGATCGCCGACGCCGCCGGCCCCGAACTCGTCCAGGACGTGCTGGCGGCGTTCGTCGCGGGCGAGCACGAGGCCGCCGACACGGTGGAGGCGGCCGCCGACGAGCTACTGGCAGATCTGGCCTGTTACCCCTCGATCACGGGCAACACCTCGCTGACCGAGGGCTCGATCCGGGAGTTGCTCGCCGCGCTCGACGACTGTGAGAACCCCTACGCCTGTCCGCACGGTCGACCGGTCGTCGTCGAGATCGACCGCGGCGAGCTCGAAGACCGGTTCGAGCGGGACTATCCGGGCCACAGCGGTCGTCGGACATAGCGGCTCCCGGCGAGGGCACGTCCCTCGCCGCGTCGCGGACCGCCGGCAGACGCCGCTGCGATCGATCGAAATCGCGCGCCGTGACGCCCGTGGCAACTAAACCCCCGGCCGTCGATGGCTTGGCCATGAGTCGACTCGTCACGTTCGGAGAGACCGCGTTGCGACTGAGCCCGCCGGACCACGAGCGCCTGGAGACGGCGACAGACGTATCGCTGCACGCGGACGGTACCGAGAGTTCCGCCGCCGTCGCGGCCACGCGACTCGGTGCGCCGGCCGTCTGGCTGTCGAAGCTCCCCGACACGGTGCTCGGTCGGCGCGTCGTCGCCGAACTGGAACAGCAGGGCGACGGGCTCCAGACGCAGGTGGTCTGGGACGAGGACGGCCGGCAGGGACTGCAGTTCGTCGAACGGGGGAGCCCACCCAGAGACGACGTGACCGTCCAGGACCGGGGCGACACCGCGCTGGCTACGGTGTCGACCGAAGACGTGCGGATGGCGATGGTCCAGAACGCCGACGTGTTCTTCGTCAGCGGTTCGACGCCCGCGCTCTCGCCGACGGCCCGGCGGACCACGGAGGCACTCTATCGGGCCTGCGAAGGGACCTGCGTGTTCGATCTGGACTACCGGTCCGGCCTCTGGTCGCTTGCGGACGCCCGCGAGGCGCTCCTCTCCCTGCAAGACGCGATCGACGTACTCGTCGCGGACGAAGAGGACGCACAGGCGGTGTTCGACCGCTCTGGCAAGGCCCGGCAGCTGGCCCACTCGCTCGCCGCCGAGGGCGACTTCGAGCAGGTCGTGATCACCCGCAGCGGGCGCGGTGCGGTCGCCTGGGACGACAACGTCGTCCACGAACAGGACGCCATCGAGACCGACGTAATCGACGCCAGCGGCACGCACGCCGGCTTCCTCGGCGGCTACCTCCACCAGTTGTACGAGGACGCCCCGACGGAGCAGGCGCTGGCCTACGGGACCGCCGCCGCCGCGCTGACCCGGACCGTCCCCGGCCCGCTGCCGACGATCTCGGCGAGCGAGGTCGAGGCCCTCGTCGAGACCGAGCAGGATCGCACCGGCGAGCGGAGTATCTGAGTGGGTCCGCGGGGTCGGGTGCGCGGATCGATGGAGGGAAAGCGCCAGCGGCGTGAGGATTGATCGATGCAGGTCGAGTTTCTGGGCGGAGCCGGCGAGATCGGTCGCAGTGCCGTGTTGATCGACGACTCGCTGTTGCTGGACTACGGCATGGCCAGCGAGTCGCCCCCGCAGTACCCCGTCGGCGACGTGGACCCGGACGCCGTCGTCGTCTCGCACGGCCACCTCGACCACGTCGGCGCGGTGCCGGCGCTGCTCTCGGGGACCGAACAGCCCCCCGTCCACTGGACGCCACCGACCCGAGAGCTCGCGCTGACGCTGGCCGAAGACACGCTCAAGCTACACGGCGGGAGCCCGCGGTGTCCCTTCACCGAGAACGACGTGCGCCGGATCGGCGAGGTCTCTGCGACCCACGGCTACCGCGAGCCGTTCGAGGCGGCCGGTTACGAGGTGACGTTCTACGACGCCGGCCACATCCCGGGGAGCGCGCACGTCCTCGTGGAAGATGGTGAGACGCGCCTCCTCTATACCGGGGACTTCCACACGGACGAGCGTCGAGGCGGCGACGCCGCCTCGGGCCGCGCGAACGGGCGCGAAGCGCCCGTGAGCGGACAGCGCCTCGTCCCGGCGACGACCGACCGCCCCGACGCCGACGCCGTGATCTGTGAGTCCACGTACTCGGACGTGAGCCACGAGGATCGGGGCGACGTGGAAGCGTCCTTCGTCGAGACGCTGCGCACGACCGTCTGGCAGGGCGGGACCGTCGTCGTCCCTGCCTTCGCCATCGGCCGCACACAGGAGATCATGCTCGTCTGTGCGGCCCACGACATCGACTGCTACGTCGACGGGATGGGCCAGCGGGTCATCGAGCAGTTGCGCCACCACCCCGCGTTCCTCCGGGACGCCGACGCCTTCCGCGGCGCGGTCTCGAACGCCCGCTTCGTCGACGGCCGGGACGGCCAGCGCCGACGGATCGCCGACCAGAACGCCGTCGTCGTCACCACGAGCGGGATGCTCTCGGGCGGGCCGGCGATGACCTACGTCCCGGCGATCGCCGACCAGCCGGTCAACACGATCGCCATGACCGGCTACCAGGTCGAGGGGACGCCGGGCAGGGACCTCCTCGAAACCGGCAGCGCCGAGATCGACGGCCGCGTGATGCCCGTCAGCGCGCAGGTCGAGGCGTACGACTTCTCTGCCCACGCCGACCGCGAGGGGCTCCTGTCGTTCCTCGACGCGTACCGAGACAGCCGGCTGCTGATCAACCACGGGGACCGCTGTGAGTCGTTCGCCCGAGAGCTGCGAGCCGAGGGCCACGACGCCAGTGCGCCGACGCTGGGCGAGACGGTGACGCTGTCCTGACAGCGCCGGTGAGGCGACGGCCAGCGCAGTCCGGAGTGGGCGTCCCCAAGACGTTTGTGAGGTGTGGTCGGAGGAGAGAACATGGTCGAGCCCTCCCGCCGCGAGTGTCTCGCGGCGATCGCAGGCGGTACTGTCGCGGCGCTCGCTGGCTGCCAGTGGAACGCGGAGACGAGCGACGAACAGCCCGGCGACGGCCGAGAGCGAGTGACGGAGTACGAGGTGGCGTCGGTCCGCAATCCGGACGGGAAAGCGCTGTTCACCGAAGGCGAGACGCTCCCGACGCCGAGAGAGACTGACGATCGGCCGCCGGTGTACAGGCACACCTATCTCACCAGCGGCGACGATCTCGACGACGTGACGTTCGCGGAGACGAGCGAGGCACGCACGCTGGCGTCGTTCGCCGAGGCGACGGCGCTGGACGGCGAGGAGTCGGTGTACCTCTTCACGACGGCGATTCGAGCGTGCTCCGAGGTTCGTCTCCAGTGGGTCGAAGTCGACGCCAGCGGGCCGTCGGCGCAGTTCTGCCGGACGCTGCGACCCGCCGACGTGGAGTGTCGGGCCACGGCCTACGAGACGACGGGGTTCGCGATCAGGTTCCCGTTTGCCGGCGATCGATTCTCCGGTCACGGCGCGGGCACGAGCAGCAGTTGCGGCCGGCCACCGCGTCCGGAGCCGTTCGATCCCACGGAGGGAGCGCCATGACCCGGCTCAGTCGCCGTCGGTTCCTGACGGCGATCGGGGTCGGAACAAGCGCGCTGGCGGGCTGCTCGGCGCTCCCGTCGAACGGGGACGACGAACCGGAGATCGACGACGACGCGATCGCGCGGGCGATTCGAGAACGCGAAGCGCCGTCGGTGCCGGCCACGAATCCGCTGTCCGTCCCGAGCAGTGCGATCGAGCACCACCGGACAGCGGCGCGTGAGACCCTGGAGCGCGTACCGCCGGAGCTGTCCGTGCCCAACGGCGCGATAACCGAGAAGCTGCGCGAGCAGCGAGCGCGAGTCGCGACGGAGCTGGATTCGTCGGCCGAGGGAGCGCCCCGAGAGCGCCTGGCGACGTGGCGCGACCGTCGTGGGGACGCCGTCAACGTCCGGCGAGCGTACGAAGCGGCGAGCGGCGACGCCGACCGCGGGGCGTATCGCGATCGGTACGACGAGGTCCGAGCCGAGCGTGCGGCCGTCGAAGCGAGTCTCGACTATCGAGCCCCGGATCCCGTCGCTGCGACGGTCGGGTTCGGGACCGTCGAGTCGCTGCTCGACACGGCACGCGAGCGGCTCGGCCCGCGCTCGCCGTTCGCCGAACCGCCACAGGCCGCCGTCTTCGCCGTCGGCGACCGCTGGGAGGCCGTCGAGACGGCCGGGGTCGAGACCGCCGACGCGCGTCGGCTACGAGACGCCTTCGTCGACGCCACGGACGGCACCGCCTGGCGGTCCCACCTGGCGGCGGCGAGCGAGCGCCTCGACTACTCCGTTCGGGCGACCCGAGATCGAGTCGCGGAGTACGTCGACGCCGAAGCGTCGGTGCTGGACGCCGACGCCGCCACAGAGCCGCCGACCCGGCATCTGTTTCGGCAGGCGTCCGACGCCGTCGACTGGCGCACGGAGCACGCGGCTCAGGCCCGCGATCGCCACGACTACGCGACGGCCGTGATCGAGTCGGGGCGCGGGCTAGTGGCAGCAGAGGCGCTGGACCGGGTCGTCACGGAGATCGAGAGCGGCGACTACCGGACGGCGGTGACCGAGGAGACGGTGCAGTCGGCCCACGCGTCGGCCGTGAGTGCCGTCGAGGACGCCGTCGCCGCGACGCCACAGCCGCTTGCCGTCGCGCTGGCGACGCCCGCCATCGAGGTGCTCTCTGGCGTCCGGCAGCGGCTCGACCGGTCGCCGTCCAGAGTCGCGCCCGAGCGGCTGCAGCCGAGACTGGACAGCGTCGTCCGGTACGCTCGTGTCGTACCCGACGCGACGGCGTTCGTCGCGGAGCGACTCGCAGTCGAGGGGTGACCGACGGGACGAAACGAATTTCCGGCGGCCGGGTCGACGGGCGGACATGCGACAGGCCCACCTCGACTTCGAGCAGTACTTCTCGATCGCGATGGAGACCGAGGAGGCCCAGGCCGCCGAGATGACCGTCGAGCCGGGCCGAACCGTCGGTGGCCCGGAGAACGTCCACGCCGACAGCGACCAGTGGTGCTACGTCGTCGCGGGCACGGGCGTCGCGACCGTCGACGGCGCGGACGATCGGATCGAGCCCGGCGACCTGCTCCTGATCGAGGCCGGCGAGGCCCACGCGATCGAGAACGACGGCGACGAGCCGCTGCGGACGGTCACCTTCTACACCCCGCCCCGATCCGATCGGTGAGTCCACAGGAGTTGCTCGACCGCACCCCGGTGCTAAGGCGGTGGCCGTCGAACCTCGAACCATGCCAGATCCGTTCGTCGCGATCGGTGGCGACGCAGCCGGCCTAAGCGCCGCCAGCAAGTGCAAGCGCGAACAGCCAGAGCGGGACGTGATCGTCTTCGAGAAGGGGTCGTGGGTGTCCTATTCGCACTGCGGGATGCCCTACTTCGTGAAAGGCGAGGTCGAACGGCTGGACGAGCTGCTGTCGCTGTCGCCCGCGGAGATCCGGGAGCGCGGGATCGACCTCCGACGAGGGCACGAGGTCGTGGCGATCGACAGCGACGAACGCGTCCTCACCGTCGAGACGAGCGCGGGCGACCGTCTCGAACAGCCCTACGGCGACCTCCTGATCGGGACCGGCGCGCGTGCGGTCACGACGCCGATCGAGGGGAGCGGTCTCGACGGCGTCCACACGATGCACGGGCTGGACTCGGCCGCGGCCGTCCGTGCGCACCTGCTCGATCCGGCGGTCGACGCCGTCGCCGACGTGGGCGGCGAGGAGTTCGTCGACCGGGAACCGGTCGAGCGCTACGCCGCGTTCGAGCCCCCCGAGACCGTGGCGATCGTCGGCGGGGGCTACGTCGGCATCGAGATGGCAGAGGCGTTCAGCGCCCACGGGCTGGACGTTCACCTCTTCCAGCGTGGCGAGCACGTCCTCCCGCCCTTCGGCGAAGCGGTCGCCGAGGTCGTCGAGGCAGAACTCGCCGCCGAGGGCGTCACGCTCCACCTCGGCGAGGAGGTCCAGCGCCTCGACGGCGACGACGGCCGAGTCGAGCGCCTCGTCTGTGCCGGCGGCGCGTCGCTGGCGATCGATCTGGCGCTCGTGGGCATCGGGATCCGCCCCAACACGGACCTCCTCGCCGACACGCTGATCGAGACCGGGGTCGCCGACGCCGTCGCGGTCGACGACTACGGCCGGACGAACGTCGGCGGCGTCTACGCGGCGGGCGACTGTGCGACGATGCGCCACGCGGTCACCGGCGAGCACGACTGGGTGCCGCTGGGCCTGACTGCGAACCGGGCGGGGCGATCGATCGGTGCGACCGTCGCAGGCGACCCGACGCCGGTGGGCGACATCGCGGGGACCGCCGTCGTCAAAGCCTTCGAGCAGGAGTGTGGCCGGACCGGTCTCGTCGATCCCGAAGCGGCCAGCGACGCCGGCTTCGATCCGGTCAGCGAGACGATCACCGCCGGCTCGCGGTCGGGCTACTATCCCGGCGGGGCCGAGACGACGGTGACGCTGGTCGCCGACCGGGACAGCGGCCGGCTGCTGGGCGGGACCATCGTCGGCACCGACCGCGCGGCGATCCGGATCGACGTCGTCGCGGTGGCGCTGGAACAGGACGCGACCGTGGGAGAACTGGAGCGGTCCGACCTGGCCTACGCGCCGCCGTTCTCGCCCGTCTGGGACCCCGTCCTGACGGCCGCGAAGGTGCTCAGTTCGTCGGTCGAAGAGCGCTACTGACCGAGCACGCGGGCCGACTCGAACCGGTCGTCGGTCAGGTAGACCGCGTCGTCGTCGACCGCGACGGCGACCGCGTCGAGCGCGTCGCCGGCACAGGGACCGTGCGTACACGTCCCCTCGCCGCCGGAGAACTGCGCACCGTGTTTGTGACAGACGAGATCGTCGCCGCGGACGATCGCGCCGGTCCCCGGATCGAGCGGGACCTCCGGTCGGTGGGGACAGGAGTTGCGCCAGGCGACGACCGCGTCGTCGATCCGCCGCAGGATGCAGTCGACGCCGTGGGACGGGCCGCGGGCCTCGAACCGAATGGTCGAGTCCGACGGGACCGCGTCGAGGTCGACGATCCGTCTGGGGTCGTCTCCGACCACCGGGCCGTCGTCGTCCGACGCGCTCTCACCGAGGTCGAACCGGACGGTCGCGTCGCCGGCCGAGAGCGCGCACTCGCCGTCCGAGAACAGCGCCGTCTCGGTCTCGCCGTCGTGTTCGACCGTCACACGGAACCGGTCACTCATCGCCCACACTCGATTCGGCTAGCCTAAAAGATTGCCGATCGGCGGGAGCGTCGTAACGGTGTAGTGTCGTCGGGTCGAGTGACTACGTATGGACTCCGAAGACGTCGCCGTCGACGTGGAAGTCGAGGTAGAACTGGACACGGCCGAACTCGAAGCCGAGATCGAGGACGCGACCGAGTACGAGGCGACTCTCGAAGGCGACGGCATCGAGATCGAACTGGAGGCAGCAGTCGAGTTCACCGGCGAGGACTGATCGGCGAGGCGAGACCGTCGCTCGCACCGTCTGCGTCGGGCTGACAAACGGTAATTGCGGCAGCACTCGCCGCCGTGTCACTGGGCCGGGACGCTCTCGTCGCCGTCCAGCAGGAGGTCGTCGAGTCGGTCGGCGACGATGGGACTGACCGTGTCGACGACCTCGCGGGCCTCTCGTTCCGGAGCGTCCAGTTCGAGCACCTCCTCGAAGAACGCCGACAGCGTCCGGTAGGTGTCGTACAGCTCGGTCGCCCGCTCGCGCCCGCGATCGGTCAGCGTGACGCCCTCGTACGGTTCGTAGTCGACGAGTCCGTCGTCTGCGAGGCGCTGGAGCATCTCCGTGGTTGCCGACGGAGAGCGACCCATCGTCCGTGCCACGGTGCCCGGCTCGACCGGCGGTCCGTCGGTCCGTTCTCGATCGTAGACGACGACCAGGTACTGAGCGACGCGCTTCATCGGGCTCAGCGGCGCACGTCGACGACGAGGTCCGTCGCGATCCACCCCTCCGTGTTGTCCGACTCGATGAAGGTGCGCGTCCCGGGGCAGGTCTCGCACACGTCGATCGACGGGCGATCTGTCGCCGGCTCGCCCGCGCGGTCGTCGGGCGCAGTCGTCGTTGCCATACCCGTATTTTAGGCACACCTAAAATTAAAGCTTCGGGTGATCGCGGCCGCCGGCAGACGAGAGTCCCGTCGCTGTTCGACGTTTGTTTAGTCGCGCCTAAAAGTGTGGGGTGTCGATCGCCGAACGCTTACTGCATCGCGCTCTCGGTGACGAGCGTGTCGTCTTCGAGGTAGTGTTCGATGTGGTGGACCGCGTCCTCCAGCTCGACCAGCTGCTCGCGGAGCATCTGTGCGCTGGCGTGGTCGCCGAGTCCCTCGGTGAGCTCGATGTGGCTCCGAGCGGACTCGATGATCTCGCCGTACACCTCTACGTCGTTGGCCAGCGAGGTTCGGATGTCGTACACGTCCTCGTCCTCGGGCTCGACGGTCGCCTCGGATTCGAGCGTCGCGGCGCTCGCGTGCGGGACACCGCCCAGCGCCTGGACGCGCTCTGCGAGTTCGTCGGCGGCCTCCTCGGCCTCTTCTGCGGCCTCGCCGAGGAACAGGTGGAGATCGCGGAACTCGGCACCCTCGACGTTCCAGTGGTGCTTTCGGAGCTGGTGGTACAGCACGTAGACGTTCGCCAGGTCGGCGTTGAGCGCGTCGACGATCTGCTCGACTTTCTCCTGTTCGAGTCGGAGTGCTTCGCTGGCTTCGACGGTACCGGCCTGCTTCAGGGTCGACTGTTTCTGACTCATACTCAGTGGTTCGTCCCCGACCCACTTCAAACTTTTCAAAATTTTTATATTTTTTCGCACCGCCTAAACCGGGCGACGCGTCCGGCGGCGTCACTCCCCGTCGCGCTCTTTGAGCCACTCGTCCAGGAGGTCGCGGATCGCCGCCTCGCGGTTGTCGCGGTGCTCGGCGAAGGCCTTCTCGTCGATCGCGTCGAGCAGCTCCTCGTCCAGTTCGAGCTCCACGGCTTCCAGATCCAGGTACGCCTCGTCCATCGGGTGGGAGCGACGAACCCCGCAGATAAATAGCCTCGTCAGACGACCGTCTGGCGTTCGTGTGACGCCCACCACGCGGCGAGATCGGGTCCTCGACGGGCGGAACGGTTTCGGCACCGGAGTACGTACGGTAACATATGTCACACAGTGTCGACCGCTCCGAGCTGACAGACACCGAACGGGCGGCCTTGCACCGGCTGCAGCTGGGTGTCGAACACGTCCACCGAGGGTACGGGTCGCTGCTGGCCTGTCACCACAGCATCGGCCACGGGATGGACCACTTCGAGGCCGCCCGCGAACTGCTCTCTGAGGCGGGCCACGAGGCGTACGCCGAGGCGTTGCGAGAGGACATCCTCCCGGCGGGACTCGTCGACGACCGGTGGACCTACGAACTCGTCGACGCGGCCCGGACGGGGTTCGTCGACGACGTAGCGACGCTCGAAGCGGCGATTCGGGCGGACCTCGCCGACGGCGAACGACACGTCAGCGAGCGACGGCTACAGCGCCGCTGGCGCAGGCGAGCCGAGGGCAGAGACAGAGAGTAGCGACGACGGCGTCACTCGGTGAGGCTCGGGTGCGTCTCCGGCGGCTCCGGGTGGGGCTCGGCGAGCGTCTCGCGTAGTCGCTCCCGAGCCCGTTCTTCCCGCCGACGGCGTTCGTCGGCGTCGATCTCCTCACATCCCGGCGGCAGGTCGCGACCGCGGTCGGTGAAGTAGCCTTCGGGGGCGACCCAGTCGTGGTAGAACGGCGCGTCGTCGTCGGTCAGCAGCGTCACGGCCACCTCGGCCCCGTGGCCGGCACAGACGACGGCCTGGTGGGGTTTCTCGGCCAGCCGACCGGCCGCGTAGAGGCCCTCGACGCCGGTGCGTCCGTGCTCGTCCGTGTCGACGAAGGTCTTGCCCCGGTCGAGCAGACCGACGCCGTCGATCTCGCTCAGGTAGCTCGTCTCGTTTTTCGTCGCCGCGATCACGTAGTCGCTCGTGTACCGCTCTCCGGCGTCGGTCTCGACGGTGAAGCCGTCCGACGAGTGGGTGACGGTCTCGACGGTCGCCAGCCGCCGCTGGGCTCCCGCCCGCTGGACCTGTTCGCCCAGCAGATCGAGGAACTGGCGGGCGTCGATCCCGGCGGGGAAGCCGGGGACGTTCTCCAAGTGGGCGTTACGCCGGAGGATCGAGCCGCCAGCGTCGAGCACGAGCGTCTCGAAGTCGGCGCGAGCGGTGAAGACGCCGGCCGACAGGCCAGCGACGCCGCCGCCGACGATCAGTACGTCGTAGTGTTCGGGCATGTGTCAGGGTCGTGTTCGGAGTGAGTATAGCAGCGTCGAATCGTTCGGTCGGCTGTGGAACGTCTCGGTCGAGCACCGCCGGTCGACACGTCAGCGCGTGACGATCTCGGCGACTCGCTGGCGGTCGAAGAGCCGTGCGCCCTCGGGGATCTCCGGGTAGTGATCGCCGTCGGTGTAGGCCGGCCACTCGCCGAAGATCTCGGGGTAGAGCTGTTTGGCACCCATCTCCAGCTGGAAGAGATTCATGATCGGCCCCTGGTAGCGCATCCCCGCCGGGTAGACGCGATCGTTCTCGACCGCCGAGAGCTGGCTGCCGGAGGCGCTGTCTTCGAGTCGCGTGCGCGTGTCGGTGATGCTGTAGTCGGGCGTCATCCCCCAGAGGTGGAGGAACACGTCCGGATCGGCTTCCAGCATCGTCTCGTAGTCGACCGTCCCCCAGAGGCCGCCCCAGTCCTGATCGGCGAAGGCGTCGGTCGCACCGAGCGGGCGTGTGTCGGCCAGCCAGTAGCCGGGCTCGTTGAGGTGGTACGTCCAGAAAGTCTCGCCGTCGCCCGAGAGGGTCGCACGCACCGCGGTCGGCCGGTCCTCGACGGGCGGGAGCTGTGACTGGATCCGTTCGACGAGATCGGCGTGGACGGCGGCCAGCGCCTCGTAGCGTTCGCGCTCTCGAAACACGTCGGCGACCGCGCCGAACAGCTCCCAGAGGTCGTAGTACTGGTAGTCGTCGTACCCTTCGGGCGGCTGGCCGTGGGTCCCGCTGTAGAAGTTCCCGAACCACGGACCCAGCTGGGTCGCGACCTCCTCGATGTCGTCTGTGTCCCAGTTGTCCTGTGTCGTGACCCACGCCGGATCGGTCAGGTGGACGTCGGCGTCGTGGGTGTACAGCCGTTCTTTCGAGAAGCCGTCGGCGAGCGGGTCCGACAGCCGCTCCCAATCGAGCGAGACGCCGTCGAGGTGATGGTAGTAGTGGTTCATCGTCGTCCCGGACATCTCGGGGACGTAGACGCTCTGGACCGCGTCGCCGTGACCCAGCGCGACGGCCATATCGAGGTACTGCGGGTAGACGGTAAACACCGTCTCGGGGACGGCGTCGAACGACACCGTACCGGCCGGCGACAGCGTCGCGGTGTGACCGGCGTCGGTCGTCGTCTCCGTCCGAGTCCGAGGCTGGGCCGTGTCGTCGGAGGTCGATCCGTCGCTGCCGTCTGGTTCCGTCGCGTCGCTGCCCGCACAGCCCGCGAGGGCCGTCCCGGCGGCGATCGAACTCGCGACGAACCGTCGACGTGTCGAGGAGTGGTCGTCTGCCATTGCTTTTCGGCTTGCCTAAAACGGTAAATGCCTTGCGATTTTTAGGTGTGCCGAATAAACCGGAACTGATACAAGTGATGTTAGGGACACCTAAAACATACATGGCCGGGACCCACCCAACCGACACGCCCACCGAGGCGGGCCACCAGCGCAGTTGGCTCACCGGCCGTCTCGCGGCCTTCTGTCTCGCCAGCGCGGCGATCACAGTGTTCGCGGGACTGCTACAGGTGAGCTTCGGCTCGTACTCGATGACGATCGCGGCGGCCTGGCGCTCCGTGTTCGACCCCTCGATCGTCTTCGACCCCGCCGTCTGGAACGCCCTCCTGCTGGGCGGAGAGTTGCCCGAGATGTCCAACGAATCGCTGATCGTCTGGAACATTCGCCTCCCGCGAGTGCTCGTCGCCGTCGTCACCGGCGCGACGCTCGGCGTCTCGGGTGCCATCTTCCAGGCGGTGACCCGCAACGAACTCGCCAGCCCCTACATCCTGGGCGTCAGCTCCGGTGCGGGGCTGGCCGTCCTGCTGACGCTGGTCGTGTTCAGCGGCCTCGCGCCGTTCCTGCCGCTGATCGCGGCGGCCGGCGGGACCGTCGCGTTCGCGCTCGTCTACGCGATCGCCTGGAAGGGCGGGACCAGTCCGGTCCGGCTGGTGCTTGCCGGCGTCATCGTCGGCACCGTCTTCCAGTCGCTCCAGACCGGCCTGTTCTTCTTCGCGGACGACCTCGGGGTCGTCCAGTCGGCGATCGCCTGGACGACCGGCTCGCTGACCGGCACCGACTGGGAGCAGGTGCGGCTGTCGATCGTTCCGGCGACGTTCGCGATCGTGCTCGCGCTGGCCGGCGCGCGACAGCTCAACGTCCTCCTGCTCGGCGAACGCACCGCTCAGTCGCTCGGCATGCGAGTCGAGCGGGTGCGCTTCCTGCTGTCCGGCGTCGCGATTCTCGCGGCCAGTACGGCCATCGCCGTCGCCGGCATCGTCGGCTTCGTCGGGCTGATCGTCCCCCACATCGTGCGCAACGTCGTCGGGGGCGACTACCGCCGGCTGATGATCGGTTGCCTGTTCGCCGGACCCGCGCTGATGGTCGTCGCCGACGTGGGCGCACGCCTCGCGCTGAGTCCGGTACAGGTCCCGGTCGGCGTGGTGACGGGACTGATCGGTGGCCCGTACTTCCTGTACCTGATGCGCAAACAGCAACAGATGGGTGAGATCTGATGGCGGAACTGGACGACCAGCCCGGAACGGTCCGGGAGTGGGCTACCGACGCCGACGGGGTGCCGATCGAGAGTGCGATCGTCGCCGAGGACCTCGACTTGCGCTATCCGACCAGCGAGGAAACCGTCGTCGACTGTGCCCGTCTCGACGTGCCGGAAGGCGAGGTGACGGCACTGGTCGGCCCCAACGGGAGCGGGAAGTCGACGCTGCTGAAGGCGCTGGCGAACCACCTCGAACCCGAGGCCGGGACGGTCCGACTCCACGGCGAGGACATCCAGACGTTCCAGCAGTCTCAGCTGGCGCGGGAACTGGGCGTGCTCTCCCAGGAGAACGAGTCGCCCGATTCGATCACCGTCGAAGACCTGGCCTACCACGGTCGCTACCCTCACCGAGGCTTTTTCGACGCCGTCGGCCCGGAGGATCGCCAGGCCGTCGAGCAAGCCCTGGAGCAGGCGGGCGTCGAACACCTGCGAGACACCGAACTGGGGCAGCTCTCGGGCGGCCAGAAACAGCTGGCCTGGATCGCGATGGTGCTGGCCCAGCAGACCGACGTGCTCTTGCTCGACGAGCCGACGACGTTCCTCGACCTGCACCACCAGTTTCGGGTGCTGGAGACGGTCCGACAGCTCAACGAGCGCGAGGACGTGACCGTCGCCGTCGTCCTCCACGACATCGCGCAGGCCGCCCGCTTCGCCGACAACCTCGTCGCGATGCGAGACGGCCAGCTGTACGACTGGGGGCCGCCCCGCGAGGTCGTCACCGAGCAGCTCCTCGCCGACGTGTTCGGCGTCGAGGCCCGCATCCAGCACGAACCGGAGTTGCAGATCCTTCCCCAGCGGGCTCTCTCGGAGTGACTCCGCCGGACAGAATTACCCTGTCGTCACCGCCACCTTGAAGTCGTACTCGACGCCGGTCAGGTCCTCGGAGACGTGCCAGAGTTTGCTCGCGGTCGCCGTGTTGTACGAACGGGCGCTCGAATCCTGCACCGCGGGCGCACCGCGCATGTGCAGCAGTCCACCGGGGCCGACGTACTCGCCGCCGGAGATCTCGTCGTGGGTCGCCGCGTACAGCATCGGGAGTGCGCCCTGGGCCGCCGACTGGGCGACGAGAGCGTTGGCGGCCTGTGCGATCGCAGCGCCGATCGCCCCCGCCCCCGCCTCGCCGGCCCGTCGCTGGAGGTCGCTGTCGGCGTAGCCGGGGTGACAGACCACGCTCGTCACGTCGATCCCCGCCTCGTCGGCCCGTCGGTCGAGTTCGTAGCCAAAGAGGACGTTCGCGAGCTTGCTCTGTGAGTAGGCCGACCATCGACCGTACGATCGCTCGCCCTGGAGGTCCTCGAAGTCGATCTCGCCGTTCTGGTGGGCACCGCTGGACTGGGTGACGACGCGCGCGCCGTCGGTCGCGGCGAGCGTATCCAGCAGGTGACCGGTCAGCGCGAAGTGACCCAGGTGGTTGATCCCGAGTTGCCGTTCGAAGCCGTCGGCGGTCTCGCCGCGGGGCAGCGCCATCACGCCCGCGTTGTTACAGAGCACGTGTAGCTCGTCGTATGCAGACGTAAACGCCTCGGCGAAGTCGGCGACGGCGTCGAGATCGGCGAGGTCACACGCCATCACGTCGAGGTCGGCGTTGGCGACGCTGCGGTCGATCTCGCGTGCCGCGCGCTCGCCGCGCTCGGTCGACCGACAGGCCATGACGACGGTCGCGCCCCGCCGGGCGAAGGCCTTCGTGGCCTCGTAGCCGATCCCGCTGTTCGCGCCCGTGACGACGACCGTTCGGTCGTCCAACGACGGCATGTCGCGTGCTGTCCAGTCAGTCATCACTCGCTCTAGCGGGTCGCCACACAGAAAGGTGGTACCAAACGGCGGGAGAAGAGCGACCGCACACAGTCCGTGTGACACGCTACCTTGTCTCGCCGAATAGTTATCTGTCTCGGGCTCGTCTTTACGTTGTGAGCGAGAATTCCGGGCGTCGAAACCTTCGAATGCCCAACGACGACGAGCTGTTCGCCGTAGTGACAGAGCACAACGGCGGCAATCACGTACGCGTGCAGTGCGAAGACGGCAAGGAGCGCATGGGTCGGATCCCCGGCCGAATGAAGTTCCGGACGTGGATCGAGACGGACGACGTGGTCCTCGTGGAACCGTGGGACTGGCAGGACGAGAAGGCCAACATCGAGTGGCGCTACACCAGCCAGGACGCCGACCAGCTGCGCGACGAAGGCCACATTCAGTGATCTAGCCGCCCGGTCGGGCGTGCAAAGGCGATATTTCTGCACTGCAAACGACGGGTAGCGACGCGAGCGGTGGCACAAGATGTGGTCACAGACGAGACGACGATTACTCCGAGCCAGTCTGTGCGCCCCACAGCTCCGCGTAGCGCCCGCCCTGCTGGCGAAGCGTGTCGTGGTCGCCGCGTTCGACGACCGCGCCGTCTTCCAGCACCAGGATCGTGTCCGCACCGATCACCGTCGAGAGGCGGTGGGCGACGACGAAGGTGGTTCGGTCTTCGGTCAGCGCGTCGAGACTCTCCTGGATGCGCTGTTCGGTGTCGGTGTCCACGTCGCTGGTGGCCTCGTCGAGGATGAGGATCTCGGGGTCTTGCAGGACGACGCGGGCGATGGCGATACGCTGGCGCTGACCACCCGAGAGCTTGACGCCGCGTTCGCCGACGCGGGTGTCGTAGCCGTCGGGGAGGCGCTGGATGAACTCGTGGGCCTCGGCGGCTTTGGCGGCCTCGCGGACGGCCTCGTCGGGCTCGTCGAAGCGGCCATAGCGGATGTTCTCGCCGATGGTGCCGTCGAAGAGGAACGCGTCCTGCGAGACGTAGCCGACGTGCTGGCGCAGGCTCGCGAGTTCGAGGTCCCTGATGTCGGTGCCGTCGACCGCGACGCGGCCCTCGTCGACGTCGTACAGCCGCAAGAGCAGCCGACAGAGCGTCGACTTGCCAGCGCCGGTCGAGCCGACGAAGGCGACGGTCTCGCCGGGGTCGGCCTCGAAGGAGACGTGCTCGATCACGTAGTCCTCGTCTGTCTCGTCACCGTCGAGGGCCGCGAACCCGCCGTCGGTCTCGGTCTCGTCCTCGGGGACGGCGGGGCCGTGGTCGTCGGTCAACAACTCCGGATAGGAGAAACACACGTCCTCGTAGGTGACCCGACCCTCGGGGTCGCCGAGACGCGTTGCGTCCTCGCGGTCGGTGATCCGCACCGGGATGTCGGCCAGGCCGAACACGCGGGCCGCAGAGACCTTCGCGTTCTGGATCTGGTCGACGATGTTCGAGACCTCCGCCAGCGGCGCGACGAACCGCTGGGTCATGAACACGAAGGTGACGAAGACCCCGACGCTCAACTCGCCGGTGAGCGGCCCCGGGGCGTCGAAGATGATCCAGTAGCCGCCGACGAGGAAAGTCGCGGCGAAGGAGAAGCCGGCCAACAGTTCCATCCCCGGCCGGTAGAAGTACGAGAGCTTCAGCACGTCCATCGTCGTCTCGAAGACGCCGTGTGAGGCGTCACGCACGCGGTCGACCTCGTAGTCCTCGCTGCCGGTCACCTTCGCGAGGATGACGCCAGTGATCCCGTTCTCGATGTGGGTGTTGAAGTCGGCCATCGCGGACTGGCGTGCCTCGTAGCGGGGTTCGATCACCCGCATGAACCAGACCGTGAAGCCGCCGATCAGCGGGATCGCCACGAGGGTCACCAGCGCGAGTTGCCAGTTGAGCGCGAAGAGGATCGCGGCGATGCCCAGCACCATCACGATCAGGCGCACTCCGTTCATCAGCGCGTTGTCGAGGAACAGTTCGAGGTTCTGGGAGTCGTTGCTCAGAATCGACATCACCTCGCCGGTCTGCTTGTCGTCGAAGAAGGCGGCGTCGAGTCGGAGCATCTTCTCGAAGCTATCGGAGCGGACGGAGTGCATCACGCCGTGGGCGAAGAAGTTCGCCGAGACGCCGTAGATCCAGGTGAAAAGGGCCGTCGCGAGGAAGGAGCCGGCGATCAGCGCCACCGAGAGCCAGAACTGTGCGACCTCTCCAGGGGGAATCCAGGCCTGTGGCAGGAACAACAGCGAGTACTCGCTGGTCTCCTCGCGGAACAGCGCGTCGATGGCGGTCCCGAGGACGACCGGCGGCGACAGCGAGGCCATCTGGGCCAGCAGGTTCGCGACCAGCCCGAGCACGAGCCAGCGCGTTCGCGACGTACCGTAGTCTGCGAACAACCGCATCAGCGGCCGGTCGATCCGCGTCCGGTAGCGATCGAACGGCGTCTGATCGTCGGTAGACATGTTCGACTGACTATCCAGTCAGGGGTAAAATGGCGTCGGAACGATGCCGTCGCCCCATTGTGACCGTCCGTCGCGAACCTCGTCACCGCTGGCGAGTCGCGTCACGAAGCGAGGCGTCACTCCCGCGCGTCGTCGACAGTCTCGGCCAGCCGTCGGGTCGCCGCCGCGGGGTCGTCGGCGGCGGTGATCGCCGTGATGACCGCGACGCCGTCGGCACCCGCCTCGACCACCGGAGCGGCGTTGTCGGGCGTGATGCCGCCGATGCCGACGACCGGGATCGAGACGGCGTCCGCGATGGCCGCGATCCGCTCGGGGCCGATGGCGTGCTCGTCGTCGTCGATGTCGTCCTTGCTCCCCGTCGCGTACACCGCGCCGACGCCCAGGTAGTCCGCACCGGCGGCCTCGGCGGCGACGGCGTCCTCGACGAACGAGACCGAGCGCCCGAGCACGGCGTCCTCGCCCAGCAGCTCCCGAGCCACCGAGAGCGGGAGGTCGTCGTCGCCGAGGTGGACGCCGTCGGCGTCGATCGCCCGGGCCAGATCGATCCGGTCGTTGACGATCAGCGGGACGCCGGCCGCGCGAGTCTGTTCGCGAACTCGACGGCCGACGGCGAGACGCTCGCGCGCAGCGAGGTCCTTCTCTCGGAGCTGGACGACATCGACGCCGCCGTCGATCGCCGCCGCGACGATCTCGGGGGTCGACCGCTCTGCGGAGTGGCTGGCCTGCGTGACGAGGTAGACGCCGTAGTCCATGTGGGTGGCGTCGCCCTCGGGGGAGTCACCACTTTCGTTTGTCCCCGAGAGGAGCGACGGCGGCGGCCGAAGATAAAGAGTCAAACGTGGCAATCGGCTGGGGCTCGATATGGACTCGCTGTGGGCACTCGGGGCCAGCGTCGACCTCGATTTGCTGGGGCGGTTCGCCTACATGCTGGCGCTGGTGGCCGCCGGCTTCGGCGCTCGCCGCCTCGGCGTGCTCACCGACGTTCGCAACGAGCGACTCGGACAAGTCGCCTTCTACGTCCTGTTGCCCGCGCTCGTCTTCACTTCGACCTACGACAAGCGACTGGGCGAGCTGCTCTCGGTCGCGCTCGTGGCTGGACTGGTCGTCGTCATCGGGACGCTGGTCGCCCTCTCGCTGGTGAGCAACCGCGGTGGCGACGACGACGTTCGCAGCGTGGCCGTGATCCAGTCGTACCACGGCAACTTCGGGTACTTCGGCGTGCCCGTCGTGGCGGCGACGCTGGGCTCGACCGCCGCGGCGACCGCGAGCATCATCCTCGGACTGGGGGCACTAATCCAGATCCCGCTGACGATCCTCGTCCTCGTCCGGATCAACGAGACCGAGGCCGACTTCCTGGGCGAACTCCGGAATCTCGTGACGAACCCAATCTTGCTGACACTCGGCGTCGGCCTCGCCTTCGCGACGCTGCGGCTGGACCTCCCGACGGCCGCGGGGACCGGGCTCGACTGGCTGTCGACGCTCGCGCTCCCGGTCGCGCTGCTCGCGGTCGGGGGCTCGCTCGACCCGCGAGGCCACGAGATTCCGCTGACCCGGACCGCAACGGTGGTCGGGCTGAAGGTGCTGGTGATGCCACTGGTCGCGTGGCTCGTGTTCTCCGGGTTCGGAGCCGACGCGCTGACGCGCAACGCCGCGCTCGTCATGTTCGGCTCACCCACCGCCGTCTCCACGTACGTCTACGCCACCGAACTCGGCGGTGACTCGGCGTTTGCCTCCGTCAACGTCTTCGCGACGACAGTCGCCTCGATCGTCTCGCTGTTCTTCCTGTTGCTGGTGATCGCGTAGCTGCCGGCGGGAGCCAGACGGAAGCACCGCGGACGGATCAGACACCGCGCACCCACCGGCCCGAAGGTATGTATGTCGTGGGCGAGGACCTTCGCACATGGTACTTTCCGGCCTCGTCGGATCGGTGGTAACGTTCCTCGTCAGCCTGCTGATCGGCGGGCTGGGCATCTACGTCGGTGCGAGAGTGATGACCGGCGACGGCGACTTCGAGCAGGCGGTGTGGACGGCGCTGTTTGCCGCACTCGGCGTCGGCGTCGTCTCGCTGCTGGTCGGCTGGATCCCGCTGCTGGGCGGGCTCCTGGCGACGGTGCTCGGCTTCTTCGTCTACCTGGGCATCATCAACTGGCGCTACCCCGGCGGGTGGATCGACGCGGCCGGCATCGCGCTGATCGCGTGGCTCGCGTCGGTCCTCGTGTTGACCCTCGTCAGCCCGTTGCTGCCCGGCGGCGTCGGCGCGCTCGGCGTCGCGGGCGTCTGATCGCGCGACGAGCGGAGCGGCCAGACCCGTTGTCGCGACCCCGACACGTATCACTGCGGAGCGATAGCTACCGGTATGCGCTCGTTCAAAGTCGCACAGGTGTGGGGGATTCCGATCAAGATCCACATCTCGTTGCTCGTCGTGTTGCCGCTGTTCGCGTGGCTGCTGGGCAGCGGCCAGCAGATCGAACTGTACGCCGGCCTCATCGAGGGGCTGACGGGTGCGCCACTCGACACCGACGCGCTCACCGTCGACGGCGCGATCCCCTGGATCATCGGCTCGGCCGCCGCCGTCGGCCTGTTCGTCAGCGTCGCCTTGCACGAGTTGGGCCACGCCTGGGCCGCGCTGCGCTACGATCTGGAAGTCGAATCGATCACGCTGTGGATCCTGGGCGGTCTCGCCAGCCTCAGTGCGATCCCCCGCGAGTGGAACAAGGAGTTCTGGATCGCCGTCGCGGGACCGGCCACCAGCATCCTCACCGGACTTGCCTGTTACGGCGCGCTGTTCGTGATCCCGGCCTCCCAGCCCGTGGTCGTCTTCGTGGTCGGCTGGCTCGCGGTGACCAACGTCGTGCTCGCGGTGTTCAACATGGTCCCGGCGTTCCCGATGGACGGCGGTCGGGTCCTGCGGGCACTGCTGGCCAGGAACCGCAGCTACGCCGGGGCCACCAGGACGGCTGCGACCGTCGGGAAGCTGTTCGCGATCCTCTTCGGGGCGGCGGGCCTGCTCGGCGGGTTCAATCCGATGCTCGTGTTGCTGGCGCTGTTCATCTACGGAGCCGCGAGCAGCGAGTCTCGAACCGTCGCACTGGGTGACCTGCTGGAGGGGCTGACTGTCACCGACATGGCGGCCGCGCCCGACGCCACCATCGAGGCCGACGCCACGGTCTCGGAGCTGGTGACTCGCATGTTCGCCGACCGCCGCACCGAGTTCGCGGTCGTCGAAGACGGGAACGTGGTCGGGATCATCAGCGGCGACGACTTCCGGGCGGTCGCGCCCGAGGAACGAGAGACGACGACCGTCGCCGACCTGATGGCGACGGACCTGCCGACCTTCGACGGCTCGATGCCGGCCTTCGACGCGCTCGTGGCACTCGATCAGGCACGGGCCAGCGAGGCGTTCGTCTCGACGCCGGACGGGACCCGCGTCGTCTCGCGGACGGACTTCGCGGCCGCGATGGAGATGCGGAAGGTGCTCGGCCGGGGCGAACCGCTGTAAGGCGTCGGACCCCCGACGGCGTCACGGCGCACGCCAGCGGTCGATCCCGCCACCGACGACCAGTACGAGTCCGACCAGCGAGAACCCGAGGTGGGCCTCGCCGAACCAGAAGGGCGTCGACGGGACGGCCGCGCGCAACACCGTCATCCCCAGCGAGAGGACGGGCACGTCGCCCCCCGGCGTTTCCGGCGTCGCCGTCGAGGGGTCGTCGTCCGTCTCTCCCACAGTCTCTCCGGCGGAGTAGCGCTGCCCGCCGACCCGCTCGCCTTCGGGTAGCCGTTCGGCCTCGTAGGGGATGCGGGGCGTCTTCGTGCTCCAGACGACGGTGCCGTTCCGGTCGATCTCGAAGATGCGGGTGTTGAGCGTGTCCGTCACCAGCGTGTTTCCGTTGGCCAGACGGTCGGCGTCTCGGGGCCAGTCCAGCTGGATGCCACCCGCCCGTTCCAGGGTCCAGGCGGGCTCCCACTCGCCGCTGTCGGTCCGGTGGAGTTCGACGACGCGGTCGTTGTCGCTGTCGGCGACCAGCACCGCCCCGTCGCCGAGCCACTGGGGGTTGTGCTGGTGGTTCAACACGTCCGGATCGCCACACCGAACGTCGCCCTCGGCGTCGGGAACGAGCTGTTCGCCCCGGACGAGACAGCTGTCGTCGCTGCCGCCACGGTCGGCGTTGATCACCTCGACGGCACCAGCGCCGCGCTCGACGACGACGAGCTGGTTGGCGTTGCGCACCGAGACGAGGTAGTGGCTCTCGTTGATCACGTCCACGTCGTTGATGTGGAGCCAGTCGCGACGGGTCGGGTCCTCGGGGGCGGTGTACAGCTCGCTGGCTCGCCACTCCCAGGTCACCTCGCCGCCACGGACGGCCACGAGGCGCTCGGCGTCCATGTCGGTCATGAGGTACTCGCCCGAGGGGAGCCGTTCCACGTCGTGGACCTCGCTGTTGCCCTCGCTACGGACCGGGAAGGCGTGCTCCGAGACGACGCGCGGGCCGCCGTCGGCGTCGGGGTCGACGATCCGAAAGCCGGTCTTCGTACAGGGCGTCTCGTAGGGGCCACAGCCGGCCTCGTAGCCAGAGTGCATGAACCCGGCCATCACCGACCCGTTCGGGAGCATGGTCACGTCGAAGTAGCTGTCGGCGCTGTCCTCGCGCCAGGCGGTCGCGTCGCTGTCGACCAGGTAGACGCTCCCGTAGTCGTGCCAGCCGGTACCACCGCCCTGCGAGCCGACGAGGGTCTGTCGCCCGTCGCCGTCGGTCACGCTCCGGTCGGGCGCGGTCACGGCACCGACGGCGAGTGTGCCGACGATCACCAGCACGCCGAGGCCGACGAGCGCGAGTCCGCGAGCCCTGCGGTCCATTGGGTCGGCCTGCGCCGAGCGCGAGCAAAAGCGTTCCGCCACGGATCCGACAACAGTTAAATCCTCCCGGGAGTGGGTGCGGTATGCTACAGACGATACCGGAGCTGTTCGTCCGAGTCGTGGGGACCGATCCGGTGGTCCAGGGACTGGTCGGCGGGATCGTCATCGCCACGATGAACCTCTTCGGAGCGTCGCTGGTGCTGGTGTGGCGCGATCCGTCGGAACGGGCCTTGGACGGCGCGCTTGGCTTTGCCGCGGGCGTCATGCTGGCAGCGGCGTTCACGAGCCTCATCATCCCCGGCATCGAGCAGTACTCCGGCGGGGACCCGCTCCCGACGCTGGCCGGCGTCGTCCTCGGGGCCCTCTTTCTCGATCAGGCAGACCGGTTCGTGCCCCACGCACACTACCTCCTGACCGGCAGCCGGCGAACCGACGCCGCGGACCCCGGCGATCGACTGCCGGGCGTCGACGAGCGACTCGGCGCGGTCGTCCTGTTCGTGCTGGCGATCACGCTGCACAACATGCCAGAGGGGCTGGCCGTCGGCGTGGGCTTTGGCTCGGGCAACGTCGAAGAGGCGATCCCGCTGATGATCGCGATCGGGATCCAGAACGTGCCGGAGGGGCTGGCCGTCTCCGTGGCCGCGATCAACGCCGGGCTGGATCGTCGCGCCTACGCCGTCTTCGCCGGGATCCGGTCGGGCGTGGTCGAGATCCCGCTGGCGGTGCTCGGAGCGGTCGCGGTCAGCGTCGTCGCACCGCTGCTGCCCTACGCGATGGGCTTTGCTGCGGGGGCGATGCTGTTCGTCATCAGCGACGAGATCGTCCCCGAGACGCACACCAGGGGGTACGAACGCGTCGCGACGCTGGGGACGATGGCCGGCGTCGTCGTGATGCTGTACCTCGATATCGCACTGGGATAGTCGGGCGGCATCGTACCGAGCACTGACGGCGAGGGCCGCGAGCGTGACGCTCTGCCGTACCGCGGGCGAGCCACGGTGCTTTTGTAGCTGACTGGTGTGGGTCTAGACATGGGATTTGGTAGCTACGACGAGTCCGAACAGAAGGATCAGGACAACGACATCGACGAGGACGAGGCCGTCAACGTCCACAACAACGACCACGACGGCGACGTCAGCTTCGAGTCCGACGCCGACCAGGACGAGCTGATCGGCCGCCTCGACGAGATGCGCGACGAAGAGTAAAAGACCGCTCTCACACTGTCGGCCGTCAGTCTGGAGCGACCGTCGCTATTCCGGGTGGCGACGAACGCGACACGGCGACAGTAGCCACTTTCGATGGGCCGTCTGCCGGCGAGTTCGAGGAACCGAAAACCACAATCCATACCACACAGCCCCCGAGAGCTACCGGTATGGAACTCGGCGTTATCGGACTCGGGCGGATGGGACGGATCGTCGTCGACAGGACACTCGCGGCCGGCCACGACGTGGTCGCGTTCGACATCTCCGAGGAGGCCGTCGCCGACGCCGCCGAGGCGGGTGCGACGCCGGCCGACTCGATCCCGGACGTGGTCGAGCAACTCGACGCGGAGAAGCGCATCTGGCTGATGGTCCCGGCCGGCGACCCGATCGACGCCGCGCTGGAGGAACTCGACGGACTGGTCGACGCCGACGACGTGATCGTCGACGGCGGCAACTCGAACTTCCACGACACGCTCCGGCGCGCCGAGCGCACCGACGCCGCCTACGTCGACTGTGGCACCTCCGGCGGCCCCGCGAGCGCCGAAGAGGGTTTCTCGCTGATGGTCGGCGGCCCGGAGTGGGCCTACGAGGCACTGGTGCCCGTCTTCGACGCGGTCGCGACCGGACCGGCGGGCCACGACCGCATGGGTCCGACCGGCAGCGGCCACTACGTGAAGATGGTCCACAACGGCGTCGAGTACGCCCTGATGCAGGCCTACGGCGAAGGGTTCGAGCTGCTCGCGGAGGGGCGCTTCGACCTCGATCTCGAATCGGTCGCGCGTACGTGGAACAACGGCGCAGTCATCCGCTCGTGGCTGCTGGAGCTGTGTGAGGAGGCGTTCCGCGAGGAAGGCACCGACCTCGGAGACGTGGCCGACCGCGTCGAGGGCGGCTCGACGGGCACCTGGACCGTCCAGGAGGCCCTCGAACAGGAGGTGCCGACGCCGCTGATCTACCAGGCGCTGGCAGAGCGATTCTCGTCGCGCTCGACCGACGGCGACGATCCCGGCCGCTTCGCCCGGCGGCTGGCCAACCGGCTCCGCTACGGATTCGGTCGGCACGACGTGCCCCGCCGCGAGGAGTGAAGCCGGGGACAGTGCGGTCGTGTACCGAGAGGCGGTGGGCTACGAGGCCGTGACCGTTACCTCGTGAATCTCGTGGGCGGCGAGCGTCGAAGACGTGTCCGGTCCCTCGTAAACGACCCTGATGCGGTCGCCCGGCTGGGTGTCGACGGTGATCGAGTCCCCGTCGATCACCTCGCCGTCGTCACCGCTGGCGGCACCACCGCCGTCGGCCCAACCGACGCTCTGCCCCGCGACGACGACCCTGAGCTGGCTCGCCGGGATCGAATCTCCCGCCTCGTGACGGATGGTCGTCGTCGTTGTCGAGTCGTCGTAGTCGAACTCGAACGAGGCCGCCGGTGCCGTCTGGGCAGTGTCGCCCCCGACGCCGAGGACGAACGAGGCCAGCACCGCCGCGAGGACGACCAACACCACGAGCAACACGGCCAAGAGGACGACGCCGACGGCCAGCCCGACCAGTATCTTCCCACCGGTTCCGAGTTCGTTCCAGGACTCGCGTACTCCCATACGGTTGCTCCCGAGAGTTCCTATTTTAATTTTTCCACATGGCAGGCGGGTGGCGTCACAGACGGGAGCCCCGCCCTCAGCCAAAACAACAGCTAAATAAGCCAGTGCTCCAAAGCTTCGCGCATGGTAGAACCAGTGAGTGTCGCCGCTGGGGCCGTGCTCACCATCGTCGTCGTCGCGGTCCACTACAGCTCGGGCACGGGCTGGGAACCGAACGAGGATATCTCCCAGAACGTGATCGAGAAACGAGCGGCGACGGTGCCGGAGACGGAGTTCCCCGAGCCGTACAACCGCTCGATCGGCGGTGGCGGCAGCGCGGCGGCGATCCCGGCGGGCGAAGAGGGCGCAGAGCTCGAAGAGGGCCAAGAGGAGGCAGACGACGGATTCGACCCCGACGAGATCGCCGACGACGAGGTCGAGTACTACGAGATCGAGTTCGCCAAGGAAGGCGAGACGATCGAGGTCGCGAACAACGAGACCATCCTCGACGCTGGCGAAGACGAAGGCTGGGACATGCCCTACGCCTGCCGACAGGGCCAGTGTGTCTCCTGTGCCGGCCAGATCACCGACGGTGCCGCCAGCGACTACATCCGCCACAGCCAAAACGAGTCGCTGTTCGACGACGACATGGAAGAGGGCTACTGCCTGACCTGCGTCGCCTACCCGACCGACGAGTTCACCATCGAGACCGGCGAGCAGCCCTGACCGAGCCGGAGCTGTTCTCCGCGACCGATCGATTCAAACCGATTCGAGAGCAACGGTTTTGCGAGGGCGGCTAGTTCAGTGGACAGAACGCCTGGTTCCGGACCAGATGGTCGGGGGTTCGAATCCCCCGCCGCCCGTACAGCGAACGCAGTGAGCGAACCGGCAGCGCGGGATTCGAAGCACGGAACGAACGAGCGAACGCGAGTGCGTTCAGGCGGTTCGAATCCCCCGCCGCCCGCTATTCTGTGAGGAGTGACACGTCGAACGAATAGCTGACCGAAGGCGGTTCGTCTTCCCGCGGCACAGCACCAGAGAGGGTTCCAGCGTGTCACTCGCCGCTGGCCAGGCCGGCCAGCGCCGAGCCGATCGTCTCCAGCGTCCCGGCCCGGTCGTAGATCCCGTGGCGCTGTGCGAGCCAGGCGGGATCGTTGTAGGTGACGGTGACGGTTCCCTCGACCGCCGTGACCAGGAGCTTCTGTGGGAGATCGATCGCCACGCTCCGGGCAGACTGCATCAGCGGTGTCCCGAGCTGTGGGTTCCCGAACACCAGCAGCGTCGTCGGCGGGAGCTCCAGCCCGGCCGAGGCGGCGTTTGCGGCGTGATCGACGGTGGCGACGAGCGTCAGGTTCTCGTTGTCCTCGATCGCCGACGAGATGCGATCGACGGTCGCATCGAAGTCGTCGTCGCTGGTCACGGTGACGAGCCCGTCGGCGGCTCGGCGACCGCTCGGCCGCTCGTCTCTGTGGGTCGCGCGGCCGCGCTGTCCCGTCGCAGTGCCCGCGAGCGTGAGCCCCGTCCCGGCGAGCGCGAGACGGAGGAACTGTCGTCTGTCGTGGTCGGACATCACGCTTCCGAGTTCGAAGCCGACGAGTAAGTTATACGCCCAGTACGGGGCGAAACGGACGCTTTCCGGCACCGCGAGGTGAGAAAGCCGGTCTTTCTGCGCGACGGATCGGACCCCGTAATTCAAACCGATGCCGAACGCAGAGACGGACATGACCGAGTGGATCGGCGAGACGTTCACGAGCGACGCGGGCTGGACACACCTCACCGAACTGGTCGATACGGGCACCCGGATGGCCGGCAGCGAGGGGGAACGGGCGGCCGCCGAGGCGACGCGGGACGCCCTCGCGGCGTACGCCCGCGACGCCGGGCTGTCCGCGTTCGACATCCAGGGCTGGGAGCGCGAGACGAGTGCGATCACGGCCGGCGACGAGGCCGTCGCGAGCGACGACCGAGCGGTGATCGCGCTCCCGCGCTCGCCGGCCGGGACGGTGACCGGTCGGCTGGTCGACGCCGGCCACGGCCTGCCCGAGGAGTTCGACGAGGCGGACTGCGAGGACGCGGTGGTGATCGCGCGCTCGGACGTGCCCGACTGGTACGACCGCTACATCCACCGCCGAGAGAAGTACTACCACGCCGTCGAGGCGGGTGCGGCGGCGTTCGTCTACGTCAACCACGTCGAGGGGATGCTGCCGCCGACCGGCAGTGTCGGCACGCCCGAGGAGCCACTCGGCGAGATCCCCGCCGTCGGTGTCGCCAGCGAGACCGGTGCACGGCTGGCTCGCCGCCACGAGGGCGACGAGGTGACCGTGGCCGTCGACTGTGAGACACGGCCCGCGACGAGCCAGAACGTCCACGCCGAACTCGGGCCCGACACCGACGAGGCGGTGCTCGTGACCAGCCACGTCGACGCCCACGACATCGCGGAGGGAGCGATGGACAACGGCGCGGGGACGGCGACGCTCGTCGAAGTCGCGAAGGCACTCGCCGCTCGCGAGGACGAACTGGACACGCGCGTGGAGTTCGTCGCCTTCGGTGCCGAGGAGGTCGGACTCGTGGGATCGAGCCACCTGGCCGACCGGCGGGAGTTCGAGACCGTCGCGGCGGTCCTGAACCTCGACGGCGTCGTCCGCGGCCGGACGCTCCAGTGTTTCACGCACGGCTTCGACGGCCTGAGCGAAGCCACCGACGCCGTCGCCGACCGGCTGGAACACCCGATAACGACCACCCCGACGATGAGCCCCCACAGCGACCACTGGCCGTTCGTCCAGTGGGGCGTCCCCGGCATCCACGTCATGAGCGAGACCGACGGCGAGGGCCGTGGCTGGGGCCACACGCACGCGGACACACTGGACAAACTCGAACCACGGACGCTACGCGAGCAGGCAGTCCTCCTGACTGAACTGGCGGTCGAGCTGGCCGACGACGAACGGGCGGTCGACCCCAGACCGCCCGCAGCCATCGCCGAAGCGCTCGAAGAGCAGGACCTCGCGGAGGGGATGCGGATCGTCGGCGACTGGCCCTACGACGACTGACAGCGCCAACTCCGCACCGATCGACTGCGGCGGGACGGCGATCGGGGAGAACACGTCACAGAGCGCCGTCGTCAACACTGAAGCCGGAGGACCCCTCACCACACACTTATATACAAGTCTAAAGTGTGCGGGATATAATGAACGACCGCACCAGCAAGGCGGTGGCGTTTCTCGCCGTTGGAGGCACCATGTCGTTTATGAAGGTCCTTCCTGTGTTCGGATCTGTTGCGGACGCACCGGCGGTCGCGTGGCTGCCGGAGTTGACCATTGGTCTGCTGTGGGGAGTGTGCGGTGTCGTCGCCGCCCTGACTGCACTGACCGGTGCAGGGATCGACCGTCGTGACGACGGTTCGTTACCGTGGTACGCCTGGGGTTTCGCCGGCCTGCTGGTCGCGACGCTCGTCCTCGGCCTCGCGTTCGGCTATCTGACGAGGGATTTCTCGCGATTTAGGGCCGAGGTGGTTGGGCCGATCGTTGGCCTCGTCGTGATTGCGTACTTCGCTCTCCGATCTCGTTGATCGATAGAAGCGGCGAATTGCCGGGCATCCTCCTCTATCTCGGTAGGGCCAGATCAACCACTGTGACGGCGAAGCCACCTCGGCAAGTGTTTTCTAGCAGGGTATCTCTCTCGACCGAACTGTTACGAACATCTCGCCCGGTGAGTGATGTCAGCCCTCGCCGGCTCTGGTTTCGACGCCCGACAAGCGGCGTCAGGTGCGCCGGCGAGAACTGTTAGTCGTCGTCCTCCTCGGCTTTGGCTTCGACGCTCGATAAACGAGCGTCGGGTGCGCCGAAGAGATCAGTCGTCGTCCCCGACTTCCGCATCCACCTGCGAGCGGCGTTCGGTCGCGCGCCGGACGAACTCCTCGGGGAGTTCGTCGATCTCGCCGGCCTGGACGGCCCAGAGGTTGGCGTACAGGCCGTCCTCGCCCAGTAGGTCGTCGTGGGTGCCTCGTTCGACGACCTGGCCGTCTTCGAGCACGACGATCTGGTCGGCGTCTTTGACCGTCGAGAGGCGGTGGGCGATGGTGAAGGTGGTTCGGTCGGCGGTGAGTCGGTCCAGCGAGCGCTGGATCAGCATCTCCGTCTCCGTGTCCACGTCGCTGGTGGCCTCGTCGAGGACGAGAATCTCGGGGTCTTTGAGGATCGCGCGGGCGATGGCGACGCGCTGGCGCTGGCCGCCCGAGAGCTTCACGCCACGCTCGCCGACCATCGTCTCGTAGCCGTCGGGGAGATTCTGGATGTAGCCGTGGGCCTCGGCGGCCTTGGCCGCCTCGCGGATCTCCTCGTCGGTGGCGTCGAAGCTCCCGTAGGCGATGTTGTCGCGGACGGTGCCGTGAAAGAGGAACGTCTCCTGGCTGACGTAGCCGATGGCGTCCCGCAGGCTCGGGATGGTCACGTCGCGCACGTCCTGGCCGTCGATCCTGACCGCGCCGTCGTCCACGTCGTACATCCGCATCAGGAGTTTCATCACGGTCGACTTGCCCGCGCCAGTCGGCCCGACGAGTGCGAGCGTGTCGCCGCCGTCGACGGTGAAAGACACGTCGTCGAGAATCATCTCCTCGTCACTGGGATCGCTCCCCTCTCCGTACCCGAACGTGACGCCGTCGTACTCGACTTCCCCGTCGGTGACTGCCAGCTCCTCGGCGTCGTCGGTCTCCTCGATGAGGCTGGGCGTGTCCATCAGGCCGAAGATGCGCTCGGCGGAGGCGTAGGCCCGCTGGTACATGTTGATGATCTGCCCGAACTGGGCCATCGGCCAGATGAACCGCTGTGAGAGGAGGATGAAGACGACGAACTCACCTTCGGACAGCGTCCCGGTGAAGATCCACGGTCCTTCACCGCCGTACACCCAGAGCCCGCCGACGAGGAAGGTGACGACGAAGCCCACGCCCGCGAGCACGCGCAGGCCAGGGAAGAACTTGATCCGGGTCTTGATCGCGCCCCAGTTGGCGTCGAAGTAGTCACGAGAGGTGTCCTCGACGCGGTCGGACTCGTAGCTCTCGGTGCTGTAGGTCTTGATGACCTGGACACCGCCGAGGTTGTTCTCCAGCCGGGAGTTGAGCTGGCCGACTGAAGAGCGCACGTCGGCGTACTTGGGCTGGATCGCTTTGATGAACCGGTAGGTGAAGAAGCCGATCGCCGGGACGATCACCAGTGTCAGGAGTGCGAGTTGCCAGTTGTAGTAAAAGAGGATCGCCGAGATCCCCAGGACCATCACCGACAGCCGGAACGCCGAGTTCATCCCGTCGTTGAGGAACCGTTCCAGACGGTTCACGTCGTTGCTGAGGACCGACATCATCTCGCCGGTCTGCTTGTCGGCGAAGAAGTCCATGTTCAGGCGCTGCATCCGGTCGTAGGTGTCGGTCCGGACGGCGTGTTGGATGCGCTGAGCGAAGGCGTTCCACCCCCAGTTTCGGGTCCAGTGGAACCCGGCACCGAGGATGAACGCCCCGGCGATGATACTCGACGCGAGTATCACCTGGGATTCGGGATCGGTGGCGTACACGGAGAGGTCGACCGGCCCCAGCGCGAACGGTCGATTGTCCCGGAAGATCGCGTCGACGGCGATCCCGAGCAACACCGGGGGCAGCAGATCCAGCAGCCGCGCGACGATACTACTCAGTAGACCGACCGTGAACGCGCCGGTGTTGTCCCGGCCGTACTCGGCGAACAGCCGGCGCATCGGGTGATCGACGTTTTCTCGAACGTCCTCGAAGGCGTCGTCGTCCCCGGCGTCGACATCCATGCACGCTTGTGAATGGGTCGGTCACCTAAAGCCCGTCGTCTCCGTGAGAACAGCACACACGGAGCAGCTACGACGCGGTGACGTTCGGGAGTCGCAGTCGGTCGCCGACGGAGACGCCGGTCTCGTTGGTCCAGCCGCGGTTGACCTCCAGCACGTACTTCCCGGTACCGGGATACCGGCGCTCGTACTCGCCGTCGGGGACCGGCGCGTGGTGAATCCGGGTGACCGTGCCGTTGGGCGCGACGTAGACGATGTCCAGCGGGAACGACATCTCTCGCATCACGAAGGCGTGCTCGCCGGTTTCGGGAAAGACGAACAGCATGCCCTCGTCGGCAGCCAGCGAGTCGGTGTCGCTCAGCCCGGTGATGCGTTCGCTGTCGTTGTCCGCGATCGCCACGGAGACGGTCCCCAGCGGCGTACACGCCTCGTCCAGTGCCGTCACGGTCGCGTTCGTCGGCGACGGCGTCCCCGTCGGCCCCGCGTCACAGGACGGAGTCGATGCGGTCTGTCGGTCTGGGCCGCTCTCGTCGCCGGTCCCCGCAGGATCGGTCGTCTCGCCGGGAATCTGTACCCGGTCGCCGACGCGGACGCCGGTCTCGTTGGTCCAGCCGCGATTGACCTCCAGGACGTACTTGCCCTCGCCGCTGTACTCCCGGAGGTCGCTCTCGCTGGCTCCGTCGGCGGGCGTGGGCGCGTGGTGAATCCGCGTGATCGTCCCGTTCTCGGCGACGAAGACGATGTCCAGCGGGAACGACATCGCGCGCATCACGTAGCCGTGGCGCTCCTGTCGGTCGTGGACGAACACCATCCCCTCGTCGGCAGCCAGCGACTCGGTCCGGCTGAGCCCGACGAGTCGCTGCTGCCACGTGTCGGCGATGCGGGCGTCGACCGCGCCGAGTTCCGTCCCGTCCTCGTCGACGACCGTCACCGTCGTCCGCTCGTAGCTCCCCGGATCGACGAACTGGAGCCAGACGCCCGACCAGACGACGAGCGCTCCGACGACGAGGAGGGCGATAACTCCCCCGACGACCGCTGTCGACCGCTCCATGCTCGACCCGTAGGGTGTGATCGGGGTAACGCTGTCGCCTCCAGAGAGAAAGGGTTATTTCCCCGCATCGTTTCTCTGCCGGTGTCGGGCCCGTGGTCTAGTGGTTATGACGCTTCCCTTACAAGGAAGAGGCCGGTGGTTCAAATCCGCCCGGGCCCATTCTGCTGCGAACGACAGTGAGCAGCGAATGGCACACGCGGATTTGCACCCTGGAAGACGAGCGAAGCGAGTCTTCCTCCGGTTCAAATCCGCCCGGGCCCACTGCTTCTGCGACGAGTGGACACGAGGAGCGGAGCAATCACGCCGGGTGAGGATTTGAGCCTTGCGAGACGAGCAGCGTGAGTCTCGCTTCGGTTCAGATCCGCCCGGGCCCATTCTGCTGCGAACGACAGTGAGCAGCGAATGGCACGCGCGGATTTGCACCCTGGAAGACGAGCGAAGCGAGTCTTCCTCCGGTTCAGATCCGCCGAGAGCGCACGGCGCAAAGCGCCGTGAACGCCCGGTCACGATCCGTCGCTCACATCGCACCGGCGACGCCGCTGCCGATCGCGGCCCCACACTCGCCGCAGGCGACGAGGTAGAACCGCTTGGAGGCGGTGAAAAAGCCCGTCGTCGAGTCCATGTCGACGAACTCCACGTCGTCTTGCTGATCGAGCGTCGCCTCGCACTCGGGACAGTGGGCCATCAGACCGCACCTCCGTTCGACTTCGCACCGGCGACGCCGCTGCCGATCGTCAGGCCACAGGCGGCGCAGTTGGCCGTGTAGAACCGTTTTGAGGCTTTGATGAAGCCAGTCGTGGCGTCGGTCTCGGCGAACTCGATGTCGTCGGCCGTTTCGAGGGTCGTCTGACATTCAGGGCAGTGTACCATGCGGCCGGGCCTGCGCCGGCCTGCGGTAAATACTTCGTGGTGATACTACCGGCTGTAAATCTGTGAACGATTTCGCCACCCCGGGGTGGCGAAGATCTTCACGAAGTTACAGCCGTCAGTATGAGTGTCACCCCGAGACGTTTGTCCCACGAAGTCGTAGGGTGCCACATGCCCACCTGCTACGCCGCGCTGGACGACCGTCTGCTGGTGATCGAGGACGACGGCTGGATGGCCCGGGAGCGACCCGTGGCGGACTCACTGGAGTGTGTCGCCGCCGCGCCGGAGCGTCCCGGGCGGGTCTTCGTCGGGACCGTCGACGCGGGCCTCCAGTACAGCACCGACGGCGGTGACAGTTGGACCACTGGACTGGACACCGACGACCGTGTGACCGCCGTGACGGTCAGTCCGCACGATCCCGACGTGATCTGGGCCGGGACCGAGCCCTCGCGGGTGTATCGATCGACCGACGGCGGCGACTCCTGGAGCGAGCGGCCCGGGTTGCAGGACCTCCCCTCGGCGTCGCGGTGGTCGTTCCCGCCGCGGCCGGACACCCACCACGTGCGCTGGATCGCCGTCGATCCGACCGATCCCGACCGTCTGTCCGTCGCAATCGAGGCGGGCGCGCTCGTCCGGACGGACGACGCGGGCGAGCACTGGGAGGATAACCCGGACGGAGCGCGGCGAGACAACCACACGCTGGGCACCCACCCCGACGCGCCCGAACGCGTCTACACGGCGGCCGGCGACGGCTACGCCGAGTCGCGAGACCGCGGCGACACGTGGTCGTTCCCCCAGTCGGGACTCGATCACCGCTACGTCTGGGGACTGGCAGTCGGCGCGGACCCAGACGATGTCGTCGTGTCGGCGGCCACCGGTGCCCGTGATGCACACAGCACGGAAGGCGAGTCCTACGTCTATCGGCGGACCGAGGACGGCTGGGAGCGGGCGATGTCGGGACTGCCGGGCCCCGACGGGCTCGCGCGGGCGGTGCTGGCCGCCCACGACGGACGGTTCTACGCGCTGACGAACCACGGGCTGTTCGCGAGCGAGGACGGGACGGCGTGGTCGGCGCTGGATCTGGCCTGGCCCGACGAGTATCGCCAGCTTCCCCGCGGACTGGCGGTCGTCTGACCGCGAGCGCGGTCGACGGTGAGACGAGGGTCACCACTATGTGTTTGCCACTTGACGATCAGAATGTATGCCAGAAGAGACCATCCACGAGTCCAGCGAGACGCGCAGTCGAAACGGTATCGCGTCGTACTTCCGGCGGCTCGCCCGCAGGTTCGCCAGGGGCGAGCCCGCACCGGCCGACGAGGAACAGACGGTGACGGTGTCGGCACCGCCGGAGGCCGACCTGGAGACCGAAGTCGAGCGCGAAGGCGAGCGACTGAGCCTCGAAATCGAGGTCGGCTGGACCGAAGAAGCGGGGGCCGTCGACACCGACGCGGCCGCGAGCAAGGCGACGTTCGAGTTGTACGAGGACAGCGCCGAAGAGTGGCGCTGGCGGCTCGTCCACGACAACGGCAACGTCATCGCCGACGGGGGCGAGGGATACTCGTCGGCCCAGAAGGCAGAGCAGGGGTTAGAGAGCGTCCGCTCGAACGCACCGGGCGCGAACGTGATCGACCAGTCGAAAGACGAGGAGAGCCAGGACGGCGGGAGCGACGCGACCTTCGAGCTGTTCGAGGACAGTGCCGGCCAGTGGCGCTGGCGGCTGGTCCACGACAACGGGAACATCATCGCCGACGGCGGTCAGGGATACGCCTCGAAGCAGAAGGCAAAGCAGGGACTCCACAGCGTCAAGCAAAACGTCCGGGGTGCAGAGATCGAGCGCGAAGAGTAGGGCGGTGTCAGAACGGGAGTCGCCGCCGGAGCCCGCCGACGAGTCGCTTGCGCCGCAGGATGGCTTCACCGCCGGCCCAGCTCACTGCGAGTAGGCCCGCGCCGACGAGGAACGCGGCGTCCCACGAGGAGAGCCAGACCGGGCGGAACCACGGCATGTAGTGGCCCCACAGCTGTGCGAGGGCGTTCGCGGGACCGGACAGCAGCGTCCCCGAGAACGTCGCCTGGAGTCGAGCCGGGAAGTCGAGGTTGTCGCCGGTCCCGGGGCGCAGCCCCGCACTGCCGGAGAGTTCGTAGCTGCCGGTGGCGTTTTGCTGGCGGATCGTCGGGCCGTTGGACTCGTCGCCGGTCCCCAGTCGCTCGGCGTCGTACGGTCCCCAGGTGGCGTAGTACTCCCAGACGATCTCGCCGGTGGGCGTGACCTCGATCACGCGGTGGTTGAGGCTGTCGACGATCAGCGTGTTGCCGTTCGGGAGTCGGTCGGCGTCTCGTGGCCACTTGAGCGAGTTCGTTCCGACCTCCCAGGTCCGTTCCCACGAGCCGTTCAGGTGGGCGTACTCGACGACCCGGTCGTTGCCGCTGTCGGCGACAAGCATCGTCGGCGTCCCGTTCTCGCCGACGAAGTAGTCGGGGTTGTGCTGTTCGTTGAGCACCGAGTAGTCGTCGTCACGACCCAGTCGCTGGACGATCTCGCCGGACCGTCGGTCGACGACGATCGCCTGATCGAAGTTGCGCGGCGACAGGAGCAAGCGGTGCTCGCCGACCTGGTCCACGTCGTTGAGGTGGCTCCAGTCGGCGTTCATACCGCCGTCGGTGTCGTTGTCGAAGTGCTCGCGGAATCGCCAGCGCCAGGTGATCTCGTCGGTGGTCAGGTTGTAGACCACCACTTCGTCGTTGCTGACCTCGCTGGTCTCGTTCCAGGCCCGCATGTGGCCGATCACGAGTTCGTCCTCGCTGAGCATGTCGGCGTCGTGCGTGTCTTCGAAGGGGAAGCGCCGTTCCCAGACGCGCTCTCTGGTCTCGGGATTTAGCTCGTAGATCAGCGTCTCGCCGCTGCGGGGCGAGACGACGAGCAGGTTCCCATTGTCGAGGGGATCGACGTCGAAGAATCAGGCACCGGACCCCTGTCGGCTCTGGTAGGTCCAGTCCGTGTTCGCGCGCTCGTCGGCCGCGATCAGTCGAGCGGGCTTCTTGTCGTTGACCGAGCCCTCGAAGGTGTACCCCTGAACGCTGACGATCGTCGTGTTGTCGGCCGGCTGGGTCACCGTCCCGCGCTGGAGGGTGGTGTCCTCGGCCGACGTGGAGGTCGCTACGTTGACCGCGACGACCGCGAGCAACACACAGATCGTCGCGAGCAGAGCGAATCGGAGGCAGTCGGCGGGGGTAGCGTTCGCACGCGCTCGTGCGACGCGAGCAGTCAGTCCTGTCCCGATCCGTCGACAGGAAGCGAGCAGGCCGTCGGAGAACACGGGTGCGACTACTCCGACGGCACCTCTATACTTTTCGACTCCCCCGGCTCTCGCGGTCGTTGCGGACGGCGATCAGGACAGGAAGCGCTCGGCCGCGTGGTCGAGTTCGCCGACGGGATCGTCCTGTGATCCGTTCTCGTAGATGCGCCACTCGATGCCGGCGCGTTCGGCGGCGTCGAAGACGGCGTCGTAGTCCACGTCACCCGCGCCGAAGGCGGCGTGGGCCGGTTCCGGGGCGTCGACGTGCGTGTCCGTGCAGTGCAGCAGGTCGATCCGGTCGGCGTGGCTGTCGATCACCGCGGCCGCGTCGACACCGGCGTAGGTCGCCAGCCCGACGTCGAGTTCGAAGGCGACGCTGTCGGTCGCCTCGACGAGCACGTCGAAGGCCGTCCGACCGTCGAGATCGGCGAACTCGGCGTCGTGGTTGTGGTACAGGAGTGGGTAGTCGTGGTCCGCGAGCTGGTCGGCGAGCCCGTCGAGGCGGCGGGCCGTCTCGCGGACGCGCTCGACGGTGCCGAACGACTCGCTGTCGAGATAGGGGACCACGAGCCGTTCAGTCCGGAGCGAGCGGTACTGCTCGACCGTCGCCGCCAGATCGTCTTCGAGGGCGTCGACGGGGACGTGTGCGGCCGGCACCGCGAGGCCGGTTTCGTCGAGTGCCGTCCGGACAGCCTCGGAATCTGCCTCGGGGACGCGGTATGCGTACTCGACGCCGTCGAAGCCGGCCTCGGCGACGCGATCGAGGAGTTCGGGGACGGAACAGTCCATGTCTCGGAGCGTGTACAGCTGGATGGCACTGGCCATTGACAGAGAGGAGAGAGGGGATCGCCTTCAGCGTTGGTCTACGTGTCACGCGAGCGATGGACGGGGCGTCACTCGGCGGGCGTCGCCGGGTCGCGGCGCGTCTCGACGATTTCGAGGTCGCCGTCGACGACGACAGCGAGCCGGTCGCCGTCGCGAGTCACGTCGACGCGGAGCCGCCAGGGATCGTCGTCGACGACGGTGACCGGGTGGTCGTCGACACACCAGTCGAGTCGCCAGTAGGGCGTCTGCGCGAGGTCGACACCGTGGTCCTCGTAGAAGCTCACGACGGGCGACTGGTCGAGGAGTCCCAGCCCGACCGCCGAACAGAGTTCGTGAGCACACTGCCGGCAGCGGTGGGTCGCCCGCACCGAGACGCCCAGACAACAGTCCTCGCCGCGTCCGATCGTCGTCGCCATCCGGCCGTTACATTCCGGACAGACGCCGTCCTTGGCGAGACAGTGGAGGTGGCGCACGCGCTGGTCGAACGCCGACAGGATCTCCGCGTCGGTCCGATCGTGGAGTCCCCCCGGCGGGAACGGATACTCGCCGTGGCCGTGCCCACACGCCGGGCAGGTGATCGACAGCTGCTCGTCGACGTAGTGGGCCGACAGGGTCGCGCCACAGCGGACGCACGGATCGTCGATCTCGATCTCGCGTTCCGGATGCTGGGTGAACGAGCCGGCGAAGATGGCCTGGACGATCCGCTCGCCCGCGGTCCGAAGCTCGTACCCGTCGTCGGTCTTGCGGACGAACTGGTCGGTCAGCTTCCCGAGGTGGTAGTTGAACTGCGCGCTGTCGGTCATCCCGACTTCCGCCCGGATCTCGGAGAAGGCCGCCGGCTCGTCGAGTCGCCACAGCGCTTCGAGGATCGAGAGGCGCGTCTCCTCGCCGACGATCGCGAAGGCGTCGGCCGGCGCGAGACAGTCCTCACAGTCCTGGAGGTCGTCTGCCCTGCTCATACCCGACGGACGGGAGCGACGAAGTAAACTGTTCGCCAAAGCGTCTTTTTGTAACACGACAGTCAGGATCCGGGACGGTGCCCCCACACAGCGCCGCCCGAGGAGGACGCGGGCCGAGAACGGTCGATTTATCTCCGCTCCCCACGACGATGCGGGCATGAACGTCAAGTCGCGCCACCACCTCAGGGCCGACGAGATCGACGCCATCGAGGAGGCCGTGGTCGCGAACCTCGGCGTGGAACTAGACGCCGACACCTTCGAGAAAGTGGAGTTCGAGGACAGCGACTGGGACGTGGTGCTGGTCGACGGCGACCCGCTCGTGCTGTACGTCGACGGCGAGCCGTTCCTCACCGTCGAGGGACTCAACGCGTACCCGCCCGAAGACCACGTCGTCACCGTCGACAGCGGCGCGATCTCGTTCGTCTCTGACGGCGCAGACGTGATGCGGCCCGGCATCACCGACGCCGACGACGACATCGCCGCGGGCGATCTCGTCGCGATCAACGAAGAATCACACGGGAAGTTCCTCGCCGTCGGGCGTGCGAAGGCGAGCGGCGACGAGATGGTCGGCGACAGCGGGAAGGTCGTCGAGTCGATCCACCACGTGGGCGACGATCTCTTCGAGTTCTCCGTCTGATCCGAAGCGACCGGACGAGCGAAGCGAGTCCGTCTTTTCACCCATGTTTTGCGAGGAGTGGTCGCGCCAGCGACCCGACGAGTCAAAAGATGGTTGCGCGACGACCTCTTCGAGTTCTCCGTCTGATCCGAAGCGACCGGACGAGCGAAGCGAGTCCGTCTTTTCATCCATGTTTTGCGAGGAGTGGTCGCGTCAGCGACCCGACGAGTCAAAAGATGGTTGCGCGACGATCTCTTCGAGTTCTCCGTCTGATCCGAAACGACCGGACAAGCGAAGCGATGCCGTCAGTTCGGGGAGCCCCGCAGGCTCGGAGCAGCTATTTCCGTGTCGTGGTCGTGTGCAGCGTATGGAGACAGCGACGCGACTGTACGACCGCGTCGACGCGTGGTTGCGAGACCGCTCTCGCGTGCCGTACGCGGCGATACTGGGGACGGCGACGGGACTCGGTGTCCTCGTCGTCGGACTGGTGTTGGGCAGCGGATTGCTCGTCGTCCAGGCCGTCACGATGGCAGTCGTCGTGTTCGGGCTGGAGTGTGTGTTCGGAGTTCACCAGACCGACAAGTGACGGAGTCGGCCGTCATCACCCAGAGACAGTTGGGGCGGAGTGACGACCACCGCTGGTGCTTTCCCGGACAGTGACGACGTGAGCGGCGACCGAGAGATGGGTCTGAGCGGTAGCTTTATATGGGTGTAAAGTATTCTTTACTGTAAAGGGTGCTTTACACCCGCGATACCCATGAGCGAGGAACTCACCGCCAGACAGCGAGTCGAGAAGCGCGAGCAGTACAGCCAGTGGATCAACAGGTCGGTCGGTTTCGGCGTGCTGAGTTTCTTCGTCGCGACCGCGCTGTGGATGTTGACCGACAGAGCCGTGGTGCTCTTTGCGGGACTGGGACTGTACTGGCTCGGTTGTCTCGGGATGGCCGTCGGGTACTGGCAGTCGCCCGTGTCGGTCGGCGACGAACTCGAACGGCGGATGGAGCGCGAGGCGAGTCAGACGACGTTCCTGTTCGTCACCGTCGTGGCGATACTCGGTCTGCCGGCCGATGTCGTCCTCTCGACGACCGGCGTCTACACCGCTCCCGCCGCCGTCAGGGGTGCGCTCTGGGGATATCTCCTGTTGATCCTCGTGTTCGGAGCCGTCCACTGGTTCGTGAAGCGACAGTACGAGTGAGCCAGCGAGGAGCATGAAAAACGAGATCGACACCTACCGGGAACGAGCGGGGTTGAGCCAGGGCGAACTGGCAACAGCCGTCGGTGTCTCACGACAGACGATCAACGCGGTCGAGCGAGAGCGGTACGATCCGTCGCTGGCGCTGGCGTTCAAGCTCGCCGCCTACTTCGAGTGCCGCGTCGAGGCGCTGTTCGAGCCCGACCTGGAGCCGGTCGGAGAGTGAGCGAACGCACCCCCAGATTGAAGCGTGGGGGTCGGCGGCCGAAGTCGGCGCGAAAACAGTGTAGGGCGAAGGTTTATTCCCACCATACCACTAGCAGCGGGCGTGGCGTCCCCGTTCGAAGTTCTCGCCGTCGACCCGGACGCGAGCGACGAGGCAATCGAGCGCGCTTACAGGGAGCGGGTCAAAGAGACCCATCCCGACCACGGCGGCTCGCTGGAGGCCTTCCAGTCGGTGCGGGCCGCGTACGAGCAGATCCTGTCGGGCGAGGCCGACGGCACCGAACGACAGCGCGCCGACGACGCCGACAGCGACGACGACGGCGGCTCGATCCACCCGCGCGTGGAGTATCTCAACTACGAGGTACTGGACGATCACGGCTGGCACGCGGACGACGACGACCTCTTCGAGAAGGCGGCCGGGGCCGGACTCGACGACACCGACTACGGGAGCTTCCACGTCTACCCCCGCGAGTCGGTTCTGGAGGCCGCAGAGCGCAACGACTTCGCCTGGCCCTTCGCCTGCCGTGGCGGTGCGTGTGCCAACTGCGCGGTCGTCGTCCTGTCCGGAGAGCTGACGACTCGCGTCGATCACGTACTGCCCGACGAGATGGTCGACCGGGGCTTTCAGCTGGCCTGCAACGGGATCCCGACGAGCGACGAGTTGCAACTGCTGTACAACGTCAAGCACATGGCCGAACTCGAAGAGCTGCTGTTGCCGCCACGGCCCTTCGAGCAGGCCCACTCCGACGACTGAGACCGACCCCTCGGTCTGTGAGAGAGTTGGGCAGTGAGCGCGCGTGCCAGAGCCCGCCGAGTGGTATCAGTCCAGTCGGTCGGCCAGTAGCTCGCTGACGACTGCGCCGGGCGACTCCCCGTCGAGCGCCGCGCGCCGACGCAGTTCGCGGTACACGGCCGGATCGAGCGCGAGTTCGAGTTCGCCCAGTCGGACCCCTTCAGCTTCGAGCGCGCTGGCGACCGACTGACCCTCGTTGACGTCGCTCGCGACCGAGCGGACCTGTCGGACGGTCAGGTCGTGATCGAGCGCGGCCCAGGCGAGCTGGAGGCGGGCTTCGCCGCCGACCCGAGCGATGTGTTTGGCCGCGGTAGGGGCGATGTGTCCCATCGCGACGTGCCGGCGGATCGAGCGCGGGAGGTCGTGGACGCGAGACCACTTGCGGATGAACGAGACGGTGGCGTCGCCCCCAGCGCGTTCGGCGGCGGCCTTGTACGATCCCTCACCCCGGACCAGCGCGGCACAGGCGGCCGCACCGCGCAGCATGTAGACGTTGTCGTCGGCACCAGCGGTGTTCTCCGAGAACGCCCGGACGGTCCGTGCAGCCAGGTCGAGGCTCTCGGGGTCGTCGGGATCGAACTCCACGGCCTCCTCGGCGCGCTGGCCGGTCAGGGAGGGGTCACCGCGGATGACCGGCTTCCCGACCGGCGACTCGCGCTCGGCGTGGCTGGGGCCGTCGTGGCCATCGGCAGTCATCACTTTCCGTTGGGAACGGTCCGATAAAAGGGTCCGGTCCGACGTGCGCTGGGACACGTCGAGACGCGTCTCACAGCGACTCAGTCGTCTGCGGCAGCGTCGTCCCGGTTCTCCGAGAGGTGCTCCCAGATCTCGGTACAACCGCATCCGTCCTCGACATCGTCGAGGTGGTCGGTCGCTGGCTCTTCGGCTTCGACGTCTTCGCGTGAACTCTGTTGTGCGTCTGTCATTGGTTTGTGCATCGCGCCAGTGAGCGCGGTGTTTCGGTACTCACCCGTACTACCTACACCCGCATAAAGCCGCTCTCACCCGTAATCCCTTCCACCACTCCCGTTTGTCGGCGATTTTTGCAGGTACCTCCGACGGCGGGCCACGAGCGCCAGCCAGTGGCACGAACACACATGGACCACCAGAGGGAGCGGGGATCGTCGCAGTTGCGGCGAAACTTGGCTACGTCGAACGACTGACGTGGCCGGCGGATCTAATGACATCTAATGACGACCGACGTTCACCAGCTCGACGACGGGGCCTGGATCAGCGTCAACGACTCCCGAGAGGTGAACGTCAGCGACCTGTGGTTGCTGGCGGAAAGTGAGTTCTGCGGGTGTGAGCCGACCGATTTCCTCGCCGAAGGGTTCGTCGATACGGGCGTCGATCCCCCGAATATTCAGGCCCGTATCGCCGGTCGCTGTATCGCCTGTGGAACGGAGGGCGTGACCGACTGGCTCACCGTCGGACGCGTCATCGACCCCGGATCGGGCGAATTCTACGGTGTCGTCCACGACAGCGTCCACATCCCGGAGAAGCGCCACCGACTGGCCGACCCGGAAGAGTAGGCAACATTATCCTGTTGCGGGGAGAGGTGGGGAGCCTTGTCGAGAAGGCGTGTTGTATATGGGTGGGTCCCAAGAATAGAGGTACACTAACCATGCCGACGAAAGTCGAGAACTGGAAGGACGAGGTGTACGGCAACGAGATCCGTGACCACCTCATGGAGTTTGCCGAAGAGGGTTGGGACGCAATTCCCGAGGACGAACACGACGCCTGGTTCGAGCGCTTCAAGTGGTGGGGCCTGTACCACCAGCGCTCCGGCCAAGAGTCGTACTTCATGATGCGGATCGGGACACCGAACGGCGTCATCGAGCCCGGACAGCTGGAAGTGATCGCGGAGGTCGCCGACAAGTACGCCCGCGGCCCCGAGGAGAACCCGGAGTTCGGCGACGCCTACTGTGACTGGACGACCCGTCAGTCGATCCAGCTCCACTGGATCAAAATCGAGGACATTCCGGAGATCTTCGAACTGCTCGAATCTGTCGGTCTCTCGACCCAGCAGGCCTGTGGTGACTCCTGGCGGAACATCGTCGGCTGTCCCGTCGCCGGCAAGGACAAACACGAACACATCGACGCCTGGCCGATCGCCGAAGACCTCCACGAGACGTTCAAGGGCGACGACGACTACGCGAACCTCCCGCGCAAGTGGAAGGTCTCGGTCACGGGCTGCGATCAGGGCTGTGGCCAGGGCGACATCAACGACCTCGCCTACGAGCCAGCCGAGAAAGACGGCGAACTCGGCTTCAACGTCCGCGTCGGCGGCGGCCTCTCCCGAAAGGAGCCCCGCCTCGCCCGCGACATCGACGTGTGGGTGCCCCCGGAGAAGGCGGCCGACATCGGTCACGGGATGTCCGCACTGTTCCGCGAGTACGGCGACCGCGACGACCGGTTCAACGCCCGCATCAAGTTCCTCATGGACGAGTGGGGTCCCGAGAAGATGCGGTCGGTCCTCCAGGAGGAGTTCGTCGACTTCGAGCTTCCGCGGGCCGGCGAGGACATGCGCGACCAGTACACCTACAACGCCGGGGGCAACGAGCACGGCGACCACGTGGGCGTCCACGAACAGCCAGACGGCAACTACTACGTCGGCCTCGACGTCCTCGTCGGTCGGATGGGCGTCGACGACGTGTACGAACTGGCCGAACTCGCCGAGGAGTACGGTTCCGGCGAGGTCCGGCTGACCCAGCGCCAGAACGTCATCGTCACGGACGTCGACAGTGACCGCCTCGACGCGTTCCTCGACGAGCCGCTGCTGGAGGACTACTCGCCCGACCCCCACCCGTTCATGCGGGGCTCGATCGCCTGTACGGGGACGGAGTTTTGCTCGCTGTCGATCGTCGAGACCAAGAACCGACAGGTCCGCTACGCCCGCTGGCTCAAGGACAACGTCTCGCTGCCCGAGGGTGTCGAGGACTTCCACATCCACCTCTCGGGCTGTACGGCGTCCTGTGCCCAGCCCCAGATCGCCGACATCTCGCTGCGGGGTATGAAGACCCGCAAGGACGGCGAGCCGGTCGAGGCATTCGACATCGGCCTCGGCGGCGGCCTCGGAGAGAACCCCCACTTCGCCGACTGGGTCGAGATGCGCGTCGCCGCCGACGAAGTGCCGGGCTACATCGAGAATCTCCTCGACGCCTTCGAGGCCGAGCGCGAGGGCGACGAGACCTTCCGCGAGTTCGTCGCGGACCGCGACGAGGAGGCCCTACAGTCCCTGGCAGACCCCGAAGAGACCGGCTACGACGATCCGTACCTGGGCAACACGAAGATGACCTGGTACCCCTACGCCGAGGACAGCGACATGCAGTCCTCGCCGGCACCGACCGACGCCAACGACGAGCCGCTGCCGTCCGACGACTGATACCGTCGGCTGTCCATCTGTGACCGATTTCGCATGGGGTGGCGAATTTCTCCACGAAGGGACAGCCAACAGTACGAGACGAATCGCCGGAGTCCCCTCGTCGACGGTGTACCATCGTCGTCGTTCGTCCGTGCGACCAGCGCGGAGAGACGATCGCGCTGGACGGGCTCGTCAGTGCGTTGCCCCAGTGCTTTTGTACTGGCCCGCGAACGCTCTAGCATGGGATCTGACGGCGGTCGGAGCAACCTCAAGACGATCGCGCTGGGCCTCGCGGTGCTGTTCGTGCCCGCACTGATCATCGTCGCGACCCTGGAGTTTCTGATTCTCACGGGCGATCTCGTGTTGAACGAGCTGACGCCGCTCCAGCTCGTCGAGTTATATCTCATCGACCTCGTGCTGTTCGCTGGCGGCGCGTACCTCCTCTATCGACTCTTGCTGTACTCGATCGGGGGCCCGCTCGGCGGCACGGACGACGAGGAGTGATACTGCCGGCTGTCACTTCGTGAAGAGCTTCGCCACCCCGGGGTGGCGAAATCGTTCACAGATGTACAGCCGGTAGTATGAGTCGCCGTCGATCGTGCAGTGTCGACGACGGATCGGCAGTCACCGACGCTATAAGTCCGAGCCACTACTGTGTAGCATATGGTCGATCGGATCATGCGGGTCAACGCGTACACGACCTTCGACCTGCTGGAAGGACACGTCGAGGGACACGGCTTCGAGGAAGACGCCTACGCCGTGTTGAACGTCAGTACGGACACGCGTGAGGACCCCGACGCCGTCGAGGTACAACTGGAGATGGACAACACCGAGGTCGACGCCGTCGAGCCTCACGCCGACACCGTGTCGCTGTCGCCGGCCGAGGCTCGCGAGATGGCCGCCGAGTTAGAGAAGTACGCCAGCAAGGTCGAAGCCAGCGAGGAGTAGCGCGGATCTGGCACGGACCGGTAGAACGATCCCGTGGTTCTTTGGTGTGTCGTGACATACCGCAGAGTATGTCGACGGATTCGCCCGGAAACCCTGCCTCCCGCGAGCTGGGCTTTTGCCCGTGTTGTGGCTACCGGACACTGCCGGAGGGCCAGCCCGGTTCCTACGAGGTCTGTCCGGTGTGTCACTGGCTCGACGACCCCGTCCAGTTCGGCGACGCCGAGTACGTCAGCGACACCAACCACGTCTCGCTCAGCGACGCCCGCAGCAACTTCGAGAAACACGGAGCCTGCACGCCCGAGGCCGCAGACCAGACTAAGACGCCCGCCGACGCGCCACGTGACCCGAACTGGCCCTACGCCGAGGAGTGACCGGCATCGAGGCCGTGAGACGGTGTCCCGTTCGCTGCATGCACAACGATTAACACCACGTGTACTCCCATCCTAGACGATGTCGCATCCAACGCGTACGCTCCCGAGCGGTGACGAGCTTCCGATCGTCGGCGTCGGCACCTGGAACATCGACGGCGACACGCTCCGTGATTCGGTCCGGGCCGGACTGGACGCGGGCTACACCCACGTCGACACCGCGGAGGGGTACAAAAACGAAGACGAGATCGGCGACGTGCTGGCCGACTACGACCGTGAGGAACTGTTTCTCACCTCGAAGGTCCTCCCCAAGAACCTCGACTACGAGTCGGTGATCGCCTCGTGTGAGGCCTCGCTGGAGCGACTCGGGACCGACTACCTCGATCTCTATCTCGTCCACTGGCCCAACCCCGCGATCTCGCTGCGCGAGACGATGAACGCGATGGCGACGCTACACGACCGCGGGCTGATCCGGAACGTCGGCGTCTCGAACTTCAGCGCCTACCAGCTCAGCTGTGCCCACCACGTCAGCGACGTTCCCATCGCGGTCAACCAGATCGAGTTCCACCCCTACCTCCAGCGACCCGACCTCGTCGACTACTGCCGCGAGACCGACACCGTGATCGAGGCCGCCGCGCCGCTCGCCCGGACGGAGATTTTCGACGACCCAGTGGTTCAGGAACTGGCCGAGACCTACGACAAGTCGCCGGCACAGATCGTCCTGAAGTGGGCCGTCGAACAGGACGTGGTCGTCCTCCCGAAATCGTCCTCGCCCGAACACGTCCGCCAAAACGGCGCGCTGTTCGACTGGGAGCTGGCCGCCGAGGACCGCGAGCGCCTCGACGACCGGGACCGCGACCAGCCCGTCTACGACCATCCCGCTCGCGACTGGACCGGCGACACGTACGGCATCTCCCAGTAACTGGCACCGCTGCGACGAGTCCACGCCGAGACGAGTCGGAGTCGTCGCACTCGTCTGACCGTCGATCCCAAGCGATAGGTGAGTGGCACTCTCAGCCCCCGGTGATGGACGCCGACATCGACGCCGCCGCCGAAGACCCACCACTGGGACTGCTCGCCGTCGCCGTCGTCGGTCTCCTGCTCACCGCGGCGGGCGCGCTCGCCTTCGTCCTCGACCTGGTGGGCACCAGCGATATCGTCCTCGGGGTCGTCCCCGCCCTGACGCCGCTGTTCGATCTGGCGCTGTTGGTCACCGTTCTGGGCGTCGCTCTGTTCCTGTTCGCGATGACCGAGTGGAGCCCGGATCTCGACACCCGATAGCTCCACTCCGACCGACGAGAAGAGAGTGACCGGAGCGACGGACCTCGCCACAGACACGCGACGGTATCAGTACCGGACGGTGTCGTCGACCCGCTCCCAGTCCGGTGCCTCGACGAGCGTCCCGAGCGCGTCGTCCAGTTCGGACCGCGTCGCTCCGTAGAATCGTTCTCGGCCCACGGGCGTCCGCACCCGAACGAGATCCGTGTGATCCGTCACGTGGAACAGCGACAGCGTCCACGGCCTGTTCGTACAGTCCCACCTGCTGTGTACCGTCGCCTCGTCGTCCGCGACGACACGCGCCCCCAGCTCCCAGCTCAGCCGCGTCAGAATCGGGAGCTCGAACGGCACGGCGTCGGGAAGAGTAGCGCTGTCTTCGTCGCCGGGTCGAGCGCTATGAGCAGCCATACCACGCTATCGGACAGCTGTGAGTAAAAGCGTAGCTATTCGCCGACGATCAAGGGCGGCGCTGTGTCGGACGACGAGAGAACGACTGATGGAGCGAAGCGACGGAAGGAATGGACTCGCCGGGTTGGATAACGAAAACTACTGGACGTAGTGGGGTTGTGTTTAGTAACCATTGTGTCAGATCTGTTCTAATTGCTTCTTTCGAACCGCCATCTTCTCCTGATTCGTCCGGACGTCGTAGTGCTCGTAGAGCACTTCCAGAGACACGTCACAGCGCTCGCTGACGATCTCCGGGGACACGTCGCTGTTCAGGTGGTAGGTGATACTCCCGCGCCGGATTCCGTGGGGTGATCTGGACGAGGGACACTTGCTGTAGGCCGCTTTCGTCCCGAGTGCCTCGCATGTCGAGGGGTCTGACGGGTCGGCGTCGTGGGGACAGCCACCGATCACGCACGGTTGGGTCAGCTTGTTCACCCACTTGTAGATCGTGTCACCCGTGGGCCGGCCGTGCATGGACGTGATGAGTGGCTTCCGGCCGTGGTCGTCCGTGCGCTCGTAGCGGTCGGGGTTGTTCAGGTAGTCTTCGATCACCCGGTAGTTCGTCGGGCCGAGGAACACCCAGCGCTCGCCGTCCTCGCCGTTCTTGAGTCGCGTGCCCTCGTCGATCCGGTGCTCCAGCACGAGCGCGTTGTCGTCGGGCCGACGGTCGTCGACATCCAGCGACCGAAGCGCCGATCGACGCATTGCCGTCTTCCACAGGATCAGGAAGACGACGTGATCCCGACTCGCGTAGCGGTACTCGTGGAGGTAGTCGAGAATCCGGTGCGCCCGATCGGCCGTGATGTGAACATCTCGACTCTCCGCGCCGTCGGGCAAGCTCGGGTGCGTGGACCTTCTCGGCCAGTCCCTCGTCGACGCCCTCGATGTCGGCCCAGTACCGGAGCGCTTCGCGGATCGTCGACAGTTGCTTCTGCAGGGTCAGTGCCGCGATGTCGGGGCGACGCCACGCGACGAAGTCCGCGAGGTCGCGCCCGGTCAGCCGATTCAGGTTCTCGATGTCGCGCTCCTCGCACCACTCCTGAAAGAACCGAAGCCGGGTCTTCGCGTTCCGCATCGTCGAGTCGCGCACTGACGGCTCACAGTGCCGGAGGTACCGCTCGATGCCCTCCTCCGGCGAGAGGTCCATCAGGTCGTCGCTCATGCCCGCCCCCGCTTTCGCTTCCGGTAGCACCCGAGACAGTGGGGCTCGCCGGGGTAACAGAACTCCTCACACCCCTCGCTGGCGCACTTGTCCACATCCTCGATGACACGGTCACTCACGCGGACGCACCCCCGCGTGGCGTCGTCGGTCGAATGGCTATACCGCTGGTCGGTGGGCTACTTTCAATAGCCCGGTCGTTGTCGTACTTCATGGCTTCTCGAATCTCTCACTGGGATTGGAAGCCACCCCGGCGTGTACCAGCACGCCGGACCTTCTGCGAGGCCCGCGAGCGGGGAGGCTTCATTCCACTATTAGCAAGGTGCCACTTATAGATACCGTTGGTAGCTACTTTAGATAGCCACCGAAGTTATCACATTGCTTGATACCATTGGTACTTTTGGATGACTGCCCCCCAGAACCCGGTAGTGAAGCTGAAACGCCCGGTCGACTTCGAGGTTTTGGAGGCTCTTAGCGACGGTCAACGTGATGTCGGCGTGAACGTCGCGCAGCGTCTCGACCGAAACCGGAGCTACATCAACACGCGACTTCCGCAAGCTCGAAGACTACGAACTGCTCAACCGCGTGGGGCCGTCCGAACGGTCTGGCCTGTACGAGATCACGCCCAAAGGCGTGGCCGCTCTGCGACTTCAGGACCAGTACGAACAGGACGACTTCGTGAATCTCGTCGATGAACGCGCGAAGCGCATCGAGATTCAACCGCCCCAGATCGTCGAAGACGCTGACTGACATTCTTTCAGACCCTCGTGAGTCGTGCCGTCACGTCGTCGGCCCACTCCGGTAGTTCCAGATCGGCCAGTGATCCGTCCCGCCAAGCTCGTTACGATCTCCACGTCGCCGCTCCGGCTCACGTCGACGCGCCACCTCCGCCCATCGTCGGTGGTAATGTCGAAGCGTGCGCCGTCGCCGGAGAGGGTCTTCACGTGCTCTACGGTCACCTCTTCGCCAGTGTAGACCTCCATGCTGTCCTGCATACAGATGGGTCGAGGGGCGGATTCGGGTTAAAAAGGTGCTAGATTTCCGGGAGAATCATTCAGCACTGGTCTCAAGGGTTTGCTCAATTAGAAAGACCATATCCGGAAAATTATACTGTTTTTTGACCTGAGCAAATTCAGTAATGACCACTCGTTGGCACACAATTATAGGGGCGGATACTCATCCTAACACAAATGGCAGAACTCTTTATTTTCACCATCTTTGCGACCATCATCGCCGTCTATAAAGTCCTCCCCCGTTACCGTCAACTTCGGATTGGATACAGCCTCTACAAAGGGGGATTCTGGCCTGACGGCCGTTTTCCTACTGCTCACTGTTGCGACATACATCGCCAGTCTGTATTTACAACACCGGGAGGTCGAGTCCCTTGGTAGCTATCCAACCCCATACATGGTTGTGAATCTTGATCCACTCGCCATCAACCTTATCCAACTTGGCAGCGCTAGTGCTATCTTCGCCATTTTTGTCATAACAATAATGAAATCGGACGTTCGAATCCGAAATGAAGAATACCTGCTCTCAACCCTACGTGACCTCTACAATCAGTCAGAATTCGCTACGCTAATTGGAAGTCATCGGAGACAATTATAAACCACTAATTGACCACCCGACAAAACCTCAATCCCCAACTGCTTTCGGGAGTTCCTCAATTGCTGAGGTACTGTCTGAAGTAGACGATCAATACCCAGAAGCGGAGGTACACAAAGTAGAGAGTGCGGATAGATTTACAGCAGGAGCCAGGGATTGGTTGAAAAACCGGCTTCCCGAACAGTGGGTGGAACGGTTCCAAGAATCATACAACAGAACCACAGAACAACTCAATTATCGCTGGCGGTTATCACGCTACCGTGCACAAGAAACAGCCGAAGAAGCAGTAATTACACCGAAACGCTTCTTCTAGACCCGGTGTTCGGTCAGGAGCATCCACTAATTGACCCATATCTCGGTATTGATATCATATCAGATCAGCATATCAATTTCCCGCGAGAAGATTTCACAGAGGTCTATTTGAGCACATTACTTCGTGCTGAGAACAGCCTCTTATACCGAAATATTAAACAAAATATGTCCCTCGATGGAATTTATCGATACCATATTGATCCAGAGAATCAGTTGATTCACGCGCTCTTTTCTGATTGTGAGGTCGCTAAAGACCTCAATGTGTACCGCCCCATAGGAGAGACCACAAAGACGATTCTCCGGGAACAAGCCGGTAAAGACTACGATAAGTATAACGGACGGCAGTTTACGGAGTCCGGATTTATTGGTAATTCTGGGTCAGTAGAATCGGAAACACATATTTTCAGTGACCCACTTTACGTTGCCATCATGTTTTTCGATATAATGATCCGTGAATCGTTCGCTCAGGAGATGAAGTGGCATATGTGGTTGTACTACTACGAGTCGTTTACACAACAGATTTGCGACAATTACGAACTCACTGACGAAGCTGATCAGGCGGCAGAGTGGCCGAACGATTACTCACGGCTACTTTATGAGATGACGAGCAATATGCGGGATTGGTTGAGCCTCTTGGAGCAAATGGTTCAGGACGATGATGGTGAATTGAAGACGGTGAACGATGATGGTGAGGAGGTATATAAGGAATTTATTCGACTGGATGAGGATAATATTGATGACGACCGGGCTTCGGGAAATCTCCCGAAAGCTACAGTGATCTGTTTAATGTCGTGTCTCAAGTCGATAGTTCTGGCTGATAAGATTCCTATGCAGTTCAAGGAGTACATTACTGAACAGATTTTCATTACCGGTGTTGGTCTTAGCCAACATGAAGACGACTCACTGCCGGATCGATACAGCCAGCTCGATGTTGGCGAATTTGCGTGCGAATATCGAAGACAGGGAGACACGGCGCTGCATTCCAAGACGAATTGCGTAGAGTGTATCGTGGGGACGTTCGTGACGAGGTACGTATTCAAGCAATGACGGGTGGAGGGATTCAAGATGAGTTGGACGACATCATCCTCTGAGTCCCCATTAGGTAGGGAATAGTGGCGCGAATGGTGGTTTAGGCTCGTCGGAGCTATCATTGGTTATGTATTCTCGAATCCGTTGCCCAAGCAGTGGTTGGAACGGGAGTTGTTGAACTACATCGCGAATTACAGCCCGGTGTCGTATTTGACGCAACATAGTTCGTTCAACGATTGGATAGAGATGTGGAGTGCGCAAATTTCAGTACTGCTCGGCAGAACCTGGCCGAACTTGAGCTCGATTGTTGCACCCGATGACAGACCAACTTCAGCAACAACCGACGACTGCTGAATATGCGTCCTGTATCTTATACGCAAGTCCTGACAAGACTCGGATAAACAGACATGGGACATCACATATTCTATGACACGCTCTAAAAGACCAAATTCAGGGCAATCGCGGCTTTCACACGCTCATCACACACAGTATACCGTCGATGCCGATTATCTCCCTCCACCTCGATCAACTCGTAATCCTCCAGCTTCGAGAGCTTCAACCGCCTCGATCGCTCCGAGATCGGCGTCAGCCCACGCCCACGGTACACATCATCGGCCACCACCTCGTACCGCTCGTGCAATTCCCCAGCCTTCAGTCCACCGCCCACACGGATCGAGCTCGTAGAGTAGCTGATGGTGGAACGGCAGCGACCCGAGATTCTGCTCCAGAATGTACCGCTGGGCGCGCTCGTAGGAATCGGCCACGTCGTCGCTCCCGATCTCGCTGTGGTCCCGCTCCTCGGCCAGCAGTGCCGCCTGTCGAAGCGCCTGAATGCCCTTCCGGGCGACACCGGCCACTTCGTCGGCGATCGCCTCCAACTGCTCCCGTGTGACGACGCCCGACGGCAGCCCACGCCGCGCCCGCGCTTCGAGGATGTCCGCCAGTTCGTTCACGCCGAAGCGGTCCAGCGCCAGCCTCCTTCAGCAATAGCCGCCGACGGAGCTTCCCCTCCAACTGGGAGAGCCACTGCTCGTGATCGTGGCAGATCGCGACCAGCGAGAGCCCGTCGACATCGGCCAGCCGCTCCAGGGCCTCGGTCGCCGGCAAGTCGTCGGCTTCGTCGAGGATGACGATCGTCGGCTGGTCGACGCGCTGGCGCAAGCTCGATGCACAGATCCTCGCGGGGCGTGTTCGTCGCCGGGTCACTGCCGGGGAGATCGTGGAGGATCGACCGAACGACGCCGGCCGTACTCTTGCCGAGGCTCTCGACGTGGGCCGAGTGAATGTCTGCCTGTCTGGTGAGCTTCTGGAGCGTGAAGCGGGCGAGCGATGTCTTCCCGACGCCAGAGGGACCGTACAGTAGTACGTCGTGGGCTTGATCGCCCTGGAGGGCCGGCTCCCACGCTCGGGACAGGTGGTCGACGGCGGCTTCACGGTGGAGGAGGCGACGCGGCAACTGCTCGTCGTCGAAGACAGCGGAGTCCGTGATCATCTCGGTTCGACGTGACGGCGGACGGGGGTAAAAATTAGTGCGGCATTTCCGGGAGAATTACCTTGATTAATACATCATAATACCTAACTGCCATCGGTTCGAAAGTAGTTGAAATGTCTGAATCCTCTACACCTCCCCGAAAGTACATGATGAAGACCGATTTAGCAGTAGAAATCGCAGCCATGGCCGGTATCACGAATTATGATCCATCCCGAGCAGAAAAGTCGGGACCAGCCTGTTTTACGCGAGAAGAACGACGCCAACTGTACGAGATCCTGACTGGACAAGACGGTAGTGATCTGGCGCGAAAAGAACTGACCCCTCTAATTATGGCTGAACTGGGGACGGAACTTGACTCTGCATATCCTTACGAGTTTACGCGGACAGATCTAAAAACCATTCACAAGGAACTAAGTGAGAAAGAATAGGCTCTAAGGATTCGATTGAAGTGCCAATCAAGTCAAATGTCGACTATCTAGAATAGTTCTACAGATCAAGCGTAACTTCAGTTTCCTCAAGAATTGTCTCAAAGATCTCCTGATTGATTTTGTATATCCCACTTTGGGGCACTCCAGAAAGACCATTCCGGTCCCTGAGAAATGGAATCTTGTCTTTGATCTCCCTTACTTGAATTTGAGGGACGATCTCCTGATAGTCCTCAATTGAGGCATAGTATTCAGTGTGAAATCCAGATTTTTCTTCGAGCTTGGATTCTATTTCGCTGATTCGTCCAGTACCAAATATTACGAAGTCTCCAGGCCGGTAATAGACGAATCTATCTCCTTCAGAGAGTTGTTTTGAGCCAGGTGTGGTACCACGGTAGTGGTATATCTCACCAGTCTCGTCTTTGTAGTTGCTGCCTCTGCCTTTCTCGTTCAGCCAAAAGTATTCTGTCCCCATGTTATCTCTCGTCGTTCGAGCATCTATTCGTCTGGCTTTCCAGTAGGCTCGAGGATGATATTACCCTCGTCATCTTCAAAGAACGCAACCTTATCACCGACATTCGTTCGGTCTTCGCCCCACTTTTCTCTTACCTCTTTGATGAGCTTGGATCTTATGCCCCTGCTGGATGGTACTGACGTTCAGAATGTACTTACTCATGAAGCACCCTTGGCTACTGTCCGGTAAATGAGTAAGGTTATCGGGCCCAGTAGTCTAATTAGTTCTATTAGTTCAAAAAGTTCTAATACACTTGGACAGTGGGTATAGACACAGGTTATTATAAACATGACTAACCAAACTACCCGTGTTGAACTTATGGACGAAGATGAGGTTCTTGAGGAAGATCTGGTATACGCTGACTTATTCAGTGGATGTGGAGGCATGAGTCTCGGTTTTGAGCAAGCAGGGTTTGACTCTGTAGGGGCCCTCGACAAGAATGAGGAGGCTGCCGAGACCTACGCCGCCAATATTGGTATAGATCCAATTGTTGACGATATTACGGAATATAATGCTCAAGATTTGCTTGACGAATTTGGAGTGAACCGAGGTGACCTGGACGTTCTCATCTCCTGTGCCCCTTGTCAGGGATTTTCTCAGCATCGTAACAAGCATGATATTGAACACGACGAGAGGAACACACTCGTCTCGTACAGCGCAGAATTGGCAGTAGATATGGAGCCCGAATTCTTCGTGATGGAGAATGTGCCTGAACTTGTACGAGGGTCTAAAGAAAAGTATTGGAATCGGACGTATGAGATTCTGAAACAGCACGACTACCTCGTTGACTATGACATTCTCAACGCTGCTGATTTCGGGGTTCCACAGCGACGCCGACGTGCCATCATCATTGCTAGGAAGGAAGGCCGAAAAGCTGAGCTACCGTCGCCAACGGTTGACGAGCATCGCACTGTACGAGATGCAATTGCAGATCTACCGTCTGTTGAAGCTGGCGAAACACACTCGTCTGACCCAATGCATCAAGCCCCCAATCACACGACGCGCATTGTAGAGATGCTCGATTTGATCCCTGAAGATGGTGGGTCTTGGATGGACATCCCCGAGGAGCATCAAGAAGAGTACTGGCTCGATTCAATGAAAAGAGGGCTGAAAAAGGCGATTTGAAATCATTCTGTGATACGTATGGTCGGATGCACTGGGATAGACCATCTGGTACGATCACTCGGAAGTCAAGTACCCCCTCTTGCGGTCGGTACGTCCATCCAGAACGGAATCGCAATATCACCGTGAGAGAAGCAAGCTCGGTTACAATCGTTCCCCGATGACTGGAAGTTCAAAGGTTCATTCGTCGAGCTGGTATGAACAGAACGGTAACGCTGTCCCCCCGAAGTTGGCCAAGGAAGTAGCTAAGCAAATAAAATCTCTAATCCCTATCCGCGAGAAGGGAACACGTCAGGCCACACTTGATACGATTGGCTGATTATGGCGCTTTGATTTGACCCACATCGTAGCCAAGTAGCTCCCTAATATACGCTCCAAAGAAGTCACGTGACTCCTCATCAGCGATTATCTGACTGATATTGAATGGTACGTTAAGTAATCCGTCCTCAATGAGGCCGTGTACTCCGACATCTTCAGCGTTGCTCCCACGCTCTCCTTCTATCATCCGCTGAGTGTATACTGGTTGTAGAATCATTCGTTTAGCGCTGGGACTCCGAGATTCGAAGTCTTCCAGTTTACTCCGGATGAGAGGTAGCCATCCTTCCCACTGGTTGCTGGTGTCTTTCCTGTCCTTGATTTCACCATACCCAGTGAGTTCAGTTGGTGAACGGACGACCATATCAGGTTCAGTTTGGTCAACGTTCACCACGCCACCGTTGGTCGTGCGCAGTTCCTTCACGTCGTAGGCCCCTGAGAGATCTCCGAGTGTGTATTTGTCCCCAAGTTCAGCAGCCGAGATTGTAACAAACGAATCTTGTGAAGTCTGTTTCACGTCGAAAGAATCCAGAACATCGTAATCGTCGAAGTCCTCAGCAAGTACCGAAGCCACGTTGACAACTGCCTTGCGACCACCAGCGTTCCGCGACGACCCCTCTATTGCGGCACCCTCTGTAAGGAGCGCACTGATCAATGCGCGCAACTCGGGATCATCGTCGGTCAGGCTTGTCGCCCATGTGCTGATAAGCGAATTAAAGAAGCGGCACAAACGTCGCAACGAGTCGCTTGTTCGAAGCGACTGATTGGATGAGTCTAACTCTCTGAGAGCAGGCTTGATGCTGTCCATCCCACGCAAGCGATTCTCAGAGACTCCTGCAAGCGTCCTGTAATATTTTAACAAGTCCGTTCTCTTCAGGATCTCTGGATGAGCGAAGTAGTGATGCAACTCTCCTTCAGAAACACCATTCTCCCCCAACGTCTCAACAGCCTGATCAGACACACCTAAATTATCCCAATCAAACGCTTCGCTCTCTATCGCCATCGCTCTACAGCGTGCTGGTGTACTATTCCTCGACGTTCCAGTTGCGATTCTCTATACGAGATTTTCCAGCGAGACTCTTGTACAAGCTGTTCTTCAATATTATCCTCGTTAACAATCGATTGAAGATACGAATCTAAATTCACAGTATCCCAAACATTCCGCATAATACCGGGATACCATCGGATACTGGTTATAAATTCTTAGACTATTTACACTAATACCACTATTAAGTCCTTTAGAACTGGTTAGATAGTTCCAATTGTTACCGAATTCGATCTCAAGCGTGCTAAGAACCTCTTCAAAATCAATCAATAGGCTCAACAGTGTTCTTTGGACCTGCGATCTAAAGTTTAGACCATCGTCCAGCTATCGCCACTTGCTCTCGACACTGGTTCGATACCGTAACCCGATCACGCTCGTATTGAACTGCTGGATCGTCTCGGGGTCCAACTCCCCGCGTGCGTCGTCGATATTCGTCTCGCTTTCGACGAGGTGGGTCAGCGCGGCATCGAGTACGTCGGACATCGGCGGGTCGTCGTGAGGGTCACTGGCGACGATCGCGCTGGCCTTGTCGAGGAGTCGCTGCCGTTCGTCGGTGATCTTCAGGCTGGTGCGTCGAGTCATGTTTTAAACTGGTGTATGTACGGGGGTCGAATCGCGTCGCTCGCGAGTGAGCGACTGGGTGGTTCTTCATAAGCGGGGGGTCGGGGCGTCGGCGTGATCGGTGCGAGCCACCGGCCCATCCGACTCGATTCTATGCACCATCGCCCACGGCCCACAGCCCACAGGTGCATACATTGAGGATCGGCGATACATCTGGCTCGAACCCCACGGGGTCGGGCTCGGATCATGGACTCACCAACTCTAAGCGATAGTCGCCCTCGTCGTTCTCGTCGAGGCTCTGGACCTCGCCCAGTGGTCGCCGTTCAGCTTCGCCATCCTCGTCGACGATCCCACGCTCGCGGAGGTCGTCGATCGGGATGGAGACAGTCACACAGCCGCCCGCCGGGGAGAGTTTTCGCATCTCCATGCAGCCGGCCCTGCAGTCTTGCTACTAAAACTTTCCGTGAGTCCCGGGAATCGGACACCTGCGTTCGTTGACCCTGTCTCTATATGGTAGCCCATTCTCTATTAGCTTACTTCATTTGAGATATTTTGTATTGCTAAAATAAGTTAACAAACGTATCTGTTCAGGACAATATTATTGCCGAAACTGCCAAAAACACAAGTGGTAGAATTAAACGTAGTCCTCGTAGCAACCTACTGAGTGTCTTTCCTCTCCTGCGTTCCCTATAATTTAGGCTATCTTTTTGATCGAGTGCATGCAGATATGGTATGAATGCCCGCTCTATTCCCCCAACCAATGAGTCCGAATGCCATCGCTATACTTCCCACGGATAGAATCTTTTGACTTTCGAGGAAGACAGGTTCAACAAATAGGGAAGGGAGTATTAGGAGAAAACCGATTGCAGCAATAAATTTGTGGATGTTGTCGTAGGGTAGTTCTGGAACATCCATTTCTTGTCTCGGTTTTCTCCCCAATTATCTTCAATGCTTTGTCCAGTCGTTCCAGCGGTGGGGCGATATCTGATAGCCAGTGACACACTGAATTCCCGTGATTCGGTGCTTTCTAGGAGGTCGACTGCACCCGGCGAACACGGTCGCAATCGGCGACCGGGTGCTACCATGTACGGAAAGATCGACATCGAAGACGCGCTGTTCGGCACGGTGTTCGCCGCGAGCGCGTTCGTGACGAACGGAATTGCGACGATCAACATTCTCGGTAACGACCTGGGCGCGGCCATCTGGACGGTCCAGGGGACAGACATCACCTTCGCGTTCCTGCTGACGCTCGTCGCCCTCGTCGGCGCGTACGCGACGAACCGGGTGAACCGCTCCAGCGGGAAGTCCTACGAGATCGATACGGACCTGGCGAACATCGCCCGCGGGGAAGCGCCGGTCGAGACCTACCTCGCGGTGGGCACGGCGATCCTCGTCCTGGTCACGGGGCTGAACATCCTCGGTGCCCAGGAAGTCATCGCCGGTACCGCTGCATTCGGGCTGGTCGTCGTCGCCGTCGAGGCGTCGGGCTACTACGTCATCAGCTACCTCGGGTGATCCTCGTGCAACTCGATACTCTCCTCGGCTACGGCCTGCTCGGCACCATCGGCGTGTCCGCCTCGACGATCGCTTCGGCTCTCGTCGGCCAGCCGTTCCCCGTCGTCGTCCCGACGATCTTCGCCGCCGCCGTCGTCGCCGCCCACCACATCCGAACCAACGACTCCGGCGACGACCGAGCTCGAAGACGCGACCGACCAGGACGTGCGCGATGCCGTCGGCGAGACCGCTGTCGCCATCGACGGAGGCGAGCCATGAACCGCGGCGCGGTCCTCGTCGCGGTCCTGCTCGTCTCTTCGGCGATCGCCCCCGCCGGCCTCGCCCAGACGGCCACCAGCACCGAAACCCAGACCGAGTGGAAAGAGACGCTGGCCGGCAGTCCCGACCGTGCGGCCGTCGACGTTCGCGATGTCGACGGCCAGATCACTGTCGAGTTCGGCACCGACGGCGCTCCCGGCGGTGGCTACCAGCCACTCGCCCGCGAGACCGTCGATACGGCCGCACTCGACCGCGGCTTCGTCACGCTCGAAAACGACGCCTACGAGAACATCGTCGTCACCGCCACCCTCGAAGATGGCGCGACTGGCCAGCCCGAGATCGTCGACGGCTCCGAACAGCCCATCACAGCTACCCAGAAAGTCCTCGGACTGGCCGCCGACACCGATCTCACCTGTGACCCTGCCGAGCGACTGCACGGCATCACCTCGCCGTTCGAGGCTCAGCCCGTCGAGTGTTCTTCTCTTCCCGGGACGACGACCGTAAACACGACGAATACAGACGCTGAGCAGGTGAAGATCGACATCCACGAGGGTGCGTACAATCAAAACGCCGCTTCTCAAAACTACCTCACGACGGTCGATAATCGCCTCACCGATGCCCAGACGATGGCGCTCGTCATCGGTAAAAATGCCTACATCCGGGCACTCAACAACCACAGTAGGGAAGCCGTCGCTACCTCGAAGGCCAAAGATGCCATCGACGAGTACTACGCCAAAATCCAACTCAACCTCATCAACCAGTGGCGGCTCCAGACTTCTCACGGCCAGTACATGTCTGCTGTCGCTGCTAACGAGTCTGGTGTGGATGACCGCTTCGCCAAGCGGATCAACCACACCAACACCCCCGGCTCTCGTGGGACCTACACCCTCGACTCGGTCGATATGGTGGAGTACGGCCATGGCTCCGAAACTGTCACTCTCGCCAATGGTACCTCTGTCAGCGTGCCGACGACGCGCGCTGAGTACCAGATGAGCTATACCGGCGGTGCGAGCCAGCGATATGCTGTGTTCAGCGTGACAGGGATGGAGACAAACGACGATGACGTTGAAGTCCATGGTCTCAACGTCGATGTCCCAAACTCCAACTACGACCAGATCAACTACCTCTACTCTGACGAGTATCACGACGCCTGGAACCAGACAACTGAGCAAAATGCTGCTGCCAAGGCTCAGATAGATACTCTCGTCAACAACACCTACAGCGAATATCAGGCTGGCGATATCAACAACAGCGATCTCGTCGACCCGTACGTATTCCAGCACGAGATGAAGGCCGATGGCAACTATCAGGGCTGGGCCGCCGCACAACTGACCATGCTCGGGACGAACTCGCCCGAGGCGATGGACTCGATGGGGCGGTTCAGCGTCTCAACGGCTGACGGGGACCACACCGGGGTGCTGATGTCTCAGACAAACCCCGAAAGCGGTCAGTTCGTGGTCAACCAGACCTACGACCCGGCCAACATCTCCGGCACGCAGTACGTGGTCACCGACGACCGGATCGTCGAGCTCGACGACTCCCCTTCGAGATTCGGTCTATCGAGACGACCAACGGGGAGCGTCGACAGAACGTCACCATCGAGAAGACGACCTACGAGACCGCCGACGTGAACACCACTCGAGCTCACCAAACTGTACGAGAACCTGGCCTACGAGCGGGCACAGTGGGAAGCTCGTGAACAGGATCTCGGCGGCGGTGGCGGTGGTGGCTTCCTCGGCGGCGGCTCGATCGACCAGACCGTTGCACTGCTCGCACTGGCCGCGCTGGCCGGTGCCGCACTGCTGGGCAACTCCTAACTCACCACCATGCGCTTTCTGACACTCGTCATGCTGGCAGTCGTATCGCTCGCCGTCGTCGCTCCAGTCGCTGCAACGCCGACGGCTGACAGCGCCGCCAACACGACCGATCTTCCGAACCCCGAGCCCACCGCCCAGGGCTCGGACACCGACCCGACCGACACCACGCGGATCGACGAGAACACCGTGTTGGTCGACGCCGAATACCGGGCCAACGAGAGCGTCGCGCTGCTGACGATCCGCTCGAAGTCAGTCCAGACGCTGACCTTCTCCGACGGCGGTCAGTTCCGACAGGGTGGCAAAGTCCCGGTCATCACCGAGCCCTTCCGCGCCGGTGAGACTGCGACCATCGAAGTCTCGGTCACCGAAGTCGACGGCTACGTCGGCGTCGCCATCTCCACCGAGAACACCCGCCTCTACTCCGAGATCGTCAAGCAGCCCTCCGGCGGTGGGCTCGACATCCTCCGCGCACTGTCGTCGCTGCAAGCGTGGCTCGCTGGCGCGACGATCGCGTTCGTCTGGATGGCGATCGCTGGCTACAACGTGATCCGTCGCGAGAACGGCCGGCCGGAGGTGGCCTGATGCCCGCCCCGACCTTCCAGACGAACCGCGACCGGCTCATGTGGCTCCTCGGCGAGTACAAGCTACTCGTCTCGGGCATGATCCTCGGCGTGTTCGGACTGGTGATCTACTACCAGCCACAAGCTCCCGACACCGCCCGCCTGGATCGCTGGTGTTCTGGTTGGGTGGCTGTTGCTCGGCGTTCCCTGCTACCTCGTGGGAGCGAAGATTGCCCGCTGGCTCCGCAACCGCAACTGGATCGAGGTTCACCACGTCAACGCTGCCGAGGATATCGTCCAGAAGCACTACGTCCCGCCGGAACTCTGGCGCGAGAAAGAGATCGACGGCCCCGATCCCTACCCGATCAACGGCGGCAGCGCGTGGGCCGTCCGCGACTACGAGTACCTCGACGACATCGAGCAAGTCCGGGTGCAGGGCGTGTGGCTCGAAGGCTGCCAGGACACCCAAGCTCATGACCTCAAAGAAGCAGATGGAAGACATCCACGGCTGGCTCATCGATCGCGCCGAAGAGCTTGCTGCGATCCGTGGCCGCTGGTCGCGCGGGGCCGTGGAACTCCAGAAGAAGCTCGTCACCGCCGAGAGCGAAGCCAACGAACGCGGCCAGATGATCCAGAAGACCGCCGCGAAGGACACCTTCGGCAGCCTCGTCGAGGACGGCGAAGACTTCGACGACGCCCCCACCATCCACGAGATCGACGATCACGATCCCACTGCTGACGCCGCCGTGGACGATGGGGCGACTGACGTATCGACTCCCGACCAACAGAACCCCCAGATGAACGATGACTGAGGACAACAGCGACCTCTACACCCCGGCACAGTTCCGCGAGTACCAGGACGGCTACGGCCAGCGCGATCCCGACGAAGCACACCCACACGCCGGGATCGTCCGCGACGAAAAGCTGTCGCGGTACCTCGCGATCCTCGAAACGCACTACGACCCACAGAAGGCCGACGACCCTGCGAAGATGCCCGGCCAGGCCAAGGACCTCCAGCACGTTCGCGACATCGTTCGGATCGAAGGCACCGAGACCGCTCGCCGAGCGCTCGAAAACGGCGACATGCAGTCACTCAAGCACTTCACTGGCGACGCCGGCCAGCGGGCCGATATCTCCGGGATCAAGGCCATCGACCGAGCTCCGTGCCCAGATGACTGGCCCCGCCCCGATGTTCTACATGTGGGCCGAACCCGGATCGGGAAAGTCGAACTTCGCCTGTCTGCTCGGGCAACTCTGGAAGGAACATCACCCCAGCGGGCTGGTCGCTTCGAACATCCGCACGCTCGAAGAGACTGACGCCTGGATCGGTGACGACGGCGATCGGCGCGACGGGTGGCTCGCCAACTACGGCGATCTGAACGAGTGGCTCAAGCAGGACGGCGATCCGATGCACAACGAACAGACCAGGAAGCTGTTCATCTTCGACGAAGCCTCTTCGAACGCTGGCGGTGGTGGGAAAGACGGCTACGACACGAAGACGAAGCTGGGGCCGCTCACCTACAAAATCCGAAAGTACGGCGGGTCGTTGATCGTCATCGGCCACGACGGCCGCGACGTGCATCCGCTCGTCCGTGAGCTCGGCGGTCTGTGTTCACAAGGAGGGACTGAAAGAGGCGACCTTCTACGAAGACGTGAAGGGGCGCTCCGGCGAGAACGAGATCCTCTCCGTGTCGGGCATCCCTGAAACGGACTGGCGCTACGACGACAAGGAGCCGACGACGTGGTCCTGGTCCGGCGGCGAGGGAGGACGGCGACGAAGTCGATCCTGAAGCACTCTCTCGGAAGCTTGCGGTCTACACGGTGATCACAGCCAAGGAGGCGAACCCGGAGCAACCAAACCACGAAGTGGCCGATTTCGTGCCTTACAGCGCCGAATGGGTCCGACAACGCTGGAACGAGTATCGACACGACGGCGAGCACCGAAACGTGGTTGGTGAAGTGGAGGGTCTAACCGCATGACTGCGGCCGGATTCGGGCAAACCAACAACAACCAACCCCCCGGCGTACCCCTACTGTTGGCCCATGGCGCGCTCGCTGCCTGCGAGCGCACGCGAGCCATGGGCAGCGGCCGGCAACAACCCGGAGGAGTATCTATATATGACGCGTGGCGAGCGCGTGAGGCGCGGTAGTATGATCGTCTATATCGATACGAAGGTCGGAATCGAGACAGTCATGAACTCGGTCTCGTGGATGGTCGGCTCTGTTGCCGATGCTCTTGGAGAGATCCGACAGGCATTCAGGGAGTCAATAATGCCGAGCCACCGAGCGAATCACTACGGAACCCTCGTCGAGCGGCAAGCGGCCGAGCGGCACAATCTGTCGCTGGACCGGTGCGGCTGGCACGATGCGACGCGATCGGACGGGACACCCGTCGAGATCAAGGCTGCGATGCACCGCCATGCCGATGGCCAGCCCGGTACGTTCAAGCTCTACGACCAGTATCACGAGCAGCTCCGAGCGGCCAACGGCTGGTACGTGTTCGCTGTTTATCGAGTCCGTGGGCGCGGTGTCGAAGTGCTACAGTGGGAGATGCGTCACTCATCACGACTGCCGAAGTTAGGATGGCATGGTGGGGGAGAACATCGAGGAGCAGAGCAAGCTAAGGTCAAGATAAACCAGCTGTTCTGATAGCTGTGGTTTCAGTTGCTCTTAAACGGATTCTCTGCTACAGAGAATATCGGCTCTCGACGTAGGACGGCAAACTCGGAATTGTATGATCCTACTCGATCACACCAAACATCTGAGACAACAGGTACTTGAGCCAATGAATCGGTTTTTGCGATCTGTTCAAGATGCCTTTTCGCTTCTTCTTTCTCTTTGAATAATCTCCGTGCTCGAATTTGACGCGGATCATCTGATTTGACGCAATATGCAAGCCAAGCATAGTCCTCTCCCTGATGACTGGGTGGCATCTGTTAAGACCATCTGGCGGCTTGCCTCCTCTGTGGTTTCTGACTCTTGATGAAGTCGAACTCTTGCGTACTGTTGTGTATTCACTAATTCTAGTACTCCGAAACCAATCAGGTCACGCATGGACTGGGCGAGTTCTGATTTCTCTCCTCTGGCTTCTTTTTCGATTTTTTGCTTGCGAAACTGAAGTCCCATCTGCTGGCAAGAGAAGATCTAAAATGTCCTGATATTGCTGAATTTTCGTATCGCTGAAATCCATACCTGACAATAGCTTCCCTCGTATGTAGATTTGGGGGCGTCTCTTGAGCACTCGCGCAAAGCTGTGCGGTGTATTTTGGATAGTAGCCTTAGCCACAGGTCATCTCACCCCCTCGTAGACGTTGCTGACAAGGTTGGTTGTCGGGGTCCCGTGGCAGCCTGCACCCGGTAAACAGCGCGTACACGCCGGTCAGCCGACTGCACGCTGTCCGCGGTGGCGGTGCGGTAAGGGGCGCGCGTTCTGCGCGCCCCGCACTTGGTGGCCCTGCCTACAGGCACCGCCGTAGGGGGACCCGGCAACCTGCGCGGACGGCCCGGCCCGCGAGACCACCGTTTTCGCGGTGAGAAGCGCCCGCTCACGGGCGATTCGGGATCGTCCCGAGCAGGGCGCTCGGCGAAAAACTGGCGCGAACTCGCCCCGATCGAGGCGGTCACCCCATCGCGACGGCCCGAACGACCGGGCCGAAGACGTACTGGAGACGATCCTCTAAGAATGAGTTATCGAAGGTCGCGTAAGAAAGTCTGGAACGCGAGAGAAGTCACTATCCGCACGACCAGCGACCGGCACGCGAGTCCGCTTCAGCCCGGCGCTGGCTCGTTCAGATCGCGAACACGCACGTCGTAGGCAGTCCGATCACCGTAGGTCAGTTCGCCGATCAGCTCGTCGACGCTCCCCCACTCGTTGAGGTACAGCCACTCCGAGCGGGTCGAGGCGTCGCCGTCAGTGTCGTCGACGGCGTCGCCAGTGTCCTCGGTGCTGTCGCGTTCGTCGCGTTCCTCACGGCGTTCTCGACGCTCTTGGGCGCGTTCGGCGAGATCCTCTTGCGTGTCGTCGGGGTTCGCTTTCGCGAGGATCTCCGTGGCGCGCTTCCAGAGGTCTTTGCTCACGAACGTGACGAGCACCGGATTCCCGCGCCGGGCGACGACGCCGTTCTCGGCGAGTCGGGCAACGTGGTACCGGATCGTCGAGCGGGCGAGCCCAGTCTCTCGCTCCAGGTGATCGTACGTCGCGCCGTTGGAGCGGGCAACGATCTTCAGGATATCGTACACGGCGTCAGTCGACTCTTTCAGCGCTTCTCGGTACACTTCCGTGGCGAGATCCTGATACCGTCGTCGAAGCATTTCACGCCGGCCAATCGGCCGTTCGAACTCGAACTGTTCGGCAAACGCGCCGTCGAAGTAGTCGTCTTCGACGTGATCGGCTCGGTCCAGCCCACCCCAGTAGGCGTGCGTGGCGACGATCGTCCGCAGCTGGTCCAGCACGTCGTCCCAGTCGTCGACGTGGGGGTTCGCGCCCCGATCGACACCGGCGTAGGCGGCTTCGAACTTCGGATGTCGGTAGTAATCCGACTCCGGTCGCTTGTGCCAGTCCTGTGCCTGGTAGATCTTCGTGTGAATGCTGTACTCCGTGCCGTCGAAGCCCAGCAGGTCCCAGCGGTCGGATTCGACGGATACCTCACTCCAGCCTTCTCGATCACGTTCCTGACCGGCCTCGATCTCCGAGCGGCCACCCCACGCAATCAGGTCCTTGGAGTTCTCCAGGGCTTCGACAACACGGGGTTTCTTCTCGACATCGAAGCGGATGTGCGTCTCGGCCTTCGCGATGCGGCGGGACTCGTCGACGCGGTCGCGATCGACGTTCAGGGCGTCGCTGCCGTACACCGCCCGGAGCGCATCGTAGGCCCGGCTCTCTACCTCTTCGGCCTTCTCGGCCCACGTGGTCCACATCTGGAGTCGGGTGCCTTCGCCGTAGGGACACTGCAGAGGATCACGCGAGTTCTGGTAGACGAGATCACGGTACTGAGGCATGATCTCGACCCGGAGCGAGACCGGGCCGGGTTCGAGCGACAGGCCGGCGTCATCGTCGTCGACGATCCGCCGGAGTAGTACGTCTTGCTGGTAGTAGGGACGATAGTCGCCGCCGGTCTCGGTGCCAGCCATCCACTTGCTCGACCGGACGACGAGCCCGTACTCGTGGCCGTCGTCGGGCACCCAGTCGAAGCGGTCTTCGACGCCGCGCTCGGCGATGTACGGCTCGACATCGCGGTTCGCGATGTGCTCCCGCCAGTAGTCGACAGCAGTGGCGTACAGCGTCTCACGCTCGTTCGGCGCGGCCTCGCGGTCGCTGGGCGACAGGTCCGCCAGCACGTTCTGTATGGCCGCACCGTGGGCGACAGGCTTGGGCATCGCAGTGGTCTCGTAGCCGCTGGCGACATCGTCGAAGCGAATGTGATCGTCGCCGGCCGGCTTCAGCGGATCGATACTCACTTGCCACTCCCTCCGTCGGTCGCGACAGCACCCGTCTGGTCACTCTCGTCGGCGCTGGGCTGCTCTTCGAACAGATGCGGGTATCGCTCCCGAAGTGGTCCGAAGATGCGTGTCGAGCTGTACGTACTCCGATCGCTGGCCTCGTCAATATCGTCGCGATCGGGATAGGAGCACTCCACGGGCGCGAGATCGCGAGGGTCGTCTCGCTGCTGTAGGCGTTCCGGCCGCTCGCCGATCTCGTTGAGCCGTCGCTCGCGCTGTTCGAGCGCGTTGATGACCGCCTCACGCGGACCGCCGTCGTCACCACGCTCCAGGGCACGCTCGACGCCGATCCACGCCCGGATCACTTCGATACTGTCGATGGAATCGATCCGCGTGCGAACGAGCTTTTCACGGCTCTTGTCGCCGAGAATACTCCAGTCGAGCCACCGAGCGGGATCTTCGCCGATGTCGTCGGCAACACTGGGGAAGGTCTCGCGAGTCCGACCGCTGGCGCTCTGATTTGTCGACGGCATTACTGGCCCCCTGTGTACCGATCGACGGCCTCGTGTGTCTCACTGAAGCGTTGCACCGTCGCCCACTCGAAGTGGAGAGGCTCGCCTGCCTCGGCGTCGTAGAGACGAGATGCTCGGACGAACTCGCTCACTCCGATTCACCTCTGAGCCGTCGGCGAGCCCGCCGAAGCAGATTTCCGACAGTTCCTTCCGACCGACCGGTCTTGCGTGCGTACTCTCGTACGCCGTAGTCGTCCTGCTCGACGGCTTCGTACACCTCACGCTGGGCGTCTGTAAGCGGTGACAGATCCTCCTCGTACTCGAACAGCGACGACTGGTGCTTCACAGCGACTCACCCCCGAAAGACTCTAGACCAGTTTGCTGGGCCGGTCGGAACGGCACGGCTTCGTCGGGATCGAAGTTCATCACCAGCCGCTCCGTGGCCGGTTCACGTTGGTCACCGTTGATGCTGTAGTGGATCTGGTACTGGCGAGTCGACCAGCCGAATTCTGTGACCGCAGACTCGAGTTCGTCGGGGAGATCGCCATAGGAACAGATCCACTTCCCTTCGAGTTCGGTCAGTGTCGCGACCAACTCGCTGTGATCAAAGGCTCCGTCGTGGGTGTAAAGTTCGTCGCCGGGACCGACATACGGCGGATCGAAGTACACCAGTGCACCCGGCTGGTCGTACTTTTCACAGAGATCCTCGTAATCGAGGCATTCGAGGGTGACGTGCTGAAGCCGGCTTGCTACCTCGTCGAGTGCTTCGGTGGCGTTCCGGAGACGTCGCGACTCGTTACGGATCGTGCTGGCCTTGAAGCCAGAGATACCGTCGAGTTTGGCGCTGTACTGGGTGTAGCGCAGATAGAACCACCGACCAGCCCGAACCACGTCGTCGTCAGGCCGGTACCCGTTGTAGAACTCCCTGGCCCACTGCCCATGCAGTTCCCGAGAGAAGGGAACTGTTCCAAGCCATTTCTGCAGTTCTGCCCGTTTCTGACGGAGTACCTGATAGAAGTGGACGACGTCGCTGTCCAGATCGTTCAGGACTTCGATGTGGCTCGGGGACTTGTTCAGTAGGATCGACGCAGAGCCGCCAAACGGCTCGATGTACACTTCGTGATCAGGGAAGTACGAGAGGATCTCGTCAACGTGGAAGGTCTTCCCACCGGGGTAGGGGAACGCAGAAAGGCTCACAAGGATTCACCCCCGTCGGCGCGTGCATCCACGCGACTGCCCTGGTTCCGCTGTGACTGGTCCTCCGGGTCGGGATAGTCGAGTTCCTTCCCGGCAGCCGTCCCCCGGCAGATACGTCCCATCGAGTCACAGGCTGGGCAGCGGTGGGCGACGTTCTCTTCGTCACCGAAGGTCCGCCGAAAGTCCCGCGAGACGTGTGCCCCACAGTGCTGGCACTCCGATTGTTCGGTAGTCGAGAAACAGACAGGTCGGTTACTCAATACAAATCACCCCCGTTCGAGAAGTGGCCGAATCCTTCGCGAAATCGCCGGACTGCACCCCGGATGATTCGATTTCGTATTGGATTCGATTTGAGATCGACTTTGTACGCTCGACAGTCTTCGAGTAAACTGTCTTCAGGAAGCGAGAGCAGCCGCTTTTCGGGATAGTTCGCCAGGACGAAGTGCCGTTATGGACTCGCCGGGATTTGAACCCGGGGCCTCTTCCTTGCGAAGGAAGCGATCTACCACTGATCTACGAGCCCGCGTTGGCCACTCGCGCGCGGAACGGTTTAAACCCTGCGCGTGAGAGTGGCGTTCGGGAATCCGTCACACAGTGTCGGACGCCGAACGCTGGTTCGAAGCGGACGCGGCGTCGTGGCCGCGTTCAGTCCCGAAAGGCGGCGACGCCGTCTTTCGACCTTCGGACTCGCTGAGCGAGTCCTCAGTCCTCGAGGACGATCTCGATGGAGACGTCGTTCGGGACCTGGATCCGCATGAGCTGGCGCAGTGCTCGTTCGTCGGCGTCGATGTCGATGAGTCGCTTGTGGACGCGCATCTCCCAGTGTTCCCACGTCGCGGTCCCTTCGCCGTCGGGGGACTTGCGGGTGGGGACTTCCAGCGTCTTGGTCGGCAGCGGGACGGGGCCCGAGAGCTCGACGCCGGTCTTGTTCGCGATCTCGCGAACGTCACCGCAGATGTCGTCGAGGTCTTCGGGGCTGGTCCCTGCCAGCCGGACGCGTGCCTGTTGGGACATGCGTTATCGCTCGTTGACGTCGAGGACTTTGCCGGCTGCGATGGTCTGACCCATGTCGCGGATGGCGAAGCTCCCGAGCTCCGGGATCTCGCCCGAGGGCTCGATGCTGAGGGGCTTCTGGGGTCGGATGGTGACGACCGCGGCGTCGCCGTTCTGGATGAAGTCCGGGTTCTCCTCGGCGACCTCGCCGGAGGACGGGTCGATCTTCTGGTCGATGGACTCGATCGTACAGGCGACCTGTGCGGTGTGAGCGTGGAAGACCGGGGTGTAACCGGCCGTGATCACGGACGGGTGCTGCATGACGACGATCTGGGCCTGGAAGGTTTCGGCGACCGTCGGCGGGTCGTCGGCCGGGCCACAGACGTCACCGCGGCGGATGTCGTCCTTGCCGATGCCACGGACGTTGAACCCGACGTTGTCGCCGGGCTCTGCCTTGGGCACCTCTTCGTGGTGCATCTCGACGGTCTTGACCTCGCCGCCCACGTCGCTGGGCTGGAAGGAGACGTTGTCGCCGACGTTCAGGATACCGGTCTCGACACGGCCGACCGGCACCGTACCGATGCCGTCGATCGTGTAGACGTCCTGGATCGGGAGGCGCAGCGGTGCGTCCGTCGGCGGCTCCGGCTCGGGCAGGTCGTTGAGTGCTTCGAGCAGGATGTCGCCGTCGTACCAGTCGGTGTTGTCCGACTCCTCGGCGATGTTGTCGCCTTCGAACGCGGAGATCGGGATGAAGCTGGCGTCCTCGGTACCGAAGCGGACCTGGTTGAGCAGGTCCTCGACCTCGGAGACGACCTGGTTGTAGTCGGACTCGCTGTAGTCGACGAGGTCCATCTTGTTGACGCCGACGATGAGCTCGCCGATGCCCAGCGTGCGTGCCAGGAAGACGTGCTCGCGAGTCTGGGGCGCGACACCGTCGTCAGCGGCGACGACGAGGACTGCGTTGTCGGCCTGGCTCGCGCCGGTGATCATGTTCTTGACGAAGTCGCGGTGACCAGGACAGTCGACGATGGTGAAGTCGTAGGCGTCCGTGCTGAACTCCTGGTGGGCGATGTCGATGGTGACACCGCGTTCGCGCTCTTCGGCGAGGTTGTCCATGACGTAGGCGAACTCGAAGCCGCCCTTGCCCTTCTCCTCGGCTTCTTCCTTGTGCTGTTCGATGACGTGCTCGGGGACGGACCCTGTCTCGTAGAGGAGTCGTCCGACGAGCGTACTCTTTCCGTGGTCGACGTGGCCGATGATGGCCAGGTTCTGGTGTCGGTCGCTCATTGTTGTATCTCACGCGCAGAGGCGCTATATCGGAGTCTTTGCGCGGTAGTTCATAAAACGATTTCGAAAGCGTCCGTAGGCCGTCCCGACGCCGTCCTGCGATTTGGCACGCGGTGACACGGGCCGAGCCCCGTTCGCGGCCCGCTCACACCACCGGAATCGGGGCCGATCGGGGGACAGAGGTGCCCCTGAGGTGCCCAGAGAGCGCGCGCGACACGACCAACCGGGTGGCGAGAAAGAGGAGGTCGGCTACTCGGGAAGTCGCCCGACGTCGGCCAGGACCGCACTCGCCGTCTCGGGGCCGCCGGCACCGCGACCCGAGATGTTGAGTCGTCCGGCGTGTTCCGTTTCGAGCTGGACGATGTTGCGCGTCCCGGAGACGGAGAGCGCGGCGTTTTCCGGAACCAGCCGCGGGCCGACGCGAACGTCGCCGTCGGCGACCTCGCCGATGAGGCGGATCGTGCGGCCGTCTTCCTGTGCGAGTTCGAGGGCGCTGCCGGGGATCGAGCTGATCCCCTCGACCGTGGCGTCGTCGAGCGTGTACTCGCGTCGCTCGCCCGCGAGGACGTTCGCGACGATGACACACTTCAGGGCGGCGTCGGTGCCCTCGACGTCGAACGTGGGGTCGGCCTCGGCGACGCCGAGATCCTGGGCCTCGGCGAGGACGTGTTCGTAGCCTAGGCCCTCGGCGGCCATCCGCGAGAGGATGAAGTTCGCCGTCCCGTTGAGGACGCCCCGCGCCGCGGTGATGTGTTCGGGGTCGAAGTCGTCGATCGTCGACAGGACGGGCATCGCACCGCCGACGGTCGCCTCGAAGAGCACGTCGCCCGCGCTCTCGCGTTCGAGCGCGCGCACGTCGGCGTACCGTTCTGCGACGGGGCCCTTGTTCGCGAGGACGACGTGACGGTCCCGCTCCAGTGCGGCCTCGACGTGACCGAAGCCGGGCTGGGCGTCGCCGAGCGTCGTCGGCGTGGCTTCGACGAGGGCGTCGTACTCCGCTTCGAGAGCGGTCTCGGGCCGGGCCGATCCGACCGTCCCGTCGGCCTCTTTGGCAGCGAGGGCCGCGTCGACGTCGATCCCGTCGGCGTCGACGACCGCCCCACTGGAGTCGGCCAGTGCGGTCACGGTGTGGCCGTAATCGCCCGCGAGTTCCGCGACCGATCGGCCCACCGCACCGGCACCGAGGACTGCGAGTTTCACGCGTCACCACCCGCCGTCAGCGGCTCGACGACAGTCAGTTCCTTCTCGGCGGCGATCTCTCGGACCGCCGCCAGCGCGTTGTCGGCGTTGCCCGCCTCGGTGGCGAGACGGAGTCGTGCGCTCGATACGTCTTCGGTGCCTTCCGGGGCCGACAGCGACAGGTCGGTGACCGTCGCCTCGGTGGCTTCCTGGATGTGTGAGAGCGTGTGAGAGAGGTCCGTGTTCACCAGGTGACCCGAGAGGACGATCGTCAGCGCCTCGCTGTAGCGCTCCGCGCCGGCCTGGATGATGTTGAAGTTCTCCGCCTGGAGGGCCTCGACGATGTCCTCGAATCGCTCGGGCGTGGCCTCCAGGTCGACCTCCACGGGGATGTGCCCCCGTGGCGTCATGTTCCCACGCTCGTGGAAGATAGAGAGGAGGTTGCCGCCGTTGTCGGCGATCGGGTGGAGCGCCCGGAGCAGTTCGCCGGGTTCGTCGACCAGTTCGAGCCGGACTGTGTAGGCTCGAACCTCGTCCTGCGAGTCGCTCATCGACCGCTCACCTCCTTCTGGATACTGCCGCTCATTGTGCAAGCACACGAACCGCGTGCTATAAGAAACCGTCCGTTCGCCGTCGACAGCCAGCGTCCAATCACCCAAGAACGGTCGTGCCGACGGTGAGACAGACGACCCCGATATCGATTTAACGGACAGTACTGCCAGAATCGGCCGGTGCCAGACCGAACACTTGAGGCTTTCGCCAGAACATTCATCATGCTGCTTGGAAACTCTTCACAGGGATGGCGCGAACGACGACCACAGAGAGACGGGTCCGGGATCACGGGCGGGGAGGAGACCGAGGCGAATCGAAACCACGCAGTCGGCGGCTACCGGAGACACCGGGATGACGACGGACGACCTCCGTCGGCGAGTCGAACGACTGGAGGCGATGGTCGCGACGGCGGACGACGAGCCAGAGGGTGAAGACGGTCTGACGCGTCGGACGATACTGAAGGGGCTGGGACTCGTCGGCGTCGGCAGCTACGCCGTCGGGAAGGCACGGGCTGATCCACAGGGCCAGCTCGGGACCGACACCGATCCGGTCGCGACCGTCTACGCCCAGCAGCTCCACGGCGGCCTGACGAGCAACACGGCGGTGAGTTCACTGCTGGGGCCGGGGCTGGGGATCGACAGCGGCTCGCTGTCGGCCGACGTGACCGGCGCGACGAGTACGGGTTCCGGCACCGACATCTACACCGGGACGACCGACGGCGACCTGCAGCTCCGATCGCTCGTCGGGGGCACGAACGTCTCGCTGTCGAGCGCCAGCGGAGCGGTCACGATCGACGCGACGGCCGGCTCGTCGGTGTGGAGCGATCCGGATGCGGACGATCTCCTCGAACCGACCAGCTCGTACAGGGGGATCGATCTGAGTGGCGTCAGCAATCCGCGGGTCGTGACGCCCTGGATCGGCACCACGACGGCGACGGCGTTCGAGGCCTTCGTCGGCACCACCCGCGTCGCCCGGTTCACACCGACTGGAACCGACGGAAACACCGAGACGGCCGCGGGCAACGTCCTGCTGGGCCAGTACGCCCAGATCGGTGACGGGGCGACGGGCGTCGCGGTCGGCGGCGGCGGCAGCCCGACCAACAGTCACGAGAACGTCGCCTACGACAACTACGGGACGATCAGCGGCGGCCAGAACAACACGGTCGGGAGCAACGACGGCGATCCGGTGACGGCGGCCCACGCGACGATCGGCGGGGGGTACAGCAACACCGCTTCGAGCGTGTACGCGACGATCGCCGGCGGAACGGCCAATACCGCGTCTGCCAAGTCCGTGGCCGTCGGTGGCGGTAACGGCAACACCAGTTCGGGCAACTACGCGGCCGTCGCGGGTGGCTACTCCAACAGCGCGCGCAGCCAGTACGGGACGATCGGTGGCGGGTCGACGAACACCGCATCGGGCCAGCACGCGACGGTCGGCGGCGGGAACAGCAACACGGCCGGCGGCGACCAGTCGACCGTCGACGGCGGGCAGAACAACAGCGCAACGGGACCGTACGCGGCGGTTCCCGGCGGCCAGAGCAACGCGGCCGCTGGGAGTCACTCGCTTGCGGCCGGCCGTCGCGCGGCAGCCAACGACGCCGGGGCGTTCGTCTGGGCAGACAGTCAGGACGCCGACTTCGCGTCCGACACCGACTACAACGGCTCCGGCGTGACCGGAACCGACACGTTCCACGTCCGGGCCCAAAACGGTGCCCGCATCGTCAACGGGGCCGGAACGACCTACATTCCGAGCGGGTCGACCGGGTGGACGGCGACGTCGACCAGAGCGGCGAAGACGAACTTCCAGCCGATCGATCCCGACAGCGTCCTCGACGGCGTCCGCTCGCTGGACGTGGCCACCTGGGAGTACAAGACCAGCGACGGCGAGGCCGCCGGAGTCGAGCACATGGGTCCGACCGCCGAGGCGTTCGACGACGCCTTCGGTCTCGGAGAGAGCGAGCGCCACATCAACTCCATCAACGCCGACGGCGTCGCCCTGGCGGCGATCCAGGGACTCGCGGACCGGGCCGACGAGCTGGCGGGCGAACTCGAACGGAGAGACGAACGCATCGACGAACTCGAAGGACGGCTCGCCGAACGAGACGAACAGGTCGACGAGCTGGCGGACGAACTCGAACGGAGAGACGAACGCATCGACGAACTGGAGGCGCGACTGGACGATCTCGAAGCGCTCGTACAACAGGGTGACTGAGACTGACAGCTGTCCGAGCATTGCAGGACGGTTGCAGGGTAGTCTCTCGATTGATAACAACTGCCAATGCTTATAAGTCCGAACGGACGCGTAGTCACTGGTAGCACTATCGACGCTGTCGCGGCGTCGTGTCGGGGTTCTCGCCGACGAAGCCGGCGGGACCGTGACGGCCGACCAGAGAGAACGTACGACTGCGTCGGCGAACCACGCCGACCGCGGCGACAACTGGGATGACCGAATCACATGGAATCATGCACTCGTCGGGCAGTCGTCGCCGGGACGGTCGTCGCGGTGGTCCTCGTCTGGAGTGGACTCGTCCCGCTGTCGGCCGGAGCGGCGGGCGTCTCCGGCCTCGACTGCCAGCCGGGGAGCGAGGGGGCCGTCTTCGCGACCGACAGCGGCCTCGAAGCAGTGTACGACGGCGAGACGCTGGACGGCAATCCGTTCGTCGACGACACCACGCTCGCGTTCCCGAACGTCACGGTCAGTGCGACCGACACCGCGTCGCTTCGCATCGTCGCAGCGACCGACGACGGCGTCTGCCTGCGCTCGATCGAACCCACCAGTGCACCGCTCCGGGTGACGCCGGACGCCGGTGAGATCGTCGTCGTTCGCGATTCGCTGGTGAACCTGAGCTACGGCTCGTTTCAGTACGCACGCTCGGCCGGCGGCGTCGATCTGGCGTACAACGCCAGCGCGCCAGCCGAGATCACGGTCGAGGACGGAGACCTCTCTGCCGGACGCACCGTCGAGGCCGTCGACGCCGACAGCGGGACGAAACTGACGACCGGAACCGTCGGTGCCGACAACACGGTCGACCTCCAGTTGCCGGCGGGACACCGGACCGTGGATCTACAATACGCGTCGACACAGACGGCGACGGCCACGTCGACCGTCCAGCCGGCCGCGACGGCGACTCCGACAGCGACGGATACCGCGACTCCGACGACAACGAACACCGCGACTCCGACGGCAACTGCAACCAACACCACGACGCCGACCGCGACGGCGACCGCGGGGGAGACGCCGCCAGACAGCGACTCAGATACGGGCGGGTCGTCGGCCGACGACGACACTGCGACGCCGACACCGACGCCGGACAGCACCCGGACGGCGACGGAGACCGCGACGCCCGCGAACGCCACGGAGTTTACCGTCCCGGAGTGGACCGGCGAACTGGTGGCCTACGAGCCGACGCCACAGACCCAGCACGTCGGCGGCCTGCTCCCGTTGACGGTGTCGCTGTGGGGACTTGCCCTGTGGCTCGTGGTCGCCCGTCGGGGACCCGAGACGCGCTTGCTCGCGCTCGTCCTCGTCGTCGCCTCCGTGCGAGCGACGAGCGATCTGACCCAGATCGTGCTCGACGGCTTCGTCGGCGTCGAAGCCCCGCTCGCGACGCTCAACCTCCTGCTTGAGTTCGCGACGGCGGTGCTGTTTGCCGGTTTCGCCGTCCAGTACGCCGACCTCGGCGAGCGCAGGACCCGACACGCGAAACGGGCTCTCGGTGTACTCGGGGCAGTCGGAGCCACCGCCGTCCTGACGAACCCCCTCCACGGACAGGTCTTTGCCGACGCGGCCGTCGCAGCCGGCCCCTTCACCTACGTGACGGCCAGCGTCGGTCCGGTCGGCTGGCTCCTGTTCGCGCTCACGACCGGGCTGGTCGCTGCCGGGGGCGTGCTCGTCGCCCGAACCTTCGTCGTCGGCTCGCCGCGAGGAGCCTGGCGACCGGTCGCCGTCATCGGGACCGGGCTCGCCGTCGCGGTCGGCATCGCGGTCCTCGACGTGCTGGAACTGGGACCGGTGACCGGCTACGACTACAGTGCGACCGGCGTCAACTACTTCCTCCTGGCAACGACCGTCTCGCTGCTGGGCTACGGCTTCCAGCGGCTCAAGCCCAGCGGGCAGCGCTCGATCGTGGCCGACCTCGACGACGCGATCGTCATCCTCGACGACGCCTGGCGGGTCGTCGAGTGGAACGGGGCCGCCGAAGAGATCGTCCCGGAGCTGTCGACCGGGCGCTCGTTCGACGCCGTCTTCTCCGAGCCCCTGGCGCGCCCGACCGTCGATCAGACGGTCACCCGCGAGATGAGCCTGCAGGTCGATCGGTGGGTGACCGACCGCGGAACCGACGCCGAGCCGCCGACTGACAGTGACGACCCGACGGACGGAGACTCGAACGGGACGGACGGCCAGACGGCAGCGGAAGCCACCGACCGAGCCGAGACGGCAGACCCTGGAGCAGACGGGACACAGCCGGACAGCAGCGCCGAAGCCCACGGCGAGCCCCCCGACACCGAGCGACGCCACTTCATCGTCAACGCACGGGCGGTGACGACAGAGACCAGCAACGTGATCGGTTACACGGTCCGGTTCGCGGACGTGACGGCGCTGAAGCGCCACATGTCTCAGCTCGAGCGTCGCAACGAGCAGCTCGATCAGTTCGCTGGCGCTGTCACGCAGGATCTGCGCGGCCCGCTGGCCGAGGCACGCGAGGAGACGGAGCGTGTGCGAGCGGTGCTGGCGGACGCCGACGAGCCCGAGGCGATCGACCGACGGGCACTCACGACTGCACTCGGTTCGATCGACGCGGCGCTGAACCGGATGGCCCAGCTCGTCGAAGACATCCTCGGACTGGCTCGCGACCGAGAGTTACAGACCGATCCGGAACCGATCTCGTTCGACGCGATCGTCGAGTCGGTCTGGGACCGCTTCGATCCGGAGGCGGCTACCCTCTCGGTCGAGGCCACCGGCAAGATCAGCGCCGACCGCGAGCACCTCGATCGACTCCTCGCCGTGCTGGTCCGGAACGCGATCCAGCACGGCGGCGAAGGGGTCACCGTCCGCGTCGGCCTCGACGACGACGGGTTCTACGTGGCCGACGACGGCCCCGGTATCGACTCGTCGGTCCGAGACCGCGCGTTCGAAGCGGGCGTGACGACCCGCGACGCTGCGGCCGGTCTCGGGCTCACGATGGCCCGACAGCGGGCCGCCGCCCACGGGTGGGAGATCGCACTCGACGGCGACGCGGCGGGGACGAAGATCGTCGTCAGCGGCTGTGAGACGGAGCTGCCGTCGGAGGTGCCCGACGAATGACCGGCGGCGGGCTGTCCCGAGCAGTCGGAACGGCGCTGTCCGAGGTGCGGTTCGACTACGCCCCGTCGCTCCAGACCCAGCACCTCCTGCTGTTTGCCACGATGGCCCTCGTCACCGTCGGGCTGGCCTACTGGATCACGCGAACGCGACACACGAGGGGGGCCAAGCTGTTCGCGCTCACGCTCGTCGTGCTCGGGGCCCGGCTGGCCTCGGACGTCGCCCACGGGCTCGTCGGCGAGCTCTGGCCGGTCCTGGAGGTGCTGGTCGCGCTGAACCCGGTCCTCGAACTGGGGCTGCTGGTGCTGTTCGTGCGCTTTGCCGGCCGTTACGCCGGTGTCGAGCGAGTGGGGTCCGACCGGGCACGTCGAGCGATGGGCGGCCTCGTCGCCGTGGCGGCGATCGCGATCGCGACCAACCCCGTCCACGGACTGGTGTTCGACGCCGTCCGGCAGGTGTCGAGCCCGTTCACCCACGTCGTCGTCGAGCGTGGCGTCCTCGGGTTCGGCCTGCTGGGGGTCAACGCCGTCCTGTTGCTCGCCGCTGCCGGCCTGCTCGCGTACGCGGTGACGACGGGGTTCCGGCCGGCGTGGTGGCCGGCGATCGTCCTCTCGATCGCGGTCTCGGTCGCGATCGTGGTGATCGCCCTCCAGCTTCGCGTCGGCGGGGCACTGTACCAGTACGACTACACGGCGATCGGATACGCCGGGTTCTTCTTCCTGACGACGCTGGCGCTGGTCGAGCACGGCCTGCGCCGCATCGAGGTCGTCGCACGCGAGGAGATCCTCGACGACATCGACGACGCCGTCGTCCTGCTGGACACCGACGGCACCGTCGTCACGACGAACGCCGCCGCCGAGGGGCTGTTCGGGACGCTCGACGGTGCGGAGGGGTTCCTGGATCGGTTCGACGAACTCGGGAGCGAGCAGCTGGACGGCGACCGAGAACGGACCGCCATCACGATCGACCCCGAGACGACCGAGTGGGACACGCTCCGGAACACGACCAGGACCGCAGGGCGGGGGCCGCGGCACTTCCTCGTCTCCACCGAGTACGTCACCACGCAGACGACGCGGGTCATCGGCCACGTCGTCCGGTTCGTCGAGACGACGGAGCTCGAACGCCGCTCGCGGGAGCTCGAACGCAAGAACGACCAGCTCGACCAGTTCGCAAGCACCGTCTCTCACGACCTGCGCAACCCCCTGAACGTCGCGACTGGCTACCTCCAGATGGCGACCGAGGCCGTCGATCCCGACGACGGCGCGGCCTTCGACGTCGCGGCGGCGCTGACCTACCTCGACAAGGTTGAGGTGTCACTCGACCGGATGGCGACGATCATCGACGACATTCTGGCGCTGATCGACAACGCCGACCCGGTGACCGACACCGAGGCCGTCGACTTCGATTCGGTCGTCTCGGCCGCCTGGTCGACCGTCGACACCCGGTCGGCGACGCTCGAACGGAGCGGCGAGGGGACGATCAAGGCCGACGAGACACGTCTCCAGCGCCTGCTGGAGAACCTGTTTCGCAACGCCGTCGACCACGTCGGCGACGAGGTCACGATCGAGGTCGGGCTGACCGGGGACGGCTTCTACGTGGCCGACGACGGCCCCGGAATCCCCGAGGACGAACGCGAGCAGATCTTCGAACACGGCTACACGACCGGCGACGAGGGGACCGGACTGGGCCTGTCGATCGTCCAGCAACTCGCCGAGGCCCACGGGTGGACGGTCTCGCTCGATCCCGACGCCGACGGCGCGAAGTTCGTCGTCGAGGGCTGTGCGACGACACGCCGTCCGGCACAGACGACGGAGTCGACCGAGCCCGAGCGGCGACACCGTCCCGAACGAGAGCGGTGATCGATACCGGTGTCGACAGCCTTTTTTCCCCGGCGCAATGATTGCTGTGCATGACAGAGCTTCAGTTTATTACCTTCGCTTGTGACGCACCGGAGCGACTGGCGACGTTCTGGGAAGCCGCACTCGACGGCGAACGCCGCGACACCGAGGTCCCCGAGACGGCACTCGTCGACCGCCCCGGCGAGGGCCCTGCTCTCCTCTTCAAGCGACTGCAGTCCGGCACGAAGTGGCGGATGGCGCTCCACCTCGATCTGTCGGTCGAAGACAGAGCCGAGAGCGTCGAGCGACTCTGCGAACTCGGGGCGACCGTCCGCGAGACGAAGACGGAACACCACGACGGGACGACCGCCGAGTGGACGGTGCTGGAAGATCCCGAAGGCAACGCCTTCTGCGTGTCCGAGTACTGACTGTCGAAACAGGTGTCCCGCGGTCCGGCCGCGGTTTCACGGTCTGATCAGCGCTCTGACGAGCGATCGTTCGCTGGCAGTCGGGCTTTTTTCGCCACCGGGAGAGCCAGCTCTCCCGAGTCACTTCGCACCACTCAGTGAGACCGCGTTTTTCGAGGAGCGGTCGCCGGAGGCGACCCGACGCCGAAAGAGGTGGTTTGCCTAGAAGTAGTCGATCGTCTCGGGCAGTTCGAGCTTCATGCCCTTGCGGGTGCGGATCTCGTCGATCTTGTCGGGCTGGAGGTTGTCGGCCATGACCTGGAAGCCGGCGTTCTCGGTGTTCCAGGAGGCACGGCCCTCGGTCGCCGAGCGGATGTCCGAGGAGAAGCCGATCATCTCGTCGACGGGCGCGACGCCCTCGACGACCATCAGGTCGCCTTCCTGGTACATGTCGTCGACGCGGCCACGACGGCCCTGGATCTCGCCGGAGGCAGCGCCCATGTGCTCGTTGGGCACGTCGATGCGGACGTTCTGGATCGGCTCCAGGAGGCGGATCTCGGCGTCGATCAGGGAGTTGTGGACGGCCTCGCGCATGGCCGGGATGACCTGTGCGGGACCGCGGTGGATGGCGTCCTCGTGGAGGCGGGCGTCGTGGAGGCGGATGAGCGATCCCTGGACCGGCTCTGCGGCCAGCGGACCGTCGTTGAGCGCCTCTTCGAGGCCCTCGATGAGCAGCTCCATCGTCTCGTTGAGGTGCTGGATCCCCTTCGTGTCGTCGATGAAGACGTTCGTCCCGTGGATGTGCTCGACGTTCTGGGACGTCTCCTTCTCCATGCCGGCTTCCTGCAGCGCTTCACGGCGCTCCAGTTCGGGCATGTCCATGGAGGCGTCGCCGAGCTTGATGGCGTCGACGATGTCCTGTTCGAGCGGTTCGACGCTGATGTAGAAGCGGTTGTGGCGGTTCGGCGAGATGCCCTCGACCTCGCGGGAGGCCTGCTGGGGAGCCTCGCGGTAGACGACGATCGGTTCGCCGGTGTTGACCGGGATGCCCTGGTTGCGCTCGATGCGCTGGGTCTGGACTTCGAGGTGGAGTTCGCCCTGCCCGGAGATGAGGTGCTCGCCGGTGTCCTCGTTGATCTCGATCTGGATGGTCGGGTCCTCCTTGGAGACCTGTCGGAGCGTCTCGATGAGCTTGGGCAGGTCGTCCATGTTCTTGGCCTCGATGGACTTCGTGATGACCGGCTCGGAGATGTGGTCGATAGACTCGAAGGGAGTCATCTCGACGCTGGAGACGGTGGAACCGGCGATGGCGTCCTTGAGGCCGGTGACGGCGGCGATGTTGCCGGCCGGCACTTCCTCCACTTCCTCGCGTTCACCGCCCATGTAGATCCCGACGCTCTGGACGCGGTTCTTGCCCGCGGTCCCGGAGACGTACAGCTCCTGGCCCTTCTCCAGGGTGCCGGAGAAGACACGACCGGCGGCGATCTCGCCCGCGTGGGGGTCGACGCCGATGTCGGTGACCATCAGGACGATCTCTCCGTCCTCGTCGACGAGCTTCATGCTCTCTGCGACCTCGGAGTCGGCGTCGCCACGCCAGATGCGCGGGATACGACGGGGCTGAGCGTCGATCGGGTTCGGGAAGTGCTCACAGACCATGTCGAGCACGACGTCCGACAGCGGCGTCCGCTCGTGGAGCTCCTGGCGCTTGTCGGCGCGTTCGAGTTCCATGATCTCGCCGAAGTCCATCCCGGTCCGCTGCATCGAGGGCATGGAGACGCCCCACTTGTACAGCGCAGAGCCGAAGCCGACGGTCCCTTCCTCGACGGAGACCGTCCAGTCCTCGTCGATGTCGTCCATCTCCTCGGTCATGCCCCGGATGAGCTCGTTCACGTCGGCGATGACGCTCATCAGGCGCTTTTGCATCTCCTCGGGCCCCTCCTGCAGCTCGGAGATGAGTCGGTCGACCTTGTTGATGAACAGCGTCGGCTTGACACCCTCGCGGAGTGCCTGTCGGAGGACGGTCTCGGTCTGGGGCATCGCGCCCTCGACCGCGTCGACGACCACGAGCGCGCCGTCGACGGCGCGCATCGCTCGGGTCACGTCACCGCCGAAGTCGACGTGGCCCGGCGTGTCGATGAGGTTGATGAGGTGGTTGGTGTCCTCGTACTCGTGGGTCATCGAGACGTTCGCCGCGTCGATGGTGATCCCACGCTCTTGCTCGTCCTCTTCGGTGTCCATCGCGAGCTGCTCGCCTGCGGTGTCGTCCGAGATCATCCCGGCACCGGCCAGCAGGTTGTCCGTCAGCGTCGTCTTCCCGTGGTCGACGTGTGCCGCGATAGCGATATTCCGGATGTGCTCCGGAGTGTTCATCAGTGTCTCGCATTCCTGTACAATTTTCTTACGTCGGCCCATTATACGGCATAGTATCAACAGCACCGTCAAAAGAGTGCTGTTTCGGTCTGAGTGCGTCAATTCGGAGCACGACGACCGGAACCCGCCAGGGAGCGAGTGCGACGACGAGACCGAGACGGTGTGTTCCGCCGTCGAGGCGGAGAGTACAGAAGCCGACGCTCGTCGGCGTCGATCCGTGCTGGGACGACGATCGCCAGGTTCGGACAGCCGACAGCCTCATACGCAGAGAGCGCGTGGTAGGAACACACATGGACGTCCACGTTCGGGGTGGTCCAGCCGCGCCGTTTCTCAGTGCCGCCGACCTGTTCGCCACCGAGTACGAGATCGACGGCGACGTGACGGTCCGCGTCCGCGACGATCCGAACGAACGGACCCGCGTGAGCCACGACGAGGAGAGCCACTGTCTGACGATCTCACGGCAGGCGGCGACGAGCGCGATGGCCCGCGAGCTGGCGCTGCACGAGTTCGCACACATGCACCGCTACGAAGAATCTCACCCCTCACACACCCAGTCGACGCGAGAGGCGATCTACCTGGCGCTGGCGGGCCAGAGCGTCGAGCGACGCACCCTCTCACACTGCTACCAGATCGCCAACCACATGAAAGACATCTACGCCGACGACGTGTGGCTCGACGTGGTGCCGGCGGACAAACTCGTCGCCTTCCTCGAATCGAGTCTCGCGGCCGCCGTCGCGGACTCCCCGCGAGAGCGGGGCACCTGGGACCGACTGACCCCCGCGACAGACCCCGACATCAACGCCGTCAACGCCGCCTTCGCGCTGGCGCTGGTCGAGCGCCACGACCTCGTCGGCCCGGAGCATCCGATCTACGACCTCGCTCACGCCGCCGCCGAGGACGCCCCACAGGTCGGTTTCGAGGAGTTCAAACGGCGATTCCGCACGCTGGCTCGCGACACCGACGAGAGCGAGTACCGCAAGGCACTGGTCGACGTGACTCGGGCCTACGCGGTCGCGAGCAACGGCGACAGCGCCGCCGACTGATACGGTTCAGTGGAGATGCTGACCGGCGATCGTCGCCACGCGGTAGACGATCACCGGGAAACCGCTCCAAAAGCCCGTACGAACCAGCGGCGACAGCGCCAACACGACACCGAGCCCGGCGACCGGATAGTCCATCCGACCGAACGTCAGTGCCGGTAGGGTCGGGTTCCAGGCGAAACAGCGGGCCCGCAGCGCGACTGCCAGCCGGTCGGAGCGAGCCAGCGCCCGCTCGATTCCCTGGACCGCGAGTCGTCGTGCCCGGTCCGTCACCGGCCGGTCGGCCCCGCCGCGGGCCACCATCGCCGTCCGGATCCGCCGGAGATCGGACACGACGAGCGGGAAGAACCTGACGACCAGTCCCGTGCCGACGCCGAGCAACTGACCGGCTCGTCCGGGGACGAGACGTTCGACGGCACCACGGGTCGCGCGCACGGGCGTCGTGTAGACGTAGACGGCACTGACGGCCAGCACCGGCGGGATTCTGGCGACGGCCCGAAGCGAGGCCAGCGCCGGTTCGACACGAAACCACGGCGGTCCGATCGCGATGCCGGCGATCACCGGCCCCAGCGCGAGCACGAGGAAGACGACCCAGTAGGCCCTGGCGACTCGCCGGGGATCGAGTCGACCGGCGAGCAGTGCGAGCGCGGCCAGCGCGTAGACGCCGGCCAGCCAGGAGAGAGTCGTGTCCGCGAAGGCGGCGACGGCGAACCCGGCCTGAAAACACAGCTTCGACCGCGGATCGAGCCGGTGGGCGAACGTCTCGCCGGGTCGGTAGCTCAGCATCGCGGATCACGGACGCCGACGCCATCCAGTTCGTCGAGCACCGCCGAGGGCGGCCCGTCGAGTGCGATCTCGCCGTCGACCAGAGCCACGATGCGATCGGCGATCTCGGTCAGGTCCCGCAGGTCGTGCGTGACGACGACGACGCTGGTCTCGCCGTTCGAGAGAGTCGCGAGGTGATCGAGGACCGAGCGACGCGCCGCCAGATCGAGGCCGGTCAGGGGCTCGTCGAGCACGAGGTGGGCGGGTTCCATCGCGAGCGCCCCGGCGATTGCCACCCGGGCCTGCTCCCCGCCAGAGAGGTCGGCGATCCGGCTCTGGCGCTCGCCGGTGAGTCCGACCGCGGCGAGCGCGCGATCGACGCGGTCGTCGATCTCCGACCGTTCGAGACCGAGGTTCTCCGGCCCGAAGGCCACGTCCGCGCCGACGGTGGCGGCGACGAACTGGTCGCGGGGGTGCTGGAACACCATGCCGACGCTCGTCCGGGCCGTGACCGGCGCTTCGTGTGCGTCGTGGCCGTCGACCTCGACGGTCCCCGCCTCGGGCGTCAACAGGGCGTTGAACTGCCGGACGAGCGTCGTCTTGCCGGAGCCGTTTGGCCCCACCAGCAAGACGCTCTCGCCGTCGTCGATCGTCAGGTCGACGTCGTCGAGGACGACCACGTCACCCCGACGAGCGGTCAGGCCCCTGACGGCGATCATTCACGGACGAGGTAGCCACCGCGTACGATCGCGATCGCGACGGCGACCTTCAGGAGGTCGAAGGGAACGTACGGTGCCATGGTCGCGGCGGCCCGTTGCACCGACAGTCCGAGAGCCCAGGACATCCACGGGACGCCGACGGCGTAGATGACGACGACCGCGGCCACCAACGCGAGCACCTGGGTCGCCAGGCCGATCGTCTCCAGCGACCGAGGCGTAGTCCGCCGATGGGCGATCCCACCCGCGACGACAGCCCCGAGCAGGAACCCCACGAGGAAGCCACCGGTCCCCTGCCCGACGAGGACGTAGCCAAGTCCCGCGTTCCAGTTCGAGAAGACGGGAGCGCCAGCGATCCCCACCAGCAGGTACAGCGCGAGTGCCAGCCCGCCCCACAGCGGCCCCAGCAAGAGGCCGGCGAAGAATGCGCCGAAGGGCTGGAGTGAGAACGGTGGCAACGATCCCGGCAGCGGGATCGACACCTGTGCCAGCGCCGCCGTCAACGCCGCCAGCAGCACTGCCGTCGCGAAGTGCTCGACCGTCTCGTCGCCGACGAGGGCGACAGAATCGTGTTGCTGTGCCATATCGTGGCTTGCTACGTCAACAGAGATATACCCCGTGGTTTACGACGCCGTCACGGCGGTGGCGTCGCCAGTGCCGGCCGTCCGTGCCGACGATCGCGACCGCCGCGAGTCCAACAGCCACGGCTGGCGGCGTGACGGGGCGTGTCAGAAAAAACTGCGCGCAGAGAGGATTACCGGGCTGCGGCCGCGACGCGTTCCTTCTCTTCTTTCTGGTTGACCGCGTAGGTCTGGACGTCGTTGTTGGCCGCGCCGATGAGCTGCTGGGCCAGCGCGTCCTCGGCGTCCGTCGTCGTCTTGAACGAGTCGCCGTAGACGCCTTCGGCGAGGAACTTCAGCGCCTGGTCGACGCGGCGCTGGGGCGCGACGTCGACGGCCTTCGGGACGGAGATGCCACCGTACTTCAGGCGGACGGTCTCCTCGCGCGGGGCGCTGTTCTCGACGGCCTCGACGAGCACCTGCACCGGGTTCTCCTCGGTGCGCTCGTGGATCGTCTCGAAGGCGTCCTTGACGATGGTGGTCGCCAGCTGCTTTTTGCCCGTGTTCTCGTCGGTCTGCATCAGGCGGTTGATGAGTCGCTCGACGATGCTGATCTCCGACTTCTTGAACTGCTTTTCGGAGTGGCGGCCCATCGTGTGAGCGATCGGCGTCACCGTCACGTAGCGCTCGGTCGAGGGGTCCGAGAACTCGATCTCGGTCACGTCCCACTCGCCGAACAGCTGTGCGGGGGCGGCCTCGTCGTCGGTGCCGGCAGGTGCGTCCGGCTCGGGAGCGTCGTCTGCCGACATGTTATCGCACCGGCTTCTCCGCGTTACCGCGAACCAGTTCGATGAGCGAGACGCCGTTGACCTTCTCGACCTTGTAGTTGACTCCAGAGATGTCACCCATGGCACGACCCTTCGCGCCACCGATGCCGGCGATCGTCACTTCGTCGTGTTCGTCGATGAAGGAGATCGCACCGTCGCCGGGACAGAACGCCGAGACCTGCTTGCCGTTCTTGATCAGCTGGACCCGAACACACTTCCGGATCGCGGAGTTGGGCTGTTTCGCTTCGATACCGATCTTCTCGAGCACGATCCCTCGACCCTGGGGCGCACCTTCGAGCGGGTCGGACTTCTGGCCCAGCCCGCGCTCGCGGCGCGCGTAGTCAGAGTCGGACCACCGGTGGTTCTGGCGGTCCTTCTTGAGTTTGCGTGCGGCGTATTTGCCGTTCGCCATATAGGCTTGCGTATCCCTCGGAGCTACTTAAGACTCCTCTTTCGTCGGCGCGAAACGGACGGAGAACGGGTGGTAGCGACTCGCACGCGGGCAGTGAAAGAGACGACGCGAGCGATCGACCCTCGCGGCTTCTCCGGGCGCGTAGACGGTGCCAGCCGACAGCGTCGCCAGAAAAGGGTCTCACGGCCGCCGAGACGCGTCCTCGCCGGCCGAAACGTCGCGGCTACGTCAGTTCGATACCGTCCACGTCGAAGTGGCGTTTCGCGAGCCGGCGGGCGGCGTCGATGTTCTTCCCGTCGGCACCGATCGCGACGCCGCGGTCTTCCTGTGCGACCTCGACGTAGGCGATGGTGTCGTCGTTCTCCGAGATCGTCACGTTGTACACCGCGGCCGGCGCGAGCGTGTTCGCGACGAAGTTCGCAGCCGTGTCGGCGTCCTCGATCAGCTTGACCGCGCGGTCGAGTTTCGCCTCGATGCGATCGACGACGACGCCGCCGGGACCGATCGCGTCGGCCATCTCGCCGGCCTTGACGACGTAGATCACGCGGTCGTTGTCGTCGTCGATCACGCAGTCCCGGACAGTCACGTCTGCCTCGGTCTCGAACAGCGCGATCAGCCGGCGCGCTTCGTCCGAGAGTTCGACGGGCATCAGTCCTGGCTCGCGCCCATCCGAAGGTCCACGTCGCCGGTGCCGAGCTGGACCGGCTTGCCGACGATCACGTTCTCGATGACGCCTTCGAGCACGTCGACCTCGCCGTGGATCGCGGCGTCGAGCAGGTGGTTGACCGTCACCTCGTAGGCCGCACGCGCGAGGACGCTCTCCTTGTTGCCCGAGATACCGTGGCGACCGATCGACTCGATCTCGCCGCGGTTGGTCATGATGTCGGCGACCAGCATCAGGTGCCGGATGTTCACGTCGTCGAGCCCCTGCTCTTCGAGCGTGTGCATCGTCTCGTTGATCAGCGTCTCGCGGGCCGCCTCGATGCCGAGGTTGCGGTAGATCTCGTGGATGTTGTTACACGTCGTCCGGGAGGCGTCGATCCCCTCGATACCGAGCACGTCGCCGAAGGCCGACCCCTCGGTGTAGAGGACGAACTCCTCGCCCTCGTCGGTCTCTTCTTTCCGGATGACCACGCGGGAGATGTCCTCGATCCCCTTGAAGACGACCTCGCGAAGCTCTTCGACGAGTTGGAGGAGGTCGCGATACGACGGCTCGTCGGGGCCGAACTCGATCATCGTGCCGGCCTGGCGGGTCTGGACGCCCAGCTTCGACTCGATGGTCTCGGCGATCTCCTCGGCCACGTCCTCGACCTGGTCGACGGTGGGCCACCGCTCCATCAGCGTCTCCTCGTTGAGGTCGATCTGGACGAGCATGTCCGCGACGTTGGTCGAGATGTCACCCAGCGCGAGGATGCGCGTGGCCTCGATCTTCCAGACGACCTCGTGGGCCTTCTCCCGGTCGGTCGCGTACTCGTCTTCGAGGTGGACCGTCATCATCGGCGTGTCGGGCGTCTTCCGGGCGTCGACCAGCTCGATGAGCCGCGGCAGCCCCTGGGTCACGTCGATCTCTGCGACCCCGGCGTAGTGGAACGTGTTCATCGTCATCTGGGTACCGGGCTCGCCGATCGACTGGGCCGAGACGGTCCCGACCGGGTCCAGCGGATCGACGCGCGTCTCCTGGTAGCGCGACTGGACGGCCTTGGCGATCTGGTCCGCCTCTTCGACGGTCACGTCGCGCTCTTCGATCGTACTGTACACGTCGTCTTTGAGCCGTCGCGGGAGGTCCGTATCCTCCACGATCGCCTCGATGTCGTCGGTTACGTTTGCTCGCGTCATCAGTCGTCACCCTCCGCCATCCACCAGTCGTCGGTGTGTTCCGACAGGTTGGTGGGTTCGGTGCGTTCACCGAGGAACTCGCTTTTGATGCTCTCGGAATCGAACTCGGCGTCGAGAACGCTGTCCGCGATCTCCTCGACGTCGACCGGCGTCTCCTCGTTCGAGGAGACCTGCACCGGCGAGGTGCCGTCCTCGCCGAACTCGAACTGGACGATGTTGTCCGAGGTGTCTCGGACGGTGCCGTCGTACTGGGCTTCGAGTTCCGAGAGCGCGTTGATCAGACGGCGCTGGAGGTAGCCGGACTTGGAGGTCCGGACTGCCGTGTCGACCAGCCCCTCGCGGCCACCCATCGCGTGGAAGAAGAACTCCTTGGGGTTGAGGCCGGAGCGATACGACGCCTCCACGAAGCCGTGGGCGTCCGATGAGAGGTCGTCCTGCTTGAAGTGTGACAGGGTGCGGTCCTCGTAGCCGCGGTTGATCCGCTCGCCACGGACCGCCTGCTGGCCGACACAGCCGGCCATCTGGGTCAGGTTGAGCATCGACCCACGCGCGCCGGACTCGGCCATCACGACCGCCGGGTTGTCGTCGTCGAAGTGATCCCCGGCGATGTCACCGGCGGAGTCACGGGCCTTGCCCAGCGTCTGCATGATCTTCATTTCGAGGGTCTCGTCGACCGTCCGACCGGGCAGCGACTCCAGTTCGCCCCGCTCGTAGGTCTCGATGAGTTCCTGGACGCGGTCGTAGGCGTTGTCGATTGCCTCGGTGATCTGGGCCTCTGCGGCCTCCGGGACGGACTCGTCGTCGATCCCGATCGAGAACCCGAAGTGCATGATCGAGCGCATCGCCAGCGCGGCGATCTCGTTGATGAAGATGCGCGCTCGGGTGTTGGAGTACTCCTTGGTGATGGTGTCGACGATCTCGCCGCCGAACCCACCGACTGCGCTGTCGTCGATGGTCCCCTCGACGAGCTGTCCGTCCTCGATGATCACGTCGTCGCCGGCCTCGCTGGTGAACGTCAGATCGAGGTCGTCGGGCAGCAGCTCCGAGAAGATGTCCCGACCCGTCCAGTAGGGCGTACCGTCGTCGTCGATCCCAGATTCGGGCGGGAGTTCGTCGATCCGGGTCGCACGCAGCAGGTCCAGCGCCTGGGTCTCGTTGAACTCCGGATTGGTGTGGGTCAGCAGGTAGGTTCCACTGATGTGGTCCTGGATCGCGCCGATGATGTTCTCACCGAAGCGCGGGCTGAGGATCTGTTCCTGGACGCGCATCAGCACGCGAGCCTCGGCACGGGCCTCCTCGTTCTGGAGGGCGTGCATGTTCATCTCGTCGCCGTCGAAGTCCGCGTTGTACGGCGGACACACCGTCGTGTTGAGCCGGAACGTCTTGTAGGGCATCACCACGACCTCGTGGGCCATGATGGACATCCGGTGCAGCGACGGCTGGCGGTTGAAGATGATGATGTCGCCGTCGATCATGTGACGGGACACTTCCCAGCCCGGTTCGACCTTCTCGGCCAGCTCCTCGCAGTTCTTCTCGGTGACCTTCAGTCGGCGGCCGTCGGGCCGCTTGACGTAGTTGGCACCGGGGTGGGCCTCGGGCCCGTTGGCGACGTAGCGACGAGCGTTGTCGAGGTTGCGCTCGTTGACGTTCATCGTCTGGGTCATCTCCTTGGCCACGCGGTCGGGGACGCCGACCTCGTTGAGCGAGAGCGTCGGGTCCGGGGAGATGACGGTCCGGGCCGAGAAGTTCACGCGCTTCCCGGACAGCGAGCCACGGAAGCGACCTTCCTTGCCCTTCAGGCGCTGTGAGAGGGTCTTCAGCGGCCGGCCAGAGCGGTGGCGGGCCGGCGGCGTGCCGCTGATCTCGTTGTCCATGAACGTGGTGACGTGGTACTGGAGCAGTTCCCAGAGGTCCTCGATGATCAGCTGGGGCGCGCCGGCCTCGCGGTTCTCCATGAACCGCTGGTTGATCCGGATGATGTCGACCAGCTTGTGGGTCAGGTCGTCCTCGGATCGCTGGCCGTTGTCCAGCGTGATCGACGGTCGCGCGGTGACCGGCGGCACGGGCAGGACGGTGAGGATCATCCACTCGGGGCGAGAACGGGCGGGCTTCATGCCCAGCACCTCGATGTCCTCGTCCGGGATGTCCTCGAACCAGTCCCGGATGTCGCTGGGCATCAGCTTGTTCTCGTCTTCCTCGGTGAGATCTACGTCCAGCGCCGACTCGATGGCCCGTCGGTCGTCCTGTCGAGGGCGGAACTCGCCGGAGATGATCTCTTGAACGCGGGAGGGGTCGATACCCGTCTCGTCGGCCAGCTCCGAGGGCGTGGTCCGTTCGCGGCCGGCCTCCTCGTCGGGCTCCATCGCGGCGACGATCCGCTGGGAGTACTCCGAGGAGAGCACGTCCTGGACCTCGTAGTAGGTCGTCGGCTTCTCGTGTTTGATGTCGTACTGGGGCTCGCCACAGAACGGACAGCGGTCCTTCTTGCGGGCTTGCCGGATCGCGGCCTTCGTCACGTCGTTGACGTCCTTGCCCAGCTCCTCGGATCGTTCGAGGCGGTCCTCGAACTCCTCGCGTTCGCGTTCGTCGAGACAGAGCCGCGAGCACTCCCGACAGGTCCCGCGCAGCAGGCGTCGGATGAGCTTGTTGAATCCGACGTGGATGACGGGCGCTGCGAGTTCGATGTGACCGAAGTGGCCGTTACACGACCCGCTGTGTTTGCCACAGGTCTTGCACTCGAGCCCCGGGTCGATCACGCCCAGACGCGGGTCCATCAGTCCCATGTCGATCGGGAACCCGTCGTCGTCGTAGGTGTCGGCCGTGATGACCTTCGTGGCGCTCATGTCGCGGTACTCCTCGGGATCCATCAGCCCGAAGCTAATGGAACTGATCGACTTGGGTGTCTGTTGTGCACTCATCGTTAGACTGCGTCTTCCAGTTCGATGCGCGGTGCGATTCCGAGCGCCTTCATCTCGTCGAGCAGGAGCTTGAACGCGTACGGCATCTCGACCTCGTGGATGTCGGTCTCTTCCTCACAGTTGGGACAGTAGATGCGGCGTTGCTCGACGTTCTCGACGGCGGTCATGCCACACTCGCCACAGATCTTGATCCACTCGCGGTCGGACTCGTCGAGGAGCCGTTCCTTGAGGACCATCGCCGCCCCGTGGCCGATCAGCACGTCCCGTTCCATGTGGCCCACGCGCAGGCCGCCCTCACGGGCACGCCCTTCCGTCGGCTGACGGGTCAGCACCTGCACCGGCCCGCGTGAACGGGCGTGCAGCTTGTTCGAGACCATGTGGTACAGCTTCTGGTAGAAGATCGTCCCGACGAAGATCTCGGCTTCGACCTTCTCGCCGGTGACGCCGGAGTACATGACCTCCTTGCCGGAGGACTTGAATCCGCGATCCTCCAGCGCGCCGCGCAGTTCCTCCTCGTCTTCGCCCGTGAAGGCGGTGCCGTCGACGCGCCGGCCTTCGAGTGCGCCGACCTTCCCGCCCAGCATCTCCAGTACGTGGCCGACCGTCATCCGCGACGGCAGGGCGTGTGGGTTGAGGATGAGGTCGGGCACGACGCCGTCCTCGGTGAAGGGCATGTCCTCCTGGGGAGCCAGGTGACCGACGACGCCCTTCTGTCCGTGTCGGGAGGCGAACTTGTCCCCGAGCTCGGGGATCCGCTCGTCACGCACGGAGACCTTCGAGAGCTTCGAGCCGTCCTCGCCTTCCATCAGCGTGACCGTGTCGACGACCCCGCTCTCGCCAGAACGCATCGTGACGCTCGTCTCGCGGCGCTTCTGGGGGCTGAGACCGCCCATGTCGTCCGGCTCTTCGAGGAACCGCGGCGGCGAGGTCTTGCCTAGCAGGACCTCGTTTTCCTCGACGTTGGTCTCGGGGTTGACCAGCCCGTCCTCGTCGAGGTGCGTGTACGCCTCCTCGCCGCGTGCGCCTCGTACCTCGTCGTCGGGAATCTCGAAGCGGTCCTCCTGACCGCCGGGGTAGCGCCGTTCCTCGCCCTCGTAGGTCCGGAAGAAGTGCGAGCGAGCGAGCGCACGCTCGACGGAGCCCTCGTTCATGACCAGGGCGTCCTCGATGTTGAACCCCTCGTAGCTCATCACGGCGACCGTGAAGTTCTGAGCCGCCGGGCGGTCGTCGTAGCCGATCTGTTCCGTGGTCTGGGTCTTGACCATCGACAGCTGCGGGTAGTGCAGCAGGTGCTGGCGCGTGTCCGGGCGAATCCGGTAGTTCGCGCTCGGCAGCCCCAGCGACTGCTTGATCATCCCCGACCCCATCGTAATCCGGGGCGAGGCGTTGTGTTCCGGATACGGGATCATCCCGGCACCGATCCCGAACATCAGCTGTGGGTCCACTTCGAGGTGGGTGTGGTCCTCGGTCACGTCCTCCTCGCTGACGGCCACGAGGATGTCTTCCTCTTCTTCGGCGTCGATGAACTCGACGACGCCGCGTTCGACCAGTTCTTCGAAGCCCAGTTCACCGTCTTTGACCTGCTGGACCTCCGATTCCGTGATCAGTGGTTCGCCGTCCTCGACGACCAGCAGCGGGCGACGGGCCCGGCCGGCGTCGGCGTTGACGATGACTTCGTCCGTCCGATCCTTGACGGAGACGTTGACCATCTCCGAGACGTCCCCGCGTCGGCGGGCCTGTCGGATCTGATCTGCGAGCTGTTCGGGGTCGGGATGTGTCCCGACCAGACTGCCGTTGACGTACACTTTGGCGTCGCGTCCCTGACTCATGATTTAATCGTCCGCTGGCTGCTCGATTCGCTCGATCCCGGGGATCCCCTGGACCCCCATGTCGGCGAGTTCCTGTTTGAGATCCTGTTCGTCTTCGACGTTCTGCGAGAGTTCCATCGCCTGCGCGAAGTTCTTCACCAGACCACAGTTGGGTCCTTCGGGGGTCTCGGACGGACAGATCCGGCCCCACTGGGTCGCGTGCAGGTCACGCGCCTCGAAGTGGGGCTGGCTCCGAGAGAGCGGCGAACGGAGACGCCGCAGGTGAGAGAGCACGCCCATGTAGTCGGTCCGGTCGACCAGCTGGCTCACGCCCGAGCGGCCGCCGACCCAGTTGCCCGTCGCGATCGGGTGTTCGAGCCGTTCGGTCAGCACGTCCGACCGGACGACCGTCGACACCGAGAGCTGACGGTTGCGCATGTTCGCCCGTTCGAGCTGGTACTTCACGTCACGTGCCAGCTTGTTGAGCGCGGTCCGGAACAGGTCTTTCATCAGGTCGCCGCTGACCTTCAGACGCTTGTTGGAGTAGTGGTCTTTGTCGTCCGCGTCGCGTCGACCGAGCGCGAGTTCGAAGCAGGCTTCCGCCATCCGGCAGAGGTAGAAGGCCTTGTTGATGCGCACGTCCTCCTCGTCGACGCCCTCCTCGTGGAGGTGCGGGAGGAGATAGCGGTCGATGACGTAGTTGGCTCGCTTGAGCTGGTAGTTCTTGCCCTGACCGGAGGCGACGCGCTCCCCGAGGGTCTCGATCGCGCCCTCGGTGGTCTGGACGTCGGCGGCCTCCAGGTTCTCCAGCATGAACTTCACGATCTCCGGGTCGTCGCTGACGCGGTGGACGATCTCCTCGTCGGACTCCAGTCCCAGCGCACGCACGAGGGTCACGAAGTTGATCGAGCCCGAGACGCTCGGGAAGGAGACTTCGAGGATGCCGTCTCGCGTTCGTTCACAGAGGACCAGCGCGCGGTAGCCACGCCGCTGGGAGAAGGTCTTGGCGACCTGTACGTCGTCGCCGTACTTGGTGTCGTGTTCCGCGAGGATCTTGTTGGGCGCGAGGTCCTCGCTGGTCATCAGCACGCGTTCCGAGCCGTTGACGACGAAGTAACCGCCGGGGTCGGCCGGGTCCTCGCCGATGTCGATCAGCTCCTCGTCGGTGAACCCGTTGATGTTGCACTTGTTCGAGCCGACCATGATCGGCATGCGGCCGATCTTGGTCTCGGTCTGGTCGACGACGACTTCCTCTTCCTCGTCGCCGCCACGGACGATCGCCATCTCCATGAAGACCGGCGCGGAGTAGGTGATGTTTCGCAGCCGGGCCTCCTGTGGGTAGAGCAGTTCCTCGCTGCCGTCGGCCTCGCGGACGCGGGGCGTGACGACGCGTACGTCGCCCAGTTCGACGAAGACCGGCTCCTGGCCCTCCTTGTCGCCGATGTCGGTCTCGATCGTCTCCTTCTCGTCGACGACCTGCTGCATGCCACGGTCGAGGAAGGAGTTGAACGATCGGAAGTGATGCTCCGCCAGGCGCTCCCGCGAGAAGTACTCCCGAGAGATCGCACGTCGGTCGTTGACGTCCATCAGGACACCACCAGTCGGTACACGACTGCCTGATCGGTCGTTCGCGAATCACGGACGATCTTGATCACGTCGCCGACCTCGGCCTCGTCGGGGGTGGCCGGGTCGGTGCGCTTGATCTTCGGCAGGTCCGTCTTTTTGATGTTGTACTCCTCGAGCACGTCGTCGAGAACGTCCTCGTCGACGATGCTGTGGTCTGGAACGAGTTCGTGTTGGCTTACGTCTACCATGTGTGTTGTTGCCGGCGAGTGGAGAAGGTGGCTGTCACGAGATACTACAGGTCGTTATTAGCGGAACGCATTTAACCCTTGCCAAGTCCGTCTGCAGTAGCTATCCGACACCGGACCGGCCGTCGCGTCACCTCACACTATGCGAACGACCTTCATAGTCGTTTGGGTCCGGGAAAGGACGGACGGCTCCGGACGGGAGACGGCGACAGACGAGCGTTTGAGCGGCCTCGAATCTCGTCGCCCGCCCGCCCCACGACACTACAACCCAATGACGGCGCGTTTGGAAAGCCTTAATACCATCACCAGGATACGATGAGATGCGTCGTGCCCGGATGGTGTAGTGGCCCATCATACGACCCTGTCACGGTCGTGACGCGGGTTCAAATCCCGCTCCGGGCGCTTCTGCTGTGAACAGACCGCCGAACAACTGAAAATGCGTCGTGCCCGGATGGTGTAGTGGCCCATCATACGACCCTGTCACGGTCGTGACGCGGGTTCAAATCCCGCTCCGGGCGTTCTACTGCGAACTCGCCCTTCTAGCGGAGCCCCTCGCCGTCAAGCGACGGAGACCGAATCGATCAACACCTAGCTATCGCTCACAGAACACGTGGCGTAGAGGGGAGAAAGTCCCCTCACCCTGTCATAGGTCCGTCCCACCTCGGGAGGCGGACACAGATGTGATCGGACGACGGCGATAAATGCTTTGCGGGGGTGGGGAACTGTTTAGTGTCGGCGCACGAATTTCGCCCGTATGGAGGACGTGGACCGCGAAGCGATGCCGCGGGCGATCGTCGAGGAGTTTCTGGCACGCGAACGCGGGACGCGCGCGCTGCTGGACGACCTCGAGAAGTTGGCGATCGAGGGCCGGACCGAGGAGTTGCACGACCGCATCGAGAACCTCGCCGAGAACGACGAGGCGGTCTTTTACACCGTCGCGTTCAGCCTCGCGGACTCGGTGCAGTTCTTCGGCGACGTGGAGGCCCAGCTCGACGTGACCGCGGCCGATCGGCTCCGGGAGCTGGCCGAGACGTACCCGACGCTGGCAGAACCGTTCGCCGTCGTTCGAACGGAGCTGTCCGAAGACCGCAAGAACCCGGTGACTAACGTCAGCTACAGCGTCGCCTACCACCGTGGGATCGAGTCGCCGATCGTCACTTACCGCCCACTCTCGGGCGGGCGAGAGCTCTACGAGTCGCGAGCGACGCCGTCGGAGGTGCTGGGCACGGCCGCAGACCTCGTGGCGGCGACGACCGACGCGCTCGACGTGGCCATGGAGAGCGATCACTCGGTCAACACGGAGGAACTGAGCGAGCTGATCGACCGGCGCGAGCGACTGGAGACGGAGCTGTCGCGTCTGCGTGACGATCTCGACGAACTCCGGCGGACGCCGATCGACGGGGAGTAGCGAGGCGACACCGGATGCGTTTATGTGTCCACGGACAGAAGCACGGAGCGAGCACATGGGACTGGACCGACTGGCCGAGCAGGTCGAGAAAGAACGGCGTGACCTCCAGATTCTCGAAGCCGTCATCGAACACGGTCCGATCGGGATCGTCCGCCTCGCCGAGGAAGCCGAGGTCCCCGAACACAAGGTGCGGTACTCGCTGCGGATGCTCGAAAACGACGAGCTCGTCCAGCCGACACCAGAGGGTGCAATTCCCGCCGACGACATCGAAGCGCGGATCGCGGCGATGAACCAGGGGATAGAGCGACTGCGCGACCGGACCGAGACGATGAAGACGATTTTCGACGAGGAGTGAGCGGCCGGACGCTTCGACAGCGATATACTCCTTCGCGAGAGCAGACCCATCGACCGTCGACGGCCACGACGACAGCCAGATGTCAGAGAGTCCCACACACCACACGGTCGAAACGCTCGCCCTCGTCGGCGTCGGCGGGTTCGGCGGTGCGATCGCGCGATACGTCGCCGGGCAGTTCGTCGCCGGCCCCGCCGGGACGATGCTCGTCAACACCGTCGGAAGTTTCGCGCTCGGCATCCTCGTCTACGAGGCCGTCCACCTGGGACGGCTCTCCACCGCGGCGCGGCTGGCCGCGACGACCGGCTTCCTCTCGTCGTTTACCACCTACAGCACCTTCGCGGTCGAGACGGCCGGCCTGGCTCCGGCGTGGGCGCTCGCGAACGTCGCCGGGAGCTACGCGCTGGGGCTTGCCGGCGTGCTCGCCGGGCGTACGCTCGTCCGCAGAGCTGGCCGGAGGGGTGGGTGATGGTCGCCATCGAACCCGCGGTGCTCGTCGGAATCGGCGGGGCGCTCGGCGCGCTCTGTCGTCACTCGCTGGCGACGGCCGTCGACCGGGAAGCGATCCCGCTGGGAACGCTGACCGTCAACGTCGTCGGGAGTTTCGTCCTCGGACTGGTCACCCTCGCCACACCGAGCGAGGGCGTCGCGCTGCTGGTCGGTGTCGGTGCCTGCGGAGCCTTCACGACGTTCTCGTCGTTCGCGGTCGAGACGGTCCAGCTGTGGGAATCAGGCCGCCCTCTCGTTGCGGTCGGCAACGCCGTCGCCAACCTCGTGGGCGCGCTCGCGGCCGTCGGTCTGGCGTGGCTCGTCCTCTCGCTGTGAGCCCGGAGCCGAGGCGCGGGTTTATGTACCGGGACGGGACCACGACTCGCCATGTTCGTGGAACTGTGGCGCGACGACCGGGCGATCGAAGGACTGCCGATCAGACTCGTCATCGCCCTCGTCGTCGGCGTCGCGAGCCTGAGCGTCATGATGAACACCATCTCGGGACTGGACACGATGACCGTCAGCGAACTCGACGTCGACCCCTCGAAGGAGGTGGTCGGAGAGGGCGAGACGGACGTGACGCTCACGGTCGTCGATCCGGACGGCCAGCCGGTCTCGGACGCGACGGTCGTCGTCACCGGTGGCACCGCGACGATGGACGGTGCGGTGACCGCGACGACGGACTCCAGGGGCAACGCCACCGTCACGATCACGCCGCAGTTGGGGCCAAACCAGCAGGAGGGGACGGTGACGATCGACGTGAAACCCCCCGCCAGCGGCGGGTACAGCGACCGGCGGCGCAACACCCGAATCCTCGTCGTCGAGGACGGCGGCTAGGCTGCCATCCGCGAGTCGCCGCAGCGACTGGCGTCCTCACCCTCGTGGTCCGACCCGGCGGCGTCGGTCGGTAAGCGAGGGTTACGCGCGCCGACGGAGAGAAACGACTCTATAATTATCCGGTCGTGGGCCAACGACCACCGCATGAACCTCGCCGCAATCGGGTTCGGTAACGCGGGTGGCAAGATCGTCGACAGATTCCTCGCCTTCGAGGAGCGGTCTGGGCGGTCGCTCACGACGGAGGCGCTCGCGATCAACTCCGCGGAGATCGATCTCGCGAAGTTGGACGTGCTCCCGCCGGACCGTCGGCTCATCATCGGCCAGACCGACGAGCGGGTGAAGGGACGGGGCGTCGGTGCCGATCCGGAGTTGGGCTCGGAGATCGCTCGCCAGGACCTCACCGAGATCGAGCGCCAGCTGGACACCGTGCCGATCCACGAGACCGACGGCTTTCTCGTGGTCGCCGGGCTCGGCGGGGGAACCGGGAGCGGTGGTGCGCCGGAACTCGCCGAGCGGCTGGGTCAGATCTACGACGAACCGATCTACGGGCTGGGGGTGTTGCCAAGCGCCGACGAGGGCGGTCGTCCCTCGCTCAACGCCGCCCGCTCGCTCCAGGCTTTCGCCGACGCGACGGACAACCTCATGGTGTTCGACAACGACGCCTGGCGACAGACCCAGGGGTCGGTCGCGGCGGGGTACGACCGGACCAACCGAGAGATCGCGCGGCGGTTCGTCACGCTCCTGGCAGCCGGCGAACTCGACGGCTCGCAGGTGTCGGAATCCGCGATGGACGCCAGCGACATCCGCCGGACGCTGGCGACCGGGGGCCTCAGCACGATCGCGTTCAGCCAGGCAGACGTCGAGGCCGAGACGAAATCGAAACAGGGACTGTTGGGCCGCCTGCGGTCCAACGGCGAGAACCACACCGACGAGGGCGACCTGGCGAAGAAGATCCACGGGCTCGTCCGGAAGGCCGTCCAGTCGCGACTCACCTGTCCGGCAGACGTCGCCTCCGCCGAGCGCGCCCTGATCGTCGTCTCCGGCCCGCCACGCGAGGTCTCACAGAAAGGACTCCAGCGGGCCCGCCAGTGGCTCGAACGCGAGACCGACAGCGTCGAAGTGCTGGCCGGCGACGACCCCCGGACCGACGCCGACGCGCTCTCGGTGGCCGTGTTGCTGTCGAACGTCACCGAGGTGCCACGCGTCGACGAGCTCCAGGAGCGGGCCGTCACGGCACAGGAAAACAGCCAGCAGCAAGCCGCCGATCGCAGAGCGGAGATCGACGAGTTGCTCACCGACGAGGAGAACGAACTCGACCCCCTCTAGTAGTCGTCCCAGTCGATCCACTCTTGCTCCCAGCCCGCCCGTGACTGGGCGGCCTGCTGGGCGCGTTCACGGTCCTCACGGTGGGTGCGGTTGCGCTCGACGGTGTCTGCCTGCTCGCCCTCGACGAGCATCGGCTGGAAGGCGACCCCACCGAGGCGGCGCTGACTGCCGTCGGCCGCGACGACCGTCAGCGTCTGCTCGGCCGCACCGAGTGGCATGACCAGGCGACCGTCGTCGGCCAGTTGCTCCCGGAGCGCGCGCGGCGGTTCGACGGCCGCCGCCTCCAGCAGGATCTTGTCGTAGGGCGCGTACTCGGGGAGTCCCTCGGCCCCGTCGCGACGATCCACGAGGACCGCCTCGTAGCCGGCCGTCGCGAGGTTCGAACGGGCGTCGGACACCAGTCGGCGCGTGATATCGATCGCGTGTACGCGCTCGGGGCCGACGATCTCGGCGACGAGCGCGGCCGTGTAGCCGACGCCGACGCCGACGATCAGCACGTCGTCGTCCGCTTCGGGGGCCAGCGCTTCGAGGAGTCGTGCCGCGGTGCTCGGTGCGAGGACGCGCGTCCCGAACCGTTCGAACGACCGGTCGGAGTAGGCCGCTCGGTCGTCCTCGACGAACGCTTCCCGCGAGACCGTTCGCATCGCGTCGGCGAGACGCGGTGTCTGCAGACAGCCCTTGCTCTCGTGGGTCAGGCTGTCGACCATGTCTTCCCGCAGCACCGCCTGTTCCATACCCGAGGTTCCCGCCGGACGTATATGAATGGCCCGCCCCAGAGTGGCGCGAGAATCGACGGCAGAGCCGAGGCTACGTGGACCGCCAGAGGCCGAGCCCGAGGTGCTCGCTCCGTTCGTCCGTAGAAAGATTCACGAGTCCATCGGTCGAAGGCGACCACGATGCCGGGCACACCCGAGCCGGTCGTCGGGAGCGCAGTCGTGACCCTGGGGCTCGCGGTCGCGGCCGGGACACTCGTCGCCGTGGTGCCGCTGGTCGTCGGCCGGCGGCCGTCACCCCGGCGATACGCCGCCGTCGGCGGGGGCGTGTACGCGCTCGTCGTCGGGGGCCTCTGGGCCGTCCCGCGGATCGGCGTCGCCGGGCTGGGGTGTTCGCTCCCGGGAGACGCGGGGACGTGTGGCCCGTTCGCACTCATCGGCGTCCTCGTCCTCGCCGGACAGGGGGCCGTGGCGCTGTACACCCACGGCGAGTACGGCTACGTCGTCCCGCTCGGCGCGACGGCGTCGGTGACGCTGGTGCTGGCGTGGTCGTTCCTGCGGATCGGGGGCGAGAGCGACCCGATGACACTCTACGCGCTCTTTTTCGGGCCGGCGGCGGTGGGCGTCACGTGCGTCCTCGGCGTCTGCGAGGGGATCGTCCGACGGCGGCGTGGAACCGCGGTCACTGCATCGTGACGAACCGGACGCTGCCGTGGCGCTCGCGTTCCAGCTCGCCGTCGGCCCGCTTTCGAGCACGGACGAGCGTCTGGGGGCGTCGACCGAGCGGGCCGAGCACCACGCCGCCGGGCCGGAGCTGTTCGACGACCGCTCGGGGGAACTGCGCTGCGCCACAGGTGAGGTACGCCCGGTCGTACGGCGCGTGCTCGGGCCAGCATTCGCGGCCGTCTCCCCTCCTGATCGCGACGGTGTCGTAGCCGAGATCGGCCAGGCGCTCGCGGGCCGTCTCGGCGAGAGTGGCGTGGTACTCGACGCTGTACACCGTGTCCGCGAGTTCGGCGGTCACGGCCGCGTGATAACCACAGCCGGTGCCGATCTCCAGAACCCGGTCGTCGGGGGCCAGGTCCAGCAGGTCGGCCATGATCGCGACCATGTGGGGGGCGCTGATCGTCTGCCCGTCCCCGATCGGGAGGGGGCGGTCGTCGTAGGCCCGTTCGCGGTGCTGCTCGGGGACGAACTCGTGGCGGGGGACCGATTCGAGCGCCGTCAGCACTCGCTCGTCGTCGATGCGGTCGCTCTCGGCGAGGCCCTCGACGAGCGCTCGTCGCCGAGCCGCCCAGTCCATGCTACCACGCCGACCAGGCGGTGGTCGACTCGTCGCGGACGTACAGTCGCTTGATGTCTTTCGCGAGGGCGCTGTCGCGGTCCTGGTCGTACTGCTCGCGGTCGTAGCCGTGCGCGTCGTCGCGGACGTGGAACCCTTCGACGGTGAACTCGTTGTCGCCGAACTCGTCGGTCGCGCCGACGGTGAACTCGTAGTCGCCGGGGACGTTGAGCTTGAAGCTCTCGGTGCTGTCGTGGCGGCCGTCTTTGGGGTGCATCGTCACGTCGACGGCGACGTTCCCGACCGCGCGGGTCCAGATGGTCTCGACGTCTTCGGCGGTCCCGGAGTCGACGCGTCCACCTTCATCCAGTTCGACGGCGGTGATCCGCACGGTCATCAGGGCCTCCTCGGCGTCCAGCAGGAACTCTTCGCCCTTGGCCAGTTCCTCCTCGGCCGGCACGTCGACCTGTGCGCTGAACGATTCGCCGTCCTGTGAGACGACGACGCGGCGCTGTACCTCGTCGTCGTCCGGGAGCTGTTCCTTGTGGGTGTGGTCACATTCCGTACAGCGAACCGTCACGTGGCTGCCGGGGCTGAGCACCTCGTGGACGGTCTCGAAGGCCGGCGAACACGCCGGGCACGGCAGGGCGAGGCGATCGCCCGGTGTCGCGTCTGTCATAGGCGAGCGTACTCGGGCCGAACGTAAAGGGTCGTCGTCCCGGCCGTCTGGCCGCCTGTGACTGCCGGCCGGGGACGCACAAAACGAGATCGAACCGTACAGAAGGGCCTTACAAACGGCGGCCGACGACAGACGTATGGCACCGATACGCCGCCGCCGAGCCCTCCAGCTGGCGGGCGGGAGCCTCAGCGCGCTCGTCGCCGGGTGCGTCGGCGGGTCACCGTCCACTGGTACCGACGAGCAGACCGACACGCCGACCGACGAACCGACAGACGAACGGACAGAGACGCCGACGGACGAACGAACAGAGGCACCCACGGCCGCGACCGAAGTGACCGGGAGCGAGCAGGTCCGGTATCCGTCGGGCCCGTCAGAGCCCGACTGGGCGGGAGCGGACGCCGTCGGACACGTCTCGCTGGCGGCCTCCCGAGAGCGGGCGCGAGCGCTGCTCGCGCCGTTCGAGCTCCCCGAAGAACGACGCGAGCCGGTGGTTGAGTTGCTCCGGGAGACCGACTTCGAGCGGTCGCTGCTGGCGCTGGTCGAGACCGTCGGCCCGAACGGCTGCTACCGGACCGTCGAGCTCTCGAACCTCGCGCTGAGCGACGACCGACTCGTCGGCGACGCGAGCGCGGTAGACGAGAGCGACGGCGAAACGGCCTGCACCGAGGCGCTGACCTACCCCGCGACGCTCGTGCGGGTCACCTTCGACGGGACACCGCCAGAACGGGCGACGTTCACGATCACGGACGGCTGGGGCGAGAGTGCCGACGTGACGGGGACGGTCGAGGATCGAATCGGTCCGGACCCCGACGATCTGGCCGGTCACGTCCGCCCGGACGACGACCCCGTCGTCCGAGAGCCGCTGTCCTGTGACCGCGAGGGGTTCAAGCGCCACGAAAGCTGGGTCGACGATCCACCGTGGGGACTGGCCACCGACGACGACGGCGCGCCGACGTTCGCGCTCCGGGTCGACCGACTCGAAGCCGCCGTCGGCGAGACGGTCACGGTCACGATGACCAACGTCAGCGACAGCGTCCTGAGCACCGGCAACCGCCACAAGTACGGCTTCCAGACCGAGACCGAGTCGGGGTGGGAAGACGTTCGCGGCGCGACCGACGGCGACCCGCTGCCCTACACCGACGAGGCGATCGGTCACGCCCCCGGTGACGGGTTCGAGTGGACGCTGGCACTCACCGAGGAGGGTCTCGTCGCGGATCACGTCCACGCCGACCGACTGGTCGTCTGTCCCGACCTCGAACCGGGTCGCTACCGCTTCGTCTTCTGGGAGCCCGCCGTCGCCGTCGCGTTCGACCTCGTCGAGTGATACTACCGGCTGTACATCTGTGACCGATTTCGCCACCCCGGGGTGGCGAAGATCGTCACGAAGTGACAGCCGGCAGTATGAGGCGGGCTGGTGGTGTGTCGCCCCGGCTCACTCCTCCCGAGGAAGTTTCACTTCCTCGCCGTCCTCGCATGTCGCTTCGCTCCCGCTCACTCTGCGTGTGGCAGTTCCACTGCCACACCGTCAGCAAACACGGTCGGTTCTCGCAGAATGCCGTCGAGGTGGATCGGCGCGGTCGTGTCCCCGCCGATGGCGTGATCGTCGCCGATCGCGATGTGGACGGTGCCGCCGGCCTTCTCGTCGAGGAGCACCGAGCCAACGAGGTCCCGGACGGCGACGTTTGTCCCGATCCCGAGTTCGGCGAGGTTGTAGGCGGCGTCACCGACGGCTTCGGCGGCCTCCTCGATCTGCTGGCGGACGGCGTCGTCGCCGATCTCGGTGACGAGCCCGTCCTCGACGGTGAACTCCAGCAGTTCCCCCTCCAGTTGCCCGTGGGGCATCATCGTCCCGTCGACGACGAAGGTACCGTCGGCGGTCGTCGGGCTACAGAACACCTCGCCGGCCGGGAGATTCGACATCTCGCCGGGCTCGTGGACGATGCCGGTGTCGAGTTGCCACTCGCGGTCGCCCAGCCCGAAGGTGATGTCGGTCCCCTGGGGGGAGGTGACTCGGATCTCGTCGGCCCCCTCGACCTGTGCGAGGACGTCTCGACAGTGGCCCGCGATCGCCTCGTAGTCGGCGTCTAATCCCATCAGGAACACGCCTTCGGTGATGCCGGGGAGCGTCGCGACGCGGGCACCGGCCTCGTTGGCCTCGCTGCGGGCCTGCGTGTGGCTCAGGCTCTTGGTCGTCGGTGCGAGCACGACATCCGCGCCGGCCATCGCGGCGGCGACCGGTTCGGGTGGCTCCTCGCCGTGTTGCTCGCCCGGCGGGTACCGGAGGAAGACGGTGTCGTCGCTGATCTCGCTGGCGACGCGGTACAGCGCCTCGCCGATGGCCTTGCGCTTCTCGTCGGTGACGACGGCACAGGACTCCGTCGACTGGAGGTTCAGACACTGCTCGACCGCGGTTCTGGCCGGCTTTCGAAGCGACGAGTTCATGCACGGTAGTGGCCGCCCGACCCACCTAAAGGTACCCGGCCGCGAACAGGGTACTCCGAAGCGAGTACGTTTCTATCACTAACAATCATAAAGAATATGGTCGCCACCGGCGAACCTCCGTGTATGCTCCGCGTGGGCATCAACGGCTTTGGCACCATCGGAAAACGGGTCGCCGACGCCGTTCGTGCACAACCAGATATGACGGTCGCCGGGGTCGCCAAACGAACACCCGACTACGAGGCCGAGATCGCTCGTGATCGGGGCTACTCGCTTTTCGCCGCCGCAGAGACGACGCCGTTTACTGCGGCTGGAATCGACGTCGCAGGGCAGGTCCGCCAGCTCGTGGCTGCGAGCGACGTTGTCGTCGACGCGACGCCGGCCGGCGTCGGCGAGCGAAACCGTGCGCTGTACGAGGAGTTAGAGACGCCAGCGATCTACCAGGGCGGCGAAGACGCGAGCGTCGCGCCCGTCAGCTTCAACGCCAGGGCGAACTACGACGAGGCGGTCGGTGCCGACGCCGCCCGCGTCGTCTCGTGTAACACGACCGGGCTGTCACGCGTCCTGGCACCGCTGGAGGAACGCTACGGGATCGAGAAGGTGCGCGCGACGCTGGTCCGACGCGGCGGCGACCCCTCACAGACCGGGCGTGGACCGATCAACGACACGCTGCCCGACCCCGTTTCGATCCCCTCCCACCACGCACCGGACGTCAAGACGGTCTTCCCGGAGCTGTCGATCGACACCATGGGCATGAAGGTGCCCGCGACGCTGATGCACACCCACGCGATCAACCTCACGCTCCGGGCGACGCCCACCGCCGAGGACGTTCGCGAGCTACTGACCGCGGAGGGGCGACTGCTCGTGATCCCGGAACGGCTGGGCATCGACGGCGCGGGCAAGCTCAAAGAGTACACCCGCGACGCGGGCCGACCCCGCGGCGACGTGTGGGAGAACTGCATCTGGGCCGAGTCCCTGACCGTCGAGCCCCTGTCGGACGACCGTGCTGACTGCTACCTGTTCCAGGCGATCCACCAGGAGGCCGACGTGGTCCCCGAAAACGTCGACGCCATCCGGGCGATCGCCGGCCTCGCCGACGGCCCCGAGAGCGTCGAGCGCACCAACGAGGCCCTGGGGATCGGCTGCGGGCTCGCGGGGATAGAGCCCGACACGACTGTGCCGACCCGCGACGCCGCGAGCGACGACTGATACTGCCAGCAGTCACTTCGAGATTCGCCGCTGAGGTCGCAAAATTCGTTCACAGACTGACAGCCGGTCGTCCGCTCAGAGCCGGTGGAACTCGATCTCGCCCGACTCGGTGTCGAGGACGGCGACGTGGAGCGGTTCGGGTGCGGTCTCGATCGGGATGCCACCGGGGTTGATCCGGACGGTGCCCCCGTGTTCTTCGAGCACGCGCTCGTGGGTGTGGCCGTGCAGGACGTAGTCGTAGTTGCCACACTCGACCAGCGCGTCGACGATCGCGGGGCTGGTACCGTGGTAGACGGCCACCTCGACGCCGTCCAGGGTCAGCTCACCCATCTCACCGAGGTAAGTGCCGAACTCGTCGATCTGGGCGGCGAGTGCCCACTCGCCGTCGTTGTTCCCCCGGACCGCGTAGAAGTCGAACTCGTGCTCGAAGGGGGCAGCCGAGAACGGTGCGACGAAGTCACCGCAGTGGACGACGGCGTCGACGCCGACGGCGTCGAACTGCTCGATCGCTGCCGCGACGAGGTCCGTGTCGTCGTGAGTGTCCGAGACGATCCCAACGTGCATACACGATATGCTGGGCCGGGCGTGGAAATCGGTGTCGATCAGCCCGGCGCGGCGCTCACGCGGTCTGGCGTCCCGCCCCGGTAACGAGGGCGACGCGGTCGTCCGGACGGGTCGTCACTCCCGCTGGAGGACCTCGACGCCGATCAGCGAGGCCCCGGTGAGCGCGCGGATGTACGCCCCGCCCGCGATCGAGACGTGCCCGAAGTCGTCCTCGCTCATGCCGTACATCTCGATCGCTCGGGAGGTGTCGCCGCCACCGACCACCGAGAAGCAGTCGGTCTCGGCGATCGCTTCCAGCACCGACACGGTCCCGACGGAGAAGCGCTCTTCCTCGAAGACACCCAGCGCACCCTTCACGAAGACGGCCTCCGAGTCCCGGACCACGTCGGCGTAGTGCTCGGCCGTGTCCGTGCCCACGTCCATGAACGAGACCGTCTTCTCGTCGATGTCGGCTACGTCCATCTCGGTGCGGTCGCCGTCCTCGTCGGCGTAGGCCATGTCCGTCGCCAGCGTGATCTTCTCGCGGTTCTCTTCGAGGATCTGCTCGATCAGCTCGTGGTTGTCCTCCCACTGAGAGTCGTAGAGATCCAGGTCGGGATCGAGGTCGAAGCCCACGGGCGCGCCGTCGGCCCGCAGGAACAGTTCGCCCGCGATCCCGCCCAGCAGGAAGTCGTCGACCGTGTCGCCGAGGTGGTCCATCACGTCGATCACGTCGGTCGCCTTCGTCCCGCCGACGGCCATCGTCACCTGCCCGTCGAACTCCTTCTGTGCGATGGCGGTGTTTGCCTCGTACTCGGTCTCCATGACGCGGCCGGCGTATGCCGGGAGCACGAGCGGGAAGCCCACCAGCGAGGCGTGCGAGCGGTGGGCCGCCGAGTAGGCGTCGTTGACGTAGGCGTCGAACTCCGGGGCGAGCGTCCGGACGAACTCCGTCTCGGCCTTGACCTCGGGGTCTTCCTCGGGCAGTTCCTCGTCACACATCCGGGTGTTCTCCAGCAGGAGCACGTCGCCGCCTTCGAGGGCGTCGATGGCGGCCAGCGCGTCCTCGCCGAAGGTGTCGGCGACGAAGTCCACGTCCCCGCCGATGTGTCCGCTCAGGATGTCGGCGTGCTGTTCGAGCGAGACGAACGTGTCCCGGCCGGGACGGCCCTGGTGGGCCATCAGCACAGTCTCGAAGCCACGGTCCGCGAGTTCCCGAACCGTCTTCGCGTGGCGTTCGAACCGGCGGTTGTCCTGCACCGCGCCGTCCTCGACCGGCGAGTTCAGGTCGAGGCGGACGAGGACGCGCTGTCCGTCTGCGAGGTCGTCGAGCGTCTGGAACGCTGCCATACGCGAGGAGAGAGGCGTCCGGGAGAAAAAACCGCCCGATCCCTATTAGCGGGTGAGCTTCGCTTCGTGGTTCTCGTCGAGTTCGCGCAGTCGATCGCCACACGAGCCACACTCCGCGGCGATCACCTCGTGGAGCCCACAGCAGGACTCGACGGTGTCTGCCGTCGTCGTGATCTGGCCGCCACACGCGGGACAGTCGTCCCCGAGCGTGCGCAGTTCCTCGCGGATGGTCCCGCGCTGTTCGACCGGCACGTCGGCCCAGCGGTCGGTCCACGCTGCCATCGCCGCGTCGGTCGCCACGTCTGCGAGCAGCGCGGCCTCGCTCGGCCACTTGCGAATCCGGTTGTCGATCTCGATGGCCGGGTAGTCGCGGTCCGTCGTCGCGACCGAGTCGGGAGCGGCGTCGAACAGGGTCGCCAGCGTCGCCGGTTCCCGCAGCGAGTCCCGGTTGGCGTCGACGTGCTCGTCTCGCAGCGCCGCGAAGTCCTCGGTGAAGCGGTCGCCGTCGTCGCGGGTGACGACGCCCTCGTCGACGAGGAACTGTTCGGGCTCGACGGCGTTCTCGCGGTGGTACTCGATTTTCTCGATTATCTCCCACTCCTCGTCGTCCGCCTCGTGGTCGTCGAAGCGCGCACGGATCGACTCGGGGAGGTACCGCTTGGTCAGCGTCGGCGTCCCGGGGACGAGATAGCCACGCAGGTAGATCGACACCAGCGAGGCGACGAAGACCGCGACGCCGGCCGGCGGGACGACGACGCCGACGAGCGTGCTCACCACGGCAGCGATGACGACGTTGACGGCGGTACAGGGGACACAGCGGTTCTGACCGGTGTACTCCGGTCGGCGAACGCGCTCCACCACAGAGAACTCTGTCATAGAGGGGTTTGGTGGTCGGCCGTCAAAACTGGTCGGGCTCTCACTGCCGCGATGTTCAGATAAGAGAAGGAAACTGGAGAGAACGCACCGAAAGCCCTCGCGGTGCTCGACCACTCCGGGACTCGCTGCGCTCCAGTAGGTGCTTGCGTCGTCCGGGACGGATCGAGCCGAGGGCGTTCGGTGTTTGCAAGTCAGAAGGAGCAACGGCGTATCTGAACACTACCCTCACCGCACGAGTCGAACGACACACTCGTCGGCGAGAGGCCCACTCTCGTGACCGTCGACGTTGACGTGTGCGCCGAGGGCGTACTCGCCGGGGTCGGCCGGCTCCCACTCGCGCTCTGTCACCCGGAACCGTCCGCTCCACTCGCCGGCAAACTGCTTGCGTTCGCCCCGATCGAAGTGGAGTTTGCCGTCCTCGTCTGGCGGGTCGTACTGGTCGACGTGGGACGCTTCGGTGAGGCCGTCGACCGTCCAGGCCCACAGCACCGGCGACCGCGTCGTCAGCGTGATCGGGATCGGCAGCGCGTTTTTCATCGTCACGCGAAAGGGGATCGCACTCCCGAGTTCGTACTCGGTCTGGGGCGTCTCGATCGACAGCGAGATCGCCCGGCGGCGGATCGCCCTGGGGACGAGCCACCGGCTCAACAGGCTGCTGTTGACCGAGCGAGCCGACTGTGGTCGGTACTCGTCGTCATCGTCGTCCGGAGTAAAGGGGTCCACGTCGTCTGGCGGTCCCCCACCGAGCAGTCCGCGCATCGACTGTACGGCGGGTCGGAACGAGCAAAAACCTTGGCGTCCCGGCCGCGTCCAGTCGTCCCGACCGCGACGGTGCGATCACCGCGCGGACGGCGAGGTCAGTCGCCCGCGAGTTCGCCGTCGCGGAGGACGGCCGGTGGATCGGGATAGTCGTCCTCGTACAGCAGACAGGCGATCTGCTGGCCGTCGCCGGTGTGAGTCAACGGCGGGTCCCGTCGTTCACAGGGCGACTCGAAGGCCTCCGTCGCACGGCTGCGCGCGCCGTCCAGATCCGCCTGGGCCAGGTCGTCGACCAGGTCGGACAGCACCGACTCGACCTGGGAGTCCCCGACCTGCTCGGGGAGCCCGAACTCCTCGCGGACGAGCTGGTCCAGTTCGTCCCGGCCAGCGTCGTGCGGATCGGTGTCTTCGTCGGCCGGAATCGCCGTCAGAGACTCCAGGGAGTCGGTCTCGGAGAGCCGGATCTTCAGGTCCATGACGGCACGCCACACGGACTGGTCGAGATCGTACTCGTCTGGCTGGATCACCCGCGGACACCGCGTGTGGAACCGACAGCCGCTTGGCGGGTCGATCGGCGACGGGACGTTGCCCGACAGCAGCGTCTGGTCTGCCTCCCAGAGCGGGTCGGGCTCGGGAATCGCCGACAGCAGCGCTTCCGTGTAGGGGTGGTGTGGCGGGTTGAACACCGACTCGGTCGAACCGACTTCGGCGACCTCACCGAGGTACATCACCGCGATCCGATCCGAGATGTGTTCGACGACGCTGAGGTCGTGGGCGATGAAGACGTAGGAGAGGCCGAACTCCTCTTGGAGGTCTTCGAGCAGGTTCAGAATCTGGGCCTGGACGGACACGTCCAGTGCCGAGACGGGCTCGTCGCAGATGATGACCTCCGGATCGACCGCCAGTGCTCGCGCGATGCCGATACGCTGGCGCTGGCCCCCGGAGAACTCGTGGGGGTAACGGTTGGCGTGGCTGGGGTTGAGCCCGACCGTCTCGAGGAGTTCGTAGATCCGCTCCATGCGAGCGTCGCCGCTGGCGATGTCGTGGATGTCCAGTGGCTCGCCGATGATGTCGCCGACGGTCAGGCGCGGGTTCAGGCTCGAAAACGGGTCCTGGAAGATGTACTGGAGGTCGGTGCGCAGCGATCGCAGCTTGGAGTTCGAGACCTCGGTGAGGTCGATCTCCTGTTCGCCGTCGTGGTAGTACACCGACCCCTCGGTGGGTTCGACGAGCTGGAGCATCGAGCGGCCGAGCGTCGTCTTCCCGCAGCCACTCTCACCGACGACACCCAGCGTCTCGCCGGCTTCGAGTTCGAGATCGACGCCGTCGACGGCTCTGACCAGCTGTGGCTCGCCGAGCAGTCGGTCGACGAAGCCCTCGTCGCTCTCGTAGTACTTCGTGAGCCCCTCGGTTCGGAGGATCGTTCTACTCACGCTGATCACCCGGTGTGATCTGTGGCTCCTCGCCGTCGACTTCGACGGTGTAGTCCAGCCCGCCGGTCAGATCGCCTGTGTACTCCAGGCAGGCGGCGGCGTGTTCGTCCGGGTCGCCGCTGGCCTCGTGACCGGTCTCGGGATCGACCAGCACCGGGTCTTTGCGGGTGCAGGCCTCCTCCGCGTACGGACAACGGGGGTGGAAGCTACAGCCCGTGGGAACGTCGACGAGGTCCGGCATCGTACCGGGAATCGTCTGGAGGCGCTCTCGGGTGTCCCCGATCCGGGGAATCGAGCTCATCAGCCCGACCGAGTAGGGGTGTTTCGGGTCGTAGTACAGCTCCTCGACCGGTGCCTTCTCGACCGGGCGACCGCCGTACATCACCATCACGCGATCGCACACCTGTGCGATCACGCCGAGGTCGTGCGTGATCAGCTGGATCGACGTGTCGAACTCGTCGGCGAGGTCCTCGAGCTGGTCGAGGATCTTCGCCTCGATGGTCACGTCCAGGGCGGTCGTGGGCTCGTCGGCGATCAACAGGTCGGGATCGCAGGACAGCGCCATCGCGATCACCGCTCGCTGTTGCATCCCGCCGGAGAACTCGTGGGGATAGTCCGAGTAGCGCGCTTCCGCCTCGGGGATCCCGACCTCGTCGAGGAGGCGGATCGTCCGCTCCTTTGCCTCCTGCTCGCCGTAGTCGAGGTGGTGTCTGATCACCTCGGAGATCTGTTCGCCGACGGTGTAGACGGGGTTGAGTGCGGTCTGGGCGTCCTGGAAGATCATGGCGATCTCGTTGCCCCGGATCGACCGGACGCGTTCTTCGCTCATCTCCAGGAGGTCCTCGCCTTTGAACAGGATCTCGCCGCTCTCGATCTGGCCGGGGTCCTCGATCAGGCGCATCAGCGACATGGCGGTGACGCTCTTGCCGGCACCGCTCTCGCCGACGACGCCGAACTTCTCGCCGCGTTCGATCGTGTACGAGAGGTCGTCGACGGCCCTGACGACCCCCTCTTCCGTGTAGAAGTTCACGGTGAGGTCGTTGATCTCGACGAGGGACATCAGTTACCACCTCCCTGTTCGACGTCGACGTTGCTCTGGGCGTCCAGCGCGTCGTTGACGCCGTCACCGATCATGTTCATCGCCATCACGAAGATGAAGATGGCTCCACCGGGGAAGACCGTCGCCCACCACGGGATCGAACCGCCCGGCCCCTGGATGAGCGTCTCGCGGGTCGCGTCGAGCATCGTCCCCCACTCGGGGGTGCCCGGCGGGAAGCCGAGACCGAGGAAGCCAAGCGCCGCCACGCCGATGACGACGGTCCCGATCGACAGCGACGCCTGGACGATCAGGGGCGCGATGGCGTTGGGAACGATGTGTCTGAAGATCACCGACCGGTCACGGGCACCGAGTGCCTGTGCAGCCGTGACGTACTGGTTTTGCTTGACCGAGAGGATCTCACCGCGTATCAGTCGTGCGTAGCCGGCCCAGCCGGGGAAGGCGAAGGCCGCGACCAGTTGCCAGTAGCCACCACCCAGGATGGCGATGATCACCAGCGCCAACACGAGCGCCGGGAAGGCAAAGACCGTGTCGACGATCCGCATCATGACCTCGTCGACCCAGCCGCCGTAGTAGCCCGCAACGGCACCGTAGACGAGCCCGAAACCGGCGGTGATAAAGACCACGACGAAGCCGATCGAGATGCTCGCGCGGCCGCCGACCAACACACGGGAGAACATGTCGCGACCCGAGGCGTCGGTCCCCATCGGGTGGGCCAGCGACGGCGGGTCGTACGCCTCGACGTTCAAACCGGGTTCGAGGAAGAGACTCTTCTGCGGCTCGAAGGGTGCGAGCGAGATCGGCTGGACGGTGATGCCGGCGATCTCGACCGGCCGCGCGAACGTCGTCAACACCACCATGATCGCGACGACCGAGAGGCCGATCATCGCCGTCCGATTGCTCTTGAACTGCCGCCAGGCGCGGTGCCAGCGCCCCTCCGTTCCGCCACCCGTTCCACCTGCTGTCCAGTCGGACAGTGGCTCCCGTTCGGTCACCTGTTCCGTGTCGAAACCGCTGATCTGTATCCGTCCTCGTTGCGTAGACATAGTTAGTCGTATCTGATCCGTGGGTCCAGCATCGCGTAGACGATGTCTGCGAGTAGGTTCGCGAGCACGAGTGCGACGCCGGTAAACAGCGTGATCGCCAGGATGAGATTGACCTCGCGGGAGGTGATCGCCTGGACGAACTCTCGGCCCAGTCCGGGCCAGCTGAAGACGACCTCGACGACGACCGAGCCAGCGACGATGTTGGCGGTCAGGAACGCCGCGACCGTCGTCACCGAGATCAGAGAGTTACGCAGAACGTGCTTGAGGATCACCGTTCGCTCGGGGAGCCCCTTCGCGCGCGCGGCAGTGACGTACTCCTTGTTGAGCTCCTCGGCCATCGACGAGCGCATGATCCGCATCAGCGTCGAGGCAGAGGCGGTCCCGATCGTGATGCCGGGCATCACGAGGAACCACAGCGTGTCCAGACTCAACAGTCCCTTCCGCGGGGGCAAGACCGGCCAGATGTTGAACACCAGCGCACCGAACAGGATCAGCATCAGGCCGAGCCAGAAGTTCGGGATCGAGATGCCCGAGAGGGCGATGAAGCGACTCACGTGGTCGCCCAGCTCGTCCTTGTTGACGGCCGCGTAGATCCCCGTCGGGATGGCGATGACCAGTGCGAACACCCATCCGAACAGCCCGAGCACGATCGTTTCGGGCAGTCGGTTCATGATGACGTCGTTGACGCTGACACCTGAGCGGGTGATGACCGGACCGAGATCGCCCTGTAGCACGTTCCCCATCCAGCGCAGATACTGCTCCCAGACCGGGAGGTTGTATCCGTAACGTTCGCGCAACGCCGCCTCTTCGCCCGGACCGACATCCGGGTTGAACGACACCAGCACGTCGATCGGGTCGCCCGGCGTGAGATGTACCATGCCGAACGTGACGATCGAGACACCGAACAGTATCGGGATCGTCAGCAGTACTCGTTTGACGATGAAACGTCGAAGGCCCATACGTTGTCCTCGTTATCTGCTGAGGTACGTAATCTGTTCGTCCTGTGGGGCGAACAGTCCGTATCCGATGACGTCCTGCGTGCTCGGATACGTGTTGAACCCGTTGACGGCGGTGTCGTCGACGACACCGACGAGCGTACTGTGCGTGCCGTAGGAGTTGGCGCTGAGTTCGAGGACGCGCTCCCAGACCTCGTTGTACCGTTCCTGTCTGAGTTCGGGGTCCTGGGCCACGTCGACGCCGTATCGGGCGTCGCGCAACAGCTGGCTCAGGTCGTCGTCGTCGATGTTCTGGAAGTTACAACACTGGGCGAAGTTGTCCTGAGAGTGGACGGACTTCGCGTAACCGTGTGGGTTGAATCCGCCCGAGAGTCCGATGAAGGCGAACTTGCCGTCGTCGAAGTACTCCTCGCTCAGGAGCTGTCCGATGAAGTCGAGGAACTCGTAGGTCTCCAGCGAGGCCTCGAAGTACTCCGACTGGTTGAGCGACTGCTGGATCAGTTCGACGGTACGAACGCGGTCGTCGTTGTCGGAGTTGGTCTCCAGTTGGATCTCGATGGGAGTCTCCCAGCCGTTGTCGTCGATCGCTTCTTCGATGAGTTCCGTCGCGCGTTCGCGGTCGAGTTCGTTGTACTCGCGGCCGTCTTCGACGAGTTGCTCGTAGTCGTCGGTCCCAGTCGAGGCGGCGACCGGCGGCAGCGGCGTCCAGGCCGGACTTTCCCACCCAGAGAAGACGCTCTGGGCGATCGTCTCACGCGGGATGAGGTGGTTGATCGCCTGTCGGATCCGCTTGTCGGTGAAGGGTTCGACCGTGACGGGGTGCTGGAGGAACGTGTAGCCGGCACCGTCGGTCGGGGCCGTCCGGAAGTCTTCGGAGCTCTGGTAGTCGTTGAGCGTACTCGCGGTCAGCCCGTAGCTCATGTCGATCTCGCCTTCCTGGAGGGCAGCGGACCGGGAGGCGTCCTCCGAGACGAACGCTATGTCGACCTCGTCGACGACCGGGCCGTTCGGGAACTCCGAGGGACCCTCGAACCAGTCTTTCATCTCGGTGTCGAACCAGTAGTCGTCGAACGCGGTGAACACGGCGTACTCGCCTTCCTGGAACTCGTCGAGTTCGAACATCCCGGTCCCCATCGGGGTGTTGCCCTGTCGGGGGTCCATCTCCTCGGGCGGGAGCGTCGCCGACTCGGAGGGGTAGATGGGTGCGTCGCCGAGTTCCAGCACCGCGGCCGCGTCGGGTTCCTGCACGTAGAGGTGGACGGTGTAATCGCCGTCGGCCTGGATGTCCAGCATCGAGTCGTAGTACTGGCCCGACAGCGTCGAGTTTCGAATCCGCTCGTAGGACTCGACGACGTTGTCGGCGGTCATCTCGTTGCCGTTGTGGAACGTGACACCCTCGTGGAGGTCGAACCGGAAGTGCATCCCGTAGGTGCCATCATCGACGGCGTCGCCCGCTTCTTCGACGGTCAGGACGCGGGCGTCGTCCCCGGAGGCGGGATCGTTGTCCGGGTGTTCGAGGACGATCTGTGCGTCCGTATCGATGACCATCCCGCCGTCTTCGGTCTCGGTGTAGGGGACGGTGGTCATGTAGTCGGCGTAGTCGGCCGGCGACGCCTCCTGTACGTCGACCTGTTCGTAGGACTCGGCGAGCCACGGATAGATGTCGCCGCTCGCGCTGGTCGTCACCATCCCCTCGAAGATGAGGTTGTGGAGGATCGAAGCCGTAGCGGAGCTGCTGTACGCGAAGTCGAACGTGTCCGGACCGCTCCCGATCGCGGCTCTGAACGTCCCACCTTCTTCGATCTCCGATGGATCGACCGTGACGCGGTCCTGGACGGGATCGACGCCGCCGTCGCCGCCGTCACCACCGTCGCCGCCGTCACCACCGCCGCCACCGAGCTGATCCGAACAGCCCGAAAGTGACATTGCAGTGAGGGCAGCTGCGCTCTGGAGGACCTTACGACGCGAAAAACCGGGCAAATTATCGTCCAAATTTAATTTCGACATGTCTGAATCACCAGTGAAAGCCTACCCCACCATCACAGTGATCATCAAAAAGGGTTGTGGCGTTGTCTCACGTATCGTACCAACACACGATAAATAATCGTATTTTTCTCCGTAATAATATGGTGAACAACAAATGTGCTTGTACCCGATCAGGTTAACGGTGATCAGAACCCCACTGCGACAACAACCTCACTGTGGTTTGAGATGTCACTCCATCGGTTCGACCGTCTGGTGCCAGTGGGCCGATCCTGTCGAGGAAGATCGGGACAGGCACCAGAGAGCGACGGCGAGATCGCGTCTTCGCGGGAGATCGATCGTTAAGAGATACCCCGTTTCGTTTAACGACTCAGTTCTCCTCCACGTGAACGAGTGGCAGGGTGCACACGACTGACGGCCATCGTGTCGCGGGATTCGCTCCGCCGCGCTAATACTGCCGGCTGTAAGTCTGTGAATGATTTCGCCACCCCGGGGTGGCGAAGATCGTCACGAAGTTACAGCCGGCAGTATAACGGCCGACCGAGAAGACGACGACAATCCGTATCAGAAGGATATTTGCCGCGGCGTGCCTAGGACCGCCGATGCAACCCACCCAGCGCGGTGTCTCACGGCGCGAGTTCGTCAAGGCGGCCGTGGCCATCGGCGGGTCGGCCGCGCTGTCGGCCTGTCTCGAACGAGAGTCCCCGGATCTGGCGACCGGAGATCCCTCGTCGGTCCCCGACCGCCAGCACGCCTGGAACGAGGCGTTGCCACGAGACGACCACGGAAACGTCCGAATCCCACGTCACCACGCCCTCTTGCTCGTCGAGTACAGTGAGACCGGCGTCCCCGACGACGACGCACGCGAGACGGTCGAAGCGGCGTTCCGCTCGCTCGAACGGGCCTACCCGTGGAGCAACGAGGGACTGCTCTTTACCGCGGGCTATGCCCCCGCGTACTTCGACCGATACGACGCCGACCTCGACGGCGTCGCGCTGCCAGCGCCCACGGCACTGGCCCCGTTCGAAGACCCGGAACTCGACGAACCAGACGCGGTGATACACCTCGCCAGCGACTACGGAAGCGTCGTCCTGGGGGCCGAACAGGCCCTGATGGGCGAACGCTCGACGCTCAACGGCGTCGACGTATCCGGCTTCGGCGAGGTCTTCGACCGCGTGGACAAGCGGACCGGGTTCGTCGGCGACGGACTCCCCGCGGAGCACCAGGACGTGGACGGGATTCCGGACGACGAGCCCGTCGACGAGGACGCACCGCTGTTCATGGGCTTCGAGTCCGGCTTCGAGAAGAACCAGGCCAGCGAGAGCGGCGTCACGATCGAGAGCGGCCCCTTCGCCGGTGGGACGACCCAGCACCTCTCGAAGATCCGGCTCCACCTCGACCAGTGGTACAATCAGGACAGTCGCTCCCAGCGCGTCGCGAAGATGTTCTGCCCGGCCCACGCGGAGGACGACCGCGTCGAGGGCGTCGGCGAGAACCTCGGCGACGACAATCAGGTCGGCGACTGCGTCGACGACATCGAGGCCGACGCTGGCAGCCACGGGATCGTCGGTCACGCCCAGAAGAGCGCCCGCGCACGCGACGAGAACGATACGCCCGTCCTGTTGCGCCGGGACTTCGACTCGACCGACGACGGCGCGGCCGGCGTCCACTTCCTCTCGCTGCAGTCGTCGATCGCGGACTTCGTCGCGACGCGAGCGGCGATGAACGGCAGCGACGTGAGCGAGGAGTCGAGCGTCGGGACGCGACTCAACAACGGGATCCTCCAGTACATGACCGTCCTGCGCCGGGGCAACTACCTCGTCCCGCCGCGCTCGTCGCGTGCGCTGCCACGGCCCAGCCCGTAGCGTCTTCGACGGTCAGACCACATCGCTATAGAGGGACCAGTGCCAAGCGCCGGTATGGACAGATCGCAGTACACGCGTCGATCGCTCCTCGGTGGCGTCGCCGGGCTCGGTGCGACCGCGATGGCCGGCTGTTCGGGACTCCTCGAAAGCCAGGCCGTCGGCGAGCCCCCAGTCGTCGAGGAACGACCCAACGCAGTCTACTACCCCACACACGTCGAGGGGATGGAGATGATCGGTATGACCGACGCGGGCGACCGTCGGATCGGACTGATGTACTCCTACGCCCACCGGTTCTGGACGATGGACGTGGGCGACACCGCACGCGTCTCCGCCGGTGACGCCGACGCCCACCTGATGGCGAGCGTCTGGGATCCCGACACCGGACAGGTGTTGCCCGTCCGGAGCGGGCTCTCGGTCACGATCGAACGGGACAGCCAGACGGTCGACGAGCGCACCCCCTGGACCATGCTCTCACAGAACATGGGCTTTCACTACGGCGACAACGTCTCGCTCGACGGGGACGGCACCTACACCGTCACGGTCGAGGCTGGGGGACTCGGGATCGACCGCCTCGGCGCGTTCGCGGATCGCTTCGCAGAGCCGGTCACCGCCGAGTTCGAGTGGGAGTTCAGCCGGGGCCGGCGCAACGAGATCAGCTTCCAGCAACTGGATGGGGCCGGCGACCCCGGCGCACTCGAACCGATGGAGATGAAGATGCCTCTCTCGGTCGCGCCCGCTCGCGAGGACCTTCCGGGACGGATCGTCGGAACCGGCGAGACCGGCGACGCGACCCTCGTCGTCGCAGTGACCGACCGCGGCGGTGAGCCGTATCTCGCCGTCGCCCCCCGGACGCCGTACAACCGCTACGTCCTGCCGGCGATGTCGCTGTCCGCGACGCTCACCCGCGAGGGCGAGGCGGTCCTGGACGACTCGCTGTCGGCCGCGATCGATCCCGAACTCGGCTATCACTACGGGACCACAGTCGACGGCGTCGAATCCGGCGACGAGCTGACGATCGCCGTCGATTCGGTCCCGCAGGTCGCTCGCCACGAGGGCTACGAGACCGCATTCCTCTCGATGCCCGACGTGGAGCTGCCCGTCGAGTGATACTGCCGGCTGTACATCTGTGACCGATTTCGCCACCCCGGGTGGCGAAGCTCTCCACGAAGCGACAGCCAGCAGTATGAGCCACGACCGCCGAGCGCGGTCCACCCGCCGTTCACGACCGCTGTGGTGCGCGTGGAAAAGAAATCGTTATAGGTCGCGGCTTCCGACCGTCGAAGTATGCAACGACGAGCCGCGGCGATTTACTTCGTGTTCTTCCTCGTCGTCGGTGCGGGGGCGTATGCCTACATCGGCGTCGCCGAGCAGACCAGCCAGCCACAGTACGACCTCGACGGAACGATGGTCGAGAGCAACGAGACGGTCGCGATCGGCGAGACCGAGTACACGCTCAGCGGGATCCATCGCGAAGGTGGGAGCCACGGCAGTGGCGGCGAACTGGTCTCGGAGCTGACCTGGACCAACGACTCCTACGTCGGCACGGGATCGATCTCGCACAACTCGACGACGGAGTATCAAAACGAGAGCTACCGCGTCCTCATCGCCAACGAGACCGGCGTCTCCGAGTTCACGCTGGAGGCCCAGCAGAACGTCAGCGCAATCTTGCAGGCCGACCCCGCGGTCGAGAACACGACCGCGACGCGTGACGGGACCGAGTACGTCGTCTACCAGAACAACGACACCATCCAGCCACTCGCGGAGTACCTGCCCGAACCCGAGCGCCAGACAGTCTCCGAGGGCGAGACCTTCCCGTACGAGGGCAACGACGCGACCGTCGCCAACGTCACCACCAGCGAGGTCCGCCTCGAATGGGACAGCTCCGAGGAGAACACCGTCGAGCTCACCGAGGGTGGGAACGTCACGCTCGCCAACGGCCAGCAGTACTTCGCCAACTACCACGGCGAGGAGTCCGTCTCGGTGGTCCCGGCCAGTCAGTACAGCGAGTACGTCCAGACGAACAACGAACTCGATAGCTTCCAGACGCGGCTCAACGGTCTGTGGGGAATCGCGATCATCAGCGGACTCGCCGCGCTGACCGTCCTCTCGACCGCGTACCTGCCCGTCCGGGGCTAACACGTCCGGCCGTCACTCTTTCGTGAGCGCCACTCTGCGGGTATCGAACGCCGCTACAGGCGGATCGCCGCCAGTGTGAACAGTCGCCGCCAGAAACCGCTTCTCGCTCGCGTTACCGCCCGTTCCAGCTGAGCGACGCCAGCGCCACGCCCAGCGCGATCGTCGCCACGACTCCCAGCATCTGTAGCACCGACACCATCAGACTCCCGTTGGTCGTCCAGGGCGTGCCCGCGACAGTTCCGAGTCCGATCAACACGAGCACCACGCCCGTGCCGATCCCGAGCGGTTCCGCGAGGTCGTCGAATCGCTCCGTGAGTGCGTTCATACTCGCCACCTCGGCACTGACCGTGGTAAATCTCGTGGTTCTCGCACGCGCCGTCGAATCGCCGACCCGGAGACACCGCTCGGCGTGTTACTCGCAGCGAACTGCGACGGGAGAGTCGAACCGAAGGAGGACGGTCACCTCGCCACGCGCGGCGCTGCGACTTCCGGGGTCCCAGTCCCTAGATGGCGCATTTGCTGCTCGCGGAGTGCTCGCAGCAAAATACTACGGGCCGGGAGGGACTTGAACCAAAGGAAGAAATGCTCACTCGCTTCGCTCGTTGCGCGTTTCTTCCAGGGTTCAAGCCCACGTGGCCGCTTCGCTCCTCACGTCCGTTCGTCGCAGAAGCGGGCCGGGAGGGACTTGAACCCCCGACCGTCTGGTTAAAAGCCAGACGCTCTGCCAACTGAGCTACCGGCCCTCGAATTGGTGTGGGGGCAGCGAGGGCTAAGGGCTTACGATTACTCGTCGTCGAAGGGGAGTTCGATTTCGTAGCCGACGGCCTCGATAGCGGCGTCGAGTACGCCGTCGACGTTGTCTTCTTCGGTGACGCTCATGTAGTGGTCGGCCTCGACATCGCGGGTGAGATCCGCCTTGTTCGCGATCGTCAGGACGGGCGCGTCGAAGCGGTCTTCGAGCGCGTCGCGCAGTTCCAGCTGGACCGCGATCGGGTAGCCACAGTTGCCGCTGGGGTCGAGGAAGACGAGCACGGCGTCGGCGAGGTGTTCGACGGCGCTGACGGCCTGAGACTCGATGTCGTTGCGCTCGGCCTCGGGGCGGTCGAGGAGCCCCGGCGTGTCCACGAGCTGGTAGCGGATGCGGTCGCGTTCGACGTGGCCGACGCGGATCTGTGTCGTCGTGAAGGGGTAGCTGGCGGTCTCGTTGCGGGCGTTCGTGACGAGGTTGACGAACGACGACTTGCCGACGTTGGGGTAGCCGGCGACGACGATGGTCGGTTCGTCGGGGCGGATATCAGGCAGCGTCTTCAGGGCGTCGCGGGCGGCGGAGATGCCGGCGAGGTCGTCTTCGACTTCCTCGACGATGTCCGCCATCCGGGCGAACGCCTGCTTGCGGAGCTTGCGGGCGGTGTCGGCGTCGCCGGTCATCCGGCCCTGGTACTCGCTGTGGATGTCCTTGGCCTTGCGAGAGGCCCACTGGACCTCCGAGAGGTGCTGGCGCAGGGCGTCGATTCCGCCCTCGCCCTCGACGTTGCTCGTGATGATCGCGTCGGCGAGTTCGACGTAGAACGGATCGAGCGTGTCGATGTCGGGCCACGCGGTGACGACGTTCTGCAGGTTGTCCGAGACGATGTTCGACGCCGTCTGGAGCATCGACTGCTGGCCCTCGATCCCGGTTTTCGCCTTGCCGGCGCGGGCAGCCCGAGAGAAGGCCTTGTCGATGACTTCCTCGGCGGTCGGCGTCGTCGGAAGATCCTCGAAGGGATGGCTCATTGGACCGGGATACACGGCCTGCGCGTAAAAGCACGTTCGTTCGAGCGCGCGTCTCGAAAGCGTCGGTGCCCAGCGCCGTCGAATCCCGGCGTCGGGCCGAAGCCAGGGCTACTGTTCCGTGAGCAAGTCACAGTGTCGCTGGAGAGACGACGGCAACTCCTCGGCGTGCTCGTGGAACAGGTCGACGAGCGCGGCCGCCTCCGCGAACCGCGGCCCGCGTCTGGCACGCAGTGGCTCTCGGTCCCACTCGATCAGATCGGCCTCGGCCAGCGTCGGCAAGTGCAAGTGTACGAGTTGCCGGTGTAGCAGGTCCCGGTCGCGTTGTGGCGGCGACGAGTGTGCAGCCTCGGGGAGCGCCAGCGTCTCGTCGGCCCGCGCGTCGGCCAGCGCGACGACGAGCCGTCGGCGTGGCTCGGCCGCGAGTGCCCGAAACATCGTATCCCACCGTTCGGTCGACCGTCGGCCATCGACGGGCCCCGTCATAGTTGCGCGGGAGTTGTAATCCAATCCACAAAAAATTTCTGAAGGAGAACTGTCACGAATTGTCGTTCGTTTCGACGTCGCTTTTGTATCGCGTGGAACAACGACGGGTATGGCCGAGATCGACGCCGGAGAGATCCTCCCCAACGAGCACGTCCAGCAGATGGCCGCCGACGGGACGGTCACACAGATGCACCGCGGTCACGCCTACGCCAGCGAGGGCGACACCTTCGTGATCGACGGCCAGCGCTTCGAAGTGACCGACGTGACCCACCGGACGCTGGGGGACCTGACCGACGAGGACGCACGGCGCGAGGGGTCGGAGGACCTCGAAGCCTACAAGCGACGCCTCGAACGCGTCCACGACGAGTTCGAGTGGGACCCCGAGAGCGACGTGGTGTGCCATCGGTTCGAACCCGTCGGAGAATAGGGTGGTGCCGACCACAGGGAGGGACCACCGTGATGCCGAGCGGGGAGCACAGCGACCCGCGAGGAGTAGCGAGGAGCAGCCCGAACGAAGTGAGGGCTGGTCCTCGGAACAGACGAACGGCGACCGTCGGGAGCCGTGAAGTAGGGTGGTGCCGACCACAGGGCAGCCCTCTCCATACCGAACGCAAGCAGAACTCATAGCCCGGAGCGCCGTCTACGTCGAAGCGAGATGTCGTGGTACACACTGGTGCTGGCGGGACTGTTCGAGATCGGGTGGGCGATCGGGCTCGAATACTCCGACGGGCTCTCGAAGCCGGTGCCGACGGTCGCCACCGGGATCGCGCTCGTGATCAGTATGGTCCTGCTGGCGCGTGCCGTCGAGGACCTCCCCATCGGCACCGCCTACGCCGTCTGGACGGGCATCGGAGCCGTCGGGACGGCCTCGCTGGGGATCGTCCTCTTCGACGAACCGGCTACCCTGCTCAGGCTGGGGTTCGTCGGCCTGATCGTCGTCGGCATCGTCGGCCTCAACCTCGTCTCGGGCGGCCACTGATCGCCGATCGCAGGCGGCTGCGAGCGCGCTATCGCCGCTGGGCCAGTTCGTCCCGCAGGTCTTCGACGTCCATACCGTTCATCGCCAGCACCACCAGCAGGTGATAGACGATATCGGCGCTCTCGTGGGCGATCTCCTCGTGGTCGTCGTCCTTGGCCGCCAGGATCAGTTCCGTCGTCTCCTCGCCCAGTTTTTCGAGGACGGCGTTCTCGCCTTTCTCGTGGGTGAACAGCGAGGCCGTGTAGGAGTCTTCGGGCAGGTCGGCTTTGCGCTGCTCGATGACGCTGAACAGTTCGTCGAGAATCTCGTCGGCGTCGGCCTCGGTCATACGTCACTGGGCGTGGCGGTGGGCCTTGAGCGCATCGCTCCATCACTCCGCTCGTTGGTCGTTCATGACGTAGTAGTACCCCGAGAGCGCACCGTAGTACAGGAGGCCGGCGATGATCGGGAACAATACGAACGAAAACCAGTGGTTCGGGAGCAGGTCTCCAAAAAGTACTGCCGAGGTCATCAACGAAGCAAAAAACAGGACGACGCTCGTGCCGAGAGAGGGGGTTTCAGCCGCCACGGGATGAGTGTACCGAGGTAGGTGTCAAAAATACGTCGGATCGAAGGGTCGCCACCTACACCTCAACGGTCTCGAAGAACGCCAGATCGTGAATCCGGGGGTCCTCGGTCAGTTCGGGGTGGAAGGAGGTCCCGACGACGGGGCCCTGTTTGACCGCGACCGGACGGCCGTCCCACTCGGCCAGCACCTCGACGCCCTCGCTCACGTCGTCGATGACGGGTGCGCGGATGAACACCGCGGGGAAGGGGTCGTCGAGCCCGCGCACGTCCAGTGGGGCCTCGAAGCTGTCCGTCTGGCGGCCGAAGGCGTTGCGCTCGACGGTCACGTCGAGCAGGTCCAGCGCGTCGACGCGGTCGTCCTGGGGGTCCGTCGAGGCGACGATCAGGCCGGCACAGGTCGCCAGCACGGGCTTGCCAGCGTCGACGTGGGTCTGTATCTCGGCGGCGATCCCCTCGTCGTGGAGCAGGCGGGAGATCGTCGTCGACTCCCCGCCCGGCAGCAGCAACACGTCACACTCCGGGACGGTGCCCGAGTGGCGGATATCGTGGATCTCGGCGTCCTCGCCGTGGGCCCGCGCGGCCCGCTCGATGGCGGTCGCGTGCTCGGAAACGTCGCCCTGGACGGCGATCACGCCAGCGGTCAGCGTCATGCCCGCCCGTAGGCGATTGGGGGCGAAAAAGCTCTCGTTGTCGTGAGCGAGCGAACACACCGGCAGACTCGCCTCGCTCGACTCCCGACCGTTCGCTCGCTTCACTCGCGAACACCCGAAAGGACGAGGTTCGATCAGGGAAGGGCCGTTCGTCCAGACACCCTGACTGACCAACGCTTAGGTGCAGGGATTCCCTTACCGGAGACATGGGAGACAGACGCCGCGATCCGGTGTCGATCCGCGACGACGGGTCACAGGACCTCTACGACGTTTCAGAGTGGGAAGTCAGGTCGTGGCTCGATCGCGTCGCGTGGTTCTGTTACGCCGCGCTGGTGTACTCGCTGCGCGGATTCGTCGTCCTCGCGGCGATCGCAATCTTGCTCTCGCAGTTCCTCGTGGGCGGTCTCGGCGCGCTGGCGAATCCGGTACTCGGCGTGTTCACCGTGCTGTCTGCGATCCCGGCGCTGGCACTGGCTGCCTACGCCTGGTACACCGACGTGACGACCAAAGAGCCACTGGCGTTGCTCGTCGCGACGTTCGCGCTCGGAGTGTTGTTCGCCAGTTTCGCCGGTGTCGCCAACAGTGGCCTCGGCCCCGCAGTCCAGGGGATCGGGTCGGGCTTTCTGGCGTCGATCGTCGGTACCGTCCTCTTCTACTTCCTCGTCGTCGGCCCGGTCGAGGAGGGCGTCAAGCTGCTGTCGGTGCGGCTGGTCGCCTACCGGAGCGACCGCTTCGACGCCGTCATCGACGGGGCGGTGTACGGTGCAGTCGCCGGACTGGGCTTCGCGACGATCGAGAACGCGCTGTACATCACCCAGAACGCCGACGCTGGCGTGACCGTCGCCAACGCCGTCATGGAGGCCGGTTCGATCACGTTCCTGCGCTCGCTGGCCGGTCCGGGCCACGTGATCTACTCGGCGTTCGCCGGCTACTACCTCGGACTGGCGAAGTTCAACCGCGAACACGCCGGCCCGATCGTCATCAAGGGACTCATCGTCGCGTCGCTGATCCACGCCACCTACAACACGCTGGTCGGCGTCGTCCCGGCCGTCGTCTCGGTGCTCACCGGTGTCTCGCCGCTGCTTGCCTTCCTCGGGTTCGTCCTCGTCTACGACGGCGTGTTCGGGGCGTTGCTGTTGCGCAAGTTCAACGCCTACGAACGGGCCTACGAGCGGGCACACGCGAACGAGGTGCCCGATCCGGAGCTGACGGAGTTCGATCCCTGATCACACCATCCGCTCGACGTACTTCGCGACCACGTCGACTTCGAGGTGGACGGCGTCGCCGGAAGACTTCTCGGAGAGCGTCGTCACGTCGTAGGTCGTCGGGATGATCGCCACGGCGAAAGAATCCTCGCGGCGGTCGGCGACGGTGAGACTGATGCCGTCGACGGTGATCGAGCCCTTCTCGACGACGTAGCGCTCGACGTCGGCGGGCAGCGAGAAGGTAAAGCGCCAGTCGCCGTCCTCGCCGCCGACCCGCTCGATCGCTTCGACAGTCGCCGTCGCGTCGACGTGGCCCTGCACGATGTGGCCGTCGAAGCGCCCGTCGGCTGGCATCGCGCGTTCGAGGTTCAGCGTGTCGCCCGCAGCGACGGCGTCGAAGAAGGTGCGGTCGATCGTCTCCTCGGCCAGGAACACGGAGAACCACTCGCCCGGTTCGAACTCCTCGACGGTGAGACACGCGCCGCTGACGCTGATCGACTGCCCGTGCGAGAGGTCCGCGAAGTCGGTGCCGATCCGCAGCCGGCGGCCGTCCGCCGTGTCCTCGACTGCCCGCACTTCGCCCGTCGCCTCGACGATTCCCGTGAACATACCACTGCTTGGCACAGTCGTCACAAGAGAGTTATGGATAACGAAGATGGAACGAGCGTGACGAACGGCTTTTGCCAGACGGTCGCGTACGCTGGCCCATGCCACGCGGGATTCTGGAGCTGGTCGGCCTCGCCGGCTCGGTGCTGTTCGCCTCGTCGGTCGGGCTGTTCGGCCTCCAGACGCTCACGGACGGCGACACCCTCGCCGGACTGGGCTATCTGGCCGTCGCGGCGCTGATGGTGTTCGTCCCCTACTACGTGACGACGCCGGACGACGTGGCGACCGGTGCCGCCGAGCGGGCAGTCGGGTGGGTCGTACGAGACGACGACTAGACGTCTGTCTGCCAGTCGGCCGGCGATGTCGGGAAAATCGAGACGACGAGCGGTCGACGATGCCCTCGTGTCGCCGGAGTGTCTCAGAGACCGAAATCGTCAGGGCGTCGGCAGCGGTTCCTGGGCTTCGAGGAGGAGTTCTTCGGGCGAGTCGGGCTGGGGTTCGTTCTCCAGGATCACGTCGATGGGGAGCGTCGGTGCGCCGTCGACGAGGTTCTCCATCAGGACGAGTCGCTCGCGGGCACGACTCATGCCGACGTAGAACACGCGCCGTTCGTTGTCGGTCAGGGTCGGGATCGGATCGGTGTGTTTGGTGAACTCCTCGTCACCCGGCACGTGGCGGTCGTTTTGCTCGACCTGTGCGGCCATCTGCTCGACGACCTTCTCGGTGAGGTCGGTGCCGACGAACACGTGGTCGGCCTCGCGACCCTTGGCGGAGTGGATCGTCCCGAGACGGACCTGGTCGGCGTCCATGCCGGCGTACTCCCCGTGGAAGTAGGCCTCGACGGTCCGTTCCTGGAAGTTGGTCACTTTCCGGAGCATGTCGGCGGCGGCCCGCGGGTCCGGTGCGAACGGTGCGTGTTCGCGGATCACGTCCGGATCGATCTCGATGTCCGCCAGGTCGTCTTCCTCGCTGGCGTCTGCGATCTCGTCGAGTTCGTCGAACAGGTCGTCGCGGTCGCCGGTCCCGAAAGCGGAGTCGGCGAGCATGTCCGCGAGCCGGCGACCCTCCAGCACGGAGAGGGGTTCGTCGGCGTCGAGCGCCTCGACACCGCGGACGTACTCGGTGAGTCGGTCGGTCCACATCCGCTGGTCGGTCAGGCAGGTGAAGGGGATCCCCTCGCCGATGAACTCGTCCATGAACTGGAACATCTGGTACCGTGCCCGAAAGAGGATCATCACGGTCCCCTCGTCGTCGTCGACGGTCCGGCGGATCTCGCGGACCAGATCGAGCATCGAGGGGTTCAACATCGGTAACACCTCGCCGCCCTCCTTGCGCGGGTTGAGGTCTTTCTCCTGGCGCTTCTCGATGTGGCGCACCTCGCGGTTGACCACGTTGAGAATCGAGGAGGGCAGTCGGTAGGAGTTGGGCAGGATCTCGTCGACGTCGACGTCTTCCTCCAGCAACAGATCGGGGTCGGCACCCTGCCAGGCGTAGACGACCTGGTCGTCGTCGCCCGCGATGAGGATCTTCGTCATCCGGGGTTTCCACTCCTCGTACACGTCGTACTGGAGGGTGGTGATGTCCTGAAACTCGTCGATGATGAGGTACTCGACGTTGGGCAGCAGCGATCGCTGCTTGACCCGTTCGAGCATGTCTGCGAAGCCGGTGAGGTCGTTGTCGCCCTTGTAGGTGCGCCAGGCGCGGATCGCTTCGGGCACGTCTAGCCGGTCGTCGTCACCGGGCCAGGTCGGCGTGTACTTGTTGCCCGTCTGGGCGTTGTCGTCGATCTCGGGCGGGAGCCTGACTTCCTCCTCGTCCCACTTGAAGGGCACGTCGTACCAGTCGGCCACGTCCCGGCGAGTGCGCTGGAGCCACTGGCTCGTGGCGATGACCTTGTTCCCGAGCGTCGTCGAGCGGGCCGACCGACGGCGAGAGCCTTCGTACTCGTCTTCGAACTCCAGCCCGAAGTCGTCACAGAACGCCTCCTTGTCGGACTCGCCGACCACGTCGCCCCGAGAGAGGTCGAGCAGTTCGTACGCCTTCGCGTGCATCGTACAGACGTTGCCCTTCAGGGAACGGGGGTTGATGTCGAGTCGTTCGGCCAGTCGCTCGCGGATCTCGGCGGCGGCCGCACGCGTGTACGAGACGACCAGAATGTCGCGAACGTCGGCGTCGTCCTCGGACAGCAGTTCTTCGACGCGGTCGAGCAGCGCCGTCGTCTTCCCGCTCCCCGGACCGCCGAACAGCCGAACCACCTGCGGGGTCGTGTCAGTCATTGCACACAGAAACGAGCCGCTCACTCATAAACGACGTGCTTTCTACGGGTGGGTGTTCGGCGTCGCTGACGACGCGACAAGACAGATCGGAGACGACAACGAAGGCGTCCTACGAGTGTCGGGGAGACCGTGCCTCCCGTACGTCTGCGCCGTCACGGATCATGTCCTCGCAGTCGGGACAGACCCGCGGGTCGGTGTCTTCTTGAGGTGTGAACACGCGTACGTAGTCTTTGGTCACGAACGAACCGCAGTTCTGGCACTTTGGCATGGGCTCTCTCCCAATCTAACCCATACTGGTTATCGCTAATATAAGTATCGCCGATTTACATAATGATCGTTCCAGTCGTGGCAGCCACACACTGCTCACACGGCCGGGGCGACCGCGACGCGACCACTCTCTCCGTACGAGACTCGGACTGTGCTTCATACTGCCGGCTGTCACTTCGTGAGGATCTTCGCCATCCCGGGGTGGCGAAATCGTTCACAGATGTACAGCCGGTAGTATCACTGTGGACGCCGTCGTCGGAAGGATCGCACACAGACAGCCGGCACCGTCACCGGTACAGAGAGAGATACAGCATGCTGAAGCCGATGATGAAGGGGATCGTCTCCGCGAACTGGAAGAACAGGCGAGTTGCCTCCCCGGCGTCGCCGACGCTGAGCTGGGTGATGACGCTCGAAACCGCGACTCCCATGCTGATGAACGCGAAGCCGACGAAAGCCGCCTGGAGCCGTTCGGAGGGACGCTTTCGGTAAGCCTGGAAGCTGATCAGAGTGATCCCCAGCGTCAGGCCGAACACGACCATCCGTAACAGTGCCAGCAATCCACTCGCGATCACGACGCCGTCGACCATCCTACCTACCACCTAGTCGGGGTTGAGTTCGTCCCAGAGCTGACTGAAGCGGTCTGGGAGGTTCTCTTCGCGGTAGATCCGGACCTTGTACTCGTCGTCTTCCAGCGAGATGACCGTCGACTCGAAGTTCGACTCGTACACCTTGTAGTGGTTCCCGTCGTCGGCCACGAGTGTGCGAGCCGTCACCAGTTCGTACTCGGTGAGCATCTCGATGCGGCGATACACCGTCGGCAGCGACATATCGCACTCCTCGGCGAGTTCCTTCGCCGACTGGGACTCGCGACTGATCGCGGCCAACACCTGCCTGGCGTGCTGGTCGCCGATCGTGTCGAGGATCTCTTCGATGCTCTTCTCGTCGTTCACTACCGGAATGCTTCTCCTCTCGTCATATAAGCGTTTTCAGCCGACGGGGTTCTTTCAGATCCAGAAAACACTGACGGGAACTTATGCACGGACCCGCCCTACGTCAGATTGCGGATCGACTCCAGGTGACCACATGACCGAAGACGAACTTCGTCACGTTTCGACGGGCGATGCGGGACACGCCAGCGCCGACGAGCGCTTGACCCCCCTCGTCGGCGGGCACGACACCGAGACGTCGTCCGACCGATCGAATCGTGACGGCGTGCCAGAGACGCTACTGTCTTCGGTCGGCGAGGCCCTCGCCGATGGCGACGCTGCCATCGACGAGAGTCTCGTGACGGAGAGCCTGGACGAGATCCTCCTCGCGTTGATCGCGTCTTCGACCGATCAAACGCACGGCACAGAGCTGATGGACGAACTGGAGCGGTGTTTCGACGCCCAGTTGAGCCCAGGAACGGTCTACCCCCGACTCCACGAGCTCGACTCCGAGGGACTCCTCGAGATGCACGAGCTCGTCCAGACCAAGCAGTACTCGATCAGCGACGACCCCGCTGCTCGAGAACGCATCGAACGCGCGGTGTATCAACACCTCGCGATCGGTATGTTCCTGCACGCGTCACTCGACGACGCGTAACTCCGTCAGAACTGACCCCCCAACTCTCTCCCCCCTCTCGACGTTCGAGAGCGACGGTGACGCTTCGAGCACCGCGAAAGTTCACAGACCGACAGTCGCCACTACGAAGACATGTTGCTACGAGACGAGCCGGCAGACTCCGGTAGGAAGGACAGCTATGGGAGCTACTGAAAATCAATGCACGCCCGACCGCACGGCGGAAGTGCGATCGGTGTGTAAATCGTTTCAGTCGTTGCTAGGACGTGTGTGCTGCTGAGAGTCAGTTAGCGGGCCCCCAGCCACACACCGAGCACTCTGTGGCCGATCCGTCGTGAAGACCGCCACAATCCGGACACTGTTTCTTGTTGTAGCTTTCTTCCCAACCAGTCGCTTCGACGTCGTGACCCCGCTGGGACAGGAACTCGTCGATCATGTCGTCGGTACTCGGTGCGGTCGCCATACATGCTATGGTATACCACACCAGTATATAGCTCTATTGGTATCGACCCTTGTTGCCACGACACATAGTACGGGGATACGACTGGACACTGGCGGCCGTCACGTCGTCGAGACGCTGGTCACACCGAGGTAGCGATGGTCTGCAGAGGTGGACGGCGACACCGTCGCCGTGTCGCAGTATCTCTCCCTCGGTGTGACGACGCCTCGTACCGCCGGCAGCGTGGACGAAGCAGAACGCATCCAACCGTGTCGATGTCACTCGACGGTCGAAAACGGAAAGGAAGGGTGGTGGGGGTGGGTGGTGGGTGCTGGCACCGGGATGGTGCCGTGTCTGAAGAAAGGGAGTGATGGATAATAAAAATAGTGGCGAGAGTATCACAGACAATAACGAGGGGTAGACAGAAGGCGGCAGTAGCGAGTTGCTGGAGTTCTCTTTAGTAGTTGGAATCAGGTGCGAACATTCGACACCACGTCGACGACTGTCTCGAAATCGGCGGCGAGACGAGCAGCGTCGACAAAGAACTCGATGGGCCCTGGCGGGGAATATCCAGAAAGTGCTGGGGCGTCAGCCACTCGATTACGCCGTGGAACCGCCTTGAAGCGTCACATCAGGAACAGCCCTTCGGTTAGATTCCACGACAATCTCCATTCGGCCGGGGTCTCGTGTCGGCGTCGGAACAAGCCGGGTACCACAACTGAGTTGCTGCGTTGAACAGCCCCCGAAGGAACCGGGATTGCCGATGCGATTTTGCGGTCTCCATCTCGGCACGTCCAACGGCAGTCTCAAGATGAGGTCCCATAGACACAAGAATACGTGTTAATCCGCCCGGCATAATCCACCCCTAACCAATCCAAAATATGCATGCTTTTTACCTCATTTTTAGGTGATTGGAAAGATATTAATTGGTGAAAAATAGTATCGGTGATATGCCCACAGGAACGAAGCTACTGTCACTCCTTCTTTCAGTTCTTCTCATCACTGCGACGTTCACACCTGTCGTCGCAGTTGGGAGCGTGGCTCAGAGTGCTGGCAACGATGTGGTTACCACTGATAGTGCTGGAAACGAGCCCGTCGACCCCCCAACAGACAACACCAACCAAACAGACGGCGTCAATCAAACAGACGATGTTAATCAAACAGATGGTCGAGAAAACGAGCCAATCTCTAACACTGCGCCGCCGAAGGTGAAGAAGAGACAGGCCGTCCAAATTCTCCAGGCCATCGACCCCGAGCAACAGAGTGGGGAAGCCCAACACATCGATCGCGCCCGTGACCGGGTGAATGGAACACTGAGTGAGTATCGTGGTCCGGCACGAGTCTCAGATCCGCAGGTGTTCACTGACGACGGCATCGCGATTCGCGCGCTCATGCGGCTCGTGGATTCTGAGTACAGCAACGATACTCGGCGAGCGACGGAACTCATCTACCAGGCGGACAACGAAAGTGCTCGAACGACTGTCGCCGATGCACGCCGGCTCTTCGATCAGTACGAAAGCGAGTTAGATCGAGGCACCCGCCAATCTGCCGAGAGTCAACTCGCGGTCGCCGAGCGGGCGATCGAACGGGCGAACCGCTGGGATACCGAAGCTACCGAGGGGCGGGAGTACTATCACGCCCGGGCGACGGCAATTCCGCACCTCCGAACCGCTCACCGGCACGCCCAGATGGTTCTCGACGCTATTGACCGGAACGAAACGACGAGCGTCACGATCGAGCAGCGTGCTGATCCGGTCCGGCCGGACAACGAATCTCTGTCGTACCCACTGTACGGGAACGTCACTGGAGCCAATCCAACCACTGAGCCTCAGGTTGTTATCTCAGTTAATGGAACGCAGGTGAAGACGGTCAACACTACCGTTGTGCAGAACTCCGCTGGACAGAACCGCTCGTACAACACGTCGGTCGAGCTCGAGGAGCGCGTCAATCGTATCGAAGTGTCGACGGTAGGAGACAGCGGATCCTCGGCGGTCCTGCACCTCGACGGTGATGGGCTGCCAGGCACGTACGAAACGAGCGTCACGGGGACCGATCCGCTCGATCCGAACAGTGACGCCGCGTCGACGGCGGCGAACGAGTCGAACAACGAGACGGTCGACGGGGCAGAAGACTTCGACGGAGACGGCCTCTCGGCGGTGAGGGAGCGCGAACTCGGGACAGATCCACTCGACAACGACTCGGACGAGGATGGGCTGACCGACGCCGTCGAAGTGTTCCTGACCCAGACGGATCCCCTCGCCGCTGACACGGACGGTGACGGAACGCCCGACGAGGCCGAAGATCCCGACAAGGACGGCCTGGCCAACGGCGACGAGGTGGCGAATGGGACTCGTCCACTGGTCCCCGATAGCGACCGCGACGACCTGCTTGACGGTGAAGAGATCGAGGAGTACGGGACGAACGCGACGGACCTGGACACCGACGACGACGGCCTCGACGACGGTGCGGAGATCCGACTCGGCACCGATCCGCTGGTCGCTGACACCGACGGTGACGGCGTCCTAGACGGCAACGAGACGTTCGAGACAGAGACCGAAAACAGTTCGCTGGGCGTCTCACTGGAGCTGACTGGCGAGGGCGACGTAGCAAACGACACGACCATCGCTCCGCAGAACGACTCGATGTTCAATACCTCCCGTGTAGAGAACATGAGCCAGTCCCCGGTCGTGGAACTCACCGCCGAACAGGAGTTCGATTCGGCCAACGTCACGATGGAGTACGACGATACCGGCCTCGAGAACGAATCACAGGAGGTGGCCATCTTCACCTACGATCCGGAGGCAGGCATCTTCGTCCCGCTGAACTCCACAGTCGATCCCGCAAACGGCACCGTCACCGCACAGACAGAGCACTTCTCGACGTTCGCGGTGTACAACATCGAAAACTGGGCGGCGACGTACGACGCGAAGGAACCTGTCCGGGAGACGGGCGATGATGGGGTGACACCAGTCGACGTGGTGATGCTGATGGACGTTTCGGGGTCGATGGATTATTACGATCGAAACCGATTAGCGAAGGACGCAGCACAGCGGTTCACTGGTGGATTGCTGGAAAAAGATCGAGCAGCTGTAATCGAATTTGACAACTTCGGGCGTGTACAGCAACCCCTCACAAGTAATTTTACAGCGGTCAATCAGTCGATTCAGAACCTAAAGTACGAAGGTGGCAATGGCGGCACTGACTTTGCATCGATTGCTGCGGCAAACGAACACTTTGCCGAGCGTGGGGGTTCCGACCGTGCGAATATTACAATTTTCTTGACTGACGGTAGATCTGATTACGCTGATGGCACTGAGATGGCAGCTGAAGCGGCGGAAAACAACATCACGATCTACCCGATCGGATTTGGTGGTGCGAGTAAGAGGCAGTTGGCCCCAATTGCGCAACAGACTGGCGGGAACGTCTCTCTTGTCGATAGTGCAGCGGATCTCCCCGAAGTCTTCTCTCGTGTCGCCGAGAACACCACGACGATCAACGACACTGACGGTGACGGGCTCAGTGACGAACGCGAGACCTCTGGGATCGTCCTCGGTGGCCCGGACGGTGAGGTCGTACGCACCGATCCCACGTCGAACGACACTGACGGAGATGGGCTGTCCGACGGCCGAGAGGTCGGGGAATTCAAGACGGTGTTGTTCACCTTCAACGGTGAAGAGTACGAGGGCTCGTACTTCGATCATACTGCGGACCCAACCCTTCCTGATACTGATTTCGACGGTGTCGACGACGGGGAAGAAATCCATGAATTGGGCACCGATCCGAGAGATTGGGATACCTCCGGTGATGGGCTAAACGACTTGGTTGATCCTGCACCAACTGAGGAGACTCGTCCGCCCCAATTCGAATATAATACTTCATTCAACACATTCAAATCTGGTCTTGAAAACATCCCTGTGTCAGATTTAAAGATATTTGCGAAATCGATCGGAGCAGCCGGTTCTATCAAAGAAATAAGGATTCACCAATATCTCAAACCACCAGTGGTTGATGGGTACTGGAATAACCAAACGTATACGAAACAAAACTTCTCTACAATGGAAGACGGAGAGGTGTATAAAAAAGTAGAGCTTGGACAAGAAGGCCATCCTTGGACAGCCGATTATATTAGAATTACTATAATTGATTCGGATGGAAACGCGGCCGTCGTAACCGAAGATGTAGAAAATAGTAGTTTCGAATCATCCGCTCTTGTCACGGCAAGCCCAGCAATTACATCTGCACCAGTCAAATATAATCCCTCCTGGGCATTGAGAGGAAGCACCATCAGCTCTGGTATCGTCGTCACTGGTGCCGCTGTAGTTGGCACATCATATTACGTCATAGCCGCCGAGGCATCAGGGTCTGCGGAGGGTCAATATGCGAAACAAAGCTACACTCAATCAATTCCTGCAAGCGATAGCGAGCCAATTGAGAACGAGTGGGGACGCAATGATCTTCCGACAGAATCGGTGTATGAAAATGCTGGTGTCGAACTTCCAATTCAACTTACGTCCGGTGAAGTATATGAGGGCTCTTCATCTGGCAGTTTCGAACGGGGATATGGCTGGGAATATATCAAACAAACACCTGGGATAGAGAGTCAAGCGGATGTCGGGTACGTCCTCTCGACCGCAGTGGCTGCCGAAACGTCGGAGGGGTACGACGTTGTCATTGGACAGAACCCGAACGGCGACGGCCACATCGCACTGTACGTATTGGGCTCGACGATTGTCAGTGCCACCAGCGTCGAGACAATCGAAGATACGATCGAGAGAGAAAAAGAGGACGAACAGAGTGACGAGGAAATCACGGACGAAGAAGAGATCGACGACGCACCGGGAACTGAACAGGACTGGCAGCTCAGCGAGCGCCAGAAACTGTGGATCAGGACTGTCGGTGACTTCGCCCTCGACGTCTACAAGGCGTCCAATATCTACGATCAGTATCTGGATGACGACGATGACGATAACACGACGGACCCTGATCCAGAGGTGACGTTCTTCGACGTGGGTAAGGGATCGTCAGTACTGTTCGAAGGGCCAGAAGAGAATATTCTGATAGACGCTGGGAGTAGTGCGGGAGCTTCACAGGCTAACTACGTAGAGGCCGTCGAAAATGAATTAAATGACGACAATGGAGAGGCGACTCTTCACCACGTGGTCGTCAGTCACAACGATACAGATCATATCGGATACGTGGATGATCTCATGGATTCCGACGACGTCGAAGTGAGGAATCTTTACTTTAGCGGGATTGATGCAGGGAATCTGGGTGAAGATGGAGTCGACCGTGAGTTCGACTCAAGTGAAATGAACTCACACATCATCGACGAAGCCGGGGCATCGAGACAGATCACCGATGCTGGACTCACTGTGAGAGTCACCAGACCGGACACAGCAAATATAGACGGCGTAAGCACGTCTGACATCAATGCTAATTCTCTGATAACCAGGGTCAAGTATGATGATCAGACGTTCTTGATGCCCGGAGACATCCCAGCCCCAGTCGAGGAGTGGATGGTATCTGAATCAGACATAGCCCTGACGGAAGTCGACGTGCTTCAAGCACAGCATCACGCGACTCAAGAGGAAGGCGACGGCGTATTCAGCAAGGCATTCAGCGACAGACTCGCATCAGACGCGACAGTCGTCATCCAAAACCGAAACACGGCCACCAGTTCTGAATTCCACCCTAACTGCCAAGCCCTCCGGAATATGGTCGGAGAAGTTGGTGGTGTTCACTGGACAGCGGAACATGGTCGACTCGAAATCACCATCAGTTCCGAAGACGGCATAACTGACCGACCAAGCCGAGAGGCTGAAAGACCGAGTGCTCTCTTACCAAGGGTAAACAACGGTGAAGGTGGTTGCGCTACTGGGTGACAGCTACGGAAACTGAAATTCATTCAGACCAGCAATCATATCAAAGGTGAACCCAAACGCTAATCATTCTCAATTTCCTTTCCGCAAATAAATATAGATAATGACGAATCCGACCCATCGAAACGAGACGACGGCTGCAATTCCAACTGATGATCTCACCGTTTCCTGGGAGCTTGAGCTGGGTGATACGGTTAGAACCCTCACTGCAGGCGGTGAGCAAATTTACGCGGGTACCAGTAACGGGCTCGTTGCCGTCAAGGACGACGGCACCGAAAGGTGGCGTATCGATGGCAAGGCATCCGGGGCAACCCCCGCTCTTTGTGATGAAGTAGTATACGTCCCAATCTGGAGAGAAAACTCTGGCCTTCACGCAGTCGATACACAGACTGGTGAAACGATGTGGCACTATTCGACTGAAAATCCGCGCTCACCCTGTGTAGTAGGGGACACAGTCTACGGTGCCGGAAAGGACTCGGTGTTCGCACTTGATCGCACATCGGGCGAGCAGATTTGGTTGTGTGTGGTATCAGGTAGTGTTGACCTTGCAGTAGCGGATAGTCGAGTTTTTAGCGGATCAGCTGAACTCGAGATGTATGCGATCGATGCAGGTTCTGGCGAACGTCTGTGGACAGCCAACATCGATTCGATGCCAGCTGAGGGAGGTGCTACAGTCGTCGACGGGACACTCTATTTCACCGGCCACGCAGGTCTTGGTCCGGAGCGCCAGACCTACGCAGCTTCGGCTGAAACTGGCGCACTCGAATGGGTGGCGGACGACATCGGGTCTGACTCCGGAGCACCAGCTGTCGTCGACGGTGTCGTGTACACTGCGGATTGGGGCTTGTCTGCTTTGAATGCTGGCTCGGGGGAAGTCCTGTGGCAGTACGAGGGTGAGACACTATTTTGCCCATCACTTTTGATTGTTGATAACACTGTTTTTGTCGGCGGCCGAGATGCTCAAATCCACGCTGTGAACGCAACCGATGGCACAGGTCGGTGGACCCTCGAAACTGCCGGTGAGGTGAAAGCACCACCAGTCACTGCTGATGGAACACTCTACGTTGCCGGTGGAAGCCATTTATACGCCCTCAGTGCAGATAAGTGAACACAGAGTTCGAACGCAACAATAGTCAAGAAAGAATCTATTGTTCGCTCACTGTCTAGTTAAGGGACCGGGGAATGAGGTGGCCGTAGCGAGAAGTGCCTATGCAACTCGCAGACCTCTTCAAAGAAACATTAAAAGAAGGATGTCAAGACATTTGGAACAACGAGCGCACCCCGACACCGGTCGGCAGTTTAGGGAGCGTCTCCATACGGTGGGGCTGTTGATCACCAACGTTGCAAATTAAGGGCTATATGTAATCGATATATCCTGAAAAGTTATTATGTGGGTTCAGACATCTCCAACTCTAATAAAAGGTCGGAAATATCCGATACGATTTGATCATCTTTTGAAAATCCTTTTTTAACTGCGTGATCAACCACTTGCTCTACAGCAAAGGTTACTTGTTGAATGAACTCTGTGACCGGCACAACATACCCCCGTTCGGATTGTGGAGTTGGTCTAATTTCGGGTGTGTCATTTTTTGTATATTTGATTCGATACGACAAACAGATATTATTATAAGATATCATTTCGGCCTGTATATATTCATCTAGCCCCTCGAAATAGACTTTCGCGGTCTCGTAGGGCGACAAATCGCCAGAGGCTATTTTACAGGTTGCTTCCAATAGGTTTTTTGAATCATATAGAATTCTATGACCGATGCCATTGATATCGGCACCCGCCTCTACTGGTTTTTCAGAAGAGACTAGTCGATTGCCGTTAATATAGATCTCAAACTGACCTGTAAGGAGACTCGGATGTGACGGGTTTGAATTCTCTTCGAGTGTGACTGATATCTTGAGTGTCATTGTCAATTTATAATTTACTATGATTCCGGATAAGCCGTAATGATCAGTCCCGAATCTTCAGAGCGTAAGACAACTAGAGGTCTTTCCATATCGTATAGTTTCTCCAATCGTCCTCCTTCATAAACAATTCTATCACCCTCAACACGGGTCGGGTTCTTAACTGCTATACTGATTGCCTTTTTAATATCTTCAGGACCCATAGACTTTGGGAACTGTGAGTTTTTGCCTTTCGTGGTACTATACTTACCCGGCTCAACATCATAGTCTTCGAACTTTTTCGAGTCTTCAGGGACGTGACGAGCTATGATATGTTTGAATCCGGGACCGTCTTCTAGTACTTTTTCTTTATTATTCCACTTGTTAGTGTTTATAAGAATAGCTCTTTGGTCCCCTCCATTTTCAATCATAGATGTCTCAACGTCACTTATCGTCAGTTTTTCGTTCAGCTTTTCACCTTTACCCACGCCTTGGTTACTGTTTATTTTGCCGATATTCTTATTTAGCTTCGATACTGGAACACCACCGTCTGCGACAACTCGCTTGTAGTCGTCGCCCTTACCGAACGCTTTGTGGAACTCGTAGGCCTTGTCTTCGGGGAAGGCCTTGGAGAGCCCCGAAGAAATGAAGGCACGGTATGCATCGTCCGCCTTGTCCGGATTGTACTGTATCCATTTTTTGATCGTTTTCAGAGCCTTCGGGACGTCATTGATGAAGAACGGAGCGAGCCCAATCCCATCGAGAGCAGCGTCACCGTAGTCGCCCTGTCCAGCGTTTTGCGCGGCATCGCGAAGGTCTGCTGGAATCTCAAACAGTGGAACAAAGGACAGTCCAATCCATCCGACGAGATAGCTGGGATTGTCGTTGTAACCGCTGGTGACCACACCGTCAGGCATCCCCGCCTCACCCAGTGCAGCCCCCTCAATCATCGCACGACCGTTCTCGTTCAGACTCTCTCCGAGGTTTCCAGGATCGCATGGATCCGGATCTCGTTTGTCTGTTTGACCGTCGAAGTCGGTATCCACGGCGACGGGACTGGTACACGTCCGATCGACTTCTCGTGCATCTTTGAGGCCATCCCGATCGGAGTCTTTTAGACTCGGGTTCGTGTATGTCTGTGGCTCGTAGAGTTCCCACTCGCCCTCAACTCTGTAGAAGGCCACCTCACGGCCGTCAAGAAGGCCATCACCGTCGGTGTCCGCCTTCGAACTGTCCAGTTCGAAATTACTGGTCAAGGCACCACTCTCACGGACTGTCCGGAGTTGCCACTCCCGGTCCTCTACGGCGTCGATCACGCCATCGCGATCGGTGTCGAGCCCGAGCTTGAAGTGATAGAACTGCGCATCGGAAGGACTTCTCAGTTCGATCGTGACGCGCTTGCCGGCGAACTCCGAAAGGTCTACACGGCGAGTGAAGACAGGTGAGTATTGATCGATACTCGGAGGGGTCCTTCTGGGGGGTGTCACGTGTACCCGCTGGGTATCGCCGGACGCACTCGTAACAGTGAAGAAGAAATCACCCTCTGGCTCGTACTGTGCATCAGTCCCGCGAACTCTGAAGTGTAACAGCGTATCCTCTGCGTTTGCAGACAGTGTCGTCTGGGTTTCAAATCCCGGTTTGCAACCGTTCTGTTCCTGCTCTGAGGTCTCAGTCGGACACCGATCGGCACCGTCCTCAAGTCCGTCCCCGTCTGTGTCGGGGTCCGTAGGATCAGTGCCGGGACGCCAGCCACGTTCTATCGTCAGGTCGCCCACTGTGAGATATCGGCTTTCCTGGCCGTCAGTCAAGCCATCAGCGTCGGTGTCGGCGACCCACGGATCTGTCTGAATCTCACGCCTGTTTGCGAACCAGGTATCGGTCGGCGCCCCGCTTGCAGACCGATTTTCGAGGGTAAATCGATCGAGTGATCCTGCTGACCCCGAATCGCCGCCTGACCCCACAGAACGATCGAATCTGAAATCGAAGTCGTCCGTACTATCAGTCAAATAGACGTCGTCGTTCTCGTCTTTAATTTCCGATATCGGGACCCCGATACCTCTCAGATCTGCCGACGACACCGATTCCAGGTATTCCTCGTGACGAGCGGTGATAGCGTAGGTCTGGCTGGCTCTGGGATCAGTATGCGTCTGCTCTCGTTCGACGCTGTCTTGGAGTCCATCGCCATCGGTGTCTGCGATGAGCGGGTTCGACGAGACCGTTATAACCTCGTCGTCTGGTGTGCAGTTTTCGCCCTCCCAGGTGAGTCGACTATCATCTGTCTCTTGTTGGTTGCACTCTGCCTCATACCGAACTGGCTTCTTGACCCCGTCGGTGGAGACGACCGGGATTTCCCAGCCCTCCTTTTCGACGCGGTCTGAAACACCATCTCCGTCACTGTCGACAAGCGTCGGGTTTGAGTGGACGACGGGCGTCCACCGCTTTTCGCCGTCGACGGTCGTCAGCTCGAAGTCGACCTCTTCACCGTCGGTCAGTCCGTCGCCGTCGGTGTCTGCCTCGGTGGGGGAGGTGCTGAATTCTGCACCGTCGGCGAGCGGAAGCCGCCAGGTCTGTTGTTCGAGGTGGTCGGGGAGGCTGTCGCCGTCGGAGTCAGTACCGCCTGCTGTGCCACGGACGAGCTGCGTCCGGAGGTTCACGCCCGAGGCTTCGATCTCGATCGTCGCTGGGCCGGCAGCAAGCGTGGAGACGTTCAGTCCCTCCTGGATAGTCCCGATAGTCCCAATACTGAGCGACTCCGTGATGGTCGTCCCGTCAGCCCCTGTCACCGTCACCGTCGCATTGGGCTCGGTGTTGGTCTGCTCGGTCTGGTAGACGATCGAGAGGTCCTCGTCCTCAGAGAGCGTGGTTTCAAGCGTCGCTACGCCGGTATCCCCAAGTGTCGCATCGCTCTGGTTCTCCGTCGGTGCGTCAGGAATTTCGATCGTTACCGGCTCGTCCATCGACAGCGAGTGATTTCGGGGGTCGGTGGCTTTGCCAGTCAGGACCTGCCAGCGGTCGAGTCGGCCGGGAGTCAGGGGTGACTCACTGGCGTCACTGTTGAACGCTGGATCGATCGTTACCGTCGAATTCGGGAGTCCACCACGGAAGACACCGCCATCGGTTCGACGATAATTCCAAGTCCAGTCGAATCGCCTCGGTGACGTGAAATCGCTGGGGTCGTCCTTTACCACCCACTGACCATCCTGTGTTGGGAGTCCGTCGAAGGTCATCGTCACCGCAGCACCTGACCCGTCGCTCGGTTTGTCGTGGATGAGTCCGAGACTGAGGCCGTTCGGACCGGACCAGAAGAAGAGCCGGCTGATGTCGGACTCGAAAATCGGCAGCGGTGAGTTGATCTGGGCGTTTCCGTAATCGTAGAACTCTTGGATCTCCTGGCCGTTGCTCAGCGGGACGACCGGAATCGTTCGGTTGCCCTGTGTGACGACAATCTGTTGGGCGCTCGGCTCACCACCGACGACGAGCGTCGTGTCGTTCTGGAGTTCGCAGGCGTCTTGACAATCAAATCCGGACTGGTTGGCGAACGAGACTGGCGTCTGGGTGCCGTTCGTACCGCGTGCGGGCACCGTCGTCGCACTCACCCACTCCTCGGTGTCCAGCACCGTGAAGTACGAGAACGACGAGACGGTCGCCGTTGCGTTGCCGTTCTCGATCGTCGAGTTGATCGGTGTCCAGCGGTCCTCGGCAGAGCCGTTCCACTTGAACACCGAGAGATCGTCGTACCCGGAGGCCGGGATCGTCTCGTTGACGGGTAGTCGGACGGTCGCATTGTCGAATTCCGAACTATTCTGGACGCGGACGGTCGGGCTCGCACTTGCGGTTCCGTTGTCGAAGTACGAGGATTTCGAGGTGACGGTCGTCGTCGCCGCGACATTACCCTCCCCGTTGAGTGCCACCTCGACGCCGGTCGACTCGTTGGTGGCGGTCGTCGTGAACGTCTCGTTGCCGTCCAGCACGCCGTCGTCGTCAGTATCGGGGTTGAGCGGGTCGGTCCCAAGTTCGATCTCGTCGCCGTCTGTGAGACCGTCGTCGTCGGTGTCCGGATCGGTCGCGTTCGTCTCATACTCGATGATCTCTTCGCCGTCAGTCAAGCCGTCACTGTCGGTGTCGGCGATCTGTGGTTGGGTCCCATTCGCGAATTCGGCCGCGTTGTCCAGTCCGTCCTCGTCGGGGTCTTCGGCGCCGTCGACGGTCCCGTCGTCGTCCGTGTCCGCGACGACCGGGTCGGTCTGGGTGAGTGCGATCTCGACTCGATCCTCCAGTCCGTCCCCGTCGGTGTCCGCCTCGAACGGATCGGTGCCGGTCTGGCGCTCCTCGAGCGTGGTGAGCCCGTCACCGTCGAAATCTTCCCAGCCGTCGACGGTGCCGTTGTCACTCTCGTCACGGGCCGTCCGCGATGAGTTGCTGTCGGGATCGAGCGGATCGGTGCCCGTCACCGACTGCTCGTACGTGTCGGGGAGTCCGTCGCCGTCGAGTCGGAGCACCGCAGGCGACTCCGTCTCGCCGTTGGCCGTCACTTCGATTCGGTTGACCTGCTCAGTCAGATTGACCGTCGTCGCGTACGTGCGATTCGCACCGTAGCCTCCTCGAAGCGCTGTCGTGTTGGTGGTGACCGTCCGATCGTCGTTGATCGTGATGGTCACCTGCTGACCGGCTGTGGGATCGACGGCGCTGACGTTCCCGGCGACACGGTATCGTCGGGTGTCGTTCCCGGATCGAACGGAGTCGACACGCCGATCGATCGTGACGTCTGTGCCCACGTCACGACCGACGTAGTCGATTACCATCTGTGCGTGACGGTACGCGGTCCTGAGGTGCGGAATCGCCGTCGCACGCGACTTGTAGAACGCCTGTCCGTCGGCGTCGCGAGTACCCCACCGATCGGCGCGGTCGAGCGCCTGCTCGGCGACGTCTAGCTGGCTCTCGGCCGGCTGGCGGTTGTCCTTCGAGAGCTGTCCTTCGTACCGATTCAGCACGCGACGGGCATCAGCGACCGCCGTTCGGGCACTCTGATTGTCGGCTTGATAGACGAGGCTGACTGCGCGACGGGTTTCGTTGCTGTGTCCCGATTCAGCGGGGTGCATCAGCGCACGGACAGCAATACCATCGTCGGTGAACACTTGGGTATTCGAGACCCGGACTGGCCCGCGATAGTCCGAGAGGGTGCCGTTGATACGGTCTCGCGACCGCTGGACGTGACGCGCGTCACCACGATTCTCACTGGCGTTGATGCGATCGATGATAGCTAGAGCGGCCGACTTCTTCATGCGCGGTGTCGCGTTCTCTGGTACCGAAATCCGGGGTGTTTCAGGTGGTTCCGTCGTGACAACTGGTGTGGCTGTCTCTGTCGTCGCCGTTGGTGTACTTGTCGGAGCCGCAGCGGTCGTCGTTTCTGTGGTGGCTGTTTCTGTGTCAGTTTCTGTTGCAGGGGTCCCCGTTCGTGTCTGTACGTCTGTCGGCGCCTCGGTGTCGGTCGGCTGGTTGCCGGCACTGTCGACCGGTGTCGACTCGTTTCCGACACCACTCGCTGGCAATCCTGCCGCAACTGCTGGCGTGAACGTGGAGGTCACGAGAAGTACTGTCAAAAAGACAGAAATGACCTTCCTTCGGGTAGTCATACGAATTCATTATCGACGTCTTATTTATTTATTTCCTTGTCAAGGAACTTAATGAATGGAAATAGGAGTTTCCCACGATCTCCGATAAAATTTGATTTTATACTGATAAGTGTCGAACTTCCCCTTTCATGAATACGGAGTCAAAACCAACAAAGACCATTCTGCCGTTCCTGAAATCCTCTGACTGGATCTGTGAGAGGTCCAGTCCTGTCCGCAAGGTCCGCTGTTGCTATCCCATGATTCTTCCCGTGGTCATCACGACGGAAAGTTCTGGAATCGGTGGATCGTGTTGTCGCTGTGCGGTGTATTTTGGATAGGTGGCCTTAGCCACACGACTAAGGGGAACCCGGAAGCTCGCTTTCCGGGTTCCCCCTGGTCGCGCGGCTGGGTGACGTGACCGAGAGGGAACGAACCCAGCCGCGCGACGCGCCGGGGTGGGGTGTATGGGACGATATTGCCGCTAAAATGGTGTGTTGAACAGTGATGCCTCTATCCAGGGGGCGCGCTACCCCCCGGACCACTCGTCAGCGGGCGGGCACCCGGCAGCCTTCCAGGCGTCGAAGTCGAAGCTCTCGTTCCGACGTTCCTGCTGCTCTCTGGTGATGTACTCGCCGGTCCGTTGACCTTCGAACACGTTCCGAAGGTCTCGGAACCGGTCGCGGGCACCGTCGGCGTAGGTCACGACGACGTGGACGCCGTAGACGTTGTTCTCGACGAACTGCGTGTACGTTGTCTTCACCTCGCGCATGATCTCACGGGCTTCCGCGCGATCTTCGGGCTGGTAGCCCATCTGCAGCAACTTCCGACAGTCGTCGCCCTCGCGAACGGTGATCGCGTACTCTCGCCGGAGTCGACTCCAGCGCGTCTTCTCCTGCTCCTCTGCGGCGTCGGCCAGATCCATCACGGCGCTGCCGATCGACTGCTCGAAGCGCTCGCCGGCCGCCCTGACGCGCTTGAGAAGCTCCTGCTGGATCTTCTTCGATTCGAGTTCCATCTCGCCGTAGGTGTGACGAATCAGCCCTTCCAGGCGGTCGATCACCGTGCGGATCGTTCGGTACGTGTAGCCCGTCTGCTCGGCGGCCTCCTGGGGCGAGACCTTCCCACCGTCGGTGAGTAGCAGCTCGGTCACGTCCCGGTCGGCGCGGGTCATGTCACCCCACAGTTGCATCACGCGATGCTCTTGTTCGTCCTCGATCTCCGGCAGCGGGCACTTGACGATCTTCCGCGCCTCTGTCGTGTCTTTGACCGACCAGTACGGATCGAAGTCGACGAACGCGCCACTGTCGGCGGTGGTGGCGATACCGGTCCACTCCAGACAGTTGAGGATCGTCTCTTCCAGCTCCCGGCGAGCGTCGTCGAGGTCGTCCCACCGAACGGTGTCGTCAGTCCGACTCGTCTGGTACGACACCTCGAATTTCGGATGGTACGGGGCGTCGTCGGGCTCGTACTCGTCGGGGTGGTTCGGGTAGTAGTGCTTCAGCTCCTTCCCGAGCCCATGCCCACGGACCAGTTCGTCGGCCTTCTCGTCTTCGACGGTGGCCGTCACGTAGTATCCGGGGAGCTTCGTGTTGTCTTCGACGTGCTTCCGGTAGCCGCTCCGGTCGCCCTGGATCAACGTGTGGCACCGGGCGATGGGGCCGTCCGGGGCGTACAACGGGCCGCTGGCGTCGCGGTACAGCCGGACGTAGTAGGCCAGATCGTTTACGTGGCTGTCCGGATGGGGCTGGTCGAAATAGCGGCTGCTGATCCCGTAGGCGTCCATCACGCGCTGGATGAGCGTGAGGTACGTCTCGTGGGGAATGTTCGAGGCTTGCACTTGCACGTCGATGTAGGGCTCGCCGTACTGTGGGACCGAAACCGGCTTTCCGTCAGACGTGAGGTTCGGCCAGCGTGGTCGGATGGTGATCGTCCCGCCTTTCGTCCGCGGGTCCTGGTCGGCGGGTTCACCGGAGTAGTGGGGCGAGTCCTTCGCGACGAAGTAGAACTGGAACTCACGAACCTCCTCGATCTCGAAGGAAGGGTTGTCCCACGGGTCCAGGCCGCTCTTCGAGTAGTCGAAGGCCGTCGCCCACTGCTGGCCGTTGAACTCGATGTCACGGGTCGGCTTCCCCTGGGTTTGCCAGCGATCACCCCACTCTTTCATGAACCCGTGCATCGCATAGTAGGGTGCCAGCCCGTGATCCTGAACGGCTGGATCGGGATGCACGCCGACGGTAAAGCGCACGTCGCCCTCGTGAGGGGCGCACTTGAGGTACCGCGACATGCTCACCTCGCTCGTGCATCCTCGTCGAGCAGGCCCTGGACGGCCCGCTCGACTTCTGCTTGACTCTCTCCGAGTGGCTGCATCTTCGCCCAGTCGAAACGCAGGGGTTCGCCCCTCTCGGCGTCGTAGAGTCGTGACGCCCGGACGAACTCGCTCACGCCGCGTCACCTCCCAGTCGGCGACGAGCCCGCCGAAGCAGGTTGCCCACGGTACCGGGAGATCGACCAGTCTTCCGTGCGTACTCGCGGACACCGAAGCCGTCCTGCTCGATGGCTTCGTACACCTCTTGCTGGGCGTCAGACAGCGGTGACAGGTCTTCCTCGTACTCGAATAGCGACGACTGGTACCTCACCGCCAATCCCTCCCGAAGCACTCCGGATTGCCACAGAGCTTGTAGTGTGGGCGGTACGCGGCGATCGGAACGTCTGTGAAGTCAGCATCCTCGCGATAGTCCGCCTCGGGACAGGCCGGCCGTGGCTCGTCGCTGTCGGGGTCCTGTCGGTGTAGTGTGTCGGCGTACTGTGAGCGGTTCCGAACGCCGCGGTCGGTGTCAACCTGGGCGTCGACGGTCGCGCGCTGGCTCACGCCGACCACCCCGTTTCGGTTTGGAAATTCGCCGGACGGCGGCGACCCCCGATTAATTCCGTATTCGAGTCAGCTCTGAACCGGGGTTTTTCGCTAACCCAATTTGCCTGCTTTCGACCAGTATAGGCGTCACTCGTCGAAATTTCGGTTCGGCCAGGAATCAGGCAGTTGCTTGATGGGCCCTGGCGGATTTGAACCACCGCTCAATCGGTTATGAGCCGATCGCTTTGAACCAGACTAAGCTAAGGGCCCTGGTACGTTCGTATCCCACCGGCCGACAAAATTCTACCGTCTCGTTGCGGCAGCGGCGAGACACTCGCCACGGGCCGCTCGACGGAGCTGAGCGACTGGCTCGGGGAGTCGACGACGGGAGAAGCGCCACCGCCAGGGCTCGAACCTGGGACAACCACGTTAACAGCGTGGTGCTCTACCAACTGAGCTACGGCGGCTCTGTCCCACCATAGCCCGAGTTGTTAAATAGGACTTTCGCTTTCCGTCGTCCATCGACACGCTTTCACGCACTCCTCGCAAAGCCGGGGGCATGAGCGACGAGGTCGACGCCGTGGTCGAGCGGGTTCGCGAGCGGGTGACCCCTGGCGACGACGAGCGCGCGGCGTTGCAGGCGGTCGCGGACAGACTCACCGAGCGGGCCGAGGACGCGATCGCGTCGTTGCCCGTCGACGCCCACGTCGTGCGGGTGGGCTCGACGGCGCGCGGGACGTGGACGGCGGGCGATCGGGACCTGGACCTGTTCGTCTGTTTCCCGCCCGAACTCGACCGCGAGGAGTTAGAGGAGTACGGGCTCTCGGTCGGCCACGCCGTGTTGCCGGCGGGCCACGAGGAGTACGCCGAACACCCCTACGTCAAGGGCACCGTCGACGGGTACGACGTGGATCTGGTCCCGTGTTACGACGTCGCCGACGCGGCGGCGATCCAGTCGGCGGTCGACCGGACGCCGTTTCACACGCGCTATCTCGCCGAGCGACTCGACGAGACGCTGGCCGCGGACGTGCGGGTCTGCAAGCAGTTCATGAAGGCGATCGGCGTCTACGGCAGCGACCTCAGGACGGAGGGGTTCTCCGGCTACCTGACGGAGCTGCTCGTGCTCGAACACGACGGGTTCCGGCCGCTCGTCGAGGCCGCGGCGGCGTGGACGCCGCCGGTGGCGTTCGATCCGGCCGACCACGGGCAGGAGAGCTTCGACGATCCGCTCGTCGTGATCGATCCCACGGACCCGGAGCGAAACGTCGCGGCGGTGCTGTCGGCCACGCAGCTGGCGACCTTCCAGCACTACGCACGCGAGCTGGTGGCCGAGCCACGAGCGGACCTGTTCGAGTCCAGCGAGCCCGAGCCCGTCGACGCCGAGACAGTCCGGGCGTGGTTCGAGCGGCGGGGGACGACGCCGGTCGCGGTGCGGTTCGACGCGCCGGATCTCGTCGACGATCAGCTCTGGCCCCAGCTCGAACGGTCGCTGTCGGGAGTGACCGACGCCTTGAATCGACGTGGGTTCGACGTCCTCCGCTCGACGGCGTTCGCAGACGAGACGGCCGTCTTGCTGGCGGAACTGGAAGTGGCCGAGCGGCCCACGATCGAGCGCCACGAGGGCCGCCGGTCCACGTCCGAGACCACGCCGAGGGATTCTACGAGAAGTACGCCGCCGCCGACGCGACGGGGCCGTACGTCGACGGGGATCGCTACGTCGTCGAACGCGACCGCGAGTTCGCGACGGCGTCGGCGTTCCTGCGAAGCGACGCGCTGTCGAACGTGGCGCTGGGGACACACGTCGCGTCGGCGCTCGAAGCGGAGTACGAGGTACTGGTCGGCGAGGCGGTCGCGTCCCTGGCAGGCGAGTTCGGCGTCGAACTCGCGGACTACGTCGACCCGAAGCCCTGATCGACCAGGGCGTCGAGCACGTCGCGGGCGTCCTCGCTGACCGACCCGTCGGGCTGTGAGGGCTGGTAGCCGTCGAAGACCTCGTGGACGGTGGTGAGGCTGTCGGTCAGGGTGTCGAGGCTGTAGCCGCCTTCGAGAACGAAACCGAGGCCGGCGTCACAGCGGTCGGTGAGCTCGCGCATCCGCTGGGTGAGAAGTCCGTACCCCTCCGAGGAGACCCGCATCCGGGAGATCGGATCGTGGCGATGGGCGTCGAAGCCGGCGCTGACCAGCAGGAGGTCGGGATCGAACGACTCGATCTCCGGGGCGATCAGCTCGTCGACGGCAGCCAGGTAGTCGACGGTGTCGGCACCGGGGTCGTAGGGGACGTTGAGTGTCGTCATCGCGCCGTCGCCGGTTCCCGTCTCGTCGACGTCGCCGGTGCCGGGGTACAGGCCGTCTTCGTGGATCGACGCGTAGAAGATGTCGTCGCGGTCGTAGCAGATGTCCTGGGTCCCGTTGCCGTGGTGGACGTCCCAGTCGAAGATCGCGACCCCCTCGGCACCCTCGTCGAGTGCCGACTGGGCCGCGACGACGGCGTTGTCGACGAAGCAAAAGCCCATGGCGTCGTCCGCGACCGCGTGGTGGCCGGGCGGACGGCCCAGCGCGAACGGCGTCTCGCGGCCGTCGTCGCCCTCCAGCGCCGAGAGCGCCGCCCACTCGGCGAGGCCGGCACTGGCGAGTGCGGCCTTCCAGGTGTCCTCGACGGCGACGGTGTCTGCGTCCCAGTTGCCCCCACCATCCTGACAGAACGTCTTGATCTCCGCGACGTAGTCGGGATCGTGGACCTTGCAGATCAGTTCCTCGTCGGCGTCGCCCGCGGCGACGTACTCGACGCCGTGGTATTCCGCGAGACCCCGCCTGATCGCCCGGAGGCGGTCGGCACTCTCTGGGTGGCGCGGACCCGTGTCGTGGTCGAGGCAGACCTCGCGGTAGCCGAAGTTCATTCAGTAGTACTGCCGCAGTTCGAAGTACGTCTCGACGTCCTCGGCCTTGATCGTCCGCCGGTCGGCGTGGCGGGCGAGCGTCGCGGCGGCGGCCGCCACGTCGTCGGCGTACGCTTCGAGGATGTCGGCGAGTGCGACCCGGCGTCCATCGCGACCCGGTAGCTGTCGTCGATGTCGAGCCGTGCGATCCGGTCGACCGGCGCGACCGGCAGCTCCAGTTCGTCCTTGTCTCGGACGCCCTCGGCGTCGAAGTCCTCGGGCATCAAGGTCTTTCGTCCGTCCGCCGTCGCCGTCTCGGCGGCGGCGGCGGCCAGTCGTGCCCCGTACTCCTGGATCCGGCGAGCCAGTTCCTCGGCGGCTTCGGCACTGACACGCAACCCACCCGCGTTCCGCCGGATCACCGAATCGACCGGCGCGAACGGTAGCTCGACGCTCATACACAAAGGCGGGACTGTCGCAGCCTTAAGAGTTTCCGTAACTGCGCTCGGCGCGTCAGAACACGTCGTCGGCGTCGAGTCGGTCGTCTCGGAGGGTCCCGCGGGCCGTGACCTCCTGACCGAGCTGGACGCGTTCGGCCGTCTCGACGCTCATCGTCTCCTCGCCGTCGTCGAGTACGACCGGGTCGCCGGTCTGGACGACCGTCCCGGTGAACTCGATCGTCTCGCCGGCAGTGGTCTCGTCGTCGCTCTCGTCGGTCGCCGTGGCGGTGCCCCGTCGGCGAAGTCGTCGAGCCCCGCCGAGGCGCTGCCGCCGTCGGCACTCGTGGCTCCGGTCGCCTGTCCCCCGCCACCAGCGCCGCCGTTGCCCGGAGCACTGGCGGCACCGTCGAGGACGACCACGGTCGACTGCCAGCCGGCCGACGCTTCCTTGTCGTCCTGCCAGCCGTCGTCGATCTCCACGTCGGCCGCGAGGATCTCGTCGCCCGGTGCGATCTCCTTGTCGGCCTTCTCGCCCCAGAGCGCGACGCGGATGTCGCCGGTCGCGTCCTGAATCCGGACGTTGCGAACCTGGCCCTCGCTGCCGTCGTCGCGGTCGAACGTCCGCTTCGGATCGGCCGAGCGAACGACGCCGGCGATGTCGACGGTCTCGCCGATCTCGACGTGCTCGATCGCGGCGGCGTCGGGCTCGAAGGCGACCGCCTCGTCGATCTCGTCGACGGCACCGTGGTCGCCGACGTGGAGTTCGAGACTCCCTTCGCGCTCGCGGACGTAGCCGTCGACGATCTCGACGGCCGTCCGGGATCGATCTCCTCGGCACGGTCGGCCCGGTCGTCCCACAGGGTCACCCGAACCCGACCGGTCTCGTCGCCGATCGTCAGGTTCGCGACCCGGCCCTCGCTGCCGTCGTCGCGGTCGAACGTCCGGATCGAGTCGGTGTCGAGGACCACGCCGCGCACGTCGACGTCGGACTGGCCCATGCTCAGGGCGTCGATGGTCGACCCCCCGCCGGGCTCGACGTCGACGGTCGCGTCCTCGTCGGGTTCGGCCTTGTCGACGGAGACCTCCAGCCCGTTGTACCCTCCTTGGGCCGGCCGGCGACGCGCAACACGTCGCCCACGTCGAGTTGTCCTTCGTCGATCGACTCGGCTTCCTGGTCCCAGAACGCCAGCCGGACCGAGCCCGTCTCGTCGGCCGCCTCGACGTTGATCACGCGACCCTCGTCGGGTTCGTCCTCGCCGTCGCCGTCCCGTTCGAAGGTGCGCAGATCGCCGACCGACATCACCTTCGCGATGAACTTCACCTCGTTCATCCCCGGCTCGATGTCGGCGACCGCGTTGACCTCGTTCTCGTTGAGTTCGTGTGCGAGCAACATCGCGGCGGTCTCCTCGTCTGCGAGCCCGCCCATCTGCTCGACCTTCTCCTCGACGGCCTCGCGGAACTCCTCCTCGGAGACCTCGTCCGTCTCGAGGTCCGCGTAGATGTCTCCTATCGCACCCATTGATGTACACAAGGCAAGGTTGGCCGCCGCTTAAGCGTTGTCGTTACGAGAACGCACCGCTCGCGTCCGGTGGTTTCCGCCCTCGGCTCGGTAGCATAGCGGCGATGGGTCGCGTTCCGGGATAAACGCACGGACCGCCAGGGTGGTCACGCCGTCGCCGTCGCGACCGTCGCCACGCCCTCGTCGGTCTCGTGTGTGACCGTCACGCTCCCGGCAGGCCGTCGGAAAAGGTCGCCGTGACCCGGTACTCGATCTCGGCGATACACTGGACGACCGGACCGCTGTCGTCCCGTGGTTCGACACCGACGGCGACGGTCAGTTCGTCGTCGTCGGCGTCGTAGCTGGCCGCCGACAGGACTGCCGTCCAGCCGGGGTCCGGAGCCCAGATCGTTCCCGAGACGGCCACGTGCTCCCCGAACGACACCGTCGCGTCGCTGGTCGTCTGGCCACAGTCGTTGCGCTGTACCACGATCGTCGCGTCGTCCAGTGTCGGAGTCATGGCTGTCTGGGTCGTCCGCTGTCGCCGGTCACCGCCGTCGCTGCCGGACACACAGCCCGCCAGCCCCGCCGCCCCGAGCCCGACGAGCCGGATCAGTGTCGTTCGACGGTTCACGTTCACCACGAGAACGGCTGAAAGTAATTAGCTTGTGGTCGTTCGTACGGTGGACGCCCTCGCCGCGTGGCCGTGGGACGCTCCGAGTCGCGTCGACGACGCCACGGCGACGACACTCGTGGTACCGTCCCGCAGTGCCCGATCGAACCGTAACCCCTTTACAGCACTCCCTCTTCGGTTAGAGTGAGTCCGGGTAGGGTAGTGGACTATCCTCTTGGCTTGCGGAGCCAGGGACCAGCGTTCAAATCGCTGTCCGGACGTTTTCCTTTCACTACACTGCGAGTGACGACTGTCCGTTCGTGCGACGACGAGAAGTGACGGGCGATATCGCTGTCAGGACGTTTTGCCGGTCAGAGAAACCACCTACACACAGCCGGGGAACTCTTCGCCCCGGATGTGGACGGAGTCCACCCAGTCGGGCCGGTCCTCGGCCGGCGTCGTGAACCGCGAGCGGGCGTCCATGTAGGACACGATGAGCGCGCGCCGCCACTGGTCGGTCGTGTTGGGGGCGGTGAAGTGTGGAACCAGGCAGTGAGCGAAGAGTGCGTCGCCCGGTTCCATCGGCACGGCGACGGCGTCAGAGCGGTCCACGTCGTCCTCGGCGATGACGATGTCCGTGTCGTAGTCGGCGGCCTCGTGGCCCAGCAGGCCGTCCGTGTGCGCGCCCGGCACGACGTTCATACAGCCGTTCTCGGTCGTCGCTTCGTCCAGCGCGATCCAGACGGTGACGTGGTCCATCGGCTGGATCGGGTAGTAGGCCGCGTCCTGGTGGAATCCCTTCTCGCTGCCGACCGCCGGTGGTTTGAACATCGCGGCGCTGCGCAGGAGCTTCAGGTTCGGCCCGAGCAGTTCGGCGGCGGTGTCCGTGATCGTGGCGTCGTGGGCGACCGAGCGGAACACGTCGTCGGTCTCGACCATGCCCAGCCCCTCGAACTTCCGTACCGCGTCGCCCGTGTGCCCGACTTCGATCTCGCCGCGCTCGACGGCCGGCTCGATCTGTGACTGGAACCCCTCGACGGCGCGGTCGCCGTGAGTGTACGCTCGCAGGCGACGCTTCACGCGGTCGACCGTCTCGGCGTCGAGGGCGTCCTCGACGACGACGTAGCCGTCTCGCTGGTACTGTTCGAACTGCGCGTCGGTGAGTGACATGCTGTCGACTCTGTGGTACCACCAACTAATGCTTGCGGTCCCGGCCCACAGAAAGCACTTGTCCGGGCGGCCGGATCGACCGGCGTGAACAGACGTGCCCTCCTCCGAGCGGCCGGTCTCGGCGTCGCGACCCTCGCCGGCTGTGTCGAGTCGCCCGATCCCGACGTGACGCCGACCGCCGAACCGACGACGAGTCCCACCCGCCGCCGGACGATCCGATCCTGCTGGTGCTCGCGAACGGGAGCGGCGAGGCGACGGTCACCGTGACCGTCGCGCGCGGCGAAACGATCTCCGAGGAGACGGTGTCGCTGGACGCAGACGAGCGGCGAGAACTCGACCCCGGTATCGACACGGCGGGCGAGTACGAGCTCGCGGTGTCGGTCGAGGACGGCCCCGACCGGACCGTCTCGCTCCCGATCGACGCCTTCGACGTGCGCCAGGGGTCGAACGTGATCGTCGGACTCGGCGGCGACGTCGAGGTGCTGATCGAGGAGTAGACCCAGGCGTTTTGCCCGCCGGGATCGAAGCCCGTGCATGCGCGATCACCTGCGGGCGGGCGTCGCGATCTACAACGAGGGCCGGTACCACGCGGCCCACGACGCCTGGGAGGACCACTGGCTCGACCTGTCCCAGGGGACCGACGACGAGCGACTACTCCACGGGCTGATCCAGTTCACCGCGGTCGTCCACCACCTCGACGACGAGAACCACTCCGGGGCCACGGGGCTGGCCGAGAGCGGTCGGGCGTACCTCGCCGACCTGCCGGCGACGTATCGAGGATCGAACTGGACGCCGTCCGGTCGTTCCTCGGTCGCGTCGCGACGGCCCCGCGGGAGGTGACACCGGACGACGCACCGCCGCTGGTCTACGAGGGCCAGCGGTTGACCTACGACGATCTTGACTTCGCGGCGACGGCCGTCGCCGCGAGAGTCCTGGCCGAAGGCGAGGACGAGCACGCCGTCGACGCCGGCATCGAGTACGCCCGCGAGGAGGTCGCCGCCGACGAGAGTGGTCCCTACACCGGACTGATCTTCGCGTTCGTGCGCGAACCCGACCGCCGGCCGATCGTCGCGACCAGACTCGGCGAACACGTCCAGCGCCGCGAACACCGCGAATCGGACGTCGACGGACTGTTCGAGTGATACTGCCGCCCTCTCCCCTTCGAGAAGATTCTTGTAGGACGGCGATGCAGTACAGATGCTATGTCAGTTCTATCGACAGCAGACGAGGGGAAGTTCCTGATGGACAACGAAGCCGAGCAGATCGGCGTCGTCACCGAAGTCGACCCCGACGAGCAGGTGGCCTACGTCGAGCCGGACCCGGCATCGCCGAGAGCGTGATCCAGGGCTTTGGCTTCGGCGACGCCGACGAAGACGACATCGAGGTCCCCGCCGACTCCGTCGAGACGGTCACCGACACGGAGTTGCGCGTCGCGATCGATCTGTGAGCCCGCCGCGCCGAGCTGTGTGACAGAGGTCGTCTCGTTCCAGCGTCGTGACCATCAGCGTCGGTCACCGGGAGCGAAAAGAAGGCTTCAGCCGTCGGTCTCGACCCGCTCGCCGCCGTCGAAGTGCGCGGAGTTGTCCCGCGGTTCGTAGCCAAGCACCTCTTTGGCTCGCTCCAGCGAGTAGTACTTGCGGTCGTTGTCGGAGACACCGACAGACTCACTCCGTTCGTCTGTCGAGCCCTCGCTCGCTCCGCTCGCGAGGATGCCGTAGACGATCTCGACCCGCTCTCCGGGCGCGCTGTGGACCTCACTCCGCCCCGGCTACGCGCTCCTCGCCGTCGAAGTGCGCGGAGTTGTCCCGCGGTTCGTAGCCAAGCACCTCTTTGGCTCGCTCCAGCGAGTAGTACTTGCGGTCGTTGTCGGAGATGCCGTAGACGATCTCGAAGTCGTAGTCGGCGACGAGGGCCCGGTCGTGGATGTGGGCACAGTCGCGGTAGGAGAGCCACATGGCCTGCCCGCGCTCGTAGTCGATCGGCGGGTGTCCCTTCGTGAGATTGCCGATGCGGACGTTGCACACGTCGATCCCGTACTCGTCGTGGTAGTACCGGCCGATGACCTCGCCCGTGGCCTTCGAGACGCCGTAGAGGTTCCCGGGCGGGGAACTCGGAGCCGTCGAGACGGAAGTCGTCGTGCGTGCGATACAGGTCGGGCTTGCGCTCGTCCTCGTAGGCCCCGACGGCGTGGTTCGAGGAGGCGTAGACGAACCGCTCGACGCCCTCGTCGATGGCCGCCTCGTACATCTTCTGGGTGCCGTCGATGTTGTTCGCCAGCACGGAGTTCCACGGCGCGTCGGGTCGTGGATCCCCGGCGAGGTGAATGATCGCCCCGACGCCCTCGACGGCGGCCCGAACGTCCTCGTCGTTCGCCACGTCACCGACGACGTAGTCGTGATCGGGCTCCTCGACGGGCGGACTGTGATACATGAGCTTCCACTCGTAGTCGTCTTCGAGCCCACCGAGGATAGCCTCCCCAACCGCACCGCCAGCGCCCGTGAGCAGAACAGGCTCGTTCATTCAGGTAGATGCTACGGCGGGGGCGATACGTACCTTGCGGTTTCGGCGCTCTCTCGACAGTCTTTCGTCAGGTCGCCCCCACCGACGGGTATGGACCCGACAGATCCACAGGTCGCGTGTTTCGAGGCGGGCGTGAAGTTCGGCTCGCTGTACCACCAGTTCGCGGGGACGCCGATCAGCCCAGACAGCGCCGACTCGCTGGCGGCGGCGATGGCCGAGGCCATCGAGAACCAGCCCCACTGCGAGGACGTGTCCGTGGAGATCCGCGAGGAGGCGCTCCGTGCCGAGATCGAGGCGCAGTCGGCCGATTACACCGAGTTCACCGGTCGCTTCGCCGAGGTAGAGATGACGGTCGACTACGAGGGCGTCGCCGTCGAGACGAGCATGCGGATGGACGGCGACTATCCGCTGATGGCGGTCGACGACGTGGCCGCCCCCGAGTAGCGTCCGCGAGGTGTGTTCGAAAAGCGATAATTTTAGTGCCGTCGTCGCTGTACCGTCGTACATGGGATACGCTGCCCTGGATGCTATCGACGACGCAATCGAGGCCACGAAGGGGTTCCTCCTCCCCTTCGATCGCGGAACGTGGCTTCGTCTCGCAGTGATCATGTTCTTCGTCACCGGCGGCGGTGGCGTCCTGAACAACGCAAGCAACGTACCGCAGTTCGCCGGCAACGGTGACCTCGGGACCGCGCCGAGTGCCGGAGCAGGGAGCGTGACGCCCGACGCCGCGATCGGGCTCGGGGCCGTCGCTCTCATCGGGGTTGCCGTCCTGTTTGCCCTCCTGCTGCTGTTTGCTTCGCCGATCATGGAGTTCGTCTTCGTCGAGTCGCTGTTCGAGCGCGAGGTCCACGTCCGGCGGTACTTCTCGCGCAACGTCGGCAACGGCCTCCGGCTGCTTGGCTTTCAGGTCGCGATCGTCCTCGCCGCTGGGGTGTTCGTAGTCGGACTGTTCCTGGTGGGACTGCTGGTCGCTGGCGGCGTCGACAACGTCGCGGCGTCGCTGGGCCTGTTCGCGTTGGCGATCCCGTTGATCGTGCTCCTGGTGATCGGCACCGGGATCGTCAACGGGTTCACGACCGTGTTCGTCGTCCCCATCATGCTGGCGGAGGACCGCGGCCTGCTCGCTGCCTGGAGTCGGCTGTGGTCGTCGATCACCAGTAACCTCGCGGAGTACCTCGTCTACCTCGTCGTCAGCGTGTTACTGGGGATCGGCGTCGGGATCCTCGGCAGCATCGTCATGCTGTTCGCGCTCGCGCTCGTGGCGATTCCGTTCGGGCTCGTCGCCTTCGGCGTCTACACGTTCGCGGCGTTCAGTACGGCCGCGATCGCGGTCTATGCCGTGCTCGGACTGGCCTTCTTCGTGGTGGCGCTGCTCGTGGGCGGACTCGTACAGGCACCGCTCCAGTCGTTCCTGCGCTACTACGCGATGCTGGTGCTCGGCGGCGTCGACGACGATCTCGACCCGATCCCCGAGGTTCGCGAGGAGTTGCGAGCCGACGAAACCACGGTCCGGTAGCGTCTTTCGGTTTCGTCGCACCTGGACCGCTACCCGCTTGCGGTTACACTTTCACTTTCAGGCGGGCTTTTAATTCCCCGCCGTGTGAACACGTGACCATGAGCCAATCGACGCTCGACGACGACGAACTGTTCGGCGAGGCCGCCTCCGAGATGCGCGACGACGTCGAGGCCTCACTCGACGAAGCACGCGCGGTCCTCCCGGTGGCCGACGACATCTGGGACGTCGACGCCGACAACACGCTGGGCGTGCTCAACGCACTGAAAGGCGCACTCGACGTGGAAGACGCCGAAGAACACCTCAGAGACGCCAAGAAGTGGTACACGATGGGCGAGCGTGCCGACGCCTTCGAGGACGCCGGTGACCTCGAAGAAGACATCGCCGCGCTCGAAACGCTGCTCGAAGACGTGGAGACGGCCCGCGAGCAGGTGGGCGAGCTGACGAGCACGATCCCACAGCTCCGGGGACCCTCGAAGAGTTCGCCGAAGACGCGGACGAGGAGACCGACGACGCCGAGGCCGACGCCGACGCAGACGCCGAGGCAGAAGCCTAGGCTATAGTAGCCAGTGAAAATCGATGCACACCCGATCGCACGACAGCAGTGCGATCGGTGTGTCGATCGTTTCAATTGGTACTATCGCGGTCTCTGACACTCGCCAGCACGTCCGCCAGCGCCTCGCTCGCCGCGTCGAGCAACGCCGCGCCGCGGTCGGCACTCGCCGCTCGCGGATCGCCGACCGTCCCGTTCTCGCTGAACTCGTCGGTGTCGTAGGCCAGATTGACGCCGTGTTCGAACTCGCCCCACGAGTCGGCGGCGTCGGCCGCGCTGGCTTCGAGGCGGTCGCTCCGGACGAGTTCGGGGTCGGTCGCCAGGAGGAGGCTCGTCTCGACCGGGCCGCCGTGGCCCATGTCCGGCGCGTCGACGGCGTCGAACCAGGTCAGCGGGACCGCGTAGGCCGTCCCGTCGCGGGTGACTCGCCCGCAGATCTCCCGGAGCGCGTCGACGTTGCCGCCGTGGCCGTTGACGACGACGACCCGATCCCAGCCGTGGCTGGCGAGGCTCGCGATCGTCTCGCCGACGTAGTCCCGGAAGGTGTCCTCGCCGACCCACAGCGTCCCAGCGAAGTGGCGGTGTTCCTCGGCGACGCCGACCGGGATCGCGGGCGCGACGACGACCTCGCCGTCGTAGGCCTCGGCCCCGGCTTCGGCGACGGCCTCGGCCGTGAGAACGTCGGTCCCCAGCGGGCCGTGGGGGCCGTGCTGTTCGGTGCTGCCGACCGGGAGGACGGCCAGGTCCGTGTCGAGATCCGCGGCGTCGGTCCAGGTGGCCTCGGAGAGGTGCATACGCGTGTGTGGCCGGCGAGGGAGACAAGCGTACCGCTCTCGGCCGCCGCGAGATCAGACGATCGAGTTGGGCCGGGTCCGGAAGTACTCGAAGACGAGTCCGAGGCCGACGCCGTAGACGACGTGTGCCAGCAGCGTCAGGACGGCGTAGCCGACGAGCGCGAGGCCGGACTGGCCGGTGTAAAAGCCCAGTACGAAGCCGGTCCAGATCGCGAACCCGAAGAACGCGCCGCTGACGGGGTCTCGACGACCGGGCAGGTACCCCTTCAGCGAGGCGTACAGCAGCGGCCAGGGGGCCATCCCACCGGCGAGGAAGATGAGATAGCCCGCGAGGATCGGTGGGACCAGTTCCTCGATACCGACGAGTTCGGTCAGCAGCGCGAACGCCGACCGTTCGAAGACGCCGAGACTCTCCGCGATGAGGAAGACGACCGTCGACAGCGCCGTCCCGACGAGCCCGCCCGCCGCGCCGACGACGCCGTCGCCGACGATACCGATCAGGCTGTCGAACTCCTCGGTTTCGCTCAGTTCGTCGACCGGATCGTCGACGCCGTGCGATGGACCAGACATGCCGTGGTATACCGTACCAAGCAGTAAAAATCCCCCGAACGTGTTAGACGGTTCACGAGTTTGCCGGAGATCGGGCGCGAGAGTTCGAAGGGGTCGGACCGTCGGCCGTTCGTCTGTGGCCCGCGTCGTCACCCGGAAGGGCGAGTCGTCCCGCAACGTATCGGCGGTGTCACTCCGGAACGTCTCCGATGGCGACGAGGCCGTCGGTGCTGCTGGTCGCGAAGAACACGGCACCGTCGGCGAGGATCGGTCCGATCGAGGGCGTGTGGAAGCCGTCCATCACGTAGTCCCAGCGCGCCTCGCCCGTCTCGCGGTCGAACGCGGTGATCGTCCGGTCGGTGGACTCGCCGCCGTCGGCCATCGCGACCACGGTCTCGGTCCCGACCGAGAAGCCGTCGGTGTACACCCACTCGTCGTAGTGCCACCGGGTCGTTCCGTCGGCGATGTCGACGGCGGTGAGTCCGTCGTCGCTGGTCACGAACGCCGTCGTGCCGTCGGTAGCGACCGTCGCGTCGAAGGTCGTCCCGTCGTAGTCGAACGAGTGGAGTTCGCTGCGGCGGTCGCCCGTCTCCCGGTCGTGGACGACGAGCGTCCGGTCGTCGACGACGAGGAGGCCGTGGTCGGTCACGACCGGCGCGCTCGGGGCTCGTCCGTCGAGCGAGCGCGTCCAGCGGACCGATCCGTCGGCGAGCGCGAGCGCGGCGAGCGTGTCTGTCCCGTCGACGCTGCCGACGGCGTAGATCGTCCCGTCGGCGATGGCGGGTGTGACCCGCTGGCCCGGCAGTTCGGGCGCTTTCCAGCGCCGTTCGCCGTCCGTCGCCCCGAACGCCTTGAGGCCGTCGGCGTACGGAACGACGATCGTCCCAGACGCCGCGACGGCGAGCAGTTGCGCAAGCGACGTGTCGAGCCCCTCGACGGCGCGCTCCCAGTCGACGCCTCCCTCCTGTCGGTCGAGGGCGACGAGGCCGGAGTCGTGTGCGACGACGAACCGGCCGTCGACGAGGGCGCGTCCGTGACGACCCTCCCTGCCGAGCGTCGTTCGCCACTGTTCGGTGCCGTCCTGTGCGTCGAGCGCGATGGCACTGCCGTCGTTGCTGGGATCGAAGTTCGTGGTGTAGATCGTGCCGTCGGCGATAACCGGGTCCCAGCGCGTGAACGCCGAAGACGTCCACGCGAAGGCCGCCCGCGAGGGCGCGGAGACGGCCGGGGCGAACGTGTTGGCGGCGTCCGCCCCGTGCTGTGTCCAGGAACCGCCGGGGACCTCGGGCAGTGGCGTGTTCCCTCCGCTCGTCCACGGAAGCGCCGACAGGCATCCAGAGAGGGCCGCCGTGCCAGCGCAGGTCGTCGTCAGGAACGTCCGTCGATCCATACTAGCGCTTGAAATAATATTTTGATAAATCCGGCGGAATCGAACAGCGGAACCGCGACCGGGGGGTCGCGAAATGCTGCACAGACGGACAGCCGGTAGTATCAGGCGAGATCGAACTGCTCTGCGGCCTGTGCCATGTCCTTGTCGCCCCGGCCGGAGAGGTTCACGAGGATCGTCTCGTGGTCGCCGTCCTCGGCCAGTTGCTTCGCGAGCGCGAGGCCGTGGCTCGTCTCCAGTGCGGGGATGATTCCCTCGGACTCGGAGAGTTCGCGGAACGCGTCGAGCGCTTCCTCGTCGGTGATTCCGCGGTACTGTGCGCGGCCGAGTTCGCGGAACATGGCGTGTTCCGGGCCGACGCCGGGGTAGTCCAGGCCCGCCGAGACGGAGTGGACAGACACGTCGTCGTCGATGACCCGCGTCTTCATCCCGTGGAGGACGCCCTCGGAGCCCGCCGCGAGCGGCGCGGCGTGGCGCTCCGAGTCCGCGCCCTCACCGCCGCCCTCGCCGCCGTAGAAGGCCACGTCGTCGTCCCGGAAGGCGTGGAACAGCCCCATCGCGTTCGATCCGCCGCCGACACAGGCCACCGCGGCGTCGGGCAACTCACCCGTGCGTTCGCGGAACTGCTCGCGGGCCTCCTCGCCGATGACGCTCTGGAAGTCCCGGACCATCCGCGGGAACGGGTCGGGGCCGACGACACTGCCCACGAGATAGTGGGTGTCGTCGACGTTGTGAGCGAAGTCCTCCAGAGCGACGTCGACGGCCTCGGCCAGCCCTCCTCGCCCTGGGTCACTTCGTTGACTTGCGCACCCATCAGGCGCATCCTGAAGACGTTCATCCGCTGGCGCTCGACGTCTTTCTTGCCCATGTAGATCTCCGTGTCGAGGTCCAGCAACGCGCCGGCCATCGCCGTCGCCGTGCCGTGCTGGCCCGCGCCGGTCTCGGCGATCAGTCGCTCCTTGCCGGCCTGTTTGGCCAGCAGCGCCTGTCCGAGCGTGTTGTTGATCTTGTGGGCCCCGCCGTGGAGCAGGTCCTCGCGCTTGAGGAAGATCTCCGCACCCCAGCGGTCGCTGAGCGTCTCCGCGTGAAACAGGGGCGTCGGTCGCCCGGCGAACGATTCGAGCAGGTCCCGGAGCTCCGTCTGGAACGCCGTCGTCTCTCGAATGTCGTCGTAGGTCGTCGCGAGCTGTTCGAGCGGTGCTACCAGCGGATCGGGGACGTGGCGGCCGCCGTACCCCGCGAAGTCGCCGTCAGACATATGCGGACCCTCTACCGCCCGCGGTCTTAAATCTTCTATCGTGAGACAGCCCGCCGCGACGGCGGCGCGCTCACAGCGTCTTCTCGAAGTGGATCAGCTCGTACTCGCCCTGTACCGAGCGGTCGACCTCGCGATAGCCCGCAGCGGGGTAGAACCGTGCCGCCGCTTCCTGCCGGACGGCCGTCGTCGCCAGCAGCGTCTCGAAACCCAGCTGGGCCGCCCGTCGTTCGAGAGTCGCCAGCAGGTCTCGGCCGTGGCCACGGCCCTGCATCGGCGGGGCGACGCGCATCCGGTGGAGTTCGGCAGCGCCGGGGACCGTCCGCTCGTCGTCGTGGCCAGACTCCGAGGGCAAGAGCCCGCCCATCGCGACCACCGGTCCGTCGAACGTCTCTGGGACGGCGGCGTCGCTGTCGTCTTCGCCGTCTCCGATACCGACCAGAAACTCCCCGCCCGCGTCGAGGTACTGCGTCTCGATTGCCCGGAGATCGTCGGTTCCGGGCACGTCCGCCGGATCGGTGCCGGCGACCCGCATCGCCCACTCGTGGAGTTCCCAGACGGCGTGGGCGTCTCGCGGGTCGTACTGTCGGAGGGTCAGCTCGCTCGCCATCGCTCTGTCTGGGGGTGTTCGGCGAGTGGCTTCAGCCTGCCGGCTGGCGCTGGATAGTGATTCACTTCGCGCCCAACAACGCACACAAACGGACGTGCGGTGTCCGAAGCCACTTCCGGGTGCCCGCCGAAGTGAGGCCGATGTCAGACACCAACCGCGTCTTCTTGCTTGCGGAGCGACCCGACGGACGACCGGACGAGGACACCTTCGAGCTGGCAGAGCGCGACGTGCCGACGCCAGGCCCCGGCGAAGCACTCGTCCGGACGCTGTACCTCTCGGTCGACCCCTACATGCGCGGTCGGATGGACGCCCGCGAGTCCTACGCCGATCCGTGGGGCGTCGGCGATCCGATGGAGGCCGCCGTCGTCGGGAAGTCGTCGAGTCCAACGGCGCGGGCCTCGAAGCGGGGACCGTCGTCACGGGTGAACTCGAATGGGCCGACTACGCAACCGCGCCGGGGACGGAAGCTTGTACCCCATCGACCCCGAGCTGGCCCCGATCTCGACGGCGCTGGGCGTGCTGGGCATGCCCGGCCGCACGGCGTACTTCGGGACCAAGGAGATCGCACAGCCGACCGCGGGCGACACGTTCGTCGTCAGCGGCGCGGCGGGCGCGGTCGGCTCGGTCGCCGGCCAGATCGCGGGCCTCCAGGGCGCTGACGTGGTCGGCTTCGCCGGCTCCGACGAGAAGGTCCAGTTCCTCGAAGACGAACTCGGCTTCGACGCCGGCATCAACTACAAGACGACCGACGACTACGGAGCGGCACTCGACGAGGCGGCCCCGGCGGCGTCGACGCCTACTTCGACAACGTCGGCGGCCCGATCACCGACGCCGTCTTCACCCGACTCAACGTCGACGCTCGCGTCGCCGTCTGTGGGCAGATCTCCCAGTACAACGCGACCGAACTCCCGACCGGCCCGCGCAAGCTGGCGACGCTGGTCGAGAAGCGCGCCGCCGTCGAGGGGTTCCTCGTCGGCGACTACCAGCCCCGCTTCGAGGCCGCGACCCGGCAGCTGGGCGAGTGGGTCCAGACCGGCGACGTCCAGTACCGCGAAACCGTCACCGAGGGCCTGGAGAACGCCCCCGACGCCTTCCTCGGCCTCTTCGAGGGCGAGAACATCGGCAAGCAGCTGGTGAAAGTCGCCGAGCGGGACGCCTGACACAGCCGCAGTCGTCCGGACAGCGGTTCGCGCTCTCGTCACGACCACCGCGCGACCGTGCCGACCGTCACGGAGCGTGCGCCGCTGGCGTCGCGTGATACTGCCGGCTGTCACTTCGTGACGATCTTCGCCACCCGGGTGGCGAAATCGGTCACAGATTTACAGCCGGTAGTATGAGGAGGCGGCTCGCTCGCCGACACCCCCACGCTCTTTCGGGCGTGAGGCGTAGTCGAGGCCATGTTGCAAGAAGCGACGCAAGCGCCGACCGTCGAGCCGTCGACGAGCGCCATCCTCTCGGAGTTCGTCGACGGGATCGTCGTGGCAGTGCCGCGGCTGCTGTCGGGACTGCTCTTTCTCGTGCTCGCCTATCTCACGATCAAGCTCGTACTGGCGGTCGTTCGGTCGGTCGTCGATCGGCTCTACCGGGACGAGGAGCAGCTAATCGTCGACCTCGTGGTCACCGTCGTCGGGATCTTCCTGTGGTTCGGGGCGATCCTGGGGCTCCTGAAGGTCGTGGGGCTGGGCGATGTCGCTGCCAGCCTCGGCACCGCCAGCGGCTTCATCGGGCTGGGTGTCGCGTTCGCACTCAAGGAGATGATCGCCGACACTGTCGCAGGGGTGTACCTCCTGCAAGACGAGGACTTCTCGGAGGAGACCGCGTCGAGACCGCGTCGGTGACGGGCCGGCTCGTGAGTATCGACCTCCGGAAGACCCGGATCGAGACCGACGAAGGGAACCTCGTGGTCGTCGCCAACCGCGACGTCGAGAAGCGCTGGACGCGCCACGCTCGGGCCGACCAGGACCTCGATGCGGGCCGCTGAGGCGCGGACTACGCGAAGTGCGATTCGGCGTCGGCTTTCGCTCGATCGACGACGAACGCCTCGGCCTGGGTCATCGCCCGCAGCGCCTCGTCGGTGTAGTCGACCGTGATCGACGGGAGCGCGCGTGCCAGCCCGCCCAGCAGGTCGCCGGGGTCGATGTCGATAGTCAGTGCGTAGGCCTCGGGCGAGGCGTGCAGCGGTTCGGTGAAGGCAAACTGGGCGTCGATCAGGTCCGTCGTCGCCTCCCAGTCGTAGGCGGTCGCCGCGGCCCTCGTAGCCGGCGTCCCAGACGGCAGTGTGGAGCATACAGGAGTTGCGCATCAGCGACGAGCGCGGGTAGACGAAGCCGACGTGGCCCTCCGGGACGGCGACCCGTTCGCCGTACTCGGCGACGTACGCGCCGGGTTCGAGCCGGTAGACGCCGTCGTCGGGCTCGATCTCGGTCCGGTCACCGACGTGCTTGTCGCCGCGTTCGATCCGACCCGGCTCGACCTGTTCGGACACCGCCGCGAGCGTCAGGTCGACGCCGTTTGGCTGGACCTGTTCGGGTCGCAGGTCACCCAGTGCCTCGGCGACGAAACGTCCGCTCTTGTACATGCCCGATCGGTCGGTAACCAGCGTGATGAGCCTTCCGAGACCGCCACGTCGAACCGAGGGACGCGAGACGGATCCGGATGAACAATGGTTCGGATTTCCCGAGCAGTATCGAACGATCGGCAAAGATCCTCGGCGAGAGTCGCGAGAAACTGAGTAGATACGGAAGCTGACCGGCGCAAAAGGCCACAATTCGGCAGACACCGCTCGAAAACTCGCGGGAATACGCGGGATTTATACGCGCGCGCCGTCGACTCACGGACGTTATGGGACAGACGCTCACGGAGAAAATCCTCGACGATCACCTCGTCGAAGGCGAACTCACGCCCGGCGAGGAGATCGGGATCGAAATCGACCAGGTGCTGACACAGGACACGACTGGAACGCTCGTGTGGCTCCAGTTCGAAGCGCTGGGACTCGAAGAGGTCCAGACGGAACTGGCCGCCCAGTACTGTGACCACCAGACCTACCAGTTCGACTTCAAGAACACGGACGACCACCGCTTCCTGCGCTCGGCCGCTGGGACCTTCGGTGCCCACTTCTCCCGGCCCGGCAACGGTATCTGTCACAACGTCCACAAGGAGAACTTCGCCGCGCCCGGCAAGACGATGCTCGGCTCGGACTCCCACACGCCGACCCCGGCGGCCTGGGCGAACTGGCGATCGGTTCGGGCGGCCTCGACGTGGCCGTCGCCATGGGTGGCGGTGCCTACTACATCGACATGCCCGAGGTCGTCAACGTCCGCCTCGAAGGCGAGCTGCCCGAGTGGGCGACCGCCAAGGACGTCATCCTCGAACTGCTCCGCCGGCTCTCGGTCAAGGGCGGCGTCGGCAAGGTGCTCGAATACACCGGCCCCGGCGTCGAGAGCCTGACCGTCCCCGAGCGGACGACCATCACAAACATGGGGACCGAGCTCGGTGCGACCACCTCGATCTTCCCGACCGACGAGCAGACCGAGGACTACCTCTCGCGCCTCGGTCGCGAAGACGAGTACGTCGAGCTCCAGCCCGACGACGACGCCGAGTACGCCGACGAGATCGTCGTCGACCTCTCGGACCTCGAACCGCTCATCGCACAGCCGTCCATGCCCGACAACGTCGTCCCCGTCGAGGAGGTCGAGGGCGTCGACGTCGAGCAGGTCATGATCGGCTCCTGTACGAACGGTGCCTACGAGGACATCCTCCCGGCCGCGAAGATGCTGGAGGATCGCAACGTCGACAAGAAGACCGAGATGATCGTCGCGCCCGGCTCCAAGCAGGCCTCCGAGATGCTGGCTCGCGAGGGCTGGACGGCGGAGATGATGGCCGCTGGCGTCAACTTCTCGGAAGCGACGTGTGGTGCCTGTATCGGCATCGGCCACGTCCCGGCTTCGGACTCGGTCTCGCTGCGGACGTTCAACCGCAACTTCGAGGGTCGCTCCGGTATCGAGGACGACTCCGTCTACCTCTGTTCGCCCGAGGTCGCCACCGCGGCGGCACTCAAAGGCGAAATCGTCGACCCGCGCAACCTCGCCGACGAACTCGGCGATCTGGACGCGCCGGGCATCGAGCCGCCCGACGAGTACATCGGCAACTCGAGTCGGACCTCATCGCGCCCGACGAGGCCGTCGACGACGAGCTCATCAAGGGCCCCAACATCGGCGACGTGCCGCTGAAGGACCCGCTGGGATCGGACATCGAGGGTGAGGCGCTCCTCAAGATGGAGGACAACATCACCACCGACCACATCATCCCGGCGACGGCGGACATCCTCAAGTTCCGCTCGAACATCGACAAGCTGAGCGACTTCACGCTCTCGCGTGTCGACGACACCTTCGCCCAGCGCGCCAAGGACAACGACGGCGGCGTCCTCGTCGCAGGCGAGAACTACGGACAGGGGCTCCTCGCGCGAACACGCGGCCCTCTGTCCGATGTATCTCGGCATCGACGCCGTCCTCGCACAGAGCTTCGCCCGCATCCACAAGGCGAACCTCTTCAACTTCGGGATCGTTCCCCTGGAGATCGACGCGGACACCTACGAGCAGATCGAGCAGGGCGACGACGTCGAGATCGTCACCGACGTGGCCGACGCCATCCAGTCCGGCGAGACGGAGTTCACCATCCGTGTCAACGACGACTGGGAAGCGAGCGCCACGCTGGACGCCTCCGAGCGCGAGCGCCGGTTCTCGCCTCCGGTGGCAAGCTCACCCACACGAAACAGCAGTACGAGGACGACAGCGGCGCGGCACCCGCAGACGACTGACGGGAGACGCCGAGCATCGCGAGGGCTCCGACAGCCGAACAGCGCATGCGCGGCGCGTTGCGCCGCGCATGCCGAGGCGGTGAAACCGCCTCGCACGCGCCGTGAGGCGAGCGAGGTTCTGAGCGTAGCGAAGAACCTCGCCCTCGTGATCGGAGCAGCCAGGAACCGCGTCCGATCGGGACGACACGAACCGCGCACATTTTTGTCGGAGTCCGGCGACGGGAAGCGACGGCCATGCGGCGACGAGACGCCCACGGATCGGTAGACCCCAACGCTTGTTGACCTCGCCGCCGCCTCGACACCATGGGCACGTTCCGCAGCGTCACCGAGGACGAACGGGCGACACCAGCGGATCAAAGATCACGTCTGGGGCGACGGCGGCGTCCCCGACCCGGACGAGACGGTGCCGCGGGCGCTGGGCGAGCGGTGGGCCTACGTCGAAGACGGGCGGTTCCGCTCGATCTGTGCACTGCTGGAGATCGACGTGCGTCTCGCGGGCGCGTGGCGGACGATCGGCGGGATCAGGGGTTCGTCACACCGCCGGAACACCGCGGGCAAGGATACGGACGGCGACTCCTGCGTGCGGCCGTCGGAGAGTTCGCCGACCGCGGGCTGTCCTACGCAGTCTTGTGGCCCGCGTCGATCGACTACTACCGGGAGCGTGGGTGGGGACTGGTCCACACCGAGACGGCCTACGCCTTCCCACCGGCGGCGATGGCAGATCCCGGCCCGGCGGGACGCTTCGAGCGCGTCGGACCGGACGACTTCGGACGCCTCGAAGCGGTGTGAGGCTGACGCCAGCGACTACGAGCTGGCGCTCCGACGAACCGAGCGGTGGTGGCGCGAGCGGGTGCTCGACGACGCGTGGGCCTACACCTGGACGCCGGACGGGGACGACGGGCCCGCGGGCTACGTCGTCTACAGGCTCGACCGCGACGCCGAGACGCTGACCGTCGAGGGCTGGCCACCCGGAGCGAGCGGGCGCGCCGACAGCCTGCTTGGCTTCCTCGAACGCCACGCTCCACAGGCCGACCGCGTGGAGTGGGCGTGTCCGCGGGAACGGCGGCTGCTCAGAGAGGCCGCCGACCCCGACGCCGTCGAGGCGTCGGTCGAGCCGAGCGAGCGGGTACGTCGTCGACGTACCGACGGCGATCGAGACGCTCCCCGCCGAGCGAGGGCCGGCCGAAGCGGTGACGGTGGAGGTGACCGATCCGCTCGCGCCCAGTTCCGAGTCGAACCGGACCTGACGTGCCGGCGACTCGAACCCGGAGCGACGACCGACGAGCCCGGTCTCGTGGTCGACTCGGCCGTCCTGGCACAGTTGTACGTCGGAACGCTGTCGATCGAGACGGCGGCGGCCCGCGAGGTCGTCACTGCGACCGACGACGCCGTGGCTGCGCTGAGCGGGACGTTCGGGGCGCGAGACGTGTACGTGAGCGATTTCTTCTAGCGGCGAAAACGAAAGTGGGGTGGGATGGTTGGGGGGATGTGGGGGTAGCACCCAGTTGGGTGCGTTTACTCTTGCGTCCTTGATAGTTAAGAGCTTTTTGGCACGATGTGAGACGTACACGCCGGTCGCAGGAGCGAACATGTCCCGTGTCCCAGGACCAAAGAATAGAGGGTCTGTCGTACTACCGGCTGTACATCTGTGAATGATTTCGCCACCCCGGGTGGCGAAGCTCGTCACGAAGTGACAGCCGGCAGTATCAGTCACCGGGAACCCCGAGGCCGCCATCCATTAGTGAGCCCGCGACGTAGAGAGCGGCAGTGACGACCGTTCCCGACAGCGATACGGAGCCGCCGACGGTCCGTCCCGCGACGCGGTCGGACCTGCTGGCGGTCCATCGGATCGAGTCGGCCGCGTTCCCACAGGCCGTTCTCCGCGTTCGAGAGCTACGTCGGCGAACCCGGCTTTCTGGTCGCCGTCGACGAACGCCACGACGAGCCCGAACTGCTCGGTTACGTCGTCGCCGACACCGTCCCCAACCACGGGACGCCGCTGGGCCACGTCAAGGACCTCGCGGTCGAGGAAGCGTACCGCGGGCAGGGGATCGGTCGACGACTGCTCCGGCGTGCCATCGACGTGCTCGAAGACGCCGGAACGGGCTCGGTCAAGCTCGAAGTCCGAGTCGGTAACACGGCCGCACGCTCGCTGTACCGGTCGTTCGGCTTCGAACACCGCCGGACGATCCCCAACTACTACGGCAACGGCGAGGACGCGCTGGTGATGATCCGGGCGCTGGAGCCGGAGTGAGACCGCGAGGAGACCGCCAACGCTTTCGCCCCCACCCGACGAACGCTTCGCATGGACACCGAGGCGACAGTCCTCGCCGAGCACGACGGCCTCCGCGTGGTCGGTGGGTACCCAAGTACGAACGCGACCGACGTGACGATCGAAGACCGGACAGTGACACTCGCACCGGATCCCCGCGACGCCGGCCACGAGTGGTTCTTCTACTGGAACGTCACCGTCGAGAGCGATACCGAGCGGACGGTCGACGTCGCGTTCGATCGCGAGGTCGTCGGGCCCTGGGGACCAGCAGTCAGTCGGGACCGGCGGACCTGGTCGTGGCTCGGTGCCGACGCCACCGACGACCGGCGTGGCTTTCGCTACGGGTTCGGGGCCGACGAGCGGGCCGCGTTCGCGTTCTCGGTACCGTACGTCCGCGCGGACTTCGAGCGGTGGTGGAGGCTCCGATCGGCAGCACGAACGCGTCCACCGGGAGCGGCTGACCACGACGGCGAACGGCCGAGCGGTGCCGCTCCTACGGATCGGCGATACAGCGGCGGAAACCCACGTCGTCGGCGCCTGCCGCCACCACGCCTGCGAGTCCCCGGCCTCGTACGCGCTCGAAGGGTGGCTCGGGGCACTGGCAGCGGACCCCCCGTCGGAGTGGTGCGCCCACGTCGTGCCACTCGTCGACCTCGACGGCGTCCAGCGCGGCGACCAGGGCAAGGCCAGACTCCCTCACGATCACAACCGGGACTACGGGCGCTCGAACGGCGTCCTCGACGATATCGAGCCGCTGTACCCGACGACAGCCGCGGTCAAGCGCTACGTTCGGAACATCGACGGCGAGGGTCGGCGCTCGCGCTCGACTTCCACTCGCCGTACAAGTGGGGCGATCCGCACGATCGCGTGTTCTTCGCCTGCTCGCCCGAGGACGCGACGGCGGCCGACCGGCGGTTCGCCCGATTCCTCGACGAGGCCTGTGATCGGACCGACGATACAATGGCGTTCGCGGCCGACGCGGGGTTCGCCGAGCCAGGTGGGCGAAGTGCCGGGTCGACGTTCACGGCGTTTCTCGACCGTGCCGGAGCCACGTCCTCGCGAACGCTCGAAGTACCCTACTTCGGGACCGAGGGGAACCGGGCGACACCGGACCGGTGGCGGGGGCTGGGTCGGGCGACCGACCGCGCGACGCGGCAGTTCGTCGCACCGATCGAGTGAAACGCCTATTGGTCCGGGTGTGCTTTCGTTCCGTATGGGCTATGCCTGCCCCGTCTGCGAGGAGCCACAGGCCGACGCCGGCCACCTGGCGAACCACCTCGCGTTCACGGCGCTGACCGGCGGCGGCGACCACGAGGACTGGCTCGACGAACACGTCCCCGACTGGGGACCACGGCGAAGACGAACTGGCCGCCGAGGTCGTCGAACTGGCCGCGGAGACGGAGTTTCCCTTCGAGGCCGGTGGCCACGACCACCAGCACGGACAGGGCCACGGCATCGACCCCAGCAGGCCCGCGAGCGTGCCAGCGGGGGCTCGACGACGAGGCGAGATTCTCGAAGAAGCGCGCGAGATGACCGAGGCGATGCAAGAGGCGGACGCGGAGCGGTCCGAGTCGGCAGACGAAACCGAGTAGTCCCCGCCAGACCAAGCGGGGGTATGCACACCGAGGGGACGTTTCTACCGGAGACCGCCCGAGAGGCACGCGAGCGCTACGAGGCGCTTGGCTCGACGGCACAGGTCGTCGTCAAGGCCGTCGCCAAGTCGATGGCGTTCGACAGCGAGGAGTACGACGAGCGGGTGACCAGCAACGTCGTCCGAGACGGCCCGCGAGGCCATGTTCGGCGAGGCCCTGCAGGTGCGAGTGGGTACCCGTGAGGCGTTCGACGAGTGGCGCGAGTCGGCCGACCACGAGGTCGAGGTCGTCGGTGCCGACAACGTCGAGAACGTCGCCTGGCACGCCCCGCCGTTCGCCGAGCAGGCCGTCGCGGCGACGTTCCAGGCGGAGGAAGCGGCCGCCGTCGCGACGCTGCGTCGACAGGCCGTCGCTCGGATCTACCAGGACGTGGTCTGATGCGGACGGTCACCCGGAATCTCCTGCTGGGCATCGGGGTCGTCCTGGTCCTCCTGCTCGCGCTGGGGTAGCGCCGTCGCTGCTTCGCAGCGGCGATCCCTACTACGTGAGTGCGACGCCGGTCGGCGAGGTCGACGCCAACGAGACGAACGTCACCGCCGGACCGAACGCGACGGCCGTCGGTGGCGACACGCTCTCGGAACGGACCCACCCGTTCACGACGGCGGCCATCGCCGACGCGGGCGCGAATCAGACCGGCTACTCCGAACCCTACTGGCGAGGCCCCGTCGGGATCAAGGGCGCGTTCACGCACTCGCCGTTCGACGAACTGGCGGCGCTGCGCCAGCGCAACCCACGGGCGGCCGACGGCGAGTCGGTGCGGCTGGCACACAACGGGACGCTTTATCGTATCGGCGTCACACAGGACCGACCATGACACGCGAGCCGACCCACGAGTGGCCGATCGTCGACTCCGAGACCGAGTACGAGACTGGCTGGTACACCGGCGGCTACGATCGCGTCCAACAGCCAGACGGGAGCGAGAAGGCGTACTACTGGGCGGAGCTACCCGACGCCGTCGTCGTGGTCGCTCGCAGCGGCGACGAACTGCTCCTGGTCGATCAGTACCGGCCGACGATCCGCGAGCAGTGTCTGGAGCTGCCGGCGGGCATCGTCGAGGACGGCGAGTCCTACACCGAGGCTGGCCGGCGCGAACTCCGCGAGGAGACCGGCTTCGAGGCCGCTGGCGTCTCGCTGCTGGAGGAGTTCTGGTGTTCGACCGGCGTCCTCAGACACCGGCGAGGATCGTCTTCGCCGAGGGACTGGAACCGGTCGAGTCGGACCTCGACGACAACGAGTTCCTCACAGTCACGACCGTCCCCATCGCGGACGCACTGGACGTGGCCCGCAACGAACCGGCCAACGACGCCACGATCGAGGGGATCTTGCTCGCGCGAGCGGAGGGCTGTTGTGAGCGAGGAGCCACGAGATCCCTGGGACCGACCGGATCCCGAGTGGCCGGTCCGAGAGAGCGTCGTCGTCTGGGAGACCCCTTCTTCGAGGCCGGCTACGACCGGGTCGAGCGGCCGGACGGAGCGCTCGCGGACTACTACTGGCTGGAGCCGTCCGACGCCGTCATCGTCGTCGCGCCGACCGAGGACGACGAACTCGTCTTCGTCGAGCAGTACCGCCCGCGGTTCCGGCTGCGGTCGCTGGGACTCCCGCTGGCGGGATCGACGACGGCGAGGAACCCATCGCGGCCGCCCGCCGCGAACTCCGCGAAGAGACCGGCTACCGCGCCGAGGAACTCAGCTACGTCGACTCGTACGTCCCCTCAGGGTGGACTCGCTACGTCCGGCACGTCTTTTTCGCGACGGGCCTGGTGGCGGGTGAACCCGACCCGGACGAGGGCGAAGTCATCGAGACCCTGACGGTCCCCGTCGACGAGGCCGTCGACGTGTTGCGGTCACGGAGGGCCGGTCAACGGCTTCGCGCTCACGCCGATCCTGCTCGCTCGCGAGGACGGGCTGCTGTAGTCGTCGGCGGCGCGCCCTCCCAGAACAGCCACACAGTGCGGGTATCGACCGTGAGGCGTAAGGGAGCCCAGCACCCAGCGTTCGGTAATGGACGGGAAATCGGCCACGAGGAGCTGGAAGCGATACTGAAAACGGCACCGACGCGCGCGTCGTGGACATCCGTTCGCCCGGTGCGTACGAGCGGGGACACATCCCCGGCAGCGAGAACGTCCCGCTCCAGCAGCTGGTCGACGACATCGAGCAGTTCGCGGGCGCGGAGCGGGTCGTGACGGTCTGTCCGCACGGGAAATCGAGCGTCCAGGCCGCGCGGCTGATCGCCTCCTACGAGGAGTTCTCCGGCCGAGCCGAGAGCTTCGGCCCCGGCCTGTCGGCGTGGGACGGACCGATCGAGAGCGGACGCAGCGAGGCGGAGACGGCGGAGGGAGACGCGGGAGCGCCCGACGACGAGGGGCCAGACGCCCCGTTGCGCGCCGGCCGGTCAACGGCCGACTTATGTGTTCTGCCCGCCGTACCGTAGGCAATGACTGTTCGACACGACGGGCTCGCCGTCGAGTGGCTCGGCTACGCCACGATCCGGCTCGCGGGCGAGGAGACGGTCGTCTACTTCGACCCGGACGGTACGGCGTCCTCACCGGCGAGTGGGAGCCCGACGAGGAGGGACTGAACCACCCGCCGGGACGCGACTACCGGCCGGAGGACGGGGACGTGATCTGTGTGAGCCACGTCCACCACTACGACCCCGACGGCATCGAGCGGGTGGCGAGCGAGGACGCGACCGTCGTCGCCTTCGAGGGGATCGACGGGCAGGACCGCGAGCGCGGGCTCGCGCCGATCACCGAACTACCCTACGAACTGCGGACGGTCGACGCGACGACGAGCCTCTCGGTCGACGGCGTCTCCGTCTGGTCGACGCCGGCCCACAACGAGCCGGACGGCCCCCACACGCGCCCGGACGGGACTCCTACCACCCGGAGGGATTCGGCTGTGGGTTCCTCGTCGACGTGGAGGGGACGCGGGCGTTCTGGCCGGGGGACACCGACGTGTTGCCGGGCCATCGCTCGGTCGACGTGTCGCTGTTCTGCCCGCCGATCGGCCAGCGGTTCACGATGGACCGCCACGAGGCCGCGGGGCTGGCCGCGACCATCGAGCCGAACCTCGTCATGCCGGTCCACTACAACACGTTCTCGACGCTGGCGACGGACTCGCGGGCCTTCGCGGCCGACGTGGCGGCCGCTGGCGTCCCGGTCGTACTCGACGAGCAGTGACCGCCCCTCGCGAGTCGAGAGTGGTGGCTCTGGTGAAAGCTCTCGTCAGAAAGGGCTCAGAGGGGTAACGTTTCGTCATTGCCACCGACGAAAGGTAACAGGTCACCGGTAAAAAAAGGCCAGCGTGTTCGGGAGCCGGCATCGACTCGGCGACGGTACCCGGTCGAGGAGTCTCGATACCCACAAGAGCCCGTCGAGACAGCCACACTATCGGCTACACGTCTTTCGAGGAGTTCGTTGGCTGGACGGGCCACGATCTTGTACCAGTGACAGCCGACAGTATCAGTTCTCCGGCGGTGCCAGCGAGACGAACTCCAGTCCCTTCTGGGCCAGGGCTCGCGGGCACGGTCGGTGACCGACGGAGCGACGAGGATCCCGGATCTCGGCCTCGTCGTGGAGATCGCGCCCGAGCGCCTGGACGTACCGGTCGAGCTGTCCGACCGCGTCCGGTCCGACGCGCCGTCGTTTCAGCTCCACGACGACGGTCCGCCCGTCCGCGTCCTCGCCGTAGATGTCGATCGCACCGGCGGGCGTCGACCGCTCCGTCGCGAGCGGGGTAAACGCGGGTTCGAGGAGGTCGGGATCGTCGAGGATCCGCTCGCGCAGATCCGCCTCCGTGCCAGTCAGCGACAGGTCGGTGGGGTCGGTCACGTCGAAGACGCCGACGTGGGCCAGCGACTCGAAGGCGATCGCGAGCAGTTCGTCGGGCGAGGACCGCTCGCTCTCGACGACGAACTCGCCCTCGACCACGCGGACCGCGTGCTCACAGCCCGGCGGCTGCCAGTTGACCGGCTGCTGGCCCTCGTCGGTGTGGACCAGCGCCGCCCCGTCGGGTTTGAGCATGACGTGGCGGTCGCCCGGACCCAGCGTACTCGTCGCGCGTCCGTCGTAGTCGACCCGACAACGGCCAAACAGCGTCACCAGCGCTCCCGCGTCGATCCCCCGCTCGACGAGGTCACCGGCGGCGTCGACGTCCGGGTCAGACAGCGTCTCGGTCGCGTCCCCGTGGGTCGTCACGCTCGGCCGTAGTCAGTCGGGTCGTAAAAAGGACGCGTCGTCGATCGGGTACAGCGGTGCCAGTCGCGCGAGCGTCTCCCAGAGCGCACGGCGTGCGCTCCGGCGACAGTGCCCCGGCGTCGACAAGCTCGCCGAGTCGGTCCTGGCAGTGACCAGCGTCCGACGGAGCCGTTCTCGTCGGCCGTCGGGCCGGCGACGGCGAGGCTCACCGCCGTCGAGACCGAGCGGACAAACGAGGTAGGTGCTGGTCTCGTCGGCGGGTCCGACGACGACGAGCCTCGATCGTCGGATCGACGGCCGCCAGCACGTCGGCGGGGGCCAGCTGCCGGGCCAGCGGTCGCGGATCGACGCGCGTCACGGCGTCGTCCCGGCTCGAAGCGAGGTCGAACTGGTTGGCGATCCGGTCGGGAACGGGCGGGACCCGTGAGCGGTCTCGTCGGCCACCGAACGGCGTCTCGGGCGTGATCGCAGCGGCCAGCCCCGTCCCCCAGTGTGCGTAGTGGAGACGGTAGCCGTCGCCGTCCCAGTAGGCGACCAGTGCGCGGTGTGCCATGGCGTCGCTGGGCGCGTGTTCGCTGATAAACCCGCGCCGCCGATCGTGACACTGAATGGCACAATCCTCAAGTACGTACCCGTCGTAGTCGTACGTATGTTGGGGACCGAGTGGGTGTACGCCGCGATCGCGGGCCTGCTCTTCGCGCACCTCCTGACACTGCTGTATGCCTACCGGTCGAGCCGATCCGAGCCGACGGCCGACGGCGTGTCCGACACCCCGTCGGTCGAGGTGGCCGATCGAGCCGACCGGAGCGTCGGTGCCCGGAGTGTGGCACCGAGAACGACCGTGCGTACCGCTTCTGTCGGCAGTGTGTCGCCGAGCTACCGAGTGCGCGACTTCACGTCGAGCACCCCAGCGAGCAACAACAGCCCTACGACCGGCTGTCCATCTGTGACCGATTTCGCCACCGGGTGGCGAAATCGGTCACAGATCACCGGCCCGAAAAGTGGCGCTCCGGGCGGGCGAGCCCCGCGTCAACACACCGGTCGCGGGTCCAGCCCCATGGCGTCGAGACGCTGGGCGTAGTCGTCGTACGCGACGGCGATCGTCTCGGCGGCCGCCCGCTGGGCGCGGTCGGGCTCGGCTGCGACCACCAGCGCCGCGCCGTCGTCGGCGTCCTCGCCGTGGGACGACCGGACGGTGCGACACGCGTCGGCCGTGGCGTCGTCGCCCTCGTTGACGAAGAAGTTGATCGCCTGGAGGGTCGTCCGATCACCGACGAGGCCGGTCGCGACCAGCGCACCCGCCCGGCGTCGGCCGCGAGCCCCCGGAGGTGTTCGACGACCGGCCACGCCGTCTCCGTCGGCGGCTCGTCGAGGTCGGCCGAGAGAGTCCCGTATCGCGTTGCCGCGCGTTCGCTGGCCCGTTCGAAGGCGTCCGCCGCCGGGCCGTCTGCCTCGTCGGCCCACGCATCGAAGACCGCTCGTCGGCCCGCCTCGCGTCCGGACAGCGTCGCCCGGACGGTGGCGGGTTCGAGATTCGCGTCCGTCGCCGCGAGCAGTACTTTCTCCGAACCGAGCCGGTCGAGTTTGGTCGCGCTGTCCGCACGGACCGCTCGACGAACGTGTCGGCGTCCATACTGGAACGACGCGCCGACACACCTTAACCTCGGGGCCCGTGTCACATCTTATCACCCACGGGGCCGTACGGGCGGCTATGTCCGAGTCCTACCCCGACCCGCCGGTCGAGCCGGCGACGATCAGCCAGACGCTGGCCGGACGGCTGGCCGACGGCGAGGCGGTTCGGTTGCTCGACGTGCGCGACCGCGACGAGTACGAGCGATGGCACATCGCCGGGCCGTCGGTGACGGCGACACAGCACTCGTTCGCGAAGGCCCTGCAGGCACAGGTCCGCGGCTCGGTCGACGAGCTGGCCGCACAGGTCGCGGGCGAGGGGCCGATCACGGTCGTCTGTGCCCGCGGGGAGGCGAGTGCCTACGTCGCCGGGCTGCTGACGGAGGCCGGCGTCGACGCGCACAACCTCGCGGGCGGGATGGACGGCTGTGTACGAGGCACACGAACTCGACGCGGGCGAGACGACGATCGTCCAGTACCAGCGACCGGCCTCGGGTTGTCTGGGCTACCAGATCGTCGCGGACGGCGTGGCGGCCGTCGTCGATCCGCTGCGCGCGTTCGCCGATCGGTACGCCGCGGACGCGACACGACGGGACGCGACGATCGAGTACGTGATCGACACCCACGTCCACGCTGACCACGTCAGCGGCCTGCGGTCGGTCGCGGCGGCGACCGGCGGCGAGGCGCTGCTGCCCGCGAGAGCCCACGAGCGCGGCGTCGTCGACGACATCGGAACGCTTGCCGACGGCGAGACGCGCAGCCTGGGCGAGACGACGCTCCGGACGGTCGCGCTGCCGGGCCACACGACGGGGATGACCGGCATCGCGGTCGGGGACGTACTGCTGACCGGCGACAGCCTCTTTCTGGAGAGCGTCGCCCGCCCCGACCTCGAAGCGAGCGACGACGCGGCGGCGTTCGCCCGAGAACTGTACGCGACGCTGACCGAACGGCTGGACGCGTTCGACGACGAGACACTGATCGCGCCGGGTCACGTCGGCGAGCGAACGATCCGGAACGACGACGGCAGCTACGCGGCGACGCTGGGCCAGCTCCGAGAACGGCTGTGGGCCTTCGCGGTCGACGAGGCGACGTTCGTCGAGCGCGTCACGGAGAACGTCCCGCCGCGTCCGGCCAACGCCGAGGCCATCGTCGCAGCCAACCTCGGCCGACGGACGCCGAGCGACGACGACGCCTTCGAGTGGGAACTGGGGCCGAACAACTGCGCCGCGACGGCGGATTGATCGGGGTCGTCGGTCCGTACCGGATCGATGGCAGACGATGTGCGGTCCCGGAAACGACGACACTTTGTATAGCAGGGCTGGCGAGAAGCGACGCCGGATCACGTCGACGAGTGACTCCTCGTCGGTCGGTTCGTGCTCGCCGACGACGCCCGACCGGGGCGAGAAGACCGTCCGCTCGCCGTCCCGTGTCACCTCGATGAGCGTGTCCGCCTTCAGTTCGGCGAGGGCGTCCTCCAGGTGGTCGATGTCGGCGTCGACCCGCGACCGGAGTTCGAAGACGGTCATCCCGTCCTCGGGGCGATCTGCGAGGGCATCCAGCACCGCGACCTGCGTGTCGGGACGGTCGCGGTACTCCGGTTTCGCTCTCATACCGGGAGATAGTCGTGGAACCCCCTTGTGTTTGTCCCCGAGCGAGAAGTCGGGCGGGCAACTCGCAGTCGTCCCAAGCAGTAGGCTTATCACTCGGAGCGGGCCATGTCGTGACAATGGGTCTCAAATGCTCCGTGCTTGGGCACGCGTACGGAGAAACGACTGTCGAGCGCGACCGCGAAGAGCAGGGTAGCGAAGTCGTCATCACGATCCGAGAGGTCGAAACCTGCGAGCGGTGTGGCACCGAGCGCGTCGTCTCCGAGAACAAGGAGGTCACGGCGATCGAAACACCCGACGACGTCGAGACGACCGAAGAGACGGCGGCGTCGGAGGCCGAAGCGACGACGCCGGACACCGAAAGCGAGTCCGAGTCCGACGCGGCCGAAGCGAGCGAACCGTCGGACGAGGAGCCCGACGACACCGAGGACGTTCCGGCGGCCGGCGAAGCTGTCGGCCTCGGAGATCGTCGGCGGCGAGGAGACGCCGTCGACGCCCGATGCCGATACCGGTGCAGAGATCATCGACGCCGAATCCGACGAGCCGGTGTCCGAGGAGGCCGTCGACGAGTGGCCGACCCCACGGTCGACCCCGAGATCGACGAGCAGGACGGCGACGAGCAACTGGGCAGCGGGTCCTCGGCCGTCGATACCGAGGAGATCGACGCGGACGACCCCGACGCCGACGACGCCATGATCATCGACGAGGACGACGACGATCCCGTCGAGCAGGGCAGCCGCCAGCCTGGCGAGTGGCCCGAAGAGCCCGGGCGACGACGAGTGGCAGCCCGACACGATCGGGACGATCGACGAGGACGACGAAGAGCAGGCCACGGAGACGACGACGCTGACCGTCCCCGACGGCCAGTTCCGCTGTCCGGAGTGTGACTTTACGACGCTGGTCGAGTCCTCGTCGCTGCGGCGTGGCGACTTCGTCCGGAGTGTCACCGCGGCACACTCGTCCACGAGCCAGAAGACGAAACGCGAAAAGAGTAAGGCAGGGCCAAATCGACTTCTATGCGAGAGTACAAGATGCGACGCGGCGAGCACCTCGAAGATCGGGTTCCCGACATGGAGGCGTTCGTCGAGGACTACTTCGGCGAAATCACCGACACGCAAGAACGCAAGGGGAGCGACCTGCTGGTCGTCGACGACCCCGACAATCCGGTCTTCGATCGCGTCGTCGCCGGCACCGTCGAGTACAGCGGCAAGAAGACAAGCTCGCGCTCCACATCGACGAGCGCGACGCC